>CAWBZM010000003.1:0-495421 GCA_963793205.1 uncultured Gemmatimonadales bacterium
AGGGCGGTAACCACAACCAGTTCGGATACTACGGCTTTCAACCAGGCGATCATTTTGCGAGCATCCCGCGCGAGAAGCAGCAGGCGCAAACCCTGGCGGCCGTCGTGGAAGCCCTCGCGACGCCACCCAGACCATCTAACTAACGCGTGACGCGGTCAGGGCGCGGCCGTCGCTTGGCTCCTGGCCGGCCCCACCCGTCGGTGCCAGGGCCAGCGCCGCTAGCGTGCCGCGGCCCTGCCGCTGATGCTGGGCGTTAGCCTGAGTGCTATTCTCAGGAGCTCGTCCACCCACAGGTCGGAGCGCCATGCCACCGGAAACGAACCTCACCGCAATCGCGCACGCCATCCAGCTCGCTGTGGCCCCCGTGTTCCTCATCATGGGCGTAATGGCACTATTGTCGGTCCTCACGAGCCGCCTGGCACGCATCATTGATCGTGCCCGGATCCTTCAGGAGCGGCCATCCACCATTTCTGCGCGCGCGACTGAGTTGCACGTCCTGGCTCGTCGCGCGACGGCCGTAAATCGAGGCGTAGCCTGTGCGACACTCTCTGCCCTCCTCATTTCCACTCTGATCGTGGTGCTCTTTGTCGGCGCCTTTCTTTCGCTGAACGTGGCAGCCGGCGTGGGCGTCCTCTTCGTCGCGGCCATGATTGCCCTGATCGGAGCCCTGATCCTGTTTCTGCATGAGATCCGCCTTGCCACCGCGGCCTTGGACTTCCCCAGCAGTGATCGCGCGTCCTGATTCACACGTCCGATCGCCGTCACGGGTGCTTGTCGCCCTGCGGCCGCGCCTCGGGCTGCCGCCTTCGTGCAGGCTAACTAACGCAGGAAGCGGTCAGGTCGCAGCCATTGGCGTTCCGGGCCTGCCGCTTATGGTGGGCGGCAGGCCGGCGCCTTTGTGACTCTTTCCCGACGATTTGCCGTTAGTGTGCTTCGGAAGGACAGGTGTTGCGTTCTACCGCAACTTCCCAGACCGTTCCCTGAGAACAGCCACGGCCCGCCTTCTCCGAGGCACCGCAATGGTCACTGTCGATATTTGGCCCTTCCGAGGAAGGTCCATTGCCTGGGGACATGCCTCGGTGCATGTCGGCACTACCTGCATCTCCTGGTGGCCGGCCTCGGACAATCGCCTATCCTCCACGCTCATCTCCGAAGTCTATGATGCTCATCCGCGGATGCCGAGCTTCCACGATGATGTTCGAGACGAGCAAGGACTACCGGCCTACTCCATTAATCGACGGCCTGGACGAACAGGGCATCCGCCTGTGGTGGGTAGCACTCTTTCCATGGATCGTTCGCAAGTATGGCCTCCCTCCGCTCCATGGAGTACGTTGTCGTGGTATTGCTCAACGGTATCCGCGACGGCGCTGAAGCAGGGAGGCGCCGACCGCTTTGTCGAAGGAGGACACTTTAGTCGCCTTATCTTGACGCCCAACGATGTTCGTAAATATGCGACGGCCGTTGCGGCCGGCGCGGGTCGCCGTTAGCGCGGCCTAACAAACCGTGAGAAGTGGCCTGGGCGCAGTCGGCGCTTTGCTCGTGGCCGGCCCCCCGTTTGGTGCGGCCCATCTGGCGCGCCGCGGTCCTGCCGCTTACGGTGGGCGTTCGTCCGCATGCGTACGTTGTTTCCCTTGCCCTCGAGCACGTGGCACCTATGACCGATCAGCCCGCGCGCCTGGCGAGAACGGCCGGCGCCCTCTATCTGGCGATGATGCCCTTCGGCTTCTTCGCCATTGTGTACCTCCCCTCCATCCTGCTCGTACCCGGCGACGCCACCGCTACCCTCCAGCGCGTGGCGGGGGCAGAGACCCTGATACGGCTGGGAACGGCAAGCCACCTGATCGGGCAGCTCCTCTTCCTGTGTCTGGTCCTGACCCTCTATCGCCTCCTCGCGCCCGTGCAGCGAGCCCGAGCCATCCTCATGGTCATGCTGGCCACGATTGGCATTTCCCTGACTCTCTACAATGAGGTCCACCACCTCAGTGCCCTCGGGCTCGTGCAGCCAGCGATGAGCGCCGGGTGGTCTGCCGAGCAACTCGCTTCCCTCGTCACCCAGCACCTTGCCGCCCGGGCCCATGGCATTCTCCTGTCCCAGGTGTTCTGGGGCCTCTGGCTTCTGCCGCTCGGTGCCCTGGTCATCCAGGCCGGCTGGTTTCCGCGGCTCATCGGGCCGTTGCTGCTCCTGGCCGGCCTGGGATACCTCATCGACGTCAGTCTTCAACTCCTGCTCCCTTCGGTTACCCTGAGGGTAAGTGCCTTCACGTTCATCGGAGAGGTGGTTTTCCCGGTCTGGTTACTCGTGCGCGGCGCCCAAGCCGCTGTGGGACCGCCTTCAGAACCGATAGCGGGAGCCTATGCGGTCTAATAACCGCATCAAACTGTCCGACCGCGCAGGCTTCAGGCCGTCCTGGACGGATTCGGAGCACAAGTGGTGGCCCTCAGCTGGATCGTCCGCCGCTGGCGAAACCCCGGTCCGACCTTGCACGCGATCGTACAAGCCTGCGCTCTGCACTCTTGTTCGGGGCGATCACCGCGGCGGCCCTCTCCGCCATTGCCTCGCGGGACAACCACACTCGAGAAGATGCTCCCGACCCAGGCTTCGATCGATATTTGCACTTGGATAGATGAATGAGCCGGTGCGGCATCACTAACGCATGAAGGGGTCAGGGCACGGCCAGCGGTTTGCCTAGACTCGATACCACATGCAGATTTCACGACGAGGTCTGGCGACCTCGCCGCGGCGCTGCAACTTATGCGGGACGTCAGGTGACTTGCGCGTAGCGTTGCGCTCCTCGCAAAGAATGGAGATCGGTACCGATGGGACTTCTTCAGGTCACCGGCTTGGTACTCGGCATCGTAGGAGTCATCTGGGCCCTGTGGCGCGTGCTGCGGCGGCAGCCGCTCTCGACGCAAGATCGCTTTATGCTCCCCGCCGTCCTCCTGATGTCCCTGAACTTGATCATACCGCGGGCCTTTCCCTCCATACCCTCTGGCCTGGCGGAGACCATCAATCTGGTCGGAACATTCGGAAGCTTAGTTCTGATACTTCTCGCCGTTCGCGCGAAGGGCGCGTAGCACGAGGGCAACAGCGTCACCTGACAAAGGCATAAAGCGGTCAGGGCACGGCGGTCGTTTCGCTCTTGGCCTGCCCCACCCGCTCATCTAACCCTGTTCATCTAGCGCGCCGCGGCCCTGCAACTTATGCTCAGCGTCAGGCCGCACCCTCGCGGGCGTCCTGGTTCCATCGCCGTGACGATCGCAGCTGCATCTCATTGCCCCAGCGCTGTTCTCCCACCCCGCCATCGGACGTTTCCCACTATGAGCGCTTCGCCTTCGGTGGGACTTGTGAAAGGCCTCGTCTTCAAGGTCCTGCTGGCCGTCATGGCGCTATGCTCGTTCGTCATCGCATCGCCGCAGGCCTACGCGCGGCTCCAATTGTCAATGGACGGGGTCCCGGCCACGATACAGCGAGTCTCAGCCACGCCGCCGAGGCCGACATCGTGGTCCGAATATCACGGTGCCTCCCGCGCCCTCTTTCCCGTACGCATCACGACCAGTGATGGTAGAGCGAAGGCCGTCAATCTCCTGCTCCCTGAGGCCACGATTCACACCCTGCGTGATGGCGGTACCGCACACATTAGAGTGGTCTGGGACAATCCTCACCGGTTCTTGCTTGATGGTGAGCCCTGGCCGTCCTACGGCGGATGGTGGATAGTGAGCGGCCTCCTGTTTGGGGCGACGTTTCTCGTTGCCCTGCGTCTGCGATAGCCGGGCGTACACCTGTCCCGCCTCTGAGAGCGCGGGCCGTATCGGCCGAACAGGCGTATGAAGCGGTCAGGGCGTGGCCGTCGCTTTTCGACGGGCCGGCCCAACCGGTCGGTGGTTGAACCACGGCCGCGGACGCCGCGGCCCTGCCGCTTATTCTAGGCGTCAGGCTGCCGACAGTCTCTGGCATCAGGCGACCGCCCGCTACTCCCCTACCAACGGGTATAGGCGCCTTATCGACGTCCTTCAAATAGCTGCAGGTAAGTGCCGCTGTTGTCGCGCACCAGAATGTTCCTCGTCCAGAGTGTATCCGTCGAAGCCACATGGCTGGGCCGGTCTAACCACGCACCTTCGATTGTGGCTCCGCGGGCACGCAGCACGGCCAACGCCGAGTCCAGATCTGCCACGAAGAACCCCAGTTTGGCGGGCCCGAAGGCGAGGTCCGGTGGCGTAGGCCTGCCTGCGTAATCGGGCAATGACCGCGCGCCGCGATGCCAGACTAGCTCGATGCGCAGCCCGCAGAGCCCGCGTGGAGCGCCAGGCTCAGTACTAGAATGGAACGTGCCACAATCATGGGAGCCCCCGGAAGGTCATGCGATAGAAACGGGGGCGCGGCGTCGGGGTTTCAGGGCCATTGGCGCCCGCGGCAGTCTGACATCCGCATGAAGTTGGCGGAGCCGGCCCACCGGATTGTGTAAGGGGTGGAACCACTCGTCGGCTCCCCCCCTACTGAGGCGACCGCGCCGCGGCCGTGCACTGATGCGGGGCGTTAGACTGGTGTCTCTGGCGCTTCGTGCACGCTACGCCTAACATCCGTGCCGTCCCCACCATATTTCCACCAGCAGCGAGGCCCCTCTATGCGTGCACGTTCGCTCGTCAGCTTCTTTGCTCTCTGCATCACCCTCGGTGGTTGCTACCATGCCACCATAGACACCGGAGCCAAACCCTCCACGGTCACCGTGGAGAAGCAGTGGGCTTCGGGCTGGATCTTTGGTCTCGTGCCCCCCAAGACCGTCGAAACTGCCGCCAAGTGCCCGTCTGGTATAGCCAAAGTCGAGACCCAGGTAAGCTTCCTCAACGGGCTGGTCAGCATTCTTACCCTGAGTATCTACACGCCGATGGATATCAGGGTTACGTGTGCCGAACCCGCCTCTGGTACCGCCCTGGTCGCCCCCGCTGACGCTGGCAGCGACCTCGAGGCCGTGATTATGGCCGCGGCCGAACAGTCCCGTCAGGACGGAACTCCCGTATTCGTCGCGGTCGGCAAGTAAGGGGTTGTGGCGGCCTAACTAACGCACGAAGCGGTCAGGGCGGGGCCGTCGCTTTCCGACGGACCGCCCGACTGCCCGTGGCAGGTCCATACCTTCGAGCACGCCGCGGCCCTGCCGCGAACGCCGGGCGCTGGGCTGCCTCATACTGTTTGGACCAGCAATCAACTCTGCAACTGTCCATGTCCCTACGCTGGGGCCGGATCGCCGCTGGAGCTTTCATCGCCGAGCTGCTCCCGATACTGGTACTCGTGGCCCTCGTCGCCCTGGCTGGACTGCCCGACCAGGGTGCGGCGGAGGCCTACGCGACCCGCCTCGGCCGATGGGTCGGTCCCCCGGGCGGAGCGCTCACCGCTTTCGATCTCGGCCGGGCTCGGTGCTGGCGCCCTCGGAGGCTGGCTTTGCAGTCAGTCAGGCGTCCGACCGGCTTGACTCCTCTGCGGTAGCTTCACTCCACCAGCCCCGGGGGATCGATCTGGACAGACGCTTCGGGAGGTACGGTCGGATGAGGCCGTTGGTGTTCTCGTTCGTGCCACGCAGCCACGCATAGTATGGATCCGTCAAATCGAACGAGCAGACGAAGGCACATTCGAACCACCGATAGCTGGTCATCTCGGTGCCATTGTTCGCCGTGACGGTCCGCACCGGAACCGGACCGGATACCACTCGCAGCGGTCGCGCGCCGTGCGATTCCGGGCGAGCTCCCGGAGGATGGTGCTGGGGTGGCGCCGGAGTACCCGCGCGATCGCCACCGGCCGCATCCTTTCGCCAACATCCCGCCGATCTGATATCTTTGCCGGGAGTACTTCAGAGGGGCCTTCGTTCTCCTGGAGGAGATGGCGAGTCTACCAGTTCCTGCCAGTTCATCCTCTTCTGGCACTTAGTTTAGGAGCGCACCGTTGCAGGCTACCAACCGCATCAAGCTGTCAGGGCGCGGCCGTCGCCTGGCGATAGAACCGCCCCGCCAGACGGCGACCGGTCTGTGTACACACCCGAGCCGCTCCCTGCCGCCTATGCGGGACGGTATGCAGCCCTCCGGGGGACGTTAGCGCACCCTGGGTGCGTTAGATTGCGATAGACCTTGAACCGGACATTCCTCTGCTCGGAGCTCCATCCTGACCCGCGCTGAACTAGTCACTCGCATTAGCGAGATCGAATCCCAGATCGCCTCGTTTCAACCAGATCTGCTCCGGTCCGAGAAAGACAACGCCGCGAGATCCCTCGCCCTCACGCGATCGTTGGCCTCCTTCCAGGAGCGCCTCAAGCGGCTTGAGGCGTACCGGTGACGCCTGGGCCGGCCGCCTACCGGTAGCCTTTCCTCCTCCCCATCGGCCCATGCGCTTCGCCAAACGCGTCTTTACCATCGCCGCCATCTACGGCCTCCTGATCCTCACCCCTCAGTACTTCTTCGAGGGACGGCTCGGGCGCGACTTTCCGCCGCCGATCACCCATCCGGAGCACTTCTACGGCTTCCTCGGCGTCGCCCTCGCGTGGCAAATCATGTTCCTCGTCATCGCCAGCGATCCTGCCCGCTTCCGACCGGCAATGCTCCCGGCCATCCTGGAGAAGGCCTCCTTTGGCCTCGCTGCCCTCGCGCTCTACGCGCAGGGACGCATCCCGCTGCCCACTCTCGGTGCGGGTGTCGTCGACCTGGTACTGGGCGGGCTCTTTCTGCTGGCCTATCGGTACACGCCGGCCGAACCTGGCGGCGCGACGAGGGTCGCGGCGGTCTCAGCCTCCAGCCGCGCGGCATAACGACCGCAGGGCCACCCCACCCACCGTGATCGCGCTCGCTTACGCGAGTGTCACTGCGGTACTGCCGCGTAAGCTGGGCGTTCGACAGCAGGTGGTCTCCGGGCCTCAACACTGGCGTTTGTGCATCAGATTCTCGTGATCACCGGTGCTTCAGGTGCCGGCAAAACCGCGATGGTCGAGGGCTTGGAGGCACGTGCCCTTCCCCATGTCCAGTGTCACTTCTTTGACTCTGTTGGGGTGCCATCCGCGGCTGCGATGACGTCTGCCTTCGGGTCGCCGGAAGGCTGGCAGGTGGCCACCACTCACGCGAGGACAGCCTGAGCTGGCCAGTACGCAGATGACGGCCTGGGCAGCGTACCTTCGGGGCCAAGCGGACGCGCTCGGCGTTCCTGTACTGGACACCTCCCTCCTGACGCTGCCCGATGGGATCGATGCCCTCGTGCAACACGTCCACGGACTGCGTGCTTCAGCTGCCTGACTAACGTCGGTGATGTCGTAGTGATTCCTCCGCGCACGCCCCACGGCTTCGCCGAACGACTGACGCCTGAAGTCACCTATGTGTGAGACCGCGGAAGGTCTGCCCACTTTCTTCCAGCATCTGAGTGCACGGCAATGCCCTTCCCGCCCTCCCAGCCTGGAACCCTCTACCTCACGGAGGGGGGCATCGAGACGGAGATCATGTACAAGTGGGGCTTTCCGCTCCCTCACTTTGCCATGTACCCGCTCCTCGACAACCCCGCGGCGGTAGCCGCGATGCGCGCGATGTATCGCCGCTACCTGGATGTCGTGGCCACCCACGGGCTGTTCGCCCTCATGGGCGGACTCGACTACCGTGCCAGCCCGGACTGGGGTCAGCTCCTCGGATACACGCCCGCCAGCCTGGCCGACGCCAACCTGAGTGCGATAGCCTTTCTCAGGGAGCTGGCCGTGGAGTACGCCCGGGACATCCCGACGATCCTGATTCAGGGCTTTGTGGGTCCGCGCGGTGATGCCTACCATCTGAATCGCTCGATCACCATCGATGAGGCGGACGACTATCACAGCGTCCAGCTCGCCACATTGCGGCGGGCGGGCGTGGACCTCGCGTGGGCCTTCACCATGACCAGTGTGCCCGAGGTGATCGGGGCCACGCGCGCTGCCCTGCGGGTTGGCCTTCCGATGGCGGTGTCCTTCATGGTGGGACCGACGGGATTGCTGCCCTCCGGGCTCAGCGTCGCGCAGGCCGTCGCCGAAGTGGATGCGGCCACCGGGCAGGCCCCGAGCTTTTACACCCTCAACTGTTCCCACCCCCTCGAGTTGCTCCCAGCCTTGACCGAGGGCCCCTGGATCCATCGCCTGCGTGGACTGCGCCCCAATGCCTCGAAGAAGGACAAACTCGAGCTTTGCCAGATCGGCTACCTGGAAGAAGGAGACCCCGTGGAGCTCGGGCAGCTCATGGGGAGGATCGCCCGACGGTATCCCCATATGGATATCTGGGGGGGCTGTTGCGGAACCGGCCACGTCCATCTGGACCAGATAGCCACCCAGGTCCGCCAGGTGACCAGGTGACCGCGCGAGCTACCGATCGGCCCACGGCCCGTGGAGGTAGAGTCACAGCGGTGCCGGCTAACAACCGCAACTGCAGGTGCAAGGCGCGGCCGGAGGCATTGCGGCAGGCCCCTTCAGCCAAGTACTGTCAATCGGTGCCTTAAGTGATCTTGCGCCTGCTTCCCGGCGGCCGGCCCGTACCCTCCCTGATACACGCGTATGGTGCACGCGAACAACCGGAAGTAGTTGCAGGACGCGGCCAGCGGGTTGTGCAGGGGCTGGCACCACTGCCCGGGGTTCCCCATACTGATGGGAAGAGCGCCGCGGCCCTGCGACGTATGCGGCGTTAGCGGGCACGTTGGAACGGTATTGTACCCGGGAAACCTCCATGACCATTCATATTCCTGCGGATCTCACCATAGTCACACTCCGGTCCGGCGGGCGGGAGCTTCCGCAGCGCTTTACCGATGGATATGCCCGCACCATCCTTCAACGGGCGAGCGACTTGCTGCACCGCCTGGCCGACATCGAGTTTCCCGTCGCCAGCGTCGAGAGTGTTGTCGAAGAAATGCCCGCAGGCGCTCACACGGACGACGTCGACGAGGCCGGCTACCATTTCCTCGCCGCGGTGCACAAGCCGGATCGCGGTGTCCGGATTCTGCTGGTGGACCGTGCCGCTCGGCCGGAACTCGGGGGCGAGGCGAGAGAGGACACCCGGGTATGCCTCGTGGTGTACAGCCCTGATCCTGGCTCAACCTCGAGGATGCTCGCGCACGAACTGGCGCACCTCCTTGGTATCCCGCACATCGATCAGGGGCGGCGGCCCGGCCCGGGGCAGGAGCGGCTGGTCGCGGAATGGATGCGCAATCTCATGTATTCCGGTGCGCTTCATCCGACGCCCGAATTGACTGCCGAGCAAGTCCGGAGTGCTCGCGCCTCCGCCCTGGCTCGCCGGTGCGGCGCACAGTGAGGCCGTTTCCCAGGCCCTGCTCATGCATACCGAAGGATCTTCGGGCTCGAAGGCACGTTCCTTCGGGCCGCCAGCGACGTCGCGCTGAGCCCCGGTTTCGCCCACCGCGCCAGACACCGCCCTTCCCGCCCATGTCACCGTCGGCACCGTGAGCGCCATACTGCGACTGGCCGTCGGGGATCTTCCCAATCCCGTTTCACCTGTCCGCGGGAGCTGCGTTCATCAGTCATGGAGGTCGGGCGTACCGCAATCTCGAGAACACCTCGACCATCGGCGCCGTTCTGGGCCTGGGAACCCAGTTCCCCCTGCTCCCCAACATCCATATCGATCTGGGCGTCAAAGGGCTGCTCGATAATATGCGCGTCCGTGATTCCTTCGGTACACTGCCGAGCCGCTTCCAGGCTGATCTCGTGGGGTGGGCGGGTCTCACGCTTCGTCTCGGCCGAGGGCTGGACGAATGAGATGCCTAACAGCTGGATGACGGGGCCAGGGGATTCATCGGCGTCCATGACCTCCTCCCTGCGCTTCCGCTTACTTGTAACTGGCCTCGGGACTCTCGCGCTCGTCCTCTACGCGCGGCATTGGGGGACGATCGGTGGCCGCGTGCCGATGGTATTTGTTGCCCTCTGGTTTGGCTCCGCCACCATGGTCGCAATGGTGTTCTCCCCAAACCTGTTCCGCGCCCCCCGGGGGCGCTCAATCCCGGATTCGGATCCACCTGGCTGGCCAGGCAAATTGCGGAGGTCTGCGCTTGTCCTGCTTCCGCTCACGCTCGTGCCGGTGCTGGAGCGAGCTACGGTCCACAACGATCCAGCGATTTGGCTGCTCGACGGCGCCCTGGTCATTGCACTCTTCACCGTGCCCTACTTCACGCTGGTCGCCCGGTCAGTGCTCGGCGGCGTGGTCTTGAGCATCGGCGCCTTTCAGGCGCTTTGGACCTGCGGTGCCTCCGGCCTGTTTGTGCTCATGCAAACGCTCGAGGAGCGAAAGACCGGCCGCTGGCCACAGGGATGGACCTTCGAGGACTTCTTTCGCCCGGAGTACCGCTACCTGTTCTACACGCTCACGGCGATCATGGTTCTGGGCTACTGCCCCACCCTGCTGTACTTCGGGCACCGCCGCTTTGGCCGTGAGGTCCGAGTCTCACAGGAAGCCGCTACCTGACACCCGTACGACGTGACAGCGCGCGACCATCGGGTTGTGTCGGGCCGAAAGGATTGAACGCGACTCGCTTTACTATCGAAAATCGGTGCATGCATACGCGGTGTCTACTATGAAGGGACAGCCCCCCGGACCGTCCCCGACGCGGAGGAAAGAAGAAAATGGATTCGTCAACCTTGATTCCCATCGCCGCCATTGTCGTTGGCATCCCTGGGTTCGTTGCATTCGTGGCTCTGATAGTGGGTCACACGCGCAAGATGAAAGAGCTGGAGATTCGAGATAAGGAGCTTGAGCTGGGAGGCAACAATGCCGCGTTGAGACCGGCGGTCGATGCGCTGAGTGGTGACCTCACCGATATGCGCGCACAAATGGCTGAAATGCAGGAGCGCCTCGACTTCGCCGAGCGGTTGCTGACCGCCGGGAGCCGGCCGGAGGGTGATCGTCGTGGTTGACCGTCTGCTCAGCGACCAATCTTCAGGATATCCAAAGGGGTCACCGACCTGACGCATGAGGCGGTCTGGGCGCGGCCGGTCCCAGGCACGCCCCCCCTCGCTTTGTCTGGTCCTGCGCATCCAGCGCGCCTCGGCCCGCAGCTCATGCGGGTTCGGCAGCCACTTCTGGTTTCCCACCGCCACATCGGTCTCCCAGCGGGCCCTCCTATGCCTCCTGCGGGTCGTTGTCAGCACCACGATTCTACGCCGCCATTCTGACCGGTTCACCCGGTTGGCATAGGGCCGGCACTCCCGCGTCGACCGGTCAGTTTGCGCGAGCGCACCTCGGCCGCCAGCCTATGCTGAGCGTCAGCCAAACGTTCCGTCACGCGCGTCACGGACCGCATCTTCATCACACCGCCGGACCCGATCGCCGCCGGCCACTAGCTGCCTTGCATTCTGGCCACTCAGCACCCTGCTGAACTCGACCTCCTCACACTCGACGTTCCGCATCAACCGATGCCTGGCCCCACTCCGCCTCGCTGCGCCAGCGTGAGCATACCTGACGTACAGGCCGCGGAGGCCAGATCGAAGGTCGGAGCGATTCCCGGGGAGGGGGGGCACAGCCAGGCCAATGGGGTCATTCCGCACCACTCCCACCGCGTTGCACCCTGCAACTCCAAGTCTCTCGTCTGCCCGATAAACGACTTCCTGTGAGATTCACCCCGTATTCCACCGAACAAGGCTACCGTTCTCCTACCTCCTACTGGACCCAACTATGGGCCGCGAAGCTCAGGTCAAATCTGCTTTTTCCGCACTCTACCCGACCCTTTCCCCCGATCGCTGGTATACGGCCGCCGCCATTGCCGGCCTCGTGAAGGGCCTGCACATTGTCCACGAGGGCCCCGAGGTCATCTTCCATTCCCGCGTCATTGATCCCAGCCACTTCCTGTTTCGGGGCGGCGAGGCACGAAAGGGAGCCTGGTGTGGGATGCGTACCCGGCGACTCGATCGTCATCCGGCCCCCCAGCCTTCGGCGGCCTAGGCGCCTGGCGGTGTCTAACTAACATACGACACGTCCGTGCCTCCACCTGACCGATTGTTCCCGCCGGCCGGGCGGTGACCAAGCCTCCCGGGATGCGGTCATCCTGAGCGCGATGGACCGTTGACTCCGCCCACGTGCGTGCATTCCCTCAACCCGTGCGCTCCCGCCAAGGTGACTCGCCCTTCAGGCCCCGTGATCTCCTGAAGGTGCGCGACACGCATTCCAGCAGGGCCGGCACCATGGCGCAGAATCCACTACCACTGGGTCGCCTGGTCGTACATGCTCCTGGCAGCCTGGTTGATTCGGCGTTTTGCTCCAGCGCCGCGGCCACCGGTTCCGTCCGGCGCCACGGAATGAATCGACCCCGGCCCAGTTGCCTCAGCAGTTCACCAGGTCGAGTAACCCGCGCATCCTCGCTTCGGTTCCAACCTGTCCTCCGCTCCGCCTCCACTCCTTCGACCATGCATTGGGCCCGCGACACAGAAACTTTCTCCATGGCGCGCACACGCGTACATTTGCCGTGGTGTGCGACCCCTTTCGCGGGAGCTGTTCCATGGAGTCCGTCTTCCTGTTTCTCGTCCCATTCATGCCGCTTCTCGGCGGGATCCCCATCGCTGTTGCCCTTGTCCTGGTTGCACGCATGTGGTTTCGCCACCGAGAGCTCCGTGGCGATCTGAGCCAGCAGGTTCAGGACCTGGAGGCACGGTTTGAGGCGCTGCGACTCAGCCAGGTGGAATTGCAGGAACGCGCCGAATTTGCAGAACGACTCCTGCATCAGGTGAAAGAAGGGCAACGCCTCGTGCCCTGAGATGCCGAACTAACCCCTGAAGTGGCCAGGGCGCGGCCATCGGGCTGCGCGCGTGTCTCTGCCACTCATGCAGGACCTTCAAGGGCCACAGCGTGGCTCCGCGCGACCCTCCCCTTCCGGATCACCGGTCCATTCACCCCGTGCTGTCGGGTTCAACTCCATTTTTGCGCACCATCAAGAAGGAGGATTGACCTGTCCCTTCTCATGGAGTGACCATGCGGTACCACATACTCGCTGCCCTGCTGCTCAGTTCCCCTCTCGCGGCCCAGGCCCCAGCCGACTGGAGCCCCGCCCCTGCGTTCCTGCCCACGGGAGCCCAAATTGCGGTCCTGCAGGGAGATCCCGCAAAACCCGAGATCTTCACCATCCGACTCAAGCTGCCGGAGGGGTACACCATCGCCCCCCATTGGCACCCGACGGATGAGCACGTTACGGTGATTTCGGGGCACTTCCTGATCGGGATGGGAGATGAGATTGATCGCTTCAAGGCGCGCCGTCTTAGCCCTGGAGACTTCGCCACCGCCCCGGCCCAGGCGCACCACTATGCCATTGCCGCGGACGCCTCCGTGATCCAGGTCCACGGCATGGGGCCGTTCCTGATGAACTATGTCAGGCCCGAGCACGACCCTCGCATGGTCGCTGCGAGGCACTGAGGCCTACCCTGCTGTCTCGACCACCGGGTGGAGCGGTCAGGGCGCAGTTCATCTGTGTGTGCGGGGCCGACGACACCAGCCACTGACGTCATACTCTGTGCGGCGGTCCCGGCCCTGCCGCTCATGCGGGACGTCAGGTTGCACCGCCATCGAGCAGAAACAAGTCGTCACCAAGGATCGTAGCATCGCCTCATGCAACCCTCTTTGCGTCTGAGTTCCCGCGAGCGGGCCGGGTTGGGGATCGCCATCGTAGCACTGGCGATCGCCCTCAACCCTCTCAACCGCCAATTCCGACTCTGGCTCCGCGACGAGGTGATCAAGGGCGTGCCGTTCTGGCTCGACCACCTGCTCTTCATGGTCACCCTGATGGTCCTGGTGTGGGGGATCATCGGGCTCCTGATCCTTGGCCCTCGAGGCATGGCACTTGGCCGACCGGATCGGCCTCGAGAGGCGTGGCTGGCTGGCCTGGGGTCCGGGCTCGGGTTGACCGGCCTGGTCGTGGCGGTTCTGGCGGCACTCGGCCCGGTGGCGTTCGCACCGCATCCGGACTGGCCGGTGCTGGTGGCCAACTTCGTCAGCAATTTCTACGAGGAGCTCATCTATCGCGGCGTCATCCTCGGCCTCCTGCTGAAGGTGCTGGACCGCCAGCATTCCTGGGCCGCTATTGTGACATCCGCCCTGCTCTTCTGCCAGGGCCACCTGCACTATCCAGCGCCGCTGATTGCCACTGTATTCGTGGCCGGTCTGGTCTGGGCCTGGATGACGGTTCGCTACCGGAGCCTCTGGCCTGCCTGGGTGAGCCACACCCTGGCGGATACGATCGTGGACAACCTGTTCAAGGCATGATCGCGACGCATCTGTTGCCACCCAGGAAGGCATGCCCTGCCTCGGCCGGGCCCGCCCCCAGCCGTCCGGGACCTACCTCATCCCGAGAGCACTTACGCGTCCAAGCCCCTGTTGGGTGGAACTGAGCATCTCTCCTTCGGACTCGAGGCGGGATACCTAAAGCGCACCGGATTGGAGGCTGGCTTTGGCAGCAAGTACTCACGGTCGGGGCCGTGAGGGGTGCTGCCGACGTAGGTGGGGGTTGCACGGTCCCGGACGCCGGACTCCGGGCTGGTTTCGCGGTCGCCTGGGGTCCTGGTAGTCGGTGGATTTCCATCCGGCGGCGCCCGTGCTGGCCAGCTACCGCATACGCGGCCAGGACAGCCGTCGCCTGGCGCCGCCCCGCCCAACCGTCAGTGCCAGGGAGATCTCATCTGGCGCACCGCACACCTGCCGCGTATGCTGGGCGCCAGGTTGTCTGCCCGAAGACGCCGATCGACGGTGCACAAATCAGTGGAGCACTACGAGCTCATGCACTCGGTCAGTATCGTCACATTCCTGTCGGGTGTGGTCGTTCTGAGCTTCGGCCTGTTCCTGGTCGGACTGGCGGCCGTGATACTGGCCCGCCCGTCCCTGGCCAAACGCTTTCTCTCGTCCTTCGCCAGTTCGGCTCGAGCGCACTACACAGAGCAGGTAGTACGGCTGGTCGTGGGCACGGCCATGGCAATCTTCGCCCCCCTGATGTGGCTCCCACTCCTCTTCAGGCCCTTTGGCTGGCTCCTCGCCGTGACGGCCGTCGGGCTGCTCGTGCTTCCCTGGCAATGGCATCATCGGTTTGCCACCAGGGTGATGCCACCACTGATGCGCCGCATGACCTTGTTTGCGATCGGGGCCTTCGCGCTGGGCGCATTCATCTTGTACGGCCTCTCCCGGGTTGCAGGCTCATGATGCCAGAGGGTGATGGCGAACCACCTGCAGCCATCTGCGGGGTCGCTGTCAGACTGCCGCGACCCCTGGCATTGCGTCGCCAAGGCCGATGCGATAACCTCAGCAATTCCATAGCCCCCCCAGAACCCGTCAGGCCGTGCCCTCCGACATCTCAGACCGCTCCCGCCTTGTTGCCCTGCTCCTTGCCATCCCGCTCGGGCTCTTCGGTGCCCATCGGTTTTACGTCGGGAAGGTCAAGTCGGGCATTCTCATGGCGGTCACCCTTGGTGGTTTGGGCCTCTGGTACCTCTACGACCTTATCCTGGTAGCCGCCGGCGGCTTTCGGGACAACGAGGGCCGCCTGCTGCTGTCATGGGAGTTGGAGGAGCGACCGCGTCCGCGGGTTCCCGATGAGCTGGCCTCGGATCTCCTGGAGGCGGTCGACAGTCTGCGCCGTGAAGTCGCCGAGTTGACCGAGCGGGTGGATTACTCCGAGCGCCTGCTCGCGGATCCGACGCGGCCCCGGCGGACGCCAGACCAGTCATCGTGACGCACACTTCACCCGGCGTGACCAACGGGTCAAGCGGTCAGCGCACGGCCGTTGCTGTTCGACCCACCGGCCCCACTCGGTGGCGTTCGCGTCGCTGACGCGCCGGGTCCCTGTCGCGCAATCGGGGCGTTTCGCAGCTTCGTCCGTCTACCTTCCCGGAGTATTGCTCATGGGAGCCGCCGCTGCCGCCATCATCATCCGCAAAGAGAAGGACCTCGTTGCCCACTTTCAACAGGCGAGGGCCATTTCACCATCATCCGCCCAGAGCCTGGGCGCCCTTCGAGTCGAAGATGGGATGGCTCTCCGACGACTGCAGGAGCGAGCGGTGATTCGCGAGGGCGCGCCCGGCATGTTCTACCTCGACGAACCCAGCTGGCTCGCCCTGCGGCACACCCGTCGCCGCGTGATCACGGTGCTGCTGCTCATCGTCGTTGCGCTCGGCATCACCGCTGCGCTCGCGAGTCGCGGGTAACCATCACCGCGGCTTCCACTCCGACGCCCGGCTCCCTGCACACCAGCCAGACTCGATGACTGCGAACGCCTTCATCCTTACCGTTGTCTGGCTGGGTCTTGCCGCCCACCTCCTGGTCGCCCTCCTCGTCGCCCGCCAGCTTACGACTGTACCGCTTGTGCCGGGCCTCAACCTGCTCGTTTCAGTTCTCATCCTGATCTATTGGGCACAGCGCTGGTTCGGGTATCTGTTTCACGGGATCAAATGGTATGCGACAGATCAGCTTATCCCCGCCTATGCCATTGTGATACTGGTCGTGGCAAGCGCGGCGCTCTGGGGCCGGCATCCCAATGTCGCCCTTCATTGGGCCATCCTGGCGCTCAATGGCCTCGTTCTACTGGGTGCCTGCCTGCTTTTTGCGTTCTTGCGGTTTGACCGTCTCATTTGACAGTTGTCCCTCTCTCTCCAGCGACAACGACCGCATATCCTCCCTGCGAACAGGGCCACGAGGGATTGCCTTGGCCGTCAGCGGGCGCAAGGCTGGCACCGAAGGTCGCCTTCAGGTAAAGTCCGACCATTCCCGACCCCGCGCAACGCAAGGCGGCAAAGGCCCTCGCTGCCCGCTGAGGGCTGGCCAGATTTGGCGCGCCGTCGCCCTGCCGCGCATGGAGGGCTCGTGCATGCGGGTTCACCCTCTCCGCTCCCAGTTCACCATTCTCTCTTTGGGCGACTCCATGCCACCGGCCCCTGTTCAATCGGCTGCTGCTCACAAGCGCTATGTCCCCGGTTTCCACTATCTGGGTGGCGGGCTCCTGCTCGTCGGCCTCATCTGGGGGATCATCAGGGCCACTCAGAGCCCCACCGCCGCGACCCTGCAGGCGCTGCTCCTCACCGTCATCCTTACCATCGTCTACTGGTATGCCCGCTCCTTCCCGATCCATGTCCAGGATCGGATCATTTGCCTGGAAGAGCGGCTTCGCCTTGCAACCATCCTGCCCACCGACCTTCGCTCCCGTATCGTGGAGCTGACGCCATCGCAGTTGATCGCGCTCCGCTTTGCCTCGGATAGCGAACTTCCGTCGCTGACCCGACAGATCCTGACTGAGGGTCTCGAGGATCAGGCATCCATCAAGGCGCGCATCTCCACCTGGCGCCCGGATACCATGCGCATCTGACGGGCGATTTGCTCTCACTACCCATGGCAGGCGTCACGGCGGGTGGGTGGGGCTGGCACCATGCGGAGTCTTGAGACACTCTGGTGACTTTGCTATCGTCTTTCCCTTCTGCAGGGAGTGAGCCTGCGCCCGTACCTTCACCAACCTCCCGGCCATCCATGCTGGCACCGATTGTCCTCCGCTTTGCCACCGCCCAGGACGCCATCACCCTGGCCGACCACCGCGTTGCCATGTTCCGTGAGATGAACTTCATCGATCCAACCCACGAAGCCACACTGCACGCGGCCTCCGCCGCCTACTTTGCCACGGCCATTCCCGCCGGCGAATACGTTGGGTGGCTCGGCTTCGGGCCAGATGGTGGCGCCGCCGTGGCCGGGGCGGGCGTCCAGTTCCGTTCCCTGCTCCCTCGCCCCACCGCCAAACGGAATGGTGTTCTGCTCGGCCGAGAGGGGTTGGTCCTGAATGTCTATACCGACAAGGCCTGGCGGCGGCAGGGTGTAGCCAGGCAGGTGATGACAACCGTGATCGACTGGGCCGCCAAGCACGGGGTCGTCCATCTGGTCCTCGGCGCCTCAGAGGAGGGTCGTCCCCTCTATCAACAACTGGGGTTTGTCCCCACGCGCGAAATGCGGTATACCGGCCCACTCGCCCCGACCGGCCCATGGATCGGTGCTGGCTGACTCGACCCATGACGCCGTCAGGGTGCGGCGGTCGCTTATCGCCGGGCCAGCCCGCGTTGACTGGGTTCGGGCCAGCGATGCCGGCGTGCTGCGGCCCTGCTGGAATATTCTTCCCCATGCCCATCCGTCTCCTCAGTTGCCTTGCCCTCGCGCTTGTCGGGTGCGCCCCGCACGCACCACCCTTGCTCCGACTTGAGGCCCGGGGCCTCCACTTCAGTCAGCCTCCTGTCCTGTCGGCAGGCGTCACTCGACTCCGGCTGGTGAACCAGGACCCGGTCTGGCACGAGGCATCGGTAGTCCGCTTCCTCGATTCGACCGGGACGATCGCCACGTACCTCGCGGCAGCGGCCGCCGGCGATGAGTATCCGGCCTTCGCCCAGGATATCGGCGGAGTTGCTCTGCTCGCTCCCGGGGACTCGGCCGAGGTCCTGCTGCCATTGCAGCCGGGTCGATATGCCGTGATTTGCTGGCATCGAGACCACGTCCTCCAGGGGATGAGCTCGGAGTTTGAGGTGGCCCCTGCCAGGGATCCGGCAGCCTCGCCACCGGTCGCGCGCGACTCGCTGGTCCTCGCTGATTACCGCTTGTCCCCGATTGCCCCGCGCGCCGGTCGCCACCTGCTCTACCTGCAGAATTCCGGGCCCCACGAGCATGAGCTCGCCATCTTGCGTCTGGCCCAGGGGAAATCACTGCAGGACTACCTGGCCTGGCGTGACGCTGGGGAGGCAGGCTCGGCGCCCGGGCGAACCATCGGTGGCACCGCCGCCCTCGCCCCGGGGGGAAGCCTGTGGGTGGACGTACCCTGGGAACGGGGGGAGTATCTTCTCATCTGCCTGCTGGAGGACAGTACCGGCGTGCTCCACGTGCACCGAGGGATGCAGCAGTCGGTTACGGTCTCTGAGATTGCCGGGCAGCCACCGAACTAGCTCATGATGTGTTCCGGTCGCAGCCGCCGCTTCTGCCCGGCGCTCGGCCGCGCTCACCGCTGCAGGGACGAAGGTCCGGGTAAATTCACCCCCCTCCTCTACCACGGTCATCCATGCCACGCGCTTTGCTATTCCTGGTCCTCTGGACCGTCTCGACATCCACGGTCGTCGGCGCACAGTCCACCGAGGCCTCACCCATTCCCCTTACCCGTCCCACGCTGGTCCTTCAGGAAACGGTCCAGCAGATGCCGCGGGGCGAACAGCAAGAGGTCCGCGTCCTGACCGCGGCATTTCCACCCTCGGGCCAGACGGTCTTCCACACCCATCGATTTCCCGTCACGGTCTACGTGCTCGAAGGGGAGTTTCGGCTGGACCTGGAAGGCCAGCCGTCCAGGACTGTCCGGGCCGGCGAAGCCATGGTCGAACCGCCTGGGGTTCGCATGACCGGGTACAACACAAGCGCGACGGGCCCGCTCCGCGTCATCATCTTCTATGTCAGTGACCCAGGCACCCCTTTCCTGGACCCGTTCACCAGCGCCCCGGCGACGGGGCGGCCTAACTAGGACCGAAGTGCTCAGAGACAGGTGTGGCACGAGCGTCTGCGTGGCCGACCTGCCCCATCCGGCGAGCATGATCTAGCGCGCCGCCGCCCTGCCGCGTATGCTGGGCGATCCTGTACGTTCCCGTCGCTGTCCCGCCTCGCATTCCCTGGCTCTCCCGTCAAACGGAGTTGTGCCCGTGACCTGCACCACGCTGAGCGTCCCGACCGTCCTGGTCGCCTGCTTCGTTGCGACCATCAGCTTGCCTTCCGCCGTCGCTGGACAAGCCGTCCGAGAGGCTCACCTGGGCGCGCTCCATGTGAAGGCCCCTGCGGGCTACCACCTGGGCGTGGCCACGGAACAGGGCATGATCGGCGTGTTTCAGGATTCCGTTGGAGGACAAGCGGCCCCGGACCGTAATCGCCGTGGATTCCAGCTGGGGATCAGCATGTTTACCCACCTGCAGGAGCGCTGCGCGGCGAGCACCGCCTGCCGGCCCTCCAAGCGCGCCGGCCTTTCCTGCATCGCCGCTCCCACCACCGCGCTTTCCGCGCGGGCTGATTCGGGCCTGACCGCCGTCGTCTGCAAGGGTCCCCGGGATTCGGCCGTCGCATTCTTCATGGGGGATACGACGCGGTTTGCGGCGTTCTTTGACACGTTTGTGGTCCAGACGCTTCACCCGGGCCACTAGATGCCCCCACTACCCCCCATCGTCAGCGTGGTTTTCTGCGCGATCGTGGTGGTGGTGACACTTGTGGTCCTGATGGCATTCCGGCGCGCCCACCTCCTCCTGCCCGGTGGCCTCCTGGTGGGAGTGGCGTACCTCGCCGTGCCAGCGGTGTTGGCCCACCAGGGTGTGCTCGATCGCTATACCCCCCTTCCCGCACCTGCGCTGGTCCTCCTCCTGACCCTGACCGTGCTGACGGTTGGGACGATGCATTCCCGCTGGGGCAGCCGACTCGCGGATGCCCTCCCTCTGGGCGCCGTGGTCCTCGCGCAGGCCTTTCGGATTCCGGTGGAATGGTCGCTCCACGAGATGTACCTCGACGGCGCTCTCCCGCTGCAGATGACCTACACTGGCCGTAACTTTGACATCCTTTCCGGACTTTCGGGACTGCTGCTCGGAGCCTGGCTGCTGACGGGACGGCCCGTCTCCCGCAGCCTGGTACTCGGCTGGAACGTCGTATCCCTGTCGCTGCTGGCCAATATCGTCGTGGTGGCGATCCTTTCCACCCCAGTCCCCTTCAACGCCTTCCCCGGTACTCCGCCAAATCTCTTGCCGAGCACCTTCCCCTATGTCTGGCTGCCCTCGTTCCTCGTCCAGGTAGCCCTCGCCAGTCACCTGCTCGTGTTCAAACAGGTACGCCACATCGCCAGCCAGGAGTCCTGAGGCACCCAAGTGCCATTTTGCTCTGCGGCGGACGGGGGAAGAACAATACCGCGGGGCACGGCAGGCGTTCGCCATCGTTCCCTCCTGCCGCCGTTCGCCCGGTCCGCACGCGCCTTGCCCCCTTCCGGAATCAATCCTGCGCTCCCGCCGTACAGCTCCTGGTGCTCCCTTGACCCGGCCAACTCCCATGAGGTGCCCCGATGACGACCCGACGCGCCGTGACCTTCGCGCTGACGATAGGGTCTGCGATTGCATGTGCGCCCTCGGGTCGAGCGGATGGCGCCGAGCTGCTCCTCGCGGCGCGCCGAGCGATCGGAGCGACTGATTCGATCACAACCATCTCAACGACAGCTCACGTCACCTCACCCTCAGGCGGATTCGATGCGCAGATTGCGTCCGCCACGGATGGCCGTGTACGTCTGGCACTCGGCCGGAGCCTGGTCGCCGGAGTGCTCGGAGGAGAGGGCTGGAGCTGTGATCCGGAGCGAGGGCGCCTGCCGCTGGACCCTGTGACCCGAAGCGTGGTCCGCGGACATGATCTTCATATGCTCGTCCTGTCGCCGAGCTGGCTCACGGAGCCGACGCGCGATGCTGATCGCCGGTGGGGGACGGATTCCGTACTGACAGTACGGTTCAGGGACGAATTGGGCTCCCCGCTTCTCCTGCACTTCCGAGCAGCGGATACCCTCCCGGTCGGCCTCGAGGTGGTCAATCACACCGGCACTGGCCCCGCCGACGTACGGGTCCTGTTCGACGACTGGCAGGATCACGGGGGTGTACGGCTATTCCGCACGGCCACCTTTGAGCATGGGAATAACCGCTTCGTCTATCGCTATGCGATCCTGCAACTGAACGCCTCGCCAGATTCCGCCTTTGCGCCACCGTGTGCCACGGCCGTTCGGGCCAACGTCGGCTAGCGTCCGACAACCCTTCCCCGCCTGACCTGCCTCAGATGCCTCAGACGGCCGCACGGGCCATCGCGTGTACCTCGCGCAGGAGACCGGTGTCGACGTCGAACACGCAGCCTCGCACCGGCACATCCTTCGCGATCCAGGGATGTGATCTCACTTTCTCAATCTGTTCCCTGGTATTGGTATCGGGGTCGCGAAAGGAGAAGAAGCGCATGGGAGCGGGTGACGCGTCACCCGTGGACGTACTCAGCTTCTCGTTCAGTTGATCATCGGTGAAGGTGGTGAACCCGCAGCCGGTATGGTTGAGCAACAGGATCTCGGTCGTACCCAGTACCCGATTGGACACAATCAGCTCGGCCAGCACATCCTCTGTGACCGCAGGTCCACCGGTCCGGATCACGTCAATGTCAGCTTGCGGCAAGCCAAGAATCCCCGGCAGATCCGAGAGGCGAGGATCCATGCAGGTTACCACTGCGATTTTAGGCATCGGACGCCCGCCGAGCGTCGGACTGTAGCCTGCGGCATAGTTGCGATTCGCCTCCAACGCCTGGTCGATGATACTCATCGTCAGCCTCCATCGTGATGTTGTCTGGCCCGCTCCCGTCGCGACCCTACCTGGTCCACGGCGCCCCCTCATCGGGCTCCTTGCCTGTCCTCACCAGACATTACATTACTACGCCTCAAAGGCCATTATACGAAGGTCTCGGGCACGGCTCCCCTTCAGGCCGGCCTGACTGGCGCCTTCGTGTGGATTGGTTTCAGCGTGGGGCACGCCTTCCAGGGCATGGCGGCCCGCAGAGGGAGCTTTCTCCCCGATTGTCCGCCCTCCCGAAAGGCGAGTATGCCCTGCCTGCATCGCTTCCTGCTCGTGGGGCTGGCCCTGACCACCTGCGTCACCTGTCCACCCAGACTCACGGCGCAGCAGACTCCCTTCCGCGTGACGCTCCTTGGGACGGGGAGTCCCCGTCCAATCATGGAGCGCTTCGGTCCCAGCATTCTGATCGAAGCTGGAACCGACAAGCTGATCTTCGATGTCGGACGCGGCGCCACCCAACGCCTGACGCAACTCGAGGTCTCGTTCGCCGCGATCACCGGCGTGTTTCTGACCCACCTCCACTCTGATCATGTCGTAGGACTTCCGGATCTCTGGCTGACCGGCTGGCTGATCGGCAACCGGACCGAGCCGCTGGCGCTGTGGGGTCCGCCCGGTACGGCCGCGATGGCCATGCATCTGGAGGCAGCCTACGCCTTTGACCGCGAGATCCGGGTGGCGGACGATCGGGCGCCGGCGAGCGGAGGGCACCTGGCAGTCACGGAAGTGACCAGTGGAGAGGTGTATAGTCACGACGGCCTGCGCGTCACCGTCTTCCCCGTCGATCATGGCCCGGTGCGCCCGGCAGTGGGTTATCGCGTGGACTATGGGGGTCATGCCGTCGTCCTGTCCGGGGATACCCGGCCCAGCGACAGCCTGATCGCGCACGCCACAGGAGTCGACCTCCTGATCCATGAGGTCGCCGCCGCGACCGACGCCGACCTCGCGGCCAACCCCCTGTCCCGAAGCGTCCTCGCCCATCATACCATTCCGGCCGAGGCCGCTGTCGTGTTTACGCGGACGCATCCTCGTCTGGCGGTCTACTCGCATATTGTGCTGCGACGGGGCATGCTGGCGTCGGCGCTTCTGCCCCTGACGCGGACCGGTTACAGCGGACCGCTGGTGCTCGGTGCCGACCTCATGCGCTTCACCATTGGCGATAGCGTGACGGTCAGTGTGCTGGCGCCCTAGCCGCTGGCCAGCCCCATCGGGCCAAGTCGGTCTAGCGTGCCGGGCTCCTGCCGCGTATGCTCGATGCCAGTCGTCTGCACCCCGAGGCCTACGCCACCATGGATCGCAGGATTGTCGGCTACCATCTGGACCCTGAGGCGCAGTGGGTCGCCGAACTTGCGTGCGGGCACACCCAGCACGTCCGACACGATCCGCCCTGGCAGGTTCGGCCCTGGGTCCTGACGGAGCAGTCGCGTCAGGCCCACCTCGGTACCCTCCTGTCGTGCCCGGCCTGCGACGCTCCTGTTTCCCGCCCGCATTCCTTCGGCTGCTGAGGCCGGGATGTATCTCAGCGGTGCGGAGGGGAACTTCGCGCTCGTAGCGGCCCCGCTGGCCGGCCTGGGAGTCCGATCGCCGATCCACCAGCTCGCGTTTCCCGGAGCCGTGGGCCTCGTGGCTTCTGGGCCCAACCCAACTCGAACTACTCCGTTCCTGATCCTGGTGGCTACCGTCGCCACAACTCCGCACGGATCTCCGGACTCGGCGTCCAGGTCGCTGGCTACATTCCGCTCCGTCCCCGATCGACCCTGATGATTGCGGTTGGCCCCACCCGGTTCCGGCAAACGATTCAGAAGCTTCCGGAACCGACGGCATGGAGCCATTCATCCAGCTGGGGGATCTCCAGCCGCTCCAAGCCCCCGGACCCTGTCGAAGCGATCAGGGCGGCTCAGCCCCGTCGCCTCCACCCTCGCCTGACTCGCCCCGTGCATCACGATGGCACTGCGCGCAGCGGGTGAAGTTGCGAATGCCCTCTTCCTCGTGCTTGCGCCGTACATTGCTCTCTGTATGCTCGTGGCAGCCGTAGCAGGTGTAGCGTCCGAAGGCACCGTCGACATGGCAGGTCGCGCAGCTCACATTGTGATCGCGATCGAGCACGAAGTACCGGGCATGCTCGAACGTGGCGGGCTTCCACTTCACCTGGCTGTGGCAGGCCCCGCAAGTTCCCTTCACCTGGCGGTGCAAGGCATCGACCGGCGCGGCGTGGCACCCGGCACACTGCGCCAGTACGGTCGAGTCCAGCCGCGCGTGCGAGAACTCGCTCGGCTTCCACCGTTCGGTCGTGTGACAGGTCGCACACCCGATGCTGGTGTTGCGATGGGCCTGGTCGGTCGGGCGCTCGTGGCAACGGGCACATTCCGCCCGCACGGCCGTATCCAGCAGGGTATGCGCAAAGGGGCGACCCAGCTCCTCGGAAACCCGCGGACCAAGGTGCTCGGCGTGGCACGCCATGCAGTCCTGCTCGCGCAACTGCTGGTGGAATGCAACCTTCATCGTACCGGAATGGGCCGAAGCCCCCGCCGTCGTCCGGACCCCGATATCGGCCACCGCGTGGCAGGCAATGCATCTCGCGGCTGTCGCCCCGCGCCAGGGCGCATGGCAGGCCAGGCAGTCCGTGCGGATTGACGCATGTGCGGCGACCAGCGGTCCCGGGCTCAGCATCAGGTGCGGGTATATCGCGGCAAGCGCCAGCAGGGCGACGAGGTTGCCCGCCATGAGAAGCATCGGTCCGCGTCCGCTCATCGCCAGTTCCAGTACAGGAGGACGGTGATGATGTGAGTCAGGGACAGGACCGCGAACGCCAGTGTGATCGGGAAATGGACCCGGCGCCAGTTCGACACGGCATCGAAGGTCAGGCTATCCCAGTACATGCGTTCGCCCGCCTCAGCATCGGACAGGCCGCGCTGCCGCATCTTCCCGCGCGACACCGCCAGTCGCCGTCGCGCACGGTCCAGCAGGATCCCTCCCGTCAACCCGCTCGCCACGTTGACTAGCATCGCCGCCACCGCCAGCCAGGCGAGAATGGCATGGAAGTGAATCCCGGCATGAACCAGGACGAGGAAGGCCCCCGCCCACGCCATCCATTCGTGCGCCCGCAGGAGCCCGGCGGGCTTCCCCACCCGAATCCATTTCCGCTTGCGTAGTGAGTAGCCAAACGAGCCGAGGATGAGCAGCACGCCGGGGATGCCCAGGTAGCGACCAATCCAGACCGCATCGAGCCGGTGCAGCAGGGCATCGATTCCGACGGCGGCTGCGAGCAGCGCGGCCAACGACAGGAAGAATGGAACCACTTCGCGGCGAACGAGCTGGGCATCCACGCGCATCAGACGTCAAGCACCAGCGCCGTTGCCGGCGTCCCAACGCAGAGGAGGCAGTATCCCGGCGGCAGTTCGTAATC
Source organism: uncultured Gemmatimonadales bacterium (assembly GCA_963793205.1). Classification (GTDB taxonomy): domain Bacteria; phylum Gemmatimonadota; class Gemmatimonadetes; order Gemmatimonadales; family GWC2-71-9; genus JADJOM01. The sequence goes on from CAWBZM010000003.1 coordinate 25,756, forward strand.
CGGAGGGTGCGCATAGTGCACCGTCCCGGCGAGCAACCGAGTTTCGCAGCTCCCGCAGCTGCCCGACCGACATCCCGTTTCGATGTCCACCCCGTAGCGTTCGGCCAGGTCGAGCAGGGTGGCGTCCGTCCCATCCCAGGTCAGGGTCCGTTCCGAGCGCTTAAGCTGAATATCGAGCGGCGCGACGAGGGGCAGGCGCGCGTTCAGGTCCGGGGGTACCGTCGCCGGACCGAAGGCCTCGAAATGCAGGTCCTCCTTCGCCACCCTCCACCCCTTCAACGCAGGAACGAGCGTTTGCATCATCGCCGGCGGCCCGCATACATAGAACTTCTGGTGCCCCTCGGGCAGTGTGCGGCGCAGCAGCTCGACGTCGACGAATCCGGTGTGCTGGTAGTCGCGTCCCTCGACATCTGTGGTGCCCGGCGCGCCGTAGACCACGTGCAGGTGGAAGCTCGAATGCCGCGTCGCCAGCGCTTCGAGGTCTGCCTTGAACGCATGATCCGCGCGACAGCGGACCCCATAGAACAGGTGGATGGCGCGTTGGGGCTCCTGGGCCAGCGACCAGCTCAACATGCTCATGAGTGGCGTGATTCCGATTCCACCACCGATGAGTATGGCGGGGATGGACGTGTCGGGATCGAGGACAAAGTGCCCCGACGGAGCCCGGGCCCGCAGGACATCCCCTTCCCGCACCAGATCATGCAGGTAGGTGGAGGCGACGCCAGCAGGGAGGGTCGGTCGGTCAGCCGGGGCGAGCGTACGCTTGACCGTGATGCGGAAGCGCGCGGGGTTCGCCCGATCCGAGAGCGAGTAACAGCGGGTGACTGTCTGCCGGCTGTCCGGCAACTCCGCCGTGGGGTCGGCGACCGACAGTGCGAACGTGAGGAACTGTCCAGGCTGATACGCCGTGAGCGCCACGCCATCGACCGGCTCGAGATAGAAGGAGCACTGCGTCCGGGCGCTGTCCTCGTAGGTGCGACGGGTGACCCGAAACTCCCGGAGCCCGCGCCAGGCCCCGGCCACCTCGCGCGCCGGTGAGGGGTCGACGGCGGTGAGACGCACGGCCATGGCCCTGCGATACCGGGAGAAGGCGATCCCGGCCACAACGGCCAGTTGCACCAGCACGGTCGAGCCGATCACAAGCAGCAGCAATGAGGCTGTCACAGTGGCCCTGGTGTCCAAGGTGATGTTTCGGTGGCGCACTGGCCGCGGGGGCGCCTGGGTCAACCGCATCCCACCGCAGCGTCCTCGCTGCCATCGGGCAATACCCCTGAGACAGGATGGACAGGCGAACGGAGGGGCACAATCGCTCGATCGGACGAGCAGGATCGCTCCGAAGGCTGATCACGCCTCCCCCGGCGCGGGGTGGTTAATTACCATACCGGATGCGGAACTCGTCCCGCGCTCGCCCCAGTGGCTGTGTCACCCTCGGTGATTGGAGATCCTGTGGACCACGAGGTACTGGTGTTCATCGAAGCCGTGACTGCCTTCGCCCTGCCTGCACTCACCGGACTCCTTGCCTACTACATGTGGCTCCGCCATAGCCGGAGACTCCCCACCGCGGTCGAGCGGGAGCTCGGCGATCTCCGGGAAGACAACGCTCAGCTCCGCGCGGAACTCGAGAACCGGCTGGCGGAAATCGATGAGCGGGTCAACTTCGTTGAGCGCCGCCTGGTGCAGCCTGCCGTGCTCCCGCTTCGTCCTTCACCGCCCGAGGTCATTACTCCGCACTAGGGCTTCCCGCCTTTCTCACGGCCCTAAGTTCCACTTGCGGCCCTTCCGCCACGATTCGGTCGGATAGTTCACACGCGACTGGCACGGGGTTTCGCCGACATCGCAGCCCCTCAAAGTTCCCGGTGCCGGTGTCGGCGTCGCTTACTCCTGGAGGTGTCGCATTGCCTGCACCCGGAAGGGTCCATTCCTGTTCGTGCTCGGCGCCGCCGCCTGCGTGCTGCTCTACCTTTTCCTCCTCAATTTCCCTCCCATCAGTCCGCGCAGCCCAACTGCTGGCCTCATCCCCGTCATCGTCCTGGCCGCCACCACAGCATGGCTCACGGCCCGCTTCCTCCGGACCGATGGATTGTCGGTCGCCGTCCTCGGCCTGGCACCCGGCCTCCGACCGACTACCCGCTTCGGACAAGGGATACTGGCCGGCACCGCGCTCACCGCGTTGTGGATGGGCATCGTCACGATCGCGACCGGCGCGACCTGGGGACCCAATCCAACGTTTCGGCTTAGCGCCCTGGTGGTCGCTTTCCTCTTCTACCTCTTCAATAATGTCGGCGAGGAGCTGGTGTACCGGGGGTATCTGTTCGTTCGCCTGGCCGCCGCGTGGGGAGCCGCGATCACGGTCTTCCTGACCGCCAGCGCCTTTGCCCTGCTCCACCTGCAGGCGGGAATCCCATGGCTGAGCGTCCTTGCCGGTGTGTTCACCTCCGGACTGGTGTTTGGAGCGCTCTTCGCACGGTGGCGGAGTATGCCACTCGCCCTCGGGTTCCATGTGGCCACCAATGTTGCCCAGGATGCCCTCGGCCTTCGCCCGGCCGGGGCCTCACTGCTGACATTGGCCTACCCGCCCGGGGCCGCGGACAGGGGCCCAGCTATTCTGGGCGGCATTGCTCTCCTCAACCTGGCTGTGGCGGCCGGCCTGCTCCTCTGGCCCCGGCGGCAGCGCGCCCCCACCGCATGAAGCTGTCCGGCCACGGCCGCGGGTTGGTGATCCCACCGGGGCGACCGGCCGATGGCGCACCTGCTTGCGCCGGCGCGATCTGGCCGGCGGCTTATCCGGCGCCTCAGTCGGCGTTTGTCCACCAGACCATCCCTTCGGCCGGAATCCAGGCAGCCGAGGCCGCCCACACCCGGCTGGTGGTCATTGCGGCCACGCACTCCACCCCACCATCAACGACCCATCCGTCCTATGCGTCGTTTCTCCCCCCGGTCGCCAGCATTGACTCGCGGGGCTGGCTTGGGGTTCCTGCGGGTACCCCACATACAGCCTGACTCACGCATGCGTCCGTCAGGGTGTGGCGATCGCCTTGCGAGCGTTCGCCGGAATCGCCTGGTCGCAAGCCGCGAGCCCCAAGTTGACGGAATTGACGCGCAACTCACCCCAACTCCCCCAGCCGCCCCTCCAGAAACCGCCGCTCCGGCTCCTGCCGCGTGAGTTCGAGCGCCCGCTGGTAGGAGGCGCGTGCATCGGTGGTCCTGCCCAGGCGCCGGCAGAGATCGGCCCGGGCGGAGTGGGCCAGGTGATAGTCAGCCAGGTCACCCCGGGCCAGGACGGCGTCGATCAGGGCGAGCCCCGCCAGGGGTCCATCGCGCATCGCCACCGCTGCGGCGCGGTTGAGCTCGATCACCGGCGACGGATCGGTCCGCAGCAACACATCGTACAACCCCACAATCTGGGCCCAGTCGGTCTCATCGGCGCTGCCCGCCTCAGCATGCACCGCCGCGATCGCGGCCTGCAGGGTATACGGACCGAACCGGCGTGACGCCAGCGCCCGTTCCACCAGCGCCGACCCTTCCGCGATCAGTCCGTGGTTCCAGCGGCGGCGGTCCTGGTCGGCCAGCAGCACCAATTCGCCGGCGGGCGAGGTCCGCGCGGTGCGCCGCGCTTCCGTCAGCAGCATCAGGGCCAGCAGCCCCACCGCCTCGGGCTCCCGCACCAGCTCCACCAACAGTCGGGCCAGGCGGATCGCCTCTCCCGACAGATCGAGCCGCGTCAGTGAGCCGCCTGACGAGGCGGAGTATCCCTCGTTGAACAGCAGGTAGGCCACGGCGAGTACCGCGTCCAGCCGGTCCGGGAGGTCGGCGCGGGACGGCACCTGGTAGGGAATGCCCGCGTCGCGGATCTTGGCCTTGGCCCGCACGATCCGCTGCGCCACAGCAGGCGGCGTGGTAAGGAAGGCGTGGGCGATCTCCTCGGTCCGGAGGCCACAGACCTCGCGCAGGGTCAGCGCGATCTGGGCATCCGTCGGCAGCGCCGGATGGCAGCAGGTGAAGATCAGCCGCAGCCGGTCGTCCTCGACGCCATCCTCGATCTGCCCCGAGTCATCGTCGCGTTCGGCCTCGAGGCGGGTCGCCAGCCCGGCCAGCGAAGCATCAAGCCGCGCGCGCCGGCGCAGACCGTCGATGGCCCTGAACCGGCCGGTCGAGACCAGCCACGCCCGGGGGTTGCCAGGGACTCCGTCGCGTGGCCACTGCGCCAGCGCCGTCGCGAACGCCTCGTGCAGCGCCTCCTCGGCGAGGTCGAAATCGCCGAGGAGGCGGATGAGCGTCGCGAGGATCCGGCGCGAATCGGATCGATAGACGGTGTCTACCATCTGGCGCACCGATTCAGCCACATCCTCGCTCATCACTATTCCTGGCCCATCTCCATGATCGGCCGCACCTCGACACACCCCAACCGCGCCGACGGGATCTTCGAGGCCACCTGGATGGCTTCGTTCAGGTCCCTGGCGTTGATCAGGTAGAACCCGCCCAGCTGTTCCTTGGTCTCGGCGAAGGGACCGTCGGTGGTGGACAGCTTGCCTTTGCGGACCCGCACCGTCGTGGCGGTGCTCACCGGCTGCAGTGCCTCGCCGCCGAGATAGCGGCCGCTCTGCTTGAGATCGTCGGTGAAGGTGAAATACTCCCCCATGAATGCGTCCGACTCGGCCGCAGGCATGGCGGCCAGCTTCGACTCCTCGTCATAGATCAGGCACAGATACTTCATGGTCCCCTCCGGATGTCGGTTGAACGGCTGTGGACGACAGATAGTCGTTCCGGGGGGCCCGAATTCGACAACCGGCCTGGTCCCGGGCCTCTACCCGGACACATCCCGTCGCCGTTCGGGTCGCTGAAGCCCAGCTGCTGCATGCCGGAATCTCCGGGGGTCCAGGGTCGAGGGCGAAAATCCGCTGTCATCACGAGGGTTCCGGGGCAGTCCGCACGCCCACGCGGAGACTCGCGATTGCGGAAGTATGAGAGGACGATTGAGGTGGCGCCACTCGGGCCAGGGCCCTCCCTCGAACAGCCGCCCGCGGCCTCTGCCCACCGGGCCCGACTCCCGAGGGGGCGCCCCTGGCAGGCCGGGCGGCAGATACTCGTGCTCCGGATGCTGGAGACCAGTACTGCAGAAGACGCGAGCCGCCCGGAGGCGGCTCGAGGAGACTTGACCCTTCCGGTCGTGGCTATTCAGGACCGACGGCCCCGGCGGCTGGCCAGCTCGAATCCCCCAGACGCTTCAGCTGCATGTCGAAGAACCGCACCGACTCCTTCCCCGGCATCCGGCGCTCGCCCACTTCATGCCAGGTGCTGTCGGTCACCACGGCCTTGTAGTGAATGGTCATCGGCCCCGCGGGGATCTCCCATTCGTACCCGTCCACTGTCGGTGAGAGGTGAAAGTCCCCCACCTGGCCCTGCGCATAGGCGCGAATGGAGTACGCCCTGGCTGCGGGATCGTAGGAGATTGTGGCGAACGCGTTGAAGCCCAGCCTCCCGTCCGCCTCGTAGCCCCGCCCTTCAATGACCACGACCGATCCCTCCAGGAACGGCCCGACGCGCTCCGTTTGCACCAGATCCACTTTCTGCCCCGAGGGCACAAGGGTCCAGGCAGATCCCCGCCAGGTGCCATGGATGGCTGCGAGCGGAGCCATGGCGGCGCGTTGCGCCGCGATCAGGGTGGCCGGGTCCGGGCGCGTCTGCGCCGACACGCTCGAACCCGCGCACATCACCAGCACCCCCGTCACGATGCTGCAGGCTTGTCGTATCATGCTGCCCCTCCCAGAGTCGGCGTTCCAGCCGCCGCGAATCGATGCGCAGTGGCGGCTGTTCCTCCGAAGGTATCGCGGTTTCGGGTCGGTGGCTTGAAGATTTGCGACGTCAGGGACGCACTCGGCCGCGTCCGATGCTGCGGATGCGCTCGGATACTGCAAGCGGCGAAAGCCCGGCCAGCGCTTTGAATTCCCGAATAAGGTGGGGCTGGTCGGCAAAGCCCAGCTCCACGGCGACGGACGACCAGCTGAGCTCGGCCGCCTCCACCAGATGCAGCAGTGACTCCCGGAGCCGCCGGACGCGTGCGAACTGTTTCAGGGTCAGGCCGACGGCGGCGCCGAATCGCCGTTGCAGTTGGCGAGGACTGAGTTGGACTGCCGCCGCCAGCTCCCCTACGGGCGTACCTCCGCGCGCTGCGACGATGGCCCGAACGGCGCTGCGCACCGCAGGGTCCAGCGGTGGACTCGCCCCAATCAACGGCCCCAGCGCCTCCTCCCAGCACACGCCTGCCGCACGCGCGTCTCGACACTCCGCCAGGCCCTGGGCCAACGGACCCGCGACCGCACCGAGTGATACTGCGGCCGGCTCGAGCACACCACGGAGTTCCCGTGCCGACCGACCCACTACTCCCGCACCGGCATCGGGCCAGAACCGAACCCCCCAGTAACGCGCTGCCGGCAAGATGGGAATCCAGAGGGGGGCCAGCCGCGGTCCCTGCAGCGTCAGCCAGGCGGTTCCGTCAGGACGGCAACTGGCCACCAACCCCACGCAGCCATCGGGAATCACCTGATGGAGGTGGCCGGGCTCGATCTCGCGGACATCAAAACACCAGTAGCACATGATGTGCGGTCGCAGCATCTCCGAGGGTTCGAACTCGTGGTAGTACCCCGGCTGCCCTGACATCAGCATCCCCCGTGTGGCTTCCAGTTCATTCGACAGAATCGCGGGCTGCGGACACGGCCCCTTCCGGTGGAGTTCCCGTTCGGCTTCGGGACGGGCATGCACTCGGGGTCGTCGAAGTATGAAGCGACGGTTCAGGTGGCGCCACTTCGGGCGGGCCCGCGCTGCTGGCGCGCAGCCATCGTGACCCTTATGCTGGGCGTTCGAGGGCACTCGCCCAGCAGGCCATCCTTCGCGCAGGAACCCTATGCCCGGCCGCATGCTGCTCTACCTCGCCTTCCTCCTCGGTCCTGTGACCCTCGCTGCCCAGGTCCGGCTGGTTGGCGATCTCACGACCCGGGAGATCGCCGCGCTGGACCGCGCCAGGACGGTGGTCATCCTGCAGGGCGGGATGCTGGAGGAACATGGCCCCTACCTGCCCGCATTCACGGATGGCATCCTGAGTGCGCGCCTCACCAGCGCCCTTGCGGCTGGATTGGCCGAGCGGATGCCTGGATGGACCGTCCTCGTCTTTCCACCAATCTCGGTGGGGACCTCTGGCTCCAACGAGATCGGCGGGCAGTTCGTCTTCCCGGGCACCTATACCATCCGTCCGTCTGTGCTTCGGGCCGCCTTCATGGACCTTGCCAGCGAGGTTGGCGACCAGGGTTTCCGCTGGCTTTTCGTGGTACACGTGCACGGATCCCCGCTTCACATCAATGCGCTCGACCAGGCCAGCGATTTCTTCCATGATACGTATGGCGGGACCATGGTGAATCTGTGGGGACTCCTGCCCGTCCTCGGGGGCTGGGGATCGGTGCTCGGCACCCTGCCGGATTCGATCAAACGTGAGGACGGGGTATCGTTGCACGCGGGCCTCGACGAGCACAGCATGATGCTCTATCTCGCCCCTGACCTGGTCGCGGCCGATTTCCGATCCGCGCCGACGGTGGCAGGAGCCAACTACGACTCGAGTTTCGCCGTCGCCCGCCGACCGGGGTGGCCCGGCTATCTGGGCGCCCCGCGCCTGGCCAGCGCCGCCATAGGACAACGGATCTGGGAAGGATTCTCTGCCGCCACGGTAAAGACCGCCGTCGAGATCCTGAGGGGCACCGACCCTGCGACCTATCCCCGGTACATGACCTTCCTGCGGAAGAGCCCGCTGTACCAGGCCTGGATCGCAGCGGCCGAGCGGCGGGATTCACTGTTGGGAGAGCGCCAGCGTCTCTGGCTCCAGAATCAGAAGCCCTGAGTCTGCGCACGGCCGTTTTGCCCCGTCCGACCGCCACCATGCTGCATCGCTCATGTGAACGAGAATAGGGCAGGACTCGTCCGGGGTGGTCAGGCTCACGCTATATATCCCGCATGTCCACCCGGCCTCGTGCTCCATTCGCCCAGTCACACCTGGTGCTCGTCTCTGTTCATCTCGTAGTGATCGCGCTCTCCACCGCGCTCCTTCCCACCCGCCTCGCCGCCCAGGACACCGCCGCCGGATCAAAGGCCGGTATCGTGGTGCGCTACAGCGAAGGAACGGTGCATGGCTTCCTGGACCTGCAGGACAAGGCGCTCGCGCCGCTCGCCACGGGAGACCTCATTCAAATCCCCGGGAATGACGGGATTGAGAGCCGCATGGTTCTCCATTTCCTCGATCAGTCCCTTTTCGATGAATCGGTCACCTTCACGCAGCATCATGTCTTCGCCCTGGAGTCCTACCACCTCGTGCAACGGGGTCCGGCCTTCGCACGAGATATCGACGCCCATCTCTCCCGCGATGGTGGCTACCACGTCATGGCCACCGACCACGATGATCACAAGGTGACCCGGTACGAAGGCCGCCTGGATTTACCGTCTTCCCCCGACGATACCCACATCTGGATCCTGATGGACCGCGCCCCGGCCTTTATCCGCTTTCAAGGCCCGCTCTATGAGGGCCCGGTGTGGTCCCTCGGCCAGATCGCACCGACCTGGCCCGCCGCCGCGCCGAAGCCGTCTAACTAGCTGGTACGCGGCTCGCGCGGCCGGGATTCCGCGAACCGACTCGCGCCACCAGGCCCTGCCGGCCCGTTGGTCGCTGGCGCACCGTGGGCCAGCCGCTTATGCTGGGCACCGGGTAGCACCCTACTACTTCCCGGTCGACCACGATGCGACAGCTCCTTCTCTCCTGCCTGGCCCTGGCCCTCTCCCTCAACGCGGGCTGTTCCCCTCAGGCTGCCGCCGGCCCGGCATTCTCGGCCGCAGATTCACTGGCGATCGATAGCCTGTACGCCACGTTTCGCCTTGGCTATCGGGAACTGGATGCTCCCCGTGTCGCCGCGCTCTACGCCGCCGATGCCCTCTACGGCGCCCCTGGGGCGCCCGGGTTTTCCCTCGGCCGGGGGCCCATCGCCAACAACTTCGCTGGATTCTTTGACTATATCCGGAAGGATTCGGCGCACCTTGAACTCCGGTTCCGGTTTGTGCGCCGATTCCGGGCCGGCGCCTTCGCCAGCGACGCGGGGTACTACTGGCTCCGACCCGTGTGGCGGGATTCTGCCGGGCCAGCCGACGTGGGCAAGTTCGTCACGATCGTGCGGCGGGATTCCACCGGGCAGTGGCGCTTCAGTCTTGACTCCTACTCAGGAGCCACAGTAGCCGCGTTTGACGCAGCGCCGGATTTCGAACCCTGAGTCGTCGAAAGCAGCCCGAGTCGATCAGGCCGTACCAAGGTACTTTCCGAGATGCACCCGCCCCCGTTCAGGTCCCGTCTGGTCCTGGCCTTCCTTGGCCTGCTCGTCGCGACCGGTCTGGCCACACTGGCCGATCCATGGGCCTACGCCCATCTCAGCTTCCACGGGATCTACGATCAGGGCTGGGGGCGCATCATCCGGACCACCGGCTATCTCCCGTTCTGGTTCCTGGTCGCCCTGGCGATCTATCTCAGTTCCTCGTCCGCCTGGGCCCGACGAGCGGCACTTCTCCTGGCGCTCAGCCCGACGATTGCCGGCGCCGTCGGCGAGGTTTTGAAGCTTCTGATCCGGCGCGGGCGGCCCCTCGCCAACGGCGGCCAGTATGTCTTCAGGGCCTACACCGATCGGCCGTTCTATTCCCGCGATTTCGGGATGCCGAGTGGCGATGTGATCGTGGCGTTCGCGGCCTGCGCTGTGCTCGCCTGCCTCTGGCCCCGGGCGCGTATCCTCTGGTACGCCCTCGCCCTCAGCTGCGCCATAGGACGCGTCCTCGTGGGGGCGCATTTTCTCAGTGATGTCACCGCAGCGGCTATTCTGGGCTGGGCGACCACCGAGGTGCTGCGCCAGCGCATCGCCCTTCCACCCCCTCCCACGGGCGCCTGACAATTGCCTGCGGGGTCCAGAGGCGGCGCTTGGCTGCGGCGGCCTTTGGCCACATTCATTCAGCGAGGGATATCAACATGGCAGGTCAAGGTTCGGCAGGAAATGTGATCGCGGCGTTGGCCAGCTTCTTCATACCGGGTCTGGGGCAGCTGCTCCAGGGCCGGGTGATCAAGGCCGCCATCATGTTTGTCCTGGCTGGGGTGCTCTGGTGGTTTCTTCTTGGCTGGCTGATCCACCTGTGGTCAGTCCTGGATGCCGCCATCTGGAAGCCGACGAGCGCTTCCTGACGTTCCTGCGAACGGTCCTCCACCGGCACCCCCCCCCCCCCAAAAAAACAACCACCCCGAGGCGCGGGGTGGTTGTGACGTAGCGACCGGCTACCGCCGCGAGCGTGAATAGCCCCAGCCGCCCCCGCCGAGCAGGATCACCACCAGCAAAACGATAAGGAGGGTTGACATATAGTTGTCTCGACTCTGTTGCGAGAGGAATGCGTTCCTGTAGACCGACCAGACCAACATCAACGGCGCAGTGGCCATCACAGGAAACGTACCACCGTTCCCAGCGGAACCCATCGCTCAAAGGATGGAGCGTGTGCAACCGGCCAGAGCGGGCTCTCGTATGGGAGGGCGATCCCACACCCCGATGCCGTCACGAATGCGATCAGACGTGTGTCAGCAGTGCACTCATCCTCCCAGCCCCATCGGTGCATCATGAGACCGGAACCGATCAGCTGTCGCGGCCGGGCCTTCGCCATGGTCAGTGGGCTCGTGTTGCTGATCGGCGCACCCCTCACGGCACAATCAGCAGACTCGGTAGCGCCGCCCCATCGAAGGCATCACGCGCTGGCATACGACGCGGCGACCCGACGGGTGTTCCTTGCAGGCGGCCAGCACCTGGTCAGCAATTCCGAAACCCCGGTCCTTGCGGACCTGTGGAGTTGGGACGGTCGACTCTGGACCCAGGTCGCCGCCAACACCAGCATTCCCCTGATCACCCACAAGCTCTACTCCGATGGTACAGGGACCCTCTTTGCGGTCCTGTCGCGAGGCCTCGTCGCACGGTGGGACGCTCCGCGGTGGAGCGTTGTGGCAGGCGACTGGGAGGCGCGACGGGAATCGGCAGCCGGCGCCTATGATCCCGACCGGAATCGCTATCTCTCGGTCGGGGGCCTGGTCGGTGGCAGGGCGTACGACACCACCGGCGAGACCTGGGAGTTTGATGGCACCCAGTGGATCCGCCTCGCCACCGTCGGTCCACCACCCATGCTTGGTGGAGCGATGGCCTACGATGCTCGGCGACAGGTCATGGTCCTCTTCGGTGGGCTGGACACCCTGGGCCACAAGCTCCCCGATACCTGGGAATGGAATCGCACGCGCTGGACGCGGGTGTCACGTGACGGCCCCCCACCGCGGTTTGGTGCCGGCATGGCGTATGATCGGAAGCGCGGGGTGACCGTGCTGTTCGGCGGCGTGGATGCGGCGGATCAGAAGTTGAATGACACCTGGCTTTGGGATGGTCGGGAGTGGCGGATCGCGGCGGGCACGCTCGCACCGCCAGCACGCAGTGAGGGATACCTGGCCTACGACGAGGCGCGCGAGGTGACGGTCATGTTCGGGGGAGAAGGATCGGCTGTCGTCCCCACGCTGGGTGATACGTGGGAGTGGAGCGGGACCAATTGGACCCACATCCGCTGAGTCGTGGGCCTCCGTTCAGAATTTGAAGTTCTTGTAGGGGTCAAGCCGGGTGGTATTCGTCCTCCCACCCTTGGTGGCACCGGCCTTGGTCGGCTTGAGATCCTTCATCGCGGCCTTCTTCCCGGTGCCCGGCGCTCCCCTGGCCTTCGGCGCACTCTTCTTCATGGCGTACTCCTCACCTGTTGGTGTTGCACTGTCGTCGCGCGAGTTCATGCGCTGGCACTGTACCGATACTCTCCTCGGGGCGCTCTCCGCCCCGCCCCCCGCGACCCAAATTCCCTCAACGGCCGGAGCCCGTCAAGGCCAGGGAGGATTCGCCGAGGCGAGCGGACCTCCCTCGCCACCGTCTAACTAACGCCGACCCGGCCCGGGGTGCGCCCGTTCCTCCTTTCCCCGGACAGTGCCCCCTGGCCGCATGCCAGCCTCATCTGGCGCACTCCGGCCCGGTCACGTATGCTGGGCGTTGGCTGCTCACCGACAGGAGACGCTTGCCGCAACACCGCCTCGAAGCCCTGTGGCACCGCATCGCGGATGTCGCGCCGTATCCGCCCGGCGTCATGCCGGTTCCCCAACCCATCCCCGGGACCGCCTTCTTTCCCGGGGGCTACGGCCTGTGGCGCCCGGACCCGTCCAAGCCGCTGCCGCCACTCCCCGATGGCGGCATCCTCGTCCTGGGTCAGGACTTCCAGTCTGAATCGGGGTACCGTGCGGCCCTGGCCCGCGGATCCGAAATCCCGGGCGTGCAGACATGGGCCACGCTCACCAAACTCCTGAGTGAAGCGCGCCTCAACCCGTCCTCCTGTTTCTTCACCAACGTCTACATGGGACTCCGGGCCGGCTCCAGCGCGACCGGTGACTTCCCCGGGCTCGGTGACCCCGCCTACATCAACCGATGCCTCGATTTCCTGAACATCCAGTTTCGCGTGCTCCGTCCACGGCTCATCGTCACCCTCGGTCGGCCTGCCTTTGAAGCCGTGGGGATCATTTCGCGTGACCTCACGGATTGGACCACCTGCGGGGGATTCAAAGGCCTTGATCAGGCGGGCCCGGTGCGCAAGGCGGCCTTCCTTGATGGGGCGGATCGGATTGAAGCCATCGTGGTCGCGCTGCTCCATCCCAGCCTGCGGGATTCGAACATCAAATACCGCTCCTGGCAGGGGCTCAAGGGTCACAAAGCGGAAATGGCCATGCTCACGTCCGCGCTCGCCCAGGCATCGCTCCTGGTCGCCTGACGGCGGATGCCGTCGTTGGTGCGGCAGGCTGCGGAGATTACTCGCTCGGTGGCACCTTTTGGGAAGCTTCACGTAGGATGCCCATGCCTTCGCCAACGATCAGCCACCGTGTGCTCCTCGCTGCCACGCTGGCGGCTTGCTCTCCTCCCGCCCCAGACCTCGCCGCCGACCGGGAGGCCCTCCTCGTTCTCCACACCCAGCAGCGTCAGGCTCACCTCGGGAAGGATGCCTCCCTGCTCACGGCCAGTTTCGCCGACACCTTCACCAGCATCAGTCGCGGACGCGTGTCGACCCCGTCCAGGGCGGAGAGCACTGCGCGCTTCCAGGCCTATTTCGACCGCTCCACCTTTGTGGCCTGGGAGGATATCGTCCCGCCGATCATCCACATCTCGCCCGATGGCCAGATGGCTTCCGTCATTGTCCAGAAACGCGTCCAACTCGTTGCCGAGGACAGTACCGGTAGACCAGTACCGGAGCATACCGACTTCGCCTGGCTCGCGACCTACGAGAAGCAGCAGGGACAGTGGCGCCTCACCGCGCTTGCCTCCACGGATCATCCGGGTGAGACCGCGTCCGGTACGGAGGTCCCATCACCTGACTGACGCGATCCTGGCCCGACGGAGTCTTCCCCATCCCCCAGCGCCCGTGCTCACCGCACGACGCCCACGGAACTCCCTCCCGGGGTAGATTGCAGGACCACCCATCGCGCTACTACACGCGCGATGCGCTCAACATCGAGGAGGGCCTCATGCGCATTCAATTCAATACTGACGCCAATATCGACGGCACCGAAGCATTGGCTCAACAGGTCGAAGCCGTGATTCGCGGTACGCTGGGACACCTGGCCGAGCACATTACCCGCATCGAGGTGCACGTCAGCGATGTCAACAGCGACTCGAAGGAGGGCCCGTCGGACAAACGCTGCCTCCTGGAGGCCAGGCCAGCTCGGCACCAGCCTGTCACGGCGAGTCATCAGGCCGCGACGGTGGCCGAAGCCGTGGACGGGGCCACCGACAAGCTGAAGCGCGCGCTGGAGACGCTCTTCGGACGGCTGGCGGTTCACTGAGGCGGCACCCGATCAGATCCGCTCGCGGTGGCTCCGCACTGGGTGTGTCGGTGTCCGCCACTTGAGTACGGCAGTCCGGCGGGGCCGTCGCGTTGCGATGGTCCCGTCTCTTTGCGGCACCCTCTCCGCCCCGTGCCCCGCCCCCACCGCTGCGCCGGGATCCCCACCGGAGGCTCCCATCGAAGGCGTACCCCGTCAGCATGAAGGCCGCTGGGGCTGGACGCAGAGCGGCCACCTTCGCGAGAAGGTGGCCGCTCAGCATGCTCCGCGGTTTCAACCTACCGTGTGGCCACCCTCGCCACGATCTCATCCAGCAGCCCGGTGAGAAACGGCCCGCGCAGGACGCAGCTTTCGCCACCGTCACGTTTGGCGTCGACCGTCAGTTCGCTGCGGTTATGGTCCGATTTCACCCGGACCGTCAGGACCAGCCTGGCATCTGGATCCGCGGCGGTCACGGCACGGCAATCGACCCGTTCCTCGGCGTCGGTGTTGCCCCAGTCCCCGTTCAACTGCAGGGGAATACTCTTCACCACGCCGTTGGTCTGATCCGTGGATGCGACCGGAATACGGCGATCGGCGAATACCGCGGTTGTGGCTTCGACCACCCGTGACGGGGTGGCGTCCACGTTGCGGGTAAAGCTCTGCGTGTCCGGCGCGGCGGTGGGACCTTTGTGCGCGCACGCGGCCAGGACCAGCACCGCAAGCGCTCCGGCAAGCCTTCGACTCTGCATAAAACCTCTCTATACCTTCATGAGACCGCTGCGGCGCAAACCCTGTGCGCTCGCATTCTCCGTGGGAGCCTTCGTGTACGCTACTGATTCGCTCAGGCCCGGCCCGCGACCTGCTGATCCGCCATTGCCACCCGCATTCCGCATGGCAACATGATGCCGCCACGACGCCGGCTGCCGGACTACTCGTTCGACAGAATGACCTTCAGCGCCCGTTCCCTGGCTGCGTTCCCGAAGGTTTCGTAGGCCTTCATCATTTCTCCGAGTTTGAATCGGTGGGTCACCAGCTTCTCCGGATGCACCTTGCCGGAGAGCACGGTCTTCATCAACATGGGGGTGGTGACGGTATCCACCAGCCTGGTGGTGAGGGTCATGTTGCGGGACCAGAGGGTATCCAGGTTGAGCTGCACTGGCTTGCCGTGGACCCCGATGTTGGCGATATGCCCGCCCGCGGTCACGATGTGCTGGCAGATGTTGAAGCTGGCCTCGATCCCGATCGCCTCGATGGCGACATCCACGCCGCGGTTGCCGGTCAATTCCATCACCCTGGCGGTCGCCTGCCCGTCGGTGTTGTTGACCACCTGCGTGGCGCCGAAACTTCGGGCCACCTCCAGCCGGTTGTCATCGACGTCGACCATGATAATCTCGGCCGGCGAGTAGAACTGTGCCGTCAGGAGGGCCGCCAGCCCGATGGGCCCGGCGCCAACAATCGCGACGGTATCCCCGGGCGTGACCTTGCCGTTGAGCACGCCGCACTCGAATCCCGTCGGCAGGATATCGCTCAACATGACGAGCGCGTCCTCATCGGCACCGTCGGGGACGGCGTAGAGGCTGTTGTCTGCGAACAGGATGCGCACGTATTCGGCCTGGGTGCCATCGATCAGGTTGCCGAGCACCCACCCGCCGCCATTCTCGCAGTGCGAGTACATCCCCTTCTTGCAGTTGGTGCACCGGCCGCACGACGAGATACAGGAAATCACGACCCGGTCCCCGACCTTGAAGTTCGCGACATTCGCCCCGATTTCCTCGATGACGCCAATCCCTTCATGGCCGAGAATCCGGCCATCGGCAACCGTCGCAAGATCGCCCTTCATGATGTGCAGATCGGTCCCGCAGATCGTAGTCCTGGTGACCCGCACGATCGCATCGGTGGGGGCGTCGATCGTCGGCCTGGGCCGCTCCTCAAAGGCCACCTTCCCCGGTCCGTGATACACCAGCGCCTTCATCACACCAGATCCCGCGGTGGATGCCGTGGGTGCGGTGGCCCGGGCGGGACGGACCTTGGGGGGAGTAGCGACGCGGGTGGAGGACATGACCCATCTGCTTTCGTGGAAGAATGGGGACTCGATCCCCGTCAGCTCGCAATATGGGCCGACGGTGTACACCGGGGTATCCATCGTCGGATGGACGCGCAAATCGCTCACGCCTCCTAGCGCACCACGGGTCTGCCGCTTATGCTGGGCGTCAGCGGGTCTCTCCTTCGCCTCGAACCACAGCCCTGGTGCATTGCCCATGAGCGTTGCCACCCTGCTCGCCGGCCTGCCCGCCCCGCGTGCGAAGGAGCTGCGGCGGGTGCGGGCGGTGATTCGCAAGCACCTGCGCCCCGGGTACGTCGAGTCGGTCCGCGGGCAGGTGATCGCCTACGAGGTGCCCCTGCGGCGATACCCTGATACCTATAACGGGCACCCGCTCTGGCTGGCCGCGCTCGCTGCGCCCAAGTCCTGCCTCACGCTGCACCTGATGCCGGTCTACGGGAGCCCGGCGCTCCTGGCTAAACTCCGGGCCGGGTTCCTGGCTTCCGGCAAAACGCTCCGGATGGGGAAGGCCTGCCTCAACTTCACCACCGCGGACGACCTCGCACTCGACGTGATCGGCGAGATTATTCACACCTTCTCGGTGGACGAGTGGGTCACCATCGCGCAGCGCGCGAGAAAGCACTGAGGGCCTTCGGCATGCCACATCGTGAGCGCCATCGCACGGCACACATCGGATGGATGCGCGCCTCCGTCCTGGGGGCCAACGACGGCCTGATTTCCACCAGCAGCCTGGTGGTGGGTGTCGCCGCCGCGCAGGCAACCCGCGCCCCCGTGCTCCTCGCGGCGCTCGCCGGGCTGGTCGCCGGCGCCCTCTCCATGGCGGCCGGTGAGTATGTCTCGGTGAGCTCCCAGTCGGATACGGAGCAAGCGGACCTTGACCGGGAACGGCGCGAGCTCGCCGCGGATCCCGTCGCGGAACGAGCGGAGTTAGCTGCCATCTACACCACGCGAGGTCTGACACCGGACCTCGCCGACCAGGTCGCCGGTCAGCTCATGGTGCAGGATGCCCTCGGCGCCCATGCCCGCGACGAGCTCGGCCTCTCCGAGATGACCCTGGCCCGTCCGATACAGGCCGCCTTCGCGTCGGCCCTCTCCTTTGCCGTGGGAGCCGCGCTCCCCCTCCTGCTGGTCCTCTTTGTACCTTTCGGGGTCGTCGTTCCAGCCATCATCGGCGCATCGCTGCTGCTGCTCGTTGTTCTCGGGGCGGTCGCCGCACACCTCGGAGGGGCCCCACGGATTCGCGGCGCAGTGCGTGTCGCCTTCTGGGGCGCAGTCGCCATGGGCATCACCGCCGCGGTCGGCCACTTCTTCGGGGCGGTCGGCTAGGGCCACCACCGCGCACGCGGGGCGTCGTGCTACCGTGCGCCTCACCCTCGCTGACGTCCCATGGACCCACGCCATCACTGGGAGACCGTCTACCGGACGAAGGCACCCACAGAGGTCAGTTGGTACCAGGCGATCCCACAGCTGTCGCTCACGCTCATCCAGCAGACTGCCCCCGCCCCGTCGACCGAGATCCTCGACGTTGGCGGGGGGGCGTCCACGCTGGTGGATGCGCTCCTCGCCTGTGGCTATGCTCGTCTCAGCGTGCTGGACATCTCCGGCACAGCGTTGTCCGCCGCGCGCACCCGGCTTGGGGCGCCCGGCGCGTCGGTGCGCTGGATCGAGGCGGATATTCAGCGGGCGGCCCTGCCGGTCCGGTCAACCGATCTCTGGCACGATCGGGCTGTGTTTCACTTCCTCACCTCGCCAGCCGACCGCGACCGTTACCGCACTGCCATGCGCACGACCCTCCGGCCCGGCGGACACGTCATTGTGGCGACCTTCGCGGAGGATGGCCCCACCCGCTGCAGCGGGCTCGACGTGGTGCAGTACAGCCCCGAGCAACTCGCTGCCGAGTTCGGCGCGGAGTTCGCGCACGTGACGAGTGCGCGCGAGGTTCATCTCACGCCCGGCGGTACCCCACAGGCCTTCACCTACGGTGTCTTCCGTTACAGTACCAGCAGTCCGGCCAACCCACGACCATGACCGCCAGATGACAGGGGCAGCGCTCACGAGGCACGGGCCTGCGGTGCGCCGTGTTCTCACGCTCTTCATCGCCCTGCTGTTCAGCAATGTGGGCATGGCAGCCGCGCAACGTAGCGGTCGTTCGGCGCCACCGCGCCCGTCCCTCGGGGTCGATGCCGACACCAACAATGCGCTGGCCTACTATTCGTACGGCCTCAAGGTGCTCGCGACCAACCCCGAACGGTCGGCGGCGGCCTTCTATTGGGCGTCACGGCTTGATCCAGCGTGGGCCGCGCCGCTCCTCGGCCAGCAGGCATCCGAGCTTCTCGCCATTCCTCCCTACCTCCTGACACGCTATCTCACCAACAACCGAGAGAGCCGACAGGATCCCGTCATCCAGCGCATCGATTCGCTGGCCTACCAGGCTGTGAACCGCAATCCCTTTGTGGACCGGTCGTTCGACGGGATTGTGCTCTCCACCTGGCTGGCCCGGGCGACCAACAACGCCACCACCTTGCGCGATCTCGGACACTACGACAGGCGATTCACGGCCTGGGCGGCGTACACCCGCGGAGATTACCGCATGGCGACGAAAGTGTTTGCGGAGGTCATCAAGACGCACCCGGACGATCCCGATCTGCTCACCTACCGGGCACTGGCCCTCTTCGCCCAGAGCGAATACGATAGCGCTCGCGCGTCGGTCCAGCAGGCGCTCTCACTTCAACGTCAAACAGAAGTCGATCTGCCGGGGGTGGGATGGGTGTCCCATTCTTTCGGGGAGTACAGCGTCGGGTTCCTCTTTGCGCTGGCGGGCCAGGTGGACTCCGCGCAGGCCGCGTACGAGCGGGCGCTCCTCGAGGATATCGCTTTTCATCCGGCCCACCACCAGCTGGGGCGCGCCCGACTCGCCGCGGCCGACACCGCCCGGGCGCTCGCGGAGTTTGCCGAGGCGGTAGCCATCAGGCCCACCGATGGACTCTATCTCTATGATCTGGGGATGCTCCTGATCGTCTCGGGCCAGGCGGACTCGGGAGCGACCATGCTGCGCCGGGCCGTCGCAGCCGAACCGTTCTTCCCTCTGCCACACTACACCCTCGGCCTTGTCAGCGAACAGAGTGGCTTCCTCGAGGAAGCGCTCGCGCACTATTCTGCGTTTATTGCCCTGGCTCCGCGCACCATGGCGCCAGCGATCACGGCCGCGCAGGAACACCGTGCCGCGATCCAGCGCCGGCAATGAAACGACCGCCACGCCAGGGACACCTTCTGAGGATCGATGACCACTCCGGCGCACAGCAGTGACCTGCTCACCTCCCTCCTTGCCGAGGAAGGGTGTCCGCCTGATGCTCCCAGAGCCCGGACTGTCTGGGTCGCGTTCCAGCGCTTCCTGGAGGTCCCGATTGCCTGTGACGATTCGGATTTTCTCTGCCAGTGGGGCACGTACACCCTGTCACCCGACACCTTCGAGTTTGATCTCACCCGTCAGTTTGGCTTCGCCGACGGCCTCGAGGTCACCGGACTGCAGCAGCTGCACTGCACCCTCACCTTCCCGGCGATTGTTGGCCAGCATCTTGAGGCCGACGCGCTCTGGGGATCCGACTTCCCCACTTCAGAGGCGTTCTTCGCGTACCTGATCGAGCTGCCAGTGTTCGCCGCCGTGATGGCGGCGGGGCCAGCCCAGTCTCTGGTCATTGCCCTGGAGGACCTCACCGGGCAATCATGATCCGCCGCCGGCCCTCCTGGCCTCGTCCATCATCGCCTAACACACCGTCGTCGTTGTCCGGGCATGGCCCGGTGGGATGGCGACTCCCTCCACTATTCCCCAGCGAGCCGTCCAACCCGCTATCCTTCCTGAAGTAGCATTCCTCCAGACCAGCCGACCTTCCTGTTCTGGCCTGTGCGCCTTAACCGGAGTCATCGCATGCTCGAACTTTCCTCGGCCGAGAAGCGCGATCGTGCTTCCTCCCTGACGCTCGGTGCCCCCCTGCCCCCGATTCCCGGCGGGCTCGATGTCCAGTGGGAGCGTCCGTTTGATCGTCTCTGCTATGATGTGGCCGCCTCAGGCCTGGCCCGGAAGCACCGGGAGCGGTTCGACGCGCTCCTCGCGCCGTTGATCGCGGGCACGGGGTGCAGCGAGGCGGAGATCCTGTCGCATGGCCAGAAGGTGCGCAGCATGCTGTACTTCGCGGAAGATCGGATGGGGCGGCAGGGTCTCCTCGGACGGCTGGGCAGCAAGGAACAGATGCCGTACCACCTCAGCCCGGTCACGATGGCGTTCTAAGGGCTGGTGACAGTGGTCGTCCGTCGCGAGGCGGACCAGGATGTGGCAAGTGCGCGACCGCGGCACGCCGGGCGCACCAAGGGCGAGGGGCTACCGAAGTAGCCGCCTCGCCCTTTGCGTGAGACAGAATCGCCCATCCCCACGTTACTCTGGTGGCCCCCTGTCACTGAACCGACAGGCCGTTGTCTCTCCCAACCAGGGCAGGCACTTATGACACATGAACCTCGCGACCGACGGCCTGCATCACTGGCCCGTTCCGGTACGTCGACCACGCTCCGCCCCCTCGCGCTACGCAGCGTGCCTGACCCGGACCGCGTCAAGGGCGGGTTCTACGCCCTGCCCGAGAAGGAGGATGAGGTCCTGCTCGTCGCGCGCCGGCGATAACCGGGAGGCTTCCATCCCTCTCACCGGCACAGCGTGTCAGGCGACACGGGGTGAGGAGGAAGTCGCCTCCCGTTCACCGTCCATCGCGGCCATCCCGGATTCCCAGGCCGCGGTGGCCCGACGACTGGACGCCGGCGTGCTCCAGAGTGCGTCGAGGACTCGGAACACCAGGGCATATTCGATCGCTGCGGCTCGCTGCAGTACATCGTACCCGCCGGCACGGACGCTACCATACATGCGTTCCACCATGCGTCGCTTGGCGGAGAAGAGCCGCCGGGCATACGCCCGCTTCAGGCTGCCTGAACTTGACGCCCCCCGGACGTGCATGACCCGGGCGGCGGGTACGATCGCCCGCCGCCACCCCGCCTCCTGTGCCCGCCAGTTGAAATCCGCGTCACAGCCATAAAATTCGAAGGTAGTATCCCAGCCCTCAAGGGCATCGAAGCAGCGGCGCGAGACCGCCATGCACGCGCCATCGACGAACTCGACATCCTGGGTCGGCGCGGTGGCTCCGCCGCGCTTGTGGCGTGCCGCGGAGATCCGGTTCCGGAGGACACCAAGAAAGAGGAGTGTCTTCAGCCCCTCAAGCAGGGAGGGGAAGTTCCCGGCACTGCGCTGCCAGCGTCCGTCGGGAAAGACCAGCTGTGGCCCCGCAATTCCCACATCCGGGTGCGCGATCAGGTATTCCACCACAGGAGCGAGACTGTAGCCAGGTAACCATTCCACATCGTTGTTGCAGAGCAGCATGACGGGCCCATCGCAGCCCTGGGCCGCCAGATTGATGCTCCCCGAATAGCTGTGGCCCTGAAACTGCGCAAAACGGACCGCAAAGGGAAAGTCGGACGGGGAGATCAGCGTCCGGGAATCGCCCATGCCCGGGAACCCGTTATCGACGATTACCGCCTCACGAATGAGGGTGTGGTCCGGATGATGCGTAAGCGACCGTAACAGATTGGCGGACAGGTGCTGGTTACCGTAGTTCACAACAATCAGCGACACCGGCGGTTTCTGCTGCGGGTCCGTACATCCATCTATATCTGCACACGTGGAACGCTCCATCGAGCCTCCAATACTTGTGAGCTTCAGTACCGCACCAACGCCGAACCGTAAAATGGTGGCGATCCGCGCGCCACAGTGCTCCGTTTTGATCCACTACATTGTGGCGTGAATCTGAATCACTCCTGGTTCGGCGCGATGCCGCGTGAAGCTGCCCGGCCCGTTCCCGCCGGCTTCTTACGGGCTCCGCTCGGTGCGCGGGCGGGGCGTGAGAATCCTTTCTGTCCCTGCGCGTTCCTTCCCAGACACCTACTCCACAGTCCTCTCCTGAGGCTCCTCTTTGTGCCGCTTCCCTCCATTGCCAGCACCGCACACACCGTTCTCGTCGCAGGGCAGCCATGGACCCAGGTAGCCTCACTCCTTGGGACCGGGCCGCACGATGCGGTGTACACCATTCAGACCGACTCTGCGGGCGCCGCGGTCCTGCGCTTTGGTGACGGTCTAACGGGTCGCCGCCCGCCGACCGGCGGCCTGATTGAGGTCCGCTACCGCCCCAACGGGGGGAGCCAGGGCAATGTGGCAAACGCTGCTCCAGGGCTCTTCGCGCCAGCAACCCCACTGGTCATTGGCGTGGATTCTGCCCCCGGGGGTCTGACCCTGACCCCCCAGGTCCGCGCCAGGCACCACCGGCACAAGCCCTGAGGCACCCGCCCACCCGCGACGGCTTCCGCCACTCGTGGTGAGAATGCTCAGCGCGCGGGCGAGCGTGGCTTCGTCGTTCATCGGCAGGCGAACCGCCCGATGCCTGAGAACAATCGGCCGGCACCGACGTTACTTGGGAGAGAGGCCGTCACCTGGACGGCCGAAACCCTTCAGACACGTTGAGTGCGAGCATGGCGCCCCCGGAGAGCAAGTCGCCCAATCAGTTGGTCCTGGACTACGGCCGGACGAAGCTCGGCCATAAGGTCGGTCGGGGCGAGTGCTGGGATCTGCCATTCTTTGCACTGAAGCAGGCCAAGGCGAGCACCCCCCATGATTTGGGGAGCGATCTGTATGTCTGGGGCACACCCATCCCCAACCTGGCAGATGCGCAGCCTGGTGACATTCTCCAGTTCGAGGGAGTGCGCCTCTATCGCGAATGGCGCGAGGGCAACAAGGTAAAGTGGGAAACGTTCAGTTTCTCGACCAAGCACTCCGCGATTGTGGAGGTCGTGGACAAGGGGATGTTCTTTACCATTCTGAACGCCCATGTGAACAAGAACAACAAGGTCAGCCGCCTCCGGATCAACCTTTCGCCTGAAAACGTCAAGGCCGGTGCGATCTACCTGTATCGTCCGCTGCCTGCCGGAGCCAACCACTAGGCCTCCCGGTCGAACGAACAGCCGGGCCATGCCGGGTTGCGTGGGTGCGACCCGGCCTGCAGCTTGGGCCGGTGGTCGTGTGGTGCGGTGCTGCCCAACTCCTCGTCCTGCAAGAGACCCTCATGCGCGTCACCGTGGCCACCAACCCGATCGTCAGGCTCGGCCTGTGCAGCATCGTCCTCGGCGCGTCGGTCCTGCACGGTCAGACCCGGAGCCCGGCCCCAGGTCGTCCCGACGGTTCCACAACGCAGTTGGTTGTGAACGGCCAGCTCCTCTCACCGGAGGCTGTGCGCCAACTGCAACAGATCTATCCGGTCCCCGTGCCGTCGGGCCGCTATTGGTATGACCCTGTGGCCGGGGTGTATGGACGCGAAGGAGAGCCGGTGGCCGGCCAGATGCTCCCGGGGCTCACGCTGGGTGGCCCACTCGCCCCGGATGCCTCGCGGGGCACCTCGGGTGTGTTCGTCAACGGTCGTCAACTGACCACCGGGGAGAAGGCCTACCTCGAGCAGGCCTGTCAGACACCGGTGCTGCCCGGCCGGTTCTGGGTGGGTCCGACCGGCCTCGGTGGGTTTGAGGGACAACCGGCCTCGTTCAACCTTGCGCAGTGCCGGGGGATCGCTGGCAACCAGGGCGGGACCCGATCCATGTCCCGCACCTTCTGTGATGCCGGGGGTGCGTGTACCTCCACCGGCATTCTCGGGACGATCACCACGGCGCATGACTGACGCGGGCGCCGGCAGCCTCGTCCTCATCCGTGTCGCGACTCGCTCACCTCGCCGCTGGCGAAGTGCACTCCTGGAAGGTCGTTCTTCCGCCGCGGCGCTTACTGTGTTTGAGCGCAGTCTTGAGGAGAATCCCCATCGCCTGCGCTCGGTGATCGGGGCGGAACAAGCAGCGATGGAGATGGGGAATGCCAGCACGCTGGCGCAGTACCGCCGTCAGGCATTGACGCTATGCCGGGCATCAGGGGTCGCACCTGCCGACACCACCAGCCCCGTATGGTGCGCCCGCCAGGGCGGTCGGCAAACTCAACGGCAGCGTTCCTTTCAACACGACGGCCACCGCCATGGCGCGCAGAACTCCCCCGACGATCGCGGCCTACATCCGGGCTGCCCCCCGAGCCGGGCAACCGCATTTACGGCAGCTCTATGCCCTGTTACAGCGGGTGGCGCCAGCAGCGACCGAAACCATCAAGTGGGGAATGCCGTGTTTCGTGGAACCGCGATTCCTGTTTGCCTTCTCCGCCCACAAGGCCCATCTCAACTTCACCCCCACCCCTGCGGGGTTGCAGCCTTTCCGGAAGGAACTGGCGGCGCACCAGACCACGAAGGGCATGCTGCAGATTCCGTACGACGCGCCGCTGCCTGAACGTCTGATTCGACGGATGGCCAAACGTCGCCTGCACGACGTGCGGACGCGCGATGACGACTCCTTCTGGTAGCCAGAATCCGGCTGGCCGAGCCAGCATCCCTTTCGAGACCCACACTCCCGTGCGCATTGTCCCCTATGCTCCATCCCTCGGCCCCGCCTTTACGGCTGTTAACCGCGCATGGATCGAGCGCCTCTTCACGCTGGAACCGGCGGACCTGAAGGTCCTGCATGATCCCCAGGCCGCAATTATCGACCCCGGCGGATAAATCTTCTTCGCGCTGGAAGGGCAGCATCCGGTGGGCACCGCAGCGGCGCTCCGCATCCTGTTCCTCGTCACGAACAGTTCCCTGCACGGAGCAATTCGCCTGTACGAGCGCCTCGGCTTCGTCCGTGGTCCGCTTCCTCCCGGCTCAGGGTATGCGCGCGCGGACGTCTACATGGAGATGCGGTTCCCGGGTGAGGGCTAACGAATGGCCACCGGCGACCTTCCGGGGGCCGCCGCCACCGATCGTCGGCTCGCTTGCGCGAGGGCTCCTCGGCCCGCACCTTTATCGGCGTGATCGGCTCCTCACACCGACAGTCATTCCCTCTGCGACGAACCCGATCCTGCATGCTGTGACGACACCGACACGCGCACGGTGGGGCCTTCCCCTCACGCCGCATCGTGTTTCCTGACCCGCTGCTCGCGGGTCCAACGCCAGCGCACTGACCGCTTCTTTCGAGGACGCACGGGTGCCATCACAACGCCGCTGGGAGGTCGCCCTCATCGAGCATCGCCGGGCGACCGAGGACTTTCTGACTGGCGTGGCACGTTGTCCAGAGGAGGCCTGGCAACACGAACCGGAGCCGGGCAGCTGGAGCCCGGCCGCGCTGACGCTGCATGTGACGGGCGCGTATGAACTGGGGTGCCGCGCCCTCGCCGGCGGGCCAGGCATGCGCCTGCGCGTGCGCCCCTGGCGGGCATGGGTGCTCCGTCAGACGCTGCTACCCCGCCTGCTGCGCCACAAACAGTTCCCCAAGGTCCGAGCTCCGCGGGAGGTGCAACCCGACCTCGAAGCCGCCAAAGGCCTCACGCGTCCCGCGGCGGCGGAGCGGCTCCAGCAGGCATCCACTGCCGCCGCCGCTGCGTTTCATGCCGCCGATGGGGTCCGGAATATCCCTCGAATGACGCATGCCTATTTTGGGCCGCTGTCGCCCCTGGTCGCTCTGCGGTTCCTGACGGCCCACACAACCCACCATACGGTCGGCTTGCAGCAGCTCATTGATCGCATCGGCTGGCGATGACGGTTCGCCACATCACGTTCTCATACGGTGGAGCAGATATGCCTGGTTGTTTTCGCCTCGGCGGCGTTGCCTTCGTCCTCTGCCTTGTTTCAGCCTCTCGCGGTCTCGCGGCGCAGCAGGGGCGCGCATACATCCATCCGCGCACCGCGGCCGACAGCACCGCGCTCCCCTTCAGCGACGCCGTCCTGGTCGGAAACACCTTGTATCTGGCGGGGAAGATCGGGCTGACGGCGGACGGCACAATACCGGCCACGGTGGCCGAGGAGGCCAGGCTGGCGCTTGAGGCGGTGAAGGCCTCACTCACCGCCGCACACATGACCATGGATGACCTGGTCTCGGTACAGGTCTTCTGCTCCGACGTCTCGTATTTTGCCGACTTCAACCGCGTCTATCGGACGTATTTCACCCGGGAGTTCCCTGCCAGGGCCTTCCTGGGCTCCGGCACGCTCCTGTTCGGCGCACGGTTCGAGATCCAGGGGATTGCGGTGCGGCGTTAGCCCTCCGGCTGGCGCAAGGTGCCCCGCGTCCCTCGGCAATCGGAGCCCTGGCGTTGGCCCATCTGGCGCACGCCGGTCCCGTCGCGTATGCTGGGCTCCAGTGATGCGCCCGGTGGGCCATCGCTCCCCCGGGACCGGACACCAGTGCACGGATCTCCACATGCCTGTCGCCTTCACGATCGATCTCCCCCGTCGCCTGGTCCTGTCCCGGGCGTGGGCCCTGGTCACCGATGCAGACCTCCTGGTGCACGCCTCGACCCTTGGCGCGGACCCCCGCTTCGAACCAACGTTCCGCCAGCTCATCGACTTCACGGCGGTGACCGACATCTCCGTCTCGACCACCACGATCCATCAGATGGCTCGACTCAGCCCCTTCCGCCCCGGTGCCCGGCGGGTCCTGGTGGCAGGGTCGGACGTCATCTATGGCATGGCACGGATGTTTCAGATGCTGCGCGAACCGGTGGCTGACGAAATCCACATTGTGCGGTCGATCCTGCCGGCGCTGGAGTGGCTCGAGCTGGCCGATGTCAGTACCGAGATCCTCACCCTGCTGGCCGCCGCCCCCCGCTCCGTCGGCACCTGGTTGGCCCCTCTTGCCAATGACCGCGTCAGCATCGTGTGGGCCTATCGACTGCAGGGCGATTTGATGACCGGTACCTTGACCTCACGGACCGACCATCGGCTGATGCGTCACGTGGTGGCCGTCCTCGATTCGGTATAGTCGTGTGCGCTCCTGGGCAGGGCGCTGCGAACGGCTACCCCCGTCCCCTGCCCGCCCCACCCAGCCCGACAAAGAGGAAGTAGACCAGACCGGGGAAGAAGGGAATCAGGATCCAGCGACGGAGCGTCATGGGCGCTCCGGTCTGGACCCACAGATAGTCGAGGTACCCGATCGTGATGAGTGCCAGGACGGCCAGGAGGTGGACGTAGCCCGGGAGCCGCAAACCACCGCGTACCCACCGGAAGAATCCGAACCAGCTGACGAAGGCCAGCACCCCCAGGTACGCCAGATAGCCCCCAACGTCCCGCCACACCGCCGTGAACACCTTCGCCGGACCCGCCTCACTGCCACCACACTCCGGGAAATACTCCGGGCAGGTCTTCAACTCATAGGTCGCTTTCTTCAACCCGTCCCGGGCATCCGGGTCCATGGGGTCGAAGGAGAGAATCGACTCGAAGTCGCGAATGGCCTGGTGCAGTGCGAACTCCCGCTCCCCTCCCTTCGAGTATCGCGCCGAGGACAGTGCGGCGAAGGCGTGGTACGTGAGGGCATCGGGATATTGGGGACGTTGTGCCAGGGCCAGATTCAGGTCGGTGATCCCGCGGCCGTTGTCGGTGAAGTAGACCCGGGCATGCCCCCGTTGCAGCAGAAAATAGAACTCCGGGCCGTAGCGGAGGGCAGCGGTGGCGTGTCCCACCGCGCCATCAAAATCGTCCGCCATGAGAGCGTTGGCTGATTCATCCGCCTCCACCGCCCCGAGGAAGGTGCGCAGTCGCGGGTTGATCACGCTGTCGGCCGCGATCTCCGAGGCGAACGCCTGCATCGCCTCGTGGCTGCCGCCCCAGCGCGGCTGCAGCAGGTAGAGAAACTGGTGTGGCAGATAGTAGCTCCCGCGGTACCATTGCCGGCCGGCATCCAGCACCGTCCGGGCCCGCACTCTGTCCCCCTGCAGCGTCAAGCTGCCGAGCAGCTCCGCGTAGGCCATCATCTGCGCGGAGTCGATCATCAAGGCGGCATTCGCGCTGGCTACGGCGCGCTCAACATCCTGCGCGACCTCCTGCCAGGCCCTCGCACCCACCTCACCCGCACTGCCGTGACCCCGGGCGAACCAGGCGCTCGCGAGATACCAGCTCGCCTCCGCGGTCCGGGCATGGGCCGACCTGGGTTTCGCACTGATCCATTGCTGGATCAGCGGTCCCAGCGTGGTGTCGGCCGTGGCAAAGGCCCGGCTGGCGTCGACCAGGTCGAACTCCCGCTGGATCCGGCCCCGCACGGTGTCCTGGAGTCCCGTGAGGTACTGGTCGAGGTCGTCGAACCGGCGCTGTCGCAGCATGTCCAGCACGACGAGCTTGTCGACCGACACGGCGGGATACCCGAGCACATCCTCGACACCGGGCGCCGGGATCGCGAGGTGCGACGGCTGAATCCGGTAGATCGCCGGGAACGAGTCGGGGTCCTGCGCGACCGCCACGGCGTGGCCTTCGGCCAGGATCCCGAACACAGCAGCGGCACAGCAGAGGAAGCGATGCATGGTGTGACTGCCTGAGGGGGGGCGACAGGAGACGATACGACAACCTGCAGATGCCACCGCCTCTCCACAAGGGTGCCACCCGGGGGCGCGTCGTGCTGACGATTCCCCGGCGGAGTTTCCGGGACCTGCGTCCGCCGACGATCGCCCAGTCAAAGCCGGGGTTGCTGGACCGGTGCAGCGCTTGCACATTTTGAAGCCGGAGTGTCCCGTCGGCGCCCTGCTCACAACCCGCCCCACCTGTCAGGCATCTGATCAGGAACCGTCAGCCATCCGTTCCCCTCCCCCGGAGGTGATTGTGCGCCCTCGCCACCTGCTCTTCGGACTTGCCCTGGTCTTCCCGCCTGCCCTGCAGTCCCAAACCGTCGCACCCGATTCTCTCCGGGCCCGCCACGCGGTGCTCACCGCCGGCGTGGGGAATTCGTATGCCGGGTACGGCGGAGCCATCGAAGGTTTCCTCTACCGGGCGCGTCTCAGCGCCTTTGCCGCGGTCGGCTACCTGCCTCAGGTGAATGCCAGTGATGGCCGAGTGGTCTCCACAGCCGGGGTCCGGGCCTATACCGGTGGTGGGCGGCATCGTTTCTACCTGGAAGGGGCCTTTGCCCCCTTGATCGCAGACGAGCGCCTCGCGTCGGCGCCTGTTCCCTACGGACCGGCCCTGGCGTTAGGCTATGCCTACACCGCCGCCTCGGGTTTCACCTTCGCGGTCTCCCGGGGCGCTGGCTGGGCGACGAGTCGCCATCGGGCGGTGACCGTCGGGACCGTTGGCATCGGCTACACCTGGCGACACTGATACATCCGAAGTGGTCCGCCCCCCGCTCAGCGCGCTCGGATGCCCTGCGCGTGCAGGACTTCCGCAGCCTGCTTGCCCTCCCTGGTACCGACCGGTACGTTGCCCGCGCCCTCCTTCTCTCCCTCTGCCTGGAGAATACGATGCGGACCCTCACGCTTTTCCTCGGTCTGGCTGCCATCACCGGGTGTGCCAAGCCTGACAAACCGGCGGCTGGCGACGCCACGCCTGGCGCACTGGGCGCCGGCGCGACCATGACCACGATCTCGCTGGCGGCCGTCGCCGGCAACTGGTCCATGCGCACAACCAGCGACTCATCCGATACCGTCCTGCTCACCTACGGCCTGTCCGTCTCGGCCGACGGGACGAACTGGACCCTCACCTTCCCCAATCGCCCACCCGTGGCGGCCCGGGTGCAGATGGCGGGCGACAGCATTGTCGCCGAAACCGGTCCCTATGAGAGTGCCCTCCGCGCCGGTGTGCAGGTCACGACGCATACGGTCTTTCGGCTCGAAGGCCAGGAGCTCGTCGGCACCGGGACGGCACATTACACCGTCGAAGGGCCGGACTCGCTGCTTCGGCTCCGGATGCGGGGGACGCGCACGCCGTAGCCATTGTTCCCCTTCGGTTCCGCTCCTCAATCGGGTGGCTGGGGCCGTGTACCGCGAAGGGTTCCCCCTGAGGCGATCAGGGCGCCCCTCGCGGTAGATGGCTCCTGGTCCCTGCAGGAAATCGCGGCGGCCTGGCCAGCCAACTGCCTCCAGATCCTCCGAGGCGGCGGGCACGTGCACCATTAAATGGAGAGCGGCGAGCCACCTCGGCATCTCCATCCTTCGATCTAGTCCGGCTTGCGGGGGCCAGTCCACCCTGATAACCTCCACCTCTCGGCTGAACCTGAACAACAAAATGCAACATCGGATATCATGCACCCTGCGTGATTTCGCCCGGGTACCCCAACCGGCATAAGTGAGTCTGGCTGAAAGGCGGCCGGGGCATGCCCAACCCACCGCGCCGCAAGACGAAGACGCCACCTCCGGTCGTCGCTCTTGCTCCACCCGCGTCCATCTCCCTGGTCCTCGTCGACGACAATCGCCTGTTGCGCGAAGGCCTGGTCGCCATGATCCAATCCCAGCCAGGCTTCCGGGTCCTGTTGGCCACCGGCGATGTGCATGCCGCCCTGCAGAAGGTCCGCGACGGCAGGCCGGATGTCGTCCTGCTCGATTTCGGTCTGGAGGACAACGACAGCCTGAGCCTGACGGCAACGGTGCATAGCGAAGCGCCCGAGTGCCGGGTAGTTGTCATGGGGCTGCTACCGGTGCAGGAAGATGTGGCGAACCATGTTCGGGCCGGCGCCTCGGGCTTCGTCATGAAGGACGCCTCCTTCGACGAATTTTTCTCGACCCTCCGCCGGGTGGCGGCTGGAGCCGAAGTACTCCCCTCGGCGCTCACCACCTCACTCTTTGCGCAGATCGTGCACACCGCGGCCAGCCGCAACAAGGCGCGGGTGCTCGAGGCGGTGCGGCTCACCCAGCGGGAGCGGCAGGTCATCGACCTGCTGGGGGAAGGATTGAGCAACAAGGAGATCTCGGACCGGCTGCATATCGCCATTCATACCGTGAAGAGTCATGTGCACAACGTGCTCGAAAAGCTGGCGCTGCGCAGCCGACTCGAAGTCGCTGCCTTCACCCATGGAGAGGCGATGAGCCGAGGGCCGGTGTAGCGCGAGGACTCATTCGCACGAGCGATTGCGGCCTGTTGGCCGCCGCCCCACCATTAAGGGATCGTACCGTTAGGCCCCCTCCCGCCCGCCTCCCCGCGGCCGACGATCTCTCGAACACTGTGAGATGATGGACCAGACTTCTGTCCTCACCCTGTCCACTGCCCGGCCGTCCACGCCAGAGCGCCTCCTCCATATTTCGCTGCTGCTCATCGACGATGAGCACCTGGGGAGGAAGGGGCTGGTGGCCCGTCTCCAGCAGGAGCCCGACTTCGTGGTGATCGCGTCTTCGGTCCCGGCGAAGGATGCCGTGCGCCACGTCGCGGAGACCCACCCCGATGTGGTGCTGCTGAGCCTGCGGCAGGGGGGCGACGACGCCCTGACGCTGGCGGGGGCGCTGCATGGCGCCGCCCCTGCCTCGCGCGTGATCGTCCTGGGCCTGCAGTCGGGCCAGCCCGATGTCGCCGCCCTGATCCGCGCCCGGGTGAGTGGCTTCCTCATGGCCCGGGCCTCCTTCGAGGAACTGCTGGACACGGTGCGCCTGGTCGCCGGCGGTGTCCAGGTCCTTCCCCCGGAACTGACCGCGCCCCTCTTCAGTCAACTCCAGACGCATCATGAACCGGCCCGACCTCGGCGGCTTGCGCACAAGCAGCTCACGGCCCGTGAGCGCGAGGTGGCCGATCTCCTGGTGCTCGGACTGAGCAACAAGGCCATCGCCGGGCACCTGCGGATTGCCCTGCCCACCGTGAAGGGGCATGTCCACCGGGTGCTCGGCAAGCTCGACGTGAGCAACCGCCTGAAACTCGCGTCCTTCTCCGCCGCGCGCCCCGCGGTACCCGAGCAGCGGCAGCCGCTCCCGTTCGGGTCGATCCGGCGAGCGCCATCGCCCATCACTCTAACGAGCGATGGCGGCAGACCTTCCGTCTGAGCATCTTCGTGATCTGCTCTTCAGGGCCGCAACACCTGGGAGGACACGCCACACGGCCTGTCCTCCTCTCTCCATTCAGGGCTGCATCGTTGTGACCTAACCCTTCGGACTAGGTCCAAATCCAGCCTGTTGAGCGATACCCCGTCGCTGCACCGATCGGTATGATTGCTCCCTTGCGGAACCCGGCAGAATCGCAGCACGATCAGACGAGAGTAGAGCGTGTCATGCACCCCCGATACCGCGGCTTTCATATCATCCCGCGGCCCTACCAGATCTACCGGACCGGGCTATGGACGGTGAACCTGGAGATCCATCGCCGGCAGCACCACCGCTCGTACAGCTTTGACATGGCCTGCCAGACTGAGTTGGAGGCGATCGATCGCTGTGTCCGCCTCGGACGGGAGATCATCGATGGCCAGGTGAAGGGCTATTCCGTCACCTCGCTGCGGGCAGCGACCCGCTTCTCACTCCGTCAGCTGGTGATCGTGTGCAGCCTGGTCATCTTCCTGAGTGCCTTCACGTACGGGGCGGATGGCTCACCGTTCACCCTGGCCCGGGTGGAGCAGGTCGGTCAGTGGCTCGTCAGTGCGGCGCTGATCATCAGCGTGGCCGTGCTTGGCAACAGCACCGGGGGTATGCGATGAATCCCGCCACCGTCAGCAGCGCCGGGCCGAACGGACTGGATGCGGTCCGGGCCATGGCCCGCGTCGCCTCCCAGCAGGTGGAGCGGGTACGGAATGTGGACCCCACCGGGGCAGCTTCCAGCTCCCAGTACAGCACGGCACTTCACCTGGTTCGCAATCCCTATTCCGGCCGCAGTTTGCCGGTGCAACACATAAATGCGCGAGTGGACGGTCCCCGGGACCGTCCATATCGCCGCCTGCTGGTGGTCATGCATTCCTCATATCAGCTGCTCGCGGCGCGTCTCACCGCCGGGTGGGCCGTGGTGTCACACCGGGCAGGACACACGCCCCGGCTCTTGCTGCATCGCACGCTGGATGACCTCGGAACAGGTGCTGGACACCTGCCCCCTCTTTAGAGGAGCACTCGCATGATCCGCCCGCGCACCCTGATCAGTACCTTCGCCGTCGTGGCCCTGACGGCCTGCAGTCATACCCCCCCGGCCGCAACGCCCGCACCCGGGCCCAGCGAGGCCGACGTCGCCATGGAACGCCACGTTCAGGATTCGCTCAATGCCATCGCCAGCGCCGTGGCCGATTCCACCGCTCGCGCGGCGGCCACCCGACAGGCGCTGGCCGATTCGGTGAACCAGGCCCGGATGGCCGCCGAAGCGCTGGTACAGGCCGCTACCGCCCAGAATGAAGCCCTCCGGACCGAACTCGGCGTGATGATTTACTTCGATACCGATGTCTCGAAACTGCAGCCGGATGGCCAGGCGGCGCTGGATCGGAAAATCGCCATTCTCGCCTCCAACCCAGACGTCCGCCTGCGCATCACCGGGGCGACCGATGAGCGTGGTTCGACAGCCTATAATATGGCGCTCGGTGAACGCCGTGCCGGCGCGGCCAAGAAGTATCTGATCGCGAAGGGCGTCGACGCCTCCCGGCTCGAACTGGCCTCCGCCGGCGAAGGTTCGCCCATCGAGACCGGTTCGGACGAAGCGGCGTGGTCACGCAACCGGCGGGCGGAGTTTGTGCTGGTCGGCAGCAATGCACCGTTGGCAATGCGGTAGGAGCGATGCGGTAATAGCGAAGCGGATACTCCGATGGTACATCGGAATGCCCAGGGCGGCCGCGCGGCTGCCCTGGGCATCGTCTGTGCAACCCCTCCTCCATCTAGGCGACCAGCACCGTCGCCACACCCTCGAGCAGTTCCTCCGCGCTGAACGGCTTCTGCAGCAGCCGGCCGGCGGCGCCGGCGGTCATCAGGTGCTGCACCGAGTCCGCGGTATACCCCGACATGAACATGACCGGCAGTTCCGGCCGGAGCACGGCCAGCCGGTGCGCCAGCTCCATCCCTCCCATTCCAGGCATCATCAGGTCGGTCAGGACCAGCGCTGGCGCACCTCCCGCCCGCACCTGCGCCAGCGCCTCGGCACCGTCTTCGGCCAGGATCACCTCATAGCCCGCATCTCGCAGGGTCCGGGCGACAATCTTGCGCAGCCCCGGTTCGTCGTCGACCACCAGCACGGTGGTGCCCGGCCGCGGTCGATCAGACTGACCCGGTACGGCGCCCTGCCTGGGAGTGGGGGCGGCGAGGAGCAGGACCGGGAGATAGAGGCTGAAGGTGCTGCCCCAGCCCACCTCGCTTGTGACCGTCAGAAACCCGCCATTCTGGGTCAGCATGCCGAGGGCGCCCGCGAGCCCCAGGCCGGTACCCTGCCCCAGCGGCTTGGTGGTGAAGAATGGCTCGAAGATTCGCGCGAGTGTTTCAGGTGACATGCCGGACCCCGAGTCCCGGACGTGTATCACGCCATACTGCCCCGGGGGAATCGGGCCACCCTGCACCGCGTCCAGCGCGGTCGTGAGTTCGCACGGCTGGGTGGTGATCGTGATGGTCCCCTCGGGGCCCATCGCCGCCACCCCGTTCAGGACCAGATTCACCAGCACCTGTCGCAGTTGCCCGGGATCGATCCAGGCCGTCAGGTGCGCACTGCCCCGGACGACGAGTTCCTGCCCCCGGCCCAGCGCCAGGCGGAGCATCGGATCTGCTTCCCGCACGGCGAACGGCAGGTCCACCGCCTCGGGACGGTGCACTGCCCGGCGGCTGTAGGCCAGCAGTTGGCCGGTCACGATGCCGGCCCGGGTGGCGGCATCGGCGATATGACGCACATCGGGGAGACACGCTGCCGGCAGGCGGGGGTCGATGAGGAGCGCGGCGCTGAAGCCAAGCACCACCTGCAGCATGTTGTTGACCTCATGGGCGACGCCGCCAGCCAGCGCGCCCACCGTTTCCATCCGTTGGGCCTGCTGCAGCCGCTCCTCCATCTCGTGCTCCACCTGGGCCGCGGCCAGCCGGCTGGAAATGTCCCGGATGATCAGGTGGGCGGAGGGGTGCCCGCCATCAACGAAGCCCACGGCCCGCACTTCAACCGGGACGTCGGTGCCGTCCAGTCGGTGCAGGGTATCGGTGAAGGGGGTGGCGACTTCCGGCGGATCTCCTCCGTTCCCGTCCCACCGGTGTATGCCCTTGAGGTAGGGCGGATCAAGCAGGCTTTCGATGGGGAGCCCGATCAGGCTGGCCCGGCGCGGTGCGCCCGTCAGGCGCACGGCGGAAGCGTTCGCCAGGACGATGCGCCCGTCGGCGTGGACCAGGATGCCATCGGGCGAGAGCTCCACCAGCCGGGCGCAGCGCTCCTCCCGCTCCTGCTGCTCCCCGGTGCGGTTATCCAGCCGGGCGGAACTCACGGAATGGACGGGAGTGGCACGACCCGGTATCGGCTACCCACCCGGGCGAGGTACCCGAGTTGGAGCAGCCGCTCGAGCAGTGCCGGCAGCCCGTCCCGGGGCAGGCCGGTGCCCCGGGCCATCTCGGCGACGCCCGCGGGCCCCGAGGCGGTCAACCATTCGAACACCCGCACTTCGAGCTCGGTCAGGCCGGGAAAGCGCGGCGCCGCCAACCGGAGCTGACGGACCGGTGACCCGGTGATGATCCCATCATACTCCCGCAGCGACTCCCGCAGCCGGATCCCCACCAGGGTAATGTCGTACGCCCGGAACTCCCTGCTGTGCGCACTGCCGCGCATCTTCACCACGGTGAGCACCTTGCACAGCTCGCCTTCGATCTCCACGTAGCGCTGACTCAGGATGTCATCGGTCAGAAAGGAGACCTGGTAGCCGGTGAACTGCAGCCCCGTGGTGCCCTGCTGTCCCACGACTTCCACGGTGGAGAACACCGTCACCCCGAGACTGGTCAGGGCCCCGATGAGCCGATAGAGTGATTCGCGGAAGTCTTCCCGGAAGGCCGGGGCCAGGGCCATCTCGAAGCCGGAGAGCGAATCGATCACCACGCGGGTGGCGCCGATCGCGGTCACCGCAATCCGGATTTCCTCCAGGGTCTCATCCACCGAGAGGTCCAGTGGCCGCAGGTAGATGATGCGCAGCCGGTCGGCCCGCAGCGCCCCCCGCAGGTCGACGTCCACGGTGCGTGCCCGGTCCAGGTACGCGTCGGGATGTTCCTCGAAGATGACGATCACCGCCGTCTCGTCCGCCTGCAGGCCGGCGGCGACAAAGCGCATGGCAAAGGTGGTCTTGCCGGTGCCGGTGGGCCCGGCGAGGACCAGCGAATCGCCCGCGGGTATCCCGCCCCCCATCATCTCGTCGAGACCCTGGATACCGGTGGAGAGCCGTCGGGTGCCCCGCTGCGGGAGATCCAGGGGCCGGGTCGAGGTCCGGGGGAAGATCTGCAGACCGGCAGTCGTGATCCGCATGGTGTGCAGTCCCGGCATCGAGGC
Source organism: uncultured Gemmatimonadales bacterium (assembly GCA_963793205.1). GTDB lineage: Bacteria > Gemmatimonadota > Gemmatimonadetes > Gemmatimonadales > GWC2-71-9 > JADJOM01. Next base: position 62,033 of record CAWBZM010000003.1, read on the forward strand.
CATGCCTCGCGACTTGACCACCTGCAGCCGCCGAACCATCGAATTGCGATTGGTTGTCTGGGTCAGCCAGATGATCCCGTCCGCCACCGTGAACACCGGGTCGCGCATTTCCTCATCGAGGTACTCGCCGAGGAGGAGCGCGGTGATCTGCCAGGAGGCGAGTCGCAGCGCCAGCTGCTGGATGAACTGCTCCACATACCCCGCCGGGGCCTCGTGGGCCTTGACCAGGGAGCGATAGGAGTCGACCACGACGATGCCCGGCGTGAGGCGGCGCACCTCCTCGCGTGATCCGATGCAGCATGGCGTCCAGATCCCCGGTGAGGGCCTCCTCACTGAGGTTCAGAAAATGCACGCTGGATCCGAGTTTGTTCGGGTCGAAGAACCCGAACAGCTGCTGGTAGCGCAGCATCTTGAGCGACGACTCACCCAGCAGGGTGATGAACAGGCCAGGATGCTCCGGCGTGGCGGTCGCGAACATGCATTGCATCGCCAGCGTGGTCTTCCCCGCCCCGGGCCCACCGGCAATCAGGTTGAAGGAATAGAGGGGCAGTCCGCCGCCGAGGACCTGGTTCAGTCCCGGAACGCCGGTGTCGAGCAGCGGCAGGCGCTTGACCTGTCGGCGGGAGAGACGTCGTGTGATCTTGCTAGCCATCGGTGCCTCGTGTGCTGTCCGGCTCCGTCAGCGGCTGGCGGGTTACCGATGCGTGGGCAATCAGTGTCAGGGCCATCTCCGGTCCGATCGCCCGACCGAGGAGGTCAATCAGGCTGGCCACCAGGGCGGTGACCCCGCGGCCGACGATGGCGGGGCCGTGGGGCACATGCCTGGAGACCGGCGTCGATGTACCATTCGGGGCAAACGACGCCACGGTGACAATCGTCGGATGGGCCACCACGACCTGAGCGACGGCCCGCTCGAGCATGATGCGGTACCCATCCTCGCCAATCCATCGCCCCAGGCCGCTCCGGAGATCGAGGCCCAGTTGGTTCGCCGCGGCAGCGGTGTCGGCCGGCGACCGGGCGTTGAGCGTGACCCGCGTCCAGAGTCGCCGGGCCGCGAGCTCGGGCGAGAGTGTGGCCGGCGGCTTCACGGAGCCCCGGGACCGGTAGCGGACACTGCATGCACATGGCAACCTGACACGAAGGCCTTGGGTAGGGGAAGCCGTCAGGGGGCCGATGGGCACAGCACGTGCCCGAAACCCTGCGCATGAAGAGTGTCCGGACCGGCGCCAGGGAACAATCGACCGTTGGGACGGTTGTCGGATTAGTTCGAAGGAGTGACGACCGGGGCGACCGCGCCGGGACGGCTCTCTGGCGGGTGGCGAATCCATGGCATATGTCGGCGCACACCGCCACACATCTAACACGAGGCACCGGCATGGGAACAACTCGGCTCGAAGCCTTCAGTGATGGCGTGCTGGCCATTGTCATCACCATCATGGTGCTCGAGATGAAGGTGCCGCACGAGGCCACCCTCGCCGCTCTCGCGCCGCTGCTGCCGGTCATGCTGAGCTATGTGTTGAGTTTTGTCTATATCGGGATCTACTGGAACAACCACCATCACCTGCTGCATTCGTGTCAACAGGTGACCGGGTCGGTGCTCTGGGCCAACCTGCATCTGCTCTTCTGGCTCTCCCTCCTGCCCTTTGCGACCGGCTGGATGGGGGAGAACCACTTCGCCGCCATCCCGACGGCGCTCTATGGTGTCGTGCTGCTCGCGGCGGCGATCGCTTATATGCTCCTGCAGAGCCGCATTATCGCCGCCCAGGGTCCAGGCTCCGCCCTTCAACGCGCGATCGGGACGGATTGGAAGGGCAAACTGTCCCCACTGTTCTACCTGATCGGCATTGCCACCACCTTCTGGTGGCCGCTGATCGCGCAGCTACTCTATGTCGGTGCCGCCCTCTGGTGGCTGATCCCCGATCGGCGACTCGAGCGCGCCGCCACCGACCTGCCCCACGCCTGACGAGCCATCCACCTGGAGCCAACTCCGATGCAATCATCCGTCGTCATCCAGGACGCGCTCCGCGTCGCCACGGTCCGGCATGTCGGGCCGTATCCGGAGATCGGTCGCGCCTTTGCGCAGCTTGAGGCGGTGGCGGGGGAGGCCCATCTCCTCGGTCCGTCCACCGTCATGGTCGCGATCTTTCATGACAATCCCCTGACCACCCCCGCCGCCGCGCTGCGATCGGACGCCGGCCTCGTGGTCGATCCCGGCGTCGCGCTGCCACCGACCCTGACCGAGGGGCTGATCCCTGGCGGCCGATACCTGCATGGACGATTGCTGGGCTCCTACAGCGGACTGCCCGCCGCGTGGGCCTACCTCCGGGAGGAGGGGCTGCGCGCGCATGGGCTCCAGCGAGGACCGGGAGCGGGGTATGAACTCTACCCCAACAACCCCGGCACCACGGCGGTCGGCGATCTCATTACCGATATCTTCATACCGGTGCTGTAACCGCAGCCATGCCCGGAAGTGGATCATGGGGCCATCGCGAGCTGCCGGGTGCCACCGCCGGCAGCTTGACACCAACCTGACGCGCCCCGATCATTGACCATCCACCCACCATACAGGCACCGCGTGCCAGCCGCCTACTGCATTGACCCTGACCGCCGGATAGTCTTCAGCCGCGCCTGGGGCGTGCTGACGGACGACGACCTCATGGACCATCAGTTCCGCCTCCGCTCCGACCCCGCGTTTCGGCCCGACTTCAACCAGCTCTTTGATTTCCTCGGCGTGACCGACGCCCAGATCACCCCCGAGGGGGTGCGCCAACTCGCCCGGCGCAATGCGTTCGGCCACCAGGCCCGGCGGGCGTTCGTGGTGCTGTCCCCCCTGATGTATGGCATGATGCGCATGTTCGAAATCCTGACCTCCGATGACCCCGACGAGCTGCGGGTCCAGGTGAACAACATCCAGAGCGCCTACGCGTGGCTGGGGATTCCGGACGATACGGGGTCGGTCGCCTAGCGGGTGGGATCCCCCGCGCCCTGGGGCGAGTTCATTTTCCCCGTCCCCCCCCCGATACCATCGTACAATAGATCGCCGTCGCCTCGACAGGCATCGTTTATCCCGGAGGGGGCGGCATTGTGCTGCGCCCGACGCGAGACGAGGCCGCCGGCTCCCTCGTGAAGGACATGACGGCGAATGCCCCATTGAGGAGGACTGCGTGATCACGAGCAGCCGGACGCGGACGCTGGCCATCCTGGCAGCGCTGGTGGGAGTGCTGGGAAGCGGTACCCTCTCCGCCCAGGACAAGTACACCGTGAAGGTCCCGGGCGGACTATCGTTCGCCGAGTTCCGTGGATACGAGGGGTGGCAGGTGGTCTCCGTAAGCCACGGGGATAAGCTGCTGGCGGTCATCGTTGCCAATCCCGTGATGATCGATGCGTACCGCGCGGGCATTCCCGGGAATGGCAAGCCGTTTCCCGATGGCGCGAAGATGGCGAAAATCCACTGGGTGCCGAAGAAGCTGGACACCTTCCCGACGACGAGTATCCCAGGCACGCTGCACGACGTCGACTTCATGGTGAAGGACAGCAAGCGGTTCGCCAGCAGCGGCGGGTGGGGTTGGGCGGCGTTCAGGTACGATGACGCCTCGGGAACCTTCTCGCCCGGCACCACGGCGGATGTCCCGCCCCAGGGCAACAATGCCACCTGTGGCCTGGCGTGTCACACAATCGTGAAAATGAAGGACTACGTGTTCACCGAATACGGGAAGCGCTGACGCGCTCTTTGACCTGGCGGGCGCCTCGGAGTCGGGGAGCCCGCAGGTACCGGTTCTCCTGCCGGGGCCAGGATCGCGACCCCGAATTCCAACCTCCTCTCGAATGGCGGTGTCTAACAGCAAGCCCCTTTCGTGAGGTGCCGCGCGTGCCCAGCAGTTCCCATCCCCTTCGCCCTCTCTTCGCCGTGGCCGCCCTGGGCCTCGCGGTTGGCGGGCCCGCCGCCAGAACCCCCGCCTCATCTGACCTACCGGCACCCGACTCACTGCTTCGGGAGGTGGCCGCAGCCGTCGGCGACCGACGGATTGTCCTGCTGGGCGAGAATGGCCACGGCGTCGCGGAATTCACCCAACTCAAGGTCCACCTGGTCCGCTACCTCCACGAGCACCTGGGCTTCAGCGTGCTGGCCATGGAGAGCGGCGTCTGGGAATGCAATGCCATCAACGACCAGCTCCCGTTCCTGTCCCCGCCCGCGGCGATTCGCGGGTGCCTGACCTACGCCATGGAGCACACCGACCTCATCCCCCTCTTCGACTACCTCAAGGCGCAGATGGCAGGCCCGTCGCCACTGCGGTTGTCTGGGATCGATCTTCAAATCCAATCCGGTGATTCACGTTCCCGCGCCGGCCGGCTGCGCATCGAGCTGACTGCCGTCCTGCCGCACCTGGTCGACACCGTTATCGCGGTGGATTCTGCGCTGGTCGTCGCGACCGCGGCGGGGCCGGACGGCACTCGATCGGTGGGTGCTGACGCATGGTCGCAGCGGGCGGGCACTCTACGATTCTGCCGCTCGCCTGACCACCGGCCCGCTGCATTGGACCCTCCGGACCAGCAGCGCGCTGCTGACTCGGCTGGAATTCCGGGCTACCGCGCGTGCCGCGGGGACCGCTGTCCCGACGAATTTCTGGAGCGCGCGTGACCAGTGGATGGCTGAAACGGTCGCCTGGCTGGCGGACTCCGGACGCACTGCCCGCAAGGTGATCGTCTGGCTCCACAATGATCATGCCCGCTATCGGTCCTGGCGGGCGCCCGCCGGACTGGTGCCCGCCGCGGGCGGACTACTTCAAGAGGCCTTTCCCGGCAACGTCTTGTCCGTCGGCTTCTATATGGGCACCGGAACGGTCGGCAACAACGCGCGGCGGCTCCAATCCCTCGCGCCGCTTCTGGTTGACGACCTGGCCTTCGACCTGCGGAACCCCGGACCCGGGCCCAGGTATCAACCCCTGCGGGGCCCGACCGCGCCGGCCTGGGCAGCGCACCCCCGCTCCTACCGCCGCAACGGGGTCACCGCCGACACGCTGACTCCAGCGGCGGAATTCGACGGGCTCATCTACCTCGACACAGTGACGGCCGCGACCTATGTGAAGCGGTGATGCCACGGGCCGACTGGCGCCGCCCGGCGGCGTTGCGTATGCTGAGCGCAGGGCGGCCCACCCGCACCCTCGGCGCCCAAACCTTTCGCCTGCGAGGTCCCCATGGCCCCTGGGTCACGCACCCCGATCGGGTCCGCCCAGATTACCGCGAAGCGAGACGCGTATTTCGCCACGCTTGGGCCCGAAGCCCGGCGTGCCGCCAAACAGATCCGGGCGCTGGTCCGGGAAGTCGTCCCGGACGCCGTCGAGGTCTTCTCGTACGGTGTGCCGGGATTTCGTTTCATCGGGATGCCGCTGGTCTGGTACGCCGGATTCAAGCAGCACGTGAGCCTCTACCCCATGGGTGCCGCCATCCGACGGGAGCACGCGGCCGCGCTCAAGGGGTACGCAGTCTCGACCGGCACCGTGCGCTTCCCGCTGGAGAAACCGCTGCCGCTGCCGCTCCTCAAGAAGCTGGTGAAGTCACGGATCCGGGAAGTCCAGAAGCCGCGAGGGTCCCGATAGCCCCGGGCCTTCGCCGCCAATCCATTCGCATCGTCGTAGCGCCACCTTCACTCTGATGGGCCCAATCGCATGACGCCGAAGCCGAAATCCAGGAGCGCCGCGCCCAGCACCAAGCCCCGCAAGAAAAAGGCGAGCGTCCGGCGGCGGCCCACGTCGGCGGCCACTGCCTCTCCCGTCGCGGGGCGCGCGATCGGGAAGCCGGCCTCGCGACTGATCGATCAGCGGATTCGCGAGCTGGGGGGATGGCGTGGCCCGACGCTGGCCAGGATGCGCGCGCTTATTCTGGCCGCCGACCCCGCGATGACCGAGGAATGGAAATGGATGGGGCACGCCGGTCTGGTCCCACCACGGCAACGTCTGCACCGGCGAGGCGTACGCGAAGGTGGTGAAGCTGACCTTCGCCCGCGGAGCGGCACTCCCCGATCCCACCGGGCTCTTCAATGCCAGCCTCGAGGGCAGCACCCGGCGGGCGATCGATATTCAGGAAGGGGAGCAGGTCAACGCGGCCGCGTTCAAGCGGCTGGTGAAGGCCGCCGTGGCACTGAATAGAGCCACCGCGAAGAAGCGGTAACCGCTCCGCTTCGATCGGCCTGGGGCTGGCCTGTGCCACGTTGCACCCATCTTCCCCTCGCGAAGTCGCTCAGTATCTTGGACCATTCTGGAGGCCCACCAGTCGCGCGGTCAGCGGCTCGGTCATCTTCCTGCGTCGCTCACCGCAAGAGGCGCACGCGACTGTCCGACCCGACCACTATGAATCACATCGCTCCCGATCATCACCGCCTTGAGTCGATCGATGTCGTCCGCGGGGTGATCATGATCCTCATGGCGCTCGATCACACCCGCGATTTCTTCGGCATTCCCGGGCAGAATCCCACCAACCTGGCCACGACCACGGCGGGGTTGTTCTTCACCCGCTGGATCACCCACTTCTGCGCCCCGGTGTTCTTTCTGCTGACCGGGACGGGAGCGTATCTCTCGCTCCGGCGGTACTCCACCCGGGAGTTGTCCCGCTTCCTCTTCACCCGCGGGCTGTGGCTGATCTTCCTGGAGCTCGTCGTCCTCCGGTGTTTCGCCTATCAGTTCAACGTGGATTACCAGGTGACGATGCTGCTGGTCCTGTGGGCGCTCGGCTGGGCCATGGTGGCGCTGTCCCTGCTCGTCTGGCTCCCGATGACCGCCATCTTCACCGTGGCCGTCGTCCTGATCACCGGGCACAACCTGCTGGACGGGCTGCCACTCACCGGTCCATGGTGGTCCATCCTGCATGCCCCGGGATTCGTCCTGAACAGTCCCGGTCACGTGGTGTTCGTGGCCTATCCGCTCATTCCGTGGATCGGCGTCACCGCCGCGGGCTACGGACTCGGGCAACTGTACCGGTTGGATCCCGATCGGCGGCGCGCCCTGCTCCTTCGCATCGGTCTGGCCCTGACTGCGGCCTTCGTGCTGTTCCGCACCCTCAATGTCTATGGTGATCCCGCCCGGTGGACGCCGCAGGACACAGCCGGCTTTACCACGCTCTCCTGGCTGAACACGACCAAGTACCCGCCATCACTCCTGTTTCTGCTGATGACGCTGGGGCCCGCCCTGCTCCTCCTGCGGGCGGTGGATGGCACCACTCCGCGCCTGCTGCGTCCCGCGCTGATCATCGGCAAGGTGCCGCTGTTCTACTATGTCCTGCACTTTGTCCTGATCCATCTGCTCGCCGTTATCGTCTGCTATGCCCGCTACGGCTCGGCCCACTGGATGTTCGAGTCCCCGGACCTGGGGAACTACCCCTTCACCCCGCCGCCCGGCTGGGGCTACGGGCTCCCCGTGGTCTACCTGGTGTGGGCCGGTGTTGTGGTCGCGATGTATCCCCTGTGTCGCTGGTTTGCGGCGGTCAAACAACGGCGCCGCGATCCGTGGCTGAGCTACCTGTGATCCGGCGCGCACATCTCTCCCCTGACCGGGCTGTCGCGGACCGTTGCCCCATCGCGGACCCCGGTGTACTTTGCGCCATAAAGTAGAATCGACCTGGGGAGGTCGGATGCCACGCTGGCTCAGGATGGTTCGCGGCATGGTCGGAATGGGGCTCACCTTCGCCGCGGCGATCGGCCTGCTTGGCGCGGTGCTCGGTCTGGTGGGACTGCTGGCGGGCGAAGTCACGCCCCAGGGACTGAGGTGGATCGTAGCCCGGCTGTCGGTGGCCGGGGGCATCCTTGGCGTCGCGTTCTCCGGCGTGCTGGCGTTCGCCGCACGAGGCCGGTCATTCGACCGACTCTCCCTCCCCTTTGTGGCCGGGCTCGGCGCCGGGGTCGGGTTACTGTACTTCCTCCTGATTTCCATCAACGGGATCGGCGTCTGGTCCCTCAGGGCGGCCGTCGTGAACCTGGCGCTTCTCACCGTTATCGGTGGCGGCTGCGCCGCCGCGGCACTCCTCGCTGCCCGGACGGCCGGCCGTCGCCTGGCGCCGGGGGTGCCACAGGAAGAACTGACGGGCGGGGATGATGTGACCGCAGCCGCACCGCGCGAGGCCGGCCAGCGGGAACGGCACGAGGCGCCGAGGGTACCACCGCACGCCTCCTGAGGGCCGCACGGAAGATCTATACCTTGCCCGTGTGCGGCGTGAGAGCGACGATCCGTCTCCCCCAGATCCCTCCACATCCGGGAGTCTCCGTGTCCAGCCATCGTTCTCCCTGGAAGTTGCTGGCCTGTGTCGCGCTAGCGGCCTGTCGATCGCCCTATGACGTTCCTCCCTCCCAGGCACGCCTCTGGCTGGACTACCCTCCTGGCGCCGAAGCCGATATCGCGAACATCAATCCTGGCATATCCGTGGTGATTTCGGCGCAGGTTCTGTCCGCCGACCGGGAGCCGGTCCAGGGGGTCGAGGTCATCTGGGATGACCTGTTCAATCCTGCCGGCGCCCAACCGGCCAGGTCGCTCTCGGACGCCCAGGGCATGGTCTACGCCACGTGGACCATGCGCCCCCTCAATAACGGTGTCTTCTCAGCCCGCCAAACGATCAAGGCCTACGTCCACGGGGCCGATCATTCCCCGATCGAGTACCGGGCCCTCGTGGTCAAGTGCACCCGCTGCCCGTGATTCCCCCCACACGCCCCGGACACTTCGAGCGGAGTTGATCGACCCGCTCCCCTGCCCGCCCGCCTGGCGCCAGGCAGCCCGGCCCCCTTATGGTGGGCATTGCGCCGGGGCGCCAACGTCGATCGCCACCCCGGCAACATGCTTGCCGTAGCCACGACTCTGGCTGCGGCCGCCAGCTCGTTTCGGAAAGGCAATCACATGGTCGACAAGGGATCGAGCCTCGATAAAGAGGAGCGGGCACAGGCGGAGGAGATGACCGGGGTCAAGACCTCGGTGATCTATGAAGCGATCCGGGCCGAAGGGGAGCATGAACTGTCCCGCTCCTTCCACGCCCTGTGGTGGTCGGGGGTCACCGCCGGTGTCGCCATCAGCCTCTCCGTGGTCTCGATGGGGTTCCTGCGGACCTTCCTGCCGGACGCGAGCTGGAGACCGGCGGTGGTGAGTCTCGGTTACCCCGTCGGGTTTCTCATCGTCATCCTCGGGCGAATGCAGCTGTTCACCGAGAATACCGTCACCCCGATTCTCACGCTGTTGCGTAAGCCGACGCGTACCAATTTCCTGCGGACCATGCGGCTCTGGGGGATTGTGCTCGGGGCGAACATGGTTGGGTGCCTGCTGGCCGCGGCGCTGCTGGTCTACGCGAATATCGTTCCGGCGCCACACCTTGAGAGCATCCTGGAGATCTCCCGGCACTATGGACTCGCGACCGCCTCGCAGCATCTGACCTGGGGGATGCCCGCCGGATTCCTCATCGCGTCCCTGGTCTGGAGCCTGCCGCGCCTGACCACCGGGGGCGAGGTGCTCGCGATTCTCATTCTGACGTATGTGATAGGACTCGGTGGACTGTCGCATGTGGTGGCGGGATCGACAGAACTGTTTGTCCTGGTCCTCCACGGCGAGCTCGGCCTGGTCAAGGCCGTCTTCGAAGCCATGGTGCCGGCCTTTCTCGGCAACGCGCTGGGTGGAACGGGGATGTTCGCCGTGCTCACCTACGCGCAGGTACGCGAAGAGGTCTGAGGCCCAGCGCGATGCCTGCCATACGCCGCGTCACCTCTCCAGCGGAGATCGCCGTCATCCGTACCCTGTTTCAGGAATATGCCGCGGCGCTGGATGTCGATCTGAGTTTCCAGGGGTTCGACGCGGAGCTGCGCGACTTGCCGGGCAACTACGCCGGGCCCCGGGGCGCGCTCCTCCTCGCCGAAGACGCGACCTCGGTTCTCGGGTGCGTCGCGGTACGACCGCTCGACCTGACGATTGCCGAGATGAAGCGCCTCTACGTCCGGCCGGCGGCGCGGAAATCCGGGCTTGGGCGACTGCTGGCCGAGTCGGCGATCGCCTTTGCCCGGGAGGCTGGGTATCATCGACTGCGGCTGGACACCCTGCCCTCGATGGCGCGCGCCCAGGGCCTCTACGCCTCGCTGGGCTTTCAGCCGATCGCACCGTACCGCGCGAATCCAATCCCGGGCACCGCATATCTGGAGCTGCCGCTGACCTGAGCCGTTCACTTCCCGCACGGCCAGCCCCTCATCCTTCAGCCCCGAGGTACTCGTGGGTATCGTGACCTGCCGTGGCATCACGTTTCATGGCACACTGACGGTACAGACCAGTGCATCAGAGGTAGGCAGTGGCCGCAAGGGGTTCGTCCGCCGGTCCCCGACGGACCCCTACGTGGTCGGCATCGACCAGCACCGGCTCAAGAAGGGGAAGGCCGCCGCCGAGGTGCTGTGGCTGCTGTCCCCCGAGATGGATTTTACCGGGACCATCACCGCGACCGGCGCCCTCGACGAGATTGGCGCCTGGGAAGCAGGCTTCATCCAGACCATCACGCGGTCGAATCGGATCGGACTTTATGCCGGCGGGCAGCAATGGCACCTTCGGCTCAACACCGACTTCGGGGCCCTGAAGGATGGGCAATCGAACAGCCTGTTTTATTGCACCACCGACCAATTTCAGCGCCACGGCGAGACCGCGACCGCGGACGTCCGCGATCAGGATGCGCCGAATGTGAGCATTCCGCTCATGTATTCGGGAGACCCGGCCGCCCCGGGTTCGCCGGCGGCGACCCGGCTGGAGCGAACCGACGGGGAGGACGAGTTTACGACCTGGCTGGCCGTGGCGCACCATCCCAGTCGCTCAGTGGTGCTCCTGGCGCAGTCCAAGTGGACAGTATCCTGGGCCGGTCGCTTCGACCCCGAACAACGCATCTGGACGCCGGCTGCGGGGTCGATGAACACGCATCACGAATCCGACGTGGGATCTTCACATCCCGATCTCGGGCAACCACCGTTTCCGCCGGTCCCCTTCAGCATGCTGCTGGCCGAAGCGGAGGAGAGCGCGCAAATTCACGGCCCCGGCGGGTGGCAGTCGAGTACCACGAGCGGCACCCCGGAAGACCGCGAGGGAGTCGCGCTGACCCGTTGGAACCAGTAGCGGGACCCTCCGGATACGGATCGTGACGGCCGTCATCCAGTTACCTTCCCCTCCCTCTTTCTCGTCCCTGTCGTCGTCCCCTGGAACCGGAGCTGTCGATGCGCTTGTATTCCCTCATTGGGTTTTGTCTGCTGGCCGTAGCCTGTACCCCCGCCTCCAATGCGCCCGCCAGCCCGGCGGCACTGTCGGCGACCGAACTCGATGCCGTGAAGGCGGTCGACGCCGCCTTCGCCGCCGGCATGAACGCTGGCGATACTGCCGCAGTGTTCGCGGTGTACGCACCAGACGCCAAACTGATGCCCCCCGATTCTCCAATCCTCGACGGGCCAGCCATCCATTCGGTGATCGCCGGCCTGATCGCGGGCGGAGCCCGGGACTTCGTCCTGACGCCGATGACGGTCTACGGCATCGGGGACCTGGCGTATAACGTCGGGATGGCGCAGTTCACCATGGGTGGCGCACCGCAGTCGGTGAAGTACACCGAGGTGCTGCGGAAAGGCGCCGACGGCAAGTGGCGCTATGTCGTGGATATGTTCAGCGGCATCGCCCCGCCCGCCGGCGCGATGGCGCATTAGTTCGCCGGGCGGCCCAGGGACGAACGTCGGGCCGCCGCTACCGTATGCTTCCGCTCCCTGTGATGTCCCGCATCCTGGTCATTGGCTGCGGGGGCGCAGGCAAATCAACACTCGCCGTGCAGCTGGCCGAGCGGCTCCAGCTTCCGTTGGTGGCGCTGGACCAGTTGTACTGGCACCCGGGCTGGGTACCCACGTCGAACCCGGCCTGGGATGCGGTGATCGAGAGAGAGATTGCGGCGGCTCGCTGGATCATGGACGGCAACTACGGACGCACGCTGCGGCGTCGGTTGCAGCGGGCGGACACTGTCGTGTGGCTGGATTTCTCCCGCTGGCGCTGCCTGTGGCGGGTCTTTCGCCGGCAAGTCCGATACCTGGGCCGCGTCCGTCCCGGGCTCCCGGACGGCTGTCGCGAGCGACTGAGCCTGGAATTCGCATCCTGGATCTGGACCTATCCCACGCGTCGGCGGCCGGGGATCATGGCGCAACTCGCCGCACTCCCGTCAGGCACACGCGTGATCACCCTCCGGACGCCTCGTGAGGTCGCCACCTTCCTGGCGACCCTCCCCTCCCACCCCCACGCATGAGCCGCCGCGTCACGCCACAGGAGCTGGAGGCGGCCCGGGGCAAGACCCTCCCTGATGTCCTGGCCGCCGATCTGGCCATCCTCTTCTGCGGCATCAACCCCGGTCTCTACTCAGCTGCCGTGGGGCACCACTTTGCCCGGCCCGGGAATCGCTTCTGGCCCGCGCTGCACGCAGCCGGTATCACTCCGGAGGTGCTGCGTCCGGCGGAAAGCCACCGACTGCTGGCCTTCCGCTGTGGCCTGACCGACATCGTCGCGCGCGCCACCGCCCGCGCGGATGAGCTGACCAGATCCGAACTGCTGGCGGGCACCGCGCGGCTCGAGGCCAAGGCGATCCGGTACCGACCGGCGTTCGTCGCCATCCTCGGCATCGGCGCGTACCGGATCGCGTTCCGCCGACCGAAGGCCACCTTCGGGCCGCAAGCGGAACTCCTCGGTCCGGCGCGTCTCTGGGTGCTCCCCAATCCCAGTGGTCTGAATGCGGCGCATCAGCCGAAGGATCTTGCCGTCGCCTTCCGCGCCTTGTCTCGGGTGGCAACATCGAGCTGAGGGACGGCAGGCGCGGAACCCACGGCACTCAGCCCATGCGCCAATGGGCACCAGGCTGTCCCAGCGCCGTCGGTCGGCGGGGCCGGAGATTTTTTTCGGTGGAACGGGAACGGGTGGGGGTTGATGCGGAGCGTGCGTGAGGCCGAGCAGGGTCGCTAACTATTCGGGCCAGGCACGCATCGCCGCCTCCGCCATCCGCAGCAGCTTGGCGCGGCCGGCGCCATCCGCCGCCTGGACCGACATGCCCTGGACCAGGGCCATATACATCGAGGCCAGACAGGCCGCGCTGGTCCCGCGCGGAAGGAGGCCGAGCACGATGTCACGCTGGATCCGGCTGCGCAGCGCCGCTTCCAGCCGCGCCCGGATGGTACCCAGGACCGCCTTGACCTCCGCGCCGGCGGTGGAACAGCTCAGGGCGGCGCAGATGAGCATGCATCCGCGCGGCTTGCCCCGCTGGGTATCACGGACGGCCGAAGTGCGAAGCAGTTCCTGGACGGCGACGCGCGCCGTCGGCGCCTCCTGGATGACGCGTTCCGCGGTGAGCGGTCCCGTCAGATACCGGTCGAGCGCCTCCAGAAACAGGTGCTGCTTGTCTCCGAAGGCGGCGTAGAGGCTTGGGGGCGTGATCCCCATGGCGCGGGTCAGCACGCTCAGGGATGCGCCTTCATAGCCATGCTGCCAGAACACCAGCATCGCGCGCTCCAGCGCCGCGTCCCGGTCAAAGGAGCGGGGCCGCCCAACCGGACGCGAGACGCGGACCAGGGTCTTTTCCATAGTGATCAATCTACAACCCGGGACCGATCGACGGCAGGGCGCGCCCATGGCGCCGGACAAGGCTTGAAGGCCCTGCCCGGCGCATGGCATCAACCACGGTGGCTGTGGTTTCAGTCCCTCGCGCGCTGTTGAGGACCGCCAGCACCGCCGGGACTGGCCTTGAGCTCGGGGGTCATGCGCGGGGCGATCGCCCCGGCGTCCAGCAGCAGGCGCAGCACCCCCGGGTAGTCGCCCGTCTCCCGGTGCCAGCCATTCAGCGACCCGTGGATCGTCCAACCCAGGGGCGTCTGTCCGTAGTCCTTGTCGCGCACCTCCAGCGGCGGATCATGGGCGAGGATCACCCGCGCCAGCTCGACGTTACCGTGGAAGGCGGCCCAATGCAGGGCGGTCGCCCCGTGCTGTCCCACCGCATCGGTCGGCCATCCCGCCTCGAGCATCAATCGCACGGCGGCCACGTTGTTGTTCTGGGCGGCGACGGGCAGCTTGCGCCGTTCCGCCGCCCCGAGATGGCGGGCGAGGTCGGGGCGGGCCGACAGCAGCGCCTTGAAGGCGTCCTCGTCCCCCAGCTCGCAGGCCAGCGCCAGCTTCAACTCCGCGGGGGTCCGCTCCATGAGCAGTTGAAACACCGCTTCATGACCGAACTCCCGCGCAACGACCTGGGCCGACTTTCCCTGTCCCAGGCTCCAGGTATAGATGTGCCCGCCGGCGTGAAAATTCCGTTTGGGAAAGTAGGCATCCGAGACAATCGTGTGTATCGCTGCAGGATCGGCATCGAGGATCGCGCGCACCCGTGGTCCATCGCCCAGCGCCGCCGCCAGCAGGAGGTCGGTTCTGGCCCCACGCTCCACGAGGTACCGCGCGACGTCCGGGTGAGACCGCACCAGGTACTGCGCCGGGGTGGATTCATGATCAATATCTTCGGCGTCGAGTTCCGCCCCATGCTGCAACAGCAGTTCGGCGATGGCCACCGTCGGTGCCACGTGGAGCGGCGTCTGGCCATCCCCGGCGCGCATCCGGGCGGCCTTCGGATCCGCCGCCAGGAGCGCGGTGAGATCCTCGAGGCGCCCCAGCCCCGACGCCGATTTGGCATCGAGGATGGCGCCGCGGGCGATCAGGAAGTCGGCCAGGCCATGATCATGCTCCAGCACATGGAAGCCGCCCGCCCACCAGTGACTGCGCTGGTTGATGTTGGCCCCGTTGGTCAGCAGCACATCGATCAGCTCACGATTCCCCTGCTCCACCGCCACGATCAACGGCGTCGCACCGAATGCCCCGCCGGGGACTGGTTCGTCCAGCCGTTCCTTCAGGGAGGGATACCGTCGCAGTACTTCCGCCACGGCCGCGGTCTGGCGCGTTTTCAGGGCGGCGGCGAGCGCCTCCATCGGTTCGGTCGCGCCCAGCTGTTCGACGTGGGCCCGCAGTTTGGGCCAGCTGGCGAACCCGTACTCGCGCGCCACGGCGTGCTGCGCATCGGAGAGCCGGGGCTGCTCGGCGCTGCCGGAGGGCCCCCAGGCGCGCAGCCGCTCGCGCGCGATGTGGTCGCCCGACTTGGCGTCGTGCAGCAGGTCCTTCGCTTGCTTGGAGAGAAACTCGAGATTGGCCCGTTCGGGCAGGGTGCGGGACATCATGCCTCCTTCGTGTCGCCCGCGGTCCGCCGTCGGTGGGCTGGAAGAGAGGAGATGTCGGGATCCTGCGGTACAGACCAGGTGGGATCGTCCCTGCCCGCGGACCGGTGGCGCCCTGGAAGCGCACCCGCAGACGTTAGCCGTTCCGACCGGGACCGTCAAGCGGCCGCGGGTCCGGCGGTGGTGGGTGGCGGATGGCCCCGGCGTGGCTTACTGTGAGCGCTGACCGTCACTTGCGAGGTGCGATGGGCACAATGACGCGGCGTCGCGCGGCGTGGCTGGCGGTGACAGTCGCCGCGCTGGTCGGTACGGCGGCGGGGCTCCGTGCGCTGGCCACCGCGCGCAGCTGGCAGCTCTTCGGCACCCTCGTGGCGCGTGGCCCCGCCGGATTGCGGCGAGTCGCGCTCACCTTCGACGACGGTCCGGTACCCGAGCGGCTCGACACCCTCCTCGCGGTGCTGGGCCGCCACGGCGTCCATGCCACCTTTTTCCTGACCGGTCGCGAACTGGCGGCCGCACCGATGGCGGGCCGCGAGCTGGTCGAGGCGGGCCATGAGATCGGGAACCACAGCTATTCCCATCGCCGGATGGTGCTGATGGCGCCTGCGACCGTCCAGAGCGAGATCGAACGCACCGATTCCCTGCTCCTGGATGCGGGCCAGACCGGGACACCCTATTTCCGCCCGCCCTACGGCGCCAAACTTCTCACCCTCCCCTGGTACCTGTCCCGTACGCATCGGACCTCCGTGACCTGGGATCTCGAGCCCGACTCGTACCGTGAGGTGGCGGCCTCCGCCGAGGGGATTGTGCAGTACGTCGTGCAACGGGTCCGGCCGGGTTCGATCATCCTGCTGCATCCATGGTATCAGAGTCGCCACACCTCGTTGGCGGCGATCGATCCACTGCTGGACAGCCTGGCGGCCCGCGGCTTCCAGGTGGTCCCCGTGCGGGAACTGCTTGCACAGGATCCCGCGCCTACTCCATGACGCTCCGGATCGACCGCCTCCCCACCGGGATGCTCACGTCTGCGGTGTGGTCCGCCCTCATCCCGCTGTGTGATGCCGCGTTCCATGAGGATACCGGCCCCTACTTCGCCGCGATTGGCCCCGGTGAGCACCTCCTGACCTGGTCCGGAAGCACCCTGGTCTCGCATCTCATGTGGGTGCCGCGCTGGCTGCAGCCGGCCGGTCATCCCCCGATGCGGACGGCGTATGTGGAGATGGTCGCGACGGCCGGTCCTCACCGCGGCCGGGGACATGCCACGCGACTGCTGGAGATGTTTCCACCGCTGGTGGTCGACTTCGAGCTGGCGGCGCTCAGTCCGGCCACGGAGGGCCTCTACCAGCGGCTGGGCTGGCGCTACTGGCGCGGACCCCTCAGCACCCGCCGGGATGACCGGATCACCCCCGACCCGGAGGAGCGGGTCATGCTGCTGCCGTTGCCACGGACACCGTCGGATCTCGACTGGGACAGCGGTTTGTCGGTCGAATGGCGGGCGGGCGAGGTCTGGTGAGGGTGTGATGCCTCCCCCGCTGGCGAGAGTCCGGGCTGAATCGTATGATGGCGAGGGGGAAAGACCGGCCATCGCCGCCCATATCCACTTTGCCCATCCTGCCATGACTCATCGCATCCGATGCAGTGCGGTCCTCCTGCTCGCCGGGCTCGGCGGGTGGGCCTGCGCCACCGACCCGGTGTCGCCGGACCCGTGCCGCACCCCGCCGATCAGCGTTGTCCCGGACCGGGTGCACTTCGCGGTCGGGGACACGGTGCTGTTCCGCGCCTCACTGACCGGCGCCCCGCAGTGCCTCCCTCCGACACTCCGGATGGGCAACCTCCGCTGGCGCTCGACCGATTCGCTCGTCGCGCGGATCAGCGCCAACAAGGGGTACCTGGTGGCGAAGGGCCCCGGCGAGACCGTCGTCACCGTCTACTACCCGGGCGATGGATCGGTCTGGGGTGAGGTGCCGGTGGTCGTCACACCGTAGCCGCTCGCGGGGCAACCCCGCGCCCGGCACGGCAGCACCGGGGGAGCCGCAGCGCCGCGCCGACATCACCACCGCCGCCCCCCTCGCGTGGACGATCCCCAATGGGTAGCTTCAACCAGGACAGCGGTGTACTGCCGTGCACCGACCCTCACCACCGACCCACAACGGAATTCGCCATGACCAGTCTCGACCTCCTGATCTCCGTGACCGGCCTGACCGCTCTGGTGACTGCGGCGGCGGCCTCTCCACAGGCCACCACCCCGAAGATCACCACGACACCCACCGCCACCCAGGAAGTGAAGTCGGCGAATATCGACTGGGTCGATGCGTACGGGTACTACGTTCCGACGAAGGGCACCTTCCTGCTCGTCCCCTATCGGAACGAGGAAGGCTGCTGATCGCCAGGCGAGGCTGAGGTCAGATTGTCGTTCACGGGGTCGTCAGCTGCTGGCGACCCCGTTGTGCATCCCGAACCCGGACCGAGCGTTACCACCGGGTGTTGGCCCGCTGCTCGCTTTCTCACCGGGGATCACAAGCAGGAGGGTCGTATGCGCCTCATCCTGACCGCTGCATTGGCTGGTGCCCTTGCCTGTGGTCCGGGCACACGGGGCTTCGTACTGCCGGCGCAGCAGGGCCTGCTGCGGAGCTGCCCAGGCACTCCCACTGGCTCGGAGGCACAGCTCCGCCTGCTGGTGCTGACAGACCGTGGGGATACGCTGCGATCCGCGAAAGTACAGCTCCGCACCGACGCGCGCGGGTCCATCTCCTCCGCCACGCGCGAGTGGGCCTCCGCCGGCCCCATGGGCATCTACGAAGTCGGCCCGCTGGAGGCAGCCACCTACGACATCACGGTGCAGGACACCGGTCGTCAGCCAGCGTACATGCGGGTCCGGTTCTGCGACAGCAGCACGCTCGAGGCACACGCCATTCTTCCCCCGACGCATTCGGTCACCCTGCCCTAGGCAGGCGGACCTCCCCGCTCCGGACAGCATCGCAATGCTCCACCCTTCGCGCGTGATACTGTTCCTCCTCGGCTGCCTGCTCCTGGGCGGCCGAGCCGGGGCCGCACAACAGCAGACCGCCACTCGTCACCTGATCTTCCTGCATGGCAAGATCGTCGAGAATGAGGGCCGTCATCCCACCAGCCCGGACTTCGGGGTGTACGACTACGACGGCATCCTCGACAGCCTTCGCCACGCCGGGTTCGTCGTGCTGAGCGAGCAACGCCCACCCGGCACCGATGCGGCCGCCTTTGCGGACCATGTAGCCCACCAGGTCGATAGTCTCCTCGCCCTCGGCATCCCGCCGACTGATGTGACGGTGGTCGGCTTTTCCAAGGGCGGGTGGATCGCGATTCTCGCTTCGGCCCGTCTGCAGAATCCCGCCCTTTCCTTTGTTTTCATGGGAGCGTGCGGACCCTGGGCGTTCGAACCTGACCTGCACGTGGCGGGACGGCTTCTCTCACTGTACGAAACCAGCGATACCCTCGGGATCTCGTGCGACCGGATGTTTGCCCATGCCCGTCCCGGCACCCGGCATCAGGAGCTGGCCTTGAGCCTCGGCCTCGGGCATGGAACCTTTTTCCTGCCGCGACCGGACTGGCTGGTGCCGGCGATCGCCTGGGCCCGAGGGCGGGAACCGTAGGGGCGTACATCGACCTGTCGGTCCCGGCCCTCACCGGTCCGACCGGAACGGCCACGCGCCGCGCTACCATCCGCCCCGCCTCTCTCCTACCTTGGAGGAGCATGCTCAACCCGCCACTCCGACCGAGGCTCTGCCGATGTCTCCTGATCGCCTCCGTACCCCGCCCGACGAGCGGCTCGCTGCCCCGGTGCAGCTGGTCGATCTCCCCGCCACCAGTGCCGCCCTGCAGGCCGAGCCCCATGCCGCAGTGGCGGGCCATCGCCAGATCGCGGTGTATCGCCGGGGCCCGGTGACGCTGGTGTCGTTTCTCTTCGAGACCGGGGGATCGATGCACGAGCACCAGACCGACGGGGTGGTCACCATCGACGTGCGATCCGGCCACCTCGCGGTCATCGCGAATGGCATGTCCTACGAGTTGATGGCCGGGCAACTGCTGGCCCTGGCGCCGAACGTCTCCCATACCGTCGAGGCACGGGCCCCGAGCGAAATGCTGCTCACCGTGCACCGGACCCCGGCGGACCGCTCGCTCTAACTGCGGCGGCTTGCGGCGGGGCCGCGGCCGCACCCTGATCTGCGACACCTGGACGAGGCGATGTCATGATCCGATCCCCAGCGCTGAGCTCCTGCGTGCTGATCCTCGGGCTCGCGTGGTCATTACCGGCGCAGCAGGTCCCGGCGGGCCGAGCGGGAGTGGACGCCGCCATTGTCCGCCTCAGCGCCCGGTTGCAGGAGAGCCCGGAGTTCGTCACCTATGTCAGCGATCCGGCGAACCAGGCATCCGGCAACCCCCTTGCACCCACCGGATCGCTGAGCTTCCTGCCCCTCGACGACTCCACCACGATTGGGCTGCTCAGCCTGCTCAATGACACGCTGGCGCAGTTGCCGGAGCCATCCTGTGCTGCCATCGTGAACGGGAAGGCGGGCCTCGAGGGCGACGGTTTCATGGACTGGCTGGGCGCAAGTGACAGTGCCACCGTCGAACGCTGGGTCACCCTGCTCGGCGACGTGGCGCTGCTTACCGTCCGACGCGCGCCGCCCCATCCGAAGCCCTCGGCGGAAGAGGGCCAGCAGGTGCTGGTGGCGGCGCTCTCGACCCTGTCCGAGGCCGATCAGGCGCGCCTGGCCACCGCATTCGAATCCGGCCAGGCCAGCGAACAGTGCTGGGCGGCCCGTCAGCTCTTCGGCGGACTCGGCCGACAGCCCCCGGCCGACCAGGTCCGGGCCATGCGGTCGTTCTTCCCCTGATGCCGCTCCAGCTGGGGCATGCCCGGAGTCAGCGGGTGCATCGGTGACCCGACTCGACAGCTGGATGCCGGAATCCGACGTGGCGGCGACCTACGCCACGACCATCAGGGCCTCCCCGGCACGGGTCTACGACGTGATCCTCTCGACCGATTTCGGCGCGCATCCCCTCGTGGCCCTCCTGATGGGACTCCGGGCAGTGCCCGCCCTGGTGGCGGCACCACGCGCGACCCTTCGCCGGTGGCGAGCGAGCCGTGGTGGCACCTCGCTCCGGTTGAAGACACTGCTCAGTGACGATTTCGTCATCCTCGAAGAAGCGGTCCCGGCCGAACTGGTGCTGGGACTCACCGGTCGCTTCTGGACCCCCTCAGGCGGGCTGGTCCCGACCGATCCCACCACCTTTCGTGACACTCCCAGCCCGGGGCTGGCCCGGGCGGCGTGGAACTTCCACCTGGTCGCGCTGGATCCGGAACGCACCCGGCTAAGCACCGAAACTCGGGTGCGCTGCGGCGATCCGCGGACGGCTCGGCGCTTCAAGGCGTACTGGCGCCTCGTCGCTCCTGGCAGCGGGCTGATTCGCTGGGCCATTCTGCGCCAGATTCGGCGCGCCGCCGAGCAGCCGGTTCCGGCCTGATGGGTGGGGCAACCGACAGGACGCCCGACCCACCTGGCTATATTCTGGCCCATGTCAATCGACCGTAAGGAACTCCTGCATCAGTACAAGACCACGCCCCGCACCATGGGCGTCGCCCAGATTCGCCATGTGGCGAGTGGCAAGGCGCTGGTCTTTGCCCATCTCGACATCCATGCGCTGGTCAACCGCTACCGCACCCAGTTGCGGTTCGGTGGGCACCCCAACAAGGAGCTGCAACGGGACTGGCAGGCCCATGGCGAGGACGCCTTCACGATCGACATCCTCGACACTCTGGTACCACGGGACACGCCCGAGACCAACCCCGCCGAAGAGCTGGCGGTGCTGGAGCAGCTGTGGATGGAGAAGTTGAATCCGGTCACGCCGGCAGGTTATAACCGTCCGGCCAGGAAGTAGCTCCGCCTGACCGCTTCGGAGGTGACCATGCTCGGCCGACCGTTCATCGCGCGTTCCGACTGCCTCCCGCACCCGGGGATCCTGCCGGGTCCCGTCGCACAGTAGCCTCAACTCATGTTCGCTTGGGTTCGGCGGCTGTTACGGCGCAGCGAGAGACGTGTCATCCCCACCATCGCGGCGGACACAACCGGGTTCTCCCTGACCCTCGGGCGCCACACCCACGCCTACCCCTGGGCGTCGGTGCGGAAGGTGGCCGCGTACAAGCAGGACCTGCACACCCACGATGTCATCGTCCTGGTGCTGGAAGTATTTCGCGCCGCGAACCAGGTCCTCACCCTGCTCGAGGAAGACCCGGGCTTCGCCACGCTCTTCGCGCCCATGGAAGAGGCACTCGGCATCAACCCCAGCTGGTACCTCGAGATCATGACGCCGGTCTTCGCCGCCACTCCGGTGGTGCTGTATGTGCGGGACCCGGAAGGTGATGAGGTGCCACCGATCGGGAGTCAGACCGCTGGGTGAGGTATCGAACCACGCCGCGCTGCGGCGGGCTATGACCACCCGCTGCGTTACGGTGCCTCCTCGGACAGTTGGTTGCGCGCTGGCGGCGCAACTGGGGCCTTCGGGGCGATAGCGGCGGGCGAGGATTTCCAGGCTGGTGTGGCGTTTTCCATTTTGGAGGAGTACCACAGTTCCATGGACACCCATATCGCCCTGCGCCCGCCGGAACCTGTCGGCGCCGGTCCACGCAGGGCCACGCCGGGGCTTCCAACGGATATTGTCCGCCAGTCGGTGGTGCGCCTGCGCGCGCTGGCGCTACTCTACGCCATCACGTTTTTCCTGGCCGGTATCTTCCCCGCGTTCTTTACACCCGCCGACCGCGCGCTCTTCCTGAGCAGTCCGGCGCAATGGCTCCCGTCCACCCTGTCCATCGTCGTCGCGCTCGGCCTGTGGGTCCTGCTCCGGAGCGGACGGGTACCGTTGTCCGCCACCCTTTCCCTCGGACTCGGTTTCGAGGTGGTCAGCAGCTACGGGATTGCCACGGCAGAGTTGATGGGGGCCCCCGCGCTGCCCGATGATCCGAACGCCCTGGCGCTGCATGGGCTCTCCTGGGTGGCGGTGTGGGTGCTGCTCTTTACGATTGTCCTGCCCGCGCGGCCAGGCCGAGTGTTGCTCGCCGCCCTCGCCTCCGTCGCTGCGGTACCCGTTACCCTGGTCACGCTGGAGGCACTCGGGCTCTCGCAGCTTCGGCTGGGGCCACTGCCGTTCTTCTTCGGCGAAGTCTTTCCCTATCTGCTGGTCGTCGGGATGGCGTATGCCGGCGCCCGGGTGGTGTACGCCCTCGGCACCGAGGTGCGGCGCGCGCGCGAGGTGGGCAGTTACCAGCTGGAGGAGAAACTCGGTCAAGGAGGGATGGGTGAGGTCTGGCGGGCGCGGCATCGTCTGCTGGCCCGGCCGGCCGCAATCAAGGTGATGCGGGCCCCACTGCAGCATACCGGGACCGGCGAGCACTCGGCCGCCAATCTCCTCCGCTTCGAACGCGAGGCCCAGGTGATTGCGAACCTCCGGTCGCCACATACCGTCGACCTCTACGACTTCGGTGTGACGGAGGATGGCGCGTTCTACTATGCCATGGAGATTCTGGACGGTCTCGATGCGGATCATTTCGTGCGCCGGTTCGGCCCCCTCTCCGCCGCCCGAACGGTCTACCTGCTGCGGCAGATGTGCCACTCGATTTCCGAAGCGGAATCACTCGGGGTGGTACACCGCGATATCAAACCAGCCAACATCTTCCTCTGTCGGTACGGCAAGGATTGCGATTTCGTGAAGGTCCTGGACTTCGGCATTGCCAAGCTGAACCACGACCTGCCAGCGCCCGGCCTCACAGGTGAGAATGTGGTACAGGGGACGCCGGCGTTCATGGCACCGGAGCAGGCGCTGGGGCAGCCGGTCGATACCCGGACCGACATCTACGCCCTCGGGTGTGTCGGATACTGGCTGCTGACCGGTCACCTGGTGTTCGATGCGCCGTCACCCATGGCACTGCTGATGCAACATACGAGTAGCGCACCGGTGGCACCGTCCACGCGGTGCGAACTCCCGATCCCGCCGGATCTGGACCAACTCATGCTGGACTGCCTCGCCAAGGATCCGGCGCGGCGGCCCGCCAGTGCGGATGAACTGGGCCGCCGGTTGGAGGCCATTCGATTGGATGAACCCTGGAACCAGGCCCAGGCGCGGGCATGGTGGATAAAGGCCGGACTGCCATGAGGACCCAGTATTACACCGCCGCGAGCCTCGATGGCTTCATCGCAACCATCGACGATTCCCTGGACTGGTTGTTTCCACTCGGGGACATCAGTGAGACCGGATACGACAACTTCTACCGTGAAGTCGGCGCACTCGCCATGGGATCGACCACGTACGAGTGGATGCTGCGGCACGTGATCCACCCGAGTGATCGGGAGCCGCGACCCTGGCCATACGATAGGCCGACCTGGGTCTTCAGCTCCCGGACCCTCCCGATCGTCCCGGGAGCCGACCTCCGATTCGTCCGGGGTGATGTGCGACCGGTCCATGCCGCGATGCGGGCCGCGGCGCGGGAGAAGAATATCTGGCTGGTCGGCGGCGGCGAACTCGTGGGCCAGTTCCACGATCATGGCCTGCTGGATGAGATCTTCGTGCAGGTCGGCTCCGTGACGCTGGGCGCAGGCAAGCCTCTGCTTCCCCGGGTGATCACCGCGCCCCCGCTGCGCCTGCTCTCCGTGCGTCAGGCGGGGAATGGGTTCGCCGAACTGCACTACGAAGTGCCCCGCCCTGCCTGACGTCCTCGGACCGGGACCTACTTCGAGGACATGACGAACTGGTTGCCGTCCGGATCCCGGAAGATCGCCGCGCTCCCCCAGTCCGACTTCTCCGCCGGCTGGTCGAACACCACGCCGCGGCCCAGGAGTTCCTGATACGTCTTCTCCACATCATCGGCCACGAAAGTGACGGTCGATGGCTTGCCGATCAGGTCGCGATGCGCCTCGGCAGTAAACAACACCACCCGGGTGTCGCTCCGCCCGATGCCCAGCTCGATCCAGCGCTGCGTGCCGTCGAAGGGCTGATCGGTGACGACGCGAAAGCCCAGTTTCTCAGTGTAGAAGGCGAGGGAGGCGTCCTGATCCCGGCACGGGATCGTCACGAACTTGATACCACGAATCATGGCAGCTCCTGAGATGGAATGGTGAACCCGCTGGGGGCACAATACCGCTGGTCCCATCTTGCGCCGCAAGGCGCGCATCCTTTACTATGGCAGCCGTTTCCATAGCGAGATGCCATGCCCCCCATTCCGGTCGATCCCTACATCCTCGACACGCTGCTGCCGGACCTGGTCGGTCACGATCGGCAGCCGTCCGCGTTTCTCGTCTACCTGTACCTCTGGCGCCAGGCTCATCGAAGTGGCAGTGCCGAGCGTGCAGGTCAGCCTGCAGGACATGACGGTCGGCACCGGACTGTCGAAGCGATCGGTGCAGTCGGCGCTGACCCTGCTGGCCCGGCGCCGCCTGATCGGCGTCACCCGCGCCAGCGTTACCGCCATTCCCTGCTACGCCGTGCGACGGCCCTGGATCCGCTCCGGGTAAACCCCGAGTCCCGTCCCGGTCCCCCTCTGGCGCGAGGCGGACCCTGGGCGTAACCTGGCGCACGGTCCAACCCCTCCCCACGTGGCCCCGCATGGAATGGACGGTGGAGTTCGAAGCACACCCGAGACACGTCCGCGTCACCACCCGCGGGATCTTCCTCGTGGTGGATCACCTCCGCATGATCGAAGACATACTGGGCCGGCCATTCTGGGCGCCGGACACCGCGGTGCTGTTCGACCACCGCCAGCTCGACATGTCCGGTGCCACCTACGCCACCATGGAAGCAGCGAGCCGGAATCATCTGCAGCACGATGACCGGATCGGTTCAGGCAAGGCGGCGGTCGTCATGGCGTCTGCCGCCGATTTCGGAAGCGCCCGCCAGTTCGAAATGCTGGTCGATGGCCAGGTTGCGGCCAACCTGCGCGTCTTCCTCTCCCCCACGGAGGCGATGCGCTGGCTGCTCGACTGATCCCAGGCGCCTCCCCGCCGGTTGCGACCGATTCTCTCCAGGTCCGCGACGGTTTCTATCTCTCGCTCGGCCTCGGCCCGGCGTATCTCCACTACGCCTGCCGAGGGTGTACCGCCGCCGGGGGTGACCTCGCCACCCACGGCCGCGCCAGAGTGGGGACGGTCGTCTCACCCCATCTGGCGGTCGGGGTGGACTTCGTCCTCTGGCGCCGACAGACGACCGATGATGGCGCGGTCTCTACGCTGGCGACGGTCATCTGGTATCCCCGCGCCCGTGGCGGAAGCTTTCTGCAGGGCTCAACTGGTATCACCCGGTTTCATGGGATCAGGTACGCGGACGGCCCGCAGGAGCAGGGGACCGGACCAGCCATCGCCCTCGCGGCCGGCTATGACGCGCGATTCAGCCGCGCGCTCTCCCTCACCCCGATGGTTTCGGCCATGTACAGCGACATCGGGACCACTCGTATCCTCTCCCAACCGGTGCGGCGCGCGACCAGGGCATGGCTGCTCGCATTCTCGGTGGGTTTCACCTGGCACTAGGGTATCCCGGCGAGCGGAATCTGGCGGACCGCCCCGCGCCAACGTATCCTGAACCAGTTGGCGGGCCATTAGCGCGACCACACACTCCATTCCAGTCGAGCAGCACGGATGCCCCTGCCCCTCGTCAGAAACTGCGCCCCCTTCCTCATCCTGCTGACGGCCTGCGCGCCTGCCGGTTCGACCTCAGTGTCCGAGGTCGTCATCCCGGCTACCGATTACGCATTTCAGGTTCCCACCAAAGTGTCGGCCGGCCCGACCCGCTTCCGGCTGGAGAACCGCGGTCAGGTTGTGCATGAGATGGCCATGGGCCAGCTGAAGCTCGGTGTGACCGCGGATTCAATGCTCACGTATGCCGCACAGGGGCATGACCCCGGCGATCTCACCGATGGGGTGGTGGGAATCCTGATCGCCGAGCCAGGGACGACGGCACTGGGCACGCTCACGGCGGACCTGGTACCGGGCCGAACGTACGTGATGATCTGCCAGTTCCGGGATGCGGACTCCCTGCCACCGCACATCGCGATGGGCATGCAGGCCAGTTTCGTCGCCCAATAGATGGTCCGCGAGGCGCCCCGATCAGCAGGCACCGGGCACCGATCTGCATGCGCCTGACGACCTGGAATTGCTGCGCCGGGCCACTGACCGGGAAACTGGCGGCGTTGCACCGGCTCAAGCCCGACATCGCGGTGATCCCGGAATGCCCGTACCTCCCGAGTGCATCGCAGACCTTCTGGCTCGGCCGCAATCGTCGGAAGGGGCTCGGGATCATCGCCCGCGCGCCATGGGTGGTCACACCCCTCGTCGTGCAAGGCACCCTGCCCCGGTACGTACAACCGCTGGCGGTCACCGGCCCTGCATCATTTCTGCTGATCGCGGTCTGGGCGATGAACGAAGGACGGGATCGGTACGTGCGCGGGATGCACCGGGCGTGCGATCTGCTGGAACCGCTCGTGAAACGGGGAGCGAGTGTCTGGATGGGCGACTTCAACTCCAACGCCATCTGGGATCATGAGCACCCCGCCGGCCTGAGTCACTCCGCCCTGGTGGCCCGGCTCGCGGATTGGGGGCTGGTCAGCGCCTATCATGCGGTCCGGCGGCAGGCGCACGGGTCGGAAACGACGCCGACCTTCTACACCTACCGGCACCGCCATCGCCCCTACCATCTCGACTATTGCTTCCTGCCGTCAGCCTGGGTGCCGCGGATCACCGGGGTCCATGTCGGTCGACACGCCACCTGGGCGGCCCGGAGCGATCATATGCCGCTTACCGTCACGCTCACACCACCGGGCGTGCTGTCATGAACCCGGGATGACCGGAATGCTTCCGACCACCCTCACTTTCGAGATGACCGACGACCTTGCAAGCCGGGCGGCGCGGGAACAGTGGCGCGTGGCCAGTCGCCGGCTGTTCGCGCCCGGCGGGCTCATCGTGGTCGCATTGTCCACCGCCCTGTTTGTTGCCGCCATCCGAGCCCACGCCTGGGGCTGGGCCGTCGCCGCGGGAATCAGCCCCTTTCTGCTGCTCGTGGTCCTGCTGATCTGGCTGGCGGGCTTCTGGTGGGTGCCCCGCTCCGTTCGACGGCGGGTCGCGCGCCTGCCTTCCCGTGAGGTGACCGTCAGGTTCGATGCAGCCGGCGTCGGGTTCTACACCGCACTGGAGCGACTCGATCTGGCATGGAGCGAGGTGATGGCGGTCGACGCGCTGCCCAGCTGCTGGGTATTCCGACTTCGCGCTGGGGCCCAGATCCCGGTGCCGCGGAGCGCGATGACCCCCGATCTGCTGGCTGACCTGCGCGCGATCCTCCCACCGGCGGCCTCTCCCGGCGCTGACCTCTGAGCGACGTCCCCTGACGGCCTGCGCACCACCCCGCCCAGACGCGATTCACCCCCGCCGGGAATCCAGAGTTTCCGCACTGCGTACGAGCGGGAGGTCCACCTCAGGCTCCCCGAAACCGGATGCGTCTCCATGCTCTCTCCCGCCCTGCGGCTCGCCGCACTGCTGCTGGCCGTTCCACTGGCCCTGCCAGCCCAGACCTACAAGCCGCTGACGCAACTGCCCGGCACGCGCGCCGAAGATGTCGGGACCATCGACAGTCTGGTCACGGCCCTGTATGCCACCATCAGCGGTCCCGTGGGACAGCCGCGCCAGTGGGACCGGTTCCTCACCCTGTTCCACCCCAACGCCCACATGATTCCGACCCGGTGTGGCGAGACTCGCTGCATCGCCCAGTATATGACGCCACAGGAGTACCGGACCCGCGCCGATTCGCTGCTGACCACGCTGGGCTTCCGGGAACTGGAACTGGCGCGTCGCACCGACCGCTTCGGTGCCATCGCCCAGGCCTATAGCTCCTACGCCAGCTTCCGCCATGCGGAGACCGCGCCCTTCTCGCGCGGCATCAATGCGATCCAACTCTTCTGGGATGGGACGCGCTGGTGGATCCTGAGCATCGCCTGGGATGATGAGCGTCCCAACAATCCCCTGCCGGGTGACCTCGACGGGGCGAGCCACTAGCCGACCCGTAGCCGCGCTGGCGCGGCGGAACCCCGTGACGTATCGTCCCACAGGGAGTTCGGGCCGGTGCAGCGGACGACAGAGGGAGCTACCCAGGATGGCTACGCAGGCCGACGTGCGTCGCATCGCACTTTCGTTTCCCGAGGCGGCGGAATCAGAGGGGTACTTCTCCTTTACGGTCGCCAACAAGGGCAAGCCGAAAGGATTCGTCTGGGTCTGGCTGGAACGGATTGATCCCAAAAAGGCGCGGATCCCGCAACCGAAAGTCATCGGAGTGCGGGTTGCGAGCCTGGACGACAAGGAATTTCTCCTCGGGATGGACCCGGAGAAATTCTTCACCGAGCCCCATTACAACGGGTACCCCGCCATCCTGGTCCGGCTGCCCGCCATCACCGTTCGCGAACTCCGCCCGCTGCTGCAGGAAGCGTGGCGGTGTGTGGCCCCGAAACAGCTCGAGATTGGCGACCCCGCCGCGCGCCGCACGCAACCAGCGGTAAAACCCTCCACCAGGAAACCCACCATGCGCAAATCCAAATCGAGCAAGAGCGCACCTCAGGCCGGCAAGGCCAAGGCGGGCCTCAAGGACCTGGCCCCTGGCAAAGGTCGGCAGGGGACCGGAGCCATCAAGGGCGGCCGGAGGACGACGGTGAAAGACGCCCACGACAAGTACGCCTGACCCGGTGCGGCACCCGCCCCGCCCGGCACCTCAGGGTGCCGAGGCGAGCACCTTGGTGTAAGGCGTCTTCCCGAATCACTTCATCCCTGAGGCCTTGGCCCATGTCACTCCATGACTGGCCGCCGATCATCGGCGCCGCGGTCGCCGCGTGGCTGTTTGGAGCGCTGTGGTATTCCCCGCTGCTCTTCGCCAAAGTCTGGGTCCGGGCCCACGGATACACCCCGGAGAAACTGCAGGCCATGCAGGCCAATGCCGGCAAGGCCTACGCAGGCTCGTTCCTGGCGTTCCTGGTCATCGCCTCCGTCCTGCACATCTTCCTCAGTCACCTCGGTGCCACCTCGCTGGGCACCGGTGCCAGCTGGGGTTTTCATGCCTGGCTCGGGTTCGCCCTCCCCATCGGGTTCACCGCGAACCTCTACTCGGACAAACCCATCTCCACCTTTGCGATCGATGCCGGATACCAGCTGGTCTACCTTACACTGATGGGTGCAATCCTCGGTCGGTGGGGGTGAGTCAGGTAGTGGCGTGGCGGTGAGATTCATCGGTTTCAGCCCAGTCTGGCGCGGGCAACGGAGGCCTGATATCCTGAACGTGCACGGCTTCGCACATCCCTTCCCTCCCGTCCCGGCGCACGCTGTGTCCGCACGCCGCGCCCACAGATACCTGACGCCGCTGCTGCTCGGGCTCATGGTCTCCTGCGCCACGGAGCAGTCCCAGATCGACGACTGCTTCGTAAACCTGGTGACGATCGTACCCAATACCGTTACCGGGGAGATGGGCGACACGGTGCGTGCGACCGTTGCGCTGACCGGGCCGCCCGAATGCATGCCACCCGGGCTGTTTGGGAGCAATCAGTTGCGTTGGCGCATTGAGGACACCCTGGTCGCAACCGTCGATGCGGTGAAAGGGATTGTGGTTGCCCGGGGCGACGGCAGCACCACGCTGCAGGCCTACCTTCCGAGCAGCCAGGACGGGTTGGGCCAGGTTCCCGTCGTGATCGGGCCCGTCATTCCGATTCAACCATAATCCTTCTCCGATGCCCTTCGACATTGCGCCCGCACTCGAGCTGCTCGGCCGAACGCCGGGGACGCTTGCGGCACTCCTCCGTGGACTGGATGCCTCCTGGACCTCGGCGCGGGAAGCGCCGGACAGCTTCAGTCCCTTCGACGTGGTCGGGCACCTGATCGACGGAGAAGAAACCGACTGGGTCCCCCGCGCCGCCCTGATCCTCGCGGGGAACCCCGACGCCGAGTTTGCCCCCTACGACCGGTTTCGCCACCGGACCCGCAACGCAGGGCGCTCCCTCGATGAGTTGCTGACCGAGTTTGCCGACCTGCGCGCTGCGAATCTTGCCCGCGTCCGCACCTGGAAACTCAGCCCGGAGCAGCTGGCGCTGCGGGCCCGGCACCCTTCGTTCGGCGTGGTGTCACTGCAGCAGCTCCTCGCCACCTGGGTGGCGCACGATCTCGGGCACCTCGCCCAGATCAGCCGAGTAATGGCCAAGCAGTATCGGGACGACGTGGGACCGTGGGCGGCATTCCTCCCGGTTCTGACCGACCGATCCAGCACCCCCACCTGACCCAGTCGTGCCGCCCCTGATGCCCCGACCCTCCCGAGGCTGGATCGATCTCGCGATGCGCCGACATGTGCTCTTGTACGGTTTGCTCTGTGGCGTCCTGATCGCGGTTCTCAAGATCATCGAGTATCGCTGGCTGGTGGTCGAACACTCCCTGGAGATTTATGGCGGGCTGGTGGCGGCCGTCTTCGCCGCGCTCGGGATCTGGCTCGGTCTCAAGCTGACGCGAACGAAGGAGACGGTCGTGGTCCGCGAGGTCCTGGTACCTGCCCCAGTCGATTTCACCCGGGATCAGGCAAAAGTGGAGTCCCTCGGCCTTACCCCGCGCGAGTTGACGATCCTGGAACTCATCGCCGCCGGCCTGAGCAACCGGGAAATCGCCGAGCGGGAGCATGTCAGCGAGAATACCGTGAAGACCCATTCCAGCCGGATCTTCGCAAAACTGGGCGCGCGCCGCCGGACCCAGGCGGTACAGCTCGGCAAAGACCTCCGCCTGATCCCCTGAGCGACCGAACCCGGCCTGGTCTGGAGCTCCGAATCAGCAACTTTCAGGTGATTTCCCGCCGATTCCGCCACAATCATTCGTTTGGGTGACGCGCTGGACCTCATGCCGCGCTAAGATCGGCCGTCCCTCAACCCCTTCGGAGTGGCTATGCGAAAGATTGTCCTGACCTTCGGCCTCATCGCCGGTGCGGTGATGTCCGCGATGATGCTCCTGACCATGGCCGTCTCGGAACAGATCCGGCTCGATCACGGGGAGGTCATCGGCTACGCCACGATGGTGCTCGCCTTTCTCATGGTCTTTTTCGGGGTGCGGACCTATCGCGACCAGGTGGCCGGTGGCCGGGTGACCTTCGGTCGGGCGTTCAAGGTGGGTCTGTTCATCACCCTCATCGCCACTGTCTGCTACGTCGCCACCTGGGAACTGGTGTACTACCAGTTCATGCCGGACTTCGGAAAGAAATACGCCGCCCATATGCTGGAACGGGCGCGGGAGTCGGGCGCGACCGAGGCCGAGATGGCCGCGAAGACTCGACAGATGGAGCACTTTCAGGAGATCTATCGCAACCCGCTGATCAACATCGCGTTCACCTTCCTCGAGCCGCTCCCGGTCGGGCTGCTCTTTGCCCTGGTCACGGCCGGGGTGCTCAGTCGCCGGCGGACCGAAGGGCTGGCGGCCACGCCGGGGTGAGGCGGGCCGCTGGCGGCCCATGGTGCGGTTGGGTATGCTGCGCTGTGGGCCTCCTCGTCCGCCTCTCACCTTCTTCCGCTGGATCTCATGTCACTCGCACTCGCTGACCATCTGTCCGACCCGGGTATCGACAAGTGGGTGGCCGAGCTCGGGTGTGTGAGCGCTCCAGTGCCTCGCGCCAACATCCGCACCGCGCTGGCCTTCTTTGCCTCGGCCATGCCGCGGCTGTCCATCGCCGATGCCGTGGCGTTCATCGCCGCCATGGATCTGTCCAAACCGGTGCAGGAGGTGATGCTTCGGCCCGGCGAGCGGCTGATCGGGTTCCGCACCGGGTGGGAATCACCGTTCAAACTCTTCTTTGCCCGGCGCGGCGCGTCGCCGCACGCCTCCGGCATCAACGCGGCCGCCCGCGGCCCGGTGCACTTCGTGGTGCGGGCACCGGTCCGGGCACTGGAGTCGAGTACCACGGGCACCAAGGACACCTGGACCGCCATGGCCCCCGGGCAGCGGGTCGGCATGGCGCCACGGGCACAGAAATGGTTTGGGAAGGAGTTTGGCGTGATGGTACTGGGGGGCGGGGGCCAGCTGATCATTCCGGAGTCCTACAGCAACCTCCTGGTCGAAGCGCGGTAGGGGGCCGGCCGCAGCCGGCGCGCCTCGCGCGGCGTGCAGCCGTACTCAGCACGGAACGCGTCGCTGAAATGGCTGTGGGAGGCGAATCCCACATCGAGGGCGATCCCCGAGACCATCTCCCCCGCATCGAGCAACCGTTCGAACCCTTCCCGCAGCCGCAGGCGTACCACCGCACCGTAGAGCGTCAGTCCGGTGGCCCGACGAAAGAGGCGACTGAGGTGAAAGGGAGAGCAACCGACCTCCCTCGCGATCCCCTCCACACTGAGGGGGCGGAGATAATCGCGGGCGATGATATCCCGCGCCGCATGCACCCGCCGACGACTCGCGGGCGCGAGATCGTTGCCGGTGACCGGCTCCGGTTCACTGGAAAGGCGCTGCAGGAGGTCGAGGGCCGGCTCTTCGATGGCCATCGAATCCGCGGGGCCGTTCGGCCCGCGAGCTGCCGCCAGTGCCCGTCGGTGTAACAGGTATCCCGGGCCATCAAGCGGGCTGGTGCGCCGGCCAAAGGTGCCGCGCGCCGCGCTGGCGGGTGCGCGCGTCGCCTCGTGCAGTAACTGGGTGCCGGCCGGTGTCAGGCGAAACAGGGTGCACTGGTCGCCTCCACCGACTGGGTGGCGTACCCGATACGGCGCCCCACGGTTCCAGAAGGTGGCCGTCATCGGGTCGGCCCGGCGCGGTTCCCCCGCGATCTCCAGTTCCCAGACCCCGCGCCGCGTCACCACCATCCGGTCATCCTCGCACCACTCTTCACCGGCCCCGGGGGTATCGTGGCCGGCACAACGCCAGTCATCCATAGACAGAAGCGCCCCGCGATAGAGCGGGGTCAGCCGAGAGCAGGATTCCGGAAGCGCAGGCGCTGACATGGCTCCAATATACCGGTTCCACTCACCATAGAGGATGTGCATGCGTGCCTTCGGTGTTACCCTGGCGGTCCTGCTGTGCCTGACAGCGACCACCCTCGTCGCCCAGCATTTCGGACCCGAACCGGACGCCGCCACACGGCGGGAGATCCTCGCGACCCGTGAGGCGGCATGGCGGGCGTGGTTCACCAACGATCGAGCGGCGTTTCAGCAGGTGGTCCCTGACGAACTGATCGCGCTGGGGTGGGGCGGCGGAACGTGGGACGACGCCACCGCCACCCAGACCCGGATGGCGGAGTTCGCGGCCAGCGGTCAGACCATCCAATCGCTGGAATTTCCCAGGAATGTCTTCCAGAAATACGACGATGTCATCATTCTCTATACGACCTTCCGCCTGGTACTGACGGACCGGGCCGGTCAGGCGACGGAAACAACCGGTCGAGGGACGGAGGTCTTCGTGCACCGTCACGGCCGCTGGATCCACACCGCCTGGCATCTCGATACCGTCGGCGACTGAACGCGATGCCGACCCAACGTACGGAGAAACGAACGATGCGCCGACCCATCGTCACCGGCCGACGCGGAGGCCTGTTGCATACTGGAACCACACCGGGACTCGGCGCGTAGGGAGACTCACCTCTCTCCGCCGAGTGCCCCATGGCAATCCGAACCTGGTCCTTCACCAAACTGTGGGCGATGTCCTTCGTGATCTGGCTGCTGGCGACCGTCCTGTTTCGGGCCGTCAACTACGCGGATGCCGATGGTCTCCAGCTCTTTGTACTGGCCTTTGCGCTTTCGCCCGCCTTTCTGGCCGGGGCGTGGGCCGGGTCGCACCCGGAGATCGCAGGGTGGCCCACCTTCCGGATCGGGGCCATGTGGGGATTGGCTGGCGCGGTCTGCCTGATCATCAGCGATACGATTCACTGGTGGCGGCTGCCTATCGGACTCATCGCTGCGCCACTGATCATGGTGACGTTGCGGTGGTACGAGTTGACCCATCCCACCCGGAAGGCGCTGCCGCCGGCACCGGATCACTCAAGCGTCGGGCCGCACACCCCAACCGGCACACCGCTGGCGGGGTAGCCCCGCCCCGTTCGCCACCTCTCACCCCGATGCGCCTGTGACCGCACACTCCGGTATCGAGAATATCGCCGACACGGCGCGCTGGGTCGCACTCTATCGTGCCGCCGAATCCGAGCGGCCGGATGCCCTGTTCCGGGATGTGCATGCCCGCCGACTGGCCGGAGCCAGGGGAGCGCAAATCCTGGCGACCCTGCCCCGGCCGATGCGCAACGCGGCCTGGTCGGTCACGGCCCGCACGGTGCTGTTTGACCGGCTGATCCTGCAGCAGATGGCGGAGGGTGTCACGCTGGTCGTGAACCTGGCGGCAGGGCTGGACACTCGGCCCTATCGCCTGGCCTTCCCCGCCGGGGTCACCTGGGTCGAAGTGGATCAGGCGGCGCTGCTCGAGGAGAAAACCGCTCTCCTGACCGATGCGGAGCCCCAGTGCCGGCTGGAGCGGATTCCGGTGGACCTGGCGCAGGATGGGCCGCGCCGCGCCCTGTTCCAGCAGCTGGGCCAGCGGGCCGAGCGGACGCTCATCCTGACGGAAGGGCTGGTGATGTATCTCCCCGTCTCGACCGTCGCGGCACTGGCGGATGACCTGGCGGCGATCCCAACCGTGCAGTCGTGGATCACCGATCTCATCTCACCTGGGCTGCTGCGGATGATCGACAAGAGTTGGGGCGCGGCCCTCCGGAGCGGCGGCGCGGCCATGCACTTTGCCCCGCCTGAAGGCGCCGCCTTTTTTGCGCCCCATGGCTGGCGGACAGCGGAGACGCACGCCACCTTCACAGCCGCCCGTCAGCTGCGCCGCCTCCCCTGGCTGCTGCACCTCTTCTCCTTCCTGCCGGGCAGCGACCGCTACCACCCGGACCGCCCCTGGTCCGGGGTCGTCCTGCTGCAGCCCGATCGGCAGCCTGGCGGAGTCGACTGAGCGACCCCGAAAGTGGCGCCCTACCGCTGCAGGAAGGCCGGGGCGCACGCGGGGGTGGAACAATTGTTGGCGAAGCGGACATACACCTCATCCGCGGTGAAACCCGTCAGCTCCAGCCCCACCGCACCGAGCCGTTCCACGAGCGCATCCCAGGTGAGCCCGTCGTTGACGGCATTGAAGGCCTGCGTGGCCGCCCCGCCGGTATGCTGATCCAGCCGAGCCAGCAACGCCTGCTGGGAATAGGGGACATCGGCGTGGTCGTTCAGATCGCGCATCGCCGCCTGAAAGGCCGACGGATTCTCCGCATCGAGGAGAAACGCAACCATCGCCCCCCCACCGTAGATCCGCTCCCAGTTCTGGTTCTTCTCGGTGCCCGCCTCCACCAGTCCGACACCGGGTGAGAGCCGCGGAGCCAGGCGGACGCGCCGAACGATGTTCGCGAGGCGTTGCTGCACCATCGCTTCATCGGTAACACCGGCCTGATAGAGCAGCTTGACCGCGAGGTAGTCGGTGAACCCCTCAGTGAACCAGTAGGTCTCCTCTGGCACCGACCCCCGGATATGGTTGCCAATCCACAGGTGCAGCATCTCGTGCCCGAGGCCGTGCGACCAGACCAGCGCGTCCACTTCGCGCACCGGCGCGGAGAGCTGCAGCGTGAAGCTCTGCCGGAAGGCACCGCCATCCATGTACGGTCCCTGGAACACCACCACTGCGTACCGGTCCGCGGGGGTGCTCCCGAAGTAGGCGGCCAGGCGCTGTGGCAGCGAGGTCATGAGATCGACAATCCGCGCCGAGACCGCCGCGAGGCGTTCATCAATTACCCACTCCAGTGCCATCGCACCGGCCTGGGAGTGGCCTGCCGTGAAGCGCCCAATGGCAAAGGCGTTCTTGTCGAGAAAGGCCGGCGCCGCGGCCTGGAACCGCCGGCCATGGCCCGACCAGGGGGAGAGCACCGACCAGTCGGCCGGCAGATCGAAGGTCACGTCGAGCGGGCATGCTGGCCAGCTGTCATCGATCAGGAAAAAGGCGTTGCCGACAAAGAAGTAGGTATTGCCGAAGTGGGACCCGACTTCGTCCATCCCACCACCGGTCCACCGCACGGCATCGTGGTCGGCCCGCAGCAGGTAGCTGATCCGGGTGAGCGGCGCCGGCGCGTCCCACGCCCCTTCACCAGTGTATCGCACCGGAACTTCCCGGGTCCCCTCCCATCCTTTGAGGTCGCGGACGGACTCGGCCTGAGCCTCCGGTCGTCCTTCGACTTCCGAAAACCGCACCGCCAGCGCTCGAGTGGGAGTTCGGAACTCCGCGCGCACTCGGAACTGGTCCGTCCCTTCGAGGGAGACGCGATACGATGCGATCGGGGTGGCGGGACAACCTTGCGCCAGCACGAAGGCGGGAATGGTGAGGAGCGCGAGGGCAGCGAGGAGAGGTGCCCCTTTGACGGGCGATAAGATTGGTTGCATGGTGTGTTGTACGCTGTCGCTTCGAGTATGTTTCACCCTGCACCGGCTTCCCACCGCTCCACGGGACTCCCGGCTTCATACCTCGCTCGCGGACACCTGGAAGCCCACCCCCAACCCCCTGTCCTCATGCGCCGCTCCACCCGCGTGCTCCCGCTCCTGTTCCTCGTCCTGACGGGTTCGCTCCAGGCACAGGCGACCCCTTCCATCGTCGCGCGGACCTCCGATGTGAGCTCGATCGACAGCATCATCACGGCCCTCTATGCCACGATCAGCGGGCCGGTGGGGCAGCCGCGCGACTGGCAGCGATTCGCCACCCTCCTTCACCCCGAGGCGCGACTGATCCCGACCCGCTGCCCCACCGCGGGTCCCTGCACCCTCCGGATCCTCACGCCCCAGGGCTATCGCGAAGTCGCCGATTCATTCCTGGTGTCCGTGGGCTTTCAGGAGCGGGAACTGGTGCGCCGGACCGAACGCTACGGATCCATCGCGCATGCCTTCAGCTCCTATGCGAGCTATCGCCGGGGTGAGACCGAGCCCTTCAGCCGCGGCATCAACAGCATTCAGCTGTTCTGGGACGGCACCCGCTGGTGGGTGCTGCAGATCTACTGGGATGCCGAGCGCCCGGGGAACCCGCTGCCGGCCGAGTTCGCCGCACCGCCGTCCTGACGCGGGCACGTGAGCGCGCAAATCATCCCCGGGGCCATCTGCTCGCTGCTGGGCGGCCTCGCGGTGGTCTTCGGTACCCGGGTCCTCCGGCGGGCGAAAGCCACCGAGCGCTGGCCCTCCTGCGAGGGCGTTATCACCGCCTCACACGTCGATGAGTACCGCGATTCTGATGGCGACCAGATGTATCGTCCCATCGTGCGCTACGAGTATGCCATCGGGGCGCGTCCCTATCAGGGCGACACCATCGCCATCGGTGGCGTGTTCAGTACCAGCTGGAAAGGCCCGGCAGAGCGCATGGTCGCTTCCTGTCCCGAGGGCGGCCGCTGCGCGGTCTACTATGATCCGACCGCGCCGGACCAGTCGTGCCTCCGACAGGGCGTCCGCTGGCATCTGTACCTGGCGCCCGGGATCGGATACATCCTGTCCGGCGTGGGCGCATATTTCCTGTTGCAGTGAGCGTGTGGCTGACGATGATGTTCGCCCGGTGCTCGTCCCAGTCGCTCCTCGCGACTCCCAAGGTCTCCACCACCCCGCCCCCCTGAACGAGTCTACCTGATGACCTCCCGACGGCGGTTCCTGCAGCAGACGGCCACCACCGCTGCCGGCCTCAGCATGGCACCCGGCGTGATCCACCCGGGAGCTCTGCCTCGCAGGGGCCTGCCGCTCCCCGGCATACTCGATATCCTGCGCCCGCCGGACAGCGTTGCGCTCCAGTCGGAGGATTCGCTGCGCGACATGCGCGCATCCGGCACCGACCGCTGGACCCTCGAAGGCGCGGAAGTCACCACGACGCCCCAGCGTGGCGGCCTCGCCGTCGACCTGACGAGCCACGTCCCCGTGCGCCGCGTGCGCCTCCGCTGGCGGGGCACCCTTCCCGCCACGCTCCGGGTGCTGGGCGATGCGTGGGAACGGGGCTACGGAGACCTCGAGTGGCGCGGCATCGTCCCCGACCGTCTCATGCCCTGGTACCTCGCCACCCACGATGGCCGGGCCACCCATGCCTATGGGGTGCAGACCAGCCCGGCGGCGTTCTGCGCCTGGCAGCTCGACGAGGGTGGGCTCACCCTCTGGGCCGATGTCCGGAGCGGCGGGGTGGGCGTGCAGCTGTCGGGCCGGAGCCTCGCCGTCTGCCGGGTGCTCAGCCGCGCCGGGCACGCTGGCGAATCGGCCTATGCCGCGCTCCACGCCTTCTGCCGCCAGATGTGTCCCGACCCCCTGGCCCCGACGGAGCCGGTCTACGGCAGCAACGACTGGTACTGGGCCTACGGCAACAACAGCGCGGCATCGGTGCGCATCGATGCCGCGCGGATCGTCGAGCTCTCACCGACCGGAGGCAACCGCCCCTTTGCGGTGATCGACGATGGCTGGCAGCCGGGCCGAGGTGCCACCGCCGTGGGCGCCGGGACCTGGGACCGGGGCAACGACAAATTTCCCGATATGGCCGGCCTGGCCGCGGATGTTCTGCGCGCCGGGGCCAGGCCGGGGATCTGGATCCGGCCGCTGGAGGCCGCGAGCGATGTGCCCGACAGCTGGCGCCTCACCCGGGAACGGAGCGCCCTCGATCCGACCGTCCCCGAGGTTACCGCCAAGGTGCACGAGGACATCGCCCGGCTGCGCGCCTGGGGCTACGACCTCATCAAGCACGACTATTCCACCTGGGACATCTTCGGGCGGTGGGGATTCCAGATGGGCGCGGCGATGACAAAGGAGGGATGGACCTTCGCGGCCGGTCCGGCTCGCACCACCGCGGAAGTCATCACCGAGCTGTATCGCACTATCCGGGAGGCCGCCGGCGACAAGCTCGTCATCGGCTGCAACACCGTCAGCCACCTCTCGGCCGGTCAGTTCGCCATTTGCCGGGTGGGCGATGATACCAGCGGCACCAGCTGGTCCCGCACCCGGAAGATGGGAGTGAATTCACTCGCGTTCCGCGGCGTCCAGCATGGCGCGTTCTATACCGCTGATGCCGACTGCGTCGGGGTGACCACGGAGCAGCCGTGGTCGCTGAACCGGCAGTGGCTGGACCTGCTGGCACGGAGTGGGACGATGCTGATGGTTTCGCTCGCCACCGACGCACTCGGCGCCGAGCAGCGCCGCGATCTCACCAGCGCGCTGCGGCTGGCCGCCACACCCCATCCCCTCGCGGAACCACTCGACTGGGGAACGATGATGTACCCGGACCGCTGGCGGCTGATGGGGCATGCGACCACCTACGACTGGGTCGGCCCCGAGGGATCGGACCTCCCCTGAAGCGCGCCGGCGGCGCCTCAGCCGTCACCGGTCGCCGGGAGTCGTGGCCCGCGCACTTCCGGGTGCGAATCCACGATCCGGGTCTCGAGTGCGATGCGGCCAGAGGCCAGGCTCGACCACCCCGCGACCTGGGCCAGCGCCCGATTCATCCAGCGCTTGTCGCCCACCGCCGCGTGGAAGGTGGAGAACCCAATCACCGGAAAGAGCGCCCGGGGCCACTGAAACTCCGGAGCAAGGAACTCCTCCAGCGGCGGCAGTGTCAGGCCCACCGGCGGCAGACAATAGCCTCGGAGATGCTCCAGCAGTTGATCCGATGGACCGACGAGACGCTTTTGCGCGTCGATGACGCCGACACCATCATCCCGCAGGAGGAGGCTGTCGGTCCCTTCAATCCGATAGCCGGTGAGTGCCCCTTCGACCACCATACCATCGAAGGGCAGGATGATGCGCAGCCCCTCGGGCACCATCACCATCCGCGGCCGACCCAGGTGACCTTCAAACCGGTACAGGAATCCGCCTCGGTGCCAACGCTCGGCCGGAATCCCGGAGAGTTCGGGAGAGGACGTGCTCGTCGGTGTGGATCGCATGGGCACCTTCACGTGCGGGGGAGGTCGACGTCCCGATGAGGCCCGGGACGATGGGCTACCTTCTTCCATGCGCAGGTCGGCAGCGATACCCGACAGGGCAGGACTGGCGGCAGGCGCATGACCCCATCGACAGACAGGCGGAGGCATTTCCGTGGAGCCGAAAACTGTTCTCGTGACGGGAGCCAGTTCCGGAATCGGGCTGGCCCTGGTGGAAGCGTTGGCGGCGCGCGGGACACGGATCTGGGCGGCTGGCCGTTCGCCGGAACGCACCCAGGCAGCGCTGCGGGGAGTGCGGGAGCGGCACCCTGAGGCTGCGGTGACCTTTCTGCAGCTCGACGTGGCCGATTGTTCGTCGGTCCGCCGGGCCGCGGACGAGGTCCTGACCAGTGGCCTGCCGCTGGATGTCCTGGTCAACAATGCCGGTGTCGCCGTGACCGCGGGGCTGAGTCGCGATGGGTTCGACCTGACCTACGCCACCAACCACCTCGGCCCCTTCCTGCTCACCAACCTGCTGCTGCCGCGCCTGACGGAGGCGCCACATGGCCGCATCGTCAACGTGGCGAGTGCCGCGCACCTCCAGCCGCGTCGCCTCGACTGGACGGTCCTGGAACGACCCGCGGCGCCGACCAGGGGAACGTTTCGGGATTATGCGGCGTCGAAATTGATGAACGTGATCCATGCGAAGGAGCTGGCCCGCCGCCTGACGGGCACCCGCGTACGGACCTCCTCGCTGCATCCCGGCGTGGTGGCATCGAACGTCTGGCGCTCGGCCCCGAGACCGCTCCAGTGGTTCTTCAAGCTATTCATGCTGTCGAACGAGGAGGGAGCGAAGACCCCACTCTACTGTGCCACTGCTCCCGAACTGGACGACGTCTCGGGCCGGTACTACGTGCGGTGCCGGGAAGCGCCGTGCAATCCCCTGGCGGACGATCCCGCCGAGGGAACGGCGCTCTGGGAACACAGCATCCGGGCGACCGGCCTGGATCCCGGCTTCCCTCGGACGGCAGCATGATCTCCCTGCGATCGGCGGCGCCTCACAGTGTCAGCCGCATATGAAACGCCACCACGGGAGGACCGTGGTGGCGGCAGGCAAAGCGATGCCCCGAAGGCTTGGGTGCCCTACGATTGTCGTGTGCCGCTGACCGGCTGCGGATCCTGCGCCGCCACCGGGAACCCGTCGATCCGGCGTTCGACCGTCCCCGACAGGGAGTCCCCCGCAGCCGTCAACGTCCAGGTGCTGACGGCCGTGGCCTCCCGCTCTTCGCCGTTCAGGTTCAGGGTGGCCTTGGTCCGCGCCACAAAGGTCCGGCTCCCACTCCCCATGGGGGCGGACATCCGCGCCGGTGGCCGAGGCGGTGCGTCGGGCATGGGCTCGGAGACGAGCGTCCCGACCAGGGAGTCGCCCTCGATCGCGACGGTCAGCCGTCCCTTCCCCATCATCACGGTGCGGGCGCCATTCTCCATGCGAATCCCGGCCGGGTAGGACAGCTGCCAGACACCGACCAGGGGGGATTGCTGCGCCCTGGCGGGAACAGCGAACGCGAGGCCTGACAACAGTAAGGCGATCGTACGTTTCATTCCGGGTCGCTCCTGTGAGTGATGGTGGGGTACCTTCGCCTGGCGCACCGGTGATGATGCGTGACCCCAGCCCCTGGTCGCGGCCCTCCGCCTTTGCTTGATACCGCCCGTACCGCGACCTATCTTGGGCACAGCCCCCTCCCGCCAGGAGCATCCGATGCTCAAACGCATCCTCGTTGCTGACCCCCGTTCTCGCCTCAGTGCTCGGTGCGCAACTGGCGAGTGCTCAGGCTCGCCTGAGCCCCGACACCACGCTGCTCATCGCCCAATCGGCTGGCCCGCTCAAGACCGTGGAATGGGTCGAGGACGGTACCGAACACAATCACCGATTGTTCATCCACAACCGCACCGATCACGCGGTCGCCATCGACAGCTATGTGATCGAAGGCTGCGTCGGCCTCCTGCTGACGGAATGCCGGGAGCACTCCGCACCGCGAGTACTGGCTCCGCATGGTACCGCGGTGCTGGGCGAGGTCCGCCTCCGGGGTGGTCCGAGCCTGGGATTGCGGTACGTCTACGCGGTAGATCTCCGCGATCCGGAGACCGCGGTCCGGTGGCGCGCGGATCACAGTATCGGGCAGTAGCCTCTCCGCCAGGCCGGGATGCCGTTTCAGGTATTCATCGACGACAATTTCCATTATATGGATGCGTCGGCCCGATACGCCCTGAAGACATGTGCGACCCTGGCCGAAGCGATCGAGGCAGCGCAGCTGGTCGTGGACGAATACCTGCAGTCCGCCTACCGGCCCGGCATGAGCGCGGACGACCTCCTCACCAGTTATCTCTCATTCGGTGAGGATCCGTTCATCGTCGAGATTGATGCGACACCCTCCACGGCCGGCGATCGTCGGCCGTTCTCCGCCCGGGACTACGCCAGAATCCGCATCGATGCGATGTGCGACCAGGTGGAAATCCTCCCGGAGTTCCTGTCGCCGCCATCGGACCTGCCCCCTTCGACACCCAGTGAACAGTAGGACGCCTGGCTTCCCGCGAGGCAACGCACCATCAAGAGGCATACCGTGGCCAACCCCATGTACGAGGCCTTCTACGAAAGCCTGGATCGCTGCCTGTTGGCACCCCATTTCCTCACCCGGTTCTATGAGCTCTTCCTGGGGTCCTCCGCCGAGGTGCGCGAAAAGTTCCAGGGCACCGAATTCACCCGCCTGACCGGGATGCTCCGCGCCTCACTCCAGATGACGCTCGCAACCGGGTACGGCTCTCCCGAGTCTGCTGCACATCTCGAGCGCCTGGCGACCCTGCACGGCCCGGGGGGACATAACATTCAACCGCACCTGTACGGGTTCTGGGTAGAGGCCCTCATCTGCGCGGCCCAGGAGCATGATCCGGAGTTCTCCCCCGCCCTGGAAGCGGAATGGCGGGCGATGCTCGCTCCCGGGGTTCGGATCCTGACGGCCGGTTTTCGCCAGCCACCGGATTGAGGATGCCCGGCGACGATCACCGTGGCACCGACTACGTTTCCCCCATGTCCACCCGCCGAGTCCAGTCCCGGGCCGAAGAACTCGCCAACGCCCTCACCCACGGTTCCGGCCTGGCTGCGAGCCTGATCGGTCTGCCGTTCCTCGTATGGGTGGCGCGGGCCCATGGCGACCGGCTCCAGATCATCGCCTGCGCCATCTTCGCCGTGACCCTGGTCCTGCTCTACGGCGCATCGACGCTGTACCACGCGCTCCCGGTCTCCCCTACCAAACAGCTGCTGCGCACCGTGGACCATGTGGCGATCTACCTGGTCATTGCGGGCAGCTACACGCCATTTGTGCTCGGGCTGCTGCGTGGGGCGTGGGGATGGACGCTGTTCGGTCTGGTGTGGGGTCTGGCGGTGGCCGGCACCCTCTACAAGCTGTTGCTCGGGTTCCGCTTTCCCCGATTCTCGACCTGGCTCTATCTCGGGATGGGCTGGCTGGCAGTCGTGGCGGTCGGGCCACTGACCCGGGTACTGCCGCCGGCGGGGCTGGCGTGGATCGTGGCCGGTGGGCTCTGCTATACCGCGGGGGTCGTGTTTTACGTGCGGGATCATCGGCCGTACCACCACGCCGCCTGGCACCTGTTTGTGGTGGCCGGCAGTGCGTGTCACTACATCGCGGTCTGGCGCTACGCGACCGGCGCGGTGGTTGGATGAGGCGGGAGTTGGCCGGGCGCCAACGGGCGCACGGCCATCGATTGCGGTCAGGCCCGGCGCTGCTCACCGTCCTGCGTCCGGGTATCGCTCGACCGTCCCAGCACCGCCCGGATGCGTGCCATGTGGTGCCAGCTGTGACGCACCGGATGATCTTCCAGGACAAACTGCGCTGTCATCGGCGCGTCGAAGCTCAGGGAGAAGGGCGCGGCGCTGTCCAGCTGCGCATCGGTAAACGTCCGGATTTCCGCGGCCGCCGCCTGGCTGTTGCGCGTGAGCAGGGCCACGGTCGCGGCCTTGCTGATATCGGCGAACTCAAGGGCGTGCTTGGCGTTCATGTCCGCCACAGCCTCCCAGGTGACGCCGGTGACCGCCTGGCCGGAGGCGATCGAGCGCGCCAGGTCCATTTCCACCGGGTAGACGCTGGCCACGTGATGAATCACCACGCCCACCGTTCTCCCATCCCGCACCCGAATACGCCATTCCTCATGGCTCAGGCTGTTGGCCAACTGGGTAAGAAGCGCTGCGCCGGCTTCCAG
Organism: uncultured Gemmatimonadales bacterium; assembly: GCA_963793205.1. Classification (GTDB taxonomy): domain Bacteria; phylum Gemmatimonadota; class Gemmatimonadetes; order Gemmatimonadales; family GWC2-71-9; genus JADJOM01. The sequence goes on from CAWBZM010000003.1 coordinate 106,461, forward strand.
GCGGCTCGCGAGCTGTTCGGCCCGAGTACTCATGATATCCTCAGCTTTCCTGTCGAAGTGTGCGCATGGGCTCGCCATGCAGCTCAACAGTACCGTCCGGACGCTCCGCAGGATGCCGGTGGGTGGCTGATGCTCGTGTCAGACGTGTGCCTACAGGAAATGTCCGGTACCGCTTCAGCGTCGCGGCCGGAGGCAGCATGTTAGGGCTCAGCCAACTGGCTCAGCCCGAGCGGACCATCGGCCGGGATCGCGGCCTCGGGGCCATGCTCGCGTTCGTGGCCGGCGCCACCAATGCCGGCGGCTTCCTGGCGGTCGGACAGTACACCTCCCACATGACCGGGATCGTCTCGACGATGGCGGACGCCGTCGTGCTGGGTCGCGGCGCCCTGGCACTCAGCGCGCTCGCCGCCCTCGGCGCCTTCGTCACCGGCGCCATGACCACGGCGATCTGCGTGAACTGGGCCCGCCGGCATCAACACCGCAGTCTGTTTGCCTTCCCCATCCTGCTCGAGGCCACCCTGCTGCTCGCCTTCGGCTTCATGGGAGCGACGCTCTCCGCCCGGACGGCGATGTTTCTTCCCCTGACGGTCCTGACCCTCTGTTTCCTCATGGGACTGCAGAACGCCGTGATCACCAAGGTGTCCCACGCCGTGATTCGGACCACCCACGTCACCGGGCTGGTCACCGACATCGGGATCGAACTGGGGCGTCTGATCTATGTGAACCGGACCGCAGGCCCGCCGCGGGTCGTGGCGAACCGTAAGCGGCTCGCCGTCCACCTGCTGCTGCTCAGTGCCTTCATTGGAGGAAGTCTCACGGGCGCACTGGGCTTCAAGACGCTCGGGTACATCGCCACCCTGCCCCTTGCCGGCCTGCTGCTGGCCATTGCCTGGCGACCGATCGTCCAGGACCTGCGCCGCTGGATGCGCGTCGCCCAACCCGAGACACCACCCGCACCGAAGTAGCAGGCCACCCTTGAGAGGATCCCGCATGGCCCCCCGCATCGCCACCCACGATGACATTCCTGATCTGGTGCGGATCATCAATGCCGCCTACCGGGTCGAGACCTTCTTCATCCGGGGAGAGCGCACCTCGGCCGATGAGGTGGCCGCGCTCATCGACGCTCCGGGCGCGGCGTTCCTCGTATTCGATGGTGATGATGGCGGCGCCATGGCGGGTACGGTGTACGTCGATACCCATGGCACCCGGGGGCACTTCGCCCTGCTCGCGGTGGACCCGAAGCACCAGGGGAAGGGGCTGGGACGGAAGCTGGTGGCCGCCGTGGAAGCGTACTGTCGCGCGGCGGGGTGTACGGTGGTCGAACTGGAGGTGTTCAACGTGCGGGAGGAACTGCCTCCGTTCTACGGGTCCTGCGGCTTTGTTGCCGCAGGCGTCACCGATTTTGCCAGGGCGGATCTCCTGCTGCAACCGGCGCATCTCATTTGCATGCGCAAGCCGGTGCCGGTCGGCTGACGCACCGCCAGCGGTGGGGCGTTACCATTGCCGCATGGCCGCAAAAACCTTTCGCTTCGCGCTTGGCACACCCACCCTCCCCATGTCCGGCATCTGGCGGCTGTGGGTCGAGGAGGATGACGTACATCTCGAAGTCCAGGCGGCCCGGGAGCGGGTCGCCCTCACCGCCTATCGGACCGGCCGCTGGCGGATCGAGGCCGGCGGCGCCGTCAGTCGCTGGAATCGGCCCCGGGAATTCCGGCCGGGATGGATTCGTGGGCCGGACATCGTAATCCCCTCCGCGCCGGCTGGAGTCCGGCCCCCGGACGTCGATCCCTACCCCGCTGAGCCCATTGCCTGGCTCCCGCCACCGCCGGTGGGGCAGCAGGCACGGGTCGCGTTGCTGTTCGCGGCCGTGCGCTCCAGCGAGTATCCCTGGCGTCCCCTCGATACGGCAGGCACAGTGGAACTCGTGGTGCTGAACCTGCGGTCCATTGGCCGACTCCACCTCTGTCGCACCGACGAACCGGATGACGAGCGCTCCCAACGGACTTCCGCGGGAGCAGCAAGCCTCCAGATGATCGTCAGCGCCGATCCTGCGGGACGCCCTTCATTCCGGGAATCGCACGACGACTGATCGGTCCAGAGGTGGTGGCTTGCTTGCGCGAGTGGACTGCGGCTGGCACTTTTTCTCTGGTCGTCCCCTGTCACCTCCCTCCGATCGAGGTCATGCGCCATGGATGCCGCCACCAAGACGAAGCTGAAGACCCAGATCACCACGATGAGCGCGATGAACTCCGCATTCAAGAGCGCCATGAGTATGCAGCCGCCGCCGGTGATGGGCGGGATGCCCCCGATGCCGATCATCCTCCAGCCCGCGCTCGCCCCCTATCTCGCGGCGTTGAAGACCCACGCCGACGAGTACGAGAAGCTGCTGAAGATGCTGGACGAACTCGTCGCCAAGCTCTAGTGGCCCGGCGACAGCTGCGCACCCAGGGCCAGGAATCGCGGGAATGACCGAGTGGCGCCACCGGCTCCGGTGGCTGTGGCCCTTCGGCCGCCGGGATGGGGTCCGCATGCTCGGGCGGGAGTCCTTCTCGGTTGAGTTGGAGGGCGGCACCTACTGGGTGCACGCCGAGCGGCAGGAATCCGGACGGGGAGGGTGGGTATTCTGGACATCGGATGTGCGCGATCTCACGGCCGCCCCGACCAGTATCGCGGCGCCGCCCGCGCCGGACACGGTGATTCCCGAGGTGCAGCGCCGGCTCGCGGCCTACTGTGCCCGGATGGGCACACCCTGCATCTTTCGGTAGAACAACCAGCGTACTACCCTTTCGACTGCATGTACGCGATCCCCTCTGCGGTGGCCTCCCGCCAGGCCGCTTCTACCTGTGGGCTGAACTCGGGATCGAGGACCGCGACGGTACGGACCAGGCTGGACACGAAATCGGGGTACAGCGCGGGATCAATCTTCAGGTCGCTGCGCCCATGGCGATCCGCCACCCGGGTCAGGATGTTGGGTTCATCCGCGGACTGGTGATGATACGACAGCAGCAGCCCGATCGCATGGCGCAACAACTTCCGCTGTCGCTCGAAGTTCGTGGTCGCGAACATCGGCCGGACCGATGGGCTCTCCTCGAAGAACCGGGCATAGAACGCCTCGAAGAACTCGGGTGCCTGCTGGCATCGATCGTAACTCGCCCGGGCCAGGGCGACCGCCTCATCGCGCGACATCGATGGATCCTTCGGGAAAGGAAGTAGGGTGGACCACGCCGGTCTGCGCAGCCCCGGAACGCAAACTACCCCGCGACGCGATGAGCGGGAAGACTCCCTTCGCCCACGAGTCCTTGCATGCTGGCCTACCAGCAACTGACCATCACCGGCGGCGCCCCCGCGCTGGAGGCCTATGTCGCCAGCCTGACCGATTCCCCGCCGGCGGGATGGTGGCGGGACCACGCCACCGAGTCTCGCCTGCTGGATCCCGAGACGGAGGACCCCGCCCCGCACTACTGCTTCAGCTGTGCCGCCACCGACACCCGCCCGACGGCTCACGTCGTCCTGATCCATGCGCCGGCCAGTTGCCTCTCCGTCAGCGCCATTTTTCCGCCCACGCGGGAGCGGCTGGAGATTGCGGCCTACAACGGGATTCTGCTGGCGTTTCACGATGAGGTCGTGGCACCCGGCCTGGCAGGCCACGGCCTGCACATCGAACTGACGTCCTCGACCCCCGTCCCCGAAGACTGGATGTCGTCCAGGGCGGTCGCCCGGCTGCGGGCCTTTTCCGCCGAGGGGAGGCGGTCGGCGGCGCACCTCAGCATGCTCGATCAGGTCCGCTGGCAGGCCTTCGTGATCGCGGCCTGGAGAGATCGGGCTGACGCAACCACCGAGGACCTGCGGCTATGGCTGACGGAGGAAGGCTGGCGTCCCGACATCGCCCTGCGACTCGCCGAACAGTACACCTTTGGCTATCGCCTGCTGCGGGCCTTCGAGGACGCCCCGCACCGCATCAGCTGACGGCCGGGGCGGGCGCAACACCAGACGGTACACTCGATTACATTGCATGGTCCGCCTGATTCCTGAATCGAGGCGGCCCAGGTTTCTGCCACCGAGCAGGTCCCCATGGCACCAGATTCATCCGCTTCGCTGGACTCGGCCACTCCCCGCATCCCCCTCACCGAACGCATGGCTGTCCGGCTGGACCACGCCGGTAAGGCCTTCGACCGCCGCCATGGCGCGGTCCGGCCAGGGAAGCGCCGTGGCACAACGATTTCCCTTGCCTCCATGCACGAGACGGATACCCTGAGCCAGCGTGAAATGGCCTGCCTGCGCTCGGTCTTCTCGGAACTGGGCGATGCCCATCGTCGGTACCGGCAGCAGACGGGTCAGGCCGGGACTCCCGCCCTCCGGGCGGCCGCGCATGCCTTCAAGCAGGCCCCGAGCGCTGATTCCCTCCTTCCCGTCGCCGTCATGCTCGACGATCTGGAGATCCTGGCCTGGTAATGGACCCCCAGCTCAGCGGCTTCGCCCTCGGCCTCCTCTTTGGCGCGGCCAAAGTCGGGTTCATTGGGACCATCGGCTTCGCGATCGCCTGGTGGCGGGCCCGCAAGAAGCTGGCGGTCCTCGAGGCAACACTGCCGGATCCCGGGCTGGTCGAGCAGCGACTTGCCAGCCTGGAGCAGGCGGCCGACTATTCCGCCAGTCAGCTCGACCGACTGCTCGAAGGGCAAGTCGGGTTGCTGCGGGGTCTGGGATCCCCCGGACTCATCGCCCCACCCGCGGAGCGGGCCGAACACCCTGCCCAGGAGCGAAACACCCCGCACTGAGCAGGCCGCAGCTCCGACAGATTCCCCGCCGCATTGCCTCCGCAGTATCCACCCAGCCGTGCATCCAACTGCCATGCCGTTCGTCTTCAGCTCACACTGGTGAGTGCGACGCCGCATGTCTGGTGGCGCGCAGAGATTACGCATTCAACAGCAGGAGCCGGATTCCGCCGTGGACCGGCCGAACCACGATCACCCTGGCCGACCTTACTCGTGAACCTGCTCTTCCGACTCTGCTGGTTGCTGCTCATCAGTCGCCGCCATCCCGCGTCCACCGCGCTCGGTCCCTGCCAGACCCCGTTCCGGGTGCTGCCGACGGATCTCGATATCCTCCGGCACGTGAATAACGGCAAGTACTTCTCGCTCATGGATCTGGCCCGGGTAGACATGATCACCCGGGGCGGCCTGACCCCGCACCTGCGGCGCGAGGGATGGTTCCCCGTCGTCACGGCAGAGACCATCCAGCTGCGGCGTTCCCTGCGCCTGTTCCAGGCTTTTCACATCGAGACCAGGGTCGTCGGATGGGATGATCTCGAGTTTGTGCTGGAGCAGCGTTTCACCCGAAACACGAAGGTCGTGGCCACCGCAGTGGTCCGAACCCGCTTTCTGTCGCGCACCGGCCTGACCATCGCGCCGCGCACCATCCTCGAGGTCCTGGATCTCCCCCTTGAGTCACCGACCCTGCCACCTCACATCGCCCGCTGGAACGCCGATCAGGCGCGGCGGCCGGGACGCGCCGAGCCGAGCCAGGCCTCCAGTGCCGCGTAGGTGGTGGCCGGTATGACGCCCTCTGCATACCATTCAGTATGTCCTCCTTCCTCCCGGCCCTTCGTCGCCTCCGTCCGGCGATCCAGTGCACCTCCATGCTGCTGGTGATGCTGGGCGGGACCCTCGCGCTGCTGATCGTGCTGGTGGCGTGGATGCGGACCCCGGAACCGTTGTTCACCTTCGAGGTCAGCCCGGGCACGGTCCTGGTCCATGGTGGCGATTCCTATAGCGCCGCTGCCGGCCAGCTGCTCCGCAGCATTCTCAGAGCGGGCCTGCTACTGCTCGCCGGTTTCGCCGGCCTGGTGGCGTGCCGCCGCGATGACCATCCCGACCCCGGATGCGCCTGACACGCGCGTTGGCCCCTTGCACGATCGTACGTCCTTCACCCCCATCTGCCATGCCGAAGCGGCTTCAGGTCTACGAGACACCGGAGATCACGGTGACCTTTGATCCCCAGCTCTGCATTCATTCAGGGGTGTGCGTGCGCGGACTTCCCGAGGTCTTCGATGTCGGGCGCAAGCGTTGGATCCGACCGGAGCTCGCCTCGGCGGATGCGGTGGCGAGTCAGGTCGCCCGCTGCCCCTCCGGCGCGCTGCAGATTCGCCCGCCTGAGGCCAGCTCTGCCTCAACGACTCCCTGACTCTCCATGCCTGAGCTGACGGCGCTCTCCCCGCTTCTACTGCTGCTCACCGGCCTGACCATCGGCCTGGTGATCGCCCTGCTGCTGGGCCTGATCTGGAAGGCGACCTATACGCGTCGCATTCGACAGGAGGCGATCGCGCGCAGCCAGGCAACGATCTCCGGTCAGGTCCACGAGCAATTGCTGCCCCTGCTCCCGTCCTTCCCCTTCAACCCCAAGGATGTCCGCTTCCTCGGCTCCCCGGTGGATCTGGTCGTCTTTGACGGCCTCGATGCCGGGGCGCTGCGCCAGGTCGTCTTTGTCGAGGTCAAGACCGGCCGGTCCACCCTGTCCCGCCGGGAACGCCAGTTGCGCGACGTGATACTTTCCGGTCAGGTGCGCTGGGAAGAAATGCGCCTCGCCACCAACTGACACGCCAACCTGAACCCTGCCCCGCTGACGGATCCGACGATGCGCCTGTACCACCGCTTGTTGACGCCGACCCTCGCCGTCGCCGCCCTGGGCTGTGCCAGCACCGTGGTCACCACCACCGTGCTCCCGCCCCACCGTCTCGAAAACCCGATCTGTCCCCTCGCGGTCCTGATTGCCGATGCGCCGGGTGAAATTCCGCAGGGCGGCCGGATCCTGGCCCAACTGCGGGTGGAAGGCGGCGACTTCAGTACCACCAGCGACAAGATCCGGCGTCGTCTCCGTGAGGAGGCGGCCAAGCTGGGCGCCAACCGGGTGCTCGCCATGGAGGTCACCACCCCGGGAACGTTCGCGGCCCTCGGCATGACGGTCATCAGCGGCATCAACGCCCAGGAACGGACCGATGCGCAAACCGACGCGATGACGCACCAGAATCAGGCGACACAGGCCGCGGCCCCGATCCCGACCGACCCCAGTTTTTACGGACGCGGCCTGGCCTACGCCATCTTCGTACCGGATGACACCATCCGCACCAAGCTCGAGTGCGCCCAGCCTCGCTCTCCCTGACGCGCCCAACGGCTGCCCTCTGGCCACTGCTGTCCCATCTCAGGCACTTCTCGCTGCTGGTGTGGCGACACGAAGGCGCTGAGGTGCCAGTGCGGCTGGCTGGCAGCGGAGAGATCGCGGTGGAGCACGACCCGTCCGGCGCCATCGTCTGGCGCGAGCGGGGCCGCTGGAACGATGGCCCCCTGGCCGGCGCCACCTTTTTCAACGCGACCTCGTGGAGCCCCGGTGCCGATGGCGGTGGAATCCTGCTGAGCCACCTCCGTCGGGGCACCGGCGCGCCGACCCCGCTCGTGACCCTGACGGAAGCCACTGACGGGCGGTGGACCACCGTGACCCCGCACCAGTGCGGTGCGGATCGATACGCCGCCACCGTGACACCGGCGGCTCGCCAGGTGACCCTGCAATGGGATGTCGGACAGCCCGACGGATCCCTATCGGATGGTGATGACCGCCACGGTTGCCCCTGCCGAGTCCATTCAGGGCTAGCCTCCCGCCATCGAGGATCGCGTCGTGCCGATCGCTGTCTACACCGCCCTGGCGCTGATCGCCTTTGCGGCGAACTCCCTGCTCTGCCGCCTGGCGCTGGCCCAGGGGAGCATTGACCCCGCCACCTTCACCGCGATCCGGCTCGGGGCGGGCGCGGTGACGCTGTGGCTGCTGGTTCGGTTTCGCCGCCAGCCTGCCGCCGCGGCGACACCATCCTGGGGAGCCGCCGTCCTCCTCTGTCTGTACGCGGTGCCCTTTTCGTTTGGCTATCGACAGCTGACCACCGGGACCGGGGCACTGCTGCTCTTCGGGGCCGTCCAGATCACCATGATTCTTGGTGGCCTTCGGCAGGGTCGCTCCCCAGCGGCCGGGCAATGGCTCGGACTGGTCATGGCCGGCGGCGGCCTGGTATACCTCGTCCTTCCCGGCCTCGCGGCTCCGCCGGTGGGTGCCGCCGCCCTGATGCTCATTGCCGGCATGTCCTGGGGGCTGTACTCGCTCCGCGGCCGAGCGGTGGCCGACCCGCTGGGCCAGACCGCCGCGAACTTTCTCCGGTCCATTCCGCTGGTGCTCCTCGTCCTGCTGGTGTCGTGGGGCTCCCTGACCTTCGAGCCAGGCGGTGCCCTGCTCGCCATCCTCTCCGGTGCGCTCGCGTCGGGAGTCGGCTACGTCCTCTGGTACCGGGCGCTCCCGGGCCTTCCACCCATCGTGGCCTCACTGGTCCAATTGGCCGTCCCACCGCTGGCGGCCGCGGGTGGTATCGCCGCCCTGGGCGAGCCGCTGACCAGCCGCCTGATGGCTGCGAGTGCCCTGATCCTGGGGGGCATCGCGGTGGCGCTGATCCGTCACACACATCCCAGTTAGCGTCGCGCGGTCCCTTGCCGACCCCTCGGTCGGGGGTCCACCTTTCCAGCATTCCGCGCCTGGCCAACACCTCAACTCGGGAAGTCCAATCATGCCCGATGTGCCGCCACAGTTCGTTCCGCTGTCGACCTACCAGGAGCGGGATCCGGCCGAGATGATCGATCGCAGCCGACGCTTTGCGTCGCTGATGCAGCGGCGGCGTACGGTGCGCCAGTTCAGCGACCGCCCGGTGCCGCGCGAGGTCATCGATGCCTGCCTGGAAGCGGCCGGCACTGCACCCAGCGGCGCCAACCTGCAACCATGGCACTTTGTGGTCATCACCGATCCTGCCATCAAACAGCAGGTGCGTCAGGCCGCTGAGGTGGAGGAGCAGCGGTTCTATGCCAACGCACCCGCCGAGTGGCTCGCTGCGCTGGAGCCCCTTGGCACCGATGCGCAGAAGCCCTACCTGGAACAGGCACCCTATCTCATTGCGATCTTCGCCCAGCGCCATGGGATGACCGAGGACGGCGGCCGGGTGCCGCACTACTACGTCATGGAATCGGTCGGGATCGCCACCGGAATTCTGATCACCGCGCTGCACAACGCCGGGCTGGTAACCCTGACGCACACGCCGAACCCGATGACCTTCCTGAGCCACCTGCTCGGTCGACCGGCATCGGAGCGGCCGATCATGCTGCTGGTGGCCGGTTACCCCGCCGCCGATGCCACCGTTCCCCAGATCCATCGCAAGCCGCTGGCCGAAATCGTCACCTACCGATGAGGGCGCCGTTCGGGGTGGTCCTGCGGTTCGTCGTACCGGCGGCGCTCCTGCTGCAGCTCGGCCCGGCAGCCCAACGCGCCGTGGCGCAGCAGTCCGCCGCCGGGGTCGAACTCCGCGCGTATCCCGCCGGCCTCATTCCCACCGTTCGCGGTGAATGGTCTCTCGCCCCGCGCACCGCCCTGCTGGTCTCCGTCGGCTATAACGCGACCAACCGGCGCTCGTGGGGCGAGCACGATCATGAGCGTGGCGGGGGACCCGGGATCGGCCTGGGGCTGGACTATACCCGCCGACACGATCGGCTCGGCTGGCGGTTCGGTGTCCGGGCTGATCTGTGGACGCTCGGCATTCACTGGCGGGAGGACGGGGGGTCCAGCGGGACCACGCGGGTCTGGGTCTTTCAACCGACCGCCCGAGTGGCACACGCGTGGCCCATCGGTGGGGGATGGGCCATCGAGGGGAGTTCCGCACTCGGTGCGGAGCTGAACATCCGGACCCGGGGTGAGGCCGTGGGGCACGGCGCCATCCTGCTGCTGGGGGTCGCGGTCCTCGGCCACTTCTGACAGCCGGGACCGCGCCCAGTCACTGCGATCAGGGGGTCTGGCCGATCTCCCGCAACCGGCCGCGCGCCTCCCCATTCTTCGGATCCCGGCGCAGTGCCTCGCGGTACGCCGTCGCGGCCCCAGTCGTATCGCCGCCGAGCAGCAGGACGTTGCCGCGCACGATGTACATCCCGGAGGAGCCGGGGTAGAACTCTTCGTTCAGCGTCAGCAGGGCCAGCGCCTCCGCCGGCCGGTGTTCCCGACCCAGCCGCAGCGCCGCCGCATTCAAGGAGCCTTCGCCGAAATCGTAGGCATCCCGGCCCAGGTACTGCTCCCGCAGGCGGCGGTACGTCCCGACGGCAGAATCGGCACCACCCGACATCGCGGCTTCCTGAATCAGCGCGGAGAGCGGGACGGGACGGCTGACCCCGCGGTGACAGGTGCGACAGGTCACCTCCACCGAGGGTGACGGGCGCTCCGGCAGGGTGTCCAGACGGTGATTGATCTCCTGCACCATCCGCATCATCTGGCGGGCGACCAGCTTGGTCCGTTTGTCATCCTTCGGAAAGTCGAACTGGTCCAGCGGCTTGCCTTCCTCACCGACATGGCAGAACTGGCACCGCACCCCGAGTCCGCCAGCGAAGTCCCGCATCTGCCCCACGACCTGCATGACGGGGGTCGACTTGGGAATGACCTTGGTATTGATGAGGCTGTCGGGAGGAAATTTGCGAACGGTTTGCCCGCTGAGCCCGACAGGGATGGCGAGCACCAGCAACACCGCGACCAGCTCTCGCGACATGGGACCTCCTGGATGGATAGGGATAGATCCGCCCATACGTTGGTCAGTGCCGGCAAGTTGCGCCGTTCCCTTTGCGCCACCATCTACGCCTTGCCAGAACCGGGCAGGCTCCGCACCTTGGAATCAGCCGTTCGCCGCGCCTTCATCGGCTCCTCCGCACTAACCCTATACAACTCCATCGGTCGCGTTCATGCCAGGTGGATACCTGATTCACCCTGATCTCCCCCTGGTCCTTTCGCGGGCGTGGGGACAGGCGACTGACCAGCAACTGTTGGAACACGCCCGCCAGCTCGCCGTCGATCCACGCTTCCTGCCATCCATGGCTCAGCTGGCGGACCTGCGCGCCGTCGAGGACTACGAGTTACGGATTGAAACGCTGCGGCAGCTGGCCTCCCTGAGTCCGTTCGGGGCAGGGTCGCGGCGGGCCATTGTGGTCGGCAGTGTCGCTGCCTACGGGCTCGCCCGGATGTTCCAGGTGTTGCGCGAAGGATCCCCCGATGTCCTGCGCATATTCCGGAACATGGAGGCGGCCCTCGAATGGCTGGAACTGGCCGAGGAAGCGGAGTCCCTCCTGCACCTGCTCACCACCGTGCCGCCGCTGGTGCTGCCCAGCACCGAGCAGAATGCGACCTGAGGAATCAGGAGGCCGCTTCTGACGGGCTGCCTGGAGACCCACCAGGCGCTCCGCGCACGCCATCCCCTGCCTCCTCCGCGGCTCCCCACTCCCGCGCGAAAAACCGAATCAGCGCCGGTGACGTTGCTTGCGGTCCCCTTCCCGGAGCCCCCGTGCGCCATTCCCATACCCTGTCGCTGCTGGCCGTCGTGCTGGCGCCCTTCCACCTCCAGGCACAGGCCATCAGTGGGGACCTTTCGGTGGGCGCCACCGACCGCGCCCGTCGTGTCTCGGTCGGCATCGCATGGTCGCACCCGGTCGGGAGCCGGATACGCTTCGGGCTGGGGCCGCGGCTGACACTGTATGGGGGAGACGCAGCCTCGTATCGGCGCGTCGGGGGTGGGAACACCTTCCCGGACCACCTGGTCCTCACCCCCGCGATTGCGGCTGTGGCGCTGGCGGTGTCGGGCGACGTGCGGTTGACGGGATCACTCGCACTCGGCGCCAACCTCGATCTCCTGGGTCTCACCGCGGGGCCGAGCCGGCAGCAGGACGGCGTCGACCTGGCCCCGGGCCGCGGTGCCATTTTCCTGTATGGGAACCGCGACCGTGGCTCACTCACCTCGGAGTTCTTCGCCCGCTGGCGGCTCACCCCTCGGTGGGCGGTGCGCGGCGGACTCAGCCACTATGTCACCGGCTACCAGCAGCGCCATGGCGAGGGACGGTACCTCCGCTTCGAGACCGTCCCCTTTGCCGCGGTGCAGTGGCGTCCGTAATCAGGTCGGACGGCCCTGCAGTTTTGCCAGCAGCTCGGCCAGGCGATCGAAGGTCTCGGCCGCGCCGGTCTTCATGTCCGACTGGAGCAGGCCATCCCGCGCCTCCAGGCTGGGGAAGAGCATCGTTTCCACCAGCGAGGTTCCTTCCCCGTCTTCCGAGAACACATCCGTCACCAGCCCGGGATGCTCGCGGGCGCCCGGCACATCATACACCAGGGTGAAGACCAGCCGTTCCGGTGGCGTGATCTCCCGATACTCGCCACAGAACGGGTTCTCGTGCCCCGTGGCACCCCGGGTCACGAAGCGCCAGCCCCCGCCCGGTCGCAGATCCACGTCGCAGACCGTCAAGGTGGATCCCCGCAGCCCCCACCACTGCCGCAGATGTTCTGGCCGGGTAAACGCCTCGAAGACCAGGCTGCGTGGCGCATCAAACGAACGCTGCAGCACGATCTCCCGGTCCGATGGCACCGACATGGTCATGGCACCGATGGTTTCGATCATCATGATTTCGGCTTCCTGCCCTGAAGGGTTTGAAGATAGGAATCGAGGCGGTCAAAGCTCTCGCCCCGGAACCGCGCGAAGGACATGATCCAGTCGTGCATCGGCTGGAGCCCCTCGCTGTTCAACGCGTACATGCGCTGCTGGCCTTCCCCACGCACCCGGACCAGCCCCACCTCCTTGAGCACCCGCAGATGCTTCGATGCCTGCGGCTGCTGCACCCGGAGGGAATGCGCCAGCTCGTTGACGGAGCACTCCCGTTGCTGCAGCAGGGTCAGGATCTGACGGCGCCGGGGTTCGGCAACGGCATTGAAGACATCGGAGGTGGTAGCGGCTCGAGCCATGGCAGCAATGTATTCCCATATCGGCATATGTCAAGATCCGCCACTCTCACCGGCGAAACCGGACCTGTGTCCTCGCCGTCCGACCCCCATCCACCACCTGGAGCTGCCATGCGCGCCTTCGCCGTTACCGCTGCCCTGCTCTGCTGCACTGTTGCCCTCCCCGCCCGCGCCCAGGGGACGCCGGGCACCGCCGAGACCGCGGCGGTCCGCAGCGTCGTCGAGCGCTACCTGCATGGCCTCAAGTTCAATGACACCGTGAGTTTCCACGACGCCTTCCTGCCCGACGCGAAGCTCTATTTCCGCCGACGGGATGGTCAGCTCGGCGCCCTGTCGCAGCATGACTGGTATGCCGGGTTCGCCAAGACCGCGGGGCAGGAGGAAGCGGGCGAACTGCGGATCACGGCGCTCGAGGTCACCGGGGACATCGCCTCGGCCAAGGTCGAGGAGGAGTACGCGAAGGTCCGGTACACCGACTACCTCGCCCTGGTCCGGATCGGGGACCGCTGGCAGATCGTCAACAAGGTGTTCACCGCCGCGCCCCGATAGGCGGCTCCCCGGCACTGCTTGACGCCGCATCCAGTATACTGGATATTGTTTCCATGTCTTTGGATATGGCGTCCGACCTGACCCACCGCATCGCCGGTCGCGTGCAGCGGCTGCGCGCCAGCCAGGGACTCTCGCTGGAGGCGCTGGCGGACCGGAGCGGTGTCAGCCGCTCCATGATCTCCCTGATTGAGCGCGGTGAGACCAGCCCGACCGCCGTCGTCCTCGAACGCCTCGCCACCGGACTCGGCGTGGTCCTGGCCACCCTGTTCGATGCCCCGGATGCGGACCGGGCACCGGATCCCCTCTCCCGCCGGACCGACCAGGACTCCTGGACTGATCCCGATTCGGGCTACACCCGGCGGAATATTTCTCCCCCGGGGGCCGGGCAGCCGATGCAAATCGTCGAGGTCCGGTTCCCGCCCGGACGACGGGTGACGTTCGAGCGGCTGACTCCGGGCCCGGTCGCCTGCCAGCAGGTCTGGGTGTTGAGCGGCACCCTCGACATCACCCTCGGCCGCACCCGCACCCGCCTCGCTGAGGGAGACTGCCTCGCCATGCAGCTCGATCGGCCGATCACCTTTCACAATCCTTCACGCCGCACCACCCGATACTGCGTCGTGATCGCGCCGAGCCCGGCAGGGAAGCGGACATGACCACCATCCTCCCGCCCCGGCGCCTTCGCACCGTCACCGAGGCCCAGATCGCCCAGCTGGCGGAGGTGCTGATCGATGCGGTGGACGGCGGGGCCTCGGTCAGCTTCATGAGCCCCCTGCCCTTCCCACGGGCGGAGGCCTTCTGGCGGGGAGTGGCGCAGGCGGTCGCGACCGAAGCGGTGGCCCTGCTGGTGGTGGAGGACGACGCAGGCATATGCGGGACGGTACAGCTGGGGTTGGCCCAGCCCGACAACCAGCCGCACCGGGCGGACCTGTCCAAAATGCTGGTCCATCGCCGCGTGCGGCGACAGGGAGTGGGAGAGGCGCTGATGCGCGCAGCAGAGGCGACCGCTCGGGAATGCGGGAAGCGGCTGCTGGTTCTGGATACCGCGAGTGATGTGGCGGAGCGGCTCTATGCCCGCACCGGCTGGACCCGAGTCGGCGTCATCCCGGATTACGCTCTGCTGCCGGACGGGGCGCCGTGCAGTACTACGATCTTCTACCGCACCCTCACGCCGTAACCGTCTCACCGCGCGACCGCCCGACCGCCTGACCGCCCGTCCGGCTACCCACGTACCCTCGTACACCCACGCACCCACGTACCCACGCACCCACGCACCCACGCACCCACGTACCCACGTACCCACGTACCCCTACCCACCGTCCCTAACACTAAGCAAATAATGAAAACAGCCTGAAGCTCTCCCCGCCTTGACGCCTACTCCCGGCAGGCCAATGTTGAAGCGTCTTTCATTGGGCCCGCTTAGCACCCATTCACTTTTCGTTCACGATAGCACTTCCCATGGAGCCTCGCGGGGATCCCCCCCGTCGCCCCCGGACGATCCCCCGGTCTCCAGACCGGAGGCCGGCAGACTGCCTCACGTCAGCTCAATATCACCACACGGGATCCTTGTGAGCTCTGGCTCCACCGTGCCTTCCCCTCCCCCGGAGGGAGCCCTGGCTCCTTCCCTGACCGCCGCGGATCCGCGCGCCCTGCAGCTGACATTTACGGTGTCCGGCTATCTGGCGATGGCGGGGATTGTCGTGGGTCTGGTGGTGCTGCTGGGCGGGTGGGTGATCGGGATTGAATGGATCAAGGGTCTCCTGCCCGGTATGGCCACCATGAAGCCGGCCACCGCCATTTGCATTGCGCTGGTCGGTGCCGGCCTCTGGTTGGAACGCCGTGACACGGATCGGGCGCACCGCTGGGCAGCAGGCGTGGGGATCCTGTCGATCGCCGTCTCGCTGCTCACGGTCTCCGCCTATCTTGTCGACGCTGGCGCCCCCCTGCTGGCGGCCAGGCTCATGCCGCCGCCGCAGCGGATGTCCCTGGCGACCTCCGTCGGGCTCCTGTTGCTGGGCATCGCGGTGGTGTTGTTGCGCTGGGCCCGGTTCCGCACCCGTCCGGCGGACTTCGTCGCGCTCGGGGCGATCCTGGTCGGGCTGGTCGGTATCGAAGGCTATCTCTTCGGCACCGTCGGACTGTACCGCTTCCTGCCTTACGGCAGCATGGCCCTGCACACCGCGGCCCTGATCTTCCTGCTCGGCCTCGGCGTGCTCACTGTCCGGCCGGAGAGGGGCGTCCTGGCGCCGTTCGTCAGCCGCTACGATGGCGGGAAAACGGCACGACTGGTGCTGCCCACCGTGGTGACAGCCATCCTGCTGGTGGCGTGGCTGCGGCTGCAGGGGGAACGGGCCGGCTGGTACGGCACCGAGGTGGGGCTCGCCATCTTTTCGTCCGCCAATATCGTCCTGATCACGACCGTCACCTGGATGGCGGCCAGCCGGGTCAACCGGGCCGACCTGGAGCGGCGCGATGCCGAAGTCCGTGCCCTGGCGGATGTCGAGCGCCTGCGGCTGCTCTCGGCGGTGGTGGAAAGCTCCGATGATGCGATTCTCACGAAAAGCACCGACGGGACGATCCAATCCTGGAATCGTTCCGCCGAGCTGCTCTATGGCTATCGCCCGGAGGAGGCGATTGGGCAGAACATTGCCCTCATCGTTCCGGCGGACCGTCGGGCCGAACTCGCCGATCTGATCGGGCGAGTGCAGCGCGGCGAGTCCGTGCACCACCTGGAGACGGTCCGGCAGACCAGGGACGGGCGGCGGATCGACGTGTCCCTCTCCCTCTCCCCGGTGACCCTCGGGCCGGGTCGCTCGACCGGAATCGCAGCAATCGCCCGAGATATCACCGACCGGCGACGCCAGGCCGAACGGTTGCAGGCGGTGGTGGAGTCCGCACCCAACGGCATGATGATGGTGACGGAGGACGGTCGGATCGAACTGGTGAACCGGGCCGCCGAGGTGCTCTTCGGCTATCGCCGGAAGGAAATGCTCGGCCAGACGGTGGACATGTTGCTGCCGGAGAAGGCCCGTGCCCGCCATCCCGCCTTTCGCGCCGACTTCGGTCGCGACCCGACGCCGCGCGCGATGGGGGCAGGCCGGGAACTCTTCGCCCGGCGAAAGGACGGGAGCGAGGTACCGGTTGAAATCGGCCTGAACCCGATCGAGATCGATCAGGCGCGTTACGTCCTCGCCTCGATTGTTGATGTGAGCGCACGGAAGCTGGCGGATGAACGGACCCGGCTGGTGGTGGAAGCGAGTCCGAGTGGTCTGGTCGTGGTGGACCCCGCGGGCATCATCACCATGGTCAACCAGGAGATGGTACGGATGTTCGACTGGCCGCGGGAGCAGCTGGTCGGCCAGCCGATCGACCGTCTGCTGCCCGAGCAGGCGCGCCCCAGCCACGATGGGCTGCGGCGGGCCTACATGGAGGCGCCTGGCCGACGGGCCATGGGGGTCGGTCGCGAATTGTTCGGCCGCCGGCGGGATGGCACCGAGTTCCCGGTGGAGATCGGGCTCAATCCGTTGCGGCAGGGAAATGAGGTCGCGGTGCTGGCCGTCGTCACCGACATCACCGAGCGCCGGGCCGCGGAACAGGCCCTGGCACGGCATCAGCGGGAACTGGAGCGCTCCAACAAGGAGCTGGCCCATTTCGCTTACGTCGCCTCGCATGATCTGCAGGAACCGCTGCGCATGGTGAGCAGCTATGCCGAGCTCTTCTCGGAGCGCTACCAGTTCACCCTGGACGAGCGAGGGAGCAAGTATCTGGGATACATGGTGGATGGCGCCCGCCGGATGCAGGCGCTGGTCCGTGACCTGTTGGCCTATGCCCGGGTGGATTCCCAGGGACGGCCACTCGAGGCCACCGGTGTGGCCAGGGTCCTGACCGCCACGCTGCACGACCTGTCGGGCGCCATCACGGAGGCGGAGGGCACAATCGAGCATGGCGAGATGCCCACGGTATGGGCCGATCCCGTACAACTGCAGCAGCTGCTGCAGAACCTCATTGGCAATGCCGTGAAGTTCCGCAGCGGCATGCCGCCCAGGGTGCGACTCACGGTGGAGCGGCAGGGCCCCATGCTGGCGTTCGCGGTGAGCGACAACGGGATCGGCATCGCGCCGGAGTTTGCCGAGCGGGTCTTCGGCATGTTCCAGCGGCTGCATACCCGGGAGGAATTCGCGGGGAGTGGCATCGGGCTTTCGATTGCTCGAAAGATCGTGGAGCGCCATGAAGGCCGGATCTGGGTCGACACGACGGTCAATGGCGGCACGACGATTCGCTTCACCTTATGGCCCGCCGACGGCCCCCGTCCGCCCGGGACCCCTGGAAGTGCACCATGACGGGGACACCCATCGTCGTCGTCAGCGGGCTGGCCGATGAGAACCTGGCGCTGCATGTCGTGCAGCTCGGCGCCCAGGATTTCCTCGTCAAGGGAGCGCTGACGGTACCCAGCCTCGGACGCGCGCTGCGGCACGCCCGCGAGCGCAAGCGGACGGAGCAGCGCCTGATGCAGTTGGCCCACGACGACCAGCTCACCGGCCTGGCCAACCGCACCACGTTTCATGAGCGGATCTCCCAGGCCGCCACACGCGCTCGCCGGCGAGGCACCCGCTTCGCCGTGATGTACCTCGATCTCGACAAGTTCAAGAACGTCAACGACACCCTGGGGCATGATGCGGGGGACACCCTGCTGTTCGATTCGTCACTGAACGGGGACGGGATCGTACAATCCGCCCTCGCCGCCGACGTGAACGTTGCGCTCAAGCGGGGGGAATTCAGCCTGCATTTCCGGCCGCAGGTCACCATCGACGGGTATCGGCTGGAAGGATTCGAGGGGCTGCTCCGCTGGAACCGGGGGGACGAGGTGATCCCGCCGTCGGTCTTCGTCCCCCTGCTCGAAGAGGCCGGCGGGATCATTGCGGCCGGTCACTGGGCCATCCGGGAAGGGTGCCGCCGGCTGGCGGACTGGCGCCGGCCCACCGCGGCGGGGATCCGGCTCGCGATCAACATGTCCCCGACCCAGATCGAAGAGCCCGGGTTGGCCGAAACGATCGCCTCGGTGCTGCAGGAATTCAGTCTGCCGCCCTCCGCCCTGGAACTTGAGGTCACCGAACAGGTGATCATGCGGGATACCGTCCGCATCAACCTGGCACTCACGGAGCTCAAGAGACTCGGCGTTCGACTGGCGGTGAAGAGCTTCGGGACTGGCTTCTCCTCCGCCGCGTTCCTTTCCCGCTTCAAGATCGACTGCCTGAAGATTGCGCGGGTCTTCGTCTCCACCACTCCTGATGATCCCGAAAGCGCCGGCGTGATCCGGGCCATCGTCGCCCTCGGCTCCTCCCTGAGCATCCGGGTCCTGGCGGACGGCGTGGAAACCTTTGACCAGCTCATGGCGGCCCAGCGGGCCGGCTGTGTGCTGGCACAGGGCGATCTCTTCGGCCGGCCGATGCCGAACTGGAGCCTGCCCCCCACCTGGGAGCCACATCGTGATGACCACAAACCCTAATCGGAATCGTCCGTTCGAAATCCTCCTGGTCGAGGACAACCCGGCGGATGTGGATCTCATCCGCGACCGGCTGGAGGTCAGCACGATCCCCATCCATCTCTCGGTCGCGACCGACGGCGTGCGGGCCGAAGGCTTTCTGCGTCAGGAGGGGGAATACCACTCCGCTCCCCGACCCGACCTGGTGATGCTCGATCTCAACCTGCCCCGCCGGAATGGCTCCGAGGTCCTCGCCAGCATCAAGGCGAGTCCTTCGCTGCGCTCCATCCCCATCGTGGTGTTGACCTCCTCCGATGCGGAGACGGATATCGTGCGGAGCTATACCGACGGCGCCAACTGCTACCTCACCAAGCCGGTGACCCTGGCCGGCCTGAGTGAGGTGGTCGGCACCGTGGAGCGCTTCTGGTTCTCCACCGTACGCCTCCCACCCAGCGTCCCCGGGAGCATCGTGTGACCGCGGTCCATGGCCTCAGTCCTACCGTTATCGGCAAACCGTTCCGCGGCATGCACGGCATCCTCTCCGGCGCCCCCAGCTGCTCCTTCTCGCAGGAGCAGGAGCGGATGGATGACATGTTCGGCGATCAGCCCCGGGAGGGCTGATGCACGCGGCCGAACCACTCCGGGTGCTCCTGGTCGAGGACAACGCCGCCGATGCCGACCTGGCGCGGGAGCACCTGTGCGACCTGCAGGATGCGCCGCTCGATCTGGTCCATGTGACGACGCTGCGCGAGGCGGTGGAGCGGCTGCACGGCCCGCTGCCCGACGCCATCATCCTGGACCTCACCCTTCCCGATTGTGCCGGGCTCGCCACCTATCAGCAGATCCGCCTGCTCTCCCCCGACGTCCCGATCCTGGTGCTGGCTGGTGAGTTGACCGAAACGATGCGGCAGCAGATCCTGAGCGCCGGGGCAACCGACTGTCTCGGCAAATCCCCCCCACCCTTCGAAATCCTGCATCGCGGTCTCCGGCTCTCGACGGCGCTCCGCCGGGCCGAGGGCCAGCAGCGGCAGATGGAACGCCTGGTCGGGGCCAGCCCGGATGCCGTCTTCGTGGCGGACGCGGCGGGCGTTGTCCGGTTCGTGAACCAGTCGGCGCTCGAACTGTTCGGCAAGCGCCGGGAGGATTTTGTCGGGGAGCTGCTCACCTTTGCGGTCGAACCCGGCAAGGTCGCTGAACTCGAGGTCCTGCGGGGAACCGAGCGGCGTACGGCCGAAATGCGTTCCGTCGATGTGGAGTGGGAGGGCCACGCGGCGGTCATGGTGAACATCCGGGACACCACCGATTCCCAGCGGCTGAGCGAGCAGTTACTGCAGGCCCAGAAGATGGAGGCGGTGGGACACCTCGCAGGTGGCGTGGCCCACGATTTCAATAACCTGATCACCGTGATCCTGGCCTACGGCAGCTCCATCAAGGACACACTGCAGGAGGACGACCCGCGGCGCGAGGACCTGTCCCAGATCATGGCGGCCGCGGATCGGGCCAAGTCGCTGACCCGCCAGCTACTGGCCTTTGCGCGCCGCCAACCGATCCAGGTGCAGTCGGTACAGTTCGATACACTCGCCGAGGGCATTCAGCAGTTGCTGCGTCGTACCCTGCCGGAGCACACCACGCTTCACGTCCACTGCGCCCCGGACATCTGGCCGGTGCTGGCCGATCCCGGCCAACTGGAGCAGGTACTGATCAACCTCGCGGTGAACGCCAGCGACGCGATGCCGCGCGGCGGCCTGATCACGGTTTCGGTGGAGAATATCGGCCGCACCGAGCACGAGGCGGGCTGGGAGGGCGGTGACGCCATTCGCGTGCAGATGCGTGACTCCGGCGAGGGCATCCCGGCCGAACATCTGCGTCGGATCTTCGATCCGTTCTTCACCACCAAGGCGCCCGGCAAGGGTACCGGGCTCGGGCTGGCCACCTGCTACGGCATCGTGCAGCAGGCCGGTGGTACCATCACCGTGGCGAGCACCCTGGGTGAGGGCACCACCTTCACCATCATGCTCCCCCGGGCGGTCGGGGAGGCGCCGCCACGGCAGGAGCCGCGCCGGGCGTTGATGGAACGACTGGATGGACACGAAACGATCGTGCTGGTGGAAGATGACGACAGCCTGCGGCGATCGATCGTCCGCGTGCTGCGCCGCTACGGGTACGCCGTCCTCACCGCGACCAACGGCGAAGAGGGCCAGCACCTGATCGAGGGATACGACGGTGTCGTCGACCTGATCATCACCGATCTGATCATGCCCAAGATGGGAGGCGGTGCCCTGGTCGATTTCCTCCGGCGCACTCGGCCCTCGGCCCGGGTGCTCTGCATGACCGGGTATGCCGCGCGCCCCGGCGATCCGACGACCGGGCTGCGGGAGGGCGTCGAAGTCCTCTATAAGCCGTTCGAGCCCACGGAACTGCTACGGCGCATCCGCGAAATGCTCACGCCGGTCGGCTGACGCCCCGCCGGCGGTCCCGCTTGTCCCATCGCCGGTCCCCCGGCACCTTTCCCCCCCGTTAGTCCCGCCCCCCCCTCTTGCACGACCTGAGGAAGCCATGCGTCTGGCCGAGATTCCCTTTGGTACCACTGCCTGGTCCGAGATGCCGCCCACCGAGCATCCCGGGGAGTGCGGCCACGCCACGTGGCGCACCCGCGAGTTCGGCGGGGTCCGCGTCCGCATGGTGGAGTATTCGCCGGGCTATCGCGCCAACCACTGGTGTACCAAAGGACATATCCTGCTGTGCCTCGACGGCGAGTTGCACACCGAGCTGGCGGATGGGCGACAGTTCGTCCTGACTCCCGGGACCAGCTATCAGGTGGCCGATGACGCCGAGCCCCATCGATCCTCGACCAGCACCGGCGCACGCCTGTTTATCGTGGACTGAGGATCCATGTCTGCCGTTCTCTCACTCACGCGCCGGGAGCCCCCCCTGCCCCGCGCCCTTTCCCGGCAGGCGCTGCACCGGGGCGCGCGCATCCTCGCGCGCCGGCATCCCGCCTTTGCGAGACTCCTTCACGAGCATGGCCCACCACCCGTCTGGGGGCGCCGACCCGGTTTCGCCACCCTGGTGCGGATCATCCTCGAGCAACAGGTCTCGCTGGCGGCGGCACGCACGATGTATCGCAGGGTGGAACTGGCGCTGGGAGGGATGACACCGGTAACGGTGATGGGAGCGGGTGGAACGGGGCTGCGTCAGCTGGGCCTGACGCGACAGAAGTCGGGCTATCTCACCGCGTTGGCGGGCGCGCTGCAGGGTGGAGCGCTTGACCTGACGGCGGTGGCGCGGGCCCCGGATGCGATCGGCCGGCAGGCGCTGCTGGCGCTGCCGGGCGTGGGGCCGTGGACGGTCGACATCTACTATCTGATGGCCCTGCGCCGGCCGGATATCTGGCCGCAGGGTGACCTCGCCCTGGCAAGCGCGATGCACCGGGTGTTCCGTCTGCCCGCCAGACCGGACGCCGCCACCCAGCAGGCGCTCGCCAGCCGGTGGAGTCCGTGGCGCTCGGTGGCGGCGCGGATGTTGTGGCAATCCTACCTCGCGACCCCGCGATCCTGACGGCGTCGACCTAGCGGCCCGCCGATCCGCGACTCATTACCAGGTCCACAATCCCCGCCAGCGGCACGCTCACCCAGTCGGGCCGGTTGCCCAGTTCGTAGGCCAGCTCGTACAGCGCCTTGTCCAGCACATAGGCATCGAGCAGCTCTCGCCGCGCCGCGGGGTCGGTCGGCACCAGCGCGGACCCTGCAACGGTACGGAGGTAGGAATCGAGGAACACGGTCGAGGTCGAGGCATCCCACAACCGGGCCCAGGGATCGAGCCGCACCAGATCGCCCGCACCGCGGGCCGCATTGTCCTGCAGGGCAAATCGTGCCGCGTAACTGAAGGACCGGAGCATCCCCGCGACATCCTTGAGCGGTGAATGCTTCGCGCGCCGCTCCGCCAGGCTCCGGGCGGGTTCGCCCTCGAAATCGAGGATCACAAAATCCGAACCGACCCGCAGCACCTGGCCAAGGTGGTAATCGCCGTGGATGCGGGTCTTGACGCCGTCGGTGGTGAGGCCCCCCAGCCGAGTCAGCCGGGCCAGGATCTGAGTCCGGCAACTCATCACCCGACTCGCCAGCTCCACGACATCGTTGGGGAGGCGTGGGAGCGCCATCTTGAGCTGCTCGAAGGCATAGGCCGCGTGCTCCCGCACACCCAGGGCGAGCCCGTCGATATCGGCGGCAGTCAGCGGTTCCGGAGCGAGCGCGGGATCCGGGATCGGTTCGGCCAATGCGAGATGCAGCGCACCGGTGCGCCGGCCCAGCACCGCGGCTGCCTCCCACGAGACCGCGAGCAAATCCTCGACCTCCTTGGAGAGTGGCCGACCGCGGTCCAGGCTGCCATCCGGGCCCAGCGCCGGTGTGAGTTCGGCGGGAAGGGTCATGGTCCGTTCGTAGTAGCGACCCAGCTCGGCGACTATCCAGCTCCAGCCATCGCCCTGGTTCGGAACGAATCGCTGCACCAGGGCCAGCGCGGCGGGCGCCACACCTGGCTGGGCATACTCGAGGCACCCCGCAAAGGCCGGCACACCGGGGAAGTGCCGTTCAGTGGTGAGATACCGGGTCAGTTCGGCATCGGGGTTGGGACCGTACTCGATGCGACGGAACAGCTTGAGGATGAACTGGCCGCCGAAGATGATCGAGCTGTTGCTCTGCTCGCCACCGATGCGGGTCACGCTCAAGTCGGCCAGCTGGTCCTTCGCGTCCGCCAGCGGCGCGGCCGGGAGGCCGGTCACCGTGCCCAGCGTCCCCGCCTGAGTGGCGGCCTGTCCAGCGAACAGCAGCAGCGTGCGACAGAACTCGTCGGAGACCAGCGCATCGTGCAGGACACCGGGGGTCCCCCCGACGGTGAGGTTGCCGATGATCGCTGCCGGCCGCTCCTCCCGCATGCGGGTGGCGGCCCCGCCCAGGGTGATCGCAACGGTCACCACGTATCGCTCGCTGGCCCCTTCCTTATACTGTAGCGCGAGTACCAGCAGCCCGGCGTCCGGGGCAATCCGGATCGTATCCTCGATCTGGCAGGAGACGATTACCCGGGCTTTACCGCCGTACCAGCGCTGGCGGGTGAGGAATTCGGGTAGAAAGCGCGACTCGAGCACCCGCCGCGGGTTCCCCTGCAGCAAGCCGGCGAGGGGATCCCCGGCCGCCACGACCAGGGCCGGCTCCTCGACCGCCGGGCTGGCCGGCTCCTCCCGGTTCTGCAGCTCCAGCCAGAGGAAGCCGTACGGCCCGAGCGTCAGGGGATAGGGGGTCTTACCGATGCGGGGGAACTCCACATAGCCGCGCATCTCCACCGGCGTCATTCCCGCCAGCTCGGCGAGATCCAGCTCGAACGGCTGGGCGAACCGCGACAGGTTGGCGACGCACAGCACCGTCTCGCCTTCATAACGGCGCAGGTATGCCAGGATCTTGCGATTGTTCGGCGCGAAGAACTCGATGGTGCCCCGCCCGAAGACGTGGAACAGCTTCCGGATCGCAATCATGTGCCGGATCCAGTTGAGCAGGCTGGACGGCTCGCTCTGCCGTGCCTCCACATTCACCGATTCGTAACCGTACACCGGGTCCATCACCACCGGGCTGTACAGTCGCGCCGGATTCGCCCGGGAGAACCCGGCGTTGCGGTCGCCGCTCCACTGCATCGGCGTGCGGACCCCGTGCCGGTCGCCAAGATAGATATTGTCCCCCATCCCGATTTCGTCACCGTAGTACAGCACCGGTGTCCCGGGGAACGACAGCAGGATGCTGTGCAGCAGCTCGATCCGGTCCCGGTCGTTCTCCAGCAGCGGCGCCAGTCGCCGACGGATGCCGACATTCACCCGCATGCGCGGATCGGCGCTGTAGGCGAAGTACATGTAATCCCGTTCTTCATCGGTGACCATCTCCAGCGTCAGCTCGTCGTGGTTGCGCAGGAAGAGGCCCCACTGACAGCTGTCGGGAATGGCCGGGGTCTGCCGCATGATTTCGGTGACCGGATGGCGATCTTCCAGCCGGAGCGCCATGAACAACCTCGGCATCAGCGGGAAGTGGAACGCCATCTGGCATTCGTCCTCGTCCCCGAAATAGGCTCGCACATCCGATGGCCATTGATTGGCCTCGGCCAGCAGCAGGCGCCCGCTGTACCCCTCGTCCATGGCCGCCCGGAGGCGTTTGATCAGATGGTGGGTCTCCGGCAGGTTTTCGTTGTTGGTCCCTTCCCGTTCGATCAGGTAGGGAATGGCATCCAGTCGGAGGGCATCGACGCCGAGGTCGAGCCAGAACCGCATGACCTTGATGACCTCCTGTTCAACCACCGGATTGTCGAAGTTGAGGTCCGGCTGGTGGGAGAAGAACCGGTGCCAGTAGTACGCCTTCGCTTCCGGGTCCCAGGTCCAGTTCGAGGTGTGGGTGTCGGTGAAGATGACCCGGGTGCCAGCGTACTTCTGATCAGTCTCGCTCCAGACGTAGAAGTCCCGCTCCGGTGAACCGGGCGGCGCGTGGCGTGCGGCCTGAAACCAGGGATGCTGATCCGAGGTGTGATTGATGATCAGTTCGATCAGGACCTGCATCCCGCGGTCGTGCGCTGCCGCGAGAAACTCGGTGAAGTCCTCCATGGTCCCGTAGCTGGGATGCACGCTGGTATAGTCGGCGATATCGTAGCCGTCATCCCGCAGGGGCGAGGGGAAGAAGGGCAGCACCCACAGACAGGTGACCCCCAGTTCCTGCAGGTAGTCGAGCTTCTGGATCAGTCCGCGAAAGTCGCCAATCCCATCACCGTTGGCGTCATGGAAGCAGCGGACGTGGACTTCATAGATGATGGCGTCCTTGTACCAGAGCGGATCGGACGCGCTGCCAGGCTGTTGACTCACATCACCTCCATCGTGGGGATCTTCCCCGTGGATGCCATCGCCGCGCTCGCATAGAGCCCCCACGGCAGGGTTCGGAGTGCGTCCGCCGCGGCGAGGTGGCCATCCACCGGGATCACGGTCTCTCCTGTCAGTCGGTTGCCCCAGGCGACACGGGCCAGATCGGGGGGCAGCACGATCCGGGTCTCCTGCCACGCGGCGCTTCCGAGCGGGGGATCCTCTCCATGGGTCCACCCGCAAAGTCGGGCGGGCCGGCGCGGAACCATCGCGAGCACCGTCGCCGGACCCTCCCCACGCGCCACGGCGATCAGGTGTGAGGCGCCGGCGCCGGTAACCTCGAGCGGACGGTAGGCGCCCGCCAGCAAGATCTCGGGCTGCGCCCGACGGAGTCGCAGGGCCGCCGCCGTCACCAGCAGCTTGATGTCACCGGTGCGCCACCCCCGTAACAGCCGCACGCAGCGCCCGGCGGACTCCGGTGCCGGCTCGTCCAGAAGCAGACCGCGCAGCCCCGCGAGACGCTCCTGCCGTTCGCTGAAGTCTACCGGACGGCGGTTGTCGGGATCGACCAGGCTCAGGTCCCACAGCTCGCTTCCCTGATAGATATCGGGCACCCCGGGTGAGATCACCTTCAGGAGGAGCTGCGACACCGAGTTGAGCATCCCCAGCCACGCGACCCGGCTGGCCACCGGGAGGAACGAACGCAGGAATTCGGCGGCGGGCGATCCGAGGAGCAAATCCGCCACAAACTGATCCACCGCCGATTCATACGCCGCGTCCGGATTGAGCCAGCTGGTGTGCTGCTTCGCTTCGCGCGTGGCCTTCCGCATATAGCCCTGCAGCCGGGCCACCAGCGCCTCGTCCGGGACCGCCGTCTCCGCCATGGGCCAGGCCGCTACCAGCGCCTGATAGAATCGATATTCGTCTTCCGGAGCGGGCGCGGTCCCATCCGCCAGCTCCGTGCGCGCGGCCCGGGCAGTGCGGTGCCAGCGCGCGACCAGCGCCTGCCATTGTCGCGGCACCTCGGAGAGGACTGCCAGGCGGGCGCGGGCGTCCTCGCCCCATTTGGTATCGTGCGTTCCGGTGGCCAGCATGGTCAAGGGCGAGTGGGCCAGTCGGGCCTGGTTCGCCGCGTGGAACGCTGCCACCGGATCGCCGTGGACCGCGGGCTCGCCCCCGACCTCATTGAGCGACGCCAGCGGCGCATACCGATAGAAGGCGGTGTCCTCCACTCCCTTCGCCTGGACCGGCGCGGTGTACTGCTGGAATTTGAGGGCAAACCGCACCCGTCGATCGTGGGTATCCCTCTCGTCCGCCGAGGCGGGTGGCGGCAGCAGCATCTCGCGGATGAATCCGAAGATGGTGGGCTCCAGCGCCGGGTTCCGCCGCAGCGCTTCGGCGATCACCCGATCCACCATCGCCGCGTCCGCCGCCGTCCATCCATCGGTGCGCACATAGGTGCGGTACGCCGGGAAACAGGCGACAACTTCCTCCAGCGCCTCCTGCAGACTGTCGAGGGTGAAGTCCCGGCACCGCCGGTCCCGTTCCGACATGCGGTTGAGCGCCGCCGCCAGCACGTTGAGCTCCGCCGCCATCGACGTTGCGATGATGGTCTTCTTGCTGGCGTACGCCACCTCGTCGAACGGGTCATCCCGTCCGGTGAAGCGGGTGTAGAACCGGCTCAGCGCCTCGACCCCGGGAGGATCCACCAGCACCGTGTTCACCTGGTTCAGGAAGTCGTATCCGGTGGTTCCGTGCACCGGCCAGGCGGGGCTCAACCGCTCACCCGGGGCGAGAATCTTCTCGACCACCGTCCACACCGGACCGCGCGGCGCACACAGCTCGGCCAGATGGGTGAGATACGTTCCCGGCTCGAAGAGACCATCCACATGGTCCAGCCGGATCCCGGTCACGATGCCCTCCTCGACCAGCCGGGCCAGCAGCCGGTGACTGGCCTCGAACACCACCGGCTCCTCCTGCCGGATCCCCGCAAGGTCGTTCACATCGAAGAAGCGCCGGTAGTTGATCTCGTGCATCGCGGTGCGCCACGAGGCGAGCCGATACGGCTGCGCCTCCAGCAGCTGGTGCAACCGATCAAACGAGGCCGGATTCCCCGGTGTCCCGTTGAAGCGGGCCACACTCGTGGGCATACTCGGCGCTCACCGCGGTGGAGCGCGCCAGCAGTGCCTGGAGTCGACCGAGCGCCACCTCTTTTTCCCGCCCGCGCTCCGCCATCTCGACCGGCGCGGTCGAGGTGTAGACCGGAAGATGCTCCAGGTGAAAGACCACACTCTGCAGCTCGATCAGATCGGCGTCGTCGGCCGGAAGCCGGGTCTGCAGCCCTTCAAGGGCCAGCGCCAGCACCAGGCGGAGCTGACGGGGATTGAGCGGCAGGTCCCGTTCGTAGTACCGCAGCGTCAGGCCGGCCGCATCGAGCACCAGCCGGAGCTGTCCGTCCTCGAGGGTGACTCCATACTGGTCACCGAGGATCGGCAGCAGCAGCCGTCCCTTGAGCTCCGGCTTGACCGGATCCCAGTCGATATCGAAGCAGGTCGCGTAGGGGGACGACGGACCATTCTCCAGCATGCTGCGCCACCAGGGGTTCGCCGCCGAATCGGCCGCCATATGATTCGGCACGAAATCCACCAGCAGACCGATCCCGTGGGCCCGTACCGACTCGGCCAGCACCGCGAACCCCTCGGCGCCACCCAGTTCGGGGTTCAGCTGCTGGTGATCGCAGACATCGTAGCCGTGGGGGCTGCCCGGACGGGCGGTGAGAATGGGGGAGCAGTAGAGCTCGGTGATGCCGAGCTCGGCGAGGTAGGGGACCAGGCGGGCCGCCTGGGGGAAATCAAAATCCCGGTTGAGCTGGATGCGGTAACTGCTGAGCGGGCGGCGCGCCGGCGGAGCGGTCGCCATCGTCAGCCCAGTCCGCCATCAAGGCTGAAGAGCACGGCACCCGGTTCGCCAAACGCGACCATCGGTCCGGCGGGGTCCACGGTGGTGATGGACCCCGGCATCGGCGTACGCGGCATCCGCGGTGGACAGCAGGAGGCGCCACTGGGCGCCGGCGGGATGTCGCGCCAGGTCGTGGCCGCGCAAGGCCACCGGTCCCGATCCACGTAGACGGACGACAGCCAGCAAGGCCACCGGTCCTGCCTCGCGCCGCAGCAGGAGGACGTCGTCGGAGAAGGCGGCGACGGCGAGGCCAGTCCCCGGTCCCCGGAGGGCGGGGTGCTGCCGCCGGAGTTCGAGCAGGCGCTGATACAGGGCGAGGACCTGCCGGTGCGGAGCCTGGTCCCGCTCGCCCCATGGGAGCCGACTGGAAGTGAAGGTTGTCGGCGCCTGGGGATCGGGAATCCGCTCCCGCGCGGCGGGATCACTGAAGGCCGCGAAGCGCGCGAACTCCTGCCGCCGTCCCCGCCGGACCATCTCACCCAGGTCGGCGTGATGGTCGGTGAAATAGAGCCACGGAGTGGAGGCCGCCCATTCCTGACCCATGAACAGCAGGGGCGTCTCCGGGAGGCAGAGCAACAGGGCGGATGCGGCACGGTACGCTGCCGCGGTGATCTGGTGGTGCAACCGTTCCCCGAGGGCGCGGTTGCCGATCTGATCGTGATTCTGCAGGCAACAGACAAACCGTGACAGCGGAACCCCGGCAGGATCACTCCCGCGCGGTGCACCGGCGTACCCAGACTGCTGTCCGTGGTAATACCACCCTTGCCGGATGGTCTCGGCGAGGTCGGCGGTTGACCCGGAATAGTCCTGGAAGTAGCCGTCCCGATCTCCGGCCAGCGCCCGCCGCATCTGGTGGTGAAAATCATCGGACCAGACACCATCGAGCCCCATCCCTCCCGCACTCACCGGTCGGACCAGCGCCGACAGGTTCCGGCCATCCTCCGCAATGACAAGGACCGTCCGATCCTCGGCCGCAGCGAGGCGATGCACCGCCTCGGCGATCTCCGTCAGGATATGGACCGGGCTATCGTCGATGATTGCGTGGGTCGCGTCGAGACGGAGCCCATCGAGGTGATACTCGCGAACCCAGGTGAGTGCGCTCTGAATCACCAGTGCCCGGACCGGCCCGCTGTCGGGACCGTCGAAGTTGAGCGCGGCGCCCCACGGCGTGCGGTGCGTGGTGGAGAAGTAGGCCGACGCAAAGGCGCCCTGATACGCGCCATCGGGGCCAAAATGGTTGTAGACCACATCGAGGTGCACCGCGAGACCGAGCCCGTGTGCGGCATCCACCAGGGCCCGCAGATCCTCGGGGCGGCCGTACGCACGGGCCGGCGCGTTGAGCGCCACGCCATCGTAGCCCCAGTTGCGCTCGCCCGGAAAATCCCCCACCGGCATCAGCTCAATCGCCGTGACGCCCAGGGCGACCAGGTCGGGCAGCCGCTCAATCGCCGCGCGGAACGTCCCCTCCGGCGTGAAGCTCCCGATGTGCAGCTCGTACAGGACGAGGCGATCGAGCGGGACACCACTCCAGGCGCTGTCGGTCCAGCGAAAGGCGGGATCGATGACTTCCGACGGCCCGTGCACTCCGCGGATCTGGCAGCGCGATGCCGGATCGGGAAAGGGCCCGCGACCATCGAGGTAGAAGCTGTACCGCGTCCCGGGCGGGGCCGAGGGGTGCAGCAGCTCGAACCAGCCGTCGCCCACGGCGACCATCGTGGTCCGGATCCCGCGAATGTGCGGGTCGAGCACCACCTCGACCTGGGTAGAGCCGGGTGCCCAGACCCGGAACCGGGTCCCGTCAGCTCCCAGCCAGGTGGCGCCGATCGGCGCTGGTGCGGTCACGCGGTCCCTCCCCGGGGCGCCCGGAAGGCCACGACCGCGAGCGGCGGCAGCGTCAGTGTGAGCGACCATGGACGTCCATGCACCTGCGCTGGGGCCGCCTCGACCCCGCCGAGGTTGCCCTGTCCACTGCCCCCGTAGAGGGGAGCATCGCTGTTGAGAATCTCGGTCCAGTACCCGCCGCCGGGCACCCCGACCCGATAGTCGGTGCGCAACACCGGGGTGAAATTGCAGACGAACAGGATAACGTCCTCCGGATCACGGGCGCGGCGCAGGAAACTGACCACGCTACGCAGGTTATCGTTGCAGTCGACCCACTCGAATCCTGCCGCCTCGAAATCCACCTGGTGCATCGCGGGTTCCGCCCGGTAGCAGGTGTTGAGATCACGGACCCAGCGCTGCAGGCCCTTGTGCTCCGGCTCGCTCGAGCAGGTGCCAGTCGAGACTGGACTCATGGTTCCATTCCCGCACCTGGCCGAACTCCCCGCCCATGAAGAGCAGCTTCTTGCCCGGATGGCCGAACATGAACCCATAGAGGGCACGCAGGTTGGCAAACTGCTGCCACCGGTCGCCCGGCATCCGGCCGAGCATCGATCCCTTGCCGTGCACCACTTCGTCGTGCGAAAACGGCAGCACAAAATTCTCACTGAACGCATACAGCAGCGAGAAGGTGATCAGCGCCTGATGGTGTACGCGATAGACCGGATCCTTCGCCATGTAGTCCAGCATGTCGTGCATCCAGCCCATGTTCCACTTGAAGCCGAAACCGAGGCCACCCAGGTAGGTAGGTCGCGAGACCATGGGCCAGCTGGTGGATTCCTCGGCGATGACGGTGGCACCGGGGTACTCCTGATGCAACTGTTCGTTGAGCACTCGGAGGAAGTCGACCGCCTCGAGATTCTCCCGGCCACCGAAACGGTTGGGAATCCACTCCCCTTCCTTGCGGCCGTAGTCGAGATACAGCATCGAGGCCACGGCATCGACCCGGAGGGCATCGATATGATACCGGTCCAGCCAGAACATGGCGTTGCTCAGCAGGAAACTGCGTACCTCCATCCGGCCGAAGTTGAAGACGAAGGTATCCCAGTCGGGGTGGAGGCCCTGCCGCGGATCGGCGTGCTCGTAGAGGTGGGTACCGTCGAAGTAGGCCAGGCCGAGTTCGTCGCGCGGGAAGTGGGCGGGAACCCAGTCGAGAATCACCCCGATCCCGCGCTGGTGGCAGGCATCCACCAGATACATCAGGTCTTCCGGATCTCCGTAGCGCGACGTGGGGGCAAAATAGCCGGTGACCTGATAGCCCCACGAGCCGTAGAACGGATGCTCCGCCAGCGGCAGCAGTTCGACGTGGGTGAAGCCCTGCTCTGCCACGTAATCCACCAACTGGACGGCCGCCTCGCGATAGGTGAGCGATCGGTTGCCCGCCTCCGGCACCCGGCGCCACGAGCCGAGGTGAACCTCATAAATGGAAAGCGGCGCCTGATGGATCTGACCGGCCTGGCGCGCCGCGATCCACGCCTGGTCCTGCCACTGGTAGGTGGGCGGTGCGAGCACCCGTGATGCCGTCAGCGGTGGCACCTCGGTGGCAAAGGCGTAGGGATCGGCCTTGTCGGCTGAAAAGCTTCCGTCGCGCGACACGACCCGGAACTTGTAGCGGGCGCCGGGCTGGACACCGGGGATGAAGCATTGCCAGATGCCATAGTCAGTGGGCGACATCGGGTGGCGCGCGGGATCCCAGCCATTGAATTCCCCGATGACCGACACCCGGCTGGCATTGGGTGCGACCACTGCGAAGCGGACCCCGGGGCCCTGGGGGCCGGAGACCGGATGCGCACCGAGAATACGATAGGCCCGACAGGCCGAGGGGTGGCTCACCTCGGCGAGCTCCTCGGGCCGTAATGCGATGGTCATCATTCCTCCCCTGTCCCGGGTAACGTCGGCAGCCGAAACGCGGCGACCGACCGACCGGCCACGCGGTAGCTCTGCCCTGGCAGCTGGGGGGATGCCCCCCATTGCCGCTGGGCGGTATCGAGAATCCGCACCCACCGGGTGGCGCCGTCGGCCGGCGGCAGGACAAACCGCACCCGTTCGTGATGGGCGTTGAAAGCCAGGAACAGCGTATCGGCCGTCACGGTGCGACCGTCGTCGTCGAACTCGTCGCTCGCCGCGCCCGCCAGCCTCACACCGAAGGTGCGCCCATGGGTCGCCGTCCAGTCCTGGTCCGTCATCTCACGGCCACCAGGCCGGAACCAGGCGATATCCTTGACCTCGCGTCCCCGGATGGGCCGACCCTGGAAGAAGCGCCGGCGCCGCAGCACCGGGTGGTCCCGCCGGAGGCTGATCAGATACCGGGTGAAGGCGAGCCGGTCGTGGAACTCATTGGCGCGGGCCCAGTCGACCCAGCTGATCGCGTTGTCCTGGCAGTAGGCGTTGTTGTTGCCCTGTTGCGTGCGGCCGATCTCATCCCCACCGGCGAGCATCGGCACACCTTGGGACAGTAACAGTGTTGCCAGAAAATTGCGGACCTGCTGGTCACGCAGCGCGACAATCTCCGGATCATCGGTGGGCCCCTCGACGCCGCAGTTCCAGCTCAGGTTGTGGCTTTCGCCGTCGGTATTGCCCTCGCCGTTGGCCTCGTTGTGCTTGTGATTGTAGCTGACGAGATCGTGCATGGTGAACCCGTCATGCGCCGTGACCAGATTGATACTGGCATACGGGCGCCGCCCACTCCACTCGTAGAGATCACTGCTGCCGGCAAAGCGGGTCGCGAGCTCCGAGACCATCCCGCCGTCCCCTTTCCAGAATCGCCGGACCGAGTCGCGGAAGCGGCCGTTCCATTCGGTCCACCCCACCGGGAAATTGCCGACCTGGTACCCGCCTTCCCCGAGGTCCCAGGGCTCGGCGATCAGCTTGACCTGGGACAGCACCGGGTCCTGGTGAATGACATCGAAAAAGGCGCTCAGGCGATCGACGGCGTGCAGCTCGCGCGCCAGGGCGCTGGCCAGGTCGAAGCGGAATCCGTCGACCCGCATCTCGAGCACCCAGTAGCGCAGGCTGTCCATGATGATCTGCAGCACCCGCGGATGGAGCATATTGAGGGTGTTGCCGCATCCGGTGTAGTCGACATAATATCGGGGGTTCTCGGGGGCGAGGCGGTAGTACGCGGCGTTATCGATACCCCGCAGCGACAGTGTCGGACCCAGTTCGCTGCCTTCGGCGGTGTGATTGTAGACCACATCGAGAATCACCTCGAGCCCGGCGGCGTGCAGGCCGCGCACCATGGACTTGAACTCCGTCACCGAGCCGGCCGGCGTGCTGTTGGCCGCATAGCGCAGGTCGGGCGCGAAGAACGCGATGGTGTTGTAGCCCCAATAGTTGGAGAGGCCGCGCTCGAGCAGGTGGCGGTCAAAGGCGTGATGATGGACCGGCATCAGCTCCACCGCCGTGACGCCGAGATCCTTGAGGTAGCGCAGTACCGGCTCGGTGGCGAGGCCGGCATACGTCCCGCGCAGCTCCGGTGGTACTGCCGGATGCTGCTGGGTGAATCCGCGGACGTGCATCTCGTACAGAATGGTGTTGTGCCACGGCGTCCCCGGTGGCCGATCGTCCCCCCAGGTGAAGGCGGGGTCGATCACGGCGCCGAGGCAGCAGCTGGCGGCGTTATCGCGGGGGTCGACCGAGAGATCCATCGCGGGGTCGCCGATGCGATAGCCGTACATCGAGTCGTCCCACGCGACCGTCCGACCAATCGCCTTGGCATAGGGGTCGAGCACGATCTTCGCCGGATTGAAGCGCTGGCCCGCGGCGGGTTCGCTCGGGCCATGCACCCGGTAGCCGTACAGTTGGCCCGGCGTGACCCCACGCAGATACCCGTGCCAGATCTGGTCGGTCTGTTCCGGCAGCTCCAGGGTGTGGGAGGGTGCCGTGGCCTCCGCACTGGCGAAGAGACACAGCTCAACCCGGGTGGCATGTTCGGAGAAGATGGCGAAATTGATCCCAAGGCCATCCCAGGTGGCGCCCAGCGGGTACGGTCGACCGCGGTGAATCCGCATCGGTGCCTCAAGGTGAACGCAGCCCGGCCAGCGGGCGAAGAGTGCGATAGCATGGACGCATACCCGCGGCGTCCGACGCAAACTATCCCGGCATTCTCCCGCGTAACAGGGTAGGATGTGAAGCGACACACGTGTAAGATGTGAAGGGATGGGTGACGCGAGCGCGTCGCCGAGACGTCCCACTTCCAACGAACCCGGAGTCCTGGATGGCGGAGAAGTTCACGCTCACCCCGGAAGTTGACGCCGCCCTCAAGGCGCTGGGACACGTGGACCTGACGGTCGGAGTCACCGCCGTGGATCGGCTGGAGGACACCCGCGATGCGATTGCCACGGCCCAGGCCGGCCTGGCCCAGCGGTTCCCCGGACGCAGCGTGGCCGTGCTGCATGTGCATGCGGGTGCCGCCCCCGATGCCGGCGGACGGACGGGCACCATCCCCGTGCTGGACCTGGCCATGCGGCCTGCGGCGCCGGGTGGCGCCACCCGGACCGCCGCCCTGCGGGTGGTGTTGGAGGCGAGTCACCGGCTGGGAGCGCGCGGGTGCGCGGTGATCGGATCGGAAGTGGCCAGTCTGACCCCGGACTGGATCGGTCGTTTGCTGGCGCCGGTCGACGAACAGGAAGACGACCTGGTGATGCCCTACTACCTGCGCCATCCTTATAGTGGCGCAATCATCACGGGAATCGCCTACCCGCTTGTCCGGGCTCTGTACGGCAGGCGGGTCCGCTATCCCCTCGGTACCGAGTTCGCCTGCTCCGCTCGATTGATCTCCAAATACCTGCAGCGCGATCCGTCCCGTCCCCCGCCTGGCCCCCAGTCACTGGAACTGCAGCTGCAGACCGACGCCGTCGGCGCCGGTCTGCGGATCTGTCAGGCGGTGCTGGGGCCACGCACCATCGCCGCCAGCGACAATGCCACCGGCCTGCCGGCGCTGCTCCTCGAGGTCCTGTCGCAGCTCTTCGGTGAGATGGAGCGCACCATCCCGATGTGGCAGAAGGTGCGGGGCTCCGTGCCGGTCGAACTCAGTGGCAGCCTCGATGCCGCGCTCATCGAGCCGACGGCGATCGATCCCCGACGCCTGATTGAAGGCTTCCGGCTCGGCCAGCGGAACCTGCGGGACGTGTGGGGCCTGATGCACTCGCCGGCCACGCTGGTGGACCTCAAGCGGCTGGCCGGATTGGCGGAACCGCAGTTCGCCATGCCGGACGCCCTCTGGGCCCGGATCGTGTATGACTGCTCCCTGGCCTACCATACGCGGGTAATGAACCGCGAGCATCTCATGGGCGCGCTCGCCCCGCTCTACCTCGGATGGCTGGGATCCCTGAACACCGAAATGGGCGACGCCGAGCCCGCCCGGCTGGAAGAACGGCTGGAACAGTTGTGCCTGCGCTTCGAGGCGGAAAAGCCCTATCTGATCACCCGGTGGCGGTGGCCCGATCGCTTCAATCCCTGACCGGAGCAGCTGCCGGAGGAGGAGACTGTATGTGGAACCAGATCAACTATGCCCTGCGCGACTCGCTGAGCCGGGTCTTGAGCAGTCTCGCCAGCCTGGTCCCGGGACTGCTGGCACTGCTGGTGTCGGTGCTGCTCGCGGTCCTGCTGGGCGCTCTCGCCCGGTGGATCGTGGTGCGGATACTCAGTGTGTTCAAGTTCGACCAGCGGCTGGAACGGTGGGGCGCCTCGGCGCTCGCGGACTGGTCGCCCCGGAATAGTCCCACCCTGCTGGTGGGGCGCCTGGTCCACTGGATGTTCGTGCTGCTGGGTGCCATGGTGGGGCTGGCCGCCTTTGATGCCACCCTGATGACCACCCTGCTGGGCCGGCTCGGGACCTACCTGCCCAACGTCTTCATCGCGGTCATCCTGATCATCGCCGGCACCGTGCTGGCCCGGTTCCTGTCCCGTGGCGTACTGATCAGCGCCGTCAACATGCAGCTCCAGTCGGCCCGGCTCATCAGCCTGGGGGTAAAATGGCTGGTGCTCCTGCTGACGATCGCGATGGCGCTGGACCACCTGAGCATCGGCGGCGCCATTCTCGACCTGGCCTTTGGGGCGGTGTTCGGCGGAATCGTGCTGGCGCTCGCCCTCGCCGTCGGGCTGGGATCGAAGGATCTCGTGAGCCGCTCGTGGGAGCGGCAGGCCGATCGGGAGGCGGAGCCGTCCGAGCCGCCCATCGAACACCTCTGAGCCGGAGCAAGACCATGGCCCGACCAGACGGACGCCGCCGCGTCGTCATCGAGGATGTGCAGCCGGCGATCGACGACGGGCGCTACCCGGTCAAGCGGGTGGTGGGAGACGTCGTGCAGGTCGAGGCGGATGTGTTCGGGGACGGGCACGACGCCGTCGCCTGCGTCCTGCGCTATCGCGGACCGGATGCGAGCTGGACCGAAGTCCCGATGGCGCCGCTCGGCAATGATCGCTGGCGGGCCACCTTCCCGGTCGACACGCTCGGGATCTACACCTTCACGGTCGAAGGATGGACCGACCATTTCCTGACCTGGGTCCGGGAGATGGGCCGGCGCGCGGTGGCCCCCGACCAGGACCTGGAACCGGAACTGGAGCGGGGGGCGAGGCTCCTCGAAGCGGCCGCGGGCCGGGCGGGCAAGGCGGACGCGGCCCGTCTCCGCGGCTGGGCCAGGGCGCTCCGGGGGCCGGGGCCGCTGCCGCCCCGGGTGGCGCTCGCGCTGGAGCCCGAACTCGAAAGCGTCGCGGGTCGCTGGCCCGATCGAGAGCTGGCCACCCTCTACCAGAAGGAGCTGACGGTGCGGGCCGAGCGGGTGCGGGCCCGCTACAGCACCTGGTATGAGCTGTTTCCCCGTTCGTGCGGCGCGAGCCAGGCGGTGCACGGGACCTTCGCCGATGTGGAGCGGCGCCTGCCGTCCATCGCGGAGATGGGGTTTGATGTCCTGTATCTTCCGCCGATTCACCCGATCGGACGCGCCTTTCGCAAGGGTCCCAACAACAGCCTGACGGCCGAGCCCACCGATGTCGGAAGCCCCTGGGCCATCGGGGCGGCGGAGGGGGGCCATACCGCGATTCATCCGGCCCTCGGTACCCTCGACGGATTCGACCGGCTGCTGGCGGCCGCCGCCACCCACGGCATGGAGCTCGCCCTCGATCTCGCCTATCAGTGCTCGCCCGACCATCCGTGGGTGACGGAACATCCCGCCTGGTTCCGTCACCGGCCGGACGGGTCCATTCAGTATGCCGAGAATCCGCCCAAGAAGTACCAGGACATCTACCCGATCGACTTCGAGAGCGCCGATTGGGCCGCGCTCTGGGATGGACTCAGGGATGTGGTCCTCTTCTGGGCGAAGCGCGGGGTGCGGATCTTCCGGGTCGACAACCCGCACACCAAGGCCTTTCCCTTCTGGGAATGGATGATCCCCGAGGTCCAGGCGGTCTACCCCGATACCATCTTCCTCGCCGAAGCCTTCACCCGACCCAAGGTGATGTACCGGCTGGCCAAGCTCGGGTTCTCCCAGTCCTATACCTATTTCGCGTGGCGCAATACCCGGACGGAGCTGGTCGACTACTTCACCGAGCTGACCGGGACGCCGGTGCGGGAATTCTTCCGACCCAATCTCTGGCCGAATACACCGGACATCCTGACCGAGTACCTGCAGATCGGCGGACGGGTGGCCTTCCAGACCCGGATCGTCCTGGCGGCGACCCTGGGGGCGAGTTTCGGGATCTACGGCCCCGCCTTCGAACTCGGCGAGCACCTGCCCCGTTCGCCCGGCAGCGAGGAATACCTCGACTCGGAGAAATACCAGCTCCGGCACTGGGACCTCGACGCGCCCCACACCCTCGCGCCCGCTCATCACCCGGCTCAATCGCGCCCGGCGGGATAACGCCGCGCTGCAGCTGGACACCGGCCTGCGGTTCCACCCGGTCGACAACCCGCTTCTCCTCTGTTACAGCAAGACCACCGCGGACCACGACAATACCGTCCTCGTCGTCGTCAACCTCGACCTCCAGCACAAGCAGTCGGGGTGGGTCCATCTCGATCTGGCCCAGATGGGGCTGGCCACCGACCAGGCCTTCCAGGTCCACGACCTCCTCACCGGGAGCCGCTACCTGTGGCAGGGATCGGCCAACTATATCGAACTGGACCCGGAGAGCATCCCGGCCCACCTGTTCAGGGTTCGGCACCAGGTGCGCAGCGAGCACGATTTCGACTATTACCTTTAGCAGGACGCGGGGGCATCGCCCCGCCGCTGTGGGTGATACTCACCTGTCCTGCTGATGGACTCGACTCGCTTTCGCCTGAATTGCACTCCCCGTGACGTCACCCCCTGCCGCGCCACCCGCGACCGTCGAACACCGCCCCCGCTCCCGGGGGACCCCGGCCCGCTCGCTGCGAATCATCAGTCTGTTCAAGTGGCTCCAGTCGCTCCTGATCACCAGCGGGGCGCTGACCGCGCTGCACCTCCTTCGGCCCAGCGTGACCGCCAACCTTCGGGCCTGGATCGGGCAGTTGCCGTACGAGGCGCAGGAGCGCCTGACCGCCCGCACCCTGAGCGCACTGCTCAACCTGCCACGCGGACATGCCCGGTTGTTCGTGGCAGCCGCCTTCGGATATGCGTTGCTCTTCGCCGTTGAAGGTGCCGGCCTGTGGCTCGGCCGGCGCTGGGCCGAATGGCTGACCGTCATTGCGACCGGTTCCCTGGTCCCCTTCGAGCTCTGGGAAATCCTCCGGCGACCGAGCGTGGCCAAGCTCCTGCTGGTGATCCTCAATGTCGCGGTCGTCTGGTACCTCAGTTATCGGCTGAAGCACCCACCCCACCCGGAGTGAGGCCGCTAAGCCTCCATCGCCCGTTCATCCACCGTGAGGTACCCCGCGATGCATCGTGTCCGCCAGCAGGATCTGCCCTTCGTGGGCAGCTCGCACCATTTCGTCGGGGCCGATCAGGGAGACGTTCAGGTCTCCGTCTTCCTGCTCCACGCACTTCCCGGCCGGGGGCCCGGGCCGCACCGGCATCCCTATGACGAGATCCAGTTCGTGCGGGAGGGCCGGGGAGAATGGGTGGTGAACGGCGAAACCTTCGAGGCAGGGGCCGGCGACATCCTGGTCATCAAGGCCGGTGAGATCCATAGCTTCACGAATACCGGCGATACCCCGCTGGTCCAGGTCGATGTGCACCTGAGTCCCCGGTTTATCCAGGAAAATCTCGGATCGGAGACGCCGATGCAGGATCCTCCCGCCACCGACCGCTGATGCGGATTCGTCTGGCGGAGCCCGGCGATGGGCCCCGGCTCGCCGCCATCTACGCACCGGCGGTGGTCAACAGCACGATCTCGGTCGAATTCGTGGCGCCCGACGGCGCCGAGATGACCCGACGGATCAGCGACACCCTCCCCCGCCTTCCCTGGCTCGTGGCGGAGACCGATCTGGTCCTGGGATATGCCTACGCCAGCCCTCATCGGCTGCGTGCTGCCTACGCCTGGTCGGCGGAAGTCTCGATTTACATCGCCCCGGAAGCGCACCATCAGGGTCTCGGTCGGGCGTTGTACACCAGCCTGTTCAATATCCTGCGCCTGCAGGGTTACCACACCGTCTTCGCGGGGATCACGGCGCCCAATCCCGCGAGTACGGCGCTGCATGCATCGCTGGGCTTCGCACTCATCGGCACCTACCCGCGCGTGGCCTACAAACTCGGCCGGTGGCTCGACACCCGGTGGTATTCCCTTCCCCTCAGCGAGTACCCGCTCGAACCTCCGCACCCGGAGCCCCTGCCAGTGGTACGAGAACGCCCCGGGTTTGCCGAGGCGCTTGCGTCCGGCCTGGGGCGGTGGCGCCCCGCTCGCTAGCTACGGTCAAGCGGCGATCGACGTTATCACCCCCAAATGACACCGCCAGCACACGAGGCGGCATGACAGGCGCCCCTGACACCGGGCCAACCGCCTTGCCGCGGTGCACTTCACTCCGCAGTATTGACTGCTTACCGAGCACCCGACCCTTCTCCATTCCCGAGGCACCTTGTGATCTTCTCCCTGCCGACCTTCACGCTTATTCACGTGCTGTTGAGTCTCGTGGGTATTGTCGCGGGCCTTGTCGTGGTCGGCGGCCTCATGGCCGGGAAGCGATTTGACGGGTGGAATGTGATCTACCTCGTCACCACCGTGCTCACGAATGTGACCGGGTTTCTGTTCCCGTTCCGGGTCCTCATGCCGTCGCACATCCTGGGTGGACTGTCACTCGTGATTCTTCCCGTGGCGATCGCGGCGCGGTACTGGAAGCATCTCGCCAGCGGGTGGCGCGGGGTCTTCATCGTGACCACGGTGGTCGCGCTCTACTTCAACGTCTTCGTCCTGGTCGCCCAGCTCTTTGCCAAAGTCCCCGGCCTGATCGCCCTGGCGCCGACCCAGAAGGAGCCGCCGTTCGGGCTCACCCAGCTGCTGGTCCTGGTGGTGTTCGTCGCCCTCGGGCGCGCCGCCTGGAAGGGGTATCGGACCACCACGGCCTGAGCGGCCGGCCCCATGCCTCGACCCTTTCTCACGGCACGGTGGGAACACCTGCTGTTCCTCAATTATCCCTGCCCCGCCGAGCTCCTCACCCCGCATCTGCCCCGAGGCACGGAGCTGGACCTGTGGGAGGGCCAGGCCTACATCAGCCTGGTGGGTTTCATGTTCCGCGACACCCGCCTTCGCGGACTCGCCGTCCCGTGCCATCGGACCTTCGAGGAAGTGAATCTCCGCTTTTACGTCCAGCGCCGGACGCCGGAGGGTGAGCTGCGGCGCGCCGTCGTCTTCCTGCGCGAACTGGTGCCCCGGCGGGCCATCGCTGCGGTGGCGCGCCGATTCTACAATGAGCCATATCTCGCGGTGCCGATGAGTAACGCGGTCGATGTCGAAAGCGCCCGGTCGGGGCTGGTCGCCTACTACTGGTCATTTGCCAATCAGCCGTTTGGCATGCGCGCCACCCTCACCGGTGAGCCACAGCCCACGGCCTCAGGCTCCCAGGCCGAATTCATCACTGAGCACTACTGGGGCTATACCGCCCAGCGGGACCATGGCACACTGGAGTATCAGGTGGAGCACCCGCGCTGGCCGGTCTGGCATCCCACCGACTGGGCGCTGGATGGTCCGATGGGCACGCTCTATGGGCCGGACTTCGGCGCGATCCTTGAGCAGACCCCGGACTCCGTCCTTGTCGCGCCCGGTTCCCCCGTGTCTGTTTCGGCCGGTCGGCGGCTCTAGCTGGCCCCGTGGGATCGTTTCCCACACTTTCTCTCTCCCGTCCTCGCTCTATGGCTCGACTCACCATTCTGCTCGTCGTCATGGGCAACATCGTCTACCACCTTGGCCAGCGGGCCATCCCGCGGGACGCCAATCCGGTGATCGCCACCCTGGCGGCCTATGGCGTGGCGATGGTGGCGTCGCTGTTACTCCTGCCATTCCTGGCGCCGCACACACCGATCCTGCCGGCCCTGCGATCACTCAACTACACGACGCTCCTGGTGGGAACGGGGATCGTCGCCATCGAGCTGGGCTTCCTCCTCGCGTACCGGGCGGGATGGCCCCTGAGTTCTGCCTCACTGGTGGCCAACCTCTGCGTCGCGGTCGTCTTCCTGGGCCTGGGTGTGGTGGCCTTCCGCGAAGCATGGTCCGTCAGCCGGTCGGTGGGCCTGGGGTGCTGCATGCTCGGGCTCTGGCTGATCAATCGACCCTGACGGTCCCCATGCTCGTTCTCGACGAAGCGGCGGTGCGCCGCCATCTCACCTACGAAAAGCTGATTCCGGCCATCGCGCAGGCGCTGGTCGACCTGAGCGCCGGTAGGGTGGTGCAGCCGGTGCGTACGGTCGTGCCGGTGGAGCCGCACGGCGGATTCATGGGATCGATGCCGGCGTATGCTGGCGCCCTCGGGGCGAAGCTGGTCACCTTCTTCCCGAACAATGAGGGTGTACCGACCCATCACGCCCTCATTCTCCTCTTCCGGCCGGAAACCGGCGAGCCGATCGCGGTGCTGGACGGACGCCTCATCACCGAAATGCGGACCGCGGCGGCCTCGGCGGTTGCCACCCAGCTGCTCGCGCGCCCCGATGCGTCGTCCCTGGCCCTGCTCGGCTCCGGCGTGCAGGCGTCGAGTCACCTCGAGGCGCTGCGTACCATCCGTCCCCTGCAGGACATCCGGGTCTGGAGTCCCCGCCATGCCGCTGCATTCGCCGAGCGGCACGGGGTGATCGCCTGTGGGACGGCGGAGGAGGCGGTACGAGGCGCGGATATCATCGTAGTCGCGACCAGCGCACGGAGTCCCGTGCTTCAGGGCGCGTGGCTCGCACCTGGCACCCATGTGAATGCCGTCGGTGCCACCCGACCAGAGTGGCGCGAGCTCTATGACGACCTGCTGCGCCAGGCCACGGTCTATGTCGACTCGCTGCCGGCGGCCCGCGTCGAGTCCGGTGACATCATCGCCGCCGGCCAATCGGTGGAGGAACTCGGCGTCGCCCTCGCGCGGGGGAATTCCGCGCCATGGGACCGGTCGCGGATCACCGTCTTCAAATCGGTCGGGGTCGCGGTCGAGGATCTGGTCGCTGCCTCACTGGTCTATGAGGCGGCCCGCCGAGCCGGCGAGGTCTCCTGACGCGGGCTGGCTGACCGGAGGCGGACGCTCCGCTATGATTCCGGCAGCAGTCTGGTGTCGTCCACACGCTTCCCGGACAGAGCCATGCACTCACCGTTCGCTCGACTGAACCCGCGGTCACCCGTCAGCTGCTGGTGGCTACCACGATCGGTCTGCTGCTGGCGGTCGCCTGGACGGCCATGCAGGCCTATACCCCCCAGGCTTCGCGGGTCTGTGCCGCCCGATATGCCGCGGCGGAGACCGCCGCCGACACCGCCCTGGTCGACAGGAGCCGGCCGCCGGTCTCGGTGGTCGGCAGCCACGAGACGCACTCCTGCGGGTTCACCCGCTTCGCCGCCCGCTGGCAATAGGTGCCGGGCGTGTCGTGGCTGGAGCGGCACCTCGTCGGTGGGGCGGTGTTCGCGCCCGCCGTCCTGCTGCTGGCCGCCCTCGCCTTCTACGCCTGGGGCACCCACCGGAAGCGATACCTCCCCTGGCTGTTTCTCTCTGTGTGGGCCGCCGCGGTGGTGGTGCACTACTTCGTGCTTCACATCGGGCGACTCCTCCCGCAGAGCAGGCATCTCTGGGCCGCGCAGCTGCTCACCCTGGCCATCGTCACCGCGCTACCACTGGCGCTGACCGTCCTCCCCTATGCCGTCCCGGCCCAGCGCACCGCCACCCGTCGCGGCCTCGCGCTGACCGGACTCGTAGTTGGACTGCTCAGCATCCTCCTCGTCGCGCCGCTGTCCGAGGCCCTGGGACAGCTGCTGGACCAGTTCGTTCAGGCGGGAACCCGCTGAGGACCACCTTGCCGCGCCGGAACCGATGTCGTCACATTGCCAGCACTTCACGCTACACGCTCGTGCCACGGGCCCTCGACCCGAAGGACGCCTATGTGCCGCAACATCAAGACACTCCATAACTTCGCGCCCCCAGCCACGGACGACGAAGTGCACGCCTCCGCTCTCCAGTTCGTGCGGAAGCTCAGTGGTTTCACCAAGCCCTCCAAGGCGAATGAAGCGGCGTTTCAGCGGG
Source organism: uncultured Gemmatimonadales bacterium (assembly GCA_963793205.1). GTDB lineage: Bacteria > Gemmatimonadota > Gemmatimonadetes > Gemmatimonadales > GWC2-71-9 > JADJOM01. Next base: position 150,648 of record CAWBZM010000003.1, read on the forward strand.
CCGTCGACCAGGTGAGCGCCGCTGCCACCGAACTGCTGGGGTCCCTCGTATCGAATGCGCCGCCCCGCGACCGAGAGGTCGAAGCCGCGAAGGCCAAGGCCCGCTCGGCCGCGCGCTTCTCCCGGTGACCAGCGGGACCAGCACGACCCTGCTCGATGTCAGCCACACGATCGAGCAGGGCATGATCACCTACAAGGGGCTCCCCGCGCCGCTGATGTGTGACTTTCTCAGCCGGGAGGATTCCCGCGCGCGCTACACCCCCGGCACCGAATTTCAGATCGGCAAGATCGAAATGGTCGGCAATACCGGGACCTACGTCGACAGTCCCTTCCATCGCTACGCCGATGGTATCGACCTGGCCGACCTGCCCCTCACGTCGCTCGCGAATCTCGACTGCCTGGTGGCCACCGTCCCCGTCGGCCCCTCGCGCATGGTGGACACGCTGCCGTTCCCCGCCCAAGAGATGCGCGGCCGGGCGGTGCTGTTCCACACCGGCTGGGATCGGCACTGGCGCACCGATCAGTATTTCGAAGGGCACCCCTACCTCTCCGCCCGGATCGCACAGCAGCTGGTCGACGCCGGAGCAGCACTGGTGGGAATCGACTCGTTCAACATCGACAGCACCGACACTGGCGACCGGCCGGTCCACACCATCCTGCTCGGGCACAATATTCCCATCGCCGAGCACCTCTGTCAGCTGTCGGCCGTCCCGGCCCGCGGGGGCCGATTCTTCGCCGTCCCTCCCAAAGTCCGGCACTTCGGGAGTTTCCCCGTGCGCGCCTTCGTGCTCCTGCGGGCGGGAGAGGGGGACGGTGGGACACCGGGGCTGGCGCCCGGGCGCTGAGGGAGCGACTTTCAGGCATCGCGCCTGCCTGACACAAGAATCACCATACTGCGTGAGGCACCGCAGCCAGGTTGGATGGGCGCGTCACCGAGGCACTTCTCGCCGCTCCGGGGAATGGCCCGGTGCCGGCATCTTACGTGGAGGGGGTATGACGATCGGAATGAGCTTCACCGGCACGTCATCCCGTGGTAGCGTGGTCGAGGCGCTCGCCGGCGCGGTAGCCGCGGCCAGCTCGGGACTCAAGGCGGACCACTTCACCTACACCCTGAAGGAGATTTCAGGGACAGTGGTGCGGGCCACGGGGGCACACGACCTGGCGGTCACCATCGCGGCGGAAGCGATCGGCGAGACCGGGAGTCCCCCGGCCCCACCGATTCGGATCCGCCGCTGATCGGATGCCGCCGCGTTACTGGGGCGGGATATCCAGTGTGAATGCGTCCTTCTGATTGGCCGCCACCGGATCGCTGGTGACCGCCTGCCCCACCCGGAGGGTCGGCACCGCCTGAAAGACGACCGGTCCCGCGCCAGCCACCTGAGCCGGGGTGAGCGCAAACCGGGTCGTGGCGCTGCCCGGCGCCAGTCCCAACCGCGAGCGCTGTCCCCCGTGCCGGATCAGGAACAGGTCCATATCGAGACTGGAGTGATTGACCACCTCCAGCTGCCCCGCTTTCACCGGGGTCACCTTTGCCGGTTGCACTGCCGGCGCCGCCGTACAAGCTCCTGTTCCCGCCAGCACCAGGGCCCAGACCCAGCCTCGAGCCCCGGTACGAATCATCGACCCCATAAAGCCTCCTCCTCCGGATAACCCTGCACGCTCTCGATAGGGGAGACGTCTGACGGAAGCGTTTCGTTCACGCGGGGCGACAATACCGCCTGGCGCCCCACCTCGCACCCATCCCAGCCAGTCCCCTGTCGTATATATTATTGAGGTTCGTACGCCAGAACCTTCGTCCCACCTCCCCCGTTCGACGATGATCAATTTCCGTTCGCTCTCCCGTACCGGCTCCGTGACCCTCGTCGCGTTGAGCGCCGCCTGTGGCGGATCGCACACCTCCGCCGTTCAGTCCGGTCCCGCCCCTGCGGCCTACCAGCAGGGCCTGGCCGGCGCCATCGCCCGGGCCCAGGCGGACAGCCTCCGGCATCCGTATACCGAAGCGGACATTCACTTTATGAGCGGCATGATCGGGCACCACGCTCAGGCGATTGTCATGTCGCGGATGGCGGCAACCCACGGGGCCAGCGAGAACGTCCAGACCCTCGCCAGCCGGATTATCAACGCCCAGCAGGACGAGATCGTAATCATGCAGCGGTGGCTCCGGAATCGACGCCTGCCGGTCCCCGACCCCTCCGCTGGCCCGATGAAAATGACCATGAACGGGATGGAGCATGAGATGCTCATGCCGGGCATGCTCACCTCGGCCCAGATGCAGGACCTGGATCAGTCCCGGGGCGAGGCGTTCGACAAGCTGTTCCTCACCGGCATGATTCAGCACCACAATGGCGCCGTGTCGATGGTCAAGGACCTGTTCGGCAGCTACGGCGCCGGCCAGGACGAGACGGTGTTCAAGTTCGCCTCCGACGTCAACGTGGATCAGACCACCGAGATCGCCCGGATGCAGCGGATGCTCGCCACCTTAACCATTTTCGGTCCCAGCTGATCGTTATAGCCCTGTCGTCTTGATCGTCCGTCGGCCCTTTCGCCCTCCAGAGGAATTCGTCATGTCGCCTGAGTATCAGACCCACGCGGGGATCCGCCGTGCCGCCGCCCGGCGCTCGGCGTTCACCCTCGCGCTCGGTGCCCTTGCTGTCGCCGGGTGCAGTCAGTCCTCCAGCTCCATGGCGGGCGGCCCCGCCCCCGCGGCCAGCATGTCGACCAAGGCCCCGTCACCCGACCCGCGCGTCGGCCTCAAGGCCGGCCTGATGGATGCGCAGGAAGCCACCTGGAACATGCGGGTGCTCTCCCGGAATCCGTCGCAGGGCAAGTTCGCCGGCTCGACCAACTCGGACCTGGCCTTCACCGGACCGTACGCGATCCAGGGCAACTACAACGGCTATCAGGTCTGGGATATCTCCAACCCGTCCCAGGTGACGCTCAAGACGTCCTACTTCTGCCCGGCGTCGCAGAGCGATGTCTCGACCTACAAGAACCTGCTCTTCGTCTCCGGTGAGGGCACCAGCGGCCGCATCGACTGCGGCGCCGAAGGCGTCAAGGACACGGTCAGCGCCGACCGGCTGCGGGGCCTCCGGGTCTTCGACATTTCGGATATCAGCAACCCGAAGAACGTCGCCAACGTGCAGACCTGCCGCGGGTCGCACACCCATACCCTGCTGGTGGATCCGAAGGATCCCGACAACGTCTACGTCTACATCTCCGGCTCGGCCGGCGTCCGCTCCCCCAACGAGCTGGCCGGTTGTTCCCGGGAAACCCCGGACAAGGACGCCAACAGCGCCCTGTTCCGGATCGAAGTCATCAAGGTGCCGCTGGCGCACCCGGAGCAGGCCGCGATCGTCAGCTCCCCGCGCATCTTCAATGAACTCGCGGCGGTGACCTCGCACGCCGAGGCGCAGGCCGATGTGGAGCGGGCCCGGAAGCGGGCCGAAGAGGCCAAGGCGCGCGGGGCGTTCACCGCGAGCTTCGGCGGCCAGGAAGTCGTGCTGCCGTCGCGGTTTATCGACCCGATGCTGGATAGTGTGGTGAAGGCGCGGAATGGGACCGGCGCTCCGACCGGCGCCGATAGCGCCGCGCTGCGGGCCGCGATCCCGGCGATGATCACCCGGATGACCGGCGGTGGTCGTCCGCGGACCGGTCCGACCCAGTGCCACGATATCACCGTCTACCCGGCCATCGGCCTGGCCGGCGGCGCCTGCGAGGGCTATGGCCTGCTGCTCGATATCAGCCAGCCCACCAACCCGATGCGGATCGGCGCGGTCTCCGATACCAACTTCTCCTACTGGCACTCGGCGACCTTCAACAACGACGGCACCAAGGTGCTGTTCTCCGATGAATGGGGCGGCGGCGGCGGGCCGAAGTGCCGGATCACCGACCCGATGCAGTGGGGCGCGGACGCAATCTTCACGCTCGCAAATCGCGAATTGACGTTCCAGAGCTACTACAAGATGCCGGCGGCCCAGACCGAGTTCGAGAACTGCGTGGCCCACAACGGCAACCTGATCCCGATCCCCGGCCGGGACGTCATGGTGCAGTCGTGGTATCAGGGCGGGGTCTCGGTATTCGACTGGACCGATGCGTCGCACCCGAAGGAGATCGCCTTCTTTGATCGCGGTCCGGTGGATTCGACCCAGATGGGCAGTGGCGGGACCTGGTCGGTCTACTGGTACAACGGCGTGATCGTCAGCTCCGAAATCAGCCGTGGCCTGGACGTCATGGAACTGACCCCGAGCGGCCTGGTCTCGGCCAACGAGATCGCCGCGGCCAAGACGGTGAAGCTGGATTACCTCAACACCCAGGGACAGCCGCATTATGTGTGGCCACCCAGCTTCGCCCTGGCCCGGGCCTACCTCGACCAGCTCTCGCGGTCGAATGGGCTCGCGGCCGGCAAGGTGACGGCGGCACGGACCGCCCTCGCTACTGCCGAGAAGGCCAGTGGGACCGCCCGTCAGACGGCGCTCACCCAGCTCGCCTCGCAGCTCGACGGCGATGCCGCTGGTGCGTCCGATGGCGCCAAGGTGAAGAAGCTCTCTGCCGCCGTGAAGGCGCTGGCCAGCAGCTGACCTGACCGCCGCAGGACCATCGGGGCCGGTGCGCACCAATCGCGCGCCGGCCCCGATGTGCGTCCGGCCCTGACCTTGCCCGCACCCACGCCGATACGCACCTTCCCGTCATGCCGGTCCAGACCGCCCCCGCCCCATTCACCCTGCGCCCTGCCGTCCCCGGCGATGGCGCCCTGCTGGCCGATCTTGGCGCGCGCCTCTTCCGCCAGGCCTATGGGACCACCCACCCGGAGCCACACCTCACGCCGTACCTGCAGCGTGCCTTTGACGCCGATGGGATCGACCAGGCGCTCATCCGGCCCGGCACCCGGATCTTTCTGGCAGGCGATGGGGCCAAGACAGCGATCGGCTACGCCCATCTGCGTCGATCCGACCCCCCGTTTCCGGAACACTTGCCCGGGCACCAACCCGCCGAGGTGCTGCGATTTTACGTGGAGGCGGGGTGGCACGGTCGCGGGGTCGGGGCCGCGATGATGCGCGCCTGCGCGGCTGCGGCCTGTGACCTCGGCGCCGACGTCCTCTGGGTGGATGCCTGGACCGGGGCGCCCGGGGCGATCGCCTTCTATCAACGGATGGGCATGCAGGTGACGGGAACGGCGCACTTCGCCTTTGGCGATCGGCTCGACGACGACGTGATTCTCGCGCGGCGCCTGCCATGAATCGGCCCGATCTCCGCTATGTTGGAGTGATCGATCCGGCGACTGGCGGCAGCGGTCCCGACATCGCCTGACCGTCCCGGCCTTCACCCGCGGCGATATTCCATGGGCATCAGCATGCGATTGTACCTGGCGCCCGACTCGGACCTCCGAGCCTTTACCGGTGCGCCGCGTACCCTGCATCTCTGGCTCCGCCACCCGCGCAGCCCCGCCGACGCCTGGCTGCATGAATCGTGGCGGGATCTGGCGGCGCTGCTCGCCGCGTCCCCCTTCGCCCCGGCGGAGTCCCCCCTCACCCCGGCCGGCGCGGACTGGCTCTATCCCAACGCCGCCGACCACGGCGCCCACGCGCTCACCCCCGCGGCCACCCAGCAGCTGCTGCAGGCCATTGAACAGATCGATCGGCATGACGTCGAGGCCCATGTGCGGAAGCGGTGGGCGGTCCTCAGCGCTGAGCACGGGCTCTCGCCCGATCTGACGCCCGACCAGCTCTCCGCCGGCACGGATGAGTTGCTCGGGTATCTGGCCTGCCTCGAGGAAACCTGCACCCGGGCCCGGGCCAGGGGCTACGGACTGCTGATGGCGATGTGGGAGCTCTGACGCGCGTGCATCAATCCACCCTATGGCCCACCAACCCATGACGACTCCCGCCCGCAGCTGGACCGTGAATGTCGGCGATGCCAGCACCACGGTGGCCTGGGATCCCCCCACCACACCCTCGGGGCGCGTGTGCATCTGCGCCCACGGTGCCGGCGGCAGCATGGACGACCGATCCGTCGTGGCCATGAGCCATGCTCTCACCACCCGCGGGATCGGAGTTGTCCGATTCAATTTCCTGTATCGGGCCCGCGGCAAGGGCGCGCCGGATCCGATGCCCCGGCTGCTGGCCTGCTACTCCGTGGTCACGGAGTCGGTCCGCGCGACGCTCGCGCCCGACACCCTGCTGCTCGGGGGTCGCTCCATGGGAGGTCGGGTCGCCTCGATGCTGGTGGCGGACGGTGCCTCGTGCGATGGACTCCTCCTGCTCGCGTACCCGCTGCATCCCCCGGGGAAGCCGCACCAGATGCGCACCGGCCACCTGCCCGCCATCGGGGTGCCGGTCCTCTGCCTGAGTGGCACGCGCGACCCGTTCTGCGGCCCGGAGGAGATGGCGCCCGTCCTGCACGACCTCGGGCCCCGGTGGCGCATGCACTGGCTGGAGAGCGCGGATCACAGCTTTCATGTGCTGAAGCGCTCGGGACGCACCGATGCCGACGTCCTGAATGAAGCTGGCGATGCCATCCTTCACTGGCTCGACGACCAGGCGCACGCCACGGCCTGATCGCGAAACAGGGCAGCGGCCCAAACGGGGCTTGCTGGTGCTGTCGGGCTGTTGCAGCTTGTGGTGCGTCCCCGCGGTTGCCCTGTTCGTCGAGAGGTCCCATGCGTCCCCGCCTCCGCATCGCCCTGCTGCCGCTCCTCGCTACCATGCTCGCCTGCGAGTCTCCCCTGTCGCCGGGCACGGAGGGACCGCCCATGTTCCGCGCGGCGGTGGATCACCAGCCCTGGCCACCGGCCGACAGTCCGGCGGTGTTCACCGCCTCGGTGAGCGTACCGGGCGCGCTGACGATCGTCGCCGCCATCCGCACCACGGATGGACACACCCGGCACCTGATGGGAATGAGCATTCCCGACTTCCACGGCCCCGGGCGCTATCCCCTGTCCAGCGCGCAGACCGCACCCTGGGCCCTGCTCCGCCGCACCGGCGATGCCGGTGCAGAGGTCTTCGTCAGCGGTGCAGACGACAACGACTTCATCCAGATTACCGCGATCGACACGCTCACCCGCATCGTGGCGGGCACCTTTGGATTCACCGCTCGATCCGCGGGTGGAGTGGGAACGACCGTGGAGGTGACGGGCGGTTCCTTCCGTGTGCCCTATGCCACCCCCGCGCCCGCCGGCGCTGAGCCTGTGACCCCGCTCCTCTTCCCCGGCCCTCCCGGCCAGACCTCGGTGACGCGCCCGGCGGGGTACCACTGACCGCGGTTTCCGGACGCGTGGAAGTGCGATTGGGTGAAGTCTCCCTCGGCTGGGGCGACGTGAGCCCGGCGGAGGCCAGGCGTGCACGCGGCCCGTTCGTCCCGAGTGAAGCCTACGACCTGGTCCGGCCCATCTTCCAGCTGCTGGTCTCCGCCAGGCGGCTCACCGATGCCGTGGCCCGCGAGGAGGCGCTCCAGCGATACGAGAAGGCGCGGTCGGCGCTGAAATTGGCCCTGCGCGATGCCAGCGGCAGGAACGTCCCGGTGCGGGCGATCCATCTGCTCGAGCTGGGCCCGGCGCACCAGACCAACGGTCTACAGGTCGACATCCATATCTGACCCGGAGCGCTGAACCACGGATGCCACTCACGCGCGAGGATATTCGAGCTTCCGTTGAGCGCGCCGGTGACGAACACTGGCGGGCACTGATTGCCCACCATGAGGAGCCGTACCCGCGCCCGACTCCCACGCCCGGCGATGTGTGCCGTGCGGAAGCCGCGCGATTGAACGAGCTTGGAATCCTGACCAGTCCCGGTGCGGTCCTGCTGGAAAGTCGGGTGACGCGCATCGGCGAGGAGGTGGAACTGGTGCATCGCTACCGGCCCACGGCCGACGCGGACCCGGTCGACACACGCCCGTTCCGCAACTACGCCCCCGACCCCGCGTAAACGATCGCCTTGCCTCTACCGGGACTCTCCCCCAACTTTCACCGACTCTCGCCCTGAGGCGCTCGACTCATCTCTGCACGTGACGGTTCCATGCTAGACGCCCTCCGCCAGTTCATCGCCCATCGCGCTCCTTCCGAATCCGCCGGCCCCACCGCCGCCTACGACAGCCTCAGCGTGGCCGCCTGTGCCCTGCTGCTGGAGCTGGCGCATGCCGATGGCGAATTTTCAGAGGTCGAGCGCAGCCACATTCACCAGGCCCTCGCCCGGCACTTCGGCATGAGCGACGCCGTGATTACCGACGTCATGGCCGTGGCTGACCGGGAACGGCGCAAGTCGATCGACCACTTTCAGTTCACCCGTGAGCTCAACGCCAAATACGACCTCGGCCAGAAAATGGTACTCGCCGAAGTGATGTGGGGCGTGATCCTGGCGGATGGCACCATCGCGGAACACGAGGCCTACCTGGTGCGCAAGATGGCCAACCTGCTCGACCTCGAGCCGGGCTATCTCTCCCAGGCCCGGAAATCAGCGACCGATACCAGGGAGTCCTGACGGGGTGCGATCCCGGACGATATGCGGATCGTAGGAGGGGCGTTCGCCGGTCTGGAGCTGACCTCCCCGGCGGATGCCAGGGTGCGGCCCACCGCCGAACCGGTACGGGAGGCGCTGCTGGAGGCGCTGACCCCGGATCTCCGCGGGGCCCGGGTGCTGGACCTGTTCGCCGGCACCGGCGCCCTGGGGTTGGAAGCGCTCTCCCGCGGAGCGGCCTCGTGCGATTTTGTCGAGTTCCGACCCGCCAGCCTGCATGCGCTCCGGGCCAACATTGTCGCACTGCGGGTCAAGCAAAAGACCCGGGTCTTCAAGCGCGACGCCGTTCCATTTGCCGCCGGGCTCGCCGCCGGCGCCTATGACCTGGCCTTTGCGGATCCGCCCTACGAGTCCCGCGTGCTCGACCGGGTGCTCGAAGATTGGCACCGGCAACGGTTCGCCGCGATTCTCGCGGTGGAGCATGCCCGCGGGCACCGCCTGCCCGGTGGTGGCCAGCGACGACTCATCGGCGACACCGCCGTCACGATCTATCGCATCAAGGCACGGAGCCCGGCATGAACCCACCGCTCCTGGCCCGGATCGATGCCGCCCTCGCCGAGATCATTCCCATGGACGAGGCGGGGTGGGAACCGGCGACGAGCATGCGGCGCCAGCTGGTCTGGTGCCGGGCCCTGGTGCTGGGCGAACCGCGCGAACCGATGCCAGGACCGTTTTCCATGGGGCTGATGGCCACCCGCGAGTTCGACATGTACGGGCACCAGCCCGAACTTGCCCGACTGATCAACGAGATCCAGCACGCGGCAGAGGCGCTGCTCGACGCCGGGCTGCAGCCCTGACAACCGGGCATCGTGGGACCGACGCCACTGCCCCTCCCGATTGCCCGACGAACCCGGTAGGATGAATCGAGTTCTGGCCCTGAGACCTCCAGCTTCGGATCCGCCCGCATCGACCATGTCCGAGTCCCTGCCCGCCTTCCGCTATCACCCGGACCCGCTTGCCACCGGAAGCATTGTTCCCTCCGATCTGACCTGCCGCGTCTGCGGCGCGGCGCGCGGCTTCATTTACACCGGGCCCAGCTATGGTGACGAAGACCTCACCGAAGAAGTCTGCCCCTGGTGCATCGCCGACGGATCAGCCCATGAGAAGACCGATGTCGAGTTTACCGATGCCGCCGCGGTTGGGGGCGATGGGGAATGGCCGGAAGTCCCGGACGATGTCATTGACGAGGTCGCCTTCCGGACGCCAGGATTTCATGCCTGGCAGCAGGAGCGCTGGTTCACCCACTGCGACGATGCCGCGGCCTTCCTGGGTCCCATGGGTCTCGCGGAGCTGACGGCGCTGGGTCCGAAAGCGGTGGCGGCCATCCAGAACTCGACCGAGCTGGAAGGTCACGACTGGCGTCGGCTGCTGACCTCCCTCCGCCGGGAGGCGGGCCCCACCGCCTTCGTCTTCCGCTGCCTCCACTGCGGCACCTTCGGCGGCTATACCGATACTCTCTGAGGCCGGACCGATGCTGCTCACCGCGCTGCAGGCGATGTTCGAACGCGATCTCACCGCCATGGAGCGCGAGCTCGACGCGTATGACGACGAAGCGACCATCTGGGCCGCCGTCCCCGGACACCCCAACTCCGGTGGGGCCCTGGTTCGGCATGTCTGCGGCAACCTGCAGCACTTCCTCGGCGCCGTCCTGAACGCGAGCGGCTACCAGCGGCAACGCGACGCAGAGTTCGCGGGGCCACCCAGCCGCCGGGCGGACCTGCTGGCGGAGTTGCGCCGGACCAGGGACGCCGTCGGCAAGACGCTCCGGGAGCTGCCGCAGGACCAGCTCGAGCGGGAGTATCCCCTGCCGTTCAACGACGCCCGGATCCTGACGTCGACCTTTCTGGTCCATCTCGCTGTGCACTGCGCCTTTCACCTGGGTCAGATCGACTACCACCGTCGTGTCGTGACCGGTGATGCCCGATCGGTCGCTCCGATGGGGCTGGGCGCGCTGGCCACCGGGCCGGCGGCATGACCGATCCCGCCGCGCGAATTGAGCGTTTCTACACCGCCTTCGCCGCCCGGGACGCAGAAACGATGGCCGCGTGCTATACCAGCGACGCCACCTTCTCGGATCCCGTCTTCCCCAACCTGCGTGGCCCCGAGGTGGGTGGGATGTGGCGGATGCTGTGTGCCCGCGCGGCGGACCTGCGCATCACCTGCAGCGACATCCAGGTGGCGACCGACCAGGGCTCCGCCCATTGGGAGGCCTGGTACACCTACTCCACCACCGGGCGACCGGTGCACAATGTGATCGAGGCCCGCTTCACCTTTCGCGATGGGCTGATTGTCACCCATCGGGATCGCTTCGATCTCTACCGCTGGACGCGACAGGCGCTTGGTCTTAAAGGTGTACTCCTTGGCTGGGCCCCACCGGTCCAGGGCGCCATCCGTGCGCAGGCGGCCAAGGCACTGGATCGCTATCTAAAGGGCAGGCCGAAATAGGGCGGCACACCGTAGTGACGGTGCAGAATGAGACGAAATCGATCCCCTGGGAGGCCGTTTCGGGCCGTGAACTGCAGGAAGGGCGCAACGGGGCTATATTTTAGCCTCTAACCCTTCACGTCGCGGCCCCTCCGAGTCGGGTGGGCTTCCCGCAGAGAGACGATCAGATGAGCGCCATTACATCAACCGAAAAGCGGCGCCGGGCCGCTGTATTTCCGACCAAGCCGGGGCCGACACCGACCGGTGGGTCCCTTGATGTCAATTGGGAGAGCCCGTTCGACCGTTCCTGTTACCTCGTGTCCGCCCCCGATCTGGCCAAGAAGCACAAGAAGCCCTACGATCAGCTCATGAAGGACCTGGTCGAAGCGACCGGCTGCACCGAGGAAGAGATCATCGCGCACGGCAACAAGGTGCGGGCCCTGCTCTTCTTCGCGGAAGATCGCATGGCGCGCACTGGTGAGTTGGCGCACCTCACGGGCAAGCAGAAGCAGGCATATGTGCTGCCGACCGTGAGCCCGGCGTTCTAGCACGCAGGATCGGACAGCGACCATTCTGAGGCCATCGGAGGATCGATGGCCTCAGGTATTTTCAGCCACCAGCGCCAGGAACCGTATGGTCTCCACACCCGCCCCCACCCAGGCCAGCCGCCGCCTCGGCCAATGGCTCTGGGGCTGGGCCCGGACCATCGCCGGCACGCTGCTGATCTGGTTCCTGCTCACCACCTTCGTCCTCCAGGCCTTTCACATCCCGTCGGAGAGCATGGAGCGGACGCTGCTCGTCGGCGATGTGCTATTCGTCAACAAGGCGCTATACGGGGCCGAGGTCCCCCTGATCCATCGCCGCCTGCCCGCGTTCCGCGAGCCGCGGGCCGATGAGATCGTCATTGCCCAGTCACCCATCGAGGACCTGCTGCTGATCAAGCGGCTGGTGGCCGTACCCGGGGATACTGTGGGCATGCGGGATGGGCATCTGATCCGGAACGGCCGTCCGGTGAATGAGCCGTTCGTGACGCTGGAGAATCCCGCCCCGGCGATGCCGGCCGGATTGTCGGACCGGATGCGTGAGTGGCAGCTCCCCTATTTTGTGGGCCTGGATTCGGCGGCGTATCATCCGGATTTGCACAACTGGGGGCCGATCGTCGTGCCGCCGGCGCGGCTGTTGCTGCTGGGGGACAACCGGGATCACAGCTTCGACGGCCGCTATTATGGCTTCGTGCCCCGGGCCAATCTGCGCGGCGCGCCGCTCTTCATCTACTGGAGTTACGATCCCGGCTCGTGGCGCGCGTTGCCGCTGCTCACCACCCTGCGGTGGCGTCGGTTGCTCTCGGTCCCGCGTTAGGCGTCGGTCGGCCTTGACGCTCGGAGTACCACCCGACAGTATCTGGGGTCCGCTGTCATACCCCCTCCCGCCGGGAGTCCCCCATGCCGCTGCGGAGCCGGTGGTTGCCGCTGGTCCTCACCCTGGCGATCGCCTGCGGGGGTGAGAGTGCCGGACCGGAAGCCGCGGCGATTCTGGACGGCACCTGGCGGGGCGGCGCGGCTGGGGAGGGGTTCGCCATTCAGGCAGTGCTCCAGCTTGCCGAGGAGGACACTGTCATCGCCGGCAGCGGCTACATCTCCGGGAGCGGCCTCGAATGCAGTGTGCTGGTGGAGGGAGCGCGGAGTGGGGAGCGGATCAAGTTCGATCTGACCTGCCCAGGTTATCTCCCGATCCGGTTCCGGGGTGATCGCACCGGTCCCACCCGCCTTGAAGGACAGGTCGGTGGCTCGGGGCTCCCCTTCCTCGACATGGTCCTGCTCAAACAGTAGGCCCGCCCCGGCAGCGCGACCCTCGGCTACTTTCCCCTGATGACGCTCAGAATCAGCCCACGTGGGCTCCCCGAGACGCCCGCGGGCGCACGCCCATGACGGAGGGCCCCCTCGAACTGCTTTCCGAGGAGAGTCGTCACCACATCCTCCAGGGACGGTTCGAAGCGGTGGGTCTGGCTGCCCCTGCGGTCCACCCGGAGCATGTTGTCCTCGGGATCCTCAAGCGCCTGCCGCAAGCCCAGTTTGACGCGCTGTTCCCCGATCGGGAGAGTTTTGCCCGCTTCTGCCAGCAGCTGGAGGCGCCGACCGTGCCGGCACCGCTTTCCTCCGCCGACATCGAGTATGACCCGAGTACCTTTGCGCTGGTGTCGGCATCGGCGGCGCACGCCCCGGCGGAGCCGGGTGCCATCCAGCCCCTGCACCTCCTGTTGGGCGCGCACACGATGGGCGGGGCCAGTCCGGTCGGCGCCCAGCTGGACGCGTGTGGCGTGACCCTGGACCGTGTGGCCGCCGTGCTGGCGGCCCAACCTCCTGTTCCCTGACCCACACTGGTACCCCCGTGGCACTGACGGCAACGATCTACAATTTCGACATCGAACTGGCGGACGTGGACCGCTCGGTCTACGACGCCATCGCCTTGCGGGTGGCGTGTCAGCCGTCGGAAACGCCGGAGTACCTGCTCACGCGCGTCCTGGCCTACTGCCTGGAATACGCGGAAGGCATCACCTTCGGGAAGGGGCTGGCCGAGCCGAACGAGCCGGCACTGACGGTGCGCGATCTCACCGGGGCCTTGCGTGTCTGGGTCGAGATCGGGTCGCCCGATGCGGCGCGGCTGCACAAGGCCAGCATGGCGGCCCCGCGCGTGGTGGTGTATACCCACAAGGATCCCGCCGGCCTGCTGCGCCAGCTGACGGGGGAGCGGATCCACCGGGCCGACGCGGTGGAAATCTACAGCTTCGACCGCGCGATGCTGGCGGAACTCGCGGCAGCCCTCGACCGGCGCAACACGTGGACCCTCTCAGTCTCTGACCGCCAGATCTATCTGACGGTGGGCGACTCGACCTTCACCACCGCGATCACCCCTCACACCCTGCCGGCCGCCTGACCCCGACGCCATGACGACCAGCCACGACCACTTTGCCACCACCTGGGCCGCGGCCTGGAACGCCCGTGACCTCGAGGCGGTGCTTCGGCATTTCCGTTCGAACGTGACCTTCTCCACCCCGACCGCTCTCGCGGTCGTGGGGCAGCCGACCGTGGTCGGCGTGGACGCGCTCCGCGACTACTGGAGCCGTGCGCTGGCCCGGATCACCGATCTCCACTTCACAATTGTGCGAACGGTGTGGGACCCTACCCGGCGGGAGCTGGGCATCATCTACGACCGGGAGGTCAACGGCCGGCGGGATCGGGCCCTCGAGCTCCTGCGCCTCGATGACGAGGGGATGGTGACCGCCGGCGAGGTGTTCTACGGCGTGATCCCGACGTCATGACCACGACCCGTGGAGTGGCGGTGGTCGCGGGTGCGACCGGGCTGGTCGGGTCGGCGCTGCTGCAGCAGGCCAGGGCCGGCGCCTGGCAGGAGATTCGCGCGCTGGTCCGACGGCCCCTGGTGCCCGCGCCGGAACCGCCCGTGCGCCAGGTGCTGGTGGATTTCGAGCTGCCGGACCCGCGGTTACCCCTGATCGGCGCCACCCACATCTTCTGCTGCCTTGGCACCACGATGGCCCAGGCCGGGTCCCGTGCCGCCTTTCGGCGGGTCGACTTCGATCTCCCGCTCCTGGTGGCCCGCAATGCGCGGGCCGCGGGCGCCCAGCACTTTCTACTGGTGAGTGCCCTCGACGCATCTCCTCGCTCGTGGGTCTTTTACAGCCGGGTGAAGGGGGAACTGGAAGAGGCCATTCTCGCCCTCGGATTTCGATCCGTGACGATCGCGCGACCGTCGCTGCTGCTGGGCGCCCGTCCCCAGCCACGCGCCGGCGAGCGTCTCGCCGCGATCGTGACCCGGTATGCGCCGCGGCGCTGGCGCGCCGTGCCGGCAGCACGGGTGGCGTCGGCCCTGCTGGCGGCGGCCGAACGAGAAATACCCGGCGTGACGATTCTCGAGAACCCGGAACTACTGCAGGCGTAACCCGGAGCAACGGAGACCTTCATGGCTGACATGCCATACCGGCCACCGACCGCCGTCGGTCAGATCGCCATCATGGTTGAGGACCTGGAGCGGGCCATCGGGTTCTATCGGTGACCTCCTGGGCCTGCCCCTGCTCTTCCGCGCCCCACCCGCCCTCGCCTTCTTCGACTGTGGTGGCATCCGGCTGATGCTCACCCTGGCCGAGGGCGAGGCGAGCCAATCCAGCATCGTGTACTATCGGGTGCCGGATGTCGACCACTCGTTCGTCACCCTGACCGCACGTGGGGTGCCGTTCCCCGGCCCCCCGCACCTGATTGCCCGCATGCCGGACCATGACCTGTGGATGGCGATCCTGACGGACTCCGAAGGGAACACCCTCGGCCTCATGGAAGAGCGCCGTTCCGTGTAGGCCGGGAGCGGCTATCTTCCGGCTGGATCTCTGAACCCGTACTCCATCACTTTCGAGCGCGCTATGGACAGCCAGTCATCCCCGGAACGTGAAGTCTCGCTCCCGAGCATCATGGCCGAGCGCCTCTTTCAGGCGCGCACGCTGGTGATCAGCGGAGAAATCAACCAGCGCCTGGCCGCGTCGGTGACGACCAGCCTGCTGGCGCTCGCCGCCGAATCGGCGGCCGATATCACGCTGTTCATCAACAGCCAGGGCGGTCACGTCGAGTCGGGCGACACGATTCACGACCTGATCCGCTTCCTGACGCCCAAGGTCCGGGTGGTCGGCACGGGGTGGGTGGCGAGCGCCGGCGCCCTGATTTATGTCGCGGTTCCGCGCGAACATCGCTACTGCCTGCCGAACACCCGCTTCCTGTTGCACCAGCCGTCCGGTGGGTCCGGCGGCACCGCCAGCGATATCGAGATCGAGGCGCGGGAAATCATCCGCATGCGGGACCGCCTCAACCGGGTCTTCGCCCGGGAGACCGGCCAGCCGTTGGAGCGGATCGAAGAAGATACCCGGCGGAACTTCTGGCTGAGCGCCGAGGAGGCCCAGCGCTACGGGATCGTCGGCAAGATCATTCAGCACCAGCGTGAACTGACCTGAGCCTCGCCCCCCGTCGGGTGTGTCCCGGTTTCCCGTGAAGGAGTCATCGGTGGCCCCTGCCTCCAAAGGCGCGCCGCGCACCTACACCTTCCGCATCACCCTGCTCGGCGTGGCGCCGGCCGTATGGCGTATTGTCGCCTGCCCAGGTTCCCTCACGCTCGCAACCTTGCACACGGTGATTCAGGCGGCGATGGGGTGGAAGCGGGCCCATCCCTTCGAGTTCGAGGTGGCGGGTCAGACCTATCGCGCCCCGGGCGATGATGCCGGCAGCGCGGGAGCAACCGGGGACCCCGGCGCCGTCACCCTGGAGGAGCTCGGCCTCGAGCAACGCGCCACGCTGACCTACCTCTATGATCGCGGCGATGACTGGGTCCACCAGATCATCGTCGAGGGCGTGGCACCGGTCTCGACCGCAGCCGGGCTCCCGCTGCTGCTCGGCGGTGACGGGGCCTGCCCGCCCGAAAGTTCCGGTGGTCCCGGCGGGTACGCCGAACTGCTCGAGGCCCTGCGCCATCCGGAGAGCGAGGCCGGGCGCGCGGCCGCGGACAAGTTCGGCACCGCCATCGATCCTGCCGCCTGGGATTCCAGCTCCGCGGTCCAGCAGCTGGCGGAACTCATGCCACCAGCCAAACCGAATGTGCAGGCGCCGCCCCAGGCGTCGGGATCCCCGAAGCGTGGGAAGGGCCGACGCGGCCGCTAGCCCGTGCCGCCTCGGAGGATCAGCGTCCCCATGCCCGCCTTTGCCATTCGACCCGCGCGGCCAGACGACGTTCCCCTGCTGAATCGCCTGATCGAACGCTCGGCGCGAATCCTCAGTGCCGGCTACTACACCCCGGACGAAACCGAAGCCGCGATCCGCTACGTCTTCGGGGTAGACTCCCAACTCGTCGAAGATGGCAGCTACTTCGTGGTGGAGGAGCAGGCCACTATCGTAGCCTGTGGTGGCTGGAGCGCCCGACGGACCTTGTACGGTGGCAATCAGCGGCCGGTGGGTTCGCCTGATCGGCTGACCCCCGGAGTCGATGCGGCGCGGATCCGGGCATTCTTCGTTGCCCCGGAGCATGCCCGTCGCGGGATCGGTCGACTGCTCCTGGAAGCATGCCTCGCCGCCGCACGGACCGCGGGCTTCACCCGCCTGGAGCTGATGGCGACACTCCCCGGTGTGCCCCTCTACGCAGCCGTTGGCTTCCGCGAGGTGGAACGGGTGACCGACCTGTTGCCCGATGGCACGCGGCTCCAGTTCGTCCGTATGGATTGCCCCATCACGTGAGCATCTCCCCTGCCGGATCCCCGGACCGAGGACCACCGATGGCTGACCCGCTGATCGACACGTGGCAGATCCATGACCGCATCCACGGTTATCTCCTCAAGGCGATCCCACCGGCCGGCCTCCTCGCGGCGGCCCCCTCCGGGGGACGAACGGTCGGCCAGGTCTTCGCCCACATCCATAATGTCCGCCTGATGTGGCTGTCCGCGGCCGGGGTAGCAGCCCCGGCGGGAGCGACGAAGGTGGACCTCGATAGCAGCCTGACCGCAGCAGGGCTGGGGAAGTCGCTCGCGGCATCGGCGGACGGGATAACCACCCTGGTGGAGTCCGCCCTCCAGAACGGCGGCAAGGTGAAAGGCTTCAAGCCACACGTGCATGCCTTCGTCGGCTACCTGATCGCCCACGAGTCACACCACCGCGGGCAATTGATGGTGGCGCTGAAGGCGAACAAGATGGCCCTCGACAAGAAACACGCCTACGGCATCTGGGAGTGGGGCGTCCGTTAGCCCTTGCTCCCTGGCACGGGGAGCATCACCCTTCACCGCAATCATCGCATTCTGTCTCGCCGCTGGAGGGTGTGTGGGTCCTGAGCTTGCCGATGGCCTCATGTATTATGTCGTGTTCCTCTTTTCGACCACCCTGCACGAGGCGGCCCACGCCTACCTGGCGAAGCGCGGTGGGGATCTGACCGCGTATCGCGGCGGTCAGGTGTCGCTGAGCCCGATCCCGCACATCAGGCGCGAACCCTTCGGCATGGTCCTGCTGCCGCTGATCAGCGTCTTCATCTCCGGATGGCCCTTCGGCTATGCCAGTGCACCCTACGATCCCGAATGGGCCCTGCGGCACCCCAAGCATGCGGCGCGCATGGCCCTCGGAGGGCCGATCGCCAATCTCTTCCTGGTGGTGGTGTCTGGGCTGGCCATCCGGACCGGCATCAGCACGGGACTGCTGCAGGCCCCGGAGTCGATCGGGTTCGGCCACCTCGCCAGCACCGAAGCCGGCGGGCTCTGGCCCGCCTTTGCGTTCCTGCTCGGCGCGGTCTTTTCGCTCAACCTGCTGCTTGGGATATTCAACCTCCTCCCGGTACCCCCGCTGGATGGCAGCGGGCTGCCACCCTGGTTCCTCTCCCCCGCCAACGCCCGGGCCTACCAGCTCTTTTTGTGGAACACCCCGGCCCTCAGCCTGATCGGGATCCTGATCGCCTGGCAGGTGTTCCATTATGTGTTTGATCCGGTCTTCCTCCTCGCCATCAATCTCCTCTACCCGGGAATGGGCTACCACTGAGACCGGGCGGCGTGCGTCCCAACCGCGCGGAAGCGTCACACGGGTAGCGCTCACGCCGCCCCTGGTCCACTTTGCAGCATCGAACTTTCCTGCCGAGGATTTCCGTGTCGTCTTCGCTCCGCCGGGTACTCGTCCTGCTCCTTGCCTGCGCCTCCACCCTTTCCGGCTGTCGCGTGTGGGGGGTGCCCGGCACCCCGCCGGCTGAATACCTGCGGAATCACACCCTCAACCAGGTGCGGATCCATCGGACTGATGGCACCCAACTGGTCCTGCTCGAGCCAGAGGTGATAGGCGACAGCCTCCGGGGCTACGCGGAAACCACCGGCCGTCCCACCATTGCGCTGGCGGACATTGATTCGATCGCCGTGCGGCGTACCTCGTGGGGCCGGACCATCGCCCTGGTGGGTGGCGTCGGGGCCGCAGTGGCGGTGGCGACGCTGCTCAGCTCCTGCGACGAAACGCGCTCCATCTGCTGATCGTCCCGTGCCCCGATACTTCGCCCTGCTGCGCGCCATCAATGTCGGCGGCCACACTGTGACGATGGCAAAGCTGAAGCAGCTGTTTCAGGCCGAAGGGGCGACCGAGACCGAGACCTACCTGGCGAGCGGCAACCTCAGCTTTCAGAGTCGGGTGCGACCCGACCTCCTGGCCCGTCGGATTGAACGTCGCCTCTTCACCGCGCTCGGGTTCGAGGTCGCCACCTTCGTGCGGACCGCGGACGAACTGCTCGCGGTGCACGCGCACCAACCCTTCCCCCCGCGCCAGGCGGCACAGGCCCGGGCGCTCGGCGTCGGGTTCCTGGCCACGGCGCCCGATGCAGCGACGCGACGGCGGGTGAAGGCACTCAGCACTGACGATGACCTCCTGTTGGTCCACGGCCGCGAGGTGTACCTGCTCTGCCACAATGGGTTCGGCCAGTCCACGGTGACCGGCAAGGCACTGGAGTCCGCCCTGGGCCAGCCCACCACCGTGCGCAACGTAAAGACCGTCGCCCGTCTCGCCGCAACCTGCTGAGCTGGAGCCACCTGGTGGCATCCAGCGCGGGGGTCGATACCTTTCCGGCCTACCCTTTCCACGCCCCGACCATGATCGCGCATCTCATCCAGCTGAGCCGCAAACCACAGGTTCCCGGCGAGTACGGGTTGCCCAAGACCGCCGTGGCCGAGTTGCGCATCTCCCCCGCCGGCGCGGAGGGAGACTACAACAACTACCGCACCCGCACCCTGCACGACGACCCCGATCAGGCGATCATGCTGATCACCGAGGAGGTGCTGGCCCAACTGCGTACCGAAGGGTGGCCGGTCGAGCCGGGACACTTCGGGGAAAACCTCACCCTGGGCGGGGTGCGGGAGGCGGACCTGGGACCCGGCTGCAGCATTCGACTGGGAGCCGTCACCCTGGAAATCTCCAAGCCGTGTGATCCCTGCACCGAGCTGAGCGTGTTGCCGTATGTGGGCACCCAGCGGCAGGCGGAGTTCATCCGGACTACCAAGGGGCGCCGAGGCTGGTATGCCAGGGTCCTGACGGGAGGCACCATCACACTCCAGTCACCGGTCATCATTCATTCCATGCCCCGGCAGGGAGTGCCGTCATGAGCGCGAAAGTCATCGCCGTCGTTGGCGCGACCGGAGCGCAGGGGGGGGGCCTGGTCCGCGCGATCCTGGCCGATCCCGGGAGCGGATTCACCGTGCGGGCGATCACCCGCAATCCTGCCTCCGACAAGGCCCGGGCGCTCGCGGCCCTCGGCGCGGAGGTGATCGCGGCGGACACCGATCGCGAAGCGAGTCTCGAGAATGCGTTCCACGGGGCGTATGGCGCCTTCTGTCTGACCAATTATTGGGAGCATCTCTCGCCGGAGCGGGAGATCCGCCAGGCCGAAGCGCAGGCCCGTGCGGCGGGCAATGCCGGCGTGCAGCACGTCATCTGGTCTACCCTCGAGGACACCCGCCGCAAGGTCCCGCTGACCGACGACCGGATGCCGACCCTGCTGGGGAAGTACAAGGTCCCGCACCTCGACACCAAGGGAGAATCGGACGATTTCTTCCGCGACCTCGGCGTCCCGACCACCTTTCTCCTCACGTCGTTCTACTGGGATAACCTGATTTACTTCGGGCTCGGCCCGAAGCCGGGCGCGGATGGGGTGCTCGAGTTCACCCTTCCAATGGGAGACGCGCCCCTGCCGGGCATCGCCGCGGAGGATATCGGCAAGTGCGCCTATGGCGTCTTCCGTCAGGGCGACGCGATGATCGACCAGACAGTCGGTGTGTCCGGGGAGCATCTGACGGGAGCCCAGATGGCGGCCGCCCTGCAGCGCGCCCTCGGCCGTCCGGTGCGCTACAACGCCATCTCGCCCGAGGTGTTCCGCAGCTTCGGTTTCCCCGGGGCTGACGATCTGGGAAACATGTTCCAGTACAAGCGCGACTTCAACGCCGATTTCTGCGGCGCCCGCGACGTCACCCTCTCCCGGAGACTGAATCCCGATCTGCTGACGTTCGACGCCTGGCTGGCCCGCTACAAAGACCAGATTCCGCTGGCATGACTCCAGGCCCGCGCGTGTGCAGGAGCTGCTGATGGCCGGACGACCCTTCGTCCTGGCCGAGTGCACCTGGGACATGGTTCGCGATGGCAGGTTCGAGACCGCGGTCCTCCCTTGGGGTGCAACCGAAGCGCACAACCATCACCTGCCGTATGCCACCGATACGATCCAGGCCGAAGCTGTCGCGATCGCGGCGGCCGGTCGCGCATGGGAGACCGGGGCCAGGGTGGTGGTGCTGCCCGCCGTGGGCTTCGGGGTCCAGACGGGACAGCGCGAGATCCCCCTCTGCCTGAACCTCAATCCCTCCACCCAGCTGCTCCTGCTGCGGGATATCTGCGCCGACCTCGCCACCCACGGCTTGAAAAAGCTGGTGATTCTCAATGGCCATGGCGGCAACGATTTCCGGCAGATCATCCGGGAACTGCAGCCGACGGTCGGGCTCCTGCTGGCGCAGGTCAACTGGTACAACTGCGTCACACCCGCATCATTCTTCGAACAGCCCGGCGATCACGCCGGCGAACTCGAAACCAGCGTCATGCTCGCGGTGGCGCCGAATCTGGTGCGCCCATTGACCGAGGCGGGCCCCGGCCGGGCCCACCCCTTTGCGGTGCAGGGCTTCCGGGAGGGCTGGGCCTGGACCCCACGCCACTGGATCCGGGCCACCGACGATACCGGCGTCGGCGATCCCCGCGCCGCCACCGCGGCGAAAGGGGAGCGCTTCCTGGCGGCGGTCACCGAGCGCCTTGCCGGTTTCCTGATCGAACTCAGCGCGATCGATCCCACCGCGCTGTATCAGCGTCCAGGGCCCGCGAGCACCTGACGCGAGGCCTGGCGCCCATTACGTTTCGACTTCGTCTCCCCACCAACCCGGAGCCTCATGGCGGCCATCTCGAAGTATCATGTCGTGGATGTGGGCACCGTCGCCGCCGCCAGCGCGGCCGCGTCGTCCCTGATGGAGTATGTCGCCTCTCCGCGGGGACTGCGCCACATGACCGGCCAGCGCCGGGCGATTATCTGGGGCGAGGGACCGACCGCTCCGCTCCTGACCCAGGGCCACCTGTATCTGAGTGATGGCGCCCTGGAGGCGGCTAACGAGTTGCGCCTGACCCTGACGGTCAGCAGTCAGTTCACCGCGGAACAGATTCCCAGTACCGCCAAGCTGTTGTTCGGCAACCCGGCCTGAGGCCCCACGAGGCATCGGAGCGGTCGCCCGGCGCGTCACCGCCTGGGGTGCGTCGGTCGGAATCCTGGAGGCGGATACTCTCGTCTGTTCCGGCACCCTGGGTCGGTGCACCCGGGCCGCGCAGGCGGCCGCGCACCGCACCACACCGGCATACCCCGAGCGAGAGAGATTCCTCATGATGAGCGCTGCGTCCCGCGCGTTGACCGTTGTGCGCGTCCTGGTGTCACTCCTGTTGTTCATCCACGGCACCTATCGGCTCCTCACCGGAGGGCCGCCCCTCTTCGCCCAGTACCTTGATGGCGTGGGTGTGCCGCTGGCGATCGTGGTGGCCTGGGGGATCACGCTGATGGAGGTCTTCGGGACGCCGCTGCTGGCCCTGGGCAAGTTCGTCCAGCCACTGGCCCTCTGGTTCTCCACCGTCCTGATCGCCGGGATCATCATGGTCCATGCGCCGGAAGGGTGGTTCGTGGTGGGGGCGGGGCGAAACGGCATGGAGTACAGCGCCCTGCTGGTGTCCCTGCTGCTCACGGTGGCCTGGGAAGATTGGGCCCGTAGTCGCAGCGCCGCCTGATCGGTCTACCATCACGGAGCCCGGATGCTCGACCTGGAGTATCATCTGCTGGACGTCTTTACCGACCAGCCATTCGGTGGCAACCAGCTGGCGGTGTTCCCCGACGTTACGGCCCTGCCCGACAGGCTGATGCAGCGCATTGCCCGCGAGCTCAACCTCTCGGAGACGGTGTTCATCACTGCGGTCTCCGCACCGGCAGCCACGCACCGGATGCGGATCTTCACCCCCGGGATGGAACTTCCTTTTGCCGGACATCCGACCGTCGGCACGGCAGCCCTGCTGGCCTCCTTGCGACAGCCGGCCGGCGATGGGCCGGTGGCACTGCTACTGGAACAGGGCGCCGGTCTCGTGCCTGTCCAGGTAACCCGCACGCCGGGCGGATTGTGGGAGGCCTGGCTGACCGCGCCACGGTTGCCGGAGACACGCCCGATCGAGCTTGGTCTGGACGACCTCGCGCGCCTTCTCCATCTCACCGCCGACGATCTCACGCCCGAACCAGCGGGACCGCGCGCTATCTCGGCCGGGGTGCCGTTCACCCTGATTCCCCTCCGAAGCGTCGAGGCGCTCTCCCGCGCCCGACTCGACACCGCCCGCTGGAAGGTTGGATTGGACGGTGGCTGGGCCCCCCACGTCTACTGTTTCGCGCTGGATGGACAGGTGAACGATCATCGGATCCGGGCCCGCATGTTTGCGCCCGCCATGGGGATCGAGGAGGATCCCGCGACCGGAGCGGGCGCGGTCGCGCTGGCGGGCTACCTGCAGCGCGTCTATCCCTCCGCATCACGGGCCTCCTGGACGATTGCACAGGGAACGGAGATCGGGCGGCCCAGCACGCTCCTGCTCGAGATCGATCAGCCGAATGGGGCGATGCGGGAGATCCGACTCGGCGGCATGTCCGTGATGATGGGGCGCGGCACACTTCGTCTCCCCGTCGATCCTGCGCTGACCGCCTGACTCACCTCGTTCCCCCTCCGCAATGCACGCGCTCACTCTCGATTCGCGCACCGCCCTTCGGCCTCTGACCACCTCGGACGCCGCCGCGTTCCATGACCTGGTCGCCGCCAATCGGGCCCACCTCGATCGCTGGCTGCGATGGTCGGGCGAGATTCGCTCCGACCAGGACGCGGCAGCGATGATCGCGGTGTTTGAGGCCAAACTCGCCGCAGGCGATGGCTTTTTCCTGGGGCTATGGGTCGACGGCAGCCTGGTCGGTGGCAGCGTCTGCTGGTTCATCCACCGCCTGCATCGCCACGCCGAGGTCGGGTACTGGCTGACCTCGGCGGCCACCGGACAGGGCCTGGCCACCCGGGCGACCGCCGCAACCCTGAACCATCTCTTCGGGACCGAAGAGCTCCACCGGGTCGAAATGCAGTGCGCGGTGGACAACGGCCCCAGCCGCGCCGTGGCCGAACGGCTCGGCTTCACCCAGGAGGGGATCCGACGGGATTCGCATTGGATCACCGATCGGTTCCGCGATCACGTCGTCTACGGCCTGCTCGCGCCGGAATGGGCCGCGCGCCGGGCGATGTAGCGCTCTCTTCACCACCCCTTCGGAGCTATCTTTCGCGCGTGACGACACTGCACTTTACGCTCAAGGTGCCCGGCCAGGATTCCGTGACCCTGACTGGCGCCGTCAGCATCCAGTACCGGTTCCGTGGTTGCATGCGGGTGGAGGATGACTATCTCCGCATCGAATGGACCGGTACCGGAAAGCGGGAGGCCGCCGGGTTGCTCGGCGTTGAGGTGTCGGAGACTCCGCTCCCAGTCGAAAGCCTCGACCTTCCGCTCCGCGAGGTGCGCCTCTTCCGACTCCACGCCGGGTGGTTCCGCACCCGAGTCACCCTGGCGGCCCACGGCCTCGATGCCCTGCGCATCATCCCGAGTGAGGAAAACGGAGTGGTGCATTTCTGGATTCCGCGTGCCGACCGACCGTTGGCCGCCCAACTTATCGCCGCCGTCCTGGGGAAGACCAATGCCTGACCGTCCCCCGCGCACTGACCGCTTCGGCCCCTCCATGCGCGCCTCGCACTTCCTCCGTGGGCTCCTCGTCGTGGCGCTTGGTGCCTGTGCCCGCTCCAGCGATGCGGGCGGGGAGCCGCCGGACTGGACGGTCGGCCCCGCAGCGATCGGTCGGACAGCCTTGGGACAGGCGCCGGCCGCCTTCGCCGCCGGCCAGCAGATCACCGGGGACCTCGCGCCCACCGGGGCCGCATGCATCTACTGGCGCCCGCGGGGAGCGCCCCCCGGCGTCAGTTTCATGATCGACAGCGGTCGGGTCATGCGAGTCGATGTGGATAGCGGTCGGGTACTGACCGCGGCGGGCGTCGGCGTTGGGACCACTGTGGACGCCCTGCAGGCCGCCTACGGGGCCCGGTTGCAGGTGCAGCCGCACAAGTACAACTACGAGGAGGGGTGGCAGACCATGACGGTCTGGGAGCCCGACTCGACGGCAGCCCTGGTCTTCGAAGTCGATCGCAAGCAGGTCCAGAGCTACCGCGCAGGGCTCCGGCCACAGGTCCTGTTCGTCGAGCGGTGCAGTTGAGGGGGACGATCCGCTGGGGTCTCTGCTGCCAGTTTCTCGAGGCTCCGATCCACTTCCGCACCGCCACTGCCACCTACGTCCTGTCCCTGCGGCCTGCGGCGCGATGGGCCTACCTGCGCGAGATTGGCCGGCACAATGCCGCCAGCCTGGTCGCCGCCATCGCCCAGTGCGCCGCACTGGGCATCGGCGCCTTCCGGATCAACAGCCAGATCCTGCCGCTGGGCACGCACCCGACCGCGGGCTACACCCTTCCCCAGCTCGACCTCACCGGCGGCATTCGCCGGGCCTTCCGCGCCGCCGGGCGCCAGGCACGCGCGCTGGGCGTGCGGCTCTCATTTCATCCTGATCAGTTCGTGGTGGTCAACTCCGAGCGGGAATCCGTGGTGCTGAGCTCACTCCGTGAGCTCGAATTCCAGTCCGAAATTGCCATGCTGGTCGGCGCCGATGTCGTCGTGGTGCATGCCGGTGGCAAGGCGGGCGGTCTCGACGCCAGCCTGGCGCGACTCGAGGCCGGGCTCAGGCGCCTGAGCCGCCGGGCCCGCCGCCTGGTGGCCCTGGAGAACGATGACCGGAGTTTCGCGCCGCGGGATCTTCTTCCCCTCTGCCGCCGACTCCGGATCCCGCTGGTCTACGATGTCCATCATCATCGCTGCCTGCCGGACGACCTGACGGTGGAGGAAGCGACCCGGCTCGCCGCGGCCACGTGGGGCACCCGGGAGCCGTACTTCCATCTCTCCTCCCCCCGCGACGGATGGCAGGCCCGCGATCCTCGCCCCCACGCGGATGTCATCGCGCCGGCGGATCTGCCGGTGCAGTGGCGCACCATGAAGCTGACGGTTGATGTGGAGGCCAAGGCCAAGGAACGCGCGGTGCTGGCCATTCGGGACTCGGCCCGCCGCGTTGCGGCCCGCCGGGCGACCTCCTAGTTTCATCATCGGCGTCGGTTGCGGATTCCCGCGCCTCACCTCACCACAAGTTGGCCATGACTGAGCCCAGTGACTCTCCCTTCCAGCGGTATGTCGCCGGCCTCTTTGCCGCCCTGGGCGACCGCGATCCAATGACGGTGCTGGCTGAGACGCCGTCCGCGCTGCGCCAGGCGACCGCCGGGCTCGATCAGGTGCAGTTGCGCGCCATCGAAGCGCCGGGCAAATGGTCGGTGATCGAGGTGGCGCAGCATCTCGCCGATTCCGAATTGGTCGGTGGCTTCCGGTTCCGCATGATCCTGGCCCACGACCGCCCGAGCCTGCCGGGGTACGATCAGGACGCCTGGGTGGACCAGCTGCGCTATCGTGACGCTGACCTCGCCACCGCGATCGCCGAATTCACCACCCTGCGCACCGGCAACCTGCGCCTCTTCCGCACCGCGACGCCGGCGGAAATGGAACGGGCGATGCTGCACTCCGAACGCGGCGAAGAGCGGTTGTCCTACATGCGCCGGATGTATGCCGGGCATGACCTCGTCCACCTGCGGCAGATCGCCCGCATCCGCGGGGCGATCGGCGCGAGCTGACAGCGCGGGACACCCCATGGCACTCCAGATCCGCGATGCCACCCTGGAGGACGCCGAAGCGCTGGCGGTTCTGCTGCGCACCCTGGGATACCCGGCCGACGCGCTCACCGTGATGGAGCGGCTGTCGCATCTGCTCGCCGCCGATCCATCCGCCCGGGTGCTGGTCGCCGTCCTGGACCGTGACGTCGTCGGCTTTGCCACCCTGCACCTCACCCCGGTGCTGCATCGGCCCACGGCCGTGGCCCGGGTCACGGCCCTCGCGGTGGCCCCAGGCCACCAGGGCACGGGCACCGGCCGGGCGCTGATGGAAGCGGCCGAGGCGTACTTTGTGACGGTCGGGTGTGCCCGCATCGAGGTGACGAGTGGACCCACTCATCTGCCCGCCCACACCTTCTATCGCCGTTTGGGCTACGCCGACCAGGGCATCCGATTCGCCAAGCCGCTCGATTGAAGGCGCGGTCCGCACCGGTCGCATGCGTCCACACACAGGAGCACCTGATGGATCCCGAGAATCGGCAGGCGCAGGCCACCGGAATCATCGCCGTCCTTCTGCTCTGGCTGCTGGATGCCGGCTGGACCCTGCTGGTGACCCTCCCCCGGCTGGCCGCTCACGCCGGGAGACTGATCGCCCCCGAATCGCTCCTCTTCGCCCGACCGACGATCGTGGATGGCTACCTCAACGCCCTGGGCCCATCGGGACGTCAGCTCTATCGACACATCCAGTGGAATGGGCTGATCGGTGCGGTGTACCTCGCCTTCGCCGGCATAGTCATCCTCCGCTGGCTGGCTCGGAAACTCCCCGCTGACGCCCGGTGGCCCCGCTGGCTGGTCCTTCTGCCGCTGGTGACGGGGTTGGTCGATGCCGGGGAGAATCTGCTCCTGCTGCGCGCTGTCGACCGCTTTCCCGCGCTCAGCCCGTCACTGATTCCGTTCCTGACCTCAGCCAAGCTGGTCTTGATGGTACTCCTGCTGCTGAGCATCGCCGCCCTGGCGGCGATCGCGCTCCGGCTGGTGCGCCTCGCGCCCGTCACTCCCTGACGCGGCCAGGGGTTGAGAACGCTTGACCCTCCCCCGCCCCGCCACTACGCTTCCGCCTTCGAGCCACTCGGCGCACCGATGGCGGTTCAGCGACGAACCGTAGGGCGCCCGCGGTCCGGCATGCGCCCTGGAGCCGCGCCCACTCCCTGCGCCCGGAAGAAGCCCGATGACCCCCGCCACGCCTGCAGGACCCGTCTCCGCCTTTCTGCGCCACCATTTCCGGCATTTCAACGCGGCCGCGCTCATTGATGCCGCCGATGGCTATCGCCGGCATGTCGAGGGTGGCGGCAGCATGCTGGTGACGCTGGCGGGGGCGATGAGCACCGCGGAGCTGGGGCTCTCGCTGGCGCGAGATGATCCGGGCCGGCAAGGTTCAGGCGATTTCCTGCACCGGTGCCAATCTGGAAGAGGACGTGTTCAATCTGGTCGCCCACGATCACTACGAGCGGGTGCCGCACTACCGCGAGCTTTCCGCCGCGGACGAAGCCGCGCTGCTCGCCCGCCACATGAACCGCGTGACGGATACCTGCATCCCGGAGATGGAGGCCATGCGCCGGATCGAGTCGGCGGTGCTGGAAGAATGGGTCGAAGGCCGATACGCGAAGGGCGAGCGGCTATTTCCCGCACGAGTTCATGTACCGGATCCTGCTGAACGGCGAGCTCGAGCAGCACTACCAGATCGATCCGAAGGACAGCTGGCTGCTGGCCGCCGCCGAGAAGAAATCTGCCGATGTTCGTGCCGGGCTGGGAGGACTCGACGCTCGGCAACATGTACGCGCGGCCACTGTCATCGAAGGGCGACGTGAAGAACGTCCACACCGTGCGCACCGGCATCGAGTACATGATGGAGCTGGCGGAGTGGTACACCGTCACCACGCCGACATCAGTCGATCGGCTTCTTCCAGATCGGCGGCGGCATCGCCGGCGACTTTCCCGATCTGCGTGGTGCCGATGCTGCACCAGGACCTGCAGCGCGACCGACGTGCCGCTGTGGGGCTACTTCTGCCAGATCAGCGACTCGACCACCAGCTACGGCTCCTACTCCGGCGCCGTGCCCAACGAAAAGATCACCTGGGGCAAGCTGGGCGCGGATACCCCGAAGTACATCATCGAGTCCGACGCAACGATCGTCGCGCCGCTGATGTTCGCCCTGGTTCTCGGGCAGTAACGCGCCGCCCCGCTCCCCGCCACCAGGGAGCCCCGACCCACGACGGGATCACCCGTGCTGGCATGGCGCTTCGCGTCAGGCCAGCACCATTCGCCGGACTGCACCATGAGCCAGCCCGTCCCCACTCCGCTGCCACCGCCCTACGGCCCTCCCATTTCTCTCGCCGTTGCGCGTCGGGTCGCCGATGCCGCCCAGGCCGAGGCAGAAAAGAATGGCTGGCCGATGGTCATCGCGATCGTGGACAGTACCTGCCACCTGGCCCTCCTCTATCGACTGGACCAGGCCCAACTCGGCAGCGTGGCGGTGGCCCAGGCAAAGGCGGAAACGGCCGTCAACTTCCGCCGGCCCACCAAAGTATTTGAAGACCTGATCGGCAAAGGGGGGAACCACCTCCGGATGCTCGCGATGCCCGGCATGACCCCGTTGGAAGGCGGCGTGCCGATTCTCAGCAACGGCGCGGTCATCGGTGCCATCGGGGTGTCGGGGATGCAATCGGGTCAGGACCAGCAGGTGGCCGAAGCGGGGCTCGCAGCACTTGCCTAGCGCGACCCGCGGTTGCCCCTGGACCCTTGGTGTGCTCAGCCTGCTGCTGGCGGCCCTTATCTGTCCCGGCCGCCTCACAGCGCAGGCCTCGGTGGTCGTCGTGGTGCGGCATGCGGAGAAAGTGGTGGAGTCGGGTCCCGACCCGGCGTTGTCACCCGTGGGTCGGGATCGCGCCGAGGCGCTCGCCCGGGTGCTGATCGACGCGCACATCACCCATGTCATGGTGAGTGAGTTCCGGCGCACGACGGAAACCGCCGCGCCGCTCCTCCAGCGGGACCAGCTCTCGGCCCACACGGTGCCGGTGGGTCGTGCGGGTATTTATGCTCATGCACGCGCCGTTGCTGCAGCCGTGGACAGTCTCCCGTCGGGCAGCGCGGTCCTGATTGTCGGGCACAGCAATACGGTCCCTGCCATCATCGCCGCGCTTGGGGGGCCATCCATGCCGGATCTGGCTGACGACGAATACGCATCGCTGTTCGTCCTGACCCGATCCCCCGGCCTCCCGGTCCGGCTGCTGCGCACCACGTTTGGCGAGGGACCGGTACCACTTCCCCGTTAGCCCTCGCCGTCCGCTAGTATAGGAGGATGACCGAGCGAAGCGCCGACCCGTCGACCGGGGAATCCCCGGCCCCCGCGCTGCAGACCCAGCCACTGATGGACACCACCCTTCGGCCCGGGCGGCCGCATCTGGTCGTGGTCCGGACTCGTGCAGCCGAGGTACCAGGCAGCGCCACGGACATGATCACCCGATTCTGGCATCCGCGGGACCACCAGTGGAGCGAAAACCGGTTCGATTCGCTCGAGCATGCGCTGCGGTTGTTCGTCGATGAGAGCGGCTGGCAGCTGCTGCAGCAGCAGGCCCTGGATGGCCCCGCCGCGCATGAACTCATTTTCGAAGCGCGACGGGAAGATTTCGCGGGGCCGACGACCGAGGAGATTCTGCGCGATCTAGGCCTGCGTCCCTCGTGATCCGCCCGCGATCGTGAGCTCCGTACCGGGTGCGTGAAGAGTGGATGAACTGCAGGACCCTTACGTCTCGCCGTCGATGCTGTATGTTGCAACGGTTGTCCCCCCCCCGGCCAGGGATCGCCGGGCTAACTGGGCCGTACGTCGCCCCCCTCGAGGTGCGGCCAGCGCTTTTCAGGAAATGAGGCTCATATGGCAACAGGAACCCGCGCACGAACCCGGCGTCCCGTGAAGCTGAAGGTGCCGCTGCCCCAGGCACGCGGTGGCCGTCGACTGACGCCGGGCATTGTCCGGCTCGACTATGAGCGTGCCACCGGATTTGTGGTCCGGCTGCAGTACCGTCGGACCCCGGAGGGCTGGCGCCCGAAATTCCATCAGTACTTTGGCGACGCCAAGTACGGCGGGAAGGCCCGCGCGCTGACGGCGGCCCAACGCTGGCTGGACGTGGTGACCCGCACCGGCAAGGTGCCGCGGGAGGCCTAGCCTCCTCCGGCCCGAGCCAACCTGGTCCAGGCGCGGGAGGGGTGAGCGCCGAGCTCACGGGGCCGTGATACTGGCGGTCCCCCGTCCCGCGCCATAGTTTGACGCATCCTGTCGTGTTCGGCCGGGAACACTTGTCCCCGGTGTACCATGGCTCTCGTGAGTCGGCCACCCCCTGAGCCGGCGCTGAGAGTTTACCCCTTACCCCACTCTTCTATGCCGAGCAAGGCCAAACGATCCTCGAAGCGCACCGTCAGCAAGCGGTCGCTGAAAACGCGGTTCTCCTCCACCAACCAGCCGAAGCGCTATGGCGGCGGGGCCAATCGGAAGGGTAGCGACAACTTTGCCGCCAAGTTGACGGAAAAACAGGTCGTGATGGCGCGGAAGATGTACAAGCAGGGTAAGCAGATCAAACTGATCGCCGAACGGTTCGATGTGGCACCCTCGACGATGTCGCTGGCGGTCCGTCGGATCACGTTCCGGCATGTGAAGTAGGGGCGTCCCCGGCGGACCCGCCGGGCAGGAAAACAAAACAGCCGATGCGAGTTACCTCGCATCGGCTGCGCTGCGTTCAGCCGGTCAGGCCGGCCGAAGTTGGTTCAGGCGCCGAGGCGCGAGACCTTCTCTGCAGCCGGACCCTTCGGGCCCTGCACCACATCAAACTCCACCCGCTCGCCTTCGGTCAGGGACTTGAAGCCCGAGCCGTTGATGGCGGAGTGATGGACGAAGCAGTCCTTTTCGCCGTTCTCCGGGGTGATGAACCCGAAGCCCTTCGCGTCGTTGAACCACTTCACGGTGCCGGTGGTACGCATGCACAACTCCTGTTGTAGATGTAATCGGAGTCCGGCATGGCCGTACCGACCGACTACGATGTTCACTGGGCTCCAACCGGACGGGGCACTTCCCCAACGCGGCCTGCGATATAGTAAACGAAAGAGGGGCGGAGCGAGTCCGGCCCCTCACCATCTACTCGGAACTTTTCAGGGTTATTTGCCGCTGAAATCGCAGACGTGAGTATAGC
Organism: uncultured Gemmatimonadales bacterium; assembly: GCA_963793205.1. Lineage (GTDB taxonomy): Bacteria > Gemmatimonadota > Gemmatimonadetes > Gemmatimonadales > GWC2-71-9 > JADJOM01. The sequence continues at coordinate 182,698 of CAWBZM010000003.1, forward strand.
ACGATTGTCCCATTTTGGCAAGTAGCCCCTGTTGCCGGAGCCACCCTTCCCGGTACCTTGGGCCGCCCATGCAAGAGTTCGCCCAGTTCGCCCTGATCACCTTCACCTCGGTCCTCTTCATCGTGGACCCGTTTGCGGCGCTGCCCTCATATCTGGCCGTCACGGCCGGCGAAACCCAGGAGGAGCGGCGTCGCACCGCCCGCCGGGCATCCTTCGCCATGGCCGTCCTGCTCATTGTCTTCGCCGCGGGTGGACGGTGGATCTTCCAGGCGTTCGGGATCACCCTCCCTGCCTTCCGGATCGCCGGCGGACTGATCCTCTGGTTCGTGGCGGCGGACATGCTCCAGGCCCGCCGCTCGACCCACGAGAGCCGTGAGGAACTGGACGAAGGTACCCTGAAGGAGGATGTCGCTCTTACTCCACTGGCCATTCCGATCCTGGCCGGTCCCGGGGCGATCTCAACCGTCATGGTGCTGGCGGGGGAAGCGCATTCGGTCAGCCACAGTGCAGTGGTCTACGGGGCGATTGTCCTGACCGCACTCCTGACCTGGTGGACACTCCTGCTGGGGGAGCGATTGGTCGCCCGCCTCGGGCAGACCGGGATCCGGGTCGTCACCCGCGTCATGGGACTCCTCCTGGCCGCGGTCGCCACCCAGTTCATCGTCACCGGATTGCGCGAGGCGCTCTCGTTGGGATGAAGGCCGTGCTGGGCGTCGGCGCCCTTTGCGATCCCCTCCCCCTCCCCTAGCTTCCCGCCCTTGCGGGCCGCCGGATGATCCAGCCGCCCGGACGCGCCCACACAAGGACCCCCGTGCCGTTCAGCAGCCTCAAGCTTCACCCCAGTCTCCTGCAGGGTATCAAGGAACTCGGCTTCGCCCGCCCGACCCCGATCCAGACCGATGCGATTCCGCCGGCGCTCGAGGGGCGGGACCTGCTTGCCTGTGCCATGACGGGCAGCGGCAAGACCGCGGCGTTCCTGCTGCCCATCCTGCACCAGCTCCTGGACAAGCCCCGGCGCACCACGCGGGCTCTGGTCCTGACCCCGACCCGCGAGCTGGCAGCCCAGATCCTCGAAGATCTCAATGATCTGGCGGTCCATACGCCGATCACCGCCGCCGCCATCTTCGGAGGGGTCGGGATGGGACCCCAGGAACACGCCCTCCGGTCGGGGGTTGACGTCCTGATTGCCACCCCGGGTCGGCTGCTGGATCATTTCACCAAGCCCTATGCCCGCCTGACCGGCCTCGAGTTCCTGGTCCTCGATGAAGCGGACCGGATGCTGGACATGGGTTTCCTGCCGGAGATCAAGAAGATCCTCCGTCAGCTGCCGACCAAGCGCCAGACCCTGTTTTTCAGCGCCACCATGCCCGGCCCGATCGCGGCGCTCTCGCGGGAAATGCTCAAGAACCCCGCGACGATCAATATCGAGCGACAGTCGGCGCCGGCGGTCGGGATCACCCAGGCGGCCTACCCCGTCGCGCAGGAGCTCAAGTCGGCGTTGTTCGTCGAACTGCTCAAGCGCGGCGAAATGAAAGAGGCCCTGGTCTTCACCCGCACCAAACACCGGGCGGACCGGCTGCAGAAATACCTGGTCAAGCAGGGCGTGGTGGCCGAGCGCATTCACGGCAACCGGTCGCAGGCCCAGCGGACCGAGGCGCTCGCTGGCTTCAAGAGCGGCAAGTACCGGGTGCTGGTGGCCACCGATATCGCCGCCCGGGGCATCGATGTGACGGCCCTCGGCCATGTCGTGAACTTCGATGTGCCGCTGGTCCCCGAGGACTATATCCACCGCGTGGGCCGGACTGCCCGGGCCGAGACGACCGGCGATGCCTTCACCTTCGTTTCGCCCGGCGAGGAAGGTGAGCTGCGCAACATCGAGCGCGCCATCAGCAAGCGCCTGCCCCGGGTCACGGTTCCGGGGTTCGATTACTCGGCACGCCCCGAGGGCGCCCTGGAAGTGCCGCTCGCCGAACGGATCGCTGCCATTCGCGCCCGGAAGGCGGATGAGCGGGCTCGCGCCCGGGCGAAGGCGGAACGCCGCGCCACCGGCCAGGGAGGCAGCGCAGGTCGGCCCGGCCGGGGCCCCGCAGCCGGCGGCGGCGGTCGAAGTGGTGGCGCCTCGGGGGGCGGGCGGAGTGGTGGTCCGCGGCGTGGGGGGGGCGGCCGTTCGGGTGGTGGACGCTCCGGCGGGTCTTCCCGCGAGGGGTAGCGGCGGGCCAGGATCCCGGCCCGGGGGCTAGAGCCTCCAGCGGAAGCAAGGTACGTTCCACTCATGATCCACCCACCGATCATCCTCGACGCCAGCGGCGACCTGGTGGTGTTCAGCAGTCTCGCCGCGATGCTGCGCGAACTCACCCCGGCGGAGGTGCGGGAGGGGCGGTTCCGGGCTGCATACGACGCGGAGGGGCGACGGCTCCGGATCGAGGTGAAGGTCCAGGAGCGGAAGATTCTGGGCCTCTTTCGGCAAGTGAAGGAATGGGTGGTGGTGGAATCAATGGAGCACATCCCCACCCACGAGCAGACCCTGCGCGAGTTCCTCCTCCGGTTTATCCATCCCCCCCATGCCGCACCCTCCGATCCCGGTCCGCCTGTCGAGGGGATCCTCCGATTCTCCCCGGGTGCCCGTGGCTGAACTGGAGGAGGCCGCCCCGGTCCCCGGATCAGCGGCACTCGATCTGGCGCATCTGGCGCAATCCGCTGCGCGATTCTTCATCTCGACTGAACTGGTGCACGATGCAGGGCAGTTGACGCGGTTGGGTACCGGCGAGATCCGCTGCGACCTGATCCAGCGTCTCACGCGGCATGGCCACCAGTGGGTGCCCATGCTCCGGACGGCCGAGATCCTCCGGCATCGGCTCATCGCCGCGTTGCGCGCGAGGGATCTGCCGTGGTCGACACTCGTCCGGGCGGAGGTCGAGGCGCAGGCCACGCTCACCCGAGGCGACTCCCCCGAGCTCCCCGGGATCCAGGGCGGGTGGGCCGGGCCGGGTGGCCCGATGCATCGATGCGCCATGCAGGTGACGGTCCGGCTGGCGACCGCGCAGGGTCAGTGGCAGGGCATCCATCGCGGTGCCACCGAGTGGCCTGACTGGTGGTCGCAGCGCCACCCATGACCATGCCGGCCGTCGCGATCCGGCAAGGTGTGGTGGGCGATGCAGCGCCGTTGTCCACCTTCATGGCCCGGAGCTTCACCGATGCCTTCGGGGCGCTGAACCACCCCGAGCACCTGCAGGCCTTCCTCGCTGCCAGCTACACGCCCGCGCGCCAGCGCGACGAGCTGCAGGACCCCTCGATCACCACACTGCTTGCCGAGATCGACGGTCAGCTGTCCGGGTATGCCCAGGTTCGCGCCAGTGGCTATAGCCCCGCCTGCGTGGTGGGGCCGCGGCCGATCGAGCTCTGGCGGTTCTACGTGGCCACGGAGTGGATCGGTCGCGGGGTGGCTCGGCCGCTGATGGACGCGGCAAAGGCGGAGGCACTGGCCCGCGGCGGAGCAACCTTCTGGCTCGGCGTCTGGGAGGTCAACGCCCGTGCGATCGCCTTCTACAGTAAAGCGGGATTCGCCCCGGTCGGTACCCATCACTTCGATGTGGGCGGCGACCAGCAGACCGACCTGGTCATGGTCGCCCCGCTCGACATGACATGACGGTGCGTACACCGATTTCCCGACCAAAGATCTATGCTGTCATCCGCCGCGTCCCGCGCGGCCGGGTGACCACCTACGGCGAGGTGGCCGCGCTGGCAGGCTATCCGGGCCATGCCCGGCAGGTGGGATACGCGCTCCACGCGCTCCCCGCCGGGAGCGCGCTGCCCTGGCATCGGGTAATCAACAGCGCGGGCCGGCTGAGCCTCCCGCCCGAGGCGGGGGGCGCGGAACAACGACTCCGGCTGGTGGCCGAAGGGGTGATGGTGCAGGTCGGTGGACGCGTGAACCTGACGCAGTTCCGCTGGCGCCCGGCCCAACGCCGGGCCCTCCGCTGATGTCGCTCTCGTTCCTCCTGGTGCTCGGCCTCGCAGGGCTTTGGCTCGTGTGGCGCGGGAATGCCGGGGTCCGGGCCGCGGAGGCCCTGGCGGAGGATGGAGACGGCTCCACCCTGGATGCCCTGGCCAGGGCCGGTTCCAACCTCGCCAGCGTGCATCGGATCGAGTTCTACCTCTACTTCCCGACCCGCGCCTCGGCCGACGCGGCGGCGGCACAGCTCCGGCAGGAGACATTTGCCGTTGAGGTGACGCCGGCCGAGTCCTCTGAGGACTGGCTCTGCCTGGCTACCCTGCCGATGCGACCGGAACTCGCGCCACTACGCGCCTGGCGGGAACGGATGACCGCGCTGGCTGAAGCAGGGGGCGGTGCCTACGATGGCTGGGGGACGGAAGTGGAGGATGGACGTGACCTCGCGTGAACCGCTGCGGACCCCCCGCCTCCGCCTGGTGCCGGCCACCCCGGACCTGGTGCAGGCAGAGCTGCGTGGGACCGAGGCGCTGGCTGAGCGGCTGGGGGTGGCATCACCATCGTCGTGGCCTCCCGAGTACTACGACGCGGCAGCAACGCGGCACACCCTGGACCAGCTCGTCCAGCCTGGCATGGCGGGCTGGTGGTCGTATTACCTGCTGGCCGATGAGGCACTCGTCGGGATCGCCGGCTACAAAGGCCCGCCGGATGGCTCCGGCGCCGTCGAGCTCGGCTACTCCCTGCTCCCGGCGCACCAAAGGCTGGGCTACGCCACCGAGGCGGTGCATGCGCTGGTCGATCACGCCCTGCGCTTCCCGGTGGTCACCCGGGTCATCGCGGAGACACTGCCCGCCCTGGCTCCATCCATCGGAGTGCTCGAGCGCAATGGATTTCGACTCATCGGGGAAGGCTCGGAGCGCGGGGTGATCCGCTTCGAGCTGACCCGCGAGGATGTAGTCGAGGGCCATCGGCACACCCCGATCCATCTTCGCGCGCTGATCCGGCTCCTGGGGCACCTGGTCTGGGCCGACCGTCGGGTGCTGGCGGCGCTGGAGGTCGATGCCGCGAACCAGCCCGCGCATGAGTTGCTGGGCCACATCCTCGGGGCGGAACGGGTCTGGCTGGCACGAGTGCAGGGGACGGTCGCCAACGTCGTCGTGTGGCCGCACCTCACCCTGGCGGAGGCACGCGCCCTCGCGGCGGCGAACGCCAGCGCATTCCGCGCACTCATCCTGGGGCTCTCGCCCGCGGACCTGCGTCGCACCGTTTCCTACACGACCAGTGCCGGCGAGGGTTGCTCTCATCGGTCGAGGACATTCTGCTGCACTGTTTCCTCCACGGCGCATATCATCGCGGGCAGATTGCTCAGCAGCAGCGTGGGGTGGGCAGCGTCCCCGCCAGCACCGACTACATCGCCTTCGCCCGCGGCACGCCCGCCGCCACTCGTTCCCAGGGAAAACTTCCATGAGCGCCCCGCACACCTTCCTCGGACTCCGGACTGCGGCGTACACCACCACCGACCTCGCCCGGGCCAAGGCATGGTATAGCGAGGTGGTGGGACACCCACCGTATTTCGACGAGCCGTTCTATGTGGGCTTTAATGTTGGCGGCTACGAGCTGGGCCTGGTCCCGGCTGACGCCGCCGAACCGGTGGCGCGGCCACAGGCCGGCATGGCCTACTGGGGTGTCGCCGATGCCGCGGCCGCGCTTGCCCGGCTCCTGGCGCTCGGAGCCACACCGCTCGAGCCCCTCAGCGATGTGGGTGAGGGCATCCGGGTGGCCGCGGTGCACGACCCGTTCGGCAATGCCCTGGGCGTGATCGAGAATCCGCATTTCACGCTGCCGTGATTCACCCCGTGGCCGGTGAACGGGACCTGGCTCGCCTGTTGGCCGGATTGCACCCCGTGCTGGACCCCGTCCCGTACGCCTTCTGCCTGCTGCCGCCTGGCCAGGAAGCCGTCAGCCTCACGCCATTGGCCCTGTTCCGTGAATCCGAGGGCCTCACCCTGGTGGTCCCGCGAGAGACCGCCGAAGCGGCGGGCCTGACGGTTCAGTTCGAGGCCCGGCGCATTACCCTTACCGTCCACTCCGACCTGGAGGCGGTGGGCATGATGGCGGCCGTCGCGCAGGCCCTGGCGGCCCGGCAGGTCCCCTGCAACGTCATCGCCGCCATTCACCACGACCACCTCTTCGTGCCGGAGGCGAAGGTCGGGCCGGCACTGGCCGCGATCCGATCGCTGCAGGCCGAACACCAGGGCGCCGTGCGGGTGGAATGGCTGGCCGATCACCCGGAGTGCCTCGACACCCTGGCCGCCTGGCATCACGCGGAGTGGCGCGAGCTGCTTCCAGGCTGGACGGCGGCACAAGCGCGGGCCGATCTCGAAACCCACCGGGGCCGGGCCACCATACCGACCACTGTCGTGGCCTGCGCAGGGGACCAGGTGATCGGCTCCGCCAGTCTGCTGGAGCGGGACATTCCCGGCACGGAAGCGTGGTCGCCCTGGCTTGCGAGTGTGTATGTGGACCCGGCCTATCGCCGGCGCGGCATCGGCTGGCGCCTGGTCGATCGCGTCCTCGATGAGGCTCGAGGCCTGGGGATCACGGTGCTGTATCTCTTCACCACTGGGGCGGAGGCCTGGTACGCCGCACGGGGCTGGGTCGTGGTAGACCGCGTCCCCCACGCCGGGCAGGATGCCGCCATCATGGCCTACGACCTGAGCGCTCAGCGGGGTACCTTTGGGGCGTAGCCGGGACGGTGACTCAGCCGGAGGGTGTCATGGCAGATTGCGGGCAGTGGTGGGAATCCGTGGTTGGCACGCCCTGGAGCGAGCAACTCGCCGGGTGGCGTCGCGGGGCCGAACTTGCCCGCGAGGAGGCCCACAAACTCATGGAAGGCTTTGAACGCGCGGCCGATCAGGTTGCCGCCGAAGTCGGCCAGGCGTGGCGATCGCTCTAATGCCGTTCGGCGTCAGCATTGCGCTGGCCACCGATGACCACGCATGGCCGCCAGTGCAACGAGTGACGGCCAAGGCCCGCGGACGAGCGGGCGCCCGTCACCCGTGAGTAGTCGACCTCAGCGATGGTGGCCCCTGGTCGTGGGGCTACTGGCCTGCGGTGCGGGCCCCCCATCGCAACCGGTGCGGATAGTGCCGGGCAGTTATGCGACGGACACGGTGCGCAATCCCGAGGGCAGTTCGCTGCTTCACACTCTGACCCTGCGCCCCGATTCCAGCGCCGTGCTGGAATCCAGTACCGTGGGGGGAACACGCCAGACCCGGTCCGGGGTGTTCACCGCGACTGGCCCCAATCTCACGGTGACGTTCGTTCGTGAAGAGGCCGATACACCCGCTGTCTTTCGCTGGCGGCTGATTCAGCGCCGCCTGGTTCCGGTCGAATGGGATCGTGCCGTCTACGGCCCCGCCGGCCTCACGCTTCACCTACGCTGACACCCACATGACCGATCACCTGCTCGTCCAGCAGATCGACCAGCTCCGCCGCCAGCTCAGCACGGTGGATGCCCAGCTCGCCAAGGGCACCGCCGAAGAGGGGCTGGAGGACCTCAAGGGAGCAGTCGACAACCTCCGGACCAGCGTCTGGGCCGTGCTGTCTGCCTCGCGCACCAGCAATTACCCGGGGTTCATCTCGCGGTTCCGGCTCCGGCGCAGCATCGACATCCTCCGCACGATCGTGGCGGACCTGGACAGCGATGCCGAGCGGATCCTGCACCCGGAGCATTCGGAAATGCAGATCCTGATGCAGCAGATTAACGATCGGATTGGTCGCCTGCGCCAGGGATCGTAATCCTCTCCCACCCGGTCGATCCTCCCATGCGCCGCGCCATCCTGCTCGCCTCGCTCCTCGCCGGCTGCGCCCCCGCATCGCGGCCGGCCGACGACGCCCGGTTTGCGGCGGTGCAGACCCGGGGAGCGGCCGTCATGGGTGTGGATCAATACACCTCGACCCACGTCTTCGACGACCTGCCGGACGGAGGGCGATTGACCTTCACCCGCAACGATGCCACCGACAGCGCTGGTGCGGCGATCATCCTGGCCCACCTCCGCAGCGTCGCCGACAGCTTCGCCCAGGGTGTCTTCGTGGACCCGGCCACGGTCCACGGGATGACCGTGCCGGGCACGGAGACGATGGCGCGGAAGCGCGAGGTGATCGAGTACGGGGTGTCGGCCCGACCCGGTGGTGGTGAGCTGCGGATCCGGTCGTCAGATGCCGAAGCGGTGGAGGCGATCCATGCGTTCCTGGCCTTCCAGCGCATGGACCATCGGGCCGGCGGCCACGAAGGACACAAGATGTAGGCAGGTCGGGAGCGGCGCGGGCCGCTCCCGGGGCTTATCCAACCGTGTCGGTATCGACCTGACCGGTCAATCGCCGGCTGATGAGTGACCACGACATCCCGATGGCCAGCACCAGGCTGACGGCAATCAGCACCAGGTGGGCGATAGCCCGGCTGCTGGTGGGCGAGATGGCGCCGTAGTAGATCAGGGCCCAGATGGTACAGCCGAAGAGGGCGACAACCAGCAGCGCGCCGCCAGTGCCGAGCGAGCGGCGGGTCGCCTGCAGAAACACCACCCAGGCCGCGAGCAGCGCCAGGCCGGCGAAGGCCTTGAGCGGGGTGAAGCCGTGCAGCAGTCCGGTGGCGCCCGTCTCCCCCGGGCGGGGCTGCACCAGCCAGTGATAAAAGCTGACCCGTTCAGGGTTGTAGGTCGCGTACACCAGCACGAGCGCCCCGACCAGGCGCAGCAGGATGCCGCTCCAGGAGATATCACGCGATGCCATCACGGCTCCACCCAGGAAGAAAGACGGGGGCGAAGGTAGCGGGCGACCGGACCCGGCGCCAGCGGGCCATGCCCGACCCCCTGCAGGTCATTCCCGGGGTCGGTCCCTCCATCGCCATCGACCTGCGGGAGCTGGGGATCCACCAGGTGTCGGATCTCAGGGGGCGCTCGCCGGAAGCGATGTACGATCGCCTCATCGCCCTGCGCGGAGCCCACCAGGACCGCTGCCTGTTGTACGTCTTCCGTTGCGCCGTCTACTTCGCGAGCACTGCGCGCCCCCGCCGAGTCCTGCTCGACTGGTGGCGCTGGAAGGACTAGCATCCCCGCAGGCCCACCCGCATCGGAGACGACGCATGGTCAAGTACCTGACGGAGTTCATTGGTACCTTCTTCCTGGTCCTGACGGTGGGCCTGACGGTGATCGGGCAGTCGCCCATGGCGCCCCTGGCGATCGGCGCCTCCCTGATGGTCATGGTCTACATGGGCGGACACATCTCTGGCGGGCACTACAATCCGGCGGTGTCGCTGGCCGCGATGCTTCGGGGCAAGCTGCCCAACAGCGAACTGGTCCCGTACTGGGTCGCGCAGGTGCTGGGGGCGGTCGTGGCCAGCCTCGCGGTCCGCCTGATCCTGGGACAGACCTTTGCGCCCGCCCCGTCACCGACGGCCTCCATCCCGGCCGCCCTGCTGGTCGAAACCCTCTTTACCTTCGCCCTCGCGCTGGTGGTGCTCAACAGTGCCTGTCATGCCGCCACCAAGGGCAATTCGTTCTACGGGCTGGCCATCGGCTTCACGATCGTGGTGGCAGCCTTCGCCGGCGGCGGGATCTCCGGCGGTGCGTTCAACCCGGCCGTCGGCCTCGGCCCGACGCTGGTCCATGGCCTGCTGGGCGGAGGCTCCTTCAGCAATCTCTGGCTGTACATTGTAGGCCCCCTGCTGGGCGGGTTCCTCGCCGCCGTGGTGTTCAAGATGCAAACAGCGGGTGAGAACGGCGGGTGAGTACTGCAGGTGAGGGAAGCGGGTGAGGGAAGCGGGTGAGGGAAGCGGGTGAGGGAAGCGGGTGAGGGAAGGGGGAGGGAGCGGGTGAGGGAAGCGGGTGAGGGAAGGGAGCGGGTGAGGGAAGCGGGTGAGGGAAGCGGGTGAGGGAAGCGGGTGAGGCCAGCAGGTGAGAACCAGCTGATTTCACCTGCCGTTCTCACCCGTTCTTCTCACCTGCCGTTCTCACCCGTTCTTCTCACCTGCCGTTCTCACCCGTTCTTCTCACCTGCCGTTCTCACCCGTTCTTCTCACCTGCCGTTCTCACCCGCTCTTCTCACCTGCCGTTCTCACCCGTTCTTCTCACCTGCCGTTCTCACCCGCTCTTCTCACCTGCCGTTCTCACCCGCTCTTCTCACCTGCCGTTCTCACCCGCTCTTCTCACCTGCCGTTCTCACCCGCTCCGACGGGGTGCCTTCTGGGGGCGGTCTACTTCATCTTTAGGGGTCAGGGCGCCTGAGCACGCTGCGGCTTGCCCCGGCCCCGTCCGGCGGGTTTATTCCGCGCTCGCCGGGTGCCGCTTTCCCTCGACAGGAGTGACGACATGGCAGGACCGCTGGTCGGTATTGTGATGGGGAGTGATTCCGACTGGGCCGTCATGCAGCACGCCGCCACCATCCTCACCGAGTTGGGGGTGTCCCACGAGTCCCGGGTGGTCTCGGCCCATCGTACCCCGGACCTGCTCTACCAGTACGCGGAGGAAGCCGCCGGTCGCGGCGTGCGGTGCATCATCGCCGGCGCCGGCGGTGCGGCACACCTGCCGGGGATGCTGGCGGCCAAGACCAGCCTGCCGATCCTCGGGGTCCCGGTCCCCTCCCGCCACCTGAACGGCCTCGACTCGCTGCTCTCGATCGTGCAGATGCCGGGCGGCATCCCGGTCGCGACCTTCGCCATCGGTGAGGCGGGCGCCCGTAACGCCGGGCTGTTCGCCATCGCGATGCTGGCCGGACAGGATCCGGCCCTGGCGTCGCGGCTGGACGCCTTCCGGGCGGCGCAGACCGAACGGGTCCTCGGCATTACCCTGCCGGAGGGCGCGTGATTCAACCTGGCTCCACACTGGGTCTGGTGGGCGGTGGCCAGCTCGGTCGCATGTTCACTCAGGCCGCCCAGCGCCTCGGCTACGAGGTCGTCGTCCTCGATCCCGACCCGCAGAGCCCGGCCGGACGGATCGCCGCCAAGCACATCAAGGCGGGCTACAGCGACGAATGGGCGCTGGTCGAGCTGGGCCGGTCGGTCCGGGCGGTCACCACCGAGTTCGAGAACGTTCCCGCCACCACGCTGGCGTACCTCCGGCAGTACTGTCCCGTGCGTCCCGGCCCAGAAGCGGTCGCGGTCACCCAGGACCGGATCGCGGAGAAGAATTTTGCCCGGAGCAATGGGCTACTCACCGCGCCCTTCCTCCCGGTGCTGAGCGAGGACGATCTCGAGGTCGCCGCTACCAGCATCGGCTTCCCGTCGATCCTCAAGACCGCTCGCCTGGGCTACGACGGCAAGGGCCAGGCCGTGGTGGACTCCCCCGCCAGCCTCCAGTCGGCCTTCGTGCTGTTCGGGCGCCAGCCCTGCGTGCTGGAACGTCGGCTGCGGCTCGACCGGGAGATCTCCGTCGTGCTGACCCGCGGCGAAGATGGCCGGACCGCGACACTTCCGGTCTCCGAGAACCGTCATGTCCACGGAATCCTGGACAGCTGCATCATTCCAGCCCGAATTCCGGAACGGGTCGCCGAAAAGGCGAGGCAGTCAGCCATCCTGCTGGCGACGGCCATGACCTACGTGGGGACGATGGCGGTGGAGTTTTTTGTGGTCGACGGCAATCAACTGCTGGTCAATGAGCTGGCCCCGCGGCCGCACAACAGCGGCCACTTCTCGATCGATGCCTGCGTCACCGACCAGTTCGAACAACAGGTCCGGGCCATGGCGGGGATGCCGCTGGGTGACCCTGCCCTGCTCTCACCAGCAGCGATGGTCAACCTGCTGGGCGATCTGTGGGACAACGGAGAACCCCGCTGGGAGCGGGCGCTCGAAGATCCCGGCGTGAAGCTGCACCTGTATGGCAAGCTGGAAGCCCGGCCCGGCCGCAAGATGGGACACATTACGGCACTGGCCGCGACGCCCGAAGATGCGCTGGCGGCTGCATTCGCCGCGCGCGGCCGCCTGACGGCGTAACCTGCCCGGGCGAGCCCACACACCCTGTCACTCTCGAGGAACCACATGCTGTTGACTCTGCTTACTGTCTCCCTGCTCACCGCCGGCCCGGCCCCCGTCGCTGCCGCTCCGGCCTGCATCGTCATGGGCATGAAGGTCGAGGGGCGGGGGAGCCCGCTCGATTCTCTCTCGTTCACGGTCGGCAAGACCGAGGTGAAGGTCTGCTACGGCCGGCCCTCCGCCAAGGGACGCGTCATGATCGGTGGTGAGTCCGTACCGTTCGGCAAACTGTGGCGGACCGGTGCCAATGAGCCTACCATGATCCACACCTCCGGTCCCATCACGATCGCAGGGGTCGCCGTGCCCGCCGGATCGTACTCGCTCTACACCGTGCCCGGTGCCTCGACCTGGCAGGTAATCGTGAACAAGTCGATCACCCAGTGGGGCCATGAGGGCCGGTACACTCCGGAGGTGAAGGCCCAGGAAGTGGGGACCGGCATCGTCACGCCGGAAGCGATGACGGCGCCGGTGGAAACCATGGTATTCAAGTCCGCGCCTGGCGCGGGCGGCGCCACCAACCTGGTACTGGAGTGGGAGAAGACCCGGGTGGCGATCCCCATCGTGGCCAAGTAACCGGGCCGCGGTGCCGCAAACATGAAGGGCCCGCACGACGGTGCGGGCCCTTCATGTTGTGACTCAGTGGAGGCGGAGGGAATCGAACCCTCGTCCGAATGAGTGTCCAGAACCACCCCTACGTGCGTAGGCACTGCTTTGTGCGTCGATCCGGCCTGGCGCAGTACCAGCCCTGCCGGACTCTATCCCCTAGATTCTCGCCTCCACCGTCGGGGTGCCGGTGGCCGCTAGCCCAGCTTTGCGATTCGATGGCGGCGCCCCGGGCGGGCTCCGTTCATCGAAGGAGCGTGAAGCGAGCGTTAGCTCAGCTTACGCAGCCATTGCCAGTTCAGAATTGGCAGTTGAATCTTTCCAGACGGTTTTACCAGGAACCTGGACCTGGGCACGCAGCAATTCCTTCTCCTGACCCGTCGAAGCCTGTCGCCCCCGGGGATGCGGAATATAGCGTATCTCGCGACCGCATGACGGGGCGACCGACATGGGCCGGGCGGGTGCGGTCGGGCACCCACGACGCGGTTCGCAGACGTCCGGCACCCCAGCCGGCGCCCCGCCGGTCCTCTCCCGTCACCCGCTGCAACATGTGTGGCGCCTGACAAGCTCGCGCGTCGCCCAGTGTGCAGTCTCCCTGGTCTTGGCCGAGACCCTCTTTCGCAACAGACCCAAGCTCGTCACCTGACGTCGCGCGCGCGACGGCGGGCCGGGCGTTCCCGCGGGGCCCAGAGCCCGCGCGGGAAGGAGGATTCATGCGCGCTTCTCTTGTCGGCCAGCACACGAGGCACCACTGGTTCACCGGGTTCCTGGCGGCGGCATGCCTCGTGGTTGCCCCCAGCCCGGCCCCGCCATCACCCGGGATCGCGGGCGGCGGCACCATCACCGGGCACGTCCTGGATCAGGCCGGGGCTCCGATCCAGGCGGCCCAGATCCGCATCGACGGCACGGCATTCGGGGCCGTGGCTGATAGCTCCGGTGCCTACCGGATTGCCAACGTCCCCACCGGCACCATGGACCTCACCGCATCCTTCGTCGGGTTCAAGCCCATTCGGGCCGTCGGGCTCCGGCTCCGCAATGGCGCGACGGTGGTCCAGGATTTCACCCTGGAAGCCCAGGCGATCGACATCGGCGAGATCGCGGTGACCAGTGCCGTCAACAGCCTGGTGCCCCGGGATGCGGTGACCACCAGGCAGCCTGTCACCCTGAACCGGAATGGCGGGCTGCACGTCCGGGGCGGTCGGTTGGACGCCGCAGGCAATTACATCGATGGGGTGCCCGCCTCCCCCAATGGACGCGGCGGGCAATTCGTCGGTCAGAGCGCCGGAGCCGCAACCGTCTCGAGCACATCCTCCTTCGAGGAAGCATCCGTGACAACCGGGGGCACAGCGGCTGAATTTGGCAATGCGATGGGAGCGGTGCAGTTGCCGGTCGCCCCAGGTTCGGAGGAGTACACGCGGATCTATGAGCACAGCTTCCTCACCGCAGCCAGCAACCCACTCTCGACCTTTTCCATCGACGTGGACGCCGCCTCCTACAGCAACACCCGGCGCTTTCTCACCAGTGGTCAGGCCCCACCACCCGATGCGGTCCGGATCGAAGAATTCATCAACTACTTCGACTACCCCTACCCCGAGCCAAAGGGGCCACATCCATTCTCGGTGACGATGGAGGAAGGGCCCTGCCCCTGGGCGCCGGACCACCGCCTGATCCTGGTCGGACTGCAGGCGCGGCACATCCCGGTGGAGGAGATGCCGCCAAGCAATCTGGTCTTCCTCATCGATGTATCGGGTTCCATGGATTCGGAGGACAAGCTGCCGCTGGTCCAGGCCTCCCTGCGGCTCCTGGTGGCGCAGCTCCGGCCAGAGGACCGGGTCGCGCTGGTGGTCTACGCCGGGGCCGCCGGGCTGGTCCTCCCATCAACCCCGGGCAACGATCGTCGTACCATCCTCGAAGCGATTGACCGGCTCGAGGCCGGTGGGTCCACCGCCGGAGGCGCCGGGATCCAGCTGGCGTACCGCGTGGCACGGGAGAATTTCCTCTCCCGAGGGAACAACCGCGTGATCCTCGCGACCGATGGCGACTTCAACGTTGGGGTGAGCAGTGAGGGCGACCTGGTGCGGATGATCGAGGAGTATCGGGAGCAGGGCACCTTCCTGACCGTCCTCGGGTTCGGCACCGGCAACCTCAAGGATGCCCGCATGGAACAGCTGGCTGACAAGGGCAACGGCAACTATGCCTACGTCGACGGCATCCGGGAGGCCCGGAAAGTCCTGATCCAGGAAATGGGCGGTACCCTGTTCACGGTGGCCAAGGATGTGAAGCTGCAACTCGAGTTCAACCCGGCCCGGGTCGCGCAATATCGGCTGATCGGCTACGAAAACCGGATGCTGGCCAAGGAGGATTTCGCGGATGATCGGAAGGACGCGGGGGAACTCGGCGCAGGCCATGCGGTGACGGCGCTGTACGAAGTCGTCCCGGCCGGGGTCCCATTTGCCCTCGCGCCGGGGGATACGCTCCGCTATCAGACCATCTCCGCCAGCAGCAAAGCGCGCTACGCCCGTGAGTGGCTCACGGTGAAGCTGCGGTACAAGCGGCCGGACGAGTCACGCAGCCGGCTGTTGTCGGAAGCGCTCACGGCGACGGAAGACCGTTCCCAGCCCTCCGAAACCTTTCGTTTCGCGTCGGCGGTGGCCGAGTTCGGGCTGGTGCTGCGCAACTCGGACTTCAAGGGCCGCAGCTCGATCACGGCCCTGGTGGCCCGGGCCGAAGCGGCCCTCGGCCGGGATCCGTCAGGGTTTCGGGCGGAATTCGTTGGGTTGGCTCGACGGTACGCCGAGCTGACGGGCCAGACCAGCGCCGGAGAGTAGCCCTGATGCTCGCGGTCACGGGTCGCAGGAATGGGCCCGTGACCGCAATCTCCGCTCACATCGGACTGAGTTGCCGCGCCGCATGCACCCGGTCCCGTCCTGCGCGCTTGGCCTCCACGAGGGCGGCATCCGCCTGGGCGGGGAGGTTATCGATGCTCCGGGTGGTATCCGGCAGCGCCGCCACGCCGAAGCTGGCACTCAGCGGCCAGGACCGCCCCTGCCAGTCCCAGGTGGTCGTGCCCAGGCTGATCCTGATCCGCTCCGCCACCTGCGCCCCGACCGCCAGGTTCGCCCCGGGAAGCCAGATGGCGAACTCCTCGCCCCCGATCCGCGCCGCCGTGTCGGCGCCGCGGATGATGTCGTGCACCAGGCGGGCAAAGTGGACCAGCGCCGCATCGCCCGCGGGGTGGCCCAGGGTATCGTTGAGCAGCTTGAACTTGTCGAAGTCGGCATAGATCAGGGTGCCGGTGGCGATGCCGACCCGCCGCATCGCGTCCTCCAGTCCCCGACGGTTGCGCAGCCCGGTGAGAGGATCGGTCGTCGCGACGGAGCCCTGCTCCTCCAGCGTCCGGGCGACCTCCATGCGGGGCCCCGCGTTCCGCAGCGCCTCCTGCACCTCCGCGATGACCGGCCCGATGGGCGAGCCGTCATCATCACACCAGAAGGCGACCGCTCCCACCGTCTCGCCCTCCGCCCCGCGCGACTTGATGGGATAGACAATCGCAGGCGTCACGTGGGCCCGGCGATCCTGCACCAGCCCGCCCAGCGGGTCGGCAATCGACGTCAGCGACGGCACTTCGTCGGTGGCCACCTGGTGGATCGGACTGCCCGGCTGCGCGATCCCGTCCATCAGCCGGCGATCGGCGCGGCTCGAAGTTCCGATCACCCGGACGATGCCCTGCGAGGCCACCGCGACGATGACCTCTGCATTGAGAATCCGCTCCATCTGGTAGGCCAGCCGCAACCCGATGCTGCCGAGGGATTCGGTACTGGCGTTGGCCTCACGATGCGCCTGCTGGAAGGCCGGCCGGCGGGCCATGCCGTCGAGCAGGGCCGCCACGTCCTCCTCCGCCGTGCGCAACTGGCCGACGGCAGCGTCGGTGGGCAGCAGGACCCCCGCGGCGATGGTGCCGGTGGAGCCATGGACCAGGACCCCCGCCTCGAGGCGCTCGGTCCCGCCCCCAGTTGCGACGCTGACCGCTCGCAGCCGGTCGAGCACGGTGCGCTGCGCCTCCACGGAGAGCCGGCCACCCGGGGTCACCCGGTGCCAGATCCCGTCCTCAGGGTCGCGCTCGCTGGCCTCACGCACCCAGACGCCCAGCGCGTTGCGGGCCTCCGCCAGCCACCGGAGAGCGGGATCCACCAGCAGGAGAGGATTGGCTCCCAGGCGACCACCCGCCGCGGGGCCGGGACGGCGCCAGAAGAACACCGCAGCGGCGCCGAGCAGCAGCCCCACGATCATTCCGAGCAGCGCCATCAGAGCCAGCTCCGGCGACGGAACCAGAGCCAGATTCCGGCGCTCACGGCGAGCATGAGGGTCAGCACCGCGGGGTAGCCCCAACTCGCAGACAGCTCTGGCATATGGGCGAAGTTCATCCCGTAGATCCCGACGATGAAGGTCAATGGAAGAAAGAACGCGGAGAAGATGGTCAGCACCTGGATGACTTCATTGGTCCGGTGCGCAGCGAGCGAGAGCTGCATCTGCAGCAGATTGTTGACATCCTCCAGGAGTTCATCAGCGTAGAAATGCATGCTCTCGGCATTTTCCCGCAGGTTCTGCATCAGCGGCGCGGTGCGATCCACCCCCAGTGGCAACCGGCTCCCGACGATGATCGTCCGCCAGAGGAGGCGTTTGGCGAGGGAGATCCTCCGTTTCAGCAGGTACATCACCTGCAACTGGTCCGTGATGTCACTGCGGCGCTGCAGCAGGTGCGATTCGATCGCATCCATGCGCATTTCGGCATCGTCCAGCGGGTGCTCGTAACTGTCCACCACCGCACCAGCGAGGATCGACAGCAACTCGGCGATGTACCCGCTGGCATCGGTCTCGGTACGGGCGGTCATCCCGGCCGCCGCGGTCATGGCCGCCGTCAGGTACGGCTGGTCCTTGCGGTGAATCGTGAGCAGGAAGTCGCGGCCCCAGAAGATCGCCACCTTGCGGGTCAGTGCCTGGATGGTGTCGGCGTCCGGGTCGGCCCGCTCATCGTGACCCCGCAGGATCGCGAAGCCGAGGGCGGTCTCGAATCGCTCGAATTTTGGCAGGTGATCGGGATCAAGGCAATCCTGCACCGCGGTCTCAGGGAAGCCGTAGCGACGGGCGATCTCTTCGAGATCGGCGCGAGAGGGCTCCACCAGGTCGAGCCAGGCAAACGCCGGTTCGGCCGATTCGAAGACGGTGCGGAGCATCAATCCTCCATCCGGCGCGCCAGGATCCGGGCGGCGGCCATCGCGGCCCCGAAGCCATTGTCGATATTGACCACCGTAATCCCGGCCGCACAGGAGTTGAGCATCGCCAGCAGGGCGGCCAGCCCCTCGAAGGAGGCGCCGTATCCCACGCTGGTGGGCAGGGCGATGACCGGAGCACCCACCAGCCCCCCCACCACACTGGGCAGTGCCCCTTCCATCCCCGCGGCGACGATCAGCACCTCCGCCGCCTCCAGCGGCGCCCTCGCGGCCAGAAGGCGATGGACGCCCGCCACCCCGACATCGACCAGGCGATCCACCCCGATGCCCATCGCCTCCAGGGTGACGCAGGCCTCCGCCGTCGCTGGAAGGTCACTGGTGCCCGCCGCCACCACGAGTACCCGTCCACGGACCCCCAGCGGCCGCTGAGGCCGCAGGAGCAGCGTCCTGGCCGTCGGGTCCCAATCCACGGTCGGTACCTGGGCCCGGACGGCTTCCGCCTGCTCCGGCCGGACCCGGGTGGCCAGGAATCCGGCGTCGCCCGCCGCGAGTCGCTGACAGATCGCGACCAGCTGCTCTATGGATTTCCCAGCGGCGTAGACGACTTCGGGATGGCCCTGCCGCAGGAGTCGGTGGTGATCGATCTGGGCGAAGGGGAGTATTTCGGTCGGAAAGTGGCGGAGATCTTCCAGCGCCTCTGCCGGACTGCGGGCGCCCGCGGCGACCTCCGCCAGCAGTCGCGCGAGTCGCTCGCGGGTCACATTGCGCCGACGAGCGGCGTGAGGTAATCGCTGAAGATCGCCTCGGCCTCTGCCATCGACTCGATCTGGAAGAGGCGGCCACGCAAATCGCTCGCGGACGGAAGGCCGCGGGTGTACCAGCCGAAATGTTTCCGGAACTCGAGCACCGTGCGGCGATTGTCGCCCTGCAGCCGCAGCGCCAGCCGGGCGTGATCCAGGGCCAGCGCGAACCGCTCCGCGGGTGTGGGCGCCATCGGGCGCGGCAGGCCGTCCAGCAGGGCGCGCGCATCGCGGAACAGCCAGGGATTGCCGAAGGAGCCGCGACCCACCATGACAGCCGCCACGCCGGTGTGCTCCACCATTCGCACCACGTCGTCCGCGGTCTGGATATCGCCGTTCCCGATCACCGGGATTTCAAGCGCCTCGACCACCCGTGCGATCTCATCCCAGTTGGCCTGTCCGGAGAACATCTGGGTACGGGTCCGGGCATGCAGGGTGAAGGCGCGGGCACCGGCATCCTGCATCCGGAGGGCGATGCCGACCGGGTCGCGGAGTTCATCGTTCCAGCCGCTCCGGGTCTTCACCGTCACCGGGAGGTGGGTCGCCGCCACGCAACTGCGGATGATCCGATCGACCAGATCGAGATCGCGCAGGCAGCCGGATCCCCCATTCCGCTGCACCACCTTCTTGACCGGGCAACCGAAGTTGATGTCGATGAACTCCGGCTTGTAATGCTCGGTAATGAGCGCGGTGGCCTCAGCCATGGCACCGGGGTCGGCCCCATAGATCTGGATGCCGATCGGGCGCTCACAGGTCTCGAAGTCCGCCCCTTCCAGGGTCGACTTGATGCGCCGGCGAATCGCCTCTGAGCTCAGGAACTCCGACAGCACCACGTCCGCGCCCATCTGCCGGCAGATCTGGCGGAAGGGAGCCTCCGACACCCCGGCCATCGGGGCGAGCAGCAGGGGGACACCAGTCCCGTCGAAGTATGGTAACCGCATGGTGGTAATGTATTTGCGGAAGCGCGGCGGGACAACTGAAGGGCTGGCGGTGCGGGCGGAGGGCCGCCTGGCCAGCCTTTGACAAGCACGGCCGAATCGGCGTACTCTTCCAACCCAATGCAATTACGTGATTTCTTTTCGCCTGATGCGCTCGCCCTCCCGCTGCGCGCCCGGACCGGTGAGCTGCTCCTGCCGGAGCTGATCGGCCACCTCGGCCTCGACGAGCGCGCCTCCGATACCCTGCTGAAGGTGTTGCGCCGGCGGGAGGAACTGGGACCCACCGGAGTCGGACGCGGCATCGCCATCCCGCACGGCCGCACCCTGGTGGTCAATCGGGTGCGGCTGGTCTACGGGCACGCGCCCGACGGCATCATCTGGCAGTCGCTCGACGATCGGCCGGTCCATCACTTCTTCCTGATCGTCGCCCCACCGATCGAAGTCAGCAACCAGTATCTCCCGGTCCTCGGGAAAATTGCGACCTTCGCGAAAGAGCCCGATGTCCCCCAGCGGCTGGCGCGGGTCGAAACCGCCGCCGATTTCTTCCGGCTGCTGGAGGAAAAGGGAGTCTGAGCCGATGCCCGGCTAACTCTTCCGCGCCGGTCGGCCTGGGTGCAGCTTCGCATCGCTGCGCCCCTTCACGTAGGAATAGATCGTATCAATCTGCTCCCGCGTCAGGCCGAGCTGGCACCAGGCCGGCATCCCCTTCTCCAGTCGCCCCTCACACACCGTCTTGACGAAGGTCGCCTGATCGGGAATGGGACCGCCCGGCTTCAGCGACACGATCAGGTGCGGCGCGATCGTGGTACCGCTCACATCCTCGCCATGACAGCGGGCGCAGTTGAGGTTGAAGTACTTCCATCCCTGGTAGGTCTTCCCATCCACCGTATCGAGCGGCGCCGTGTGGTACGCGTCCCGGAGCGGCGCGTTGGCCGCGGGCGCGGCCGCAACCGCTGTCGCGCCTCCCGTGGTCGTCGAATCCTGCGGTGGCGCCGGTGGCTTCGGAGTCGGCTTTGCGGAGGCGACAGGTGTTGGTGCGGGCCGCAGTGGGGCCGGCGATGTCGGGGCGGTGGAGGTGGACTCAGGCACCGTGACGGTGGTTGCAGCGGTATCGGCCGTTGTCGGGATGACAGTGGCCGACCCATCGGCGCTGGAGTCGTGAACGGCGGCCACCTCCGGCTCGCCGGCCCGCGGGCTCCGTTGACACGACACCAGCAAGCTCACACCGCATATGACCGCAAGAGCTCGAACTACTCTCATACTGCTATCCTCCGAAGCGGGTAGGACGACGGATTCCACACATCGCGAACCAACTGTCGCAACATCGTGCATGCGGAGGTTTGCGGCAACGGGCGGGGGCACAGCGGTGCGGTGATCTTGGGCGGCGAGAATACGACAGCGGGGCCGGGTCGCTGGCCCCGCGTTACGACTTTCTGGCTACTCCCACTCGATGGTGGCGGGAGGCTTTGAGCTGACGTCGTACACCACCCGATTGACCCCCTCGACCTCGTTGGCGATCCGGTTGGAAATCCGCGCCATGACCTCGGGCGGAAAGGGATACCAGTCAGCCGTCATCCCGTCTCGGCTGGTGACCGCGCGCAACCCGACCACCTGATCGTAGCTCCGCCCATCCCCCTGCACACCCACCGATCGAATCGGAAGCAGGACTGCGAAGGCCTGCCAGATCTCGTTGTAGAGCCCGGCGGCCCGGATCTCCTCGATGTAGATGTGGTCGGCGCGGCGGAGGATATCGAGCTGCGAGCGATTGACTTCGCCCAGAATCCGGATGGCGAGGCCCGGCCCCGGGAAGGGATGCCGGCCCACCATTTCGTCGGGCAGCCCCAGTTCGCGACCCACCTGGCGCACTTCGTCCTTGAACAGCTCGCGCAACGGTTCGATGAGCTTGAACGGCAACTTCTCCGGCAGGCCCCCGACGTTGTGGTGGGTCTTGATGGTGACCGACGGGCCGCCCAGCGGCGACATCGACTCGATCACATCGGGATAGAGCGTGCCCTGCACCAGGAACCCGATATCGTTCCCGACCTTCCGGGCCTCCTGCTCGAACACATCGATGAAGCGATGCCCGATCAGCTTCCGCTTGCGCTCCGGATCGGTCACACCGGCGAGGTCCGCCAGGAAGGGCCCGCTGGCATCGACCACCCGGAGATCAATCCCGTAGTGTTTCCGGAAGGTATGCTCCACCTGATCCCGTTCGTGGAGCCGCAGCAGCCCGTGGTCAACAAAGATGCAGGTCAGCCGGTCCCCAACCGCCCGGTGCACCAGGACGGCGGCCACGGAGCTGTCGACGCCGCCGGAGAGCCCGCAGATCACCCGGGTCTTGTCACCAACGAGCGCGCGGATCCGGGCCACCTCCGACTCGATGAAATTGCCCGGGGTCCAGTCGGGGGTGCAGCCGCAGACTTCAAACAGGAAGTTGTGCAGCAGCTCCGCCCCACGGGGGGTGTGGGCCACCTCGGGATGGAACTGCACGCCGAACAGGGGACGGGTCTGGTGCTCCATCGCCGCGACCGGCGCATTGCTGCTCGAGGCTGTCACCGTGAATCCGGGGGGTGCGGTGTCGACGTGGTCCCCGTGACTCATCCACACCGGGGTTTCCTCACCCTTCCCGAATCCGGTAAACAGCCGCCCGCCCTTCACCTGGACCATGGCCCGCCCGTACTCGCGGCGATCGGCCCGCTCGACCTTCCCGCCGGAGAGTTGAGCCATCACCTGCATCCCGTAACACAGCCCGAGCACCGGCGTCCCGAGTTCCAGCAGCCCGGGGGTCGCCGTCGGGACGTTCTCGCCGTAGACCGAGTTGGGGCCGCCGGAGAGAATGATCCCCTGTGGCTTCCACTCGGTGATCCACTCCACGGTGCGGGACGGCGGGTGGATTTCGCAGTAGACATGCGCCTCCCGCACCCGGCGCGCGATGAGCTGGGTGAACTGGGAGCCGAAATCGATGATGAGGATGCCGCCGCTGCGCTCAGTCATGCGTGCCTTGTGACGTCAGTTTTTCCCGTGATCAAACAGTCAACCGCGAAGGCGCCCAGTGCACCACCAGGTTTCGCCAGGACAACCTCAATCGGAAACGGCACGCGGCATCATGGCGAATCGTGATTTACCTTCGCGCCTTCGCGGTAAATGCTCTCCGAGCTAAGCCGTCCAGTGAGGTTCGGCGGTTTCGCCCTCATACAGCGACTCGACCACCTCGCGCGGCCGCACCACCGCCCAGCGGCCGTTGTCGATCAACACCTCCGGGGGCCGAGGGCGAGAGTTGTAGGTCGACGCCATCACGAAACCATAGGCGCCGGCACCGAGGACGGCGAGCCGTTCGCCCGCCGAGACATCCGGCAGCATCCGGTCCTTCGCAATGAAGTCTCCGGTCTCACAGACCGGGCCGACCACATCCACCGAACCCTCAGTCCTCCCGCCCGCCTCCAGTTCGACGATATCGTGATAGGCCTGATAATGGCTCGGCCGCACGAGATCGTTCATCCCCACGTCCACCAGCACAAAGTCTTTCCCGCCGGAGTGCTTGCGGGAGGTGACCTGGGTCAGCAGGACCCCGGCGCTCCCCACCAGGAAGCGCCCTGGTTCCATGACGATCGTGAGTCCGGTGGCCTTCGCGAACGGAATCACCGACGCGGCCAGGACCGCCGGATCGAGCGGGGTTTCGCCCCGATACCGGATGCCGAGCCCGCCACCGATATCCACGTGCTGCAGGGTATCGATGCCCGCCGCGCGCAGCTGCCCGATGAGATCGAGCAGCTTCTCCATACCCTCGCGGTAGGGCGCCGCATCGAGAATCTGGCTGCCGAGGTGCATCGCGACGTTGTCGAGTCGAAGCCGGGGATGGCGATGAATGCCGCGGGCCAGCTCGATCACCTGGTCGAATGGTACGCCGAACTTGATCCCCCCCTGCCCGGTCGAGATATACGGATGGGTATCGGCGGTGACGTTGGGATTGACCCGGATGCCGAGCGAGATCGAACGCCCGGTCCGGTCGGCCAGGGCGGCGAGCATATGCAGCTCGTCCGCCGATTCGAGGTGGATATGCCCCACGCCGGCGGCCAGCGCCGCCGCCAGCTCCGGCTCCGACTTGCCCACCCCACTGAAGACGATGCGCTCGGCGGCGAACCCCGCGGCCAGGGCGCGGCGCATTTCCCCGCCCGAGACGATGTCGGCGCCCGCGCCGAGGTCGCGGAGCACTCGCAGCACCGCGAGGTTGCTGTTGGCCTTCACCGCGTAGCAGATCCGGTGGGGCACCGCCGCCAGGGCGTCGTCCAGCCGGCGATACTGCTGCCGGATGGCCTCGGCGTTGTAGATGTACACCGGTGAGCCGGTGGCTTCGGCGATCTCCGTCAGCCGCACACCGCCCAGCCAGAGGGTCGCGCCGCGCCGTTCCAGGCCGGCATCCGCAAACAGCGCCGCCCGCTCGGCGATGCTCACCGGTCGCTGGCCCGGGCTCAGTACGACTTCGCCCATACCGCCTCGGCCACCGCGGGACGCTCGCACCACATGCACACCGTTGGCGCTTCGGGCGACCGGAACTCCTCATCCGGGAGACAGCGGATCGTCGCCTTGGTCTGCTCCTTGATCTCGGCCTCGCAGGCCGCATCGCCGCACCAGCCACCATAGGCAAAGCCGCCGTCTCGCGCGATAAAGTCGAGGAACGATGCCTTGGTCACGCCGCGAATGCTGTTCTGCTCCCGACGGGTGCGCGCGGCCTCGAGCAGCTCCTGCTGCATGCTGTCCATCTCGATCCGGAGGGTGTGCGCCAGTCCCTGGGTCAGGTGGGGCACCTTCCGGCCTCCGGTCCGACGGGCCAGCATCACCGAGCCGGCCGCGACATCCCGCGGACCCACCTCGAGACGGAACGGGACACCCCGTCCCTCCCACTCGTAGTACTTGGCACCGGGCTTGATCCCTTCGCGGGCATCGAGGTGCACCCGGATCCCGCCAGCGCGCAATTCCTTCTGGAGCAGGCGAGCGGCCTCCAGCACCGTGGCCTTTTCTTCGTCAGTCTTCCAGATGGGGACGATCACCGCCTGGTACTGCGCCAGCCGCGGCGGCGTGATCACGCCGTTGTCGTCACCGTGCATCATCACCAGCGCCCCAACCAGGCGGGTCGATACACCCCACGACGTGTTCCAGACGTACTCCAGCGTGCCTTCCGCGCTCTGGAAGTTCACCTGGAACGCCTTGGCGAAATTCTGGCCCAGGTTGTGGCTGGTGCCGGCCTGCAGCGCCTTGTTGTCCTGCATCAGCGCCTCGATGCAGTAGGTGCGGAGGGCGCCGGCAAACCGCTCGCTGTCGGTCTTCCGTCCGGTCAGCACCGGCATCGCCATCCATTCCTCCGCAAAGGTCCGGTAGACCTTGAGGATGGTCAGGGTGAACGCCTCGGCCTCCTCCTCACTGACGTGGGCGGTATGGCCCTCCTGCCAGAGAAATTCCGCGGTGCGTAGAAAGAGCCGGGTCCGCATCTCCCACCGCAGGACGTTGCACCATTGATTCATCAGCACCGGCAGGTCACGGTAGCTCTGAATCCACTTGGCGTACATCGAGTAGATGATCGTCTCGGAGGTCGGCCGGATGACCAGCGGCTCTTCCAGCTCCTTGCCCCCACCGTGAGTCACCACCGCCAGTTCCGGGGCAAAGCCCTCGATGTGCTCCGCTTCCTTGGAGAGGAAGCTCTGGGGAATCAGCAGCGGGAAGTAGGCGTTCTGGACCTCATGTTCCTTGAACATGTCGTCGAGCGCACGGGTCATCTGCTCCCAGATGGCGTAGCCATTGGGGCGGATGACCATGCAGCCGCGCACCGGGCTGTAATCCGCCAGTTCGGCCCGCATGATCACTTCGTTGTACCAGGCGCTGAAGTCGGTCGCGCGAGGCGTAAGCTTTTTATCGTCAGCCATGCCGAGTGCTCGGGAAAAATGTCATGCGTCGCGGATCGCGAGTCGCTGGTGAACGGTGGGAACGACCTGATCCAGCGCGACGGCGTCCTGCGCCTTGCCCCGCAGATCCTTGAGCTGCACTTCACCCCTGGCGCGGTCATCGGGGCCAATCACAATGGCCAGGGCGGCCTGCCGCGCATCCGCCAGCTTGAGCTGCTTGCCGACGGCGCCCGGCGCCAGGGCGTACTCGACCCGGACGCCCGCCTCGCGCAGTTCGTGCGCCAGGCGCAGCAGCGCCGGCTGGTCCTCCGGGCCGATCGCCGCCAGGAAGACATCGATACTGGCCGGCGTCGGGGGCACCAGGCCGCGCTCCTTGAGCAGCTCGCCCAGGACCACATCCCCAATCGCAAAGCCCACCGCAGGCATCGTGACGCCGCCCAGCGTGCCGAGGAGATTGTCGTAGCGACCGCCGCCGGCGAGGGCCCGGAGCGTCCGACCGGTGTCAAAGACCTCGAAGACGGTCCCGGTGTAGTAGGCCAGTCCCCGCACGATCGAGAAGTCGAAGTCGACGAACGCGCCCAGTCCCATCTGGTCCAGGCCCCGCTTGACGGCCAGCAGGTCCTGCGCGGCCGCGAGGACGCCGGGATGCCCGGCGAGCCGCGATTCCAGGCTGTCCCAGGACCCCTGCGCACTGAGATCGAGGACCAGAGTGATCGCCGCGTCGCTGATCCCCGCCTCGACCAGTTTCTGGCGACTCACTTCCGCCGGCGTCCGCGCCAGCTTGTCGAGCACCTGGAACCAGACTGCGCGCTGCGCCTCGGTCTGCTGGAACTCATCCAGCACCGCGGTCAGGAGGCGCCGGTCGCTGAGCCGCACCCGCACCTCCTGAGCGCCGAGCCCGAAGCCGCGCATCAGGTCGATGGCCAGCGCCACCATCTCGGTATCGGCCAGCGGTCCCGGCTCGCCCATGATGTCACAGTTGAGCTGGAAAAACTCCCGCAGCCGACCGCGCTGCTGCCGCTCGTAGCGGAAGAACTGGGCGATCGAAAACCACCGGATCGGCTTCTTCATCCCGCCGGCCCGGGCCGCGACCATCCGGGCCACCGTGGGTGTCATCTCCGGCCGGAGCGAAACCTGGCGGTCCCCCTTGTCGGTAAAGTTGTACAACTGGCCGACGATTTCGTCGCCGCTCTTGGCGGTATAGAGTTCCAGGGTCTCCAGGGGCGGTCCATCGTACTCCTCAAAGCCGTAGCGCGACGCAACCTGGCGCCAGGTCTCGAAGATGTGGGCCCGAAAGGCGAAGTCGGCGGGATAGAAGTCGCGGAAGCCCGGCAGGGCCTGAGATGACATAGGCGGGAAAATAGACTCGAAGGGGGAACGCGGGTAGGCGGGTACGTGGGTACGAGGGTACGTGGGTAGTTGTACCACGTACCCTCGTACCCACGTACCCTCGTACCCACGTACTCGTACCCACGTACCCTCGTACCCACGTACCCCCTGCCCCTCCGCTACGGCTCCATCCCCAACGCCGCCATTGCATCCCCAACGGTGTGGAACGACCCCGTCACCAGGACCGTCCCCGCGCCCGCTTCGGCCTCGTGAAGGGCCAGGTGGAAGTCCGGAATGGATCGCCACGCGGCGTGGGGTCGGGGGCGGTTCGGGTCTTCCCGCCAGCGCTGCAGCCACTCCAGATCCCACCGGCGGCCGGCGGCCGTCGGCGCAACGGTGCAGAAGCCCCGGTCGATCACCCCGTCAAGGCGCACCAGCATTTCCTGCCAGGCCTTGTCGCCCAGGATCGCGACCAGGGCGTGGATTGGCCGCGGGAGCTTGGCGGCGTTGATCGCCGTGACCAGCGACCGGACCCCATCGGGATTGTGGGCCACATCGAAGAGCCACTTGCCTCGCCGGTCGAACCGGCCGGGGATCCGCGCCGCAGCGAATCCGGCGGTGATTGCCGACTGATCGGGACGGTACCGTGGCGGCAGGGCCATCAGGACACCGTGAGCCACCGCGGCATTGCGACGCTGATGCGGCCCGGCGAGCGCCAGCGGACCGGGCCATTCGTACCCGGCCGGCATCACCCGGATATCGGCTCGGCCCAGGGTGCCGGGCGGAGATACCGCCCGCGCCGCCTCGCGCCGCAGGGTGTCGATCAACCGGGGCCGCGTTTCGCCGATCACGAACGGCACACCGGCCTTCGCGATCCCCGCCTTCTCCGTGGCGATCCGCTCCAGGGTGTCACCCAGGTACTTCATGTGATCCTTCTCGATTTTCGTCACGGCGCTCACCAGCGGCGTCAGCACATTGGTACTGTCGAGCCGCCCGCCGAGGCCCACCTCCGCCACGGCAATGTCGATCCCACGTGCGGCGAAGTCGGCAAAGGCAATCGCGGTGGTGGCCTCGTAGAAGGTGGCCTGCCGCTCTTCGATGAGCGGACGTAGGCGCTCGGTCCAGGTGGCCACCGCCGCCTCGGAGATCGGCACACCGTCGACCTGGATCCGCTCCCGGAAAGAGACCAGGTGCGGCGAGGTATAGAGCCCGACCCGGAGCCCTGCCTCCCGGAGCGCCGCAGCCACCAGAGTCGAAACACTTCCCTTTCCGTTCGTCCCCCCGATATGGATGCTGGGGAAGACCAGGTGCGGGTCCCCCACCTCGGCCAGCAGGGCCCGCGTGGTGCCCAGGCCGAACTTGATGGTGGTGGTACGGGGGAAGAGGAACTCGAGCGCCGCGGCGTAACTGAGAGCCAAGGTGACCGGAGGAAGGGGTGGAGGTAGATTGGTGCCGAGCATCAAATCGCTGGGAGGATGGAACGGTAGAACGGTCCGGCGGAAAACAATAGGTTGCGGTCCCTGGTCCCTCTTCCCTGTTCCCCGTTCCCCCTAAAGGGACTTCCTCGCGCCGGGTCGCGCTGCGCTCCCATG
This sequence comes from uncultured Gemmatimonadales bacterium, assembly GCA_963793205.1. Classification (GTDB taxonomy): domain Bacteria; phylum Gemmatimonadota; class Gemmatimonadetes; order Gemmatimonadales; family GWC2-71-9; genus JADJOM01. The sequence continues at coordinate 211,063 of CAWBZM010000003.1, forward strand.
GCGCTCGGTCGCCCGTTCCCTGTTCCCTGTTCCCCATCTCTCCATGGCCCGTACCACCACCCTGCCGGACCCATTCATTCAGCAGCTGTTGGCCCTGCCCGGCTTCCAGGAGCTGACCTCGGGCTTTTCACTCTGCCCTGAGTGCGAACGGTGCGAGCGGAGCGTCGTCTACCTGACCCCGCGAGAACAGGTCGCCGCACGGGACCTGGGGCTCAAACTCTATGGCAAGGGGTCGGCCACCCGGATCAACCGCCACGGGTGCCGCTGCCCCTTCTACGAGGGGGCCGACAAAGGGTGTGGGATCTACCACGACCGGCCGCTCATCTGCCACCTCTTCCCGCTCGACATCATCGAGCATGAGGATGAGGACCGGCACTGGTGGGTGTTGTTCGGCGCCTGCGAGGAGGTTGCTCGGGGACGGCTGAAGGGTCGGGTCGAGGAGGCGCGGCAACTGGCCACCGCGATCGACCGGATCATGCCGGACGAGCTCCGCCGGGCGTTCATGGCCGATGCGATCGGGGCGGTATCCGAGCCGGCCTTCTATGAGCACCCGATTCACTACCTGCTGCCGCTGACCCCGCCGCGATAGCAAGCCCGTGGTGCCCCGGAAATACTCGCGCCCCGCCGGACTTGGCGGGGCGCATGTTGTGTGCGGTGGTGGGAGACGCCTAGTCCGTCGCGTCGTCCGCCATCCGCTGTCCCCGCATGTGCCGCAACAGGCGCGCGGTGGTCTCACGGAGGGAACCCCGCGGGACGACGTCGTCGACCTGCCCCTTCTCCAGCAGGAATTCCGACGTCTGGAATCCTTCGGGGAGGTCCTGCCCGATGGTGGACTTGATCACCCGCTGACCGGCAAAACCGATCAGGGCCCCCGGCTCCGCCAGGATCACGTCTCCCTGCATCGCAAAGGAGGCGGAAACGCCGCCGGTTGTGGGATTGGTCAGGATGGTCAGGTAGGGTACGGAGAGGGCGTACAACTGGGCGATCGCGGCACTGGTCTTGGCCATCTGCATGAGGGAGAAAACCCCTTCCTGCATACGGGCACCGCCGGAGGCGCAGACCAGGACGAGCGGAATCCGTTTCTCGGCCGATCGTCGCGCGAGCCGGGCGATCTTCTCCCCGACCACTGACCCCATCGATCCACCCATGAAGGCAAAGTTCATCACCCCGAGGTGCAGGGAATTGCCTTCCAGTTTGCCACTACCAGTAAAGATCGCATCCGACGGACCCACCTTCTTCTGGGCCGCGGCAAGCCGATCGGGATAATGCTCGAAGGTGAGGGGATCCGCCGAGCGGAGCCCGGCGTACAACTCCCGCCAGGTGCCTTCGTCGGTCAGCAGCTCGATGTACTCCTCGGCCGTGAATCGACGGTGATGCCCGCATTCGGGACAGACGTTGAGGGCGCGCTCGAACTTGTCGCGGATATCTACGTGACCGCACGCCTCACATTTTTCCCATGCGTCCGGCGGAATTTCGAGGCGCTCCCGCGTCGACTGGCGGGGTTTCCTCTCTTTTTTGAACCAAGCCATGACGGCCATGTGGGGTTCAGGGAGAGAATGGTGAAGGGAACACAAGCGTTACCGGACCCATGAATTTGGTTCGGTCGCCCGGCCTGCGCCAGACCCTACGGACTAAGTCGTTGTCATATATCGACATAACCACCAAGCCTCGCATCCCACGCCGCCCGCAAGATCAGCCCGATGCCGAGCGCGGTGGACAGGAGGAAGGAGCCCCCATAGGAGAAAAACGGGAGCGGAATCCCGGTGATCGGCATCACGTTGACGGTCATCCCGACATTCTCGAAAACGTGGGTGAACATCAAGCCGAGGATGCCGAACACCATCAGACTGGAGAAGGGATCGGTGGCGCGGCGGGCGATCCGGACCAGCACCACGAAGAGGGCGAAAAAGAGGATCAGGGCCACGAGCACTCCCAGAAATCCCAGTTCCTCCCCCAGGACCGCGAAGATGAAGTCGGTGTGCTGTTCCGGCAGGAAAGCCAGGCGTTTCTGCGGGCCGTCCAGGTACCCGTTGCCGAACCATCCCCCCGAGCCGATCGCCACCTTCGATTGGATGGCGTGATACCCCGCCTTCTGGGGATCCACCTCGGGATTCAGGAAGGTCAACAACCGATTCTGCTGATAGGCAGCGAGGCGATTCCATACCGGCAGGGCAATGAATCCCATGGCCGAGTTGACCACGAACACCACCACTCCTTCCCAGAAGAACGGGCGCACGCTCACCAGCACCACCAGCAGGATCACCATCCAGACCACCCAGCTCCAGATATTGAACGCCATCAGCAGGCTGATGACTGGCGACGCGAGCAGGAGCAGAATCGTTGCCGGGGTACCGGCCCAGAACAGCATCGCGAACAGGATACCGACGAAGACCAGGGCGCTGCCGAGGTCGGGCTGCAGGAGGACCAGGAGGGCCGGGGCGCCGGCCACCAGTGAGGCCGGAATGACATCGCGCAGCGTGATCGGCGATTCGCGGCGACCGGAGAGGTGGCGCGCCAGCATCAGCACCACCGCCAGCTTGGCGAGTTCGGAGGGCTGCCCGATGGCGTGGCCCCCAATGTAGAGCCAGCTCTTGCTGCTCGCCGCCGTCCCCGCACCGCCCCCGATGACGAGGGTGAGCCCCAGCAGCAGCAGCGAGGTGATGTAGACCGGAAGCGCGGCCCATTCCAGCAGTCGGGGGGAGATCCGGAACGACACGTAGGCGACCACGACGCCGCCGCCGATCCACATCATCTGGCGCTTCCAGGCGCCCGCCGCGGCAAAGTTCGGGACGTCGGTCTGACCGGCGGAATACAGGACGATCAGGCCGAAGAGGAGGAGCAGACCTATCGTGGTCAGCAGGGAACGATCGACACCGAGGCTGCGGGGCATCAGCGCCGGGTCTCCACCCGGGCCACAGCGGAATCCGGCCTGGCGGGTTGGCCTTCGAGCGGCGGACCGCTGGGGGCCGACGGAGCATCCCCCGGCAGATTGATCTTGGGGAGCGGTTGACGCCCTTCGGCACTATCGGGCCCGAGCAGGTACCGGCGCAGGCTGCGCATGACATACGGGGCGATCACGGTCCCGTGCTTGCCGAACTCGAGGATGGCGCCGACAATCAGCTCCGGCTTCTCGGCCGGCGCAAAGCCGATGAACCAGCCATGGTCGTCGCCGTGGGGATTCTGTGCCGTCCCGGTCTTCCCGGCCATCGTGAAATCCTTGGTGCGGCTCCGCGCGGCGGTCCCCCGCTCCACCACGGCGACCAGCGCCTCACGCAGGCCCGCCAGCTGCTCCTGGTTGAGCCCGAGGTCATAGCCGGCACCAGAGCTGTCCGGTCGCACGAGATAGGGTATGGGCGCCTTGCCATCGGGAGCGGCGAGCGCGGCATAGAACCGCACCATGTTGATCAGCGTCTGGGTATTCTCACCCTGGCCAATCGACAGGTTGAGGGTGACCGCGTTGCTCCAGTTCCGCGGGCCGTATCGCTGGTCGTAATACGCCGTGGTGGCGGGCCAGATCGGGGTGACCTCGTTGACCAGGTCCACGTGGGTCCGGTCCTTGAATCCCATCGTGGTACCATCCGCCAGCATATTGGCGAGCTGGATCCGCAGGCCGAGCTGGTAAAAGTAGGCATCACAGCTCTTCGCGACGGCACCGATCAGGTCCAGCGACCCATGTCCCTTGTGGTCCCAGCACTTGAAGAAGCGGTTGCCGAACTGGAAACCGCCGGTGCAGGGCTGCGGCATGTGGCTGTGGAGATCCACCAGCCCTCGGCGCAACGCCATGGCCGCAGTCGCCAGCTTGAACGGCGAGCCTGGCGGGTAGCGCACCTGCAGTGCCCGGTTGAGCAGCGGCAGGGTGGGATCGGTATTGAGCCGGCGCAGTTCGGTGGCGGTGATGCCGCCGATGAAATCATTGGGGTCGTAGGCCGGCGTGGAATAGAAGGCGCGAATCTCGCCCTTGGGGGTCATGGCGATCAGCGCGCCGCTCATCCCTTTGGGCCAGATACTGTCGACGTAATACTGCAGGCCGAGGTCGATGGTGGTGTGCAGGTTCCGGCCGGCCACCGACGGCAGCGGCGGGGCGGCGCCCTGTTCGCGCACCAGGCGCCCGCGGGCATCCACCTCGATGTAGCGCATCCCGGGGGCACCGCGCAGCGTGTCATCGTATTCCTTCTCCAGCCCCGAGCGCCCCACCACGGAGCCGAGGCGGGCCCCCGAATACTTGTTGCTGGCGAGTTCGTCCTGGTTGACCTCGTTGACGTAACCCACCAGGTGCGCCACCGCTTTGCCCCGCGGATAGATCCGCCGCGGTTCCGACTGAATGACCAGCCCCGGCAGCATCGCCCGATGTTCTTCCAGCCGGGCCACCTGCTCCTGGCTGGCGCTGCCCAGTACAGTGGCCGGCTGGTATCGCGCCAGCTGATAGCGGCCCACCGCCGCTTCGACCTGGGTGGTGTCCAGCGGGACGACGGTGCGGAACCGGGCCAGTACCTGCCGCAGCGAGTCGCTGCTGGTCGCGAGCAGCGCCACCGAGAATCCGGGGACCGTCTCGGCGATGATTTCGCCGTTGCGGTCGTAGACCGTCCCTCGCGCCGGCTGCAGCGGCACCGGTCGGAGCCGGTTGTTCTCGGCCCGGAGCCGGTACCGGTCAAACTGCAGAATCTGGGTGCGGAAGAAGGCGCCCGCGAGCACCAGGAAAGCGACCACCAGGATCCAGCGGGCCTGGGCGGACCGTTCGCGCAATCGGGAGGGGTGGAATTCCTTCATGTATCGAGCCGGATATCGAGCCAGCGCTGAAACAGCACCAGCACGATGGCCGCCGTGACCGCCGTGGTCAAAGCCTGAATCGGCGCCAGGATCAGCAGTTGACGGGTGAGGCTGTCGGGTCCCGGTCCGCTGGCCAGCAGCTGGATCGCATCCCGCAGCCAGACCCCGATGGCGATCACGAATCCGTTGACGAACAGGTTGTCCGGAAAGAAGACCGCCCGCCCCCAGGCGGCGAGGTATCCGACTACTGTATGCGCCAGCGCCCCCGCCCCGACCCGGGCCGGCGTGACCGCATCGCCCGCCAGTCCGACCAGGAAGCCGGCCAGCGCCGCTGCGCCCGGCCGACTGCGGATGGCGTACAGCATCAGCGCCAGGAGCAGAAAGTCCGGCGCAATGGCGGGCATACCCAGCCGAGGCCGGAGCGCGAAATGCAGCACCGCGAGGAGCGCCAGCACCGCCCACAGCCGGCTTCGGTCCGCCCGGATCTGCATCATTGGGCGCTGTCTCCGCTGAAGGCGCGGCCGACCGACCTGTCACCGCCGGCATGGAGAATCAGGACCTGGCTTGCCTCTTCGGGGAACGCCGCCGGCCGCACCAGGTAGATCCGCTCCCACCCCGTCTCCTCGTTCGACTGCCCGAAGACGGTGCCGACCGGGATCCCCTGGGGGTAAACCCCGCCGAGCCCGGACGTCACCACCAGGGTCCCGAGCGGCACCGAGTCCCGGATCGCCACGCCCCGGAGCTGGAGCAACTGCTCCGAGCCGGTGACCTGGAGCGCAGGCGCAATCACGCCGAAGACCTGCCCCGGCATGGTGAACGCACTGGCCCGGAATTCGGGATGGGCCCAGGTCATGGCGAGTGACCGCTCTGATTCAACCTCACGTACCATCCCGAGGAGCCCGGCCGGACCGACCACGGGATCGAACTGACGGACTCCCTGATTGCTGCCGGCGGAGAGAATAAAGGTGCGGCCGTCGGTGGGCACCGACTGGTGCAGGACTTCTGCGCCGATGTATCCCTGGGGCAGGCGCTGCGCCAGATGCAGCAGGTCGCGCAGACGCTGATTTTCGGAGCGGAGCGAGGGGAGAAACTGGGCGGCGTAGGCCGCGGAGTCCCGTTCCGCCCGCAGGCGATCGAAGGAACCGCGACTGGTACGGGACTCCTCGGCGCGTTGCTGCAGCCAGAGGAAGGGGCGCAGGACCGATTGGCGAATCAGGTTGGTCGCGACGGTGCCCCATTCGGGGCGGACCAGCATGGCGAGTGAGAGGGCCACACACGCAAGGAAGAGGACGGTGTCCCTGCGCGAGAGTGAGCGGTCCGACCCGGGGGCCATTTAGCGGTACAGCACGCTCTGGTACTTTTCGTAATCATCGAGGATCCGGCCGGCCCCGCGCACCACACAGGTGAGGGGATCCTCGTCGACGTGAATCGGAAGCCCGGTTTCCTGGGCCAGCAGAATATCGAGCCCGCGGATCAGCGCGCCACCACCGGTCATGATGATGCCGCGGTCGACAATGTCGCTGGCGAGTTCCGGGGGCGTGATCTCCAGCGCCCGCCGCACGGCATCGACAATCTGCTGGATCGGCTCCTGGACCGCCTCGCGGATCTCGCTCGAGTGCACCCGCACCGTCTTGGGGATCCCGGACACCAGGTCGCGGCCCTTCACTTCCATCTCCCGCTCGTCGCCGGTGGGCGCCGCGCTGCCGATCTTGATCTTGATCGCCTCGGCCGTCGGCTCGCCCACGAGCAGGTTGTAGTTCTTGCGCATGAACTGGACGATCGCCTGGTCCAGCTCGTCGCCACCCACGCGGATCGACGTATCCGACACAATGCCTGACAAGGCGATCACCGCGATCTCCGTGGTGCCGCCGCCGATATCGATGACCATGTTCCCGGTCGGGGTCTCCACCGGCAGGCCCACTCCGATCGCTGCGGCCATCGGTTCCGCCACCATGTCCACCTGCTTCGCACCAGCCGTCTCGGCCGAGTCACGCACCGCACGGCGCTCCACCTCGGTGATGCCCGAGGGCACGCACACGATCACCTTGGGGCGCACCCGGAAGACATGCTTATCGATGATGGTCTTCAGGAAGTAGCGCAGCATCTTCTCGGTGACATCGAAGTCGGCGATCACGCCGTCCTTCAACGGCCGCACCGCGAGAATTCCGTCAGGGGTACGCCCGAGCATCCGCTTCGCTTCGAGTCCAATCCCCTTGATCTTGCCGGTCGCCTTCTCGATGGCGACGACCGATGGTTCGTTCAGCACAATGCCCTCACCCTTCACATAGATCAGGGTGTTGGCCGTGCCAAGATCCACCGCGATTTCGTTCGCGGGGAGAAACGACCCAAGTTTTAGGGATGGGAACTTCATTTACCGAGCCAGGAAGACGAATTGGGGCCAATTGTAAGGGGAGCAGTAAGATGTGGCAAGACCAAGACTTAGCCCAGCCCCTGCCCCCCCTTTCAGGGGTGTGAGCAGGGTCACCATTGGTCCGATTGGGAACGGGGGACGGGGAACGGGAGTGAGGCCATCCCCACCGCCTCCCTCTTCCCCGTTCCCTCTCCCCGTTCCCACTTCCCTGTCTTATCGCCCGGTGCTCCCGAACCCACCCTCCCCTCGGCCGGTCGGAGGCAACTCGGTCACCTCCTGCCACGTGGCCTGCTCCACCCTGGCGAAGACCAGCTGCGCGATCCGCATTCCGCGGGTGATCTCGAACGGCTCGGTGCCCAGGTTCACCAGCGCCACCATCAGTTCCCCACGGTAGTCCGAATCGATCGTGGCCGGGCTGTTGGGGAGGGTGATCCCGTGCTTGAATGCCAACCCCGAGCGGGGCCGGATCTGACATTCGAACCCTGCGGGGATCGCGATGGCAAACCCGGTCCGGAAAATCCGGCGTTCCAGGGGCGCCAGGGTCCCGACGTCAGCACTGGCAATGTCGTAGCCGGCGGATCCGGCCGTGGCCAGGGCCGGGACCGGCAGACCGTCCCCGTGGGGGAGGCGGGTGAAGGGCAGTGTCAGCATGGGTGGAATCGGGAGGGAGGGGAGAAAACCAGGGCCGGGAATCGAGGGGCAAGGCGATCTCGCCTCGTCACCCTCGACCTCGACCCTCGACCGAAGACCAGACTACAGCAGCGTATCGACGTCGACCAGCGGCAGATTGAACGCCTCCGCCACACCCGCGTAGCAGACCTTGCCGTCGACCACGTTGAGCCCAAGCTTGAGTGCCGGGTCGTCCTTGCAGGCCTTTTTCCAGCCGTCCCGGGCCAGCCGGAGCCCATAGGACAGGGTCGCGTTGGTCAGTGCCAGCGTCGAGGTCCGGGGCACGCCGCCGGGCATATTCGCCACGGCATAGTGCAGGATCCCATCCACGAAGTAGGTGGGGTTCTCATGGGTGGTCGGCTTGATGGTCTCGACACAGCCGCCCTGGTCCACCGCCACGTCCACGATCACCGAGCCGGGCTTCATCACCTTCAGGTCTTCCCGCTTGACCAGATGTGGCGCCTTGGCCCCCGGCAGCAGCACCGCCCCGACCACCAGGTCGGCCCGGCGAATGGCATCGAGGATGTTGTGCCGGTTGGAGTACAGGGTCGTCACATTCGCCGGCAGGACGTCGTCGAGATAGCGCAGGCGGTCCAGCGAGATGTCCAGGATGGTCACCCGGGCACCCAGCCCAGCCGCCATCTTGGCGGCATTGATCCCCACAACCCCACCGCCGATGATCGCCACCTCACCCGGGGCTACGCCTGGTACGCCACCCAACAGGACGCCACTGCCCCCGAAGACCTTCTCGAGGTACTTGGCGCCTTCCTGCACCGCCATCCGACCCGCGACCTCCGACATCGGGGTCAGCAGCGGCAGCTCGCCCGAGGGCAGCTGCACCGTCTCGTACACCACCGCGATCGCCTTCGACTTGATGACCGCCCTGGTCAGCTCTTCGGCGGCAGCGAAGTGGAAGTAGGTGTAGATGATCTGGCCGGCACGCATGCGGGGCCATTCGACGGCGATCGGCTCCTTGACCTTCATGATCATATCGGACTTGGCCCAGACCTCCTCGGCTGTGCCGAGGATGGTGGCGCCCGCCGCCACGAAGGCCTCGTCCGGAAAGCCGCTGCCCAAGCCGGCCCCCTTCTCGATGTATACGGTGTTGCCGCGGCTGACAAACGCCTCCGCTCCTGCCGGGACCAGGGCCACGCGGTTCTCGTTGGTCTTGATCTCTTTGGGGACGCCGATGATCATGGGATACTTCCTGTGTGAGTCAGGCTGTGTGTTGACTGGTTCAACCAAGCGTTGACCTGCTGCCCTTCGAATGCCCGCCCTGCCCCGTCCTCCCGCGCCCTACGACCCCGGTCCCAGCCGCACCACGGTTTGCCGCTCCGGCGGGAAGAACTCAGCCGCCAGGGCGTTGACATCCTCCCGGGTGACGGCGGCAATTTCCGCGAGCGTTGCGTCGAGTGGCCGGTAACTTTCCCCGTGCATCACCGCCGTCGCGAGCCGGTTCATCCGGCTGACCGGTGCTTCCAGGGAGAGCATCACCTGGCCGCGCAGCTGTTGCCGTCCTTCCCCCAGTTCCACTTCCGACAGTCCCTCGTTGGACAACCGGCGGTACTCGGCCCGGATGGCCTCAACGGCCTGGTCGGCTGTCCTGGGCTGGGTCCCGATATAGACGCCCGCCACCCCGGCGGCCTGCAGGAACTGCTGATAGGCGTAAATGCCGTAGGCCAGTCCCAGCTCTTCCCGGATGCGCTGGAACAACCGGCTCGACATTCCGCCGCCAAAGATATTGGTCAGGATCGACATCGCGAACCGGCGCCGGTCCCGGTAGGGAAAGGTGTCGGAGCCGAAGACGAGATGGACCTGGGCACTGTCCCGTTCTGCCCGGAACTCCACCCCTCGGTGCGCCGGCCGGCTGAGCACCGGGGGGCGGGGCGGTGTCGCCTGGTCACCGGCAAACCACCCTTCCCGCTCCAGCATGGTGAGCAGAGCGGCATGATCGAGCCGTCCGGCCGCGGCAATCACGCAGTTCCCGGGGTAATAGCCCGCGCGATGCACGGCCTGGAGATCGGTCGCCTGCAGCGCGCCGACCGTGTCTGGCGTGCCGAGGATCGAGTAGCCGTAGGGATGATCGGGCCAGAGCTGGTCGCTGAACAGCTCGTGGACCATGTCGTCTGGGGTATCCTCGACCGTGGCGATCTCCTCGAGCACCACATTGCGCTCGAGCTGGAGATCCTGGTCGCGGAGGAGCGGCCGGCGAACCAGGTCGGTCAGGACATCGACCGCCCGGGACAGGTCCTCATCGAGGACATGGGCCTGATAATTGGTGTGATCCCGGCTGGTATAGGCGTCGAGGGACCCGCCACGGACTTCAAGCTCCAGCGCCAGTTGGCGGGCGCTGCGGCGTTCGGTCCCCTTGAACACCATGTGCTCGAGCAGATGGGACACCCCCATCTTGCCGCGGGCCTCATGGGCACTGGCACTGCGTACCCATACGCCGACGGCCACCGACCGAACTCCGGGGAGGAGTTCGGTCAGGACCGTCAGGCCATTCGGCAGGACGGTCTGGTGGAGCCCTGTGTCGAGCTGCTGAGTCTCCACAGGCGTGGACCTACTCCTTCGGGATGAGCGCCTTCCGGGACAGCTTCATCCGGCCCTTCTCATCCACCTCGAGCAGCTTCACTTTCACGATGTCGCCCTTCTTGACGACATCCTCGGTCTTCTCGGTGCGGCCGTGCTGCAGTTCGCTGATGTGGAGCAGCCCCTCGACGCCGGGCATGATCTCGACGAAGGCGCCGAACGCGGTGGTGCTCTTGATCGGTCCCTCGTAGGTCTTACCGACTTCGGGCTCCTGCACCATCGCCAGAATCATCTGGCGGGCCTTCTCGCCCGCCTCACCACCCACCGCGGCCACGGTCACCAGCCCCGAGTCCTCGATGCTGATCTTGGCGCCAGTGGCGTCCTGGATGCCACGGATGGTCTTGCCCTTCGGGCCGATGATGTCGCCGATCTTGTCCGGCTTGACCATGAGCGTGATGATCCGCGGCGCGTAGGGCGACAGCTCGGCACGGGGCTTGGACAGCGCCTTTTCCATTTCCTTGAGGATGTGGAGCCGGCCCTTCCGGGCCTTCTCCAGCGCCTCTTCCATCAGCTTCAGATCGAGCCCTTCGATCTTGATGTCCATCTGGATCGAGGTGATGCCGGCCGTGGTGCCCGCCACCTTGAAGTCCATGTCGCCCAGGTGATCCTCGGAGCCCAGGATGTCGGTCAGGATCGCGACCTTCTTCCCCTCCTTGATCAGGCCCATCGCCACACCGGCGCAGGCGGCCTTGATCGGCACACCGGCGTCCAGCAGCGCGAGGCTCGAGCCGCAGACCGTCGCCATCGAGGAGGAGCCGTTCGACTCGAGAATCTCCGACACCACCCGCAGGGTGTAGGGGAAGCCTTCGAAGTCCGGCAGCAGCGGCTGGATGGCCCGCTCCGCCAGGGCGCCATGACCGATTTCGCGCCGGCTGGTGCCGCGGATCATCTTCACTTCCCCGGTCGAGTACGGCGGGAAGTTGTAGTGCAGCATGAACGACTTGGTGGTCTCGGTGGTGCTGTCGATACTGTCGATCCGCTGCTCGTCATCCGCAGTGCCCAGCGTGATGGCGACCAGAGCCTGGGTCTCGCCGCGCTGGAACAGCGCCGAGCCATGGACCCGCGGCAGCAGACCGGTGTCGATCATGATCGGACGGATGGTGTCGGGGTCCCGGCCATCCACCCGCTCGCCCTTGTCCAGCACCTGGGACCGCATCACCCGGTATTCGACGTCTTCGAGCAGGGAACCGAACTGCTTCACGTTGTCCGGGAATTCTGCGGTCAGCGTCTCGAGGGCCTTGCTGCGCACCAGCTTGCCTGCGGCGGCGCGACCGGCCTTGTCCTTGGCGTTGATCGCCTTGGCCAGGTCCTTCTCGGTCAGCTCCACCACCCGCTTCACCAGCTTCGGATCGGCTTCTTCCTTCTTCCAGTCCATCTTCTCCGACTTCATCTTGCTGGTAACCTTGTCCACCGTCCCCAGCAGCTCCTTGATGCCCTTCTGGGCCACCTTGAGCGCCTCCAGCACCTCCGCCTCGGAGATCTGCAGCGCGCCACCCTCGACCATCAGGATCGAGTCGGCCGTGCCGCTGACCGTAATGTCCAGGGAAGAGAACTCCAGCTGCTGGAAGGTCGGATTCAGAATCCAGTTGCCCTCGACCCGGCCCACCCGCACGGCGGCGATCGGACCGTTCCACGGAATCTTGGACATCGAGAGGGCGGCCGAGACCGCCGTCAGGCCCAGCACATCGGCGTCATTCTCCTGGTCCGCGGAGAGCACGGTCACGAAGACCTGCACTTCGTTCTTGAAGCCCTCGGGGAACAGCGGCCGGATCGACCGGTCGATGACCCGGCAGGCCAGAATCTCCTTGTCGCTCGGGCGCCCTTCGCGCTTCAGGAACCCACCCGGAATCTTGCCCGCGGCGTAGGTCTTCTCGCGATATTCAACCGTCAGCGGGAAGAACGGCAGCGACGACTGATTGGAGGAGACGGTGACGGCGGCGAGGACCACGGTGTCACCGAACTGGAGCAGGGCGGACCCGGCGGCCTGCTTGGCGAGGCGGCCGGACTCGAGGATGAACTTGCGGCCGGCAAACTGCGTTTCGTTGCGATGGACGGTCACGACGGCTTCCTGTCTTTCTGTCTTTGGTGGCCCCAATAGACTGAGGGCGTCCCGGCCACCTGGCTGGGACGCCCTGGATCACACGTGGCGGTTAGTGACGGAGACCGAGCTGCTCGAGCAGCGAACGGTAGGTCCCGAGGTCGTTTCGCTTGAGGTAATTCAGCAGCCGCCGACGGGTACCGACCATCTTGAGGAGGCCACGACGGCCATGATGGTCCTTCGGGTGGGTCCGGAAGTGATCCGTCAGCGAGTTGATGCGCTCGGTCAGGAGAGAGACCTGGACCTTGGCGGAGCCGGTGTCCGTTTCGTGGAGCTGCTGCTTCGCGATGACCGTCTGCTTGTCAAATGCCATGCTGCGTGTATCCTCTGGGCACGATGTGGGCGAAGCCCACGCGGTTATTTTCGTCAGTAGCACACCAAAATAGCGCTAGACTCCCCGCGCGGGCAACCCCACATGGCCGGTTCCACCCCTGTTAATCCTGCCGCACCGGCTGCCGGTCAGCAGATCGGGCCCTATGTGCTCGATCAGTTGCTGGGCCAGGGGGGATTTGCCTGGGTCTGGGCGGCCACGAGGAACGACGATAAGTCCTTTGCTGTCAAGATCTTAAAGCCACGGTACGCCAACGACCCGCCGTTCGAGAGCCGATTCCGCAAGGAAGCCGGCTTCGCCGCGGGCCTGGAACATCCCAATGTGGTCCGGATCGAGGAAGTGGGGCCGGAGGGGGAGACACCGTACTTCTCCATGGACCTGTATCCCGACAGTCTGAACGACCGGCTCAACCGGGAGACCGCGCTCACCGAGTCGGCAGCGGTCGCCATCGGCATCGGAATCAGCCAGGCCCTCGCCTTCGCGCACTCCCAGAACGTGGTGCACCGCGACATCAAGCCGGACAACATCCTCCTCGCGGCGGACGAGCGCCCGGTGCTCACCGATTTCGGGATTGCCCGCGCCGTCAGCGGCTATGTCGCGGCGACGGGGTTCACGATGACCATCGGGACGCCGGCCTATCTCTCGCCGGAACAGGCCCAGGGTCGGACCCTCGATGGTCGGTCGGACCTCTATTCGCTCGGAATCACACTCTACCGCACCGTGGTGGGCGAGGTCCCGTTCCGCTCCACCGACTGGTTTGAACTGGCCCGGATGCACGTCGAGGACCGCCCCGAGCCGCTCCGGGCCCGTCGTCCCGACCTCTCCAAGCGGTTCGAGCGCATCGTGCTCCGGCTGCTGGCCAAGCATCCCGATGATCGCTACCCCACCGCCACCGACCTGCTGGCGGACCTGCAGGACGTGGCCACCCGGACCCGGCCCACCGCCGACATCCCCCTCCCGGCCGACTACCTGCGGGACTCCCGGGCCGCCAACCGCCAGGCCAACCGCCCGTCCGCGACCCGGAAGCCGTGGTGGAAACCCTGGTGATCAGGGCGTGAGGCTGCCGGACTCCGGCGTCAGCTGCTCCACCGTGCGCTGGTCCAGCTTGTAGCGCCCCGGCCCATCCGTGGTGCGGACCATCCAGCCCCAGGGCATGGAGTCGAGGTCCATCCGACCCAGAACCGCGCCACCCCGCCCGAACAGCTGTACCCGGCGCTCGGCCGGGGCAAAGGGCGCGGAATCGACCTGGGCCGCCGTGGGGAATCCGGTGGCGGGCACCGAGACAAAGGTCGTGAGGTAGTGCCGTACCTTCACGCTGTCCGCCGCACCGGCGCCGGCGAGCCGCCATCCCGCCCCATCCCGTTCCACCCGCCAGTGGGTCCGGCCCCGGTCCACCTCGACCGCGCCGATGCTGTCCGCGGCGGCGGCGAGCATGACCTTGTCGCGCCATTCCTCCAGTGATTGCACCGTCAGATTGGCGAAGGTACCCCGGAGCAGGAACACCCGCGGATCCTCGCCCTGCCGCACGTAGAATCCATCGAAGTCCGGCCCCCGGCTCCCGAAGGACAGGTCGAGCAGGGTCGCGCCGCCGCCCCGCACCGTGAGATGGGTGGCCTTGAGGCTGTCGACCCCGAGCCGGGCATGCGACGCGGCGCTCTCGGCCACCAGCTCACTCCGCGTTGAGCTGTCGGTTACGGCCCGGAAGAATGCGGTGACGACGGGCCGGGCAGCAGGGAACCCGTTCACCGTCCAGTTCGCCTCGTGGCGAGCGAGGACGATGGTATCCGCCGGACCCGCGTACCGGATCGTATCGGTCGCCCCCGGCGTCAGGGCCGGCAGCTGCACCCCGATGCTCCGGTCCGTCTGGCTCCGCCGCAGCCGGGCCAACCCGGCCCAGACCACCAGCGCCACAATCAGGATCGCGGCGAGCCGCCGCAGCAGGACCGGGCTCATGCGGCCTCCGGCGCCGACGGAGTGGTGCCGTGCGGCTGCCACGGCTGCATCGATCGCCGCCGCCGCCGGACCAGTCGCACCAGACCCCACAGGCCAATCAGCAGGGGCAGGAGGATCAGATTGGCGTACTTGACCCCCTCCTGCAGCGCCCGGTTGGTGAACAGCAGGCGCGGCGGTCGACGGTCCCGGCTGCGGATGGAGATCAGGGCCTCGTCCTGTGCCAGCCAGTCGATCGCGTTCAGCGTGAAGCTGACGTTATCCGGCGAGGCGGAGAGATAGCGGTCGGTGGCGAACTCCATATTCCCGACCACCACCAGTCGCCCCCCGGTGCCAGCCCCGGGCGCGGGCTGGACCTGCGCCCCGAGCAACTGGGTCTTCCCATCACCTCGGGGGAAGCTGCGCACCGGATCGAGGTTGATGTCCCCCTCGGCGACCCCGGCGGCCCGGCTCGACGTGAGCAGTGGCACAATCGTCCCCGGCTTGGCTCCGGTGGTGTCGAGCGAACTGACCCAGGGCAGGAAGATTTCTCCGATCCCATCCGTGATGATGCTGCCACCCACCGCGAGCGCCCGCACCCAGAACGGATAGGGCTGGTAGACTCCCTGCCCACCGCCGGCACCAGGCACGGGCACCATCTGGTTGGAGGACAGGTCATAGACGAGGTCGGGGCGGACTTTCACGCCGTAGGGCTTCAACAGGAAATTCCACACCGGCTCGCGGCCGGTCGCCTTGGGCGTCCGACCGTCGATCGGCGCTCCAGTGGTCATAAGCAGCGCGCCACCACCCCGACGCATGAATGCCTGCAAGGCATCCCGGGCCGCGACCGACAGGGTATCCGGCTGCCCCGCAATGATCACCGCGACCAGCGTCGTATCGGCCAGCGGAGTCGGGTCGGCCAGCGACACCGGCACCACCTCGTAGCTCTTGGCCAGCTGCTCCTGGATGATGCTGAGGCTGCGTCCTTCCCGGCCCCAATCCTCCATGGCCACGATCAGGCCCAGCCGGCGCTTGGCCGAGCGGGTCATCCCCCTGATGGACGAGGCGATACGATACTCGAGGTCATCGGTGCGGCGCACAAACGGGATCGGCTCGCTGGCGTCGGCATACTGAACGACCAGCCCGAGGTAGCCCTCCTTCACCTGCAGGGAGGACTGACCGACGACGTTGAATTGCACCGGGACGATGCCGAGGTTGGCCGCTTCCCGCTTGACCGCCGGATCAGAGTCGGGATCTCGCTCGATGATCCGGATCTTCCCCTTCCCCGCACTGCGCAGATCCCCCAGCAGGTCGTCCAGGTCCCGCTTCATGAGCCCGACCTCCGCCGGCAGTTCCGGGGAGGCAAACAGCTTGATCGTGACCAGGTCGCTGAGATTGCCGACCAGTTGCTTGCTCGCCGGCGACAGGGTGTAGGCGCGACCCGGGGTCAGGTCGAGCCGGCCACTGATGTAGCTGCCGAGCAGGTTCACCACCACGAGCGTGGCCACCACCAGGAGCACGCCGAGCCGGAGACGCCGCACCGGCCCGTGGCCGGCGGCCAGCTTGCGGGCCATGAGCGACCCATAGGCCAGCGTCATGAAGATCGCGGCGAGCGAGACGAAGTAGACCACGTCACGCAGGTCGATCACGCCGCGCCCGATGCTGTCGAAATGAGCCAGGACGCCGAGGCGGGCCGCGATGATGCCCAGCTGGGCCGGGAGGCCGACCACCAGCGGATTCAGGCCGACGAGAATCAGCAGGAACATCACCGCCACCGCCACGATGAAGGCGGTGATCTGGCTCCGCGCGACACCCGATGCCCATACCCCCACGCCGGCGAGTCCGGCGGCGAGCAGCATGGCGCCGACGTACTGCGCCGTCACCGCGCCCCACTGCATGTGGGCACCGAGGGTGAGCGAGGCGGGAATCACAAGCGTTGCCATCAGCGCGACCCAGAGGAACAGGGTGGCGCCGAGATACTTGCCGAGCAGCAGCTGCAGCTCGTTGATCGGCTGGGAGAGGAGCACTTCCAGCGTGCCGTGGCGCGTGTCTTCCGCCAGGGTGCGCATGGCGACCGCAGGCACGAAGAACAGCAGCACCCAGGGCAGGATGTCCATCATCGGCCGCATGGTGGCCGAGTTGGTCAGGTACGCCTGTCGGAAGAAGAGAAAGGCGTTGATGACCAGAAACACGATCAGCAGCACATAGCCGGCGGGGCTGTCGAACAGCGACTTGAGTTCCCGGCGGGCAATCGTCCAGATCGCTTTCATGCGGCCCCCACGGGGGCAACGGTCAGGTCGCGGAACAGGTCTTCGAGACTCCCCGCCTCCTGATGCAGTTCGTACAGCGTCCAACCCGAGGCAGCCGCCAGCTGAAAGATCGCCGGCCGCAGATCGGTGGTCGCCAGCGCGGTGATCCGCACCCGGGTACGGGCCTCCCCCAACGGGGCCAGCTCCGATGCCGGACCCGGCGCCGGCTCGACGGCCGTTACCCCGGCCAGCGCCACGAGCCGCTCCATCACCTGCGCCCCCGCCGCCTCGACCAGGATGTGCACCTGGCCGCCGGCGCGGCTCACCAGCTCATCCACCGGGCCATCCGCCGCCAGGTTGCCGCGATTGATGATGAGCAGCCGGGTGCAGACGTGCTGTACCTCGGACAGGATGTGGGTTGAGAGCAGCACCGTGCGCGCCTGCCCCAGCGCCCCGATCAGGCGCCGGATCTCCACCCGCTGATTGGGGTCGAGCCCTTCGGTGGGCTCGTCGAGCACCAGCAGATCAGGTTCATGGAGAATGGCGGCGGCCAGTCCAACCCGCTGACGGTATCCCTTCGAGAGCTCACCAATCGGGCGGTTGTACACTCCTTCGATACCCGTGGCGAGCACCGCACTGTCAGTCCCGCGGGCGAGGGCAGCCTTGTCCATATCCCGCAGGCGGCCGATGAACGCCAGGTACTCCGTGACCAGCATTTCGGAGTACAACGGGTTGTTCTCCGGGAGATAGCCCACCCGTCGTTTGGCCTCACTGCCCGCCTCGGTGAGTGGGACACCGTCGAACAGAATCCGGCCATCATCCGGCTCATGATACTGGGTGATCATGCGCATGGTGGTGGACTTGCCCGCCCCGTTCGGGCCGAGGAACCCCACGACCTGCCCCCGATCGACGGAGAACGAGACGCGATTCACGGCCGTCACGCTGCCGTATCGCTTGGTGACACCCTCGAGCGACAGAAGAGTCATGGGAACGCGTGTCTCGAATGGAGAGGTACGGTGCCGCAGGCGGTGCCAGTCGACCCGGCACCCGCTCCGCGTCCGCAGGTGGGACAGATTGTCACCCGGGACAGTCTGTCCGTCCAGAGTTGTCCCCGGGGCCGATGGTCCGGGGGTACAGCCCGTTGGTCAGGGCCGAACGAAGCCCAGCCTACGCAAGATCCGGTGCATCGGTCACTTGAACGGCGCGGTCAGGAAGCCGATGATCGTCGACCAGTTCCGGACCAGGTCATTCTTGAAGGCCAGCACCATGAGACAGATGATCAGGAACAGTCCGACCATGGTCAACCGTTCGCGCAGCTTCAACGAGAGGGGACGACGCAACACCCCTTCGGCCAGCAGGAAGACGAACTGGCCGCCATCCAGCACCGGAATCGGCAGGAGGTTCAGCACCGCCAGATTGACCGACACGAAGGCCATGAACCCGAGGAAGACATCGAGTCCGAGCCGGGCGCTCTGGGCCGCCATCTGACCGATGAGGATCGGGCCGCCCACCTCCTTGCTGGAGATACGGGCGGTGAACAGCCCCTGCACCGTGCGATAGATCTGGGTGGAGAACACCAGGGTGCTGCGCCAGCCCGAGACCATCGCCTGGCCAAAGCCGAGCGGGCGGCTTTCCGACGGAATGAACGGCCCGACCCCGATCTTGCCGACCGAATGCTTCACGCCGTCGGGACCCGTTTCCTCGGTGCGACCCGGGGTAACCGTCAGCTCCACCCGTCCGCTGTCACGCCCCACCGTTACCGCCAGCGCCTGCTCGGGCGCCGCCCGGATCCGCTCCACCGCATCGTACCACTGCCGCACCGGCTCGCCGTTGATCGCCAGGAGGGTGTCCCCGGACTGGAGCCCGCCGCGTGCGCCGGGATCCCCGTTGACCACCTGGCCCAGAATCGCCTGACGGAAGGGGAGCAGGGCCTGCACCAGCTTGATCCGCTCGCCAAGCGCGGCGTGATGAATATGGGCTACCTCCACCCGGCCATCGGCCAGGGTGATCGCGACCGAATCCGGCTCGTTGGTGATGCCGTTGGTGACATCCTCCCACGACGTCACACTGGTGGCGCCGACCTTGACGATGCGATCCCCTTCGGCCAGCCGGGCAAATGCCTCGGCGCCCGGAGGCAAGCTGTCGGCGTATACCCGGCCGACGGTCGTGGTTGGTTCAAACTGCTGCCCGTTCTTTGCCGCCAGCGTCGTCAACAGGATCCAGGCGAACAGGATATTCATGGTCACCCCGGCCAGGATGACGATCATCCGTTTCCAGACCGGCTGCGCCTCGAACACTTCGTCGGGTGGGACCGGCTCGGTCACGGCGGCGCCCTCCAGGGCACTGCTCGCGACCTCCTCCTCGCGGCTGGCCATCTTCACGTACCCGCCGAGCGGCAGCCAGCAGATGGCGTACTCGGTATGGCCGCGGGTGAATGAGAGTCCGGGAATCGGGTTGCCCATCCCGAGGGCGAACCGATGAACCCGGATGCCGGCCCACTTCGCGGCGAGGAAATGCCCCAGCTCGTGCACGAAGATGAGCACGCCCAGGACGACGATCAGCACCCCGACCCCATAGAGAAAGCTCACGCCAGCTCCTCACGGGCGCGTGCCCGGGACCACCGGTCCGCGTCACGCACCGTTTCGAGATCCCGCACCGGCTCACTCCGATGCTGGTCCAGCACCTGCTCGATGATCTCCGCGATCCGACCGAAGCGCACCCGCCCCGCCAGAAACGCAGCCACTGCTTCCTCATTGGCGGCATTGAACACTGCCGGCGATGTCCCACCCGCCCGTCCCGCCGCAATCCCGGCCCGGAAGGCACGGAACACCTCGGCCCGGACCGGCTCAAACGTCAACGCGCCCGCCGCCACCGGGTCGAACCGGCGCACCCCGGTATCAGGGAGCCGATCGGGGTAGGTCAGGGCGTACAGGATCGGCAGCTCCATCGAGGGGAACGCCAGCTGTGCGATCACGCTGCCATCACAGAACTCGGCGAAGGCATGCACGATGCTCTGCGGATGCACCACCGCGTCGAGCGCGTCGTATCCTAACCCGAACAGATGGTGCGCCTCGATGATTTCCAGCGCCTTGTTGGCCAGCGAGGCGCTGTCGACGGTCACCTTGTTCCCCATCCGCCAGGTCGGATGATTCAGTGCCTCTTCGACCGTGGCGCCCGCAATCCGATCGGCTGGCCACTCCCGGAAGGGACCGCCGGACGCCGTGAGGATCAGCCGGGCCACCCCTTCCACCCGACCATCGATGCATTGCAGCACGGCGCTGTGCTCGGAATCGACCGGCACCAGCTCGCCACCGCCCTCCCGTTGCGCCGCGCGGACCAGGTCACCCGCCATCACCAGCGTTTCCTTGTTGGCGAGGGCCACCCGCTTGCCAGCCCGCAGCGCCGCCAGCGTCGCGTCGAGTCCGGCCGATCCCACCACGGCGTTCAGCACGATCGATGCGTCCGGATGGGTGGCGGCCTCGATCAACAGCTCCGGGCCGCGGTCCGATACGAGACCGCTCACCGCCGGATGCCATTCGGCCGTCTGCCGCTCGAGCGCGCTCCGATTCTGCAGCGCCGTCAGCCCGACCACCCGAAAGGTGTCCCGCTGCCGACGAAGGACCGCGAGGGCGCTCTTCCCGATCGAACCGGTCGAGCCGAGGATCACGACCCCCTGCACTACAACACCCCGAAGAGACGGTACAGCGCCGCGGAGACCGGGAGCACAAAGTAGAGCGAATCAAACCGGTCCAGCACGCCACCATGCCCCGGGATCAGGGCCGACGAATCCTTGAGACCGGCTTCCCGCTTGAAGAGCGACTCAACGAGGTCCCCGACCTGTCCAATGATGCCGAGCACCAATCCGAACAGGAGCCCCTGCCAGAGCGGAAGAGCGATCCCGAGCCGGGTCAACAGCAACACATTCAGGAGCGGCACTGTCGCTACTGCGGCGATCACTCCTGCGATGCTGCCTGACCAGGTCTTGCCGGGACTCACCGCCGGCCAGAGCTTCGCCCCGCCGAATCCGCGCCCGGCAAACATCGCCGCGCTATCACACACCCACGTCACCACCAGTGGGGTAAACACCATCCAGGCGCCGGCCCAGGACTGCTGGGGATAGGTCAGGTGCCGCAACCCGATCAGGAAGGTCGCGAGTCCGGCAGGATAGGCGACGGCAAACACCGTGATGGCGGCGGCCTGTAGCGGCTGCTGGTCGGTCGACCGACGAAAGAGGGCGAGGCTCAGGACGGCGATCAGCCACAGGCCCGCCACGATCCACCCCAGGCCGACCAGGGCGGGCTCGGTGGTGAGGGCGAGGTACACCAGGATGGGCAGGGCCGCCGCGGAGAGCTGCGCGGTACGACCCAGAGGAAGCCCCCCACGCTGTCGGGAGAAATTCAGCAGCTCGCGCGCGCCGAGGACCGCGGCGGTGACGGTGACGGCGACCAGGGCCCAGCCACCCCAATACACGATCCCCAACGCCACCGGGATGGCGATCACGGCAAAGCCGATGCGCTGGGTCAGGTTGCTGGCCATGGGGTCGGGAACGGGAGGACGGTCGGGGCGGGCTGGCGAGGAGTGCGGGGCCGGCCCTCCCGCGTCACACGGAGACTTTGCCGAAGCGCCGGTCGCGGCGCTGATATTCAAGGATCGCCTCCCACAGCTGCTGTCGCCCGAAATCGGGCCACAACACCGGCGTCACGTGCAACTCGGCGTAGGCCAGCTGCCAGAGCAGGAAGTTGGAGAGGCGCAGTTCGCCGGACGTCCGGATGAGGAGGTCGGGGTCGGGCCAGGCCGAGGTATAGAGGCGGCGGGCAATGGCGTCCTCATCGATGTCGGCCGGTGTCAGCCGGCCGGCGGCAACCTCCTCGGCCAGCAGGCGGGCCGCCCGGGTCAGCTCTGCGCGGGACCCATAGGAGATGCAGATGTTCAGGGCGAGCCGGGTCCCGCGGGCGGTGGTGCTTTCGAGTCGCCGGACAGCGGCGCGCGCGGCGGGCGTCAGGCGATCGAGATCGCCGAGGAAGTGGACCGTCACCCCCTGGGACTCAAGCTCGGCCATTTCGCGGGCAATGTACTCCTGCAACAGTTCCATCAGGGCGCCGATTTCCTCGGCGGGCCGCTGCCAGTTCTCCTGGCTGAAGGCGAACAGGGTCAGGACCTCGACTCCGGCGGCGAGTGCTCCTTCGACCACGTCCCGCACGGCCTGCATCCCGGCCTTGTGCCCCAGCGGACGGGGCAGCCCGCGGGCCTGGGCCCAGCGCCCGTTCCCATCCATGATGATGGCGATGTGAGCCGGCAGGGCCCCCTGCACCTTCACCTGCTGGAGCAGCTCGTCGGACATCTCAGACTTCCATGATCTCCGCCTCTTTGGCGGTGATCAGTTGGTCAATCTGCTTGGTGTGTTCGTCCGTGACCTTCTGCAGTTCCTTCTCCCCGCGGGACTTCTCGTCTTCCGAGACCTTTTCGACCTTCTTGATCTTGGTGTGGGCGTCACCCCGGGCGTGCCGTACCGCGACCCGACCTTCCTCGCCCAGCTTGTGCAGCAGCTTCACCATGTCCTTCCGCCGCTCTTCAGTGAGCGAGGGAATCGGCACCCGGATCAGGTTGCCCTGCGTGGCGGGATTGAGCCCCAGGGAGGCGTCACGAATCGCCTTCTCGATGGCCTGGGTGGTGCCCTTGTCGAAGGGCTGGACGGTGAGCATCCGCGGCTCCGGCGCGGCGACCATCGCCACCTGGTTCAGCGGCACGAGATTGCCATACGCTTCGACCCGGACCAGATCGAGAAGCTGGGTGGTCGCCTTGCCGGTGCGAATACTGGAGAACTCCTTGCGGGTGCTTTCCACCGCCTTGCCCATCAGCTCCCGGGCCTTCTTGATCGCGTCGGGGATCGTGCTCACTGGACAATGGTCCCCACCGGCTCGCCCCGAACCACTCGATCCAGGTTGCCAGCGGTGTTCATGTTGAAAACGATGATCGGCAGGCTGTTGGTCTGGCACAGACCGAACGCGCTGCGATCCATGACCTCATACCCCTGCACCAGCGCTTCCTGGAACGACAACTCGGGAATCAGCGTCGCGTCGGGCTTTTTTCGCGGATCGGCAGTGTAGATGCCGTCCACATTGGTGCCCTTGAGGATGACCTCGGCCTCGATTTCCAGCGCCCGCAACACCGCGGCGGTATCGGTGGAAAAATACGGATTGCCGGTCCCACCCGCGAAGATAACCAGCCGACCCTTCTCCATGTGGCGCAGCGCCCGGCGCCGGATGTACGGTTCCGCCAGCGATTCCATCCGGATGGCGGTCATCACCCGGGTCTGTACACCCTTCCGCTCCAGCACATCCTGGACAGCCAGTGCGTTGATGACGGTGGCCAGCATGCCCATGTAGTCGGCCGAGACCCGATCGAGCCCCTGCTGGCTGGCGGTGGTGCCCCGCAGGATATTGCCTCCACCCACGACCATCGACAACTGGACCCCGGTCTTGTGCACCCGGAGCACTTCGTCCGCGAAGCTGTCCACCACGGGATAGTCCAGGCCATACCCCCGCTGTCCGGCGAGCGCCTCGCCGGACAGTTTCAGCAGGGCCCGGCGGTACGGCTTCCGCATCAGCCTTCACCTACCTTGAAGCGGGCCACCCGCACGACCTTGAGCGGCCCGCCCGCCTGCTTGGCGGTCTCGTCCACCAGGGCGCCGGCGGTCTTGCTGTCGTCCTTCACGAACGGCTGTCCCAGCAGGGTACGCTCCGCGACAAACTTCTTCAGCTTTCCGTCGACGATCTTGGCCCGGATGTTCTCCGGCTTGCCCTCGGCGGCCACCTGCTCCTCGGCAATGCGGCGCTCACTGGCCAGCAGTGCGGGCGGGATGTCCGCCTCACTCACTCCGATGGGGGCGGTGGAGGTGACATGCAGCGCCAGTTCCCGCGCGAGCGCGGTGACCTGATCGCCACGCACGCCCTCAAGCTCCACCAGCGAGCCGCTCTGGGCATTGTGGTGCAGGTAGTGTCCGACGGTGCCTTCCGGGTTGTGGAACCGGGCCACCCGCTTGAGCGCCATCGCTTCGCCGGTCTTGCCGGACTGCAGCTTGATGGCCTCGGCCACCGTCGAGTCGCGGAATTTCTGGTCGCCGATCGCGCTGCCGGCATGCACGCCCAGCGGCGCGTGCTGCAGGGCATGCTTGGCCAGGTCGTGTGCCAGCGCCACGAAGTCGGCGTTCTTGGCGACGAAGTCGGTCTCGGCATTCAGTTCGATCATCGCCGAGTCGCGCCCGCTGGGCGAGCTCTCGATGACCACCAGGCCCTGTGAGGCGCTGCGGTCGCCGCGGGTATCGGCCTTGGCCATGCCCTTCTTCCGCAGGATCTCGATGGCGCGATCCATGTCACCCTCGGCCTCGGTGAGCGCGGCTTTGCAATCCATCATGCCCGCGCCAGTGCGGGCCCGGAGATCGGCTACCATTTTCGCTGTGATCGGCTGACTCATCGTCCTGTCCTTGCTCGGTTCGGTCGGTCGGCGGGGAACACCCCCGCCCTCATAACGAGCCGCCGTCCAGCCCAGGGGGCCAGGACGGCGGCGTACTGCTGGGTCCCGACACTGCGGGAGTTACGCGCCGGGATCGGCTGCCGCGTCGGTGCCCGCTGCGCCGGCGCCATCCTCATGATCCTTGAGCCGGGCCGCGATCGCTTCCGGCTTCGGCCGCCGCTTGCGCCGGGCCCGCTTCTTCCGCCGATCGGCGTCGGGGTCGCCCTCACTGCCACCGTCGGTGCTGTAGGTCTCACCATCGGAGTCATCGGTGACTTCGCGCAGCGGGGTCTGGGCCCGCGCCTCGCGGATCACCTCGGCCAGCGAGGCGGTAATCAGCGACACCGACCGGATCGCATCGTCGTTGCCGGGGATCGGCACCGTGATGACATCGGGGTCGGCATTGGTGTCCACGATCGCCACCACCGGAATGCCCAGCTTGTTCGCTTCCTGGACCGCGATCTTTTCCTTCTTCGCGTCCACCACGAACAGCGCGCCCGGCAGGCGGTTCATGTTCTTGATGCCTTCCAGGTTCCGCAACAGCTTGAGCTTCTCCCGCTCGAACAGGAGCTTTTCCTTCTTGGTGTAGTTCTCGAAATCGCCCTCGGCCGAACCCTGCTCCAGATCCTTCAGGCGACGGATCTGCTTCTTGATAGTCTGGAAGTTGGTGAGCATGCCGCCCAGCCACCGCTCCGTGACCCAGAACGACCCCGAGTTGGCGGATTCCGCCTGCACGGTGCCCTTGAGCTGCTTCTTGGTGCAGACGAAGAGCACGCCCTCGCCCTTGAGCACGACATTCTTCAGCAGCTCCTGAGCGGTCAGGATCTGCTTGAGGGTCTTCTGGAGGTCGATGATGTAGATCCCGGACCGCTCGGCGAAAATGAACCGGCGCATCTTGGGATTCCAACGGCGGGTCTGGTGGCCGAAGTGAACGCCGGCCTCGAGCAGATCCTGAATCTGGGGCTGAGCCATCGTGGAAACGTCATCCTTGCATAGGGCAGACACCGCGGTGCCTGCGTGGGGTTGGGATGTCCGCCGGCTTCATCTCGAGGGCCAACCCTGTTGCCAGGGCACCCGGACCTCGATCCAACGGCGTACAGGATTAGAGCGGCGGCCGCAGATCCTCCGCGACCGCCGCCCGACCGGCTACCGCTTGCTGAACTGGAACCGCTTCCGGGCGCCGGCGCGACCCGGCTTCTTGCGCTCGACCGCGCGGGGATCGCGGGTCAGGAGCCCGGCGCTGCGCAGCTTGGGGCGATGCAGGCTGTCCGCCTCGACCAGGGCCCGGGCGATCGCCAGGCGCATGGCGCCGGCCTGACCGGTCTGGCCGCCACCGTTCACATGGGCCCGCACGTCAAAGGCGCCCAGGGTGTCGGTCGACGAGAACGACTGCTGAATGTGCTGGACCAGCGACGGGCGGGGGAAATAATCGCCCAGAGTCCGGCCGTTCACATCCCACTTGCCGGTGCCGGGGGTCAGGTACACCCGCGCCACGCTGGTCTTGCGGCGGCCGACGGCCTGCCAACGGAATTCAGGCTTTCCGCTCATGTTACTTGGCCTTCGGGGTTACAGAGTGAGCCACCGGCTGCTGCGCCGCGTGGGGATGTTCGGCACCGGCGTAGACCTTGAGCTTGTTGCGCAGCTTCTGGCGCGACAGCGTGTTCTTGGGCAGCATGCCGAACACTGCGTGCTCGATGACCCGCTCCGGATGCGCACCCTCCAGCAGGTTCTTGACCGGGGTGTAGCGCTCGTGACCCATGAAGCCGGTGTGATGGAAGTGGCGCTTCTGCTCCAGCTTGCGGCCCGTCAGCTTGACCTTCTCCGCGTTGATGACAACCACGAAGTCTCCCCCATCCATATGGGGAGTAAAGGTGGGCTTATGCTTGCCCCGAATGAGCTGCGCGACGCGGCTCGCGAGGCGCCCCAGGGGGACCTCGGTCGCATCCACGAGCAGCCAGTCGTGGGTGATGTCGCTCGGCTTAGCGGAAAACGTGGTCATCGAACCCGGCGCTCCAGAGTGAGTCCCAAAAATACACAGACAGCAAACCTAGCCGGGAGAAAGGGGTTAGGTCAAGAGAGGCAGGCTGGCCGGTACCCTCGCCCCGCACCGCCGTCCAGGCCCCGACCACGAAACCGGTGGGCCCCGTCCCCCGTCTGTTTCTCTGACTTTGTCTAATAAATGAGGATTCATGCCCTCCCACCTCGGGGAATTTGAACAACTTCTGCTCCTGGCCCTCCTGCGGCTGGAGGGCGCCGGCTATGGGGCGACCCTCCAGAACCACCTGCGGGATCAGGGGGGCAGGACGGCAAGCCTGGGAACCATCTACAAGACCCTGTTCCGGTTGGAGGCGAAAGGGCTGGTCACCGGCCAGTTGGGCGACCCGACCCCGGAGCGTGGCGGCCGCCGGAAGAAGCATTACCGGGTGACCGCCTCGGGGCACCAGGCCCTCCAGCGCTCACTGCTGGCGCTCCGACGGCTGAGTCAGGGGCTTGATCCCGCCCTGGAGCTGCCGTGAACCCGGCCCGCTGGCTCGGCTGGCTGATTCCGCCTTCGCAGCGGGAAATGGTGCTGGGCGACCTGCAGCAGAACTGCGGTGACCGCCCCGCGCGCTATCTGCTGGAACTGTTCTACTCGGCCTGGGTCTGCCACCGACATGGTCCCAGGGCGTCCCACCTGCCCGCCACCTTTCAGGGAGAACCGGTGATGTCGACCTCGTGGAACGACCTCCGTCACGCAGTTCGGCAGCTGCGGGCCCGCCCCACCTCCACCGCGCTCATGGTCCTCACCCTGGCCCTCGGCATCGGGGCGACGACCGCCACCTTCTCGGTGGTGAATCCGATCCTCTTCCAGGCGCTGCCCTACCCTCACCCCGACCGCATCGTGGCGGTGGCAGAACGGGGCAAGGACGGGGAGGATCTGGGCACCGGATACGCCACCTTTCTCGATGTCCAGTCGATGACGACCTCCTTCGACGCGCTGGCGGTCACCACCCTGTGGCTCCCGACGCTGCAGCGCGATGGCGAGCCGGAACGGCTCGATGGCCAGCATGTGACCGGACAGTTCTTCTCCGTCCTGGGGGTGCGGCCGGCGCTGGGTCGCGACTTCTCCGCCGACGAGAACGTCCGTGGCAACCATCGGGTGATCATTCTGTCCCACGGCTTGTGGCAGCGGCGATTCAACGGTGACCCTGCCATCATCGGTACATCCACCACCCTGGATGGCATTCCCTATGTGATCGTCGGGGTGATGCCGCAGGGCTTCGAGAACCTGGTGTCGCCGGGTGCTCAGCTCTGGTCACCGCTGGGGTACGACCTCTCCCTCCCCTGGGCCTGCCGCACCTGTCATCACCTGCGGGAATACGGCCGGCTCAAGCCGGGCGTCTCACCCGCAACCGCCCGACGCGAACTCGACGTGATCGCCGCCAGGCTGGCCGCGCAGTACCCCACCGAATATGCCGGCAGCGGCATGCTGCTCACGCCGCTGCAGGAGTTGCTCACCGGCGACATCCGGCCGGCTCTGCTGGCCGTGCTGGGCGCCGTCGGCTTCGTGCTGCTCATTGCCTGCGCCAATGTTTCGAGTCTGCTGCTGGGGCGGGCCATCCAGCGGGAGGAGGAATTTGCCATTCGGATTGCGCTGGGCGCGCGACGGGGCCGTGTCGTCCGGCAGCTCCTCACGGAGAGTGTGCTGCTGGGTGTGATCGGCGGGCTCGCCGGGATCGCCCTGGCGTGGCTGGGCGTGCGGGGCCTGACGGCACTGGCGCCGGCCAACCTGCCGCGGCTGCACTACATCGGGATCGACGGTCAGGTCCTGGGGTTTACCCTGGTGGTGTCGCTGGTGACTGGGGTGCTCTTCGGTCTGGTGCCGGCCATCGCGACCGCTCGGCCGGAACGATTCGCGGGGCTCGCCGCCGGCGCGCGCCACACCAGTAACCGCGGCCGGCGGACCGCCCGTGCGGTGCTGGTTGGCGGCGAGATTGCCCTGGCCGTGATGCTGCTGGTGGGGGCCGGTCTCCTCATGCGCAGCCTGGATCACCTGCTGGCGGTCGATCCCGGCTTTGTCACTGATCATCTGTTGACGATGGAAGTCCAGACCACTGGTGCGCACTACGCGGAGGACGCCCCCACCTGGGCGTTCTGGGACCAGTCGCTCCAGGCGGTCCAGGCGGTGCCCGGCGTCGAGCTGGCGGCATGGACCAGCCAGCTTCCGCTGGGCGGGAATCATGATCGCTGGGGCGTGCAGATCGAGGGTCGGCCGCTGGCCAATCCCGAGGAAGCGCCGTCGGCCGACCGCTTCTCGGTGACCGCCGACTATCTGCGGACCATGGCCATTCCGCTCCGTCGGGGACGAGCCTTTACCTCCGCCGATGACAGCGCCGGTCCCCCGGTCGTGCTGATCAACGAAACCCTGGCAACCCTCGGATGGAACGGGGAGGATCCGATCGGGCGGCGGGTGCAGATCGGCGGACCCGACCGTCCGTGGCGGACGGTCGTCGGCATCGTGGGCGATGTGCATCACACCGGGCTGGACGAGGTGCAGGCGCCCCAACTGTACCTCCCGGAGTCGCAGGGAAACTTTGCCGACAGCTACATGGCCCTCGCGGTCCGGACGCGGGGCGATCCCGCCGCGCTGGCGCCCGCCATCCGCCAGGCCATCCGGTCGGTGGATCCGACCCAGCCGATCCTGCACGTCGCTCCCATGGACGCGGTGCTCGCCTCCACCGCGACCCAGCGGCGTTTCACCTTCGTCCTGTTTCAGGCGTTCGCTGTCGTGGCGCTGATCCTGGCCGCGGCGGGCATCTACGGGGTGCTGACCGGCGCTGTCACCGAACGCACCCGGGAAATCGGCATCCGTTCGGCGCTGGGGGCCTCACGGGGCGGGCTGTTGTCCCTGGTCATGGGGCAGGGATTGCGGTTGACTCTGGCGGGAATGGCGGCGGGCACGGCCGGGGCGATGATCCTCACCCGGTTCCTGCGGAGCATGCTGTTCGGGGTGGGCACGCACGATCCACTGACGTTTGCGGGGGTGCTTCTGGTGCTGCTGGCGGTCGCCGTCGTGGCCTGTCTGGCGCCGGCGCTTCGCGCCACGCAGGTCAGTCCGCTGGAAGCATTGAAATCCGAGTAGGGCGCCGGCCCGCGGGGTCAGGCGCTGAATTCCAGCAGCACCTTGCCCTTATCAACCGCGGCGCCGGGTTCGACCAGCACCGCTTTGATGCGCCCACCGACGGTGGCCCGCAATTCGTTCTCCATTTTCATGGCTTCCAGGACGACCAGACCCTGACCGGGCTGCACCTCCTGGCCCGGTGTGACCAGGACACGGAGCACCAGTCCAGGCATGGGGGCTTTCAAGCTGACGGGGCCGGTCCGCGCCCCGGAACTGCCCGTCAGGCTGCGGATGTGGGCCGTCCGCTCGTCCATGACCCCGGCCTCGACCGCGATCCCGTCGTGCAGCAACCGCCAGACGCCGGCTTCACCCGGCTGCAGGACCATGGTCACCGACTGATCCCCCAGGAGTAACTGCCGGACCGGCGTCCCGGGAACGCGCGACAGTCGCGCTGGCATCGCCCGGCCATCCACCCGGACCACCTCCCCATCGACCTCGACCACGCGATCGTGTCCGTCGATGGTCACGGTGTACTTCACACAGCCTCCAGTACGGCGACGGTTTCCAGGTGAGCGGTCTGGGGGAAGAGGTCGAAGGGCTGGACCTCGGTCAGCCGATACGTCGCCCCACTTGATGACCCGGCGCCGCCGCAGAGCCGGCCCAGGTCACGGGAAAGGGTGGCTGGATCGCAGGAGATGTAGACCAGTCGGCGAGGCGGACGGGCCAGCAGGCCGCTCACCACAGCGGGGGCCATGCCGGTCCTCGGCGGGTTGGTGATCGCAAAGGTCGCCGGGTCGAGCGATCCGACCACCCGTTCGACCAGGCCGGTGTGCAGTCGCGCCGGCCGAGTCGGCTGCCGCAGCAGGTCGTCCCCGGAGGCGGCGGCATCGCCGATGGCGGCAGCGGCCCACTCCACGGCGCGACGATCGAGTTCAACACTCTCGACGGTCGCCCCCAGCGCCAGCAGTGCGCGGGTGGTGTCGCCGATCCCGCTATAGAGATCCCAGCCGTGGATGCCCGCGACCGGGCCCAGCCGACCGATCGCATACTCCCGGATCTGGTCACCGAAGGCGGGAAACACCTGCTCAAAGACGGTCGCCGGAGTCGTCTCCCGCCGTCCCGCCATGATGCGCGGGACACCGTCATCCGGATGCCACCAGATCGTGAGATTCGGCCGATCACACCGGGTCGCCAGCACCTTCGCCTCGGTCCAGGCAGCGGTCCCGGCCGCCTTGACCGTCAGGTGTTCGCCACCGGCGCGATCGACCCGCAGGATGATCTGCGTACGTATCGGAGGGCAGCAGGGTGAGGTGGGGGCGGACCGCGTCCCAGAGGTCGCGCACCTGCGGATCGGCGATCTCACAGCGTTCGAGCGGGAAGACTGCATCGGCTGGTCGACCGGGTGAAAGCCGGCGAAGCGCATCCCCGGTCCCGGGGCGAGCGTGATCCGGCTGCGGTAGTCCCACATCATCGGCGCGGCCACCAGTTCGGGCACCACCACATCCAGTTTGCCGATCCGCCGCAGGGTGTCGGCCAGCATGGAGCGCTTGGCGTCGCGTTGCACCGCGGGGTCGAGGTGCTGCAACTGACAGCCGCCGCAGTCGTGGCCGACGTAGTGCCGGCAGCGCGGCGGCACGCGACTCGGGCCGCTCTCCTGCAGCATCCCGACCCGGCCGCGGGCGAAGCGGGCGTGCACGGCAACCTGGGCCAGCTCCACCAGGTCTCCCGGCGCCGTGCGTGGCACGAAGACGGTCCGGCCATCCGGCATCCGCCCGACGCCGTCCCCTCCGGTGGCGAGTCGCTCGATCCGAACCGTAATTCCCGTTGAGCTGGCGGAGCGGGCGGGCACCGTCATCGCAGCCCCTCGCGCCGACCGGTGTCCAGCCAACGCGACCGGGCCTCCGCGGCGTCGCTCACCACCGGACGCCGGGCCTGCCGGGCCTCGTCCTCGGCCAGTGCCGCGGCGACGGAGAGGGCGAGTCGAGCGGAGTCGGGCACGTCGGCCGTAAGCAGGTCGGGGCGGCGGTCGAGGAACTGGCTGTCGATCTCGGATCGCAGGAAGGCGTCGTCCGCGAGCAGACGCAGGTGGAACGCGATATTGGTCGCGACGCCCGCCACGACTAATTCCCGTAGCGCGCGGCGCATGCGCCCCACCGCCGCGTCCCTATCCACCCCCCAGGTGATGACCTTGCCGAGCAGGGAGTCGTAGTAGAGCGTGACGTCGTTCCCCGCCTCGAAGCCGCCATCCCAGCGCACCCCTGGTCCGGCCGGTGGGCGGAGATACTCGATGCGGCCGGTCGAGGGGAGAAAGCCGTTGCCGGGGTCCTCGCTCGTGATGCGGCATTCGAGCGCCCACCCGCGCGGAGTCAGCGGTCCCGCCGGCACCCGCATCGGCAGGCCCTGCGCAATCCGCAACTGTTCCCGCACCAGGTCGATCCCGTACACCAGTTCGGTCACGGGGTGCTCCACCTGGATCCGGGTGTTCATTTCGAGGAAGTAGAACGAGCCATCGGCCGCCAGCAGGAACTCGCAGGTGCCGGCGCCGCGATACTCGACCGCCGCCGCCGCCGCGACGGCCGCGGCGCCCATCCGCTCGCGCAGGTCGGCAGATACCGCGGCGGAGGGCGCTTCCTCGACCAGTTTCTGGTGCCGCCGCTGCACCGAGCATTCGCGCTCGCCGAGATGCACCGTCCGCTGGTGGTCCGCCAGGACCTGGATCTCCACGTGCCGGGGCCGTTCGACGTACTTCTCGAGGTAGACGCTGGGATCACCGAAGGCCTTCTGGGCCTCGGACGCCGCCGTCTGCAGCGCCCCCGTCAGCTCTGCCTCGGCCCGGACCACCCGCATGCCCTTCCCGCCACCACCGGCCGCCGCCTTCACCAGGATGGGGTAGCCGATCTCCCGCGCCGCGATCACGGCGGCAGCGGCATCGGTAATCGGCAGGATCAGGCCCGGGACGATCGGCACACCGGCCGCCTGCATCCGCCGGCGGGCTTCGGTCTTGTCGCCCATGGCGGTGATCGCGGATGCCGGTGGACCAACGAAGACCAGCCCGGCGTCGACCACCGCCTGGGCGAAATGGGCCCGCTCGGCCAGGAAGCCATACCCGGGATGGACCGCCCCGGCCCCGGTGGCACGCGCCGCCGCGAGCAGTTTATCCACCCGGAGATAGCTCTCGCCGGGAGGCGCGGCGCCGAGGTTCACCGCGTAGTCGGCCGCCCGCACATGGGGCGAGAGGCGATCGACCTCGGAATAGACCGCGACCGCCTCGAGCCCTTCCTCGTGGCAGGCGCGAATGATCCGCAGGGCGATTTCACCCCGGTTGGCGACGAGGACTCTGGAAAACCGGGTCATGCGAACCTGCGCGAAACGCTAGTTGCCGCAGGCGCCGCGGTTGCGGGCACCGAGGGGAAGGAGCAGCGAGGTGCAGAGTTGCGGATTGTAGCGGGCGGCCTGGACATAGAGGTCGGTGACTTCGCGGGCCACACCGCTGGGCTGGGTGCGCCAGGCAGTCGTCAGCTCGATGATGCTGAGCGGTTCGCTGGCATCGGTCGCGGCCGGCCCGCCCACCCGCACCAGCCGGATCGGTCGGAGGGTGATGTGCGGCGTGGTGGCGGAGTCGGTGCCGGGGCTGAGGCAGACGGGGCGGCGCGAGGCGGTGCGGGCGAGGGCCTCCGGCACCGTGCTGTTTGCGTCTACCTGGAGCGAGGTGGCCATCCGGGTGCGATATATCGAGTCCTGCCGATACAGGCCGGGGAGCAGCAGGAGCAGGTCACCCCGGTCGCGCCGTATGGTGAGCACACCCCAGACCCCAGCCGCCTCCAGGTCCGTACCCAGCACCAGCACCCCGCCGATAGGGCAGGAGTTGATCAGGTTGCCGCCCGCTTCCAGCAGGTGTGACGGGGGCAGCGCGCCGGGGGACCGCTGGTACTCGGCGGACCCGACCACCCAACCCGAGGTCTCCACCAGAAGTGAGAGGCGATCTACTTCGACCAGGGCTCGCAGCAGCTGTCCCGAATCGGTGGGAAGCCGGAGCGACTCATCCAGGGCGGTGGCGGAGAGGTCCAGGAAGAGCTGGCCGCCGGGATCGCCCCGATGCCCATTGCGATGCCAGGCGCGGCTGTCGAGCAGGTAGAAGTAACCCAACTGCATCCAGGCGGCGGCGTCATCGGGCGCCGTCGCGAGATACTGCCCAAGCAACTCGGTGGCCTCGGTGCGCGCGCCTTGCCGAGCCATCGCAGCGGCACGCGGCGCGACGGACGGATCGACGGCGGCTTGAGCAGCAAGAGCGCAGGGGAGCAGCGCGGCGCCGACGAACGCGAGGAGGGAGCGAGTGTGTGAAGTCACCATCGA
This sequence comes from uncultured Gemmatimonadales bacterium, assembly GCA_963793205.1. GTDB lineage: Bacteria > Gemmatimonadota > Gemmatimonadetes > Gemmatimonadales > GWC2-71-9 > JADJOM01. The sequence continues at coordinate 245,035 of CAWBZM010000003.1, forward strand.
GGCGGAAGTTATGGTTTGGGACGGGGTTGCGCTAGGGCGGCTCACCGGCCCGAAGATATCGCCTGGGCGATTGGGCTGTTGGCCGAGAGGGGGTTTGAGCCCCGGGAACGTTGCGGCTTGGGCACCTAGAACGATGTGCCGCCGAGCCGCCTAGAGCGGAAGATTCCCGTGCTTCCGTGGCGGATTCCGGTCCCGCTTGGTCGCCAGGGTCCGCAGCCCCTCGATCAGCCGCAGCCGGGTATCGCGCGGGTCAATCACGTCGTCCACGTACCCCCGCCCCGCCGCCATATAGGGATTGGCGAAGGTTTCGGTGTACTGGTCAATGCGGCGTGCCGCCTCTGCCTCATGATCCGGCGCCTGGTCAATTTCCTTTTTGAACAGGATCTCCACCGCTCCCTTGGGGCCCATGACCGCGATTTCGGCCGAGGGCCACGCCAGGTTGAGGTCCCCGCGAATGTGCTTCGAACTCATCACGTCATACGCCCCGCCGTATGCTTTGCGTGTGATCACGGTCAGCTTCGGGACTGTCGCCTCGCAATAGGCATAGAGCAGTTTTGCCCCGTGCTTGATGATTCCACCGTGCTCCTGGGCGACCCCCGGCAGGAAGCCGGGTACATCTACAAAGGTGACGACCGGAATATTGAAACAGTCACAGAACCGGATGAACCGGGCGGCCTTGAGTGAGGCATTGATGTCGAGGACGCCGGCCAGTACCGCCGGCTGATTCGCCACGATCCCGACCGGGCGACCGCCCAGTCGCCCGAAGGTGGTGATGATGTTCCCGGCGTACTCGGTGTGGACTTCGAGGAGCGAATCGCGATCCATCACGAGGCGGATGACCTCGTGCATGTCATACGGTTTGCTGGGTGTGTCGGGCAGCAGGTCGAGCAGGCGTTCCTCCCGCCGATCCACCGGATCGTCCCCCTGGAGGATCGGGGGTTCCTCCAGATTGTTCGGCGGCAGATAGGCCATGAGGGCGCGAACCGCCGCGAGGCTCGCGGGCTCCGAGTCATGCACGAAATGCGAGACGCCACTGACGCCCGAGTGGGTATCGGCGCCACCCAGCTGGTCGAAGCTGACTTCCTCGTGAGTGACCGTCTTAACCACGTTGGGGCCGGTCACGAACATGTAGCTGACGCCCCGGACCATGAAGATGAAGTCGGTGATGGCCGGGCTGTACACCGCCCCACCGGCACAGGGGCCCAGGATGACGGAGATCTGCGGGACCACCCCGGAGGCCAGCGTGTTGCGGAGAAAGATCTCGGCGTACCCGCCCAGCGAGGCCACCCCTTCCTGGATGCGGGCGCCGCCGGAGTCGTTGAGTCCGATGACCGGCGCGCCGTTTCGCAGGGCGAGATCCATGACCTTACAGATCTTCTCCGCAAAGGTCTCCGACAAACTCCCGCCAAAGACGGTGAAGTCCTGCGAGAAGACGTAGACCAGCCGGCCGTCGATCCGGCCGTGACCGGTGACCACCCCATCGCCCAGATACTGCTGGTCCTGCAGACCGAAGTCGGTGCATCGGTGGGTCACAAAGCGATCGAGCTCGACGAAGCTGCCCGGGTCGAGCAGCAGATCGAGCCGCTCCCGGGCCGACAGCTTGCCCTTCTTGTGCTGCTGGGCAATCCGGTCAGGTCCCCCGCCCTGTTCGGCGAGTGCCTGCTTGTGGTGGAGCTGGTCGAGAAGTTCGCGAGGGGTTGGCATGGTTGGAGAAAATAGGCGGGTACGCGGGTACGCGGGTAGGCGGGTACGTGGGTACGCGGGTACGTGGGTACGTGGGTACGTGGGTACGTGGGTACGCGGGTACGTGGGTACGTGGGTAGACTAAAAGCGAAGGGAGAGATCCGTGAGGACCTCCCCCTTCCTGCGTAGCTACCCGCGTACCAACCTACCCCCGTACCGCCTACTCCTCCGCCGGGCTCTCGTCGATCACGGGACGCACAGGCGGGATGATCGGCTCGTCGGGATATCCGATCACGGCCAGTACGATCCGGTGATGGATCGGGTCGACCTCGAGCACCTTGAGATCCACCGCCTGGCCTTCCTTCACGGCGTCGCCGGGGTTCTCGATGTTGGCGATCCCGAGCTGGGACATCGGCACGAAGCCTTCGATGTCGTTGCCCATGTCGACCACCACGCCCTTGTCCATCAGGCGGGCGACGCGGCCCTTCATCTCGGTGCCGATCGGGAAGGTCTCGCCGATCTTGAGCCACGGATCCTCTTCCGCCTGCTTGAGGCCGAGGGAGATCCGCTTGTTGTCGCCGTCGATGTTGAGGATGACGACGTTCACGCCGTCGCCCTTCTTCACCACTTCCGACGGATGCTGCACCCGCTTGGTCCACGACATGTCGGAGATGTGGATCAGGCCGTCGATGCCCGGCTCGATCTCCACGAAGGCGCCGAAGCTGGTCAGGTTGCGCACCTTGCCGCTGATGCGGGTGCCGACCGGGTACTTGAGCGGCAGCACGGTCCACGGATCCTGCTCGGTCTGCTTCATGCCGAGCGAGATCTTCTCTTCGCTCTCGTCGACCTTGAGGACCACCGCCTCGATGGTCTCGCCGATGGAGACGATCTTGGACGGATGGCGGACGTTGCGGGTCCAGCTCATCTCGCTGATGTGCACCAGGCCTTCGATCCCCGGCTCCAGCTCCACAAAGGCGCCGTAGTTGGTGATCGAGACGACCTTGCCCTGCACCCGGGTGCCGACCGGATACCGCTCGGCGACCTTCTGCCACGGGTACGGCTGCAGCTGCTTCATGCCCAGGCTGATGCGCTCACGCTGCCAGTCGATGTCGAGGATCTTGACCTCGACCTCGCGGCCGATGCCGACCATCTCGGTCGGGTGCGACACGCGGCCGTACGACATGTCGGTGATGTGCAGCAGGCCGTCGACACCGCCGAGGTCGATGAACGCCCCGAAGTCGGTGATGTTCTTGACGATGCCCTTCCGCACCTGGCCCACCGCCAGCTCCTTCATCAGGTGCTCGCGCTTGTGGGCCCGCTCGTTCTCCAGGATCACGCGACGGCTGACGACAATGTTCCGCCGGCGCTTGTTCAGCTTGATGATCTTGAAGTCGTAGCTCTGGCCCAGCAGCTCGTCGATATTCGGCACCCGCCGCAGGGCGATCTGGCTGCCCGGCAGGAACGCGTCGACGCCCATCAGGTTCACCACCACGCCACCCTTGATCTTCTTGACCAGGGTGCCCATGACCGGCTGGTCGCTCTCGTGCGCCAGCTTGATCTTCTCCCACACCCGCATGAAGTCGGCCTTCTTCTTGGAGAGCACAACGGCGCCCTCCTGGTCCTCGAGATGCTCGAGGAACACTTCGACTTCATCGCCCGGCTGGGGCGGATCCTTGAACTCGTCCAGCGGAACCGATCCCTCGGACTTGAAACCGACGTCGAGGATGACGGCGCTCTCGGTGACGCGCAGTACCTTCGACTTGACGATCTCGCCCTCGACGATCTGGGACATCGTCCCTTCGTACATCGAGAGCATCTGCTCGTATTCGGCTTCGGAATAGTCCTCGTCATACAGATCCGCGCGGACCCGGAGGCCGGCGGACAGGGCGGGACGTTGCTCGATGGCGGTGGAGGTCTCAGCAGGCACGTGGGAATCCTTCGTGGACCGCGCCGGCTCGGCCGCGGGCTGGGGTGAAATGGAACGGCTCCCGCGCCAGCCGAAGTGCCGGTGGGGAGCCTGAAAGAATAGCGCTGACAACGCCCTAGGACAAGCGGAGCCGGGGCACCCGTTCCCGCGCCAGGCGGACGATTTCGGCGACCTGGGCCTCAAAACTGAGCCCGGTGCCGTCCAGCGGGAGGGCATCGTCCGCGATCCGGAGGGGGGCCACGGCACGGCGGGAGTCGGCCTCATCCCGGAGGGCCAGCGCCGCCGCCTCCCGGTCCAGTACGGCCGGAGTCTCCCCCTCCCCCCGCTGAGCCAGCCGGCGTGACGCCCGGGTCCTGGGCGATGCAGTTAGAAACACCTTCAGGTCCGCCGCCGGGAAGACCACGGTCCCGATGTCCCGCCCATCCACCACCAGAGAATGGCCCGCCTCCGCCATGCCCCGGAGGCGCTGGTTCACCCAGTCCCTGACTGGCGGGAGGGCCGAAACGGCCGAGACCCGGGCGGTGACTTCGGGGGCGCGAATCTCCTGCTCCACCGGGGCGCCGTTGAGCCACACCGTGAAGCGGGTACCGTCGTGGTGCAGCGTCAGCCGATGGCTGTCGAGGGCGGGCAGCAGTGCGAGGGGATCGTCTGTCCCGGTCCGCAATGCCACGAGGGTGGCGCCGCGATACAGCGCCCCGGAGTCCAGATGGGTGAATCCCAGCGCGTCCGCCACCGCCTGGGCGGTGGAGGACTTGCCGCTTGCGGCCGGCCCGTCGATGGCGATGACATGTCCCGACACGACTACCGGACCCGCAGCGATTTGAGGAGGTGGGGGAAGCCGGGGAAGCTCACCGCCGCGCAGGCCAGATTGTCGATCGAGACTTTCGCCCCTGGCACCGTCCCGAGGACGCTGAACGCCATCGCGATCCGGTGATCGTCCTCGGTGATCACCCGGCCTCGCGGAGGCGCCGTGGTGCCGGTGACATGGAGGTCATCCCCTCGAATCTCGGCCCGGCCGCCGAGCGTCTGGATATTGGCCGCAATCAGGGCGAGTCGATCGCTCTCCTTGACCCGCAGCTCGCCGACATCACGAAAAATCGTCGTGCCGGCGGCGCGGGTGGCGAGTGCGGCCAGCATCGGGATCTCGTCGATCAGCGCCGGGATCTCCGACGCGCGGACCTCGGTGGCAACGAGGGAGGCAGGCCGCGCCAGCAGATCGGCCACCGGTTCGTCGAACTGCACCGTTTCGTTCTCCAGCTCCACTGTCGCCCCCATCCGCCGCAAGACCGCGAGATACCCCACACGCGTCGGGTTGACGCAGACTCCGGTGATCTGAAGGCTCCCGCCCTCCGCGAGGACCGCGGCAGCGACCGGAAAGGCTGAGGAGGAGGGATCCCCCGGAATCTGCATGTCGAACGGTTCTACCCGGCCGGTCGGAGCGAAGTGAATCCAGCCATCGCGCTCCTCCACCGTGAAGCCGAACGCGCGCAGCAGCCGCTCCGTATGATCGCGCGACTGCCCATGTGGTTCGCGCAGCGAGACTTCCACCTTTCCCGCCATACCGGCGAGGAGGAGCGCGCTCTTGATCTGGGCGCTGGAGACGGGCAACTCATGGGTGAGCGCGCGGAGGGCACCACCGCGGATGGTGAGTGGCAGCGTCCCGCGGTCGTTTTCCTCCGTGACCCGGGCTCCCATCGCCTGCAGGGGGACGGTCACCCGTCGCATCGGGCGACGGCGGAGCGAGCGATCACCAGTCAGGGTGGTCGCGAAGGAATGGGCGGCCAGCAACCCGAGCAGCAGTCGGGTCGTTGTCCCACTGTTGCCGCAATTGAGGGTCTCCGCCGGCCGCCGCAGACGACCGCGACCCCGTACGGTGACCACCCGTTCGGCCGTCAGGGGGGAAATCTCCACGCCCATCTGTCGCAGCACCCGGGCAGACGACCGGGCATCGAGGGAGGTCAGCATGCCGCCGATGTGGCTGGTGCCGCGCGCCATAGCGGCGAACAGGAGGGCGCGATGCGACAGGCTCTTGTCGCCGGGAACGCGGATGGTACCACCGACCTGCATAACGCCTCCGGGAGCACCTGCTCCCTCATCCGGCACGAGGATCGCTGACGTAGTAATTGAGACGGCGAAGACTATCGGACCCTGCGGGGTTCCTCAACCAGTGGTGTCCCACTGCCGGCGAAATTCGGCCGCCTGCTCCAGAAAGTGCTGCAGTCCGGCGCGATCACCCGCCGCGATCAGACGCTGCAGCATTGCGAGCTGCTCGCTGGTCCGGCCGAGGGCCTCGAGGACCGGGGGCGCGTTGAGGAGGAGGATCTCGACCCAGAGGTCGGTGGGACTGGCGGCGAGGCGGGTGGTATCGCGCGCGCCGGTGCCGAAGGAGGCACCGCGCAGGGTGGCCTCAGTGCTGAGCGTGTGCGCGAGCAGGGTCGACAGCGCCTGTGGCAGATGGCTGGTCCAGGCGAGTTGCCGGTCGTGTTCGGCGGCGTCGATGCGGACCGGATGCGCATCGTAGACACCGCGCCAGAAGTCGAGGACCTCTCGCGCCGCGGTTTCCCCCTCGTCGCCGGTCGCGCAGACGTAGACGATGGCGTGCGTCAGCCGGTCCGGGCGGGCGCCATTCCATCCTGCGACGTGGGTGCCGGCAAAGGGATGGCTGCCGGCGAAACGGGCGCCGAGGCCCACCGCAGTCGCGCGCGCGATGATGGGCGCCTTGATGCTCGCGACATCCGTCATGAGCGCGCCATCGGCGAGGCGAGGTCCGAGTTCGCCGAGCAGATCCAGCACCGCTGCGGGGGGGGCTGCCAGGACCACCAGGTCGGCGTTGCGAATCGCCTTGACGGCGGAGTCGGCAATGTCGTCCACTGCGTCCGCCTTCAGGGCCTGTACCCGGTCGGTGCGATCCGGAGCATAGCCCACGACCCGACGGACACCTGCCTTCCGTGCCTGCCAGGCGACACTGCCCCCGATGGCCCCGAGGCCAATGACAGCGAGGGACTCTGGGCGCATGGTGTGGACGGGGTGAGGGATGGCCGGGAACGGTTGCGAAGTTGTTCGCCGAATTGTAGTTATCGGCTGGTCCCCTGTCAGCCCTGCCGGGTTATTGCGCGGCCCGTTTGCGCGGCCCGGACACTCAAGGATACTCATGGCCACTATTCTGATCGTCGAAGACAGCCCGGACAACATGAAGCTGTTTCGGACTCTTCTCACACTGCGCAAGCACGAGGTGGTCGGCCTGACGAGTGGGGAGGGACTGCTGGCCACCATCGAGCAATCCCAACCGGGCCTGGTCCTGATGGACATCCAGCTGCCTGGCAAGGATGGATTTGCGCTGCTGGAGGAGATCCGGCAATCGCCCCACCGGGCGTTGCGGGTCGTCGCCCTGACGGCGCATGCCATGGCGGGCGATGAGGCGAGGGCTCTCGCGGCAGGATTTGACGGCTATATTACCAAACCGATCGATATCCGGAATTTCCCTGAGCAGGTGACCCGCGCGCTTGAAGGGGAACGCGTGACCAACTGATGGCGGCGCCCAGAAAATCCTCGTCGAAGTCCAGCGGCCGGCCTGACCCCCGTCAGGCTCTGCTCGAGGCATACCAGGATGTGGTCCGCACCGCCGGCCAGAAGCCGACGCCGGCGCCACCGGATCCTCCGTCGCGGCTGCCGTTCTGGATCGGTTCGCTCACCCTGATCGTGGCGCTGTCATTGATCGGCATCTGGCAGCCCAGCTGGCTGTTCACGCCCCAGGCCAAGGAGTCGCCGGCCCTGGTCGAGGCGAGCCTCCGGGTCCGGATTTACAGCGAAATCCAGCGGATCGAGCGATTCCAGGCGGTGAATCATCATCTCCCTGCGACGCTGGCCGAGGCACTGGGCGACAGCACGGGGGTGGTCTACCAGCCCACCGGTGAGCAGTACACCCTGACGGGGCGCAACGGCGCGCTCACCATTGTCTACAAGTCCGAGACGCCGGCGAAGCAGTTCGTCGGCAACAGCTACGCCATCATCCGTGCCCGCTGAGGCCTCATGAGCTCCCTGCGCAGTACCCGTGGCTGGACGCTGATCGAGCTGATCGTCGTGATGCTGATCCTCGGTCTGCTCGCGAATATCGCCGTCCTCAAATATCACGATATGACGCGGTCGGCGTACAGCGCCAAGATCGCGAGTGAGTTCGTCGTGGTCCGGCTGGCGGCCTACAACTACGAGGCCGACCACTCCAACAGCTGGCCGGCCGATGTGGGGCCCGGCATCGTGCCACCGGAAATGGTGAACTACCTGCCGCGGGGGTTCAGCTTCATCAACCCGACGTACACCCTGGACTGGGACAACAACAGCCCGGGCCTCACGCCGTACCAGCTGGCGATCTCGATGACCACCGACGACGACCGGCTCATCCGGGTGCTGGAGAACAGCCTGGGGCACAATGCGCCGTACTACTTCGCGGGGAATCGGCTGACGTTCGTGCTGATCGACGAGTTCGGGAATTACTGAGGACTGCAGTCCTCACCCTTCCTTTTGCCATTCCCGCGCCTTCCGCAGCATCTCGGGGTCGACTCGCGGAAACTTCGGGGCCATGCGCTCCAGCGTCTTCACGATTACCTCGGCCACGAGGAGGTTGCGGGTCGACTTGCGGTCGGCCGGCACCACGTACCAGGGGGCCCACGGGGTACTGCAGCGGGCCAGCACGTCGCGATAGGCGTCGGTGTAGTTGTCCCACCGCTTGCGCTCCTCCAGATCCCCGACCTGGAACTTCCAGTTCTTCAGCGGATCGTCGATGCGCGCGAGCAGCCGCTGTTTCTGTTCATCGCGTGAGATGTGCAGCATGAACTTGACGATTGTGACACCGTTCTCGGTCAGCATCCGCTCGAAGTCATTGATCTGATCAAAGCGTTTGGACCAGACCTTCCTGGGCACCAGGTCGTGGACCCGAACCACCAGCACATCCTCGTAGTGCGACCGGTTGAAGATGCCGATCGTGCCCTTGGGCGGCACCTGCTGGTGTACCCGCCAGAGATAGTCGCGCGCGAGTTCGTATTCCGACGGCTTCTTGAAACTGGTGACGGTGCAGCCCTGCACATTCAGCGGGCCGAACACCACCCGGGTGAGGCCATCCTTGCCGGCGGCATCGCGCCCCTGTAACACCACGAGGAGCGCCTGCTTCCCCTCGGCGTAGAGGGCGTTCTGCAGCGTGTTCAGCCGGTCGAGCAGCGGCGCCAGTTTTTCCTCGGCGTCGTCGCCGTGGGGCTCGCTGCGGGTCACGGCATCGCGGTCCTTGAGCTTGACCTTGCTGCCGGGTTTGACGGGTTTAAGCATCGGGCTCGGATGGTAAGGGGAACGCCAAAGCTGGAGCGCTCCCACCCTTCCCGCAAGCGACGGGCGGGACCGACCCAGGCGAGCGGGCCGGGTCGGCGGCAATCCGGCCGGTGCTTGCCTCGGGCCCCACGCGGAGTATATTTACCTTTCCGATTTGTTAGCCAATCCGTCAGCTAGATCATTATTATTGTGAGGCAGAGATGCCCCCGCTCGCCCGCCTCCTCCGGCTCCTGCTCCCGGTGGCCCTTCTGGTGCCCTCCACCGGCTGCGTTCGCTGGCAGGAGATCCCGGTGACCGTGGCACCCGCCCGGGCAGACACCGTGGACCGAGCCCGCATCCAGGTGGGCGCCCAACCGCTGGTCCTGGTGGACAACCTAGTCCGCACCACCGACAGCCTCACGGGACTCCTGCCGAATTCGAGTCCGCCCGGCCATCCGCCCCAGCGATTTGCCGTTGCCAGTGGCAGTGTGACGCACGTCTATGAGCGGCAACCCAGCCTCACCCGGACGATTGCCGCGGTCGCCTTTCCCGTGATCGCCGCTGCAGGCGCCCTCTTCCTCCTCGGATTGTGAGATGCGAATGCCACGCTCATTCGCGGTGCTCCTCCTCCTGGCGATGGGATGCAGTGATGCGATCGCCGGCTACGACCTTGCCGATCTCGACCAGATAGCGGCAGGTACTGGACCATTCGTGCGCCACGACGACTGCCGGGGGCGTGACCTGCTGGGGTTCCAATAGCGAACAGCAACTGGGCAGTCCTGGTGGCTCCGCCGATCGCCCTGTCAGGGTTGGCTTGCGCCCGCTGCGTATCCACCAGTCGCGGCCGGCAGTTTGGCGACCTGCGCACTCGTCCCGTCGGGACAGAGCCTGTGCTGGGGACGCGAGTCGGCACCGCGGGAGCCCGGTGGAGTTCCGGCGTTTCGGGTGATCAGCGTCGGGGAGGAGGGGTGCGGGCTGACGGAGGGGGGCGAGGCCTGGTGCTGGCCGCTCCCGGGTGGCCAGGGCGTCCGGATAGACGGGGGACCGTACCTGCGGCTCGCCAGCGGAGATGAGCAGAATTGCGCGCTGCAGGCCGACAGCACCGCCACCTGCTGGGCAGTGGGCAGCACGAGCCCGACCGCGGTGCCCGGCTCCCACCATTTCTCCCATCTGGCCCTTGGTCACCAGCATGCCTGCGCACTGGAGCCACCCGGAACGATCTGGTGCTGGGGAAGCAATGGTCGTGGACAATTGGGTGATGGCACCACCGCCCCCAAGACCATTCCGGTCACGGCAGTCCTGAGCGGTCTCCCGTCCAACCCGACCTTCAGCGCCATCACGGCCGGTGGTGATCATTCATGCGCGCTTCTCACCACGGGCAATGCGTACTGCTGGGGGCGAGACGACTACGGCGAGGTGGGCACTGGCGAGGACACCCCAAGTCCCGGCAACTACTGGACCCTTCCGATCGCGGTGGTGGGTAGGCATCAGTGGCGCGCACTTTCCGCGGGTGGCGCGCATACCTGCGGTGTGACGACGTCGGGTCAGCCGTTTTGCTGGGGGCTCAATGCCACCGGCCAGCTCGGTACCGGGAGTGTGGAGCCGGCATCAACACCAATGGAGGTCGTGTGGAAACCCTGAGGCGACTCCTGCTGCGCCCCGCAGCGGTGGGCATGCTCCTGCTTCCGCTTGTCGTCAGCAGGATGCCTGCTCAATCGGACCCCTCGCCACCCAGGGGAGCATGGGTCGCAGGCGGGTTCGGAGCCGGTTCGGCGAAATTGACGTGTGACGACTGCATCCGCGGCGACCCGCAGGCCGGCCCCATCGGGATGCTGGGGCTGGGCTATGCTTTCTCGCACCGGGCGCAGGTGGCCCTGGAAATCAGCGGATGGACCCGGCCACTTACCGGAAGCAGGACCAGCGTTGGATATGCCGACGCGGTGGTCTATCTCTACCCGCTGTCGCACACCCCCTTCTCGCTCGGCGTGGGCGTCGGATTCGCGCGATATGCCACCCGGTTGTCACGCGGCGGGGAGAAGGCCCAGAATAGGCTGCAGGGGGCCGGCGGGAAACTTGTTGCACGCTACGACCTGCCCCTGGGCGCCGGCATCTTTCTCTCCCCGGGTGTCGCCTATCACCGTTCTTTCGGCGGCAGCCTGCAGTTCGATGGGGAGAAGAGCAGCCTGACCGCGCGGAGTTCGTTGATTGAGCTTGGCGCGGTGCTCCGTTGGCACTGGGCGACGCCGATCACAGGGCGATAGGAGCGGACCGGCTTCCCGCCCGCCAACGGCGCTTGATGCATCCTCTCTGAGTGCCCGGGGTGGGGATCGAACCCACATGGGGATTGCTCCCCTTGGGATTTTAAGTCCCATGCGTCTGCCAGTTTCGCCACCCGGGCCGGTGTCGCTCTAACCTACACGGCGATCGCCCCGGCGGAACTGCACTACCGTTCGCTGCGGGCACCGCCCTCCGCACCCGTCGACCAGACCGCGGGAAGCCGGTCGTACTGCTTCCGGAAATCCTCCTGGGTTTCGGCCAGGATCCGGGCCTCGCGATCCGGCGGGAGCAACCCGATCACCGCCCCGCCCCACCCCGCACCGGTCAGGCGCGCACCGAGCGCCCCATGGCGCATGAGGCTGGCGACCAGGGTATCGGCCTCCGCGACACCCGCCTGATAATCGTCCCGCAGGGAGTTGTGGCTCTCCACCATCAGGGCGCCGAACCGGGCATAGTCCTTCGCGGCCAGTGCTGCGAGGCCAGCGCGGGTCCGGTGTGTCTCGCTCACCACATGGCGCAGACGGGCATTCCACGGCGGCGGCAGGGTACGCGTGAGCCGCGGCAGCTCCGCCTCCGGGATCTCGGCCAGCGCGGTCACCTCGAGTCCAGCCTCGCGCACCTGCACCAGCGCCTGCTCGCACTCCCGGCGCCGCTGGTTGTAGTGCCCCTCGGTCAGCTGATGCGTCACCCCGGTCTCGAACACCCAGATCCGTTCGGTGAACGGAACATGGGTCACGGCGCGGGTCGCGCTCTCGAACAGCATCGCCGACCCGCTGCGGGCCTGGGCCGACACCGTCTGATCCATCCGGCCGCACTGGACGCCGACTTCATCATGCTCCGCCTGCCAGGCGATGTCGGCGAGGTCCTCGGCGCTGGTCCGGATCCCGCCCAGACCGGTGAGGGCCCGGGCGATCGAGACACTGAGTGCCGCCGACGACGAGAGACCGGCCCCCACCGGCACGTCACTGATGACCGCGAGCCGGGCGCCGCGCATCCCCATCCCCCCGCGCTTGAGCACCTGGATGACGCCACCCACGAAGGCGGTCCAATGCCCCGCTACGGGCTTCTCGGGATCGACGGTCACGACCTGGCCGTCGAGTGCCGAGACCACTTCCCACTTGTCGGCGTAGCCTGCGGCAATCAGCGTGCGGCGTTCGACCGCCATCGGGAAGCAGGGGCCACCGTTGTAATCGGTATGTTCCCCCAGCAGGTTGACCCGGCCCGGGGCAGAGACGAGAACGATCGGGCGACTACCAAACCGTTCCTGAAAGAGCGAAGTTGCCTGCCGGGCTGGCGCTGCGTGTGTCACAGACGGTTACTCCTGGAGGTTTCGTGCGACGGTTTCTGCGGCGGCTCCTGCCGCTGCTGCTGCTGGCCTCGCCGGTCGCGGCGCAGTTGGCCCCGATCGGTGCGCCCAAGGGAACGTTCCGCTTCGATATTGGCGGGAAGTTCGAGAGCGCCGACCATCGCCTGTTCGATGGCCGCACCGAGGACTACCTCGCCAGCTTTGGCTCGTCCACCCTCGGTGCTGACCGGATCCCGTTCCTGCGCACGGTTGACTCGACCCTGGGCGCGGTGACCGGACAACCGAATATCCGGGTGAACCTCGGCGCCCAGCAGGCCAATGGCCAGCTCACGATCGGTACCGGTATCCTGGGCGCCGCCCTGGGACTGACGCGCAAGCTAACGTTGTTCGGCCGGATCCCGCTGGTGACCACCCGGATCCAGGCGCATCTCGCGCTCGACTCGAGTGGCAACGCCGGCATCAATCTGGCCCACCCCACGCTGGGCGACGGCTCGGTCCAGGGTCAGGCCAACCAGTTCTTCAATGACTTCGGCGCCGCGCTCGACGACCTGAGCGCCCGGATTGCCAACGGCACCTACGACGGGAATCCCGGCCTGAAGAGCGTGGCCCAGGCGGTCCTGACCGAGGCGCTGTCGATTCGCGACGGATTAGCCGCGATCACCAGTGGGAGTACGGCCTCCGCAGTGCTCCCGATCTCCACCAGTGCCGCCGGCATCGCGTTGATCAATCGCATCCGCGGGCTCCAGGACACGCTGGCCACCACGCTGGGCGTGAGCAGCGGCTTCGTCAACCAGGACCCGGTGTTGCCGATCAACCAGGTGGCCAGCGCCGACTTCACCACGCTGCTCTCCAACCCGTCCGGACCGATTGGCGCGGTGCCCTTCGGGGAGACCAAGATCTCCCGCATGGGTGACATGGACATCGGTGCGATCTACACCCTGGTCGATCGTTTCGACCGGCCGGGCAAGACGGGCGGCTTTCGCCTCGCGATAGAAGGATTGATGCGGCTGCCGACCGGTCAGCTGCCCAACCCCCTCAGCCTGCTCGATGTCGGTACAGGAAACGGACGCTACGAAGCAGGCGCAAGCGGAACGCTGGATGTCGGCGCGGGACGCTGGGGCAGCCGATTCACCGGCGGCTATCTGGTGCGCTTCCCGTCCAACCGGGTGCTGCACGTGGCGCCTCCATCGGCCGGCTACGCCGAGTACGGCACTCTGACCAACATCCGGCTGGACGCCGGCGACGTCCTGAGCCTCGGCGCGCGTCCCTTCTTCCGCCTCGCTCGGAATTTCGCCATCCACGGCACCGCGGAGTACTGGCGTGAGAGTGAAGCCAGCGCGCGCTATCCGAGTCCACTCGATTCCATCCCCGGACTCTCCGCCTCGGTCATCACCGACGGCTCCGCCCGCAGCGCCTGGACCATTGGTGGCGGCGTGACCTATGTCGGTCGGGCGCTGCGGGAATGCGAGGAGGGCCACAAGTGCGGCTTCCCGATCGATGCATCGTGGAGTTTCGGGACGGTGGTGGCGGGGTCGGGCGGGATTGTGCCCAAGTGGCGGGTGACGCAGGTCGAGATCCGCTGGTATCAGCGCATCTGGCGTTAGCTAACGCGCCAGCATGGCGGCTGCATGTTGCCGAGCCGTGGCGGCGTCGGCGTCGCCCAGCATACGGGCCAGCTCGGTGACCCGGTCCTCCCCATGAATCCGCTGGACATCGCTGGTCGCAACGCCGCCGCGGGCGACCTTGGACACCACGAGGTGCTGCTCCGCCCGCGCGGCGATCTGCGGCAGGTGGGTGATGACGAGCACCTGGCGGCGCTCCGCCACCTGGGCCAGGGCATCGCCCACTTTCGCGCCGATTTCCCCGCCGATCCCCTGATCCACCTCATCGAAGACGAGGACGGGCACGGCATCATGTCGAGCCAGGACGACCTTGAGCGCCAGCATCAGGCGGGAGAGTTCGCCGCCCGAGGCGGCACGGGCCAGCGGCCGCGGGTCGAGACCGGCGTTGAGCCGGACGATGAAGCTGATCGACTCCTGCCCTGAGGCTCCGACCTGCGGAAGCGGAGCCAGTTCCACGTCGAACTTGCCTCCAGGCAGCCCGAGCGACGGAAGGAGCCGGCTCACGGCACGGGCCAGCCGCCCTGCCCCATCCCGCCGACGGGCGGAGAGCGCCTCGGCCGCAGCCGCGGTCGCGGCGTCGGCGGCGACCCGACGAGCGGCGAGCTGACGGAGGTCGAGGTCGGCGGTGTCGAGCAGGTCGAGATCCCGGGCCGCCTGGTCCCGGACGGCGGTGATCTCCTCCAGCGTGGCGCCATGCTTCTGCTTCAGCCGGTAGATCAGGTCCCGACGACGCTCGACATCGGCCAGCCGGGCGGGGTCCTCCTGCACCCCGTCGGCGTATCCGCCCGCGAGGCGGGCCAGCTCACCCGCCTGGGCGTAGGCGCTGTCGAGCAGGTCACGCCACCCCGTCAGCTCGGTGTCGATCTTCTCGAGGGCGGAGAGCAGTCGGTCAGCCTGGCCTAGGCGGGGGACGATCCCATCACCATCACCATCCAGCAGTTCCGCGAGGCGGCGGGCCTGCTCCCCCAGCGTCGTGGCATGGCCCAGGCGGCGGGCTTCGGCGTCGAGCGCCTCCTCCTCACCTGACTGGAGCCGGACGGCGTCGATCTCCTTGACCACATGCCGCAGGTAGTCGGCCCGCTTCCGGGTTTCGTCCCGCTGTGCCATCAACGCCGCTTCCTCCTCCTTGAGGGCCTGCAGGGCGGCGTGCGCCTCAAACAGGGCGGCCCGCTCGCCCTGCGCCCCGGCGAAGGCGTCGAGGATTTCCCGCTGGGCGTCGGCATGGAGCAGCGATTCGGTCTCGTGCTGGCCATGGAGGTCGACCAGCATCCGACCCAGACGGCCGAGTACCCCCATGGTCGTCGGGCTGCCGTTGACCCAGGCGCGCGAGCGACCATCCACGCCGATCTCGCGGCGAATGACCAGCCGATCGTCGGCGTCGAGGCCTTCCGCTTCCAGCCGACGGCGGAGGGTGGCATCCTCAACGTCGAACGCGCCCTCGACGATCGCGCGGTTGCGCACCGGGACGGACGAGGCCGCTGTCTGCGCGGGCGCCGAGCAGCAGGGAGAGGGCGTCGACGACCATCGATTTGCCGGCGCCGGTTTCACCGGTGAGCACGTTGAGGCCAGGCCCGGGCTGCAGGGTGACCTCGGCGATCGTCACCAGGTCCCGCACGCGGAGCTCGGTGATCATGCCCGTCCCTCGCGCCCCGCCAGGTCGCCCCAACTGAGCTTCTGCCGCATCCGGGTGAAGTAGCCCTCTTCACCGATCCGCACCAGCAGCACCGACGAGGGCGATCGCCGGATGAAGACCCGGTCGCCCGCCGCCAGGGTGGTTCCAAGCTGCCCATCGTAGGAGACCAGCAGGTCGTCGTGCGCCGGCGACATCGGCTCGGCGCAGATCGTCATCGTCGCGGGGACCACGAGAGGCCGCACCGCCAGGGTGTGGGCGCACACCGGTGTGACGATCATGGCCTGGACGCCGGGTGCAACGATCGGCCCACCGGCGGACAGCGAATAGGCGGTCGACCCGGTGGGACTCGCGACCACCAGGCCATCGGAGCTGTAGGGGCCGAGGTCGTCGCCATCGATGGTGAGGCGGATGCGGATGATGCGGGCGACGCCGGACTTGTGGATGACGACGTCGTTGAGCGCCTGCTGCTCGGAGCGGACGGCCCCGGTGTCGCTCACGATGGTCGCGTGGAGCACCAGTCGGCGCTCCAGCACGTAGCTCCCGGAGGTCAGCGCCTCGAGGGCGGTCCGCAGCTGATCGCGGGTGGCCGTGGTGAGGAAGCCGACGCGCCCGAGGTTGACCCCCAGGATCGGCACCTCGCGGCCGCGAAGCAGGCGGGCGCCCCGGAGCAGGGTCCCATCGCCGCCGCAGGTGATGAGCGCGTCCGGCACGTCCTCGTCCAGCAGCGGCAAGCGGCCGCTCCCAGAGCGGAACGAGGCTCGGTTCGGTGAGCAGCTCCACGCCGCAGGTCGGCGCCAGTTCCGCCAGCTCCCACAGGACGGTGCGGAGATCGGCGTATCGTGGATTTCCGACAACGCCGACCTTCATCGTGCCTCGATGCTCTCCTCGCTGTGCAGCGCGCGCAGACGCCGGGCGATCCCACCGGCGGACAATCCGCAATTCTCCAGCTGGTCATTGCGCGGCGCCTGCTCGATCAGCCGATCGGGCAGACCGAGCGCGACGGTGCGCACTTCGGGGTGGGTGGTCTGCAGCGTCTCGGCGAGGTAGGCGCCGAACCCGTTCACGATGGTGCCTTCCTCGACCGTCACCAGCGTCGAATGCTGCGCGGCGAGCACCTCGAGCAACGCACTGTCCAGCGGCTTGAGGAACCGGCAATTGACCACGGTGCAGTCGATCCCCTCGGCCGCCAGCTGGTTGGCCGCTTCGAGGCTGGGACCGACCATCGTGCCCACCGCCAGCAGGGCCACGTCCTTCCCCTGCCGCAACGTCTCCCAGGTGCCGTATGGCACCGCAGGGACCTCGGCCACCGGACGCGGCTCGCTGGGTGTCTTGTCCCGGGGATAGCGGGTGCAGAACGGCCCGCCCTTGTGGACCAGGGCGGTCTTCAACAGGCCGATGAGTTCGTCCGCATCGCGCGGGGCGGTCACGGTCATGCCCGGCACCGCCAGCATATAGGCGATATCGTACAGCCCCATGTGGGTCTGGCCATCTTCACCCACGAGGCCGGCCCGGTCCATCGCGAAAATCACGGGCAGATACTGCACCGCGATATCGTGGATGACGTTATCGTAGGCCCGCTGCAGGAAGGTGCTGTAGATCGCGCAGACTGGGCCGGATGCCCTGGGTGGCGAGGCCGCCGGCGAAGGTCACCGCGTGACCCTCGGCGATGCCAACATCGAAGAAGCGCTCGGGAAACTTCTTCTGGAAGATGTTGGTGCCGGTCCCGCTGGGCATGGCGGCGGTGATCACCACCATCTCGGGATGCTCGGCGGCCAGGGCGGTGAGCGTGTCCCCGAATACCTGAGTCCAGGTCGGCGGACCGCTGGCCTTCTTGCGCGGCTCGCCGGTTTCGGGATCGTAGGCGGCGAGGCCGTGCCACTTCTCCTTGTTGGCCTCGGCGAGGGGGAAGCCCTTGCCCTTCTGGGTCATCACATGGATGACCCGCGGGCCGGTCATCGGCTTCACGAAGCGGAAGGTGTCCACCAGCTTCTTGAGATCGTGGCCGTCGATCGGGCCGAAATAGCGGAATCCCAGTTCCTCGAAGAACATCCCGTCCGAGAAGAGATTCTTGGCGCTCTCCTCCAGGTTCTTGGCGAATTCGACCAGCTCCGGACCCAGCACCTTGCCGAGCTTGAGGGTCCAGTGCTTGATGTGCTCGCGCATCCGGTTGGTCACCGGACTCGCCGCGATGCCGCCCAGGGTCTTGCTGATGGCGCCGACGTTGGGCGAGATGGACATCCCGTTGTCGTTGACGATCAGGATGATGTCGCGGTTGGAATGCCCGGCGTTGTTCATCCCCTCATAGGAGAGGCCACAGGTCAGTGCGCCGTCGCCCACGATCGCCACGACCTTGTTGCGTTCGCCCTTGAGGTCCCGGGCGGTCGCCATGCCCAGCGCGGCCGACATCGCGGTGCCCGCGTGTCCCGCGCCGAAATGGTCGTGCTCGCTTTCCTCAATCTTGAGAAAGCCGGAGATCCCGCCCGTCTGGCGCAGGGTGGGAAATCGATCGTTGCGGCCGGTGAGGAGCTTCCAGGCATAGGCCTGGTGGCCGACATCCCACACCACCTTGTCGCGCGGCGAGTCGAATTCATACAGCAGCGCAATCGACAGCTCCACGACGCCGAGGCTGGCGCCGATGTGCCCGCCGGTCTGCGACACGCAATCGATCAGGCGATCCCGGACTTCCTGGGCGAGCTGGGGCAGCTGCTCGCGCGGGATCCGCTTCAGGTCGTCGGGCGACTGGATGGACGAGAGGAGGGTCATGGGACTCCAGCAACGGAGGTGAAGCGCCAGGCGTCAGGCGAGCGCAAAACGTTGTACACCAGGGTCACGAGGCCCGATTCACAATATAGTGGGCCAGCGAGGCCAGAGCCGCCGATGGCACCCCCGCCTCATCGAGATGCCGCACCGCGTGGGCGGAAAGCGCCGTCGCTTCGGCGCGGGCCCGGTCGATACCCAGGACACTGACGTAGGTCGACTTCTCGGCGGCGGCATCCTTGCCCGCGCTCTTGCCAAGTTGCGCCGTGGTTGCGGTTACGTCCAGCACGTCGTCCGCAATCTGGAAGGCAAGTCCGATTTCCTGCCCGTACTCCGCCAGCGCGGCGATCGTGGCGGCCGGCGCCTCGGCGGCGAGACCGCCCAGCACGCACGAGCCACGGATCAGGGCACCGGTCTTCCCCCGGTGTACCGCCATCAGACCATCCAGGTCGAGCAGCCGGCCCTCGGCCTCGAGATCGAGCCACTGTCCCCCCACCATGCCCTCGATGCCGCCAGAACGGAAGAGTTCGGCGGCCATGCGGCCCAACGTTCCGGGGGACAGTACCAGGTCGCGCGCGGCCTGGGAGAGCACCAGGGCGGCCACCGGCACCAGCAGAAACCCCACCCGGGTGGCGGTCGGCACGTCGTACGCTCGATGAGTCGTGGGGCGCCCGCGCCGCATGCCGTCATCGTCCATGCAGGGCAGATCGTCGTGCACCAGCGAGTAGGTGTGCACCGTCTCGACGGCCGCCGCGACGGCCGCGATCGCGGGCGAGTGACCACCGGCGGCGCGATAGGCCGCCATGAGCAGGGCCGGCCGCACCCGTTTGCCCGGGGTGTTGAGCGCGTAGGCGAGTGCCTCCCCGGTCCGACCCGGGACAATCGTCTGGACCCGCTCGGCCCACGCGGCCAGCAGCCCGTCGACCCGCTCCCGCGCCTCGGCCAGCAGGGAGGCCACGTCGGTGGGCTCACTCATCGGGGTCCACCTCCTCGAGCCGGAGCGTCCCCTGCGCATCTTCGAGCACCTTCCGGACCCGCACTTCGGCGGCCCCGAGCCGTTCGCGCGCCGCGCGCAGCCGGCCCACCCCTTCCTCAAACAGGGCCAGGGCCTGGTCGAGATCGGCATCTTCCCGCTCGAGTTTGCGGACAATCTCCTCGAGCCGACGAAGCTCATCGGCGAGCGAGGGGGCTGGATCAGTCATTCGGGCTCCACCCGGGCAGGGACGGTGCCATCAGCGAGACGCAGGCGAAAGGGTCTGCCAACGGGGAAATCTGGGCGGCGGCGCAGCACCCCGCCATCCTCGCCCAGTGCCACACTATAGCCGCGCTCCAGCACCCGCAGGGGCGACAACGCGTCCAGTTGGGCCGCATAGCGTTCGAGGTCGCGCCGGTGCCGCTCCAGTCGCTGGTCGAGCGCACCCTGCAACCGATCCCCGGTCCGGGCCAGTCGTTCGCGCGCCAGGCGGGTGCCGCGTCCGAGTGCGTTGCCGAGACGAAGTCCCAGCGAGGCCACCTGGCGACGGAAATCGGCGGCGTCGGGCACCGCCAGCTCCATCGCGGCGGAGGGCGTGGCGGCCCGGATATCGGCAATCAGGTCGGTGAGCAGGAGATCGGTCTCGTGTCCCACGGCGGAAATGGTCGGAATGCGGAGGGCAGCGAGCGCCCGGCACACTCCTTCGTGGTTGAAAACGGCCAGATCTTCGCGGGCACCACCGCCCCGGGCCAGCACGCAGAGGTCGAGCCCCTCATAGCGGTTGACGCGTCCAAGGGCCCGGATCATCTCCTGCGGCGCCTCGGCACCCTGGACGCGGGTGCCGAAGACCAGGAGCTCGACCGAAGACCACCGGCGGCGCGCCACGGTCATGATATCCCGCAGTGCCGCGCCATCGAGGCTGGTGACGATCGCGATCCGGTTGGGGACCTGGGGCAGCGGGCGCTTGCGGTCGATGTCGAACAGGCCATCCTTGGCGAGCGCCTCCCGGATCCGCCGCAGCGCGAGTTCCGCGGCGCCGGTTTTATCGGTGACCAGCAGCTCCGAGACCGTCAGCCGAAACTCGCCCCGTTCCTCCCAGAGCGTCGGCGTGCCGTAAATGAAAACCTGGCTGCCCTCCTCTGGCGGAGTCTTGTAGCGCTGGGCCTGAGTGCGCCACATCACGCAGCGTATCTGGGCCCCCGCGTCGCCCAGAGTGAAGTACCAGTGGCCACTGCGATACACCTTGAGACCGCTCATCTCTCCGCGGATCCAGAGCGGGCCGATGCCCTGCTCCACCGCGCGCCGAGCCGCCCGGGCAAGTTGCGTCGGGGTCCACGGATTCTGGGAGAAGAGATCGGGCTCGGGCATGGAGACGGGGGACGGGAACGGGGAACAGGGAACAGGGAACGGGGAACGGGGAACGGGGAACGGGGAACGGCTCGGAGGTTGGGGGATTGCCGAGTCGCCACCCTGTCCCCGTTCCCCCTTCCCTGTTCCCCGCAGTTCACATCTTCTGTTTCAGGGCCTGCAGCGTGTTGGCGAGCAGCATCGCGATGGTCATCGGACCGACGCCGCCCGGGACTGGAGTGATGGCAGAGGCAATCGCGGCCACCGGTTCGTACGCGACATCGCCGGTGAGGCGATAGCCGCGCGGCCGTGAGGCATCGTCCACGCGATTGATGCCAACATCGATAACCACCGCGCCGGGACGGACCATGTCGGCGGTGACAAACTCCGCCTTGCCGATCGCGGCGATGAGGATGTCGGCGGTGCGGGCGACTGCAGGGAGGTCGCGGGTGCGGGAATGGCAGACCGTCACCGTGGCATCGCCGCCAGCGCCGGTCTGAATCAGCAGATTGGCCATCGGCTTGCCGACGATGGTGCTGCGCCCGATGACGACGGCGTGTGCTCCCCTGGTCTCGATCCCGTTCCGGATCAGCATCTGCTGGACGCCATAGGGCGTGCAGGGCCGGAGGGCGGTCGGGTCACCAATGACGAGCTTGCCGACGTTCACCGGATGGAACCCGTCGACATCCTTCGCGGGGTCGACCCGCAGCAGCACCTTCTCGGTGTTGATGTGCTTGGGCAGCGGCAACTGCACCAGGATACCGTGAATCGCCGGATCGTGATTCAGGCCATCGATGATGGCGAGGAGATCGGCTTCATTGATCTCGGCCGGACGCTCGATCTTGACCGAGTGCATCCCGGCCTCGAGGCAGGCCTTCTCCTTACTGCCGACATACGCCTTGGATGCAGGGTTTTCCCCCACCAGGACGACAGCGAGGCCGGGCCGGACCCCTTTCGCCGCGAGCACGCGGCACTCCGCGGTGACTTCCTCCCGAATGGTCTTGCCGAGGGCGACGCCATCGATGATCCGAGCACTCATTTCGCGATATCCACGGCCCGGGTCTCGCGAATGACCACCACCCGGATCTGGCCGGGGTATTGGAGCTCATTCTCGATGCGCCGGGCAATCTGGTCCGACAGCGCCGCAGCGGCGTTGTCGTCGATCTGATCGGGCGTGACAATGACCCGCACCTCGCGGCCGGCCTGGATCACGTTCGACTTTTCCACTCCGCTGAAGCTGTTGGCGATCTCTTCCAGCTTGGTCAACCGCTTCACGTAGCTCTCGAAGGCCTCGCGTCTGGCGCCGGGCCGGGAGCCACTGATCGCGTCGGCGGCCTGGACCAGCACCGACTCCGCGGTTTCGTGCGGCACATCGTCGTGATGGGCCTGGATGCAATTGATGACCAGCGCGGTTTCCCCATATTTGCGCGCCATCTCCACGCCGAGTTCGACGTGGGTCCCCTCATGCTCGTGGGTCAGCACCTTGCCGACATCGTGCAGCAGGGCGCCCCGCTTGGCCAACTGGACATCGAGGTGGAGTTCGGCGGCCATGATCCCGGCCAGCCACGCCACTTCCTTCGAATGCTCGTAGATGTTCTGGCCGTAGGAGGTCCGGTAACGCATCCGGCCGATGAGGCGGATCATTTCGGGGTGGAGGCCGTGCACCCCGGTATCGAAGGCGGCCTTCTCGCCCAGCTCCTGCATCTCGGTGTTGAGTTCCTTCTGTGCCTTCGCGACCAGTTCCTCGATCCGGCCCGGATGAATCCTGCCATCGGTGATCAGGGCATCGAGTGCGCGACGGGCCACCTCCCGGCGCACCGGATCGTAGCAGCTGATAATGACGGTGTCCGGGGTGTCGTCGATGATGACGTCGACACCGGTCGCCTGCTCGAAGGCGCGGATATTCCGGCCCTCGCGGCCGATGATCCGGCCCTTCATCTCATCGCTCGGGAGCGCCACCGCCGCCACGGTGCTCTCGGCGGTCTGCTCGGCCGAGATCCGCTGGACGGCAAGCGCCACGATCTTCCGGGCATCCTTCTCGGCGGACTTCTTGGCCTGCTCCCGGATATCCCGGCCCAGAGCCTGGGCCTGGCTGCGGGCCTCATCCTCCACCCGCTGCAGGACCTCGCGCCGGGCCTCTTCGCCCGTCAGCCCCGCAATCCGCTCCAGTTTCTGGCGCTGCTCGGCGAGCAGCCGTTCGGACTCCTGCTCCCGGCTGCCGAGGGCCGCTTCCCGCTGCTTGAGGGTGCCCTCGCGCGCGACGAACGCCGACTCCTGCTTCCGCACCGTTTCCATCTGGCGTTCGACCGCCTTGTCGCGCTCCTCGGCCCGGCGCTCAAACCGCTCCCATTCCTCCCGGCGGCGCTGGGCCTCCTTGTCCAGATCCTCCCGCAACCGGAGGATTTCCATCTTTCCCTCCAGCACAATCTGGGTCCGGGCCTCGGCCGCCTTGCCGGAGGCATCGGAAATGAGCGTCTCCGCCTGCAGCCGTGCGGCCGACAGGGTATGGCTGGCGCTCTTGCGCTGGGTGCGATTGTAGATCAGGAAGAGGGCCGTGGCCACCAGCACGCCGGCGGCAAGCCCCTCGATAAGGGCGATGACAATCGATGACATGCGATCTATCTCCAGGAGCGCCTGACCTGCCGCTCCGTCATGGCGTACCGGCCCGAATGCGGACCGGCGTCAGCTGCTGATGATGCTGTGTGGCGCCGTGGCGCGGCGGCCGCGCTTGGCCGGCGGAAGCAGCCGGGCCAGGTCATCCGCCATCGCGTTCAGCCGCGCGGCATGGTCCCGATCGCCGCGCCGGGCCTGGAACAGTTCATCGGTAATCGCCAGTGCGGCGAGGATCGCCGCCTTGTGCGTCTCCACCTGCGGCAACATGTCCCGGATCCGCTTCAGGGCGGCATCCACGTACGCGGCCACTTCGCGGGTGTATTCCGGCGGCAGCTCGGAGCGGACGGTGTAGTCCTCGCCCCCGATCGTCACCCGGACCGCATGCTTGGCCGTGGTCATGCCGCCCCCTCGTCTGCGTCGGTCTCCAGGAAGCCCAGGCGATGGGCCAGCATCTGCAACCGCTCGCGGGCGGCCTGGATCCGCTGGTGCAGCGCCTGGTTTTCCATGTCGAGATCCAGCGACCGCTGGCGGGAGAGAATCAGCTCCGGTCCCGCCACCACCCCGCCCTTGGCGCGGGCCTCGGCCAGCTCCGCCTCCGCCTTGAGCGATCGCCGGCGCCAGGCCGCCAGCTCTTCCCCCACGTGCTGGAGCAGGTCGCCCAGCTCGTGCATCGCCTGGACATCAGGCCGTTCGTAGCTTTGCGTCAAGGTTCCGCTCCAGCGTCGTGAGGATGCGCTTCAGTGAGGCATCCACTTCCTCGTCCCGCACCGTCCGGTCCGGTGCCCGGAAGGTCAGCCGGAACTGCACCGCCCGGTGGTCCGGGCCCAGCTGCGGCGACCGGAATTCGCTCTGGACCGTGACGGACTCCAGCAGCGCGCCACCGGCCACACTCACCGCCGACTCCACTGCGGCCGCGGACACCCCCGGCCCCAGCACCAGGTTCAGGTCCCGCCAGGCGGCCGGAGTCACCGGCAGCGGCCGGTACCGGACCGGCGCGGCGGCCTCCCGGGCAAGCTCCAGCTCGAATCCGAATATCGGGGCGGCCCAAGCCGGCGGTGAGACCTGGAGGCGGCGGGCGTGGCCTACCGTCCTGCCGTCAGGTGTGCGCGCAACCCAGCCTTGAGTATCAACTTGCACCTGCGCCCCCGGATATGCCAGACCCGCAGCGGCCTGAAAAATGGCGGCGATGTCCCACAGTGCGAAGTCGCCCGGCGGGTCCCCGGCCCAGTGGCTGGGGCCGCGTGCGCCCGAGATGATGCCGGCCACCCACAGCGTCTCTTCCGGGCGCAATTCGGTGGGTGACATCAGGAAGCCGGTCCCGATTTCGAACAGGCGGATATCGCGGACCTGGTGCGACCAGTTGGTCTCCGCCGCACGGACCAGCAGGGGCAGCAACGTCTGCCGGAGATAGGCATCCTCGGCGGACAGCGGATTGAGCAGCCGTACGGCCCGGTCGCCCTCCGCCGGCCCAAACGGCAGCGAGACGGTCTCCAGCAACCCCTGCCCTGACAATTGCTCCCGCAGCCGCTGCATGGTGCGGTCGAGCGGCTCCACTTCCAGGCGGCCCACCCGATAGGGATGCAGATCGGTCGGGAAGTTGTCGTACCCGTGCAGCCGGGCGATCTCCTCAATGAGATCGATTTCCTGCAGCAGGTCGGGACGCCAGCCAGGGACATCCACGGCCAGCCGGTCGTCGTCCGGCTTGTTGAGCACCGTGGCCCCGATGGCCACCAGATATTTCTCGAGCGTGGCGAGTTCCAGGCGGGCCCCCAGGATCTGCTCGACTCGGCGGATCCGCAGGAAAATGCGGGTGGGATTGGACGGGCGCGGGAACAGATCCACCGCATCTTCGACGGTGCCACCAGCGGTGGCGAGGATCAGCTCGACGCAGCGGCGCTGCGCTTCGGGCAGTCCCCAGAGATCGACACCGCGCTCGAAGCGATAGCTGGCATCGGTCGAATGATTGAGGGTCCGGCGGGTCCGCCGCAGGCGCTTCGGCTCAAACCAGGCGGCTTCCAGGACCAAGTCGGTGGTCGCGGCATCGACCTCGGTCGCCTGACCACCCATGACGCCGCCGATCCCGATAGGACCAGCCGCGTCGGCGATGGCCACCATCTCCACCGTGAGGCTCCGTTCGACACCATCCAGCGTAACCACCTTCTCACCCTCTCTGGCCCGCCGGGCCACGATCTCTGGCCCGCGAATCTTGGCCAGGTCGTAGGCATGCATCGGCTGGTTGAGTTCGAGAAGGACGTAGTTGGTGGCGTCCACGACATTGTTGATGCTTCGACTCCCCACCGCCGCCAGCCGGTCCCGCAGCCAGGCAGGAGAAGGGCCCACCTTCACCCCGCGAATGACCACCGCGGTAAACCGCGCACAGCCCTCGGGATCTTCGATACCGACGCCGAGTGCGCCAATCGTCGCCCGCTCAGCGTCAACCCGGCGGAGTGTGCCGAGCCCTTCCGCCGGTGCCCCGGGGATCTCGGGCAGCCGGAAGGGCACGCCGTAGCTGAACGCCAGTTCGCGGGCCGCGCCCTTGTGACCGAGGAGATCGGGGCGATTCGGCGTGACATCAACCAGCAGGCGATCGTCGTCGACCGGGAGCACCTGGAGCAGCGGGGTACCGGGCGGGAGTTCCGTGTCCAGTTCCAGGATGCCGTCATGCTCCTGACCGAGCCCGAGTTCGCGGGCCGAGCAGAGCATCCCTTCCGAGACTTCCCCACGGATCTTCCGGCGATCGAGGGTGATCCCGCCCGGGATCGTGACTCCAACCCGCGCGAAGGGGTACTTCTTCCCCTCGGTGACGTTCGGGGCGCCGCAGACCACGTGGAGTGGCTCGGCGCTGCCGTCGTTGACCAGGCAGACCCGCAGCCGATCGGCGTTAGGGTGGGGCTTGGCCGAGAGCACCTGGCCTACCACGATGGCGGCGAGGCCGCCGTTGATCGGCTCGATGCCATCGACCCCCGCACCGAGCATCACCAGGCGCCTGGCCACATCGCCCGCAGTGAGGGGGCGGCGCAGAAACGCTTCCAGCCAGCGGCGTGACAGATTCATGGGCGGGCGACCTGTCCGGTCGAGAACTGGGAAAGGAATCGCATGTCGCCCTCGTAGAGCAGGCGAATGTCAGGAATGCCGTAGCGGTTCAGGGCGATCCGACCCGGCCCCATTCCGAACGCGAAGCCGCTGTAGCGCTCGGGATCGAGGTTGGCACTCGCCAGGACCCGGGGATGCACCATGCCAGCCCCGAGAATTTCCATCCAGCCGGTGCCCTTGCAGGCAGCGCACCCGCTGCCGCCACACACCCCGCACGTCACGTCCATCTCGGCCGAGGGCTCGGTGAACGGAAAGAACGAGGGCCGGAACCGGACGGCGGTGGCGGAGCCAAAGAACTGGCGCGCAAAATGGCCGAGCGTGGCCTTGAGATCCACGAAGGTGATCCCTTCGTCCACCACCAGTCCTTCGATCTGCGCGAAGGCGGGGGCGTGCGATGCGTCGAAGGTGTCCTTGCGGTAGACCACGCCAGGCATGAGGGCCCGGATGGGCGGCTCTTCCTTGAGCATGAGGCGAATCTGCACCGGCGACGTGTGCGTCCGCAGCAGCAGGCGACCCTCGTTCCGCTGGCGGCGGTCCACCAGCACCCGGCGCTCCAGGTTGGCGGCCGACACCGGTTGACCCGCGCGTCGGTCCACCCCGGTCCGGCGATCGGGGATGTCGAGGTACAGGGTATCGTGCATATCCATCGCCGGATGATCCGGCGGGAAATTCAGCGACCCGAAGTTGTACCACTCTGACTCCACCTCCGGCCCGGTGGCGCGGGCGAAGCCGAGGCCACGGAAGATGTCGGCGATCTCCTCGACCACCTGAGTGACGGGATGCAGCCCCCCGGTCCAGCGGGGGCGGGCCGGCATCGTCAGGTCGATGGCGGCGGCGGCGCGCTGCTCGGCGACCGCCGCCAGCTCCGTGCGGCGCGCGGCGACCGCGGCCTCCAGCTCCTGCTTGAGCCGGTTCGCCGCGCCCCCAATGGCGCGCTTCTCCTCGGCCGGCAGGGCCGGCAGCTGCTTGAGCAACTCGGTGAGGGCCCCCTGCTTGCGGCCGAGCAGCCGAATCTCAGCGGCTTCCAGCCCGGCGGCATCCAGGGCAGCGAGCGCACCGGCTTCGGCCCGGAGGGCCTCGAGCTGGGCGTGCAGATCGGCAGCGGTGGTCATAGTGACAGGGAGACGGGCGGGCCGGCGGTCAGGTGCCTCGCCGGATGCGCCACCTTGAGATGTGACATTCAGGACCTCGACAGGTGCAACGAGTGATCGCCCCTCCAAGCGCCTCCCGGCAACAACGCGGGGTCGAGGGCGGCACTCCCGTGCGCTCCCGACCCCTGCTGACCCGCGCGCGGGAGCTGGCCGAACTAGATCGCGGCCCGGGCCACTTCGGCGATCTTGGCAAAGGCATCCATATCCTTCACCGCGAGATCCGCCAGCACCTTCCGGTCGATCTCGACGCCGGCCTTCTTGAGGGCGGCGATAAAGACGCTATAGCTGAACCCGTGCATGCGGCACGCCGCGTTGATGCGGGTGATCCAGAGCGCGCGGAACTCGCCCTTCTTCTTGCGACGATCGCGATAGGCGTACTGCATCGCCCGCTCGACGGTTTCCTTGGCTGGCCGGTACAGCTTGCTCCGGGCGCCCCGGGCGCCCTTGGCCGCCCGCATGATCTTCTTCTTGCGCGCGTGGTGCGCGACGTTGCTCTTGACGCGTGGCATGGTATCCCTCTAGGCCAAAAGGAGACGGTTGACACGCGGGAAATCGGCGGATGAGACCAGAGCGGGCTTCTTGAGCCGGTTCTTCCGCTTGCGGGTCTTCTTGGTCAGGATGTGGCTGTGATTGGCGCTCCACCGCTTCAGCTTCCCGGTGCCGGTCCGCTTGAAGCGCTTCATGGCCGCCCGCTTGGTCTTCTGCTTTGGCATCATGCTCTCCGTGTTGGAGCGACTCGACCGCGCCGCCCTCCGTGTCGTGCCAGTCACCCACCGGGCGACCCGCTGGGTCGCCCTTACCTCAGGCTGAGGTGTGCTACCCCAGCTACTTGGGCCCCATCACCATCACCATGTTGCGGCCTTCGAGCTTGGCTTCCTGCTCGATCTTGCCGATATCCGCGAGTCCGGTCGCGAAGCGGTCCAGGACCGCCTTGCCCAACTCGATGTGGGCGATCTGCCGCCCACGGAACATCATCGTCACCTTGATCTTGTTGCCTTCCGACAGGAACTCGCGACCGTGCCGGGCCTTGAACTCGAAGTCGTGCTCTTCGATGCCGGGTCGGACCTTGATCTCCTTCAGGTGGATCACGTGCTGCTTCTTCTTCGCCGCCCGTGCCGCCTTCGCCTCCTCGAACTTGAACTTGCCGTAGTCCATGATCTTGACCACGGGCGGACGCGCCATCGGCGCCACTTCCACCAGGTCAAGTCCGCGCTCGACCGCGGCCGCCAGCGCCTCGTCGACCGCAAGCACGCCCAACTGCTCGCCTCCTGGACCAATCACCCGTACCGGGCTGATTCGGATCTGCCGATTGATGCGGACCCGACGTTCACGCTCGTTGGTGGACAGTGCGACTCTCCCGCGCAAAAGAAAACCGGACACCCTGATTCCCCTGGGGTGTCCGGCAACAGAGGTGCGACGCTGCGGCGCCACACCAGACCAACTCTCTGTCTGCAGGACCCGGTGGCACCGGCGGAGACTGCCCGGGCGCTGGGGTGGGGGCCATCGGCCCCACTTCATTGAACGGGGGCAAAGCTAGCCACAGGCAGGGGTTTAGACAAGCCTGAGGTGGGGAACGGGGAACGGGGGAGCCGCCCGGAGGTCAGGGGATTGCTTCGTCGGCCGCAAGCGGCCTCCTCGCAATGACAGCAGAACCGCCAGCCCGTTCCCTTTTCCCCGTTCCCCGTTCCCCGTTCCCCGTTCCCCGTTCCCTCTTCCCCGTTCCCCGTTCCCTTTTTCCCGTTCCCCGTTCCCTCTTCCCCGTCCCGTTCCCTTCCCGTTCCCCGTTCCCCGTTCCCTCTTCCCCGTTACCCGGCCTTGGCCACCACCTCGGCCAGCCCGATCCCCTTCCCCTCCGCCACCACCCGCCCCATCGCGACCTCGGGGTCATGCTCGAAAATGAACCGCCAGCCCCCGCGAACCGCCTCGGCCAGCAGTGTCCGCTTCGTTTCCAGGGTCCGGAGCGGCTCCAGGTCGTAGCCCATGATGTAGGGCAGCGGCAGGTGGGCCGAGGTTGGGATGATGTCGCCCAGAAACACCGCGGTCTCGCCGCCACTGCGGACGACGATGCTCTGGTGCCAGGGCACGTGCCCCGGGGTCATCATCGCCGAGATGCCCGGCAGAATTTCGCCCGGCCCATCAAGCAGCTTCCACTTCCCGGCGGCCGCGATCGGCTCGAAGTTGGGCGGCAGATAGCTGGCCCGGGTCCGCTCATTGGTATGGCGGGCGAACTCGAGCTCGTTCTGCTGCACGACGTAGGTGGCGTTGGCAAACGCCGGCGAGGGTCCAGGGTCGAGTCAGCGGCTGCGCGTCGGCTCGGCGGCTCGGCGGCCACCGTGTTCCCCCCGGCATGATCAAAGTGCAGGTGGGTGTTGATCACCTATCGGACGTCATCGGGCTGATGCCCCGCCTCCCGAATGGCGTCCTCCAGCTGGGTCGGCCCGGGAGCGCCGCCATTCCTGACGCCGTAGATCTGGAGGAACTTCTCGTCCTCCTTGTTGCCCAGACCGGTATCGACCAGGACCAGCCCATCCGGATGCTCGATCAGCAGGCAGCGCATCGCGAGCGGAATGCGGTTCTTCTCATCCGGCGCCATCCGCCTGGACCAGAGCGGCTTGGGGACGACGCCGAACATGGCGCCGCCATCGAGCCGCTGAGCGCCTCCTTCCAGGAGGTGGCAGCGGAGTGCGCCGAGCTGAAAGGTCCGAATCAGAGCCATGAGGCAGGAAGGGAGAGGGAGAAGGAAGGGCGAGGCCGACGGAGATCACCCCGGGCCGACGACCCGCTTGGAACGTTTCTTCATCCGCGGCCGAGGGCGGCACATCGCCTCGAGGTCCGCCAGCGTGCGGGCGCCCCGCTCCCGGGCCAGGAGGATGAGCCGCTCCAGCAGTTCGGCGGTGGCCATCGCATCACCGGCGGCGCGGTGACGAGCCGGGTTCTCCAGCCCGAAGTGGTAGCTCAGGCTGTCGAGGCTCGCGGACTCGAGCTGCGGCAGCAGCCGGCGCGCCAGGCGGACGGTGCAGATGTGCGAGCCGGCGAGCGCCAGACCGCGGGCCCGACGCACCTCGGCGGTCAGAAGCCCCAGTCGAAGCGGGCGTTGTGCGCCACGAAGATCCGGCCGGCGAGTGCGGCCAGCAGCTGGTCGGCGACCGCCTCGAAGATGGGCGCGCGCCGCACCATGGCGTCGGTGATCCCGGTCAGATGGGCGATCCGATGGCGGGATGCGGACGCCCGGGATTCACCAGCGAGTCGAACACCAGCTCCCGCGGGCACCGTGCAGCACCACCACGGCCACCTCGGTGACCCGGTCGGGGCCGGTGGCCCGCATCCCCGTGGTCTCCACGTCCACCACCGCGAAGGCGCAGTCCTCCAGCAGCGGCGAGCCCTGTGCCTCCGCGACCAGCGCCCAGCGACCGTCCTCCAGCTGCCGCACGCGCGGGTCGGCGCCGAGCAGGGCGACGGCGAGCCGCTCCGACACTGCCCGCGGGGCGCTGGCGCAGACCCAGGACCTCGCGGGCCAGCCGGTCGGCGTCGCACGGCCGCCGCCCATGCAGCGTCCAGGCGCGGTCGGCCAGCGTGCGTCGGGATAGGCTGTCAGCCCGGTCACAGGGCCTCTCGCCGGAGCGGCAGCGACATGCAGCGGGGGCCGCCGCCGCCCCGCACCAGCTCGTCCCCTCGATGGTGATCACGGTGCGGTGCTTGGTATCGGCCAGTCATCGAACGCCGACGAAATCGACGCTGGACACCACCCGGAACCCGGCGGCCTTCAGAGCTTCGAGGGTCGCCTCGTTGCGCCGATAGCTCAGGATCATGCCCGGCGCGAGCGCCAGGAAATTGCAGGCGGAGGTCCACTGCTCCCGCTCCTGCGTGGTCCGGTGCGCGCCGCCCACGAAGACGGCTCCAGCGGCAGACCCGACGTCCTGCAGCGCGGCGAAGAAGTTCGGCATCTCCCGCACCCCTTCGCCGCCCTTTCCGCCGGTGCAGCACGGCCAGCCGCTCCGGCCCGATGAAGTAGGGCGGATAGACCACGCAGAGCTCCCGGTCCACCTGGGTGAAGAGCATGTCCAGGTGGATGGCGGTCGGCTCCTTGGGCATCACGACGATGATCACATCGGTCACTTGCCGCCGCTCGAACAGCACCTCGCACAGCTGGTCGAGCGCGGCGGGCGAGGACCGCTCGCTGAAGCCCACGAGCAGCAGGTCGTCCCGCAGAAGATGGACGTCGCCGCCCTCCAGGGTGTAGTTGCTCCGCCGCTCCTCCGACCCGTCGTACAGGAGCCCGGCGTTGGCCAGCTCCGGGATGGAAGCGGAACAGCGTCTTGATCAGCAGTTCTTCGGTCCAGCGCACCCCGTGGCGCATCGAGCCGACCACCGCGTGCTCGCCGATCACCACGCCGATGTCCCGGGGAAGAAGAGATTGGGCAGCGGCGGAAGGATGTAGCCCGACCTCGTTGAGCGCCTGCGCGATCGGCCCGGCCTCCTCCTCCGCCCCCTCGATGATGCACCCGGCTGAGTGCCGCCGGTCAGGTCGTTCAGCGCCGGCCGAGAGCGTCGGAGGGGACCACGTCCATGGTCTTGGGGATGAAGAATTCCCGCGCCTCGGGCTGCTCCAGGACCTCGGCCAGCAGGTCGCCGACCTGAGTGCACCCGCGCGAAGCGCTCCAGCACCGCGACGAACGGCGGTGCTCCCGCTGGGCGATCTCCAGCTCGATGATGTCGTCGTAGAGGTAGTCGTCCCGGTTCCCCGGCGTGACCGCCTGCAGCTCGGGGCCGGGCGTGTGGACCAGGACGGACTGGAGCGCGCCGATTTCGGAGGTGATGTGGACGGGCATGCGGGAAAGTAGGGGGACGGAAGCGGGAGGTGGCCCGCAGATTACACATCGTCCGCAGATGGCGCAGATGACGCAGATGAGCGCAGATGAGCGATCAGATGAGCGCAGATGACGCAGATGACGCAGATGACGCAGATGACACAGATGGCGCAGATGACGCAGATGGCGCAGATCGCGCAGACTGAAGCTAGATGGCGCAGATTAGTCTGCGCCATCTGCGTCATCTGTGGACCCTAGCGGTTGGTCAGCGCGTAGCTCAGCGTCTCCAGCTCCAGGGCCAGGTTCACGTTCTTCACCGACGACATCGTCGGGCACATCGAGCTGCACCGGGGCAAAATTGAGAATCGCCTTGACCCCGGCGTGCACCAGCCGTGTCGGCCAGGGCCTGCGCCGCCTCGGCCGGGGTCACCAGCACGGCGATATCCACCGGGTGTGCCGCTGAGCTCGCCTTCCAGGTCCCTCACGTCGCGGACGGTGAGGCCATTCCAGTGCTTGCCCGATCTTCCCGCGGTCGGCGTCGAAGATCGCGACGATCTCGAATCCCCGCTGCTTGAACCCGCGGTACTGGACCAGGGCGCTGCCGATCTTCCCCGCCCCGATCATCGCCACCCGGTAACTGCCGTCGCAGGCCGAGGATTTCCCGCAGTCGACGCACCAGCTCGGGCACCGCGTAGCCCAATCCCCGTTTGCCGAACGAGCCGAAGAAGGACAGATCCTTCCGGACCTGGGCGGAGGTCGTCCCGCCGCGAGCGGCGAGCGCCTCGGAGCTGACCGTTTCCCGCCCCTCCTCTTCGAATTCTTCGAGGAAGCGCAGGTAGAGGGACAGACGGCGGACGGTGGACTCGGCGATCTTGCGCATCGGTTTTGTGAAAGATTTCACAAATCTAGCCGCAAGCCGACGCGCCGGAGGTCAGGGGAAGGGATTCAGCCGCGGGGTGTCGAGGCCTGAAACAGGCGGACGAATCTGGGGTGGTGCGAGCTCTTCGGCCGGGTGGCGGGGAGAGTCTCCGCCTGGGCGAGCCACCCGCCGACCGTCGCCGGCTCGGCCCGGTCAGTTCCCGGAGTCCCCGCATCAGCTGCTTGCGCCGGAAGCCGAAGAGTCCCACCACCAAGCGCCGGAAGGGGAGCACTTCGCGTCCGGCGATGAGGGGCTCCGCCAGCGGCGTCAGCCGTAGCACCGCCGAGTCCACCCTGGGCGGCGGGCGGAAGGCGCCGGCCGGGACCGTGAAGAGCCGCTCCACCCGGGCCACGGCCTGGACGCCGACGGTCAGGGCGCCGTAGTCGCTGCCGCCGGGAGCGCGCCGCAACCCGGTCCGCCACTTCCTTCTGCACCAGGAAGACGATGCGGCGCGGCCGCGGCGGCCGGAGCGCCTGGTCGAGCAGCGGCGACGTGATGTTGTAGGGGATGTTGCCGGCGACCGCGACCGGCCCCGGCCCCGCCAGCGCGTGCCAGTCCACCTCGAGCGCATCGCCCTCGACGAGTTCCAGCCGGGGGAACCGGCGCCGCAGCTCCGGCACCAGGTCGCGGTCCTTCTCGATCGCGATGAGCCGACCCGCGCCCTGCGTACAGCTGGGCGGTAGGCCGCCCGGTCCCGGCCCGATTTCCAGCACGGTGTCGCCCGGTGCGGGCTCCAGCGCGCCCGCGATCCGGCGCAGGAGGTTGGGATCGCGCAAGAAAATGCTGGCCGAGGGATTTCTTGGGCATGGAACCAATGTATCAGGGGCGGCTCGGCGGCTCGGCGAGCAGAGTAGCCTGCCTGCTTCCCTACTGGCGGAGTCACCGATCCGCAATCACCAGCAGCGTCCGGTCGTCCATCGGCTTGATCTCGGCCGCATCGGCTTCGGCGAAGACCGCCCCGACGATCGCCTCCGGGCGTCAGATGGCGGCGGCAGGCGATTTCGCGCAGGAGCCGCTCCTCGGTAAAGGCACCGCCGCGTTCCCTGCTCCACCAGGCCGTCGGTCCAGAGACAGAGCAGGTCGTGCTCGGCGTTCCACGGCGACCTGCTGCAAGCCGATACTCTCCGCCGTGGCCAGTCCGAGGGGTGGGGCGGTGACGGCCAGCCGCTCCGGCGTCCCCACTCTGCGGAATCCGGAAGGCGTGCGGGTGGCCGGCGCTGGCGTAGGTCAGCCGCTCGTTGCGGGGATCCAGGACGCCGTAGAACACGCGACAGGAACATCTCGGTGGAGGCCAGTTCGTCGCCGAGGCTGTCGAGCAGCGACGACCAGCGTCTCATCGGGGGTGTTCGAGCTGCCGGCGTGAATCCCGCCGGCGGACATGACCAGCGCCATGACCAGCGCGGCGGAGAAGCCGTGGGATGAGACGTCGCCCAGCATGACCCCCACCCGGCCGTCCCGAGCCGAGTGAAGGTGTAGAAGTCGCCGCCGACGCTGTCCGCCGGTCGGCAGATCGCGCGCCACGTCGGCATCGCCCTGCAGGACGACCGGCGAGGGCAGGAGGTTGAGCTGGAGGTCGTGGGCCAGTTCCAGCTCGCGCTGCAGCCGCTGCGGCGCACATCGCGCGCGACCAGCCGGGCGTTCTCGATGGCGGCGCCGATCTGGTTGGCCACGGCGGTGACCAGCTTGGCCTGCGAGGGGGTGAAGCTGTCGCCCCCCAGGCGGTCGGTGAGGTTGATGACGCCGACGCAGCGGGACCCGGCGCCCGGGCGCGGCGTACTGGATCGGGATGCTGAGGAAGGCCTGGCCGCGGTAGCCGCGCTCGGTGGTCGTGCCGGGGTTCTGGGCCAGCCGGTCGGCGGGATCGTTGACGATGATGCGCCGCTCGCGGAACACCCGGGCCGCCACCGAGGCCCGATCGTCCACCGGCACCGGGAGCATGCCGCCGTGCGAGAATCCGCGGGCGGCGACGGTCCGCAGCAGGCCCGGTCTCCTCGTCGTGCACCATGATCGAGGCCCGCCGCGCGCCGACCACATCGGCCACTTCCCGCACGATGGTCTGGGCCGCTTCCTCCAGCCGGACGGTGTGGCCCAGGATCTCGCTGATGGCGTAGAGGAGGTCGATCTCCTCGTAGCGGCCGGTCAGCTCGTCGGTGATCTCCGCCGTTTCCCGCTCGGCGGTGAAGAAGGCAGCGAGAATACCCAGCAGCTGGGGCGACAGTTCGGCGGCGCGGGACTCGGTGACGGCGCCGATCTCGAGCCAGAAGCCCTGGGCATCGGGCACCGGGGCGAGCCAGGCCGACCCGGTCGGGGTCGGTACCAGGCCGGGCGCGAGAGGAATGGGGGAGAGAAGCCGGGGTCGATCCCGGCGCCAAAGGCGCGGAGGCCGCGACCGTCGTAGCGCCACAGGCGGACCCGGGCCCCCACCAGGGCGCCGAGGGCATCCGCCACTGACTCGAGACCGGTCAGCGGCGCCGAAGTGTCATGCAGATGGAGTTCCCCGAGGCATTGAACTGGACGTCGTCCACCAGCTTCCGGATCAGGAAGAGGCCGCGTCCGCTGGCCCGGTCGAGCTCCTCGGGCATCAGCGGATCGACGATCTGGCGGGATCGAAGCCGGGCCCTGATCGGTCACCTCGACCTTCAGCAGATCACCCCCGAGTTCCGCCTGGACTTCCACCCACTTGGAGCGGTCCTCCTGGTTGCCGGCAATGATCGCGTTGGCGAGCGCCTCGGCGAGCGCGACCCGGAGGTTGAACCGGAGCCGGCGGCAGAGCCAGCTGTCGGTGCAGAGGTGACGCATCAGGAGGTCAATGACTTCCTCAATGCACCCCACATCGCTCGGAACGCGGAGCGACACAGCGACCACGCTGCCGGTGCTGGAGGGCACCCGGCGGCGGCGGAGGCAGAGCCGCAGTTCGGCGGGGAGCGGTGCGGTCATCCGGCGAACCCGCCGGCGGCACGCTCGGCGGTATCGCTGATGGCGAAGAGGGTATCCAGCTTGGTCAGCTCGAACAGGGAACGGAGGTCCTCGTTGAGTCCGGACAAGCGGAGCTCGCCACCCTGTTCACGCATCTTCTTGGAGATCGACACCAGGGCGCCGAGGCCGGACGAGTCGATGTACCCGGTACGGGAGAAGTCGATCACGAAGCGACGGTCTCCCTGGTCCAGGGCTTCCTGCACCGCGGCCTTGAGTTCCTGCCGGTTGCCCACGATGAGCTGGCCCTCGACCCGGATCAGGTAGACGCCGGTGGTATCCTTTGCGGCGCTGAACGCCATGCGACTCCTCCAGGGGCCAGGGCCCGTTGACGACCGCCACTCTCCGGGGTGGCTCCCGGTGCTAGCGCAGCGGGCGAGAATCGAGCGCTTCCGGGGCCTCGGCCCCCTGCAGCGCGACCATCGCCGCCACCTCCACAATATCCTCCGTACTCGCCCCGCGCGAGAGGTCGCTCATGGGTCGGGCGAGCCCCTGCAGCAGTGGGCCCAGGGCCGCAGCCTTGGCCAGCTGGTGCACCAGTTTATACCCAATATTGCCGCTGTCGAGGTCGGGAAAGACCAGGATGTTGGCTGCGCCAGCCAGCGGGGAGTCTGGCGCCTTCCGCTGGGCAATGTCGGGATCGAGGGCGGCATCGACCTGCAGTTCGCCGTCCACCACGATATCGGGCGCCAGTTCGCGGAACAGGGCGACCGCCTCCCGCACCCGGGCGATCCGTTCGCCGGCGGCGCTCCCCCGTGAGCTGTACGACAGGAACGCCACCCGCGGGGTATCGCCCACGAGGCGGGTCCGGTCCCGCGCGGCCCCGAGGGCAATCGAGGCCAGCTGGACCGGTGTCGGCTCGGGGACCACCGCGCAATCGGTGAAGGTCAGCACCCGCTGATCCGGCATTACCATGTAGAACGCCGAACTGACGCACTGAACACCGGGCGCTGGCCCGATGGTCCAGAGGGCGGCGCGGAGGACGTCCGCCGTGGTATGGGCCGCGCCCGCCACGCACCCGTCCGCTTCACCCAGCGCAACCAGGCCGGCGGCGAAACGCAGTGGGTCGGAGGCGAGGTCGATAGCGTGCACCGCATCCTCGACCCGGTCGGGCCGCCGGTCCCGCAACAACTGGGCGACCTGTGGAAGGCGCGGGTCGTGGGCCGGTTCCAGCGCTCCGGGGCCGATGAGAATTGCTTCGCAGATCCCGTCGGACCGGAGCCGGGCCGCGGCGGCCTGCACCCGGAGGTCGCCCGACTCGGGGAGCAGAATGGTGGCGCCGCGGGCGGACGCACGGCGACGCAGCGATTCATGAAAGGTCACGTGCCGTACCGTCGTTTCAGTGCCGCGTTCACAATGGGGTGGACCAGGCCGGTCACGTCGCCGCCGTGGCGCGCCACTTCCCGCACCAGGCTGGAGCTGACGTAGGTCGCGTCCTCCGGCGGCACCAGGAAGACCGTCTCGAGGCCGGGATGCAGGTGCCGGTTCATCATGGCCATCTGGAATTCATATTCGAAGTCGCTGACCGCCCGCAGTCCCCGGACGATCAGCGTGGCGTTCTGCTGGCGGGCAAAATCCACCAGCAGGCCGTCGAAGGAATCGAAGGTGACCCGGGGCTCATCGCCCACCACCGCCCGCAGCATGTCCAGCCGCTCGGCCACGGTGAAGAGCGGTTCCTTGGTCGAGTGGCGCGCCACGGCGACCACCAGCCGGTCGGCCAGCGCCAGCCCGCGGTGCACCAGATCGGTGTGGCCGCAGGTGGGGGGATCGAAGGATCCGGGGTACACCGCGATACGGGTCATGTGGCGTAGCAGAAAGTGATGGCGGTGTCCCCATAGCGACGGGTGTCGTCGCCGGGGACCGGTTCCGTCGCCGCGTGCTCCACGGACAGGATGCGTGCGAACGGGCATTGCCGGAAGAGGGTGACCAGGTGGGCGGCATCCTCACGGCTGTAGGGTGGATCGGCACAGGCGATATCATAGGCCCCGGGGGCCAGACGCTCCGCGAACCGTCGCGCATCCCCCCGGTGCACCGTGACGCGCCCCTCCACCGCCAGCCGGGCGATGTTGGCCCGCAGCGCGGCCAGCGACGGCGGGTTCAACTCCACAAAATCCACATGAGCGGCGCCCCGTGAGAGTGCCTCAAGTCCGAGCGCCCCACTGCCGGCGTAGAGATCGAGCACCCGCGCCTCCGGCAGCGCTTCCTGCAGGATACTCATCCATGCCTCGCGCACCCGATCGGCGGTCGGGCGCACCCGGGGATCGTCGGGGCGTTCAAGCTGACGGCCACGGTAGAGGCCGGAGACGATGCGCATTGGGGGGTCACGAGTCGCGGGTCACGAGTCGGACACCGCGACGGCGGGCCGGTGACTCGTGACTCGTGACGGCAGTGGCAGACTCAAACGACTGCCCCATTCGGCACCGGCGGCGACAGCGCCACGATCCGCGCCTGCAGGCTCGTCATCCCCTGGTATTCATTCTGCTCCAGCCGGAACGCGACGTCGGCCGCGCCACCACGATCGGCGGGATTCAGCCACGGGGTGCGGTCGGCCCATCCGAAGCCGATCGCCCCGACGCGCGCGCCGGCCCCCGCGAGTGTCGCCTTGAGGTGGTTCTGTCCGACCCGGCGCACCCCTTCCAGCCGCACCCCGCGGGTGCCGAACACCGGACTCGGATTGCCCATCCCGCACGGTTCCAGGTGGCGACAGAGCCGCTCAAGATCATCACTCACAGCCTCGAGGTCCAGCACCAGGTCCACCCGTTGCTCGGGACCCAGGTCGTCCACCGGCAACTGGGCCCGCGCCACCCCGGCGAACCGCTCGCGGAAGGCATCGACCTGCCGGCGAGCGATGGTGAGACCCGCCGCCATGTGATGGCCCCCGAACCGTTCCAGCAGGTCGCCGCACTCCTGCAGCGCGTGGTGGAGGTTGAAGCGGGAGATACTCCGCCCGCTCCCCTTCCCGAGCTCACCATCCAGCGCGATCAGGAAGGTGGGCCGGCCGTACCGTTCCACCACCCGCGAGGCAACGATCCCGACCACACCGGCGTGCCAGTCGTCGGAGGCGAGGACCAGGCCGGCATCCCGTTCCGGATCCCCATCCCGTTCGACCTGCTCGATCGCCTCATCCAGGATGCGCTGATCCAGGGCCTGGCGCTCGGTGTTCATCCCCTCCAGCCGGAGGGCGAGACGTTCGGCCTCGGCGGGATCATCGGTGAGCAGGAGCTGCAGGCCATCACTGGCGTCGCCGACCCGGCCGGCGGCGTTGAGGCGCGGCGCCAGCATGAACCCCACCTGTCCCGCGCGAATTTCCTTCCCGGCGAGCCCGCTCACCTTGATCAGCGCCTGCACCCCGGGCCAGCGGGAGTGGGGGAGCAGCTTGAGCCCGTGGCG
Source organism: uncultured Gemmatimonadales bacterium (assembly GCA_963793205.1). Classification (GTDB taxonomy): domain Bacteria; phylum Gemmatimonadota; class Gemmatimonadetes; order Gemmatimonadales; family GWC2-71-9; genus JADJOM01. The sequence goes on from CAWBZM010000003.1 coordinate 284,802, forward strand.
CACCAGGATCCGGTTTTCACCCACCAGGGGGACGATGTCCGCTACGGTGGCCAGCGCCACGAGGTCGAGCAGGTGCATCGGCAGGTGGGCGGGGAGCCCGAGTGCGGGCACCAGCGCCTGCACCAGCTTGAAGGCGATCCCGGTGCCGCACAGCTGGGTCAACCCGGAGGTGTCGGCCGCCTGCTGCGGGTCCACCACGGCATCGGCGGGCGGGAGTTCGGGCCCGGGGAGGTGGTGATCCGTCACCACGACCTGGAGCCCGGCGGCCCGCGCCTGTCGCACCGCCGCAACCGCGGTGATCCCGCAGTCACAGGTGATGATCAGGCCAACGCGCTGGCGGACCGCCTCGGCGACGCCGGCGGTGCCGAGGTCGTAGCCGTCCCGCAGGCGATGCGGCACGAAGGGCACCACGTCGGCGCCGGCGGCACGCAGCGCCCGGGTCAGCACGGCGGTGGCACACTGTCCGTCCACATCATAGTCGCCGTGCACCATGATGCGGGCACCGCGCCGCACGGCGTCATGGATCAGCCGGACGGCGTCGGCGAGGCCATGGAGGGAGAGCGGATCGGCCAGTTCGTCGAGGGCGGGACGGAGAAAGCGGCGGGCCTGCTCCGGCAGCACAATGCCGCGCTGGACCAGCAGCGCTGCCAGCGAGTGGGACACGCCGAGCCCGGTGGCCAGGGCTGCGACGGTCGCGGCCTCGGGGGTGGAGGCGACCGCCCAGCGAAGTGGCGGTACCGGAAAGGCGTCAGTCAACCGATTCTTCCGCGTAGAGAATCACACCGCAGCTCTCACAGTAGTCGATCAGGGTCCCGGCCCGGATCTGGCTCCGGCGGTTGAGCGGCACCTGGGTGAAGCAGGCCCCACAGGAGGGGCCGTCCAGCGCCACGACCACCGGCGAGCGCACGGTGCGGAGCCGCTCATACCGGGTGCGCAGGGCGCGGTTCACGGCATTCGCGCTGGCATCCCGAGCCTTGAGCGCGGTCTGGCGCTGCCCTTCGGCCTCGCGCTGGCGCTGGGCCACCTCTTCCCGCTGGGCCACCTGCCCCGCCTGCATCTCCGCCAGCCGGGCGGTCGCTTCGGCCACCCCGGTCTCCTGCGAGGCCAGCACGTCCGCGAGCTTCATCCAGTCCGCTTCCTCCTTCGCGAGGACGCTGCGGGCCAGGTCCAGCTCGACATTGACCGCCTGCATCTCCTTCGGCGTCTTCACCTGGTCGAGCCGTGCCTTGCCCCGCTCTTCCAGCTTGCGGTAGTTCTCCATCTTGCCTTCCACCTCCGCCCGGCGCCGGGTGACATCCGCCACCGACCGTTCCCCGTTGGCGAGGGCGGCCTCCGCTCCTTTCAACTGCTGGTCCAGTGCGGCCACCTCATCGAGGATGGCCTGCAGCGCTCGCTCGGTATCGAGGAGGGCGTGGTCCCTGGCCTGGAGTTCGAGCAGTTTGACGAGATCAGGATGCATGCTGCGGTGCCTCACGAATAGGGAGCGGGTGAACGAACCTCTGACGAAGACTCATGATCCGGGCGTGGCCCGCCGGGGGGCCCGCCGGAGATTGTGAAAACCAAAGGTGCGCAGTTCCTCGGGAAAGCGGGCCTGGAGGTCCCGGAGGACGGCGGACTTCTCATTGCTCAGGGCATCGCGCTCTGCCGACGGCGCCGCGCGAATGTGATCGGTCAGCTGGCGATAGCGGCGAAGGACGGGGCGCGCCTCAAGCCGGCGGCTGGCACCAGCAAAGTCGTTGGCCTGCGCCCGATAATCTTCCGGCACTCCCAGCTGCAGCAGCGACTGCCACAGGCGGACGACCGGCCCTGCGAGGTCGGGGGGCGGCACCGCCGGCCCGGCATCGGACACCAGCAGCAGCCGCGTGAAGAGATCGCGCACCACCGGGTGATCGAACCACTCCGCCTGTACCACTTCGCCCGCCCGGCTGCGCCATTCCTCCGATGCCACCATCAGCCGGAGGATCAGCTTTTCAGGGTGGGCAATCACGGCCCGCGGCATCGGCGGTGCACCGGCGGGACGGGGAGCGGCATCGGCCTGCGAGGGCTCGGACCCCGTGGGGCGCACCCCCACCTCCCGGAGTTGCGCCGCCTCCTGTTCCAGTACCGCTTTCGACACTCCGGTCCGCTCGGCGACCAGCGTCAGGTACAGCTCCTTCTGGATCGGATCCACGGTCGCGCGGATGGTGGGCAGCAGTCGATCGAGCGCCTCCCGACGATGCTCGACGTCGGCAAACCATCCCTTGCGATCCAGAATCTGGATCTTGCGCTCCATGAGATCGACCGCATCGTGCAGGACGCCCTGCAGCGCCGCGACGCCACCCACCCGTACCAGGGTGTCGGGATCCTCGCCGGCGGGCATCGTCGCCACCCGGGCCCGGACCCCGTGCCGCAGCAGTTCGTCGCCCGCCCGAAAGGTCGCCTTCAGTCCCGCGGAATCGCTGTCGAGCAGAAGCACGGCGAGCGGGGCGTATCGCTTGAGCAGCACTGCCTGCTCCGCCGTCAGCGCGGTCCCCAGCGGCGCTACGACATTCTCCACGCCCGCCAGCACGAGTCGCACCAGATCGAAATATCCCTCGACGATGATGACCTGCTCTTCCTTCCGGATCGCGTTTCGGGCGGCGTGCAGGTTATACAGCGTCCCCCCCTTATGGAAGATGGGCGACTCGGGGGAGTTGAGATACTTGGGCTCGCCGGGGCCGAGCAGGCGGCCACCAAACCCGACCACCTTGCCGCGGATATCGTGAATGGGAAAGAGGAGCCGGTCGCGGAACCGGGGGATCACTTTACCATCGTGCCGTGTCGCCAGCAGTCCTGCCTCCAGCAGTACCCGCTCGTCGAGCCCGAGTTGCGCCATGGCGACGGTAAAGGCGGTGCCCCGCGGAGCGTAGCCCAGTTCGAGCAGTTCACTCTGTTCCGCCTCGATCCCCCGACTGGCCAGGTACGACCGTGCCGCCTCCGCCTCCGGCGCCTCACGCAACTGACGGGCGAACCAGTCGTGCGCGACCGAGGCCGCCTGGAACAGTGGCTCGCGGGGATCGGGGCCCTGCCGGGTGGACTGTTCCGGAATCAGAATCCCCTGCGACCGGGCCACCTCCCGCACCGCGGTGGGGTAATCGAGACCGAGCCGGTTCATGTACCAGGAGAAGACATCGCCCGACGCCTTGCACACGAAGCAGTAGTAGCGATTCTTGCGCGGGATGACGGCAAAGTTGCGGTGCTGCCCGCCATGGAACGGGCAGGCGCCACGGTAATCGCTCCCGGTGCGCTTGAGTTCGACCGTCTCGCCGATGACCGAGAGCAGGTCCGCGCTGTCGCGCACCTGCTCGATGATCTCGTCAGGAATCATGCTCATTCGGCGAAGTCCACGATCGTCACCCCGGTCCCGCCCTGGTTGCCCGGCGCGTAGGCGCTCGCTTTCACCCGGCGATCCTGCTTGAGCACCCGCTGCACCCGCTCCCGCACCACGCCGGTCCCCTTGCCGTGAATGACCCGGAGGTACGGCTGCTCCGCCAGGATCGCGGCATCCATCGCCGCGATGACGCTCTGCTCCGCCTCGTCGCCGGTGAGCCCGCGGAGATCCACTTCATAGGCGGCGGACGCGAGCACGGGATCGCCGCTGGAGCGGCTCGGCCCGGAAGGACTCCCTCGTCCCGGGTCGCCCTGCGGGCGCCCGAGGGGATTCGGTCGCGGTGGCGGCTCGTCGCTCGGCGGTCGGCGTGAGCGAGGCGGGATCGACCACCAGCTTCAGCGAGCCGATCCGTACCACCACCTTGCCGTCGTTGCGGACCTCGAACACGTCACCGGTGCTGCCGCTGTCGAGCCGGACCCGCTGCCCGGGCTGCAGGGTGGACTCGATCCCACTGGGTGCGCTGCGTCCTTGCTGGTCCATCGCCCGGAGTGCCGCCGTCTGGGCCCCTGCCGCTTCCTCCACTGCCCGCCGGGCTTCGCGAGCGGAATCTGCCGCAGCGGACTCCACGCGGGCGATGGCGGCCTCAACCTTCTCGCGGGCGTCGAGGAGATACTGACGGGCCTGTTCGCGCGCAGCGCGTTCCGCCTCCTTCTCTCCCTTGCGGAGTGCGGCCCCCCGGATCTCCTGCGACTCGGCCTGGGCAGCGAGCGATGCCGCGCGACCGTCGAGTTCGAGCCGGTCCATCTCGAGCCGTGCCGCCCGGTCCGCCTGATCCCGCTCACGCTGCTCGACCGCCGCCAGCAGCAGATCAAAACTCTTCTCCCGATCCGGCACCTGCGCCTCGGCCTCGGCCAGCACCGCCTCCGGCAGCCCGAGCCGGCGGGCGATGGCCAGTCCGTACGAACGGCCCGGAACACCCTTCAGCAGCCGGTAGGTCGGCTGCAGGGTGGCCGCATCGAACTGCAGCGAGGCGTTGACGATACCGCCGGTGCGGGTGGCCAGTTCCTTGAGCGCGCCGAGGTGGGTGGTTGCGAGCGTCAGGGTACGACGCCGGGTCAGGGTCGAGAGCGTGGCGGCCGCGAGGGCTCCACCCTCCGCCGGATCGGTCCCACTGCCGATCTCGTCCAGCAGCACCAGGGTGCTGTCGTCCGCTTCATCGAGGATGACTCGCAGCAGCGCCAGGTGGGCGCTGAAGGTCGAGAGACTCGCCGCAATGGACTGCCGGTCCCCAATGTCCGCAAAGATCCGGCGCACTACCGGGAGGGCGCTGCCGGGTCCGACCGGCGGGACAATTCCGGCCTGGGCCAGCGCGATGTGGAGCCCGACCGCCTTCAGCAGGACCGACTTGCCACCGGTGTTGGGTCCGGAGAGGAGAATCGTCCGCTCCGTGTCTTCGAGGGTAAGATCGAAGGGGACAACGGGGGCGTCACGCGCCGCAGGTGCCTCGTCGCGAGAGCGGCCACCCGTGGCGCGTGACTCGTGACGCAGCAACAGCGGATGGCGACCATTGACGACCCTGAGATCGGCCGGCGCCGAGCTGACGGACGGGGCGTGACCGTCCACGGTGACGGCCCATCGGGCGCGGGCGGCGACATCATCGATGGCCACACACATGGCATGCGCATCGGCGATGGTGGCGGCCTCGGGCCGCAGCAGTTCGCTCAGTACCCGCAGGACCTTCAGCTCCTCGCGCTGGGCCGCGGACTCCGCTTCCCGTAGCGCATTCCCCAGCGCGATGGCGGCGGACGGCTCGAGGTACAGCGTGGCGCCACTGGCGGATTCCCCGTGCACGATGCCATCGGGTCGGGTCCGGAGATCCCGCGGGACCGGGATCACGTAGCGGCCGTCCCGCAGGGTCACGCCCCCGTCGGAATTCACTCCCCGCAGCATCGCCTCGAGTTTCTGGACCAGACGGTCACGGGCGATCCGGATGTCACTGCGGGCCGAGGCCAGCGCCGGGCTGGCGCTGTCGAGCACCATTCCCTCATCATCGATCGACTGCTCGAGGCGTCGCTCCAGCTGCTTGTCCGGCAGCGGCTGTTCGAGGGCGCAGGTCTGGGGTGCGTCGCTCGCGATCCGGCGGAGCTCGCCGACGGTGAGGCGCACCGCCGTCAGGGTCCGGCGGAAGGCGAGCAATTCGGCGCCATCCAGCACCGCACCCTGGATTCGAAGGCGCGCCAGCGGCTGCGCGAGGAGCGGGACCGCTTCGGACTGCACTCCACGACCGGCGCGGATCAGTCCTGCCAGCTCCTCGACCCGGACCAGCTCAATCTGGATCCAGCGGACGTCGGTAACCGGGTGGCGGGCACGGATGCTGGCGGCGCCCAGCGGGCCGGCCGCGAACCCGGCGATGGAGTCGAGGACGCGGTCAAATTCCAGCGCCTCTCGCCAATCCCCCCCCCTCCAAAGCGGACGGGGTGCCAGCGTCCGAAGACACCAGCACCCCGTGGGGAAATTCCACAACCTCCTGCTCACTCATCCAGGTCGCCGAGACCCGCGCCTGGAAGCGACAATCGATGCTGCAGTCAGAAGCGAGGTGGTCACGTGAGATCCTGAAGTTGACACGCGTATGGCGTTGATAGCGTGCAACTTAGAGGATCACTTCCGGGATAACAACCCCGGCGCCCCGGCCGCTCCGTGGTGCTATTCGAGGGTGAACCACTGCACCTCTACCCGTCGATTCTGCTCCGGATCAGGACCAGCAGGTTCTTCCCAGCCCCGACCCACGATTTCCAGGCGTTTGGCGTCGACGCCGAGCTTCGAGACCAGCAGCTTCTGGATCTCGGCGGCACGGCTGCGGGACAACTCCACTGCCTTGAGCGCCATCTGCCGTACGAAGGGCTCGCCCCCCTTCTTGCGGAAATCCTCAATCAGGGAATTGTCGACGTGACCGCGGAGCAGGATGGTCGAGCCGGGGCTCACCGTCAGCAATTGCTTGATGGCCTGCAGATTCTTGAGGTTGTCGGGCTGGCTCTGATCCAGCGTGGCGCTGTTGGGCTCGAACAGGAAGCGGATGTCCTTCGAGAGCAACGGGTCATTCTCCACGGACCCCGCGCCACCGCCGCGGATCGGCGCAATGGCAATGGTCTGGCCCGCGAAGGCGCCGCTCTTATCGAGCGCCTGCAACGCCGTCAGGTCGATGAACCGGGAGGGATCCGCGGGATCGGGAATCAGCTCCTTGCCGTAGGCGTAGACCGCCGACTGGAAGATCCCGCCGAAGCTGCCGGCGGCATCGATGGAGCCGTTGAAGAAGGCCAGATTCTCCGGCAGGTTCGACAGGTGCACTTTGGCCAGCTCGCTTCGGGCCTGCTCCGGAGTCCACTTGAACGCCTTGGCAATCACGTCCACCTGGCTGGCCGGGGTGTCCCGCACCATGCGATTCCCCTCCAGGGCGCCGTGGACCAGCCCTTCCACCAGTCGGGGGTGCGCGTCGGCGAACCCCTGGTTGACCACCAGCACATCGGCAATGATCAGCAGGTTGCGGTTGGTGGTGAGGATTCGCGCCTGCCCCTTGCTCTGCGCCACGACCTCGGACGTCTTCGGTTCCCAGGTGAGGGCGCCGGCCAGCCGGTTGCGGTTGCCGTCGAGGTCGGCGAGCAGCAGATCACCGGAGGCGAAGCCGTCATCGGTGTAGACCAGGTTCAGCCGGTCCGGGCTGGGGGTCGCGTCGAGGCTGGAGAGGGTGGCGATCCCGAGCCCCGCCTCCTGGGCGAGGTAGCGGATGAAGAAGTCGGTCTCGGTGAACTGAGCGGCGGCGATCACCTTGCCCTTGAGGGCATTGATCCGCCGGATATCGTTGCGAACCACCAGGCCGTCGGCGCCACGCGAGAAGCCGAGCTGCAGCGGCACCTTCACCTTGAACTGGCGGCCATACACCGCCAGGACATCGGTGGTCGTGACCGAGGCGGCCAGCTTGCCGCTGTTGAGCGCGGACCAGCTCTCCTCCTCGCTGATCGAGAGTCGCACCTTGCAGCCGCAATACCTGGTGAGGAGCGACGCCGGGTTGGGCTCCAGTCCCCCATTGGCGGCGATGAGTCCGGCATAGCCGGCATACTCACTGATCTCGATGACGACGAGGCTGTCGGTCTTCAGCTCGTACGTGCCCGCGGCCGCCAGCGTCGGGACAACGCTCTGCGCTTCGGTGACCTCCGCCGCTTTGGACCCACCGGTTGTCCCGCCGCTGATGCCGGGGAGATGCACTTCCTTCCCCTGGATCAGGTTGTACCCGAAATAGACCAGGCCACCGATCAGGGCGAGTGAGATCAGTTTGCCGAGGAAGGTGAAGCGGGGTGCCTGGTCGGCCATGGTGGGGGCTTCGGGTTAGAGGGTGGTCACGAGTCACGAGTCACGGGTCGCGAGTCACGAGTCACGGGTCACGGAAACCCGTGACTGATGACTCGTGACTCGTGCCCCTCACCCCGGCCCGATTTCCTTCTGGCCGGGCTGAGACGTCGGCGTGGGGCCGGCCTGGATGCCCTGGCTGGCGAGGAATTCGGCCAGCGCCGCCTGCTCCAGTGCCTTCGATTCCGATTCCTTCTCCCGCACCGTATCCATATTCACGAGATCCTTCGCCACCCGGGCCTTGCCGGCAGACTTCTCGAAGCGCTTCTCCAGCACCTCTTCCACCGTCTTCATCGTGTCCCCCAGGTCACCGACCTGAAAGGTGGCATTGCCGAGTGCTGCCGCCGCTTCGGCCTGGGCCTCCTTGATCTTCACCTGGCTCAGCTGTTTCTCGAGCCGCTTCACCTTCGCCTCGAACTCCTTCTGGACCAGCTTGGCCTGGCGCAGGTTGGCCTGATAGGCATCCTCGGTCTCCGACAGCTCGCTGGTATCCGTGGTGAGGTCCGCCTTGAGCTCCTGCAGCTCACGGGCGAGGCTGCCGGCCAGTTCGGTATTCCCGGCACTGTGGTTGGCGAGAATCCGGCGCTCGAGATCCTGCGCCTTATTCGCCTTGGTCTTCACCTGCAGCTTGAGTCGCTCGGCCACGCCCGCCATGCTGGCGAGGGCCGAGTTGTACTGGGCCATCTTGTCGCGGAACTCCTGCCGGGCGGCATCCATCAGCGCCTCGGGGTTGTTCTCCTCGATCCCGCTGATGAACAGTCCGACGAACCCACGGAACAGCCGGCCGATGCGGGCGAAGATCGCCATGTCCCTACCTCCCAGGGTGAATGCGCCGCAGGATGCGCGGTGCCACGAAGATCAGGCGAATTGCTGCCGTTGTCAAAGCGCTACATGAAGCGGCGGAGGTTCTCGATCCGGGCTTCGATTTCCTCCGGGGGGAGAGTGGCGAACTGGGGCGGCAGGAAGCGGGCATCGGTGCATTCCTTCACCGCCACCAGATCCATGAACTCGAGTTTCCGGGTATGGGCGCTGGGCCGGACCTCGGCAAAGACCTTCTGCAGAATGTCACGGAGCGACGGCCGCGGCTCAGGACTCAGCTCGAAGACCCTGAGTCCCCGGACAAAGACGCCTTCGATCTCATTGCCGCCCAGTTGAATCGTGTCGGGCAGCTCGGGCAGGTCGCCGGCCTCGAGGGGAACCTTGATCTTGCGGGCCACCGCGAGCAGCAGGGCCCGTCGTTCCTCGGGCGTCTGCGGCGGAAAGAGCGGGATGTGAACGTCCAGTCGCCCCTGGCGCTTGAGGTCCACCTCGAGCAGATCGGGGCGTGAGGTGGCGAAGACCCAGATGATCCGGCCGCGGTTGCGGGTATCGGACATCTCCTTCGCGAGCATCGAGTAGACCCGGCCGGAGAGGCCGCTGTCGCCGTCTCCCCCTTCCCGCTTGCCGGCCGCCTGATCGGCCTCGTCCACAAAGACCACCACCTGCCCCAGCGCCCGCAGCACGCCGAAGATCTTCTCCAGATTTGATTCGGTCGCGCCGACCCAGCGATCGCGGAAATTCTTGAAGACCACGCAGGGAATGCCAAGCTCGCCGGCCCAGCAGGTGACGAGGAAGGTCTTGCCGGTGCCGATCCGTCCGGCGATCAGGTACCCCATCGGGAGGGCATGCAGCGCGCCGCGGCGGAGCAGTTCGCCGTCCTCGCGCAGCCACGTCCGCACTGCCTCGAGGCCGGCGAGGTGATCGAGCGTGAGCGACGACTCAATGAACTCGAGCAGGCCCTGGCACTCGCGCTCGATCGTTTCCTTCTTCATGCGGGTGAGCCACTGCGTGGTGAGGCGGGCACCGCTCTTGAGCGCCAGCGCCACTACCCGCCGAGCCCCGACCCGGGAGAGCCCGGTCAGCCGCTTGGCCAGGGTCTCGATGGAAACGTCCGAGCCGGCCGGCAGTTCCGGAAGCTGGGTAGCGACGAGGGCCTGGAGGTATTCCAGCATCTCCGGCTCGCTCGGCAGCGGCAACCGGAGGGCGACCGCGTGCGGGTTCTCCACCACCAGGTCGTTGAGGTCGTGCAGCCCTTCGGTGAGCAGCACCGTGATGATATTGGCGTGGCGGACCGAGGGATCGTTGGCCCAGCCCAGGACCTTCACCACATTGGCGCTGAAGGGGCCACCCAGCGACACGGCGTCGCCCCGCGGCACCACGAACTCCGCGAAATCGATGACGACCGCAATCTTCTGGCTGGCGCCGCGGGGATCGCGGATCGCCTGCAGGTTGAGGGTGCGCAGCAGGTAGCGGTCGATCAGCTCCAGCGCGGCCCCTGGCTCGCGGAGGTAGGTCTGGTTGCGGCTCTCATCGCCCAGCGCTCCGCGCAACCACTCGGACCAGTCTTCATTCCCCTTCACGGCGCGCACACCGCGACTGCGGTCATAGTGCAGCACCACGTCATAGCCGCCGAACATCACGTCGTTGAGATAGTCCTTGACCGACAGCATGCGGCCGGCATGCGGGATCTCGTCGAAGACGTTGCCATGCAGAATGAACTGGGCGCAGGCGCTGGACCGGAACAGGTCACCCATCTCCCGCGCCCAGGGGGCGAGGGTGACCGTCGGTGTCGTGGGGCTGGCGGTCATTGTTTCTCCCTCATCGAGGTCCGGGCAGCGAGCGGCGGCGGGTCGCCCAGCAGGTCGTCCATCGAGCCGATCAGTTTCTGCTGATCGTGGATCCACTGCGACGCCCCGCCGAGCGTCCCGGCAATCGCATCGATCCGGGCCGACAGGCCATCGGCGTCGGCCGACATCGCCGCCTGTTCGCGCAGCAGTTCCACCTGTTCGTGAATCCGGAGGATTTCCGCTTCCAGGAATTCGAGTTTCTCCCGTCCTTCGCGGCGCTGGCTGACCCGCTGCTCCAGGATATCGGCCTGACTCGCGAGACTGCGCCGCAGGTCTTCACCCAGATCGGTGCCTTCCAGCTGGTGCCGCAGGCGCTGGAGCCGGGTTTCGAGTTCGGCCGTTTCACCCAGCGTCGGCTCCTTGAGCACCTTGCTGAGCGCGCGACGCGCGAGCAGGAGCCGGAGGTAGACCCAGGTGAGCTTGCCGAGGTTCTCACTCTGGATGGCCACGCTGCTGCCGGTACTGTCCTGCATGGCAAACTGATCGAGGATGGTGCGACAGCGGGTGACCAGTGCGACGTAGCGCGCCTGGTCGGTATCGGACAGCCGGGCGATCAACTGGTCCTGCTTCTTCTGCCAGTCCTGCGGTGTTTCCGGCGCGGGTGTCCCGCTGACCGCGCGCTGGAAACGGCGATTGGTCGCCAGCGTGAAGAGGTACGCCAGCTCGACACCCGCCCCCACGAACCAGAACCCGGGGTTGGTGAGCCCGAGGATGCCGAAGGCGGCAAGACCAATCCAGTTGGGCGCCACGAACATGCCGAAGGGCCGCGCATTGAACGCAGCCCGGATATAGCCGAACATCCCGCGGCGTGGTGCCATTCGATCAGCCAGGTGGCCAGGCGAGGCGCCGGCCACCGAGCAGGTGCAGATGCAGATGGAAGACCGATTGCCCCGCGTCCGGGCCGGTGTTCGTCACGATGCGATAGCCGCCGGTATCGAGCCCGAGTTCCGTCGCCAGTTCGGCGGTGAACGCGAGCAGCTTGCCGAGGAGGGTCACCCCCTCCGCTCCCTTGGCGTCCCGCACCGATGCGAGGTGGCGAGTGGGGATGATCAGCAGGTGGTGCGGCGCCTGCGGATTCAGATCGTAGAACGCCACGGCCTCGGGGCTCCGCTTGACGATCTTGGCGGGGATCTCTCCCGCGACGATACGGCAGAAGATGCAGTCGGTCATGCGGGACTCGCCGGGTAGAGCTGCCAGATCGCCGCGAGAGCGGCGATCGCCGCCGTTTCGAAGCGAAGAATGTGAGGGCCGAATCGCACCGGGGTGAATCCGCTGTCCACCAGGGTGGTGCGTTCCTCAGTGGTATAGCCCCCTTCGGGGCCAATAGCGACGGTGACCGGCTCCGCGAGTCCGAGCGCCGCAGGTGGCCCGCCCGCCGCATCGGCCAGCCATTTGGCGCCGGGCGCCGGAGCGGTGGCGAAATGATACAGCGACATCGGCTCGCCGATCTCCGGCGCCCAGGCGGCCCCACATTGTTTCAGGGCCTCCAGCGCCCGGCGCTGCAGCCTGGGCAGTTGTGCGGTCCGGATGCGGGTGGCCACGGCAGCGCTGCGCTCTGTGACCACCGGCACGATGCGAGAGGCACCGAGTTCGGTGGCTTTTTCCACCATCAGGCCGAAGCGCTCCTTGTCACCGGCCGCCACCCCCAGGGTAATCGCCGGACCACGCGGCACCGACTCCACCAGGCCCACCGTCGCCCGGAGATCCTTGCCCACGGGGTACAGTGTGGCGCTGGCCACCAGCCCGGCGCCATCCACCAGGCGGACGACCTCGTCCGGCGCCGGGCGACGGACGCGCAGGTGGTGCGCCTCTTCCGGCGCCAGCGCGAGATCCGCACCGGGCGCCAGCTGGCCGGGGGCGACCAGCAGGGTGATCACGCGGGCCGAGTGGCCACCGACCACCACCCATCATCGGTGGTCTCGGCCAGCACCACGAAGCCCGCATCCGCCAGACTCACGCGAAACTCCTCGGCCTCCGGCGTCTCCATGCCGGCGAAGATGGCGCGCCCTTCCGGCAGCAGTGCCGCGCGGATGAGTGGCAGCAGCCGGGTATTCACGTGGCGGAGAATATTGGAGACGATCAGTCCGGCCGGCGCCAGCAGCGGCGTGAGCAGGGCGGCGTCACCCTCCATGAGGGTCACCCGGTGTGCTTCGCCGTTGCGGGCGACGTTGTCCTGGGCCGCCGACATCGCCTCTGGATCGAGCTCCACGCCAATCGCGTGACTGGCGCCGAGTCGCGCCGCAGCAATCGCCAGGATAGCGCTCCCGCTCCCGAGGTCCAGCACCCGCGCGCCAGGCACCATCCATCGCTCCACCAGGGTCAGCGCCCCGCGCGTCGATCCATGTTCGCCACTCCCGAATGCCATCTCGGGATCGAGGACGATGTGCTCCTCTCCCTCTGCTGGCTGGTAGGGAATCCACGACGGAACGATCGCGAAGCGACCCACCTTTCGGACGCCGAGCCCCTCCCGCCATGCGGTGGTCCAGTCCACCTCGGCCAAGGGTCGATGAGCGCTCGGCACCGGGCCATAGGCCGCACTCAATGCCGCTTCCAGCGACTCCGCGGCCGGCAAGTCGAGGGCGAACGAGACCAAGGTCCCGTCCGCCCTTTCTTCAATGGCCTGACCGGTGCGTTCCACCAGCCAGGCGGCCACGGCATCGCGCTGTTGGCTCGCTGGCCGTATCTCGATGGCGTACCAGCTCACGCGCCCAGGGCTTCCTTGAGCTTGGACCAGAAACCACCGGATCGTTTCGGCGGCTCGCCCTCCACCTTCGCGAGTTCCCGGAACAACCGGATCTGCTCATCGGAAAGCGATTCCGGAGTCCAGACGTGGGTGCGAATCAGCAGGTCACCCTTCCCGCTCTGCCCGAGGTGGGGCAACCCCTTGCCCTTCAGCTTGAGGACCGTCCCGCCCTGGGTGCCGGCGGGAATCGTGATCTTCTCCTCGCCGTACGGGGTGGGCGCCATCAGTGAAATGCCGAGCGCCGCCTGGGAGAAGGAGAGCGGCAGATCCATGATCAGGTCGTCGCCGTCCCGCTCGAAGCGTTCGTCGTCCTTGATCTCGATCATGACGAGCAGGTCGCCGGCCGGGGCGTTCCGCGGCCCCGCCGCGCCCTGCCCCCGGAGCGTGAGATAGTTGTTCTCAGTCACGCCGGCGGGGATTTCCACCACCACCGACTTCTCGACCCGCACCCGGCCCTCACCGCGACACGCCTCACACGGTTCGCGGATCACCGCTCCCTCGCCGGCGCAGGTCGGACAGGGGCTGACCGAGACGAACTGGCCGAACATGCTGCGGGCCGCTCGGCGCACCTCGCCGGTGCCGTGACAGGTCGAGCAGGGCGTGGGTCGGGTGCCTTTCCGGGCGCCGGTTCCCTCGCACTGACCGCAATGGTCCAGGGTCTTGAGCTTGATGGTCCGCTTGGCGCCGGCGGCCACTTCCTGCAGCGTCATCCGCACACTGACCCGGATATCCTGGCCCCGGCGCGGCTCGGCCCGCTGTCCGCCGCCGAACATCGACTCGAACCCGCCGAAGTCGCGCATGAAGATGTTGAGCGCCTCCGACAGGTCGACGTGGTGGAACCCGCCACCACCTCCGCCACCCCCGCCACCGAGCCCCGCCTTGCCGTAGCGATCGTAGCGGGCGCGCTTGTCCGGATCCCGCAGGACCTCGTATGCCTCGGTGAGCTCCTTGAACTTGGCTTCGGCGTCGGGCTCCCGGTTGCGGTCGGGATGGTAGTCCATCGCCAGCTTGCGGTAGGCCTTCTTGATCTCGGCTTCCGTGGCGTCGCGGGTGACCCCCAGCACTGCGTAATACTCGCTCACTCCATCAATCCTTCCACCAGACGGCTGGTGTGATCCACCAGGCCAATGATCTTGTCATACGGCATCCGGGTCGGCCCCAGGACACCAATCACGCCGGACAGGTCGCCCTGGCGATAGGAGGACGTGACCAGGGTGAACCCGGTCAACCGGCTGTCGCTGTTCTCGCCGCCAATCGTGATCGTCAACCCGGACGAGCGCCGGGCCGACAGCGCCTCCTGCAGCAGGTCGCGCCGCTCGGTCAGCGCCAGCAGGTCCCGGATACGCCCACTGGTGGCGAACTCCGGCTGTCCTGCCAGCATCTGGGCGCTGCCCAGCACGACGCTTTCCGCCGAGCTCGGCGCAGGCCGAAAATTTCTTCGCCCTCCTGCACGAAGATGTTGAGCAGTTCCCGCTCGTGCTCGGTCTGCTCCGCATCCCGCAGCCGCTCACTCAACGTGGTGCGGATCTCCTGCAGGGTCAGTCCCGCGAGTCGTTCGTTCAGGATCTGCCCCACCCGTTGCACCGTCGCCGCCGGCAGCGTGCCCGGGATCTCGACGAAGATGGTGCGGACCGCACCGCTCTGGAGGTGGAACACCAGCAGCAGGCGGTCGCTGGACAGACTGACCAGGTCGAGCTTGCGCAGCACCACCGCATCAAAGCGTCGGCGCCACCGCGACCCCGAGTTCCTGGGTCAGGACGCCCAGCACCTGGGCCGCCCGGCGCAGGATATCCTCGAGCGGGGAACGGGCCGGCGGACCGAGTTCGGCGTTCAGCATCCGCTGATGGGCGGTGCTGGGCGGCTCGGACCGGGTGAGGTTGTCCACGTACCAGCGGTAGGCCCGATCGGTCGGGATGCGGCCGGCGGAGGTATGGGGATGATACAGCAGCCCCTTGTCCTCCAGGTCGCTCATCGTGCTGCGGATGGTGGCAGAGGAGACGCCCAAGCGGAAACCGCTGGGCAACCGTCTGGCTGCCCGCGGGTTCCGCGGTCTCGATGTAGACCTGGATGACGGCTTCCAGCACCCTGATCTCCCGGTCCGACAAGTCCTCTGCTGGCATGACGGAAATCTAACGGGCGTCGGGGGTTGAGACAGGGGTCGGGGGCCGGAGGGCTGCCGCGATGGCGGAACCCGGTCCGGCGCGTCAGCGGTCCAGTTCCGCCGCCGCCTGGGCGACCAGGGCATCCAGCCGGAGCCACCCTTCGGCGGTTAGCTGGATCCGGTCGGCCGAGACGGTCGCCCAGCCCGCCTGGGCCCACCGGTCCGCCAGCGGCCCCGGCAGGAGCGACTGGTCGATTCCCCGGGTGGTCCGGAGTCCCAGGTACAGCCGTTCAATGACCATCGCGTCGGGATCGAGGATCTCCTCCCCGGCCACCGTCTCGCTGTCCGCCTCCATGGCACGCTCCCAGTCGGACCATTCGCGGATATTCCACCAGCGACGGCTGCCCGCCGAGCTGTGGGCCGACGGCCCGAGGCCGAGGTACGGAGCTCGGACCCAGTAGGCACTGTTGTGTCGCGCGTGACGACCGGGGCGCCCGTAATTCGATACTTCGTAGTGCTCGAAACCGGCACGCCCGAGTCGCGCATGGGCCTCGAGGAATTCAGCGGCGTAGCGTTCATCCGGCGTGGTCTGGACCTCGCCACGATCAACCCAGCGTGCCAGCGGGGTATGCGGTTCAACGGTCAGCCCGTAGAGGGAGAGGTGATCCGGTTCCAGGGCCAGGGCCCGGTCCAGATCGTGGCGCCAGTCGCGCACCAGCACATCCGGCAGGGCGTAGATGAGATCGAGCGAGATCGACGGGATGCCGGCTGCGCGGATCGCTGCGACCGCCGCCGGCACCTGCTCCGCGACATGAGTCCGATGCATCCAGGACAGCACCTCGGGAGCGAACGACTGTACCCCGAGCGACACCCGATTCACCCCGGCCCCGTGCCAGGCCGCTGCCCGTTCCGGGGTGACGTCCTCGGGATTCGCCTCGAGCGTCACCTCGGCCCCGGACACCAGGGACAGCTCCTGGCGAAGGCCTGCGAGCAGGGTCTCGACATCGACGGCGTCCAGCCTCGATGGGGTGCCCCCGCCCAGGTAGATGGTCGTAAGGGCGGCCTGCTCCGACCACGGCGCCTCCTGTCGGCGACGTCGCCATTCCCGCAGCAGCAGGTCGACATAGCGCGCGGAGGGCACACGTGACCGAACCGCGATGGCAAAATCGCAGTAGGAACAGCGGCGGGCGCAGAAGGGGACGTGAATATAGAGATGCATTGCTCGGGGGGAATGTACCGGGATCCGGCCCTGGGGAGTCATGAGTCACGAGTCACGGGTCACCGGTCGCTCAACTCGCGACTCGTGACTGCCAATCGCTTGACAGCCCAATCTCCGCCGGGCATAGTACCGTCAACTCCAGTCCACCCGTATTCCGCTTCAACTCGTCTCCAGGGGGGTAGTGTGTCCGTACCTTCGTCCGTCCGTTCGCGCTGTGCCACGCTCGCCCTGCTGGCCACGGTCGTGGCGCCCTCGCTCCTGCTGGGCCAGAACCGCTTCGAGATCACTCCTTTCGCGGCGAGCTACTACGGCCTCACCCATCTGGCCAAGAACACCAACGGCCCCTTCGTCGGCAATGATTTCGTGGTGGATCAGAACAACGCCTTCGCGGTGGGCGGCCGTATCAGTGTGCCGGTCGGCGCCCGGTTCGGTATCGAAGGCGAATTCGTCTACACCATGAGCGGACTCAGCGTCATCGAAAAGGACGCTGTCGGTCCCGGGCTGGACGGCGGGATCTCGCAGGATGGCAATGTGATGTTCGGCAGCGTGCGCGCGGTGATCTCCCCGGCGCGCAGCAACCTGTTCCTGCTGGCCGGACCGGCGATCATCACCCGAGGCGGCGATGCCTGGGACGGGGTCGACAGCGGTGACAAGACCGACTTCGGGGGCGTGGTCGGCCTGGGCATCCGCGCCAATGTCACGCCGCGGTTCCGCCTCAACCTGACGGCGGAGACGTACCTCTATTCCTTCTCGGCCGGCAATTCGGACAGCCAGTTCCAGTCCGACGTCCTGGTCTCCGTGGGCATTCCGATCGCCCTGAGTCACTGACCGCCGCCCGCCGCTCCTCTACCGGCCCGGGATCGCCTGGTTCCGGGCCGGTATTCGCAGGCCCCCTTCCCGCCCCGATCGGACCACATGTCGCATCCCCTGCGTGTCCTCGGCAAGATCCTCCTGGTATTCCTGGCACTGATCCTGGTCCTCTCCGGATTCGTATTCTGGCGGAGCGAGCAGCAGCTCCATCAGCGGTATCCCCTCGCAGCGGAAACCGTGCTGGCCATCCCCAGCGACAGTGCAGCGGTGGCCCGAGGCGAGCACCTGTTTCTCGCCACTGCGGCATGCGCACACTGCCACGGGGTGGATGCGGCGGGGGGACGGGAGAGCACACCCAATCCGGTGTTCATCATGTCCCCACCGAACCTGACCCGGGGGCGCGGGGGTGTCGGTGGGTCGATGAGCGCTACCGACTGGGATCGGGCCATTCGTCATGGCCTGCGGCGGGACAGCAGCAGCCTGATGGTGATGCCGAGCGACGTGTATCAGCACTTGAGTGACGCCGACTTCGCCGACCTCGTGGCCTACCTGAACCAGCTGCCTCCAGTGGATCATGCACCGACGCCAACGGCGGTCGGTCCGATTGGCCGCGCATTGCTGGTCGCGGGCAAGCTGGAGGTGCAGATCGCGCCCCGAGTGGTGGGCCACACCCCGGTGGCGCAACCGGGGACTGATCTTATCGAGCAGGGGCGTTACCTGGCGGAAATCAGCGGTTGCCCCGCGTGCCATAACCCCAACCTGTCGGGAGGGCACGTCCGGGGAGAACCGCCCGAAATGCCGCCCGCAAGAAATATCACGCCGGCGGGTATCGGGAGCTGGTCAGAAGCGGATTTCGTGCGGGCGATTCGAGAAGGGAAGCGGCCGGACGGGACGACCCTCAATCCTTTCATGCCGTGGGAACGCTACCAGGGAATGACGGACGAGGAGACCCATGCGCTGTGGACCTACGTGCGATCGGTGCCGGCGAAGGAGTAGGAGTCGAGGGTTGCGGGGAACTGGGAACAGGGAAGGGGAACGGGTCCCCGCCACGCCTCAACGAATCGCGCCCGGCACGCCACGGTTGGTGGTGCTGCCATCGCCCAGCTGCCCCTTGTCGTTCCGGCCCCAGCAGGCGGTTTCTCCGCTCCGGGTCACACCGCAGGTGAAGCCGTCGCCGGCCGAGACAGTGGCAAAGGTGAAGGGGGTGGAGACGGCCGTCGGCTTGTTGCGATCGGTCTTGGTGCCGTCGCCGATCTGGCCGTACTTGTTTTCGCCCCAGCAGTAGACCTCGCTCCCGGCCAAGCCGCAGGCGTGGTCGGCACCGGCGACAATCGCACTGAAGCTGATGCCACCCGCCACTGCCTGGGGCTGCGTGCGATCGGACTTTGACCCGTCGCCAAGCTGCCCGGCGTCATTCCCGCCCCAGCAGTACGCCTTTCCCGCCCCGGTGATCCCGCAGCTGAATTTGTCGCCCGATGCGAGGCGGCTGAACGCAATGTTCCCGGAGACGTCGATCGGCTCCGCCTGATTGTCCTGACCACCGAAGCCGAGCTGGCCGGAGAAGCCGTCACCCCAGCACCAGGCCTTTCCCGCAGTGGTCAGGGCACAGGTGTGATTGCCGCCCGCATCGACTGAGCTGAAGGCATTCCCGCTCTTCACCTGTACCGGCTTCTTCCGGTCACTGGTGCTCGCTTCGCCCAGTTGGCCCTCGCGACCCCGCCCCCAGCAGTAGATCTTGGTCCCGGCCACCCCGCAGGTGTGGTTGGCACCGGCGGAGATGGCGCTGAAGCTCAGATCGCCGGACACTGGCACCGGTGCGCCGGCACTGCCGCCGCTGGCACCCCCCAACTGACTCTGCTTGTTATCACCCCAGCAGACGGCTCGGCCATTCTGCAGGGCGCAGGCGTGCGCGGTGCCCACCGTCAGGCCGGTCGCGCCAGCGGTGCCTTCAATCAAAGTCAGGCCATCGAACCCCGCACCCCAGCAGACCACACCACCGGTCGCGATCCCACAGCCCAGCGCACCGCCGACCTCGGTCCCACGGCGGGGTAGCCGCGCGTTCGCACTGGCGGCGGTGGGCGCGGGAGCTGGCACCACCGGCGGGGGTACCACCACCACCGGTGGCGCCGTCACCGTCACCGATGCGCTGGCCGATTTGCCCTCCGACTCGGCCCGGATCTCGGCGGTGCCGCCGGCGACGCCAGTGATGAGGCCAGTCGGGCTGACGGTCGCAACCTGTGGTGTGCTCGAGTTCCAGGTGATGGTCCGACCCGCCAGTTCGCGCCCCCGCGGGTCGCGGGCCGCCGCCGACCAGGTGGTGGTCTCGCCCACCTTGAGCGTCCGGCTGAGGGGGGAAAGCGTCACGGCGCTCACCGCGACAACCGGTTCAGGCACCCCCTCAGCCGGCTTTGGTTCGACCGGCTTCGATTCGACCGGCTTCGGATCGGGGACCACGACGACCACCGGTGGCGGTGCTGGAGGTGCCTTGACGGTCAATCGGGTCTCGGCACTCTTCCCTTCGCTGCTCGCGGAGATGGTGGTCTGCCCGGCGCCGATCGCCCGCACCTCACCGGTGGACGACACCTGCGCGATCCGCGGATCATCACTGGCCCACACGACCGTGCGGTCGGCGAGGCTCGCCCCTTTGGCGTCCCGGACCCGGGCCGAGAGCTGCAGCGTGCCGCCGACCTCGACCGGCTTCGCGGTACCACCATCAATGGCGACCACCGCCACGGCGGCCGGCGTATCCTCGGCTGCTGCTTCCACCGTCAACCCGAATTCGTCGGTCTGGCCTTCGCTGCTCGCGGTGATGGTGACCGCGCCACCCCGGGCGCCGGTCACAGCTCCGTTGGCCGAGACACTCGCGACCGCGGGATCGGACGACTGCCACACCGTCTGACGGCCGGTAAGCTCTGCCCCACCGGCATCCCTGAGGACCACAGCGAGCTGACGGGTACGACCAATGGCCACCGGCGTGGTCTCACCCTGGATCTCAAGCGAGGCGACCGCGGCCGGACCGGTCGGCAGATCGACGCGAGTGCTGTCCGGTGCCGTCGCGCTGGGCGTTGCGGCGTTCCGTTGCGAGAGGACATATCCCGCACCCGCGAGGAGCAGCAGGACCACGGCGGCGCCGATGAGCTTGCCGGTTGAGCGGCTCGGTTGCGGCTCGGCCCTGAAGGACTCCCTCGCCCCGGGTCGCCCTTCGGGCTCCCGAGGGGACTCAGTCGCGGCTCGGCGGCTCGGCCCTGAAGGACTCGCTCGTCCTGGGTCGCCCTCCGGGCTCCCAAGGGGACTCGGTCGCGGCTCGGCCCTAACGGGCTCCTGCGGGGGCTCGGTCGCGGGTACGCGGCTGGGCGCTTTGGCCTGGGGATCTCCGCCGTCTTCACCTCGGACTGCGGCACCGGCACGACCGTGACCGCGACGGTCCAGCTCCTGGTCTCACATTCCGCCGTGACACGGGCGGCGCCAGCTTTCAGCGCCTTGAAGAGACCGGCGGGTGTGATCGTCCCGAGCTCGGCGGGGGCGGCGGTCCAGGCGATGGCCCGACCGGTCAACAGGTTGCCGCGGGCGTCCTTGATCACGGCCTGCAACTGCAGTTCGCTCCCCTGCGTAACCGGGGATGGCTGGGCGATGGTCACCGAGGCGACGGGGACCGGGGCCACGGTCACCCGGGCCCGCGCTTCCTGGCCTTCGCAACGGACCAGAATCTCGGCCGAGCCCGCGCTCAGTCCACTCACGATGCCGCGGGGCGACACCGCTGCCACAGCCGGCGCGCTGCTGGTCCAGGTGAGCGGCCGGTCGCTGAGTGGCTTCCCATCGGCCGAAAGCAGGGTGGCCGTGAGGGCGCCGCTGTCGCCGGTAATCAGCTTCCGCTCGGTCGGGGTCAGCGTGATGCTGGCGACCGGGGGCGGCGCGACCTGCAATCGAGCGGTGGCCTTGATCCCCTCACTGGACGCGGTGACCTCCACCGCGCCCGCCTTATGGGCCGTGACCAGGCCGGTTGGAGAGACGGTCGCGATGGCGTCGAGGGCCGAACTCCATACGACCGACCGGCCGGTCAGCGTCTGGCCGGTGGCATCCGCGGTGGACGCCACGAGCTGCACCCTCTGGCCTTCCACCAGGGAGGCCGTCGCCGGCTCGACGCGGACGCTCGCCACCGGGAATGGCTTGACCGAGATGACCGCCGTGCCACGAGCCTCATCGACTCGCGCCGTGATCGTCACCGCACCAACGCTCACCGCAGTGACCAGCCCCGTCTCACTGACCGTGGCGGAGGCAGGAGTGTCGGAACTCCAGACCGCGGTACTGCCGACCTCGGTGCCCCCGGCGATCTGTGGCTTCGCGACGAGCTGCACCGTCTGACCAGGATGGAGCTGGGCAGTGCCAGGGGTGATGTTGACGCCGACGACCCGCGCCGCGGGAATCGGGGTGGTCGCCGCGTCCGCCACGGCCCGGGTCCTGGCCGGGGGCACCGGACTGGTCGGCGGCGGGGTGATCGAGTCGAGGATCTCCCGATTCGATTTGGCGCGCACCATCTGCACCAGCTCCAGCCGGGTCGGATCCTCATGCGCCAGGGGCTGTGCGCCGAGCGCGACGAGCGCCTCTTCGGTGGTGGGCCAGCGCTTGTCGGGTGCCTTCTCCAGCATCCGCATGACCGCCGCGGCCAGGTCCGGCGGGCAGTCCGGGCGGCGGTCGCCAACCGACTTGGGCGCCTCGTGGAAGTGGGCGAACATGATCGCCATCGCGGAATCGCCTTCGAACGGCTGCTGGCCGGTGAGCATCTCGTAGGCGACAACACCAAGGGAGTACTGGTCCGACGCGCCGGTGATCTCCTTGGCGGCGCATTGCTCGGGACTCATGTACGACGGTGTGCCCACCGCGACGCCGGTCATGGTCAAGCCGCGGTTTTCGGCCGCCTTGGCGATCCCGAAGTCGGTGACGAAGGCCCACCCTTCCTCGTCGATCATGATGTTGGCCGGCTTCACATCGCGGTGCACGATCCCGTTACGGTGGGCGTATCCCAGGGCGCTGCCAATCTGCTGCAGCAGCGCGCGCACCAGCGGGAACGGCATCGGCCCGAGGTCCTTGATGAGGGACTCGAGGGAGCGGCCGGGAATGAACTTCATGACGAAGAACAGCGACTTGCCGCTGCTCTTCACCGCATAGATCGGAATGATGTTGGGGTGACTCAGATTGGCCGCGGTCCGGGCCTCACGCTTGAACCGCTCCGACATCCCCTCGCCCATGAGCATCAGGGCGGGCGACATGACCTTGATGGCGACCTTGCGATCCAGGGCGATATCGTGGGCCAGGTAGACCGCCGCCATCCCGCCGCGCCCGAGTTCCCGCAGGATCTCGTAATCGCCGATGGTAGCTTTCTTGAGCAGCTCCAGCGCGATCGCGTTCTCGTCGATCGCCGGCTCCATCATCGCGGTGGAGGCACCCCCCTGTTCACCGGACACGTCCGAGCCGCACTTCATGCAGAAGCGGGCACCGGGTGTGACAGATTCGCCGCAGCGGGCGCAGGTGGGGGAGGTTGTCATGGTCTGGGTTCAGGAATTTAGCCCCTGCGTCGTGCTTGGGCCACCGGCTACGACCCCGACCTCCGGGTTGGGCAGAGTCCGCTTTCAGCGCAGAGACACGGAGGAATAGTTGAGGATTCGCAGAGGTTTCGGCCGCAACGGCCAGCGGGGGAACGCACCTTAGTCATAAGCTATTTTGGGTGTGCGAAACCCCCGCCTGATTCTCATGTCATTTTGAGTCGCCCAGTCTCCGGCCGCATCTCGGGGTCGAGATCGTATTCAACGCAGAGGCGCAGAGGAACGGTTGAGGATTCGCAGAGGTTTCGGCGGCAAGGGCCAGGGGGAGCGCACCTTTGATCACATGCTTTTTGGGGGTGCGAACCCCAGCCCCTTCTCAGTCCTCAATTCGGACAGCCTACCTCAGAAATAGTCCGAGGTTCGCATACCTCAAATATTTTTTCATGAGGTAGGCCTCCCAGATCATCCTTACACGGAGCCCTCTGCGAATCCTCAATTGTTCCTCTGTGCCTCTGCGTTGAATACGATCTCAACCCCGAGCTACTGCTGGGGAAAACACTGCCTACACGGGGGTTCGGGTTCGCATACCTCAAATATTTTTTCATGAGGTAGGCTTCCCAGATCATCCTTACACGGAGCCCTCTGCGAAGCCTCAATTGTTCCTCTGCGCCTCTGCGTTGAATACGATCTCGACCCCGAGCTACTGCTGGGGAAAACACTGCCTACACGGGGGTTCGGGTTCGCATACCTCAAATATTTTTTCATGAGGTAGGCTTCCCAGATCATCCTTACACGGAGCCCTCTGCGAAGCCTCAATTGTTCCTCTGCGCCTCTGCGTTGAATACGATCTCGACCCCGAGACGCGGCCGGCCCCTTACACCGAGGTAAGGGGAATGAACTCGATCAGGCCACGATGTTGCCGGACCAGACCGCGCAGTTCGAGCGCACTGAGCGCGACCAGGGCCAGTGGCGTCGGCAGGGCGGTGGAGCGGATCAGGTCGTCCATGTCACAGGCACCGGCCAGGAGCTGATCGAAGAGCCGGCGCTCCGAGGGATCAAGATCAGCGGGCGGCTCTGGCAGCAGCGTTGGCGAGGCAGCAGCTGCGGCTTTCGGCGGCCGCGCAGGCCCAACCTCAGGGTAGTGGGCCAGGAGGTCGCCCACTTCCAGTAGCGGTTCGGCCCCGTCCCGAATCAGTCGGTTGGTGCCGACCGAAGTAGGGCTCGTAATGGGGCCGGGCACCGCCATGACATCCTTGCCCTGGGAGAGCGCCGTCCCCACCGTGATGAGCGTCCCACTTCCCGCGGCGGCCTCCAGCACCACCGTCACCCGAGCCAGGGCGCTGATCAAGCGGTTGCGGCGGGGGAAGTATCCCACCCGGGGTCGCTCACCGGGTGGAAATTCGGTTAGCAGCAGGCCGTGGGCGGCGACCCGCTCATAGAGGGCCCGATTCGCGGCGGGATAGATCACGCCGAGCCCGTTGCCGAGGACTCCGATGGTACCGCCGTTGGCGTCGAGGGCGGCGGTGTGGGCAATCGCGTCGAGTCCACGGGCCATGCCGCTGATCACGACCAGGCCGGCGGCAGCGGCACCGGTCGCCATGTCCCGGCAGACCTCCCCACCATAGGTGGAATGATCCCGGCTCCCAACCATCGCCACGGCGGGCAGCGGAAGGAGGGCGCGATTGCCGTAGGTGAAGAGTGCGGTGGGGCTGTCCGGGATCTGGCGGAGTACCTCCGGGAAATCGGGATCGGGGGGGAGGAGGACGCTTCCCCCGAGCGCCGCCAGCCGATCGAGCACCACCCGTCCGTCGGCCACGGAGGCCCGATGGATGGCGGTTGCCCCGGCGCGCGAGATCCCGCGGATGGTGCACAAAAACTCAAACGGCGCCGAGAGGGCGCCGAGTGGTGTACCAGTCTGCTGGAGGAGAGCGTCGAATCGGGCGGCCCCGATACCGGGGACCAGCGCGAGCGCCACCCAGGCGGCGCGTTCGTCCTCTACATCCATTCCTCGTCGTCCTCAGTGCCTTCGGCGGCACGTGCGGCGGCTTCGTCCTCCTTCGCAGCGACGACCGAGGTCCACAACAGTTCCTTCAGGCCATCGAGTCCGGCGCCCGCGACCGATGAAATTTCGATCGTGCGGTGCGAGCCGGGGGTATCGAGCAGGGGAACCTCGGCATCGGCGGGGAGCAGATCGCGCTTGGATAACAGCACCAGGTGCGGCTTGGCGTACAGCGCCTCGCTGTACGCCTCGATCTCGTGCCGTAGCTGGTCGTAGGTCGCCTGGGGATCGGGGGCATCGAGCGGAATCAGGAAGGCCAGCACCCGGGTCCGTTCCACGTGCTGCAGGAAGCGCAGTCCGAGCCCCTTCCCTTCGTGCGCACCTTCGATGATGCCGGGAATATCGGCGACGACCAGCGTACGGCCGTCCGACATCCCCACCACACCGAGGTTAGGCTCGAGGGTGGTGAACGGATAGTCGGCGATCTTGGGGCGCGCGGCGGAGATCACCGACAGCAGCGTGCTCTTCCCGGCATTGGGCTCACCGACCAGGCCGACATCGGCGATCAGTTTGAGGGTCAGGGTGATCTCGCGATCCTCCCCTTCCTCGCCCGGCTCCCATTCGCGCGGCGTCTGGTGCGTGGAGGTGGCGAACTTGGCGTTGCCTCGGCCCCCGCGTCCACCGCGCGCCACCCGGAGTTCATCGCCGGCCGTGAGCAGTTCGCCGATCGGATTGCCGTCGGCATCGGAGACCACGGTGCCAGGCGGGACGGGCATGTAGAGGTCTTCGCCCGAGCGCCCCGTCATGTTCTTTCCCTTGCCGTGCAGGCCGCGCTGCGCGGTCCAGATCGTCTTGTAGCGATAGTCGAGCAGGGTCGACAGGTTGCCGTCCGCCCGGAGATAGACCGACCCCCCGTGGCCACCGTCCCCACCGTCCGGGCCACCCTTGGCCTGATATTTCCTGCGGGCCAGCGACATCGCGCCCGACCCACCGGGGCCGGCGGTCACCCGAATGGCAACACGATCAACGAACATGCATGACCCAGTTGGAGAAATTCATTCTTCCGGCTCCCATCCATCGCGGACGCCGGTCCACATTTCCTTCACCCGTTTCCACTGGTCGTACGACAGCAGCGGATTCACCACCGCCAGCACCCCGTCCACCTGGTCAAAGGTGGCGCCGGCGTTCAGGGCGCCGCGCAGGTGCGACAGCAGCTGCCGAGGAGTTTCCATGACCGCCGTCTGCGCGATAATGCAGAGTTCGCGGCGCAGCAGGTCCAGCCCCGGCCGGGACATCGTGCGGCCGTACCCCTCGGTGAGCATCCAGGTATCGAGTGCGGGATGCAGGTCCCGGACATTCCGCCGCAGCTTTCGGAAATTGGCCCCATACACCGTGCTGCAGGTTTCCGTGCCGCGCGCGGTCCACTCGTCGACGTGGCTGTAGTCCGACTCGGGATCGGTCTCCGGTGCCTCCACCCGGCTCACCTTCCGCCAGATGGAGAACGCCACCAGGGTGCGTGGATAGCCCACCATCAGCAGCGACTGGAGCAGCAGCTCCTCGACCCACAGATTTGGCACCTCGGCTGCGCGGCAGGCGGTCGCCCGTTCGCGCAAATCCGGTTCGTAGCCCTGGCCGATGGCCGCCGCGAAGCGGACCAGACTCAGGGTGGTGGGGTCGAGCAGGTGCTGCTTCGCCATGATGCTACACCTTTGCCGATGGGCGGAGGGTTCCGGGGTGACGCTGGCATGACCGAGAAAGTGCAGGACCGGTCGGTGCCATTACCCGGGAGAAGATAGCGGGGTCGGGGTACCCTTGACCCTCGCCGCCTGACCTTCGACCCTTCTCCATATATATGGCCACCTCTGCCCTGCCCCATCCCCGGCTTGCCGACCTGCTGCAGCAGATGCGCGGGCGCCGGATCGCCGTCATCGGCGATGTCATGCTGGATCGCTACCTCGTCGGGGATACCGAACGGATTTCCCCCGAAGCGCCGGTGCCGGTCGTCAGCGTCACCGGAAGGAAGATGGCCCTGGGCGGCGCGGCAAACGTCGCCGCCAACGTCGCGGCGCTGGGGGCGGAGGCGCTGCTGGTCGGCGTCGTGGGTGACGACCGCGACGGGGCGGCGCTGCGCCACGCGATGCAGGCCATGGGCCTCGACGATCGGTACCTGCTCACGGTGAGCACTCGGCCGACGACCTGCAAGACCCGGGTCCTCGCCCGGGGGCAGCAGGTAGTCCGGATCGATGAAGAGGATGATTCGCCCCTCGAGGAGAAGGACCTGGGCCGGCTCAGCACGCTGGCCCTCGGCGCCATCGGGGTGGCGGATGCCGTTCTCCTGGAGGATTACGACAAGGGCGCCCTGGGCCAGACGTTAATCCACGAGGCGATGGCGGCCGCAAAGGCCCGACGGGTGCCCACCGTGGTCGACCCCAAGTTCCGGTCCTTCTTCGCCTTCGGCGGGGCGACGCTGTTCAAGCCCAATCGCCGGGAGCTGGCCAACGCGATCCCCGGCATCGATCTCGGATCGACGACAGAGCTCACCCAGGTGGCAGAACGCCTCGAGGTCGAGCATCTCCTGTTGACCCTGGGCGCTGGCGGCATGGCCCTGATCGCCCGGGACCGCGCGATTCCGCCCCACTTTATTGAAAGCACCGCGCAGGAAGTGTTTGACGTCTCGGGCGCGGGCGACACCGTGACCGCCTGGGCCGGCACCGCGCTGGCGGCTGGCGCCACCCCGGTCGAAGCGGCCGAACTCGCCAACCTGGCGGCCGGGGTTGAGGTGACCAAGGCGGGGGTCGCGACGGTGAGTCCGGAAGAGGTGAGGACGGCGGGTGAGAACAGCAGGTGAAAGAAGCGGGTGAGAACAGCGGGTGAAAGAAGCGGGTGAGAGCAGCAGGTGAAAGAAGCGGGTGAGAACAGCAGGTGAAAGCCCTCACCCGCTTTTCTCACCTGCTTTTCTCACCTGCTTTTTCTCACCTGCTCTCTTTCTCACCTGCTTTTCTCCTCTCTCCTTCTTTTTCTCACCCGCTTCTCTCACCTGCTTTTCTCACCCGCTTTTCTCACCCGCTTTTCTCACCCGCTTTTCTCACCTGCTTCTATGCCCTTGCCCGCCCCACCCCGCCGTAGGTAGGTTTTCGGCCCGTCGAACAACGGGCGATTAGCTCAGCCGGTTAGAGCGCTCGCCTCACATGCGAGAGGTCGGGGGTTCGAGCCCCTCATCGCCCACTGTATTACCAGAAGGCCCCGCAAGAAATTGCGGGGCTCTTCCGTATCGGGAGTCGCGGTGGCTTCGCCGTCCCAGGCCGGCGGGAGTCGATCACCCGTACTCGGGATAACGTGCGTCATACATGCTGCTGGCCACCAGCTCCTCCAGGGACGCCGGCAGCGGGCGGGTGGCCAACCCGTCACGCTGCGCCACGCGGATCACCTGCAGCGCGATGGCCGCGGAGACCGCCCGGATACGTCCCAGCGTGGGGAAGAGGGCGCCGTCGGCCAGCGCCTGGTCCGACACCAGGGAGGCCAGGGTGCGGGCAGCGGCGCGGAACATGGCCTCGGTCACCCGGCGTGCCCCCGCCAGCATGACGCCCAGCCCGACACCCGGGAAGATGTACACATTATTCGACTGACTCGGCGTGCGTCTATGCCCATCGATCATGACCGGCGGGAAGGGACTGCCACCCGCGAAGATCGCGCGTCCTTCGGACCAGCCGTAGGCCTCCGCAGCGGTACACTCGGAATGCGACGTGGGGTTGGAGAGCGCCAGGATGATCGGGCGCACGTTGATCCGGCTCATGGCCCGGATCACCGGTTCGGTGAATCCACCGCCCTGCCCCGACACCCCGACGAGAACCGTCGGGCGCAGCGCCTCGACCACAGTGAGGAGATCGGGCAGCGGCGGTCCCGCATGGGCATAGGGCCGCATGTACGGACTGAGCCCCGGTTCATCGCGGGTTACCAGGCCCTGGCGGTCCACCAGGGCGATCCGGCCGCGGGCCTCGTCGGGCGAGAGACCCGCTTCCACCAGCGCCGCCGTCATCAAACCGGCAATGCCGCTCGCCGCTGATCCCGCACCGAGGAAGACCACCCGCTGAGCGGCCAGTGGAAGCCCGGTAATCCGGCAGGCTGACAGCAGTGCCGCCAGGCTCACGGCGGCGGTGCCCTGGACATCGTCGTTGAAGCAGCAGACCCGGTCGCGGTACCGCTCCAGCAGCCGGAGCGCGTTGGCCGTGGCAAAATCCTCGAACTGGATCAGGGCGCCGGGGAACACCTGCTGCACGCCCATGACCATCTCCTCCACCAGTTCATCGTACGCGGCGCCCCGGGTCCGGGGCACGGGGCGACCCAGGTAGAGAGAATCGAGGCGCAGTTCGTCCCGGTCAGTACCGGTGTCGAGGGTGATTGGCAGGCACAGCCCGGGATCTACCCCCGCACAGGCGGTGTAGAGCGACAGTTTGCCGATGGGAATCCCCATCCCGTTGGCGCCGAGATCGCCCAGGCCCAGGATCCGCTCGCCATCGGTGACGACGATGATGCCCACCTCCGGCTCGGGCCAGTGGCGCAGGATGGTCTGCACCCGGCCCCGATCCTCGGGTGAGAGATACAGTCCGCGTGGGCGGCGGAAGATGTGGCCAAACTGACGGCAGGCTTCGCCAACCGTCGGAGTGTAGACGATCGGCAACATCTCTTCGATGTGGTCGATCAGCACCCGGTAAAAGAGGTGCTCGTTCCGGTCCTGCAGACTGATCAGATAGATGTACTGCTCCAGGGGAGACGACTTGCTGCGGAAATTCTCCAGGATCCGCGCCTCCTGTTCCGCCGGGGTGACCACCCGGGGCGGCAGCAGCCCGCGCAGCCCCAGCGCGTCCCGTTCGGCCTCGGTGAAGGCCGTCCCCTTGTTACGGCGGGGATCGTGGATGTAATCCGAAGGACGGGTCATGGGGACCTGCGGCGAACTGGCCGGGGCACCGCCGGGTGCACGGCCGGCGCCGAGCGGCAGCACTGGACTGGTTTACTGAGAGACACGCTGGACCCGCTGGAGAAGACACCGCAAAGTGGCAAGTGTCGGCCGGGCGCGCCAGCCATCGCTCCGGCGCGTCGCGTCGGCGATCAGCTGGACCCGGCACGGACCCGGGCGCTCGCCCCGGGTGATACCGGCACCGCGCCGGCCGGCGCACCGCACTTCACCGTGGCCCGCGGCCGCACCCGGATCCGGGTGACCTTCAACGGGCCGTATACGATCACCTATCTGCACGCCTATGAAGCCCCGCGCAGCCCCAGCTTTCCGTTCATCCACTGAGTCGGCCGCAGGTAGCGCCGTAAAGCCCGCCACTTCGTTACGCCACGAGTCCGCCACGAGTTGAAAGGTTCAGATCGCGTCGCGCGCCTGCGTAAGACAACGCTCGAAGCGCGCGCGATCCTGGGGTGAGGCGATGGTCCGCTCGGCGAGTTCCGCGATGCCTTCGACTGTCTCCTGCAGGACACGTCGACGGCGCGGGGATGTCGTGAGGCTGGCCACGGTCTCCAGGGCACCTACCATCCGCAGCATGATGGCCAGATTCCCGCTGGCGCTGCCCCGGATCTCTTCGAACGACTCGGCCACCAGGGTGTTGAACGTTGGCCCGATCGCGATGACCCGCAATACCCCGTCGACCCGGTGGTACAGGGACGGGATCGGCCGGGGCGCCAGCCGGCCCAGGATCGCGCTCAGGTAGTCGACGCACATCACCGCCGTGGTCGTATCATTGACCCCGGGCGAGAGCGCGTGCAGAGCCATGTCGACAATCTGACGGATCCCGTACGACACATCCTGTTCGACCGTCCGATGGCGACCAATGCCAAAGGCCGACTGGAAGGCGGTGTGCGTCGCCTCCGTGGCGGGTTCCGCGAGGGCCACCGAGACGAGGGGTGTCCCGCGGATGATGAATGCTCCAACCCCGCGCTCCATGCGGACCGCGGTGTCGCGTTCGGCCGCCAGGCGCAGGAGCATCTCACGACTCACGCTCTGGATGTACCCGTTCCGCGGCGCCGGAATGGCCCGCCACTCGCCGCGCACCAGCGGCAGCGATCCCTGTTCCACGGCGTCGTCCACCGGCCCCGGCTCCCGGGACTCGGGGAAGTGCCGGTCGAGCGCCTCGAGCGTTTCGCCGGCCACCGTCGCGATGATATTCGACGCCTGGATCGACGAGGCGATGTGGTGAATGAAGAGAATCAGGACCCCGATCCCCCCGATGGCCAGCACCACGGCCAGCGACACCGCCAGGGAGGGAATGAAGCCTTCATCCCCGCCGCGGATCGTGCGCAGCACAATCAGGCAGTAGCTGAAAATGCCGGCGAAGATGCCGAGCACGACCTGGGTAATCCGGTCGCCCATGAAGTTGCGGAGGATGCGCGAGGTGTATTGGCTCGACGCCAGTGAGAGCGTCACCAGGGTCATCGAGAAGGTGACCCCCACCACGGTCATCATCGAGCCGGCAATGGTGGACAGCATCCCCCGGGCCCCTGCCGCGCCCGCCCCAAACAGATGGGGCCATCTGGCCATCCATTCCCCTGGCCCGGACTCGTCGAAGCTGATGCAGGCCACCGCCAGCCCGATGCTGAACGCGACAATCAGCGACGGCACAAACCAGAAGCTTCGCCGAAGCGTACTCCAGAATCGCCTGAGGTTCTCCACGATTATTCCGGTGATGGCCGGTCGAGACCCCGCTGGTCACGCGGCGATACGGGCCGACCGGTGGGCGAGCGCATGCAAGACGAGGAGGGCAGCGCCATCACGGCGTGGGCGCCCCCTCCACGAATAGTAGCGCCCTCGGGCGGGCCTCACCCCGATTGGTGGATCCCCTCCGGGTCTCCAACCCAGTAGCCCGGGCGATTGTAATGCTGGTGCAGTTGACCTTCGTACTCGCGCGTCAGCAGCCCCACGTCGGTGTACTTCGGGGCCTCCTTGATGGCGTCCCCGGCCAGGTTGACGTAGACGGTGGAGTCGTCCCAGCTGACCCGATCGATCCACTGCGGCGAGACCACGACCCGCTTCCCGGGCCACCAGTTCTGGGTATCGATGACCAGGTACCGAATCGCCCAGGTCTGATCGTCGACGATGAAATCTTCCACGTGACCGATCATGCCGTCCGTGGACTGGATGTGATGCCCGATCACGTCGCGCGTGCTGCGCAGGTGCGGATCCCAGGCGTGCGCTTCGGGTGCGGGAACGCTCCACCGGGCGCTGTCACGTGCGATCACCGGGTAGGCCCCCACAGGTACGGGCCACCCCAATATGCCGGCCACCCAAAGAACCCGTAGTAGGCGTTCTCGAATTGGCGGGACACCGGTTTGTCGGTGTCCAGCGACGGACTGTCCTCAATCTGCTTCCGGCTCAAATCGACGGCAATGTGGCGGTCCCGCGTGGTCACACCAGTCAGGGCGTAGGGTGAGAGCAGGACCTGCCGGCCCGTAAGCCAGTGCCCGGTTTCGGCAACCAGATATCGAATCGCCCAGCGCTCGTCATCGAAGTAAAACTCCTTGACGCTGCCGATGTCCCCATCGCGGGCACCCAGTTTGAAGCCTGTCATTTCCTTGGTACTGGCCAGCACGGTGGTACTCCTTACAGATGCGGGTGACCTGCACACTGCCCGCTGACCCGCGATTCGCTCGGCTCCTCCATGGGGCTGCCCTCACGATTCGTGGGACGTCAGCTGCCGGTTCGCGCGGGATCATCAGAGACAACCGCGCGCCGAAGCGAACGGTAACCATTGGCGGGACCGGTCCATATCGCTCATGAGGTTGAGATGGATAACCGGCGCATGCACCGCGAAGGGATAGGACTCAATACCGGCCAGTTGTGGGAAGGCGCGCCATTCGCAGCACGATTGGCCCGACCAGGACTGTCACCCCACCCCCGCCGCCCCGACGAAAAGCCGGTCATCCCAGAGGTGCCACCACCGATCTACCACCACTTCGACGGTGGTGACTCCCCGCCCGCGTGGTGCGGCGAGCGCACTCAGCGCCAGGCACTGCCCGGACCTGCCGGTCCGCTTGAGGCACACGTCCGCCGTCGAGGTGTTCGACACTGCCCGCGCCCTTCCGATACTTGACCTCATTGGCGCTGGATCCACCGAGTACGCCAAAGGAAGCCTTACCTCCCCCATCTCCAACGGTTCCTCGCGGCCCGGCCGTTTGAACACGGAGCGGGACGCCGCCCTGCAACAGCGGCGTCCGGGCCGACCTCTCCTGCTCGCGTCGCGGGCGCCTGCCACCATTCATCCGGTCACGGAACCGGCACGACGACTGGAGCCCCTTTGGTCTTCACCAGGAACACCACGAACCGGGCCCGGTCGGTCTTGCTCGCGTTGCGGCCCACCAGGTGCACGTCATCGAGCCCTTCGTAGAACGTGTCTCCCGGCTTGAGGGTCACCTCCCGCTCTCCCTTCACCTGCATGACCAGCGACCCCTCCAGGACGTAGACGAACGCCTGCGCGTTGTGCCGATGCACTGGCTCCGTGGCACCCGGCGGGTACTCAACCATCAACATGACGGTTTCCTTGCCGCTGGCACCGGCGAGATCCTTGGTCATCAGGACGTCCACCTTTGACCGCTGCGCAGCGAGCGGTCGGCTCAGCGCCCCAACCAGCAACAGTGCAGCCGTCCAGCCATTCCAGATGCGCATACGCCACTCCCCTTCCCCGTGCGGGCGCCGACTCAAACGCCCTGGTAGACCAATCGCGTGAAAAAGTCCGGGCTGACGAGGCCACGACCCCAGCTACCATCGAACGAGGCGGTAGGCCTCGCGGCTATTACCTCAACACTGGTACGTCCCTCACGCTTCAGGTACGCCACCCGGTCGCGTACCGTGACCAGCATTTCGTAGTAGTTCCACAGTTCCGCCAGATGCCCGACCGGTCCGTGGCCCGGCACAATCACGGTCTCCGGGGTGGCCGCAGCGATATTCCACCGCGCGGCTGCAATCAACCCGTCAATGCCACCGCCGGTCGAATAGTCGATGAACGGATAGAAGCCGTTCCACCAGGTATCACCGACATGGAGGACATTCTCCTCCTCGAACCGGACCGCGATATCACCGTCGGTGTGGGCCGACCCATAGTGCCGCAGCGCGATGGTGCTGCGCCCGACCGCAAGCCGGTGCTCCTTGGCGAACACCACACCCGGGCGCCCCCCGGGAGGCAGCGGCGGAAAGGTGAAGTCGTAATCCGCCACGTAGGTCGATTGCGACAAGTGCCGACGGGTGTTCTGCTGCGCGACAATGGTCGCCCCCTCGGCAGCCATCCACGGGTTGGCATCGGTGTGATCAAAATGCCAATGGGTATTGATCAGGTACCGGATTGGTGCCAGGGTGAGAGTCGCCACCGCGGCGTCGACCCGATCACCGATCATCCCGCTGTCCACCAGCACCACCCCGTCCTCGTCGGCCAAGGCGACGATATTCCCACCGCAGCCGGTGATACAACGGAGTTTCCCGCGCAGCGGCTCGACCCCAATCGGGTCGGTCAGCGCCGCCCGACGGGCCAGAGTGACAGGATCGTCGGGCTCCCGGAAACCGGTGTGCCGCGGGGCGGCGAAGATCCGCTGGCCGATCAGGAGCGCGGCCCCGGTGGCGCCGGTCGACCAGAGAAACTGGCGCCGAGCCTGCGACACATCATCGTCAGTGCGCATGGCCGTCGCTCCGGTCAGCGGCCCGCGGCCACCGGCTGCCGGGCAGCCGCGGCCTTCTGCTTCACATACATCTCCAGCGTGGTTTCGCCCAGCTGGGCGCCTTCGCCCGGCACCAGGGCGTGCTCCTCCAGCGCGGCGCCGAAATAGCGCGCCTTGGGATCAGCGATGACCTGACGGGGATCCTTGCGCGCCACGAGTGCCCGCCGGATGACCTCGTCGAATCGGAACTGCTGCGGTCCCCCGATCTCCACGATCCCATTCACCGGGGTGCCCACCGCCGTCCGGCCCACCGCCTTCGCGACATCCGCCGACGCCATGGGCTGGAACAGCACCGGCGGGACCCGGACCTCATTCCCGACCGTCAGCTCATCGGCGATCCGGGGGACGAACTCGAAGAACTGGGTGGCATGTACGATCGAGTATGGGATCCCCGCTTCCCGGATCAGCCGCTCCTGGGCCGCCTTGGCCCGGAGGTAACCGCTTTCGGTAATCCGTTCGGTGCCCACCACCGACAGTGCCACATGATGCCGCACCCGGGCCGTCGCTTCGGCCGCCAGGATGTTGCGGGTCGAGGTCAGGAAGAAGTTGAGTACCGCCGCATCCTCGAACGACGGGGAATTGGAAACGTCCACCACTACATCTGCGCCGGCGAATGCCTGCGACAGTCCTTCACCGGTGAGCGTGTTGACACCAGTCTCGGGCGCCGCCGCCACTGCCTCGTGGCCATGTGCGCGCAGCTGGCTGACGACCTGGGAGCCGATCAGGCCTGTGCCGCCGATAATGACGATCTTCATGGGTAGGTCCCTCGTGCTGTAGGTGAGATTCAGGCAGACCGCGACGCGGTCATCCGCTCGCGCCGCCGGGTCCCTTCGACCGGGCTCCGGAGGAACCGGAGCAGCTCGGCGTTGACATCGTCCTGGTGCGTCGCGGTGATACCGTGCGGGGCCCCAGGGTAGTAGACCTCTGTTGCCCCCTCGATCATCCGGGCCGATTTCCGGGCCGAGTCATGCACCGGAACGATCTGGTCGTCCTCGCCGTGGAGCACCAGGGTCGGCACGTCGAACTGCTTGAGGTCGTCAGAGAAATCGGTTTCGGAGAACGCCTTGATGCAGTCATAGGCATTGAGGAGTCCCGCCTGCATGCTCCAGTTCCAGAACTGGTCGAGCAGCCCCTGCGACACCTTCGCTCCCGGACGATTGGCGCCATAGAACATCTGGGCCAGATCGTGATAGAACTGCGCCCGATCCGCCGCGAGGCTGACCCGCAGACCATCGAACACCTCGATCGGCAGCCCTTCGGGATTGGCTGCGGTCTTCAGCATGATCGGCGGCACCGCGGCAATCAGGACCGCTTTCGCGACCCGGGCAGTGCCATGGCGGCCGATATAGCGCGCCACCTCGCCACCACCGGTGGAGTGACCGACCATGCTGATGTCGGTGAGATCGAGAGATGCGATCAACTCCGCCAGGTCATCGGCATAGGTGTTCATCTCGTTGCCGGTTGGGCTCTGGCTGGAACGGCCATGTCCGCGCCGGTCGTGCGCGATGGCCCGAAACCCATGCTGAGCCAGAAACATCATCTGGCCGTCCCAGGCATCGGCATTCAACGGCCAGCCATGCGAGAAGGTGACGACCGGGCCCTGGCCCCAGTCCTTGTAGTAAATCTCCGTACCGTCCCTGGTGGTGATCGTTCCCATATAAGTCTCCTTGATGCTGACGTGACTTGTTGCGAAACCGCGTCCCCGCTCTCGGTCTGCTGGACTCTGAGAGTCCTGTCCGAGACGTGGCCAACAGTACCAGTCAGCACCGGTGGACGAATCCTCCCGGTGGGGAGTCTTTCTGTGCATCAAAAGATGTATTGGGGGAAGGGCGCGGCGGGATTCCGATTTTCAATCAGTCCAGGAGCGCGGATCGGGAAATCCGCTCTCGCGAATCTCAGGAGAGGTCCACCTCCGCGAGCGGCAACGCGAGAGCGACGATCGTGCCCCCGCCCGGTCGGGGTCGGAACTCGCAGCGGCCCCCCAGATGTGCCGCTCGATCCCGGATGCCGCTCAGCCCGAAGTGTCCCCGCTTGCGGGCTTCGTCGGCCGCCATCGCGCTGAACCCGCAACCATCGTCCTCGATCTCGAGCCTGAGGACTTCGGGCTGAAAGCCGAGGCGGATCTCTATCCGGCCGGCATCGGCGTGACGCACCGCATTGATGATGGCCTCCCGTCCTATCCGGACCGCCGCATCTTCCACCGGGTAGGACAGGCGCCGTGGAGTCCCCGAGGCGGTGATGGCGACTTCAATCGGCATCCCGACCGTCCGGTCCCGGGCAATCGTTTCGAGCACTGTTGTCAGGTCCGTATCCCCTGCGGCAGGCTCGTGCATTTCCCACACCCGCTCGCGGGCCTCGCGCAGTGACTCCTGCGCCAGCCGCTGGACCCGCAAAATGGTTTCCACCGCCACGTCTGGTTGTTCGGGGAGCGCCAGTTCGGCTGCCTTGAGTTGCAGGGTGACGCCGGCAAACCCCTGCAAGAGCGTGTCGTGCAGGTCCTGGGCGATGCGGGCTCGCTCGGCCAGGGTGACCTCATGCCGCCGCTGGAGTTCGGCCTGGGATCGGGCATGCCGTTCTCGCTGTGCCATTGAGACCACCAGACCGCCGAGGCCTCCGATCACCAGCACCACCACCAGCCGGAACCAGGTTGTCTGGTACCATGCCGGCAGCACTCGAAACGACCAGCTATCGCCAGCCTCGCTCCAGCGGCCGTCGCCCCGGCTCGCGCTGACCCGAAAATGGTAAGTCCCGGGACGCAAGTCGGTGTAGTACGCGCGGCGACGGGTGCCCACCTCATTCCATCCCGGATCGACCCCTTCAAGGCGATA
Organism: uncultured Gemmatimonadales bacterium; assembly: GCA_963793205.1. GTDB lineage: Bacteria > Gemmatimonadota > Gemmatimonadetes > Gemmatimonadales > GWC2-71-9 > JADJOM01. The sequence goes on from CAWBZM010000003.1 coordinate 322,160, forward strand.
GCGGAACCGAACCCGTTCGGCAATGGAGAGGGCCGTGGTCGTATAGTCGATCTCGAGCCCATGGCTGCCTGCCGGAATGGTCGCGACCTCGGACACGGCCCGCTCCCGGCCATCGATGCGCACCGCCTCCAGCAGCACATCGAGCGGCAGTTCTCTCGGACGGAGGTCGCGCGGATCGAGGTACGCGACACCTTCGTCGGCGCCAACCCAGATCCGGCCGTCCGCGCTGCGCGTCAGCACCTGGAGCTTGGTCAGGGCGATTGCGCCAGGGAGCCCATCGAGCCGGTCGAAGGTGCGATACTGCAGCGCATGCGCGGTATCGGCGAAGGCGTGCTCCAGCTCACCCGCCTCGAGGCGCAGCAGCCCGGCCCGGGTCGCCAGCCACCAGGCACCGGTGTCGTCTTCCGTCAGCCCAAAGACTCCCCGGCCCGGCAGCGCCTGAGCTTCGGAGAGCGTCCGAAACCTGCCGTCTTCGAATTTATGGATCCCCCCACCGCCCACCGCCCAGATGGTGCCGGCGCGATCCTGGTACATGTCGCTGATCTGACCGGCCTTCACCCCTTCGGCGGCGCCGAATACCGTGAGGCTCCCGTGATCGTACTGCACCACCTGGCCGGCTGAGCCAACCCAGATGCGGCCACGGCGATCGCTGAAGAGGGCGACGAATCGTCCGATCTGTTTCGCTGAGGCGACCGGCTCGAGTCGATGGCCATGCACCCGCACCAGCCCCATGGCCTGGTCGGCAATCCAGACTGTCCCCGACGGGTCGATCGCGATCGCGTCGATGGCGAGGAGCCTGCCTCCCTCCAGAGGGACTTTGGTGGGTTTCAACCCATGGAAGCGCACCACGAAGGTGTCCGAGAAAGCCCAGACATCCCCTGACGGATCCTGTGCCATCCGATAACACCAGCAGGGCGGTTCGTACACATCGTCCCGGCCGCGCGGACCGATCCGGGTGATTTCCTGGGTGGCGAAGGCCGCGATCCACACCGAGCTGTCGCGGCTGGCGAAGACTGCCCGGGGGCGGAGCCCACCGCGGGTGGTGAAGGGCACGAGTCTGCCCTCCCGAAAGCGTTCCAGCCCCCGGTCGGACGCAACCCAGATATTCCCCTCGCGGTCCTCCAGCAGGTCCCAGATGACGTTCGACAGCAGACCATCTTCCTCGGTGAACTGCTCGGCTTCGGGACCGAATTGGGCCACTACCCGTCCCCGGATGCGTGACGGCTCCGGCACCCGGCGCAGACCGTCGCCCCGCGATCCGACCCACAGCGAACCCTTCCGGTCGATCAGCAGACTGTAGGCCCCGACCTTCACCTCGGTCACCGGCGTCGGGTCGCCCACTCGGCGGAGGGTGTGAGCCGACCGGGCCATTTCCGCGATCCAGATGGTGCCGTCTTCCGCCTCCGCGAAGTCGGCCTGGTAGGCGACGCGCCGCAGCCGCCAGCCGGGATCCAGGAAGTGCGGGCCACCCGACGGCCGGTACACCACCCGGTCCGCGGTCTCCACCCAGAGCGCATCGCTGCGGTCGAACCACACTGCCCTGGCTTCGGTCCCCGGGTATCCCCACTCGGCCCTCACATCCTGCCATCGGCCATCGGCCAGACGAGCGAGCCCCACCGCGGTCCCTGCCACCAGTTCGCCCCGGCTTGATTCCGCCAGGCCAAACACCGGGGCAAGTCCATCGCTGGTGCCGTAGCTGGTCAGCCGTCCGTCCACCAGGTGACTCACCGCACCAGTCTCCCACACGATCCACAACGTTCCGTCCCGCCCTCCCATCAGGGCGCGGACGCCTGCAGCGGGAAGGGTGTCGCTGCCTCGCGGCAGGAACGGAACGAATTGCACCCCGTCGAATCGAACCAGGCCGGAGACCGTGCCCAGCCACAGATAGCCATCGCCGGTCTGCGCCAGCACGTGGATTCCAGTGGGCGCACCGTCCCGGGCCACCCAGGTCTGGTGGGCAAACTGATGGATGGGGCGGATTGGCGTGGAGTCGGCCGCAGGAACAATGGCCAGCAGGGCGGCAGCGAAGGCGAGCATCAGCCGGTCCGGGGGGCGACGTGGCGACCACGCGGTCGAGAGTGCCGGCACGACGTCACACCTGGATGCTGCCGGCGATTCGCTCAAGGATGGAGCGGTCAATGGCCGGACGCCAGCCCGACCCCGGGAAAGTGATCCGGGCTGGCATGATGGGGTGCTTATGGCAGGTGGATCATGCCGCGCTGCAGCCCGATGGTCACGGCCTCGGTGCGGTCCGCCGCGTCGAGTTTTCGGAGGATATGGATCACGTGCACCTTGATGGTGGCCTCGGTCCGTCCGATCGTGCTGCCGATCTCCTTGTTGCTCAGCCCTTTCGCCATGAGGGTGAGCACTTCGATCTCGCGTCCGGTCAGGTCGACCCGCGGCGTGAACGCGGCGATCCGCTCGGCCACATCGACGGGAATGGACCGCCCACCGGCATGCACCTGGCGGATGGCGGCGGCAACCTCGTTGCTGACGACATCCTTCAGCAGATAGCCGCGGGCCCCTGCCTCCAGCGCGCGGTGGATGTCGGTGTCCCCGTCCCAGGTGGTCAACGCGATGATCCGGGCGTCGGGAAACTCGGCGATGATCGTGGCGATCGCCTCGACCCCGGTCATGACCGGCATGCTGAGGTCCATCAGGGTGACGTCAGGCCGGAACTGGCGGTAGTGGTCGACCCCTTCCCGGCCGTTGGCCGCTTCGGTCACCAGTGTGAGGTCGGGATAGGCGGCAATGAGCGCGGCGAGCCCCCCGCGATAAATGGGATGGTCATCGACGGTCATGAGCCGGATCGGCGAACCGGGCCCTGCCGTCGCCGGTCGGGATGGAAGGTTCATGCGGAAATTTCATCCCGCCGGGGACCCGGGGACAATACATCGTTCGATGTATTAACCGACCGCGCTCTCTCGGCCCGCGCGGTCGGATGGTCATCGAGGTGTATTGACCCTCACCCCACCCCCGCCGCCCCGACGAAAAGCCGGTCATCCCAGAGGTGCCACCACCGATCTACCACCGCCTCCACCGTGGTGATCTCGCGCCCGCGCGGCGCAGCGAGCGCACTCAGCGGGAGGCGGAGGCTGGCCGCCATCGTGACCAGCGCCGGCAGGGAATCCGCCTGCATCTTCCGCATCACCCGCCCGCGGTGCGCCTTGACCGTGATTTCGCTGATCCCCAGGCGGCCGCCCACCTGCTTGTTTAGCAGCCCTGCCACCACCAGCACCATCACCTCTCGCTCCCGGCTGCTCAACGTGGTGTACCGCCGCCGGATCTCCCGGGCATCGGCCCCGCGGTGGCGCAACTGTTCGCTGCGGTCGAGGGCCTCCTGTACCGCGCTCAGCACCAGTTCCTCCACCAGCGGCCGGGTGAGCACCTCCACTGCGCCCGCTTTCATGGCCCGGACAGTGGTGCCGACATCGCCGGGATCGGTGATCACGATGATCGGCATGTCCATCCGTTCGGCCGTGAGCCGTTGCTGCAACGGCAGGGGATCGCCCCCGTGCAGGTCGGCATCGAGCAGGAGGCAGCCCGGCGCATCCAGTGGCGGCGAGGCCAGCAGGGCGTCGGCGGACGCAAAGGCCTTTGGCTGCCAGCCGGCGGCAGCGATGACACCGGCCAGTGACATCTGGACGGCGGGCCCACCACCAACGAGACAGACGATCGGAGCAGGGGTCGACATTGGACAGTTCCCTCGCAGCAGGGTCAGGGAGCTCCCCACCTGCGGGCTCCGTGATACCATGCTACGCCATCCGCGAATCCCCGGCATCGCCCGGAAGGGGCATGGCGGGGTAGTACGGATGGATTAGGGCGACAACCGGTCGGGAAGGTGCAGAATCCCGCGCTGGATCGCGATCGTGACCGCTTCGGTCCGATCGTCCGCGTCGAGCTTCTGCAGGATGTGGAGGACGTGGACCTTGACGGTCGACTCCGCGCGCCCGAGCACCGCCGCGATCTCCTTGTTGCTGAGACCGCGGGCCATCTGGGTCAGCACCTCGGACTCGCGGCTCGTCAGCTCCACCCGCGGTGTGAACGCCGCGAGGCGCTGAGCGACCTCGCTCGGGATGACACGAAAGCCACGGTACACCTGCCGGATGGCGTCGGCCACCTGCTCGCTGGCCACATCCTTCAACAGGTAGCCGCGCGCCCCGGCCTCGAGGGCCCGGTGAATGTCGTCGTCCCCTTCCCAGGAGGTGAGCGCGATGAGCCGAGCCTCGGGAAACTCGGCGACGATCGCGGTGATGGCCTCGACCCCTCCCATGACCGGCATGCTGAGGTCCATGAGTGTGACGTCCGGACGATGCGCCCGGAACAGCTCCAGTGCCTGCCGGCCACTGCCGGCTTCCGCGACCAGTTGCAGGTCGGGGTACGTCCCCAGGAGCGTGGCCAGCCCACCGCGAAAGATGGGGTGATCATCGACCGTCATGACCCGGATGGGTGGCATCGCGGCCTCGCCGCGTGACGGACCATTTGGAATATTCATGCCGTAGTCTGGAGGCGGGACGGGCCCACGACAATACGCCGTTCGGTGTATACCGCCGGGATTGGGGGGATCGTGGCCTATCCCGGGGATGCCGGCGGCGCGGCTGACCCCTCCGCCGGCAGCGCGAGTGTGATGGAAACCACCGTGCCGCCCTCGGGTCCCGGCCCGACCTCACAGCTCCCACCGGCGCGCGCGGCCCGATCGCGCATCCCCGTCAGTCCCAGATGCCCCCGCTGGCGGGCCCGCTGCGCCTGCTCCGGCGTGAACCCGCATCCGTCATCCCGCACCGCGAGTCCGAGCCGAATCGGGGTGAACTCGATGCTGAGCTCAATGTGGCCCGGAGCGGCGTGCCGCACCGCGTTGGCAATCGCTTCCCGTCCCATGAGTATTGCCGCCACCTCCAGCGCGCGGGGCAGGCGCCGCCGATCGCCACGGACCTGCACCGACAATCCGATGTTGGTGGTGGCGATCAGCTGGCGGGCGCTCGCGGCCAGCGCGTCGACCAGGTCGCCGCTCCCCAGCTCCGGTTCCCGCAGGTCGAGCACCCGTTCGCGCGCCTCGCGCAGCGTTTCCCGTGTCAGCTGTTGCACCCGGACCAGCGTCTCGGCGGCCACATCGGGCTCCTCGGGCAGCGCGCGCTCGGCCGCCTTGAGCTGCATGCTGACGCCGGCAAATCCCTGCAGCAGCGTGTCGTGCAGGTCCTGTGCAATACGGGCCCGCTCGGCCAGGGTCGCTTCGAACCGGTCCTGCAGCGCCTGCCGGGCCCGCGCGTGTCGCCTGCGCTGGACCAGCGCTGCCCCCGCCGCACCGAAGCCGCCAATCAGGAGGACGACGAGCACCCGGAACCAGAGGGTCTGATACCACGCCGGCAGGACCCGGAAACTCCAGGATGCACCGGTTTCATTCCAGACCCCATCGCCGTAACTGGCGGTGACCCGGAAACGATAGGCGCCCGGCGCGAGCCCGGTGTAGTAGGCCCGCCGGCGCGTGCCGACCTCATGCCAGGCCCGATCGGCTCCCTCCAGCTGATAGCGGTACTGAATGCGCTCGGGAACGCCGAACGTCAGCGAGGTGTAGTCGATCTCCAGATCGCTGGTCCCGGATGGAATCTCCATCCCGTCCGCGCTCGCCACGTCACGCCCCTGGATGCGCGCCACCTCGAGACTGACCGGCGGCGGGAGTGCCCGCCCAAGGCGCCGCGGGTCGATCCAGGCGAGACCACCCTCGGTGGCCGCCCAGATCTTCCCGTCGTGCGACTTGGCGAGGATCGGGCCCCAATAGCCCTTCACCAGCGCGCCAACCATCCCATCGGACTCATCGAAGGTCCGAAAGCGCGGAGCATAGCTGGAGTCGGCCAGCACATGCTCAATCTCGCCGGCGGGGAACCGGAGGATGCCCGGCGTAGTGGCGAGCCACCAGGCCCCATCGTCATCCTGCACCGCGCCGTAGACCGAGCCTCCGGGAATACCGCGCGCCTCCGTCACGGTTCGGAAGCGGTCACCCTCGAACCGGCTCAAACCGGAACCGGTTGCCACCCAGACCGTTCCGCTCCGATCTTCGAAGAACCCGTACACGAATCCGGCGATCCCCTGGTCAGCGCCGTACCGGGTGATCCTCCCTGCGTCGTAGCGCGCCACCCGGTTCACCTGCCCCACCCAGATGCTTCCCCTGCTGTCGCTGAAGACCTCCCCGGTGTGGAAGGTCGGCTCCTCCAGCGCGGTCACCACGACCAGGCTGTCGCGCACCAGCCGCAGCAACCCGAGCTCCACACTGTAGGCCCAGACCGTTCCGACCGGATCGATGGCAAGACTGTAGAGCCCATGCGCTGTGCCGGGACGAAGCGACACCGGCACAAAGCGCCTTCCCTCGAGATGGAGCAGGCGGCGATCCCCGTCGACGACCCAGATCCGGCCAATCGTGTCTGGCGCGATGTTCAACACCATGAAGCCGGGATTCAGGGTGTCCTGCCCGCGGGGTCCGAACCGTTGCAGCGAAAAGTCATTGAACGCTCCGGTCCAGACAGAGGAGTCCCGGCCCGCCATGACAAAGCGCGGGCGCCCGACGGCAACTGTTGGGACCGGCGTGAACGCCCCTTCCCGAAACCGCTCCAGCCCACTCGAACTCCCGACCCAGATGTTGCCCTCCTGATCCTCCAGCAGCGCGGTGGGGAGATCCGCCAGCAGGCCGTCCTTCATGGTGAACTGCTCCACGTCGGGTCCGAACCGCTCGATCCGGCGACCGCGGATCCGGGCCACCTCCGGGACTCGGCGCAGCCCGAATCCACCCGTCGCCAGCCAGAGACTCCCACGCGAATCGATGAGGAGCGCGAGCGGCGGGACATTGATCCCTGTGACGGCGCTCGCCGTGTCACCGACTTTCCGGAGGGTGTATGCGGCCTGCCCCAGTTCCGACATCCAGATGGTGCCGTCCTGCTCCTGGGCGAATTGAATCCCCAGCGGAGCCGACCGGACGGGGATGCCGGGATCCAGAAATTGGCGAGCACCGGCCGGCAGGTAGACCACCCGATCTTCCGTCACCGCCCAGAGCGCATCGTCGCGATCGAACCAGAGCGCCCGGCACTGAGCACCCGGGAAGCCCCACGCGGATCCCACCCCTTCCCATTTCCCATCGACGAAGCGGGAGAGCCCGGCGGTTGTCCCCGCGACCAGCATGCCGGTGCTCGACTCGGCGAACTGGTGGGTTGCCGGCAAGCCATCGGCCGGGCGGAAACTCGTCAGGTGACCCTCACGAAGGCGGCTCACGACTCCGCCCTGCCCGAGTATCCAGAGGCTCCCATCCCTGGTGGCCAGCAGCCTGTCAACCAATCTGATCGGGTGCGTGTCGCCGCTCAGCGGGACATACCGGACGAACCGGACACCATCAAAACGAATCAGACCGAAGAAGGTGCCGATCCAGATGTATCCATCTGTTGTTTGTGCCAGTGCGCGGACGCCGGCCGGGCCACCATTGGCCTTGGGGGTCCAGGTGGTGTGCACCAGTTCACGAATCGGCCGGGTCGGGCTGGAATCGGGTGTGGCAGTCTGGAGCAGCGACGCCAGGCAGGCGAGGATCAGCACCGACGACCCGCGGAGAGGTCAGCCATGAATGGAGGGCCTCATCGGGTCAGGACGGCTCTCATTTGGGGGCTCCTGTCAGGCGGAGCGGCAGCAGCGGCAGCCGGTGTTGCAGCGATGCCTGATTGGCCGCTTCAACCTTGTCTGTCCCCGCCGCTCCCTGTCGGCGGGGCTCGTCTCGCCTGAAAGGCCGCCCCGTCGCCGCGAGCGCCTCTGGTGAATATCTCTCTTGCCGCAGGGCCGACCATCATACTTTGGTGTCGGTCCCGAAATGCGCAAGTCCGGCCCCGCGCCCTCCCCCCCCAACTCTATCTGCCGCCGCCTGCCCGAAGCCCCGCTCCAGGGACGACACCAAGGTCCAATGGGCGCGCCCCGCCCTTCTCCCCACATTGCCTCCCGAGTTGTCGGCTGAATGCGCTTCGACTGGCACGTTACCGCCACCCTCGTCGAGCAGGAATCAATGTCTGAATTCAGCCGCCGTCGCTTTCTGAGTGCCGCCGCCGCAACCGTTGCCGGTGGTGAGCTGGGAGTCCACGCTCTTTTCCGGAGGTTGGAGGCCATGACTGTGACCACAGCGAGTACCACGACTGGAGTGGCGCGCCGGACCAGCGGCGATCCCGAGATTCGCCCGCTGCACATTCGCATTCCCGACGCCGATCTGGCCGACCTGCGCCGCCGCGTGCAGGCAACCAAATGGCCCGAGCGGGAGACGGTACCGGACGATTCCCAGGGCGTGCAGCTGGCCACGATGCAGGAGCTGGCCCGCTATTGGGGCAGTGAGTATGACTGGCGCAAGGTGGAGAAGCGACTGAACGCCGTGCCGAACTTCCTGACCGAGATCGACGGCCTGGATATCCACTTCATTCACGTGCGGTCGAAGGAAAAGAATGCCCTGCCGCTGATCGTGACACACGGCTGGCCGGGATCGATCATCGAGCAGCTCAAGATCATCGAGCCGCTGACCAACCCCATAGCCCACGGTGGCACTGCCGCCGATGCGTTCGACGTGGTGATCCCGTCGCTGCCGGGGTACGGTTTCTCGGGCAAGCCGACCACGACCGGATGGGACCCCACCCGGATCGCCCGCACCTGGACCCTCCTGATGAAGCGCCTCGGCTATGACCGGTTCGTGGCGCAGGGGGGCGATTGGGGCGCCCTGATCACCGAGCAGATGGGAGTGCTGGCCCCGCCGGAGTTGCTCGGTATTCACACCAACATGCCGTCCGCCGTCCCGGCCGAGATTGCCAGCGCGCTCCCCAGCCACCGCCCGCCGGCCGGCCTCTCGGCCGACGAGCAGTACGCCTTTGAGCGACTCGACTTCTTCTTTACCCATGGGCTGGCATACGCCCAGGAGATGGGCGGCCGGCCGCAGACGCTGTACGGCATCGCCGATTCCCCCGTCGGGCTCGCGGCCTGGTTCCTTGATCATGACGCCAAGAGCTACCAGCTCATCGCCCGGGTGTTCGATGGGCAGGCCGAGGGGCTCACGCGGGATGATGTGCTCGACAATATCACGATTACCTGGCTGACCAATACGGCGCTGTCCGGTGCCCGGCTGTACTGGGAGAACAAGCTGCCGTTCTTCGTCCCGATGGGGGTCAAGGTGCCAATTGCCGTGAGCGCCTTTCCTGACGAGCTGTATCAGGTCCCACGGTCGTGGGCCGAGAAGGCGTATCCGCGGCTGATCCACTACAACCGGCTCGAGAAGGGCGGTCACTTTGCGGCCTGGGAACAACCGCAGCTGCTGGTGAGCGAACTTCGCACCGGTTTCCAGTCGTTGCGGTAGAGCGCCGGTGGCGCTCCCGATGACACTCTCATACTCACAGTGAGGCGATAGTTATGTCCACCTCGTCCATCATCCGCCTGGCGCTCACCGCGCTCCTCCTTACCGGCGCATCCACCGCAGCCGGGGCACAATCACAGGGGTCCGGCGGCACGCAGGGGCCGGCCACCGAGCCCTACCCTCACATGCCGACGATTGCACCGATCGGTGTCCGCGTCGGCAAGTACCTGGATGTTCCGGAGTCCGCCAAGGGGCCACCGGTCGATCCGGCCAAGGGGTACCGGTTGCAGGAGCTCGGGAAGGGGCTGTACCTCATCACCGATAACGCGATCCAGTCGATGTTCATGGTCTACGACAAGGGCGTGGTCGTGATCGACGCGCCACAGGCCTATGCCGACCATATCCCCCAGGCGATTGCGGAAGTTACCCGCAATCCGATTACCCACCTGATCTACAGTCATTCGCACGCCGATCACATCGGCGGGGCCACGAAGCTGGGAGGTCATCCTATCATCATCGCGCAGGAGGAAACCCGCCGCCTGCTCAAGCGCGATGCCGACCCGAATCGTCCCCTGCCGACCGTGACCTTTGCCGACCACTATACCCTGCGCCTCGGCGGTCAGGTGCTGGAATTGTCGTATCATGGGAGCGGGCACGAACCGGGCAACATTTTCATCAGTGCCCCGGCGCAGCGGGTCCTGATGGTGGTGGACATCGTCTTCCCTGGCTGGATGCCGTGGCGTCGCTTCGCGGTGGCGCAGGACGTCCTCGGTTCCATGGCGCAGGTCGAGGAGATCAAGGCGCTGGACTGGGACACCTTCGTCGGGGGGCACGTCGCCCGCACCGGCACCCACGCGGACGTGGAACTGCAGTCGGAGTTCTACCACGATATCCGGCAGGCGGCCGCCACCGCACTGGCCACGACGCCGCTGGGCGAAGGAATCAATCCGGCGGACAAGGCCAATCCCTGGGCATTCTTTGACGCCTACATCGACCAGGTGGCGGGCCAGTGCGTCAATACCCTCACGCCCAAATGGGAGCACCGGCTGGGCGGCTTCGATGTCTGGATCTGGGATCAATGCTATTCTATGGAACAGACCCTGCGCATCGACTGACGCGGCGCAGGGCGGCAATCCTCATAACGACGAGGTGCTCACCGATGTGCGGCTCCTGGACGCAGAACCGGCTGACAGCTCTGCTCGGCATCGACTGTCCGATCATCCAGGGTCCGCTCGGTGGGCTCTCGTCGCAGCACCTGACTGCGACGGTCTCGAACTTCGGCGGACTCGGCTCCTTCGGTGCCCACACCCTGGCCCCGTCAGCCATTCGCGGCATGGTCGACCAGATCCGCGGGCTGACGGCCAAACCATTCGCGATGAACCTGTGGGTCTCGATGGAGGATGAGGGGGCACGTACATCGGGGGAAGCAGACTTTGCGCGAAGCCTCTCCCCGATCACCCCGCTGCTGGCGGAGCTGGGCGCGCCACGTGCCACCTATGTACCGTATGCCCCCGTGCGTTTTGAAGACCAGGTACAGGTGCTGCTCGAAGCCCAGGTCCCGGTGTTCAGTTTTATCTATGGCATTCCTGCCGCCGACATCCTGCGTGAGTGCCATAGCCGGGGCATCGTGACGATCGGCACCGCCACGACCCCGGACGAAGCCGAGGCGCTCCAGGAGGCGGGGGTGGATGCGATCGTGGCCTCAGGTTTCGAGGCGGGGGGCCACCGTGGGTCGTTCCTCCGTCCGGCCGAGGATTCGCTCACCGGAACGCTGTCGCTGGTGCCGCAGGTGGTGGATCGCGTCGAGGTCCCGGTCATCGCGGCCGGGGGCATTGCCGATGCCCGGGGCGTGGCGGCTGCGCTCGCGCTTGGGGCAGAGGGTGTGCAGCTCGGCACCGTCTTTCTCGGATGCGAGGAATCGGGCACCAGCCCGCTTCATCGGGCGGCACTGCGAGGGCCGGAGGCCCGCCAGACCGGTCTCACCCGGGGATTCTCGGGGCGGCTGGCGCGCGGGATCCGCAACCGTCTCATGGAAGCGGTGAACCAGCCGGGCGCGGCGATCCTGCCGTATCCGCTGCAGCGTGGCGTCATTCGCCAGGTCGCGATTCCCGCGGAAGCGGCGGGTCGGGAGGATCTCCTGCCCCTCTGGTCTGGTCAGAGCGCGCCGCTCGCGCGCTTCACCGACGCGACCGCCGTGCTGACGGACCTGGTCGCCGGAGTCGCGACGATCGGCGGGCCGCTCGCCCAGTGGAGCGCGCGGCGCCGGCAGCCCCACCCCGCTTCGCCGGGCCCCACGGTCTAGCGCCGGACGGCCGCCGGGCGCTTCCGACGGTGGCTTCCAGCCATGAGTAGCCGCGCTACTCTCCTCAGTCACCACCTGATGCCGACCTGCAAAGAAGAGACCCGATACCATCGTCCAATGTCACTGGGCCTGTCGCTTGCGGATATTGCGGTTGTCCCGGGCCATTGGGCCGGGTCATGACTGTTTCTCCTCTGCGCCCGGGAGCGTTGTATGGCCAGCGTCCGCATTAACCACACGCGCCGTCGTTTGCTCCGGTCCGCCGCGCTGACCCTGGCGGCCGCCGAGTTTGGCGTGTTCAGCAGGCTGGCGGCCAGCTCCAATGCCACGCCACCCGCGGAGCCGGGAGGGAAGCCCGGCATGAGCGGGTTCGGACCGGTGCGACAGATCCACGCGGGACTCCTCGATGTCGGCTATGTCGAACAGGGCCCGGCCTCCGGCCCCCCGGTCGTGCTCCTGCATGGCTGGCCGTATGACATCTTCAGCTTTGCAGACGTCGCGCCGCTGCTCGCGGCGCAGGGGTACCGGGTCATCGTCCCGTTCCTGCGGGGTTATGGGACCACCCGATTTCTGGCAGCCGACACGGTGCGGAACGGGCAGCCCTCCGCCCTGGCGGTGGACGTGATCGATCTCATGGACGCGCTGCAGATCCCGCAGGCGACCATTGCTGGTTTTGATTGGGGCGCACGCACCGCCAACATCGTCGCGGCGCTCTGGCCGGAACGATGCAAGGCGATGGTCTCGGTGAGTGGCTACCTGATCGGAAGCCGGGAAGCAGGAATGCGGCCATTGCCGCCGAAGGCGGAGTTGCAGTGGTGGTACCAGTTCTACTTCGCCACCGAGCGCGGGCGCGCCGGCTACGAAGCGAACCGGCACGACTTTGCCCGGTTGATCTGGCAGATAGCATCGCCGCGATGGGCCTTTGACGACGCGACTTTTGACCGCAGCGCTACCTCACTCGATAACCCCGATCACGTCGACATCGTGATCCACAATTATCGCTGGCGGCTGGGTCTGGCCGAGGGCGAGGCGCGCTACGATGAGTTGGAGGCGCGGCTGGCCTCGGGCCCAGTGGTTGCGGTGCCGACGATCACGATGGAGGGGGACGCCAATGGTGCGCCCCATCCCGACCCGGCCGCCTACGCAAAGAAGTTTTCCGGCAGGTACGAGCACCGGACCATCTCCGGCGGGATCGGGCACAACCTGCCGCAGGAGGCGCCGCGGGCCTTTGCCCAGGCGGTGATTGACGCGGGTCGGCTCTGAGCGGGTCTCGACGGCATGGTCAGGTCACCAGGGACGGGGTGGGAGATGTAGCTCCGTGTAGCATTGGGCAGCGCTTCCCAGCCAATCCGCAGGAGGTGCCCTCCACAGATCCCTGAGCTGCGGTCAGCCCTGTATGGTACGCTTTTCCCTCAGGCACGCGGGGCGTCTATTGTTTGCCGCACTGAACGCTGGCGTTCCGGGGGACTATCGCGACAGAATCGGAGAGAGTTGTGGCAGACTCGATGTTCACCACCCTGCCCGCCGGGCTGCAGCGGGTCGACACCCGCCCGCTGCTGGTCATGCGCCTCGACGTCAAGCCGATCATTGTGGTCGGGCCAACACCCGCCGCGGTCCGCCGGTTGGGCATCGTGCCGGGTGGGGTGTTCGAGGGAGCGCGACTTTCGGGTGAGGTGCTGGAGGGCGGCAACGACTGGCAGGCGGTACGGGCGGACGGCGCGACCGATCTGGATGTGCGCCTGGTCCTTCGGACGACTGACGACGCCCTGATCGGGATGACGTACCGCGGGCTGCGGCACGGTCCGCCGGAGGTCGTGGGACGAATCGATCGCGGCGAAGAGGTGGATCCCGCGAGTTACTACTTTCGCATCAGTGCGAGGTTTGAAACTGCCGCTCCCCGGTACGACTGGTTGAACCGGGTCCTGGCGATCGGGATCGGGCACCGCCTCGCCACTGGTCCGGTGTACAGCCTCTTCGAAGTTCTCTAGAAACCCCATGGTCTGGGGATGGCGTTGCCTCTGCCGGCACTGCTGGACCTGCGTACCGGACGAAACCGCGGCCGCGGCCGCGCCGGCATCCGCCGCTACGGATCCAGCGCTTCGGTGATCAGGGCGGGCACCGCACGGAATGGGGCGGCGAGTTCATCCAGCAGGTGATGCCGCCGTGCCAGATATTCCGGATCATTGTAGCTGACGGATACCGCCCACTCCCGGTCCTCCCAGAGGTAGATCCGGAGCGGCAGGTCGATCCCCGCCTCCCCCACCGCCTTCAGGATGGGCGTCCCACCGCGCGGCTGGCCAAAAAGAAGAAGGGTGCCTCGCTCCATCTTCAGACCATGCGCCGCCGCGGCGGCCTGCTGGTCCAGCTCCAGGAACAGGGTGAGTTCGCGACGCTGGATGGCGCGGCGGAGCCGCTCGAGCGTCTCGCCGAATGGATAGGGACTGCGAATGGTGAGGACGCCATGGCTCGCTTCCATTTGTGCTCCGCACGAACGAGAGGTCGGTTAACGTAGCCGGACAACGACGAATATATCGGTGCACGCGAAGACGCGAAGTGGGCCCTGCTTCCCGTTCGCGCCTTCACCACCTTCGCGCCTTCGCGTGAGGTGGGCCTCACCGCGGATCAGTGTGTGATCGATACCCGGAGCCCTACCACTGTCGCCGCACCCGAAGTGCCGACTCCACCCGGGTGAATCACATACTGGAGATTCGGCTGCACCGCGAGCCAGGAATCCACCTGGGCCAGGTAGGTGAACTCCACGGCCGTCTCACCGCCAGGTACCTGCGTCCCATCTCCCTGCGCTTCACGGAAGTGTGACCCATTCCGGGCCGCCGCGACCGCCAGCCCGACCACATCCGCATCCCGCCGGGGAAACGGGGCGGTGAACGTCACGCCTCCACCGATGTAGCCCCCAATCTGATTCACCCGTTTATCACCGAGCCCCAGTTGGACAAAGGCCGCCAGCGCGCCGGGGCGCTGGTCCCGCCGGGTCCACAGCGTCTGGTCCGCGATCAGGTACACTCCACCACTCCCCCGATGCTGCTGCGCCGAGCCCCCTGCGACGGTGGCACTCAGGTCGGGAAACCGCGCGGTGTAGTACCAGCCCCCGAGCGCAATCTTGCCGGAGTAGCTGTGATTGATCCCACGACCAATCCGATAGTGGTGCTCCGGAGGTTCGCCCGTCGAGTCCGCCCGGGCCAGCAGGGCGACCTCGGAGACCAGGAGGATCCCGTCGTCGGCCGCGAAGAAACGAAAGCCACCGGGGCGACTCACGGGCGCACCGTCCATCACGGCCACACGCATGACCATATTGGGTGACGGCTTGAAGCCGAGGCGCGTACCGATGGCCGGGTTGGGGAAGATCGAAGGGCCGGCTTGGCCACTCGAGGAAAACTCCGGCCCGATCCCGAAGGAGCTGTTGACGAACACCGCGGCCGATTGCAGCCGGTAGAACTCGGAGTTGAGATCGTAACGCCCCGCCAGCAGCGACACCCGGTTGCCCAGGAGATTTTGCTGCAGCCACACTTCCTCGAGGCGAACACCCCGGGCGGCGGCGAGGTTGCTGATCCCCTGGAGATCCTGCGCGTCGGCACTGGGATTGCCACCATGGGAGTGCTCACCGAGCACGAAGAGCTGGGCCCCGCGCCAGCCGAGGAGCGGCCCCAGCTGCAGCGAGGCCTCCGCCGCCGCCAGTCCGACATAGGCTGTACCGCGATGCGCTCCTCCAGCAACGGTCGCCACCGCTTCTCCGGTGTAGGCGAACGAGGCCGCAACCGGCGATGCCTGCCCATGGGCGACAGAGGGCAGTACACCCAACCAGATCATCGCCAGGGTACCGCCCTTCGTCATGTCCCGGAGTCGTCGCATCAGGGCACCCGTGAAGGTTGCCGGCGCTCCGCGCCAGTGTCGAAATCATCGCCACCGCTACCCCCTTTGGGGAAGGGACTGGCCGCAGGAGCGGTGTTATGGTGCTGATGACTATTGGTGAGTAGTTGTCGTTCGCTTGGACGGCCGGGTGGGGAGATGGCTCCAGAGGAGGTATCGAGGGTGGCAACCCGTATCGCCGTTCCGGGCAAGGTCGCTCCGCCGACTGCCGCGCTCGTCGCCCTGCTCATGACCCTGACGGTCGTCACCGGCCTGATCGATGCCGTCAGCGTCCTGGGGCTCGGTCGGGTGTTCACCGCGAACATGACCGGCAACGTGGTCTTCCTTGGCTTTGCCCTGGCGGGCGTCCCGGACTTTTCAGCGGCACGGTCGCTGGTGTCCCTGGCGGCATTTCTCGTCGGTGCCACGGTGGGTGGTCGTCTCGGTGTGCGCTATCAGGGCACCCGCAGCGCCTGGCTGCTTCGCACCGCCATCCTCGAGTCGATTCTCTTTCTGGCAGCGGCGGTGGTCGCGCAGCGCCTGACCGACAGCAGCCGTTCGGACGTCGGGCTGTATGTGATCATCGTCCTGACGGCGGTGGCCATGGGAATCCGGAACGCGACCGTGCGCCGCCTCGCGGTGCCGGACCTCACCACCACCGTCCTCACGTTGACGCTGACCGGACTCGGTGCCGATTCCTCCCTCGCCGGCGGCAACGCGCCGCGCTGGCAACGACGAATCACCTCCGTAATCGCAATGCTCGGCGGGGCGCTGCTCGGTGCCCTCCTGGTCCAGCGTACTGGGCTGGTGGTGCCACTGATGGTGACGGCGGTCGTGCCACTGGGCGCCACGCTGCTCTGGCGGAACCGACTCGAAGCCGCGAACGGCTGAGGCACAACTCCGCCAAATGGGGGCTCCCCCTGCCAGGGCTTCCCTCCGGCAGCGGGCGCAGGCACTTTCCTCCGGCCGGTCACCGATCCCCTCTCCCGCTCCCCGGACCCATGCGCTCATCCACCCTGGCCCTGGCCGCGCTGGCCCTCACCTGCGCGACCCCCCTTGCAGCTCAGACCTATCAGGTCGGCCGGATCCGGACCGAGCTGGGCGAGATCCGGTTTCTCCTCGCGGACCGGACGCCCCATCACCAGGCGAGCTTTGTCACCCTGGCCGCCGGCCACTACTGGGACTCGCTCACCTTCAACCGCGTGATCCCGAATTTCGTGGCCCAGGGCGGCTGCCCCGACACCCCCGAAGGGTTCAGTGACTCGCCCTATCTGCTGGCACCCGAATTTGACCCCACCCTCCGGCATGTCTACGGCGCGGTCGGCGCGGGACGGGACGACAATCCGGGACAGCTGTCAGCGGGCTGCCAGTTCTATATCGTGGCCAACAAGAAGGGGCTCGCGCGACTGGATGATCATTACACGGTGTTTGGTCAGGTCTTCCAGGGAATGGATGTGGTGGAGGCGATTGTCGCGACCCCGAGAGATTCCACCGACGCCCCGCTCAAGCCGGTGCATCTCACGGTGGACGTCATCAGCATGACGGGCGACGAACTGCGGCGCCTCGGCGTGACTCCGCCGCCCCGCCCCTGACCATCAGGCGCCCGGTTCCGTCGGCAGACGCGCAGCCTCCCATCCTGAAATCCCGGCGGCCATGACGTGAACATTCTGATAGCCCAGTTGCTCCGCTCGGCGGGCAGCCCGAGGCGCCTTCATGCATAGTGGCCCGGAACAGTAGAACACCAGCATCGCGGCCTTGTCCTTAGGTAAGGCACGATCCTCGATGTTGGTCGGGTCGAGGTTGATCGCCCCGGGCACGTGTCCCCCCATCCAGCGCTCGGGCGCATTGACGTCCACCACCGCGACGGATTTCCCATTCCGGGTCAGCTCGTGAACCCGGGCCGGAGAAACAGTGTGCAGTCCCATGATGCGTGCGAGCATCGATGACCTCCAGCAATAGTGTGTGAACCGCGGCCACCTACGAGGACCGCAGGTTCCGCATTCCCCAGAAATAGCGTCCAGCGGTGAGCAGTACCGACGCGCCCAGGGCGAGACCGGCGAGCAAATTGGCAGAGTCGAGCGGCGCCAGGATCCAGGCCGCCGCGTACCCCAGCCCGCCAAGGGTCAGACTCCACCCCGCGAACCGCCGCATGGCCTGCTCTTCCACCGGGTCCAGCCGGAGGTGCACCAGCGGGGTGAGCGCCTTGGGGGCCGCATTGGCGTAGAGCACCACCACCGCGGCCAGCAGCACACCCATGAGGCGGCGCGCAACCGCTTCACTGAGATACTCCGGCGTCAGCCAACTGATGACGAGCGCGGATGCCAGCACCACGCCTGCGATCAGCAGCGCCCGGGCAATTGGCCTGCCGGACACCGGCACACGATCTGTGGTCATCGTTTCCTCCCTGGACGGGACGGGGTTGGGGCCTGCGAGCTACCGTCCGTCAGTTGCAGCCCGACCGCGCCGGTAAAGGCCAGCAGCGCTTCCTCGAGCACCGACATCTGCAGGCGATACAGGATGGTGCGGCCCTGTTTGTCCGCCTGGATCAGCCCGGCCCCGACCAGCACCGCGAAATGGGCGGACATGGTCGGCTTGCTGACCTCGAATTCATCGGCCAATTCCCCGGCCGAGCGCGGCCCCGCCTTGAGCAACTGCAGAACCCGGCGACGGGTGGGATCGGCCAGCGCTTTGAACACGTCGTTCATGTTTGATATTTAGCTAATTACCTAAATATAGGCAAGGGGGCTCGGCGGCCGAAGATATCGCCTCGGCGATTGGGCTGTTGGCCGAGAGGGGGCTCGGCGGCCGAAGATATCGCCTCGGCGATTGGGCTGTTGGCCGAGAGGGGGCTCGGCGGGCCGAAGATATCGCCTCGGCGATTGGGTTGTTGGCCGAGAGGGGGCTTCAGCCCCCGGCAACGCGGCGGATCGTCGCCTCATCCCCTTACCCCCCCCCGGCCGCCTGACCGCCTGCCGCCGCATCGAGGATCCAGTGCACCGACCCGCTACTCGGGCGGATGAGTTGGGCTGGATAGTGGCTCGTATCGGGCGGGGTGGCGAGGAGCTGCCGGACGATGGGCGCTTTCCCGCTGCCAGTCACCAGGAAGAGCACCTCGCCGGCGGCATTCAGGACCGGAGGGGTCAAGGTCACTCGCCACATCGCTTCCGCGCCCGGTCGCACGACCGCCGTTGCCCAGGAGACCTCGTCCTCGATGGCGGGGGTGCCGGGGAAGAGGGACGCCGTGTGCCCGTCGTCGCCCAGCCCCAGCAGCACCAGGTCGATGCGGTGCCCTGCGACATCCTGCGGTGGACCGGCCGGTGTGCGTAACAGCAACCGCAATGCCTGCTCGTAGTCTGCGGCCGCCGTGACGGGTGGCGCCTCGCCATGAATCCGGTGAATCCGCGACGCCGGTATCGCCACGTGGTCGAGCAGGGCGAGCCGGGCCATCCGATAGTTGCTCTCGGGGTCATTGGGAGGGACACAGCGTTCATCCCCCCACACCACCTCCACGCGAGACCAGTCGACCGCCCCCACCAACGGAGGCTGGGTGAGCAGTACGTACATTTCCCGCGGGGTTGAGCCGCCAGCGAGCGCCACCACGCATCGGCCCCGGGTTGCGATCGCAGCACTGACACGCTCGACGAAGCGTGCAGCTGCCGCCTGCGCGGCGGCCATCGCGGTGGCACAGACCTCAACCGTACGGTTCATGACCCGGTGGTCGCCGGCCGCACGAGTACCTCCACCCGACCGTCGGGGTGACCCACCAGCACCCGCTCCGCCGTACCGAGAAAGAGGCCGGTATCGACCACACCGGGAATCGCGCGCAGGCGCTGCTCCAGGGCACGCGCTGCGGCCCCGTCGACGAGCGGCTCCGGCACCGCGCAGTCCAGAATCACGTTGCCATTGTCCGACACCCACGGCCCCGTCCCGTCGTCGTTTGGTCGTTCCGATGGGGCCAGCCCAAGTCGACAGACCTCCTCCCAGACCAGCGGTACGGGCAAACGGAACTATCTCCACCGGCACCGGGCCCTGGGTGCCAAGGTGCGGGACGAGTTTCCGGTATCCGACGACGATGATCTGACGGGACGCCGCCGCCGCCACGATCCGTTCCCGGACCAGCGCCCCTCCCCTGCCCTTGATCAGATCGAGGTTGGGCGCGACTTCATCCGCGCCGTCGAGCATCAGGTCGAGCGGGCGGTCGGCCGTCAGTGCCATGAGCGTGATCCCGGCGCGTCGTGCCTGCTCCGTGGAGCTGCGTGAGGCGGTCACCGCGCTGATGCCCAGCCGTGTGGCGCCGAGCCACGCGATGCACGCCGCGACCGCTCGACCCGACCCGAGTCCGATGCGGCCCCCATCCGGCACGAGGGCCACCGCCGCCTCGGCGGCCGCCGCGACGCCGGGATCCTCGATCGTCATGTGGACTGGTCCGCCGCACCGGGACGCAGGCCCTGCTGGCTCGCCCGCTTGGCCCGACTCGCCGACACCGCCAGCACGCAGGCGCTGTTGACCAGTGCCATATGGGTCAGGGCCTGCGGGAAATTGCCGAGCATCAGCTTCGCTTCGGGATCGTACTCCTCCGACAACAGCCCGACATCGTTGCACAGCCCCAGCAGTCGCTCGAACAGCGCTACCCCTTCCGGGCGCCGGCCCGTCAGCACCAGCGCATCCACCATCCAGAAAGAACATGGCAGAAAGGTGCCCTCGCGGGGGGGAAGGGCGTCCACCCCGGTGGCGGTGGAATACCGTTCGACCAGGCCGTGGACCAGCAGGTGACGCTCGATTGCTTCCACGGTGCCACGCACCCGCGCATCGTCGGGCGAAAGAAAGCCCACCTGCGGGATCAGCAGCAGGCTCGCATCGAGGTGTGGCGAGTCGTACGACTGCACGAAGGTATTCCGGGCCGCGTCGAAGCCGCGGGCCAGCACATCGGCGTGGATCGTGTCCCGTACCTCGCGCCAGCGGTCCACCGGCCCTTCGAGGCCGAAGGTTTCCACGTCCCGCACTGCCCGGTCAAAGGCGACCCAGGCCATGATCTTCGAATGGGTGAAGTGCTGCCGCGGTCCGCGCACCTCCCAGATGCCCTCATCCGGTTCCCGCCAGTTTCGCTCGAGGAAGGCAAGGATAGCGCGCTGAATATTCCACGCCGCCGGTTCCGGCTCGAGACCCGCCACCCGCGACAGGTGCAGGGTATCCATCACCTCGCCATAGATGTCGAGCTGGAACTGCCGGGAAGCCGCATTGCCGATCCGTACCGGGCGGGCGCCGCCGTAGCCCGGCAGCCACGGGACTTCGTATTCATCGAGCCGGCGGGCTCCCGTGACGCTGTACATCGTCTGCAGGTCGTCGGGGCGGCCGGCAGCCGAGCGCAGCAGCCAGGTGCGCCAGGCCACGGCCTCCTCCTGGTAGCCGGAGAGGAGCAGCGCGTTCAAGGTGAAAGTGGCATCGCGCAACCAGCAGTAGCGGTAGTCCCAGTTGCGCTCCCCGCCGGGGTACTCGGGCAGTGAGGTCGTCGGCGCGGCCACGATGCCACCGGTCGGCACGTAGGTGAGCGCCTTCAGGGTCAGCAGGGAGCGCATCACCGCCTCGCCCCAGGGCCCAGCATAGGTGCTGCGTCCCGACCACTCGCACCACTCCCGTTCCGTGGCCACCAGCGCCTCTTCGGGATCGATCGCCTCGCGGCCCGGCTCGAACGACGGGCGGTAATTGAGGATGAACGGCACCCGTTCCCCGGCGGCGACCTCGAAGGTGCCGACAGTCGAAAGCCCCTCGCCGCGCACCGCCACCGGGGTGCGCAGCTCCAGGCAGTCGGGGCCGGCGATCGCGACGAGCACCCCATCGATCTGCCGCACCCATGGGACGATCGCCCCATAGTCGAACCGGATCACCAGTTCCGTCCGCATCGGGACCCGGCCACTGACCCCCTCCACGATGCGGACGACATCCCATCGATCATTGTAGAGCGGCATGAAATCGATGAGCCGGACGATCCCTTCCGCACAGGCGAATTCGGTCTCGACGATCAGCGTGCCCTCGCGGTACCGTCGGCGGACGGCGGTGACCGGGACACTCGGCGCGATGACCCAGCGTCCATGCTCGGGGTGACCGAGGAGGGCAGCGAAACAGGCGGGCGAATCAAAGCGGGGGAGACAGAGCCAGTCGAGTGAACCGTCCAGACCGACCAGCCCGGCGGCGTGACAGTCCCCGATCAGGGCATACGACGCAATCGGCAGCGGCACTACGACACGTCCGGATTGAACCAGCCGCCATCGGCGGCGATCAGGGCATCGGCCTCCCTGGGCCCCCAGCTCCCTCGGCGGTAGGGCAACACCGGTCGCGGTGAGCGCACCACCGGATCTACCACGGCCCAGGCCGCCTCGATCGAATCCTCCCGGGCAAAGAGCGCACCCTCCCCCGCCATGGCATCGTCCAGCAACCGCTCGTACGGCGTGGCTTCATCGCCCTGCTCTTCCAGCAGGTACAGCTCCCGTTGATCGCCAACGAACTCCTTGCCTGGGCGCTTGACCCGGGCGGCGATGGCCACTGCCGAGCGGGGCGAGAGCCGGAAGCGAAGGTAGTTGTTGCGTCCGTCCGTGGGCGCCGAATCGGCGAACAGGCGCTGCGGCGGCGGCTTCAGCTCGACCACGACCTCGGCGGCGGTAGCCGCGAGGCATTTGCCGGAGCGGATGTACCAGGGAACCCCCTCCCAGCGCCACGAATCGATGTGCAGCCGGAGCGCGCAGTAGGTCTCGACGTCCGAGCGTCGGTCCACACCCGCCTCCCGCCGATAGCCGGCATATTGCCCCCGCACCACATCGCGCGGTCGGAGCGGCCGCATCGCCTGGAACACCTTGGCCTTTTCGACATGCACCGGTCCGAACCCGCGAGCGGCGGGCGGTTCCATCGCGAGCAGCGCCACCACCTGGAAGAGGTGATTCTGAATCACGTCCCGCAGGCAGCCGGCGCTCTCATAGAAGGCGCCGCGAGTCCCGACCCCGAAATCCTCGGCCAGCGTCACCTGAACACTCGCGATGTGATCGCGATTCCAGAACGGCTCGAGAATCGCGTTGGCAAACCGGAAATAGAGAATGTTCATGATCGCTTCCTTGCCGAGGAAGTGATCGATCCGGAAAATGTCGTCTTCGTCGAACACCGAGAGCGCGATCGCGTTGAGCGCCTTGGCGGAGGCCAGGTCCCGGCCGAACGGCTTCTCGACGATCACCCGGGCATCGCGGTCGAGTCCGATCGCCCCGAGCCCCTTGATCACCGTGCCGAAGAGCGAAGGGGGAATCGCGAGATAGTGCGCCGGGCGGCGGGCCGACCCGAGTGCCTGTTTCAGCCGGTCGAAGGTCGCGGCGTCGTTGTAGTTGCCGCTGACGTATCGCAGTTTCGACAGGAGCACCTTCAGCGCGCGGGGATCGCGCACCTTGCTGTGCTCCCGGACGCTGTCCCTGGCGCGACGCCGCAGTTGCGCCACATCCCAGGGCGACGAGGCAACCCCGATAACCGGAAAGGTGAGCGCGCCCCGCCGAGCCAGCGCGTACAGGGCGGGAAAGATCATCTTGTGGGCCAGGTCGCCGGTGGCGCCGAAGATGACCAGGGCGTCGGAATGCCTGGTGGGGCGGTGTGTGGTGGACATGCGGTTATGCCGGTTTCTCGACATGACCACCAAACTGCTTCCGCATGGCAGAGAGCACCCGGTTGGCGTAGTCGCCCTGGCCCGCGCGACTGGAACCGCTCGTACAGGGCCGCACTGATCACCGGCGCCGGAACCCCTTCCTCAATGGCCGCCATGAGCGTCCACCGTCCCTCGCCGGAATCCGACACCCGCCCCGCGTACTGGGACAGATCCCCATCGTCCCGCAGCGCCTGCGCCGTCAGATCCAGCAGCCAGGAGCTGATCACGCTGCCATGCCGCCAGACTTCGGTAATGGCCGGCAGGTCGAGGTCATACTGATAGAATTCGGGATGACTCAGCGGGGTGGTTTCGGCGTCGTGTTCCTGTTGCTGCTGCCCGACATTGGCATGCCGCAGGATATTCAGCCCCTCGGCATACGCCGCCATCAGGCCGTACTCGATCCCGTTGTGCACCATCTTCACGAAGTGTCCCGCCCCATTGGGTCCGCAGTGCAGATACCCCTGCTCCGCAGTGCCGCCGGCGGCGGATGCAGAGCCTCCCGGGGCGAGGCTCGCAAAGATCGGATCGAGCCGAGCGATGACGCTCGCTTCGCCGCCGATCATCAGACAGTAGCCACGCTCCAGCCCGAACACCCCGCCACTGGTCCCGCAATCGACGTAGTGCATCCCGAGATGGCGCAACCGCTCGGCCCGTGCCAGGTCATCGCGGTAATAGGAATTGCCGCCATCCACCACGATGTCACCGGCGCTGAGCTTTGGCAGCAGGTCATCGAGGGTGGCGTCAACCACGCCCGCCGGCACCATCAGCCAGACCACCCGCGGTACGGCGAGCTGTTCCACCAGGTGATCGAGTGACTGCGACCCGGTCGCGCCCTCGCCAGCCAGACCCTGCACCGCCTGGGGCAGGCGATCGTACACCACACAGCTGTGCCCGCCTCGCATCAGCCGGCGCACCATGTTCGCACCCATGCGCCCCAGTCCGAGCATCCCCACCTGCATGGCATCCCCCACGTCATCATCGTGAATCGATCCGGCGGATTCTCCACGCCGCGACCGGAAATTATTGATTGCGTCGACGAGACCGCTCCCACAAGCGGCACCCACCGGTGAAGGCATCGGCGTTGGTGCCACGCCTCGTGCCGGGCGGCAGCCGTTTGAGTCGCGCCGCGTTCCCCCCGCCCAGAAGGATATCCCCCGGCAGGAGGGCCCGCCGGAACTCCTCCACGACTTCGGTCACGGTGGCGCGCCACTTCTTGTCGCCCAGCCGCCGACGCCCGCGATCGCCGAGGTAATATTCGTAGTCGTGTCGTTTGGTGCGGCGGAGATGACTGAGCTCGAGGGGAATCACCGTCTCCTGCGCAATCAGGGCGGAGCCCAGACCGGTCCCGAGACCGAGGAACAGCATGGTGCCGCCCTCGTAGCCGCCCAGCGCCTGCATCGCCGCATCATTGATCAACCGTACGGGGCGACCAAAGGCCTGGGACAGATCATACCCCACCCAGCCGGGCCCGAGGTTGTGCGGCTCCACCGCGATGACGCCATCCCGAACCACGCCGGGATATCCGATCGAGATGACGTCGAACCGCCAACCCTCGACCGCCAGCAGCACCTGTTCCACCATTTCGGTGGGTGTGAGTGTCGGACCGGACGGGAGACGCACCGTCCTGGGGTGCGAGGTCGCCGTGCACTTGATATGACTTCCACCGATATCCACTACCAGAATCTGCATCGTGCCTCCCGAATCCTGCCGCCCCGCTACCTCGGGCGGGCCATGCGTTCCAGTTCCTCGCCCAGCAGCCGGATCTCCTCACCATAGCGGGCCCAGTCGCCGGCCCGCTGCGCTTCCAGGGCGGCCTTGTAGTGCTGGCGTGCGGTGGTCAGTTGCGCGCGGAGCTGGGTATCGACCGTTGCAGGAGTCCCGCCGACTGCGACCGCGGCGCGGTCTGCCCGCGGCGCTTCAAGCCCCGTCGCGCTGCCGCCGAACAGTTCCGCCAGCGCCGCCTCGAGCGTCTCCCGCATCACCACCTGATTCTGGTAGGCGACGATGACCCGCTTCAACTCGGGGATGCGCCCACCCTCCGCCTGCAGATACAGCGGCTGCACATACAGCAGACTCTGCCCGATGGGGATCACCAGCAGATCGCCCCGGATCACCCGGCTGCCCGCCTGGTCCCACAGCGTGACCTGCCGGGAGACTTCGGTGTCCTGGTTGATGCGATTGGTGATCTGCTGCGGCCCGAAGACCAGGCTCTGCCGGCTCAGGCGGTAGACCCGCAGCGTGCCGTAGTTGTCGCCATCGTTCCGCGCCACCATCCAGGCCGCCAGGTTGTCCTTGCCGCGTGGGGTGAACGGCACCATGTAGATGAACTCCGCGGTTGGTTCGTCCGGCAGCCGCATGACGATGTGCCGCATGAACGGCACCGACCCATCTGCGCCAGCGACGGCGGGGATCTGCCACTGGTCTTCCCGGTGGTAGAAGTCCTCCGGTGCTTCCATGTGGTAGGTCGTGTAGAGCGTGGCCTGGATGCGGTACAGCTCATCGGGATAGCGGAGGTGGCGCCGCAGGTCCGCCGGCATGGCGCTGAGTGGCTGAAAGATCCCCGGGAAAATCTGGTTCCAGGTCTGGATCAGCGGATCGTTGGGAGTGGCGATGTAGGCATGCAGGGTCCCGTGATAGGCATCGATCACCACCTTGACCGAGTTCCGCATGTAACTGGTGCCGCTCGCGAGTCGCGAGGCGTATGGGTACTGGGTCGTGCTGGTATAGGCGTCGAGGATCCATTGCAGGGTGCCATCTTCCGCCACGACAAGGTAGGGATCCCGGTCGAAGCGCAGGAACGGCAGGGCCCGGGCGGCCCGATCCATGATCTCCCGGTAGTACAGGACTCGACTGTCCGAGGTGATGTCGCCGGAGAGAAGAATTTTGCTCGACCCGAAGCTGGCCGCGAGCACGAGTCGCCGGAAGAGGTTGCCGACCGGCACCCCGCCGCTCCCCTCGTACGCCGCGTAGGCATTGGCCTCACCAGCGGGGTGGTCGAACTCCCGCTGCTTGGTCCCGACGAAGACGTACTCGTTCGCCAGCTCACCGTAGTAGATCTGGGGCCGGGTCACCTGCAGCGAGATATCCGACACCGGGGGGAGATCGCGGATGAACAACACCGGCAGCCCTTCGGTCGTCACCTGGTTCACCGGGCTCATGGTGAGCCCCATGCCGTGGGTGAAGGTCAGGTGTTCGTTGATGAAGGTGCGGGTCGGGAGGGAGGCGACATTCAGCTCCCGGGGGGAGAGCAGGACCTGACGGTACTTGCCGTCGATCATGTAGCGGTCGTCATCCACCGAGACAAAATCGAAGTAGGTGCGGATCTCCTGCAGCTGCCCGAAGGTCTGCAGCAGCGGTTCGCGGTCCCATAGCCGCACATTGTCGATGGTCGGGGCATTGGCGCGGATATCCGCCAGCGTCAGTGTCGCTTCCCCGTCGAGCTCACGGGTGCCGACGCTGTCGATGCCCCAGGCCTGCCGGGTGGCGGCAATGTGGGAAATGAGATACGGCGTTTCCCGGGTCAGCTCGGTGGGGGCGACCACGAACTTCTGCACGATCCCCGGGTACAGGCCGCGGCCCAGCAGGGCGGCCGCGAAATAGCCGCCCACCGCCAGCAGCCCCATCGGCACCACCCGTCCCCGGAACCCACCGATGATCACCACGATGCCGGCCACCAGCGCCAGGATCGCGGTCCCCCGGAGGGCCGGCAGGGTCGCGTGGATGTCGGTATAACTGGCGCCGACCAGCGGACCGGTGGTGGAGAAGAGCAGCTCTGCGGTGTCCACCAGCCAGAGGCGCGCCGCGGTCAAGACGAGCAGGATGCCGATCACCACCGCCAGGTGCAGCCCGGCGCTGGGTTCCACCCGGAGTGCGGGGGGCCGAGGGATGATGTCGCCCCGGAGGAAGTAGACCGGGACCAGGATCAGCAGCAGCAGAAACGCCAGCCCGAAGAGCAGCGCCAGGCCGGTCGCGAGCGTTGGCAGGGTGAACACGTACCAGCCGATGTCGCGCCCAAACACCGGGTCGGTGGTGCCGAAGGGGGTGGCATGGAGCGCCTGGAGGGTGGTGAGCCAGGTCGAGCTGGCGGCCAGACCTCCGACCAGGGCAAATCCCAGCGTCACCGGAATGGACGCACGATGCAGCAGGGCCGGCACATGAATGTCCGACACCGGCTCGCCCACCCGCAGCACGATCGGGTGAGGCACCAGGCCGCGCTGGGCGAGGCGCAGGTTGAGGTGCAGGACCAGGCCGGTGACCAGCCCGCCGCCCAGAAAGAGGAGTGCGCGGGTGACCAGTTCCCGGGTGAACACCACCTGGTAACCGATCTCCTGGAACCACCACCACTCGGTCAGGACCTGGGGACCCGCGGGCAGCACCACCACCGCAGCCACGAACAGGGCCAACCCCAACCACAGCACATGTCGTCCACGCATCACAGGCACCTCCTCCGTATCGGAGGAAGGGCCTGTGAGGAGGGGAAGTCAAGGGTAACGCCCCGGCGCGAGATGCCACGAGCGACGAGAAACCTGACTATGATCCGGCTCCGGTTTGGAGCAAAATGGTGCGGTGCCCGGGTGGCTCAATTAGGCTCTGTCGGGGTAGAATGAAACAGAAGTGGGCCAAGCCACGTGCTGCCTACAGCAAAATCGGCTCGACCCCTGTTGCGTACGCGCCACAGGGTTGAAGTTTCTGGCTCCGGCGCGACCACCCAGCCCTCCCTTCACCATCGACCGGGCCCAACGCGTTCCCCAGCCCCTTGGAGAAAACACCAGTGCCTATCCGCCTGACGGGCGTCACCGCCCTCCTCGCCACCGCCGTCCTCGCTGCGCCGCTGGCCGCGCAGAACTTCAACTATGGTGGTGCCATAGCCGCCAGCCGCAGCGAGGTGATGATCGGCCAGTCGGAGAACACCTACTCGCCCGGCTTTGTCTACGTCTACACCGCGGGACCCCGCGGCGACTGGAAGACGACGACCAAGCTGTCCGCGGAAGGTGCCGAGAACAACGATGGGTTCGGCAAGGTGATCGCCCTCGACGGGAACACCGCGCTGATCAGTTCGGTGACCGCCGACTCCGGGCGCGGTGCCGTCTTCGCCTTCACCCGCTCCCGGACGGGGACCTGGCAGCAGACAGCGCGGATCGTGTCGCCTAATCCCGCACCGAACGACCGGTTCGGCCGAGTGATGGCCCTCTCGGGTGATGCGGCGTACATCTCGAGCGCACAGGACAAGGGCGCCGGCGGCATCTACGTCTTCCGCAAGGACGCCGCGGGACGCTGGAGTGCCGATACCATGCTGGCGGCGAGCGACAGCGAGCCGGCCAACTGGTACGGGGCGAGCCTGGCCGCCGACGGCAACCGACTGTATGTCGGCGCGTCGGCGCTGGGCGGCGGCCGGGCCGATTCGGCCTCCGGCTCGGTCTACGTGTATACCCGGAACAAGACGACCGGCGCCTGGAGCCAGGAGGCCCGCCTGACCCCCGGCCCCAACACCGCTCGCGCCGGCTTCGGCGTGGCAGTCCTTCCGCATGGCGACAGCCTGTTGGTGGGCGCCCCGGGGTACGATCACCAGGTGGGGGCGGTGTTCCTCTTCGCCCGCGACTCCAGTGGCCACTGGGCGCCGCAGATGCACCTGCAGCCGTTTGACGGCGCCCCGCGCTCCCTGTTCGGTGTGAGCCTGGCGGAAGTCGGCAATGAACTCTGGGTTGGTTCCCCTGGTGCCAGCCAGTTTGAAGGCCGGGTCTACCGCTTCACCCGCGATACCGCCGGCTGGACCAGCGCCAGCAAGGCAACCGCGCCGGGCCTCGACGGTGGCCAGTCGCTCTTCGGCTTCACCATGGCGGCGAATAACGGTGTCGCCGTAGTCGGCATCCCCGGCAAAGACTTCCAGGAGGGCGCGGCGGCGCTGTTCACCCGCGGCCCGACCGGCTGGAAGATGGCCCGGGAGCTGAGTGGCGATGTCATCTCCCTCGCCTCGATCACCGGCGGCAAGAAGGAGTGCACCCGGGGCAAGGTCTCGATTTTCGACTGCTCCCAGGTGGACCTGATGTCCTTCCTGCCGGTCAAGGATGTGGGCGGCAAGCGCGGGATTGAGCTGAACGACATCTGGGGCTACACCGATGCCCAGACTGGCAAGGAATACGCGCTGGTCGGCCGGCTCGATGGTACCAGCTTCGTGGATATCTCCGATCCCAGCCACCCGGTCTACCTGGGTGACCTGCCCAAGCCCAGCAACGTCCCGGCCAGCATCTGGCGCGACATCAAGACCTACAAGCACTACGCCTTCGTGGTGGCCGACGGCGCCCGCGAGCATGGCATGCAGGTGTTCGATCTCGATCGCCTGCGCCGGCCCGGGAAGCTTCCCGCGACCTTCACGCCGGATGCGCATTACACCAACATCCACAGCGCCCACAACGTGGTGATCGACACGGCGACCGGGTACGCCTTCCTGGTCGGTGGGTCCGCTGGCGGCGAAATGTGCGGTGGCGCGCTCCACATGGTCGATATCCGGAATCCGCTGCAGCCGAAGTTCGCCGGCTGCTTCGCCGACTCGACCACCGGCCGGTCCAACACCGGCTACACCCACGATGCCCAGTGCGTCGTCTATCATGGTCCGGACACCCGCTACACCAAGCGGGAGATCTGCTTCAACTTCAGCGAGACCGCCCTCGGGATCGCCGATGTCACGGACAAGTCCGCCCCCAAGGCGCTGTCGCACCAGAGCTACCCCAACGTCGGCTACTCCCACCAGGGCTGGCTGACCGATGACCAGAAGTATCTGTATGCGGACGATGAGCTGGACGAAATCCAGGGCCTGGTCAACGGCACCCGGACGCTGATCTGGGATGTATCAGACCTCGAGAACCCGGTACTGGCGGGCGAGTACATCTCACCGAACCCGGCGATCGACCACAACCTCTTCGTGGTGGGGAACCTGGTCTACCAGTCCAACTACCTGAGCGGGCTGCGGGTGCTGGACATCTCCGACCGGCTGCATCCCAAGCCGGCCGGCTTCTTTGACACTGTGCCGATCGGACCTGACGCGCCGCAGTTCGGCGGGTCGTGGGGCAATTATCCGTTCTTCGCCAGCGGCACCGTCGCCGTCACCAGCATGAAGGAAGGCCTCTTCCTGCTGAAGGCGCACCCGGTCGGAGCCATTCCATGACCGGGCTGCTGGCCCTGCTCGCGGCGGGGGTGGTTGCCACCACCCCGTCGCCGGTGGGACATCCGGGGGGCTCGCCCCCCCGGGTGTACGTCGCCAACCAGGCCGCGGCCAAAGTCACCA
This sequence comes from uncultured Gemmatimonadales bacterium, assembly GCA_963793205.1. GTDB lineage: Bacteria > Gemmatimonadota > Gemmatimonadetes > Gemmatimonadales > GWC2-71-9 > JADJOM01. The sequence continues at coordinate 352,632 of CAWBZM010000003.1, forward strand.
TCATTGACCCCGTGGGTGACAGCATCGTCGCCACGGTGGATCTGCAGACGCTGGGATTCTCGGCCCACGCCAAGCCGCACTACATCGCGGTCGAGCCGGACGGTTCCTACTGGTATGTCTCACTGGTGGGCGACAACGCGGTCGTGAAGTTTGATCGCAACAACAAGGTGATGGGCAAGGCCCCGATGGAAACACCGGGGCTGCTGGCGCTCGACCCGCGGAGTGACCGGCTGTTCGCCACCCGGTCGATGTCGGCGGTGCGGGCCCCCTCCCGCATCGGGGTGATTCGTCGCTCCGATATGTCTATTGAAGAGGTCGAAGTCCTGGTCCCGCGGCCCCACGCCCTCGCACTCACCCGCGATGGGCACTATGCCTATGTCGGCAGCCTCGGCACCAACCAGATCGCGGTCTATGATGTGGCGAAGGATCGCTCCGACGTCGTCGACGTGCCGGGCGACACCAACCGGGTGATGGTGCAGTTCGCCGTGTCACCCGATGGCCGCACCATGGCCGCCACTGCGCAGCTGACCGGCGAGGTCCTCGGATTTTCCCTCAAGGATCCCGCCCACCCCGCCCTCACCCGCACCGTGCATGTCGGCAAGTGGCCCTGGCATGCCGCCTTCTCACACAACGGGCGCGAGCTCTGGGTGCCGAACCAGCTGTCGAACGATGTCAGCGTGATCGCCGTGAAGAGCTGGACCGTGTCCCAGACGCTCTCCGATCCGGGCCTGGCGCAGCCGCACGGCATTGCCATCACCAGGAATGGCCGGGTCTTCATCTCCAATCACAACAGCGGGATGACGATGGACATGGGTGGGGTGAACATGGCGTCCGGCATGGTCGACCATCCCGGTCACGTGGTGATCATCGATGCCCGGAAGCACCAGGTCCTCCGTACCCTTGTGACCGCGCCCGATGGCGCCGGGATGGGAGCGAGCGGCGCTCCATGAGTCTGCGGCACACCCGCCGGCGGATTTTCCAACTCCTGTTCCTCGCAATCCCGCTGACGGCGGGTGGGTGCGCCTCGACCGGCGCCCCATCCGCCGTACCCGCTCCCACTGCCGAGTCGGGGCCCGCAGCACCGCTGGGTCCGCCACGCTTCATTCGTGACATGACGTCGATCCCGGTTGAGGACGAGCAGGGACGGCCGTACCCCCTCCCCTTTCTCGGTGGATTTGATCATCCGAGGCCCCAGCTGGTCGACATCCGCGGCACCGGTCTCCCCGATCTCTTCCTGCAGGAGTACACTGGCGATCTGGCGCTCTTCTTCCGGCGTGGGTCGGGCGACTCACTGCAGTGGGAATGGCAGACCAACAAGTATCAGGATCTCGACATCGGCGAGTGGTATCGCTTCGCCGATGTCGATGGCGACTCGCTGCCCGATCTGTTCGCCGAGTCGAAGGTCAGCTACATCCGCTACTACCACAATGCCGGCACCCGGGGGCATCCCCGGTTTGTCATGGTGGCCGATACGGTGAAGGATGTGACCGGCACACCGATCTACGCCGATCGCCAGAATATTGCCCAGTTTGCCGACCTGGACTGCAACGGCAAGATGGACATGACCCTGGGCCGGGTGGACGGCACGATTGCGCGGTACGAGCTGGAATCCCTCGACGCGCACGGCAGCCCGCAGTTCCGGCTCCTCACCGATCGGTTCGAGGATATCCAGATCATCGGGCAGCGGGCCAGCAAGCATGGCGCCAATACCCTCGCCGTGGCCGATCTCGACGGTGATGGCGACGTGGACATTCTCTGGGGCGATTTCTTCGAACCAGGGCTGCTCTGGCTGCGGAACATCGGGAGCTGCCAGCGGCTCAACTTCCACAGCGAGCGGATCGCCTTCCCGCCCGATACCCCGCTCGAGACCAGCGGGTACAACGCGCCGGCCTTTGGCAACCTGCGCGGCCTGGGCAAGCTCGACCTGGTCGTCGGCGTCCTCGGTGGCGCCTTCAATCCGGTGAAGAGCAGTCGCGACAATCTCTACGAACTGGACCAGACCGGCCCCCTCGCCTGGACGGTGCGCACCACCCGGTTGCTGAATGCCATCGACCTCGGCAGCGAGAGCGTGCCCGACCTGGCAGACCTCGATGGCGATGGTGACCTGGATCTCGTGATCGGCACCAAGATCGAGCCCGATGATCTCCGGCAGGGAGGTCTGTACTGGTTCGAAAACACCGGGACCCGCACCGCACCAGCGTTTCGCCTCCGCGGCCGCATCCCGGTGCGCCCCGCCTTCCACTACGCGCCCGCCTTTGCCGATCTCGATGGCGATGGCCGCCCTGACATGATCCTCGGCCAGTTCCGCGCCTCCCTGGCCTATTACCACAACGATGGGATGGTCGACGGGCAGCCGCGATTCACCCTGATGGACTCGACGGTCGCCGAATTGCCGCACGGCAGCAACGGCGTCCCGGCGCTGCAGGATATCGACGGAGATGGCGATGCCGATCTCTTCGTAGGCGAATCCAGTGGCCGAGTGCTGTTCTTCCGGAACGAGGGCACCCCGGGCGCGCCGCGCTTCACGCTCGTCAGCGATGACCTGCTTGGCGAGAAGCTGGGCCGCCGGGTTGCGCCGCGGTTCGCCGATCTGTTTGGCGACGGCCGGCCGAGTCTCATTGTCGGCACCGAACGGGGCGCCCCGGCGATCTACCGGAATAGCGGCGGCGGCACCACCCCGCACTTTGTGCGGGACTCCACCGTGACGCTCGAGTTGCCGCCCTATTCTGTCCCGGTCTTCGCTGACTTGCATGGCACCGGCCGCCTCGAGATTCTGAGCGGTGGAGCCGGCGGTGGGATCAGCTATTTCCGCCCGGCCGATCCCGCGCGTCCGTAAGGCCGCCCTGAGCACAACGCATCGAGCCCCGCCAATGCTCCGGCGGGGCTCGATTGCTTCCGAGAGGATAATCGATCAGGGCTTCAGCACCGTCCACTCGATCTCGTTCAGGAGGTTGCCCACCGCTTCGGCCGACTCACTGGTGTAGGCGAAGCACCCCTTGCCGCCATCCTGTCGCATACCATCGAGTCGTCCGACCGTTTCGCGGACCCAGTCATCCTCCGCGTAGCCACGACGCAGACAGATGCGCACCTGGTACGGCTTCTCCATGACGAGTGGACGCAACGCACCGGAGCGCACCCGCCGGACCGCGCGAGCCGCCGCCAGGCGGAGCTGCCGATGCACGGTCGCCGGCGGGAGGACTGCGGCAGCCGAATGGGAGAAGGCGGTCTTGACCGTCACCGTCTCGAGCGGCCCGAGCATCTCCACCGTCTCGCTCGTCAGCACATCGTCCCCGCTCGCCAGCGCCATCGGCACGCCCATCTCCCCGCCAATGAAGGCGGCGATACCGGCTTCGTTAAGCATCTTGCCGTTGACCGTGAAGGAATCAAAGGCGAAGCTGTGGGCGATGATCCCCATGCTCCCGGCGTTGGCGTGCGCCCCGACAATCATCATGGCGTCGACCATGGGGTTGAGCCCGGTGGACATCACAATCGGCTTGGGATAACCGCGGATGAGAATCGCCTCGGGATCCAGGCGATCCACCAGTACGTTACGGAACAGGGTACCGCCGTGCCCTTCGTTGACGATGAACTGGGTGGCCCCCGCGGCGCGGGCGCCGGCGATCAGGGCGTTCACCTCATCGGTCAGCTCCGCACGGAACTGTTCGTGCTGCGGGGTGCCGCCGCGATAGATCGGGCGCATCTCGGTGGCGTTCCGGACGACGCCCGCCAGCCCTTCCATGTCGGCGATGATATACACGCTGAATCCGCCGCGCTGCATGTCCAGCTCCAGCTTCTGCCGCGCGAGCTGGTACTCGGTGACGCCGAAGTAGGCGGCGGGTGGTGTGGTATCGCGCGTGGTCTGGGTCTGGGCCAGGAGCGGCAGTGGCAGGGCGAGCGCACTCGCCAGCAGCAGGCGCCTCACCGGATCACCGTCTCTTCAATCGCATCCAGCAGCCAGCCCATTTCCCGCGCGCTGTCGGTCACCAGCACGAAGCTGCGATCGCCGGTACGCTCCAGCTTGAATTCGGACAGCCCGGCCACCGCGGTGACGACGCTGTCGGCATAGCCCGCGCCGCAGGGTGAACTCGACCCGGTAGGGACGCTCCATGGTGAAGGGTGCGAAGTCGCCCCGCCGCTCTCGCCGCACCGCTTCGGTGGCGCCGGCCCGCAGCATCTGCCGCACCTTGGCCGGGCTGTAGGTGATGGCGGCACTCCGGCCGATAGCCCGCTTGGTGACGATGGCGACGAAGCCGTTCGGCAGCATCGCCTTGGTCTCCTCGATCAGGACATCGTCCCCACTGACCAGGGAGACGGAGACCCCGAGTTCGCCGGCGATCAGCGCGTTGATGCCCACCTCATTCAGCACCTTGCCATTCACCGTGAAGGCGTCGAAGGCGAAGTTGTGCGCCATCACGCCGCGGCTCCCGGCATTGGCGTGCGCCCCGGTAAACATCAGCGTCCCGAAACTGCTGTCGATCCCGGTCACCATCACCAGCGGCTTGGGAAAGCCGCGCACCAGGATGGCGGTGCTGTCGAGATCCCAGGGCAGCACGTTGGCGAAGAGATTGCCCCCATGTCCCTCGTTCACCACGAAGCTCCGGGCCCCCGCGAGCCGGGCGCCCGAAATGGTGGCGTTCACCTCCTGGGTCAGCAGAGAGCGAAAGTGATCCCAGTAGTCGGGGCCGAGCAGCGTCCTTGTAAGCCGCCCCTTCGTTGCCGGCCAGCACTTCGCGACTGTCCACCGTGCTCCCCATCCCCTCCATGTCGGGCACGATGAAGACGCGGAACCCCGCTTCAAGCGGGATCTCCTTGTCGCGGAAGGGCGCGGAACCGGACGCTGCGCCTGCAGCACGGTGGTGATGCACAACAAGCGCGGGCACGAGGAAGCGCGCATCACAACTCCGTGGCAGGGGGTAGGTCGAACCATCAATGATCGTTGAGGACCAGCAACCGCATTTCCGTCATCTCTTCTATCGCGTACCGGACGCCCTCCCGGCCCAGGCCGGACGCTTTCACACCGCCGTAGGGCGCGTGGTCCACCCGGTACCCGGGCACATCATTGATCACCAGGCCACCGACATCCAACTGCTCGAAGGCCCGCAGGATGCGCCGCATGTCGTTGGTGAACAGTCCCGCCTGGATCCCGTACGGGGATCGTTCACCTGGCGATGGCCGCATCGAAGTCGTGGTACGGCCGCACGGTCGGTGACCGGCGCAAAGATCTCCTCGCAGTTGACCCGCATGGTGCTCGTCGGTGTCCAGCAGCACCGTCGGCTCGAGTACCGCGCCGGTGCGCACGCCGCCCACCGCGACCCGGGCCCCGCGGCCGCTGCCTCGGCGATCCATGCCTCGGCCCGCTCGGCGTTGGCCTCGTCGATCATCGGGCCGACGTCGTGGTCTCCGGCCGGAGCGGATCGCCGGTCCGGAGCGCCGCGACTCCCGCGCCACGAACTGTTCAATGAACGGGGGCGTAGAGCGAGTCGTGCACCAGGATCCGCTGGGTCGAGATGCAGGACTGTCCAGCATAGAGATATCCGCCGCAAATGCAGCGCCGGACGGCGTGGTCGATATCGGCGTCGGGCTCGATGAGGACCGCGGCGTTGCCGCCAAGCTCGAGCGGCGACCTTTTGCCGGCGGCACGTTGGCGGATGGCCCAGCCGACCCGGTGCGAGCCGGTGAAGGTGACCATCCGGACCCGCGGGTCGTCGATCAGCGGCGTGGCGCCACGTCGTTGCTGCAGAGGCACGAATGGACAGTCGCGCCGGCAGGGTAACCGGCATCGCGAGACGATCTCGCCGAGGAGCAGCGTGGAGAGAGGGTCCTGCGGCGGACGGCTTGAGCACCATCGTGGCGCCACAGGCGATGGCCGGGGCGAGTTTGTGCGCGGCGAGCAGGATCGGAAAATTGAACGGGGTGATGGCCGGAGATCGGGGAGAGTGGAAACCGGCGGGTGAGCCCCAGCGCCGTTCGCCATGGGGCTGAAGGTCCATGGGGATGACCTCGCCGCCGATGCGGGTGGCCTCCTCCGCTCCCTGCTGGAAGACGAAGACGCGCCCGGTCGATCTCGGTCGCGGGCGAGGCCAGGGGCTTGCCGGCCTCCGCTGCGAGGAGCGGGGCGAATTCCTCCGCCGCGTCACGCCCGTCCACGATCCGGTCAGCACCGCAGCCCGAGCGTGGGAGGGCAGGGCGGCCGCCAGCGGCGCCGCCGCGACCGCGGCGTCGAGCGCCTCCGCAATCTCAGCCGGACCGGCGAGGGCCGCGCGGCCAATCAGGTCGCCCGACCAGGGGCTCCGGATCTCACGGGTACCAACGCTGGTCCGGAGCTCGCCCCCCAATAGAAACGGGTAGACGAGGCTGGGATCGGCGGCCACAGTCATCAGGGAAATCCTGTCGGGCAAAGCGGAGATATGCGGGAGACGCGGTGCACGGCCATGCACCAGAGTCGTATCTATCTCAAGGTGCAGGCCTCAGCGCCGCGAGGCAAGGCGGGTGGACAGCGAGGGGATCAGTCCTGTGGGTTCCGCACCAACTCGACCGGGTCACCAATCCGGACCAACCCTGGTCGCAGGACCTCGGCGTTCAGCGCCAGCCGCCCGCCGAACCGGCGCCCGATATCGCGCAGTACCTCAGGATCGCGTTCGAGGGTGTCGGGGTCGACGGTGGTCATCGGGCAGCGGCCCCGCAGCGAGTCGAGCCGGATGATCGCCTGGCCCACGTGCAGCTCCGTGTCCTCCCAGGTGACCTCGTCCATCCCGGCCACGCCGCCGATCAGGATATTCGGGCGCAGCCGGCGGATATCGCGCCCAAACTCGGCGACCGCACCATCGGTCGCGACCAGCAGCGGCAGGATATCGAATCGCTCCAACCCGGAAAACCGGGTCAGGACCGCATCCTTGCCCGCCGCTTCCCGGACTAATGCCTGCGCGGCGTCACTCTCCCAGGGATGCCCATTCACCAGCGGCACTCCCTCCGGGCTCAAGGTACCCCGCAGTCCCAGCAGGTGATACTGCCGTCGGGAGGTTCGTATCCCTTCCGGTCCCCAGACCTGCACGACCCGATCACCCGGAATCCCGTCGGGTGTCAGCTCCGCCTGATGCAGCGATTCGCCTGCCAGGCTCTTGACCGGGTAGCGCCACAGCCCTGCGATACGGAGCATGGGAGTTCCTTGCCTTCGGTGAATGCTGCCGTGGGATCCTGCGATGGACGAACCCGGGGGACCCCGGGTTCATCCCGTGTACGATCAGGCCGCCGGCTCCAGTGGAATTTCGGGGAAGTCGATCACCGTCTCGCTGACACTGTTCAGGTAGTTGGTGAGGACATTGAGTGCCACATGTCCCACGACCTCGACGATCTCCGCATCGGTGACTCCGACCTCCCGGGCAGCGGCGAGCACCTGGTCGCTCACGTGTCCACGGGAGCTGTTGATCGCCACCGCGAGCGTGAGGATCCCGGCGATCTTCGGGGTGACCGACATCGCCTGCCGAGCGGCGGCGAGTTCCGCCGGACCAAGGCCGCGCAGGCGGCCAATCACCGTGTGGGCCGACAGACAGTAACCGCAGCCGTTCGCCTGGGCCACTGCGATGGCGATCCGCTCGCCGATCTGGGGGCTAAGGGTGCCCTTCCCCACGTGGGCAAACATGCCGAGCATCGCCGCCAGGGTGGACGGGGCCTTGGCCGCAGTGGTGACAACGTTCGGGGTCCCGCCAAACATCCGGCGGGCCGTCGCGAGGAGTTCTACCGTTTCACCAGAGGCGGTGGCGGGATCGATTGGCTGAATACGGGGCATGGCGGACTCCTGAAGGTCGAGGTGATGTCGGCCGGGAGTAGCGCCCCGGCCGACTGGTACCTCGTTAGTGGCGTCGTTGCCCGCGATCTTACCGGCGCCTGGACGGCGCCACCCGCCGCTCGTAAAACCGGGTCATCAGCGCCGCGACCTCCGGGGTGTGATCCTCCAGCAGGAAATGCCCACCCGCCAGCAGATGCACCTCGGCATCGGGCAGGTCACGCTGATACGCCGTCGCACCGGCCGGGGTGAAGAACAGATCGCCTTTGCCCCAGACGATCAGCGTGGGTGGACGATGCTCCCGCAGAAAGCGCTGCCACTCGGGGTAGAGCGGCGGATTCTTGCGATAGTCGTACAGCAGGTCCAGATGCGCGCGGGAGGCACCGCCACGTGCCATGAACGCCGCGTCGGAATTCCAGGCGTCGGGGCTGATCCGCGCAGGGTCGGTGACGCCGGCCAGGTAGATCTGACGGATGCCATCCCGCGCCATGAAGCCCAGCAGCGGTGCCTCCGTGGCCGGCGTGCGATCCTTCCAGAGGGCATTGCGCAGGGCATCCCACACACCGGTGAACCCTTCCTCGTACGCATTGCTGTTCTGGATGATCTGCCATTCCAGCCACTCGGGGTGACGCGCCAGAATCCGATTGCCGATCGGGCCGCCATAGTCCTGCAGGTAGAACCCCGCACGGGTCACCTGCAGTTCGATCAGCAACCGCTCGGTGAGTGCCGCCAGGTGGTCAAAGCTGTACTCGAACGTACGGGGGTCAGGCAGATCCGATTCGCCGAATCCGGGATAATCGGGGGCGATCAGGTGGAACCGGCCGGCCAGGGCCGGGATCAGGTCACGGAACATGTGGGACGACGAGGGAAATCCACCCAGCAGCACGATCGTCGGGCGGCTCGGGTCGCCCGCCTCGCGATAGAACAGGGTGACGCCATCGATCGAGACCGAACGGTAGCGAACGACCGAGGCCGCACTCACCGCTACGGTGTCGGAGACTGCCGTGGCCGGCGTCGGGACCGACCCTGCCAATGGAATCGCCGCGCTGGACAATGCTGCAACCAGCGCGCCCAATCTCCAGGCGCGCACCTGAATATCAAACCTCATAAAACCCTCCGGAAAGAGACCATGGAGGGCATCGCCCTCCGGGACTGTGACATCCCGTTAGTGGCGGAGGGGTCGACAATCTTACCTGGGAAGGTCTGGCGCGGGTCCCGCCCCGGGTCAGGAGGGCGGTCGGTCCATTTCATCCAGGGCCGCAATCAGGCCGGCGGTGTCCTCCCGGCAGGCATCGCAATTCTTGAGGTGCACCAGGAAGTCGGCGAAGCGCGCCTGGACATCATCGCCCCGCCGGACCGCATCCACGTACTCGTCAAAGACGTCGAACGCAGCATCGCATCCCGGGTCGCGCTCGCCCGAGCCCAGCAGGTGTTCGAGGGAACGTCTGGTCATGCCATCAGCTCCACGTGGCCCGCATCGATAAGCGCCTCCCGCAGCCGGCGGCGGGCGTCGTGCAGGGTCTTGTAGATCGCGCCGCGGGTGGAGCCGAACCGCTCCGCCAGCGCATCAATGGGGATCTCATCAACCGCCGCAGCCTGAAAGATGGTGCGCTGGTGATCGGTGAGCCGCTCAGCGACCGCCCGCTGCAGGGCGGCTGACAGTTCTTCGTGCTCCAGGAGCCCAAGCGCCGACGGCCCGCGGGCGGGGACCTGGCCCACAGCTTCATCCGGAAGCGACAGCCGATCGCGCCACGCATGGCGCCGGAGCCGGGTGGAGATCTCGAAGATGGCGAACTTGCAGGCCCAGGTGGTAAACCGGGCGGTGCCGCGGAACTCATCCAGCTTTCGCAGGATCCCCATGGCCGCGTCGCTCGCAGCCTGGGTGCACAGGTCGTCGATCTCCTCGCGCACCCGGTCCGGGAGCCGACTCCGCCGCCGCGCCGCCTCGGCCCGTGCCACCCGAAGCAGCAGGGCGTGCAGCCGGGCCACTGCCGCTTCGCGCGGTGGCCCCGACAGCCGCAACTCCCGCAGGAGCCCGGCGGATCCCTCTTCCGTAGTCACGCCCATGCGGGAAGCATAGAGTAGTGCGATCAGGGATGGGAGTGTGCCGCTTACGAAGCCCGGGTGCGGAGGGTGCGTCGCACCGATCGCGCGATCATCAACTCTTCGTCGGTCGGAATGACCCGCACCGCCACCGGGGCCGAGTCGCGCGAGATCAGCGGCGCCCCGCGGGCGTTCCGCCCCCGGTGCAGGGCGATGCCGAGGAACTCGAGATCGGCACAGATGCGGGCACGAATGGGCGGGGCGTGCTCACCGATGCCCCCCGCAAAGACCAGAGTATCGATCCCACCGAGCGCCGCAGCGTAGGCCCCGATCCACTTTTTCACCTGGTAGCAGAACAGCCCCACGGCATCCGCCGCACGCGGGTCGTGCCCCTCGGCCGCCAGCAGGTCGCGCATGTCGGAGCTGGTCCCGGAGACCCCGCGCAACCCCGACTCGTGGGTCACCACCTCCTGCAGGCGCGACGCGCTCATCCGCTCGACCTGCGCGAGGTAGTAGAGGACACCGGGGTCGAGGTCGCCGGTACGGGAGCTCATCACCAGCCCGGCCGCCGGGGTGAATCCCATGCTGGTGTCGACGCTCTGGCCCCGGTGAACAGCGGTCAGACTGGCGCCGTTGCCGAGGTGCGCCAGCAGAACCCTGCCCCTGGCCGCAATGGGGTCCAGGCGACGCAGCTCTTGCATGAGGTAGGCGCAGGAGATGCCGTGAAAGCCGTACCGCTCCACCCCCTTCGCCTGGTAGCGGCGCGGGATGGGGAGGAGACGCGCGATCCGGGGCATCGTGCGGTGGAACGCCGTGTCGAAGCAGGCCACCTGCGCCAGCCTGGGGTGCCGGGCCCGCAGCGCCTCGATGATGCCAATCGCCTGCGGCATATGCTCGGGATCATACGGGGTGATGCGATGCAGTGAGGCCAGGAGCCTCGGCGTCACCCGAGCGGGCCGGGAGTGCTGCATGCCGTGCACCACCCGGTGCCCGACCGCCGTGATTGCGGGAAACAGCGTGTGGGCCTCGAGCCAGTCGAGGAGCTGTTCGACCCGCGGGCCGTAGTCCATGGCCGATAGGCGACGATCGAGCCGCGGAATCCCGTGGCGATCGTTCACCAGCAGCAGTACTCCCCGCGCGCCGGCCCGCTCGATCTTGCCGGCCAGCACCCGTTGCGGCGCCGCGCCGCTCGCGAAGACCGCAAACCGGATCGAGGATGAGCCGGCGTTGAGCACCAGCACCAGCCCATCCGCGCTGCCTCCCGGTGACTTACGCCCCACCGGTGCCGGGCTCCCGTTTGCGGGTCGAGAACCCGAACGGGAGGTAGCCCGGGCAGAAACTCACGAAGCTGGTGGCCAGGAAGACCACCGCGATGACACCGAGGACGATCGCCAGTGTGCCGCTGATCAGGTGCATCAGATAGAGAATGACGATGGCCACTGCCACCAGGGATCGAATCACACGATCGGTGGTACCCATGTTCGCCCGCATATCTGCCTCCAGGTGAATGAATACAACATGCCTGCTCCTTGCGAGGATGTCCCGTCAGACGCGTGGGGCATGCGGTTCGCAGCCCAGCAGGTGGAACCGCCCCAGGATCCGCTCCATCAGGCAGAACCCGGTCAGGCTGGACTGGAACAGGTTCAACCCGACAAAGGCGGTGAACAAGAACCAGTAGGGGGAGACCCACCACCCCAGGGCGAGGGACACCATGATAAAGATGCCGGCGATGCGGCGGATGATTCGGTCAGGACACATGAGCCCTCCTCGAGGATGGCCGCCGGTCAGCGGCGGCGTTGCAGCTCCCAATAGAGCAGCGGGACCACTACCATCGTGAGCAGGGTCGCGACGATCGCGCCACTCATCAGGGCGACAGCCAGTCCCTGAAAGATGGGATCGAGGACCATGACCAGCCCCCCCACCACCACGGCGGCGGCCGTTAACGCGATCGGGCGGGCCCGGACCGCGCCGGCTTCCAGCACCGCCTGCTGCAGCAAGACACCACGACGTTCGGCGATCTGAATGAAATCCACCAGCAGAATGGAGTTGCGCACGATGATCCCGGCCAGCGCGATCATGCCGATCATGCTCGTCGCCGTGAAGAAGGCGCCGGTGAGGGCGTGGCCCGGGAGAATTCCTACAAGCGTCAGCGGGATCGGGGCCATGATCACCAGCGGAATAGTGAACGACTCGAACCACCAGACCACCAGCACATAGATCAGCAGCAGCACCGCGGCAAACGCCAGCCCGAGATCACGGAACACCTCGATCGTGATCTGCCACTCCCCATCCCATTTGATCGCCGTCTCGTCCAGCCGGTCGGGCTGAACGGCGTTGTAGCGCTGGATCTCGGCACCGGCCACCCGGATGGTATCCAGCGCCGTGTTCATCCCCAGGATGGCGTAGACCGGGCTCTCGACACTGCCCGCGACGTCCCCCGTCACGTAGATCACCGGTCGCAGGTCACGCCGGTATCGCGCCTGGTCCCGCAGGGTGGAATCGACGGTGACGAACCGGCCGAGTGGCTGGGGCCCGTACTTCGTCGGCACCGGAATGGCGAGCAGCGCTGCCGCAGTGGAACGCGCAGCCCGCGGCAGCCTCGGGACGATCGTCACCGCCTCACGCGCCGTCTCCGACGCCAACCGTCCCGCCGCCTCACCCGACTCGGCCAGGTAGACCGTCTGGACAATCTGCTCAACGCTGGCGCCCGCCGCGGCGGCGCGCGCCCGATCGATTCGCAGACTCAGGCGGGACTGGGGTGCCTCGACCGTCCAGTCGACATCCACCACCCCCGGCGTCGCCTCAAAGACCTGTCGGACCCGGGTCGCCGCCGCCAGGCGAATGCTGTCGCTGCCGGCGTAGACTTCCGCGACCAGCGTGGAGAGCACCGGGGGACCGGGTGGAATTTCGGCGATCTTCGCACTCGCGCCGTAGCGGCGCGCGATCGCTGCGACCTCCGGCCGCGCCGCCACCGCGATGGCGTGGCTCTGGCGCGACCGATCCTCCTTGGGCACCAGGTTCACCTGCACATCCGCCACCTGCGGCCCCTGCCGCAGGAAGTAGTGCCGTACCAGGCCATTGAAGTTGAACGGCGCGGCAGTCCCGGCGTAGACCTGGGTATTGGCCACTTCGGGAATGGTGCGGAGGTAAGCCGCGACTTCCGCCCCGAGCGCCGCGCTGCCTTCCAGCGTGCTTCCCTCGGGCGCATCAAGAATGACCTGGAACTCCGACTTGTTGTCGAAGGGGAGCATCTTCACCTGCACCAGGCGGGCAGCGACGAGGCCCATCGACGCGACCAGCAGCAGGACCACGGCGCCATAGAAGGCGAGCCGTCGTCCCGGGTGATCCATCAGCCCGTGCATCAACCGGGCGTAGCCGGTGGCGAAGCGGGACGCCGGCCGGGGGCGCCGCCTCGTCGGGCGCGGGAGGGACGTGTCCCCGCAGGAGTCGGTACGCCAGGTACGGGGTGACGATGAACGCGACGGCGAGACTCGCGAGCATCGCGACGCTCGCCCCCACCGGAATGGGGCGCATGTACGGCCCCATGAGACCGCGCACAAAGGCCATCGGCAGGATGGCGGCGATCACGGTGAAGGTCGCCAGGATCGTGGGATTCCCCACTTCGTCCACCCCCGCCAGTGCGGCGGCCGCCGGATCGGTGCCCCCCAGCGCGATGTGCCGGTAGATGTTCTCCACCACCACGATGGCATCATCCACCAGGATCCCGATCGAAAAGATCAGGGCGAAGAGCGTGATCCGGTTGAGGGTGTAGCCCAGAGCGTAATAGCTGAACAGCGTGAGGGCGAGGGTGACCGGTACAGCGACCAGGACCACGGCCGCCTCACGCCATCCCAGGAAGAGCCAGATCAGGAGCGTCACCGAGAGGGTGGCAATCCCGAGATGCAGGATCAGTTCGGCCGCCTTGGCACGGGCGGTTTCCCCGTAGTTCCGGGTCTCGACCACCGAGACCCCGGCCGGCAGCAACCGCGCCCGCGCTTCCTCCACCCGCCGCAGGACCTGCTGAGCGACATCGGTGGCGTTGGCGCCCTTCCGCTTCGCCACGCTGATCGTCACGGCGCTGGCCGACCCCGAATCACGAGTGGCGTGCGAGACATACGTGGTGCGCTCCCCGTACTCTTCGCGCACGGTGGCCACGTTCCGGAGGTAGACCGGCGCACCATTCCGCCCCGGGAACATGACGCCGGCGACGTCCTCCGCGTTCCGGAGCACCGCCCCAACCTGGACCCGGACGACCAGCCCTCCACTGGCGAACTCCCCCGCTTCGACCTGCGCGTTGGCCCCCTGCAGAGCCTGCAGCACCTCCCCCGGGGTCACCCCGGCGGCGGCCAGCCGAGCGGGGTCGAGGTCCACCCGGACCTGCGGCGCCTGCCCGCCGATCACCATCGTTTCCGCGACGTCCGTCACCGTCCGGATCTCGTCCACCAGTTGGACTGCCATCTGCCGCAGACGGTCGGAGCCGTAGCGGGTGGAGGCGAGCGTCAACGTGAGAATCGGAACGTCGTCAATGGAATGGGGACGCACGACCGGAGGCGCCGTGCCTGGCGGGAGCTGATCACCGTGCGCGGCGAGTTTCGCCTGCACCCGGGTGACGCTGCGCTCCTGATCCTCCCCGACGGCGAACCGTACGGTGACGAGGGTGTACCCTTCGCCCGCCATGGCATAGACATGCTCGACCGCCGGCAAGGCCCACATCTGCTGTTCGATCGGCCGGGTGAGGAGATTCTCCACCTCGACCGGCGTCGCTCCGGGCAGCATTGCGACCACGTCGATCATGGGCACGGAGATCTGCGGCTCTTCTTCCCGGGGCGTGGCCACGATGCCCAGCGCGCCGAGCGCGAGGGACCCGACCGTGATGAGCGGGGTCAGCCTGGAATGGAGAAACCGGCTGGCGAGGCGCCCGGCGAATCCCATACTCATGGGCTTACCGTCAGGATCACGTCACCCGCCTGCACACCGGAGGCAATTTCGACCAGCGTGTCGGTCGCTCCCACCGGTCCCAGGGTGACCCAGCGAAGTTCCGGGCCCGACGCGGTATGCACCCGGACGCCGGTGAGATCGCCCTGGTGCACCAGCGCGGACGCCGGGACCAGGATGGCGGTGCGGCTGCCGTCGGGGAGCCGCAGGGTGGCGGCACCGCCCGAGAGTATCGCCCCCCGCGGATTGGCGACAATCGCATTCACGGTCTGCACCGCCCCGGCCGCTGGCGCCGTGCCCTCGACGATCGCCTCCACTACCCGGCCCTCGACCCGTGCCGCCAGCCGATCGCCGCGATGGAGCGCTCCCCCGATCGTGGGCGGCGCGGTGACACTGATGCGCAGTTGGGCGGCATCTTCAATGTCCAGCAGCGGCGCCCCCGGTGCCGCCATCGCGCCCGGATCCACCCAACGCCGCGTAATCACCCCGGCGAACGGCGCCCGGACCGTTGCATAGCTTTCCATGGCGTCCAGTTCCGCATTCGAGGCCCGCGCCGCCCGCAGGCCTGCCCCGGCACGAGTCAGGGCCGTTTCGACCTGGTCCAGCTGGTGCTGGGTGGCGGCACTATCGGCGTACAGCGCCCGGAACCGTGCGGCCTGGGTCTCGGCATCGGCATGCTCCGCTTCCGCCACCGCGATGCCCGCCTGGACCTGGGTCCGTTTCGCCGCGAGTTCCCGGGCGTCGATGCGGGCGAGCACCTGCCCGGCGGTCACCCGATCCCCCTCCTGCACCAGCACCGCCGTGACCGCGCCCATCATCCGGGTGCTCAGCGTGGCGCGCCGGAACGGCTCCGCCAGCCCGGCGGCTTCGAAGGTGGCCGCGATGGTGGTATCCCGGGCCGTGATCGTGGTGCCGACCGGTGGGTCTGCCTGGGGCACGTCGGGGGACCGCGCGGCGTCGGTCCCGCCGCAGCCGAGCATCCCGATGAGGAGAACAGCCGTTTTCTGTGAGCGCATGATCATCTCCTAGGACTCCGGGTCCGGCCGAGTGGAGGTCGACTGGCCCCGCGCCTTCTGCCATTCCGCCGTGGCCACCAGCACTTCGTAGCGCGCGGCCAGCGCGCCCAGACGGGTCGAAGTTTCCACCGACGCCGCATCCAGCAGTTCACTCACTGTCGCCAGCCCGCCCTCGTACTTCCGTTCTACAATCCGATGGGCTTCAGCCGCCTGAGCCACGCCCCGCTCGGTGATGTCCATCCGTGCCGCCGCCAGCTGCACCCGATCCGCACTCTGCCGTTCCTCCAGGGCGCCCTGCGCGCGCGCCGCCTCGGCCTGCGCCCTCGCGACGTCCCGCCGACCCCTGGCAGCGCGCATCTCGGCCAGCTCGGATCCGCCGGCAAAGGGACTCCAGGACACCATGAGCCCAACGGTCCAGGCACTCTGGCCGCCAAAGGCGCTGCGCGGCGTGTTCCAGTCGAGACGCCCGAATCCGTTCAGACGCGGCAGGTAGGCAACCTGGGCCCGGCGGACATCGGTGCGGGCGGCGCGCTCCGCCAGCTCCGCGGCCGCCACATCCGCGCGGACGCCCGGGCCGCCGACCGGGGCCCCGGCTGCGTCGCGCAGGGTGTCGGCCGGCGGCAGGGTCGGCGGCAGGGTGAACAGGGTGTCGGCCGGATCCCCCATGAGCAGGGCCAGCCCCAGATGCGCCATCCGCTGCTCGCTTTCGGCCCCGAGCCGCAGCGCCTCCACTTCCCCCGCCTTGACCGACGCCAGGAGTACATCCGCCCGCGTGACCATGCCCTGCTGGCTCAGCGCTTCGGCCTGCCGCACGTGGGCCCGCGCCGCCTCCAGCGCGGCGGTCAGCGCCGTCACCTGTTCCCCGATGAGCACCGCCCCCCAGTACCCCCGGGTGATCTCCACCGCCGTGCCCGCCCGCACCCATCGCTCGGCGGCGCCGCTGGCGCGGCTGGCGAGCACGGCCGCCCGACGACCCAGCCAGGCGTCGGCATTGAAGACCGGCTGTTCCACCACCAGTCCGGTCGACAGGTTGCCGATGGCGGCCGGGTCGTTGAGCCGGTCCGGCGCGAAGGCTGCCGGCGTGACCGCGCGCTGCCGGAGGAGCATGCCAAAGGCGGCGAGCGGATCAGTGGTCCGGAGATAGCTGCCCTCCAGCCGGACCGAGGGGAGGATGCCGCGATAGGCGGCCAGCGCCGCCCCGGCCTGTTCGGCCGATGTGCCCTGCGCGATCCGGTTGGCATAGCCGGCCCGCTCGGCCCGGGCCAGGGCCGCCGCCAGCGTGAGCGGGGCCTGCGCCCCCAGCCCGGACGGGAGGGCCACCAGCGGCAACAGGACCAACAACGCACGGCGCATGGCGAACCTCGGGCACCAGGGTGAAGCAACTATTTACTTTACAACCATATAGTAATATAGTTACTTCGTCAAGTGAACACCTCGGTCACTCCGTGGCGGCGCCGGCCCCCACGGCTCCTGCTTCCCTGCGCCCAAGCGAGCCCTCGCATGTCCGCCAAGCGATTGTCCCCCCTGCAGCTGCAGCACATCGCCGCACGCTTCAAGGCCCTGGCCGATCCCTCCCGGCTCGACATCCTTCAGACCCTCAAAGGTGGGGAACGGTCGGTGGGGGACATCCGGAAGGCCACGGCGTTGGGCCAGGCCAATGCCAGCAAACACCTGCAGGTACTGCTGCACGCGGGTCTGGTATTACATCGGAAGGAGGGGGTCAACAAATTTTATCGGCTGGCCGATTCCGGGGTGCTGCGGCTGTGCGATCTGATGTGCAACCGGGTGGCGGCGGACGTCAGTCATCAGAAGAAGCTGTTCGCCTGAGCCCGGGCGGCGCGTACGCCGGTCGCCGCCGAAAGCCACGCCTGCTTCACGATGGCCTCATGGTCGCTCCGGTATCATCTGTCTGACCAGAGGCGCGCGGGCACCGGCCTCGGTCGTCCTGACCTCGGTGCCCGGGTTGGCCGTCCCGGAGGTGTTCATGGTAGTCCCCCGTCCCCTTCCCCGTGCGCTGCCCCGTCGGTGGCGGCGCATCGCCCTGCTCTGCCTCACCACCGCGTGTCATCCCCACCTCGCGTCGGTCCCGGTCCAGGCGATGCCGGCCGACCTCTCCGCCATGGCGGGCCGCTGGGAGGGGGACTACGAGGGACACCAGACCGGGCGGAGCGGCAGCATCGTCTTCACCCTGCGCGCCAGCCCGGATACCGCCCAGGGCGAGGTGGTGATGATCCCCGCCATGCAGGTAGGGATGCAGAGCGCCGGTCGGGAGCCGCAGCAGCCCAACCTCCCGGTCCGGACTCCGAGCCTGCTCACCATCCGCTTTGTTCATATCCGTGGGCAGGAGGTGCTGGGCACCCTCGACCCGTATATCGATCCCAGGTGCGGCTGCGAGGTGACCACCACGTTCCACGGAACTGTCGCCGGCGATCGGGTACGGGGGAGCTTTGCCACCCGCGGGCAGGATGCCTACCGGGCGGACGGCACCTGGACCGCCCGGCGGGTGTCGACCACCGTGCCGTAGAGGGCGACCTACCGCGCCTGGCGCGCCAGTCGAGCGAGGAGTTTGGGATTCCGGAGGTCGCGCAACGCCTCCTTGCCCACGGCGCGGGGGGCGGGCGCGGTGGAGGCGGCCAGGCGGCGAGCGACCGCAGTCGTCGCCTCGTGCAGCTGGCGGTCGCGCCCGCCAATGGACCGTAGCGCCCAGGTGATCGCCTTTGCCACGAGGTGGCGATCGTCGTCGGCGCCCCGCTCCAGCAGGCGGAGAAACGCGAGGAAGGGTCGATCGGGTGTGCCCCGGTCATGCAGCGCAAGACAGGCCATCAGCACGAATCCCCCGCGGCGGACCAATTCCGCTTTCGAGGCCGCCCAGGCGGTGGCCCGGGACCAGGCATGGGGGCTCTGGTCCCACAACTTGAAACAGACGGTATCGCAATCGCCCCAGTTTTCGAAGCCACGGGCCCAGGCATTCATTTCCCGGACGGTGACCCGCTCGGCCTCGCCGATGAGCGCGGCGAGGAGCCGGGCCTCGTACCACCCGCTGTTCCACAGCGCGATCGCCAGCCGGTGATTGGGCCCAATCTCCCGGGCCAACGTGAGCAGGCTTCCCATGGGAACCCCGTACGCCTGCTGCGCCACGATCCCGTAGCGGGCCATGCCCTTCCGCGTCGCCGTTGTGCCCAGCCGCGCAAGACGCCCCTGCACCTCGGCGATCTGCATTTCGTTTTTCCCGGTCACGGGCCGTCGAACGCGGCCTGCAATTGACGGATGTCCAGCTTCCGCATCGTGAGCATCGCCTGCATGGCCCGGCCCGACTTTGCCGGATCCTTGTCACTCAGGAACCGCATCAATGCCGCCGGTACCACCTGCCAGGAGAGGCCGAAGCGGTCGACCAGCCAGCCGCACGGCTGTTCAGAACCCCCGGCGGTGAGGGCGCTCCAGTAATAGTCCACCTCCGCCTGGTTCTCGCAACTGATGAAGAAGGAGACGGCCGGGGTGAACTGATACATCGGACCGCCGTTCAACCCATGGAACCGCTGACCCTCTAATTCAAAGGTGGCCGTAAAGACCGGACCGTCCGGCCCCTGGCGCATCACATTGTGGATCGTCGCCTGCTTGAACACCGACTGATAGAACGTCATCGCGTCCTCCAGGTTGTTGTCGAACCAGAGGAACGGCGTAATGCGACTCATGGGTGGTGCTCCTGCCTATGGGTGAAGGCCTGATCCGGTGACCAGACGCCGCATGACTCGTGGTGCCTGCTCCCGCTTCAGTGGCTGTGCAGCTCCACCAGCAGCGCTGCCAGGGCGTCGTACCCACTGTTCATCCCCTCGGCCATCGGTGTCTGCAGCACGATATCTCGTGCCTCGCGGTTGGCGTACTTCACCGTGATGGTGACCCGGGTGCCCCCTGGCTCGTCGGTAAACACCGTGCGTTCATCGGCCTCTTCACCGGGATACCACGCCTGGTCAAAGCGTTCGGTGGCGACGATGCGTTCGTTGGGCACGATCTCACGGAAGACACCGCCCATCCCCATCTCGGCGTTGCCCGGTCCGCGCCAGAGGTAACGATACGCGCCACCCACCCGCAGGTCGATCTCGCATACCGCCATGGACCAGCCGTTGTGCGCCCCCAGCCACCGGCGCACCAGCTCGGGACGGGTATGGGCTTCGTAGACCAATGCCCGCGGCGCCTGGAACAGACGGGTCATCTGGACTTCGCGATCGCTTGGGGTGGTGACCGTGAGCGACGGGCCGGGATTCTGCATGACAGCTCCTTCCTATTTGGGGGTACGACGTGACTTGAGTCCGGCCTGCAGCTCGTCCAGCAGCGCATCGAGCTGCTGGTAGTTGGCTTCCCAGAACTCGCGATACCGCTCCAGCCACGCGTTGGCCTCCGCCAGACGCTTGGGCTCCAGCCGCGCCGGACGACGCTGGGCGTCCCGACCCCGGGAGATCAGCCCGGCCCGCTCCAGCACCTTGAGGTGCTTTGAGACGGCCGGCTGGCTCATGGCAAAGGGTTCCGCCAGCTCCATGACCGAGGCCTCGCCCCGGGCCAGCCGGGCGATGATCGCCCGCCGGGTCGGATCGGCCAGGGCCATGAACGTGGCGTCGAGCCGCTGCGGGGCGATTCGCCCATAACCGGTCGGTTGCATAACGTGAAGGTTATATACCGCGAGCACCCCGCCCTGTCAACCCTCCCTCGTCGGTTGACACTACTTTGAGGTCAATGTAGTAATGCGAGACACCGCACACCCCGGAGGCCCGCATGCCCGCGACCACTCAGACGCCCGCGCCCCCCGCCCCCCTCACCTGGGGCAGTGTCTGCGTCGCCTGGCTGCCCATCGCGCTCGGGCTGATCATGGGCACCATGCT
Source organism: uncultured Gemmatimonadales bacterium (assembly GCA_963793205.1). Classification (GTDB taxonomy): domain Bacteria; phylum Gemmatimonadota; class Gemmatimonadetes; order Gemmatimonadales; family GWC2-71-9; genus JADJOM01. The sequence goes on from CAWBZM010000003.1 coordinate 373,283, forward strand.
GCGGATGCTGGTCTTCGTCTTTGGGGGCGGACGCCTCGTGGCCGCCGGCGGGAGTATCCTCTGCGCGGCGCTGGGCACCGTCGGCGCGATGCTGCTCATTCGGGCGGGGCGTACGGAGGGGGGGGTCGCGGTGGCGCTGAAGGTCAGCCTCTTCTGGGTGCTGCTGACGGTGGGATTCCGCGCGACCTGGTTCGGTCTCGCGATCGAGGCAGGATGGGCCGGGGTTCTGCTCGACTACAAGCTGTGGAAGGGGCAGCCCGGTCTGGTCATCGTGCTGCTGGTCGCCGCCGCTCCCTTCCTGCTTCGCCCCCGGCACGCGAAGCCGCCTTCCCCGGTCTGACCCACGCCGTGGGCTACGGCGCGGGGACCATCGCCCCCGCCTCCAGCAACTGCGCCAGGAACCGGCGACAGGCCGTCACATCCCGCAGCCGCAACCGCGCCCGACTCGGGCGCGGTCCCACCTGGACCCCCAGCCCGTCGGCCGGCAGCGCGGTGAACATGTCCTCGTCGGTCATGTCGTCGCCGATCGCCACCACGGTCGGCGTGTCCGTTCTCTCCTCCAGCAGTCGTTCCACCACGAGGCCCTTATGGATCCCCGCCGGACGGAACTCCACCACCTGGTGCCCGCGCAGGATGTCGACCCGTTCCGCCGGGAATCGTTTACGCACTTCGGTGATCAGCGCCTCGACGTGGGACTGCGCAATGTCCGCATGCGCCAGCCGGTAATGCCACGCCAGCCCGGACGACTTGCGTTCGATGATCGCTCCGGGGGTGAGGTCGTTGTATCGCTTGAGCAGGGCGAGGAGCGAGTCGTACGGCACGGGACGCAATAACTCATGCCGTTCCCAGCGGGTCTCGCCCGGGCCCCGGGACCAGGCGCCGTGCTCGGCGTGCAACCCGATCGGCAGCTGGCCAAACCATCCTTCCAGCGTCGCCCGAGGCCGACCGCTGATCAGATGCACCGCCGTGCGCGGCCGGGCGGCGAGGCCGGCGAGAAGCTGCGCCAGTTGCGCGTCGGGGGTGGCCTGATCCGGCGTGGGCGCGAAGGAGACCAGGGTGCCATCATAGTCCAGCAACAGCAGCAGGTCTGCGTCCCGCAACAGATCGATTTCGCTGCGCACTTGCGCGTCGGGCGTGAGGGCATCCGGCGGGAGGCCCCCGGGGGCCGGGCGCGATTCGAGGGCGGCGAGGAAGACATCGGCCCACTCGTCGACCGGAAGCATCTTGACCCGTGCCCGTAGCGCCTTCATCCGGCTGCGCCGTTCCTGCCGCGGCATGGTCAGGGCCCGGAGATACGCCTCGGCGCTGCTTTCGATGTCGAATGGATTCACCTGGAGCGCCTCCACCAGTTCATCGGCGGCCCCGGTGAACTCGCTGAGCACAAGGACTCCATCGCCATCCGTCCGGCTGGCGATGAACTCCTTGGCCACGAGGTTCATCCCGTCCCGTACCGGAGTCACCAGCATGACATCGGCCTGGCGATACAGCCCTACCAGGTCCGCCTGCGAGAAACCGCGATAGAGGTACTGGACGGGGGTCCAGCCGGGCGTGCCGAAACTGCCGTTGATCCGCCCGACCAGGGCATCCACGTGCCGACGGATCCGGTTGTACGCCCGCACCCCGGTCCGCGAAGGGACCGCCACCTGGATCAGGCAGACCCGCTCCCGCAGTTCCGGATGACGCGTCAGCAGGTGCTGATAGGCCAGGAGGCGGCGGGGGATGCCCTTGGTGTAGTCCAGCCGGTCGATCCCGACCAGCGTCTGGACCGGATGCGGAGCCGCGGCGGAGACCCGTGGCGCCGTCCCGAAGGGACTCTCCTCGGACGATTGTTCGAAGCGGGCCACGTCGATGCCCATCGGGTAGACCCCGATCTCCGGCGCACGGCCGCGCCAGTCGAGCCGACCATCGGCCCGCGGCCGGCAGCCGAGCAGTCGGGTCGTCGCTTCGATGAAGTGATCGGCGTAGGCCCGGGTGTGGAACCCGATCAGGTCCGCCGCGAGGATCCCCTCCAGCAGCTGCCGGCGCGCCGGCAGGACCCGGAAGATCTCGAAGGCGGGAAAGGGGATGTGCAGAAAGAATCCGATCCGGGCACCCGGACAGAGCTGACGGAGGTGGTGCGCCACCCGCATCAGCTGGTAATCGTGAATCCAGACCAGGTCGCCGGACTTCCACTCTTTGGCGATCGCCTCGGCGAACCGCCGGTTGACCCGTTCATATTCGTCCCAGGGCCCGGGGCGGAGCGGCACCTGCTGCGGCAGATAGTGAAACAGCGGCCAGATGGTGCCGTTGGCGTACCCGAGGTAGAAGCCACGGACTTCCGCCGGGGTGAGGTGCACCGGGAGGCAGCCGCGCGCCACCAGCTGCCGATCGACCTCCACCCGCTCCTCCGGACTCAGGCTGGCGGTCGGGCCGGGCCAGCCTATCCACCGTCCCCCCGCCTGCAGCACGTGCCGCAGCCCGGTCGCGACCCCCCCAACGCTGTCCTGCAGGGTGATGCCCGCACTCCCATGGCGGATGGTGACCGGCAGCCGGTTGGCCGCAATGATCACCGCCATGAGGCGCACCCCACACGGTTCGGCTGCCCCAGTTGCGCCAACTGGACTCGTCGTCCGACATTCCAGCGTGCCCAACGATCATTCCAGTGTGTCCAACGACGTCGCATACGTCATCCTCCTGTTCGTGCTGTTCGTGGTACCGCGCTTCCTGCAGCGGTATCGCCTGCCGAGCGCGATCACCAGCCTGGCGCTGGGCGCAGTGGCGGTGGCGGCCGGCTGGTTCCAGGCGGATGCCACCATCGGACTGCTCGCCACCTTCGGTATTGTCGCGCTCTTCCTCTTTGCCGGCCTGGATGTCGATCTCGAGGAACTCCGCCCCGACCTGCCCATCCTGGCCCAGCATCTCGTCCTCTGGTCGGTCACGCTGCTCGGCATTTCCACCTTGCTCGCGTGGCTGTTTCAGCTCACCCCGCGAAGCGCGGCCCTGCTCGGACTGGCCCTGGTGACCCCGTCCGCCGGGTTCATCCTCGATTCGCTCAACGTGTTCGGTCTCTCCGATTCGGAAAAACGCTGGACCAAATCGAAGGCCATCACCTCCGAACTGCTGGCCCTGATGGTCATGTTCGTGACCCTGCAGTCAGAAACGCTGAAGCAACTCGCGCTGAGCACTGGCCTGCTGGTGGCGCTGATCGTGGTGCTGCCCAGCCTGTTCCGCTGGTTTGCCTCGCGCATCGCCCCGTACGCACCCCGATCGGAGTTCGCCTTCCTCCTGATGGTCGCGGTGGTCTGCGCCTCCGCCACCCGCCGGCTGGGCGTCTACTACCTGGTCGGCGCCTTTGTAGTGGGCATCGCCGCCCGCCAGTTCCGCACCCGGCTCCCGGCGATGTCCTCCGAGCGGATGCTCGGCGCAGTCGAGGCCTTCGCATCGTTCTTCGTGCCGTTCTACTTTTTCAAAGCCGGACTGGGCGTTACCCGCGAGGAGCTCGACATCCCGGCGCTGCTGTTCGCGCTCGGCCTGCTGGTGGGTGGCACCGCCCTCCGGCTCGGCGAGATCGCCCTGCACCGCTGGTTGACGCTCCGCGAACCGCCTCGCACCAGCCTGCGAGTCGGAGTCGCCCTGCTCCCCACGCTGGTGTTCACCCTGGTCATCGCCGATATCCTGCGCACCCGGCGCGATGTCCCGGCATCGCTCATCGGCGCCATGGTGCTCTATGCCGTGGTGATCACCCTGCTCCCCGGCCTGCTGCTCCGCCTGCCCACCGTGGACTATGCGCTGCCAATGTTTGGTCCACTGCCCGCGCCGGACGCGGTGGCCGCCGCCGGCCTGGCAGGTGCCTCCGACCCCCGTACGGATGGCGACGTCGCTTCGCCGCCGCCACCGCCACCGCCACCACCGTCTCCCCCCGCATCGGGCGCACCCGCGAGTATCCGGCCGTAGAGCCCAAGCACATCGCTGCGGCTCAACAATCCCTCCAGGCGCCCGGTGGACGGCGCCACCACCGGCAGCGCCGCCGAACCACGCGCCCCCAGCCGACGCATCGCCTCCAGCAGGGAATCCTCAGGCTCGAGCGCCTCACTCGACTGGGCCACCGATTCCGCCGTCACCGTGGCGTGCCCCTCGCGCGGTTCACGCGCGACCCGCGCGAGGTCGGCGATGGTCAGTACCCCGAGCAGGCTGCCATCAGCGCCCACCACCGGAAAGACCTCCTGGCTCCCACTGCCGAGGTGCACCAGGAAATCGGTGGCGACCGCGTGGGCGGGGATTACCTGCGGCCCGCGGTCGAAGGCATCCTCCACCCGTAAGCCGGCGAGGACATCGCGATCGGCACCATGTTCCAGGTGCTCACCGCGCCGGCGCAGCCACCCGCTGTAGAGCGAATCCCGCTCCAGTCGCCGCGCCACCGCGTGGCTGACCACGACCGACAGCATCAGCGGGAGCATGATGGCGGAGTTCCCGGTCATCTCCCATACCATGAGGATCCCCGTCATGGGCGCGTTGGTCGCGGCGGCAATCACCGAGCCCATGCCCACGAGGGCATAGGGCTCCGGCGTCAGCCCGAGCGACGGGAAGATGCCGCGCAACAGCAGCCCGAAGGCGCTTCCGGTCGCAGCCCCGACATACAGCGACGGCGTGAAGAGTCCGCCTGAGCCGCCGGTATTGAGCGTGATCGACGTGGCCAGGATTTTCGCCAGGGCCAGTCCCGCGACGAGATACCAGGCCAGATGGGCGAACTGGTCGAGGGGAATCGTCAGGTGGCCGGTGCCGACCAGCAGCCCGCCGCTCAGGAACGCGAGCCCCCCGACCACCGCGCCACCGCCCGCCGCGAGCCAGAGTGGGGGCAGCTTCACCCGCCGGCTCCAGGCGTCCACACCGAAGTAGCACCGGACGAAGAGCACCGACACCACGCCCGCCAGCAGCCCCAGCAGCGGATAGAGCACCACGACTTCGCTGGTCAGCCGGTAGCCCAACTCCAGCGGCACCGGAAAGACCGGGTGGTTGCCGAACACGGCGCGGGACACGACCGCCGCGAGTACGCTGCTGACCACGACCGGCGCAAACGCCACCGCGCTGAACGACCCGAGGATTTCCTCGAGCGCGAAGAAGGCGCCGGCCAGCGGGGCGTTGAAGGCCGCCGAGATGCCGGCGGCGGCGCCGGCGCCGACCAGGATACCGGTGCGGGTGCCGGTGAATCGGAACAGGTGGCCCAGGCGCGAGGCGATGAGCGCCCCGAACACCGCGACCGGTCCTTCGCTTCCGGCCGAGCCGCCGCTGCCAAGCGTCACCGCGCTGGCGGCCGTCCGGGCCAGGGCCGGCACGGTGGGGAGATCCCCCTGGCGCCGGACGACCGCCAGCTGCACGTCCGGGATATTGAGGCCGTCATGACCCCGGCCGAAGCGCCGCATGATGGTCCACGCCGCCATGGCGCCCGCCGCGGTCAGGATCGGGCGGTAGGCCAGCCGGCCCAGAGAGGGCATCACCGACTCGGGCCAGGCAAAGAAGGCCTCGTGCGCCAGGTCCAGCAATTTGTAGAACCCGATCACCCCGGCGGCGCCCGCCAGCCCGATAACGGCCGCGAATCCGATCAGGATGCTGTTCTCGCTCAGCTCCAGACCGTTGAACCAGTCGACCGCATCGTCCCGGACGGTACGGGCCGCGCGCACCGGACCGTACGTTGTGCGTCGGGCCTGGACCGCCAGTCGATGTAACCGCCAGCGGAGGGTCTGAAGCAGGGACGTGGTCCAGTGCATGGGTACAAAGCCAGGTACAGGGTTGACGGGCGGACAGCTACAGCTAATTTGACATCAATCTACCTGCCAACCTCACTCCCGAGCTACTTCATGCCTTCCCCGCCCCCTCGGCCACCGGGTCCGCGGACCTCGACCGTCGAGGAGTCGACCCCGATTGTGAACGGGCTGCGCCGGATCGTGCGCGCCATCGAGCTGTATTCGCAGGAAGTCTACAAGCAATACGGCCTGACGGGGCCGCAGCTGTGGGCGCTCAAGACGCTGCATCGCCGGGGACCGCTGGCCACGAGCGAACTGGCCCAGGCGCTGGCGGTGCAGCCCAGTACCCTGTCGCTGCTGATCGATCGGCTGGAGGATCGGGGACTGGTGCGTCGGCTGCGGCCGCGGGATGACCGCCGCTTTGTGGAGGTCGCGCTGACCGCCAAGGGCACCGACCTGGCGGCGCGCGCTCCGGAGGCCGCGCAGGGCCGGCTGCTGCACGGACTGCAGCGCCTCCCGCCGGCGGACCGGGAACGCATTCGCCGGGCGGTGGAGGACCTGGTGGGGATGATGGAGGCCTCGGACGTGGAGGCGCGGTTCTTCTTTTCGGATGACTAGGCCACCTGGGCCAGGCCGGTCGCCGATCCGCTGCTTTCCGGATCGGCGGAGCGTACATAGACCGTGCGGGTGGGATAGGCGAAGTCGATCCGCTCTTCCTCGAACCGCGCGACGATGGCCAGCAACACCTGCTGCTGGGTATCCATGAAACGGTTGTAGTCCGGGTCCAGCACGTAGTACACCACCTCAAACGTCAGCGCGGAATCGTCGCAGCTCTTGAAGTGCGCCCGGTCGAATCGCACGCCGTCCTGCCCGCTGACCACCTCCCGCAGCTGCCCCGGGATCCCGGCGAGGGTGCTGGCGGAGGTCTGGTACGTCACCCCGATGGTGAACACCACCCGCCGCTCCGACATCCGCTTGAAGTTCCGGATCCGGCTGCCGAGCAGGTCGGCGTTGGCGAAGACCAGCTGCTCGCCGGAGAGACTGCGCAGCCGGGTGGTCTTGAGCCCGACATGCTCCACCGTGCCCATCAGATCACCGACCACCACGAAGTCCCCCACCACGAACGGCTTGTCCAGCACAATCGACAGCGAGGCGAAGAGGTCGCCCAGGATATTCTGGGTGGCGAGAGCGATGGCCACGCCGCCGATGCCGAGACCGGCCACCAGCGCGCTGATATTGATCCCGAGATTGGCCATGGTGAGCAGCACCAGGATGACCACGAGCAGGCCGCGCGCCAGCATGGTGACGCCGTTCAGCGTGGTGGCCGAGGAGGGATCAGTCGACTGCAGCTCCGACACCTTGGTGTCCAGCACGTGGGCGATGATCAGGTTTCCCCAGATCCCGAGCTGCATGGCCGCCACCAGTACCGAGATGATCTGGATGACGTGACGCACCGAGTCCGGGGTGTCGAGCACGGTGAGGGCAGACCAGACCGCGACCGTGAACAGGGTCAATGCATGGGTGCGCTGCACCACCAGCACGATGAGATCATCCCAGCGATTGGCGGTCCGGGCGGCCAGGGCCCCGAGCCGCCGGGTGAGCACCCGACGGACCAGCATCAACGCCGCGTAGACGACGGCACCGGTACCCAGGCCCTGGCCCCACTCAGCGAGGGTGATCCCGAACAACAGGGTATCGGGTGTCATGGGCTGCTCCAGTAAAAAAGACCGCGACCGGCTGGTGGGCCGACCGCAATTGATTTGACATCAATATTGATATCAATATACACGATTGACGACGGGCAATCAACCGGGACGGGGCTCCGCCGGAGTGTCGAGCCGACGGAACCGCGGGTCGCCGGCGTGATAATCGGCGGGGGTCGCAACGTCCGGGTTGAGCCACTCGATCACGGCGGCATAGCCGGCACTTTCCGGGTCGTGGATCAGATAGCCCGGCGCCACGGCGAGGACCCGGAACCCGCGGCGAAGCTGGAAGCTCAGCGTGGGATCCCGCAGTTCATGATGGACCACCCGACGGACGTACTCCTCCGGTGAGATCTGGTCGGCCAGCACGCCGTAGCCCCGTAGCCGGGCCCCGGCCCGAATGCGGAGTAATCCGAGCCGCCGGACCAGCACCTCCCGCGCCTGGTAGATCCGCGAGCCGACCCCCCGCCCCTGCCAGCCGGGATGGACCATGACCTCCGCGCCGTACAGCGTCCGTCCCTGGACGGGGTCGTGATTCTGGAAGGTCCCATGCGCGGTGAAGTGACGCCACGGCGTGGTGAACTCATAGTCGTCCCAGAGGACCACGAGGCTGGCGGCCATGCCGATGATGGACCCCGCCTTGTCGACCGCCACCAGCTGCCCCTCGGGAAAGAGGCGCAGGTGAGAGGCCAGCTGTACCTCAGTCCACGGTGGCGAGCCGGGATACACCGCTCCGCACAAGGCGATGATCCCCGGCACGTCTGCCGGCGTGGTGGCCCGCACCTTGGGCGCCGTGGCACTCATACCGGGACGACTTCCATCCGGGCGACGGCGGCGGCAGTCCGGAGACTGTCGTGGAGTGGCAGCACGGTCCCGCTCGCCCGCGTCTCCACGATGGTCCGCAGGTTCAGTTCACCAATAACCATCGTCTCCTGATTGGGAATGCCCTCCGCCAGGATGCCATCCCGCGAGAAGGCGAAATCACTGGGCGTGAGGATCGATGCCTGCCCGTAGTTCATCGAGACCGCAGGCACCATGGGCAGGGATCCGACCGTGCCAGAGCAGATCACATACATCTGGTTCTCGATGGCCCGGGCATGGGCGCAGTAGCGCACCCGCCAGAAGCCCTGCCGGTCATCGGTACAGCTGGGCACCACCAGGATATTGGCCCCCTCCCGGGCGGCCAGCCGGGCGATCTCCGGGAACTCCACGTCATAACAGATCGCGATCGCCAGCTTGCCGAATGACGTCTCGAACACCCGCAGGACACTGCCCGGCGCCACAATCCATTCATCGGTTTCGAACCGGGTCATGTGCAGCTTGCGCTGTTCGCCGATCCTCCCCTCCGGACCGAACAACATCGACTGGTTGTAGATGAGACCGTCGCTGTCGGGCATCACCGGAATGGTCCCGCCAACGATGTACAACCCGTGGCGCCGCGCGAGACCACTCATCAGCTCGGTGAATCGTTCCGCCTGGCCGGCGAGATCGCGTACCTGCTCGCTGATGGGCCGCCGGATATTGCCGAGGGTAAGCAGCTGGATGGTGAAATATTCGGGAAAGACGAGCAGGTGGCATTTATAGTCGGCCGCGGTGTCGACCAGCGCGTCCACCTGATCGCGAAACTGGTCGAACGTCGTCACGGGGCGAATGAAATACTGGAGCGTCCCAACCCGGATGCGTTCCATGCGACTCCGATCAGTGCAGTAAGAACCTGGTCAGCCCGCCGGCAGAATGGCGGTGCGGAGGGTGCTGGTAAGGATAGCGACCACGAGGAATCGAACTTGACGTCAACGTATTCCCCGCTTCCCGCAACGTCAACCAGCCTGCGCCCGCCGGGCGTAGAGCGCCGGCGAGACGCCGACGATCCGTTTGAAATCGCGGATGAAATGCGCCTGATCGGCATAGCCCAGCTCCAGGGCGAGTGCCGACATGCTGGCGGGCTGACGTGCGAGCTGTTCCGCCGCTTCGTGCAGACGATAGCGCTGAATCACCCACTTCGGATTGACCCCGACGTAGCGGGCAAAGAGCCGCTGCAGGGCGCGAAGATTCATCCCTGCCCGGCGGGCGAGCTCCTCCACCGAGCGAAGCGTGCGGTCGGTGGCGATGCCCTCTGCCAGCTGTCGGGTGCGGGTGGCGTCGGCGTCGGGCACGGGCTTGAGCTCGCGCAGGAACTGTTCGAGCAGGCGATGGCGCTCATCCTCATCCCCGGTCCCGAGGATGGCGGCCTCGATCCAGCTCGCCGATGATCCCCAGACCTCCGCGATGGTGAGCACCCGTCCACTGAAGTGCGAGACGGAACGCTGGACGAACGGGTAGAACCCGCCGGGCCGAAACTTCGCGGCGAAGATTCGCCCCTTCCCCTCCAGGGTGGTGCTGAACTTTCCACGGGACACCCCGCCGATTCGTCCTCCCTTTCCGGTCTCGAAGATCAGGTGCACGGTCGGGTGTGGCAGGGTCTCGACCCGGCTGGGTGCTCCGGGTGCCAGGTCCCACGAGACCGACCAGAAGTGTTCCAGATACTCCGCGAGGTCAGATGAGGGATGATACCGGGCGTGCGTGAAGCGCTCCGGCTGCTCCACCGGGACACGCAGGACCCCTCGGGGCGGATCAAGTTTTCTGCTCGGCATGGCGTGTCGCGTTCTGACAAGACGGATCGTGGGGCCGCGCCTATGTTGCACCCGACGCATGAATGTATCTCCCCGGACGATGAGGCCAACGTCACGCATGACCGCCCACTGCCGCCCGTTCCCGCTACCTGTCCTGCTGCTGGGCGGTATGCTCCTTGGTGCCTGTGTGACGCCGGGAGCCGAGGCACAGACCCCGTCCCCAGTTTCCCCCCGGAAGGAAGCCCCCATGCACGCTCGTGCAACTGGTACGTTCGAAGTGAAGGTCGCACCAATTACCACTCAGGACAGTGTGGACACTGGCGGCTTCGGCCGACTGGCCCTCGACAAGCAGTTCAGCGGTGACCTGGTCGGGACCAGTCTGGGGCAGATGCTGGCCAGTGGTGGGCCCAGCGAAGGGTCGGGCGGCTACGTCGCGCTCGAGCGGGTGACCGGCACGCTGCAGGGTCGGAAGGGAACCTTTGTCATGATGCACAACGGGACCATGACGCCGGACGCGATGGAGATGCGCATCATGGTGGTGCCCGGCTCCGGCACCGAGGAGCTGGCGGGTATCACGGGCACCTTCACTCTCACGATCGAGGGGAAGACGCACGCCTGGATCCTCGATTATCAACTGCCAGGCCGCTAACCGCGCACGCCACGCAGACTTGCATCGAACCTGCCGGGCCCCTTACATCCCATAATGTCCACTGTGCCCCCGCGCCTGTCTGCGCGGGGACCCCTTCCCACTTCAGGAGGCCCCCGCCCCCGTCACCCGAGGCGCTCATGTCTGCTCTTCGATCCCTCCGCCCCGGCTGGCTGCTCACGCCCGGGCTCCTGCCACTGCTCTTCGCCTGCACGCCACCTGCTCCCCCCGTCCCTCCGCGACTGGAACCGGTCACCCGCCGGGACATTGTCGTGACGGCCAGTGCCGCCGGCGTCGTCGAGCCGGTCACCACGGTGGAAGTGAAGTCCAAGGCCTCCGGTGAGATCGTCGAGGTGCTGGTCGAAGAGGGCGATGTGGCCCGGCGCGGTCAGCTCCTTGTGCGGGTGGACCAGCGGGTCCCGCTGAACGCGGTGGTCCAGGCGCGCGCCGACTCGGTGGTGGCCCGGGCAGAGCTCGACAATGCGGAAGCACAGCTGGACCGGGCCGAGTCGCTGCACGAGACGGCGGCAATCACCGACCTCGAGTATGAGGAGGCGCGACTGGCCCAGGCCAGTGCCGAAGCCGCCCTGATTCGCGCGCGCCGAGCGCTGGAGGATGCCCGGATTGCGTTCGAGGATACCGAGGTGCGTGCGCCGGGCAGAGGTGTCATCCTCGGGCGCAACGTGGAGGTGGGCAGCGTCATCGCCTCGGCCAGCCGGGAGATCGGCGGAGGCGCGGTACTCCTGCGGATGGCCAGCCTCGATACCGTACAGGTACGCGCCCTGGTGGACGAGACCGATATCGGCCTGGTGCGGCCGGGGCAGGATGTGCGCATCACCGTGTCGGCGTATCCCAACCGGCCCTTCGTGGGGGAAGTCCGGCGTATCGCACCGGAGGCGCAGCTCGAGCAGAACGTGACGATGTTCCCGGTCCTGATGCGGATCCCCAACCGCGAAGGGCTCCTGCGCCCGGGGATGAATGCCGAAGTCGAGATCCAGGTGGCCGACCGGGAGAATGTCCTGGCGGTGCCGAACGCCGCGCTGCGTCCGCTGCAGGGGGACTCGACCGCAGCGACTGCCTTGGGGATCGCCGACAGTCACGTCCAGCTGACGGCCGCACCGGAGGTACCCGCAGGCCACAGCGAATCGCGCTTTGGGGGGCACTATCAGGTGTACGTCCACCGAGACGGAGCGCCGGCCATTGTGCTGGTCCAGACCGGCCCCTCGGACTACGACTACGCCGAGGTCCGCTCCGGCCTGACGCTGGCCGATTCGGTCTACCTGGTGCCGACGGCGGGGCTGCTGGACGAGCAGCGGGAACGGACCGCACGCATGCAGCAACGGGCGGGTGGCGCCCTCGGCTCATGACGATCTGGAGCACCTTCGGTGTGGCGCTCGCGACGATCCGCGCCGCCAAGATGCGCTCGGGCCTGACCACGCTCGGCATCGTCATCGGCATTGCCGCGGTGATCACCATGATGGCGCTGGGACGGGGCGCCCAGGCGGCAGTGGAGGCCCGGCTCGATGCCCTGGGCACCGACCTCCTCACGATCTGGCCCGGCCAGGCGCGCCGCGCCGGGATCGCCCGAGGGGAACGGGCGCCACTGACGCTCACCGACGCCGAGGCGCTGATGGCGCACGGTCCACCACTCCGCGCCGCGATGCCGCAGCTCGGGGGACGCCTGCAGGTGGAAGGAGGCGGCCAGAACGCCTTTCTCCAGGTGGCGGCCATCACGGCAGACTTCACGACCATTGGCCGCTTCACCACCACCTGGGGCACCAGCTTCACCACCGGCGATGATCATGCCCGGCGGCGCGTCGCCGTCCTGGGTGCGGCGGTGGCGCACGAGCTCCGTACCGACACCGATTCGCTGATCGGGCAGGAGATCCAGCTGCGGGGCGTCCCCTTCACCGTGGTGGGGATCCTGGCGCCCAAGGGCGATATGCCGGGGTGGGACGATCCTGACGAAACCGTCTTCGTCCCCTTTCGCACCGGGGCGTATCGGCTCTTCGGCAGCGACCGGCTGCAGCGGATCACGGTGCAGTTGACCGATCCGGATTCCACTCAGGCGGGGATGCTGGCCATCGAGCGGGTACTGCGGCGGGAGCACCGGCTCCGTCCGGAGCGTCCCGACGATTTCCGGATCCGCTATCGAGCCGAGTTCCTCGCGGTCCAGGCCGAGTCGCGGGCGACCATGACGCGGCTGCTGGCGGGGATCGCTGCCGTGAGCCTGGCGGTCGGCGGGATCGGGATCATGAACATCATGCTGGTGTCGGTCATCGAGCGCACCCGGGAGATCGGCCTGCGCAAGGCGCTGGGGGCCACCCGCCGCAGCGTCCTGCTGCAGTTCCTGATCGAGGCGCTGACGCTGTCCGCGGCGGGCGGGCTGCTCGGCATCCTGACGGGGGCAAGCGCCGCCCTGCTACTGGCACGGCTCAACGGCTGGCAGGTGGTGATCGCGGCCGACGCGATCATCCTCGCCGTGACGTTCAGTGTAACGGTCGGACTGGTGGCCGGGATGTGGCCGGCCCGACGGGCCGCCGGCCTGGACCCGATCACCGCCCTGCGGCACGAGTAGCCGCCGCGCCGGTCGGCTGCTATTTCGAGAACCAGTAGGACAGCTTGAGCAGGAAGGTGTCGTTGGTCCGCTGACTGAACAGATCTCTCAGGTTTCTCCCGAAGCCCTGGGTCCCTTCGACATCATCGCTCGCCTGCCGGCCCTGGCTCCAGACAAGGAACAGGGTCGAGCCGGCGCGATACTCCCAGCGGAACACCACATTGGAGCGGAACTGCTGGAAGTTGAATCCGCCCGGATTGGCAGCCACGGCGGGATCCCCGTAGGCCGTGTAGCGCGCGTCGTAGGCGCTGGCACGGGGATCCGCCGTTTCGCGGACATCGCTGTAGGTCCCCTTGGTGATGAAGGGGGACGCATAAATCTGTAGGGACGCATCCCGGGTGAAGGTGTACCCGAGCCGCCAGGTCAGGCTCAAGGTGTGCTGGTTCAGGTGCGCGAAGGTGTAGTGGGAATCCCCGACCGAGTCGGCGAAGGTCCCGAAGTACTGCAGGTCGTCCCGGTTCCGCTCCCAGCGGGAGCTGAGCGAGGTCGTGAACCGGCTCGAGACCTTCAGATTCAGCTCCGGGGAGAGACTCAGCCGTTCCGAGCGGCCCTGGTCGCTCCGGTTGTAGTTCACCCAGAAGAACGGCACCAGCTTGTTGCGGTTGTCACCCTCGATGCCCACCCAGGGAGAGATGTAGGTATCCTGCCGGATCGCCGGGCCGCCGCGGGCACAGCGGTCACAATAGGTCGATCCGAGCTGGCCCAAGGTTCCCCCCAGATGCAGCCACCAGCGATTGGTCCACTGCACGTGCACGTTGGTGTTGAACGCCCGCTCGGTGGGGAGCCCATCGATATTCCAGTATTCCCAGTTGTTGAAATTCCATCGCAACTGCTGAAATACCGGGTTTGGGGTCCGGAAGGCGAGATTGGCCCAGCTGGTCCACTCCTGCTGATCGGCCTGACGGAGAAACCCGACGTCATTGATCTCGAACCCGGGGGTGCGTCGCTGGTAGGCCGTTTCAAACTGCAGCCGCCTGCCCCCCACCTTGGCCACGCGCAGCTCCAGATTGCTGCCGGCCAGAGAGGTCCGGGTGGAATCGAACCGGAGTGCGCCATCAGGACGCTGGTATAGATGCACCGGACTGCGCTGGGTCCGCGCCATCGCCTCCGGACTACCTTCCACCCGGCTGAGCGCGAACGACCCCGACACCTCGAACCGCTGCGCAAAGCGTCGCCGCGCGTCCAGCCCGCCACTGTAGGCACTCTGGTGCAGCCACGCCCGGCTCGAGGGGTCGAGCGAGCGGTTCACTGCCGTACCAATCAGTCCCACACTGCCATTACCGTCAGCATAGTCCTGGTTGGCCCGGACCACGCCGTAGTTGGTGGTCGGCTCGAGGACGGTGCTCCCCGGTCCCTCCATCCGGTCGGTGACCGCATCGAGCACACCGAGCGACAATCCGCTCGGCAGACGACCGGTGACCTTGGCCGCCCCGAGAATGCGGGTGGACGTCGCCGAGTTCTCGTCGCCGTAGATATCACCCAGCTGCGGTGAGCGGCCAATGCGCCGGGTGTAGAACAGCCCTTCCCCGGTGTTGCAGTCGACCACAACGACACAATTGACGTTGAAGGTGAACAACCCCTTCCCTTCGACGAAGAACGGCCGTCGTTCATCGAAAAAGGTCTCGAAGGCGCCCAGGTTGAGCTCCGAGGGATCAGCCTCAACCTGGCCGAAGTCGGGGTTCACGGTCGCGTTCACCAGCAGGTTCGATCCCACCCGGTATTTCACATCGCCACCAGCGGTGAACTGCTGGTCGCGCTTGTAGTTGTCCGACGGTGGACCCTCCACATTCTTGGTCACGAAATACGGCGTCACCTCGATCCCCCCCGGATTGCCCAGCCCCTGCAACCCGGTCACCTCCCCGAACTGCGAGGGCAGACCTGATTTCGATTGCCGGAACAGTGGCCAGGTCACGGTTTCGGTGTGCCGCTGGATCACCCGCCAGAGCAGAATGCCGAAGGTCCCGTCGCCGGTGGCCGAGTAGCGCACCTGCGACAGCGGAATGCGATACTCCACCGTCCACCCCAGTGAATCGATCCGGGTCGAGGCATCCCAGATAGCGTCCCAGGCATTGTCTTCGTTGCCGTCATTGTAGATGGCGGCATCGGCCTTCACCCCGGCGGCATTGACGATGAACTCGTAGCCGGTGCGCCGGTCGTGATATGAATCGAGCAGCAGGATCACATAGTCCGAGGTCGGGATATCATCCCGCCGGGACAGCAGGCTGATGATGCTGTCCGGATGCGGATCGAAGGAGCGGACAAAGACATAGAGATTATTCGCGTCGTAGGCCACCCGGCCCTCGGTCCGGTAGCGCGGCTCCGCCCCCTCGCTCGGCCGGGCCACCAGGAAGTGATCGATGGCGGGCGCGAGCTGCCAGATGGCGTCGGTATCGCGCCCGTCGATCACCGGTGGAACGGCGGCGCGGGTGGCCCGCACCGAGGTGGCCGCCCCCACCTCCGGGGCGGCGACCAGCGGGGCTAGTGGCGCAGCGCCCTGCAGGACGAGCAGCATGCCGAATACAGTCAACACAAGTCACCGTCCGCGAAGATTCCCAGGTTAGACAACGGATGTCGCCAAAGGGTTGATTCAGCGATCAGGGGAAGGGCCGCGGGCGCGGCTGGGGCCACGGCCACGGATCGGGACCATGCCGCCCGGCGATGCCACGGATCGCAGCCTCGCGCACCTGCGGATCGTCCGACTTCAGCAGCTCGGTCAGCCGCTCGGTCCGTTCGCCGGAATGAATGAGGGCCCGGATGAGCGCCTTGCGGGCCTGGGCACTGGTTTCCTTCCCCAGCGCGGTGCGCAACGCCGGCACCGCTGCCTCATCGCCGATCTCGGAGAGCGCCCACGCCGCCATGAGCCGCAGGTTGGCGTTGTCGTCCGCCAGCGCCCCGATCAATCCCTTGGGTGCCGCCCGGAGATCCATCTGCCCCAGCGCCCAGGCAGCGGTGCCACGCACCTTCGCATTCTTGTCGTTCACCAGGATCTGTCCCAGGCCCTCGGCGGTCGCGCCGTCCCCGATCTCGCCCAGCGCCCAGACCGCGGTCTCCCGAACCGCATCGTCGGCATCGCCCCGTGCGGCGGTGAGCAGCACCGTGGTTGACCCTGACACGTTGTCGTCGCCCAGCGCCCAGGCGCACATCTCGCGCACCCGCGCATCCGTGTCGTTGCGCAGGGCAGCCTGCAGCTCAGCCCCGGCGCTCCTGGCATCGAGCTGACCGATGGCCCAGGCAGCGGTCCGCCGGACCGAGGCCACCGGATCGTCGCGGAGGATCCGTACCAGCGCGGGGATGGCGCTGGTGGAATCGAGATGGCCGAGGGCACCGGCGGCGGCTTCGCGTACCAGCTCGGAGCGGTCACTCAGGATGCCGGTGATCGGTCGGACAGCCCGACCGTCTCCGATTCGGCCCAGCGCCCAGACGGCATTGGCCCGCACCCCGGTGGCGCCATCCCGGCTGGCCCGCAGCAGTGGCTCCACCGCCGCCTCCGGCTCCGCGAGGCCCAACCCGAGTGCCGCCACCACCCGCACCGCGGTATCGGAGGCCGACAGCCGATCCACCAGGCCGTTGGTCGTCAGGGCCGATTCGTCCTGCGCCACCAGGCGCACCGCCAGCTCCTGCACGCACGGATCCGGGACCGCCAGATTATCGAGCAGGAACCGCACGGTCTCGGGGGAGAACGTTTCCGATCGCGAGTGCCGCCTCCATTCGGACCGGGGTAGCGGGGTCACTGGGGCGTCCATGCCCCACCCACCATTCCAGACCGACCGGACGGCGAGGGCGCAGATTGCCGGGGGCGCGCCACGCGCTGCGGTCACGAGGTCACGAATGTCGCTCGCCGCGTCGAGCACCACCGGAGGGGTGGGGAACACGACAGCGGCAGCGGCGAGACTGATTCCGGCGAGGCGCAGCATGGGATCTCTCCAGGGGATCATGGTCCAACTCCAATTCTGCTGAAATTTCAGCACTCCAGGGCAACAGCAGGGGCGCCGCGCGCCTGCACGGCGCCCCACAGGTTCAGGGAAACGGTCGGGGCTGCGGCCGGGGCCAGGGCCAGGGGCCACCTGCCCCGCCGCCCTTGGCGAGGGCGTTCACCGCCGCCTCGCGGACCGCATCATTCCCACTGGTGATCATTTTCTGCAACGCACTCACCGAGGCTTCGCCGAATCCACCCAGCGCATAGATGAGCCGGGTCTTCACCTCGGGATCGGTCTCCCGCTCAAATGCCGTCTGCACCGCCGAGAGCGCCTTGGGATCATTGATGGTGTAGATGGCCCAGGTCGCCACCATCCGGACATCGCGATCGGAATCGGTGAGCAGCTTCAGGATGCCAGCCGGCACCTCGGTTGGGCGGCAACTCCCGATCGCCCAGGCCGTCATCTCCCGCACCTCGGCGCTCGGGTCCTGCAGGAGGGGAATCATCCCCTCGATCGCCGAGGCGTTCCCGACAGCGCCGGCAGCCCACACCGCCGTGGTGCGAACCTCCGGATCCTTGTCCCGGCGGATCGCAGTGAGCAGGGCGGCGCTGCTCGCGTCACTATGACGGGCGCCGGCCAGTCCCCATGCCGCCATCTCGCGAACCGCAGCGTTGGCATCATTGACCAGTGCCACGGTCAGCGCTTCCACGGCCGTGCTGTTGTCATGAGCGTAGCGGGCCAATCCCCAGGCTGCGACGCGACGCACTTCGGCGTTCGCATCGGTTCGGAGGGTCCGGGCCAGGACGTCGACCCGTTCATCCTCCCGCTGGGCGGCCGCGGGATCCGCCGCCGGAGCCGGCCTGGCGGAGGGTTGCGGCTCGGCGCGCGGCGCGGGCGCAGGAACCGTGGCGAGACGCTCCGGCCGTGCCGCCTGCCGCGTCGGAGGCGCTGACCGTACGGCCTGGGCCGGTGCGGTATCCCCCCGCTGCACGGCGAGTTCGGTGCTGGACGGAAGAGTGGCGGAGTAGCGCGGGGCCTCACGCGGCAGCGGTGAGGCAGCCCCCACCAGCAGGGCCAGCGCCACCAGCGAGCCAACCAGGGACGCCGTCTCGAGGCGGCTGGGGCCCCGGCGGCGCAATTCAGGATTCAGAATCGCCAGCATGCGTCCCTCGAATTCCCGACGATGCGCCATGGCCAGCGCGATGGCTGGCGTGTTGTGGTCCCGGACGCAGGTGACAATGTCCAGCAGGTGCTCGGCGTAATCACTGGGCCGGGCCCCGAAGACCAGGGCCAGGTCGTCACAGGCGCGCTCGCTTTCGGCGCGCAGCTGGCGGGCCGCGGTCCAGACCAGGGGATGGAACCAGTAGACCGCACAGACAATCCGGCTCAGGGTGTGGCCGATCAGATCCCGGCGGCGCACGTGGCCCAGCTCGTGGATCAGCACCGCACTCCGCCGCTCCGTGCTCCATCCTTCGCTCTCCGCCGGCAGCACGATGCGATGGGTGAACAGCCCCGCTGCAAACGGCATTTTGACCTCATCGCTCTGGAGCAGGATCGGGGCGGCCTCGAGGCCGAGCCGATCGGCGATCTGATACAACGGCGTCTGCCAGTCGGGATGTTCCAGCAGCCGCCCCTGCCGCACAATCCGATGCACCGACCAGGCACCCAGTGCCAGGCGGCCGAGGAGGACGGCGGCTCCCAGTCCCCAGATCAGGAGCAGCGTGGTGCGCAGATCCATCGACTGGTCCACCGGCGTTTGCACCGGCGCGTCCTGCGACGGCCCGGTTGGTGTCCACGGCGCCAGCACGGTGTGTTCCCCTGATGCCATGATCGCCTCTCCCGCCGGCACAGGGTCTGCCGCCGGCGTGAATTGCGCGGGCAGTACCCGCAACGGGAGCGGCCCCCAGGCGGCGAGGGCCGGCAGGACGAGGAGGCCGGCGAGCGTCACCAGCCAGATCAGGTGGCGGGCGCCGGCGGAGGCGCGCTGCATGAGGAGCGTTGCGCCCAGCGCCGCCACCAGCACGCAGGTGACCTTGAGCAGCATGACGAGCGCGGGCAGCGCGGAGGGAAACGCCGCGAAGGCGCTGGACACGAAGTCGGCAGTGGAAATCGTCATGGTCGCCTCTACCGCTCGCCCACACGGGCCCGCCGGATCTTCTCCCGCAGCCGGGCAATCTCGGCATCGTTCACGTCGGCGTCAGAGAGGCGCAGCAGCGCCGTCACCGCCTGCTCCGGGGAGCCGGCGAAGTAGGTGCGGACGACATGCGCCAGGACATCATCCCGCGCCTGATCGGTGGACCGGGCCGGGGCGTAGACGTAGCGCGGACCGTCCTCCTTGTGCGCGATGAGCTTCTTCTCTCCCAGGATCCGCAGGATGGACCGCACCGCGGAATAGGTGGGCGGATCCGGCAGTGCCTGCATGATTTCCGTCACGGTGGACTCCCCCCGCTGGTGCAGGATGTCCATGACCTGCCGTTCCCGGCGGCTCAGGTCCTCGATGGCGGGGCGCGGCTTACCCATACGGTGTCCTCTCGGGGTCGAAAACGCTTATGTGCTGAACTTTCAGCAGTGCTGATTATTCAACATCATGCCGCGGAAGTCAAGCCCTGCTCCCACCATTCCCCACCCCTACACCGGGCGCGTCACCGACCGAGCCTGTAATGGTCAATTTCCAGCACCGGAGTCCGGTGCCCTCCACCTATTCGTCAGGGACAACACCGAATGTCGAACGATCACCGATGGCAGAATGGGTCCACGGCGGGCCCCCTCGACAGCATCACCTCCAAAGACACGGACGCGAGCGCCGAGGAACTGGCGAACCTGCGCGGCCAGGTCGCGGCCATCAACAAGTCACAGGCGGTGGTGGAGTTCGATCTGGACGGGACGGTCCTCACGGCCAATGCGAACTTCCTGCAGGCCATGGGCTACCAGCTGGAGGAGATCCAGGGCAAGCACCACCGGATGTTTGTCGAGCCATCGGTCGCGGCGAGTGCGGCGTACCAGGAGTTCTGGAGCGGGTTGCGGGCCGGTCGATTCACGTCGGCGGAGTACAAGCGGCTGGCCAAAGGCGGCCGCGAAGTCTGGATCCAGGGCAGTTACAACCCGATCATGGACCAGCACGGACGTCCCTTCAAGGTGGTGAAGTATGCCACCGATGTGACGACCCAGAAGCTGACGAACACCGATTTCCAGGGGCAGCTTGAAGCGATTCGCCGTACCCAGGCGGTGATCGAGTTTGAGCTTGATGGGACGGTACGGGACTGCAATGATCTCTTCCTCCAGACCATGGGATATCGCCGCAACGAGGTAATCGGCTCCCACCACCGCACGTTTGTGGAACCGGCCAATGCCTCAGGCCAGGCCTACCGCCAGTTCTGGCTTGACCTGGCGCAGGGTCGGCCGCAATCCGGCGAATTCAAGCGGGTCGGCAAGGGGGGGAAGGAAGTGTGGCTTCAGGCCACCTATACTCCCATCAATGACGGCAGCGGCCACCCCTTCAAGGTGGTGAAGTACGCCACCGACATCACCGACGTGCGGACCACCTTCATCGCCGTGGCTCAGCGGGCGGAAGCCCTCGCCGCGTCGGCCGCCGAGTTGGCGGGACTCAGCCAGGAGATGGGAAGCACCGCTGACCAGACCTCCAGCCAGGCCAGCGCGGTGGCTGCCGCGAGTGAGCAGGTGTCGCGCAACGTACAGACGGTGGCCATCGGCTCAGAGGAGATGTCCGCCTCGATCAGCGAGATTGCCAAGAGCGCGTCGGAAGCGTCCCGGGTGGCCGGTCAGGCGGTCCAGAGCGCTCAGGAAACCGATCGCATCGTGGCGGCGCTGGGCGATTCAGGTGCAGAAATCGGCAAGGTGATCAAGGTGATTACCGGCATCGCACAGCAGACCAACCTGCTGGCGCTGAACGCCACCATCGAAGCCGCCCGGGCGGGTGAAGCGGGCAAGGGGTTCGCCGTGGTGGCCTACGAGGTGAAGGAACTCGCCAAGGAAACGGCCAAGGCCACCGAGAATATCGGGCAGCGCATTGACGCCATCCGGCATGACACCGAGGCCGCCGTGAAGGCGATCCGGGAGATCGCCGGGATCATCGGGCGGATCAACGACATCCAGGCGTCCATCGCGGCGGCGGTTGAGGAACAGACCGCGACCACCAACGAGATGAGCCGCAACGTGACCGAAGGTGCGCGCGGCATGAGCGAGATCACCGCCACCATCCAGGAATTGGGCAACACCGCTCGGGGTACCACCACCCAGGCGACCCGCAGTGGGCAGGCAACGTCGGCGCTGGCGCGGCTGGCCGCTGAACTTCAGGACCTGACCAGGCGTTTCACCAGCTGACATCCTCCCGGCGCCGCCACCGGGGCGGCGCCGGGCTGTCGTGTGACCAGCGGTTCCTGCGCAATCCTGAGAGACACTTTCTCAGGAGACGCCGTGAGCCGCTACCGCCCCGCCTTGCCGCAGTTGTCCCGCCAGCTGTTCCTGACCGACGGCGGCCTCGAAACCAGCCTGATCTATCACCACGGTCAGACGCTTCCCCACTTCGCCGCGTTCACCCTGCTCGAGACCCTGAAAGGGCGGCAGGAGCTGACCCGGTACTACGAGCGCTACCTCGAGCTGGCGGCCACCTTCAACACCGGCCTGGTGCTGGAGACGCCGACCTGGCGCGCCAGTACCGACTGGGGTCAGCGGCTCGGCCATACCCCGGGCACCCTGGCGGACTTGAACCGATCCGCGGTGGCCTTCATCGCGGCCCTCCGGAACCGGCCCGGCCTCGAGGAATCCCCGGTGGTCCTCAGCGGGAACATTGGTCCGCGCGGTGACGGCTACGACCCCGGGGTCCGGATGCGGGTGACCCAGGCGGCCGACTACCACGCCGAGCAGATCATGACCTTCGCCGCCACCGAGATCGACATGGTCTCGGCCTTCACCATCAACTACGTGGATGAGGGCATCGGGATCGCGCACGCCGCCCGGGTGGTGGAACTGCCGGTCGTGATCTCCTTCACGGTCGAGACCAACGGCGATCTTCCCTCCGGAGAATCGCTGCAGACCGCCATCGAGCGGACCGACGACCTGACCGACGGGCATCCCGCCTACTACATGATCAACTGTGCGCACCCGTCACACTTTCTGCATCGGCTCGCGGCCGGCGCCCCCTGGTTGGAGCGCATTCAGGGTATCCGCGCCAACGCCTCACGCCTGAGTCATGCCGAGCTCGATCAATCCATCTCCCTGGATGCGGGCGATCCCGCGGCACTCGCTGCAGACTACCTCACGCTCCGCACCCGTCTGCCGGCGCTCAACATCCTGGGCGGGTGCTGCGGGACCGATCACCGGCATGTGGCCGCGATGGCGGCCGCGGTTACCAGGCTCGGGCGCGCCGCCTGAGCCATTGCGGAACCCGCCACCCCCTCCGTTCCCCCGCCTCCAACCCTACGTTTCGGTCGCGGGCGGAGGGTCCGCCCGATGTCGATTCGGGGCCGGGCCATTCGTCGTGATGATGAAGCCGGTTGCGGCGCGATCACCCGGATTCGCCAGCCGGCCTGTAACCCACGAGGGGAGTCCAACATGCGCTTCATGGTCCTGGTGAAGGCCGACCAGAATTCCGAGGCGGGTATCCTGCCCGACGAGAAGGTCCTTATCGCGATGGGGAAGTTCAACGAATCCCTGATCAAGGCCGGGGTGATGCTGGCCGGGGACGGCCTTCAGGCCAGCTCGAAGGGGGCGCGCATCATTTACAGCCCCAAAGGGAAGCCGACCGTGATCGACGGCCCCTTCACCGAGTCCAAGGAGCTCATCGCCGGCTTCTGGATGGTACAGGTCAAGTCGAAGGAGGAAGCGATCGAATGGTTCAAGCGCTGCCCGCCCGAGGTCGGCGAGGTGGAAATCCGGCAGGTATTCGAGACAGCTGACTTCGAGCCGATGATCACCACCGAGGAGGGACGCGCCACCCTGGAGGCCGAACAGTCCTTTCGCCTGGGGTAGTCCCTTGATCCGCCACCGGGGCTCACGCTCTATTCCGGGTCGTGAGCCTCGACGATACGCATCGCGCCATTAATGCCGTGTGGCGGATAGAATCCGCCAGGGTCATCGCCGCCGTTGCCCGCCTGGTGGGCGACGTGGGGGTGGCTGAAGACCTGGCGCAGGACGCCCTGCTCGCCGCCCTGGAGCGGTGGCCGGACAGCGGCGTGCCCGAGAACCCCGGTGCGTGGTTGACCACCACCGCCAAGCGCCGCGCCATCGACCTGCTGCGCCGCACCAAGCTCCTCGAACGCAAACACCTGCAGGTGGGCTACGAACTCGAGGCCCTGCAGGAAGCCGCCCTTCCCGATCTCGATGCCGCCCTCGACGACGAGGTCGGTGACGACCTGCTCCGCCTGGTCTTCACCACCTGCCATCCCGTCCTCTCCACCGAATCCCAGCTCGCGCTCACCCTCCGGCTCCTCGGTGGCCTGACGACCGAGGAAATCGCCCGCGCCTTCCTGGTCCCGGAACCGACCATCGCGCAGCGGATCGTGCGGGCCAAGAAGACCCTCACCGCGAAACAGGTGCCCTTCGAGGTGCCGCGCGGCGACGATCGGCACAGTCGGCTCGGCGCGGTCCTGGGCGTGATCTACCTGATCTTCAACGAGGGATACTCCGCGACCGCAGGCGAGGACTGGCTGCGTCCTGCGCTCTGTGACGAGGCCCTCCGGCTGGGCCGGGTCCTCGCCGAGCTGGCGCCCGAGGAGCCGGAGGTGCACGGTCTGGTGGCCCTGATGGAGATTCAGGCATCGCGCAGTGCCGCGCGTGTGGGGCCCGACGGGGAACCGGTCCTCCTGCTCGACCAGAACCGTGGGCGGTGGGACCAGCTGCTGATCCGGCGGGGTCTCGCCGCACTGGAGCGGGCGGAAGCGCTCGGGGGTGCCGCGGGACCCTATGCGCTGCAGGCGGCGATCGCCGCATGTCATGCCCGGGCCCGGGCGGCCGAGGAGACGGAATGGCGCCGTATCGCCGCGCTGTACGCCGTGCTGGTGCAGGTGGCCCCATCCCCGGTGGTGGAGCTCAATCGCGCTGTCGCGGTGTCGATGGCGTTCGGCCCCACGGAGGGACTGGTACTGGTGGACGCACTGGTGGCCGACGGGGCTCTCGCGGACTATCATCTGCTCCCGGCCGTGCGGGGCGATCTGCTGGCCCGGCTCGACCGGAAGGACGAGGCCCGCGAGGAGTTCACCCGCGCCGCCGCCATGACCCGGAACGCCCGCGAGCGCGACCTGCTGCTCGCACGCGCCCGGACCTAGCCTACTGCGCCCGGAGCGCCTCGCCCGGGTCGATGCGGGCGGCGCGGGCCGCCGGAATCCAGCAGGCGCCAATTCCCACCACCGCCATCAGCAGCGCCACCGCCGTCAGGGTCACGGGATCATGCGGCGCCACGCCGAACAACAGGCCGCGCATCAGGCGCGTGAGCCACAGCGACCCCAGCACGCCGAGCACCAGCCCGAGGATGACCAGCAGTCCCCCCTCCGACAGGATCATCTTCTGGACGGTCATGGCATCGGCCCCGAGACTCATGCGGATGCCGATTTCATTGGTACGGGCGCTGACCGAGAAGGCGAGCACGGCGGCGATGCCGATGGCGGCGACAATGAGCGCCAGGATCCCGAACGAGGCGACCAGCATCGCGTTGAGCCGGCGGGGCGCCACGCTCTCATCGCGGATCTGCTCCACCGTCAGGACGTTCGCGATCGGCTGCTGCGGCACCAGCTCCCGGAGGATCCGGGTGGCCGCCGGGGCGATCGCCGCCGCATCACCACGGGTCCGCAGGATCAGACCGCCGGAGGGAAAATCCCCCTGGGCGAAGGGAAGGAAGACCGCAGGGAGCGGGGCAGCGTCGAGCCCGCCATCCTTCGTGTTGCCGACCACGCCGACCACCGTGCGCCAGTCGCCCGAGATCCCGGTGAACTTGAGCACTTCGCCGCTCCAGGCGATCCGCTGACCGATCGGATCCTTGCCGGGGAAGAACTGGTCGGCCAGCGTCTGGTTGATGATCGCCACGAGGCCGCTGCCGGTCCGGTCAGTGGAGGCGAACTCGCGTCCACTGACGAGCGGAATCCCGGAGGCGTGGAAATAGCCGGGTGCGGCGGTACGGTACTCCGCCTGGGGCACCGGGGCGCCCGGCACCACCGGCCGGCCGTCGGCCTTGACCTCGAGCACGATGCCGGCCGCCCGCAGCGGCATGGTCGAGCCAAGCCCGACTTCCGTGACCCCGGGCAGCGCCGCGAGTTCCGACTGCATCCGCTCATAGTCGGCCAGCGCCGCGGCGTTGTCGACGGCGGCCGTGAAGTCGCGCGGCACTTCCATGGTCAGCATGTTCTCGCTGGTCAGGCCGGTGTCCACCGTCGCCAGCCGCTGCATGGTCCGGGTCAGGAGTCCGGCCCCCGTCAGCAGCACGACCGAAACGGCGATCTGGGCCACCACCAGCGCCTGCTGCAGCCGCTGCCGTCGCTGTCCGCTGGTGGTCCGCTTCCCGCCGGCTACCAGGGCGGCGCTCAGGCCATGTTCCCGCGCCAGCTTCGGCGCAAAGGAAAGCAGGACGGCAACAAGGAGGACGAGCAGGAGCGTGAAGCCCAGGACCGCGCCATCGATCCGGATCTCATCGGCGCGGGGGCTGTACCGGGCGGCAAAGGTGATCAGCATGCGGACCCCGCCGACGGCCAGCAACAGCCCCAGCGCGCCACCCAGCAGTGCCAGTACCAGATTTTCGGCGAGCAGCAGTTTCCGCAGCGCGCCGGTTCCGGCCCCGAGGGCCGCGCGCACCACCAGTTCATGCTCCCGCCGCAGGCCGCGCATCAGCGTCAGATTGGCCACGTTGGCGCAGGCGATGATCAGGACGAACGCCGCCGCCCCCATCAGCAGCCACAGAGTGAGCTGCGCCTTCTGGCCCAGGACCTCCTGGAACGGGGTGAGAGTGACGGTGTACCCCGAGCCGGCATCATAGGCTTCGGGATAGGCGGCGTGCACCCGGCTGGTAATGGCGGCCACTTCGGCCCGCGCCTGGTCCACGGTAGCGCCCGGTGCCAGCCGGGCGATCATCTCGGTCATCCGGTGCGAACGGCCCGTGACCATCATGGCGCTCAGATGATGCTCGCTGTTCACCATGTTCATCAGCGCGTCGATCCGGGCCGGGAAATAGGGCGCCGGCTGCATCACGCCGACGACCTCCACCGCCTTCCCGCCCACGCGCAGTTTCTGACCGACCACCGATGGATCGCCGCCGAACCGCTTCTGCCAGTAGTCCTAGGTCAGGATCATCACCGGAGAGGCGCCGGTCCCATCGTCGCTCGCCCCGAAGGCGCGACCCAGAACGGGCGACAGCCCCATCACCGAGAAGTAGTTACCGGTGACCAGCCCGACATCGACCTGCACTGCATCGTGGTCGGTGACCAGGTTGAACGTCGTCGGGGAGTACTCCGCGATGCCCTCCAGGGTCTTCGAGGCGGTGCGGAAGTCGGTGATCTCGGGGACCGAAAACGCGATGTTCTCGCCGCCGGGACCAGTGGTCGACTGGCGGAGGTACATGAGCCGATCGCCATTCGTGTGCGGCAGCGGCCGGAACAACACCCCGCGCACCACGCTGAAGATCGCGGTATTGGCGCCGATGCCGAGTCCGAGCGTCAGCACCACGGCGAAGGTGAAGCCGCGGGCGCGAGCCAGCGAGCGGAGCGCGTAACGGAAGTCGAGCATCGGGTTCTCGCGGGACGAAACGGTTCAGATCCGGTCACAACGGACAGGCCAATAGACTACACCGTCGGGCGGGGGGCTGTCGAGGGTTTGGGGGGGGGAAGATCACGAGTCACGGGTCGCAGATCGAGACGTCGCGACTCCTGACTCGTGACTCGCCCCCCTACCCCACCGCCTCCAGCGCCTCAACCAATCCCCCCTCATCCACCGTCCCAACTACGCGATGCGCAACCGCGATCGCCTCCGCTTCCGCGTTCCCCATGGCGACCGGGTAACCGACAATCCGCATGGCGGGGACATCGTTGCGGGCATCCCCCACGTACATCACCTCCTCGAGGGTGATGCCGTACCCCGCGACCAGGGCGCGGACCGCGGTCGACTTGTCGATGCCGGCCGGCGTGATATTAAGGAAGAGCGTCTCCGGCATGACCGGGGAGGTGGATGGGGAGATCTGCAGCCCCGGCACCGGGACCGCCGCCAGGGCTTCTCCCGTCGCGTGGGACAGCAGCCACTGGGCGCGGACCGGCGGGGCGCTCAGAGCGCTGAAGGGGCGAGGAAGAAATGGGACACCGAGGAGGGCCGCATGGGCCCGCGCCCGATCGGACGCCACTTCCACCGCGTATTCATCATCGGTATACAGCTCCAGTGCCTCACCGCTGGTGCGGGCCTGGTCGATCAGATGCCGGATCAGGTCGGGCCGGATCGGCACCGACCGGGAGGCGCCGGTGGCGCGGTGTACCACGCTGCCACCGTTCTGAAAGGCGTGCCATCCATCAGGATCCAGCCGCTGGGCGAGATCGCGCGCGACCCCGAATCCGGGCCGGCCGGTGCAAAGGGCCAATCGCGTGCCCGCCGCACGGGCCCGGGCCGCCGCCGGCCAGATCGCCGGGGGCACCGCATTATTGGACCCGACCAGGGTGCCATCCACATCGATACATATCAATCGGATCCTGCCAGGACCATGCGGGTCGGTTGCCATGCCCGGAGGATGGCGGCACCGGACGGCTTTGGCCATGGTGCGGAAGGAAATACCCCGAACGGGGGAAGGCGGGGCCGATCGGTCGCGCTACCTTTGGGCTGAGGTGGGGGCCAGGGTAACAGTACGCCCGGCAGATCGTCAAAACCGCCGGGCCGGGTATATGGTTCGTTGAGCTGGGTGATCACAGACTGGATCGGGTCAGCTCGGCGGCATTCAACACACAGGGAGGTCACCATGACGCGCACAGCCACTCCACGCGGCGTCCGTACCACAGGCGCCGATGCACGCGACTCAACGGACGAAGCCCCCAAAATGTATCCCACGAAGAACGACCTGCCGGAGGCGACCCGGAGCAATGTGATCGCGCTCCTCAATCAGCGCCTCGCCGACTGCATCGACCTGCAGACGCACTGCAAACAGGCCCACTGGAATGTGAAGGGCAGCAACTTCATTGCGCTGCACAAGCTGTTCGACGAGATCAACGAAGAAGTCGAGGAGTATGTCGACCTGATCGCCGAACGGGTCATCCAGCTGGGCGGCGTGGCGCAGGGAACGGCCCGGTCGGTCGCGGTCCGCAGCACCCTGATCGATTATCCCACGATGATCGGGACCGGCGCCGAGCATGTGGCGGCGTTGTCGGATTCGCTGTCCCAGTTCGGCCGCACCGCCCGAATCGGGATCGAGGAGATGAACGAGCTCGAAGACGCCAGCACCGCCGACATCCTGACGGAGATTTCCCGCGGGGTCGATAAGTGGCTCTGGTTCGTCGAGGCCCATCAACAGGCCACGGCGTGAGCCCCGCGGCATCCCAGGGGTCGGCTCCCGCTCCGAGGCGCATTCTCGGGGCGGGGACGGCAGCCCCGGACTTCACCCTCTGGGCGACGCCGGACCAGCGGCTCTCCCTCCGGGAGCTGCGCGGCCAGCCGGTGGTCCTGGTGTTCTACCCGGCCGACTGGAGCCCGGTGTGCGGCGACCAGCTTGCCCTCTACAATGAACTGCACTCGGAATTCCACAAGTTCCACGCCGAAGTCGTCGGGATTTCGGTGGATGGCACCTGGTGTCATTCCGCTTTTCGCGAGGCCCGGCACTATCACTTTCCCCTGCTGAGCGACTTCGAGCCGAAGGGCGCAGTGGCGCGACAGTATGGGGTGTACCGTGATGAGGATGGCACCAGCGAACGGGCGCTCTTCGTCATTGATGGCGACGGCATCATCCGCTGGTCCTATGTCTCCCCGCTCGGGGTGAACCCGGGCGCCGACGGCATCCTCGAAGCGCTGGAACAGCTCGCCCATCCCACAACCACGGCACCCGGGAGCACGGCATGAGCGGACGACTCACCCGGCCGGTCGATGCGACCGACCACACCCAGGGCGACGCCTCGGCACCGGTGACGCTGGTCGAATACGGCGACTACGAATGCCCCCATTGCGGCCGGGCCCACCCCATCGTGAAGGCGGTCAAGGCCAGGTTGGGCAAGAAGCTCCGGTTCGTGTTCCGCAACTTCCCGCTGAACGAGATCCATCCGCATGCCGAGCATGCCGCGGAAGCGGCGGAATCGGTGGCTGTCCGCGGGGGAGCCAAGGCGTTCTGGGCCATGCACGACTTGATTTTCGATAATCAGGAGGATGGCCTTAACGACGCCGCTCTGGCGCGTCACGCGGCGACGGCCGGCGCCGACGGCCCGGCCGTCATTCAGGACGTCAGAGACGGGACCTACACCGACCGGGTGCGCACCGACTTCATGAGCGGCGTGCGCAGTGGCGTCAACGGCACGCCGACGTTCTTTATCAATGGGGTCCGCTACGATGGCTCGTGGGACTACGAGGATCTGGTGGCCGCCCTGGAAGCCGCAATGCCCGGGTGACCCTGCTACGAGGGAGCGACGGCCGCCGTCGCTCCTTCGTCCGCCCGGCACCCGCCTGCCTGCACCACACCTTCCCCACCGCAGCACCGCTTCGCCGTTTCCTCACCACCGCGATACCCGTTATCATCCTCGCCGCTGGTTCAACTTCTGTTTCCGGGGATGACGGGTATGGCTGCAGGGGCCGAGGTAGTCGATGCACAGGAACTGGCGGAGCAGGTGGCCCGTCGGCGCACCTTTGCGATCATCAGCCATCCTGACGCCGGCAAGACCACGCTGACCGAGAAACTGCTGCTCTATGGCGGCGCCATCCATCTCGCCGGCACGGTCAAGGCACGGCGGGCCAACCGGCACGTGACTTCCGACTGGATGGCGCTCGAGCGGGAGCGCGGCATTTCCGTGACCTCCTCCGTCATGCAGTTCGACTTCGCGGGCTGCCGCGTGAACCTGCTGGACACCCCCGGGCACCAGGACTTCTCCGAGGACACCTATCGGGTGCTCATGGCCGCCGACAGCGCCGTCATGCTGCTCGACAACCGGCGCGGGGTCGAGGAGCGGACCCGCCAGCTGTTCGAGGTCTGCAAGCGACGCCGCATGCCGATTGTCACCTTCGTCAACAAGTGTGACCGGGCCGGCGCCGACCCCCTCACCCTGCTGCAGGACGTGGAGCGGGACCTGGGCATCAGGTGCAGTCCCGTCACCTGGCCGGTGTACGATAACGGCGCCCTGGCCGGCGTCGTGGACCGCCGCCACGGGGTGGTCATCCTGGAGCAGCGGGCGGGCGATCACGGCGCCTCCATGACCGACCGGCAGAACTACAGCCTCACGGACCCGGCCCTGCGGAGCCGGCTGGGCGACAGCACGGTCGACCAGCTCGTGGCGGACATCGAGCTGCTGGATATCGCGGGGCATCCCTTTGACGAGGCCCAGTTCCTGTCGGGCGACCTCTCCCCCGTCTACTTCGGCAGCGCCCTGACCAACTTCGGGGTGGAGCCGTTCCTGCGCGACTTCCTGGTACTCGCCCCGGCCCCGCGGCCGCGGGACACCACCATCGGGCCGGTGCTGCCCACCGAGCCACGATTCACCGGGTTTGTCTTCAAGATCCAGGCGAACATGGATCCTCGGCACCGCGATCGCATCGCCTTTGTGCGGATCTGCTCCGGCCGGTTTGAGGCGGGCATGGAAGTCTCACAGACCCGGACCGGGAAATCGATGCGGCTCGCCAGCCCCCAGCAGTTCCTGGCCCGGGAACGCTCGGCCATCGAAGAAGCGTGGCCCGGCGATGTCATCGGGGTGGTCGATCGTGGCTCACTCCGCATCGGCGATACGCTGTCCGCCGCCGGCAAGCTCGAGTTCAAGGAGATACCGCGATTCCCGCCCGAACACTTTGCCCGGGTCTACCCCGCCGACCCGCTCAAGCGCAAGCAGCTCGATAACGGCCTGCGTGAGCTGTCGGAGGAAGGCGCCGCCCAGGTGTTCTACGCCGACAGTGAGACCGGCCCCGCCCCGATCGTCGGGGCGGTCGGCCAGCTGCAGTTCGACGTCATG
Organism: uncultured Gemmatimonadales bacterium; assembly: GCA_963793205.1. Lineage (GTDB taxonomy): Bacteria > Gemmatimonadota > Gemmatimonadetes > Gemmatimonadales > GWC2-71-9 > JADJOM01. Next base: position 404,606 of record CAWBZM010000003.1, read on the forward strand.
CTCTTCCGACTGACGAATGAGTACGGCGCCCCCTGCAAGTTCGAACCGATTTCGTTCCGATATCCCCGCTGGGTCACCGGCACGGAGGCGGCAATCGAACGGGCGGCGCAGAACCGCGGCCGGCTCCGGCTGTTCGACACCAAAGGCAGCCCGTTGCTCCTGTTCGAGACCGAGTGGGCCATGCGCTGGGCCCTGGAGAATGAGAAGGAGATCACCCTGCACGAGGTCGCACCATGACAGCGGGTGAGAACAGCAGGTGAAAAAAGCAGGTGAGAACAGCAGGTGAGAACAGCGGGTGAAAAAAGCAGGTGAGAGCAGCGGGTGAGGACCGCAGATGAGGTGGATAGACATCACCTGCGTCTCTCACCCGCAGTTCTCACCGGCAGCTCTCACCAGCATTTCTCACCCGCAGTTCTCACCTGCTGTTCTCACCTGCAGTTCTCACCCGCAGTTCTCACCCGCAGTTCTCACCTGCTGTTCTCACCTGCTGTTCTCACCCGCAGTTCTCACCTGCCGTTCCACCCCACCAGTACGCGATTCGCCCCATGCCCGAAACCGCGGCCCTGCCGGTCCCGTTCGGGTGGCGCGTGCTCCATCCCAGGTCTGTCGCACCCTTCCACGCTGGACGATACATGCTGCTTCGCCTCCTCTGCCTGAGTGCCCTCGCGCTTCCCTGGTCGACCGGGCCCGTGCCTCCCGCACCGGCCGCCCTCGCCGTGATCGACACCGCCATCAGCCGCATGGGCGGGATGGAACCGCTCAGCCAGCTGCAGCAGGTGCGGCGCGAGATGCTGACCCAGTGGCTGCGCGTCAATTTCGACGACCGGCCCTTCAGCGACGCCCCGTCCTACGAGCGGCATTCGGATGTGCGGGACTATGCCCTCCCCGGCTGGCGCAACACCCGGACGTTCATGGGAGGGGGACCCGCCGTCTCCATCGTGGACATCGTCCGTGACAGCGTGGGTGTCCGGGAATTCAACGGCACATGGCAACCGCTCAATGTCGCCTATGTCGATGAGCGCCAGGAGCTGTTCACCTTCGCGCCGGAACGGGTCCTCCTGCTGGCCCGCACCGCCGGTGACCTGCGACTCGGGACCGATACGACCGTCGCCGGGGTGCGGCACGCCCGGGTGAGCGCCACGATCGCGGGATTCTCCACCACATTGCTCCTCCGTCGTGGCGATGGTCTGCTGGCGGCGGCATTCTTCCGGGCTGGTCACCCTAATGATTTCGGGCTGGCCCCCTGGGGCGTCATGCCGGTCGAGATCTGGTATTCCCGCTGGCAGCGGTACACCCAGGGCCTGGTGCTTCCGACGCAGTGGGATACGCGGCGGGTGGGGCGGCCGTACAAGCGGATCACCGTGCTCGCCACCACCTTCGACAGCGTGGCGGCCGCCGACTCGTTCATCGTTTCCGATTCTCTGCGGGAACGGTTCAACACCACCTCCCGCCGACCGATGCACGACCTGCCCCTCGATTCCGCCCGGGTCCTCGAGGGCCGAGTGGCGGCCTTCAAGACCAATGGGGCCCCGGCAGGTGCGGTGCGGCTGGGTTCGCAGTGGTGGCTGCTCGAATCGGGACAGGCACCGTTCAATGCGGAACGAGCGGCGGCGTGGCTGGAACATCAGGCGCCAGGGAGTCGAGTCGCAGGCGCCTTGATCACTGCACCGGGCAGTTCGAATGGCGGCATCGCCTGGCTGACTGCACAGCAGCGAATCATCCGCGCCACGAATCCCTTTACCCCGATCGGCCGTACGATCCTGCAGGATCACCATCAGCCCCCCGGGGCAATCGCGCTCGTGACCCAGGGACAATGGATCCGGGCCGGCGGCGATTCACTCTGGATCGAACCGATTGATTTCCCCGATCTGCCCGGGGCGATGTATGTCTACGTGCCGTCCCTCAAATGGGCCTACAGCGGGGTGGCCGCGAGTCCGTTGCAGTACATGTACCTGACGACCCGCCTCCGGGAGCGCGGATTCGAGACCGACTATCTGGGATCCTTCCGAAGTGTGTGGATACCCACCCCCAAATGAGTCTTATATACGCAGTCTGCTGGTGCAGTTCGCTGGATGCAGTTGCCTGACGGAAGAACACAGGAGTAGTACCCAGAGGCAGGTGGTGACCAGTACGGTTCAGGCTCCCCAAGCTCGCCGTATGAGTTGCCACCTGTCTTTGTGGTGCACCGTCATCCCGTCATCCCGCCACGAGCCGTCGGTCGAGCGACCAGCGACCACTGCCCCGCCAGAGCACCACCGCCGCCAGCGCCAGCATCAGCAGGTGGTACTCATACCCTTCCTGCCCGGCCGGCAGCTGTCCGAACCAGTTCATGAAGAAGCCGTTGCCCACGTGGGTGGAGAGCGCCCCGAGCATGATGCCGATGATCGCCAGGGCGGCGAATCGGCCGCCGAGCCCGGCGAGGAGCAGCAGCGGCGCAACGAACTCCAGGACAATCGCGGGGGCGGCGAGTACAACGGGGAAACCGAGCGTGGTGGTCATCCAGGCCAGCGTGGCATGGAAGCCATAGCCGCCGAACCACCCCAGCAGGTGTTGGGCGCCGTGTGGCAGCATGATCAGCCCGACGGTCAGGCGGGCGAGCGAGGGGACAGCATCGTCGGTGGTAGCGAGGAATGGGCGCAACATGGTTCCGCTCCTGATGGGGTGGGTGAATATTTCACTGCTTCAACAACTATTGCTATAGCAACTATTAGTGCCGGCAAAGTCCCGGGGCGCTAGCGCCGACGGGCCTGAGAGCGCGGGGCGCCCCGATCGGCGTTGCCACCGCGGATCGCATCCAGCATCGCAATGAACCGCTCCAGGTCACCGGACGTGAGGGCCGACACCGCCTCGGCGTCCGCGGCGTCCACCGCCGGATTGATCCCGTCCAGCAGGCGGCCGCCGCGCTCCGTGGCCCGGCAGATGACCTGCCGGCGGTCCGTCGGCACTCGCTCCCGGGTGATCAAGTCGGCCTCTTCCAGTTTGTCGATCAGTCGGGTGATAGTGGTGCCTTCTTCCACCATCCGTTCCCGAATCGCCAGGGTGGGAATGCCGTTGGCCCCTGCCCCACGCACAATGCGGAGCGCATTGTACTGGGCGAGGCTCAGGCCGGTGGGGGCCACCACCCGTTCCAGGCCCCGGGTCACCACCGAGGCGGTCCGCAGCAAGGCGATGGTAGCCTCCTGCCCCAGGGTCTTGAACGGCCGCGTCTGTCGCAGCTCCTGCTGGATGGCACTGACCCGTTTCCCTGTGCGCGCCATGACTCCTCCTGTATCCGTTATACTGCCCAAGCAATGGTTGCTATGATAACAATGTGCGATCAAAAGTCAACCTCCGGGGGTAAAACGGTCGAGGGTCGAGGGTCATGTGCCTCGACCCTCGACCCTCGACCCTCACCCAACCGGGCGTGTCCCGGGCTTAGTTCTCCACCAGGATCAGGTACTTCGACGGCGACCAGAACTGCTCACTGTCGGAAATGCGCAGCTGCCCGCTCACCTTGCCGTCGTGCACCGTGGACGAGTCCGCGGCGGCCAGCGGCTGGCGGGAGACCACCTTGTACTCCCGGTCCCCGGGGAGATCGATGGTGCTGGCCTGGCTCTTGTCCATCGCGACGAACAGCGACGGATCAAGGGTCCGGGCCGGGGCGAGCTGCTTACCACCGAAGAAGAGGAACTTCTTGCCCTCCTTCACCACCACGCCCTTCTCGATCAGCTCCTCTTCGGTCCCCGCCACGTAATACACCGTGTTCTTGTACGTGGTCAGGTTGCTGACCGTGTCGCTGAGCGCCATGGTCCGGTTGCTGAGCGAGTCATTCACGACCCGTGCGGTATCCAGCTGCTGGTGGAGGCCGGCGATCTGGACGGTCTGCGAATCCACCACCGCGCGCAGCTCCATCTCGGTGCGCTGAGCGGAGGCCTGCAGGCTGTCGATGCTCGTCTTGTACTCCTCGAGCTGCTTGACCAGCTTGCTGTTCCGGCCCGACAGCGACCTGGCGCGCTGGGTGCTCGACTCCAACCGGCCTTCGGTTTCATTCAGCCGGACCACCAGCGCCTGGACCCGGTCGAGGGCCGCCGACCGGGCCGCGCGATCGCGCTCGGCCGGGGTGCCGGCGTCACCGGTGGAGGCGTTGGCCACCAGCGCCGTCTTGGCCTTGGTGAGTTCTTCGTTGACCGAGTTGACGAACTTCGAGGTTTCAAGCACTTCAGTGATCAGGCTGTCCTTCTCGGCCGCCAGTGCCTGCGCGTCGGCCAATGCCTTGGTCAGCTCTTCCTTGTTCTGATTGCAGGCCATTGCGAGGATGAGCGGAACGACCCAGAGGATGCGACGATTCACGGGAACCTCCCACGAGAGACATACCGAGCGCGATGACTGTACCGGCCATCCAGCGCACCCTGGCGAAGAACCACCGCCCACCGGGTGCACGAATCCTATACGCCTACTAATTGTACGGAAGTGATTCCAGTCACACGGGTCGATGACAGTCCTGATATCTGCCCTTGATACGCCCGTTTCAGTGGGTGGCGGCAACTCTCGGGGCCGGACCCTTCTTCGTGTTCGAGTCGGCGGGCGGGACGCCGAGGACCAGACCGTACTTTTCAGGATTACTGCAGGCGATGGCGGCGGCCAGGATCTTGGGGACGTATTCCCTGGTCTCCTCGGGCAGCAGCCGCAATCGGTAGAGGTGCCAGAAGTCCCGCTTGGCCCGCTTGAACCCGCCCGGCGTCTGCGCCACCCGTCGCAGGACCCGTCGGACGCCGTTTTCTCCTTTATTGTAGCTCGCCATGGCGAGCATGAAGGCGTCCTCGCCGAACTCAGCCAGGAGTCCGGCGAGATAGCGGGTGGCGGCCCGGGTCTGCAGGGTGACATCGGTCCGCTGGTCCACCGTACCATCGACGGTCAGCCCGAGGCTCTGGGCGGTGGTCCTGGTCATCTGCCACATGCCGCGAGCGCCGGCGCTGCTCTTCGCCATCGGGTCAAAGGCCGACTCGGTCCAGGCGACGTAGGCCATCGCCTCGGGAAGCTCGAGCGCGGTGAACTCCGCCGTGATCTGGGGCCAGTACCGAACCTTGCGGCGGTAGATCAGCCGCGCCGTGGGACCGGCCTTCTTGAGCTGATCGAGGTGATAGGCCAGCCGCTCCTTGAAGATCGGCGGCACGGCGTAGGTCTCGGCGCCAAACTGCTTGAGGATCGTGCGGATTTCCCGGTCCAGTTCATCGCCGGTTTCGAGTGCTTCCTCCGCCTTCGCCTTGTCGCGCCGGGCGAGGTCGGCGAGCGTCTGCTCGGCCCGGGCCGTGGTGGCCTGCAGCTGATGTTCCAGCGCCACGAGCTTCAGCGAATCCCGCTCCTGCCCCATCTGGACCTGGATCGCCTGAATCTGGGCATCGAACCGGCCCTTGGCATCGAGCAGGACCGCGATCTGACGCTGTTGCCGAAAGATCACCAGCCCCTGGATCCCGATGATCACGACCGCAGTCGCCGCCACCACGCCGACGATTTTCACCCAGCGCTTCCGCGTCTGGCTGCGCATGAGGTCACCCACCTCATGAATCGTGGTGGCCATGACCTCCATGGTCCGTCGTGACTTGGTCCCCCCGGCCTCCACCCGGGCCTGGGCGACCCGCTCCGCCGCGGCGGTCACCAGCCGGATCGCCGACGTTTCCCGGGTCTTGCCCTTGAACGTCTCGACCATGCGCGCGGCATCCTTGGCCGCGTCGTAGTTCGCATCGATGACGATGGCCACCTCGGCTTCCGGACCGCCCTCGCCGCCAAACCGGATGCGATCGCCTCCCCGGAGCGCGCGGCTGAGCACACTCTCGCCGTTCACCCACACGCCACCGGCCTGTCCCAGGTCGAGCAGGTGGTAGGCGTTCTCCTTCATCACGACGGCGGCGTGGTATCGCCCGACCTCGGGATCCTGCTCGAGGTCGAACTTGATATCGCAGTCGCCGCTGGTGCCCACCCGTATCGACCGCTTGTCGTACTCCGCGGTGGTACCGGCCAGGCTGCCCGTGATGTGGTTGAAACGAATCATGGAAGTCGGGTTGGGGCGCCCGGACATGCGTCGCCGGGCAGTCAGAGGAGATTACCGACTGCCCGGCGGGGGCGCTAGGGACTTTGGCTGGCCTGCATGGGCCCTGCGGGACTCGAACCCGCGACCTGGCGATTATGAGTCGCTTGCTCTAACCAACTGAGCTAAGGGCCCTTACGTGGCTCCGAATATAGCCATGCAGGGATACCCGTCAGCAGGGGTTGGGGCCGCTCCCCCCGGTCAGGTCCGGCCGGCTGGAGCAGCCGCGCGCGCTGCCTTGAGGAATTCATCCAGCGCCTTGGGGTGTTCCTCGTACTCCACCCGCTTCTTCGCACGCTCGGCGTCGTAATGGGCGAGAAAGTCGGTATAGGTCTGCCGCAGCACCTTGTCGTTCTTCTGAAACCGGGCAATGGTGCCGCGCACCACGTAACCGAACAGGTGGCCGGGCTCGGCCTGGAGGATGCTGTCGGCCAGCGCGCTGGCGCCTTCCACGTTGCCGGTGTGCAGGTCGATGAGGGCGGCATGGTAGCGGGCGTCGGCGTCGACCTGGTCGAGCATACCATAGGCGCTGAGCGCCATCGGCGCGAAGTTCGTCACGGTGGCCTCATCTCCGCTTTCCGCGGCCCGCATCACGCGATTGAAGAGACGGTCGAACCGTTCCCGGGGCGAAAGATTCGAGATATCCGGCGGGGTGCCCGTGGGTCCTCCGCCATCGGCGGCGGGCAGACCCGCGGATCCGGGATCAGCGGCACGCACCCCGTCCGCCTTGCCAAGGCCCAGGACCAGCGCGCCCACCAGGGCCACCACCCCGCCGCCGCCCAGAAACCACCAGACCCGTTCGCTGGATGAGAGGGCGCCGGCCGACGCCACCGGCGTCCCGCAGGCGGCACAGAATCGTCCGCCCGGCGGAAGCGCAGCCCCACAGCGGGCACAACCGGTCCCCGTCGAACTGGCGGCGGAACCGCAATGGCGACAAAACTTGCCGGACATGGCCTGCCCGCAGGCAGGGCAGCTGGCGGACGGGGAGGGGGGGGGAGAAGCGTTGGCCACGAGTAAGCCCGGAGTTGAGGAAGCCGAACCCGATCATCCGTGAGGCGACCGGCGACGCAAACCTTCGCAAGGTACTTGGGCGACAGGGGTGGGCGCGAGGCGTCTCCTGCCGACCGACCGGTCGTGGCATGCGGTCTCTTCATTAAACATTCCCGTTCACTTCACAAGGCTCTTCGCATGTTGTCGTGATCAAATTCGGTGCATCCCAAGTCAAATCCACTGGCGAGGGCAGACTGGGGCAGCCGGCGAATGGTCCACCCGGTCTCGCTCCAACGATGGAGAGACAAATACGGTATGCCGGCGTATGCTTGCGCGGAAGCTCAGAGCAGGTGCGGTACGCATTGCCACCCCTCCCTTGAAGTAGTCGAGTGGATACATGGCTAACAACGGTTCGCGGATCTGGCCCACCCTGGTGCTCGCCCTCGTGGCGACCATCGGCTGCACCGACACCAACACGGTGTTCCGGGATCGACCGCCGTTCAATCCGCCGCCGGACACCGCCAGCGGATTCCTCGGCTACTACAACGATTCCACCGGTCAGACCACCTGTGGCAACTGCCACGTGGATCATCAGACCAAGTGGGCCGGGACCCGGCACGCAGGCGCGTACGCGACCCTGATCAACTCGGGACACGCGCAGACCTACTGCATGAACTGTCACACTGTCGGGCCGAACGGCAACGATGCCACCGGTCTGGTCGGGTTTGCCAAGGTCCAGTCCAAGGGCTACTGGGACGTGCAGTGTGAGAGCTGCCACGGACCCGGCCTGGCCCACGTGACGGCGCCGGACGCTTCCGACGCGCCGCTGGCCCGCATCTCCATGGTGGACAGCACCAACAGCTGCGGCAGCTGCCACGCCGGCGAGCACAATCCCTTCTTCAATGAATGGTCCCAGTCGCGCCACGGCCGGGCCAACCCCGAGGTCATCGCCTCGTACGAGTCCAATCCGGCGGGTGAGGCCAGCTGCATGCCCTGCCATGAGGGACGCAACACCCTCCGGGCGTGGGGCGTGAACGCAGATTACGTCGAGAAGAACGATGTCATCACCGGCTCTACGGCCTTCGGCCAGCAATGTGCCGTCTGCCACGACCCGCACAGCGACCGGAATCCCGGCCAGCTCCGGTTCCCGATCGACGACCCATCGCCCGAGAACAACCTGTGCATGAAGTGCCATGCACGCCGCTTCGAGCCGCAGCTGACGTCGAATCGCGGCCCGCACGCGCCGCAGGGGCCCGTCCTGCTCGGCTCGGCCGGCTACTGGCCAGCTGGGTATGACACCACGGCGCTGGTTGCCACCCATGGCGACCCGGCGGCCAATCCCCGGTTCTGTGCCGGCTGCCACGTGAACTCGTTCCAGTCCACCGACAGCACCGGCGTGGCGGTCTTCTCGACCGGCCACCTCTTCCGGCCGATCCCCTGTCTCGTGAACGGACGTCCGGTGGCGGATAACAACTGCGCCTACGACGCGACCGCGCGTACCTGGCAGGCGTGCACCACCTGCCACAGCAGTGTGACCGCCGTCGTCAGCGCCTTTGCGGCCAACCGGGCCACACTGAACACCTTCGCCAACCAGATCTGGGTCGATGTGAACGGCGACGGCAATGTCAACGCGGGGGACACCGGGTTGCTCACCGAGGTCGCGTCCACCGAGTTCAGCACGACCGACAACAAGATCACCGTCGCCGAGGGTGCGCTGTTCAATGTGCGATTGGTGGGCGAGGGGCGGTACGACAATGGCGACAAGTCGATGGGCGTGCATAACCCGTTCCTGTCCCAGGCCATTCTCGCCGCCAGCATCCAGGCGCTGACGGACACCTATGGATTGGCACCGCCGCCGGCCGCCGTGCAGGCACTGGTCACCAAGGCGCTGGTCAAGGTGAAGCGCACACCGGTGTTGACGGTCAGCGCCCGGTAAGGCGTCCGCATCATGCGCTGGCTCGACCCCGGTAGCGCCCCGCTCACCGGGGTCGGGCATTTGTTGTCCCGTCAGGGCGACGCCCTGCCGCAGCACCCGATCGACTCGATCGCCGACCCGAAGCCGCTCGGCGACACAATCACCCCGATCATTCAGTTCATCTTCCAGCAGTCCCCCTGGGTCATGTGGGGGGGCGTGCTGCTGGGCCTCGGCCTGGCGTTCCTCGTGCTCCGGTGGGCCTGGCCCCGCCGCCACCGGGTCTGGACCTGGCTCAGCACCCGCAGTCGCGGGGTGGTCGCCCTGATGATTGGCGGCCTGCTGGCGGTGCTGGTGCTCGCCGGCACCGCCGGTGCCGCCAGCTACAAGTTCGTGGAGACCGACAAGCGATTCTGCAATGGGTGCCACATCTTCGTGCCGAGCGGGCAGCTCTGGGTCGCCTCCGACACCGGGAACTACACCCTGGTGCCGAAGATGGAGGGCAAACACGACAGCCTGAGCTGCCACTCCTGTCACCCACTGAAGCCGGTGAAGGAAGCCGTCAAGCTGGTCCTGTGGATGTCGGGTGTCCGGGACAGCACCATTCCGCCCCACGCCAAGGTCCCGCGGAGCATCTGCCAGGACTGCCACGTACGGGGTGATGCCAGGGAGACCTGGCAGGCGATTGCCGCCACCGCCGGCCACCGCACCCACCTGGAGTCCGATTCCTCGGCGCTCAAGGGCAAGGTTGAGTGCCTGACCTGCCACGCCCAGACGGCGCATCGTTTTCCGCCGGTGAATACGACCTGCGGACAGTCCGGGTGTCACAGTGCGAAGGAGACCCATATCGTGCTGGGCAAGATGGCCAATGCAGATCTCGAACTGCACTGCACGGGCTGTCATAACTTCACCGCGACCGTCCCGCTGCTCGCCACCCGTGATTCGGCGGCCGGGACCCTGAGACCCGCGGCGCAGCAATGCTTTCGCTGCCATGAAATGAAGGTGCGACTCCCCGACTTCGACGCGGCGCGCGATCCCCATCGGGGAAGCTGCGGCATGTGTCACAACCCGCATACCCAGACGACGCCCGATGCGGCGAAGGCCAGTTGCGCGACCGCCGGCTGCCATGCCGACTGGCGTGAAGAGCCCTTCCACACCGGGTTGGCGCATCGCGAAGCAGTCAAGGATTGCACGACCTGCCACACCCCGCACGCCGCACGCGTCGACGCCTCCAACTGCGCCGGCTGCCATGCCAAGGTGCGGGAACGCAAAGGATCCCGGTTGCGGCCGCCGCTCCCCTTCGATACCACCGCCGCGTTGCAGCGCCAGTCGCTGGTCCCGCGGGAGGATCGCCCCTCGAAGGTGAAGGGGGACGCGCCCCCGCTGGATGACCCGCCTCCGCCCCCACCGCGGCCGCCCGGCCTTTCCACTGCCCTGCCCCGCGATTCGTTTCCCCACTCCCGACATCAGTCCCTCGCCTGCCTCACCTGCCATCGCACCGAGTCAGGGCATGGGACGCTGACCTTTCAGGCCCCCCGCGGCTGTCAGATCTGCCATCACCAGGCCCCTGCCACCAGCCGGTGCACCGCCTGTCACGAGTCCGGCAGCGTCCCCGAGACACTGCCCGTCAGCCTCACCGTGACGGTGCCTAAACACCCTCCCCGCCCGCGCAGCGTCGACTTCCGGCACGAGGCGCATGCCGAGGTGGCCTGCACCGCCTGCCATGGAGAACCGGTGTCGCTCGAGCCGGTAGACTCCGCCCGGACCTGCAGCGGCTGCCACGATCAGCACCATGTCACCGGGCGGGACTGCGCCACCTGTCACCGCAGCGTGGCGGCCGACGCGCCGGCCCACCAGCGTCCGCCGACCAGTCACCTGGCCTGCACCGGGTGCCACACGGCGACAGTCATCGCCGCCCTGACCCCGGCGCGCAGCTTCTGCCTGGCATGTCACACGGCCAACGTCGATCACTACCAGGACCGGGAGTGCAGTACCTGCCACCTGCAGGCGGACCCGGAGCACTACCGTCCCCGTCTTCTCCAGGCGGAGGCTCACTGATGCGTCGCCTCGTGGGAGGCCTGGCGTTGCTGCTGGCGGCACCGTCGACCGTGTGGGCGCAACAGTACCTCCTGCGCCTCGACAGCCGAGTGCAGACCGCCGCCTATCGCGGGGTGCGGCTCGACAGCATTCCGGTGGGGGACGTCAGCCCCGGTCCCGATGGCGGGCCGCAGACACCTGATGGCTTTGCCGTGACCTGTGTGCCCGGCCGGGCCACCTGCAGCTACTTCCGACCGGGCGCCCGGCGTCGTGGCGGGCCCTGGACCACCGGCGCGGATCTGTCGGCGTGGGGCTTCGGTGTCACGGGGTTGAGCCTGCACGCCAGCGCGAGGATGGGCGTCGATCTCGGGGCCTCGTCCGTCTGGCCCGGCACCGATCCCGCCGTGCAGCTGTTCGAGGCCTATGGCCAGTATGCCGACGCGCGATTTACCGGACGCCTGGGGCGGCAAATTGAGCGGGGACGACTGGGCTACACCGGATTCGACGGCGGGCGGCTCACCTGGCGGGTGGGACGCACCGGGATCGCGGCCACCGGCTTCCTGGGGCTGGGGCTGGCGCGGGCCACTGCGCTGCCGGTGACCAGCGACGTCCTCCGCCCGCTCGACGACTTCCAGCCCAATCGCCGTCAGCTCGTCGCCGGGGCGGCCATCGACTGGTCGGCCGCGGTGGTGGACCTCCGCCTCGAATACCAGCGGCAGGTGGATCGGGAGACCCGGTTCTTCGTCTCCGAACGGGGGGCGCTCTCCGCCACGATTCGCCCCTTCCGCGGCTGGAGCCTCGCCGCCGGCACCGAGTACGATTTTGACAACGGCTGGTGGGGCACCTCCGAGCTGACCCTGCGCCACGCACGGCGGGCGGTGGGCGGCAGCCTCGGGATCCGCCGCTATCGGCCCTACTTCGACCTGTGGACCATCTGGGGCGCCTTCAGCCCCGTTCCCTACCGGGCGGTGGACGCCTCCCTCTGGACGGCACCGATCCAGCAGGTGCGGCTGCGCGGGTCGGTGGAGCACTACACCTACGATGCCCCCGGCGCGTTGGCGCCCCTCGTCACCACCGAGGACGCCGGAACCCGCTGGTCGCTCGGCGCCACGGTCGATGTGGCACCGTCGCTCAGCCTCGATGGCGGCTATCGCAAGGAGTTCGGGCCCGGCGCGGCGGAACGGGGCTGGGATGCGAGCGCCACCTGGCAACCCCGTCCCGGGGTCGCGCTGTCCGTGAATGGGGGAATCCTCCTCCGCCCGCTTGAACTGCGATTCAACGACGCACGGCTCGACTGGATCGGCGCCACCGCCGACGCTCAGCTCTCCCCCCGTTTCCGCCTCGGCGTGGCGGTGACCCGATACATCGAGGAGCGCCGGCGGTCCGATGCCGCCGCCCTGGATTGGAACCAGACCAGGTTGCGGGCCTACCTGAGCTGGTTGATCGGCTCCCATGCGGTCGATCAGATCCCGCTGCCACCGGCGATCAGGCGGGGTGCAGGATGGTGATGCCGCGTGGCGTGCTGGGTCTCGTCCTCATGCTCGGGGCGATTGGCTGGGGAACCGCCCGGCAGCGCTCGCCGGCCTTTGACCACGCCAGGCACGCGGCGGTCTTTCCGAGTTGCCTGGGCTGCCATGCCGGCGCAGCGGCGTCCGATGCCTCACTCTGGCCGGAGGCCACGACCTGCGCCAGTTGTCATGACGGAACGATCCAGAAGCGGGTACGCTGGACCGGACCGTCGGTACACGAGACCAATCTCCGATTCACCCACGCGCGCCATGGCGCCGCCTTCGCGTCAGCCGGAAGCCCGGACAGCATGCCTCGCTGCACGACCTGCCACCAGCCCGCCGGTGGCGGCTGGATGAAGGTCGTCCGCACCAGTAATGCCACCTGCCTCGGATGCCATGCACCGGGTGGAAGTCATCTGACGCTGCCGGACACCGCCTGTGCCACCTGCCATCTGACGCTGGCGGAGGCGCCTACCCTCACCGAGGGCCGCATCAGCGCCTTTCCGGCGCCACCAAGCCATCAGGAGACGGGATTCCTCCTCCCGAGTGGCCACGGTGCCCAGGCCCGCGGCCGGCCCGGGACAGGGTCACTGGTGGCGGCGAGCTGCGCTACCTGCCATGCGCGGGACTTCTGCGCCAGTTGTCACGTGAACGCCGATCAGGTTCCGCTCATCCAGGCGCTTGCGCCCGATCCGCGTTCGCTGGCGATTGCCACCAGGCTGCACGCACCCACGACGCATGCCGACCAGAATTTCCTGACCCGGCATGGTGGGATGGCCAGTCGCGACGTTGGCCGTTGCGCCACCTGTCACACCCAGGAGAGCTGTGTCGCCTGTCATCGCGGCCAGCCAGCGGTGGCCAGCGCACTGGTCTCGGTCCGGGGTCAGGCGCGCGGCGCCAAGGTGGTCCGCCAGCCACCGGCATCGCACGAGCCGGGGTTTGCCGATACCCACGGACCAGCAGCCTCAGCGCGGCCGTCGAGTTGCGCCGCGTGCCATGCCCGGGTGGAGTGCCTGGACTGCCATCGGCCCGCGGCCGGCAACTCGGGGAGCTACCATCGGGCGGGCTTTCTGACCTCCCATCCGGCGGCCGCCTTCAACCGGCAGTCGGATTGCGCGGAGTGCCACAACACCCAGCAGTTCTGCACCACCTGTCATACGCAGTCAGGGCTGACGTCGCGCCGAACGCTGCAAGGCGGGTATCACGACGCGAATGGGGCGTTCCTGCTGCAGCATGGGCCCAGCGCGCGGCGAAATCTCGAGAGCTGCGTGACCTGTCATACTGAACGCGACTGCCTCACCTGTCACTCGGCGCAGACCCGGCGCTTCAACCCGCACGGGCCGGGGTTCGACGCCGAGCGGCTCCGGAAGCGGAACCCGCAAACCTGCTCGGCCTGCCACGGGCAGAACATTCCCGGCGGGTGACCGGGGTGACGATCCCCGGTGGTTCTTTTCATAGGAGTTGCATATGCGTCCCCGTCACCTGACGTCATCCCTCCTGATACTTGGCGTCCTCACACTCGCGCTCCCGGTCACCCTGACCGCCCAGGCCGTCACCCGCGCATCGCGCGAGGCAGCGGAGGCGGGCTCACATTGGGTGGTCGATCCGGTCCATTCCCAACTGGAGTTCCGCGTGCGTCATCTCCTGGGCTGGGTGCGCGGCACCTTCGTGGACTGGTACGGCATCCTGGTAACGAACGACAGCGACTGGACCCGGGGTACGGTGAACGTCTCGGCCCAGACGGCCAGCCTCAGTACCGGCAATGCCTATCGGGACGCGGACCTGCGGTCCAACCGGTTCTTCGCGGTGGACAGTTTCCCGAAACTCACGTTCGAGAGTACCGGCATCGTGGCGAGGGACAGCACAGTGCAGATAGGCGGGATTTTGACGATCAAGGGTCACGCCCGGCAGGTGCTGCTGACCGGTCAGTTCAACGGCATCGCGCGGGACCCTGAGGGCCACCAGCGGATCGCGTTCGAGGCCAACACCAAGGTCGACCGGCGGGACTTCGGCATGAGCCTGCGTGAACTGGCAGGCAGTCAGGTCGTGATCGGGGATTCGGTGGAAGTGTCGATTGCCATCGAGGCCGTGCGGGTCAACTAGGCCCGATTGGCCGGAGGATCAGCCGGTGGGCTCGGGGCTGTAGGCCACGGCGCGTTCATAGACGGCAATGTGCCGTTCGGCCATCAGCTGCCGAGTGAAATACTTCTCCACCCGCAGCCGGCCCGCTTCGCCCATCTTCTCGCGCTTGAACGGATCGCGGGCGAGGGTGTCGAGGGCTTCAGCGAGAGAGCGGATGTCGTGGACCGGGACTTCGAGCCCGGTTTCTCCCGGTACATTGACCTCGCGCACCCCGGTCGGGACCGCCGTCGTGATCACCGGACGGCCTGCCGCCATCGCCTCCAGGGCGACCAGCCCGAACATTTCTTCCACCGTCACGGACGGGAGCACCAGGAAGTCTGCCTCGGCCATCCGGCGCGGCAGATCGTCGTCGGGGGTCTCGCCGATGAAGCGCACCCGGTCGGCCAGCGCGAGGGCCTGGGTCAGCGTCTTGAGTCGAGGGCCCTCAGGACCGGTGCCCACGATATCCAGCCGCAGGTCTGGAACGCGCTCCAGCGCCCGCAGCAGGACGTCCAGTCCCTTGAACTTCACCAGGCGGCCGATAAAGATCGCCTTGGGCGGGGCGTCCAGCGGTCGATTGGGGAGTTCGGTCCAGCGGGACTCGTCGATCCCGAACGGGATCACTTCGGTCTTGTTCTCGAAGCCTTCCAGTTCCTGCGACAGCGCCATGTGGGCCCGGCTCGGCACCACGATCGCCGCGGCCCGTCGCAGGACCGACCGGGCCAGCAGCTTGTAACCCGGCCCGCGCCCATCGGCGTGCTGGGTGACAACCAGCGGAGTCCGCCGGCTGCGCAGCAGGCTGGCCACATCGGCCAGCGGATGGGGATGATGGAGATGTAGAATGTCTGCGCCCCGGCGGGCCGCCGTCAGGTAGCCGGGCGCGATCTCCTCGGATCCGAGCGCGCCGAAGGAGAAGACCCGGGTCACAGTGGAGCGCTGCCGACCGCCGACCCGTCCTCCAACCCGGCTCTCCACCGCCACCACGGAGACCTCGTGGCCCAGTGCAGCCGCGCCTTCGGCGAGGTCCTGCACCACGCGTTCCATGCCGCCGGACCGTGGCCAGTAGTATTTGGCGAGATGGAGGATGCGCATGAGTGTCAGAAGTTGGACGGATCAGGAGGTGGAGTCAACGGATATAGATCACAGCGCAGCCATGGCTCTTGTCACCTCCTTCCTCTACATTTGCCCCCCGTGCTGACTCCCCATCGACAACCCGTCCGTCCGGCCGCCTGACGCCATGCGCGCCGTCATCCTTTCCCATACCTACGTTGACCCCGCGACCCGGGGAAAGCTGCGCGCCCTGACCGGGCTGGGGTGCACCCTGAGTGTGGCCGTGCCGGCCCAGTGGGCTCCAGGCGCCCGTGGACCGCTGCAGCAGGCGGCCTGGGGCAACGATGGCGGAGTCCGGATCGTCCCAATCCCGATCCGCGGCGAACGGGGCGACGGGGTCATCTGGCGGGCCGGGGACATCCATCGGATCCTGAGCGATTTTCGCCCGGACATCCTCCAGATCGAGGCGGATCCCTGGACCCCGGCGGCCGCGACCGCCACCGTGCGTGCCACTCGGCTGGGCATCAAGACCACTCTTTTCTCCTGGGAAAGCGTGGTTCGGCCCGAACCGATCCTCGAACGCTGGCGCCGCCGGCGGACCCTGGGCCGGGTGCATGGACTCATCGGCGGCAACAAACTGGCCGCCTCCCTGCTCGCCCGCAGCCGCCCCGACCTGCCGGTCACCGTCATCCCGCAGTTGGGCCTGACCCCACCCCTCGAGACCCGCCGTCCCGACCAGCAGGACCTGTCACTCGGTTTTGTCGGACGGCTGGTGCCGGAAAAAGGACTCGACACCCTGTTCAAGGCGTGCGTCAAGCTGCTGGGGCGCTGGCGCCTGACGGTGGTGGGCAGCGGTCCGAGCCAGGAGACCCTCGAACAATTGGCCGAGCGCCTGGGGATCGCGTCCCGCATCACCTGGCGGGGGGCCATGGCGCCGGACAAGTTCCGCGACCTCTGGCCGGAGCTGGACTGTCTGGTGGTGCCGTCGCGCACCACGCCCCAGTGGGTGGAGACCTTCCATCCCGCCCTGGTCGAGGCGATGGGGCACGGGGTGACGGTGATCGCGAGTGATTCGGGCGCCCTCCCTGAGATGGTCGACACCGCCGGACTGGTCGTCCCAGAGGACGATGCGCCTGCCCTGACGGCCGCCCTGCAGCATCTGGCCGACGCGCCGCGCGAACGGGCCCGCCTGGGCCGCGAGGCCCGCATGCGCGTCATGGGCGAATACGTGGACAACGCGGTGGCCCGACGGACGCTGGAGTTCTGGGAGCGCATCGTCGCCCAGCGCTGATCCTGGAAGGCCCTGATCGCATCACCCTGCCCGCCGGTTGACCCTCCCGGAGGGTAGAACCATCTTCCCTTCTAATGATCACCATCATGCTTCACCGCGCCGGTCGCCCGCTCCTCCTCGGTCTTGGCCTGCTCCTATTCGCCGGACTCCCACTGGCGGCCCAGGTGCCTGCGGGCACCGCGTTGCCTTCCCCGGCCCAGGCGGAACAGCTCCTGAAGACCAGGCCGGATCTGGTCAAGCAGTTGCGGAATCGGATTGGCGGATCAGGGCTGACCCGGGAACAGATCCGCTCGCGGCTCCGGGCCGCCGGGTATCCCGAGACGCTGCTCGACCCGTATCTCGAAGGCGCAGACACCACCCAGGACGTGAAGGCCGGCACGGACATCATCGATGCCTCCCGGGTGCTCGGCCTGGTCGGCAGTGAAGAAGCCGACTCGCTGCTCTCCCTGACGGACTCGGCGAGAGTGGTGGCCGACTCGCTCCGGGCAGACTCACTGTCCGACACCAGTTCGGTCCTCCGCGTCTTCGGTCTCTCGGTGTTCCGCCGGGCGTCCACCCAGTTCTCTCCCCTGCAGGCCGGGCCGGTCGACCGCAATTACCGCCTCGGTCCGGGCGATGAGCTGACACTCATTCTGACTGGCGATGTGGAGACCGCGCACCAGCTCACGGTCACGCGGGAAGGATTCATCGCCATCCCCCAGGTGGGCCAGTTCGGGGTGGCCGGCCTGACCCTCTCCCAGCTGGAAGACCTGTTGTACCTCCGGCTCGGACGGGTCTACTCCGGCGTGCGGCGCAACAATCCGAGCACCCGGTTCAGCATCTCGGTGTCCCGGCTCCGCACCGTGCAGATCTTCGTCACCGGTGACGTCGCGCGGCCCGGCTCGTACCAGGTCTCCGCCGCCGGCACCGCCATGAGTGCGTTGTACGCCGCGGGCGGCCCCACGGTAAATGGGTCCTTCCGCCGGATCGAGATTCGTCGGGCGGGGGAACTGGTGGATACGCTCGACCTGTACGACTACCTCCTCCGGGGCGACAACCGGCACGACACCCGGCTGGAGAGTGGCGACGTGGTCTTCGTCCCGGTCCGGGGGACCCAGGTGAAGGTGACGGGCGAGATCATCCGTCCTGCCATCTATGAGCTGACCGGCGGGGAGACCCTGCGGGACCTGTTGCAGGCAGCCGGCGGCTTCGAGGCGACGGCGCTGCGTCGCCGGGTCCAGATCGATCGCATCCTCCCGCCGGCGCAGCGGCAGCCGGGCGGCAAGGATCGGGTGGTGCTGGATGTCTCATCCGATCAGTTCACCGACGGACTTGGCCCCGCCCTGCCGATGGCCCCCGGCGACTCGGTCACGGTGCTCAAGGTCCCCGACCGGCGCCGCGACCTCGTCACCGTCCTTGGCAATGTCTGGACACCCGGCCAGATCGGGTTCACGCCGGGCATGCGGCTGAGCGACGCGATCCGCCTGGCCGGCGGTCCCAAGCCGGACGTCTTCCTCGACCAGATCCTGGTGACCCGCCTGCAACCGGACTCCACCCGATTGCAGCTGCGCAGCGCGTTTGCCGACTCGACCGGGGCGATCCGCGACGACCTGGTGCTCCTGGACGAGGACGAGATCACCGTCTTCTCCCGTTCGACCTTCCGGCCGCTGCGTTATATCGCGATCACCGGAGCGGTACGGAAGCCGGGCCGGATCCTGTACCGCGAGGGGATGACACTGCGGGATGCGGTGCTGCAGGCGGAAGGGCTCACCGAGGATGCCCTCCTGTCGGAGGCCGAGATCGCCCGGCTGCCGGTGAATGACCAGCGCGCCGAGGGTCGGATGGCGTCGACCTTCCGGGTCCCGCTCGATTCGACCTACCTGTTCGATCGCGGGCCAGCGGGACGCTACCTGGGCCCGCCGGGCCAGGCCGCCCCGGCATCCGGCGCAGTGGAAACGGTGCTGCAAGCGTATGACAACGTGCTGGTCTTCCGTCAGCCTGACTGGGAGCTGCAACGGACGGTGTCGCTCACCGGGCAGGTTCGATTCCCGGGACGATATGCCCTCCTGACCCGGACCGACCGCCTGCTCGATCTGATCAACCGGGCGGGCGGCCTGACCCGCGAAGCGTATCCCGCGGGCATCAAGTTCTTCCGGTCCCAGGATCGCGGCGGCCGGATCGGTGTGGACCTGCCTCGGGTGATCGAGCATCCCAATTTCCGGGACAACCTGATCCTGTCCGGCGGGGACTCGATCGTCGTGCCGGAATACACGCCGGTGGTGTATGTCAACGGCGCGGTCAACGCGCCGATGTCCGTCACCTATGTGCCCGGAGAGAATCTCGAGTACTACATCAGTGCGGCGGGCGGGTTCAATCGAAAAGCGGACGGTAATCGGTCCTACGTGACGCAGCCGAATGGCAAAGTCGAGAGCCTGCAGCGACGCTGGTGGTTCGTGGGTGACAAGCGCCCGAGGCCGCTGGCGGGTGCCGCGGTATTTGTCCCGGAACGCGATCCGTTGGACAAGAAGGACTGGGTAGGCCTGGCCGGCTCGATCGCCCAGATCCTCGCGAGCCTGACCGCGGTGGTGGTGGTGGTGCTTCGACCATAGCTGCAGGTGAGGGAAGCGGGTGAGAACAGCGGGTGAGAAAAGCGGGTGAGAACAGCGGGTGAGGGAAGCAGGTGAGAACAGCGGGTGAGAAGCAGGAAGCGGGTGAGAGAAGCAGGTGAGAACGACAGGTGAGGGAAGCGGGTGAGAGAGAAGCGGGTGAGTGGGCGTTTCCGCCGCTGTTCACCTGCCGTTCTCACCTGCCGCTCTCACCTGCATTTGTCACCTGCCGTTCTCACCTGCCGTTCTCACCTGCTTCTCTCACCTGCTTCTCTCACCCGCCGTTCTCACCTGCTTCTCTCACCTGCTTCCCTCACCTGCTTCTTTCACCCGCAGTTCTCACCCGCAGTTCTCACCCGCTGTTCTCATCTGCTGGTCTCTCCGCTGTTCTCCCGCCGAGTGGTCGGCTCGTGCTTCACCGGCATCCCGGCCAGCGAGGGTTCGTAATCGGGGACCAGCCGCTTCAGGAGTCCGCGCAGTTCCTCCGCGGGCCACCCTTCCTGCGCCGCCTGGATCAGGTCGTTGACCACCGTGGACACCCCTACCGGGAGCGTCGCGTTCCGGGCCCGCAAGACCTTGGCGTGCTCCGTTGGCGAGGCATGCTCCGCGTCGAAGAACAGCTCCTCGTACAGCTTTTCCCCCGGGCGGGTGCCGCTGAACCGGATCTCGATATCCTTGCCGACTTCCTTGCCGGACAGTCGGATGAGGTCCGCGGCAAGATCGGCGATCTTGACCGGCTCCCCCATGTCGAGCACAAACACCTCGCCGCCTCGCCCCAGGGCGCCCGCCTGCAGCACCAGCTGGACCGCTTCGGGGATGGTCATGAAGTAGCGCCGCATCTCCGGATGGGTCACGGTGATGGGTCCGCCGGCTTCGATCTGCTTGAGGAAGGTCGGCACCACGCTGCCCCGGCTCCCGAGGACGTTGCCGAACCGCACCGCCACGAAGTTGCGCCCCTTCTCTTCCGCCATCGGCCTGCAGGAACTGCTCCGCAATCCGCTTCGTCGCGCCCATGACGCTGGTCGGCCGCACCGCCTTGTCGGTCGAGATGAGGACCAGGTGTTCCACCTCCCACTCCGAGGCGACCTCCACCACGTTGCGGGTCCCCAGCACGTTGTTGAGGATCGCTTCGGCCAGGTTTTCCTCCATCAGCGGCACATGCTTGTGCGCCGCCGCATGGAAGACCGTGCTGGGCCGGTAGCGGTCGAAGACCCGGGCAAGCTGCGCCGGATTCTTGACGTCGGCGATCACCGCATGGATTGGCAGGTGCGGGAAGTGCTGGTGCAGCTCCTGCTGGATCCCGAAGATCGAATTCTCGCCGTGACCCAGCAGGACCAGGCGGGCCGGCTCCAGGCCGCAGAGCTGGCGGCACAGCTCCGAACCGATGGAGCCGCCCGCACCGGTGACCAGCACGGTCCGCTGCGTGGCCAGTCCCTGCAACTGCCGCAGGTCGATCTTCACCGGCTCCCGCCGCAGCAGGTCCTGGATTTCCACCTTGCGGAGGGCGAAGGGATCGAATCGTCCCGAGAGGATATCGGAGATCCCGGGCAGGGTGCGCACCGTGATGCCCGCTGCGGCGGCCGAGTTGACCAGGTCACGGAACACAGCGCCCGAAGCGGTCGGCATCGCGATCAGCAGCTCGGCGATGTCATTCTCGCGGCAGATGCGGGTCGTGTCCGCCAGGCGGCCGAGGACCGGGAGGCCGGCCAGTTCGTGATTCTGTTTCGCGGCATCGTCGTCCACGAAGCCCACCGGCTCCAGGCCGAGGGAGCGATTGGTATGCAGCTGGCGGAGGAGCATGACCCCGGCGGCCCCGGCGCCGGCAATCAGCACCGGGCGGGTCTCGAGGTTGGCATCGTGGTCCTGGTGCCAGCGGAAGGAGCGCACCAGCAACCGAGGGAGGGCGATCGCCGCAGCGGTGAGCAGGGCGTCGATGACCAGGACCGATAGCGGGACCCGGACGCGATCAGCCCGATGGCCGGCGAGCACCCAGATCCCCAGGAGAAAGGTCAGGGCACCGGACCAGGCGCTGGCCACCAGGATGGTCTCCAACTCCGAAACGCTGGCGAACCGCCACAGGCGGCGATAAATCCCGCAGCCGAACAGCACCATCAGCTTGATGGCGAGCGCTGCCGCCAGGTAGATCTCGACGCCCTCACGATGTTCCGTCGGTATGGCAAACCCGTCAAACCGCACGGCGTACGCCACGAGAGTCGCGAGCGGCAGGAGAAGCAGATCCAGGATCAGGAGGTGTCGGTTCCGGAATCCGTTCCGAAGTTGAGCGATCATGCTCCCTTGTCGATTGGTGTTTGGGGCAGGGGGCTGTCCCGTTGCCGGAATGTTACCAGCCCGGAGGGACGGAATCAAGCCCAAGAGTCGACTGTAGTTTACGATCGTGCTCGCTCCTGCTTGCGGCGCCCGCCTGCCGGCGCCTACACTTCGGGCGTGAAGAAATTCGCAAGCCAGCCACAATGCGCGGTGTGACGCTAATTCGGCCACCGGAAGGGCATATATCTTCGCCCAATCCGGTCAACAGCGACGCGCTCCTCGCGTGGCATCGAGCCCACGCGGGCGGAGTAACTTTTGTGATGACCGGTGCGGAAGCTGCCGTGCACCCAACCCCGGCCTGGGGTGGGTACGCCGCAGTAGACGACGTGCTCTTGGGAGACGTTCATCCCGGCTCGCCTCGCACGTGGAGCCTGGCGGCCCTGCGCCGCCTGGGTGGGGCGGCGTGCCGGGCGATCATGTTCCCTGGCGCACCGCGCCCACAGGCCGCCCTGCTTGACCGGGATGGAACCATCATCGAGGATCGCCACTACCTGGCGGATCCCGATGGCGTGGTGCTCCTCCCCGGGGCAGCCGAAGGGCTGCGCGGCCTGGCCGAGTTGGGGCTTCGGTTGATTATCGTGACGAATCAGAGCGGGGTCGCATCGGGCCGGATCGCACCAGCGGCGTTGGACGCCATTCATCGGCGTCTGCTTGACCTGCTCGAGGGCATGGGCGTTTCGATCGCGGGGATATATGCCTGTCCCCATGCGCCCGATAGCGGCTGTGACTGCCGCAAACCAGGTCTCGGGCTCGCCCGCCAGGCCGAGCGGGAGCTCGGCCTGGATCTCAATCGGGTGCTGGTGGTGGGAGACAAGCCGGCGGATATCGGCCTTGGCCGAGGACTCGCGGCCCCGACCTTCCTGGTCACCACCGGTGAGGGTGCGATCACGCTCGAGTCGGAGCGCGCCATGGCCGACTATGCCGTGGATGGATTGGATGAGGTGGCCCGCATCTGCGGCCACCCCGCTGGACTGGCGGCAGCAACTTCGCTCCCGCCTGCCTGAGACCGGTACGACGTCGAATGCCCTCGAACGATGACTTCATCCTGCGCCACCTCGCCACCAGTGCCGAGGTGAAGCTGCGCACGGGCGAGCAGTGCCGACGGGAGATCGCCGCCGCCGCGGCCCTGCTGATCGCCGCGTTGCGCGACGGGCACAAACTGCTCTGGTGCGGGAACGGGGGCAGCGCCGCCGACTGCCAGCATCTGGCTGCCGAATTCGTCAGCGCCCTGCACCATGACCGGCCGCGCCGCGCACTGCCGGCCATCGCCCTGACTACGGATACCTCGTTCCTGACCGCGAACGCCAACGACTTCGGGTTCGAGCAGGTGTTTGCCCGGCAGGTCGAGGCGCTCGGCCAGGCGGGGGACGTACTGATCGGCATTTCCACCAGCGGGAACTCCCCCAATGTGATGTCTGCGCGGTGGAGCAGGCCCGGCGTCAGGGGTTACGAACGATCGCGCTCACGGGACAATCCGGCGGACGCGTCGCCAGTGTGGCCGAGGTGGTCGTCCGGGTCCCGAGTGAGGTCACCGGGCATATCCAGGAGACGCATATCACGATCGGACACATCCTCTGCGAAATGGTCGAGCAGGCGCTCTTCCCTGCTTGACATGATACCTGACTCCTGCGGTCACTCAGCGCTCCTGCTGCTCTGCCTGGTAGCCTGGCCTGGCGTCGCCGAAGGCCAGGGCGCCTCGGCCTACGTCCCGCTCGATCATCCCCTGCTCCCCCTGTTCGATCACCTGGTGGCCCGGGGCGATGTCGAGGACCCATCTCCCCTCGTTCGCCCGTTCCGTCAGGGCGATGCCCTGGCGGTGCTCGCCAGGGTCGATACGGCCGGCCATCCCCGGCTGGCAGCCCAGGTGCGGGTGCTGACCCAGGCCTTTGATACCCTGCCAGCCGCGGGCGGGTGGTCCCTCGCGCCCCGCGCCGGCGTGCAGGCCTACTCGACCCCGCGCCGTGACCTGCTGCGCCCAGTGGGTTCCGGTTCGGCCCGGCCGTACATCGAGCTGGCGGCAGAAGCACGATTCGGCGCCATTCTGGCGGTCACCCGACCCGCGATCGAGCCCCGCCTGGCCCGTGACCCCGAATGGACCGGGCGGAGAGAGCTGAAGGTCTCCGGCCGGATGGCGGATGCCTATCTCTCCGGCCAGTGGCGCTGGCTCCAGGTCCTCTACGGCCAGGTGGACCGGAACTGGGGTCCAGCCGGGGTCGAGGGGATCCCGCTCAGCAACTATGGCTATGGACGACCCGAGGTGAGTCTCGCCCTCGGCAACGACCGGCTGCGGCTCACCGCCATTGCGTCGGGCCTGACCACGTGTGACGGACACGGCGACCGGCGACGTCATCCGGCGCTACTTCTTTGCGCATCGACTCGACGCCAAACTCTCCCATCGGCTGCGGCTGGCGATCTGGGAGACCGGGGTCGTCGCCGGGGTGGACCGCGACTTCGATGGCCGGTTCCGCAACCCGGTGTCCCTGCTCCTCCTGGCCAATCAGTACGGGCTGGGAGACAACGAGAACAACCTCATGCTCGGGATCGACGCGTACTGGCGGATCGGCCGACGGGTCCAGCTCGCCGCGCAACTCGCCATCGACGACCTGCAATACCAGAATCGCGGCAGTGCCGACCCGGTATCCCGATCGCTACGCGCTAACTCTGGACTCTGAGTGGCGCCCTCGGGCGCACGGCAAGCTGGCGGGCGCTCTACACCCAGGCGTCGAGCCTCGCCTTCCGTACGTTTCGGCTGGGGCAGAACTTCGAGGATGGCGGGGTGGGGATCGGCCGGAACAATGACGACTACGACCAGACCTCGCTCTTCGCCGGAATTCCGGTGGGCGGCCAGCTCCTGCTGACGCCGGAGGCAACCTTGCTGCGCCAGGGCAGCGGCCGCATCGGGGATCCCGTCCCGGACGGGCGGTACGATCGAGGCCGGAAACACGCCTCAGCTCTTTATCGGAACAGTAGCGCGGACCTACCGGCTCGCCCTGAACGCGAGTGGGTCGCGCGGCCCGGTCCGGCTGACGGCGAGCGGAGCGTTCCACCATGAGGTGAACGCCGGCAACATGGAGGGGAGGACCCGCGACCGATTCGTGGGGCGGGTCTTCGTTACCCTGGGCCTGCGGCGGCAGGGAACACTGCAGTAGACCGGGCTAGCCGACGATCGCGCGCACTGCTGCCTCGATGGCGGCGGTGTCCATCCCATACGCGGTCCGCAGGAACTCCTGCGAGCCGACGGCCGAGGCAAAGGCCCCGCCCCGCAGGCCGATACGCCGGAACCCCTTCACCGCGACCCCTCCCTCGAGACAGCACTCGGCCACCGCACCGCCCAGTCCCCCTTCCACCACATGCTCCTCTACGGTCACAATGCCACCCGTCTCGCGGGCGGCACGGAGGATCGCCTCGTGATCCAGTGGACGAATGGAGTGGACGCTCAGCACGCGGCAGGCGAGGCCGGCGGCGGCGAGCTGATCGGCCGCCTTGAGTGCCGCGCCGAGGATCGCCACCAGAGACGACGAGTGTCGCCGCCGTGCCGTCGCGCAGCTGACGGGCGCGGCCCAGCATGAATGTTTCGCCCGGCCGGCTGGTGTCACCCGCATTGCTCTTGTCGAGCCGCAGATAGGCCGTCCCCGGTGTCGCGATCAGTGCGTCGACCGCCTCGCGAACCTCCCAGAGGCAGCCCGGCGCTACCACCGTGACGGCGGGCATGGCGCGAAAGATGGCGAGATCCTCGGTGGCATGATGTGACATGCCGAGGGGCCCGTAACTGAATCCGCCGCCGATGGCGACCACTTTGACGTTGGCGTCGTGATAGGCGGCATCGTTCCGGATCTGCTCCAGGCATCGCAGGGTCGGGAAGTTGGCGATCGAATAGGTGAAGACCACCCGCCCATCCAGCGCGAGGCCCGGTCGCGAGGCCCGTCATGTTCTGCTCGGCGACCCCGGCGTTCAGGAACTGCCGGGGATGGCTCGCGGCAAACCGGTCCAGCACCCCGAATCCGAGGTCGCCGGTGATCAGGAGGATGCGCGGGTCCTCGGCGGCGCGTTCCGCCAGCCGTCGGACAAAGGTATCCCTCATGCCGGGCCACCCTGCTCGAGTTCCCGCAGCGCCGCCGCAAATTCTTCGCCCTTGGCGGCGCGGTAGTGCCACAGCACCTGGTGCTCCATGAACGACACGCCCTTCCCCTTCACCGTGTGCGCGATCAGGCAGGTCGGCTGGCCGGTGGCGGCGGGCTCCGCCGTCAGGGCGGCCTGGAGCGCCGCATGGTCGTGTCCGTCCACTTCCAGGACCCGCCAGCCGAAGGCGCGCCACTTGTCGGCGAACGGCTCGAGCCCCAGCGTCCGTGCCACGGTGTCCAGGCTCTGGATCTTGTTGTAGTCCACGATGGCCAGCAGGCGGGCCAGG
Source organism: uncultured Gemmatimonadales bacterium (assembly GCA_963793205.1). Classification (GTDB taxonomy): domain Bacteria; phylum Gemmatimonadota; class Gemmatimonadetes; order Gemmatimonadales; family GWC2-71-9; genus JADJOM01. The sequence continues at coordinate 430,900 of CAWBZM010000003.1, forward strand.
CGGTGGTGGGCGGCGAACAGGATCGCTTCCCAGTTCGAGCCTTCGTCACACTCGCCATCACTCAACAGCACCACGACCCGGTGGGTCCGGCCGTCCAGCTGGGCGCCGTAGGCCATTCCGGCCCCGACCGGCAGCCCGTGGCCCAGCGAGCCGGTGGAGAACTCCACCCCGGGCACGCCTTTGTGGGAGACGTGGCCGCTCAGGACCGAGCCGTCCTGGTAGTGATCCTTCAGCCGCTCGACCGGGAAGAAACCCCGTTCGGCCAGCGCGGCATACACGCCGGCCCCGGCATGCCCCTTACTGAGGATGAATCGATCCCGGGCCGGCCAAGTCTGGACGTGCGGGATCCACCTCGCAGTACCCGCTATAGAGCAGGGCTACGATGTCGGCGATCGAGAAGACGGAGCCGATGTGGCTGCCACCGCCCCGACTGGTCATGTGCAGGGCATGGATGCGGATCCGGCGGGCCAGCGCCTCACTGGTCAGCGGGCTGGGCCGGAATGTCAGGCAGAGCGCTCACGCGTGGTAGAACTCCCGGACCTTGGCCGCGATATGCCGGGCGTCGTCCAGCGTGACCATCATGTTCATGGGCAGCATCAGGCAGCGCTGGAAGAGCAGCTCGGTACGCGGCAGGGTGCCGCTCAGCCCGAGGCCGGCGAACTGGTGTACGGCCTTGCCACCCCACTGAATGAGCGTCCCGATCCCCGCCAGCTTCAGGAACTCCTTGAGCTCGTCCCGCCGCTCCGCTTCGATCTCGTAATTCTGGAAGACGTCGAAGTGATCGGGGGAGGCCTCCGGGCGCCGGCGGCAGCAGCAGCTGGGGACAGAGCGCCAAGCTCCTGCTGATAGGTGGAGGCGAGCGCTCGGCGATGCGCAATGATCCGGCCGTAGTCCTTGAACTGATGATCGAGGATCGCCGGCCTGCAGGTTGTCCAGCCGGCTATTGAGTCCCCACATCTGTACTTCGCCGGCTTCATCACGGCCATGATCGCGCAGCAGGCGAATCCGGTGGGCCATCGCCGTCGTCGTTGGTCACCACCGCGCCGCCATCGCCCATGCAGCCGAGGATCTTGGCGGGGTAGAAGCTGTATGCCGCGGCGAGTCCAAAGGTCCCGGCGAAGCGCCCCTTGAACTTCGAGCCCAGCGCCTGGGCCGCGTCCTCGATGATGGTCAGCTTGTGCCGCTGGGCGATAGCGCTGACGGCGTCCATGTCGCAGGTGCGGCCATTCAGATGAACCGGGAGCAGGAAGCGGGTGCGCGGCGTGATGGCGCGTTCGATGGCGTCGGGATCGATGAGGTGATCGTCGCGGCAGTCGACCGGGACCGGGACCCCGCCGCACTGACCCGCGCGAGGCGGGGGACGCCACCATCGTATGCGATGGAAAGATGACTTCGTCACCGGGCCGGATGCCCGCGGCGCGGAAGGCCATTAGCAGGCCGTCGGTCGCGTTGCCCACGCCGATCGCGTGCTTCACCCCGAGGTACGCCGCCAGCCGGGCCTCGAAGTCCACCAGTTCCTGCTGCTGGATGAAGGCGCCGCGGCGAATGATGTCGCGGAACAGCGCGACATACACGTCCTCGTCCGCGGCGAACGCGCCCTTGTAGTTGAAAAACGGGATGGCGCGCGCGGCCGTGCTGCTGGTCATGGGCGGGAACTCCTGGCTCTATTCGATGGTCGCAAAGCTGATATAGGGATCCCACGGCAGCCGTTCGAGACGGAGGGACCGGATCCCCGGATGGTCCAGCAGCGCCAGGGTCTCGCCGGGCCACTGCGGATTGTCCAGTTCGTCGAACGCGATGACCGCGCCCTTCGGCATCCGCGGGCAGGAAGTGCTCGAGGGCCACCTTCGTGGGTTCGTACAGGTCGACATCGAGGAACAGCAGACTGACCATCAGGTGCGGGTGCTGTTCGACGAACGTCGGGCACCGTCTGGGTGAGGTCGCCCTTCACCAGGTGCACCTTGTCGATATGTCCCAGGAACCGGTCCTTGTCGAACTCGGCGATCAGCGCCTGCAGCTCGTCATAGCTGTTGGCCTGCAGCCCACCTTCGTGCGGCATCGCCACAGCGTTGGCGTCCTTGGCGTGGACGCTGGGGAAGCCGGCGAAGGTGTCGAAGCCGTAGATGCGCCGAGTCAGGTTCTCGGGTTCCAGCATGGCGCTGAGCTTGGCCCAGGACATGACGCCAAAGCCGCGAAACACGCCGCACTCCACCACCGAACCTTTCACGGGGAGAATGCGCTTGAAGATCTCGTACAGGACCAGGAACCGCTTGAGCTGATTGCGACGCACGTAACGCGGGAAATTCTCCAGTCGGGCCTCGACGGAGTCAGGCGACGACTCGAAGATCCGGGCGATGCTCGGACCGACTTCCTGCTCGGCGGCGGTGCGGAATTTCTTCATGGGCTCAGTGGAAGATGGCAGCGAGGGTCTGGAAGATGATCCCCAGGTCGACCCCGAGGGTACGCTTGTCCAGGTACTCGAGACTCAAACGCATCTTTTCGGGGTGGATCTTCTCCATGTAGTCCCGATCAGGATCGGTGCTGCCGCGCAGCAGCTCCCCCTCATTAGGAAACTTGAGCGACGCGTAGTCGGTGATCCCGGGACGGACGGTCAGTACCCGGCGCTGTTCGGGGGTGTAGAGATCGACCGCCCATTTCACCTGGGGCCGCGGCCCGACCAGGCTCATGGTGCCGTTCGCCACATTGATGAGCTGCGGCAGTTCATCCAGCTTGGTCCGCCGCAGGAACTTCCCCATCCCGGTGATCCGGGGATCATCGTCCGGCGTCGAGGACCCGCCAATCTTGTCGGCATTGGTGACCATCGACCGGAACTTGTACATCCGGAACATGCCGCCACCCCTTCCGACGCGGGGAGCGGCGTAGAGCACGGGGCCACGGGATTCCAGCTTGATGGCAACAGCGATCGCGGCCAGCACGGGTGAGAGTACCACCAGACCCAGTACTGAGGCGACCAGGTCCAGGGCCCGCTTGGCGAACGGATACATCAAAGACAGGCATCCTGTTGAAGGACAACCGGATCGGGGGTGATCACCGGCGCCGGAATATACCCGTTCCCCCACCACAAGGGCACTCAGTCCGGTTATCTTGCGCCGCCTTCACCCGACCCCACATGACCGACACTCCGCGCTACGAAGACATCACGGAAACGACCGGCGGGACCCTGACCGCCGAAGCCGCCCAGATGATGTACACCCGGTATACCCTCGCGGCCCGAGCGCCGCGGCGGGCCGCCGGGTGCTGGAGCTGGGCTGCGGGGCGGGACTCGGCCTCGGGCTCATCGCCCGCGCAGGCCCGCCTGACAGTCGGTGGAGACTACTCCCCTGCCCTGCTGGCCTCGGGCGGCCGCCAGTATGGGGCCCGCGTCCCCCTGGTCCGCCTGTCTGCCGAGGCCCTGCCGTTCGCACCGGCCACCTTCGACCTGGTCCTCTTCTTCGAAGCCAGCTACTACATCCCTGACATGGAGCGGGCGCTGGACGAAATTGCCCGGGTGCTGGCGCCGGCCGCGGAAATGCTCTTCGTCAACGCCAACCCGGAGCGGCCCGATTTCGTGCCCAGTCCGTTCAGCGTGCACTACCACACTGCGGATGAATTCCGGGCGGCGCTCAGCCGGCGGGGATTTCGGGTGACCGTCGAGGGCGGATTCCCGGTACGCGGCGGCCATTCGCCTCTGGCCCGGCTCGCCGGGACCGTGCTGCCGCTGGCGCGGCGGGTGCTCACCGCACTTCGGCTGGTACCGCGGACGCTGAAGGGGCGGGCCCGTCTCAAGCGACTGCTGTATGGTCGGCTGCAGCCCATCCCCGCCGAGCTGACCGAAGGGTTCGCGCCCGCGGCGGCGCGCGATCCGCTCCCAGCGGGTCCGGTCCGGGGCTACAAGGTGATCTATGTGCGAGGGGTGCGGGGCTGAGGCCAACGAAAACGGAAGCCGTCAAGGACACCGGGAAATGCGCGATGGGGCCCATGCGCCGCAGGCATCGGGATCCCCTCAGGCAGAACCCCGGACGCCTCGACCTGCCGGAGGAGCCGGGCCACCATCTCGCCGCCATGGCGCTTCTTGCTGATCAACAAGTCCAGAAAGCTCTCCACGGCATCCAGCGGAATCTCCGCGCTGTCCAGCACCGCCCCGGTGTCAACCTTCTCCGCCATCCGGTGGAGCACCGTCGCGCTGGACTGTTGCCCCTCCAGCACCTCCCAAAAGCTCCCGAAGTGCCCCCGATACCCGGGGAGTTGTCCGTTGTGAACGTTCACGGCGCCCAGCCTCGGCACCGCCAACAGGGCTGCGCTGAACACGATGGGCGCGCCGACCGAGACCAGAAGATCAGGCGCGAGCCGGGCCAGTCGGTACCGGAAATCGGCTGCGTCGACGCACTCCACCACTTCGGTGTCAGGGCCCCGCATCGCCGCCACGAAATCCTCACCCAGGCCAGCGGCCTTGTCGCCGGGGTGCATCAGGGCCCGCAGGCTGCCGGCCGATCCCAGCCGGTAGACGCCGCCCAGCCCGAGCATTCTGAGCGCGACGAACGGCTTGGCCCATCCCGGGAAATCAAGACCGGCGCGGCTCGGCAGCAGATAAATCGCGACCGGCAGTGGTCCCTCGGCGGCTCGAAAGGCCCGGGCGAAGACTCCACCAATTCTATCGCCGGGGCTGGTGACCAGCGCCCACCTCATGCCTGGAGGTCCCGAAAGGAACCGGCCCGGTAGCCCAGCGCGAGCACATCGTCAACGAACTTGCCTAACGTGGCGAAATTTTGGGGGCCGATACCCTCGAGGTGACGCCGGGGATTGTCTCCCGTCAACGTCTGTTTCTCCGCCACCACGAACTCCGACGGATGCACGAAGAAAACCAGCACCGGGGTGCGGGTACGGAGCCGCCGCACGGTCCAGCGGATGGCCGCCGCACCGAAGACCCGGAGTGCGCTCATGTTGAGGGGAAGAAACCAGGCTGATGGGGGGACTTCGAGGATCGAGCTGTCGCCCCGTCGCTGAAGCGCGGTCGGGTCCGGATGATAGGGACCGAGCGGTGCCCAGTAATACCGGGGTGAGTTCATCGCACCATAAGTGACGGTGAACCGTCTGGCCGGCACTGAGGAATCAAAGCGATACCCCAGGTCATGCAGCACCCGAAACGTCGTCTCGCTCACCCGCAGGTTGGGCGCCCGGAAGCCGAGCGGCCGCACGCCCCCCGCCCGCTCCACCGCATCGGTGGACGCCTCGATCCAGCGGCGCTGGTCCTCGTACGAGGCGGCTTCGAAATTCTCCTCATCGTCCCGTCCCAGCTGGCCGTGGGCCCAGCCATGGGTTCCCAGTTCATCGCCTCGGGCCACGGCTTCCTTCACCAGGTCCGGATAGCGCTCCGCGAATTTACCGGTAAAGAAGTGGGTTGCCGGAATCCGGTACCGCTGGCAAAAGTCGAAAATTCCCGACAGGCCGGACTCGGATCCGGGGATCCAGTCGACGTCGACCGAGAGAATGAAGGTGGGATCAGTCAGGCGGCTCACGTGCGCCCCGGCGTCGGATCGCTGCGCACACCCCTGAGCCACCCCGCGAGCACCCGCACTCCGCCCCAGAGCGAACCGAGGCCGTAGGCGAGGTGGAATCCCAGGAAGACGAGCGGCAGCAGGACCGCGTATCGGAGATCGCGCCGACGCCAGGCCACCTGACATGACGCCGCCAGGGCGAGCGCGGCGTACAGTGCCAGGATCGCGCCAGCGAGCCACCAGGCCGGCGACCACATCGATCCGACCAGGGCCAGGAACAGCAGTCCTCCGGCGAAGGCCATGGGCACGAGATGCCGGAGTCCGACCGGTACGATGCTGCTGTAGAGAAAGGGCAGCACCGCCCACACCCCGTTGATCCAGTAATAGTGGAGGAACTCCCCCAGCCGGGTGCGGGCGAAATACTGACTCCGGACCCGCGGGACCAGCAGGGTGCGAAACCCGGCCTGCTTGAGGCGCAAGTGAAACTCGAGGTCCTGACCCCGCGCCAGCCGCTCATTGAAGCCGCCAACCCTCGCAAAGACCCGGCGGTGGTAACAGCCTCCGAACGTTGTATCGACCCAGCGGGGTTCCTGTCCACTGAGCCGGAAGTGCGAGGGCCCGACACCGAATGGGTGGGTCATGCAGCTCACGATGAGATTGGCGATCAGGCCAGGGTCGCGGGCCACCGTTTCGATCGCTCCGCCTACGTGATCCGCTTCATACACGATGGCGTGAATGACGCACTGTTCCACATAGTCGTTCACGTAGACGTTGTGCGATCCGATCCAGACGATGTACGTGCCGCGCGCTTCCCGGATCCCGATATTGAGCGCGGTCGGGGTGATGCGATCGGGGTTGTCAATCAGCCGAACCCACGGGTGCTCCCGCGCGAAGGCCTCCACCAGGTCCCGGGTCCGGTCCTCGCTTCGCCCGTCCAGCACCAGCACCTCCAGCCGGTCCACGGGGTAAGTGGCGTGGCTCAGCGAGTCCAGGCACGAGCCGATGAACCGCTCCTCATTCCGCGCGGGTACCAACACCGTAACCAGCGGAAGGTCGTCCCGGCCGGGGGCCGGCTTCACGCTGCCGTCCCTCCGCGCCCCGGACGGAACAGCCGGCGAAGCTCCGACAGCGCCGCGGCATATTCGTTGGGCCGGGCCATCCGGAACCGGGTGAGCGCGTCCCTGGCCAGCAGGAAGAGGAGCACCATGCCAGCGACGGTCACAGCCCAGACCGCCCCATCACGCACGGGTCGGCCAGCTTCCTTGACCGAACCTTCCGGCCGATCGACCACCACGATGGTTGGGGTATCGCGTACCGCATCCAGCCGGGCCTGCTCATAGGACTGGCTCAGCGTGACGTAGACCTGCTGGCGCAGGTCGAGCAGTCGCATCACCCGGTCGTGCTCCAGCGTCAGGGCCGGAGAATTGGCATACTGCCGGTTCTGCAGCATGAACCCCTCAAGACGGCGCTCAGCAGAATCGAGCTGGGCCCGCGCCGAACTCACCCGGTCGCCGACGAATTTGAGTTCCGCTTCGGCGGATACCTGCTGACGGGAGATATTGGCGTCGTTGAGCGACTCGATCAGGCGCTGGGAAATCGCGAGGGAAAGTTCGGGCCAGGCGGAAGTGACCCGCACGCCGATCAAGGCGGCCTGGAGGTCGGGCCCCACGGCGATCATCTGCCGCAACCGCTCGATACCGCGGCGCTGTCGGTCCACCGGCGTCGCGCCCTGGATCCGGAGCAGGTCGAGCAGGTTGCCGCGGACCGAGTCGGATGAGCCAGCCGACTTCGCCACCTGGTACGTGGCGATGACCACGGGAGTCAGCACCTCGCGGGAGGTGATGAGCTGGGAGTGAAACCGGATCGGATCTCCGGCGGCGGCTCCCGGCAGCACGACTCCGAACTGGGCTGCCAGGCCATTGAGGCGGCCCTGCTGCTGGCTGCCGCCCTGCGGCCGCAGCACCATTTCCGCCGAGTAGGGCATGTGCCAGCGGATATAGAGGAATACGCCAATGAATGTGAGGATCGGAAGCACGAGGAGCAGCAACCGCCCCCGTGCCACCAGGCGCAATACCCACGCAGGACCGAAGTCCGGCACCCCTAACGATGTTGAAGCAGTCACAGTCACCTCATGATCGGGACAGGAGCCCATCGAGCAGGGCATACAGCCGCGTGCGCCGGAGGGCGAGCGGGTACCGCTCGCTGATTCGTTCGCGCGGCTGTTCGGGCAACGGGACGGTGCCACTCAACGCCTGGAGGACCGCGGCGGCCAGCGCCGGCGGATCCTCGGCCGGCACGAAGAGTCCCGCCTGCCCCACCACCTCGGGGAGGGAACCCCGGTCGCTGACCACGGGAATACACCGGTACAGCATCGCCTCCGCCACCGAACAGCCGAATGCTTCGTGGATCGACGGCTGGACGTAGACTTGCGCTTCACTGAAGAGCTGGTGCAGGTCGTCATCGCTCACGAAGCCGGCGAACCGCGCATTCGGCCCGGCCTCGGCCTGGAGTTCGGCCAGCGCCGAGGCCTCAGCCTTGCCGGCGAACACCACCGGTATCTCGGGTATCAGGCGAGAGAGTCGTGCCACCGTCAGGATGCCTTTGCGGCGGATGGTGCTCTGATCGATCACCCCGACCGTCAGGACCATCGGGCGCTTGCGACATGCGCTGTTCGGCGCGACGGCATCGGCATCGAACCCGAGCGGAATCATGTCGACCTGGTCCCGTGCCAACCCGGCATGGGCGACCGCTTCGCTTCGCCCGAACTCCGAGTAACACACCACCCGATCGGCAAGACGAAACAGCAACCGACCCAGTCGGCGGGTCCAGCCGGAGCGCATGTTACCGTACCCGATGGCCGGCTCGCTGGCCAGGTCGTACCCGCCGGCAATGATCACAACCGGACGTCGGCGCACCTTGGCCACCAGGGCATGGGGCAGGAACCGGATGCTGCCGAACCAGCAAAAGAGGAGATCCGCCCGCCACACCTCAACCAGGCCGCGGAGCAGACTTCCCAGCGGCCGCACGGCCAGCCGCCGCACCTCGTACCGCTGTTCCAGTGTTTCGATATCCTGCCGGACAAAGGAGGACAGGTGCAGCACCGGCATGGCAATCACTGGCCGCATCAGGATTGCCCCTCAGCCAGGACCAGCCGTCGCGCCCGATGAACCCGGCGCAGCCACTGCCCACCCCACAAGTACAGCGTGAACCCGACCAGTGCGAGCGTCGGCGCGGTGTAGAAAAAGAAGCCCACGGCCGGCATCGTGAGAAAGAAAGCGTACAGCCCCGCCAGCAGCGGCAGGGCGCCCACTCGGCCGGCACGCAGTCGCCCGTAGGACACCTGGGCCAGGTACCCCAGCACCGCCAGAACGACCAGGCTGCCGAGCGTGCCGAAGTCCTCGATCAGGTCGCGGTGGACGGTGTAGATGTTCGAGGAGGTGAAGCTGACCGGAATGGCCGGCAGGGGATCGGCCCGAATGCCGACCAGTTGAACCAGGCGGGTGAATGATCGGGCTCCGGCGGTCAGGTCAGTCCCGACCCAGCCTCGCTCATCCATCCAGATGCCGAGCGCGGCGGTATAGTCGAAGCCGTCCGCCAGTACCGAGCGCCAGCCGACCGCCTGCATGTTCGAGGAGTACCGTACCACCTGGGTCAGAATCGAAAATCCCAGCAGGAGCACGGTGCCCGCCAGCACCACGCCGGCCACCCGCCGTGGGGTAAAGATGGTGGCTTCCTTCGCCGTCAGCACGGCGGCGGCCAGGTACGCCGAGACCCAGAAGGCCCCTCCGAACAGGGCCCCGAACCGCGAGCCGTACAGACCGAACACGAGGGAGAGCATGACCGGCGCCGAGAGCCCGAGCAGGCGGTCACCCCAGGAACGGCTCAGCCGAAAATGCACCCCGCCCAGCAGCGTGCTTCCGTAGAGCACCAAATACACCAGCCACTCTGCGAACGACTGCTGCAAGATATCCGCGTACAGCTCGGAACGGTTGGCGATCGTGACCTGGGCAATGGCGCTGAAGGCAAGCGCGGTGGTCAGGGAGAAGCCGCGCCGGGCGAAGAGGACCACGATCTCACCGACCCCGACCAGAAGCGAGAGCAGGAGGAGGGGCCGCAGCAGCGGCACTTCGACCACGCGCTCCGGTCCCGCCCCGCCCTCGCGCCGGCGGGCCAGCAGTCCGCCGCCGAGCACGGCGACACTGGCCGCCACCAGGTACAGTCCTGCCGTGGCGGTCGAGGACAACTCCGGAAACGTGACAGCGGCCACGCCGATGATGCCGCACCAGAGCACCGCGAACAGTGGTGCCGGCGCCACCCAGCTCCCTTCGATTTTCCGCCCCAGGAATCCCAGCAAGGCGAGGACCAGCGCGAGCGGCAACGCCAGGTTCATGCGCCACCGGCCTTGAGCGCCCTGAGCGCCCGGCGGGTGCGCCACACCGTCAGCAACCCGAGCACGGTCATCGCAGCGAGAACGCCATACGGCACGGTCGAGGCCCCAGGCCGCGCCAGGATCACCAGACCAAGGACGGCCAGCGCCACCGCAAGGTTGCCGGCATTGAGCGGCGCGGCGTGAATGGCATCGAGGACATTGCGGAGCACAATGTAGATCACATAGGGCACCGCACCGAGCACGATGATCCGCACCGGTGTCACCGCCTGGGCAAAGCCGGGCCCGAAAACGGCCGGCAGGAGCCACGGCGCCAGCAGTTCAAGCCCGACCGCGCCCAGGGCGGTCAGGCCGGCGCACACCAGCGTCAATCCCCACACCACCCTTCCGAGTCCGTCGATCCTCCCGGCCGCGATCCGCGCACTGATCGCCGGCAGCATCACCTGTCCCAGTGGGGCGAACAGCGACCCGATCAGCGACAGCAGCGACAGCCCGAGCCCCACCCGCCCCGCTTCGGCCGGCCCGGCGTAGTGCGCGGCGGCGGTGACGGGCAGCGCGCTCAGCGCTCCGAGCACGAACTCCCCCGGGACCCGGGGCGCGCCGTAGCGAAGGAGTTCTGCCGCATCACCCCGGATCGTGGAGCCGAGCGCCGGTCGCGGTCCCTTGAGCCGGAGCCACAGCAGCACCGCTGCGGCAACGAACAGCTGGCCTGATCCGATGCACAGGATCAATGTCGGGATCGCCAGTCCGCCAACGCCGAAGACCACCAGCGGGATGAGCCCGAGGTTGACCGCCTGCACCACGTTGGCGGGAATCATCGTCTGCCGACCGCGGAGCAGCCCGTAGGCCACTCCGTGCAGCACCAGCCCCAGCACCCCCGGGGCGATAGCGCGGGCAAGCGGAGCGTACTCCGCGCCGCCCATGGTCAGCAGCGCGAACGGGCGCGCCGCGAGCAGCAACAGCGCCGCCGCCACGCCACCGGTCGCACTCGTGATCAGGAGCGCCGCGTCGAAGTACCCCCATTGCGAGCCCGGACCCCGGCGCTCGATCCCCATGGCCACCGAACGTGTGAGCGCCAGCCCGATGCCGCACAACGCCGGCAGCTGCACCAGCCCGATCATCCGGCGGGCCAGTACGAACTCACCAAACCCTGCGGCATCGGTATAGGCCGCGGCGAGCTTGAGCACCACCAGCGATGCGCTCATGACCAGCAGCTCGGTGGCCAGCGTCACCAGGTGATCGCGCGCCAGCTTGGTGGATGCCAGCGCCTTGACGCGCGCCCAGCTGGGCAGCCGGTCGCGCCACGCGGCAACCGAGGCCGCGGGCGGCGTCGCGATCACCTGGTTTCCATCGGGCGACATGCCTCGGGGGTGAGAGACTGAGTAAAACGTGCCGGAATGTAGAGGCATGCCGCTCATCGCGCAGCTATCCATGGCCCTGGCCACACCCGCATCACCGTGGTGGAAGTCGGCCCACGTTGGTGTGGCTCCTCATGGGGGTGGAAGGGCTCCGGTCGGACCCTGGCCGCGGGCTTCGAACCAGGCGGCAGCCTGGTGTCCGGTGCCGACCTCCCCCCGGAGAATGGCGAGCACCAGTTCGCCAGTCCGGGTGGTATTGATTGGGCCGGTCAGCGTCATGGCTTCGCGGGCCCCGGGGAAATGCAGCAGGAATGGCACCCGGGGATCACTGCCGCCATCCAGTTCAGCGGATCGCCTCCAGGGGTGGTCGGACGTCACGATCAGGGTAGTGCGGCCCGCTCCGGGGGAGGAATCAAGCCCGCGCCGGATCTCGTCAAGGTCATGGTCGGCCAACCGGACATTCCCGCGATACCCCTGCGGGCCGAAGGACTGCCAGGTAATCGCGCCGACCCCCTCATCAAAGATCCACGGATAGTGTGGCACCGGCAGATGGAGGAGCACGAAGGAGAGAGTCGAATCCGCGACCAGCGTCAGGGCCGCGTCCTGCATCTCGCGGTGACGGATGTCGTGCATCGCCCGGCTGTTCCATGGGGAGACCGATAGCCACTGATGCAGCATAGTTTGCCCCAGTGATTCCGGCACTCCGAGCAGGGGACCCGAGGGCCACCAGGCGCATGCCGCCAATCCCGCCCCCAGACCGGTGCGGCAATACGGGATATTCCAGCCAACCAGTCCTGATCGAAAGCCCATCGCGCCCGCCCGGGCGAAGATGGTCGTCATGGAGTCCAGGTCGGTCTCCCCGGTCGCCCCCACGAAGCGGACGGCGCCCCGCCGCGTCCCATGCGCGATCAGGGCCTCGACCGGGGTTCCCGTGAGCAGGCCTGGCATCGATTCGTTGGTATTCGCCGCCGGCGGCGTTGCATCCTCCGCCGACAGCGACTCCCGCCGCAGGCGCTCGAACGCCGGCAAGGGCCGTGCGGGCTGCGCGGAGCCGAAGGTCAAGCGGTAGTCGAGTTCGTCGAAGACCACGAGGACCACGCGCCGCACCGCCGCCCGCCCCGGCTGCTCCGGGCGCGGCAGGTCCTGGAACCGCGCCAGATCGGCGGTCGCAGACGATCCACCCACTGCGCCCCAGAGTCAGGACCAGAAACGGGCTCGCCAGCAGCATCGCACGACGGCAGCCGTGCGCCACCAATCCAGGCCGCATCCCGCAGAGCACCAGGAGCAGGACCAATCCACCGGCGAGTGCGGCGGGGAGGGCCCCCCGCGGCAGCGCGCCGAGCCAGCGTCCGGCGTCGTCCGGCGTCAGGCGGAAGGCCTGCCGAAGGACATTGGCCAGGGGAAGCAGCAAGACCAGTGATAGCAGATCCATCAGCAGGAGGCGACCTCGGAATTCCTGTTGCGAGAGCAACCAGCCACCAAGACCCAGCAACCCGCCCGCCAGCAGGATGTTCAGTCCAATGGCCAGGAAATCCCTGGGGACGATACGCAGGAAGAAGGCATCCGGCGAATCGTATTGGAAGAGAGTCTGCCAGAGGCCGATGTAGACCAGATTGACGTAGGCGCACCCCGCCAGGCTGGCGCGCAGCAGCAACAGCGCAGGCTTCCGGATGGCGTACTCCAGGCAAGGGAGGGACAGGGTGGCCCAGGCGACCTATATTCCGCTGCAATCCTGCTCTACCGGACGCGTCCTGCAAGGAAACCTACCATGGCCTATATCGACCCCGGAGCCGGGGGACTGCTCCTGCAGGCGCTCGGCGGCGTGCTCATTGCGCTGGTGGCAACGATGGGACGGGTCCGCGCCTTCTTCCGCCGGCTCTTCAAACGGGATCGCGATCCGCAGTGAGTCTGTCCCTCGCGGAGCGTGCCTCGTTCCGTGATCCCGCGGGTCGCGTCACAGAACGCGATGGGATCCTGACCCGGACGATCACCCCCGCCTTCGCACCGACCTTTCAGGCCGTGGCCGCCAGCGGGCTGCTGGACGAACTGCAGCGGGACCACCTGTTGATCCCCCACACTGAGGGGCCCGCGCCAGCTGATGGTGGCCTCGAACTGCTCCCGGAACGTATCCCGTTCATCAGTTACCCGTACGAATGGACACCCGTGCAGCTCCGGGCTGCCGCCCTGCTGACACTCGAGATTGCCGAACGGGCCCGCGTCCGCGGCATGGTGCTGCGCGATGCGAGCGCGTACAACATCCAGTTTCATCGCGGGCGCCCGATCCTGATGGACTCGCTGTCGTTCGCGCCCCGGGTCGCGGGGACTCCCTGGCTCGCATACGGCCAGTTCTGCCGTCACTTCCTGGGGCCGCTCGCCCTGGCGACCCTGAGCAATCCGGAGCTCGTGCGGCTGGCGGCGCTCTATCCCGACGGGGTGCCCCTGCCGGTGGCGAGTCAGACGCTGGGCTGGCGGGGACGGTTCAGCCCCGGGGTGCTGGTCCATCTCCATCTGCATGCCGCCGCCGAGTCGCGCGCCGGCAGGACGACTCCCGTCGCTCCGCCGCCCCTGGTACCGGAGCAGCGGCTCCGCCAGATCCTCGAAGGCCTGCGATCCACCATCGACGCGCTGCCCCAGTCAACCCACCAGACGGCCTGGCTCGGCTACGACGGCGGATCGCACTACTCCGATGCCGCGCGCGGCGCCAAGACCGCGTTCGTCGCGGCGGCGGTCGAGCACGCGCGCCCGCGAAGCCTCTGGGACCTGGGCGCCAATACCGGCGAGCTGGCCCGTCAGCATGCCCCGAAGGACGGCTACGCGCTCGCCGCGGACATTGACCTCGGCTGCGTCGAACAGGGCTACCTGGCGGCCGCAAAGGCCGGCCTGCCGGTCGTGTCGCTCTGGACCGACCTGCTCGCGCCCGCGCCGGCCTCCGGATGGGCCGGCGAGGAGCGGGCCTCCCTGCTGGATCGCGGACCCGCGGACCTGGTGCTGGCACTCGCGCTGGTGCATCACCTGTCGATCAGCGGCCGAGTCCCCATGACCCGCATTGCCAGCTGGCTGGCCCGCTGTGCCCGTCAGACCGTCGTGGAAGTGCCGGAACCGGAAGATGCCCTCGTGCAGCGCCTCCTGACCGGTAGCCGCAGCGAAGGGACGTACGGCGGCGCGCCCGCATTCCGAGAGGCGGTGCAGCCGTACTTCGACATTGCCCGCGAGGCGACGCTGCCCGGCATTCCGCGTACCCTGTTCCATCTCAAGCGCCGACCGGCCTGATGCGCTGGCGCTCGGCGTGGCCGGCGGCGCTGCTCGCGGCCCTCGGTCCGTTGCAGCTGGCGGCCGCCAGTCCCGGCGAGTTCTGGTGGGGTGACCTGGCAGGCCTGCTCTTCGTGCGCCGGCCTCATCGGATTCGCGCTCAGCGCGATTCGTCAGGCCCTCCTGCCCCGGCTGGACCCCGATCGCGGCATTGCCCTCGATCTGATCGCCGTGGCGGCACTGACCCTGCCGTTCCTCGTGGTGCGGGACCTGCACACGCTCCTGCCGACGACCACCGCGCCTCGGATTGCGAACAGTGCTGGGCGTCACGCTGGCCATGAGCCTGACGGGTGCCGCCCTGGCGTTATGGCATCGGAGCGCCCCGACACGCGCGGTGGCGGTCGCCCGACTCGCCACGGTGCTGCTGATCCTCTCCGCCACCGGCCGGATCGTCTGGTCGGCGGTGGCGGCGGAGCGGGCCTGGGATCGGAGTCCGCTGGCGAGTGACCTCCGGCAGCTGGGACGCGGACTCTGCACTGCGCACCCTCGACGTCACCCGTCGTCCCGACGTCTTTCTTGTGATCCTGGATGCCTATGCCGGCGATAGCCTGCTGACCGCCGACTATGGCCTGAACCGGGTCCCGTTCCGCCAGGCCCTCGACAGTCTCGGCTTCTCCCCGGTCCCGCGCTACACCAGCAATTACGCCCACACGTTCGTCTCCGTCAGTTCACTACTCAACTTCGCCCACGTGGCCGGGGTCGACGCCGAGCCGACGGGTCGCACCCGGAACAGTGACCTGCTCCATCGGCTCATCTCGGACAATCGGACCGTGCGTCTCTTCCGAGCGGCGGGTTACGACATTCACTGGGTGCCAGGGCCGCTCTTTGCTCCTCGGACACTTCCGCCAGCGGGTGCGGTGATTCACCGCGGCTCATCCGGACCGTTTCAACGGTGGTGGATGTATTCCAGCCTGGTGACCACCTGGCTGGAGCGGGTCTGGGTGCCCGGCGTCCTGTGGGCCGCACCCGGTCATACATTGAACCTGGCGCCAGCGGTCGGCCGTGGACTTGCCGTCCTCCCGGCACTCGCCAGCGATGGTCGTCCGAGCTTTGCGCTCATCCATGTGATGGCGACCCACTTTCCCTACATGTATGGACCGGACTGTGGGGTGGATCCCGTCGCCGCCAGCAAGCTCCCGCGACGGGATGCGTATGCGACGGCCGTGACCTGTCTGGATGCCCAGTTGCTGCCGGTCCTGCGGGAGGTGGTTGCGACGCGGGGGGACAGCGTGGTGATGCTGCTGGTGGGCGATCATGCGCCCAGCCCGCTCACCTTCGACGAGACCGGGGTCAATGCGCCGAATATTCCGCGAGCGGTACTGGAGAGTCACTTCGATGCCACAGCGTTTTTCTATCTGCCACCGGCCCTGCGCCGGCGGCTTCGTCGCCCCGCGCAGCGGAGTGAACCTCATGCCGGCAGTCTTCCAGGCGCTGTTCGGCGCCTCGATGGAGCGCGCGACCGGACACCCGATACTTCTCGCCGCGCGTGGCGGGTCAGCTCTACGGATTCGTGAACCTGGGTCCGTGATGGCTACAGCTCCAGCGGAAGGCCGACCGGCTTTCCATCTCTGGCCGACAGGTAGATGCCCGTCAACAGTTCCAGCGAACGCAGCCCCTCGCGCCCATCGGTTTCCGCCACAGTCTCCCCCCGCAGCGCCCGGATCACGTTGTCGTAGTACAGCGGATGTCCCAGTCCATAGACCGAGGGCGTCTCGTAGCTCGCCGAGCGGACCTGCACATCCTGCTCCCGGGGCTCGGCGAACTCCCAGTGCTCCACCTGGTTGACCGCCACGCCACCCAGCCGGACCGTGCCATGTTCGCCCAGCACCGTGAGCGATCCTTCGAAGTTCTTGTCATGGGCCAGCATGGTGACGTTGACCGAACCGAGAGCCCCGGTCCGCCAGCGGATAATCGCCGTCCCGGTATCCTCGACCTCGATATGCCGCGCCAGCGTCCCGGTATAGGCGCTCACACTCTCCACCGGGCCGATCAGCCAGTCCATGAGGTCGACATAGTGGCTCGCCTGGTTCATGAACGCGCCCCCGTCGAACTCCCAGGTCCCGCGCCACCTGGCGCTGTCATAGTACGCCTGGGGCCGACTCCAGAAGACGTTCACCGTGACCATGAAGACCCGGCCGAACCGGCGCTCCACGAGGGCGCGCTTAAGCAGTTGGATGGTGGGGTTGTGGCGGTTCTGCTTGACCACGAACAGCTTCACGCCCGCCCGATCGCAAGCGGCCACCATCGCCTTGCCATCATGCCAGCGGGTGGCCATCGGCTTCTCGGTGATCACGTGCCGTCCGGCCGCGCGAAGTCTCGATCGCCTGCTGGGCATGCAGCCCGCTGGGAGTCGCCAGGACCACGACGTCGGCGTTCGAGCGGGCGAGGAGTTCATGCAGCGACTCGAATCCGGCGGCGCCAGTCCGGGCCTGCGCCCGGTCCAGCGCGACCCGGTCAGTGTCGCACACCGCCACCAGCGCGGCACGATCCCGGTGCTGGTGCAGCGCTTCGAAGTGCTTGTCCGCGATCCGGCCACAGCCCACGAGCGCAAAACGAATCGGCCGATCGAGGATCGGAAGTTGGGGACTAGGCATGGCGTGGATAATACGGGGAACGGAGGACAGGGAACAGGGAACGGGGAACGGGGGAACGGGGAACGGGGAACGGGGAACGGGAACGGCTCAGAGGTCGGGGGATTGCTTCGTCGGCCGTAGGCGGCCTCCTCGCAATGACTGCCGAGTCGCCACCCGTTCCCTGTTCCCCGTTCCCTGTTCCCCTGCCCCCCTCCTACCGTCCTACCGACGACCCGCCCGACAACCCGACCACCTTACCGGTGGTGTCGTTGCGGATGGCCCCGCGGGTATCCAGAAGCTGCGGCACCAGCGAGACGATCCGGGCATAGTCCACCGCGGTGTGATCAGTCACAACCACGGCCAGATCGACGCCCTTGAGGGCGGCTTCCGTCAGGCTCGCGCTCGCCATCGGCAGGCCGGCGAGCGGGGTGTGTCCGTCATCGACGATCTCCGCCACGTGGGGATCGTGGTACAGGACCGTGGCCCCCTTCTCCTGCAGCAGGCGCATGATGTCCAGCGCCGGGCTCTCCCGCAGGTCGCCGATGTTCTTCTTGTAGGCCACCCCCAGCACGAGCACCGTCGAGCCGTTCAGCGACTTGCGCCGTTCATTGAGGGCATCGCTCGCCTTGCGCACGACATAGGCCGGCATCTCGGCGTTGATCTCGCTGGCAACTTCGATAATGCGGGTCTTGAAGGAGAGGGTCCGCATCTTCCACGAGAGATAGTGCGGATCCAGCGGGATGCAGTGCCCGCCGATGCCAGGGCCCGGGGTGAACTTCATGAACCCGAACGGCTTGGTGGCCGCCGCATTGACCACATCCCAGACGTCCAGCCCGAGACGGTCGCACACCTGCGCCATCTCGTTGACCAGCGCAATGTTGATCATCCGGAAGGTGTTCTCGTACACCTTCACCAGCTCGGCCGCCTCCGGGCTCTGGACCGGAACCATGGTATCGAACACCCGGCCGTAGATCGCCAGCGACTGTTCGAGACACCGCGGCGTAATCCCGCCGATGACTTTGGGCGTGTTGCGCGTCTGCCAGACCGGGTTGCCTGGATCCACCCGCTCGGGGCTGAACGCCAGGGAGAAATCGACCCCGACCGTAAGGCCGGTCGATGCAAAGATCGGCAGCAGGACATCACGGGTGGTGCCCGGATAGGTGGTGCTCTCGAGAATGATCAGCTGCCCCGGCCGGAGGGTGGCCTTCACCGACTCACCGGCGGCGACCACGTAGCTGAGGTCGGGATCCTTGGTCTTGTTGAGCGGCGTGGGCACGCAGATGGAAATGACATCACACTCCGCCAGCCGCGCGAAGTCAGTGGTGGCGGAGAGCAGCTTCTTCTTGACGTGCGCCGCAAGCTGCTCGGCCGGCACATCTTCGATGTGGCTGGTCCCGGCATTGATGCCGGCACACACCGTTTCGCTGATATCGAACCCGAGGACCTTGTACCCGCTCCGGGCGCATTCCACGCCGAGGGGCAGACCAACGTACCCGAGACCGATGATGCCGACTGTGGCGTTGCCGCCTTCGATTCGGGCCTTCAGCTGGTCGAGACCGTCCGACATGCGTACTCCCTACCCAGTGGAAGTTGATAACTCACAACGAGATGCGCCGAGCCCGGTGAAGCTAGCGAGGGGAACCGACGATCCGCCACCCCGCCCTGTGCAAGAGCCGTGCGGGGGCCGAAAAAGCCGCGACCTTGTGAAATCTTTCACATTCTATAATTATTCGAGTCCGGAACCTGCAACACTTCCGACCGTTCCAGCGCGGGCCAGAACCGCGCGCCTACGGACCCCAACCGAGAGAATGTCATGGCCAGTGCCACCCCGCCCGTGAGCCGGCACGCCACCTACCCCAAGGACGAGCTGGCCCTGCTGCTCGCGCCTGCGGAACAGGAGCAGCCTGGTACCAAACTGCGCCGCCTGCTGCACGAAGCACGCGACAAGGGTTCCTTCGTGCACACCGCCGGTGCATATGACGCCTATACCGCGGCCATCATGACCCGCCTCGGTTTCAAGGCGCTCTACGGTTCGGGCTGGCAGCTCGCCGCCGTCAAGAACATGTATCCCGACATCGGCATCTACGATTCGCACCAGATGACCGATCTTGCCCACGAGCTGTGGAAGGGTGTCGAAGGCGCGCGTCACGCGCACTACTACGACACCGAGGGCAAGGAACTGCTCTCTGCCCCACCGATGTTCGTGGATATGGAAGCCGGTTTCGGCGGGCCAACCCAGACGTTCGCCCTCGCAGCCGAATTGATCCGCGCCCGGGTCGGCGGCGTGCACCTCGAAAACCAGGATCCCGCGGATCGGACCTGCGGCCACATCGTCAACGTCGGGAAGTCCAAGCGCGACAAGGTGCTGGTGCCGCGCCGGGAATGGCTTGCCAAGCTGAAGGCGATTCGCGCCGCGAGTGAGAACACCGGCGCCGATCTGGTGATCATCGCCCGCACCGACTCGGTGGATGGCGCGATGCCCGGGGAGAACCCCGGTGGAATCAAGATGGCGGTCGAGGATGCCTGGGAAGCGGCGGAGCTGGGCGTGCGAGGTGATCTGGGCCGAGTTCAACAATGTCGACCTCGAACAGCCGCAGGGCGTTCGCCGAAGGGGTGCGGAAGTACTACCCCAACCAGATGCTCGGCTTCAACCTGTCGCCCTCGCTCTACTGGGGCAAGGCGAAGAATGCGGGGAACCTGATCACCAACCAGCAGCTCGCCGACCTGGGCTACACCCTCCAGTTCTCGACGCTGTTCAACTTCCGCACTGCGGGTCTGGCGCTCGACAAGGGACTGCGGAAGTTCGCCGCCAAGGGGCTCGAGGCACTGGCCGACCTGCAGAATGAAGAGGAAGCGGCAGAGGGCGGCCCCCCGATGACCCGGATGCACCAGAAGTTCGCCGGGATGAATCGCTGGCTGATCCTGGAACAGGTGCTGAGCGGGAAGGACTGACGGTCAGGCGGTCGGGCGGTCAGGCGGTATACGAGAGGCCAGCATCGGAAGCGATTGCTGGCCTCTGACGTACGCCCACGTCACCCCGTCGCCCGACCGCCTGACCGCCCGCCTACCCCCTACCCCCGTCCCCTCCTCGACCTCCACCCGCTCCTTCCGGAGTTGCTCGACCTGCCACGGGGCCAGCCGGACACTCAGGACATGGTGCGACTCATCCACACCTTGTTCCACCACCTCGCCCAGTCGGTAGATCGACGCCAGGCGCGCCCCATCGGCCAGCGGGACTCGCACGACCACCAGCGGGCGCAGCAGGCGTTCGCGGCGACGTAATTCCTGTTTGACCGGCTCCAGCCCCTCGATGCGCATGGTGCTGGTGAAGAGCGCGTCGGGATGGAGTGCACGCGCACGCGCCACGAAGGCGTCCACGTCCGGCACCTGGTCCATCTTGTTGAAGACCGGGATGACCGGCTGGCCCCGTACCCCGATCTCGGCCAGCACACTCTCCACCACCGCCATCTGCTCTTCCCATCCTTCGTGGCTGCCGTCGACCACATGGAGCAGGAGATCGGACTCCCGTACCTCTTCCAGGGTCGCGCGGAAGGAGGCGACCAGGTGGTGCGGCAGCTTGCGGATGAAGCCGACGGTGTCGCTCACCCGGGCGTGGGTTCCTTCGCCGAGGTCGATCTCGCGGGTCAGGGTATCGAGGGTGGCGAACAGCCGGTCTTCGACGAAGATCTCGTGCTCACCCGACAGCATGCGGAGCACACTCGACTTGCCGGCATTGGTGTAACCCACCAGCGCCACATTCAGCATGGCCGAGCGTCCGGCTCGCAGCACCTGCCGATGCTTCTCCCACTCCCGCAGCTTCTCCCGCAGCAGCTGGATCTTCTTGCGGATCATCCGGCGGTCGGTCTCGAGCTGGGTTTCGCCCGGCCCACGCAGACCGATACCGCCGCGAATCCGCGAAAGGTGGGTCCACATCCGCGCCAGGCGCGGGAGCAGATACTCGAGCTGGGCCAGCTCGACCTGCAGCTTCGCTTCGTGGGTGCGTGCCCGGGTGGAGAAGATGTCGAGGATCAGTTCCGACCGATCCATGACCCGGACCTTGAGCTCCGACTCCAGGTTGGCGCCCTGGTTCGGGGTCAGCTCTTCGTCGAAGACCACCAGCGAGGCATGCTCGGCGCCGATCCGCTCCCGGACCTCCTCCACCTTCCCTTCGCCGATCAGGGTCGCGGGATTGCGGGACGCGATCTGCTGCGTCAGCCGACCCACCACCACCGCGCCGGCGGTATCGGCGAGGCGGGACAGTTCATCCAGGTGCTCGGTGAGGTGCTGCACTTCATCGGAGCCTTTCCGCGGCGCGCCCACCAGCAGGACGCGCTCCATCGGCGGCTCGATCGTGATCAACGGTCGGATGATGGACTCCGCAGGCTAACGCTTGAGAATGGGCACATTACCGGCGCCGCTGAATGGGACCTGCAGCGGCACATTGGCCGGGGTCTGCACCGAGAACGTGCCGGCGATCTTGTAGTTCACCGCGCCATAGTCGAGCAGGGCCCGGGCCGCCGTCCCCACCGCGGAATACCGGAACGACAGGGGAACGGTGACCAGCGTCGTATCCTTCCCGCCCAGCGAAAAGGCATCGTCCATGGCGATCGTCCCGAACCGGGTGTCTTCGATGTCGAGATCCGCCGTGAGGGCCGAGCCGGGCAGCGTGAAATTGTTGGGATTGTGGAAGGCGAGCACCACGTCGAGCGTGGCGCCGCTGATCCCAACGTTTCGGACGGAGATATGATGCACCTTGACGCCAGGCTGAATCAACGTCGCCGGATTTACGCCACCGGGTCCACAGGCGGTCAACGCCACAAGGGCGGAAAGAAGGAGTGGTCTCATGCGGGCAATATAGGGGGAAGGACGGGAGGGCGGCGGGAGCAGCGGTGGCGGGAACCCGCCTACCCCGGTGCAGGGCCATCAGGTTTCTGTCGGGCCCACCAGTCCATCCGCTCCCGAATCCGCTTCTCGAAGCCCAGCTCACCCGGCTGATAGAATTGACTGTCCTTGAGCGACGGCGGGAGATACTCCTGGGGGATGTACCCCGTGGGGGAGTTGTGGGCGTACTGGTAATCCTTTCCGTAGCCCAGCTCTTTCATCAGCCCGGTCGGTGCATTCCGGATGTGAATCGGTACCGGCTCCGCCGGCGTTCGGCGGGCCGCGGCAAGGGCTTCACCCAGCGCGATCACGGTGCGGTTCGACTTCGGCGCCGTGGCCAGGTAAATCGTCATCTCGGCGAGAGGCAGGTACCCCTCCGGCGGGCCGAGCATGTGGTAGGCATCCCTCGCTGCGACCGCGAGCTTGAGCGCCTCGGGATCCGCCAGCCCGATATCCTCCGCCGCCATCGCCAGCGCCCGGCGGAACATGGTCATCGGGTCCTCACCGCCTTCGATCATCCGCGCCATCCAGTAGAGGGCGCCCTGGGGATCACTGCCGCGGAGCGACTTGTGATAGGCCGACAGCATGTTGAAATGCTGTTCGCCGCTCTTGTCGTAGTTGGCCACCCGGCGCGCGAGCGACTCCAGCGACCACCTCCCGGGTGAGCTGCCCGCGCGGCCCCACCTGGCGGGCCGCGTTCTCCAGCACGGTCAGCGCCCGGCGGGCGTCGCCATCGACTCTGCTCGGCCAGGATCTCGATCGCGTCGGCCGCGACATCCAGGTCGAGATGCCCGAGGCCCCGCTCCCGGTCCGCCAGCGTGCGGCGGATCAGCTCGGCGATGGTCACCGCCGTGAGCGGCTGCAGCACGTGCACCTGGCAGCGGGACAGCAGCGCGCCATTCAGCGCGAAGCTGGGATTCTCGGTCGTGGCGCCGATCAGCGTGACCGTGCCCCGCTCCACGTGCGGCAGAAAGGCATCCTGCTGCGCCCGATTGAACCGGTGAATCTCGTCACAGAACAGCACCGTGCCGCGCCCCAGCACACGACGCTGCTCCGCCTCCCGGATGATCTCCTTGACCCGCGGCACCCCATCAAGCACCGCGGACAGCTCGGCGAACTCCCGCTCGGTGTGCCGCGCGATCAGCCGCGCGATGGTGGTCTTGCCGGTGCCGGGAGGGCCCCAGAAGATGCAGCTCCCCACGTCGCCCCGACGGATGGCATCGCCCAGCGGGCGGCCCAGCCCGAGGAGTGCCTCCTGCCCAAGGCATTCGTCAAGCGTCCGGGGGCGCATGCGCGCGGCCAGCGGCTCGGGAACCGCAAAGAGTGAGGGGGCAGTCATCGCATCCCCGCGGCCTCCACCAGCAGACGGGTCAGGAAGAACATCGCCGCACCGCTGAAGAAGGCGAGAGGCATCCCCCAGCCGCGCCGGGCCTGGAACTCGGGAACGAGATTGGACGCGGCGACATAGATCGTCACACCAGCCGAGATCGCGAGACCATGGTCGACCAGCGGAGCGCTCACCTCGGTCAGCAGCACCCCGCACACCGTGGCCACGCCGAGGAGCGCCGCAGCCCCAAGGGCCCGGCTGCGGCTCTGGCCGCCCGCCAGCATGACGCTCGCCATCGCCACTCCCTCCGGCAGTTTGTGCAGGAAGACCGCGAGGAACAGCAGGATCCCCAGCTGTCCCGAGACGAGGAACCCGCTCGCGATCGCCACCCCGTCGAAGAAGGTGTGCAGCGACAGGCCGATCAGTGCGCTCAGGCCCTGGGAGGCGCTGACCCGGTGAGTTTCTTCCCCGAAGTGGAAGTGCGGCACCAGGACATGCTGCGCCAGGTGGACGGCGAGGTACCCCAGCAGAATGAACAACGGCGCGTCAGCCCGGGCGCGCAGCGCCTCGGGCGCCACTTCCAGCAGCGCCACCGCGATCATGAACCCCGCGCCAAAGGCCACCGAATGCTCGATGACGTTCAAGCTGCGACGTTCCCTGCGCACCACCGCAAACCCGCCAACCAGATTCCCCATGGCCGCGAGCAGTGCAAACACCATGGCGCTCATTGCAGTCGCCGGACCTGCGCCAGCAGGCTGTCACGGGTATTGAGCGATGGCTGCTCCACAACCAGGGTGAGCAGTTGATCCAGTACGGCGCCCAGGGCGGGTCCGGCCGGAATACCGAGGTCACGTAGATCGTTCCCGGTGACGGCCAGCTGCTTGCGGGTCAGCGCCTCCCCCCGCTCGCGGATCCCCCGCACCGTGTCCAGCCAGGGCGCCGGGGCCCCGTGCTGCAGCTGCCACAGCGTCGAGAGATCCTCCGTTGCGGGGCCCACCGCCGCCATCCAGCGCCGGACCTCGACGTCGCTGTTGCCCACGGGGGTGGCTGGCCCGGTCCGCACGGCGGCCGCTCGGCCGATGTCGGCATTCGAGGCCTTGAGGCGGACCAGCACCGCCACCGCATTGGTGCACAATACCGAGGTCAGCAGCACCGGATCCCGTGCGAGCCCCGCCCCCTCGGCGCCCTGCAGGAGCTCGATCGCCGACGTCCGATATCCGCCGACAGCTTCCTGCGCATCGACACCTTCGGACAGCAGCTCCGGCAGCCACACGCGCGCAGCCCCACTGCTGATCCAGAGATCGAGCAGGGTCCGGAGGGAGCGGGCCGTCCGCAGGCCCTTGTACCACTCCTCACGCACCCGCTCGGCGGAGAGGCGGCCCAGACCGGAGGCCGCCCCCTGGGCAGCCGTCCAGGTCCCTGGCTCAATGGCAAACTCGAACCGGGCCGCGAACCGGAGCGCCCGGAGAATCCGGAGATAATCTTCGGCGAATCGCTGCGCCGGGTCACCGACCGCGCGGACCACCCGCGCCTCGAGATCAGCCGCGCCGTGAAAGGGATCGCGCCACTCGTGGCTCTCGGGCTGGTAGGCGATCGCGTTGATGGTGAAGTCCCGGCGGGCGAGGTCATCCTCCAGCGAGGCACCGAACTCCACGACCGCGTGACGGCCATCCGTCTGGATGTCCTTCCGGAAGGTGGTGACTTCGTGATAGCGACGCCGGACCCGGACCGCGATCGTACCGAAGCGCTCGCCCACCGGCACCGTCAGCTTGAAGAGGCCGCGAACGATGTCGGGGGTGGCCGAGGTGGCGATATCGTAGTCGGTATTCGCTTCCCCGAGCAGGGTGTCCCGCAGCGCGCCGCCGACACACCAGGCCTCGTGGCCAGCCTCCCGCAGCGGCGCGGACGATTTCCAGCACGTCGGAGGGGATGGGCAGCGTGGCGGGAAAGGTCATGGTAGCCTAGTCCGCCCCGTAAAGGACGCCGGCACTCAGCGACAGCACCAGTTCCAGTCGCGCCTGACTCGGAGTCCGGGCACCGGCGGGAATGACCCCCTCACGCACCAGACCTGCACCGCCTCCCTCGAAGGCGTACACGGGGTGACTTCCCCATGCGGGCACCGCGTGGCCAGCACCACCGGCTTGCCCTCGTCCAGCCAGCGACGAATCGCCGGGATCGCACCCGGCGGCAGATTGCCGCTCCCGAACGCCTCGATCACCACCCCCTCGTGTTCCGGCCGGGCCAGGTCGAGCATGACCCCGGTATCCCCCATGACCATCGGCACCAGCGCGACGCGGGCCGATAGTCCCGTTGCCGCAAGTGGAGCTGGGCAACGTCGGGCGAGCGTAGGTCCACACCACTCCCGCAGGCTCGATGCGACCCAGCGGCACGCCGTGGGGGGTGCCGAAGGCATCGAGATCGGTCGCCTGCATCTTGGCGGCCTGATGCCCGGCGAACACCTTCCCACCGAATGCCACCATCGTTCCCCGTCCGCGGCTCCCCGGATCCACCGCGACCCGGGCCGCGTTCACCAGATTGCCCGGCCCATCCCAGTAGTAATCGCTGGAGGTGTGCATGGCGCCCGTAATGACGATCGGAACGGTGGGATCGACGGTTCGAGACAGCAGGTAAGCCGTTTCCTCGAGTGTATCCGTGCCGTGGGTGATCACGATGCCGCGTCGGCACCGGTCCCGTCCCGCCGCTGACCAGTTCATGCACCCGATTGCGCAACGACCAGAGGCGATCCGGCCCGAGATGCGAGGCCGGGAACTTCCCCCAGTCCTCCACCTCGATACGGCACCGATCTCCGCCAGTTCCGGCGCGAACGCTACCAGCGCGGCGCCACCATGGGTCGGCACATTCCCGCCCGCGGTGGTATCGCGCTGACATGGAGATGGTGCCGCCGGTGAAGAGGAGGTGGATCATCCGCAGAGCACACTCCCCCCATTCACATTCAGGATCTCACCCGTGATGTGCCGGCCGAGCGGGCTGCAGAGGAACAGGATCGGCCCGGCGATATCCTCCGCCGTGGCGACCCGTTGCAGGGGAATCGTCGCGGCAATCCGCTCACGGCCACCACCCTCAAAGGCGGGAACGCACATCTCGGTATCCACCCAGCCCGGAGCGACGCAATTGACCCGAATCCCGGGTGCGCACTCCACGCACAATGACTTGACCAGCGCGATCATGGCGCCCTTGGTCGCGGCGTAGTCGGCATGATTCGCTTCGCCGCGCTGCCCCGCGGTGCTGCCGACCAGGACCACGGCGCCGATGGGCCGCATGCGCCGCAGGGCGGCCTGGGTGCTGAAGAAGATCGCATCGAGATTGGCCCGCATCGTCTCACTCCAGCGAGCGGCCCCCATCTCCCGCAGCGGGGTCTCATCCGGTGGCCAGATCCCGGCATTGCCGATGAAGCAGTCGAGCGGGCCCAGGGCACCGACTGCGGCATCAAACAGCCGCTCGGTCGTCGCGGCATCGCCGAGGTCTCCCGCCCCGACCCAGGCGCGACGGCCCAGCCCACGGATCTCGTCCGCCACCGCCTCGGCCTCCGCCTGCCGGCGATGGCAGGTCAGCGCCACATCGGCGCCGGCCCGGGCCAGGAGCAGCGCGGTCGCACGGCCAATGCCACGGGACGCGCCGGTCACCAGCGCCACGGTCCCCGTCAGATCAATCATGGGCGGTCCTCCCCCGAGTCCAGGATGGACTTGAATCGATCGAGCAGCGTCCGCCGCCAGACCACCGGAAGCACTGGCTCCACGGCGCGGTCTTCGAGGATGGCACGCGGATTCACGCTCAGGAGCAGATCGGCCTGCTCGGTGGCGCCCATCTCGGTCAACGCCTCCAGGGCTCCACGCAGGCTGCGCGAATCACCGTGATTATCCGCGGCGGCGATGTCCGCCAATCCGTGGGTGACGAGATCGCGCGCCCGGTCTCCGCGCGGGCGGCTGGAGAGCAGCGTCGGCCCGTCGACCTGCATCAGCGAGCCGAGGGCCCGCCAGCGGCGCACCGCGTCCACGGTGCAGCAGCGGTAGCGCTCCGGATGGGCCAGCAGCGGCACCAGCCCCAGCGACACGACCATGGTCAGCGCCTGCTCCACCGTCTGTTGCGCCACCAGCCGCGGGAACTCAACCAGGATATACCGCGAACCGTTCAGCGTGACCCGGCGCTCGGCCGCGACCTGCGCCGGCAGGGGGCGGTCCAGCATCACTTCCGCCCCGCGGTGGACCGCGATCCCCGCCGGGATGAGCGGCTGTAGCCGGGCGAACGCGGCATCGTGGGCGGCAGGCACGCCGCGGGCGGCATCGCCCGCCAGCAGGTGGGGAGTGAGACAGATGTCGGTGGTGCCCTCGGCCGCCAGCTTCGTGAGCACGTCGACGGATTGTTCGACGTTGCGCGACCCGTCGTCCACCCCGGGCAGGAGGTGGCTGTGCAGGTCGATCACCTAGACGACCCGCTCCGCCGCAAGCAGCCCCTCGGCGAACGCGCCGAGATCCGCGGGCGCGGACTCGGCCTGGGCCAGAAGTGCGAGGGTGATCAGGGCATCGGCGGAGAGGAGGTCCAGCGCGATCGAACGATCCCCAGGGTGCTCCTCGACGATCGCGAGCACCCGTTCAGCGGCAAGCGCCAGCCGCTCCACCGGCGAACTGGCATCACCAACGGCGGCGGCGTGCTCCAGCACGCGGTCGCGCAGGACTGGCGGGGCCTCACTGGTGTGATCCATGAGCCACTGATCCAGCGAGTCCCCCCGGGGCCCATGGCTCACTGCGACAGCCAGCGGGTAATGAGGTCGGGAGCGGCCGCGCGCACCGCCGGCAATTGCGCCGGATCGCCGGCACCGGCGGAGGCGAAGCCGGGACGGCCACCACCCTTGCCGCCACTCAGGGCCGCGAGCTGGTTCACCAGGTCCCCCGCCTTGCGCCCCGCCTTGACCAGGTCGTCCGTCAGCGCCACGTGTACCGCGCCGCGTCCGGTGGACGAGAGCAGCACCAGGGCCGCCTTCGACTTTCCGCTGCGCCACTGATCCACCAGCGCCGCAATATCGTCTCGGCTCTCCAACTCGGTGTCGCCCAGGGTCACCTGTACGCCGCCCAGCGTGAGCGATTCGCCCACCGCGGCGGGGGCCCCACCGGCTTTGAGCATCTGCTCCAGCCGTCCCTCAAGCTTCTCTTTCTCCTGGCGCACCTGGTCCAGCTTGCGGAGCACCTGGTCCGGTTTGGTCTTGAGCGAACCGGCGATCTGCTCCAGCAGCGCCTCTTCCCGCCCCACGCTGGCGTAGGCCTCGGGGCCGGTGATCGCCTCGATACGCCGAACGCCGGCGGCAACGCCACCCTGCCCCGCGAGCCGGAACAGCCCGAGCTGGCCGGTCGTGCGGACATGGGTGCCGCCACACAGCTCGATCGATGGCCCCATCTGGACCACCCGCACCCGGTCACCGTACTTCTCGGAGAAGAACGCCATCGCCCCGAGCTTGAGGGCATCGGCGTACGGCATCTCCTCCGTGATCACGGGGAAATTCTCCAGCACCTGGTCGTACACCTCGCCCTCGATGCTCGGCCATCGCGGCGGGATCGAGCGGGCCGTGGTGGGAGAAGTCGAACCGCAGGCGGCCCGGCTCCACCAGGGAGCCCTGCTGCCGCACGTGGGTCCCCAGTTGCCGGCGCAGCACATGTGCAGCAGGTGGGTCGCACTATGGTTGCGCTCGATGTCCCGCCGGCGCTTGAGGTCGACCGCGGCACGGACCCCGCCCGGCGTGAACCTCGCCGGTCACATGCCCGCTGAGCACCTGTCCACGGGGGTCCTTGCGAACGCCCTCACCGCGAGCGACCAGCCGTCGCCCTGGACGGTGCCGTGGTCGCTCTGCTGCCCGCCGGACTCGGCATAGAACGGATTGTCCTGCAGCACGAGCTCGAGCACATCCCCCATCGCCCGGAACGCCACGACCCCGGTCTCCGCCTGCGGTATCGCTGTATCCGATGAAGCGCGACGGCTCCCGGGAGACCTCCACCCAGTCCACCGCCTTCCCCTGACCTGACATCTCCAGGCGCGGGAATCAATCCGCCGCCCTTCCCCTGCCGCGCGCTCCTCGCGCGATCGGTCGCGCTGTTCGTTCAGCGCCGTTTCGAACCCCGGCAGGTCCACCGTGAGCCCGCGTTCCTCGGCGATGATCTGGGTCAGGTCGATGGGGAACCCGAAGGTGTCGTACAACTTGAACGCCTCGAGGCCGGGAATCGTGGTCGCCCCGGAAGCGAAGATCTCCTCCAGTCGCTTGAGGCCACCGTCGATGGTCTCGAGGAAGCGCTCCTCCTCCTGCTGGGTCACCTCCGCCACGTACGCCGCCTTCGCCACGAGCTCCGGGTAGGCGGTGCCCATCTCGCGCACCACCACCTGGGTCAGCGGAGTCAGCGTCGGCGCCTTGCGCCCCAGCAGCCAGGCGTGACGCACCGCCCGGCGGAGAATCCGGCGCAGCACATACCCGCGCCCCTCATTGGAGGGATAGATCCCGTCTGTCAGCAGGAAGGTGACGGCACGGGCGTGATCGGCGAGGACCCGGAAGGATCCTCCCCCGGGGCCGCGATCGTACGGCTTGCCCACCAGTTCGGCCACCGTCTCGATGAGCGGCATGAACAGGTCGGTATGGAAATTCGAGTCTTCCCCCTGGAGCACCGACGCGATCCGCTCGAGCCCCGCCCCGGTATCGACGGAGGGCTTGGGCAGCGGCGTAAGGGTGCCATCGGCCGACCGATCAAACTGCATGAAGACCAGGTTCCAGATCTCCAGCATCTGGCCCGACTCCGCCAGCTCCTCGAACTCCGCCTGCGAAATGACTTCGTCCGCCGGCGCCGATTTCCAGTCAGGACGGAGATCGACATAGATCTCACTACAGGGCCCACACGGGCCGGTATCACCCATCTGCCAGAAGTTGTCCTTGTCGCCGAGGCCGTAGATCCGGTGATCCGGCAGGCTCGACAGCGACCGCCACAGCCCGCGGGCCTCGTCATCGGTATGGTGCACCGTGACCCGCAGCCGGGTGGGATTGATTCCCAGCCAGGCCGGTGAGGTGACGAATTCCCAGGCAAAACGAATCGCGTCCCGTTTGAAGTAGTCTCCAAACGAGAAGTTGCCCAGCATTTCGAAGAAGGTGTGATGTCGGGTGGTGTGGCCGACCTGCTCGAGATCGTTGTGCTTGCCGCCGGCCCGCACACATTTCTGGCAGGTGGTCGCACGCGAATAGTCCCGATGCTCCTGGCCGAGGAATGACCGTTTGAACTGGTTCATCCCCGCGTTGGTGAACAGGAGCGTCGGGTCGTCCTTGGGTTCCAGGGACGAGGAGGGGACCTCTTGGTGACCCTGCGCGATGAAATAATCGAGGAAGAGTCGGCGGATTCGGGCGGCTTGCATAGCCGTGGAATATACCGGCCGCATGCGCCTAGAGCCAAGGCAGCCAGCGACTTACCGTTCGACGGCCAGGACCTGTCGAACCACGGTGCCCACCTGCGCGCCGGTAAACCCCCGGCGGGCCAGAAACCCCAGCAGCCGGCGCCGCTTCACCTCTGACGGCAGGGCGCCCAACTGCCGGGCCCGGCGTTCCGCCAGATGGCGGCATAACTCCATGGCGTCGGTCGGATCGGGCCAGTGCGCCTGGATGGCCGCCTCAATGAGGGCCCCATCCACTCCCAGCTGGCGCAGATCCTGGCGGAGACGGCTGGGACCCCGCCCGCGCGCCGCCCGCGATTCGACATACCGCAACGCGAAGGTCCGGTCATCCAGCAGCCGATCGGCGAGCGCCCGACCGATCGCGTATTCAATCGCCTCCGGCTGGTGCCCCTTCTGCCGCAGCCGGCGGCGGATCTCCGCAACCGCGAAGTTCCGCCGCTCGAGCGACCGCAGCAGCGCGCGCCAGCTCGCCTCATGCTCCGCTGCTGCCTCGGCGGAGCCGGCCCGGCTGTCATCCCAGGCCAGTCCCACCGCGAGACCGCGATCGGTTGCCTCCGCGGCGTCCACCGTGCAGAAAATCCTGCCATCCACCCGAACCCGCACGGCCCCCGGCCGGGTTGGATCCGGCTCAAGGGCGGTAATCGTACGAGGAGAGGCACCCATGATCTGCCGAGCGGTCGCGGTCAGTCGTCCGACTCGTCCGGCGCGACGCCGGCGCCGACCGCCTTCATGCCGAGGAAGTCTTTCACCTTCGCTTCGATCTCGGCCTGCAGGGCGAGGTTGTCCTTGAGGAAGAGCTTGGCGTTCTCCCGGCCCTGCCCGATCCGCTGGTCGCCGTAGGAGTACCAGGCGCCCGACTTCTGGATGATGTTCGCCTCTGCGGCGATGTCCACCACCAGCGAGACGTGACTGATGCCTTCATCGAACATGATGTCGAACTCCGCCTGCTTGAACGGCGGCGCCACCTTGTTCTTCACCACCTTGACCCGGACATGGTTACCGATGACCGCTTCCCGTTCCTTCACCGGACCGACTCGGCGGATGTCCATGCGCAGCGAGGCGTAGAACTTGAGCGCCTTGCCGCCGGTGGTGGTCTCCGGGTTGCCGAACATGACACCGATCTTCTCCCGCAACTGGTTGATGAAGACCACCGCACAGTTCGACCGGTTGATGCCGCCAGCCAGCTTGCGAAGCGCCTGGCTCATGAGCCGCGCCTGCAGGCCCATGTGGCTGTCGCCCATTTCGCCTTCGATTTCCGCCTTGGGCACCAGCGCCGCCACGGAATCGATGACCACCAGATCCACCGCACCGGAACGAACCAGGATCTCGACGATCTCCAGCGCCTGCTCCCCGGTGTCCGGCTGCGAGACCAGGAGGTTCTCGATGTCCACCCCGAGCTTGCGGGCGTACTCCACATCCAGGGCATGCTCGGCGTCCACGTACGCGGCGACGCCACCCGCCCGCTGCACGTTGGCTACGAGGTGGAGACAGAGGGTGGTCTTGCCGGAAGATTCCGGCCCGTAGATCTCGGTGATCCGACCCCGCGGCACCCCACCGATGCCAATGGCGGCATCCAGGTTGATGGCTCCCGTCGGGATCGCGGCGACGCGGACGCGTGGGCTCTCGGTCCCCATCCGCATGATCGAGCCCTTCCCGAGCTGCTTCTCGATCTGGGAGATGGCGAGACTCAACGCCTTCCGCTTCTCCGCTTCCATCTTCTCTTCGGTAGCCATTTGGTATTTCCCGGTCTCAGAGTGGAGTATTTTCAGCCACAAGCTCACTGAACTCAATGTACTACCGAACGCCAGCCGAATCAATAGTGAAAAAGTGGAGTATTTTCATCCACCCACGTACTACCGCACCGCCCGCCAGGCATCGGCGAGGTAGTGGACCTCCAGGGCGCGGCTCGCCCCCAGCACTACCTCCACCACGTCGAAGCGATAGCTGTCATCCTGCCGCCCGTGGCGGAGCCGCCAGACTTCCGCGACGCGGGAGATTGCCCGGCGTTTGCGCCAGCCGACCGCCTCACGGCCGTTGCCAAAGCCGGTACCCAGGCGGGTCTTGACCTCGATGAAGGCGACGAGGGTGCCTTGCCGAGCCACCAGATCGATCTCTTCCCGGCCGACGCGAAAGCGATGGGCTTCGATCTCCCAGCCGGTGCTCAGCAGGTGGTCGATGGCCGCTTCTTCCCCGTCCAGGCCGAGTTGCTGGCGGGGATCCCGGGAGGCGCTTGGTGGGACGGGGAGTGGGCGGCGCATGGCAGACGATAGCGCCACGCCGGAGGTGGGAGCGTCACGTGAGAACGCGACGATGAGCACAGCAACGCCACTACATCACGCGAAGGGGGGAAGGAGATGCCGAAGGCGCGAAAATCCTTCGCGCCTTCGCGTGATCCTTTTGAGTTACGACTTTACCGCATCCATGAAGCTCTTGAGATCCACCTCATTCACCTCCGGCTCACCCGGGCTCAAATTGTCGAGGTAGCCGGCATCCATCCGCTTCTCGAGATCGTGCACCAGGTAGAACAGGTGCTCGAAGTCCTCGATCACGAAGAGCAGCGGCTGGTAGTGGTCGATCTCGAAGTACTGGTTCACCATCCATTCGGTCTGGGCGGGGAAGCGCTGTACCTCGAGCGAATCGACGCAGTGGCCCAGCTCGCCGTAGCTCGAGAGCAGCCCGCTGCCGTAGGCCCGCACCTTGCCCGGGGCAATCGGCGCCCCGGGGCGCTCGCGCATGAGACCGAACTCGATGGTGAACCAGAAGAACCGGGCCAGCCCCTTCACGATCGAGGTGAGCACCCGGACCTTTTCTTTTTCGTCGGCGATCCCGGCCACCCGCTCGGCCGCCCGCTCGGCGCAGCCACCGAAGCGGACCAGCGCCTCGGCGAAGGCGGTGTCCGTATGCATCGGGACATGGCCGGCGACATCGTGGAAGATGTCGGGCTCGGGGAGGTAGTCCAGCGAACTGCCGTCCCGCACCGTGATCGTGGTGGGAAACTCCCGGCGCTTGAGGCAGTCAAAGAAGAGATAGGCGGGGACGTAGCCGCTCACCGGCCGGGCCTGAAACCCGGTGCGGGGCTCAAGGAACCGATTGATCTCCTCGAGCCGTGGGACCCGTTCCGGGTTGAGCTGCAGCGTCGCCACCCCTTCGAGGAAGCGGGGATTGGCATACTGCTCCCAGCGCGGGCGCATCCGCTCCAGCAACCGGCCCCAGGTCTTGTGGTTGTCGCTGCTGTAGAGCTCGTACGGCTGCGGGATATAGAGCTGCCCGTTGGTCTGGGCGTACTCGATATACGGCGCCCGGGTGGTGGTCAGCCCCGGTGCGACACCCGCAGTGATGTAATCCGGCTCGGTGATCGTGGCCATACAGACTCCCGGTCCAAGTTTGTGCGACGGCCTGACGGCCGACTACAGTGCCGCGGTCACGCAGCCTCGGCATTCGCCCAGGCCGATCCGGACCGCGCCCTCCCGTTCACACCACCCCGTCATGACGACCTCATCGCCATCCTCGAGGAAGCTCCGGCGCTCACCGGACGGCAGCGTCAGCGGCTCCTGTCCCCGCCAGGTCAACTCGAGCAGACAGCCTCGTTCCCCCGGGGTCGGCCCCGACACCGTGCCGCTGCCCAGCAGGTCGCCCGGCCGGAGGTTGCACCCGGTGCTGGCGTGGTGGGTCACCATCTGGGCCAGGGTCCAGTACATCTTCCGGAACTCGGCCCGGCTCACCCGATGGGGGGCGATGCCGTCGGCCCGCATCCGGCTCGAACTGAGCGCCACCTCGAGCGTGAGCGCGATGCCCCCCCGGGCCCGGTCATCGGGATGATCGAGGTAGGGCAGCAGCGCGGGGTCGGTCGCCGGCCGCTCCACCGCCGGTACCCGGAACGGCTCCAGCGCCTCGCGGGTCACGATCCAGGGCGACACGGTCGAGGCGAAATTCTTCGCCAGGAACGGCCCGAGCGGCTGGTACTCCCAGGCCTGCAGGTCCCGGGCCGACCAGTCATTCAGGAGGGAGATGCCGAACAGGCGGTCCTCCGCCTCCCCCAGCGGCACCGAGGTTCCGAGCCCGTTCTCCCCACCAATCCAGGCCCCCACCTCCAACTCGTAGTCGAGCAGCCGCGACGGCCCCACCCGTGGCTCGGCCGCGTCCGGCGCCTTGGACTGACCGGTCGGACGCCGGATAAGGGTGCCACTCGGGACCAGGGAGGAGGCTCGCCCGTGGTAGCCGATCGGCATCCACTTGTAGTTCGGCAACAACGGGTTGTCCGGCCGGAACATCGAGCCGACGTTGGTGGCGTGCGACAGCGACGCGTAGAAATCGGTGTAGTCGCCCACCTGTGCCGGGAGGAGCAGTTCGACCGAGCGCTGCGGCACCAGGCAGGCCGCGGCGCCGGTATCCCCACCGACCCCGAGTAAGCGACTCACCTGCCGGCGCAGCGCCGCGCGATGGGCCGGTGCCAGCGCCATCAGGGGATTGAGTGTTGCAGCAGCACAGGCGGCGAGAAAGAGCTCCGTTCCCTCCAGCAGCCCCCGCCCCTGCAAGGCCGCCAGGTCCAGGACCTGATCGCCGATCGCCACGCCAACGCGGGCCGTCTCCCCCACCGCCCGCCGGAAGACCCCGAGGGGGAGGTTCTGCAGCGGGAAGTCGGTGCCCGGCCGATTGGCCGATTCCACCCAGCTGCGGCGGGACGGGTCGTGCGAAGCATCAAGCGGCATGCGAGTTCCAGTCAGGGGGTGGCCAGGGGCGACTCACCCACCTGGATCAGGGGGACGAGTTCATCCATCGGCTCGGTGAACGAGCAACTCCCGACCGCCAACACGAACTGCTGGCGCGCGGTAGCAATCTCGACTGCCGTCAGCTGAATACCTGCCCAGATCACCCGCTCTCCGGTCATGGTGAGCAGTGACCGATCCGGCAGCCGCAACAGTTCGAACGCCTCCCGCTCGGGACGCCCGTGCCAGAGTACCGTCGCGGCGAGGATCAGGTTCAGGTAGCCATACATCGTGGCGCGGGCGCTCCCCGGCTCGTAGGTGAGCGGCGCCGGGCCGCGCACCGGATGATGGAGGCCCGCGGTGGCCTTGAACGGCAGCCGTTCCGCGGCACACGCCGCGAGGAAGGCCAGCACAGCTTCCGGTGCGGGGAAATCCACCGCCTTCACGCCGCCGGTCCTGATCTTGGCGCGAGCCCCGATCTGCCGGGTGGCGGCCACCAGCGATGGCAGCTCCGCGGACAGGGGCAGTTCGCAGTAGCACTCGAGTTCCCGGCTCGCAGGGCTCACCGCCTGGATCTGCGCCACCGACGCGACCCGCAGTTCGAGCGACCGGACCGCGCAGCCGTCGGCGGCGTGCCGCGCATTGAACGCCGCGATCGTCGACCGGTCCTGGGCCAGATCGGGTCCGCCCAGGGCAGCGATCGGGAAGCTGGCGATCCGCCGGTCGCTGGAGAGGCTGTCCCGCACCGCTTCGAATTCGGTGAGCCGCGCGACCGGAACCACCAGCCGACCGAGGGCCCAGGCATCGCTGCGGCGCTGGTAGTCGGCGAACCGCTCGACCGTCTCCCGCATCGTGAGGGCCGCCGGGGGAAACAGCCCGGCATAGTCGATCAGCCCTTCCACCAGTGCCCGGGACGCGCTCATCGGGCCAGCTCGGCGATCCCGCGGAACTGCTCCAGCGCCTCGGGGTTGGCGAGCGCATCGCTGTTCCCGGCGACCCGACCATGAATGGCAGCCCGCACCGCCAGCTCCGACAGCTTGCCGTTGATGGTGCGCGGCAGGTCGCTGACCTGGAGAATCTTGCGCGGCACGTGATGGGGACTGGCGTGGGCGCGAATCTCCCGCCGGACCCGCTCCCGCAAGGTGTCATCCAGCTGGAGCCCGTCGCGCAGGCGCAGGAAGAGCACGATCCGGACATCGTCCTCCCAGTCCTGGGCCACGACCAGGCTCTCCACGACCTCCGGCAGCTGCTCCACCTGCCGATAGATCTCTGCGGTGCCAATCCGTACGCCACCCGGGTTGAGGGTCGCGTCGCTGCGGCCATAGATGATCAGTCCGTCGTGCTCCGTCAGCTCGGCCCAGTCGCCATGGCGCCAGACCCCGGGAAAATGCTCGAAGTAGGCCGCCCGATAGCGGGATCCGTCGGGGTCATTCCAGAAGGCGACCGGCATGCTGGGGAAGGGGCGGGTGCAGACCAGCTCGCCGGGCACGCCACGCTGTGGCCGTCCCTCGGGGCCGAAAACGTCGACCGCCATCCCGAGCCCGCGGGTCTGCAGTTCGCCGCGCCAGACCGGCGCGGTCGGATTGCCCAGCGCGAAGCAGGAGATGATGTCCGTCCCGCCACTGATACTGGCCAGGTGCACATCCGCTTTGATCTGGCGGTAGACGTAGTCGTAGCTCTGGGCCGAGAGCGGGCTGCCGGTGGACAGGATGGTCCGCAGGCGCCGAGAGGTCGTGGGTCGCGCCCGGGGTCAGCCCCTCCTTCTCGCACACCGCCAGGTACTTGGCGCTGGTGCCAAAGACCGTGACCCGCTCCTGCGCCGCCATCGCCCAGAGCTGGTCGGCCTGCGGGCTCAGAGGCGCGCCGTCGTACAGCACCAGCGTGGCCCCGACCGCGAGCCCCGACACCAGCCAGTTCCACATCATCCAGCCGCAGGTGGTGAAGTAGAAGAACCGATCGTCCCGCGTGAGATCGGTGTGCAGCACCAGTTCCTTCTGCAGTTGCAGCAGCGTGCCCCCCGCCCCGTGGACGATGGCCTTGGGCAGGCCCGTCGTGCCTGACGAGTAGAGGATGTACGAGCGGATGGTTGAACGGAAACGCGCGGCTCGGCTCGGCGGCTACGCAGCTCGGCGTCGCGTGCGCCAGCCACTGCGCCAGCCCAGGGCACGTCGTTCGCCCTGATTGGCTCTTCCAGCCGCGGTGCCACCGAGCCGCCGAGCTGTCCAGTCGCCAGATAGGGCACCACGACCACCGCTGAGGCATCCGGGAGTGCGGCGGCGATCCGGGCGACACGATCGTGGAGTTCGATCCGTTTGCCGGCGTAGTGATAGCCGTCAGTGACGATCAGCACTTTCGGGTGGATCTGGCCGAAGCGATCGAGCACCGCGCGATCGCCGAAATCGGGGGAGCAGGAGGTCCAGATCGCCCCGAGCGCCGTGGTCGCCAGCATCGCGATCACCGTTTCCGGCATGTTGGGCATCAGCCCGGCGACCCGATCGCCAACCCCGACCCCACTCGCCACGAGGGCCGCCTCCCACTGCGCGACCTCGTCCTGCAGGGCGCGATAGGTCAGCTCCCGCTGGCGCCCGTACTCATTCCAGAAGATCAGCGCCGGATGGTCATCGGCGAAGCGCAGCAGGTTCTCGGCGAAATTGAGGCGAGCCTCGGGAAACCAGTGCGGTCCGTCACTGGAGGGCGGGGCCATGCGCGCGCCGCCCTGCAGCACGGAGTCGCCTCGCGCCGCGGCGCGGATGCCGCAGAAGTCCCAGACCGCGGGCCAGAACGCCTCAGGATGGTCCACCGACCACTGCCACAGCTCCGGATACGTCGCTCCGGGGCGCGCCTCGGCGATGAACCGGGTGAGGTTGGCCTGGCGCACCCGCTCGGGGGTGGGCGTCCAGAGGGGGGCCGACACCTCAGGCGCCCCGGTCATGGCACGCCGCTAGAGCCATCAGGACGTGGGGGGATTGAACTGGGCGTGCTGCCCGTCCACCCACGAGCGGTGATAGTTCGGATCCTCGAACGGCATCGCCGCCCGCGCGACCTTGAGCGGACGGAACGAGTCCATCATCACCGCCAGCTCGTTGGTCGCCTTGGCGCCGATGGAGGCTTCCGCCCGACCAGGGTGGGGGCCGTGCGGCAGGCCATCGGGGTGATGGGTGATGGAGCCGTACTCGATTCCCTTCCGGCTCATGAACTCACTCGAGGCGTAGAACAGCACCTCGTCGGAATCGACGTTGCTGTGATTGTACGGCGCCGGCACGGCATTCGGATCGAAGTCGTACGGCCGCGGGCAGAAGGAGCAGATCACGAAGCCATCGCCCTGGAACGTCTGGTGCACTGGCGGTGGCTGGTGAATCCGGCCGACGATCGGCTCGAAATCGTGGATGTTGAAGACCCACGGATAGAAGTAGCCGTCCCAGCCGACGACGTCGAAGGGGTGGTGATCGAGGATCAGCTCGTTGATCGCGTCGTACTGCTTGACCAGCATGGGGAAGTCCCCTTTCTCGTCGTGAGGCCGCAGCTCCATCGGACGGCGAATATCCCGCTCCGAGAAGGGCGCCCCTTCGAGCAGCTGGCCGAATTCGTTACGGTAGCGCTTTGGGAAGCGGATATGGCCCCGGCTCTCGAACACCACGAACTTGGCTGGACCGGCGGACAGGTCGAGCCGCCAGCGGTGCAGGATGTTGCGATGGATGACCACGTAGTCGCCGGACTTGAACGGCAGATCACCGAAGACCGACTCCAGCGTCCCCTGCCCTTCGACGACATAGATGCATTCATCCGCCTGGCTGTTGCGGTAGAAGTGGGCATCGTTCTCGTCGGGGGCGACGAACAGCATGCCGATATCGCTGTTGAACAGCAACGGAATGCGGTCCAGTGTGGGGCTGCCGCCCTGTCGCGCTTTCGCCGTCAGGAAATGGCGGTGGCGCAGCGAGGTCTCGTCGTCCGCCTCCCAGCGGACGTCCTTGAGCCGGCGGGCGGACTTGATCGTGGTCGGCGGATAGCCGTGGTACAGCAGTGAAGAGGTGCCCACGAAGCCCTCGTGGCCCATCAGCTCTTCGGCGTACAGCCCGCCATCGGGGCGGCGGAAGATGGTGTGGCGCTTCCGCGGAATCTTGCCCAGCGTGTGGTACATCGGCATCAGAGGTTCCCCCGGAGCTCCTGCTCCCGTTCGATCGCCTCGAACAGCGCCTTGAAGTTGCCCTTCCCGAAGCTGCGCGCACCCTTCCGCTGGATGATCTCGTAGAACAGCGTGGGCCGATCCTCGACCGGCTTGGTGAAGATCTGCAGCAGGTAGCCCTCGTCGTCCCGGTCGATCAGCACCCCCAGTTCGCGGAGCGGGGCCAGGTCTTCATCGATGGTCCCTACCCGGTCGAGGATGGTGTCGTAGTAGCTGGACGGGCACCGTGAGGAACTCCACACCGCGCTCCCGCAGCGCCGAGACCGTGGCGATGATGTTGTCGGTCGCGATGGCGATGTGCTGCACGCCGGGCCCGCCGTAGAAGTCGAGATACTCCTCGATCTGCGACTTCTTCTTGCCGG
Organism: uncultured Gemmatimonadales bacterium; assembly: GCA_963793205.1. Taxonomy (GTDB): domain Bacteria; phylum Gemmatimonadota; class Gemmatimonadetes; order Gemmatimonadales; family GWC2-71-9; genus JADJOM01. Next base: position 470,915 of record CAWBZM010000003.1, read on the forward strand.
AGGCCGGTTCGTTGATGGGGAACTTGATCCGCTCGTTGCCGTTCGACATCACCTTCGACATCAGCGAGGAATACTCGGTGGAGATGTCGGCGTCGTCGAAGGAGATCAGGTTCTTGAAGCCCATGACCCGCTCGTAGAACGCCACCCACACATTCATCTTGCCCAGCTCGACGTTACCAACGCAGTGATCGACGTACTTGAGCCCGGTCGAGGCAGGCTGGAAGTGGGCCTGCGACCGCGCCACGAACCCGGGGAGGAAGAGGCCGCGATAGTTGCGCCGCTCGACCAGGCTGTGAATCGTGTCGCCATAGGTGCGAATGGCGGCGATGACCACTTCGCCGTCCTTGTCCGTGAGCACCGTCGGCTCCTGGACCATGGTGGCGCCGTGTTCCATGGCGTACGTGAAAGCGGTGCGGCAATCGTCGACCCAGAGGGCGAGATCGCGCACACCATCGCCGTGCTTCAGCTGATGGGCACTGATCGGGGAATCAGGGCCGAGCCCGGTGGTGAGGACAAAGCGGATCTTGTCCTGCTGCAGCAGGTAACTGCACCGGTCTCGCACACCGGTCTCCGGACCGCGGTAGCCGACCAGCTGGAAGCCGAAGGCGGCACGGTAGTAGTGGCTCGCCTGCTTGGCGTTCCCGACATAGAACTCGATGTAGTCGGTGCCGTTGATCGGAAAGGGATCGACGGCGGCGGAGGCGGCGGAAGAGAGCACGGAGGTGGCCATGACAGAGGCTCCGGAGTGAACGACGGAAGGAGGCGCAGGGGCGCCGGGCCAGAGGACTGAACCTACCGTTTTGTCACCGATATGTCCAATATTATATATGGGCCATATCAATATGTTTGCCATATGAATCCCGGGATCGAGCTCCGTCACCTCCGGTCCTTCGTCACCCTGGCCGAAGAGCTCCACTTCGGGCGCGCGGCGGCGCGACTCGGCATCGCCCAGCCCCCGCTCTCGCAACAGATCCAGCGGCTCGAAAAGCTGCTGGAGATCAAGCTGGTCGAACGCACCAGTCGCCGAGTCCAGCTCACTGATGCTGGCCAGGCCTTCAGGGTCGAAGCGGAGCGGGTCCTGCTGGGGATGGAGACGGCGATCACCGCCGCCAGGAGGGCGGGCCGAGGGGAGTCGGGAGAGCTGCGGGTCGCCTTTGCGGCCACGGTGATGTTCCTGGCGCTGCCCCGCATTATCCGCCAGTTCCGCGATCACTTCCCCGGGGTCCACCTCGACCTGCGGGAGATGCCGACGGGATCGCAGCTCGCCGCGCTCCATGCGGGTGAGATTGACATCGGGTTCGTCCGCGAGCCGCGACCCGATGCAGCCCTCGAAATGGAAACGGTGATGCGGGAGCCGCTCCGGATCGCGGTGAATCGCAGTCACCCGCTTGCCGCGCGGGCGACACTCTCGGTCCGCCACCTGGCCGATGAGCCGTTCGTGCTCTTCCCTGCCGAACTGGCTCCGGGGCTGCACGCCCAGGTGATGTCGCTGTGCCGGAACGCCGGGTTTGCGCCGCGGATCGTGGAGGAGAGCCGAGAGCTGTACACCACCGTCAGCCTGGTGGAAGCCGGTGTGGGAGTATCGATCGTGCCGGCGTCGGTGGAGAAGCTGGGATGGCGGGATGTGCGCTACCGGGCGATTCCATCGCCGGAAGCGGAAACGACCATTGCGGCAGCGTGGCGGAAGGATCGGGATCGGCCGGTGTTGCAGGCCTTCATGCGGGTGGTGAACAATGTGGTACGAGCGGAGCCGGGCCGCCTGGCCTGAGCGAGACCCCGATTACTGGGTGTACTCGTCCAGCTGGTCCACCCCGATCAGCACCTCGCGCGGCTTGCTGGACCCCTGCGGCTGGGGGCCGAGGATGCCGGCCATGTGGAGCTGATCGACGATGCGGGCGGCACGACCGTAGCCGATGGAGAGCCGCCGCTGGAGGAGCGACGTCGACCCGCCCTGGTTCTGCACACACAGTTCGGCGGCTTCGCGGAACAGGGCATCCCGCTCCCCCTCGAACTCCGCCGTCCCGCCGCCCTCCTCCTCTGCCTCCTTGCGATTTCATCCAGGCGACGATGTCCTGTTCACTCGACAGCGGCGGCGCCGCCGACCGGGCGGCGCGGCGGGCCTCGAACCAGTCCATGACCCGCTCGGTCTCTTCGGTGGCGATGTAGGCGCCCTGCAGCCGCATCGGCTCGCTCTTCCCCGGGGGCAGGAACAGCATGTCGCCATTCCCCAGCAGCGCCTCGGCGCCATTCTGGTCCAGGATGGTGCGGCTGTCGACCTTGGACGCCACCCGGAAGGCGATCCGGCTCGGAAAGTTGGCCTTGATCAGGCCGGTGAGGACGTTCACAGAGGGTCGCTGGGTGGCCAGGATCAGGTGAATCCCGATGGCGCGCGCCTTCTGGGCCAGCATGGCGAGCGGGGTTTCGACTTCCCCCTGCACCGTCATCATGAGGTCCGCCAGCTCGTCGACGATCATCACGATGAGCGGCAGCGCACCCTCCGTGTAGGCCTCCTCCTCGGGGGCCTCGGGAGCGGTGGTCTCTCCCTCGGCGCTGATGGTGGTCAGCGTCGCCTTGGGCCGCGCGGGATTCTTGAGCGGCTTCCCGTCCTCGGCCTTCTTGTTGAAGTCGGCCAGGTTGCGGGCGCCATTGGCGTTGAGCAGCTCGTAGCGGCGGTTCATCTCCACCACCGCCCACTTGAGCACGATGGCCGCTTCGTTGTTGTTGGTCACCACCCGGTGCCGCATGTGCGGCAGGGCGTTGTACATCGACAGCTCGACCATCTTCGGGTCGACCATCAGCAACCGCAACTGCTTGGCGGTGTACCGGTAGATCAGACTGCTGACAATGGTATTGATGGCGACCGACTTGCCGGCACCGGTCGCGCCGGCGATCAGCAGGTGCGGCATCTTGGCGAGATCGGCGATGACCGGCTTGCCCTCCGAGATCGCGGCCCAGCGCCAGCGGCAGGGTGGCGCGCGAGCTGTCCCACTCATCCGATTCCACCAGTTCGCGCAGGGTGACCATGCGCGCGGTCGGGTTGGGAATCTCGACCCCCACGGCGCCCTTCCCCGGAATCGGCGCCACCCGGATCGACTGGGCCCGCATGGTGATCGCCATGTCGTCCGCCAGCGCCGCGATGCGGCCCACCTTCACGCCAGGGCGCCGGCACCACCTCGAACTGGGTCACGACCGGCCCGGTGGTGCGGCCAGCGATGCTGCCCTCGACCTTGAAGGTCTTGAGCGTTTCCAGCAACACCAGTCCGAGGCGATCCAGTTCCGCCTGCCCTGCGTCTCGATCATGCGCCGGCGGCACCGCGAGCAGGTCGATGGGCGGCAGCATGTTTTCATCCAGCGGATCGCCCAGCGGGATCTCTCCGATCGGCTTCGGGGCTTTCTTCGCCTTTTCCTTGCGCTTGGGCGGCAAGGGGAAGGGTGGCTCGTCTTCTTCGGCCGGTGGCACCGGCTTGGGGGCGGTCGGTGCGGAGGGCTTGGCCCGCACCGTCGTCATCCCCTTCGTGCCCTGATCCTCGACCGGGTCGCTCACCCGCGCGAGCCGATTGAGCGGGTGCCACGCGATGGTCAGGATGGTGAGGGCGCAGAGCAGCGCGAAGCCGAGCAGCGCACCGCCGGCGACCCCGATGGCCTGGACCACGTAATAGGAGAGGAACCCGGGCAGCACGCCGGTGAGCCGAGGGGGCAGCGCCGCGGAATCAAAATCCTGCGGCTGCACGCCGGTGACGACACCGACGAGAAAAGGGACCAGGACCGCGAGACCCACCACGAGGATCGCCGCGCGCTTCATGTCGAGCCGCGGCAGTCGGTCAAATCCGGCCAGCCCGAGGCCCAGTCCCAGGAGCGGGAAGCCGAGGGCACCCACACCGAGGCTGCGCCAGAGGAAATGCCCGAGTGATTCTCCCAGCGGCCCGGTGAGGTGCACCGGCAGCAGGGTCAGCCCGAGAAAGCTCCCGAGCACGAGGGCCACGATGGCGGAGAGGTGGCGCTGCGATTCGTCGGTCATACCGGTGTGGCCGCAGCGCTGGCGGTGATGACCCGGCGATTCTGGAACTGGGCCAGCACCGGATAGGCATCCACCTGCGCCGCAACCTCGATGTCGGCCTTCATGCCCAGCTCAACCAGCTCGCGGCCACCGCGACTGGCGAGCAACGGTCGCTGCCAGTGCCGTCCATAGCGGCGGACCAGGTCCATCGCGACGATGGCCGCATCGTTCAGTCCCTTGCGCCCGCGACCGCCACCCAGCGCCGCCTCCGCCAGCATGCCGGCGGCATAGGCATCGTCGAGCGAGAACCGCTGCTCGCGGCCGGCGCACACGATGAGGATTTCCTCCCCCTTCTCCGCCGCCTCGCGCGCCCGGGTACTGACTGCGGTGAAATTGGCAGCACCCGCCAGGTAGACGTTGGGAGCGTTGGCCACGGCGAGGAGCGCGGCGGTCCCGTTGGTCGTGGTCATGACCACCGTCTTGCCGCCGACCGCCTCCGGTGTCATCTCGCTGGGGGAATTGCCAAGGGCGAAGCCGGGGATGCGGACGCAGTTACGCTCGCCGGCGAGCACGGTCTCGCTGAGCCCGAGGGTCTGAGCCATGCGCAGTGCCTCCTCGGTGCTCGCGACCGGCACGATAGCGCGTGCGCCATGGTGCAGCGCGGCGCACATAGTGGTCCCGGCCCGGAGAATGTCGATGACAAACACGATCCGGCCCTGGACCTCACCCTGAATGAGGCCGTTGGCAGTGAAGACGACGTCCAGCTTCATACTTCGGGGCGGAGCAGCTCCGGATGGCGCTCGAGGAATTTCGTGTCCACCTGGCCGGCGGCAAATTCGGGATGCCGGATGATCCGGGCCAGGAAGGGAATCGTGGTGGTCACGCCCTCGATGATGAAGCTGTCGAGCGCCTGTCCCATGCGAGCCAGCGCCTCGGCCCGCGTGTTGCCATGCACGATCACCTTGGCAAGGAGCGAATCATAGTAGGGTGGGACGGTGTACCCGGCATAGACATGGGTATCGAGACGCACGCCGGGACCGCCCGGCGGGTGGTAGGCGGTAATCAGTCCAGGGGATGGCTGAAAATTGCGATACGGATCCTCCGCGTTGATGCGGCATTCGATCGCATGGCCGCGGAGGCGGCCCCCCTCACCGCGGAAGCTGATTTCCTCGCCCGCAGCCACCCGGATCTGCTCCTTGACCAGGTCGAAGCTGGTGACCATCTCCGTCACCGGGTGCTCGACCTGGATCCGGGTATTCATCTCCATGAAGTAGAAGCTGCCATCCTCGTCCAGCAGGAACTCGATGGTCCCCGCGCCGACATAGTTGATGGCGGCCGCGAGGCTGACGGCGGCAGTGCCCATCGCCGACCGCAGCTCGGGCGTGAGGGCCGGACTGGGACTCTCTTCAATCAGCTTCTGGTGGCGGCGCTGTACCGAGCAGTCCCGCTCCCCGAAGTGAATCACCTTGCCGTGGGTATCGCCCATCACCTGTATTTCGACGTGCCGTGGCCGGGCAAGATACTTCTCGACGTAGACCTCGCCATTGCCGAAGGCGGCGAGCGCCTCGTTCTGGGCCAGCGAGAAGACCTGGGCGAATTGCTCCGGGTCAGTGGCAACGCGCATTCCTTTGCCGCCACCCCCGGCTGTGGCCTTGATGATGACGGGAAATCCGATCTTCTCGACGTAGCCGAGCGCTTCCTCAATGTCGGAAATCGTCCCCGGAGTTCCGGGCACCGTGGGGACGCCGGCCTCCTGCGCCAGCTTCTTGGCGGTCGCCTTGTCACCCATCGAGCGGATCTGGTCACCACTCGGGCCGATGAACGTGATGTTCGACGCCTTGCAGATATCGGCGAACTCGGCATTCTCGGCCAGGAAGCCGTACCCCGGATGGATGGCGTCCGCGCCGGTGATCTCAGCGGCCGCGATCAGGTTCGGGATGCGCAGGTAGGACTGGCGGCTGGGCGGCGGGCCGATGCACACATCGTCGTCCGCGAAGCGCACATGGAGCGATTCGCGGTCGGCTTCGCTGTACACCGCCACCGTCTGGATACCCAGTTCGCGACAGGCCCGAATGACCCGCAGGGCGATTTCCCCGCGGTTGGCGATCAATACCTTCTTGAACATCAGGGCGTCAGGTCCGAGAGATCAGATTTGTTTCCTCCACCAACACCGGTGTTCCCGCTGAAGGTGCGGTCGGAGGCGGAGCTGATACCCGAGGCGCGGAGCGCGAACTCACTCGGATTGGTCGAATAGAACAGGGCGCTCTCATAGGAGATGACCCCGTCCTTGTACCAGCGCATCAGCGACTGGTCGAAGCTCTGCATGCCGTACGCCTCGGTCCCTTCCGAGATCAGGTCGGGAATGTTGAGCGCCTTCTCGATGTCGCGGATATTGTCGGCGACCGCAGCGGTGTTGATCAGCACTTCGGCGGCGGCGATCCGTCCCTTCCCGTCCTTGCGCGGCACCAGCCGGAGACAGACCACGGCCGCGAGCGCGGTGGAGAGCAGCGAGCGGATCTCCTGGTGCTGGTGCGGCGGATAGAACGAGATGACCCGGTTGATCGTCTGGGTCGCGTCGGTGGTGTGCAGGGTGGAGAAAACCAGGTGGCCGGTGTCGGCCGCCTTGAGCGCCACGTCCAACGTCTCCGAGTCGCGAATCTCGCCGATCAGGATGACGTCGGGGTCCTGTCGCAGGACGTGCCGCAGGGCGGTCCCGAAGGCCAGGGTGTCGCTCCCGACCTCCCGCTGGGCGATGTTCGACATCACGTCGCGGTGCAGGAACTCGATCGGGTCCTCGATCGTGATGATATTCACCCGGCGATTCTGATTGACATGGTTGATCATGGCGGCGAGCGATGTGGATTTGCCCGACCCCGTCACCCCGGTCACCAGGACCAGCCCGCGCGGCTTGAGCGAAATCTCCTCCAGCACTTCCGGCAGGTACAACTCCCGCACCGTCTTCACTTCATAGGGGATCGCCCGGAAGGCGAACGCCAGCGTACCGCGCTGCTGGTAGATATTGGTCCGGAACCGGCCCACACCGGGCACGCCGATCGCGAAGTCTGCTTCCTTCTTTTCGGCGAACTCCTTCACCTGCCGCGGCGTCATGATCTGCTCGGCGAGGAGCTTGAGATCTTCCGGCTTGAGCGGCTGCATATCGAGCCCCTGCAGCTCACCGTTCACCCGGATGGTGGGCGGCCGGCCCACCTTGAGGTGCAGGTCAGATCCGTTCCGCTGTACCATCAGCGAAATGGCCTGCTTGAAGTTGAAGGGCGGCTGGACCGAGGCCGGTCCGGTGGGTTCAGCCATTGGGATCCACCCGGAAGAGGACGGTGCCGAACTCGACGGGCTGGGTGTCCTCGACCAGGATTTCGCGGACGACGCCACCCACCTCGGCTTCGATCTCGTTCATGATCTTCATCGCCTCAATGATGCAGACCGTCTGCCCCTGCGTCACCCGGCTGCCAACCTTCACATACGCATCGGCGCCCGGCTCCGGTGATTTATAGAAGGTCCCCACCATGGGCGATTTGACGTCCTTGAGCGTGGAAGGCGGGGCCGCGGCAGGCGCCGCTGGCGTCGCACTCGCTGCCGCCGCGGGCGCGGCCACCGGCGCGGGGGCCGAGGGCATGGCGTAGCTCACCGGCCCGGCATGGTTCCCGGTGCGGGTGATCGTCACACCGGTTTCGAAGAATCCCTTCACTTCAATCGACCCGACCTCGGGAAACTCCTGCAGCAATTCAGCCAGTTTCCGCACGTCCTTGAGTTCCGCGGTCTTGATGCCCGGAATCTTGGCGAGCAGCTTGGCGAGGTCCTGGGCGTCTTTGGGATTCATCGACTCATCTTGAGGTTCGGGTTCACGAATGGCGTCGGCCTGCAGGTGTCGGGACCACCGCTCCGGACACCGGACGCTTCGCGTCTCACACCAGCTCCACCAGCTCCACGTTGTTGTCCGACAACAGTTCGGGACCCGACGGGCCGAGGAAGACGTCGTCCTCCAGACGCACGCCACCCCAGCCGGGAAGATAGATGCCGGGCTCGACCGTGACCACCACGCCCACCTGCAGCTGCGTATCGGCGGTGGCCGACAGGCGCGGGGCTTCATGGACTTCGAGCCCCAGGCCATGTCCCAGTGAATGGCCAAACGCCTCACCGAACCCGCGATGGGCGATCACTTCGCGCGCGAGCAGATCCGCGTCGCGCCCGGTCATCCCCGCCCGCATATGGTCCAGCGCCCGGCGCTGGGCACTCTGGACGATATCGTAAACCTGCCGCTGGCGTTCATCGGCCCGGGCGCCGACCACGACCGTCCGGGTCAGGTCGGCACAGTATCCGTCCACCTGGGCGCCGAAGTCAAGCAAGAGCCACTCCCCCCGCTCCACGGTCCGGGCGCTGGTCCGGGCATGCGGCAGGGCCGAGCGCGGCCCGGAGGCGACAATCGTCGGAAATGGATGCCACTCACTGCCGCGCCGCCGCAGCGCTGCTTCGAGCCGGCTGGCAATCACGAACTCACTCTCGCCGGCGTGGATGGTCGGCAGGGTCTCGGCCAGCGCGGCGCTCGCCAGTGCGGCCGCCCGGCGAATCGCCTCCACTTCGTCCTCGTCCTTGACCGCCCGGAGCTTTTCGACCAGATCACTGGTCGGTTCCCATTCGGCGGGGCTGACCGTTTCGAGCCGCTCGCGATCGCGAATCGTGGCCAGGTGGGCCTCGAAGCCCATGCGATCGGCCGGCCGCTCGCCCATCACCCGTTTCAGGCGATCCCAGATATTCGCCTGGTCGATCTCCACCCGCGCGGCATTCCGCACTTCGGCCGGAGCCTGCGCGGCGTAGCGAAAGTCGGTGACCAGGATAGCATCCTGGGCCCGGATCAGGAGCACGCCACTCGACCCGGTGAAGCCGGTGAGGTACCGGATGTTGGGCATGGACTGCACCACCAGCCCGGCGAGGCCCGCGCCCGCCAGCCGATCCCGCAGCGCGTCCTGGCGGGTGGCCCGCCGGTCAACCACGGCGCAAACGGCCGGTCAGCGCCTGCAGCCCGAGCAGGTACCCGGCGGGGCCGAACCCGGCGATGATGCCCACCGCGAGGTCCGCCAGCCGCGAGTGGCGCCGCTCTGGCTCCCGCGCAAAGATGTTGGAGAGGTGGACCTCGACGAACGGGACCTGCACGGCGAGAAAGGCGTCGCGGATGGCCAGGCTGGTATGGGTGAAGGCGGCCGCGTTGACCAACGCTCCATCGGCCGTTCCCTTCAGCGACTGCACCGCGTCCACGAACTCGCCTTCGTGGTTGGTCTGGATCCAGGTGACCGTGACGCCGAGCCGCTCCGCCTCCGCGCGCACCTGCTGCTCCAGTTCCGGGAGGGTGGTGTGTCCGTACACCTCAGGTTCGCGGGTACCGAGCAAATTGAGATTCGGACCGTTGAGGACGACGAGGTGCATTACTTCTTGAGACTCTTGAGCCAGTGCTGGAACTGGTCGAGGTCCTCCCCGGAGGCCCCTTCGGGCCGCGGACCACCGGCCCCACCGCCATTCCCGGCGCCACCGAAGAACTGATCAAACGAGAACGCATCGTTCGAGGGAGCGCCCGGCCCCGGCGCTGCCGACTCCGCCGTCGACCTGGCCGCGGGGGCCCCGGGTCTTCCCCGAAGATGGCGCTCAGGGAGAGGGGATCGCGGGCCGGACGGGTCGGCGCCCCGCTGCCGTCGTCGTCATCGTCCAGGATCTGACCGCTGCCGTGGCGCACCGATCCACCCGGCCGGGATTCGCCGAGCGAACGAAAGAAGGATTCGACCGACTCGCCACCCGTCTCCAGCGCCACGTAGGTCAGACGACGCTGGGGCTGCGGGGACCGGGTCTCCAGTTCCGCGATCCGCTCCCGCAACCGGGCATCGTTCGGCTGCCGCTCGACGAGGGCCCGGTACACCTTCAGGGCTTCGCCGGTGTGACCCTGACGGGCGTAGAGCTCGGCCATCGTCTCGGTCAGGACCGGCTCCGGTTCGCCATCATCGATCTCCTCGGCCATGGCCGGGAGTTCAACTTCCTGGGTGAGCCGTCGCACCTGGTGCGGTTCCGGCTGCGCCGCGTCATCGGGGAAGATCAGCTTCAGGTCCGAGGGACGGGCCGGTTCATCGATCGAACCGCTGTCGACCAGCGTCACGCCATCCGCAACGGAGAGCTCCGCGACGTCGTCCGTCGCGAGCGACTCCGGCTCCTCCTCGGCGATGTCCTCCTCGGCCGAGGCGGCCGCCCGAGCCTCCGCTTCCGCCTCGGCGTACGCTGCTGCAATCCGCTCGCTCAGCTCCGCGACGGTGGCGGGATCCTCCTCCGGGGCCGTGTCGTCCGCGACCGATCCAGTGGTCTCGACCAGGTCGACCGACTCGACCTCGACACTCGATTCCTCCTCGAAGAGCCAATCCGGCGCGGCTGCCGGCTCGGGATCGGCGTCCAGATCCGCCGGGGTCTCGGGCGGCGCGGAGGTCTCCGTGCTGTCGAACGCGCTGATCGCCGGCATCATCGTGGTGGCGATCTCCTCCGTGGGAGCCGTCGTCAGCGCTGCGAGATCATCCAGCAGACTTGGGGCCGTACTGGAGAGGTCCACCGGTTCTGGCTCGGGCTCCGTCGGCTCGGCGACCGGCTCGTCTGCCTCGACCCGGTCGTGCGTCTCCGCAGGGAGGGACGCGCTGAACTGCTCCGAGGCATTCGGAATCTGGAACTCGGAGTGACTCGCGGGGGTGAGGTCGAGCAGGTCGTTGGTGGCGTCAGGCGTCTGGAACTCCGAGCGCCCCGACGGCCGCAGATCGAGCAGCTCGTTGCTCGCATCCGGTGCCTGGAACTCCGAGCGCTCGGTCGGAGTGATGTCCAGCAGCTCATTGCTCGCGTCCGGCGCCTGGAACTCCGAGCGCCCGGTCGGGGTGAGGTCCAGCAGCTCGTTGCTCGCGTCCGGCGCCTGGAACTCCGAGCGCTCGGTCGGGGTGAGGTCCAGCAGCTCGTTGCTCGCATCCGGCGCCTGGAACTCACTCGCGAGCGAGGGACGCAACTCGATCGGGGTGCGCTCTTCGGGGCGATATCCGAAGTGCCCCGCGTCCGGTATCGGCGGTGGTTCCGGGGCGGCAGGAGCAGGAGGCGGGTCGGCGGACAGGCTCTGAGGAACGAACTCTTCCTCGACCTCAATACCGGGGAGCGTCACCTCGCCGAGATCCTTGGCGGCGGCGGCGATATCCAGTTCCATCGGCTCGAGATCGGTAATCGGCTCGGGCTCGGCCGGCAGCAGGGGCAGGACGTCCGCGGCACGCGCTTCATCGTTCTCCAGCACCCGGCCCTCGGGCGGTGCTGCTTCAGGCGGTGCCGGATTGCGGGCATGGAAGGCCGCCAACACCGCCCGGGTAATCGGAGTGCCTTCTTCGCGGACCACCCCACCACCAGCCTCGGTCCGGTCGATGGCGGCGGGGGCCGCTCCGGCCTCGGAAGGACGGCGGAAGGCGGGGATTTCGCGGGTCTTGACCGTGGAGGGGAGCGCCGGCGGAATCACTTCAACCGTAACTTCCTCCTCGGTTTGCACCGGGAGCGACCCTGTGGTCAGCGACGCCGCGGTCTGCTGCGCCGCATCCACCCGGGCAAGCTGATCCCGGGCCTCATCGTTGCTTGGGTCGACGGAGATCAGCCGCTGCAGCCAGCTGTTTGCTTCGGCGAGGCGGCCATGCCGCTCCGTGATGTCGGCGAGTGCCTTCAGCGCGATGACATTCTCGGCGTCCAGCTCCAGCACGTGGCCAAAGGCATTCTCGGCCGGGCCATCCTCCCCGAGGTCGAGACAGCACCGCCCCAGGACGATATTGCCCGGGATATGGTCCGGGTGGAGCTCCAGCCCCTGGCGCAGGACCTCCTTGGCGAGTTCATGGTCGCCATTCTTGCGCAGGACCTCGGCATAGGGCGCGAAAACCGTTCCCTTGGGATTCTCCCTCCATCGGCGCTCGAGCTTCTCGATTTCGCTGTTTGGTGGCATCCCTGTCTCAGTCCGTAAGTTGTTGTGGGGATTGAACAAAGATTAGCAATGCCCGATGTGGCTGTCAACGGGTCGGAAGGCCGATTGGCTTGTCATTCGGGGTTCCCGGGCTTAGACTTCGCCCGCTTTTTCCGCCTGATTCTCCCTGACGCCGGCCCCGTGTTTCTATGATCCGAGTTTTCCGCAGTCTCGCCACGAAAATCGCCGCGGCGGTCTTTGCCGTCCTCATGTTTGTTTTCGTCATCACCAGTGTGGACTGGAGTCAGGTGACCGGCGGCAGCAGAACGACGGTGGGCGAGATTGGCGGGGTCCGTATCCCGCTCCAGGCCTACCAGCAGATGGTCCAGAATCAGACCCAGAGCCGACAGCAGCAGTCGGGTGGGACCCTGAGCGCCGAGGAGACGGAGGAAGTCCGGAACGCCGTGTGGGACGAGCTGGTCCAGCAGCAGTCGCTGGAGCAGGCGTACCAGGCTCGCGGCATCAGCGTCTCGCCGCAGGAGGTCGCCGACGCGATCGCCTCCAGCCCACCCCAGGAACTCTACAACGCGCCGGACTTCCAGACGGACGGGAAGTTCGACATGAGCAAGTATCACCAGTGGCTGCGGTCGAGTGCCGCTGTGCAGGTGGTGCCGATGCTCGAGACGCAGTACGCCGACCAGATCCGCCGCAGCAAGCTGTTCCGGGTGGTCACGGCGGACATCTACATCCCGGATGCGGAGCTGTGGCAGTCGTGGCGGGACCAGTACGAAAAGACCACGATCGAAATGGCCTCGATCGACCCGCGCCGGGCGGTGGCCGATGCCGCTGTGCCGCTCACCACAGCGCAGGTCCGGGCCTACTACGACGCGCACAAGGACGAGTTCAAGCGGCCGGCGACGGCCTACGTGAGCTACGTCGAGATGATGCGGGTGGCCGATGCCAGTGACAGTGCCGCCGCCCGGGAACGGGTGGTGCGGCTGCGGGAGGAGATTCTCGGGGGAGCGCCGTTTGCCGAGGTTGCCAAGCGCGAGTCGTCGGATACCGTCTCCGGCAACCAGGGCGGCGACCTGGGCGAGTTCGGGAAAGGCGCCATGGACCCGGCCTTCGAGAAGGCGGCGTTCAGCCTGCCGGTCGGCACCTTGAGTGAGCCGGTGCTGTCGGCCTCTGGATATCACCTGATCAAGGTCGCCTCCCGGAAGGGCGACAAGGTCACGGCCAGCCACATCCTGATTCCCATCGAGATTCAGGGCGCGCATCGCGATGCCCTGGACGCCCGTGCCGACAGCCTTGAGTCGCTCGGCGCTGATCGGCTGGAAGGCGCCGCACTCGATTCCGCCGCCGCCGCGCTCCATCTCACGGTTCGGCCAGCCGCACCGCTGCAGAAGGGTGGTCGGGTCCAGGCCGGTCTGCAGGTGGTGCCCGACGCCGGAGTCTGGGCGTTCCAGGCCAAGCCGGGTGAGACCGGCCGGATCATTGAGACCAGCTACGCCTACTTCCTGTTCCGGCTCGACAGCCTGCAGGCCGAGGGGCTGCCGCCCTTTGAGCAGATCCAGAGCAGCGTGGAGCTCGCCGCCCGCCAGGATGCGAAGCGGGTTGCGGCGAAGGCCATCGGTGCCGACCTGGTGAAGCGCATCGCCGAGGGGAGCACCTTGTCGCAGGCCGCGACCGCGCTGGCACTGCCGCACCAGGAGGTCGGGCCGTTCACCCGGCTGAACCCGCCGATCCCTGCTCCGCAGGTCGTCGGCGCCGCCTTCGGGATTCCGGTCGGCAACGTGAGCAAGCTGATCGACACCGGGGCGGAGATGTACGTGATGAAGGTGCTCAAGCGGGAGCCGGCCGATTCCGCCGAGTTCGTCAAGAAGATGGATGAGTTCCGCGCCCAGCAGATTCGCCTGGCCACCCAGACCCGGGTCCGTTCCTACCTGACCGCGATCAAGGATGCGATCAAGGTGCAGGACAATCGCGATCGTATCTTCCGGACCGATGCACAGGCCGAGGCCTCAGCAGGCCCAGCGGAAGACCTGACGGGGAGGCGGGGTACGCGGGTACAGTGAAGGGCCGGACATCTCAACGATGCCGGCCCTTCGTTCTTCCTACCCGCGTACCACGTACCCCGTACCCGCGTACCCCTACTGCGACAGTCGCTTGGGCTCTCCGCCGGTCGGCGCACCGGTGTTGCTGCTGTTGACCCCCGGCCCGTCAATCTGCCGTGAGGTCGGTGGTGCCGGGTCATCCCCGGTGACCGCGTTGCTTGCGTCGTTGATGCTGCGCTTGAATTCCCGGATACCCTTGCCGAACGAGCGATCCGATCTCCGGCAGCCGCTTGGCCCCGAAGACGAGCAGGACGATCACCAGGACCATCATGATCTCCGGGAACCCCAGATTTCCGAACCCATACTGACCCCCTGCTAGAAGAGTGACCGCGCGATCAGATAGGCGATGATCACGCCCAGGATCGCGAGCGGAGAAACATGAACTGCGAACGGTCCCAGGGTCAGACTGAACACGAGCAGGTCCAGGGAGACGGGACCGAGACTTCCGCTGGCTGTAAAGGTAAACACCTGCTTGGCCACGCTGTCGGGCATCACCGCCTGGACCAGGGCGTTGAGAAACCCACCCAGGACGAACCCGGTAACCAGGACGCCAAGGTAGAAGCCGGGCCGCCGGGGACCAGTCGCCATCAGCGCCGCCGGTCCAGGACGTAGGTGATGCAGTCTCGCAGGGTCTCGCCGCGAATGACTGGGCGGCAGGGCATCCAATTCCTGGTCCGCCTGCTCTGCCAATCGGGCCGCCGCTGACGGGCATAGTCCAGGCCGCCGGCCTCGGTCACGATCGCGATCACCCCGGCGATCTGCTCGTCGCTGGGCTCGCGGCGCCGCCATCAGATCGGACACCTCGCGACGTCCCGCCGGGGACAGCCGCTGGCAGGGCATAAATGAGAGGCAGGGTGACCTTGTGCTCCCGCAGGTCGTTGCCCGACGGGCTTGCCGGTCACCGCTTCTTCGCTCGGTGTAGTCCAGCAGGTCGTCCACGATCTGGAACGCCATCCCCAGGGTTTCGCCGAAGCGGCGCAGCGCCTGGCGCTCCCGGGCGCCGGCCCGGAGCGCACCCACCTCGCACGCCCCGGAGAGCAGGGAGGCCGTCTTCGACCGGATCAGCAGATCGTAGCTCCTCCTCGGAGAACTGCAGCGGGTCATGGGCCATGAGCTGGCGCATCTCCCCCACGGTCATCTCGTTGGTGACCCGGGACAGCACCCGCAGCGGCTCGATATCGCCCAGCCGGGCCAGCTCGACCACCGCCCGGGAGTAGAGATAGTCGCCCATGATCACCGAAATCTGGTGACTGAACAGGGCGTTGATCGTCGGCATCCCGCGGCGCAGGACCGAGTGGTCCACCGAATCGTCGTGCACCAGGGTCGCGAGGTGGATCAACTCGATCACCGCGGCCATGGATTTCCGCGCGATCGTCCTGGGCGCCGCGAGGCCTGGCCTCGGCCAGGAGCAG
Organism: uncultured Gemmatimonadales bacterium; assembly: GCA_963793205.1. GTDB lineage: Bacteria > Gemmatimonadota > Gemmatimonadetes > Gemmatimonadales > GWC2-71-9 > JADJOM01. Next base: position 486,392 of record CAWBZM010000003.1, read on the forward strand.
CATGGTCGGCCGGAACATCTTGCCCTGCATCTGGAGCAGGTGGCCGTTCACGTCGGCGATCAGGCCGAAATCGCTCTCGATGATCCGGTGCAGCTCCCGGCGGACCTTGTCCAGCCGGCGGCAGCAACCGCGGCCTGCAGGCTCGCGAGGGTGACCCCTGCAGTCCGGGAGGTCACTTGTCCTGTCCGGCGGTGAGCTGGCCGATCCGGGCGGTCACATCGGCGAAACCGATATCCACCGCCAGCACCCGCTCGTAGTTGGCAATCGATACCTCGGCCTTGCCCTGCGATTCCTGGGCCCGGCCCAGCCAGTAGATCAGGCCGATCTGTTCGTCGTCGGTTGCGCCCAGGCTCTCGACCGCCCGCTTGAGAATCGCCTCGGCGATGGCGAACTGGCCCTTCTCGAAGAAGGCGCGTGCCCAGCGCCTCGGAGGTCTTCAGGCGGCTCTCGGGCGCCCGCAGCGCCTTCTGGAACTCGGCGATGGCTTCGTCCAGCAGCCCCATCTCCTTGAACGCGACGCCGAGATCGTAGTGGGCCTGGTAGTCCTCGGCTTCGATGTTCTCGTCGATGCCCCGCTTGAACTGGCCGCAGCATCTCGTGGAAGTCCTTGTCTTCGTCGCCGGTCGGCTCCTCGTCCTCCACCCGCATCCGGGTGTCCTTCACCGCTTCCTCTTCCATCACGAGGGCGCCGAGGTCGATGAAGTCGCCGGACGGCTCGGGCTCCCGGGGACGGGATCAGCGGGACCGGCTTGCGCGACTTGCGACCGGTGGGGGGTCTCCGCGGGCTCCGGAGCTGGCGCCACCGGCGGAGGCGGCGGATCATCGGCATGTCGTCTGTCGGGCGTCGCCAGCGCATCGAGCGCGGCGAGGGCGCGCTGATTGCCGGGATCGTGCTCCGATACCCGCCGATAGACCGCGAGCGCCTTGTCCATCGCGCCGACCCGGAGGAGCGCATCCGCCAGTTCGAGATACGCGTCGATCAGCCGGGAGCGGTCCCCGCTGCGGAAGGCGATCTCCACCCGCTTCTGGTGGTAGCGGACCCCGTTCGGGTCCAGCCGGATCAGTTCGTTGATGAGGTCGCATGGCGTGCAGCCAGTCCTCCTGGGACTCGTAGTCCGGCCAACGCCAGCTCGAGTTCTTCCTGACCCCGGAACTGATCACCCTCGGCCAGCAGCGCCTCGCCCAGGGCGCGGTGCGCCTCCGGATCATCCGGATCGTCCAGCACCCGATCCTCGAGGTCGGCGATCGACGGGCCACCCACGGTGCCGGAGTCGATGAACGTGACCGAATCGCTCAGCCGGGGCATCTCCTGTGGCGCCCGAGCCTCCTCGGAGGCCTCGTCTTCGATCAACGCGAAGGCATCCGCACCCTCGATCAGCGCGAGGGTGTCCGAGCCTTCGGCTGCCGGATCGAGATCGAGCGAGACGAACTCCGGCTCCGACTCCGGTGGCGCCTCGACCCCAACATCCAGATCGAGCAGATCCATCGGAGTCTCGGCGGTGTCCGGCACGTGGATCTCGATCGGATCCTGCTCGTCCGCGACGTCGACCGGTTCCGGCACGATGAGACTGCTCCGCCGGGCGGGTTCGAGTTCCTCCGGATCGAGACTGGCCCGCTCCAGGTCCAGCCCCTCGGTGGATATCTGCAGTTCCACGGAGTCCGGCGCCGGGGCATCGAGCTCGAGGCCGTCGATCGGAGCGACGTCCACCGTGTCGAGGCCGCTCAATTCGGTCGATTCGAAGCCCGCGGCCTGCGCGACCTCGGTCGCACCCGAAAGCTCGACCAGCGCCTCGTCGGAAATTGGCTGCAGCGACTCCAGTTCGAGCGGGGTGTCGGCCAGGCTGGCGGTTTCGATCTGCAGCGGGCTGTCGTCGATCAGACTGGGCAGCGGCTCCGCGGGAGCCGTCGGTCCGCTGACCTCCGGTTCGTTGCCGGTGGCCACCAGCGGAATCGTTTCCGGAGCGGCGGCAGGCGGGAGGTCCGGAATAATTGCACGGGTCTTCCGCGAGACGGGACCGGCCGGGCGCCCGCCGGGGCGGGAGGAGTCGGCGCCCGTATCGAGGAAGATCAGGTCCCCACCCCGGCGTCCCGCCGGCCGAGCCGGCTCGGCTGGCGCGAGGGTCGGGGCGCCTGCATCGCCATCCAGCGCCTGAAGCCGCATCAGCGTCTTGCGGGCCCCGACGGTATCGCCGCGCGGCCTCCAGATCGTTGGCCAGCTTCTCGAGCTGTTCCCGGGCCTCCGCGTTGCGCGAGGACGGCCCGGAGCAGTTCGCTCAGCATCAGCCGGATTTCCTTGTTGCCGGGGAACTGGTCGGCAAACTCCTTCACCGCCTTGAAGGCGTCATCGAGCTGGTTGAGCGCGTTCATCCGCTCGAGGTACTCCAGCAGGTTCTTCTTGGCCTCGATGACGACGTTCTTGCGGGCGTGCAGGTGGGCCAGCTTCAGGTAGGTCTGGATCCGTCCGGGATTGACCCGCAGGATCTTGCCGCAGAGCGCGATGGCGTTGTTGTAGAACCCCTGCTCACCGTAGAGATCGGCGGCCCGCTCGTAGGCCTGGACCGCCGCGCGGGTTCGTTGGCCTTGAGGTAGAGGTCGCCGACCCGATTGTAGAGCGAGAGATCCGGCACTCGGATCGTTCCCCGCCTCGAACTCGCGGATGGCCTTGAGGTAGACCTCGATGGCCCGCCGCCAGTCCTCTTTCTGCTCGTACTTGCGGGCCGATTCTTTCAGCTTCTCGAAGTTCATCCGGCCGGCGGGGGAGAGGGTGGAGCGCTATGGTGGCACGGGAAGTTAGAAGATACCGGCCCAGACTGCGGACGCTAGCAAGGCAAACCCGGGGGCGGGGTCCAGCTCGCCCCCGGCGGCTATGACGGGTCGGCGCCAGCCGCTCCAGGTCGGGCGCCGGCGGGCGGTCCTCCTCCAGGCGGCGCCACCCCGGCCTGCAGGACGTCGCGGACCCGAGGATGGAGCTGTGGCGACCCCGCGCCCCGGCCGCAGGGGGAGCAGGAAGTCGAGCCCCTGGGCCCCGCACAGAGCAGCTCCGCCGCGACCACCCGCCGGGCATTGGCCAGAATCCGCCGGGCCTTCGAGGCCGCCGCCATCCCCATCGGCACGAAGTCCTCCTGGTTGGCATCGGTCGGGATCGACCCGATGCTCGCCGGCATGGCGAGCGTACGGGATTCCGCCACCAGCGAGGCCGCGGTGATCTGCACCATCATGAACCCGGAGGAGAGCCCGGGATCGCGGGTCAGGAAGGCGGGCAGGCCCTGGGACAGATCGGGATTGACCAGCCGCTCCACCCGCCGCTCGGCGATGGCCTGGAGCGTGGTCAGGGCCATCGCCAGGAAGTCGAGCGCCTGCGCCACCGGCTGGCCGTGGAAGTTGCCGCCCGAGAGCACATCGCCGTTGTCGAACACGAGCGGATTGTCGGTCGAGGCGTTCAGCTCGATCACGGCCACTTCGCGCGGCGAAGCGGATCGCATCGGCCACCGCCCCGAGCACCTGCGGGGTGCAGCGCAGGCTGTAGGCATCCTGGACCCGGGGGTCGTTGTCGCGATGGGATTCGCGGATCTCGCTCGTCGTCCAGCAGCTCCCGCATCAGCTCGGCGGCCCGGATCTGACCCGGATGGGGCCGCGCGGCGTGAATCCGCGGGTCGAGCGGCGTGGGCGTGCCGCGGAGCGCCTCCAGGCTCATCGCGGCGGCGGCCACCGCGGTGCGCCACAGCACCTCGGCGTCATGCGACCAGCAGGGCGAGCAGCGCGGTCTGGGCCTGGGTACCGTTGATGAAGCTGATGCCTTCCTTGGGCGCGAAGCGGTAGGGCGCCAGGCCAGCTGCCGCCAGTGCAGCGGCGGCACGCCGACGCCTCGCGCGCGCCGAGCTGCAGCACCTCCCCCTCGCCCATCAGCACCATGCGCGATGTGGCTCAGCGGAGCCAGGTCGCCGCTGGCCCCCACACTGCCCTGCTCCGGCACCCGCGGGACGATCCCGGCATTGAGCAGGGCCACCAGTGCCTCCACCAGCGCGGGACGGACCCCGCTGGTGGGCCGCAGCAGGACGTTGGCCCGGAGCAGCATCGCCGCCCGCACCACGTCCGCGGGCAGCGGCACTCCCACCCCGGCGGCGTGACTGCGAATCAGGTTGATCTGGAGCTGGTCCAGCTGGTCGTTGGCGATGCGGACATTCGCCAGTTTGCCGAATCCGGTGTTGATCCCGTAGATCGTCTGGCCCCGACCGATCGCGGCATCCACCAGTGCCCGGCTTCGGCTCAGCGCGGCGACGGCGGCCGGATCGAGCGCCAGTCGCGCGGCAGGATCACGGGCGAGTGCGACGACCTGGGGAATGGAGAGGGAGCGACCGTCGAGCGTGGTGGTAGGCATGGGGTGAAGGTAAGAGGGCGGCCGGTATGCCAAAAGTCGTGAGTCACCTGTGGCCGATACCAGACACGAGCCACAGGGTGATGCCCCGTGACTCGTGACTCGTGACTCGTGACTGCCAGACGTGCTGCGACCCCTCCCCCTTACCGCACCAGCTCCGGATTCCCGGGATCGGTCTGGAAAGCCCAGTCGACAATCAGGAAGTTCTGCCCGACGTGGGTGACCCGCAGGGCACCGTAGCGGTTGAACCCGTCGCCCCCGTTGCTCTCGACCACGTAGCCCCATCCCGGGAGCGCTTCGATGCCGCTGGTGCCATACACAATGTCCGGGGCGAAATCGATCCCGGTGAGATCTGCGACCGGGGTGGTGCCATACTGCGCGATGCCGGTCCCGGCACGCACCGGGGTGAGGAACAGGGTATTGCTGCCGTCCCGCTCAACGGTGAAGTCGGCCAGCGGCGAGGAGCCGGCGAGCACCAGGCCGATCTCGGACGGATCCGCCACGCCATTCGCGTTGACATCACGCCAGAAGCGGAATCCGCTGCCGGCGTCCTGCGCCTGGCGGGCATAGAGCACAATGTTTCGTGCGTCCGGCCGGGGCGTGTCGGCGCGGATCGGCGACCAGAGGCTCTCGTACCCTTCGACACTCACGGCGGATACCGCAAAACAGCGGGGCACACCATTGGTGAGCGCGCCGACGATGAATTCCGGCGCGACGGTGTTCCCCTCCACCGACCAGTTGGTCCCGCACAACCCGGCATCGAGGTCGTAGGACGCGCTGTAGACCCGATAGCTGCTGAAGCGCGCGGGCGCATTCAGAAACGCATTGTCCGTCCAGGTCAGCGCGACCGCCTGGTTCAGTGTGGTATTGGTCAGGGTGGTTGGCTTGTCGAGCGCCAGCCGCTCGTCGACGGTGATCACGTTGCTCGGGCTGGTCTCGTAGCCGTCGAGGTCTTCGGCGGTGACATAGTACTGGAGGTGGGGGATCCCCACATCGTGAAAGCTGTTCGACGTCGTGGTTCCCCGCAGCCGATAGGACTCGCTCGTGCTGCCCCGCGAATACACATGCCAGGAGGCCAGGTCGGCGTCGTTGTCATAGTCCCAGCGCAGCAGGATCCCGGTGGGTTCCCCCGGTGTGCCGCTCGGCTCCACCACGTAGGTGAGGTTGCTTGGGGTCTGGACCGAGCCGCTGCCGCCGGGTCCGACATACTGGTTCTCGGAACAGGCCGCGAGGGCCAGCAGCGGGACAGCAAACAGGAGACGACGCATCTGGGGCTCCGGTAGGGGATTGACCCCGGTTAAATGCAGGCGTGATGCCAGACCGGAGATCGCCTTCTATCTCAATGCAGGGCAATGGCTTACCGATATCGCCCCGGGGGTGCGTTGTCCCCGCCGTGGGACAGCGGAGGACAACCGCCCGCCGGCGCGCACCACGCGGTCAGCGCTCGATCGAGGTCTGGTTGTAATCGAACTTGATGTCTGGCAGGTCGGAGAGATACACCGAGAAAAAGAAGGCGAAGTTCCCGTTGGGATTCTTCACGAAGTTGAACCCCGCCCGCCACTCGTGGAGGATCCGTTCAAGCCGCACAGTCTGCGATTCGAATCGGGCGTCGGTGATGTTGTACTGGGTGGACCACGACACGGTCCAGAACGGCGTCGGCGCGAAGCTGGTGCTGAAGCCGAGGCTCTGCTGTGGATCGGTGGCGGTTACGCCTGACTCGGGCCGCTGCCGTGACAGGCTGTAATTGAAATTCGCACTGAAACTGCGATTGGTCCCGAACCCGACGGTCTGATCCGCGCCATACCCGTTGAAGGAGGGGGGCCGGCCATTGGCGCTCTGGCTCGCCACGTAGCTCGCCGGCGGCTTGGTCCCCGCCACCGGCAGCGAGTCGTTGTGCTTGCCGATCCCAAAGAGTCCGAGCACCGATCGCACTGTATTGCCCGAGATCGCGAAGCTGGCGGTCACGGCCTGCAGGAAGGGCGAGAACCTGGCGGAGTCGGTTCCGACCGGCCCGCGAAAGAGGTCGTGACTCAGGCTCAGGTTGAACCCGGGCAGCAGGTCGCTCTGCATCTGGTTGGAGACCACGTCGGTCAGCCACCCGGTGCGCCCCGGCTTCTTGGCCTGCTCGAAGTCGTACTGGATGGCGCTGGTCGAGATCCCCAGCAGCCGGAACTTGCGCGAGTGATCGATCTCGCTGGTGCTGGTATCGTTGACTGCCTTCCGGGCCTTGCCCTCGAAGTTCTGCGACAGCCCGACACTCAAGCGCTGGACCTGGTCACTGCGGAACACCGGCGTCCCGGTGGGGCCGGCGAGGGCCCGGGCATACTCCTCCGGCACGGAGGCGGACGGGCTGTAGTTGTACTGAAAGGTGGGCGAGATACTGTGCCGGATGCGCTGCAGTGGACCGAAGCCGGGGAAAAAGCCGAAGAAGGTCGGCGTCGAGGTAATCCCGAAGCTCAGCCGCTTCCCCTGGGCGACCCAGTCGCCGCCCGTGGCGGCGTTGCGCAGCAGGAACGGTCCGCTGGTCGTGTTGGTGATCCCGACGCTGGGCTGGAGCTTCCAGGTGCCGCGGAAGGCGGTCGGGAGGTTGATCCCCGTCTCCCAGTTCACTTCGCTCTGGAAATCGCCGATCGTCACCTGGCTCACGGTGATGGAGTCGGTCGGATCCGGGGTGGAGAGATCCGGCACCTTCACCCCGCCCCCGCTCGGACGGTGCGCCCATCGGTCTTCCGGTCGTTGTACCCGAAGCTGTTGGGCCAGGTGAAGCCGCCGAACCGCAGTGGCGTCGCGAAGCTGGCGGCAGTGGTCCGGCGATCGGTGGTAACGCCAGGGTATCGATGCTGCCGTCCGGCAGGACCGAGAGGACGCCGCCGGAAATCGGAAAGTTGCTCTCGAAGGTGTTGGTGACGGTCAGCGCCGGGGACCAGGTGACGTTGCGCGAGAGGTCGATGGGCTTGGGGCTGACGGCCAGCGAGGGAAACTGGGTCGACACACTCTTGTCCGACAGGTTCTGCCGCCGGTTGCCGCCGAGCGCGATCGTGCCCCAGGCGTACCGCTTGGAGAAATTGGCCGAGCTGGTGATCTGCTGGGTGGGGAGCAGCGGGTCGATGGCGTTACGCCGCTGCACAAAGCCGCTGCTGGTGTAATTCAGACTGAGGTTGATCGAGGTGCTGAGATCGAAATTCTGGCGGTGGTCCCACCGGATGTTGGTGGATCGCGCGCCGCTGGTTTCGACCAGGCGCCGGTATCCCATCGAGCCGCTCATGAACCGGTTCAGGACGCGGTACTGCCCGGCGAGGCCGTACTCCACGTAGCGATTGGCGAACCAGTCCAGCTTGGCGGTCACGTCGAAATACTCGTTCGGGGCCCAGTAGTACCCGATATTGGTCACCTGGCGGTTGTACCCGGGATTCTGACGGACGATATCATTGAGCCCGAACCGCGGGACCAGGATGCCGGAACGGCGACCGGGCCGGGCGTCCTGAAACACGAACGGGAGCCACAGGACCGGGACATCCCGCACGTACAGCACAGCGGGTCGGGCCACCATGATGGTCTTCGAGATCCACTTCACCTCACGGGCCGAGAAGTGATAGTGGGGGGTAGGCAGATCGCAGCTGGTGATCTGGCTGTGTGACGCATACAGCCGGGCGGAGCTCGAGTCCTGAGCCAGGTTGCCGCGCAGGAACCAGTCGGAGTTGCCCTGTTTGAAGGTGGTCAGGGCGTCCGAGACGATTCCCCGCCGGATACAGGTGTTGTAGCGGATCCCCCCGAAGCCGGACAGGACGGTTTCCTTGTCGAACAGCGCCGGCTGCCCCACCGCGTTGATTTCGCAATCCGCTTCCTGGTAGGCAATCGAATCCGCCTCCAGCACCGTCTCGCCCCGCTTCGTCATTGCGTCGCCCCGGAGTTCGATCCGCCGGGTCCCCGCGAACAGGATCGCGGAATCGGACCGGAAGCGGGTGTACTGATACCCCTCCCGTTCAAGCAGCGCGGTCAGAACGGAATCGTCAGGGGCGAAGGCGTGTTTGGGTTGGGTGGGAAGTCCGAGGCGGCGGGCGGTCGCGGTGTCTACCGCTTCGTTGGGTCGTCGAGTGGAGTCGGCCCGGGTACTGTCCCGGGCCGCCTGACTGGTGTCCGCCGGTGCCCTCGGTGGGGGCACCGGTCGCTGCGCGTCGGCCCGGCCCGGCAGGGCGACGGACAGGAGCACCAACAGGCCGGCGACCGTCGGCAACCGCTTGCGGCGGGCCCGGTGAATCACCCAGCTCCCGGCATACCCGATTTCGTAGAGGAGCAGGATCGGGACCGTCATCATCAGCATCGACAGGATATCGGTGCCCGGGGAGAGCACCGCACCCGCAATGGCGGCGAGCACGATGGCGTAGCGGCGGAACCGGCTCAGGTGCTGGGGCGTGGTGACGCCCCAGCGCGGTCAGCATGATGATCACCAGCGGCAGCTCGAACGCCAGTCCCATGGCCAGGACGAGCTGGGTCACGAAGCTGAAATATTCCGAGAAGGTGATCAGGTTTTCCAGGCCTTCACTCTGGAAGCTGAACAGGATGGGCAGCGCCTGCGGCAGCAGGAAAAAGAACGCGAACAGACTGCCGCCACAGAAGAGCAGCAGCCCGACGAAGACGGCCGGCAGGACCGCCCG
>CAWBZM010000004.1:0-1071017 GCA_963793205.1 uncultured Gemmatimonadales bacterium
GATGTCCGCATGGGCGAGCGCCGCCAGCGTCTCGTCCAGCCGGCTGCTCAGCATCATCATGCGTAGGTCAGACCGGGTGGCCGATCGCCTTGAGTTCGGCGAGTGCCTCCGGGGGCACGTCGGCCTGCACGCGCGCGAGTCTCGGGGCAACGATTGCCTCGGCCCGCTCGTGGGCCACGAGTTGGAGGAAGCGGGTCCAGTCCATGTGCGGCCCGGCGAGTGAGCGAATGAACGGGTCGAGCGTCTGCGCGCACCGCGGTCGCCAACAGCAGGGTGGCTTCGGGACTGAGCCCGAAGCGCGTGGGGCGTGGCTCAGTACTGGCCAAGGGTCCCCTCCCGCCGCGCGTGGTTGAGCGCCGCCAGAAACAGCAGACTGCCCGCACACACTGTCGCGAGGGCAAATCCGGCGACCATGGCGATATCGGGGCCGACTTCCCCGGAACGGCGCCCCGCCTAACAGCGCCTGACGGAACGCCCGCAAGCCGTAGGTGAGCGGGATGATGGCGGAGAGTTGCTGGATCCAGGAGGGAATGACGGCAGTCGAGTAGTAGGCCCCCCCGAGCAGGGCGGACGCGGCGAGCATACCAGAGCCCAGTGGCCCGGTCGTGCGGAAGACGAGAATCATCCCGGCCAGCGCCACCCCGATACCGAAATAGGCTGCCAGGGTGAGGACGAGAGCGAGGAGCGCCGCAGGCAGACTTGCCACGTGCAGCGTCACCCCGAGCGCAAGCGCGGTCAGCAGCATGATCGTCGCGCGGATGAGCGACCAGCAGCACTCATAGGAGATCATCCCGAGCATGAGACCCGAAGGCGCGCCGATGTGGCCAGCATCGCCTCCAGCGTACCGGAACCGATGGAGGCCCCGATGGCCTGGGGCAGGCCCAACATCGCGGTCTGGATGAGCGAGAGCAGAGCGATACCGGCGATCAGGAAACCCAGGTAGTGGCCGCCTTCCTGCTGGATTGAATCGGCGGCGACCTGTTGAAGTGCCTGTGCCACGAAGTACACCGGCGTCAGCATCAACACGAGCCCGAACAGGGAGAACACCAGATTCATGCGGTAACTCAGCGCGCCAATCCACCCGGCCCGGAGCATTCCCCAGAGCTCACGCATGCTGGCCCGCCTTGAGCGACACCACGCGCTCGAGCAGTTCGGCGAGCGGCAGCTCCACCCGCTCGAAGCGCGAGACGGTCACCCCCGCGGCCTGGAGCCCGGTGAGGACGCCGGCCGAATCGCTCGCCCACCGGGAGCTCAAGTTCTCGTGCGCCCCACCCGTCAGCCATCTCCAGGACCGGCCCCAGGCGCATCCCGGCGGCCCCCAGCTGTTCGATCGCCGGATGCGCCAGCTTGCTGGATACGAGGCGGTATCGATGATACCCGAGCTCCATGGTAGCGACTCCGGTGTGCCGAGCCCCACGAGTCGGCCACGATGGAGCACGCCGACCCGATCGCACAGGTCCCGGACTTCATCGGGGTCGTGGGTCGCGAGGATGACGGTGCACCCCTGACCCCGACCGATATCCTGTTTGAGGAACTGGCGGAACCGGCGTGCTGCCAGCGGATCGAGGCTGCGCGTCGGTTCGTCCAGCAGGAGGATGCGCGGGCGGGCCAGGAGCGCACGGGCCAGCATCAGGCGCTGCTTCATGCCCGAGGAGAAGGTACCGACCATCCGGGCCGCGGTATCCGTCAGCCCAACGACCTGCAGCAGGTCGGCGATGCGGCGCTCCACTTCACCCCGTGGCAACCGATAGAACGCGGCATAGAGCCGCAGGTTCTCCACCGCCGAGAGTCGCCACGCCAGGGAGCGCTCGCTGACGAGCACCGGCGCGAGCAGCCGACGGACCTGGGCCGGGTCGCGGGCCAGGTCAACGCCCAGTACCCGGACGGTGCCTTGATCGGGGAGGACGAGGGTCGACAGAATCCGGAACAGCGAGGTCTTGCCGGCGCCGTTCTCACCGAGCAGGCCGAAGAACTCACCCTCAGCCACGTCGAAGGACAGGCCGTCCAGCGCCTTGAGTCGCGGCGCTCCTGCCGGACGACGCAGCGACTCACGCAGTGAGCGCCGCACCGGGAAACTCTTCGAGATCGCCTCGACCTGCAGCGCAGGCTGATCCATCAGCACCGAATGGGGAGGAGGAGCGCCGCCTGAAGCTTCACGCGGATGTGCCATGATGCCAGGCGGCGATCTGTGCCGCGACCTCGGGCAGGCGGTTGAGATCGCGAACCACTGGAAGTTGGTAGACCGGTATCTGGGACGCTACCCGCACCGCACGTCGCAGCAGTTCTGGCCCCTCTGACGCTCCCAGCATCCGCGGGATCTTGCTCTGGCCCACGAGGGCGGCCGCCGCGAGCGGTGGGCTCCGCCGACGTCGATCGACACTGGCACCCGTCGCGAGGCTCTCTGCGCCGACCGGCAGGTAAACCGCGCGCAACGGGGTCGGCGCCTGCTCCAGTCGCTCCTCCGGCAGATCGCTGAGCACATACTTGCCGTCCCGCCGCTGCGTCGAGGGGAGCCCCCCCGCCAATTGCTCCGCCGAGTCGCCCCGGAGGCGAAGGCTATGGACGCCCGGCCAGACCAGTGGAGGCTCGCCCGGCACCACCGGCAGCGAATCGTCGGTGACGAGGCGGGCGCCGGCCAGCGTCAGGGTCAGGGCGAGGGTGGACTTGCCGGAGTGTTTGGGGGCGAGGAAAGCAATGGAGCCGGAGGGGTAACTGACCCCGCTGCCATGCAGCACCAGAAGTCCATCAAAGTGCATACTGGTCGCCAGGACCCTCCCCAGCAGATGGGCCCGGAGAAATTCCCACGTTCCATCGGGGTACCGATGGGCGGTGATCGTGCGACCATCCGTGGAGATCTCGAACTCGCCGGTGTCTTCGACAACCACCCGCCAGCCAGCCTCAACCTTTGACAGAAAGGCCGAAAATTCACCGTAGAGAAATTCGGCCCCGAGCACTACACCTGTTGCGGTAGCGCTACGGACGCGCTGCTCACCCTCCTGGATGGTCCAGGCGGGCTCGGCCGGATCGGCCGGATTCAATTCGGGGATGGAAAACTCGGAGGCCAGTACCTGGCCGAACGCGCGATACCGAACACCGTAGAGAGAGCGTGGAGCGAAGGGGCCGGATGGCCCCCCCGCATCCCGCTTCACTCACGAACAGCCAGGGGTCCAGTCACTGGGCAAGTAACCGCAACCCTGCTGACCATCGCTGGCGATCTTGATGAAAAAGCCATCGTTATCGCCGTTCCAACCGGCCTGCGTCAGTTCACGCAACGACCCGAACCGCTGAAGCTGAGGACGCTGATACACTCAATCACCTCCCTCAAAGAAACAACCTTAAAGCATCTGGCGAATGGCCAGGCGTCGATCGCGACGCTACGTACCCAAGCAAGCCTTGGGCCAAGAAAAAGAGGATCTAGATCCTGGTAGGCAGATTCGCCGATCCAACGGCATCCCGTGAGCGCAACCAGTACTCGGCCGACAGGACATCGAAGACCTGGACCCCGCGTCCCGATTCCCAACGCGGGTTCGCCAGGTACCGGGCTAATGTCTGCCGCAGCCGACCTGGATCGACCAGCCCCAGCTCCGCCAGGCGCAACTCGCCTGTCAGCCCGTTCCACCACTCCTGCAGCACCGGCGGCAGCGCCCGGGCGAGGTAGCCGCCTGGCAGCCCGGTGCGCCGTGCCCGCCGGGCGAGGTGCGCGGCCGGAAGCAGCCCCTGCACCGCGGCCCGCAGCAGCGTCTTCGATTCGGCCGCCGCGAAACGATCCTGACGGGGCCGGCGGCCAATGCATTCGAGTACCCGTCGGTCATACATGGGGGAGCGGGTCTCCACCCCTTCGCCCATGGCAAAATCCGCTACGCTGCTCATGACCCTCATTCCAAAGGACGCACGCAGGTACCACTGGCTCTCAGCCGAGCTCATTCGTTCACCGGGCCGGCGAACCCCATAGTGCCACTGCCGGTCCAGCAACACCCGCGACCAGCGCCCGGCATCGGCAAACCAGTCGGGGAGCTGAGCCTGGGATGGGCCCGCAGTGGGCGCCCCCTACGCAGGCCGGCAGCAAGCCGCTGCAGCGGCGCCGGGAGGTTGGGCTGGACAGCCCAGTGAAACAGCTCCCGATAGGCCCTCGGCCGCGCCATCCCGAGCGCCCGGGCCTCACGCCCGAGGGTAATCCACCGCCCCGCACGGAAGAGGTCCGCCAGGAAGACCGGCGACACGCTGAAAAACTGGTCGCCGCCATTTCCCGTCAGGGTAATGCGAGCACCGGCGGCCCGGGCGCCACGGGCCAGGGCCCGATTCCATTCCTGGTACGGATGGGCGAATGGCTCATCCCGCCGCCGGGCCCACCCCGCCGGATCCGGCAGGCCCGGCACATCTCCAATGGCCACCCACTCCACCGCCTGCTGGTGGAAATCGGCGACGGACTGGATCAGTTCATCCTCGCGCCCGGCATCCCCTTCGGGATAACTCATCGACACCGGCACAACCCGCTGATGACTCGACGCCATGGTCCGCGCCAGTGCGAAGATCGCGGGCGAGTCATACCCGCCGCTCATCCACACCGAGGTCGGCTCGACGGCGGCCATCCGCTCGCGCACCGCCCCGCCCAGGACCTCTCGAAGCTCGGCGGCTGCATCGGCCGCGCTGCCACCCCGCCCCTGGTCGAAATACAGCGGTGGACCAAAGGGCTGGAGGACCGGCGCCCGCCCAGGCTGCCATTCGAGGCGGTGCCCCGCCGGTACCCGCCGGATAGCACGGTATTCGGTGTCCTCCGCCACCATGCTGGCCGCGCCTGACACAATCTCGGCGAGTGCCACCAGGTTCAGCTCGTTCGAAACCGCAGGATGGGCCGCCACCGCCGAGAGGCGCGATGCCAGGACCAGCTGCGTCCCGGTCCAGGCGAAGAACAGCGGGCGGGTACCGGCGAGATCCCGGGCCGCGATCAATCGGTGCTCACGGCGATCCCATACCGCAAACGCAAAATCACCTTCGAGCCGATCGACGCCCGCAGTCCCCCACGCGAGATACGCGGCCGCGATCAGGTGACTCGCGGTGTCCCCACCGGGCGTGATCCCCGCGGCCTGGAGGGTCCCCCGAAGCGCGTCGCGATAGTAGAGCGTCGCATCCGCCACGACCACCAGGTGCTCCAGGGTGAGCACGAGGACGTCGCCTGAAAAATCGGGTGACTGCTCCCACGCCTCCCGCCGCACCACCATGAGGCCGTCGTCCCCGGCCCATTCACCGGTGAGGTCACGGCCCCGCGGCGCCAGCTGGGCCACGACTGCGCGACTCGCCGAGTCCCCGCCGGGGGGCTGTGGTGCGCCCAGGATCGCCGCCACGGCGCTCACAGAAGGTGCGCCACTTTGGTTCCCGGCAGCTCCGTGAAGCCCGCTACAAATGCCGCCTCATCTCCCAAAACCCGCCCTTCCAGCGTGATCCAGGCGTGCGCCTGTAACGAATCCCCGACGGGACGCACTCCGAGGTGCAGTTGACTGCCTTCGATGCCTTCCCGCGCGAGCATCTGCTGCAGCGCCAGGCTTCGCGCGAGGCACTTGGGCCGCACGAAGCCATAGTGCGCCGCGCGGGTAATGGCCCATCCGATCGCGCTGGCCCGCCGCCGCTGCTCGGGCGTCAGTGGAGCCGCCGAGAGCGCTGACGACGGGGCGAGCAGCGAGCCCTTCGCCGAGGTACGCAGCAGCAGAAGCGCCCGGGCCAGCGCGAGTTTGGCTCGCCCGAGGTCACGCCACTCCCGGCCCGTCAGCCGAGTGAGCTTAGCCGCTGTGTTGGACATGGCAGGGCCAACCCGAGGCACGAGACGGGAGAATGGATCGTACCGTTCGACATAGGGCAGGAAAGATGCCGTTTCGAGGCAGCTGAGGCCTCGCGAGCGCGGCAACGACCGGCAGTGCAATCAATGTTGATGCAATGAGTTAGTGTGGCTGGCAGGAACTTGGCCCGCGCAAGCAGGCGGTGGTGCAGAATTCAACGGGTCGAGTGTAGCGAGGGCCCCGCAATAGTGCGGCTCATGTCACCAGGCCGTTCTGCCGCAGGTCCAGAACCAGATCAAGCACATCGTCCTGCAGAGAAGCGGATCCACATCGGGATATTCCCCCGCGAGTGCCTCACATAAGGACTCCAGTGATCCGTGGGCGGGGGGGAGCAGGGTCCAGATCCGCGCTCCAACCGGATTGAGTCCGTAGTAGGTTTCGTCCACGGTTGAAAGCAGCACGGCGCCGCCTTCCACCTCACAGAACACCACCGCGGGACTTGGAAGGGGCAACGGTGTCATAGGTGCATCGAGAACAGGAATACTCATGCGGCGGGTTGGGGGCGCGATAGCTCGGCTCGCTCTGGCGACGAATCCGCGGCCAGTACTTCCCGGTATCGGTCGGCCACACTGGTAAACTTGAATTGATCCAGCATCGACCGGAGCCGAGGGATGGTCCGGTGGAGATTCCGATAATGCCGCATCCGGGTCACGAGCCCGCACGGCAGCCGTGGCTGCTGCGGATCGCATTCCCAAGGATGAATATAGAGGACCGCCGAGACACCGAGTTCGCCCCACTCGGTGAAGGCGTTCCGCATCAGCGCCGTGGGCAGTTGACGCAGGTATCCGCCGCCAGCGGCGGGCAGGCGCAGGCCGGCAACCTGGGTCGTGGCCAGCGGCAGCTCGAGCAAAGTCCCGGACGGACTGTGCAGCATCACCGGGAATGGCGGCGCGGTCGGGTAGCCGTAGTCGGGACGGGAGATCGGGAAGACCGAGGAGTCGTACCGGTGGCCTTCCTCAACCAGAATCTCCAGGGCCCACTCCATTCCGGGGCGGATCGAGAAGCTCGGCGCGCGAAATCCAAGGCAGGGCTGGCCGGTCACTGATTCGATCCGCGCCTTGGCGCTCCGGACATCTTCGCGGAATGCTTCGGGGGAAAGGGTGGTCACCTTGCGATGCCAGTATCCATGCGAGGCCACCTCGTGGCCGGCCTCGGCGATTCGCCGTACCAACTGGGGGAGCTTCTCCGCAACCCAGCCGAGCGAAAAGAACGTCGCGGTGGAGTGGTGCTCCGCGAGCAAATCCAGCAGACGGACGGTACTCTCCTCGAGACGCAGCGGATACTGATCCCAGCGGGCGCGATCGACAAAGCCCTCAAAGGCGTTGACGTGGAAGTAATCCTCCAGATCAACGGTGAAGAGGTGCCTTGCGGGCCAGCGCGGAGGGAGAGGTATCGCCTGCATGCGTGAAGTCGGACCGTCCTCGAGAATGTGATCCCAGCGAACCATTTTACTGAAGGGTCGCCACTAAGGGACGGAATAGCAGGACTCGGGCCAAGCCGGCGGCCGAAGCTATGCCTATCTAGGTTAAGGCACGGCAACCAGATAGAGCGGTGCCTCGTAGCATGTTGACCCACAGTGAGATAGAGATCTGTTGCGCTTAAGCCACAAGGGGGAGAGAATCCCGGGCACCCAGATGTCTTCCAACCATCTCCTCTCTCGCGCGCGCTCCTGATATGCCTACTCCTGCGTTCCTTGCACGGCGCCTGGGTCGGGCGTCTCCTGACGGTACTGGTCGTCTGGTTCGTCGCCTCCCTCACCCTTCACTCCGCCGTCCGATACGCCGGGGACGAGCCTAGTCCGTTTCTCTGTCTGTTGGGGTGCGGCAACCAGGGACTACGGGACCTGCTCAGCAACATTCTGCTGTTCATTCCCCTCGGATGGGTCGTCGCGTACTGGACCCGGCCGCGCACTGCATTTCTGCTCTGCCTCGCTGCCACCATTGCCATTGAGACGACCCAGGCGTTCGCGCTGACCGGTCGGGATCCCAGCCTGCGCGACATCCTCACCAATGCCGGCGGCGCCGCGATCGGGATCTGGCTGCTGCACTCCTGGAGCACGGTCCTGTACCCGACTGCCCGCACGGGCCTGCGCTACGGGTCCGCTGGCCCTGCTCGGCTGGCTGGGAGTACTGGCCTTCACCGGTCTGGGCGGAAGCGCCAGCACCGACCACGCAGGGGCTGGTACGGCCAGTACGCCGCCGACTCTTGGGAAGTACGATCAGTATGAGGGACAGGTCCTTTCGGTGCAGGTGGCGGGATGGTCGCCGCCGCCGACCCGAATGGACGAGCCCAATCCCCTCCGAAGCGGCGATCGACGCAGGGCGCCATGGGGATCACGGTCGTCGCCGTGAGCGGGCCGCGCCCGGGCCGCTCCGCTCCGATGTTCGGAGTGCACGACGGTGCGCAGGAGGAACAGCTGTTCGTCGGGCAACACAAGCGGGACCTGCAGTTCCAGATCCGGACCCGGTTCGATGCCTGGGACCTCCGCGGACTCTCCATGCGCTTGCCTTTTTTCCCCGGCAGTGAGCCGGGGGACACCGTGACCGTGACTGCCTCCATTACCCCGGGATACTGGACCCTCTCCTCGCACGCCCGCAGCGGGGACGCGACCGCTACCCTGCCCCTGACCGTCGGCCTTGGCTGGGTGACGATGTTGCCACTGCCACTCTCCATCTACAATGACTGGATCGTCCTCAATGCGATCTGGCTGGCACTCCTGATTTTTCCCGGCGCGTACTGGTTCGCCCGCTCGGCACGGCCGATGACTCTATTCTTCGTTGGGGGAATGGTAGCAGGGACACTCGCCCTGCTCCCCCACACCATCGGCGCGGCCCCGACCCAGCTTTCGGAGTGGATCGGGACCGCGATCGGCGTACTATTGGGAGCCATCTTCGCCTTTGCGCTGCGCCGTCGGCAGGCCCCAGTTACCACCACCTAGATGCCACTGCCCTTTCGCAATCGAATCCTGCTCGCCCTCGTGCTCCTGGGTGTGATCCCGACCGGGATTGCCCTGGTCGGCTGGGCGCTGGCGGTGCGCCCACCGGCCGGTCCCGTGGCCACTAATCGGGAGGCGATCAATTCGCTGGCCCGCACCGGTCGCACCCTGGTCGAGACGATCGATTCCACCCGGTTGCGTCCCGCCGAGCGCAAGGCACTCGCCGCGCACACCCGGGCCCTCAACGAGGCGATCTCCCGGGTGAAGCGGCAGGACACCGAGGCCTCGCTGTATGCCGGTGTCCTCGCCGCCATCATCCTCGCCATCGGTGCGGTGGTGCTCTACGCCTCGGTGCGACTGGGGGGCTATCTCTCGCGCCAGTTGAGCCGGCCGATCGAGGAACTGATCGGCTGGGCTGGGCATATCCGGCGCGAGGAGCCCTTGCCACAGGATGATCCCCAGGGGGGCGCGCCGGAGTTCGCGGCGCTGCGCGGCGCGCTCCGCAGCATGGCCAGCGGATTGGCAGAAGCCCGCGCGCGGGAAATGGAAGGGGAACGGCTGCGCGCCTTTCGCGAGGTGGCGCGGCGGGTGGCACATGAAATGAAAAACCCGCTCACCCCCATCCGGTTTGCGGTCGCCCAGCTCACCCGCTCCGCGCGACCGGAACAGAAGGAGTCGCTCGAAGTGCTGCAGGCGGAATCGACCCGACTGGAGCAGCTCGCGGCAGAGTTCACCGAGATGGGCCGGCTGCCCGAAGGACCGGCAGCCGATGTTGATCTCGGAGAGTTGCTGGCGGAGCTGGCGCGGACCGCCGTACCCCCGACCGTCCATCCGGTCCTGTCCCTCGATCCCACCACGCCCCGAATCGCAGGGCACTATGAGCCGTTGCGTCGAGCGGTGAGCAATCTGCTCCGGAATGCGGTCGAGGCTTCGGGCGGGACCGGAGAAGTGGAACTGCGCTGCGCTCCCCTCGGCCAGAACGGCGCCGAACTCCGGGTGATCGATCATGGCCCCGGCGTGCCGCCTGCCATCCGCGAACGGCTGTTCCAGCCGTACGTGACCGGGAAGGACGGGGGAACCGGCCTCGGACTCGCGCTGGTGCAGCAGACCGTCGAAGCCCATGGCGGCAGGATCTGGTACGAGGAGACCGCCGGTGGCGGAGCGACCTTCGTGCTGACGCTGCCGAGGCACAGGGTGAAGGGGTAGGACAACGGGGAACGGGGAACGGGGAACGGCTCGGAGGTCGGGGGATTGCTTCGTCGGCCGCAAGCGGCCTCCTCGCAATGACGGCCGAGTCGCCACCCGGTTCCCCGTTCCCCGTTCCCTCTTCCCCGTTCCCTCTTCCCTTCCCTCTTCCCTCTTCCCCGTTCCGCCCTTCACGCCCCTCCGATAACCCCCGCCCTGCCACTATCTTAGGGCATGCCGACCGTCCTCATCATCGATGATGAAGCCAACATCCGCCGCATGCTGGCGGCGCTGTTGCGTGCCGAGGGCTTTCTGGTGGAGGAGGCGGGGAACGGCACCGCCGGTCTCATCACCCTCGAGAAGCTGGACCCCGACGCCATCTTCCTCGACCTGATGATGCCGCCCGGTCCGGATGGTCTCGACACCCTGGCGAAGATCCGCGACCGCGGCAGTGATGTTCCCGTCATCATGATGAGTGGGAAGGCCCAACTGGCGGACGCGATGCGTGCGGCCAAGCTCGGTGCCTTCCAGTTCATCGAAAAGCCGCTGAGCCCCGA
Source organism: uncultured Gemmatimonadales bacterium (assembly GCA_963793205.1). Taxonomy (GTDB): domain Bacteria; phylum Gemmatimonadota; class Gemmatimonadetes; order Gemmatimonadales; family GWC2-71-9; genus JADJOM01. The sequence continues at coordinate 10,509 of CAWBZM010000004.1, forward strand.
AACGGTGCTCGTCACCCTGCAATCGGCGCTCGAGCTGGGCCGCACCCGCAACCAGAACCGGGCGCTGCGGCAGGCACTCGAGACCCGCGACGAGATGGTGGGGACCAGCGCGGCATTGAAGCAGGTGCGGCTGCTGGTCAGCCAGGTGGCCCCCACCGATGCCCGGGTCCTGGTGACGGGTGAATCGGGCACCGGCAAGGAGCTGGTGGCGGCCGCGATCCACCGCGCGAGCCGCCGCGCCAAGGCGCCGTTCGTCACGGTGAACTGCGCGGCGATTCCGCGCGAGCTGGTGGAATCGGAGATGTTCGGCCATGAGCGTGGAGCGTTCACCGGTGCCACCGAGCGGCGGCTGGGCCGCTTCGAGCTGGCGGACACCGGCATCCTCTTCCTGGATGAGATCGGCGACCTCAACCTCGAGGCCCAGGCCAAGCTGTTGCGCACCCTCGAGACCGGGGTGCTGCAGCGGCTCGGTGCGGAACAGCCCACCAAAGTGGATGTGCGGGTGATCGCCGCCACCAACCGCCAGCTGGACCAGGCGGTCAACAGCGGCGGGTTCCGGGAGGATCTCTTCTTCCGGCTCAACATCTTTCCGATTCATCTGCCGCCGCTGCGCGAGCGGCTGGAGGACCTGCCGGCGCTGGTGGCCCACCTTGCCCAGCGGACCCGCCCGGGGCGACCGCAGCACTACAACCCGGACGCGCTGGTGCTCCTGGCCCAGTATCGCTGGCCGGGCAATATCCGGGAGCTGGCCAACCTGGTGGAGCGGCTGGGCATCCTGGGTGGGGAGACGATCGGGCCGGACGAGGTCCGCATGGTGCTCCCGATCGGGGGCGGTGTGGGCCGTCGGGTGGGCGGCCCGGCCGAGGGCCCGGAGCCCGCCGTCGATCCGACGATCGCGCTGACCGACGCGCTCGACAACTATGAACGCGAGCTGATCGGCGCCGCGCTGCGTCAGGCGGAGCACAACGTGGCCGAAGCGGCGCGACTGCTCCAGACCGACCGCGCCAATCTGTATCGCCGGATGAAGCGCCTGGGCCTCGCGGCCCGCGGAGAGCCGGTTGCCGAGCGATAGCCGATCCCTGATGCCGCGGTGGCTGCCGGCCTTGACGCTGCTGCTGTGCCTGTCGCTGGCCCGAGCCTCCGCGGTGGCGGCGCAGGACAGCGTCATCGTCATCAACCCCGACGCCCCGCAGGACGATTCCACCCTCGCCGGCATTCCCCAGGCAATCATCGCCGAGCTGCTGGCCACCTGGGCGGACTCGGGCACCTTGAAGCTGACGGGTGGCCTCATCCTGCCGCGGGGCGCGACCGTGACCGGCCCGGTGGTCGCCTTTCGAGGGCAGGTCCGCATTGCCGGTGCGGTACAGGGGCCGCTGACGGTCATCAATGGTGATGTCGTCATCCTCCCGGGTGGCCGCGTCCTGGGCGATGTCCTGGTGGCCGGCGGGCTGTTCACGGTGGAGCCGGGCGGCATTCATGAGGGAGAACGCCGGGTCTTCTGGGACGCCGCCCCCTTGCAGCGCATGTCGGATGGGTCCCTGTCGGTCCGCGAACGGCGCCGACCGCTGGGCGACTTCGCGACCGCGACGAAAAGCTTTCAGACCGGCGAGATCAAGACCACCATCCGGTTGTCCACCACCCAGACCTACAATCGCATTGAAGGGCTGGGCATCGTGTTCGGCCCCGCCTTTGAGTGGCGGGTGTCGCCAGGCACCCGCGCCAGCCTCGACCTGCGCGGCATCCTGCGGACCGCGCCCGACCCTACCCCGTTCCGGCGCGACCTGGGGTGGATCATCCGGTCCGACTGGCGATTCCAGGGAAGCCGGGGATTCGGCATCGGCGCCCGCACCTACTCGGTGATTGCCGGCATCGAGGAACACACCCTGCCGAAGGATGAAATCGGGTGGAACGCCGCCCTGTTTCAGCGCGACAACCGCGATTACTTCAGCAGCGAAGGGGTGAGCCTCAGCGCCTACAACTATTTCACCCGGCGGTTCCGGGTTGACGTGAGTGGGCGGTACGAGAAGCAGGGATCGGTACGCGCCAATGATCCCTGGTCGTTCTTCCGGAACGAGAATCAATGGCGCCCCAATCCCCTGATCGACGACGGGCACTATACCATCCTCGGCCTGAACGCCCAGTACGACAGCCGCAACTCGTCCGACGAACCGTCGTCCGGCTGGTGGATCCGGGGCAGCGTGGAGCACACCACCAGCGACGACGCCGCCCCCGTCAGCCTGCCCTCGACCATCCGAAGCCGCATTCCCACCAGCGGCTACGCCTTCAACCGATTCACCTTCGATGCCCGGCGCTATAACCGGCTGTCGCGGGACGCCCAGCTCAATGTCCGCCTGTGGAGCGCGGGGTGGATCTCGGGTGATCCTCTGCCGCTGCAGCGGCGACTTTCCCTCGGCGGGCTCGATCTCCTGCCGGGGTACGGGTTCCGCTCCATCACCTGCGCGCCGATCGGTTTCGACGACCCGGCCCGACCGGCACTGTGCGACCGGGCCCTCATCACCCAGGCGGAGTTCCGGCACCGACTCCGGCTGCGGGCGGGATACACGGTCCGCGATCCGGACCACAAAGAGTTGAGCCGGTTCATCGGATTCGAAGATCCGGAGCTGGTGATCTTTGGGAACGCGGGCTCGGCATGGCTCGCCGGGGACGGACCAGGCAGGGTGCCGAGCAACCGGCTCCGCTCCCTGGATGAGTGGAAGGCAGACGTCGGCGTGGGCATCGATGCCGGCGGCGTCGCGGCGTACGTGGCCAAGGCGCTGACCGATGGCGAGCCGATCCGGGTGTACCTTCGACTCGAGCGCCGGTTCTGAGACGGTGGGACCACCTCCGGGACATCAGGCGCCGGGCGACAGGCGCCAGCATCGAGGGACCGCCGCCCGCCTGCGGCGCCTCCTCACCCTGAGCCTCCTGCTGCTGGGCGGCCTCACCCGTCCCGTGTTTGCCCAGGATAACACGGTCCGGCTCGAGGTCCTCGCGGATTCGGCTCGCACCGGCGCCCGGGTCCGGACCTTCAACCTGATGGTCGATACCCCCTGGCTGACAGCACTGCGTCAGGGTCTGCCGGTTCAGCTGCGCTATCGACTGGAGTTGTGGCGCTCGCGGGAGGGGTGGTTTGACGCGGTGGTCAGCCAGATCGAATGGCGCATCGTGATCCGGCATCAGCCACTGCTGGATCAGTTCGCAGTCTATCTGGTCGTACCCTCGCGACCCATCAAGACCAACATCTATCCGACACCAGGGACGCTCGGCGCCGCGCTCGGGCTTCCCAATGCGATTTCGCTCAAGCCGCCTGAGAGTGGCACCTACTATTACGCCGCCTCGCTGAACGTCCAGACGCTCTCGGATTCCGACCTGGAGGAGTTCAACAAGGTTATTCGGGGGGAGATTGCCGGCGGGGGCGGGGGCAGCCTGGCCGACCGAGCCAGGCGTCTGGCGCTGCAACTCGCGGGACTGCCCAAGACCACCCTGAGCGGAAGGTCGGCGTCGTTTCAGGTGAAATAGGCTGCCAGGCGGGCCGAAGGTATCGCTTCAGCGATAGGCCGTTCAGCCGAGAGGGGGCTTCAGCCCCCGGTTACCGCACCATCCCCTTCGCTACCTCTTTCCCTCCCAGTGCCTTCAGTGCTTCCGGACCATAGAACAGCCGGATGTACTTGGCCTGGGTGAGGGTCAGACGGCGTACCGCCCACGAGAGATGCACGAAGTGCGGCTCATGCGGACTGGTGTGCGGGTGCATGCCGCACTCTTCCGGCAGGCGATTGCCCTTGCGGGTGTTGCAGGTGGAGCAGGCGGTCACCACGTTGGTCCACTCGTTGCTGCCCCCGCGTGAAATCGGCACGAGGTGGTCCCGGGTCAGGCACTCGCGGGGCCGGAGGTCGTGCTGTGACCGGAGGCAATACTGGCAGCTGTAGTGGTCGCGGGCGAAGAGGAAGATGTTGGTGACTTGACGGCGGAAACGGCGGGGCACATGGACAAACTTGACGAGTCGTATGATCGCCGGTTTGGGGAGGACGAGGCGCTCACTGCGCACCACGTCGATCCCCTCTGCCTCAACGATCTCCGCTTTCCCCTCGATCACCAATCGCAGGGCACGCCGCACCGGAACCATCGTGAGCGGCTCGAAAGACGCATTCAACGCCAGGCAACGCACCAGTGGTCTCCTGAATCGCCGGTATCCGGTCAATCGTAACGGGGCCCCGTCAGGCGGCGCAAGTCGAGATATGATCGTTACTTGGACAGTGCCGCCAGACGGGCCTCCAGCTGGACCCGGACCCGTGGATTGCGGGCGATGATCAGCAGGGTGTCGTCCCCGGCGAGGGTCCCGATGATTTCCTTCCAGCCAGCCTGATCGAGCGAGGCAGCGACCGCCGGAGCACCGCCGGTGACGGTCTTGATCACCAGGAGCGGGCCGGTGCCCTCCACACTGACCAGCAGGGTCGGGAGAATCTGGGCCAGATCGGGGCGGAGCGAGCCCTCATTGGGGTTGGCGTAGTAGAACCCACCCTGGGGATCTACCAGCTTGGCCAGCCCGAGCTCGCGGATATCGCGCGACAGGGTGGCCTGGGTCACGTTGATGCCCTCCGCGACCAGCGCTTCGCGGAGGCCATCCTGACTTTCGATCCGTTTCTCGCGCACCAGGCGCAGGATCACAGCGTGGCGTTGCAGTTTCATGGCCTGGGCACACCGTGGAGCTTGAACATCGTGTCGCACCTTCCGGAGAGAGTGTCCAGGGCAGCGGGTGCCGCCCCTCGTTGGTCATCACCGAAACAGCGGGAGGATTGGCGGGCGACGGGATCGCTGTCCCGTACCGTGGCCTTCCCTGCCCGACTCTACTGCTGGCCCTGCAGCGTCCGGCGGAAAACCTCCCGCCCACCGACCACCGTCAGTCGAAGCGCCTCTGGTGTGAGGGACAACAGGGTATCCACCAGTGGTTCGGCGTCAACCTTCGACGGCAACTCGAAGGCCGTCAGGTCGGCCCACTTTCCCGGGACCAGCGTTCCGATCTCCCGGTCCAATCCCAGGGCGCGGGCGGCACCCCGGGTGATCAGGTCCAGCGCTGCCTCCCCCGACAGACCGCCCAGCACCCGCGCCGCCCGGGCCTCGGCCAGCAGATCCAGCGGCGCCACACTGGCGACCGAATCGGTGCCCACCCCGACCCGGAGCCCGTGATCAAGGATGGCGCGGAGCGGCGCCGGTCCGTGGCCATGCGCGTGGTTCGAGCGAGGGCAGTGGGCCACCGCCACCCGCCGCGCCGCCATCCGGTCGAGGTCGCCCGCCTGCACCCGGACACTGTGGATGCAGAGCGTCTCCGGCCCCAGCACGCCATGCGCATCGAGCCATTCGATGGGCGTTCGACCGGGCAGGTCGGGCAGGGGAATGCCCCTCCCCTCCCACATCCGCGCGAAGCCGCCGGTCGCGTGACCCAGCAGCAGCGACTCGTCCTCGCTTTCCGCCACATGTACGGCGATCGGGAGCCCCGCCGCTTCGGCATGCGCCGCCACCATGGCGTACAGCGGACCGCTGACACTGTACGGCGCGTGGGGTGACGCGCCCAACCGAATGCGCGGCCCGGTGAACTGCTCCAGCTCTCCCAGCCGTCCGATCCACTGTGCCAGCTGGGCATCGGCCAGTCGCGGATCGGGCCCGAAGACCTCGTGGTACGCGATCCCACTCCCCCCCAGCTCGGCCAGCGCCTGGATGACGGCCCCCGAATCGCCGGTATCAGCGACGGTGGTGACGCCCTGGGCCCAGCACGCCTGCACGCCCTGACGGGCTGCTGCGAGGACCTCCGCAGGGGCGCGTGCCGCCTTGCGTGCAATGAGCTGACGGATCCAGCCGGGAAAATCGGTTTCGACGAGACCGCCGTCCAAACCGGTAAGTTCCAGGTGGGTGTGACTGTTGACGAGCCCGGGCAGGAGAACCGCCCTGCCGAGTGGTGTGGTCGGGACCCCGGATGGCGCCGGAACCTCGACCTCGGGACCTACGGCCTCGATGCGTCCATCGTGGCCGACCAGCACCGCGCCCCGATCCACCGGGGGACCCTCCAGCGGCAGCACCCAGCGTGCGGTGTACCGTCGGAGGGGTATCGTCACCGCGGCTGGTTGAACGGATTACTCGTGGTCGCGCCGGGCCCCATGAAGTTGTGGACCGGACACAACTGCGTGGGTGTCGTCCCGGGAAGATAGGAGACGACCTCCAGCGAGTCCTTGGGACAGAACGGGGTGAACCGGCCGCCGGTCTGTCGATCCACCTCGGCGATCGTCAAGCCGTTGGGCCGAGGCCAGGCGGCAGGCGCAGGTCGCCGTTCGTAGATCTCCTTCATCATGGAGGTCCAGGCCGGGGCCGCAAGCCGGCCGCCCTGCGCGTTGTCCATGATCTTTTGCGGTTTATCCATCCCCATCCAGACACCGCCCACCAGATCGGGGGTGAACCCCACAAACCAGACGTCGGTGTAGTCGTTGGTCGTCCCGGTTTTCCCGCCGGCCGGAATCTTGAACTGGTTGCCCACCGGAAAGGCGGCAGTTCCCCGCCGGACGACATCACGCAGCCCGTCGAGAATCAGCCAGGCCAGGGCGGAATCCATCACCACCTCCGAGCGCGGGCGGGGCTGCCAGAGGACCTTGCCCTGTCGGTCCTCGACCCGCTCGATGCCGTAGGCCGCCGTCTGGGTCCCCATGGTCGCGAAGGCGGTGTAGGCCGAGACCAGTTCGATCGGATTCACCTCGGCGGCGCCGAGATAGACCGAGGGGAACGGAGGGATCCTGGTGGTCAAGCCGAAACGGGCCGCCTCACCGATCACCGCCTGCGGGCCAACCTCCATGCCAACCTTGATCGCCGGAATGTTCCGGCTGTCATAGAAGGCTTCCTTCATGGACATCGGGCCCTTGAAGCGGCTGTCGTAGTTCTGCGGCTCCCACGGTGGATCTCCGGGGACCGTCTCGATACTCAGGCCGTCGTCCACCACAATCTCCGACCAGGGATGGCCGGCCCGCAGTGCGGCGGTGTACACGAAGGGCTTGAACGTGGAACCCGGCTGCCGCAACGCCTGGATGGCCCGATTGAACTTGCTGTCGTTGAAATCGCGACCTCCGACCATCGCCAGGATCTTGCCGGTCCGGGCCTCCAGGACGATGGCCAGGCCCTGCAGGTACGGCGACTGCGCCGGGATATCGGCATCATCGGGCCGCTTCTCCAGGTAATCGCTGTAGGTCGCCCGGGGATACTTGCCGTACCGCTGGTGATTCCGTTCGATGTCGTCCAGCTGCCGGGTCAGGGCGCGCTCGGCGGCCTGCTGGGCATCGAGGTCGATCGTGGTGTAGATCCGCAGCCCACCGCGATAGAGCTCCGAGCCGAACCGGGTGCGCAACTGCTGGCGCACATACTCGGTGAAGTAGGGCGCCACCTCGCTGAAATCGGACCGGGTGGACAGCAGCAGCGGGTAGGCCTTCCACCGCTCCGCCTCATCCCGGCCGATCACGCCCTCGCTGGCCATCACGTCGAGAATCAGGTTGCGGCGCTGCACCGAGTAGTCGGGATTGCGGCGGGGATTGTAGCGGGTGGGCGACCGGGGGATGCCGGCCAGGGTCGCCGCTTCCGCCACGTTCAGGTCCCGGGCCGACTTGCCGAAGTAGCGCTGGGCGGCCGCCTCGACCCCGAAGGCACCGTTCCCGAGATTGATCTGATTGAGGTAGAGCTCGAGAATCTTGTCCTTGGAGAAGCGGCTCTCCAGCTCGAAGGCGACGTGCATTTCCCGCAGCTTGCGCCGGGGCGTGCGGTCGCGGCGATCGATATCCTCGGGGAAGAGGTTACCCGCCAGCTGCATGGTGATGGTCGAGAACCCCTGCAGGCGGCCGCGGCCCATGACGGCGAGGATGCCGGTCTTGACTGCCCCGAAGGCGCGGATCCAGTCCACCCCGTGATGCTCGTAGAACCGCTTGTCCTCGACCGTCACGAACGCGGCGATCGCCGCCGGCGAGACCTGGTTCACCGGGATCAGTGTCCGGCGCTCTTCACCCAGGTCGGTAATCAAGCGGCCATCAGCGGCATACACCTTGGAGGCCTGCGCCGGGTCCCAGACGCCGGTGATCTTGGCGATGGAGGGGCAGGCATTGTTGGCACAGGCCCGATTCCAGGCACCATAGAGCAAGCCGCCACCGAGGGCGCCGAGCGCGAGTATGGTCGTGATGAAGGCACTGCGGACGCGCGGGGTGTACCACCACCGCTGCAGGATCGTGAGGGGTTGGAACGCCATGCCCCAATCTAGTCGGGGAGGAAGCCGAGGTGAGAGGGAGTGGAGGCCCGCCGCGCACCCCTTACCTCATGCCCCGTTCCTTCTTATGCTTTCGCGCCATGGCAACATGGCTTGACGACCTCCAGGCGCGCGGCTTCGTGCAGGATGCCACCCCCGAACTCGCCGGCCGCCTGGCCAAGGGACCGATTACCGGCTACGTCGGATTTGACCCCACCGCCGATTCGCTTCACGTCGGCAACCTGGTGCCGGTGATGGGCCTCGCCTGGCTGCAACGGGCGGGCGGCACCCCGATCGTGCTGGTCGGTGGCGGGACCGGGATGGTGGGCGACCCGAGCGGCAAGCGCGCCGAACGCCCCATGCTCACCCGCGAGCAGGTCGACCACAACGTCGGCCGGATCCAGCAGCAGCTGGAGCAGTTCCTCGACTTCGGATCGGCCCCGAATCGAGCCCGACTCCGCAACAATGCCGACTGGCTGCGCCAGCTGCCGCTGCTCGATTTCCTGCGCGACGCAGGCAAGCACTTCACGCTCAACTACATGCTGCAGAAGGACTCGGTGAAGAGCCGGATGGAAACCGGCATTTCCTTCACCGAGTTCAGCTACATGCTGGTCCAGGCCTACGATTTCTGGCACCTGTTCCGCACCGAAGCGTGCGAACTGCAGATGGGCGGCAGCGACCAGTGGGGGAACATCACCGCGGGCACGGAACTGATCGGGCGGGCCGAGGGAGGCCAGGCGCATGGGCTGGTCTTCCCGCTGCTGACCACGGCGGCGGGCGGGAAGTTCGGCAAGAGCGAACAGGGGAATGTCTGGCTCGATCCGGCCCGGACGTCGCCCTACCAGTTCTTCCAGTTCTGGCTCAACACCGATGACCGCGATGTGGCTCGGTTGCTCAACTTCTTCACCTTCCTCCCGCTGGAGGAGATCGCCGGCGTGATGGCAGAACAGGCGCTCGATCCCGGCAAGCGGCCGGCGCAGCGCCGGCTGGCGCGCGAAGTGACCACCCGGGTGCATGGCGCCGCCACGACGGCCAGCGTGATGCAGGCCAGTCAGCTGCTGTTCGGCGGGTTGGACCTGAGCACGGCGGACGCGGGCGTCTTCGCGGTGCTCTCCGGCGAGGTGCCGACCACCCAGCTGGCCCCCGAGGGCTTCGCCGGTCTGTCGCTGGTGGATGCGCTGGTGCAATCCAAGCTCGCCGCGTCCAAAGGTGAGGCGCGTCGCGGGCTGGAACAGAAGGGGTTCTCGGTCAATGGCAAACAGGCGGATGGCGACCGGTCACTCGGTGCCGCTGACCTGCTGGCGGGCCGGTACTTGTTGCTGCAGAAGGGCAAGCGGAATTATGCGTTGCTGGTGGTGGGTGGGTAGGTGGGGTACGTGGGTACGTGGGTACGCGGGTACGTGGGTACGGGGGTACGGGGGTAGGTGGGTACGCGGGTACGCGGGTACGGGGGTACGGGTAGGTGGGTATGTGGCTACTGCAGAATAGCGCGGTGGGAAGCTGATCCATCGCTTTCGGTTTAAACCATTCGCTTCATCGCCCCAGTTCCACTGTCTCCAGGAGATCGCATGCACGGCGAATTCATGAAGTTCCTGAAGGAGTATTCGGTTATCGGGTTGGCGATCGGTGTGATCATCGGCAGCAAGGCGGGCGAACTGGTCAAGGCGGTGACTGACGGCCTGCTGATGCCGTTCGTGGCACCGATCCTGTCATCTGCCGGAGGGAACTGGCAGGAAGCGAAGTGGGACGTCGGGCCGTTCCACTTTCAGCCCGGTATGGCGCTCGCCGCCCTGATCAACTTCCTGATCGTGGCGTTCCTCGTCTTCGTGTTTGCCAAGATGGTCCTGAAGGAAGATGAAGTGAAAAAGAAGTAGGACCTACCACCGGGTGCGGCTGGTGCTTCGGCTCGGCTTCGCCCCGAGCATACCGAGCACACCGCGCATCAGCTCGCGCCCGACCCTTCGCGCCACGGTTGTTCCCAGCGCGGTCACAATGGCCGCCCCGATTTTGGCCCCAGTCGACATCCCGGTCCGGCCCTTCGGGGCAGCGGGCGCCGGACCGGCTCCGGCCGGCACTTGCGACTCGACCGGTGGTTTCGATTTGGCCAGCCGCGCGGTGAGCATCTCGCGGGCCGACTCACGATCGACCGCCTTGCCGTACTCCGCCAGAAAATCCGACTGCTGAATGTCCGCCTGTAACTCCTCCGCAGTGAGCGGAGCCATCCTGGACGCCGGCGGGATCAGCCTGGTCGCGACCACCGGCGTCGGCACCCCGCGGGGATCCAGCACCGTCACGATGGCCTCGCCGATGCCGAGCGAGGTCAGGGTTTCTGCCAGATCGTAGAACTCGGTCCTGGGAAAGGTGCGGACCGTCGCCTTGAGTGCGGTTTCGTCGTCCGGCGTGTGGGCGCGGAGGGCGTGCTGCACCCGATTCCCGAGCTGGGCCAGGATGTCACTCGGGACGTCTTTCGGGGTCTGGGTGACGAAGTAGACCCCGACTCCCTTGGAGCGGATCAACCGCACCACCTGTTCCACCTGCTCCAGAAACGCCTTGGACGCATCGTTGAAAAGCAGGTGCGCTTCGTCAAAGAAGAACACCAGCTTGGGCTGCGCGAGGTCGCCCGCTTCGGGCAGGGTCTGGAACAGCTCCGCCAGCATCCACATCATGAAGGTGGAGAAGAGCCGCGGCTTGTCCTGCACGTCGCTCAGTTCCAGGCAGGTGATGACGCCCTTGCCGTCGCGGGTGACGTGCAGCAGGTCCCGCACATCGAACTCCGGTTCGCCGAAGAATTTCTCCGCCCCCTGGACCTCGAGTTCGATCATCTTCCGCAACAAGACCCCGACCGTCGCCCCGGACATCCCGCCGTAGTGCGCCAGCGCCTCCTTTCCCGCATCCTCCGTGAGGAACTGCAGCACCGCACGCAGGTCGCTGAAGTCGAGCAGTGGGAGCTGCTGATCGTCGCAATACTTGAAGATCAGGGTGAGCACACTGGTCTGGGTCTCGTTGAGCCCGAGGACCTTGGCGAGCAGGAGGGGGCCGAAGCTGGCCACGGTGGCGCGCAGCTGCACCCCGGGTCCGCCCGTCAGGCTCACGAACTCGACCGGAGCCCCCGCCGGAGTCCAGGTCCAGCCCACGTCCCGGGCCCGCGTGGTAATCCGGTCATTCGCCTGGCCCGGCATCGCCAGCCCTGAGAGATCGCCCTTGATGTCGGCCACGAAAACCGGGATGCCGGCCGCCGAGAGTTGCTCCGTCAGCAGTTGGAGCGTCTTGGTCTTGCCGGTCCCGGTCGCCCCGGCCACCAGGCCGTGCCGGTTCATCATGGCCAGCGGCACGCGGATCAGCGGCTGCTGGTGGATGGTCGGGCCTTCCAGGGCCGCACCCAGGGTGATGGCGGGGCTGCTGAAGCCGTAGCCGGCGGTCAATTGCTCGAGCAGAGTGCCCATGGATTACCGGAAGGAGTCGAGTGTCTCGGTGACGCGGTGCATCTCGTCGACGGTATTGTAACAGTGCGGACTGATCCGGATCGCTCCCTCGCGCAGGCTGCAGAAGATCCCCGCCTTCCGGAGTGCATGATGGCTTTCCTGGAGCCGAGGCGGCGCCAGACAAACGATACCCGACCCGCGGGCGCCGCGTGGCGAGGTCACCGGCACCCCCTGGCGCTCGGCCCAGGCAAGCAGCGGCGCGCCCAGTGTAGCGAGATGGTCCGCGATGGCGGGGATGCCGAGGGAAAGCAGCAGCTCGAGCGACTGGTTCATCGCCACGAAATCCTGGAACGGCAGCGTGATCAGTTCGAACCGGCGGGCATTGGCGCGGAGGTCATCCCGATACTGTGTCAGGGTGGTGAAGTCGTCGGTCCCCTCGAACGACATCCAGCTGGCGATGGCGGGATCCAGCTGCCCGATCAGTTCCTGCCGGACATAGAGGAAGCCACTGCCCCAGGGAGAAAGCAGCCATTTCTGGGCGCCGCAGGCGAGAATGTCGACCGGGGTCTCCCGGATATCAAACGGCAGTTGCCCCAGGCCCTGGATCGCGTCGAGCACCAGATACTGTCCCCGGGCGCGCGTCAACGCCGAAAAGCGGGCGATATCGACGGTATAGCCGTTGGAGAACTGGGTCAGCGACACCGCCAGGCAGCGGACCCGCGGATCCTCCAGCCGCTCAAGCAGGCGGGCCTCATCGGGCCAGCCTTCGATGGTGGTGGGGACCAGCTCCATGGTCACCCCGCGGTCGCCCAACCGCTTCCAGGGATAGACATTGGCGGGAAACTCGCGATCCGACACCAGCACGATATCGCCGGGGCGAAACGGCAGCGCACGTGCCGCAATCGACAAGCCATACGTCGTATTGGTGGCCAGCGCGATCTCCGAGGGGTCGGCATGGATCAGCTGAGCCGCGAGTGTCCGCCCCCGCGCCAGTGCGCCGAACTGGTGCTCGGCCTGGATCTCGAAGGGGCGGGCCCGCTTCCCGGCCATCATGACCAGCGCCTGCCTGGTCCGCTCCGGCAAGGGACCGATACTGGCATGATCGAGATAGACCGCGTCAGCCGTCCAGGGGAATTCGGTGGCGCGAAGTTGGGCGAGGTTGTAGGTCACTGGGGCGGGGGCAGGGGGAGTCGAGAAGTCGAGGGTCGAGATGTTAGTCACAAGTCACGAGTCACGAGTCACGAGTCGAGGTACCGGAGGTCGCGGACTCGCGACTCGTGACTTCCCCCCCCGGCAACTCCACCCTCGCCCCTCGACCGATGTTACTCTAGGTTCATGACAACGGCAATCACCCTGACTCTCTCATGAGCTTCTCCGCACCATTCACTCTCGCATTGAGCGGCGGCGGCCTCAAAGGGCTGGCCCACGTCGGCGTGCTGCGCGCCCTGGAAGAGCGCGGGCTGGTGCCGTCCGTGGTCGTCGGCAGCAGCATGGGCTCCCTGGTCGCCGCGGCCTGGGCATCGGGCATGTCGTTGCAGGAGATGACCGAGCGCGGACTGGCCGTCCGCCGGCGCGACATTTTCCAGGTAGCCCATGTCGACATGGCCTTCAAGCGGATGCGGGCCCCGGCCATCTACCGCCGCGAACCACTGGACCAGCTGATCACCAGCCTGGTGGGCGATATCACCTTCGAGCAGCTGCCGCACCGCCTGCTCATCAACACCGTCGAGCTGAATTCCGGGATGCAGGTGCTGTGGGGATTGCCTGGGCTCCGCCATGCGCGGGTTGCCGATGCGGTGTTCGCCTCCTGCGCCCTTCCCGGCATCTTCCCGCCCCGGGAGATCGAAGGGCGCTGGTACGTCGACGGCGCCGTCACCGAGAACATGCCAGTGGCCATGGCCGGTGCCCAGAAGGAAGGGCCGGTCCTCGCGGTGGATGTCGGCAGCACCAGCTCGTTGCGGAACAACATCCAGGATGAGGGCTTCGCCGCCACCTACATCCGTGGCCTCGAGATCGTCATGCAGACGATGAAGGAAACCCGCCTGCGATATTGGACCAGCCCGCCCCTGGTCCTGGTCCATCCGCGGGTGGAGCATATCTCGATGTTCGGCTTCGGCCACGTGCGGGAACTGTTCGAGGAAGGCTATCGTGCCACGCTCGATGCCCTTGATGCCCTCGGTCCGGACTTCGACACATTGTCGGTCGGCATTCACCCACGGCGGGTCGTGGAAGTGCGGGTCGACCCCGAACTCTGCTGCGGGTGTGGCGCCTGTGTGATGCATGCGCCGGACATTTTCGCCCTCAATGGCGCGGGTCGGGCGGTGGTGCGGGAACCGCTGCAGTCGTGGTCTCCGCTGGACGGCGCCTACGTGCGGCACTGCCCGACCTACGCGATCAGCGCCCGGCTCGCGCCGCCGCCATCACCCGCCTGAGGTCCGCCCCCACCCGCACCCAGTTCAGCCGAGTTTCCACCAGCGCCCGACCGGCGCGCCCCGCCGCCTGCAGCCTCGCCGGATCGGCCAACAGCGCCCGCACCCGGCCCGCAATTGCCGCTGGCGCATGCGGATCGATCAGCCAGCCCGATTCCCCGTCGCGCAGGGCATCCGCAGTTCCCCCACTCCGACCCGCGAGCACCGGCACGCCACACCCCTGCGCCTCGACGAGCGAGAGCCCGAACCCCTCGGCCTCGACCCCATCCTCCCGCGACAACCCGAGGTACAGCGTGGCCGCGCGATAGAGCCCGGGGAGGCGCGCATCCGGGACGGTGCCGAGCAGACGCACCCGATTGGCGACGCCATGTTCCACAGCCAGCGCCTCGAGCCGGGCGCGGCCGGCACCCTCTCCGGCAATGGCATATCGGACGTCGGCGTACTCAGGCCCGAGCTGGGCGAGCGCGGCGATGGCGGTGTCGATGCCCTTGTGCGGCAACAGCCGGGCGACGGTGAGGAGCCAGCGGCCGGGGCCGAGCGGTTCGGTGTCACCGGTCGGAGAGAACTGGGCGGGATCGATGCCGAGCGGCACGGTGTGCAGTCGACGCTCCGGGTCGGGGAGCCGGAGCACCTCGGCGAGGGCGCGATACTGGTCGGCGGTCCACCGGCTGATGGCGACAATGGCGGAGGCGCCGCCCAGAATGGTGCGCGCCGCGAGCCGCTTGCGGGATGAGCGCTCCGCCTGCACCCTCAAGCGGGTCAGGTCGAGACCGTAGACGAAGATGCCATAGGGCAGTCCGCGCCGCGAACGCAGCCACCGCGCCACATAGCCAGCGGGCTTCAGGTTTCCGGCCCAGACGAAGTCCAGCGGCAGCCGCGTCGCCACGGCGTCCGCACTGTGGCACCAGGCAAGCATGCCTGGCAGGGTGCGCAGCCTGTTGTGCGCCACCGGGGCGCGAACCACCGTGACGCCCGCGACCGCATCGGCGGCGTCAGAGCCCGCGATCCGCCCGGTGCTGACGACCAGCGGGGCGAGCACATCCGGTCGCGCGATCGCGCCGAGCGCCCGGGCGATCCCTCCGCCCATGGGCGGGAAGTCATGGGCCAGGAGTAACGACCTCATCGTGGTCGTGAGACCTCGCTCAGCACCGCGCGATACACGTCGAGTGTTCGATCAATCGTGTGGGAAAAGGGGAAATCCTCCCGGGCGCGCCGTCGCCCTCGGGCGGCCAGTCGAGCGGCCAGGGCGCGATCGTCCAGCAGGCGCTGCAGCGCGGCGGCCCAGGCCTCTGGATCGGTCGGCGGGACCAGCAGCCCGTCGATCTCGTGCCGGATCAGCACCGCATTGCCGGTGGCATCGGAGGCGATGACCGGTTTCTCCAGCGCAAGCGCCTCCAGCACTGCCTGGGGCATGGCGTCCCAGCGCGAGGGATGCAGCACGATCTCGAGCAGATCATACAGCGGTCGCACCTCCGGGTCGAAGGGAAGTCGCACCACGGCGTGCCGCTCGGGAATTGGCGGCAATGGGGCGTCCAGCGCGGCACCATCGAGTCCCGCCAGCACCAGTCGGACCGGCGTCTTCACCAGAGCCAGCGACGCGAGGACCACCGCCTGATCCTTGGGTCGCGCGACAATCCCGATGGTACGCCGCCCCGGATCCCATCCGATCCTCGCACGCCACGCCTCAAGCGACGCGGGCGTCACCGGGCGATCGATTCGGTCCAGCAGCACCCCGTTGGGCACCACCGCGATCTTGCGGACC
Organism: uncultured Gemmatimonadales bacterium; assembly: GCA_963793205.1. Classification (GTDB taxonomy): domain Bacteria; phylum Gemmatimonadota; class Gemmatimonadetes; order Gemmatimonadales; family GWC2-71-9; genus JADJOM01. The sequence goes on from CAWBZM010000004.1 coordinate 26,385, forward strand.
GGAATGCCGCTCCGCACCAGCGGTGCGATCATCGGTTCGGTCAGGACCGTGATGCGGTCCGCCGCCCAGCCCGCCAACCGCGCCTCGAGCCAGGTGCTGCGGGGCCAGGAGCGACGCGACAGCACCAGCGGGGCCGGCAATCCTCCGGTGAGGCGCATCCAGGTAAACGCCTCGCGATCGCGTGAGCCGTGCGGATTGATGAGGTCGACCGGGTGATCGCGCAGCGCCTGCCGCAGGAGCCGGGCGTTCCGGATCCGTCCGCCACGGGCCAGCGGCAGCGGCACCGTGACCAGTCCACCGGCGCGGGCCTCGGCTTCGATGGGCGACGCGGGCGGACAGACGAGGCGCACCTGTACGCCGCGTGCGGCCAGGCCCAGGGCAATACGAAGCACCGAATTCACCGCACCGGAGCCACCGCCCTGGTGCAGCGCCAGCAAAACCCGCATACCTTCCGCCTCAGACATGCGGATACTCATTCTCGGTGCCGGCGGTCGCTATCGCACGGAAGCGTCGATCGCACGAGCGGCAAGATCCCTGGGCCACACCGCGACCGTGGTGGATGCGCTGGGATGGCGCCGCATGCTCGGTCCGTGGAGTCCGCGGGTCATCCGCTGGCAGGTCGACCACTTCCGTCCCGACTTCATCCTGTGCACCCGCCGCGCCGTCTCCGCCGGTGGAGAAACGCTGCGTGCCCTCCTGCCCCGCCAGCCGTCGGCCCTGTGGTACTTCGACGCCGCTGCTCCCCTCCCGGCCCCGGTCGTCGCGCTCGGGCGGATGGTCCCCCGCGTCTTCGCGACGTACGGGTATCAGGTCGAGGCCTTTCGCCAGGCGGGTGCCGCCGAAGCACTCTTCCTTCCGCAGGGACTCGACGTCCACATTGACCGGCCCGATACCACCGCGACCCCGAACGAACGGTGCGACGTCTCGTTCATCGGCTCGGGTCAATATCCTCGACGATATCCGATCCTCGCCGATCTCGCCCGCCATGTGCGCCTGCAGGTGCGCGGACCCAACTGGGATGGGGTGACCGAGGTCCCGATCGCAGGTGGACCGGTGCGAGGCCGCCAATTCGCCCGGATCGTGGGCGGCGCCAGCATCTCGCTCGGGGTCGATGCCCTGCCGGAGCAGCGGCTCGAGACGCGAGGCGGGACCTCCAACCGGATCTGGCGGGTACTCGGGGCCGGCGGTCTCTTCCTCGGTGAGCATGTCGACGGCGTCGAAGCGCTGGCCCGGCATGAAGAGCATGTCCTGTGGTACAAGGACAGCGCCCACGCGATCGAGCTGGCGCGGCACTACCTCGCGGACCGGCCAGGGCGCCGTCGCATCGCCGCCGCCGGGCGAGCCCATGCGCTGACCAGCCACACCTATGCCCACCGGGTCGTCAACATCCTGGCGGGCGAGGGTCATCCCAGCACGTAGTTACGGTACTCGAACGGCCGCCAGCCGGTCAGGCGTTCGATCCCGAGGGTGGCCAGCAGCGCCAGACGCCGCGCATCCCACCGCCGCGGCACGAAGCCAGTCGACATCTCGTCTCGGCGGGCCGCAATCCACTCCCGCATCAGCGCCGGATGCTCGCCATCAAACGGGCGCAGCCCGACATCCCACGGCAGCCGCTCCATCAGCGGGTCGCGCCGTCCCGCCCCGCCGTACAGCAGGGCATCGTCCATCGCCTGCTTGCGGCGCAACGCATCAAGGGGCCGCGCCCAGCCGTAGTGGTACCAGGTGACACCGGTGCGCCGGGCGCGAATCCGGCGGCGGGTCGGCCCCACCCGGAATCCCTGCGCATCCCCGACACTCACCACCTCCGCGCCGAGCCGTACCGCCCGCACCTCGTGACGATACCAGGAACGACTGGCCCCCACCCAGTCGGCGGATCCATAGAAATGCACGAAATCCACCAGCAGTCCTTCCACCCACGGGTCCCCGTGCGCCGCGTGCAGCGCGGCCCGCAACGGCTCGACGCCGGCTGGATCGAGGATCTCGTCGGCCTGGATGTAGATTGCCCAGTCGCCGCGGGCGGCATCGAGCACGCGCTGGGTTTCACTGGCGAGTAATCGTCCGCCCTGTGCGCGGTCCCAGGTACCGTGGATGATCCGAACGCGGGGATCGCGAATCGCCTCGATGCAGGCCAGGGTGTCATCATCGGACGGACCCACGTTGACGAGGAGTTCGTCGCAGAGCGGCAGGATCGAGTGGATCGCTTCGACGATCGGAAAGTCGAGTCGGATCGCATTCGAGACGAGGGTGCAGCCGACAATGCGCATGGACGGGAAGCCGCCGAATCGGAAGAAAGCGCGCGAAAGATATGCGGATCACGCTGGTGCATCATACGCGGTTGCCGGTGAAGGGCTATGGCGGCACCGAGCGCGTCGTGGTGGCCCTCGCGCGCGGGCTGGCGGCGCTGGGCCATGACGTTACCCTGGTCGCGCCCCCGGGCACCCGGATTCCGGAGGCGCGTCTCGTCCCGGTGCCTGCCGCCAGATTGCGCGACGCCGCCCACGATGTGTCGCCCTTCGTCCCGCCCGACAGCGACATCGTCCACAGCTTCTTCCCGCTGAAGCACCCGCCCAGACGCCCCTGGGTCTGGACCCTCGAAGGCACCACCGCCCCAGGCACCACCCGTCCTCCGAACACGATCTATGTCAGTGCCGATCATGCGATGCGGCACGGGTCCACCGCCTTCGTGTACAACGGGCTCGACCCGGTGGATTTCATCTACCGCGAGACCAAGGACGACTACGACCTCTTCCTCGGCCGGCTCCACTCCAGCAAGGGATGGCAACTCGCGGTCGAAGGAGCCCGCCTGGCCCAGCGACGCCTGATCGTGGCGGGCGGCTGGCGCCCGAGCCTGAGCCGGGGACTCAAGTTTGCCGGGGAGGTGGACGGTACGGAAAAGGCCGAGTTGCTCGCGGGCGCGCGGGTGCTCTGGATGCCGGCGCAATGGGACGAGCCCTTCGGCCTGACGCTGATTGAGGCGCTGTGGAGCGGAACGCCGGTGCTGGGGACTCGACGCGGCGCGCTCCCGGAAATCCTGGCGCCGGAGGTGGCTGAAATGGGCGAGAGCGTCGACGAGCTGGTCTCGCGGCTGCCGGCCATCGCGGAGAAGCGGCCCGCCGACTGTCGTGCCCGTGCCGAGCGGTGGTTCAGTCACACGGCGATGGCGGCGGAATATGTCCGGTGCTACGAGGCGTATCTGGCGACCGGAACCCTGCCTGAGGGCCGGCGGGCGGTCTAGCCGACCGCGATCTTCAGCAGTTCCGCCATGCGGTGCATGTAGGTGTGCTGGCGCAACGCGCGCTGACGGGCGTTCGCCGACAGTCGTTCGCGATACTTGTCCTCCTGCATGGCGCGCTTCACCTGCCCCTTGAGTTCTTCGGGGGTGGTGTACGTCAGCACCTCGCTGCCCTCCTCGAAATGCCGGCCCAGGTCGGCGCGCTGGTCCACCACCTGGGTGGTTCCGATCGCGGCCATCTCGAAGGTCCGACGATTCACGCCGGTCGGATCGCCGCCGCGATCTTCCGGGCCGGCCCGGTGCACGTTGATCGCCACCGTCGCCCCGGCGTAGGCCCGGACGAAGTCTTCGGTACTGGGCAGCTCGCCCCGGCAATAATCCTTGAGACCGGTCTTGCGCCACCCCGGTCCCCACAGGGCAAGGCCGAACTCCAGCAGTTCGGTGAGGAAGCGTTCTCGGCGGGCACTCGCCGCGCCGGCGAAGACCACGTTGGCCCGGAACGGGCCACGGGCGCTCAGCGGCTTGTGCACCGAGGGATCGCAGCCGACGGCGAGGTAGTGGACATGCTTGATCCCATGCTGGTCGAGCACCTCCACGCCGCGGCTCGACCCCACAAATACGAGGTCGTAGGCGATGGCGAGGCGATGTGCGTCATCCGGCTTGCCGATATCCTCACCAACGACCTGGATCCAGCGCGCCTTGCCATGCTGCCGCAGCCGATCGACGGCATCCGCCGTCAGGACGTCGGGGCCGCTGACGATCACCAGGTCCGGCTGCTGTTGCTGCAGCACCGTCTGCACCCGCTGGTCGAAATCGCGACGCACCAGCTTTTCCAGCCAGCCAGTGTGCTCAGGATCAACGGATGAGACGACGCACCCGAGCCGCTCGAGTGCCCGTCGGCGCTGCGCGTTGTGGGCGTGTTCCGCGTCATCCACGGGCGCCACGAAGAGAGTCCGGAGTCCGGCGTAAGGTTGGGTCATAGTGCTGGCAAAGAATCTACCCCGAGGTGGGCCATCGGCTGAACCCCCCGCGCGAACCCGGTCGCTGCGCGCATCCCATGATAGGGAGCCACGTTAGCGCACAGTTAGCGGCGTTGCGTCGAGGCGCGGGAGCGTACCGCTGCCCGCGAGCTGGGCATAGCGCTGGCCGGCGGCCAGCAGGGTGTCGTGGGTACCGCGTTCGACAATCTTCCCATCCTCGACCAGCAGGATCAGGTCCGCGTGCCGCACCGTGGCAAGGCGGTGCGCGATGACCAGTACGGTCCGGTCCTGCATCAGCCGGATGAGGGCGTCCTGTACCAGCCGTTCCGATTCGGTATCGAGCGCACTGGTGGCTTCATCGAGAATCAGGATCGGAGGATCGCGGAGCACTGCGCGGGCAATCGCGATCCGCTGTCGTTGACCGCCGGAGAGTCGGGTCCCCCGTTCGCCGAGCATCGTGTCGTAGCCCTGAGGCAGCTCGGCGATGAACCCATCGGCGTTGGCGGCGCGGGCCGCCGCTTCAATCGCCTCCGGTGAGGCCTCGGGCCGGCCGTAGGCGATATTGGCCCGTACGGTGTCGTTGAACAGCACCGTCTCCTGACCCACAAATCCCAGCAGACGGCGCATCGAGGCGCGGCTGCAGTCGGTCAGCGGCACACCGTCACACAGAATCCGGCCCCGCGTCGGCTCCCGCAACCGGGGCAGCAGCTCCGCGAGGGTGGTCTTGCCGCTGCCGCTCGGGCCGACCAGCGCCACCGTCTGGCCCCGAACCAGTTCGAAGGAAATCTCGCGCAGGACCCAGCGTTGATCGGCCTCGGTGCCGGGGTAGCGGAACCAGAGATCCTCGATGGTGAGGCGCTCGGAAAAGTGCACCTCCGGCAGGCCGGGCGGTTCCTGCTCCGGCGCGGGAATGATCAGCACCTCCCGCACCCGTTCGGCACCCGCCAGGGCAATGGACATCTGGCTGGGGAATTGGGTGATGGCCTTGAGCGGCGCCATCAATCGCAGCGCGGCAATGATGAACACCAGCATCGATTCGGGCGACAACCGCTGCCCGGTGAACAGGCCGGAGGCGCCGGCCCCGACCAGCAGGACCAGGAGGAAGCCGCCGAACAGTTCGCTGATCGGACTGGTCATCATGGCAAACCGCTGGGTGCGCACCACGCTCCGGCGATAGCGGTCGGCCTGCTCCCGGAAGCGGGTCGCTTCCCGGACTTCACCGCCGTAGCTCCGGATCAGCTTGACCGCCGCCAGCCGCTCGGCCACGGTCGCCGTCATTTCTCCCGCTTCATTGGCGCGAGCCCGGGCATGCCGCCGCAGCCGCGCGAGCAGGCTGCGGACCCCGACGACCAGGGCCGGCGCCATCGCCAGCGTCAGGACGGTGAGCTGCCACGAGAGCTGCGCCAGCACCAGCAACGTGGTGAGGATCAGCACCAGGTTCTGGACGAATGAGGCGAGCCCTGCGCTGATCGCCAGCTTGGATTGATCGGCGTCCTGCATCACGCGGGAAATCACCTGCCCGCCGCGGGTCCGCTCCAGCCACCCCAGGTCCAGCCGCACCAGGTGCGAGAAGAGCAGGGTGCGGAGGTCGCGCACCAGCCCTTCCTGCGCCATCACACTCAGCTGACTGGCGAGGTAAGTGAGCAGATTCTTGATGAGGAGCGCCGCCCAGAGCAGCAGGACCAGCCGCACGGTGACGCCGGTGGCGGACGTTGTGCTGAGGATGGGGGCAAGCACCCGGTCGACCAGCTGCTCGAGGTCGTTGCGGCCGGCGCTCAGTGCGCCGGCACTGCCGAAGAGATGCCGCAGCAGCGGGATGAGCAGCAGCAGGGTGACGCCGTCGAGCACCGATGCCACCGCGGTGGCCAGCACACCCAGAGCCAGGTGGCCCCGGTATGGCGCGCAGTGGGCGAAGAGCCAGCGCGCGGTGGAGCGCCGCGCACGAGCAGCCTCAGCCACTCTGCCGCGCGGTGAGCAGCGCGATCGGAAGCACCATCTCCTCCGGCGTCACACCGCCATGCAGGAACGCCCCGCGATACCGGGCCTGGTATTCCCGCAGCTTGGTCGGATAGACAAAGAAGCGATCGCCGGTGGCGAGCAACAATCGGGTGCCCGGGGCGCGCGGCGGCAGACCGTACGACGCGAGATCATCGACCACCAGCGCGGCCTCCCGATCCTGGGTCCGCAGGTCCTCCCCGAATTTGTAGCGGAGATTGGCGGTGGCGTCGCGCCGGGCGTACACCGTCGCAGGGGTGTGACAATGGATCGAGCCGTGGTCGGTGGTCAGCAGGACGGGGACGTTGCGCCGTTCGGCTTCACGCAACGCACCCCACAGCGCCGACCGCTCGAACCAGGTTCGCGTGAGGCTGCGGAGCGCCGGTGCGTCCCGGGCCACCTCGAAGAGGGTCGAGTTCTCAGTCCGTCCGTGGGTGAGCTGGTCGATGAAATTGAAGACCAGCGCCGTGACGCCGTCGGCCGCCAGATGGGACGGCAGGCGGGTCAGCAGCGACTCCCCATCGGCAGCGGTGAAGACTTTTTCGTAGCGGACCGGAATATGGCGGCCATAGCGGCGCTCCAGCTGGGCCGCGAGCAGCTCATGCTCATGCGCATTCAGGCTGGACTCGTCCTGGTCGCGCCACCAGGCGGGGTGCTGGGCCTGCAGGTGCAGCGGCATCAGGCCGCTGAAGATCGCGTTGCGGGCGAAGGGGGTGGCGGTCGGCACGATCGAGAAGTAATAGGACGTCTCGATGTCGAACCGGGTGCTGATCAGTGGGCGGATCGCCTCCCACTGATCGAGCCGCAGGCAGTCGACCACCACCAGCAGCGCCTTGCCGTGCTGCCGCAGCGCCGGCTCGACGAACTCGGGGACGATGTCCACACTCAGCGGCGGCCGGTCGGCCCGGCTGCCCCGGAGCCAGCCGGCGTACTGCTGGTCGATGAACCGGGCAAAATCCTGCCGCAGGCTGACCTGCAAGGCGTGCAGCGCCTCGGAGAGGCCCGGTTCCTCCGCCTGTCCCAGCCGGAATTCCCACTCCGCCAGCTCAACCACAAGTTCGGTCCAGTCGCGCCAGTCGAGCCGGCCCGACCGCCGGGCCTCGAGTTCCCGGAAGCGGGTGACGAAATCCCGCGACAGCCGCTGCTGCCGGATCCGGTCCCCTTCGATGATCCGGGTGACCACCGAGAGCACCTGGCGGGGGTTGACCGGCTTCACCAGGTAATCGGAAATGTCCGCCCCGATGGCATCCTTGAGCGTCGCCGGCTCTTCGCTCTTGGTGACCATCACCACCGGCAGCGTCTGGTCGATCGATCGGATCGCACGGAACAGCTCGAGTCCACGGCGCCCCGGCATCTGCTCGTCCAGCAGGACCACCCCATAGGCGGTGCGCTGCAGCAGGGCGAGGGCGTCGTCGCCGTGGGCCACCTTTTCGACACTGAAGCCCTGCTCCTGGAGGAACAGGATGTGGGATGAGAGACTTTCGACTTCATCATCGACCCACAGGATACTGCGAGGACGTGGCATGGTTCTAATCTACCGGAGGGTGCCTACTATTGAACTGTGAGCTCCCCCCGCATCCTCCTGGTCCGGTTCTCGTCCCTCGGCGACGTGCTGCTGATCACGCCGCTGATCCGGGCCTTGCGGGCCCGCCATCCGGCCGCCACACTCACCGCACTGACCAAACTGGAGTGGGCGCCCCTCCTCTCGGCCAATCCCCACCTGGACGAGGTCATCGGACTGACCCGGGGACAATCGCTCGTGCCGCTGGCCCGCGCCCTCCGCAAAGGCGGCTACACCCACCGGCTGGACCTGCACGCCAGCGTCCGCACCCGGATGCTGCGGCTGCTGGCACCGGGCGCATGGTACGGTTTCGATCCCCGGCGACGGGAACGGCAGGCCCTGATTCGCCGGCGGGAACAGCGCTACCGGGACCAGGTGCCGGTGCCGGAGCGCTATTTCGAGGCCGCCAGCACCCTGGATGTCCGGCCCGACGGACGCCCCGCCGAGCTCTGGGTCAGTCCCGCCGCCGAGGCCCGGGCCGAGGAGTGGCTCAGCCGGCATCAGTTGAGCGGTGAGCGCAGCCTGATTGTGCTCGCCCCGGGGGCCGCCCATGCCACCAAACGCTGGCCGGTCGGCCACTGGCGGGAGCTGGCGGGCCGACTCGCCGCCCAGGGACTGGCGCCGGTCGTGGTGGGCGCGGCAGCGGATCGGGAACTGGCCGGGGCGGTGGTTGATGCCGCCGGGGGACGTGCCGCCAGCACCGCCGGAGAACTCGACCTGCAGGCGACCGGTGCGCTGATTCGCCAATCGCTGGTAGCGGTCGCCGGCGATACCGGCCCGATGCACCTCGCGACGGCCGTTGGTACCAGGGTGGTGGCCCTTTTCGGACCCACCGTGGAGGCCTTCGGGTTCTTCCCGTATGCCGCCACCTCAACCGTACTGCAGCGGGACCTGGCCTGCCGCCCCTGCAGCAGCAAAGGCGGACCACACTGTCCCCTCGGACACCATCGTTGCATGGAGGACATCCTGCCAACCCAGGTTCTGCTGGAAATCGAGCGGAGTATCGCGTGAGTACCGCGGAGGCGAGTGGCGTCGAGTTGCTGCAGGTCCTGAACGGGGCGGTGCGCGGCCCCCGGCGGGAAGGGGTCTATGCGCTATGGCTCACCCTGCGGGTGGCCGAAGGGTACCTGCTCGACCCTCCGCTGCCCGAACGCGCGGCGCGGCGGCGGCTCGCCGCGCTCGAGACCCGGCTCTCCAGCCTCACCCTGCCGCCGCCCCTTCGCCGCGCTCTCACCACCGCGCTGATGCAGATCCGCGACGGAGGGGCGCCGGCCATTCCCGGTGTGCTGCACGCGCTGATCGCGCCGGCACGGGATACCACCGGTGCCGAAGCCGCCGACGCCGTGCAGCGGGCGACCCGGGCGGCCCGGAACGCCGCTCCCGCTGCGTCCCGCTAAGCGGGACGAGCCCCTATCTTTCGGGCATGCCCCCCCAACGGCCGGTCCCCGGCGCCCGACTGAGTTCCCCCGCGGAACTCCTGGTGTCGCGCATGGATTCCCGGAACGCCGCCGGCGAGGTGGGCGACACCGTTCCGACCGGGTTTCCCTCGATTGACCACCTGCTGGGCGGCGGCATCCGACGGCAGGATCTCGTCGTGCTGGCGGGTGACGTCGGGAGTGGCAAGTCGAGTCTCGCGCTCGCCATCGCCCTCCGGACCGCACGCGCCGGCCTTCCCGTCCTCTATCTGTCCGGGGAAATGTCGGAAGAACGGATCATGGAGCGCGCCCTTGCCCTGGAAGGGCGCGTGGCGATCGACAAGCTTCGCGGCGGCGAGATGGATGACATCAACCGCGCCTCGGTCGGGGCGGCCGCCCTGCGACTGCGGGACCTTCCCCTCCTGGCGCGCGCCATGGCCGGGGAGCGGTTTGACGAGATTCCCGCTGCACTCGAAACGGTACCGCGCCGGTCGCTCCTGGTGGTGGACGACCTTCAGCTGGCGGGCAGCCCGGTGCCTGGAGTCGCCGGCGACGAACGCACGGCCCTGACCGTACGGGCCCTCAAGAATGTCGCCCTCGAGCGGGACGTGGCCGTCCTGGTGGTCGCGCAATTGCCCCGGCTCGAAGTGGGACGCAGCGATCCCCGCCCGACCCTGGATGACCTGGGAGGACTGGGGGTGGTGAAGCAGGTGGCGGACGTGGTCCTCGCGGTTTACCGCGAGGAGATGTACCGGCCGAACGCCGGCGTGGAAGGCGCAGTCGAACTGATTATCGGGAAAAACCGGAATGGCCCCACGGGGTACCTCGACCTCTACTTCTACCGCCACTGGCTGCGGTTCGAGGATCTGCTGGACCCGGACCGGTAACCCCCTGCGGCCGGGAGGGCCGCCCCGGCCGAGCCAACGGCCTAGCGCGTCGGTTTCTCCTTGGCGCCCGCCACATCCACGATGCTTCCCTTGTCCGACCCCTCAACGATCTTGACCCAGAGCGACGGCCGGTCGACCTGTTCCGCGTAGAGCGCGTAGCCCTGGTCTTCGGTACGGGTGTCGCTGATCAGGGTGAACGGGGGCTTGGACAGGACGGTGCGGTAGTAGAACGCCACCCGGTCCGGCGGGAGTGACGAGCGGAACCGCAGCTTGAGCGCGTCCTCACCCCCTTCGCGCGACACCACCTGGGCGTTCGGCGGCACGGGAATGTTGGGCAGCGTCTCGGACATCTTCACTTCGGGCCGGTCGTCTGAGCAGGCGGCCAGCAGCAGAACCAGCAGGAGCGGAGTATGGCGCATAGGAACGGGAGAGTAGCGGGAGGTGCGCAGGGGGGTCAAGAGACTGTTCCACAGTGCATGGCTAACCCCGAGGGCCAGCCTTATCTTCCACCCCTGTCTCACGCGTCGGAGGTGATCCGTGGCCGGTCATAGTAAGTGGAAGCAGATCAAGCACAAGAAGGCGATTACCGACGCCCGTCGGGGCGCCTCCTGGACCAAGGTCATCCGGGAAATCACCGTCGCGGCCAAGGCCGGCGGGGGCGATCCCGGCGGCAACCCCCGCCTGCGCACCGCCATCGACGCCGCCAAGGCGGTGAACATGCCGGGCGACAACATCGAACGCGCCGTCAAGAAAGGGACCGGTGAACTCGAAGGGGTCAGCTACGAGGAAGTGACCTATGAAGGATACGGACCGGGGGGCGCCGCCATCATCATTGAAGGCAGCTCCGACAATCCCACCCGCACCGTCGCCGATATCCGCTTCGTCTTCAGCCGCAACGGTGGCAACCTCGGCGCCACCAATTCGGTAGCCTGGATGTTTGATCGCAAGGGGCAGTCTGTATCTGGACGCCTCCCGCTCGGCGGAGGACGCCACGATGGAAGCCGCGCTCGAAGCCGGGGCGGAGGATTTCGCCACCGAGGGCGAGCAGTACATCATTTCGACCACGGTGCAGACATTCCACGCCGTTCAGGATGCGCTGAAAGCGCACAACCTGGTCATCGACTCGGCCGAAATTGCCATGGTGCCGAAGAACACTGTAAAAGTGGAGGGCAAGCAGGCGGAGCAGATGATCAAGCTGCTCGAGGCGCTGGAAGAGCTGGACGACGTGTCCAAGGTATTCTCCAACTTCGATATCGACGCGAGCCATCTGGCCGAGGCGTCGAACTGAGCGAGGTCCGCTGGTGAAGGTGCTGGGGATTGATCCAGGCACCGCGGTCACGGGATACGGAGTGGTCGTGACCGGCGACCGGGGTGGCTTCCGACTCCTCGAGTGCGGGGTGATCCGCACCGCCGCCGGAGCGCGGCTGGCCACCCGGCTTACCCAGGTCCACAGTGAACTCGCGCTGCTGATCGCCCGACACGCCCCCGATGTGGTGGCGGTGGAAGAGGCGTTTCATGCACGCAATGCCCGCACGACCCTCGTCCTCGGCCAGGCCCGCGGCGTGATCCTGCTGGCGGCGGAACAGGCCGGCACCTCGATCGCCGAGTATGCCCCGAGCACCATCAAGAAGGCGGTGACCGGCCGGGGGGCTGCCCTGAAGCCGCAGGTCGGGTTCATGGTCGCCCAGCTCCTCCGGCTGACCGCGCCGCCGGAACCCGCCGATGCTGCCGACGGTGTCGCCGTGGCCCTGACGCACCTGTTGCAGGGTGGACGGCCGTTGACCCTGACCGCCACCCGCGTGTTGCGTGGAGCAGCGCGGTGATCGCCCTGGTGAGCGGGAAGCTCCGGGAACATGATGGCGACACGGTCCTGCTCGAAACCGCCTCCGGCGTGGGCTACGCGATCACGGTACCGCTCGGCGTACTCGAACGCCTGCCCGCCACCGGCAGTCCCTGTACCCTGTATACTGAACTCGTGGTGCGCGAAGACCACTGGGCGCTCTACGGATTCGACCGCGCGACCGAGCGTGCCGTCTTCCAGCGACTCCTCTCCGCCAGCGGCTTTGGCCCACGATTGGCACTGGCGCTGCTCTCCACCCTGGGTCCTGAGCGCACGGTGCGCAGCATCCAGCAGCGGGACATCGCTGCGCTCTCCACCGTGAGCGGGATCGGACGCAAGAAGGCGGAGAAACTGGTGGTGGAGCTGGGCGACCGCTTCAAGGAAGTCGCGGTGGATACCACCCAGTTGCCGACCCGGCCCGGCGAGGAAGCCACCCAGGCGCTGGTCCGGCTGGGCTACCCTGCGGCGGTCGCCGAAGCGGCGGTGCGCGAGATTCTTGCGACCGGGGTCGACGACACCGCAGTGATTATCCGCCAGGCGCTGCAGCGGCTGGCGACACGAAGCTGACGGCTATCACGTACCGGAGCCCTACCATGACCCTCCCCGCCACGACCGCCGAGTGGATCTGCACCCGCTGCGGCAGCACCAACCGCCGCCTGCTGGCCAGCACCACCCGGGAGGCGGTCGACCGCTGCCTCCATTGCCACACGCGGCATCATATCGTGCCCGGGGAACGTCCGGTGCGGTGGGACGCGCGCGCCGCCAGCTGAGCATCCCCGACATGAGCCGCACCCAGATCACCACGCCGGATGCCCTCCCCGAGGAGAGCAGCGCCGAAGCCGCCCTGCGGCCCGGACGGCTGGACGATTTCGTCGGTCAGGCCCAGGTCAAGACCTCGCTGCAGATCGCCATTGATGCGGCCCGCGGACGTAACGAACCGCTCGACCACCTGCTCTTCTTCGGCCCCCCCGGGCTCGGCAAGACCACGCTGGCCATGCTGATCGCCCGCGAAATGGGCGTCGCCCTGCGCACCACCTCAGGGCCGGTGCTGGAGAAGCCGGGCGACCTGGTCGGCCTGCTGACCACCCTGCAGCCCGGGGACATCCTCTTTATTGACGAGATTCACCGGCTGCGGCCGGTGCTGGAAGAGTTTCTCTATCCCGCCATGGAGGACTTCCGGGTCGATGTGCGCATCGCCGATGGCCCGAAGGCCCAGAGCATTCCGATGGCGATCGAGAAATTCACTCTGATCGGTGCCACCACCCGCTTCGGTTTGCTCACACCGCCGATGCGGGCCCGCTTCGGCATGGTGGAACGGCTGCATTTCTACCCGCCCGAGGACCTCGAAATCATCGTCGCGCGCTCCGCCTCGATCCTGGGGGTTCCCACCGAGCCGGAAGGAACCATCGAGATCGCCAAGCGCAGCCGGGGTACGCCCCGGGTGGCCAATCGGCTGCTCCGGCGGGTGCGCGACTACGCCCAGGTCAAAGGCAACGGGGTGATCACCGGGTCCATCGCCCGTGAAGCGCTCACCCGGCTCAACGTCGATGCCTTCGGGCTGGACGACATGGATGCCCGGATCCTCAAGACGATCATCGAGAAGTTCAATGGAGGGCCGGTGGGCATCGGCACCGTGGCGGTCGCCGTCGGCGAGGATGCCGGGACCCTGGAGGAAGTGTACGAGCCGTACCTCATCCAGCAGGGTTACCTGGAACGCACCCCCCGCGGCCGGATCGCCACGCCATTCGCCTTCGAACGATTCGGGATGAAGCCGCCGGCCGGCGCCCAGCGCACGATTTTCGAGGGATAGAAGGCGAGGTCGCATTCCCTGTTCCCCCGTTCCCTGTTCCCCGTTCCCCTGTGCTCCCCACTTCGGCGTTCGACTATCCCCTCCCCGACACCCTGATCGCGCAGCAGCCCTCGCGTGAGCGGGGCGACAGCCGGTTGCTGGTGGTGGACCGGGATCAGACCGACGGGGCAATGGAGCCAGGGCCGGTTGAGGCTGACGGGCCTCAACTGGCCGACCGGCACTTCCCCGATCTCGACACCTTGATCCCGGCCGGCGATCTCCTGGTGGTCAACACCACCCGGGTGCGCCACGCCCGATTTCTCGGTACCCGGCCCAGCGGTGCCGCTGCCGAAGTCCTGCTGATCCATCCCGCGACCGGCGACCACTGGGTGGCGATGGGCAAACCGGGGAGCGCCCTCCGCCCCGGCAAGCGAATCCAAATCGGACCGGGCGCATTCATCGAGACCGTCGCGTTGCTCGAGGAAGGGTTTCGAGAGGTGCGCTTCGTCGGCATCGAGGCCGAGGCGGCGATTGCGGCCGTGGGTCGACTGCCACTCCCGCCGTATATCGAGCGCGATCCCACCGCCGACGACGAACAACGGTACCAGACTATTTACGCCGAGCGGGTCGGCAGCGTGGCGGCCCCGACGGCCGGACTGCATTTCACCCCCGCCCTGCTGGCGCAACTTGAAGGACGCGGCGTGCGGATCGCGCGACTGGAACTGGAGGTCGGGCCCGGCACCTTCAAGCCGGTGGAAACCGAGGAACCCGGTGCCCACCCGATGCATCCGGAGTGGTTCGAGATTCCGGTGGCCGCTGCCGAGGCCATTGCCGCCACCCGCGCACGCGGAGGTCACCTCTGGGCCGTCGGCACCACCGTGGTGCGCGCCCTCGAGAGCGCCGCCGCGGGCGACGGGTTGGTGCACAGCGGCCGACAGGAGACTCGGCTGCTGATCACGCCGGGATATCGCTTCCAGGTCGTGGACCGACTCATCACCAACTTTCACCTGCCCCGCTCCACCCTGCTGATGCTGGTCTCCGCTTTTGGTGGATACCGCCGCATCATGGGCGCCTACCACCACGCGGTGGCCCAGCGCTATCGGTTCTACTCATACGGCGACGCGATGGTGGTGAGGTAGAGGTACGTGGGTACGTGGGTAACGTACCCGCGTACCCACGTACCCACGTACCACACACCCACGCACCCACGCACCCACGTACCGCCCGCCCCCGCTTATCTTCGCACCCCATGCCCCCGTTCGACTTTCAGCTGCTCGCCACTCAGGGTGCCGCCCGCGCCGGCCTCCTCGCCCTGCCGCATGGGACGGTCGAGACACCGGCGTTCATGCCGGTGGGGACCCACGGCGCCGTGCGCGGACTGCATCCGGCGGAAGTGGCCCGCACCGGCGCACAGATCATCCTCGGCAATACCTACCATCTCCATCTCCGCCCCGGCGAGGCTGTGGTGCGGCAGCTGGGCGGACTGCACCGGTTCACCACCTGGGATCGGCCGATGCTGACCGACTCCGGCGGCTTCCAGGTCTTCTCGCTGGAAGGACTGCGGAAGATCGACGAAGACGGCGTCACCTTCGCCAGTCATATCGACGGATCGACGCAGCGCCTGACGCCGGAATCGAGCATGGATATCCAGTGGGCACTGGGCGCCGACGTCGCGATGGTCTTCGACCATGTAGTGCCGGGCCAGGCGCCCGTGGGCACTGGCCGAGGAAGGGATGGAGCGGACGCTGCGCTGGCTCGACCGCTGCAAGGCGCGCCACGCCGAACTCCAGGACTCCACCAGCGGGAGTCCTTCAGGGCCGAGCCGCCAGACCCTGTGGCCCATCGTCCAGGGCGGGACCCACGCCGATTTGCGGATGCGCTCCCTCGAAGGCACCCTCGCGCGCGGCCCATGGACCGGGATTGCCATCGGCGGTCTCTCCGTGGGCGAGCCGAAACCGGTGATGCATCGCGTGCTCGAGGAGCTGGGCCCCGCGCTCCCGACCGGGGTGCCCCGTTATCTTATGGGAGTCGGTTTTCCGGACGATCTGCTGGAGGGGATTGCCCGCGGGATCGATCTGTTCGACTGTGTCGCCCCGACCCGGAACGGACGACATGGCAGCGCCTGGATCACGAGCGGCAAGATCAACATCCGCTCGACGGTGCACCGGGTAAGCGATCAGCCACTGGACCCCGAGTGTGACTGCGAAACCTGCGCCCGGTTCTCGCGGGGCTATCTCCGCCACCTGTTCGTGGCGCATGAGATGCTGGCGCTTCGGCTGATCTCGATCCACAATATCCGGTTCCTGATCCGACTGGGCGAACAGGCCCGCGCCCGCATTCTGGCGGGTGAGTTCGACTCCTGGCGCCAGCAGTGGCTGGCGCGGTATCACACTAAACGAGGAACGCCGTGACGCTCTCCCTGCTCGCTCTGATGGCCCCGGTCGACAGCCCCTCCGCCGGCCTCTCCATGTTGCTGCTGCAGGTGGGCGGTATCGGCCTGGTCTTCTATTTCCTGATCCTGCGACCACAGCAGGCGGCCCGGAAGAAGCACGATGAGCTGCTGCGGAACCTCAAGAAGGGGGACGAAGTCGTGACGGTCGGCGGCATCATCGCCCGGGTCAAGGATATCAAGGAAGACAAGGTGACCATCGAGTCGGGCTCATCCACCCTTGTGATCGAACGGGCCCGGATCGTGAAGGTGGGCGATACCGCCGCATCCGGAGTGCCGGGATGACGGTCCTCGATCTCCATCTGCTCGGCTCACCCGTCCTGCGGCAGGAGAGTCCACGCGTGGCCGAGGTGGACGACTCGGTCCGCGCCTTCGTGGCCGACCTCTTCGAGACGATGGAGGCCGCGAAGGGCGTCGGGCTCGCCGCGAACCAGGTCGGCGTGGCCAGGCGGATCGCGGTGATCGACGCCGAAGGCACCCGGCTCGCGATGATCAACCCGCGGCTGGTGCAGGCCGAAGGCGAGGAAACCGGCGAGGAAGGGTGCCTCTCGATTCCCGATCTGTTCGGAGACGTGACCCGCCCCGATCATGTCATCCTTGAAGCCATCGACGAGGAGGGCCGCCCGTACCGGGCCGACCTGACCGGACTCGCGGCCCGGGCGGTCCAGCACGAGATCGACCACCTTGATGGCATCCTGTTCCTGGACCACCTGAGCCCGCTGAAGCGGAAGCGGATGCTCAGCAAGTGGAAGAAGGAACACGCCGACGATGCCAGCTACATTCGACCGGTGACGCCGGAGACCCGCGAGTCGCGCTGATGCGCATCGCGTTCTTCGGCACTCCGGCCTTCGCCGTTCCCTCGCTCCGCGCGCTGCTGGAAGAAGGGTTCGACGTCGCGGTGGTCGTCACCCAACCGGACCGGCCCCACGGTCGCAGCCGCAGCACCCTCGTCCCGCCCCCGATCAAACAGCTGGCGCTGGAGGAAGAGATCCCGGTGCTGCAGCCGGAGCGGCCGGTCGGGGGCTTTGCCGACGAGCTGACGGCGCTGCAGCCTGACCTTGGCGTCGTGGTCGCCTATGGCCACATCCTCCGGCCCCCGGTGCTGACCATTCCGAAGCACGGGTACATCAACGTGCATGCCTCACTGCTCCCGGCACTCCGCGGAGCCGCGCCGATTCAATCGGCCATCCTCGAGGGGCTCGAAACCACCGGGGTCAGCATCATGCAGCTCGAGGCGGGTCTCGACAGTGGCCCGGTGTTCCACCGGATCGAAACCGAGATCCCCGCCGATGAGACCGGAGGCGAGCTGACCCAGCGGCTGGCCGAACTGGGGGCTGCCGCGCTGGTCGAGGCGCTGACCCTCCTTGCAGGAGGGGAGGCGGTGGCGGTGCCACAGGATCACGGCGCCGCGACCTTTGCGCCCAAGATCAGCCGCCAGACCGCCCGCCTGGACTGGAGCCGCGATGGCGCCTCCCTCGCGCGGGTCATCCGCGCCTTTGATCCCGAGCCCGGCGCCTGGACCACCCTGGAGGGTGGCGAGGTCAAGTTGTTCGGCGCCCGGGCCGCGAATGCCGGCGGGCTGCCGGGCACGGTACTTGAGGCGGGCAAGACGCTGCTGATTGCGGCCGGAGTCGGCGCCGTTGAGGTGACGGAGATGCAACCGGCCGGTCGGAAGCGCATGCCAGTGGCGGCGCTGGTGAGCGGGCGCGGGATTCGCGTCGGGCAGCGGTTCCAATGAGACCGCTGCCACGGCTCCACGCCGTCACCGATGCCTCCATCCTCGCGCTGGACGATTTTCCAGTCCGGGCGGCCGCGCTGGCCTCCGCCGGTCCCGCGGTCGCGCTGCACGCCCGCGATCGCTCGGCCACCGCGGCCCGGCTCACCGCCGTCACCCGGCGGCTCGCCGCCCTCGCCGCCCCACCTGGGGCCGCCATCTTCGTAAATGCGCGACCGGATATCGCGGCGGCGCTTCAAACCCAGGGCGTGCAACTCCGCGCCAGTGATCTGTCGCCCGGCGATGTGCGCTCGGCCTTTGGCTCCGGGTGGACCGGCTGGATCGGACGGTCGGTGCATTCGGCCGCCGAAGCGACGCAGGCGCGTGACGAAGGCGCCGATTTTCTGATGGTGGGCAGCATTTACCCGACCGCATCACATGCCGGACCCGGCGCAGGGCTTCAGCTGATTCGGGAGACGGCGACGAGCGGGTTGCCGGTGATCGCGATCGGCGGGATTACGCCCGAGCGGGCCCGCGAGGTGTGTGAGGCTGGGGCCTACGGTGTCGCCGCAATCAGCGCCGCCTGGCATGCAACCGACTGCGCCAGCGCCGCGCTCGCGCTGCTCGCGCCGTGGAGTCAGGCGGCATGAGCGCGCTGCAGCTGGTGGTGAATGGCGCGCCACGGACGATCACCGGCCCGGCGACCCTCGTCGAGCTGCTGGCGCAGCTCGACCTCGACCCGCGGATGGTCGTGGTGGAGCTCAATCGCGAGATCATCCGCCGACCGCGCCTGGGTGAACGGAACCTGCAGGACGGGGACCAGGTGGAGCTGGTGCACTTCATTGGCGGCGGTTGAACCCGCCCGAAAGACGACGATGACAATCACAGTGCCGGGCGCTCATACGGCGCAGGATGTTCCGCTGGTCGTGGGCGGTCAGACCTTTCGCTCCCGCCTCCTGGTCGGAACCGGGAAGTACCGCACCAATGCGGAGATGGTCCACGCCATCGAGGCCTCGGGTGCCGACGTTGTCACTGTCGCCGTCCGGCGGGTGGATCTCGATCGGACCCGGGAGCAGTCGATCCTGCATCATCTCGACCCGAAGCGGTTTTTCCTGCTGGCCAACACCGCAGGCTGCTACACCGCCGACGAGGCGATGCGCTACGCCCGACTGGGCCGGGAGGCGGGGTTCAACGAGTTCGTGAAGCTGGAAGTGATCGGCGACAAGGAAACGCTCCTGCCGGACACCGCCGCGCTGATCGTGGCGACCCGTACCCTGGCGGCGGAGGGGTTCCAGGTCATGGCCTACACCAACGATGACCTCATCACCGCACTCCAGCTCGAGGACGCCGGTGCCGCCGCCGTGATGCCACTGGCCTCACCCATTGGCAGCGGCCTGGGGCTGCTCAATCCCTACAGCATCCGCACCATCAAGCAGCGACTCACGGTGCCGGTGCTGGTGGATGCCGGCGTTGGCACCGCCTCCGATGCCTGCCTCACCATGGAGCAGGGCGTCGATGGCATCCTGATGAATACCGCGATCGCCGAGGCCCGCGATCCGGTGGCGATGGGCGCCGCCATGCGCCATGCCGTCGAGGCGGGACGCCTGGCCTTCCTCGCGGGCCGCATGCCGCGACGGGAAGTGGCCGTCCCGTCTTCGCCCACCACCGGAATGCTGGGTTGAGTTCAGTTCCCGCCGGACTGGCCGCCCGGCGCGCCGCGCTGGCGGTCCTGACCCGGGTGCGCCAGGGCACCCCGTTCGACCAGGCGCTGACCGACGCGCTGCATGGGCTGGATGACGCGGATCGTCGGCTGGCGCATGAACTCGCCGCCGGTGTCTTCCGGCGCCAGCGCGATCTCGATGCCCGGCTGGTTCCGCTGGTCTACCACGGTTGGGGCTCGGTCGCGCCCGGCCTCCGGGACCTGCTCCGCCTCGGGGCGTACCAGCTGGTGGCGCTCGACCGCGTGCCCGCCCATGCGGCCGTGTCCACCGCCGTCGAGCTGGCGCGGGCCCAGTTCAGCGAAAAGGAATCCCGTTTCGTCAACGCGATCCTGCGGAACCTCGGGGGCCGCGCCGCCGCGCCGGCGGTGGAACTCGACCCGGCCGCTCACCTGGCGAGCGTGCATTCGCACCCCGACTGGCTGGTGCGACGCTGGTTCGCCCGCTTCGGCCCCGACGATACCACGCGCCTGCTGGAATGGAACAACACGATTCCGTCGCTCGTAGTCCAGCCGGCTCGCATGGAGCTGGCGGCGCTGCAGCAGTCGTTCTACGAGCGGGGAGTCTCGGCCCGTCGGGCGCCCTTTGATGCCGGTCTCGTGCTGGATCAGCAGCGCCCCACCGAGCTGCCTGGCTTCGCCGAGGGCAGCTTCCTGGTCCAGGACTCGGCCCAGGCGCTGGTCTGCCGCTTCGCCGCGCCACCCGCCGGCGCGACCGTCTACGATGCCTGTGCCGCCCCCGGCGGCAAGACCCTCACCCTGACCCGCACGGCGGGACGGGTGATCGCCGGTGAACTCAAGCCGGAACGGGCGGGCCGGCTCACCGCCAATCTGCAACGCGCCGGCCTGGGGCACGAGTACGTCATTGTCGCATCGGCGGAAGCCCCGCCCTGCCGGCCGGTGGCGATGGTGCTGCTGGATGCCCCGTGCCTCGGGACCGGCACCTTCGCCCGCCACCCCGATGCCCGCTGGCGCGTTACCCGGGAGGCGTTGCGCCGGATCAGCGAGCGCCAGACCGCCCTGCTCGAGGCCGCCCTGACGTCCGTCCAACCCGGGGGGTGGTTAGTTTATGCCACATGTTCCCTCGAGCCCGAAGAGAACGAGGACCAGGTGCGTGCCCTCCTCGCCGCCCACCCCGAGCTGCAGCGTGATCCCGGCACCGCGGTGCCGGCCGAGCTGCTCACACCGGAGGGCGATCTGCTGATTCTGCCCCAGCGTCACGGGATGGACGGCGCCTTCGCCTCCCGGCTTCGGAAGGTGGCCTGATGCAGTTCCGCCGGCCTCAACATGCGACCGAGCGCCCCCGGCTCCCCTATCTCCAGACGATGTCGGGCCGTCGGCTGCTCAAGCAGATCGGGATCGTGCTGGGCGCGCTGGTGCTCGGGTACCTGATCGCCCTCTTCTGGCTCTTCCCGGCCCCGCTCTTTTCGAGCGATCACGCCGTCCCACGGGTGCTGGACCTCGGGGTCACGGAGGCGCGGGCGAAGCTGGAGCAGGCCGGTTTCCGGTTCCGGCTCGAGGATCAGATCGTCGACCCGCGCGCCCCCAAGAACGCCGTCGTCTGGCAGGATCCGCCGCCAGGCGTCGTCGCCCCGGCGAATGCCACGGTGGCGTTGACGCTGAGTGATGGTCCGCCGGATGTCCCGGTTCCTGATGTCGCCGGATTCCCCCGCGAACTGGCCGAAAAGGTGCTCTCCGCCGCAGGCTTCCGGGTGGGGAAACTCGACACCGTGCCTTCCGCTGGCGATCCCGGCACGGTGGTGCAGAGCCGGCCGTCACCCGGGGTGGGACGACCCGCCGGCACGGCGGTCGAGCTGGTCCTCAGCGGCGGACCGGCGGAACTCATCATTCCCCAGGTCATCGGGCTGACGGTGACGGACGCCCGCATCAAGATCGAAGATCAGGGACTCATCCTCGGCACGATCGCGAGCCGGCCGATGCCCGGCATGGTGGAAGGCCAGATCTTCGAGCAGCGGCCGTCGGCCGGGACCCGGGCCACCCGTGGCACCCGGGTGGATGTGCTGGTCGTGCGAAAGGCCTCCTGATGGCGATCCGGATCGCCCCCAGCCTCCTGTCGACGGACCTCGGCCGACTGCGGGAACAGGTGGAGAGCGCCCTGTCGGGTGGCGCCGACTGGCTGCATGTGGATGTCATGGACGGCCGGTTCGTGCCGAACCTCACCTTCGGGGCGCCCCTGATCCGTGCCCTGCGGAAGTTCACCACCGCCGTGCTTGACGTGCACCTGATGGTGGTGGAGCCGGAACGCTACATCGCTGAGTATGCCGATCTTGGGGTGAATGTCTTCACCTTTCACCCCGAGGCGACGGTGCATGTCCAGCGGCACCTGACCCAGATCCGTGAACGGGGCATGCAGGCGGGGCTGGCGCTCAATCCCTCGAGCCCACTCTCCCTCATGGAAGAAGTGATCCCCGACCTGGACCTGCTGCTCCTCATGAGCGTCAATCCAGGATTCGGCGGCCAGAGCTATCTCGCCGGGACCACCGGCAAGATCGGGCGGGCACGGGCGCGCCTTCGGGAGGCGGGGTCACGCGCGCTGCTGGAAGTTGATGGCGGTATCACGGTGGACACCATCGAAGCTGCCTGGCGGGCCGGCGCAGACACCTTTGTGGCCGGCACCGCGGTATTCGGCACCGGGGACATTCCCGAGGCCATCCGGAACCTGCGCAGTCGCTGCGTGGAGCGAGTGTAATTCATGTCGAAGCAATGGATTTTCGTCATCGCCGTAATCGTCGGACTCTGCGCCGGGGCGGCCGCCCTCGTCTGGTTCGGACCCGAAGTGCAGCCCGTGGCGGTCGGCAGCCCGGCCCCGGACTATCGGGCCGTCAATCTGGCCACCGGAGACTCGGTGAGTCTGCGCTCCGGCTATCGCGGCCATGTCACCCTGGTGAATATCTGGGCGACGTGGTGCGTACCGTGTCGCAAGGAAATGCCGTCCATGCAGGCGCTGTATGACTCGCTGGCGCCCCTCGGCTTCCGGATAGCCGCGGTCAGCATCGACCAGGAAGGGCCGGAGGTGGTGACACAGTTCACCTCTGAATTGAAGCTGACGTTTGATATCCTGCAGGACCGCAGTAACGGCATTCAGCAGGTCTATCAGACCACCGGTGTCCCCGAAAGTTTCCTGCTCGACACGAGCGGGATGATCATGAAGCGGGTGATCGGCGACCATGACTGGTCCTCCCCCGCCAATCGCAACCTGGTCCGGCGGCTCCTCGGCCAGCCGACCCCCCTGCCCGGCCCCGACTCCGCCCCTCAGGCGGCGTTGCCCACCCGGTAGGCCGGCGGCCCACCGGGCCTGCGCATGATTCTCCTCGCCATCGAGACCTCCTGTGATGAGACCTCCGCCGCCGTGCTGCGGGGGGACGACGCGGCGCCGATCCTCGCCAGCTGTATCATTCTCTCCCAGGATATTCACCGGCTCTTCGGTGGGGTGGTCCCGGAGCTCGCCAGCCGCGCCCATCTCACTACGCTGAGCCGAGTGGTGGACCAGGCCCTCATGGAAGCACGGGTGTCGCTCACCGACCTGACCGCGATCGCGGTGACGGCCGGTCCCGGCCTCGTCGGGGCCCTCCTGGTCGGCGTGATGTACGGCAAGACCCTGGCCCTGCGACTGGGCATTCCCCTCATTGGCGTGCACCACCTCGAGGGGCATCTCTTCGCGCCGACCCTGGAGCAGCCGCTCGATCCTCCCTTTGTCGCCCTGCTGGTGAGCGGCGGACACACGATGCTGCTGGATGTCCCGGCCTGGGGCCGCTACCGTCTGTTAGGCAGCACCCGGGACGATGCCGCCGGGGAAGCGTTCGACAAGACCGGCACTCTGCTGGGCCTGGGCTACCCCGGCGGGCCCGCCATCGAGCGGCTGGCCGCAACCGGCCGGTCCGGCCGGTACGCCTTCCCCCGGCCCATGCGGAACACCCTCGGCACCGAGGGCCCCGATCGGTTTGCCTTCTCGTTCAGTGGCCTCAAGACCGCCGTGCTGCGTGCCGTGCAGGCCAGCACCGACCTGGAGCACGACCGGCCCGATCTCGCGCGCGGTTTCCAGGATGCCGTACTCGAGATCCTGGTCGAGAAGGCAGCGGTCGCGGTGGAACTGCTGGATTACCCGACCCTGGTGCTCGGCGGTGGCGTGGCGTGCAACCAGGCGCTGGCCGCCGCCGCCCGCGACCGCCTCGGCACCCGGGCACAGGTGGTGGTCGCCTCGAACCGGCTCAACACGGACAATGCCGCCATGATCGGTGCCGCCGGCTGGTTCCGGCTGCAGGCTGGCGAACGGGCCGGGCTCGACCTCGAGCCCCGGGCCGACCTACCTTTCCCGGGCTTGACCGCAGATTCTCTTCTCTCCGGAACCACACGATGAACATCTATCCCTTCATCCTGCATCTGGGCCCGTTCGAGGTCACCGGCTACGGGATCATGATGATGATCGGCTTCCTCATGGGCGGCTGGCTGATCACCCTCGAGTTGCGGCGGCGCGGGCTCTATGAGGAGTACGCCGCTGATATCACCGTTGCGGCGGTGATCGGAGGGATCGCCGGCGCCAAGCTGTGGTACTTCGCCCTGAATGGCGGCCCGCTCTTCTCCCGCGGCGGACTGGTCTGGTATGGCGGGTTCATCGGCGGCGCCCTGGCGGTGCTCATCAACGGCTGGCGACTCAAGGTTCCGGTGCGCTGGACCATGCAGCTGAGCGCCCCGGCCCTGGCGGCGGCCTACGGCCTTGGCCGCATTGGCTGCTTCATCGTCAACGACGACTATGGACATCCCACTGATCTGCCCTGGGGCGTAAAGTTCCCCCAGGGGCTGCCGCCATCCACCGCACAGCAGATGCAGCAGACCTTCGGCATTCCGGTGCCAGCCGGCACCGATCCCACCACGGTGCTGGCCGTGCATCCGACCCAGTTGTATGAGGCCGTGCTGATGCTCGGAGCGTTCGCCCTCCTCTGGCGGCTCCGCAGCCGGATGGATCGACCGATCGGCTGGCTGTTCGGGGTCTACCTGGTCCTGGCTGGGGCAGAGCGCTTCCTGATCGAGTTTGTACGGGCCAAGGATGATCGGATTTTTGGCCCGCTCACGATCGCGCAGGCCACCAGCATCGGACTGGTCCTGGTTGGCGTCGCGGTGGTGACCCGACCCAAGGCGCCTCCGACCCTCGATCCCGGCCCTTACCTGAGCCGGAAACAAGATCCTGTGTCGGCATAAAATTCCTAGTACCGGAACATTTTGCCGGAATTATTTGCCGGTCTAACACAAAAGCAGAATTCACTAAAATACCCAAGTCATTGGTATTCAATGGCTTGGGTATTTTGTGTCAGGTGGCATACAATCTGAGATAAAACCAGCCAGAAGCACGAGGTTGTGCTCACCGAAAGTGGTGGGTCGAAGAAGAGTGGTGCGAGCATTTCTGCTCGTTTCCGTCAAAACTCAGGGGGCGACTCACCACCCTCCCAGCGCTGGCATCCTTTCCAGCCCGCGCACAGACAGCAGATCGAAGAAGAGTGGAGCGGGTACATCTGTCCGTTCCGTCCAAAAACTCAGGGGGCGATCTGCTGGTTGAACACAAACGCCTGCCACTCGGCAGGCGTTTGTGCGTTCAGGCGCCCTGGGGAGGTCGCTGCTACGAGTCCGCCGTCGAAGATCGACGAATCAGATCCTTCAGTCGCTCCACTTCCGAACGCAGTTCCGCGAGGTCGGCATCCATCCGCTCCAGGGAGCGGAGCATGTCGTTCTCCCGCTTGTCCCGTCGCACCAGCGCTGGTTCCACCGGAGATGGCACCGGGAGCGGCCGGGAGTCGGTGATCGCGACCGCCGGATCGGGCACCAGGACATTGGTGATCGCCAGCTTTCGCCGTGGCTCCACGACAAAGGTCCAGGTCAGGCCGACGATCAGCAGCAGGAGCAGGACCCCCTGCAGCAACAGCGACTCCAGCGTGGGATAGATGCCGAGGGCGGGGACCCGCGGCCCCCAGGGGAGGATGGTGGTGCCGATCAGGCCGCCTTCCTGCAGCTCCGCGATCCCCTTCCCCGCAAAGACAAAGGCCATGTAGTACAGGAAAGCGCTCGTCACGCCGAAGAACGGCTTGAGCGGGATTTTCACCCCGAATCGGTTGATCGCGTAATAGGCCGCCGCGAGCGCGAGCGCGCCCAGCAGCATCCCCCCCAGCACCGGCATCAGTGAGTCGCTCCCCGAGAGCAGCAGCGCCTTGTAAAAGAGGACGGTCTCGAATCCTTCCCGATACACTGCCAGAAACGCCACCGAGGCCAGCGCGAACGAGGAACCGCTGGTCACGGCATCCTGCATCTGGCTCTTCACGAATCGATTCCACTTGGCAACTTCCATCCGCGACAGCAGCCAGTAGCTGACATAGAACAGCATCGCGGTCGCCACGAGCATCACCCCGCCCTCAAGCCCCTCCTGGCTGGTCTGGCTCACTTCGAAAATCGTCTCCAGCAGCAGGGCGGTCAGCAGGCTGGCCCCGACGGCTGCCCCCACCCCGATGTGAATATCCCGGCGCCGATGCCCCGCCCCGGTCTTGAGCAGGAACGCCATCAGCGCCCCGACGACCAGGATCGCCTCCAGCCCCTCACGCAGGAGGAGCACGAACGACTGGGTGAAGAGATTGACGGGCGAGAGGTGATCGGCCACCGTCCGCTCCGCGTTTTCGAGATCGGCCAGCACCCCGGCCTGGATCGCGCGAACCTCAGCAGCGGAAGCACCGGTTGAGGCGCGGGTCCGCAGCGTGGCAAACCCGGTCTCCAGATCGGCGGCCAGCGCGGGGTTCTTGGCCCGCACCTCCCGCTCGACCGCTTCAAACGTCATGTAGGCATCAAAGGCTGCGGTCCCGGCCTGCTCACCGGCGCCACGGGTGGACAGGGCGACGGCAGAATCGAGCTGACGGCGGACGGCGGCGAAGACCGGCCCGGCTGCCGGATGGTCGCTCCCGGCGCCCCACTGGCGGACCGCGGCCACCTGATCGAGCGCAATCGAATCGGGGTGGAGTCTCAGGGCGAGCTCCGCATCGCTCAGCCGTGCCGTGGTGGCGAATTCGCGCAGGGCGAGCGGCACCTCGCCCCGCGGAGCCGGCAGCCGCAGGGTGCTGGTATAGAGCGCAAGCGCCCAGCGCTGGTCCGGGCTCAGCCGGGTCTCGTAGGACGGCATGGTGGTGCCCGCCACCCCCAGCGAAATGCGGCGGAAGAAATCGAGCGGCGTCGCGTTGGCGAGCTTGAGAGGATCGGTAAGATTCGCGGGAGCGGGAGACAGTCCGCGACCGGCGAGACCATCCCCCATCCCCGTGGCGCCATGACAGGCAGCGCATTGGGTCCGGTACAGCTCCGCCCCGGCGGCAAGCATCGGTGGCTGCGCAGGAATCACGTCGAGCGATACCTGAAAGCGGCTGGCGAGTCCCTCCGCCAGCGCGGTGCTTCGGCGCGCCAGCGACTCCGCGGTCGCGGTACGGCCGATCATGGCCAGCAGGGTGTCAACTTCGGCGATGGCCCCGGGCGCGGCATTCGATGGGAGGAGGGCGGCGGAGCGACGGGCCTCCTGGAGAAAGAGACGGGCTTCCGCCACTTCCTCCGGCGCCACCACCCGTCCGCCACGCACGCCAATGGCGTACTCCTGTGACGCCAGGGCAGCGATGGATGCAATGCGCTGCACCACCGACGTCTGGTCCTCCTGCTGGACCGGAGCGACGGCGATGAAGGCAGCAACCAACGGGGCCGCAACACTGAGAATCATTCTCAACCGATTTTGTAAGGCTGAGAGAAGTTAAGGAGCCTCGCGCATGGCGGGAAGGGTCAGGGCGATCGGGCGGTCGGGCGGATCAGGGGTTGTGAATCAGAATCGCGACGGCGCCTGCGGTGGCTTCGGAGTGCGACAGGGAGAGCTGGATGGTGAGCTTGTGGCGCGTGGCGAGCTCCAGCGCCAGGCCGGCCAGGGTGAGAAAGGGGCGGCCTTCGGTTTCGCGTTCCACCTCGAGGTCATGCCACCCCACGGCCCGGGCTCCGGGCAACGACTGCAGCGCCTTGTACGCCGCCTCCTTCGCCGCGATCCGCGCCGCGATGTGCATCGCGGGACGCACCCGCCCTTCGACGTAGCTGCGCTCCCGCTCGGTGAGGAACCGGGCCAGTACCCTGCCCTGGTGTCGCTCGAGCATCCGCTCCACCCGGGCAATATCCACCAGGTCGATGCCGACACCGATCAGTTCCACCGGGCCCAGATCCATTCGGCCAGGGGACGCAGGATCCCCGGCACCGGGAGATAGCCGCCGACCACCAACCCGAGGTAGAGTGCGAGTCCGACAGTGGTGATACCCACCGCCAGCAGGGGCCAGAGCGGTCGGCGCCACCGTCGCAGGGCGCCCACCTCAGCTTCCCAGCGGCGCCACTCCTCCGCCACCAGCTCTTCCAGACGCAGCCACGCCGCCTCAAGGCGCCGGGCGGCGGTCGCGAGCGCGTCCTGCCAGGCCTCCACCACGGCCGCCGGAGCGCGGTCGGTGCGCACCTGCTGTGCCGTTTGCGCCAGCACCTGCAACGCCGCCTGCAGCGCCTCCGCGCCGCGACCCAGCCGCGCGGCCATCGCGTGGATTTCGTCCTCATCCACCGTCAGCGTCGCGGTCCGGCGCGATGGGATGCGGGACTCGCGGGCGGCGGCGAGCATACGGGCGCTGGCCTTCTCCGCGATCCGCTGCGCCACGGCGGACACCGCCGTCGACCAGCAACTGTCCCAGGCCTCGCGGTTGAGCGTGGCCAGTGCCAGCTCGCGGTCCCCCTCCCGCAGCCAGCGCCGGGCATCTCCCGTCATCTCGAACAACTGCGACACCAGTTTGAGGCGGATGT
Source organism: uncultured Gemmatimonadales bacterium (assembly GCA_963793205.1). GTDB lineage: Bacteria > Gemmatimonadota > Gemmatimonadetes > Gemmatimonadales > GWC2-71-9 > JADJOM01. The sequence goes on from CAWBZM010000004.1 coordinate 54,817, forward strand.
CATCGAGGGGTACCGCGGCGCCGGGCGCGGTCGGGGTGGGCGATACCAGCCGCCCGAGTGAGGGACCAATTTCCGGAATCGACAGGGTGATCGTCGCGGTCATACGCCGGACCATCCCGGGGCGCTGCCGAGCAGATCCGCCTCCGCCAGAATGGCGGGCGAGCCGCTGCGCGCCGCGTAACGCGCGGTGAACTGTGCCAGTGAATCGGACAGGCATTCGGCTCGCGGTATTCCCGCGACCGCGATCAGACGTTCGATCCCGATGGCGTCACCTTCGATTTCCATGAGCACATCCATGCGCGGGTACCACTCGAGCCGGGCGGTGGTGCCTTCGAATTCGAAGAGTTCGACGTAGCGATCGATCGCCTCGACCACCTGGTACCCCAGCGCCCCCAGCAGCTGGACCGCGGCCTGACCATCGGTGGCATCATATTCGATTTCCTGCCGCTGCTTGTATCCCTCGGCACTGCGGGTTGTGGGTCCCTTCCACGCCACCTGGGCGCGGCCGTCGGGATGGGCGGCGGACTCCCAGGTACGGATCCGCAGGACCTCATCGCGCTGGGCGAGGCCACCGGCCTGATCGAAGCGACGGTCCCGCATCATCCCGTGAAAGAGCCGGGTCGCGCGGGCCGCATCGAGCGCGCGGCGGACGGCGGCGGGATCCGCCACGACCGCCTTCACTTCCAGTTCAGTCGCCAAGCATCGCCTCGAGCACCCGGTCGGTGTCCCGCAGGTCCACAAACGTGGCGTGGGCCCCGGCGCCGGCGAGGGTGGCGACATCATACGCGCCGGTGGCCACCCCGATGGCGCGGGCCGAGATACCGAGCCCGCAGGTCACATCGGCGGGGGTATCGCCAATAATGATGACCTCCCGGCCACGTGGCACCCGGCCGAAGAACGGCTCGGCGCGCCGGGCGGCGATGGCGGGCAGGTCGGGCCGGTGATGCGAATCGGAACCGTAGGCGCCCACCCGGAAGCGGTGCGGCGCGATCCCCGCCGCCGTCAGCTTGAGGCCGGCACCCTGCACCATGTTGCCGGTGAGCAGGCCCAGCACCACATCGGTTCTCGCCTCCAACGCCTCGAGCAACGCGTGAATGCCGGGCATGACGGTGGTCACGGTGTGCGGCTGGCGCAATTCATCCTCGAGCAGAGCGACGTAGCGTTCGCACAGGGACGCGACGAGGGTGGTGTCGCCGGCCGCCGGATGCCCTCCGGCATGCAGAATTTCGCCCACGATCTGGGGATCGGTCTTGCCGTCGAAGCGGATCCGGGTGAACGCCGTCGGGTCGGTGACTTCCTGCGCGAGGGCGGCGGAGATGGCGCGGCGACCCGCGCCGGCGGTGAGGAGGATGGTCCCATCGATGTCAAACAGCACCAGATGATCGGGCATGCACGCTCGAAGAGAGAAGGAACGCGGACTAGTCCATCCGCCGGACGGCCACCAGCTGGGCCCGGAGCATCATGGCCCGGGTGCCGGGCCCCCACGATTCCATCACGAAGCCACCGCAGGCCACCGTGGAGTGGACCAGGGTATCGTCGGGTCCGGCAATGGCAACGTGGGTGATCCGATCGCCCCGCTCCGCGAAGAAGAGCAGATCGCCCTGCCGCGGGTCCTCCAGCGGGACCGCGTCGCCCGCCAGCGCCTGCTGCGCGGCGTCGCGTGGCAGCACGGTGCCACGGGCAAGAAAGGTGGTCTGCACCAGTCCCGAACAATCCACCCCCCACGGCGTGAGGCCGCCCCACTGGTAGGGGGTACCCCCGAAAAACTGCATGGCCCAGAGGTCGGCCGAAACACCACCAGCGCGCACCATGACCCGTTCGTAGGGCGTCACCCGTCCGGCGATGATCGTCCCCTGCCGCCCATCGGGCAGGTCGACACGGGGGCCCGCCAGCCCCACGCGGGCCCGGAGGGGCAGCCGCTCGATCGCCCCATCCTCGGTACGCACCACGGCGCCTTCGCTCCAGCCGGACGCGGATTCGCGCCACACCCGGGCCACCTCGTGGTCCACTTCCAGAGCGTAGCCGGCGTGCATCCAGCCCTCGTAGCGATCGCCTTCGTGCCGCACCCGGCGCCACTCTCCCTGCTGCTCCAGCACCCGGGCGGTTTCGCCGAGCACGCACTGCGTCACCTGCTCGCTCCGGAGGTTGGGCTCGCGGGTGATGGGCGCCACGCCGGCGCGCGCGATGATCGAGGTGGCACTCATTTGGCCTCACAGGTCTTGCAGCGCACCACCCCCTTGAAGGTGCACATGAGGCAGATGAACGTGCCACAGACCTGACAGGGGTAGCCCTCAGACGCCCGCTCCTCCAGACCGCAGGCGCGGCACGCCATGGCGTCTTTTTCCTTGATGTCTTCCTTCATGCCTGCCTCCTGTCCACTAAACCTGGATCGCGTAGCGCTTGATCTTGTTGATCAGCGTCGCACGCGAAATGCCGAGTTCCTGCGCCGCGCGGGTGCGGTTCCCGTTGTGATGCCGCAGAGTCCGTTCAATATGGGCCCGTTCCAGCTCGTCGAGCGTCTGCGGCGTGTGGCGCCGGTCGCCGGGACCGGGGCGGGCCCGGAACTCCCCCGGCAGATGTTCGACCCCGACCAGGCTGCTGCCGCGCGCCAGAATCAGCGCGCGTTCCAGCACATTCCGCATCTCACGCACGTTACCGGGCCAGCCGTGCACGAGCAACCGTTCCAGCGCCTCCGGTCCCACCGCGGGCGGTGCCCCGGCCACTTCGCGCTGCAGCTCATTCACCAGCGCCAGCATCAGGGCCAGGCGATCCTCCCGGGAGCGCTCGCGGAGGGGAGGCAGCAGCAGCGGCCGCACATTCAGCCGATAGGCCAGGTCCTCTCGGAAGCCACCCGATTCCACCAGCGCCCCCAGGTCACCGGTGGTGGCCGCGATCACGCGGACGTCGCTGGTGAGTTCGCGGGTCCCCCCGACCCGCCGGAAGGTGCGGGTCTCGAGCAGGCGGAGCAGCCGGGGCTGCAGTTCGGCGGGGAGGTCGGCGACCTCCTCGATGAACAGGGTGCCGCCGGCCGCCAGCTCAACGAGGCCGGGGCGGCGCTCCCGGCCGTCCTGCTCATTGGACCGTTCCATCCCGAAGAGATCGGCCTCCTGGGCCGTCGCGGTCAGCCCGTAACTGGCAACCTCGACAAAGGGTCCGGAGGCTCGCGGGCTCAGCTGGTGCAGCATGCGCGCGAGCCAGCCCTTGCCGACTCCCGATTCTCCCACCAGCAGCGCGGGCGTTCGATCGGCGAGGGCCACGAGGCCTGTCTGCCGGCCCAGTTCCTTCATCGCCGCGGATTCGCCCAGTGACTCGAGGCCTTCGTCGGGCACCGCCCGCAGCAGCAGGAGCTCGTTGAGCCGCCGCAGCCGGACCTTGTCCGCCACCCGTGCGACCGCCGCGACGAGATGCTCAAGATCCACCGGTTTGATCAGGAAATTCTCCGCCCCCAGTTGCATCGCCTGCACCGCGGTGGCCACATCGCCGTGCCCGGTGAGCAGGATGACCGAGGCATTCCGCTCCTTGAAGCGGGCCAGCGCCTGCAGCCCATCCATGCCGGGCAGGTGCAGGTCGAGGACCACGACCTCGGGCGCCAGCCGGTCGTACGCGGCCAGCCCGGCTTCGGCATCCAGCTCGCGGGCGACTTCATAGCCGGCCCGCTCGAACACGGTGCCGACGGCTCGGAGAATGTTGACGTCGTCGTCGATCAGCAGGACCGAATCAGGCATCGGGCGTCCTCGCAATTCGTGTCGGGTCCCGGGGCAGCTGGAACATGAAGCGGGCGCCACCCTCGGGACGATTTTCCCCGCGAACTTCCCCGCCATGGGAGCGGATGATCCCATGCGAGATGGACAACCCGAGGCCGGTCCCCTGGCCCTGGGTCTTGGTGGTAAAGAATGGTTCAAAAATCCGGGGCAGTACATCGGCCGGGATCCCCGGACCGTTGTCCAGCACCTCCAGCCCCACCCAATCCGGGGTGGACCAGGTGCGCACCAGCCCCGCTCCCCGAGTCTCGGCCAGGGCCTGACTCGCGTTCACCAGGAGGTTGGTCACCACCTGGCGGATCTGGTCGGGGTCGGCGCTGACGGACGGCATGGTCGGATCGAGTCCCAGGGTCCACACCATGCCTTCGGTGGCCAGACTCGGCGTGGCGGCGAAGGTATCGCGCACCACCCGGTTCAGGTTAACGTCCCGTCGCTCGAGGGGACGCAGGCGGGCGAAGGTCAGGAGGTCGGTGACGATCCGCGCCGCCCGCATCGCCTCGGCGCGAATCGTCTCGAGCGCGCGGCCAATTTCGTCCCCCGCCCCCCGCTCCAGCAACAGCGCCTGGGCCATGGCGGCGATGCCGGCCAGCGGATTATTCAGTTCGTGCGCTGTGCCGGACACCAGGGCGCCGAGGGCAGCCATCTTCTCCGAGTGGGTGAGGCGCTCGCGCAGTTCGACTTCATCGGTGACATCGCGCGCAATGGCGAGGATCCCGCGACGGCCCCCGCGTTCCTCCACCGGGACGGTCACCGCTGCGGCCTGCCGGACCACGCCATCGGTGCGCCGGAACCGGAAGAGGAAGTCGCGGGTCTCGCCCTGGGCGCTCTGGGCCAGTTCGCGCTCCACCCGGGGCCACTCGACCGGGAGCACGTAGTCCATCAGGCGGAGCACCGGCTGACGGGTCGCGCTGATCCCCGCCAGGCGGAAGGCGGCGCGATTGGCGGCGAGGAAGGCGCCATCCCGGTCGAGGGTGAAGATGGCGAGCGGCGCGCGGTTGAAGAGCGCCCGGAAGCGGCGCTCCGAGCGACGCAGCGCCTCGTCCGCGAGTCGTTCCTGGGTGACGTCACGCACCACCGCCACCGATCCGGTGATCGTCCCCCGCTCCTCCAGCGGCGCCACCGAGACGTCGGCAATACGCACCCCGTCGGGCCGCCGGATGATGGTCTCGTAGCTGCGGCTGCCATCGGCGCGGTGGAGGGCGCGTTCCTCCGGCAGCAGCGACGTCAGGCCGTCCCCGGTCAAGCGCGCGGCCGGCACCCCGAACAGCTCCGCCGCCGCGGGGTTGGCGAAGACCACGCGACCGTCGGGACCGGCGAGGATGATCGCCTCGCGGGCCGTCTCGACCAGGCGGCTGTAGCGGGCCTCCAGACGGACATAGTGGGTCAGATCGTCCACCGCGACCACGAAGCCACCATCGGGCCGCGGCGTGGCCGTCAGCACTACGTGCTGACCCTGCGGCGTGTCGAGGAACAGGCTGGTGCGGTGGCCCCGGGTGGCGGCCTGCCGCAGCGGGTCGCGGTCTTCGGCCGGCCAGTCCACGAACAGCCGTGCGATCGGCATCCCGCGGAGTTCGGTGACCGGCACGCCCGCCAGCTCCGCGAGGAACCGATTGGCGCGCTCCACCCGCCCCTCCTGGTCCAGCAGGGCGAGTCCGTTGCCGGTGCCGTCGAAGGCGGTCTGCCACTCCTGCTTTACCCGCACCACGGTCTCCACCAGCCGCCGGGACCCGATGGCGAGCGCCGCCTGGTCGGCAAAGGCCCGGGCCAGGATGCGGGCTTCGTCGTCGTACTCGCACGGGGCGTCGTGATAGAACGACAGCCACCCGATCGTGCGCCCATCGTAGACCAGCGGGAGCGCGGCGGCGCCCGCGAATCCTTCCTCGAGGATCTGGAAATGGATCGGGTTGCCCGTCTCGGTCGCGGCATCGCGAATGAACGTTGCTTCCCCCCGCAACAGCACGGGCCCCGCCGGGCTCTCATGGAACCGGGCGCGGATGGCGGTCGCGTGCGCGGTCGACAGCCCCATCGTCACCACGTCCTCCACCTGGCCGTTCTCATCGAGCAGGTACAGTCCGGCGCGCTGGGCCTGGAACAGGCGCATCCCCTCCTCGATGATGGCCCGCACCATGGTGGCGGTGTCGGACTCCCGCGTCATCAGGCTGGCGACCCGTCCCAGGGCGGCAATCGGCGTCGGACTCATCGAGGCACCGGCGCAAACACGCGGATGGCGTTGGGGACCACCTCCGCGGTGAACGGGGTGGTGCCGTGCAGTTCGCCATCGAGCTGCACCGGCTGGGGATCGCCGGTCTCCACCGTGATGACCCGCCCGCGCCCATACGCCAGCCGGGAGCCGCCGAGCGATCGTCCCCCCGCCCGGAGCACATCCCACAGCACGCCCAGACTTTCGCCCAGCGTCTCGGCGTGGACCACCACGACATCCAGCAACCCGTCATCGGGGGTGATGTCCTTCCGCAGTTTCATCACCCGCGGGATCATCTCGCCGCAGTTGGCGACCAGGACCAGCGCTGACCGGGCCTCGAACTCCTCACCGTCAACAGTGATGCGCAGGTCGATCGGCTGCAGCTCAGGCATCAGCCGGAAGGTGGTGGCCCAGTAGGCGCCGATGCGCCAGCGGTGCTTGTTGGCGGCGCTGGTCTCGGCCATGACGCGGGCGTCGTAGCCCGCCCCGCTGGCCACCGCGAAATAGTGCGCGCCATCGGTCCGATCGATGCGTCCCAGGTCGAGCGGACGCTCGCGGCCCGCCAGCAGGGCGCGAGCCGCCCGTACCGGGTTGGTCGGGATCCGCAGGTTGCCGGCCAGCAGGTTGCCCGTGCCCCCCGGAATAATGCCGAGCGCCGTCTCCGACCCCACCAGCGCCGCCGCGGTCTGCATGGTGGTCCCGTCGCCCCCGAACACGGTCACTACATCGAACCCGTCACGGGCAGCTTCCTCGGCGAACCGACGGGCATCGCCGGGGCCGCCAGTGGCGCGCAACTCGACAATCCAGCCCCCGGCGCGAAGTGTTTCCACCACCGCCTCCACCGCGAGGTGATCGGTCCGCGCGGCGGCGGGATTGGTGATCAGCAGCGTCCGCGGCATCAGTAGTCCCGCTCCCACAGGACGTCGAGGCCGACCTGGTACTTGTTGACCGAGAGCGCGGGGGTGGTCAGCGCGGCATTGCAGGAGTACGCCGGCTCGACGCTGGTCTTGATCTTGATCTGCCGGGTCATCCGGAACTCAGCGTTGGGATAGAACCGCTGGGTGTTGGTGCACAGGTCGGCCACCAGCTCGACGAACCAGCGGCGGCCGATCTGCCAGCCGGCCGCCACCTGCGCCACCTGGGCCGAGCCAGTCTGGCCCGCGATGCTGCCGGTGCCCGCGGTCCCGGGACGGATATCCAGATAATCGATCGGCACGCCGAGGTCGCTGATCAGCGAACGCTGCAGCTCACTGGACAATGCGCTCGAGAGGTAGGAAAGCCCCGCCTGCACCGCCGCGTACTGGCTCCCCTGGCCGTTGGGACCCTGGAGGCTGAAGGTGGGTCGCCCGAACATCAGGTAGGAGACCAGCTCCGTCTGCGACAGGTTGGGCCGGTTGGCGGCGGCATCGGTCCGCAACTCGAGGCGCGGTTGCAGCATGGTCCCGGTGATGCGCGCGATGACCGGAATTTCCTCACCGCTGCCCTGCTGGGCCACTACCACGTGCCGGGCCTCGATATCCAGCTCGGCGTTCAGGTCCGGTGTCCCGAAGTACCGCACCGTTCCGCGTTCGACCGTGAAGTCCCGGGTGACGATGCCACCGATCTTGAGCGAGTAGTTGCCCCGCACGGCGTTCAGCGTGCCGTCGTACCGGTACTGGTTCCGGGTCTTGTTGACCGTCAGGTTGCCATCCAGCTGGATATTGGCCTCGCTCGACCGCAGCCAGAAGCTTTCGCCCATGGTCAGCTGCAGGTCGTCCACCGTGAGCGAATCGAGAAAGCGGTTCTGGAAATTGGCGCCCAGCCGCTCGGTCCGGATCAGGTCGAGATCGATGAGGCCGGAGTCGCCCGGGTTCTCCAGGTCGACAATCCGCTTGCTGATGAGGTCGGCGAAGTGGAGGTCGCCCTGGTCGGCGGTGATCTTGCCCGTCAGCTTCGGCTTGAACACCGGTCCCGTCAGGGTAATCGTGCCGCTTGCGTCGAGGGTCAGGAAGCGCGGCTGATCGATGGCGCGGAACCGCCGGGCCCGGAAGGTGAGGTCGAACAGCGGCCGGGTCAGTTCCTCCAGCCGCAACCCGCCACTGGCCTCGAGCGTCCCCTCCCCGCTCCGTACCTGCAGGGTATCAATCGCGATGGAATCGCCCGACAGCCGGGTCTTGAGGTCGATGCGCGAGTAGGTGACCCCCAGGCTGGGCAGCTGGGCGGAGGCATTCTGCAGGTTCAGGAATCCGTTCAGGCTCGGCTTGGCCCAGGTGCCCGCCACCTCAACGTTGGCCCGCATGGTACCCCGCACCCGGCGCACGGTGCGGGTGAACGCTTCCATCACGCTCAAATCAGTACTGTCGGCCAGCACCCGCACGGAGAGCGGCCCGTCGATCTGGCGCTTCGGCACCGACTGGAGGGCCAGGTTGAGGGGCAGGTCCGCCTCGACCCGGAGGACCGGCTGACCGGTCTTCCACATCAGGAGGTTGGATTGCAGCCGCCGGTCGGCGTAGCTCACCACCCCCTGCACGAAGGGGGAACCGAAGTCGCCCAGCGAGAAGTCCGCGACCGCGGCGGTCCCGGTCAACGTGGGCGCTGCCGCGGTACCGGCCAGGATCAGGTCAGCCTGGATGGAGCCCGCGACCCCGGTCGTATCCCGCTGCAGCAGGGTGTACAGGTCGTGCAGCTGCAGCCCGAAGACGGTGAGATGCAATTCACCCGGCGCCTCGCGCGGCAGGCTGCCGGTCACCTCGAGGCCACCCGAGCCATCAGTGGCGGCAAGATCCACCGGGGTAAAGCGGTAGCCCGCAGGACTCAGCACCACCGTGGTCGGCTGGCGCAGCCGCCACACCCGCGACGGGAGCGCCGCCCGGAGGCTGTCGAACGCGATCGTGGGGCTGGAATCGGTGGTCCACCATTCTCCCCCACCGCTCAGGGTCATCTGTTCGGTGGCGCTGACGCTGCCGGACCAGTGCAGCGAATCCTGGTACCCACCGCCGACCAGGAGCAGGTCACTGACCGTGATGCCCGCTGCCGTGAGTTCATCGGCCTGCACGCCGAGGCCGATCTCCGGGCGTTCGGTGCCATTCCAGCCGAACCCGACGGCGGCGCGGGGCGATTCATAGTCGCGCCAGACGAGATCCTTTCCCTGCGCCCGGACCTGGAGCCGCGGTGCGAGGACCGATCCCAGGATGTCGATGTCACCGTGGGCCGAACCGCTGAGTGGGCGATCGTTGGCCAGGGTGTCTGTCACCGGGCCCGCCAGGCTCGTCAGATAGGCGTCGAAGGGTGCGAGGGTATCGGCGACAAACTCGAGGGTGACCTGGGCCGCTCCCGGGGTCCGCCACGGAATCGCCCCGTGGCCGCCGATCCGGCCGGCGCTCCAGCTCGCGGCGACCGAATCCACCGTCACGAGTGCATCGCGGGCCGTCACCCGGGCGTGCAGCGTATCGTAGGCAAAATCGAGCATCGCCCCGGGACCGAGGTCCACCTCCAGCGCGCCGGTGGGACCGGCCACGGAGTCATAGACGCCAGACGCGAGCAGCATGCCCGTCAGCCGGGTATGCGGCCCGGTCCCCCGCAGCACCGCGAGATCGAGGGAGCGGAACTCGGCCCGGAGACTGTCCATGGCGAGACTGCTGTCGCCGACGGCCACCGTCCCGTTCACCATGATCCCGCCGGCTTCGCCCTGGAGGGCCGCATCCACAAAGAAGCGCTGGATCGACCCCGTCAGCGTCACGTCGCCATGCAGCAGACCCCGGATGGGAATGCCTGGATAGCTGGGGCGGAGGCCTTCGAGGGCGAGCGGGGCAAAGCTGAGGTGGGTATCGAACCGCACCTCGTCCGCCCGGGTATCGAGGCGGACCACGCCGGAGGCGGTGGTCACCGGCAGTCGATCGTCCTGATGGGCGAGCCGGCCGGTGAAGGTCACATTCTTCCACGGCCCCCTCAGGGTGCCGACCAGCTGCATCCGGCCCCGCAGCGCCACCGCCGGGGTCACCAGCTGGATGGTCCGCAGGTCCAGGTCCGCCGAATCCACCACCATGGTATCGAACGCGATCCCGTCCGCCCCGCCGGCCACCAGCTCACCCGCCAGCTCCAGGTGACTCCGGGCGCCCGCGGGCACCCGGGCGTCCTGGAAATCCAGGGTGGTGCGGAGGGCCAGACGGTCGAGGAAGCCATCGGCGTGCACCGTCCCGGTCACCGTACCCTCGAGCGGGATGGTATCGAGGTAGGGCCGCGGCACATCAAGATCGAGTCCGTCGACCCGCAGCGACATGCCCTCCACCCCCAGCCCGCGCCGGCTGTCGGTCAGCACGGTGCCATCACCCGCCAGCTTCCCCCGGGGGCCGGCCGCGACCAGGCCGATCAGCTGGTAGGCGTTGAGGTCGCGCGAGCGCGACCGGGCGACCACCTGGGTCCGTCCCGTCATCCGCGGGAAGTCCGGCGAGATCCACAGGAGGTCCTGCAGATCGAACCGGGAAGCGTCGAGGGTGAAGTCGTACAGCACCGGCCCCTCGGGCCAGGTGAGTACGCCGCCGCCGGTCGCGCGGGTCCCGGGCAACGCGGCATGGTGCAGCGTGAACGCGAGGGTATCGCCGCGGGTCCAGACGTGCGCGGCGAGGTCGGTCACGGTGATCGCCGGATCGGAGATCCGGGTCGCTACCGAATCGATGTCGAGGGTCAACGGCGCGTCGTCGGGGGTACTGATGCGGATGGTCCGCAACCGGGCACTCAGCGGCCGCAGCGTGATCACGCGGCGGAGCCCATCGGGCGTTTCTACCACGACCCGACCCGGCCGGGCGCGTTCCTCGGCCAGCGCCGTCGCGACCTGGGCAGGAGTGGTGGCGGTATCCGGGGGGCTCCATGGCAGCCGGACTTCAAGCGAGCCGTCCGTCAGGGTCACCCGGCGCAGTTCCACCAGCGGCGGCGGACCGCCCCCCGGCGTCCCCTCACCCAGTTTGAAGATCTCCTGGAAATTGATCCGCCCATTGCTCCGCTTCACGATGTGAATCTCGGGCTGATCCAGCCGGGCACTGTTGAAGACGATGCGTCCCGCCAGCAGGTTGGGCAGCAGGTACGTCACGCGGATGCGCGGGACCCGCGCGAAGATGGCGCCGCTGCTGTCGTGGATCACCAGGCTGTCGAGTGTGACCGACCGGAGAAACGATCCGCTGATCCGCTGGACCTCGAATTGCCCGCGGAAGACCCGGCTGAGTTCCTGGCTGGCCAGCCGCCCGAGCAGGGTGGTGCCGCCCCCGCTGTAGAGCAGCGCGGCGACCGTCCCCAGCGCGGCGGGGATGATCGCCAAGACCAGCGCGGCAATGACCCGGGGCGCCCGGCGCATCAGAACGGCTGCCCGAAGCTGAAGTGGTAGCTGAACCGGCTGGGTCGCTGCTGGGCAAAATTGCTGGTCAGCAGCGTCAGCGTGCCGTCGTTGCGCTGCAGGTAGAGCGGGCCGGGCTGCTGGTCGTAGGGGTTGTAGCCGACGTCCAGCCGGGCGGGACCGAGCGGCGTCGCCACCCGCAGGCCGAGGCCGGGGGTGACCCGGACCCGGATCGGCGCCAGGTTGGTCCGGCCCCGTTCGTAGAGGGTGCCGGCATCCACGAAGGCCGCCAGCTTGAGGCGGCTGCTCCAGAAGGGCGCCGGGACTCGGAGTTCGAGCTGCGCGACCGCGAGGGTATTGCCGCCAGTGGCGGAGAATCGGGGCCGCAGGTTGCTGAAATTACCGCCGGCGATATCGGTGCTGTCGGCCCCCGTCAGGTCGCTCTCGTTCTGGACGTAGACCAGCGGCCCCAGTTCGTTGCGATCATACCCGCGGACGTCGTTGGGGCCGCCGGCGTAGAACCGCTGCTCCGGCGGAATGAAGTTGCCGCTGGCGCTGTCGAGCGAGACTCGCGGCGAGAAAATGATCCCGCCCCGCATGTGCCAGCTGAGCACCGACCCGCCCCGGCCCAGCGGCTGGTACCACGCCATATCGGCGCTCAGGCGGGTGAAGGTCTGCAGCCGCGCCGAGCCGGTGAAGCGGGAGCTGTGACTGGCGTCGAAGATGTAGAAATGCCCGCGGGTCGGGATCCACCGGATTGTTCTGCCGCGGAAAACTGACGCTGGCCGTGAGCACGCCCAGCAGCCGTTCCTCCCGCAGGCGGGTGGCATCCTCCGGGGTGCAGGCGTTGAAGAAGGCACAGAAGGTGGCCGCCGTGGCCTCGGTCCCGCCGTAGGAGAGCCGGTAGCCCAGCCCGATGGGAATCTCCCGTGCCGTCTCCCGGTCCAGTGAGACGTTCACGCCGACCTCCTCCCGGCGGTAGATCGCAAATTCCGAACGCCGCTCGGCGAAGAGGCTGTAGGTGCCGGTGATCTGCGGCGTGAAGAAGCGCGGCTGGCGCACCGAGGCGGTGATGTTGTAGTTCGCCTTGGATGACCCGATCGTATCGTCCTGCAGGCCCCGGCAGATATTGTTTTCCAGCCCGAACCCGAACGGACGACCAACCCCGACCTTCGACACCCGGGCCGAGATGTCGAACAGCCGGCCGGTGCCGAAGAGGTTGCGGTCCGTCCACCCCGCCCCGCCCCGGAAACAGTCGTTGGTGGCAAAGCCGATGCTGCTGCGCACCTGGTGGGGCGGCCCTTCACTCACCTGAACCGCAATCGGGACCACCGCGCTGTCGGCGGTGTAGTGGGTGCGAGTCGATCGTCACCGTGGCGAAGCGGAACAGCTGGGTCTGGTACAGCTTGCGCTGGCTCTGGAAGATGTCCTGCTGCGAGAAGCGGGACCCGGGGCGGGTGGCGAGCAGCTGACGGATGTAGGTGGTATCGACATCCTCCGCCCCCTCCACCCGGACCGCGCCGAACGCCGCGTAGGGGCCGGGCACGACCTCAAGCGCGGTCGTCGCGGTGCGCGCGTCCTTGTTGACGTCGAAGCTGCGATACACTTCCGCCGCCGGATACCCGCGGTTCCGGAGCCGCGCCACGAGCGTGTCGGCGCTGGCCTGGAACAGGAAGCGGTTGAACGGCGCCCCCTTGCGAAGCGGCAGTTCCGACGTGATCGTCTGGCCCTTCACCTCCAGCGAGTCGACCCCCGTCACCGACACCCGGGTCACCTCGATCGGCGGCCCCTCGGTGATCCGGAACGTGATGCGTACATCCCGCTTGCTGCGTTGCACGCGTGGTATCCACCTTCACATCCATGAATCCGCTCTGCCGGTACAGCAGCTGGATGCGATAGACGTCGCGCTGGAATTCGATCGGATCGAAGTACCGTTTTTCTCCCAGGCCGATCCACCGCACCAGGACGTTGCGGGCGAACCAGCCGGAGTTGGTCGTGCCGATGGCCGCGCTCAGCGTGGCATCGTCGATGGCGTGGTTGCCTTCAAACCCGAGTCCGCGCACCACGACGGTGTCCTGCTGTGCCAGCAGCGGACCGGCCCAGCAGATCGCGAGCAGCCCAAGGCTCATGACGATTCGATGCGTCATGAAATCATACAGAGGGGGCGACCCGGACGGGCACGGCCAGCAGGTTTGACCACATGAGCCAAGTGCTGTAGAATGGCGGAGTTACGTGCAGTAGTCAACATTTGAACGGGGAGCCGGAGCCGTTATGTCGAAAGTAAGGCAGGTCACAGGGGGTGCTGAGGGAATGCAGGCCCGTCACCGCCGCCGGATGCGCCGGCCCGCCGGGGCCATCCTGCTGCTCCTCAGCCTGATGCCACTGCTCCCCCTGGCCGCCCAGCTGCCAAAGCGCGCGGTCCGCCAGCTCGACTCCCTGCTGGAGGCCGCGCCGTTCCAGCGCAGCCTGTGGGGCATCGCCCTGGTGGACGATCATGGGCGACTGCTCTACGGTCACAATGCCGACAAGCTTTTCATCCCGGCGAGCAACACCAAGCTGCTGGTGAGCGCCGTCGCCTCGGCCTGGCTGCCGCCCTCCTGGACGGTGCAGACCTCGGTGTACGGGACCGGGCCGGTGGTCGATGGGGTGCTGCAGGGGAACCTGGTGCTCTATGGCCGGGGCGATCCCACGATGGGGCGGCGGTGCTACGCCACCGACACCACCCTGCCGGCGGTGTGCGATCGCGACCCGTTCCGCCGGCTGCGGGAACTGGCCGCCGGCCTCAAGGCCCAGGGGATCCGCGAGGTGCACGGCGACCTGATTGGCGACGGCAGCTGGTTCGATCCGGAGACGATCAACTCCGATTGGGTGGCCTACGATCTCAGCTGGTGGTACGCCGCGCCGGTCACCGGTCTCGGCTTCAACGACAACAGCGTCGACATCGCGTGGAAACCCGGCCCCACCGTGGGCGCGCCCGCCCTGCTCTCCCTCGACCCGGCGCTGGGCGATGTCACCCTCGAGAACCGCACCCGCACCACCCCGGCCGGGACCTCCAGTGACGTGGGCGACCGGATGTACCGGGAACCAGGCACGCTCCATCTGTGGGCCGAAGGGGATGTCGCGCTGGATGCCCGCGGGTCCACCGAATCGTTCGCGATGCCGGACCCGAACCTCTTCACCGCCCGGGCCCTCCGGCAGATGCTGGCCGAGGCGGGCATCGCCGTCCTCGGCACGACGCGCAGCACCACCGATTCGGCGACCTACGCCGCCTTGCGCCAGAGGGCCCCACTCGCGGAAACCACCAGTCGGCCGCTGACGGACTGGATTTTCCCGATCCTGAATACCAGTCAGAACTGGTACGCCGAAATGATGCTGAAGCAGCTGGGCCGTCAGTTTGAGCAGGACGGATCGTGGCATGGCGGTCTCGTGGCCGAGCGGCGTTTCCTGCGCGACTCGATGGGGGTGGACACTACCCTCTTCGCCGTGAACGATGGGTCCGGACTGGCCGCCTCGAACCTGGTAGCGCCGCTCGCCTTCACCCGAGTTCTGCAGTTCATCCGCGGCCATCCCCACTACCCGACCTTCGCCGCCGGGCTGCCGCAATCGGGCCAGACCGGCTCCCTCCGGAACCGGTTCATCGGCACACCGATTGAGGGAAGGGTCCGCGCCAAGACCGGCAGCATCTCGCGAGTGAATACCCTGTCGGGCTACATCGAGATGCCCAATGGCAAGGTCTACACCTTCTCGGTGCAGCTGAATCACCACGCGGCAGGCGGTCGCCGGGGCATCAGTCGCATTGATGAAGTCGTCGTGGCGATGGCCCGTGCCCTCGGCGCCAAGTGAGGCTGCTCCTCATCCGCCATGCCGACGCGGGCGACCAGGATCCCACCCGCTGGCCGGACGACAGTCAGCGGCCGATCTCGCCGAGGGGGGAACGCCGGCATCGCAAGGTGGCCAAAAGGCTGCGCAAGATGGACCTGGTCCCGACCCTGCTCCTGACCAGTCCCTGGCGCCGGGCGTGGCAGACGGCGGAACTCATGGCCCGGGAACTCGACTGCCCCGCCCCGGTCGCGACCGACGCGCTGGCGGCGCCACCGACGCTTGCCCGGATCAGCGGCGCCATCGGGCAGCGGGCCGATGATGCCATCGTGGCGCTGGTAGGACACGAACCGTGGCTCGGCGAGCTGGCAGCCCGGTTGCTGGCGGGCCGGGCGGACGCCCTCGCGATCGACTTCCCCAAGAGCGGGGTTCTCGGGCTCGAGGTGGACACCCTGGCGGCAGGGACCGCCGTGCTCGACTTCTTCCTGCGGCCGAAGGGCGGATAGGGCTTATCTTAGTGGCCCATGTCCATCCCTGATCCGCTGCGCGTCGCCATTGTCGGCACCGGCCCATCCGGCTTCTACGCCGCTGAGCATCTGCTCAAGCGTCACCCCGCCATTGAAATCGATCTGTTCGACCGGCTGCCCACGCCCTACGGCCTGGTGCGCGGCGGGGTCGCGCCGGATCACCAGAAGATCAAGGCGGTCACCCGGATTTACGAGAAGATCGCGGCCCATCCCGCGGTCCGTTTCTACGGGCATGTCACGATCGGCAGCGATCTCACCCGCGACGATCTGCTGCAGCACTACCACGCCGTGATTTATGCCGTCGGCGCCCCGACCGACCGCACCCTCGGCCTCCCCGGCGAACAGCTCCGCGGTACGCACGCCGCCACCAGTTTTGTCGGCTGGTACAACGGGCATCCCGATCACGCCACCAGCCAGTTTGATCTGTCGGGCCCGTCGGTCGCCGTGATCGGCATGGGCAACGTGGCGGTGGATGTGGTCCGCATTCTGGCCCGCACACCGGAGGAACTCCGGGGCACCGACATTGCCGCGCATGCACTCGACGCGCTGGCGCGGAGCCAGGTGCGGGACATCTACATGATCGGGCGCCGCGGCCCGGTGCAGGGAGCGTTCACCAATCCGGAGCTCAAGGAACTCGGAGAACTCGCCGGGGCGGACATCGTCGTGCGGCCGCAGGACCTCGAGCTCGATACTGCCAGTGCCGAACTGCTGGCGCTGAGCGACGACCGCATGACGGAAAAGAATCTCCACACGCTGCGGGAGTTTGCCGCCCGGCCGGCGGGCACCAAGCCGAAACGGATTCATCTCCGGTTCCTGCTCTCACCGACCGAAATCCGGGGGACCGACCGGGTGGAACAGCTCGTGCTGGCCCACAACCGGCTGGTACCCGGCGCCAACGGCGATCTCAAGGCGGAACCGACTGGTGAGACGGAAACACTACCGGTCAACCTGGTCTTCCGTTCGGTGGGCTACCTCGGGGTCGGCGTGCCAGGTCTGCCACTCGAAGCTCGGCGCGGAATCATTCCCAACCAGCACGGCCGGGTCGACGGTTCGAAGGGCGAGTATGTGGTCGGCTGGATCAAGCGCGGCCCGAGCGGCGTGATCGGCACCAACAAGCCGGACAGCGTCGAAAGCACCGAACGCCTGCTGGACGACCTGGCGGCCGGCGCACTCAACCCCGCCACCGATCCCAGCCGCGCCGCCGTGGAGCAGCGGATGGCCGAGCGGCAGCTGCGGGTGGTCTCGTGGCAGGACTGGCTGCGACTCGACCAGGTGGAAAAGCAGCTGGGTGAGGCCATCGGCCGCCCGCGGCTCAAGTTCACTGCGGTGGAAGACATGCTTGCCGCGATCGCAAAATGAGGGCGGAACCAGGTCGCCCGGGCTGGGGGGATTGCACTCCCGGCGCCGGTCAACGACCCTAGTGCAATCCCCAATCCCCCAACCCCCTCCCGCCATGCTCCGTACCGTTGCGCCTCCGCTGCTCCTCGGTCTCCTGTCCGGCTGTGCCGCGATCGGCGGCCTGGGCTCGAGCGGCCCCGAACGGCCGCCACTGCCGCTGGATCAGGCCGACATTTCGAGCGATGCCCGACTCGACTCTACCGGCATCATTGCCGGCAGCTTCATTGGCGAGGGCACCAGTCGCGCCGTCCACCTGATCTCGAGTGACCGCGCCCTGGTCAGCGATCTGGCCCGCCGCTTCCGCCCCGGCCCACCGGACCGTCGGGCCGATCCCCTGCTCTGGTTGCGGCAGCAGCACCGCTATGCCATCAACCTGGACCGGGTGGCCGACTCGATGCTGCTGCGGGAGACGATGCTGGTCGGGTCCCCGGACGGACACACCCGGGTGCAACTGACCGGCATCGTCCTCGAAGCTGCCCGCTGCCAGCGCGGTGGCGTCCGGGCCGAGTTCATTGTGGAGCCGCCGCGGAATGAAGGCGTTTCCCTGCGCGGACCGGTGGTGGGATCGTTCCGGTCGCCGGACACCCATTGGCCGGTGCGCGACCGCGCCCGTCGCGAGGAGCTGCCGGAACCGTCCGCCGAGCTGATCGATACCCTCCTGCTCGAGACCGGGCGGGTCATGGACTCGCTGCTGGACCGACGGCTCAGCGCCCGGGACCGCCCGCTCGAACCGGTCACCCGTCGTCTCGCCGTGAACACCCTGGAGGACGAGGATGCGGCCGACGTCATCCCCTTCCGGCTGGACGACGGGCGGATCCGCTATGCCGTCTCCCTGCGGGAAAGCCGCCGCACCGCGCGCGGCGTTGCGGCGCTCGCCGCGATCGTGATGGTCTGGGACGGCAGCCTGGCCTATCGTCAGGTCGTGTTCCGGCCTACCCTGCTGGAGGTTGGCCGTCGTGGTCCGCTCCGCGCCGTGGGCAATCAGACACCGGCGCTCTTCTGGCGGCGGCTGCAGGCCGTCAGCGGCTTCGCCTTCCGGCGCGACTACCTCTGGATGGAGCAGGTGGACGTCGCCACCGGCGCGGTCCGCTGGATCATCCTGGAACCCAAGGGCAACACCGTGGTGGCCGCCGCGGATATCGAGGACGGATGCTCACGCTGACCACCGAACGACTGGAACTGGTCCCCTTCACCGCCGACGCCATCGCGGCATTGCTGGCGGGCGACGGGGATCGACTGCGGACGCTCACCGGCTTCACCTTCCCCTCGCCGCTCAGTCCACCACCGCTGATGGAGGACCTCCTTCCCCTGGTGGAGCAGCGGCTGCGCGAGACGCCGGAATCGCTGGGGTGGTGGACCTGGCTCGCGATCGACCGGTCCACCCGCGCGGTGACCGGCGCGCTCGGCTTCGGTGGTCCCCCGGACCGGGAGGGAGCCGTCATGATCGGCTACGCCACCTACCCGTCGGTGGATCACCGCGGCTTTGCGACCGAAGCCACCCGCGTCCTGATGGATTGGGCGCTGCAGCAGCCGGGCGTGGCCCGGGTCTGCGCCAGCATTCCCCCGGACAATGGACCGGCGCGACGGGTGGCGGAGAAGGTCGGGATGCGGATCGCGGGTACCGTCTGGGAGGAAGAGATCGACGATGTGCTGCTGTACGAGAAGCGCGTCGGTGACCAGCCGTGAAGATCTACACGAAGACTGGCGACGGCGGCCTCACCGGACTCTTTGGGGGCGGCCGGGTCCCGAAGAATGATGACCGGGTCTGCGCCTACGGCGAGGTCGACGAGCTGAACTCCGCCCTCGGCGTGGTCCGCGCGACCGCACCGGTGGAGTTCGCGGACGAGCTGCTGCAAGGCATCCAGCGCGACCTGTTCGCCATCGGCGGGCACCTGGCCACCCCTGATCCGGACAAGGTCCGCGCCGCGCTGGCCAAGGCGGATCTGGCGGAGGATCGGATCGCCCTGTTCGAATCCACCATGGACCAGGCCGACCAGGTCCTGCCGCCACTCCGGGCCTTTGTGCTGCCCGCCGGCACCGCCAAGTCGGCGGCGCTGCACCTCGCCCGGACCACCTGCCGCCGGGCCGAACGGAGCGTTGTGAGCCTGGCACAGCACGACGAGGTGCCCGCCCTGTTCCTGGTGTATCTGAACCGGCTCTCGGACCTGCTCTTCACCCTGGCGCGGCTGGCCAACCATGAGGCCGGTGTGGCCGACGTGACCTGGTAGATGCCGGTCGTCCCGGTCCGCCACGCCCTGGGCACCTATGAGGTGCATGTCGAACCAGGGGTCCTGCTGGCCCTGCCCGAACTGCTGGGCGGGGTCCTGGGCCGGCGGAAGCAGGTGCTGATCACCGACGCGATCGTGGGCCGGTACTACGATGAATGGACCCGGGCGACCCCCGAAGCCCGTCAGCTCGGTGCGCGTTCCAGCGATGCCGGCATCCGGCTGCGGTCCGAGGCCCGCCTCACCTTTCCCGCCGGGGAAGCGGCCAAGACCCGCGAGACCTGGACCCGGCTCTCGGACGAGATGCTGGCCCTGGGCCTGGGCCGGGACAGTGCGATCGTAGCGCTGGGCGGCGGAGTAGTCGGTGATCTCGCCGGCTTTGTGGCCGCGACCTACCTGCGCGGCATTCCCTACGCCCAGGTCCCGACCACGCTGCTCGCAATGCTCGACGCCTCGGTCGGCGGGAAGACCGGCGTCGATACCGCCCATGGCAAGAACCTGATCGGCGCATTCCACCCCCCGGCCATCGTGCTGGCGGACCCGCTCACCCTGCTGAGCCTGCCGGACCGGATTTTTCGCGCAGGGCTCGCGGAAGCAGTGAAGCATGGCCTCATTGCCGATCCCGCCTATTTCGCCTGGATTGAGACCAATGCCCGACGGATCCTGGCCCGCGACCTGGAGATCCTGACCCATCTCGTGGTGCGCAGCGTCGAGCTGAAGGCCGGCGTGGTGGGCGAGGATGAACGCGAGGGCGGGATCCGCGCGATCCTCAACGCCGGGCATACCATTGCGCACGGGCTTGAGCATCAATCGCAGTACCTGCTGCCGCATGGCGAGGCGGTGTCCCTTGGCCTCATCGCGGAGTGCCGCATCGCCGAGCGCATGGCGCTGGCGCCCGCCGGGACCGCCGACCGGGTCCAGAGCGTCCTGCGCGCCCTCGGCCTGCCCACCCGCGCGGGGGCGATAGCCGTCCCCGCCGTGCTCGAGGCGATGCAACTCGACAAGAAGAACCGCGATGGGGCTGTCCGCCTCGCACTCCCCGTCGCAATCGGCGCGATGCATCACGACGGCACCGACTGGACGGCGCCAGTAACCGCCGATCTGCTGGCCGCCGCGCTCGACAGCCTCACGTGAAAGCGTGGCGTGAAAGCCACATTCTGACCTCACACAGGCCCCTCAACCACCCTCATTTTACCATCATAAAGTGTTTAACTACTTGGGTTTAGCTCATACGGACCAGTACCAGACAGGGCCCTGGCACCATCCCGGCAGTGGATAAACAGTGCAACCGGATGCTGCTTAACGGTTTGTGATGTGGAAATGTTTTTCAGCTTGACCGCCATTTTTGCTCGTCCTATATTCGCTCATCCAGCGCGATCGCCCCTTCATGATCGCGTCCCCCGAACAACTCAGCCGTTTACGCGCTCGCGGAGCAGTCATGCCTTCGCTTCCCAGCCGGTCCAAGGCGTTTTTTCGCCCGACGGCGACCGGATCGTTTGATCAGTATCTTCAGGATATTCAGAAGTTGCCCATGATCACCGACCCGTCCGAGGAGAAGCGCCTCGCCCGGCTCGCACTGGCAGGAGATGAGAAAGCGGCGGAACGCCTGGTCACGGCGAACCTCCGCTTCGTTATTTCCTACGTGAAGAAATATCAGGGCCATGGTCTCGACCTCTCGGAGCTGGTCGCGATCGGCAATGAAGGGCTGCTGAAGGCGGTCCGCAAGTTCGATCCGGAGCATGGCGTCAAGTTCATTTCGTACGCCGTCTGGTGGGTCCGTCAGGCGGTGCTCAAGGCCCTGGCCGAGCAGACCCGCAGCGTGCGCATCCCGCTGAATCAGAACTCCGCCCTGATCAAGATGTCCCGCGCCGAGACGTTCCTCTCCCAGGAACTGGGGCGCGAACCGACCGACAACGAAATCGCCACTGCGCTCAACGACTCGGTCGAGAACATCCGCTCGGCCCGCCGCATGACGCACGCCGAGCTCTCGCTCGATGCTCCGGTCGAGCGGACCGACAAGGGCAGCGGTACCCTGGGCGAACGCTTTGCCGGCGGCG
The DNA here is from genome assembly GCA_963793205.1 of uncultured Gemmatimonadales bacterium. Classification (GTDB taxonomy): domain Bacteria; phylum Gemmatimonadota; class Gemmatimonadetes; order Gemmatimonadales; family GWC2-71-9; genus JADJOM01. The sequence goes on from CAWBZM010000004.1 coordinate 76,109, forward strand.
CGGGCGGCGACATCGAGGAACGGACCGACGCCACCCTGATGCGCGAATTCATGGACAAGATCTTCGAGCGCTACCTCACCCCGCGGGAACGCAAGATTCTCTACCTCTATTACGGTCTGGAGGAGGGCAGCGAGGCGCTGACCCTCGAGCGGATCGGCGAACTCCTCGGCGTCACCCGGGAACGTATTCGTCAGATCCGCGAGCGCGCCTTTGAAAAGCTGCGCGAATCGCCCGACGTGAAGGGGCTCAAGGGGTTCTGGGTCGCGGCCTGATCTCGCGAGCGACAGCCCGCGAAGGCGCAAAGGCAGCGCCAGCCACCCCCATCTGTGCTGATGGGGGTGTTTGTTTTTCGGAATAGCCGTGCCCGACTGCCCATCGCTGTACCACCGGTGCAGGTGATGGTCTGTGAAGCGCCGAGTCTGCTACGTAGACGCACTATATTGGGAGCATGTCCTCCCGCTGCCCCCTCTTCCCGCTCGACATGGTCCTCTTCCCCGCTGAGGCGCAACCGCTCCACATCTTCGAACCGCGGTACCGGCAGCTGGTGGCGGATTGCCTGGAATCGGATGAAGGGTTCGGCATCACCGCCGATACCCCGCCCCGCCCCGGATCACTCGGGACGATCGCGCGGGTGCGCGTGGCGCAGGCGCTGCCGGATGGCCGGTCGAATATTGTGGTCCTGGGGGAACGTCGATTCGTCCTGCGGTCGCTGCTGCCCGAGGGGCGGCCCTATCTGGTCGGCGCGATCCAGGAATTTGCCGATGAAATCGGGACTGCGCCGCTCCCGGTGGAGCGGAGCGACCTGCGGGAGCTGGGCGAGGCGTATCGCGCCGCCCACATGATCCTGGGCGACGTGATCGAAACCGCCCCCGCGTGGGCCGACGACCCCGAGGAGTTCAGCTTTGAAGTCGCCGCCCTCGCGGAGGTGGATGTGGAGACCCGCGGCCGCCTCCTGGCCCTGCGCTCCACCCGCGAACGCACCCGGGCCCTCCTGGACCTCCTTCCGCCCCTGGTGCTGCGCGCCCGTGAGCGCGCCGAGGTGCACCGCCGGTCCCGGACCAACGGCAAAGGCCATCACGGCCACGACATCGTCACCAGCGAATGACCCCTGCGCTGGTCGAGGCACTCGGCCGGATCGTGGGACCGCGATGGGTGCGCCATCGGGCGGCGGAGCGCGCCACCTACGCGGCGGACGGTTTGCCCACCCACGAGTCGCTGCCCGGCGTGGTCGTCCTTCCCGGGACCGGCGCGGAGGTCGCCGCCATTCTCCGCCTGCTGCACCTGCTCAAACTCCCCTTCGTGGCACGGGGTGCCGGGACCGGTTTGTCCGGCGGGTCACTCGCCGATGACGCCGCGGTTCTGATCACCCTCACCCGGCTCAACCGGGTGCTGTCCCTCGATCACCAGCGCCGTCGTGCCACGGTCGAGCCCGGCGTGGTGAATGCCCGGCTCTCCGAGGCCGCCGCACCGTATGGGCTGCATTACGTCCCCGATCCGTCGAGCCAGAGTGCCTGTACCATTGGCGGGAATGTGGCCGAGAACGCCGGCGGGCCGCACTGCCTCAAGTATGGCGTGACCACCAACCATGTCGTCGCGCTCGACGTGATCCTGCCGGATGGCAGCGCGGCTACCCTCGGCTCACCGCAGGGGGATGCCTGGGGACCCGACCTGGTGGGGCTGTTCGTCGGCAGTGAAGGAATGTTCGGCATCGCGACCCGGATCACCGTCCGACTCGAACCGATCCCCCGGGCCGTGCGCACCATCTTCGCCGATTTCATGACGCTGCGGGCCGCCAGTGAGGCGGTCTCGGCGATTATCGAGTCGGGCATTGTCCCCGCCGCGCTGGAAATGATGGACCAGTCCTGCGTGCGTGCGGTCGAGGCCAGTATCTACGCCACCGGTGCCCGGACCGATGCGGCCGCCGTCCTGCTGGCCGAACTGGACGGCTCGCCCGAATCGGTCGCCGCCGACAGCGCCGCCGTGGAACAGCTGCTGCGCGCGCACGGCGCCCGCGACCTCTCGAGTGCCGACGACCCCGTGGCGCGGGCCCGACTGTGGCAGGGACGCAAGAAGGCGTTCGGTGCGCTGGGGCGGATCGCGCCCGACCTCGCGGTGCAGGACGCCGTGGTGCCCCGCTCGGTGCTGCCGGACATTCTCGATCAGATCGCCCGGATCCGGGACCGCACCGGCCTCGCCATCAGCAACGTCTTCCACGCCGGCGATGGCAACCTGCACCCGTGCATCAGCTTCGACCGGCGTATCCCGGCGGAGGCCGCGCTGGTCCAGGACGTGAGCCGCGAAATCATGGAGGCGTGCCTCGCCGTGGGAGGCAGCGTGACTGGTGAACATGGCATCGGATCCGACAAGATGGAGTACATGCCGCGCGCCTTCAGTGCCGCCTCACTCGATGTGATGTGCGAGGTCCGCCGGGCGTTCGATCCCGATCGGCGAGCCAACCCCGGCAAGGTGTTCCCGATCCACACCTGCCGTGAGTGGCGGCAGGGAGGCGTCGCATGAGCAGCGCCGTCTTCGATCGGCTCCGACACCTCCTGGGGCCGGAAGGAGTGGAGCGCGATGCGCGCGGGCTGCCGCGGGCCGTGCCGGAGAGCGATGATGCGATCGCCCTGGTATTCCAGGCGGCCCAGGAGGAGGGGTGGCACTGCCGCCTCGAGGGGAGCGCGAGCTGGCTGCCACCGGATGCGCCCGCCGATCTCGCCGTGAGCACCCGCGGTCTCCATCAACTGGTCCGGGCCAGCGCCGCCGATCTCACCGCGACGGTGCAGGCGGGGATGACGCTCGAAGCCCTGCGCGACGCACTGGTCCCCCATCGCCTCTGGCTGGCACTGGACCCGCCCGGTCGGCCGGATCGTACGATCGGCTCGGTCGTCGCCACCGCCACCGCGGGCCCGCTCCGCCATGGCTGTGGCGCGGTCCGCGATCAGATCCTCGGCTGCACCGTGGTGACCGGGGATGGCCGAGTCGTGGATTCGGGTGGGCGGGTGGTGAAGAACGTGGCGGGGTATGACCTCACCAAGCTGCATACCGGCGGCTTCGGCGCCTTTGGCGCCATCACCGAAGTCCATCTCCGCCTGCGGGCCATGCCCGAGGCTGACCTGACCCTGCTGACCCACGGCCGACGACACACCCTGGTGGACACCGGCCGTCAGCTCGTCGCGGCCCAGTCCGCCGCGGTGGCGCTCGAACTGCTGAGTCCCGCCTGGGCCGCGCAGCCCGACTGGACCCTCGCCCTTCGCCTGACCGGCACGGCCGCCAGCGTCGCCGCCGAGCAGGCACGGATCCTCTCGGTGACCGACCAGCGCTGGGATCCGCTGCCGGTCGACCAGGCCAGTACCTTCTGGGGCCTGGTGGCCCGGGCGCCCCTCGCCGGGGCAGTGACGATCCGGCTCGGCACCCTGGCCGATGGACTGGATGACACGATTGACCTGGTGGCCGAGCTGCTGGACGACGGGCTGATCGCCGGCGGGATCGGCAGTGGGGCGCTCCGCTGGGCGGGAGAGGTCGAGGTCGAGGCGCTGCGGGAGCTGCGTCGCCGGGCCGCCGGTCGGGAAATTCCGCTCACACTGGAGCGGGCCCCGTGGGAACTGCGCCACCTGGTCGGCCATTTCGGGGCCTACCGCGAGGGCGTCGGTCAGCTGGTCGGTCGGCTGCGCGAAACCTTCGATCCTCGCCGCGTGATCACCGTGGCAGTGGAAGGGTCGGATGGATAAACCCGGCGCCTTTGCCACCCTCGACCCCTGCGTTCACTGCGGGTTCTGTCTGCAGGCGTGCCCGACCTACCTCGCCACCGGAGACGAGGCCGACAGCCCCCGGGGACGGATCGTGCTGATGCGCGCGCTTGAGCGGGGCGATATCGCCCCGGACGATGCCGGCATGCTGCAGCATCTCGACTCCTGCCTCGGCTGTCGTGGGTGCGAGCCGGTGTGTCCCTCGGGCGTTGGGTATGGTCGTGGACTGGAGGCCGCACGCAACCTGCTGGTGACCGCGCGCGGGCTGCGCCCCAAGGCGCGGGCCATTCTCGCCGTGTTCCAGCATCGCTGGTTGTGGCGGCCGCTGTTCGCCCTGGCGCGGCTGCTTCGCGGTTTCGGTATCCCGGCGCAATTCTCCGGGCGCGGTGGCCTTGGATTCAACCTCGGCATGCTGGCGGCGACCGCCGCGTCGCACCCTTCCGGCACCGCAGCCAAGGCGCCGGTCACCTCCGCCCCCGCCGATCCCGCCGGGACGGTGGCGCTGTTCCGGGGATGTGTCATGGACGGGTTGTTCGATCATGTGCACGAGGCAACCCGGCGCACCCTCGAAGCCAACGGCTACCGGGTGGTGGAGATTGCCGATCAGGGATGCTGCGGCGCCCTGCATGCCCACGCCGGTGATCATTCCAATGCCGCCGCACTCGCTCAGCAGAACGTGGCGGCCTTTGCGGCGACGCCCACGGACTTCGTGGTCATCAACAGCGCCGGCTGCGGCGCCCTGCTCAAGGACTACGGCCACCTGCTGGAGACCGACGCAGGCGCCGCCTTTGCCTCGAAGGTCCTGGACGTCACCGAGTTGCTGGCACGCCGCGGACCCCGCCCCGGTGGGGCGCTGGCGCTCCGCGTCGCCTATGACGCGCCCTGCCACCTGCAGCATGCCCAGAAGGTACAGGCGCCACCGCTCGCGGTACTGCAGGCCATTCCCGGGCTCGTGGTGCAACTGCTGCCCGGCTCCGACCGCTGCTGTGGCAGTGCCGGGATCTTCTCCATGCTGGAACCGGCGATGTCCCGCGCCGTGCTCGACGCCAAGATCAGCACCATGGCTGAGGCCGATCCCCGCCCGGACTTCATCGCGACCGGCAATCCTGGCTGCCTGATGCAGATCGGAGCGGGGCTCCGGGCAGCCCACCTTCCGATCGGCGTGGTCCATCCGGTGGAATTGCTCGACTGGTCCTACGCCGCCGGAGAGATCTATCCACCGGGCTGATGCTCGTGACCCCACCCGCCCGCGTTCCTCAATGGGGACGGCCCCGTCTATGTTCCTCCCATGCACCCACGCGGTATCCTCTTCGATTTCAACGGTGTCATCGTCAACGACGAGCCCCAGCACTGTGAGGCGTTGATCGCCACCCTGGCGACCTACGACTACGCGCTGGACCGGGCCGGATACTATCGCGACTACCTTGGCTTCGACGATCGCGAATGCTTCCGCTTCAGCTTCGCGAAGATGGGCCGTCCCCTGACAGCCGCGCTGCTGCACGAAGCGATCGAACGGAAAGCGGAGCGGTATGAAGCCGCCATCCGGGCTTCGATGGAGCTGGTGCCGGGTGCCGCTCCGCTGATCCAGCAGGCCGCCCAGGCGGGCATCCGCATGGTGATTGTCTCCGGCGCCTTGCGGCGGGAGATCGAGCTGGTGCTGCGCCAGGCGGGGCTGCGGGACCATTTCGAAACTCTGATCGCCGCCGAAGACGTCAGCGCCTGCAAGCCGGATCCCGAGGGGTATCGGAACGGACTGGCCGTACTCGGCCTTCCCGCGGCACAGTGCGTGGTGATCGAAGACTCCCTGCCCGGACTCAAGGCAGCCCGGGCCGCCGGCCTTCGCTGCGCGATGCTGACTACTTCACACCCCGCCACGGAGCTGCGCGGGGGCGATGTGATCTGGGAAACGCTCGAAGGCCGCACCCCCGAGGATCTGCCGTGGCAGCCATGAGCACCCTCTCGCCTGAACGGCTCCACGACCTGGAGGCCGGTGCCGTCGTCGTTCCGGTGCCCGCCGCCGTCATCGAAGTGCGTGGCCCCGGGGCACTGACCTGCCTCCAGGGTCTACTGACCAACGACCTGGAGAAGCCGGGCGACCAGGCGGTGGTGTACGGCGCGCTGCTCACCGCGAAGGGCGCGATCGTGGTGGATCACTGGGTCCTCCGCCTCGGCGAACGGTTTCTTCTCATCGCCGAACCGGAAGGCCAGGCCGCGACGCTGGAGTTGCTCCGGCGTTCGCTGCCGCCTCGCCTCGCCCGGGTCGAGGATCTCTCCAGCACCCTCACCACACTGCGTCTGCTTGGCCCCGACACCGGAGGCCGGCTCGCCTCGGCGGGACTGGGACCGATGCCGGGCCCCGGTCGGGTGCGTGACGCGGGAGAACTGTTGCTCGCCGAGCCGCCCGCCGGGGCGCCCTTCCGGCTGCTGCTGATCGGTCCGGCGGAAGCGATCGCCCGGGCGTCCGCGGCCCTGGGGACGGCGGGTGCGGTGGCAGGGACGATCGACGATGCGGAGGCGGCCCGGATTCTGATCGGATGGCCGCGGCTGGGGCACGAAATTCTTGAGAAGACCCTGGTGCAGGAGGTGCGCTACGATGAGATCGGCGGCGTCTCCTATACCAAGGGGTGCTACACCGGTCAGGAGACCGTCGCGCGACTCCACTTCCGCGGTCACACCAACCGCGAGTTGCGGGGGCTGGTCTGGCAGGCAGCGCCGTCGGGAGAGGACGGCAGTGTGGTCGACAGCGACGGCAAGGACGTCGGCCGCGTCACCTCCCGGCTGGCGGTCGGCGAGCGGTGGCTGGGGCTGGCTTCGATCCGGCGGGAAGTCACCCCCGGCACCACCCTCCTCGCCGGTGGCAGTTCGGCGGAACTGGTCGCCCTCCCCTTCGCCCACCCGCTCTGAACCTGGACACTGAAAACGCAACAGGGCCGCCCATGTGGGCGGCCCTGTTGCTGCGTACGGCAGGCAGCTTACTGCATCTTCGCCGTGTCGCGGGCGACCGAGTCGGAGTGCATCATCGCACCCGAGTCAGCCATGGCCGGGGCGGGAGCCGGGGCCATCGTGGCAGTGGTGTCGACGGCCGGAGCCGGCTCCGCCTTCTTGCCACACGCGGCCAGCGCCAGCAGCGCGACCAGAGCGAACGTCTTCTTCATGGTGAATCCTCAACAGAGATGGTTTGTGACGCAGGACACAGTGACGGCCTTCGCCGAGGCGCTCAAAATCCGCGGGCAAGATAAGAGTGAGCGATGTCTTGTCAAGCAGGCGATGAGTGCAGGGAACGGGGAACGGGGAACGGGAGATTGCTTCGTCGGCCGCAGGCGGCCTCCTCGCAATGACTGCGGAGCCACCGCCTGTTCCTGTTCCTGTTCCCCCTTCCCCGTTCCCTCCTCCCCGTCCCTGGTCCTGTTCCCTCTTCCCCGTTCCCTCTTCCCTCTTCCCCGTTCCCCCTTCCCTCTTCCCTGTTCACCGTTCAAGCGCCTTCCCCGTCACCGCGCCACTGGCCTCGCTATCATCCGGAATGCCTACCACCCCCCAGACCTTCGGCGACCTGCGTCGCTCACCCTGGGCCGACGCGCCCCTGCGCCAGCGGTCCGTCCGCGATGAAATCCGCACCAACCTGCTCGGCATGCTCGAGCGTGAAGAGCCGCTCTTCCCCGGCATCGTCGGGTATGAAGACACCATCCTGCCGCAGCTGGTCCATGCCCTGCTCGCCCGCCACCATTTCATCCTGCTGGGGCTGCGGGGCCAGGCCAAGAGCCGGATCCTGCGGCAACTGACCACCCTGCTCGATCCCGAGATCCCGATCATCGCGGGCAGCGAAATCAACGACGATCCATTCGCCCCGATCTCCCGCTACGCGCGGGAACGGCTGGCCGAGGAGGGGGATGCCACCCCGATCGCCTGGTTACGGCGGGAGCAGCGGTATGTCGAGAAGCTGGCGACTCCCGATGTCACCGTCGCCGATCTGATCGGCGACGTCGACCCGATCAAGGCCGCGCGTGGCGGCCATATCCTGGCCGACGAGCTGACGATGCACTTCGGCCTGCTGCCACGCGCCAACCGGGGCATCTTTGCGATCAATGAGCTGCCGGACCTCTCGGGAAAGGTCCAGGTGAGCCTGTTCAACATCATGCAGGAAGGTGATGTCCAGATCAAAGGCTATCCGGTGCGTCTGCCGCTGGACGTGCTGCTGGCGTATACCGCCAATCCGGAGGACTACACCGCGCGCGGCAAGATCATTACCCCGCTCAAGGACCGGATCGGCTCCGAGATTGTCACCCACTATCCACGGACCGTGGAGCTGGGCATGGCCATCACCGCGCAGGAGGCATGGCTCGACCGCGGCTCGCGGGAGGTGGTAATTCCCGATTTCGTGCTGGAGGTGATCGAGCGGATCGCGTTCGAAGCCCGGGAGGACAAGCGGGTGGACAAGCGCTCCGGCGTCAGTCAGCGACTGCCCATCAGTGTCCTGGAACATGCGGTGTCGAGCGCGGAGCGGCGGGCGCTGCAGTATGGCGAGGACGTGGTGGTCCCCCGGATCAGCGACATCTACATGGCGTTGCCCTCGATCACCGGAAAGCTCGAGCTCGAATACGAGGGGGAACTGCAGGGCAGCGAGACCATCGCCAAGGAGCTGATCCGCCGCGCCGCGGGCACCACCCTGGATGAACGCCTCGGTGACCTCGCGCTCGATAGCATCGTGACCTGGTTCGATGGCGGCGGTGCCCTGAAGGTGAAGGGCGACGAGCGCAGTGAGGCCTGCCTCAAGGGCTATCGAATGGTGCCGGGACTGGTCGAGTCGGCGGTGGACGGCGAGCTGGCCGCCGCCGATGACAGCGCCGTCCTGGTGGCGGCCTGCGAGCTGATTCTCGAGGGACTTGCCGCGGAGAAGCGAATCAGCCGCTCCGAGGAACTCGGCTACATCCGCGCCCGGCCGGAGCGGCGCGATCCGCGCTAGGGTCGCCGCCGGAGGTGGGTGTTCATCGCCAGCCCAGCGCACGGGCCCGCGCGACGATCACCTCCGCCGCCCCGTCGAGCCCAAGCAATCCGGTATTCAAGGTCATGTGAAAGTGGACCGGGTCGTCCCAGTCCCGGCCATAGTGCTCACGGTGATAGCGCGCCCGCTGACTGTCGGTATCCGCCAGGACCCGAGCCGCCGTCTTGTCGTCAAACCCCTCCAGCCGCATGGCGAGCGCCAGGCGCCAGGCCCGATCGGCCACCAGCTTGATGTGCAGCGCCTCGACCGATTTTCCCAGGACGGCCGGGGCGGCCCGCCCGACCAGCACCACCCTGCCCTCGGTGGCAATCTCCTTCACCACCAGCTCGGTCAGTCGTACGAGACTGGGATCCTCGGCCCGCACCGCCACTCCAATTTCCGGCACCGCGAACTCCTGAGAGGACGCCATCAACGCGCGCGCGAGGCGCTCCACGAATCCCGGGACCCGCTCATCCTGTTCCGCCACGGCGGCAGGCGCCAGGCCGGCGCGTCGCGCCACCCGGTCGACGATCTCGTTGTCGACCACCGTCCAACCGAGCTGATCGGCGACCAGGCGCGCGACTTCGGAGCCACCGGCGCCGTACTGGCGGGACAGAGTAATGAGCATCAGGCCGTCATCCTTCCTCTCGAGTCGGCGTTGGCGCCGAAGCCGTCAAACCCGTCATGGTCAGCGCGGCCAGCGTCGCCTGCTCGGCGGCGATCCGGGTCCGCTCGAACACGAGGGTGCCGATGGCGCAGACCAGGGCGCCCACCAGGAAACTGCGACCCACCCCATAATGCTCGGCAATCCACCCGGCCTGGAGCGAGCCGAAGGGGGCAAACCCGAGGACGACGAAAGAGTAGAACCCGATCACCCGACCACGCAGGGTGTCCGGCGCCTCCGTCTGCAGCAGGGTATTGATGCAGATGGCCGACAGCACCGCCCCGAAGCCGGCCAGCGCCAGTGTCGCCAGCGCAAAGGCGAAGGATCCGTGAATGGCCGACAGCGCAATGCTGGCGGCGAAAATCAGGGAAGATACGGCGATCAGCTTACGCAGCTTCACCTTGTGCCCGAAGGCCGCCATGGCGATCGCACCGAACCCGGCACCGAGCCCGACCGCCGCCATCAGGCCGCCATATCCGCCGGCACCCAGGTTGAGGACATCCTTGGCGTAGACCGGAAGCATCGCCAGACTGGCACCCAGCCCGAAGATGCTGAGCACCGCGGCGAGCGCCAGCAGGGCGCGCGGTTCGGGTCGGCCGAGGACATAGCGCGCTCCATCCACGAAGGTGGCCGCGGCGCCCCGGAGGCCGGTACTCGCTCCCGGAAACGGGGGACGCATCTTGAGGAAGGCGACGATCACCGCCAGGAAACTGGCGCTGTTGACCGCGAAACAGGCGGTACTGCCCAGAGTCGCGAGCAAGGCGCCCGCGATGACCGGCCCGACAATCCGGGTCACATTGAAGATCGAGGAGTTGAGCGCAATGGCGTTGCCGAGGTCCTCCCGGCCCACCATTTCCATCATGAACGCCTGGCGGATCGGCACCTCAAAGGCGGTGCAGGTCCCCAGAAGCGGCGCGAGGAGCATGATCCAGCTCACCGTGATCTGGCCGGTGGCGGTCAGGATGGTGAGCGCGAGCGACTCGAGCAACATGCCCGTCTGCAGGAAGAGCAGCGCCTTGCGTTTATCGACCCGATCGGCGAGCACGCCTCCGTAGAGGGTCAGCAGCAGGATGGGGGTCGCTTCGAGGGAGGTGACCAGGCCGACCTGAAACGGCGAGTCGCTCAGTTCCAGTACCAGCCACCCCTGGGTCACCACCTGCATCCAGGTCCCGATCAACGAGACGAACTGGCCGGCGAAGAACAGCCGGAAGTTCCGGTGCCGCAGGGCGTGGAAGGGGTTGCGGGCGTTGGTCGGCACAGAGACAAGCTACAAGGGGGGAACGGGGAACGGGGAAGGGGTCGAAGGTCGACATTGAACCTGCGCGCGTCAACGGGGTACGTTACTTAGAGCCTGTTCCCTGTTCCCTGTTCCCTGTTCCCTGTTCCCTGTTCCCTGTTCCCCGTCTCCCCCCATGCGCTTCACCACCTACTCCAAATACGTCGCCGGCCTGGCAGAGGCCGTCAATCTCCAGGCGCTGCTCGACCAGCTGGGGGATTTCCTGCTGCAGTCGGGGTTCGCCGGTGGGGATCAGTGGTGGGGTGAAGACCAGGGAGGTGACCGCTCGCTCGAGGCGCTGCGGGAGGCGATCCTCAAGGCGCTGATGGAATCGAACCAGCTCTCACCCGAGATGATGCAGTATCTGCGGGGGGAATCGTCCGGCGATCCGGCCAAGGATAAGGCGACCGAGCAGAAGCTGGCGGAGCTGCTGGACCAGATCGTCCAGCGCCTGATGGACGAAGGGATGCTGAACGTCACCCAGCCGCCCGAGATGCCGTCAGGCTACGAGGGGATGTTCGGTCCGGGGGGACAGGCTCGTTCGGCGGCCGGCCAGGTGCAGTTCAGTCTCACCGAGAAGGGGGCTGACTTCCTCGGCTTCAAACTGCTCAAGCAGCTGATGGGGAGCGTCGGACGCTCCAGCGCTGGCGCGCACGAAACGCCGCACTTGAGCACCGGTATCGAAGCGGAGGCAGCGAGCAAACCTTACGAGTTCGGGGACACCCTGAACCTCGATGTCCCTGCCACGCTCTCCCGCGCGATCGCCCGGGAGGGACTGAAGACACCACTGGCACTCGACTATGGGGACCTGATGGTCCATCAGTCGGAATACCGGTCGAGCGCCGCCACGGTGCTGATGCTGGACTGCTCACACTCCATGATCCTCTATGGCGAAGACCGCTTCACCCCGGCGAAGAAGGTGGCGCTGGCCCTCACCCACCTGATCCGCACCCAGTTTCCGGGGGACGCGATTCGCTGTGTGTTGTTCCACGACACGGCGGAAGAAGTCCCGCTGACCGCTCTACCGGCGGTCCAGGTCGGACCGTACCACACCAATACCGCCGAAGGGCTCAAGCTGGCACGGCGGATCCTGGCCGGCCAGAAGAAGGACATGCGGCAGATCATCATGATCACGGATGGCAAACCGTCGGCCATGACGATGCCGGATGGGCGGGTCTACGTGAACTCGATGGGGCAGGACCCGCGGATTCTGGAAGCTACCTACCACGAAGTGGCCAACTGCCGCCGAGCAGGGATCATGATCAACACCTTCATGCTGGCGCGGGAGCGGGCGTTGGTGGAATTCGTGAAGCGGGTTTCCGAGATCTGTCGGGGCAAAGCGTACTTCACCACCACAATGACCCTGGGCCAGTTCATCCTCATGGACTTCATGAAGCGAAAAACCCGCCGGGTCTCATAACGGCCACTGCGCGGCGCCGCCCGCACAGGCTCGGCGCCGCGCTCGGTTACTTGGCCACCACCCGTTTGACCAGGTCCCCCGCCTTGAGCGCCGACCCGCCATCCTCCAGCCCGTTGATCAGTGCCAGTTCCTCGAGATCGATCACCGAGGGATACTGCGCCTGGAACTGCGTCAGGGTCATCGCCCGGGGCACGGTCACGATGGCAATCCGGTTCGGCTGCACATTCAGGGCGGCGGGATCGGTGAGACGCCGGAAGCTGCCAATGAAGGACGCGAGTGCCCCGGCGTTGGCCCGTGCACCCTGCGCGGTGGTCAAGCCCAGCAGCTGATAGGTAATCCCACCATAGCTCACGTACGCCACTCGGCCTGACAACTGACTGCCATCCTGATTCTGCGCGGTGAAGCTGCCCTGCGCGGCCGGATTTCCATTGATGGCCGCCGTACTGGTCTGGCCGGCGGTGACCCCTTCCTGGCCGAGAAATTTCTGCAGCGTAGTGCCCGGCGCGTCCTTCCCGGCGAAGGAGAGCTGCACCTGGGCGTCCTGGGCGCTGCTCACCCCGACGACCGACGCCGGTTGGTTGGCGGTCTTCCACCCGGAGGGGAACTCGATCTGAAAGGCGAGATCCGGCTGCAGAAAGAGGCCGTCCTTGAAGAAGCCCTGGCGCGGGTTGTCGCCGAAGATCATCCCGTCGATGACCCGCAGGAACTCCGCCCGACCCACCTTCTTGCCGTCCAGCGGAACGGTCACCTTGGCCAGGCGCGCCTGGGTGGCCTCGATGCGGTTGCCGGGATCGGGGTGGGTGGACTGCCACTCGGGAATCCGCTGGCCTGACTTGGCGCCGACGCGCTGCAGGATCTCGAACATGTCGACCATGTGCCGCACGTCATAGTTGTCCGTCAGGGCGTAGCGAAAGCCCAGGCCATCGGCTTGCGACTCGTCGTCGCGGCCATACTTGAGAAACAACACCCCCAGACCCTGGCTGATGGCCCCGACATTCTGGGCGATCTTATCCGAGGCAATCGACCCGGCCACCAGACCGATCTGGGCCAGCTGCTGCCGGGTCATCTGCTGCACCGAATGTCGGGCGGTGACATGCCCGATCTCGTGGCCCACCACAGTGGCGAGTTCCGCCTCGGAGTTCATGTGGGTCATGATGCCCCGGGTGATGAAAATGAATCCACCGGGGAGAGCGAAGGCGTTCACCTGCGGGTCATCCATGACGGTGAAGGTCCAGGGCAGCGCCGGCCGTTCGGTCCCGGCCGCGAGTTCCCGGCCCACCTTACTCACATAGCGCTGCACGGCGGAATCGGGATACACCCCCATCTCCTGGGAGACCTGGCCGGCGTACTCCCGGCCCATGGAAATCTCCTGGCTCTCCGAGACGAACGAGAGCTCCTTCTTGCCGGTGACGGGATTGGTGGCACAGCTGGTGAAGAGGACTACAAGGGCAAGCGCGGTGAGCGCGCGGTGGTGACGGTTGCGGGTGGCGGGAAACACACTGCCTCCTTGCCAGCGGCGCGTTTGCGCCGCGATCGGGTTAGGCGGCCGGCGTGGTCAGCAGTTCCTCCACGCATTCGAGCAGCACGGCCGGGACGAACGGCTTCTGCAGATACCGGGTGCCTGGACCCATCCCCTCCAGGCCAAGGGTTTCGTTGGCGTACCCGGAGACAAACAGCACCGGGACGCCGGGACGGGAGACGAGTAGACGAGCCGCGAGTTCGTCACCGCTGAGTCGAGGCATGATCACGTCGGTCAGCAGCAGGTCGATGCGACCGGAGTGGCCCCGGGCAATCTGGAGCGCTTCCTCTCCGTCCGCAGCGGCCAGAACCGCGTAGCCCGCCTGTCGGAGGAGCCGACAGGTCAGTTCCCGCACCTGCGGCTCATCCTCCGCGATCAGGATTGTCCCTCCACCCCGGCGCTTCCGTGGCACGGGCGCCGGGACAGGCACTGGACGCTCCGTCACGAGCGGAAGGTATACCCGCACCGACGTGCCTGCATCTACGACGCTCTCCAGGTAAACGCTCCCCCCGCTCTGCTGTACGATGCCGAAGACCGTCGACAGGCCGAGGCCGGTCCCTTCCCCAGGATTCTTGGTGGTAAAGAACGGGTCGAAGGCGCGGTCCAGGGTTGCCTCGTCCATGCCGGCGCCGGTGTCGGAGACGAGGAGCTCCACATACCCAGCCGGGGTCGGCCCGTGGCGGCGGGCCACCAGCACTGCGGTTGCGGCGTCCACCGGACCGGTCTCCACCGTCACCGTGCCGCCAGCCGGCATCGCGTCGCGGGCGTTGAGCACCAGATTGAGGATCACCTGTTCGATCTGGCTTCGGTCCACCCGCACAAAGGCGTCGCGGGAGGCGTGTCGGGTCACCAGATGGAGATTCTCCCCAATAAGGCGACGCAGCATGGTGCCCAGTTCATCCACGACCTGCCGCAGATCGATGACCTCGGGTGACAGGACCTGGCGCCGGCTGTAGGCAAGCAGCTGACGGGTCAGTCCCGCCGCCCGTGAGGCGGCCCGGCTGATCTCGTCGACATCACCGCGAGCGGTACTGCCCGACGGCAGCTCTTCTCCCAGCATCACCGCATAGCCCTTGATGGCGGTGAGCAGGTTGTTGAAATCGTGCGCCACGCCTCCAGCCAGTTTGCCCACCGCTTCCATTTTCTGGGTCTGCCGCAGTTCCTCCTCGAGTTCCTTGCGGGCGGTGATATCGGTGACCGCGCCGTCGTAATACTGCACGGCCCCCTTCGCGTTCCGCACCGCCGCAATCGTGACCAGCCCCCAGAACATCGAGCCGTCGCGCCGCCGCAGATGCGCCTCGGCATTCTCACACGAATCATTGGCCTCGATAAGCTGGAGAATTTCCGACGGCGCCTCGGGGCGGACCTGCAGATCGCGGGGATTCACCGCCAGCATCTCCACCGGCGTGTCGTATCCGAACATGCGGGCAAAGGCGTGATTGATGTAGACCAGCCCGCGATTGGGTGTCGAGCGGAAGATCCCCTCGTTGACGTTGCGGTTGATGGACTCGAGCAGCCCCTCCCGGCGCTCCCGCTCCACCGCGATCCCGGCCAGCGCCGCCCCCCGCTCGAGGATCGCCCGCTCCCAGGGTGTGGGCGCCCGCACGGTCCGGTAGTACACCGCGAGAGTGCCCAGCACCTGGCCCGAGGGCGCGTGGAAGGGGATGGACCAGCAGGCGCGCAACCCGTGGGGTAAGGCGAACTCGCGATAGTCACGCCAGAGTGGATCGGTCGCGATGTCGCTCACGATCACCGGCCGGTTGGTGAAGGCCGCCGTTCCACAGGAGCCCGCATCCGGACCGATGGTCGTGCCGTCGATGGCCGCGTTGTATGCATCCGGGAGGGAGGCGGCGGAAGCCACATGGAGCTGGCTGCCTTCCAGGACCAGCACGGAACAGATCCCGTCCTCGGTCAGCGACTCAATGCCCATGGTGATCTGCTGCAGGACCACGTCGGTGGCCTGGCCCGCCGCAATTTCCTCCAGCACCGGCGTTTGCCACGCGAGCAGCTGTTCGGCCCGACGGCGATCGGTGATATCGCGGACCAGCGCGAGGACCTTGCCGGCCCCGAAATTGACGAACCGCGCCTCACGGGTGCGGCGGCCGGCGTCGGTGGTCAGCGGGTATTCGATCGGTTCCGGCGCGTGCCCCGCCAGGGCCCGCTCAATACCGCCCACGGTCAGGCGCAACACCTCGGGCGCCGCCAGTTCGGTGATCCGCCGCCCGACAAGGTTCTGGACCTCCTGAAAGGGGTGCGAGAGGCCCGGCGGGATATACAGGTCGAGGATCGTGCCCTGGGCATCGAAGAGGTAGGCGATATCCGCCCCCGCCTGCAGGAACGCCTGCTCACTGCGGACCCGGGCGCGACCGCTGGCCTCCCGCTCCCGGATCAGGGCGCCAATCATCAGGGGCGCGGTGGTCAGCACCAGGACAAAGACCTGCAACGACAATTCCCGGATGAGTTCCGGCCCCTCGGCGAAGGGGCCCACCCCCGCCGCACTGCCGATGACACCGATCACCGCGATCACGGCGCTGGCTGTGGCGGCCCCGATCGCGCCGTACCGGACCGCGCCGTACAGCGCAACGCCCAGGGCGAGATAGGAGAGGGCCATGCCGAGGTCAGGAGAGGACGCCCCCTTCACGACGAAGGCGAAGAAGAGCCAGACACACGCCGCCCCCAGCGCCACCTCGGCGACCGTACGGCGGCGCAGCCGTAGCCGCGGCACGGTCGCCCAGGTGAACAACAGCGGGGCCGCGACCAGCACGCCGAGCCCGTTCTGTCGCCACCAGACGGTCCATTCATAGCCCAGATCCACGGGGGTGGATCGGGTCAGCAGGAAGAATCCGGTTGCCCAGGTGGCGCCGGCCATCGGTGCGGTGACCGCCGTCAGCACCAGCACAAAGACATCCCGCAGCCGGGCGAGGGTGGGCCGGAAATTCAGGTACCGCAGGAGCAGCCAGGCGAGCAGCGCCTCGAGTCCATTGGCTGGAATCAGCGGGAGAAGCGTCGCGGGCGGTTGGTGAAGACTCAGGCGGTAGCATCCCGCCGCAAGCATCATGAGCGGCACGGCTTTGAGCCCGTACCGCCAGGCCGCGAATACCCCGACGCCGGATGGGAGCCAGAAGACCGCGCTGGAAAAGATCGGCTCCCCACCGCTCAACAGCCGGGCAGCGCCGACGTACACCAGGAGGATGATCGGGAACTCCACCCACGGCGAGAGCCGGGTGGGTCCAGCGGCGCCGGCCCGAGGGATCGGCGGAGGGGTCATATCCCCGCGACCGAGACGGGCCGATTCCTCCTCACCGGGGCGATCCGCGATCACGTTCCAGCCTGCAATGTCGTCATGGCGTTTAATGTACCGGCGGGTCCGGCCCTCGATAAGAGCCGCGAGTAGCGCCAAGTGCCTGCCCCGGCACAGATTATCGGTCCGATCCGGAGACCCCGCAGCCTCTCACACCCTCATCGCCATGTCGACTGCTGCTTCCACCGCAACCACCGCCCCCGTGGCACCGCTCACCGATGCTCGGGAGCGGATGCAGATCGTGATTGGCGGACATGTCGATCATGGCAAGAGCACGATCGTCGGTCGGTTGCTGGCCGACACCCACTCGCTTCCCGAAGGGAAGCTGGAGCAGGTCCGGGCGCTGTGCGAACGCACCGCCCGGCCGTTCGAGTACGCCTTTCTGCTCGACGCGCTCAAGGACGAGCAGGCGCAGGGCATCACGATCGACGCGGCCCGGGTGTTCTTTCACACCGCGCAGCGACACTACATCATCATCGATGCGCCCGGCCATATCGAATTCCTGAAGAACATGGTGACCGGCGCCGCACGGGCCGAAGCCGCCCTGCTGGTGATCGACGCACACGAGGGGGTGCAGGAGAATTCCCGCCGCCATGGCTACATGATGTCGATGCTCGGGATCCGCCAGATTGCGGTGCTGGTCAACAAGATGGATCTCGTGGGATACGCCCAGGAACCATTCGACGCGCATCGTCCGCGAATACAGCGCCTTTCTCGACCAGATCGGGGTCCATCCCGCCTGTTTCATCCCCGCGGCCGGCCGGGAGGGCGACAACATCGCCGGCCGCAGCAGCGCCATGCCGTGGTACACCGGCCCCACCGTCCTCGAGGCGCTGGATCGGTTCACGACCGAACGCCCCGCAGTGGACCAGCCGTTCCGGATGCCGGTGCAGGACGTCTACAAGTTCACCGCCCAGGGCGATGACCGCCGCATCGTCGCCGGCACGGTGGCGACCGGCAGCCTGCGGGTGGGCGACGAAGTGGTCTTTTATCCCTCGGGCAAGCGCAGCGCGGTCCGCTCCATCGAGGGATTCCACCAGCCGACGCTGGTCGAGGCGAGCGCCGGGCGTGCCACCGGGTTTACCCTGGCGGAACAGATTTACGTCGCGCGCGGAGAGCTGGCGACGGTGGCGGGCCAGGCCAAGCCGGAGGTGACCACCCGGTTGCGCGTCAGCCTGTTCTGGCTCGGCAAGCAGCCGCTGGTGAAAAAACGGGACTATCTGCTGAAGCTCGGCTCCGCCCGGGTCACCTGCCGGCTGGAGGAGATCGCCCGGGTCATCGATGCCTCCAACCTGGCCGCGAGTGAGCAGCAGGATCATGTGGGTCGGCATGACGTGGCGGAGTGTACCCTCGTCCTCAACCGAGCGGTCGCGTTCGACACGACCGACCAGCTGGCGGCCACCAGTCGCTTCGTGCTGATCGACGACTACGAGATCCGCGGTGGCGGGATCGTCCGGGAGGCACTCCCCGATCGCCAGTCGGAGATCCGGGCCAAGGTGATGTTGCGGAACCTCAAGTGGGAACCGAGCATCATTTCGCCCGAACGCCGGGCCGAGAAGTACAGCCAGAAGGCCTCCCTGCTGCTGATCACCGGCGCGCGGGATACCGACCGCAAGACGCTCGGAAAGGCACCTCGAAGCCCGGCTGTTCGACGATGGGCGGGTGGTCTACTTCCTCGGCATGGCCAATGTCCTGTACGGCGTGGATGCCGACCTGGGTCGGCAATCCGGCGACCGGACCGAGCACCTGCGGCGGCTGGGCGAAGTGGCCAACATGATGCTCGATGCCGGGGCGATTCTTATTGTGACCGCGCAGGAACTGACCCAGGAGGATCTCGCCGTCCTCACCACCATCGTCGACCCCGACCGGATCGACCTGATCTGGGTGGGCGATCGCGTCACCACCGATGTGGCCTGCGACCTCGTCCTCCCCGAACAGGAGGATGAGGCCGAGAGCATCGAGCGGATCAAGCACCTGCTGCAGGACAAGGGCGTCCTGTTCCGGCCGTGGTAGGCATGCGGCACTCCCAGCAGTACCCGGCGCTGCATGCCCCCGTCGCGGTCTCGCCGGACGCGCTGGTCCGCCTGACCCAGCTGGCGGTGGCAGCGGGGCATGCGACCATGGAGCATTACCACGCCGGGGTGTCGGTCGCGCGCAAAGCGGACCAGAGTCCGGTGACCGCGGCCGATCATGCGGCGCACACCATCATTCTGCAGGGGCTGACCCACTGGGATCCCACCGTCCCGGTGATTTCCGAAGAGGGAACGATCCCGGATGCCGCCACCCGCGGCGGCTGGACCCGCTTCTGGCTGGTCGACCCGCTGGATGGGACCAAGGAGTTTATCCAGCAGAATGGGGAGTTCACGGTCAACATCGCGTTGATCGAGCAGGGCCGGCCGGTCCTTGGAGTGATCTACGCTCCGGCGGCGGACCTGCTCTATTATGCCGGCGATGGGCTGGGCAGCTGGCGTCGGACGCGCGAGGGGATCGCCGAGCGGATCTATTCGGAGCCGCCCCTTCCCGGGCACCAGTTGCGGGTCGCCGAGAGCCGGTCGCATCCCTCGAAGGAGCTGGATGCCTACCTCGCGACGCTGCCGATTCGCGAGCGGGTCCCCGCGGGGAGTTCCCTCAAATTCTGCCGCGTGGCGGAAGGGGCCGCCGATCTCTACCCGCGCTTCGGGCCGACCATGGAGTGGGACGTCGCTGCGGGCGACTGCATCTTCCGGAATTCCGGGCGGCACGGCCCGCGACACTCCCCACTGGTGTACAACCAGCCGGAGCTGCGGAACCCCGGGTTTGTGATTGGGCTGGACGACCAGGACCGACCGGGCGCCAGCACGACGGGGCGCGTGCTCTGGTTCACCGGACTGTCCGGCTCCGGCAAGAGCACCATCGCGCGTGAGGTGGTGGCGGCGCTCGCCGCCAACGGCGGGCGGGTGGAGCTGCTCGATGGCGATGCGATCCGCGACGCGTTCCCGGGCACCGGCTTTACCCGCCCCGAGCGCGACGCGCATATTCGCCGGGTGGGCTGGGTCGCCGGCCGGCTGGAGCACCACGGGGTCACGGTCGTCGCCTCGCTCGTCTCACCGTACGCCACATCCCGCGATGCCGTCCGCGCGATGTGCCGGGAGTATCTGGAGATCTACATCGCCACCCCGTTTGCGGAGTGCGAGCGACGCGATACCAAAGGGCTGTACGCCCGGGCTCGAGCCGGCGAGAAATTCGGAACTTCACCGGGCTCGATGATCCCTATGAACCTCCCACTGCTCCAGCGCTGGTGATCGATACCACCCGGACCAGCGTGGCGGAGGCGACCAGGCAGGTCCTGCAGCTGGTGAACCGCCCCGGCGGGTAGGCCTGTTCCCTGTTCCCCGTTCCCTGTTCCCCCGTTCCCTGTTCCCTGTTCCCCGTTCCCCGTTCCCCGTTCCCGTTCCCCGTTCCCCGTTCCTGCGCAGGCCATGGACCATCTCGATCAGCTGGAAGACAAAAGCGTCCACATTCTCCGCGAAGCCTACGCCGGCTTCAAGAGCCTTTGCATGCTGTGGTCTATCGGCAAGGACAGCACGGTGCTGCTCTGGCTGGCGCGCAAGGCCTTCTTCGGGCACGTGCCGTTTCCGCTGGTCCACATCGATACCGCCTTCAAGATTCCGGAGATGATCCGGTATCGGGATCGGATCGCGGCGGAGTGGAACCTCAACCTGATCTACGGGCAACACGAGGCGGCGCTGGCGGAGAAGCGGACCTTTCCGGACGGCGCCGTGGATCGGATCACCTGTTGCGGCCTGCTCAAGACCGAGGCGTTGCGGAAGACGCTGTCGGGGGAGTGGCCCCGCTACAAGTTCAACCACACGCTGCGGGCCTATGAGCGGGACCGCAATACCGAACCGTATACCGGCGTGATCGTGGGGGCGCGGGCCGACGAGGAGGGCAGTCGCTCGAAGGAGCGCTACTTCTCCCCCCGCAATCAGCAGTCCAGCTGGGATGTGGGCGACCAGCCGCCCGAGTTCTGGAACCAGTACAAGACCGAGTTCGCCCCAGGGACCCATGTGCGGATTCATCCGCTGCTGGACTGGACCGAACTGAATATCTGGGAGTACATCGAGCGGGAAGCGATCCCGACGGTGTCGCTGTATTACAACCACGGTGACGGGATTCGTTACCGGTCCCTCGGGTGTGGCCCCTGCACCACCCCGGTGCAGTCCGACTCGCGCAACGTGGCCGAGATCATCGTGGAATTGAAGACTGGCAAGTTTGCCAATATCGCCGAGCGGGCCGGTCGGGCGCAGGACAAGGACGATGGCGGCGGGCTCGAGACGCTGCGCCGGGACGGGTACATGTAGAACAGCAGGTGAAAGAAGCGGGTGAGAAAAGCAGGTGAAAGAAGCGGGTGAAAGAAGCGGGTGAGAAAAGCAGGTGAAAGAAGCGGGTGAGAACAGCGGGTGAGAGAAGCGGGTGAGAACGGCAGGTGAGAAGCCCACTGCTCACCCGCTTTTCTCACCTGCTGTCCTCACCCGCTTTTCTCACCCGCTGTTCTCACCCGCCGTTCTCACCCGCTGTTCTCACCTGCCGTTCTCACCCGCCGTTCTCACCCGCCGTTCTCACCCGCTTTTCTCACCTGCCGTTCTCACCCGCTGTTCTCACCCGCCGTTCTCACCCGCCGTTCTCACCCGCTTTTCTCACCCGTTCTCACCTGCCGTTCTCACCCGCCGTTCTCACCTGCTGTTCTCACCCGCTGTTCTCACCCGCAGTTCTCACCTGCTTTACCGCGGCCACAACCACCCGAAGGCGCCGGCCGAGACCAGGCCGTAGATCAGCCCGTCCAGCACATCCTTCAGCGCCACGCCCCACGGCTTCCCCAGCCAGATCGAGCCGGGAACCTCGCCAGCGGCGTAGGTCATGAACGTCACCGCACCCACCACCTGGAATACCCGGAGGTACGATTCGCCCGGCGTCAGCGAATGGAAGGCAACGTAGGCCACGAACACCGCCACCACGACATTGAAGACAAACCACTTGCCGAGGGTCGGCCCCATGTTCGGCATTCCGGACTTCATGATGTAGAACAGGCCCACGGGTCCCTGGGTGTACTTCTGCTGCATCTCGGGCGACCCCATGTCCTTCATGTCCATGCACCACGGGGTGATATACTGCCCCGGGGGCGGGGGATTCTTCTGCAACGCAGCCCGGACCTCATCCTCATTCGGCAGCTTGCCGTAATCCTTGTTGTGCCATTTGAAGACCATATGGATCAGGCTGCTCGACACGAATACGAGAAACGCCGACAGCAGGATCGGGGCCCACAACTGCGAGAGAAATTCCATGGGGCGGTCTCCGTGTACGTGGATACATGCTCAGTGGGGTGCCGCAGCCTTCAATGACACTCGGCGTGTCAACTCGCGGTGACACTATCGAGTTTCCAGCGCGAGTCAGTTCTACACCCCGCGCGCCATCCGTCAAGGGCGGTCAGTCGCTCGAGACAGCCTCCTTTCCCGCCATCTGGAGGCAGACCCACACGCCGAACAGGAGCGAGATCAGCAGCACCAGGAGCCCGGCGAAGCGCACCCCGCCGGCGATCCGGAGATCATCGGGCAGTGCGTCGAGCTGCCGGAGCAGCCAGGTCCAGTCATGCTGCGGATCCTCGCCGAAGCCGACCAGGTCGAGCTCCTGCGCCCGGGCGTCGCCGATGTACCGGGCAAGATCCATCAGGCTGGAGCTCAGCCAGGTCCCGGCGATGGCGATCCCGAAATAGTCGCGGTAGTGATACATCAGGGCCGCCGCCCCGATCGGGATGAGCAGCTGATTGAGGCTGCCGCCCAGCACCGTCATGAATTCGCCAAAGAAGGCGAACAGCAGATGCCCGAACTCGTGTACCCCGAAGGTGATCCCGGCAAAGATCCCGCCCGCTTCAGGATCCCGCAGATGGCGCATCCCATCCCACGCGACGTACAGCAGCAGCGGGGCGCGCCACCACCACCAGCGGCCGCTGGCCCAGGCTCGGCAGTCTGCGAGAAAGCCAGCGGCAGGCGCTGTATCCATGACTGGAAGGGGGAACGGGGAAACGGGGAACGGGGAACGGGGAACAGGGAACAGGGAACGGGGAACGGGGAACGGGGAACGGGGAACGACAGAAAACTATCGTGACACGGGCGCAGTAGAAGTGGCCCAGGTAAGAATTGTTCCGCCCCTCTTGCGCCAATCCTCGCGATGGATCTTGCTTCTATCATTGGGTAGGTCTGGTCTGGCGACCCCGTTCCCCGTTCCCTCTTCCCCGTTCCCCCGATCCCAATGCGTCTGACCGCTCTCCTGCTCCTCCTCGCACTGCCGCTGGCAGCGCAATCGCGCCCCTCCGTCATGCCCTGGCCGGCACGGCTCGAGCTGACCCGCGGACGCCTGCGGATCGATTCGAGCTTTACCGTCGCGCCGGGAACGGCGGCGGATGCGCGGCTGGGGCGCGGCGTCGATCGGATGCGCCGCAGACTCGAACTCACCCTGGGCGGCCAGCTGGCCCGCGTCACCGATGTCGAGGGAAACGGCACCCTGTCCCTGACGGTGGCGGGACCGGGCGAAGTGATCCAGACCCCCGCCGAAGATGAATCGTACGCGCTGGAGGTGACGCCGGCCGGCGCGCGCCTCAGCGCCGCCACGACGGTCGGTGCCCTGCGTGGTCTCGAGACCGTGCTGCAGTTGCTGGCGCGTGACAGCGCCGGCCTGTACCTGCCCGGTGTGCGCATCACGGATGCCCCCCGCTTTCCGTGGCGCGGGGTCCTGATCGATGTCGCCCGTCACTTCATGCCGCCAGAGGCGATCCGCCGCACCCTCGACGGGATGGCGGTGGTCAAGCTCAACGTGCTGCACTGGCACCTGTCGGAGGACCAGGGATTCCGGGTCGAGAGCCGCCGGTATCCCCGGCTGCAGGAGCTCGGATCCGACGGCCGCTACTACACCCAGCAGGAGATCCGCGACCTGGTGGCCTACGCCCGGGATCGGGGGATCCGGGTCGTCCCCGAATTTGACCTGCCGGGCCACGCCTCGAGCTGGTTCGTCGGCTACCCGCAGTACGCCAGTGAGCCCGGCCCCTATCAGATCGAACGGCGCTTCGGCGTCTTCGACCCGACCTTTGATCCCACCCGGGAAGAGACCTACCAGTTCCTCGACGGCTTCGTCGCCGAGATGACGGAGCTCTTTCCTGATCCGTATTTCCATATCGGGGGCGATGAAGTCACCGGCAAGCCGTGGAACCGGAATCCGAGCATCGTCGAGTTCAAGCGGTCCCACGGCCTGGCCGACAACCACGCCCTGCAGACGCTGTTCAACCAGCGGATGCTCACCATCCTCACGGCCCATGGTCGCCGGATGGTGGGATGGGACGAAATTCTCCAGCCCGATCTCCCACGCGATGCCATCATCCAGTCGTGGCGCGGCACGGAGTACCTGACCCGCGCGGCCCGTCAGGGCAATGCCGGCATCCTCTCCGCGCCGTACTATCTGGACCACATGGACACGGCCGAGGACCATTACCTGGCCGACCCGCTGCCGCCAAACAACGGACTCACCCCGGCGCAGCAGGCGCTGATCCTCGGCGGCGAAGCCTGCATGTGGGCCGAGCATGTGTCGCCTCAGCTGCTCGACTCCCGGCTGTGGCCCCGCCTGGCCGCGGTGGGAGAGCGCTTCTGGTCGCCGGCCGATGTCCGCGACGTGGATGACATGTATCGCCGGCTGGCCGGCGTCAGTCAGCAGCTGGAACAGGTGGGCCTCGGCCACGCGGTGCATACCGCCGTGATGCTGCGGCGCCTGACCGGGCGCCCGAGTTCCCCGCTGCTCGAGCAGTTGCTCGCGGTCACCATGCCGGTCACCTTCGGCCAGCGGTCGCAGCTGCAGCGTCCCACCCAGTTCACCCCCCACGACCAGCTGGTCGACGCCGCCCGCCCCGATCCGTGGGACCGCGCTCGGCTGGCCCGCCTCGCGCGCGAGGCGGTCGCCACTCCCCGGCGGGCCACCAAGGCACGTACCGCGCTGCTGCAGGAGTTCCAGCGGTGGCGCGCGCTCTCCCCGCAACTGGTCGCGCTGGCGGATACGGTCCCGCTGGCCCGCGAAGGGCTGGTCGCGGGACGGAGCCTGGCCCGGCTCGGTGATATCGGCACCCACGCCCTGACGTTGCTGGACAAGGGTGGCCCGGCCGCAGACTGGCAGGACCAGGCCCGGAAGGAACTCGACAAGCTGGCGGCACCCCAGGGGCTGCTGCGCCTGGCGGGAATCGACGCGGTGCGGGTGCTGGTGGAGGCGATCGGGCGGTAAGGCGGGATGGGGGGAAGAGCGGGAACGGGGAACGGGCGACCGAGCGCTATAGGGAGCGCGCAGCGCGGCCCTGCGCGAGGAAATCCCTTTAGGGAGAACGGGTGCCCGCATGTCGCGAAGCCGCGAGTGGTCCCGCAATGCGCGTGGCGAAGCTGGCCCGCATTCGTCGCTCGCCCTGCGGGTAAGCCGAGCGCATGGAGGGACCGCCCGCGGCGAGCGGTAGGGAACGGGGAACGGGGAACGGGGCACGGCTCGGAGGTCAGGGGATTGCTTCGTCGGCCGCAAGCGGCCTCCTCGCAATGACTGTAGCGTTCCCCGTTCCCTGTTCCCCGTTCCCTCTTCCCCGTTCTCCCCTGCCTACCCTTCGACGATCCCCCACGGCTCGCGGGTCTTCCAACGCCCGCGGGTGAAGTCGGGGACCTCCTGCGGTTTGCCGCGACCGGCCACCGAGCGCTGGCTGAGCTGCACCAGGCTCGACAGCGCCGCCGCATCGTACACATCCATATCGGTCGGCTCGCCGCGACGGAGACACTGGATCAGACGGTAGTCCTCCAGGAAGTCCATCCCGCCGTGGCCCCGGTCCATCTCCTGGATGGTCTTCGAGCGCCACAGCGGGTGCTCGAACTCGGCGTGATACTTCTCCGCCTCCTCCCACTGATGGGCCGGACTCCGTCCCTCGACATGCACCCGGTAGGGCCACCCCGAGACGATCCCCCGGGTGCCCTGCAGTACCTGCAGCCGGCTGTACGGTCGTGGATTGCTGGTATCGTGGGCCAGGTAGATGGTGCGGCCGCGCGCCGTCTGGATCAGGCTCACATTCATGTCGCCCAGGACATACTTCTCGCGACGGCGTTCATCATCGGCGGGCAGGGTGTCCTGCCACAGCTGCAACCCTCGGCTGGGGGAACTGAACGACACCACCCGCTCGAAACGGTCGCCCCGGTTGATATCCATGCAGTTGGCGATGGGACCCAGCCCATGCGTCGGATAAAGATTGCCGTTGTGGGTCGTGGACCAGGCCCGCCGCCACAGGCCCTCCCCCTCCCGGGAGAATTTCACGCTCCGCAGGTCGTGGAGATATCCCCCCTCACCGTGCAGAATCTCTCCCAGCACCCCCTGGCGCACCATGTTGAGGGTCATCAGTTCAAACCGGTCGTAATTGCAGTTCTCCATCATGATGCAGTGGAGCCGGCTCTTCTCCGCCAGCTCAACCAGGGCCCAGCAGTCGTCGATGGACATCGCCGCCGGGACTTCGGTAATGGCATGCTTCCCCGAGCGCATCGCAGCGAGCAGCATGGGGACGTGCCATTCCCAGGGTGTGGCGGTGTAGACCAGGTCCACCTCCTCCTCGGCGCACAACCGCTCGAAATCGCGCGGACCGCGGGTGTACAGCGTCGGCGCCGGCTGGCCGGCCGCCACCGTTTTCGCCGCCGCGGCCTGGGCCGCTTCGGGACGGATATCACACACCGCCTTCAGCTCCACGCCATCGAGGGAGAGCAGGTTCTCGACGTGCGTCATCCCCTGCCCGCCGCAGCCCACAAACCCGATCCGCACCCGCTCCATGGGTGGGGCGGCAAACCTTCGTCCATCGGCCATCGGTTCGGGCGCCGGCCCGCGCCAGCCGGGGGTGAGGGAGGCACCCAGGGTCAGTGCAGCACCGGCCCGGATGAAATCGCGTCGAGAGGAGTCTCGGGACATGGCTCGTGGGGAGGCGTGAGAGTGAGGTCAACCTGATGGCGCGGTGGCGTTTCGGGGCCCGGCACCCGGGCGCGTGCCAGGTGGCGATCCTCAGTCAACCTAAGGCCGAATTCCGCCGGTGGCGATAGCCGAACCTTCCCGGAGGTGCTAGAATCCCGGTCTTGGGAGCGGCCATTTGGGCCGACCTATGGACTTGTGGCAGATAGGGTTGTCTGCCCGGACCAGTCATCCCCGAAGCCCGGAACCCGGCGCATTTTGCCACCGTCTTCAGCCCGCCGTCGACCCTGATGTCCGTAACCACGGTCTGTCTCCGCTGCAATGCTCCCCTCGACAATGGCGCGCGCTATTGTCAGGTGTGTGGGCTGAGCGTGTCCGGGGAACAGACGGCCCCGCTGCCGACCCTGCTGCAGGTGCTGCGTCAGGTCACGCTGGGGGAGTACGACATCGTCCGGGAGATCGGCCAGGGCGGGATGGCGACGGTCTACCTCGCGCACGAGATCGCCCTCGACCGTAAGGTCGCCATCAAGGTGATGTCGCCCCAGTTTGTGCATGGCGTGGACATGATCGAGCGCTTCAAGCGCGAGGCCCGCACCGCCGCCGGCCTCAACCACCCGCACATCATTCCGATCTACTCGGTGCGCGAGTCCCAGCAGCTGCTGTTCTTCGTGATGAAGTACATCATGGGACGGCCGCTGGATGCCATTCTGCGCGACACCGGCCCGCTCCCCTTTCCCATGGCCCGCTCGATCCTGGCCGATGTCGGCTCGGCCCTCGATTTTGCCCATCGGCAGGGCGTGGTGCACCGCGACGTGAAGCCGGGCAACATCATGATCGACGAGGAAGGATTCGCGGTCATCACCGACTTCGGGATCGCCCGCGCCATGGAGGGCGAGTCGCTCACCCGGAGCGGCACCACCGTGGGGACGCCGAGCTATCTCAGCCCCGAGGCGTGTTCCGGTGAACTGGTCGGGCCCGCTGCTGATCAATACTCGCTCGGGATTGTCGGGTACGAGATCATCACCGGCCAGCTGCCCTTCTCGGCCGATTCGAGCCTGGGCATGATGTACGCCCAGGTGCATACCGCGCCGCGGCCGAGCGAGCAGCTCCGGCCCGACTGCCCCCCCGATCTCCGCGCCAGCATCATGCGGATGCTCATGAAGGCGCCGGCCGATCGTTTCCCGACGATGCGCGATGCCGCTCAGGCGGCGTATGGCGGCCGGGTGAGCGGTGGTCACACGCCGGACGAGGACAACCTGCGCAGTCATATCGGCCTGCTGGCCGCTCCCCGGCCCAGTCGGCCGATGTCAGAGATGCGGCGGACGCCGTCGAGCCCCACGCCACTCCCGCGGGTCGCGCCCTCCGTGCAGACCCGGACCCGGCAGCGGCGCATCCGGCTGACACGGGTCGCCGGGGGCCTGCTGCTGGCCGCCATGGGTGCCGCGCTGACGTTCGTCGCCATCGAGGCACGCAACAATGGAGTGATCCCCGTCCCGATCGACACCACGCCCCCGGCGCCGCTGCCGCCGAGCGCGGAGGAGCAGAAGACCGACAGCCTCCTGTTGCTGGCCCGGGGTGGCGCGGGGTACGCCCGCCAGCGTGCCATCGCGGGCAATGTGGACTCGATCGCGCTGCGCACCGGCGATTCCCTCATGGCGGCGGCCGAGACCCTGGTGGTCCGGGGACAGAAGCAGGATGCGTCGGCGCTGATCTACCAGGCGATCACCCTGTGGACCGCAGCCGAACGGCCCCGGGTGACACCGGACTCCACTCCCCCCACGCCAGCACCGGTACCATCACTGCTCGATCCCCGGGGCCGACCGGGGCAGGCCACCGGTTCCCCGGGGCGCACCGAGACCTACACCACGCCGACCCTGACCGATTCGGCCCAGGCGGTGGCGTTCTATGACGAACTGGCCCGCGCCATCGAATCCCGACAGCTCGGTGAGGTCCGCCGCCTGCTGCCGAACCTGAGCACCGATGATGAGCGCACCTGGCGCGGCTGGTTCGAGGACAAGGATATCAAGACCCTCGAGGCGACCTTCGAGGTGCGCTATACCTCCCGGGTCGAGGAGGAGGCCAACACGATCTATGCCCGGGTGTACCAGATCATTCGGGCCCGGAAGCAGAACGGCAAGAGCGAACGGAAGCGGGAAATCCTCGAATACGCCCGCCTGACCCTCGGTCCGCAGGGCTGGCGCCAGATCAGCGCGGAGAAGCTCAAACTATGACCGGCCCGATCCCGCCGTTCCATCTTGCCTTTCCGGTGGATGACCTGGACGCCGCCCGTCAGTTCTATGGCGGCCTGCTGGGGTGCCCGGAGGGCCGCAGCTCGGAGGCCTGGATCGATTTCGATTTCCATGGGCACCAGGTGGTGGCGCATCTCTCACCTGGGGAAATCCAGGCCGCCCGCGCCAACCGGGTGGATGGCAAGGACGTGCCCGTCCGGCACTTCGGGGTGGTGCTGCCCTGGGAGGCGTGGCATGCCCTGGCGGAGCGGCTCCGGGCCGCCGGCGTCACCTGGGTGATCGAGCCGGGGATCCGTTTCGCCGGCCAGGTAGGCGAACAGGCGACGATGTTCCTGCTGGATCCGGCCGGCAACGCGCTCGAGTTCAAGGCGTTCAAGGACCCCAGCAGGATCTTCGCGAAGTAGGGACGCGCGGCCGCGGCCGCCACTCCTGCCCGTCGCACCTCCCCCATGTCCCCCTTCCTCGACGAACTGCACCCGGCGCTGCTGCAGGCCACCATCACCCTGGGCCTCACCGGCCTCTGCGCACTGCTGTATCGCCGCTATCACAAGCCGTACTTCTTCTGGTGGGCCGTCGCCTGGTCGCTGTACCTCCTGCGCCTGATGGCGATCCTGATCTACCTCCCCCTCCGGGTGCCGTTCTGGCTCTTCACTCACCAGGTCGCCACCGGGTGGACCGCCCTCGCGCTCCTCTGGGGCGCCCTGGTCTTTTCGACCGGTGCACGGTTTCGCCGACCCTACCTGCTGCTGATCCTCTTTCCTCCGATCTGGTCGGCCTTTGCCATCTTCCATTTTCAGGAACAGGACCAGTTTCTCTACGCCGCCCTCCCCGCGGTCGCCTTCCTCAGTGGTGCGACCCTGTGGACCGCGATGGTCTTCTTCCGCTTCCGCCGGTACACCGGCTCGAGCGGCGCGGGCGTGCTCGGCGCGGCCTTCTTCCTGTGGGGCCTGCACCACCTCGACTATCCGATCCTGCGGGCCCAGGGCGCGTGGAATCCCTGGGGCTACTACCTGGACATCATCTTTCTGCTCTCGGTTGGAACCGGCATCCTGCTGCTCGTCCTGGAGGATGTGGAACGGGGACTGACGGCACTGGCGACGCTCTCCGGCGATCTGCAGCGGGGCGAGGCCACCGCCGATCCTTCCGGCGCGCTCCTCGGACGGGCCCTGGTGCTTCCCGGTGTCCGCGGCAGCGCCCTGTATGACCGCCCGAGCGGGCGGTTCACCCGCGGCGTCGGCGTGCTGGAGGTGTGGCAGGGTCAGGTCCCGACCGAATCGACCGCACCGCTGATCGCCGAGGCGATGGCCTGCGGTCGCACGATTTCAGCCAGTGCCCCGCCCCAGTTCGCCTTTGCCGCCGTGTTGCCGGTCCGGCATGCGGCGGAAGTGACCGGCGCTCTGGTGCTGGTCGGTGACGCCCGTGACCCCTTCACCGCGCTGAACGAGTCGTTCCTCTCCGCACTCGGGCAGCAGGTGGGAGCGGCGCTGTCCAATGCCGAGCTGGACCGCCGCCTGCGACACCGCACCGCGGAGCTCGAGCAGCTCTCGGTGCGGATGGTCCGACAGCACGAAGACGAACGTCGCCGCCTCAGCTTCGAGCTGCACGACGAAACCGCCCAGGTCTTCTCGGCGGTAAAGCTGCAACTCGGCATCGTCCGGGAGGAGGTGCCCCCGGCCGCGGCCGATCGGCTGGGTCGGGTGATGGCCCTGGTGGACGATGGCATGGCCAGCATCCGGAGCGTCACCGCCGCGCTCCGTCCCTCCCTGCTCGATGATCTCGGGCTCCTGCCCGCCCTTCGCGCCCTGGCGGCCGATTTCGAGGGACGGACCGGCGTCGTGGTCGCCTTCGTCGGCGTCGAGGTGCTGCCGGCACTCCCGGAAGACGCCGAGCTGGCGCTGTTCCGCGGGATGCAGGAGGGGCTGTCCAATGTCGCGCGGCACGCCGACGCGGCCCGGGTGACCATCGAGCTGGCGGATGAGGCGGGCGGGGTGGCCCTCCTGGTCCAGGACGATGGCCGCGGCCTCGCGGAGGAAGGCGGGCTGGAGGAACGGATGGGCCTGGCCGGCATGCGGGAGCGGTTTGCCGCTCAGGGCGGACGGGTGACGCTGGAACCGGGACCAGGGCGGGGCGTCAGCCTGCGACTCTGGCTGCCGACGCACGGAGGGGGAGCACATGACCGCTGACCGAACGATTCGTATCATGCTGGTGGACGACCATGCGCTGGTGCGCGAAGGTGTCCGGCATGTCCTGACCGCCACGCCGGGTTTCGAGGTCGTCGCCGAGGCTGGCGACGCGACAGCAGCCCTCGACCTGATCCCAACGGCGCTACCGGACCTCGTCGTGCTCGACCTGTCGATGCCCGGCGGTGGTGGACTCGAGCTGGCCACTCGGCTGCGGGGACTGCTGCCGGAGGTCCGCATCCTGATCCTGAGTGTCCACGACCACCCGGAGTATGTGCTGGGCGCGGTGCGCGCCGGCGCGCAGGGCTACCTGCGGAAGGACACCTCCCCGGCGGAATTGCGGGAAGCCATCCGGGCCGTCGCCCGGGGCGAGTCCTATTTCAGCCCCAACATTGCCCGTCACCTGACGGCGGCGGTGCGGGGGGAGACCGAACCTGGCACCGCGGCCGAACGACTGGTGCGCCTGGCGCCGCGGGAGCGGGAAGTCCTGGGTGGCATTGCGGCAGGAGAGACGTCGCGCGAAATCGCGGCACGGCTCGGCCTGAGTCCGCGGACCGTCGAGACCTATCGTGAGAACCTGATGCGAAAGCTGGAGATCCGCACCGTGGCGGGACTCACTCGCTTTGCGCTCGATGCGGGAGTGGTCGCGCGAGAGGGGGAGTGACTCAGGGCGTCAGCTTCGTGCGCAGGCCGAGGTAGACGCGGCGCTCGTTGACCCCGGGCCAGCCGGCCGGTTGCTGATTGGTGAGGTTGTCCACCCCCAGGGCCAGGGAGGTCCCGTTCCACAGGGCGAGACTCCCCTGCAGGTCGAAGGCCAGGAAGGGCTCCTGGGTCCCCGTCGTCGTGCTGCCGTCCGCGGCCGCTGCCACACTGGGTGCGCGTCCGGTATAGCGCGTCGTCAGGTCAATGGCACCGCCGGAGAGCAGCGGCACCTGCCGGGTCACCCGCAGCCGGGCGGTGTGTCTGGCTCGGCGGTCGAGGGTGGTACCGGTGGCCAGATCGATCGCGTGCAGAAAGGCATAGCCGGCGTCGGCCGCCCAGCCACCGTGGCTGCCCCGCAGGCTCAGCTCCACGCCCTCGGTGCGCGCCTGCGCCACATTTTTCGGGGTATAGATGATCGCCCCGCCGGAGGTGAAGCCATTGGGGGCAAAGTCGATCAGATCGGTGAGCTGGTTGCGGTACAGTTCCACCTCCCCCACCAGGCCGCGCATCGGCGCCCAGGTGGCACCGGTCGAGAGATTCCACGATTGCTCGGGACGCAGCGCCGGATTCCCCTCGATCACATAGCCCGCCGCCACGTTGGCGAAGGTCCAGCCCAGCTCCTTGATGCTGGGGCCCCGGAACCCTCGGGCGGCCGTCGCTTTCAGCCGGACCTTGGGTGAGACCTCGAGGGCGGCACCGGCACTTGGGGTTACGGTCGAGCCCCAGCGGCTGTTGTGCGACCACCGTGCCCCGCCGTTGAGCAGCAATCGCCCGAGGGACCAGCTGTCCTGGGCGTAAAGATCGAGCTGCCGGTCGCTCCCAAGGGTGCCAGCCACCCGGTCCGGCGCGTCGACTGCGCGGAACGCCCCCTCGATGCCGGCATCCAGCCGGTGCGCGCCCAGGCTGCGGGTGCCGCCGACCAGCCCGCGCCAGTACGCTTCGGTCTGCACCTCTGCGCTGCCCGCCACCGGCTCGTTCGCCTGCGCCTGGCGATACTGGTACTCGAACTGCTGGCGCACCACCCGCGCCCGCAGATCACCCCAGGGCCGGTCCAGCACCGCCTCGAGAAATCCCCCCGCCTCCCAGGTATCGACAAACCCGTTGAACGTGGTGCTGACGGGCCACCGCTGCCGGGTCCGGACGTAGCTCGCATCGCCCCGCACCCGGAGGTGCGGGCGCAGCTGAAGCTGGGTGCTGGACCGGACGTCCCAGACCCGTTCGAGCGCGCTGCCCTGCGCGGCCAGACCGGCCACCCGGGTTTCCTCCCGCACACCGCCGGACAGTCGGAACGCGACCGGACCGCCCTTCGCGAGGGCAATCCCCCCGCTGCGCCGCCCGGCGTCGCCTGCCAGGGCCGACAGCTCAACGGCAAGGGGACCTTCCGGACGACGGGTTACCAGGTTGATCACCCCGCCAAGGGCGTCGGATCCGTACTGCAGCGAGGTGGGCCCCTTGGTAATCTCGATGCGGTCCACATCGGTGGTGGACAGCCGGCTGAGATCGCGGTTCTCCAGCAGGGCGCCGGGCACCGGTTCGCCATCCACCAGGACCAGGACCCGCGCATCCCCGAGGCCGCGGATCTGCACCGTCGCGCCAGCCGGCTGCCGCGAGCTCAGCTGCAACCCGGGGACCTCCGCCACCACCTGATCGACACTCCCGGCGGCGGTCGCGTCCACTTCGCGGCGGTCGATCACCGCCACCGAGGCGGTACCCTCCCCCACCCGCTGCACCCGGCGACCCGCGGTCGTCACCAGCTCCGGCAGCACCACCGGTGCCGTCACCAGCGCCAGGTCAACGGTGGATTCCGGCTCCGCGTCGAGCGCCACCTGCATCGGCGTAAATCCGATCGCGCTGACCACCAGGGTATCGGGCCAGCCGGGCACCACGAGCACTGCCGCGCCGGTGGCATCGGTGTGGGTCGAGCGACCGGCCACCCGTAGCGTGACGCGTGCCGCACCGACCGGCGCATGATCCCCGGCGCTGGTCACTCGGACAACCACGACGCCATCCTGGGCCGCCAGCGGTCCCGCCACCACACACAGCAGGGCCGCGAGGGCAAGCCCACCTGGGCGCATCAGTTCACCCGGGCGAACCGGACGGTGGGAAAGCCACTCGCACCGGTGCTGCTGTAGTACCCGATGAGCTGCACCTTGTAGACCGCGGTTCCGATCTGGATCAGGTAAATGTTGAAGGTCGGGCTGAGCCGATTGTCACCCGCCAGGTTGTACAGGAACGGGCCGGCCGGATCGGACGACCCGTTGGGAACCGGACCCGAGATGAGGGAGAAGTAGGGCCCGTATTCCGGGGCATCGTCCGCCACGGTGAGGGTGGTAAAGTCCTGTGTGACATCGAGGGGGAAAGTTCCGACGTTGCAACCCTCGTTCACCGTGATCGTAAATTCTGCCCCGGCACGGACATCCCAGTTGCACGCGCTGGGATCAACGGCAGCCCCCGTGGCCAGGGACACACCATTCGCACCCGCCGCGGTGCCGATCGTGACCTCGCTGAGTGCGCCGAGCGCACCGCCGGTCTGTACCCGGTACTCCAGAGTCACCGAGTCCATCGCGGTCGGGGTGGCCACCATCCGTTTGACCCGGATGAGCCCATACCCGGCGCCGTCCGCTCGACGAATCTTCCAGGCGGTCGCCGGATTCGCCACCAGACCACCACTGACCGGATCGAACCGGAACCAGTTGGAGAAGTCCGGGCCAAGCCCCTCCGCCGTGAAGGAATCCGCGACGGGGATATCCGCGATGCCAACCGCGTCGAATGCAGCCTGCTGATTCTCGGGCGTGAAGGCAAGCACCTCGTCCGACGTGGCTCCGGCGTTGTTCCGCAGGTTGTATCCCAGGACGGACTTGGGTCCCGCGACACCGCCATTCAGCTTGATGGCAAACCGGCGGAAGCCGAGGTCCCACGCACTCGAGGCCACCGGGTCGGCCACGCTCACCGTCGCACCATCGGACAGCCGCAGGTAGGTGAATGCCGTGGCGGAGGACGCATCCACTTCGATGAGGCCCGGTGCGTTGGGAGCATCGGGGCCGCTGGAGCTGCTTTCGCAGGCGATGGCGGGCAGGATCAGCAGGACGGAGAGCGATCGCAGGGCGCGGAATTGGAAGGCCATGAGAACAGTCACGGAGAGAGAGAAAAGTGGAGTCGCTATACGGCGCGAAGCCAAATTCTATCCGGCCAGGCGGTGCTGACCATTCCGTGAGACTACTCCCCGGTGAGTTGCGGGATCGGTGGGTCCGTCAGGCTACCGTAGAAATGCGGAGATGGTGCGCAGCAAAAGGGGCACCGCGCTCAGGCGCTGCGGGGCACGCTGAGCGCGAGGGTGCGGCCGATCTGTTCCAGCAGTTCGTCGGCGGTAAACGGTTTCTGCAGCAGATAGGCGCCGAGCGATTCGATCCCCCGTTCCTTGAGGGCGTCGGAGGTGTAGGCCGACACGAACAACACGGTGAGGCCGGGGACCTGCAGCCGGAGGTGATCCGCCAGCTCAACACCCGACATGCCCGGCATGACGATATCGCTGACCAGCAGGTCCGGCGTCAGGGTGCTCTCCGCCAGCGCGGCGAGCGCCGCCTCGCCGCTGGCGCCGGCAATCACCCGGCACCCGGCATGCTCCAGGGTGCGCCGCATGAAGCGCAGGACGCCCGGCTCGTCTTCCGCGATGAGGATAGTCGTCCCGGGTGCAATCGGGAGATCGACCGGCACGGCCTCCGCCGTCGCCGAGGGAAGGAAAATGCCGATCCGGGTGCCGGCGCCGGGCGCACTCCGCACGGCGATATCACCGTGACTCTGCCGTACAATCCCATAGGCACTCGCGAGCGCCAGTCCCGCTCCCTGGCCGAACTTCTTGGTGCTGAAGAACGGTTCGAACAACCGGGTGCGGGTGGCATCGTCCATCCCCCGTCCGGAGTCCTCGATCTCCAGCAGCATCGCCGCCCGGGGGAACGGGGTCACCCCATAGGACGACTGGATATCGGGTCCGCCGGGGCGGGTGCGGATCCACAGCGTGCCGCCGGCGGGCATCGCCTCCCGGGCGTTGAACGAAAGGTCGAGAATCACCTGGGAAAGCCACCGGCGATCCACCTCGACGACATCGCTGCCGGGATCGCGCTCCAGATGAAGTGCGATATGCGGACCGAGCAACTGTACCAGTTCCCGCTCCAGGCTCGCCACCAGCTCGCCCAGGGCGATCGGCTCCGGCTGCAGGATCTGGCGCTGGCTGAACGACAGCAGCCGGGCCGTCAGCAGCGACCCGCGCGCCGCCGCCCGGTCGATGTGTTCCAGCGCGTCCCGCGCAAGATCGACCAGCCGCTCCTGCAGCAGCAGGGAGCGGGCGTTCCCCCGGATGACGGTCAGAATGTTGTTGTAGTCGTGCGCGATGCCTCCGGCGAGTCGGCCCACCGCTTCCAGCTTGTGCGCCTGACGCAGCTGCTCCTCACTGACGCGCAAGGCGGCCTGCGCCGCTTCCCGTTCGTGGATCTCCCGCGTCAGCTGGGCGTGCGCCGCTTCGATCTCGCCGGCCCGGAGCCGTGCGGCGCGACCGAGCGTCACCGTCACACCCAGCAGTGTCGCCACCAGCATCCCGGCCGTCAGGGTGACGATCGGCAGCGGAGAGCGGGCGGTATGGAGGGTGTTCGGCGTCGGTCCGGCCGTGACCACCCAGTGCACCGGCGGAACATCCACCGTGGCTTCGCGCGCCCAGCTCGAGTCGGCCGCGCTGCGATGCGGGCTGCGGTACAACTCTGACTCTTCGTCGCGAATGGTCAGGGTAAACGGCTCCGGTGCCCTACGCAGGCCCAGATCCAGGGCGAGCCTGAGGTCGGTCACCGCCCAGAAATAGCCGGTCTGCCCGTCCCGCGTGTGACTCCGCATCAGGTGCGCCAGAAACACGTCCGACCCCTCGTGCCGCACTGCCATGACCGGGGCAGCCGCGGTGTCTGCCGCGGCGCGCAGAGCGCTATCGGGCCACCAGGGATGCTGATGCAACGGGCTCTCCGGTACCAGGGCCAGCCAGCGGGGGCCACGCCCATCGATCCAGCCCACCCCTCGGCGGCTGGACGCCGGGTCCACCACCGCTTCGGAGAAGGTGCGCCACCCCGCCGGATCAACCGTGGTCATGGCGCGGGCAATCGAAAGGACGGTGGCGGCCCGCCCATCGAAACTGCGGGCCAGCTGATCCGCGATCGCCTGCGCCGCGACCTTCGCGGTCTCGAGAATCTGTCGCCGCTCCTGCAGGCGGAGCAGCTGGGCCAGCAGGATGCTCAGGAGCGTGACTGCCACCCCGATGACCAGACCTGGCCGGGCAAAGGGTAGCCGGCCGATCCCCTGCCCGGTCGCCCAGCCAGCATAGAGCACGGCGCCGCCGAGCAGGGCGAAGCCGATGGCGGTGTGCAGCGCCATCTGTGGCATGATCGGGTGCCAGACACCAGTGCCGATCACGTGACCGACAAGATCGACCACGGCAACGACCGCGGTGGCGGCCCCCAGCAATCCACCCGTCGTCCGGCTGGTGATCCCGCGCCCCACTGCCAGGGTACCGACCGCCGCCCCCAGCATCATGAAGGTCAGACCGGTATTGGGGGCCGCGCGCCCGATAAACCCCTCCGGCATCCCGGTGGCGGCAAAGAACAGCGAATCAAGATTGAGGGAACTGCCGGTAATGTGCTGGATGAGGGTCAGCGCACCATACGCTGAACTGAGCCACCCGGCGGCAATCGCCAGGCGCAATTGCCCAGCGGCAAAAGCCACCAGGGCAAGGCCGAGCACTACAAACCCCAGTGCCGTGTTGAAGGGCATGGGATCACTGACACGGAGGCCGATCGTACCGGCAGCCGATCCGGTCAGCCAGGATCCGAGCACCAGGAAGCCAAGGGTCGCCGCGCAGACACCCGCAGCAAGCAGGACGGAACGGACCGTAGGGGGGACCTCGACCGAGGTGACGGTGTCCGTCTGGACCTTATTGCCTGTCATGCCGCCTTTCGGCGAAGTAGAGGGCTGCGATCCCTGCAGCGGGAAGTATCACTAAGGCTGGTCGCACACTGGCTACGCCGCACGCGAAGGGCCCGCGTTCGGAGATGACCATTCGTTCAGATGTGCGCCGTAGCCCTAGATGATGCAGCGTCGGGGCGGATTCCACAATATGAGGTGGGGCCTGCGGAGATACATACCTTCGAAGCGCCTTCAGGCCTGCTTCACAATTGCCCCACCCCCCGTCGCCCACTCGGTCCACGAGCCGTCGTACAGGGCCGGCGGCGGCAGCTCCAGATGGTCGAGCGCCAGCAGCAGCGCGCACGCACTCACCCCTGAACCGCAGGTCGCGATGATGGGCCGGGTCGGATCAATTCCCGCCGCCAGGAGCCGCTGGTGCAACGCGGCGCGGGACAGGACCGTACCATCCGCCTCGACCAGGGTACTGTACGGCAGATTGATCGCGCCCGGCATGTGCCCCGACGACAATCCTGCCCGCGGCTCCGGGTCGCGACCCTCGAAACGCCCCGCCGCCCGCACGTCGATCACCTGCGCGACACCCGCCTGTAGCGCCGCGGTCACCTGGGCCATGGACCGCACCCGGTCGGAATCGAGCCGCGCCGTGAAGCCGACGGACTCCCGCGGCACCACTACCGGCGTGAGCGGCCGTCCCTCGGCGCGCCACCGTCCGAGCCCGCCGTCGAGCACCGCGACCGCCGCATGACCGAAGGCCCGGAACATCCACCAGACCCGCCCCGCACTCAGGTTGTTGCCCGACCCATCGTAGACCACGATCCGGGAGGACGCGCTGACGCCCAACCGTCCGGCCAGCGCCGCAAAGTCGCGCTCGGTCGGCAGCATGTGCGGCAACGGAGTGTCGGTCGCACTGGCCGCATCGAGGTCGAAGTACACCGCGCCGGGAATGTGTCCCGCGCGATACTCGGCCTGCGCATCCCGGCCGGATACCGGCAGGTACCAGCTGGCATCGAGGAGGGCGAGATCGGGCTCACCCAGATGCTCCGCCAGCCAGGCCGTGCTCACGAGGGGAGATGGGAAGGAAGAGGTCATTGGTGCGTATGATAAGCAGGACGCCTTCACCCGAGCGAGCGAGGTCACGTGTTCTACCGCATGCAACTCCCCCTGTTGGGGCTGGCGCTGGCCCTCACGGCCACCGTGGCCACTGCCCAGTCGCGGCAGGTCGTGGTGAACCAGGTCACACTGACCGACCGTGATGTGACCGGATTCGAACAGCGTTGGCATGTGGCGGTCCGTGATGGGCGCTATTGGTATGACCGGGTCTCAGGGGCCTGGGGCACCGATGGGGGACCGACTGCCGGATGGATCATGCCCGGTCTCGACCTGGGAGGGCCGCTGCGCGCCGATGCCTCGCACGGGCAGACCGGCGTCTTCGTCAACGGCCGGGAGCTGCACCTGGCCGACGTGCTGGCCCTGGGTCAGATCGTGCAGGTGCAGCGGGGCCGCTGGTGGGTCGATGGCCAGGGGAATTTCGGGGCGGAACAGGGACCGATGCTCGGCAACCTCTGGGCCCTGGCCCGACAGCGTGGCAAGCAGCCCGGCAAGGCCTGGTCCCTCTATGCCAACAAGGGGAATAACTTCGTGGCGGGGGATGAAAACGGCTGCAGCTACTTCAGCAGCCGGGACATGGGCAACGGAACCAGCACCAGTTGGGCCTCCCCCGGCTGCTAGCCGGGGAACCCGGGCGCGGTTCAGGTCGCGGGCTGCTTCACGGCGGCAACGGTGACCTGGATCGTGACGTCATCACCCAGGAGGGCACCACCACCCTCCACCGCGCGATTATAGCTCACCCCGTAGTCCAGCCGGTTGATCGTCGTGCTCACATCAAACCCGACGCGGTCCCGGCCTTTCTCCCCCGGCTGAATGCCGTTGTAACTCCCGGTCAGGGTCACCGACTTGGTGACCCCGCGCATCGTGAGGTCGCCCACCAGGGTCACCTGCTCGCCCACCACCTGGACCGAGGTGCTGCGGAACGTCAGTTCCGGATACGTCGCCACGTCGAAGAAATCGGGCGAGCGGAGATGAGTGTCCCGGCGATCGTTGTTGGTGGTGATGCTCGCCGTCCGGACATGGACCTCCACCGATCCGC
Source organism: uncultured Gemmatimonadales bacterium (assembly GCA_963793205.1). Taxonomy (GTDB): domain Bacteria; phylum Gemmatimonadota; class Gemmatimonadetes; order Gemmatimonadales; family GWC2-71-9; genus JADJOM01. The sequence continues at coordinate 116,235 of CAWBZM010000004.1, forward strand.
TGTTCCACTCCGCGGGATCCCCGGTGATGGTCGCATCCCAATCGAGGAAGGTGCCCGAGACCTTGCTGATGAGATGCCGGATCCGGAAGGACAACTCCGAGTGCGTCTTGTCCACTTTCCAGATAGTGGGGGCCGGGGCGGTGTCGGCCACGAAGACGGGGCGCGATGCGGGCGGGGCCAGCAGGGCAAGCGACGCGACCAGGGCAAGCATCATCAGCTCCGGCGAAGGTGGTCAGGCGATAGGACAGGACAATAACGAAGCGGGGGCAGCCGGAGTTACACCCGGCCGCCCCCGCCTCGCCCGCGCCTTGTCCCTACCGATTGCCCAGTGCTTCTGCCGCGAGCCGGCGGACCCCGGGATCACGGTCCTTCATCGCCAGGACCAGGGGCGCGGTCGCCCCGGCATCATCAATCGATGCCAGGGCACCCACGACGGCCCAGCGGAGTTCGAGCGACTCGTCACGCAGGAGCGCCGCCAGCCCGGGGATCGCGCGCGGATCGCCGAGGCTCCCCAACGCCCCCACGATGGCGAGTCGCACCTTTGCGGAGGGATCGTGGATCGCCGCGACCAGCGCCGGTGTGGCCGACGAATCCTCCAGCGACCCGAGTGCCTCCGCCGCCGCGACCCGGACCTGCTCCTCGCGGTCGTTCAGCAGCGGAAGGAGTGGCCGCACCGCCCGCCCGTCCTCTATGGCCCCCAGCGCACCAGCCGCCGCCGCCCGGATCCCCGGCTCGGCCCGCTGCAGCAGCGGGGTAAGCGCAGTCACACTCCGTGGATCCTCGTACTCACCAACCGCCCACGCCGCCATCCGGACCACCTCGGGATCGCGATCGGTCAGCGCCTGAGACACCGGCAACCAGTTGGTCGAGTCCTCGCCAATCCCGATGCCCAGCGCGGCGGCCTCCCGCACCCGGCCATCACTATGGCGCAGCGCTTCCCGCAGCGCCCGGGATGCCTCGGGCAGGTCACTCCGGCCCAGCAGCTGCGCAGCCGCCCGTCGGAGGCACGGCTCCGTCCGCCCCAATGCGACCGACAGCATCGGGACCGCTCCGGCAACGATGCGGGACCTCCCGTACGCCTGTCGATCATGCCGCACGACCGCCGACTGATCGCGCAGATCGTTCGGCGCGGCGCTGCCATCCGACCATCCCCACCGGTTCCCGAGATTGTCCACCACAACTTCGCAAATCGCCGGCGGAGCCTGGCGCAGGCTCTGGAACACCTGGGCGGCCTGGGTGGAATCGAGCGCCTCGCCTCGCTCGCGCCAGGCAAGCCGTGCAAGGCGCGGCGCGCGCATCCGGACCCGGTGCCCATCAACCCGGCCAACGGCGAAGGCCCGTGGAGCTGCCGGCGGTGCCGGCGGTGCGTTTTGGGCGACGACACCTTCCGGCGCGAGCCACAGCAGGGCGCCGGCCGCCAGCGCAAGGGGGCGCATCAGTCCCCCCGCTGGCCGAGCGCCTCGGCGGCGGTGCGGCGGACGACCGGGTCGGTCGACTTGAGGGCGCCCACCAGCGCTTCGAGCGCCGCCTGATCGCGAATCATGCTGAGGCTCTCCACTGCGGCCTCACGCACATCGGCACTGCCGTCGCTGATCATCTCCTTAAGGGTGGGGACACCACGGGCATTGCCAATCATCCCGAGTGAACGCGCCACCGCGCTGCGCACCGATGGACTCTTGTCGCGGGACGCGGTCAGCAACGCTGCGGGTGCTTCCTTCAGTCCTGCGACACCCAGGCCCTCGGCCGCCCGTTCCCGCACGTCGGTGTTCGCGTCACCGAGCAGCTTGCCGAACGCGGCGACAAACCGTGGGTCCGCCGCATTGGTCCCATCCTCATGGAGGTCCGACATCTTCGACAGCGCCAGCGAGATCGCCGTTTCCCGCACTTCCGCATCACTGTCGTTCAGGCTGGCGAGGATCGCGTCGTCCGGTGCGCCGCCCGGCATCGAGTAAAGCGCCGAGAGCGCGGTCTGGCGCACCTCGCGGTTGGAATCCTTCAGCGCCGCGAGCAGGCCTGGCAGAGCCCGCGCATCCTCGAGGTTGGCCAGCGCCACCGCCGAGGAAACCCGCACCTCGGTGTCACTGTCCTTGAGTGCATCGACCAGGCCGGGAATTGCGCGGGGATCGCGATAGCCGCCCAGCGACTGCGCCGCAATCCGGCGCACCTCGACATCGCTGTCCTTGAGCGCCGTGATCAGCGCCGGCACGGCAATGCTGGTGGTGTCACGCGACCGCTCGTGGAGATCTCCACCGCGGGCCCAGCCTCCATGCGACCGTCGCATCTCCGCCAGTAGCTCACGCTGAGCCCGCGCCTGCGCTCTCGGGGCGCGGGCATCGGCCGATCCCCAGCCCACAATGGCGGGCCTCGGTGCCATCGGGGCCATCGGGGCACGGGGCGGCAAGGGAGAGAGGACCCGGGCACGACCGACGGCCCGCGCTTCAACCAGGGCACGCCGCATATCGGCCGAGGACGCAGCCCGCGCCCGGTTCAGGCGGGCCTGGAGGATCGCCTCTTCGTAGTCGCCTGCATGGCTGCGCTCGACCACACTGTCGGTGTCAGCGATGCCGGCGAGGCTCGCCGCATAGGCGATGGATTCGGAGTCTTCCCCCGCCAGCGGGTCAATTTCAGCACTGGCCTGCGGCAGCGGTGGACGGGCGGTGACGCCGGGGGCGGCCACCGCGGTAACGCCGAGCAGCGCAACGGCACCAGCGGCGAACCAGAGCGAACGAGGTGCGGTCGGCATGGGACGGGCCTCAATAAGACGGTGAATACGAGTCACCAGCTGCGAACGGTGTTCCGCCATCCCGGTCATCGGGACCGGATGAGGAGGTGTATCAATCCACTCGGCGACCTTCACCAGGCAGCTGGCGAGCGAGAATCCGCTGCCGGTGCGCCGAACGGCCCAGTCATCGCACAGCAGCTCCGCCGCTTCCTGCATGCGGATGCGCGCTACACGATTCAGCGGTTGGAGGAAGAACAGCCGCTCGATGACGCAGGCGGTCGTCAGCCAGGAGGGGTCACGCCGCACCAGGTGGGCGAGTTCGTGGGCCAGCATGCCCCGCTGCTGATCCCGATCGAGGTCGGTCAGCGCCGCCTCCGGCAGGGCAATCTCGTCCCGGCCAAGCGCTACCGGGCTGCTCAAGCCGCCAGCGGCGGTGAGATGGACCCGCTGCCGGACCTGTCCGGTGTGACGCAAGGTTTCCAGCATGCTCACCAGCACCGGTTCCACCACTTGGCGGCGCGGGCCGATGCGACGCATCACCCGGACGCGCTGCACCAGGTATCGGAGGAAGAATGCCAGGCCAAGCGCGAGCCAGAGTCCGACCGCGATTGCGAGAACCATGGCAAGCGTGAGTGGCGCCCGAGGGGACTCGGCTGCAGGCAAAGCAGCATCGGCAGCCGGATCGAGGCTCGCTTCGGTTGTCGCTTCCACCGGGGCGGAGGCGAGGTCTGCAAGCGGTGCCGCACGCGACACACTCACCGGGGCCAGCATTTCGCCATGCCACGCTTCGCCCACGGTCGGCCGTTCGACCACCGCCCGTGTCGCACGGCTCAGGCTCACCGCACCGCCGAGCGGCTCCCAGCCGCTGCCGACCTGGAGCGTGGCACTGACGAGGCCACCCACCAGAGCGGTCTTCCAGACGACATCACGGAGTGCGGGCGAACGCACGAGGCGGTAGGTCATGCCCCAGGCGAGACCGAGAAGCAGGGTACTGTGCAGCAGGTAGGTCAGCAGCCAGCTACCCGCGATCGACAGGGTATCAACGCCCATGGCTCCGCTCCTTGGTCTGGGCGTGCTCATCCAGCAGCGCCTTCATTCGGTCGAGGTCGCCGGGGCTGATTTCCCGGCCAGTGAGCAGGTGGGACATCACTTCGGCGACATCGCCATCGAAGAGCCGCTCGGTGAGGTCGCCGATCATGGAGGTGCGAACCTCCTCCTCGCTGATCTCCGCGCGATAGACGAACTGTCGGGCCCGGGTCTCATGCGACACGATGCCGCGCTTCTCAAGCCGCGAGAGGAGGGTGGCGACGGTCGTCAGGGCGAGTCCGCGTTCGGACTTGAGCCCCTCACATATCTCGGCCACGGTGGCCTGACCCCGCTCCCAGAGGAGCCGCATGATGGCAACCTGGAGCTCGGTCAATTGATGGGTCTCGGACATCGGTCCTCCGGGAAAGCGTCGAGAGTCGACCAACAACTACAGACGTAATATTACGCTCGTAGTGGATGTGTCAAGTACGGCGGCTTCTCGGGGAGGGTTTCAGGGTGAACATTTCGACCGCCCTCACTTCCTTTACCTTGCACCATGCCCAGCGCACTCGAAGCTCCCGGCGCGCGCCTCGCCCGGCTCTGGCGCCAGCTCGCTCCCCTGCCCGGAGGACGCTGGCTGTTCAGCCGCATCCTCGGCTGGATGGTTCCTTATACCGGCTCGATCGGTGCGACGGTGCTGACCCTGGAGCCGGGGTTCTGCCAGGTGGAACTGCGCGACCGGCGGAAGGTGCGGCAGCACCTGCGGTCGGTGCACGCTGTTGCGCTGGTCAACCTGGCCGAGGTGACGAGCGGACTCGCGGTGCTGGTTGGATTGCCCGCGCAGGTACGCGGCATCGTGACCGAGTTGTCGATGGTCTATCTGAAGAAAGCTCGCGGCACCCTGGTGGCGGAGAGCCGCCCAGTGCTCCCGGTCGTGACCGGACCGATGGAGCACGAGGTCACGGCCGAGATCCGCGACGCTGCGGGAGATACCGTGGCGCGGGCGACCGTCCGCTGGCGACTGGAACCGGTCCCCTCACGGACGGCGGAGTGATCATGGAGACCGCATTGACCCGCCATGCCGGCATCGAGGTCCCGCTGATCTGCGGGTCGATGTATCCCTGCAGCAATCCCGAACTCGTGGCGGCGGTGTCGGCGGCGGGAGGGATCGGGATCGTCCAGCCGATTTCCCTGACGTACGTGCATGGCCATGACTATCGGGAAGGGCTCCGGCTGATCCGGCGACTCACCGACAAGCCCTTCGGCATGAATGCCCTCATCGAGCAATCCTCGAAGACCTATCATGAACGGATGATCCGCTGGATCGACATTGCCCTCGAGGAAGGGGTGCGCTTCTTCGTGACCTCGCTGGGCAACCCGCGCTGGGTCGTGGATCGGGTGCGATCGGTGGGGGGGATCGTGTACCACGACGTGACGGAACGAAAGTGGGCGGAGAAGGGACGCGATGGTGGAGTCCACGGCCTGGTTGCCGTGAACCGCCGGGCCGGCGGTCATGCCGGGTCGCGGACTGCCGAAGCGCTGTTGGAGGAGCTGCAGCCGCTCGGACTTCCCGTGGTGTGCGCCGGCGGCATCGGTGACCCTGCGGGGTTTGCCGAGGTCCTGCGGATGGGATATGCCGGTGCCCAGCTGGGCACCCGCTTCATTGCCACGCCGGAGTGCCTGGCGAGCGACGCCTACAAGCAGGCGATCCTCACTGCCGGGGAAGACGACATCGTCCACAGCGAGCGGCTGACGGGAGTCCCGGTCGCGGTCATCCGGACCCCGTATATCGACCGGATCGGGTTGCGGGCAGGCCCCGTGGCGCGGTGGATGCTGCGGCACCGGCGGACCAAGCACCTGATGCGAACCATTTACGCACTGCGATCGCTGTGGCAGCTGAAGCGGGCCTCGCTCGATACGACGGGACGCAACGACTACTGGCAGGCGGGGAAGAGCGTTGCCTCCATCCGGCAGGTTGAGCCTGCGGGGGAGATCGTCAGGCGATTCGCCGCCGCCATGGCGCAGACCCCCGCCGCGTCATAACACCTTCCCGACCACCCGAGCCCATGCTTCTGGGTCGGTGGGGCCCTCAGTGTTCAGGAGGAGGACGCGGGATTGGGGTCCCAGTCCGAGCGCCTGCCGAGCTGCCTGGTGCGGACCCTCCATCAGCTCGATAAGCCCCGCCAGTCCCGCCGCCCCTGATTCACCGGACTCGATCTCCTCTGCCGCCAGCCATCGCATCGCCTGCCGGGCCCGCTCGTTCTCCACCGCCACAAAGGCTTCGACGCCATCTCGCAGGAAGGGCCATGCGGCGGTCGATGGTGTCCCGCAATTCAGCCCGGCCATGATCGATGCTTCTGCTCCGACCTCGAACGACACGGGGTGTCCCGCCGCAATCGAACGCCTGGCACAATCTGCTCCGATCGGTTCAACCCCGATCAACCGCGGATAGTCGGATCGACCGGCGGCGCGGAAATGCCGGACCACGGCGCTGGCGAGGGTCCCAACTCCGATTTGTACCAGCACGAGATCGACTCCGGGGTGGCCGGACCCGGGAAGTTGCTGATCGATTTCGGCGAAGATCGTCTCGTAGCCATCGGCAATCCACGCAGGGATGGTCTCGTAGCCCTCCCAGCCATGGTCCTGGATCACCAGCATGCGCTCCCCGGCCCGTCGCGCGGCGCTTGCGACCGCATCGTCGTAGGTCCCCGGCACGATCACCACCCGCGCCCCTTCCCCGCGGATCGCCTCGATCCGACTGAGCGCGGTCCCGGTAGGCACGTGGATTTCGGCCTCGAGTCCGAGCCACCGGGCGGCGCAGGCCACGCCGCGCCCGTGATTCCCCTCGGTGGCGGTCACCAGCCAGATCGGGGGCTCCGCTGCCACCGATCGGCGAAGCTCGTGGAGCGATGCATGGGGCGTACGGAACCATTCGCGCAGCACGCGGCAGGTGGCCCAACTGGCTCCCAGAATCTTGTACGCCGGGAGGCCGAGCCGGCCGTGCTCATCCTTGAGCACGATGGACCCCAGCCCCAGGCGCTGGGCCACTGGCGGCAGTGATCGAAGCGGGGTCGGGGCGTATCCCGGGAGAGTGCGGTGAAAATCGAAGGGAGCAGGATCCGGCACAGGAGTACGGTACGCCTGCCGATACTGGGGGTTGAGCAGGTGCTCTCCCATGAGTCAACTCGTGGAGGGGGAAGATGTTGCCGGCGCGGTCCGGCGCTGCAATCCGGGCGAAATCCCGGATATTTCCCAGTCACAGTGAACTGGCGTACAATACTTAAACACCTATAAATAAACGACTTAGGTAATAGGCCCGACTGTTGCTATATAGTACAGCGAGACTGGGCGTATCAGACGGCTCAGGGGTCATGAAGGGGGGACTATGTATCGGATCAGGACCGCCACAGGGTCAGAAACTTCGTATAACTCGCTCGAAGAATTTACCGCGGCGGTTCGCCGAGGCGCGGTCGATCCCGAGGACGAGATTTTCCATATGCGGGCCAACCGGTGGCTGGATGTAAAGAGCCACCCGCACTATCGGAGTGCGATCACCGGTCACACCCCGGCACCCGGCGCGGGACACGCGCCTGCCGCCGTGACGGCGCCGCACGCACCGGTGGCGCACCACGCGCCGGTGACCCCCGTGGCGCCCGCCCCGACCCTGACCGCCGCCCCGATGCGGGCGCAGCACACACCGTCCACCGCCAGCGCCAGCGCCCCGACAGCTTCACGGGCCCAGGTCTTTGAGCGGCCCGTTGCCGCGGCGCCGCGTCCCGTGCAGCAGACCGCCCTGCATCCGCGGCTGCAGGCGGCTGACCCCATCGAGGCTGCCGCTCCAGCCCCTGCTCCGGCTCCAGCGCCGTATGTGCGCCCGGTGAAGAGTAAGGAACTCACCTTCGTCGATACCGGGGTCGCCCCGGTGCCGCCGCATCCGCAGGCGTCGGTGGCGGAAATGACCGCTCCCGCGCCAGTCCTCCGGACCGAGCTGAAGCCTGCCGCCAAGCCGGCACCGCTCCCCAAGGTGCCGGATACCGAACTCGACTTCCTGATCATGGATGGCGGGATCGAATCGCCGGTCCGGAACTCCTCTGGCCACATCACGATTCCGGATGAGGTCAAGCTGCTGTTCGACCCCACGGACGCGGTCGAGGCGGCACCAGCTCCCAAGGCACCTGCGGCTCCCAAGGCACCTGCGGCTGCGGCTCCGGCCGCACTCGCTCCGATGCCTTCCCGGCCGAAATCGGGGAAGAATCCCGCGGTCGTCATTCCGCCGCCTGAGCCGACGCCACTGCCGTCCACTGAACTGGTCGCACCAGTCCCAACCGTACACCCGGTCGATCTCTCGGTTCCCGGCGCTGCGATTCTGACCGAGCCCGCCGCTGCGCCAGCTGCTGCACCGCAGAGCTGGGCGGCCGGCTCGAAGCCGAATTACCTCGGCGGCGGTGTTGCCCTGATCGTGATCGTGGCGGGACTGCTGGCCTGGCGTCCCTGGACGGCGGCCCCGGCGGATTCCGCCGCCCCCGCTGCGACGGCGAATGCCACGACGCCGTCGTTCGACCCGATGAGTACCTCGCTGGTCACCCCCGTCTCCGCCTCCACTGCCCCGGAAACGGCGTCGGCCGCACAGCCGAGCCCAACCCCCGCCGGGAAGACCGATCTCCCCGCCGCGGGGACGAAGCCGGTTGCGGCGGAGGAAGCTCCAAAGGAAGCGGTGGTCCTGGCTGCCAGCAATACCGATTTCGGGAGCACCATGCCGGTCGTCGGCGCCATCGATGTTGGCACCGAGCCGAACGGCCGGTCCACGGCAGTGACCGCCACCCCGACGGAGCTGGTGCACCGGCTGGAACTGGCCCAGAAGGAAGCGCAACAGGAACTGAACGGCCGCCTCACCACGATCGGTTTCCGCGCCGTCATCAATCCGTCCCGCCTCGGTACGCCGGCGCAGGTCGCGGCGGCGCGCACCGCCTGGAGCGGCGGCGTGGATGCCATTCGCAGCTACCGCTCGCGGATCGCCCGGGTGGAGAAGGCCTACGAGGACAGCGTGCTGAGTGTCCAGCGTTCGCAGCGGCTCTCCGCCACGGAGATGCGGGCGTGGACCACGCGACAGAGCCTGTCGGAGCCCAGCGATGCGTCGCAGCTCGCCGACCTGATGTTTGCCCAGGTGAGCGAAGGGCTCGAGATCCTGGCGTCGCTGTCGGGCGAGTATACCATCACCGGCGACCAGATCAGCTTCAAGAACCCCGCAAGCGCCACCCGTTACGCCAGCATCCGCGGTTGGGTGGAGCAACGGATGTCGACCTGGACCGCAACCCCCGAGGGTGCCCGGCCCTATTCAATCTCCGCGACGCTGCGGGCGCTGGGTGATGGCTTCCCGGCGGTCCAGTCCTAGCCTTTTCCACAGCTTTCCACGCCGGTCCACAGTATCAACATTCGAACGCCGTCAAGTCGCGCCTCGCGCAGCTTGACGGCGTCTTCTGCAGGGATGATCTTGGGCGCCTTGTTTTTCTTCCTGATCTCCGGCGCCATCATGACCACGACTCTGCAGGATCTCGCCTCCGCCCTGCAGTGCACCCTCTTTCCGGTGCACGTCCTCGTCGTGGACGATGACGCCAGCACTCGCACCAGCATGCAGCGTGTCCTGGAGCGTCAGGGATACCAGGTCATGACGGCGAGCGACGCCTTCGAGGCGCTGCGTGTGCTGGAGGAGACCCACGTCGCGGTGGATCTGGTGGTGACCGATGTCCAGATGCCGGGTATGCAGGGTGACGCGCTGGTGGGGAGGATCCGCCGGGCCTCGCCAGAGCTGCCGGTCCTGTTTGTCTCGGGTGAGCCGGGGTATGCCGAACTGCCCGATCGCTCCGGCGGACGGTCGCGCTTTCTGCTGAAGCCGTTCGGCCCCGACGAACTGCTGGACAGTGTGCGGGCGGTGCTGGGGTAGGAACGGTCAGGCGGGCGGGCAACACGACAAAAGGCCAGCATCGCTCGCGAGTGCTGGCCTTCGGTGTGTTGACCGCCCGACCCTCCGACCGCCTGAGCGTCCGCCTACCGCACGAACAGCGTAGCCCAGTCCCGATCCGCCATCACCACGAATTTCAGGTACAGCACTCCCGCCCCGGCATCGTAGTAGTACTTGGTCCCATCGCTGGCATTCAGCTCCGTCACGCTGGCCGCAAGGTTCACCGGATTGCCATCGTAGTAGTCGCGCTGGATCTTGGTCGGCGCAGTGGCATAGGGCAGCGTCACGTACACCACATCGCCCGCCTGGGCGCTGTTCAGGTAGAACCTCGGCTTGACCGGGGTGCCACCAGTCCAGCCCACGGTATAGCCCCGGCTCGGGATGGCGGAGAGGGCGCCGTGCGCGGTGCCATTCCCGGTGCCGCTGACCGCCAGGGAGACCCCGTCGTCGCGGGTGATATTGAACGGGGCAATGACCTCGCCCGTGGTGGCCGAGTTGACAGACAGCTTCACGAAGCGATTGCTGCAGACGTGGGCGTTCCACGCGCTGCGGTAGGTGCAGGCCCCGGTGATCAGGATCGGCGTGTTGGCCGCGACAAACCGCCCCGCCGTCCCGGTCACGTCGCCGGCCTGGTCCAGGAAGACCGCGGCCTTATCGCCATCCCGGGTATCATGCGGGTCCTCGAGATAGAACTGCGTGGCGTTCACAAAGGTCATCGACCCGGCGTAGTTCATCGGATCGATCGGGAAGGAATTGTTGCGGTTATAGCCCAGAGCGCTGGCCGGGACCGAAGTCGCCGCACCACTGTAGTTGATGAACTTGACGTTGTCCGCCCAGACGCGACCATCGTAGAACTCGTAGCCGCGGAGCGTGGTGCTCGACGGCAACCGGCTGATCGCACCGGTCACGCCGATAAAGGTCGTGCTGGTGACCCTGGTCTGGTTGGAGGCGAAGGTGGCCCCGATCGCGTTGTCGGCCAGCAGGGAGCTCGAGAGCTGCAGGTTGTTGCCCCGCAGCCAGACGGCCCGTCCGAAGTGCTTGTAGGCCCGGAAGCTGGTGAAATTCGCGATCACCGGATCGGAGCTGGCCGCCGGGTCGAGCCGGGGCGAGTAGTTGGTGGTCTCAGTGGTGCCATCGAGCTTGGGCCCATCATCCACGTTGAGCCCGGCGCTGTGATTCGAGTGCGCGACATTGCCGGAGAATTCGCGTAGCGGAGTGGTCCGCGGCAGATTCGGCTCGCCGACCGACAGGCCGGTCGGGGCGGCGGGGAGGGCGTACCAGAAGCCGAAGCCCTTGGAGCCCGCAGCCACATTCTTCCGGACGGTGTTGTCCGGGTTGGTGATCCAGAAGGTGGCCGGACGCGAATCCGAGCCCAGCAGCCGATCGGCGTCTGCCGGGACCCGGGAATTGAATCCCAGGTTGCCCTCGATCAGGTTGCCGGTCTCGGCGCCATCCTCGAGAAAGTAGCCGTGTCCGGTATGATCGAAGCAGATGTTGTCTTCCACCGTCGCGTTGTCGGACCCATGCACGGTGACACAGCGATTGAAGGTCCGCCACACGCTGTTGTTCCGGAAATACTGGCCGCTCACGTCGCCCGCGACATGCCAGTGCATCGGGTAGCGCGCCAACTGGCCCCGCTGACCCATCTGGAACAGCTCAACTCCCTCGATATGCGCCACGGCGCCGGCCATGATCATGATGTGGCCGCCGTACCCCGGAGTGCTCCCGGTGTCGCCCTGAATCGTGATATTGCGGGTGAGAAGTGCCACCTCGGACCGCTCATCCACTGCGGTGCCGGAGACGGTGACGATCTCGCCGAAATGCTCATACTTGAGCGGAGCCGACACCGTGATGGCGTTACCGCTCACGGCGCTGATGACGGCCTCCTCGAACTTGTCCTGGCTGAAGTCGCTGGAGGCGAGGGCCAGCCGGTCGCCCACCTTCCAGCCGGGATTGCTCACCAGGTCGAGGCGGGTGGCACCCACCGCGGCGGTGTTGGTCAGACGAGTCCAGCCCGCCCGGGAGGCACCGTGAATCTCGACGGTACCGGTCACGCCGAGCATCTTGTTCCCCATCCCCTCCACATTGGGGCTGTTGGCGGCCCCGGTTCCGGTGAGGGTGATGAGGGCACGCCTGGTGTAGGGGCTGGAGGCCGACCCGATTTTGAGGGCGCCGTGGACCACGATCCATCCGGTGGTGAGTGACAGGTCCACATTTCCGAAGGTCAGCGTCCCATCGATGGTCAGGCTGTGGAGCGCCGGCGGCGAGACATCCAGCTTGACCGTGACGCCGGTCGGGACGACCACCGAGTCGCCGGCAATCGGGACCTGCCCGGAAGGCCAGGTCGCCGGATCGCTCCACGCCAAGGCATTGGCGGAGGGATTCCCAGGGTCGTTCGGGTCGTTGGACTCGGGTGGAGCACACGCCACGAATAGGCCAACGAGAAGCACCGCGCCAAGGCGCCGCATCTGATGCCGCATGAGGTTACCCGTCTGCCGAAATGGGGAAATGGTGCCGTCGAGGACGGCCTTTCCTATATATCGGGGTCCCGGAGCAGTGCTTCAATCGACAAGATTTGCAGGTGTCGTGTTCGCTGACACCTGTGTGATCTCCATCACCCATGGCCCGTACCTGCTGACGCGATGACCCAACGCCTCTACTACACCGACGCGTATCTGACCCGGTTTCTCTCGCGGGTCACCGACCGCGATCCCACTGGCACCAGGATCTACCTCGACCGAACCGCCTTCTACCCCACCTCTGGCGGCCAGCCTCATGACCTGGGCGAGCTGGGTGGGGTATCGGTGGTGGATGTGATCGACGAGGAGGAACGGATCGCGCACCTCCTGGCCGCTCCCCTCCCTGCCGAGGACGAGGTGGAGGGGAGCATCGACTGGACCCGCCGTTGGGACCTGATGCAGCAGCATACCGCGCAGCATCTGCTGACGGCGGTGCTGGTCCGTCTGGCCGGGCGGGCGACCGTGAGCGTCCATTTCGGCGCCGGTGCGTCGACGCTGGACCTCGATGGTCCGCTCTCCCCGGCGCAGGTGCGCGAGGCGGAGTGGGTGGCCAATCAGGAGATCAGCACCAACCGGGAGGTGGGGATCAGCTTTGAGGAGGCGGCCACCGCGGCCGGTCTCCGTAAGGCGTCTGACCGGACCGGGGAAATTCGCATCGTGACGATCGCCGATCTCGACCGGAGTGCCTGCGGCGGCACCCATGTCCGCCGCACGGGAGAGCTGGGCGCCCTCCTGATCCGGAAAGTGGAGAAGGTGAAGCAGCTGACCCGGCTCGAGTTCCTCGCGGGAGGCCGGGCCATCGCCGCCGCTCGGGCCGACTTCGACCGGCTGAGCGGGATGGCGGTCTCCGCCTCCACCGCGCCGGAGGAGCTGCCGGCCGTCTTCGACAAGCTGCGCGCCGATCTGAAAGCCAGCGACACCACCCGGCGCGGACTGCAAACCGCCCTGCACCAGTACCAGGCGAGCGCCCTGCATCAGGCCACCGCGCCGGGACCCGGTGGCTTGCGGGTGATCGATCAGGCGGGGGAGTCGGTCGACAGCCTGCGGAGTCTCGCCCAGGCACTGATCGCCCACCCCGGCGTCTTGTTCCTCGGCCGATTGGACGGGCCACCCACCCTGGTCATCGCAACGTCGGCCGACAGCGGCGTCGATGCCCACGCCAGTCTCAAGGCGGGGCTCGCGGCGGCGGGGGGCCGAGGAGGTGGGAACGCCCGGTTGGCGCAGGGAACCGTCCCGACCAGCGAGGCCCTCGCCGCCCTCGTGGGGCAGATCGTCGCGGCGCTGCCCACCGCCTGACCCCGGTCCACCCGATCAGGCCGCGGCGCGTGTGCGGCAGATCACAGTGCGCCGTCCGTCAGGTTAATGTCTGCCGGAGACCGCCACCCGGTCGCCATCATTTCGTCATCCTTCCGCTGTACCTGCCGCCATCCTCGCCAGCTAGACTATGCCTACCCTCGCATCGAATGATGCGAGGGGGCCATTCATCCATCATTTCGAAGGGAGTACTGCCATGCGTGCGATTCACAGCCCGGCCAAGGGCGGCGCGTGGGTGCTGACCGCTCTCCTGGTCGCCACCGCCTGCCAGCCTGACCTCAAGCCCGATTCCCCGGGGCTCGAGCGACAGATCCGCGAGAACAGTCTGACGGCGGAGCGGGACAGTCTTCTCCTCGAGGTGGCCGCCAACGGCCGGCTCCTCACGGACATTCAGACCACGTTCGACCAGGTCGCGCCGGTCTCGGTGCGGGCCGGCCAGCCGGAGACCGCCGGGTACGAGAGCGGGAAGGAACAGCGGCAGGTCGCGTTGGACCGGGCCCGCGAGATCATTGGTCGGCTGAAGACGGTCGAGGCTCGCCTCGCCGTGACCGAGCGGAAGGTCCGCAAGCTGACCGGGGCGCGGGACAGCCTGGCGCGGGGCCTCACCGACGCGGAGGCATCGCTCGCCACGCTGGCAGCGCTGGTCGAGACCCAGAAGGGAACGGTGGCAAGCCTGACCTCACAACTCGACCAGATGCTGGTCCAGAACGAGATCCTGTCGGACAGCCTGTATCACCTGGCGGATGCCCGGAACACGGCGTACTACGTGGTCGGGACCCGAAAGGAGCTGCTGGCGAAGGGGGTGCTGGTCGAAGATGGGCACCGCGCCATCCCGCTGGTCGGACGCCGGAGTGTGCAGCCGGCCCGCAAACTCCCGCTGAGTGAGTTCACCTCGATCGATCGGGATGCGATCCGCGACCTGCCGCTCCCTGATTCCACCCGGGAGTACCGGATCGTATCGCGCCAGAACCTGGCCCACCTCGCCAGCATACAGGAGGATGGCCGGGTCCAGGGTTCCATCAGCATCGCCTCGCCGGAAGAGTTCTGGGAAGGCAGCCGGTATCTGATTGTGGTGGAGCAGTAGGGGTGGGTACGTGGGTACGTGGGTACGTGGGTAGGTGGGTACGTGGGTACGTGGGTACGAGGGTACGTGGGTACGTGGGTAGGTTGATATCCGCGGAACCGCGTACCCTCGTACCCGCGGACCCTACTTCTTCCTCGTCCTCGCCGTCGGCACCGCCTGACTGGGATCCTCGGGCCAGATGTGTTTCGGGTACCGCCCCCGCATGTCCTTCCGTACGTCGAAGTAGCTCGTCCGCCAGAATCCAGCGAGATCACGCGTCACCTGAACCGGTCGGCGGGCGGGTGACAGCAGGTGCATCGTGACCGGTACCTGACCACCGCCGATGCGGGGAGTGGCCTGGAGTCCGAACACCTCCTGCAACCGGACTGCCAGCACCGGATTCGCCGGATCATGGTAATCAAGCGCGATCCGCGAGCCGCTGGGCACCGTCAGGTGCGTTGGCGCCAGCTGATCGAGCGCGCGGCGTTGTTCCCACCCGAGGTGGTCAAGCAGCAGTGCGGCCAGGTCGATCCGTTCGAGGTCGGCTGCCCGTCGCACCTCGCCCAATGCTGGCGCCAGCCACTCGGCGACGGTGGCCAGCAGTGTGGCGTCCGAAACGTCGGGCCAGGCGCCGGCCAATCCACCCGCGTCCGCCTGGTACCGGAGGAAGGCGAGCCGCTCGCGGAGCGCCGTCGCCCCCTCACTCCACCGCAGGACCCCAAGCCCGTCGCGTCGGATCATCGTCAGGATCGCATCCAGGACCAGGTCGGGTGCGGGCGACCTCAACCCACCTTCGCGGAGGACGATGGCCCCCAATCGCTCCCGCCGCACCGCCTTGATGCCGCCGTCCACCCACTCCACAATGTCCTCCCGCTCCACCTGATCGGCGAAGAGCTGCAGCACCTCCCGCTGGTCCATCGACGCGCCGAGGTAGATCCGGCTCTCCCGCCGGTCGCCATCGAGGTCCGCGGCCACGATCCAGTCCGTCAGCAGCAGCGAGGGCGCGGTGGTTACCGCCCCCACGCCGTTCCGGAGGAGAAATCGTCCCGCCTGATCGGGGCGCCGCTGGCCCACGCGATCGGGATAGGCCAGCGCCAGGAGGCCTCCGGTGGAGAGCGGCACCGCCGCCGTCACCGCCACCTGCCGCAGCTGCTGCTGCCAGGCCCGGGCTTCCTGCCGGATCCGATGGAGCGCGGCCAGATCAACACGGTGACCGTGATACATCGGCGGGTTCTCACGACCCGCCACCAGATCCACCCGCAACTGGAGGTCGGGATCACCGGGACCGGAGGTCCCTCGCATCGGATCGCGCTCCTCGAGCAGTGCGGTCAGCCGCGCGGCCGCCGCGCCATGGCCCGCCGCCTGTCCCCGCAGCAGCAGGTGCGCCAGCCGTGGATGGGTGCCGAGGTCGGCCATGGCGCGCCCCTGGGGGGTGACCCGTCCGGTGGCATCGATGGCGTCAAGCTGGCGGAGGAGCGCCCGTCCTTCCGCCAGGGCCCCCGCCGGCGGTGGGTCGAGCCAGGCCAGGTCCCCCGGGTCGTGGATGCCCATCGCCGCCAGCTCGAGGGCGAGGGGCGCCAGGTCGGATTCCAGGATTTCAGGCGTGGCGCGGGGCTCGAGGTGCTGATCCTCCAGCGCTCCCCACAGTCGATAGCACACCCCGGGGGCGGTGCGGCCTGCCCGGCCGCGGCGCTGATCAGCCGAGGCGCGGGAGACCCTGACCGTGGCGAGCCGAGTCATTCCGCTGCGGGGGGAGAAGCGGGGGACGCGCGCCAGGCCGGAATCGATGACCACGCGGACGCCTTCGAGCGTCAGGCTGGTCTCGGCGATCGACGTGGCCAGCACCACCTTGCGACGACCCGCCGGGCTGGGGGCGATGGCCCGATCCTGCTCCTCGACTGGCAGGGTCCCATGCAGCGGACGGACGTCGACCTCTGGTGGAAGGCCTGTGAGACCGCCCGCAACCCGCCGGATCTCTCCGGCGCCGGGGAGGAAGACGAGCAAATCCCCTGGATCGGCGGCCAGCGCCTGCTGCACCGCCTCGATGACCGCCGGCTCGATCCGGGTGTCGGGCCGCCGCGGCAGATGCCGCGTAGTGACGGGATGGCTGCGCCCTTCGCTGGTGATGACCGGTGCATCGTCGAGCAAGGCGGCGACGGCGGCACCGTCGAGGGTCGCCGACATGACGAGCACCCGGAGATCGGGGCGCAGCAGGCTCCGGCTGGAAAGGGTGAGCGCCAGCCCCAGGTCGGCGTGCAGGCTGCGCTCATGGAACTCATCGAAGATGACCAGCCCCACGTCCTCGAGTGCCGGATCAGACTGCAGCATCCGGGTCAGGATTCCCTCCGTCACCACCTCGATGCGCGTGGCTCGGCTGCTCAGCACCTCGCGTCGGATCCGGTAGCCGATGGTCTGTCCGACCGGCTCCTGTCGGGTCCAGGCCATGCGCCGGGCCGCGGCGCGCGCGGCGACGCGACGGGGTTCGAGCAGCAGGATCCGGCGACCGTCGAGCCAGGGTTCATCCAGCAGGGCGAGGGGGACCCGGGTCGTCTTGCCGGCGCCTGGTGGCGCCAGCAGCACCGCGCGCCCCGCGGATCGGAGGGCGGCGATCAGGGCCGGCAGCGCCGGTTCAATCGGGAGTGGTGCGGTCACGGCGGAAGGAGTAAGTGGAGTCGGGTGGGGATGCCACCAGGGGCCACCTGTTAACGTCGCCCATGGCGGTGCGTCCTACGTTCAGCCCTTACACGGATACCCGCACATGCGCCGACTTGTGTTTGTCCTTCCCGCCCTGTGGTGTGCCTTTGCCCCGCCGACCTCCGCCCAGGGCCATGCCCAGCATCGGGAGGCCGCGGAGAATCCCCACCTGCAGATGACCCCGGTGCGAGCGGCACACGCCGGTGATGTGGCGCGGGCCGACAGCATCATCGCCATCGCCGGGGCGCACCTGGCGAAGTATCGCGACGTCCGCGTGGCGGAGGAGGACGGATACCGCCGATTCGCGCCCGATGTTCCGAACCAGCAGGTCTACCATTACACCAAACTGAGCGCCGCGCTGAAGGCCCGGTTCACGTTCAGCCCGGCGAATCCGTCGGCGCTGCTCTATCGCGACGACGGGCATGGCGGGTTGCAGTTGACGGGCGTGATGTACACCGCGCCGGCAGGCACCACCCTCGACGACCTCGATCGTCGGGTACCGCTCAGCGTGGCGCGCTGGCACCTGCATAGCAACATCTGCCTCCCCCCATCAGGGCGGACCCGCGATAGCCTTGCCACGCCGGGCGCACGTTTCGGCTTTCGCGGGGCGATCGCAACCCGCAGCGCCTGTGAGGCCGCCGGCGGGAGGTTCCGGGAGGCGATGTTCGGCTGGATGGTCCATGTGAACCTGTTCGCGCCGGGTCCCGAGGGGCCGTGGCACGACGAGCACGGGGGGATGCGGCACCCCTGATCCGGTACTACCTTGCGCGGACCAACGCCTGTTCGGAGGTGTTCCGTGCCCGCGCCAGACCCCAACGCTCCTGTCTCCCGCCCCGCGCCCGAGAGCATCGACATCTTCGGGATGTCGCATCAGGGCATGGTACGAACGGAGAATCAGGACTGCTTCCTGATCGCCAGCCTGCACAAGACGATGCGGGTCCGCTATTCCAACCTGCGGGACGACGAGTTAGGCGAGTTGCAGAGCCCGAGCCGGGGATATGTCTTTCTGGTGGCGGATGGGGTGGGTGGGGTGCCGGGTGGCCAGGATGCGAGCCGCACCGCCCTGGGTGCGATCGTGGATTACGTACTCCGCGCCATGGACCTGACGGTGGAGCTCGATCCCGCGATCGAACCCAAATTCCTGGAAGAGCTGCAGCGGTCGGTGGAGCAGAGTCATGAAGCGGTGCGGCTCGCCGGTGAGATTGATGTCGCCCGGGCCGGCATGGCCACCACCCTGACGATGGTCTGCATCCGCTGGCCACGGGGCTACCTGGTACATGTGGGCGACAGCCGCTGCTACCGGCTGCGCGATGGCCAGCTGGAGCAACTCACCAAGGACCAGACGATGGCGCAGGCCATGATCGATGCCGGCACCCTCTCCCCTGATCAAGCCGAGAAGTCCAACCTCAAGCATGTGCTGTACAGCGCCATCGGCGCCCTGCGGGCCGAGCCGGTGACCCTGACCACCACGGTACAGTGGGATGATGTCATGCTGCTCTGCAGCGATGGCATCACCAAGCACGTCAGCGACCAGGAAATCCAGGAGCACCTTGTGGCCTGCACCGACGCCGAGGCCACCGCCCAGCAACTGGTCCAGCTGGCGCTGGATCGCGGGGGATCGGACAATACGACTGTCGTGATCGCCCGGCTGCGGAAGCCGGTGCGCTGAACGCGCGACGGGCCGCCCACAGGCGGCCCGTCGGTCCTGCTCGAGACCCACTACGTCAGGTCACGACCGCTCGACCTTGACCCGGGGCCGGGTCGTGCGGAGCATCCGGCCTTCCATCTTGGGCACCGTCCAGTTGACGGTCACCTTCTTCTGCTTCCGCAGCACCTCGATGTGGGCCGTCTCCCCGCCGTCGTACGACTGCAGAATTCGATGCACCTGGGACTCGCTGCTCGGCGTGCGTCCGTCGATCGCGACGATCACATCCCCGGCCCGGAGCGCCAGGGTCGAGTCCGTCGGCGTCTTCAGTACCAGGATGCCGCTCTTGGCGCCAAAGTACTCGCCCAGCTCCGGAGACAGCTCCGTCAGTTCGAGGCCGCCGCGCCCCATCCCGAAGGCATTCACGATGAAGGGCATGTCGTTTTCTGAATGGAACATCCCCCCCGGTGCCGGCGTACGCCACATACTCATGCCACCCGGCATCGAGAAGCGGTAGTTGCCCGCCATGGAGAGATCCTTCGCGACGATCGTGGCCTTCCGGGTGTCCTTCCCCCGGCGATACTCCACCGCGACGCTATCACCGTCATCGAGCTTCTGGGCCAGCGCAACCAGCTTCTCGCCCGGGCCGGACTGATCCTCATCCTTCGCGCTGATGCCGCCCAGGGCGGTTCCGTTGAAACGAGTGATGATATCGCCATCCTTGAGGCCCGCCTTGTCCGCGGGTCCATCCGGCGTCACGCCGTTCAGACGGGCTCCGATCCGATCGTTCTCCGCATCGGCCTTGAGGTCGACCATGACGCCGATGCGGGCGTGGTTATTGAAACTGAATACCCGCGTCCGGACGCCGTCGTCATCGTCATCCTGGGCGATGGCTCGGGCGGGCATGAGGGTGGTGGCGAGGGCAAGTGCGGACAGCAGGGTCAGGGCCGGCCGGGTCCGCAAAGACGGAAACTGCATGTGACGCTCCAGGATCGGGTCTGCAGGTAGGATGTGCAGACCGGCCGGACCGTCGCGGGAGTCAGGGGATCGGTGCGGTGCCGGGCTGGAGGCGCAGGAGGGGGTGGTCCACCTGGCTGCAGGTGGGGCAGACGGCCCGTAGTTCCTCGTCCAGCGCCTGCCACTGCGCGGAGAGCTGCGCGGTATCCGCCGTGGTTCCCTGAACGGTGGCCCGGATCGCGCGAGCGTAGCGACCCAGCACCCCCGCCGTCCGCAGCGCCTCCGACGGACGCGGCTCGTACCGGAGGCGGAGCACCGAGTGAAAATAGGTCTCACCTCCACACGCGAGCGCCAGCGCCAGCGTGGCAGGAGATGGGCGCACCGCAGTGGGGACGGCGAGCCCCAGCCGTATATAGGGCAACGACCAGTTATCCGCCGCAAACATGCCATCGGGATTCGACTGCCAGACCCAGGCGTGGAGAATCGCGAGCCGGGGCTCGGTCATCGGGGCGACCTGGGGATCGTCGGCCTGGGTCAGCAGCAAACCCTCTTCCGTGATGGGCCCGAGGTGCATCCGCCAGGCCGATTCAGGCGCGGGGAAGACCGGTTCATCCAACGCGATCCCCTGGGCCAGTACCCGTGCGTAGCCCACGCCAATCAGCCGGGTCTGCCCTCCGATCGTGGCGTACTCGAGAATCGGCGGGCGCCTGGGATCGGTCGCACCCTCGGTCACCCGATCCAGCGCGATCCAATGCTGGCCCATGCTCGGCACATCCGGCCCCATCCGGCGGTACCCGTCGCCAAAGGCGGTGGCGGGATCCTGGTAGCGCCGGGTGGCTTCGCGCACCTCCTGGACGAAGGTGTCGAGCGAGGGCGTCGGCTCTCCCTGGGCCACCGCCGAAAGGGGGAACCCGAGGGGGGCCAGGACGAGAGGCAGCAGTGCGACCGAGGGACGCATCAAGGGGGATCCGTGCTCCAGTGCCGGGTCAGACGCCGCCACGCTCCGCACGCAGGCAACGCGTGCGAGGAGGAGCGCAGCGGGACGGGAAGAGAGCCCCGTAACGGGGCGATGCGGATTGAAGCGCCGGTGCGGGCCGACCGGCTCCTGAACGTTACTCCCAAAGACGCCGGCCGCAAGGTTCCGGAAACAGGCGCGCCGGTTATACTGCCTCGGGTCGGATTGCTCTGACGCCCATCTCCGGACTCGCCAATGCTCAACTACATCTGGGCCGGGCTCATCATCGTGAGCCTCGTCTTCGCGCTGATCACCGACGTCGGCGATCTGCGCCAGGACACCTACCGCAATCGCACACCGATGCCGATCAGCGTCGTCTTCCCCGAGCACTACGACCCCTACGCCCGACGGATGCCCATCGAGGTGCGGGGTGACAGCGCCGCCTTCGCCGCCCATTTCGGCCGGCCCCTCAGCGTGGCTCCGCGCTACCAGGGCGAGCTGCTGCAGACCGACGCGGGACGCGAAATCCATTTCGCGAAGGATGTGCCGCTCCCGGAGCCGCTGGCCACCATCCGCAGCATGACCTCTGAACGGGACAACGACCTGCGCGGGCCGGTGCTGATCGCGGCCCAGCAGGGCGACACCCTGGCGCCGGCCGCGGTACGGTTCCCGGCGGTGCGGTTCGTCAAGCTGGCGGCCATCAGCCGGGCCGCCATCGAGTTCGCCAAGACCGCCGTCACCCTCGCGCTGGGCCTCATCGGGGTGATCGCCCTGTGGCTCGGCATGCTGCGCATCGCCGACAAGTCCGGACTCATCAATATCATCGTCCGGATCAGCGAGCCGATCTTCCGTCCGCTCTTTCCCGAGATCCCGCGTGGCCACCCGGCAATGGGCCTGATTGTGCTCAATCTCTCCGCCAACGTGCTCGGCCTGGGCAACGCCGCGACCCCGATGGGTATCAAGGCGATGGAGGAGTTGCAGAAGCTCAATCCGGTGAAGGACACCGCCACCAACTCGATGGTCATGCTGCTGGCCATCAACACCGCCAGCGTGCAGATCGTCCCGCCCGTCCTGTTGGTGGCCATCATGGGGCTGCAGATCAACCGGCTCTTCTTTTCGATCCTGTTGTCCACCGCGCTGTCCCTCGTCATCGCCATCGCCGCGGCCAAGCTGCTCGGCCGACTGCGGCGCTACCGCGCCACCGACCCGATGCTGGTCGCCCCCACCGCCGACGACGCGAGGAGCTGAGCCATGGAAACGCTTCGCGCGGCCATCGATGTCCTGGCGGCCTTCGTGCTTCCAGCGATCCTGGTGGGGTTCCCGCTCTACGGGCTGTTCAAGAAGGTGCCGGTGTATGAGGAATTCGTGACCGGCGCAAAGGAGGGATTCCAGGTCGCGGTGAATATCATCCCCTACCTGGTCGCGATTCTCTTCGCCGTGGCGATGTTCCGTGCCTCCGGCGCCATGGACTTCCTGGTGGAGGGGCTCCGCCCGGTCCTGACTC
Organism: uncultured Gemmatimonadales bacterium; assembly: GCA_963793205.1. Taxonomy (GTDB): domain Bacteria; phylum Gemmatimonadota; class Gemmatimonadetes; order Gemmatimonadales; family GWC2-71-9; genus JADJOM01. The sequence goes on from CAWBZM010000004.1 coordinate 138,593, forward strand.
CGCTCGGGATCCCGCCGGAGATGCTGCCGATGGCGATCACCCGCCCCCTCACCGGCTCCGGCTCGGCCGGCATCATGCTCGACATGATCAACCGCTACGGCTCCGACTCGATCCTGGTGAAGATGGCCGCCACGATGTTCGGCTCGAGCGAAACGACCTTTTATGTCATCGCGGTCTACTTTGGCGCCGTGAATGTGCGGAAGACCCGGCACGCGGTGCCGGTCGGGCTGATCGCCGATATGGCAGCGGTGTTTACATCGGTGTATATCGTGCGGTGGCTGTTTAGCTGAGAAGGCGGGGAACGAGGAACGGGCGACCGAGCGCCTTGGGGAGCGCGCAGCGCGACCCGGCGCGAGGAAGTCCCTTTAGGGAGAACGGGAAACGGGCGAACGGGAAACGGGAAACGGCCTGAAGGTCGGGGGATTGCTTCGTCGGCCGCAAGCGGCCTCCTCGCAATGACTGACGCGGAGGGTCCCGTTCCCTGTTCCCCGTTCCCTCCGCTTCTAGAGCGTTGCCAGCTTCGCCAGAATCCCCGGCAGGTCCGGCTCCATCCCCAGCACCTCCACCACCGGATCCTTCTTCAACTTCTTCATCCGTGCCAGTGCGTTCTTGATGGTGTAGTCCTGGGGATTCAGGGTGGCGTTGACTTCCTTCCATTTGAGCGGCATCGACACCGTCGCGCCGGGCAGGGGCCGGACGCTGTAGGGTGCGACGATGGTCTGCCCCTGCCGATTCTGCAGATAATCGAGATAGACCTTCGGGCCCCGTCGGGTGACCTGTCGCGTAATCGTGGTGATCAGCGGCAGTTCGCGGATGACCAGCCGAGCCAGCAATTCCCCCAGGGTGCGAGACTGCTCGTAGGTGCATTGCCGACCCAGCGGGAGCAGGATGTGCAGGCCGGTCTTGCCGGTGGTTTTGACGAAATTCGGCATGCCCGCCGCTTCACACAGCCGATGCAGCGTCTGGGCGACGGTGATCACATCACTGAACGGCGCGTCTTTCGGGTCCAGGTCAAGGACGCACCAGTCGGGCCGCTCAAGACTCTCCACGCGACTGGCCCAGAGGTGCAACGGGATCGATCCGAGGTTGGCGAGATACACCAGCTCCGAGACCCCATCACAGACGAAGTACCGTACTTCACGCTGGCTGTCCTCACTCCAGATCCCGATCGTACGCATCCAGTCGGGGGTGGAATCGGGCGCATCCTTCTGGTAGAACGACTTGCCGTGAATGCCGTCGGGGAACCGGGTCAGCACGAGGGGCCGGTCGACCAGATAGGGTAACAGCAACGGAGCGATGGAGCGGTAGTACTCGATCAGGTCACCCTTGGTGTACCCGTCCTCCGGCCAGTAGATCTTGCCGAGATTCGTGAGCTTTGGCTCAGCGGGTGCACGGCTCGGCGGCTCGGCGGCTCGCCGGCTCGGCGGCGCTTCAGCGCCGCGCTTCTGGCCGAGAGGGGGCTTCAGCCCGCGGGGCGGGAGGGCGTCGTCACTCCCAGGCGCTTCAGCGCCTCGCTTCTGGCCGGAAGGGGGCTTTCGTCCCCGGGGCGGGAGGGCGTCGTCGCTCGCACGACTCGACTCCTCCTCCGCGTCCTCCAGCCCCTGGCGGACACAGTCGGCCGGTGATTTGTCGTCCCGCACCCGCAGGAAGACCGGGTGCCGGAGTACACCGTCCTTGGTCCACTCCTTGAATCGCACCTCGACCACCAGCGCTGGTTCGACCCAGGTCGTGCCCTTCAGGTCGGGGACCGACGTGGTCCAGTCACCCTTCTTGCTCGGTGCGGCGCCGGGAACGTAGGGGCCGGCGCAGGCAGGCCCTTCTCGCACCGCGTCCGTCAGCTGCTGGTACAGCTCCTTCATCTGACGATCATTGAAGCCGCTGCCAGCCCGCCCGGCGTAGACCAGCCTCCCCTGCACGATGTCAGCGAGGTGCAGCGCCCCGAACCCGGTCCGGCTCCCCTTGGGCGGCGTGAACCCGACCACGGCGAAGTCGCCGGTCCGATCGGCGCGGATCTTGAGCCAGTTGGGGCTGCGCCCGGCGCGATAGACCGCATCGGCTTTCTTCGCGACGATCCCCTCGAGACCGAGCGAGGTGACCTGCTCCATCAGGCGCTCACCCTCGGTCTCGAAGTGGTCGAGATAGCGCAGGGCACCAAGCGGGGGGAGCAGACGCTTGAGGAGCCGTTTCCGCTCGATCAGGGGGAGGGGCCGGCAATCGAAGTCCTCGAACCCGAGCAGGTCGAAGAGGTAGCAGGTCGCTGGCGAGGAGACCACCGCGCGGCGGACATCGAGCTGCCGGGTGGTGCGGGCCCGTTGCTGCAGCAGGTTGAACGAGGGCTTCCCCTGCGCGTCGAGTACCGCGAGTTCCCCGTCGAGGACCACCTGGCTCACGGGCAATGCCGCCACGGCGCGGGCGATCTCGGGGAAAGTGGCGGTGTAGTTCTGGCCGTTCCGGCTGCGCAGGAACGGTTGGTCCCCCGTGCGGGCCGCGATCAGCCGGTAGCCATCCAGTTTCAACTCGAACAGCCACCCATCGCGGGTGAACGCATCGGCCCGTGGTTCCGCCAGCATCGGCTCGACCGTGGCCGGTGCCACCGCGCGCCTGGGCGCCTTGAGCCGGATCAGCTCCTCCCGAACCAGGCTGGCCGGGGAATGTCCCGCTTTTCGTTCTTCGACCGTGAGGCCGGAGAGTACCGACTCCTGGGGCATATCCCCGCCGTTCCCCTGCCGGAGCCAGGCATCACGCTCCTTGATCAGGAGCCACTCCTTCACCCCTTTCTTGATCTTCACCAGGGTCCAGCGGCCTTTCAGCTTGTACCCCTTCAGGTCGAACAGGAGCTTGCCTTTCCGCAGCCCTTCGTGCGGATCCTCGATCGGCACCCACTCCCCCCGGTCCCAGATGATGATGCCGCCTGCACCGTAGTTGCCGTCGGGGATCACCCCTTCAAAATCGGCATACTCGATGGGGTGATCTTCCACCATCACCGCCAGGCGCTTGTCTGCCTGGTCATAGGACGGGCCGCGTGGCACCGCCCAGGACCTGAGCACCCCGTCCATCTCCAGCCGCAGATCCCAGTGCAGGTGGCGGGCCGCATGCTTGTGGACCACAAACAGCCCGCCCGTGCCTGCCCCCAGCGCCCCAACCGGCTCCGGCGTCCGGTCGCCGGAGCGCTTGGCCCGGTATTGCTGCAGGGCGTCCGCGGTACCCGGATCTCTTGCGTTCATTCCGGCGCCGCCCTAGGATGCCACTTCCTCTTGCCGGCTCTGATCATGCCCGCTCGTCCCATTGGCTCCGCCACGATAGCATTCGGCCTCGTTTCCGTACCCGTCAAGCTGTACTCCTCCGCGGAATCAGCGGCGACGGTGTCCTTCAATATGGTACACAAGAGCTGCGGGACCCGGGTCAAGCAGCAATACACCTGCCCCAAAGACAACGTCGTCGTGGAAAAGGACGAGATCGTCAAAGGCTATGAGTTTGCCAAGGGCCAGTACGTGCTCTTCACGCCGGAAGAGGTCAAGGCGCTGGAGGAGAAGGCCACCAATTCCATCGACATCAATGAGTTCGTTCCGTTGGCCGAGGTCGAACGCATCTACCTGGAAAAGGTCTACTACCTCGGTCCTGACAAGGGGGCCGAGCGGGCCTACCGCCTGCTGGGCGAAGCCCTGAAAGAAACGAAACGCGCGGCGATCGGCCAGTATGCCGCCCGCGGCCAGCAGCACCTGGTGCTGGTCCGGCCGCTCAACGGGGTGCTGGTGATGGAGCAGCTCCACTACGCCACGGAGCTGCGTCCCGCCACCGAGGTGCCGCTGGGCGAGGGTGAGGTGAAGCCGGCCGAACTCGCCCTGGCCAAGCAGCTGATCGAGCAGGCCGCCACCGACGAGTTCCACCCGGAGCGGTACAGCGACCAGGTCCAGGGACGGGTGATGGCAGCGATTCAGCAGAAGGTCGAAGGCCAGGAGATCGTGTCCGAGCCACAGGCCGACACCGGCACCAAGATCATCGACCTGATGGAAGCGCTCAAGGCGAGTCTCGCGAAGCCCGGCAAAGAAGCCAAGGACACCACCGAGAAGAAGCCGGCGAAGGAGAAGACGAGGAAGCGGGCGTGAAGCTCTACCCGGGGACCTCGGGCTGGTCATTCAAGGAATGGAAAGGGGTGTTCTACCCGGACGGCACCAAAGACGATGGGATGCTGGCCTACTACGCCAGCCGCTTTCCCACGGTCGAGGTGAATAACACCTTCTACCGCATGCCGAAGGAGCAGGTCCTGCTCGACTGGGCGGCCCAGGTGCCGGAGGAGTTCCGCTTCGCGGTGAAGGCCTCGCAGCGCATCACCCACCATGCCCGACTGGTGGATGCGGCCGACAACGTCGAGTACTTCCTGCGCGTCACCTCCGCCCTCGGCGAACGCCGCGGCCCCTCCCTGTTCCAGCTCCCCCCCAACATGAAGCTCGACCTCCCTCGGCTCGAGACCTTCCTGGAACTCATCCCGCGGCGGTGGCGCGCCGCCTTTGAATTCCGCCATCCCACCTGGTTCGTCGAGCCGGTGTACGCCGCCCTGCGACGCCATGACTGCGCCCTGGTCTTTGCCGAGCAGGAGGACGTCGAGACGCCGCTGGTCCCGACCGCGAGTTGGGGCTACGCCCGGTTACACCGCCCGGAGTATGACGAGGCCACCATCGCCGACCGACGGCGCCAGCTGCTGGAGCAGCCGTGGGAGGAGGCCTTTGTGTATTTCAAGCATGACGGCGACCGGGCCGGCCCCTGGGCGGTGGATCGGCTGCTCGGAGTGTAGTAGAGGGGAACGGGGAACAGGGAACGGCTCGGAGGTCGGGGGATTGCTTCGTCGGCCGCAAGCGGCCTCCTCGCAATGACAGCCGTGGGAGGTTCCGTGTCCCGTGTGCCGTTCCCCGTTCCCTCTTCCCCGTTCCCTGTTCCCCGTTCTCCCCTACCCCTTCCCCGCTTCCCCCAGTCCCATCTCCCGCAGGAACCGCTCACCGCCGGCGTCCACCCCACCCCGTTCCCGGACCCGGGTGAGCACCAGTCGATCCTTGGCCCGTGTCATCCCGACGTAGAGCAGACGGCGCCCCTCCTCCAGCTCGTGGGATGATGGCTGTTTGCCCGGCAGCGAGCCGGGGAGCTGGCCATCTTCGGCCCCGATGATATAGACCCGGGAGAATTCCAGCCCCTTGGTGGAGTGCAGCGTCAGCAGGTTGACCCGGTCGTGATCGATCTCTGGACCACCGCGCGATTGCGACAGCGCTACCCGTTCGAGAAATGCCGTCAGCTGCTCGGACAGATCCCCCGCGCTCGATAGATCCAGCAGGCGGTTGAGTCGAGCCATCGCCTCGGGATAGCGATCGGCGGCCTTCTTCTCCCGACGGAGCCGCCCCATCAGCTCGCGACCGCCAAGCAGTGCGATGAGCGCCTCGACATCAGGCGCGCCGTCTCCCCCCGGCTGCGCCCGCTCCGCCTCGTACATCGCCAACGCCTGGGAGTACCGGCCGAGGGCGAAGAGCTTGCCGAGCTCGAGCAGCATGCGGCCTTCGTCGGTGAGCGACGCCGGCGGCGCGAGCGCGAGGGCGATCGCGAGATGGTCCAGCAGATTGACTCCGCTGGTCTTGCGGGCCCGCACCAGTTTGTCTGCCTCGAGACCCTTGAACACCCGGGCGAGGGTGCGGGTGTCATCCAGGGCGTGGTGCGCCCGACCGGCGGGGACCCCATAGTGAATGGCAAGGTCGCTCAGCTTCCGGCTGCCAGGGTGCAGCGCCCGCGCCAGCAGCAGCGAGTCATAGGTGGCAAACTGGGATCCCGCCGGATGGCCCTCCGCCAGCCGACGCAGGATCGGGAAATCGAAGCCATGACCGTTGTGTGCCACCAGGATATCGTTGCCGGCAAAGGCGCGGAAGGCAGTCCATACGGTGGCAAAATCCGGCGCGTCGACCAGATCGGCATCGGTGTAGCCGTGCACGGCAGCAGAGCCCGGCGAGACGGGCCGACGCGGCTTCACCAGTCGATGAAACTCCGCAACAATCTCCCCGTCCCGCACCCGGACCGCCGCCAGCTCCACCAGCTCCGCGGTATCAATCCCCAGCTCGTTGGTTTCGATGTCGACCGCAGTGTAGTCTCCCAGGCCGGCGGGGAGGTCACGCCCGCGAATCAGCTGCAGCGCCTTGAACAGCACCAGCGGCGAAAGCTCCGCGTCGAGGAGGACATCCTCCGGCCGCGGCAGCGCGCCGGCGTCGCGATATCCGATCATGGTGAATCCCGCCTGGCGCAGCATCGTTGCCATGCCAAGTTCGACGCCACCGGCGCGACTCAGCCAGACCGTGCCCCGCCCATGGCGGACCGTGATGAGCTGGTCGCGCAGCGCCGGTGCCCCGGCAGCGAGGAAGGGATCCTGCAGTTCGTCGGCGTGCTCCTCAAGGATCGTGCGGTACTCCCCGACCCGCTGGGAGAGCAGCTCGCTCACCAGCGCGCGCAGGCGGCGATGACGATCGGTGAGGCCCGGAAGGTTGGCGATCGCATACAGGCAGCGGCGGATCTTGCGGCCATCCTCGTCCCGCGAGGCGATGTGTCGTCCTGCGTGCTTGAGATAATCAATGAATTCGATCCCCTCCTGATCCGCTTCGCTCCGGAGCGTCGCATACAGTGGACGGGGTAGCACCACCCGGGCAAACTGCTCGGCCAGAATCGGATCGGAAGGATTCGCGATCACGCGGAGCGCCGCGATGAGGTACTGCACCACCGGGTCGTCGGCGATGGCGCGGCCCTGGGCCAGCTGGCAGGGGATCCCCGCCTCCACCAGCCTCGCCTCGAGCTGATCGCCGCTCTCATGCCGCCGATAGAGAATCGCGGCCTCGCCCCAGGGGTAGCCGTGCGCCGCACGATCCCGGGCCAGATCCTCGATCAGCCAGGCCGCCTCCGCCGCGTCATCATGGAACCGATGGACCGTGACCGGCCAGGGGGACTCGCGAGTCGCCCGCAGCACCTTGTCGAACAGGCGGGGATTGTGCTCCACCAGCCGGCGGGCCGTCTCGAAGATCTGCCGGGACGAACGACGGTTCTCATCCAGGATCACCCTCGACCGCAGCCCGAAATCGTTGGCGAACCCCTCCAGGATCTTCGGATCAGCCCCGGCCCAGGCGTAGATGGACTGCTCATCGTCGCCCACGGCGAAGCAGTTGCCGTGGGTCGCGACCAGCCGCCGGATGATGGCGTATTGCTGCGGATTCAGGTCCTGACATTCATCGACCAGCAGGTAGTCCCACCGTCCCGCGATCTCCGCCGCGATCGCCGGTTCGGTCCGCAGGAGTTGCTCGGTCTTGAGCACCAGGTCGTCGAAGTCGCAGCACCCCGCGGCGGGCCAGAATTTCACAGTAACGGTCGAAGAGCTGCTGGAGCCAGTCATCCAGCGGCGTTCCCTTGAGCCGGTGCCGGCTGAAGTGCATCAGCGGCCAGGTGGCGTTCTTCCGGAAGCCGGCCCGACGGAGCACCTGCTGCTGATAGTCAGCGTCCGCGATGCCGAATCCCTGGGGCACCCCCACCGCGCCGCCCTCGGCCCGCAGGATCTGGACGCAGAGCGCGTGGATCGTGGAGCGGGTGACCGATTCCGCTCTCGGTCCCAGCGCCTCGCCCAGCCGGGAGGCGATCTCGCCGGCGGCCTTGTTGGTGAAGGTCACCGCACAGATCCGCCCCGGATCGAGCCCCTTCACGGTGACCAGATGGCGGATCCGTTCGATCAGACAGAAGGTCTTCCCCGCGCCGGGGCCGGCGAGGACCAGCAGCGGGCCGAGGGGAGCTTCGATCGCCTCCCGCTGCCGGGGGGTCGGAGTCAGGGGAATGGGAGCGTGCATTGGGGTGCAAGGTACAAGGTCCCTGGGACCACCGGACCGTGGGGATCGTTTGTGGCTAGACGCCAGCCCTGGAAGAGACCCGGGGTCCCTCACGTAAACCACTTAGCGGTAATCTCTTAGCGACTCCATGGTGCAATTGATCCCGAGTTGATCCCAAGATGGAGGGCCGCGATAGCTTGAGCCCGTCACCTTTACCCTGGAGCAGTCATGTCGCGCCCCGTTGCCGTGCCCCGATCGATCGAAGCCCCCCGTTCCCTGATCACCCTGATGGCGGCGGCGCTGCTGGCGCTGTTGGCACTGGCCCTGATTCCCTCAACCAGCCACGCCCAGTTGGGCGGCCTGGCCCGGAAGGCCAAGGCCAAAGTGACGGGGACCGCCGAAAAGCCGGCGGTGGACCAGCCCGCGCGCTCCGCTGCCGCACCCGCCATCACCCCGGCGAGCATGGCGCTCTTCGTGGATGGTCTCAAGGTCGAGCAGAAGTACGTCGACTCGGCCCGGACCGCGGTGAAGGCGGAAAAGGCGAAGTATGAGGCGACGCAGCAAGGAGCGATGCAGGGATGGATGGACCGGTCCCAGAAGTATGCCGACTGCACCAGCGAACACGAGGAGAGCCACCCGAAGAAGGCCGAGCGGGACCGACTGCAGCGTGACGCGGGGATGGCGCGGTACAAGGGGGAAAGCGGGAAGGCGGACTCGTTGACCGCCCTGACCGAGAAACTGGACCGGCAGATCGAGGCCGATGCCGAGAAGTCCTGCGCCAAGCTCAAAACCACGCCGGAAGAGTTGCAGGCCCAGATGGCGAGCCAGGGGCAGCAGCCCGACGAGTACAGCATGATGAGCGCCGCGGTGGACCGAAGCATCGCCGAAGGTGCGCGCGCCGCCCAGCTGTCGCCCTACCAGTATGGTCAGCTCAAGGAGGCGGTCGTCAGCTACCTCAAGAATCCGAAGAAGAGCGGGATCAGCCGGGACGGAAGCAGAGGCGATCGAAGGCCATCGGGCTGAATTGACCACGCTGTTGAAGGCGCTGGGGGCGATGTGAGAACGGCAGCCTGCGCCCTCACGGCGGCGGTCGGTCTGCTGGGCGGTCATGCCGCGCCCGGAGGGGGCTGCAGCGGACTCGACGCGGCGGCGGAATGCGCCGTCGCGCCGGGGCTGCTGGTGGAAACCGGCGCGGGCGAGGTGCCTGCCACCGTCGGGACCCTGCGATCGGTGCTGGGGTGGCACAGGCAGCAGCCGGGAGTGGAACAGGCCGAACTGGTGGTGGCCGCGCCGAACGAAGGGCGGCGGACCCGGGTAGTGCTGCTGCGGCTCGATCCAACGCAGCTGCAGGTCGATCTCGTGACGAAGCTGCGGGAGGACTACCGCGCCGGGAACTGGACCGTCGATGCCGCGAGTGACGATGCCATCGTGGCGCTCAACGCCGGCCAGTTCACCGGGATCGCGCCCTGGGGCTGGACCGTCCGCGCCGGGCGCGAGTTGCGCGCGCCTGGGGTGGGGCCGCTTTCGACCGCGGTCGTGATCGATTCGACCGGTGCGGTCCGGATGCTCGCGCCGGGCGAAATCGAAGCGGTGCGCGCCGGGGGAGGCATCCGCACCGCGCTGCAATCGTACCCCACCCTGCTGGAACAGGGAGGTGTGATGCCGGAGGCAATCACCACCGCCGGCCTGGGAGTGGATGTACCGCATCGGGATGCCCGGCTCGCGATCGGGCAGTTCCCGGACGGGAGGCTGCTGCTCCTGCTGACCCGATTCGACGTACTGGGCGGGGCGGCGAGTTCGCTTCCCTTTGGGCTGACGCTTCGGGAAACGGCGGCACTGCTCCGGGGGGTGGGTGCCGTCCGGGCTGTGGCGCTGGACGGGGGGATTTCGGCCCAGATGATGGTGCGTGACTCTACCGGGGCTGAGCAGACCTGGCACGGGTGGAGGAAGGTACCGGCTGGACTGGAGTTCAAACCAAAGGCAGGCGCGTAAGGCGTTACTTGACAACAGTTAGTAAGCTGTCATACTTTATCATACTAAGTATGACAAAACCTTCGCTCGAACGAGTTACCATCACCATCCCCGCCCCGGTCCTCGCGGCCGCCGATGCCCTCGCGGCGCGGCTGGACCGTTCGCGGAGCTGGGTCCTGGTCGAAGCGGTGCGGCGCCTCGTCGCCAGCGAGCCACTGCCCGATCCCGCCTCCACCTCGCCTGCAGCCCCCGACCCTACCCCGACTCAGCTCGCCGCCGAGGAAGCACTACGCGCACGCCTCGCCCGGTCCACCGCGCTGTCGATGGTTGGGCGGGTCCAGGCGGCAGAAGAGGGAGCCCGAGTCGCTCGCGGAGCGGTCCCGGCTCGTCCGTCCCAGCGTATCCGCGGCTTCCCCACCCAGCAGGCCTACGAGCAGTGGCGGACCGGCGCGCGCGGCGAGGGATGACTCCCTCCACTCGGCTCGCGGCGGTGTGTGCCGCGCTCAACGGCACCGAGTCGCGCTACCTGGTGGTCGGCGCCGCCGCCTGTACCCTGCATGGCCACATCCGTCCCGGCCTCGATGTCGATATCCTCCTGAAGCGGAACCTCGAGAACGCCGTACGGGTCATGGCCGCACTCGAGACCGTGGGATACCCTTCGGCCAGAGACTGGCTTCCCGAGGACCTCCTGGTGCATGCCGTCACGGTGGTGGGTGCCGATCCGTCGGTCACCCTGTTCACCTCGCTGGACGGGATGCGATACGACGACCTGCTACCCCGGGCGCAGACGGTGGAGCTGGAGACGGTTCCGGTGCCACTCCTCGCGCTCGAGGACCTGATCGTGTCGAAACGCGCCGGTGATCCGGTGGACCTGCTGGCACTCAACACTCTGCAGCGGATGGGAGGGGCCTGATGACCGAACCTGCCACCCCACCTCCCGCCCCGGCCCTGCCGCCGCGCCCCGACGAAGCGACTCGACTCGCCGAACTCAAGATGATGAAACGGCTGGCCACCGGGCTGCTCGGTGTGGCGCTGCTGATCTTCATCGTCGCCCGCTACTTCGAGGCGCGGTACGCCTGGGTCGGCTTCATCCGGGCAATGGCCGAGGCTTCGCTGGTCGGCGGTCTGGCCGACTGGTTCGCTGTTACCGCCCTGTTCCGCAAGCCGCTCGGCCTGCCGATTCCGCATACCGCCATCATCCAGACCCAGAAAGATCGGATCGGCCGGATTCTGGGGAACTTCATGCAGAACCACTTCCTCGCCCGCGATGTGCTGCTGCGGCGACTGGAAGCCATGCAGTTGGCCTCCCGCATTGCCGACTGGCTCAGCACCCCGGAGCACAGCGCCCGGCTGGCCGGTCACCTCGCCGCCGGTGCGGCGAAAGTGGTGCGGCATCTGCCGGAGCCCGAGGTACGGGAACTGATTCGGGAGACCGCAGTGGCACGGTTGCAGCAGATGCAGGTCGCGCCGGTACTGGGCAACCTGCTGTCAGCCGTTGCGGCGGAGCATCGGCACCAGCAGCTGCTGGACGAGGCACTGCGCCTGGTGCGCGACACCCTGGAGCGGAACCGGGAGGAGTTGCGGCAGAAGATCCGGCAGGAGAGTCCGTGGTGGGTGCCCGGCGCGGTGGACACCGCCTTCCACCGCAAGCTGGAAGCGGCGACCCAGCGCCTGGTCGAGGAAGTCGCAAGCGATCCGTACCATCCCCTCCGGGTGAAGTTCGACGCTGCCTTCAAGGGTTTCATCGAACGACTGCGCAGCTCGGATGAGCTGAAGGCCAAGGCGGAGGCGCTCAAGAGCGATCTGCTCGAAAAGCCCGAGGTCGAGGCGTTCGCCGCCTCGCTGTGGGAGAAGGTCCGCTCGGCGGTCGAACGGTTCGGGGAAGGTGACCCGAAGAAGGTGGAGCCGCTGGCCCGCGGTATCGCCACCGTGGGCATGTCGCTGCGCGATAACCCCGAGCGCCGGGCGGAGCTGGATGAGTTTCTGACCGGCTTCATCTCCTCGGTGCTGGAGCAGCATCGCCAGGAGGTGGCCGACCTGATCGCGGACACCGTGAGCCGGTGGGATCCCGATGTGGCGGCGCACCGCATCGAACTGGCGGTAGGCCGTGACCTGCAGTTCATCCGGCTCAACGGTACGCTGGTGGGCGGGCTCGCCGGGCTGATCATCTATACGGTCACCCTGCTGCTGACGTGACCGGTCCGTCGGTGTACGACTTCACCGCCCCCGCTATTGATCTGACCCCGGTGCCGCTGGCCCGGTATCGAGGGCCAGGTCCTGCTGATCGTCAACGTCGCCAGCAAGTGCGGTTTCACCCCCCAGTACGCCGGCCTCGAAGCACTGCACCGGAAATACCACGAGCGCGGGTTCGCCGTGCTCGGCTTTCCCCTGTGACCAGTTCGGCCACCAGGAGCCGGGCGACGAAGCCGAGATCCGCCAGTTCTGCTCGAGTCAGTTACGACGTGACCTTCCCCCTGTTTGCCAAGATCCAGGTGAACGGCGCCGAGCACCCACCCCGCTCTACTCGCTTCCTCAAGAGGCGCAGCCCGGGCTGCTCGGCACCGAGGTGATCAAGTGGAACTTCACCAAGTTCCTGGTGGGCCGCGACGGCACCGTGCTCAAGCGGTACGGCCCCACCGTTCTCCCCGCCTCGATCGACGCCGACCTCCCCGAGTACCTGAAGGACTGAGCCGCACGGCGCCCGGTTGGCCCGTGTGGTGGGGCGTTCCCCGCCCTTCCTGCCAGTCTCTCGCAGCGCCAATGACGGTATTCGGCGCCCCTCCACGCATAGCACCCTGCAAGTCAGGTCTCCGGACCGAGCCGGGCATGGAGCGGGTTACCTAATCGCGATGAGGGAGTCATGCGTGCTTTTCATGGGGTGGCGGCGGGGACGGTGGCACTCGTGGTACTGGGAGCGTGCGGCGGCGGCGGCGACGCCAATGGACCGGGAGGTGGAGCGGGTCTGACCGCGAGGATCAACGGCGCCCAGTGGCAGGCCGATCCGATTGGCACAGTCGCGTCGGCCGTCGCGGGAGTGCCCGGAGGGATTCTGGTGACCGGGAGCCAGTTCGAGGGAGGCGTCACCCAGAGTGTGACGATCACCCTGTACAACATCAGTGGCCCCGGCACCTATGCCTTGGGAGTCAGCAGTGATGTCTTTGGCGGTATTGGCCAGGTGGGCGAGGGCACCAGTGCCGGCGGAGGCAATGGCTGGATCACCGACAACACCGGCGACGCGGGCGCCGTCACCATTACCACGCTGGGCGGCGGACGGATTGCTGGCTCCTTCGAATTCGTGGCCGATACCGGACACCGCAACACCGTTGGTGGCGTGCGCACGGTGACCGACGGGCACTTCGATCTGCCGCTTACCGGCACCCTGGTTCCCGTACCGGTGAACAAGGGGAGCAAGGTGAGTGCCCAGTATGGAGCGCGGTACTACAACGCGTGGAACGTATTCGGGCTGTTGCAGGACAATACGGGCGGCGCGGGTTTCCAGTTCAGCTCCACCACCAAGACCGACGGCCTGTCGATCGTCCTGGGCGGTGTCACGGCACCGGGCACCTATTCCCTCAGCAACTCCAATCCCGTCAGGCTGGTAATCGCGGGTCATAACGGTGGCGATGCGGCCCATTGCTGCTGGGGCTCGAACGCGGGGGATGTCGGCTCCGTCACCATCACGAGCCTGACGGCGAGCCGGGTCACGGGCACCATCAGCGCCACCCTGCAGCCGGTGGCCGGCAAGCCGGCGACCACTCCGTTGGTGATCTCGGATGCCGCCTTCGATGTGGGGATTCAGTAAAGCGGGTGAGAACGACGGGTGAAAGAAGCAGGTGAGAAAAGCAGGTGAACAAGAAGCAGGTGAGACAAGCAGGTGAAAAAAACAGGTGAGAAAAACAGGTGAGAGCGGAAGGGTGAAAAAGGCGGGTGAACCTCACCTGCGCTTCTCACCCGCCGTTCTCACCTGCTTGTCTCACCTGCTGTTCTCACCCGCCGTTCTCACCTGCTGTTCTCACCGCCGTTCTCACCCGCCGTTCTCACCTGCTGTTCTCACCCGCCGTTCTCACCTGCTGTTCTCACCTGCTGTTCTCACCCGCCGTTCTCACCTGCCGAGTCTACTGCTGGCAGCTGCCCTTCGGATCCGGCTTCGGGTGATCCACGACCAGGGGCTGGTCCCGGTCGGCGATGGTCATCGCGACATCCGCCACCAGAGAGGTGACCCGCGCCATGTGGACGTAGTCGATGTACTGCGGCTCGTCGGTCACCTGGTGATAATCGGAGTGCCCGCCGGTGGTGAGAAACGCGATCGGGATGCCGTAGCGGGCGTACTCGTAGTGATCGCTGCGGCAGTAGATGTTCATCGGGTGCCCGTTGGCATCCATGGCGTAATCAAAGACCAGGCCGTGCTTCTTCTCCTTGTTCACCTGCTCGATCACGTCACCCAGCTCGGTCGACAGCCGGCGGGAGCCGACGATCTGCACGTAGTCGGGGTTGCCCCGCAGCTTGGCGCCGGTGCTGGAGGCGCCGGTCACGTCCCAGCGCGTTGCCTCGGCCGACCATGTCCATGTTGAGCTGGGCCACGATGGAATCCCGCGGGACAGTGGGATAGTCGGTGAACCAGGCCGAGCCGAGCAGCCCCTTCTCTTCACCGGTGTGCCACACGAAGAGAATCGAACGACGGGGCGCCTGCTTGCCCTTGAGTGACGCCAGACTTCTCGGCGATCTCCATCACCGAGACCGAGCCGGAGCCGTCGTCGTCCGCTCCGTTGGAGATCGAATCCTGCCGCATGGTGTTCGGATGCGCGGCCCGCCAGGCGGCGAGATCGGCATTGACCAGTTCCTGCTCCTCGGGTGTGGCCCGCTTGCCGCCATCTTCCGCGCCACCCGGGCGCACGCCGATGGTTGAAGATCCGCAGCGAGTCGTGATCCACCGGCCGGTCGTTGAAGCCGATGTGGTCGTTGTGGGCGCCGATCGCGACATACTCACCCTTCAGCTTCGGATCGCGGCCCGGCAGCAGCGCCACGACGTTGCGAGCCGGGAACGGCAGCGGGGTGATGATCACCTTGAGATCGATCGCCGCGGAGCGCCCGGCGGTGCCCGGGGTCAGCTGGCTCAACGGCGCATCGAACAGCTTCGCGCCGCCGGCTGCGGAGGCGAACAGCAGCGGCCGCGCCGGGTTGGCGGCATTGGCCGGGTCATCGACAAAGGCCGATGGCCGGCTGAGGAATCCAAGGATCTGCTCCGGGCCCACCACCAGCACCGCGCCCGCCGACGGCAGCAGTCGCCCGACGCTGCGAATGGCGCGCATCCCGCTCGGGCCTTCCGGCATGGAGAGGACCACCAGCTTGTCGGTGGCGTCCGCGTCGGACAGACCGCTGCTGTCACCCACCGTTCCCCCATACACGACGGCCAGATCACTCCGGGCAAAACTCGCATTGGCGCGGCCGGCCCACTCGCTGCCGTATGCGAGCGTCGCGGTACCGGCCGTGATGGTGGAGGTGGAATCAATCGCGCGGGTCTTGTACGGCAGCGTCTGGAAGAAGGTCCCATTCTCGCCCGCGGGGCGCAGCCCCATTCGACGGGCCTCGGCCGCGATGTAGTTGGTGCCGCGAACATTGCCTTCTGTGCCGGCCTCCCGACCCATCATCGAGTCATCGGCGAAGATGTATAGCCGGGACATCAGGTCCTGGGCCGAGATCGCCGCCTTGGTGGGCTTGGCAATCATCTTGGTGGGGAGGGTGGTGCCCGGCGCCGGGATGTAGTCGGAGGCGGAGGCGGGAGCGGGCGCGGACTGGGCGGCAAGCGAGCCAGCCACCAGCAGCGCGCTCAGACTGCAGCTGAGCAAGCGTTTCATTCTGGAATCTGTGATGGAGGAAAGTACGAGGAGTGCCGACATGAAACGGAGTACGCAGGGAGAGGGCAAAAAGTTGAGTCGCCGTTGCCGCCAGGCAATCCGCTGGCAATCGGGCCCTCGCTCCCGCAACTTGCGGACGGTGATCCCTACCACTGCAAGGACTTCCGATGCCTGACTCCCGTCGGCCGATTATCGCGGCAACGTTGTTGCTCCTCACCGGCCCGACCCTGCTGGCGCAGGCTCCCCGCATCACGGCGGCCGGCGACCCTTCGGTGCGCAGCGATTCCATCTACGCCCTGGCGGTGACTCCGTCCGAGTATCCCGACGATCCGTTCATCTACCTGCTCGACGACGGTGTGCTGCGGTATGAGGCCGACGGCCGCGGCACCCGCACCTACCGCCAGGTGGTGCAGATCCTCACCCAGGACGGGGTCGAGACCTGGGCGGAACAGTCGTTTGGCTACGAACCGGGCCACCAGAAGCTGACCGTCAACTGGGTCCGGGTCCTGCGTCCGGACGGCAGCGTGGTGAGTGATGCGCCGACCCTGGTGCAGGACGCGGATATTCCCGCCACCATGGGGAATCCGGTGTACACCGATCAGAAGGTCAAGCGCATGTCGCTCCGCGGTGTGGCCCCGGGGACCCTGGTGGACTTCAGCTACACCCTGGAGGAGCAGAAGCCGTGGCTGGCGGGCGATTTCTACCGCACCTGGAGCGTGCACACCTCGCGGCTGGTCCGGCGTTCACGCTACCTGGTGGACCTGCCCGCCAGCCTCACCCCTCACATCGTCGAGCGCAATCTCCTGACCGCCCGGCGCACCACCACCGCCGGGAACCGCCGCACCTATCTCTGGGCGTCCACGGATGTCCCGGCGATCCGGACCGAGGAGTTCGCTGCCGACTCCAACGGGATCTACAGCAGCATCGAGGTTGGCGGCGCCATCAGCTGGGCCGACATCGGCCGGTGGTATGCCGGCCTGGCCCGCGGCCGTGAAACCCTGACGCCCGAGTTGCGCACCGAGCTGGCGGGAATCGTCGCCGACGCGCGATCGGCCGAGGATTCCCTGCGGGCCGTCCATCGATGGGTGGCGCAGGACTTCCGCTATGTGTCGGTGGCACTCGGGGTGGGCGGGTACCAGCCCCGCACCCCGGCGGAAGTCCGGGCGGCGGGCTATGGCGACTGCAAGGACAAGGCGACCATGTTCGTGGCCCTCGCGCGGGCGATGGGGTTTACCGCCAACGTGGTGCTGCTCAATGCCGGGGCGGCGGTGGAGCGGATGGTCCCGGCGATCGAGCAGTTCAACCACGCGATCGCGGTGGTGGACCGCCCCGCCGGGCGGACCTTCGTGGACCTCACCTCCGATCTGACGCCGTGGGGGGAGTTGCCGCCCAGCGACCAGGGCCAGTTTGCCCTGGTGGTCCAGCCCGATGGGCGCACGGAAGAGACCATCCTGCCGGAGGACCCGGCCCGGCGCAACCTGAGCGAGACCCGGATTGCCGGCGACCTCACCGCCGATGGACTGGCCGATGTGCACTACCTGGAGCGCGCGGAGGGGACCCGCCAGTATGGATTACGCGGAATGTTCACGGCGCCACTCGATTCGACCCGCCGGGCGGCCTTTGCGCGGAGTCTGGCGACGGGGATGTTCCCGGGTGGCGTGGGCGACAGCCTGCAGATCTTCGACGGCCGCGACCTGCAGGCCGATGTCGCGGTCTCGATGCATATCGCCAGGGGGCAGGCGGGGCGGCGCAGCGGCACAACCATGATCCTCAACCTCCCCTTCAGCCACATGGGCGGACTGGCCGATGCGGCGACCGCGCTGGAGGAAAAGGGCCAGCGGCGGTTCCCGATCGATGCCGCCCGGGTGATCGGGCCGATCGCCGGGCTGTCCGAGTTCTCGCTCACCCTGCCGGCCGGGTGGCAGGCCCACCTGCCGGCGCCGGTCACGGTCGACGGCGTATGGGGCTCGTACTCCGCCAGCTTCACTCAGGCGGGCCGGGTCCTCACGGTCACCCGCAAGCTGGAAGGCGCCCGCGGCGTCTATCCGCCCAGCGCGGTGGGGAGCCTGATCGCCTGGCTGCGGGCAGTGGCGGCCGACGATGCGCCCTTCGTGGTACTGGAGACGGGCGGCCGTCCCTGACCGGACGGGTGGGCCGGACGCCATCGGGGCGCGTGGTGAGTCACCACGCGCCCCGATGTGCGTTCAGCCGAACCCACGCGGGTGGATCAGCGCAGCGCCCGTTTGAGCAGCGTGCCGCGCCGCTTCGCTTCCCGGACGACCTTGCCCTTCCGCTTGGCCACCGACTTCTTCTGGGCTTCCACGAACTTCTTC
The DNA here is from genome assembly GCA_963793205.1 of uncultured Gemmatimonadales bacterium. Classification (GTDB taxonomy): domain Bacteria; phylum Gemmatimonadota; class Gemmatimonadetes; order Gemmatimonadales; family GWC2-71-9; genus JADJOM01. The sequence continues at coordinate 156,584 of CAWBZM010000004.1, forward strand.
GTGGCGGCGATCGCCCGCTCCACCTGCTTCGAGTGCGCCACGGCGTTCCGCGCCGCGATCACATCATTCTTGATCTTGTGCTTGCGGACCGCCTTCGTGATTTCCTTGCGATCCTTCTCGAAATCCTTGAGCTGTGCCGCGGCGAGCTTCCGCAACTTGGCCCAGCGAAGCTCGAACGACTTGAGACTGCGTAGCGCCATGGTCATGGCTCCTTTCGACAATAGCGTGATCAGACGATGCCGGATGGCCACGGTGGCGACCGGGTCATCCGCAACTTACCCGGAACTGTCGCAATAACCTACAGCCGATGGCGCACGCGTCGCGCGGCGCTCACGCTTTCTTCTGCGCGGCGCCAGCCACCACGAGGCCAAGCCCGGCCACAATCGCGAGCCCGGCCGCCCAGGTCGGAATCGGATGCTTCTTGTCCGCCGTCAGCTTGACATCACCGATCTCCACCAGCTTGTCGCGGGTCGTGAATGACCCGCCCTGGTACAGCAGGAATCCGCCAATCGCCGCGAGGACGATACCAACCAGCACGAGGGGTCGCATGAAGCCTCCCATGAAAGAAACCAGCAGAACGCACGAAAGGCGTGGCCGGCCCAGGGGAACCGCGCCACGCCTTCATCTGGCGGGTCCGACTCCCCCGCTCGACAAGGTGGCAACCACGAATGGCTGCCGAGTTGTAAATGGAAGATAATCGCCCACCCCCTGCCGCACCATGTGAGTGCGATCACCAAATCGCGCCGCCACTCCATTAGCATACGAGGAGCAGGACGACGTTTGCAGATGAGTGATACATCGCGCATCACCATCCTCGAGATGGCATGGAGGTATCGATGGCAGGCAAATTGAAGAAGGCGGCAGGCAAGACCGGCGCCCTGGCCCGGAAAGCGGCCAAACGGGTGGAAACACGGGTGATGGCCGCCGTGGGCCGCCGCGCCGTGAAGGCGGGGGTGAAGCGCTCGGTGAAGACGGCGAAGGGTGTCGGGAAGACCGCGGCCCGGAAAGCGCTCACCGCCGCGGCGCTCGCCGCGGCCGGCGTCATTGTACAGGAAATTCGGAGGAAGCGGAAACGGGCCAAAGGGTAGGCCCGGCCGTCGATCCGCAGCCACCTGAACGCCCGGGCACCGTCAGCCCGGGCGTTCGGGTCTGGGCATACCCCCCTGTCCAATGTCCATGCGCGGGCATTCTTCATGGAGGCCATCTTCCGCCTTTGCTCATGATATCGTCAGCTTCACGTACCCCGGCCCAAGGTATAGATCCAGGGTACAGTCCGCCTGTACCCGTCCACCCCGGACCCCGATTCGCACCGCGGCGGTGAAACCGGACGCCCCCATCCGGCGTTGGTTGATCAACCCCAGGCTGGAGAGCTACATGCGTAGTCATATTCTCACGGTGGCGGCCGGCGTCCTCCTGCTCGGCGCGACCCGTCCCCTCCCCGCCCAGATGGCCCAGCGCCACGCCGATCCGAGTGTGGGCGAGGCGGCGCCCGCCTGGTCAAATACCAGCTGGCTCAACGCCGACGCGCCGGTCACCCTCGCCGCACTCAAGGGCCGGGTGGTCCTGCTCAACTTCTGGGTATTCACCTGCGTCAATTGCACCCGGACCGTTCCCTCCCTGGTCCTGCTCGACAGTCTGTATCGGGATCCGGGCCTGACCATCATCGGCATCCACACCCCGGAGTTCCCGCCGTACGCCGGCGAGCACGACAAGGGCAACGTGGAACGGGCGCTGCAGCGGCACCATATCCGGTATGCCAATGCCCAGGATAACGACAACCGTACCTGGAACCTCTACGGGATCCAGTTCTGGCCGAGCTTTGTGCTGATCGACAAGCAGGGGAAGATCCGCTATACCGGCGCAGGCGAATTCCACATCGGGGACCGCACGCACCGCGAGTGGGAGCGTCGCATCCAGACGCTGCTGGCGGAGTAGCATGCGACGCATTGTCCCACTCCTGGGGGCCCTGCTGGCCTGCCACAGCACCCCGTCGCGGCTCCCGCCGGTTGCACTGCACACGGTTGTCCGCGGGGGCACTCCCACCCTGGCGGTGATTCCTGCGACGGGGGTGCAGCTCAACGCCCATCAGCCACCAGCGCTGGAGTTTGTCTCCGGCGCCGTGGTGCGGATCGACCAGGGCGCCGTGACGGCGGATTCCGCCTATTTCGCCGAGCCGCCGTGGGTGATTCGGCCTGCCGGGCTGCGCGGTCGGGCCAGCCTCCGGGTCAGCTATTGTCATACGGCGGAGCGGGTGTGCCAGAGTGAACGATTGGCGGTGCGGCTCGACCCCTGACATGGATCCGACCGGGGGCGAGTGGCGTTCCTCTGGTAGGTAGCTTCCTTTTCACCACTTTGGAGCCCGAACTCATGTCTCTCCTTCGACCCTTTCTCTCCAGCGCCATCGCGCTTGCCCTACCCCTCGCCGCCGCGCAGGCCCAGAACGGGGAGGCCATGGCGGCCGCTCCTGTCGCCGGTACCATCATGGGGGCGGGTGGTCACATGGCGGCCGGCAATATCCACGTAGTCGGCGCCATGGGCGCGCAGCGCATACACTTCACCGGCGCATTCAAGACCGAGGGCGGCAAGGACCTGCATGCCATCCTCAGCACCGACATGATGGCCGGCGAAGGTGCGGTGGATCTCGGCGCGGTCAAGGCCGCGGGAGAGCAGTATGTCCAGGTACCCGCAACGGTGGATGTCACCAAGTTTGCCGAGCTGCTGATCTACGACCGGAAGAGCAAGACGGTGGTCGCCTCCACCCCGGTGCCCGGCGGCATGCACCATGATGGCATGATGGGCAAGCACGACGGCATGATGGGCAAGGACGACAAGATGGGCAAGCACGACGGCATGATGGGCGGCATGAAGGACACCTCGATGGCGATGCCGATGAAGAAGGACAGCAGCATGAGCAAGCCCAACTAGGATGGCGGAGCGCCCGCTGAAGCGGCGCCTCGGGCCGGCCGCGCGAGCGACCGGCCCGGATCCCGCGCTCTCGGTGATCGGGCGGGAGGAATCGCTCCGGAATCGGATCGCGGCCCGGGATGAAAGCGCCCTCTCCGAACTGGTGGAACTCACCGGTCCCTGGCTGCTGGGGGTGGCGCATGGCATGCTCCGGGACAACGAAGAAGCGGAGGATGTCGTCATGGAGGCCTACCGCACCGTGTGGCGGAGCATTCAGCCGACCACCGCGGAATCCCGGGGCCTGCTGCCCTATCTGTTGCGGGTGACGCGCCACCGTGCCATTGACCGGCTGCGCAGCCGGCGGCGGTGGCAGAAGCGGCTCGCCCTGCTGGCGCCCGAGGAGCTGGAGCGCAGTACGGTCCCCGCCGTCGAACCCAACGAAGCGGCGCAACCCGGCTGGCAGCTGCACAGCCAGGTCCACGCCGCCCTGATGGAATTACCGGAAGAACAGCGCACCGCGGTGCAGCTGGCCTACTTCCAGGGACTGACCCAATCCGAGATTGCCGGGACGCTGGGCATCCCGCTCGGAACGGTCAAGACCCGCCTCCGCCTGGCATTCGGGCGGCTGCGTACGACACTGGCCCATGCAAGGGACTGGGTGCTATGAAGGCGCATGACTGGTTTATCGAGCATCGCACCGAATTCGCGGCCCGTCTGCTCGACGCGGCCGACGAAGCGACCTTCACTGCGCACCTGGGCCGGTGCGAGGAGTGCCGCTCCGCGGTGGCGCGCCTCGAGCAGGAGCTGGCCTGGCTGCCGATGGGCGTGGAGCCGGCGACGCTGCGCCCGGGGTTGCGGCGGCGGATCGTGGATCACGCCGTCGGCCTGCCGGAGCGGGGGCGGCAGCGCTGGCTGCTGGCGGCGGCGGCCATCGCCTGCCTGTTCTGCGGGGCGGGCGGATGGGTGGCAGGACAGCAGCGGGGCACCGCCCTCGCCGCGGTCGATAGCGGGCGCCTCGCCGCACTCGAGGACACCGTCTCCATCATGCGAGGAGCGGCAAAGGTGATGCAGGCCAGCTTCGAGATGGACGGGCAGGAGGGTGGCGTCGTGATTTTCGCCGACGACAAGACGCACCGCTGGAATGTGGTCATGCATGGGCTGCCGCCGGCGCCCCCCGATGCCCGCTACCAGTTCTGGTTCATCACCGACGACGGCATGGTGCGCGGGGCGGACGTTCAGATGAATCCGACCCATCCCTCCATGTTCACCACCGGCATGCCGGCGCGGGGCGGCCATGTCATGGGCGCGGCGCTGACGCTCGAGCCGATGGACGAAACCGATGGGCCGCCCCGCGGCAAGCATCTGGTCCACCTGATGCTGTAGGCCGAGGCTCCCCGCCAGAGCTACCCTCCCGGAGCCCAGGCACCCGAAGTCCACCCGCGGAGGGCAATTCGCGCAGTGGCCACCCGGAACAGGTCCACCTGGGCCAGATCCCGCTCGGCCTCCTCGCGCAGTGGTCCCGCCGCGAGACTCTGCAGTTCCGGATGCGACGGGATCACCGCTTCCATCGTCCGCCACAACGCCACCCGGGCGTGCAGTCCCAGGATGAGTGCATCGAGGGTCCGCAGCAGTTCGAACTCGTCCCGGGCGCCCGCCGCCGGCCGGCGCCATCGGTCGACCACCCACCCGATCATGCTCTTCCACCGCTCCCCGCGGTCGCCCCGCCGCTGGAGCAGCTCATTCAACACCGCCTGATGCCGCCGAATGCTCCGGGCTACTGACCCCAACGCGTCGACCAGCCCGGGGTCGAGCCGTGCCTGGTCCGCCAGCAGCCGATCAATCGACGCTTCGTCCGAGATCGATGTGACCAGATGATCGGTGAGATACTCGCTGAGTTCACTGGAGGCCATACGCCGCCTGACCACCGTCCCACGACGGTGTGAAGGTCCGCCGCCATGCCGTAAACACAATGCGGGCCCAGCCCGAGGCTCATCTTGAGCCTCATCGCTGCGCCCGCGTCTGCCGGGACCTGTCGCCCCGGTCGATCGGTTGAGCAGCGCCAGCCGGCGCCGCCCGTACATTGTCCTGCTACTTCCGCCTTCTCACGCTAGACCGCTGCCGTGGCACACGCAAGGCGCAATTTCCGCCACGTCTCGACAACACGCGCAGGTTACCGACCGGAACTCAGGCAGAGCCGGGTCCCCCAGGGATCCGTCACTCAGGAGCCCACCCTCCTCGGTAACAGGAGCGTATCCCCCCGCGGACAACGAGGCCGTGACCTGACCCAGGTCAGCGGCGGTGGGGAGCCGCATGGTCCATTGCAGCAGGCGGGCATCCGCGTCGCTCGCCGGTTCGGCGTCCGTCGCCCAGGTATTGGTGCCCAGGTGATGATGGTATCCACCGGCGGAGAGGAACATCGCGCCGGGATAGCCCAGCACCACACGATCCAGGCCCAACCCCTGGTGATAGAATGCCGCAGACCGCTCGAGGTCACCGACGTGCAGGTGGACGTGCCCCATGCGCGCGGCATCAGGCATTCGGCTCCAGTGGGCGCCGGCCCCGCTCTCAATGACCTCCGCCACGTTCAGCGGCAGCGTCGCCATCGCGAGATTGTCGCCCTCCATGCGCCACTGCTCCCGCGGACGGTCAGCATAGACTTCGATGCCGAGGCCGTCGGGGTCGTTGAGGTAAACCGCTTCGCTCACCAGATGGTCAGACATGCCGGGGGAAAGCCCCAGCCCCGAGAGGTGCACCAGGAACCGGCCCAGCGCCGCCCGGTCGGGGAGCAGCAGCGCGAAATGAAAGAGACCGAGACGCCCGCGACGGGGAACGGGGCGCGCACCGGGGCGCTCGTGCAGTTCCACAAGAGGGACGCCATTCCCGGTGCCCAGGATCGCCGTGTGGGCGTTTCCCTGGCGGAGGCTCAGGCCGAGCACCCGATCGTAGAAGGCGACCGAACGGACCAGGTCCGCGACCTGGAGACGCACCGGCCCCAGCCGGATATCCGCGGGGAGGCGATATCCGGCTGGGGGATTCACGAACGGGCTCTCGGACGCTGATGCCATGAGTCCTTCCGGTGCGGCGTCGATCATGAAGAATGGCGGCGAGCCACCACGGCATCCACCGAGTAGCTGCCGGCCCCGACCAGGATCAGGGTGACCAGGCCACCCAACAGCGCGAAGGCGTATTCGATGCCGCTGGGCAGAAAGAACCCGCCCGCCAGATGCACCTTCAGAATGGCGCCGAGCATGATGAGTGACAGGCCGGCCGCCGCATACGGGGTGAGCAGCCCGGCGATCAGGGCAAGTCCACCGGTGAATTCGCCCAGCGCGACGAGCGGACCGATCACCTGGGGAAATGGAAGGCCCATCTGGGTAAAGGCGCCGGTGACGCCGGCAAAACCGAACACAAACAGCTTCTGGCTGCCATGGGCCAGGAACACGACACCGAGCGCGATGCGCAGGACCGCAAGCGCGGTATCGAGACGGGACTGCTTCAAGGTAGTGGACATCGTCAGACTCTATTCCTTCAAGGTTGTTATTGGTGCATTACGCCGGCGGCGTGATCACCGCCGCCGGCTCGGGATCAGGCTGCGACGGCCTGGGCCGCGACCACCTGGATCTCCAGGGTGAACTTCACTTCATCACTCACCGTCACACCGCCCAGTTCCAGCACCTGATTCCAGACCAGGCCCCACTCCTTGCGGCTCAATTTCCCGGTGGCGGTGGAGGCGATCCGCTGGTTGCCCCATGGATCCTTCATCGCCTCACTCTGCTCAAGCCGGAACGACACCGGCCGGGTGACGCCGTGCAGCGTCAGGTTCCCCTCCACGACCGACTCTCCATCGCCCGACGCCTTCACTGCGGTCGAGACAAAGTTGATGGCGGGGAACTGCTCCGCATCGAAGAAGTCGGGCGAGCGGAGGTGGGTATCCCGCTGTTCCACCCCGGTATCGACACTGGCCGCCTCGATGGTGGCACTGACCGATGTCAGGGCGCCGTTCGGAGCCGCCTCGGCCGTCGCGGTGAACTTGCGGAACCGGCCGCGCACCGTCGCAATGCCCAGGTGCTTCACGCTGAATTCGATACTGGTATGGGTTGGATCAATATTCCACAACATACGACACTCCTTTATATGAAACTGCGTTCATGGTTCTCAGGCGCTGACACTTTGCATTACCCGTTCACGGAACTGCTCCAGGCCACGGACCATCGCGGCCAGGGTGCGCTCGTCGACATGCCCGAGCCGATCCTCATGCCACTGGCGGATCACCGGATCCAGCCGGGCCAACAACTTCTTCCCTTCCGCCGTCAGGACAGTCGTGACCACCCGACGATCCTCCTCTGACCGGCCCCGGGTGATCAGCCCCTGGCTGCTGAGCCGATCCAGCAGCCGGGTGATGTCGGAATCCTGAGTCACCATCCGCTCGGCGATGGCCCCGCACGGCAACCCCGCCGATCCCGCCCCGCGGAGGATGCGCAGGACGTTGTACTGGGTGGAGGTGATCCCGTAGGGCTTGAACAGCTCGGCCGCGGCATACCGCAGCACCTCCGCCGTCCGTACCACGTTCAGCATCGCCTCCTCGAGGGGGCTGTCGAACGGCTTGGTCTGCTTGATCTCGTCCTGCAACGACATGGGTGCCTCCGGGTTCGGGCCCTGCGCTCTCAACGGCGTAACGATAGTCGTTATGAGGACTATTGTCAATACGGGCAACCTTCGGGAGGTCCTCCCAGGCTCATCGGCCCGGAGGATCAGCCGATAGCCGCCCCCCGGGGCGACGGAGGGGTGACAGCAAAGTCACTACCGTCTTCCTTATAGTTCTCTGCGATTCATGCGATACCCCGTATCCATCACCCGTCAGGCCCCCATGAAGCACTACCTGCTGGCTGGCAACGTCGAGCTCATGCTGCATGACCGGGAAATGCGCCGCAGCGATTCCCTGACGATTCGGGAAAGCAGCTCCGCGACAGCAATGTCATGAATCAGCCGACCCTGATGATCGACATGATTGGGTGGGTGGCAAGCGCGGTCTTCGCCGCCTCCTATCTGTGCAAGGACCATCGGACCCTGCGCTGGGTCCAGGCGGTCGCGGCACTGCTGTGGATGTCCTACGGGATCGCACTTAATGCCCTGCCGATCATCGTTGCGAACGCGGTGGTCGCGCTGATGGCGGTGGTCTCCACCTTCTGGCGCCGGACGGCGGCGGGAGGCTCCTGACCTGGCGTCACCCCTTCCCCCTTACGCCGGCCCCGAATCCCTGTTCCTTTTCTGCATGCCCCGCGGGTCCCTACTCCCCTGCCCCCCGTCTCATGCGCTTCGCTCTTCTCGCCGCACTCGCACTGGCCTCCGCTTCCCCGCTTCGCGCCCAGGATTCCGCCGCAGCGGTGGCCCACGCCGACACCCTGCGGGGCGCCAACGGTCCGGCGCGCGCCTGGTGGGATGTCGCCTTCTATGATCTGCGGGTCAGGGTCTCCCCGAGCGACAGTTCGATCCGCGGGGTGAATCACCTGACCTACCGGATCCTGGGACCGGCGCAGGCGATGCAGATCGACCTGCAGGTTCCGCTCGGCATCGACAGCGTGATCCAGCGAGGCCGGAAGCTGACCTACCGCCGCGACGGCAACGCCTTCTTCATCGACATGCCGAATCAGCCCGGGCGCGGGACGGCGCTGGTGTCCATCTATTACCATGGCCGGCCGCGGGTCGCGAAGAACGCCCCGTGGGATGGCGGGTTTGTGTGGGGAGCCGACAGTCTGGGGAACCGCTGGATCGCGACCGCCTGCCAGGGCCTCGGCGCCAGCGTCTGGTGGCCGACCAAGGACATCCAGTCCGACGAGCCCGACAGCCAGCGGGTGGCCATCACCGTGCCGAGCAGCATGACCAACGTCTCGAATGGCCGACTGCGCGGGGTCACCAAGCACACCGACGGGACCACGACCTGGGACTGGTTCATCAAGGAACCGATCAACAACTACGACGTGGCGGTCAATGCCGGCACCTATGCCCACATCGAGGACAGCTACGCCGGCGAGGCCGGCACCCTGTCGCTGAACTACTGGCCGCTCAGCTACCACCTCGAAGATGCGAAGCGGCAGTTTCCCCAGGCCAAGACGATGCTGGCCTGCTTCGAGCACTGGTTCGGGCCGTACCCCTGGTATGCCGACGGCTACCAGCTGGTCGAGACACCGCACCTCGGCATGGAACACCAGAGCGGAATCGCCTATGGCAACCGCTACATGAACGGCTATCGGGGACGGGATCTCTCGGGCAGCGGGCCAGGGGCTCGACTGGGATTTCATCATCGTGCATGAGAGCGCGCACGAGTGGTGGGGCAACAGCCTGACCTCCGCCGACCTGGCGGACATGTGGGTACATGAGAGTTTCGCCAATTACGCCGAGGGGCTGTATGTCGAATGCCTGCGGGGCAAGGAGGCGGGCGCGACCTACAACATCGGCAATCGCAAAGGCATCCAGAACAAGGCGCCGATCATTCCGGACTACGGGCTCAACCACGAGGGCTCAGGCGACATGTACCCCAAGGGGGGCAACATGCTGCATACCATCCGGCAGGTGATTGATAACGACGAACAGTGGCGCGGGATCCTGCGGGGGCTGCAGCGGACCTACCGGCACCAGGTCGTCAGCGGGAAACAGGTGGAGGACTACATCAGCCGGGAAGCGGGCTTCGATTTCAGCACCGTCTACCAGCAGTACCTGACGACCATCATGATTCCGGTGCTCGAATACCGGGTCCGCGGTGGCATGGCTGAGTATCGCTGGAACAACACCGTGCCTGGCTTCGACCTGCCGCTGCGGGCCGGGCCGACGGCCACGTCGTACCAGGTGATCCGACCGACCGCCGAATGGCAGACCGCGCCGTTCGCGGTGACGGATTCGCTCCGAGTCGATCCCAACTATTATGTGACGGTCGCGCGACTGGAATAGCGTACCGCTGTCGCGTTTTGGTCACCTTGCCCCTGACGGGCGAGTGGCCGTAGAATGTGTGCAGTCGGCAGTGATTGCTGGACTACAACGTTCGGACCTTGGCGAACGAGCACACAGGCTTGGGAGTCGAAGGCGCATAGGGATCGCAGCAGCGATCCGGTGCGCCTTTTTGTCGTTATCGCGAACAGAGGGAGGACCCATGCGCAAATACATCACAGGACTCATGCTGATGGGAACGGGCCTGCTCTTCACCGGCGCAGCCCCACCGGCGTCATTGATCGGGGAGACCGGCGCTCCGGCTCCCCGTGTGGCGGGGGACAGCAGCGATCAGGCGATGGCGGCTGAGCTACTGGCCGGCAACCGCCGGGAGATCGCGCAGGCGCGGGCCTACATCAATCATGCGGAGGACGGCGACGTCCGTGCCTTCGCCCAGCGACTCGACGACGAGCACAGTCGCCTGCTGGAAAAGCTGCAGCCGATTGCCAAGCGGCTCGGTGCGGTCATCACCGACTCGGCCGCCGCGAACGCCGGCCCCACCCCCAGAGACGACCTGTCGTTTGTTGAAGCCCAGGCAGACGGTCACCGGCAACTGCTCGATCATCTCAAGGAGTCGAAGAATGGGATCCGCGACGATGATCTCAGGAAATTCACCGCCGAGCTGCAGCTGGCGGTCAAGGGTCACCTGACCCGGGCCCAGCAGCTGCAGGCGCGGCTGAAGCCGTCCACATAAGGTGGGGTCAAGAGCGGGGTCGCCCAGGAGGCGATCCCACTCTTGACATTCCGCGAACAGTTTTATAACTATCAAACCGTGAAGACTGAGACCGTCACCCTGCTCCCTGGTCAGTTCGACCTGATCGCGAAGGCGCTTGCCGATCCGCGGCGCATGGCGATGCTGGAATCGATCGGCGCTGCGTCCGTGGAGTGCCCGTGCCAGTCGCTGCTCAAGCGATTTGCGATCACCAAGGGGACCATTTCGCATCACATGAAAGAGTTGAGCCGGGCGGGGTTGGTTTCCACGCACCGCGATGGACAATTCCTCAGTTACGAAGTCCGTCGCGACGTGTTGCAGGCATATAGTGCGGAGCTGTTGAAGCGGGTGCAGGCGTAGCGCTTTTTATTTGCGATACAAGTTTGATAGTTATAAGACTGTAACACAAATGTCGCCCGAAGCAGGCAATCGACGCAGTCCCTGCTTGATACCAGCGTTTGCGGACCAGACGCATCGTCGCCGATCAATCACACGGAGCTCCACCATGTCGTATCGCCCAACCTCCATCCTCGGCTACCTCGCGCTGGTCCTGCTGGCCGCGTGCCAGACCCCGGCGCCGCCGGCGCCACCGCCGCCCGCCGTCACCGTTGCCACCGTGGCGCAGCAGGAGATCACGGAGTGGGATGAATTCACTGGCCGGTTCGAGGCGGTGGACGCGGTGGACATCCGCCCGCGGGTCTCGGGCTACATCAAGCGGGTGGTCTTTGCGGAGGGCAAGGAAGTCCGGAAGGGCGACGTGCTCTTCGAGATCGATCCGCGGCCGTACGAGGCGGACCTGGCACGGGCGGAGGCGGAGCTGGAGCAGGCACGGACCAGCGCGGCACTGGCCACCCGTGATGTGGAGCGGGCGCAGCGCCTGGTCCAGATCAATGCGCTGTCGCGGGAAGAGTTTGATGGCCGCACCACTGCGGCGGCCCGCAGCACGGCGGCGATTCAGATCGCCGAGGCAGCGGTCACGACGGCCAGGCTCAATCTCGAGTGGACCACGGTGCGGTCGCCGATCAGCGGCCGGGTCGGGCGGGCGGAAGTCACCGAAGGCAACCTGGTGCAGGCGGGCTCCCCGACGCCGCTCACCAGCGTGGTCTCACTGGACCCGATCTACGTGTCGTTCGAGGGCGATGAGCAGACCTACCTCAAGTATGCCGCGCTGGCCCGGGAAGGAGCGCGGCCGAGCACCGGGACAACCCGCGCGCCGATCTCGCTTGGTCTGGCTGACGAAGAGGACCGGTATCCCTATACCGGGTATGTCGACTTCGTGGACAACCAGCTCAATCCCGAGACCGGGACCATCCGTATCCGGGGCGTCTTCTCCAACAAGGATCGCCGCTTCACCCCGGGGCTCTATGCCCGCGTGAAGCTGGTGGGCAGTGGTCGTTACACGGCGACGCTGGTCCAGGACCGGGCGGTGGGCACCGACCAGGACAAGAAATTTGTGCATGGTGCTCAACGCCGACTCCACGGTGGCCTATCGCCCGGTGAAGCTGGGGCGGCTGGTGAACGGGCTGCGGATCGTGCAGGAGGGGCTCGCCCCTGGAGAACAGATCGTCATCAACGGGCTGCAGCGGATTCGCACCGGCGCCAAGGTCCTGGCGGCGATCGAGCCGATGATTCCCGCGTCGGAACCCGTCGCCGTCGTCACGCACTAACCGTCGCCAGAGCCAGTCGGAGCCGTCTCTATGCGCTTTTCCCGTTTCTTCATCGACCGGCCGATCTTCGCGGCGGTGCTGTCGATCGTGATCTTCCTCGGGGGGATCATCGCGATGGTCGGCCTGCCGATCAGCGAATACCCCGAGGTGGTGCCGCCGTCCATCGTGGTACGCGCGGTCTATCCGGGCGCCAACCCGCGGGTCCTCTCCGAGGCGGTCGCTACGCCGCTGGAGGAGCAGATCAACGGCGTCGAGAACATGCTGTACATGAATTCGCAGGGCACCGCCGATGGGGTGCTGACCCTGACGGTCACCTTCAAGATCGGGACCGACCCGGACCTGGCGCAGGTCCAGGTCCAGAATCGCGTGAGCCAGGCGCTGCCGCGGCTGCCGGAAGAAGTGCGGCAGTCGGGGGTGACCACGGTCAAGAGCTCCCCCGACCTGACGATGGTGGTCCACCTGGTCTCGCCGGACAATCGCTACGACATGACCTACCTGCGCAACTACGCGGTGCTGCAGGTCAAGGACGTGCTCGCCCGCATCAACGGCGTCGGCCAGGTCAACCTCTTCGGTGGCGGTGACTACGCCATGCGGGTGTGGCTCGACCCGCAGCGGGTCGCGGCCCGCGGCCTGTCCGCGTCCGATGTGGTGGCGGCGATCCGGGAGCAGAATGTCCAGGTGGCGGCTGGGGTGGTGGGTGCGCCTCCGATGCCGGCGGGGATCGACTACCAGCTCAGCGTCAACACCCGTGGCCGACTCTCCACCGAGGAGGAGTTCGGCGCGATCATCATCAAGGCGGGGACCGACGGCGAGCTGACCCGCTTGCGGGACGTGGCGCGCATTGAGCTGGCCTCAGGGGATTATGCCCTCCGGTCCATGCTGGATAACAAGGACGCCGTCGCCATGGGCATCTTCCAGGCGCCCGGGTCCAATGCGCTGGAGCTGTCGACCACGGTCCGGGCCACCATGGAGCGACTGAGCCAGAATTTTCCGCAGGGTGTGGAGTATCGCATCGTCTACGACCCGACCACGAATGTGCGGGATGGCATTCACGAGGTCGTCAAGACGCTGTTCGAGGCCATCCTGCTTGTCGTGATAGTTGTGGTGCTGTTCCTGCAGACCTGGCGTGCCTCGATCATTCCGCTGGTGGCGGTGCCGGTCTCCATCGTGGGCACCTTCGCGGTCCTGCTCATCTTCGGCTTTTCCATCAACACCCTGACGCTGTTCGGCCTGGTGCTGGCGATCGGCATCGTGGTCGATGACGCCATCGTCGTGGTGGAGAATGTCGAGCGGAATATCGAGGCCGGCCTCTCGCCGCATGACGCCAGCGTCAAGGCGATGGACGAGGTCAGCGGGCCGATCATTGCCATCGCACTGGTGCTATGCGCGGTGTTCGTGCCGGTGGCGTTCATGAGCGGGCTGACCGGTCAGTTCTACCGCCAGTTCGCCCTGACGATCGCCTTCTCCACCATCATCTCGGCGGTCAACTCGCTGACGCTGTCGCCGGCGCTGAGCGCGATCCTGCTCAAGGGGCACGGCGCGGCGCCGGACCGCCTCACCGTCTTCATGAACCGGTCGCTCGGCTGGCTATTCCGGCCGTTCAACCGGGCCTTCAGCAGCGCCTCCGCCCGCTACGGCCGCTTCGTCGGCCAGGTGGTGCGGAAGGGCGGCCTGGCGCTGGCGGTGTATGGCGTGCTGCTGCTCTTCACGTACTTCGGCTTCCACAAGGTGCCCGCCGGCTTCGTGCCGACCCAGGACAAGCAGTACCTGGTGGCGTTCGCGCAGCTGCCCGATGCCGCCACGCTGGATCGTACCGACTCGGTGATCCGCCGGATGACCGAGATCGGGCTGGCTCAGCCGGGCGTGGTGTCCGCGGTGCAGTTCCCCGGTCTCTCCATCAATGGCTTCGTGAATGCGCCCAACGCGGGCATCGTGTTCTTCACCCTGGCGCCATTCGAGGATCGGAAGACGAAGGAAGAGTACGGGCTGACTATCGCCGGCGCCCTCAACCAGAAGCTGGGCGCCATTCAGGACGCCTTCGTGGCGGTATTCCCGCCGCCGCCGGTCGCGGGCCTGGGGACAGTCGGTGGCTTCAAGCTGCAGCTCGAGGATCGCGGCGGCCTTGGGGAACAGGAGCTGTACCAGGCCACTCAGAACCTGATCGGGCAGGCATATCAGACGCCTGAGCTGGCCGGCATCTTCAGCAGCTACCAGGTCAACGTGCCTCAGCTCTCGGCCGATGTGGACCGGGACAAGGTGAAGCGGCAGCAGATCTCGCTCACCGAACTGTTCCAGACCATGCAGGTCTACCTCGGCTCGGTCTACGTGAACGACTTCAACAAGTTCGGCCGGACCTACAAGGTGATCGTGCAGGCGGACGCGCCGTACCGGATGACGGCGGAGAATGTCTCGCAGCTCAAGGTGCGGAACGCCTCGGGGGCGATGGTGCCGCTGGGATCGGTCCTGACGGTGCGCCAGGCGCACGGGCCGGATCGCGGGCTGCGCTACAACGCCTATCCGGCGGCCGACATCAACGGCGGCGCCGCACCCGGCTACAGCTCGGGCCAGGCGGAGGCGGCGATCGAACGGATTGCCGCAGCCACCCTGCCCAACGGTGTGGAGCTCGAGTGGACCGACCTGACCTATCAGCAGAAGCTGGCGGGCAACACCGCTCTGCTGGTCTTCCCGCTCTGTGTCATCCTCGCCTTCCTGGTGCTGGCGGCGCAGTACGAGAGCTGGTCGCTGCCGCTCGCCGTGATCCTGATCGTGCCGATGAGTCTGTTGAGTGCGATCGGTGGCGTGTGGCTGACTCATGGGGACAACAACATCTTCACCCAGATCGGGTTCCTGGTGCTGATCGGGCTGGCGTGCAAGAACGCGATCCTGATCGTGGAGTTCGCCCGCGAGCTGCACATGCAGGGTGTCGATGTGGTCCACGCCGCGCTGGAGGCCTGCCGCATCCGGTTGCGCCCGATCCTGATGACGTCGCTGGCATTCATCATGGGTGTGCTGCCGCTGGTCTTCTCATCGGGGGCGGGCGCCGAGATGCGTCACGCCATGGGGGTGGCGGTGTTCTTCGGAATGCTGGGCGTGACGCTGTTCGGTCTGGTCCTGACCCCGGTCTTCTATGTGGTCATCCAGCAACTGGCCGAGCGCAAGCCGGCCGTGGTGGAGGTCACTCCTCCGCAGATCCAGGGAGAAGAGGTGGCCCATGCGTGAACAACGGCTCGGCGGCAACGCGGCTCGGCGGCTCGGCACGACGCTCATGGTCGGCGTCCTCCTATCTGGTGGTGCCGTTCGGGGCATGGCGCAGAGCCTCGCGCCGGAGGGGGCGGCGTCCATCCGCGCCTGGGAGCAGCTGGGCGACACCACGCTCAATCGCCTGATCGATGAAGCGGTGCAGGCCAACCCAGATGTCCAAAGTGCCGCAGCCCGAGTGCGTGGCGCACGGGCGGCGCGGCTCAATGCTGCACTCGACTTCGCCCCGACGGTGACGGTCGCTGGTGGCTACACCCGGCAGCGTCTCGCCTCGGCCAGCTTCCCGATCGGTGGTGGCGGTGCGTTTCCCGATCAGGATATCTGGGATGCAGGGTTCGATGCGTCCTGGGAGCTCGATCTCTTCGGTCGGGTACGGAAGAATGTACGGGCGCAGGGGCAGTACATCGAGGCGGCCCGTGAGGACCTGCGGGATGTCCGGGTGACGCTTTCGGCGGAGGTGGCGCGGGCCTACTTCGAGCTGCGCGGCGCGCAGGAGCGCCTGGCGGTGGCCGAGCGGAATGCCGCGAACCAGAAGGCGACGCTCGACTTCACCCAGCAGCGGCTGGATGCAGGGAGCGGCACCGCCTTCGACACCGAACGCGCCAACGCGCAATATCAGTCCACGCTGGCGAGCCTGCCGACGCTGGAGTCGCAGGTGGCGGCGGCCCAGTATCGGATTGGCGTCCTCGTGGGACGGTCGCCCATCGCAGTGGCGGCGGAGCTGGAGACTGCGGGGCCGTTGCCTGCGCTCCCGGCCGCGACCCCGCAGCTGCGGGGACAGTGTGATCCGCGGTCGGCCGGATGTCGCGGCGGCGGAGCGCAGCCTGGCCGCCAGCCGCTCGCTCGTGGGATCGGCCCGCAGCGAGTATCTCCCGAAGGTGTCGCTCGGGGGGAGTGCCGGCTATTCCGCGCAGGAATTCAGCGCCCTGGGCGATGCAGGCACCTTCCGTTACGCCGTCGGACCGGTGGTGTCGTGGCCGGCGCTCAATCTTGGACGGGTGAAGGCGCGAGTGGACGCGACGCAGGCGGTGGCCGATGAGGCCCGGGCCCAGTACACCCGGACCATCCTTGCGGCGGAGCAGGAAGTGGAGACGGCGCTGGTCCGGTACCGGACGGCCGGCACCCGGGTCGAGCGGCTGAGTGAGGCCGCCGCCGCCAGTGAACGCGCGGCGGAGCTGGCCCGGATCCGTTTTTCGGAGGGAGTGACCGACTTCCTGCAGGTGCTGGATGCGGAGCGGACACAGCTTGATGCGCAGAGCCAGCTGGTCCAGAGTCGGACCGATGCCGCGACGGCCTATGCGGCGCTGATCAAGGCGCTCGGCGGCGACTGGCGCTAGCCGCCAGCACGACGCAGGGCAGCCTTCACCCGGGTGACGAAGCGGGCGGGCTCCAGGGGCTTGCGAATGAAGTCGTCGGCCCCGGCTTCGAGGAGTTGAATCTCCGCCTCGTCCCCGGACGTCCCGGTCAGGACCAGGACGGGGAGCGCCGCAGTCGTGACGGCTTTGCGGACCCGGGCGAGCACCTCGCGCCCACCCATGATGGGCATGTCCACATCGAGCACCATCAGGGCGAAGCCACTGCCATTCCCGAGCATGGCGAGGGCCATCGCGCCATGCTCCGCTTCCGCCACCCGAAAGCCATTCTTTTCCAGCACCGAGCGGGCAATGCTGCGGGAGATGGGATCGTCGTCCACCAGCAGGATGCGAGGGGCGGGCTTGGTGGCTTCCTCATCCTCCCCTCCCACGTCGCCCAGCACCCGGGCCACCTCGTCGAGGGTGGTTTGCCCTTCGCGCACCCGGGCAATCCCGTTGTCCCTGAGCGACCGTGCCCCGCCGGTGGCGGCCGTCGCCCGCAGCTGCGCGGCGGTGGCCCCTTCCGCCACCAGCTGTTCGAAGGTGGGGTTGGAGATCAGCACCTCCAGCAGCGGGAGTCGGCCTCGAAAGCCGGACATGCTGCAGCTGGCGCAGCCGACGGCACGAATCACCGGCTGGATATCATAACGCTGTGCCAGGCGAGCCTCGCCCGGTGTCAGGGATCCCGTGATCGGTTCGGCACACTCGGGGCAGACCCGGCGTGCCAGCCGCTGGGCCACCGATCCGCGCAGCGTGACGGCGATCTTGGATTTATCGATGCCCAGGTCGAGAAACCGCGCCACTGCCCCGACGGCATCGTTGGCGTGCAGTGTCGTGAGGACCAGGTGGCCGGTCAGGCTCGCCTGTACCGCGACTTCGGCCGTCTCGCGGTCACGAATCTCTCCGATGAAGACGATATCCGGGTCCTGCCGCAGGACGGACCGCAGGGCGGAGGCGAAGGTCAGTTCGCGCTTGACCTCCACCTGGATCTGGGTGAGGCCCGGCAGCTCGTACTCGACCGGGTCCTCCACCGTCATGATGTTGACCTCGCCGGTGGCCAGCTCGCGCAACGCGGCGTACAGCAGCGTGGTCTTGCCGGAGCCGGTGGGCCCGGTGACCACCACGATCCCTTCGCGAAACCCAAACAGCCGGCGTATGCGAGACAATTCGGGGGCCAGAATCTCCAGCGCCTCGAGGGCCCGCGCGTTGCGGGGGTCGAGCAGGCGGATCACCGCCTTCTCCGCGTCCCGGGTCGGCACCGTCGAGATCCGGAGATCCAGCGTGGCATCCTGGACCTTGAGGCGGGCACGACCATCCTGCGGCCGCAGCCGGTCGGCGATGTCCATCTTGCCCATGATCTTGATGCGGGGAATGACGCGGCTGAGTACCGAGGACGGCACCTTCATGATGGTGCGCAGGACTCCGTCCACCCGGAACCTGACCGTCCCCCCGTCGATGCCTGGCTCGAGGTGGATATCGCTGGCGCGGAGATTGACGGCTTCGTGCAGGATGAGGTTGGTAAGCCGAACCACCGGGGTGGCATCAATCTCATGGGAGGAGACCGCTTCCGGCTCCTCCTCTTCGATCAGGACGACCTGATCCGACATCTCGGTGCCGACACCCCCGACCAGCCGTTCCGCAAAACGCTCCGGGGCACAGATATCGTCGATCAACTGGAGTATGGCCCCTGGCGGGGCGATCTCGAACACCGGGGTTCGTCCGGAGGCGAAGCCCAGCGCCTGTTCCATATGGAGATTGTTGGGATCGGGCACGGCGATCGTGATGTGCCGATCCGTGGTACTCAGGGGTGCGGCCGTATACTGGCGTGCCACCTTTTCTGGAATCAGCGCCAGGACCGTCGCCGTGGCCTGTTCCAGATGAGCGACCGGAAGTCCGTAGTGCTGGGCGACCCGCGCAGCCAGTTGGGTTTCCGTGAGTCCGGCCGCCAGGGCAACGGCGGTATACGCGTCATGGATGGAGGTGGCCGCCGAAATGCCGACCGCCCTCGGGGCCAACCCCATCAAGTCGGCGAGCCAGTGTCCGTGCGTCGGCGCCACAGTCATGGATTCCCTTTTTCGCCTGAAGCCCGCAGCTCGGCCAACACCGCCTCCGTCTCCCGCTCCACCGCGGCAAGATGGGATGCGGCGGTCGCGAGGTCACCAGCGCGTGAGGCCGACTCCATCTCCTGCAGCATGGCGGCCAGCCGGTGCGCGCCAATAGAAGCGGCGGGTGACTTGAAGGCGTGGGCCGCGCGTCCGATGCTCGCCGTGTCCCCCGCCTGGACTGCCACACGCAGTGTTTCCAGGCGAGGTCCGGCGTGCTCCATAAACAGTTCGAGGATGCGATCCACCGCTTCCCCGGCCCCCACCTCCTCCATCGCGTGGCGAAAGCCCTGCACATCCACGGCCACCCGGTCCGTGGCGGCCGGGGGTGGGGCTGCATGGGCCATCGGTGCGGGCGCAGGATCATACTGCTCCACTGCGGCGAACAGATCCTGCGGCTGGAACGGCTTTGTGAGGTAGCCGTTCATCCCTTGCGCCAGGCACCGTTCGTATTCCTCCGCCCGCAGGTGCGCCGTCAGGGCGAGGATCGGCAGGGAGGTACCGGCAGGGGTGCTCCGGATCTGGGCGGTGGCCACCAGTCCATCCATCTCCGGCATCTGAATATCCATCAGCACCAGGTCGAAGCCATCACCCTGACGGACCGCCTCCACCGCCTCGCGCCCGTTACTGACAATCGTGACCGCGTGCCCACGCTTCCGGAGCATGGCGGCCGCCACCATCTGATTGACCAGGTTGTCTTCAGCGAGCAGGATGCGCACTCGAGTCGGCCTCCTGCCAGCGAGTGGAACTCCCGAAACGGTATCGTCAGGGCCGGTCGGTGTTTCGCCGCCTGGACTGAAGGGACGATGCGAAATGAAATGAGGTTGGGAGGGCAGCGCCAGCGGACAGGAATTCCGGTGACTCGAATCAGATACCTGACGACTCCGGTGGGGCATCCAGCACCAACCGTACCCGCCGCGCCAGCTCCATGGGAGCGAACGGCTTCTGGAGAAAGGTCAGGCCGGGCCGCAGCATGCCAAGGCGGCTCATCGCGTCGCCGGTGTAGCCGGACATGAAGAGGGCGGGCAGACCCGGCCGCGATTCGTGCAGTTGACGCACCATGCCCGGCCCGCTGTTGCCCGGCATCACGACGTCGGTCAATACCAGGTCAATATGCTGCTCCTGGTCCTGGGCGATCATGAGGGCATCGTCGGCCGTCGCCGCTTCGAGGACGCGGTACCCCATCCGGGCGAGCAGGCTGGCGCAGAGCCGGCGCAACTGGGGATCGTCCTCCGCGAGGAGGATGGTTTCGGTCCCCGCCAGGGTCGTCGGCTGCACCGAGCCCAGCGGTTCGGGCTCCACCGCGACGTCGACGCGGGGCAGGTACACCCGGAAGGTGGTGCCCGTGCCCGGCTCGCTGGACACCCCGATCACCCCATCGGATTGCCGCACGATGCCATACACGGTAGACAGGCCGAGCCCCGTGCCCCGTCCCTTCTCCTTGGTGGTGAAGAAGGGTTCGAAGATCCGGGACATCATCTGCTCGGTCATCCCCTCCCCCGTATCCGTCACCGTGATCAGCAGATAGCGACCCGGCGGCACGGGCTGATGGGATTCGGGAAACGGCGCGATGACCTCGATATTGCGGGTGGCAATCAGCAGGGTGCCGCCGGCCGGCATGGCGTCCCGGGCATTGACCACCAGGTTCATAATCACCTGTTCGACCTGGGTGGCATCACCCCGGATGTTCCCGGCATCTTCGGACAGCACCAGCGTCAGCTTGATGTCTTCCCCGATCAGGCGATGGAGCATCCTGTCGAGGTTGGCGATCACTTCATTCGGGCGCAGGACGGCCAGGGTAAGGACCTGGTGGCGGCTGAAGGCCAGCAGCTGGCGCGTGAGGCCGGCGGCCCGCTGTGCGGCAAGGCGAATCTCAGCCACATCCTCGCGACGCCCGTCGTCGGGGTTCATGCCGGAATCCAGTATCTCGACATACCCGAGGATGGCCGTCAGGATGTTGTTGAAATCGTGCGCGACCCCGCCCGCCAGCCGTCCCACCGCCTCCATCTTCTGGGCCTCGAAGAATTGCTCCTCCGTCCGCCGCAGCTCGGTGATATCCTCGGCGATGCCGACCAGGCGGACAATCGTACCCCTGGCATCACGCACGGGCGTGGTCCTGGCCTGGATCCAGCGCTGCCCGGACTCCCGCTGAATACGGCAGACCACCTGGGAGTACGTCCCGGACCGCAGTCCCTCCCGCTCGACGTTCAGCACCGCTTCCCGGTCTTCCGGGTGAATCTGGCCGGTCCAGGCAAAGCCGTTGGCCGCGGCGTGCGCCAGTGAGTGGCCGAAGATCTGTTCGTACGCCGGGTTCACGTACTGGGCCAGCCCCGAGCCGGGCTCCAGGATATAGAACGCCTCCTGGACCGACTCCGCCAGTTCCCGGAAGCGACGCTCGCTCTCCCGCAGTTGGTCCTGCTGCCGGCGCCGGCCGGTGACGTCGCGCATCGTGGTCAGGATTCGCCCATCGGGGAGCAGGATCGGGGTGCCCTCGACCAGGATGACGCTGCCATCCTTGCGCACCAACTGGCGTTCGAAGGGCTGCAGTTTCTCCTGCCGGGCGGAATGCAGACTCAAACCGATCGCCTCGCGGTCCTCCGGCAGGCAGGTGTCCAGGATGGAGCGTGCCAGGGACTCGTCGCGGCTATAGCCGGTCAACTCGCAGGCCGCCGGATTGACATCGAGCAGACGGCCAGAGGCGTCTTTCACGAACACGGCATCGGCCACGTGCTCAAGGATCGTGCGATAGTGGGTTTCACTCGCGGCCAGGGCGGCATCGGCCCGCTTGCGGGCGATGGCGTAGCGGATCGCGCGGGTGAGGAGCGCTCCCCCCATGCTGCCCTTGACGAGGTAGTCCTGCGCCCCCGCCTGCACCGCAGCGACCGCGATGCCGACGTCGTCGGTGCCGGAGATGACCAGGATCGGCTGGTCCGGGGCACCCTGCCGCATGCGGTGGAAGGTCTCCAGCCCGGAACTGTCCGGCAGGCCGAGATCGAGCAGGACCACGTCGACCCCGGTGCGGCTCAGCCGGGAGAGCGCCGCCTCGAGCCGGTCCACCCGCTCGCAGTCAAACAGTTCGGCTGGAAGGTTCTGGAGCTGTTCAATGATCAGATCCACATCACCGACGTTGTCCTCGACGACGAGGACGGTGATGGGGGTATCCCCGAGCTGTACACTCATGGGCGCGGCGCGGCGGCGGGTACCCGCAGGGTCAGCGGGCCTGGGGGCTTCAATCCTGATCGATCCTGACCAGCGAGTGGCATAGAGATGTCCGGCCGTGCTTCCGTGAGTGTCGCTGCCAGGGTCATGAGCGCCGGTGCCAGACCGCTGGTGTCATTTCGCCAAGGGTAGGATCGTCCCGCGTACCCCGGGCGTTGAGTGCGGTCGGATTACCCTATGGAATATGAATGGCGCCATGGAATGCGTGGAGGGTGGAGCGATAAGTATTCGCTGAGGAAACCATGAAGGGTCAGTAAATCCTGACTCCGGTGCCATGCTATCTTTGCACATGACCCGAGCCTTTGCCGTCTTCGAGACTGCCATCGGTGCCTGTGGCATCGCCTGGTCCGTGCCGGGGCCGGGGCCTGACCTCCCCGTGGTGGTCGGGTTCCAGCTCCCCGAGGCGAACCGCCAGCGGACCGAAGCGCGGATCGCCCGTCGGGCGGGCTCCCCCTACCCGATCGAGCCTCCGCCCACGATCGCCGCGCTGATCACCCGGGTGCAGCGCCATCTCAAGGGGGCGGTGCAGGACTTCCGCGACGTTCCGGTGGACCTGAGCGACCTGGCGCCCTTTGCCCGTCAGGTCTATGAGGCGATCCGCCAGATTCCGCCCAGCCGGACCGTCACCTACGGGGAGCTGGCGGCCACGTTGCATCAGCCGACCGCGGCCCAGGCGGTCGGCCGCGCGCTGGGACGCAATCCGATCCCGCTCATCATTCCCTGTCATCGCGTCCTGGCCGCGCGCGGCCGCACCGGCGGCTTTTCGGCGCACGGCGGGTCGACCGCCAAAGTGCGGCTGCTGGCGATCGAAGGGGCCGGCACCGGCGGCCTGCCGCTGTTCGAGCGCTGACGCCTCACACCGACGGACCGGGCACCTTTGGCGGGAGGAACCGGCGTCCACCGCCGGTCGCCCGCCTTGGCGGTCGCCGGTCTTCTGGTTTTATTGGGACGTGACGATCCTCCCTCCCGAACTCGTGGCCGCCGTCGCCGACCGCTATGCGTTGCGGAGCGTGTTGGGGCGTGGCGGCATGGCCACCGTCTACCTCGCGCTGGACCGGAAGCACAGCCGCGAGGTCGCGGTCAAGGTGCTGCGGCCTGATCTCGCCGCCTCGCTCGGAGCCGAGCGGTTCCTGAAGGAAATCGAGATCGCCGCCCGCCTGACCCATCCCCATATCCTGGCGCTGCATGACAGCGGCGAGGCGGCCGGGTTCCTCTACTACGTCATGCCCTTTATCACGGGGCAGTCCCTCCGTCATCGGCTGGAGGAACGAGGCCGGCTGCCGGCAGCGGAGGCGCTCCGGATCGCGGCACCGGTGGCGGATGCGCTCAGCTATGCCCACGAGATGGGCGTCTTCCACCGGGACATCAAGCCGGAGAATATCCTGTTCTCCCAGGGGCACCCCATCGTCGCGGACTTCGGGATCGCGAAAGCGGTGAGCACCGCCGGCGTCGGCAATCTCACCCGCACCGGCTTTCCACTCGGGACCCCCGGATACATGAGCCCCGAGCAGGCAGCGGGGATGACCGATCTGGATGCCCGCACCGACGTCTACAGCCTGGCCGTCACGATCTACGAGATGATCGTGGGTGAAGTGCCGGGGCGCTGGCCAACGGAGGATGCGGTCCAGGCGGGGCAATTTCTGGAGGCGCCCCCCGCCCATCGAATCCGCCTGGCGGACGCGGGGGCCGCGGTCGAACGTGGCCTGATCCGCGGTCTCTCCATCCGGCACGATCGACGGACCGCCACCCCCGCCACCCTGATGGCCCATCTCACCGGGACCGTGACCACCCCGGAGCCGACCCGTCGGCGCTACGCGGAGCAGGAGGTGGAGGAGATTGTGCGGCGGGCCACCGAAATGGAGGCCACCAATCCCACCGGGCCGGCACTCACCATCGGCGGGGTGGAAGCACTCGCGGCCGAGGTGGGAGTGGCTCCGAACCTGGTGCGGGCCGCCGCGCAATCACTGCGGAGTCCGGTCGATCCCGCGACGACCAACGCGCCACAGCGCTGGAGCCGGGTCCTCGGCGGGCCGACGGCCGTGCACTATGAGCGGATGATCGATGGCGAACTGCCGGACACAGAATTCCCCGATGTGGTCGACGAGATCCGCCGCCGGCTGCAGCACGTGGGCCAGGTCAGCCAGCTCGGTCGGTCCTTTTCCTGGGTGATGACGCGCAACGTGGGACGCACGCGTGAAGTCGAGGTCTCGGTGTCGGTCCGGGGCGGCGCTACCCGCCTGTCGGTCCGCGAAAACCTCGGACCATCAATCGGCTCGATCTTCGGCGGGATCGGCGGGGGGATGGGCGGCGGCGGCATGGGGCCGATGATCGGGATGACGGTGGGCGCCTTTGGGGCGCCGGCGATCGCCATCGCCGCGATTATCCCGGTCTGGCTCAGCATCACCTACGGGGTGGCCCGCACGGTCTACTCCCGCACCGCTCGGCGGCGACAGGCTGAACTGCTCAGCCTGACCGATGGGCTCGAAACCATGATCCGGGGGCTGACGACCAGGCAACTGAAGCGGTAGGTCCCACCGAGGGGTTGCAACTTTTTTTGACCCCTGACTGTCTTAGGTATAGCAGCCTCGGCTCCGGCTTCCCTATCCCTGGACGCGCGCATGACCCCTCGCCCCCCCATGCCTCTTTTCAAGGGCACCCTGGACGTCATCATCCTCCGGACGCTGAGCTGGGGGCCCGCCCACGGCTATGCCATCTCCCGCTGGATCCGTCAGACCACCCAGGAGGAGCTCACCATCGAAGAGGGGGCCCTCTACCCTGCGCTGCGTCGGCTGGAGGAGCGGGGCTGGGTGGAAGCCAGCTGGAAGACCACCGAGAGCGGGCGCGAAGCCAAAGTTTATCGGCTGACCTCGCCCGGCCGCCAGCAACTGCGGGCGGAACTGAGCACCTGGACCCGGTATGTGACGGCGATGCGGCGGGTACTTGAGACCGAGCCGACGGAGGCGCTCACATGAGGCCGGACGAGGAACTGCCGCTCTCCCGCGACCTCCCCATCGATGAAGATGTCCGCCGCGAGCTGGCCCACCACCTCGCGGAACGGGAACGGGAGTTGATTGAGTCGGGATGGGACCCGGTGACGGCACGCACGGAGGCCCGTCGCGCCTTTGGTGACCTGGCGGAGGTGAACGCCGAGTGCCGCGACATCACTCGTCGCGCCCGGCGATCGATCCGCCGGGCCCGCACCGTCGACTCCTGGGTCCAGGACTGCATGCTGGCCGTGCGGCTGCTGCGGAAGTCACCCGGCTACGCGCTGGCGGCGATCGGGACGCTGGCGCTGGGTATCGGCGCCACCGCGGCGATCTTCAGCGTGGTCAACAGCACCCTGCTGCGGCCCCTGCCCTACGATCACCCGGAGCAGCTGGTCGATATTGCCCAGACCAGTGAGCGCGGATGGAGCGATCCGCCGTATGCGAACATGCTCGACTGGCGGTCCCAATCCCGCAGTTTCGACGGGATGGCGAGTTACAGTACCGGTCTCACCACCACCTTGACCCCCGCCGGGGCGGTACGTGCCCGGTTCGTCTCGGTGTCGGAGGATTTCTTCCACATCTTCCGGCTCGCACCGGCGCTGGGCCGGCTGCCGCTGCCGGAGGAGCATCGCGCCGGGGCGCTGCCGGTGGCGGTAGTGAGCCACGCCTTCTGGCGCTCGCAACTCGGTGGCATCCGCGACCTGACCAGCCAGCGGCTGCGGGTAGACCGGGAGTACCAGGTGGTTGGGGTGCTGCCGGAGGGATTCGCGTTCCCGCGCGACGCGGAGATCTGGGTGCCGCTGGAACTGAACCAGCGGACCTCGAGTCGTACGGCCCACAATGAATCGGTGATCGCCCGGCTCCGGGCCGGGGTTGCCCCGGCGGAGGCCGACCGGGAGCTGGACGATCTCACGCTACGGATGGCCGAGCTCTACCGCCCTGATTTCGATGCCGTCGGCGCCGCCGTGGAGCCGCTGCAGTCGCAATTGACGGGCTCGACCCGTCGCCCGCTGTATCTCCTCCTCGGTGCCAGCGCGCTGCTGCTGCTGACCGCCTGCACCAACCTCGCCAGCACGATGCTGGCCCGCGGGATGGCGCGCCAGCAGGAGATGGCGGTGCGCCTGGCGATTGGTGCCGGCCGGCTGCGTCTTGTCCGTCAGCTCTTTACCGAGAGCCTCCTCCTCGCCGCGCTGGGGTGCCTCGCCGGCCTCGGCGTCGCCCACCTGCTGCTGAGCCTGCTGGTCCAGCTGGCCCCGGCCAGCCTGCAGCTGCACACCATTCGGCTGGACGGCTGGGTCATCCTCTTCACCGCGACCGTCGGGGTCTCCACCACTGTCCTGATCGGCCTCTTCCCGGCGCTGCGGACCAGCGACGCCTCTCCCGGCATGGTGATGCGCCAGGGCGGCCGCGCCGGCCGCAGTCGGGCCGAGCGGCGCATCTGGGGTGGCCTGGTGATCGCAGAAGTGGCGCTGGCGGTGGTTCTCCTGTGCGGCAGCGGTCTGTTGATCCGCAGCTTCGGGCGGGTGTTGCAGGTGGATCCCGGCTTCCGGACCGACAGCCTCACCACCGTCTCGCTCAGTCTCCCCACAGCGATTTACAGCGACGACGCCAGGATCGAGCAGTTCTGGACCCGGATACTGGACATGGTCCGGGGCCAGCCGCAGGTACTCCAGGCCGGTCTCACCACCGCCCTGCCGCTCAGTGGCAGCAACCCCAGCGGCTCCTTCGGCATTGAAGGCGTCCCACCGGGGCCCGCCGGTTACGGACCGGGCAATGCCGGCTATCGCATGGTGAGTGCGGAGTACTTCGCGACACTCGGCGTACCGCTGCTGCGCGGACGAGACTTCGATGCGCGGGATGCCGCAGGCGCGCCCGGGACGGTCATCGTCAACCAGGCGCTGGTGGACAGCTGGTTCCGTGATCAGGATCCGATCGGCCGGCAGATCCGGCTGCAGTCGGGCATGGACAACCAGGGTGACGGGTGGCTCACGATCATCGGCGTGGTGGGCAATGTCCGCCATCGGAGCCTGACCCTGGCACCGATGCCGGAACTGTTCGTCCCGCTGCACCAGCGACCGACCCGAGGGTACGGCGGAACGATCGTGATCCGTGGGCGGGGCGACCTGCGTGGCCTGGAGCGCACCCTGGCTGAGGCGCTGCAGACGGCGGCGCCGGATGCCGTCCCGACCTTCGCGAGCATGGAGGAGCGGCTCGCCCGGTCGCTGACTGACCGTCGCTTCACCATGGTGATCCTGTCGGCCTTCGCCCTGATCTCGCTGCTGCTGGCCGGGGTGGGGATCTACGGTGTCGTAGCGTACACCGCGGCACAACGAACCCGGGAAATGGGCATCCGCCTCGCCCTGGGCGCCGCGCCGGTCCAGGTACGGAGCATGGTACAGCGGGAGGCGCTGACCCAGGTCAGTATCGGACTGCTGGCGGGGTCGATCGGTGCGCTCCTGGTCACCCGCGTGATGCAGTCGCTGCTGTTCGAAACCGGCGCGGCCGACCCGGCGGCGTTCCTGATGGCCGCCGGCCTGTTGTTCGCCGCGGCGTGGCTCGCCAGCTATCTCCCGGCCTGGCGGGCGGCACGCCTCGATCCCATGCTGACCATCCGCTCCGAATGAGCGACGATCTGCGTGCCCGACTCGCCGAACTCCCCGGCTACCGCATCGAGCGGGAGCTTGGGGGTGGCGGGATGAGCCGGGTCTTTCTGGCGGAGGAGACGGCACTCAAGCGGCGAGTGGCGATCAAGGTGCTCGAGTCCCAGGGGACCGGCGTCGACATCGATCGCTTCCAGCAGGAGATCCTGCTGTCCGCGCGGCTGCAGCACCCGCACATCGTGCCGCTGCTCACGGCGGGCCAGATGGAGCATCGGCCGTTCTATGTCATGCCCTACGTCGAAGGGGAATCGCTGCGGGCCCGACTGCGGCGGGATACCATGCTGCCGATTGGGGAGGCGCTCCGGCTGCTGGGCAACCTCGCCGCCGCGCTGGCCCACGCCCATGCGCGGGGGATTGTCCACCGCGACATCAAGCCGGACAACATCATCCTGACGGGTGGGCTCGCGGTGGTGGTGGACTTCGGGGTCTCCAAGGCACTGGCGGCCTCGACAACCCCCCGGGTCGAGGGGATGACCGGCGCGGGCCTGACGATCGGCACCCCGCGCTATATGGCGCCGGAACAGGCGGTCGGCGACCCGGACATCGATGCCCGGGTCGATCTCTACGCCTGGGGGATCACCGCCTATGAGGTGCTGACAGGATCAACGCCATTCGGCGGCACCGACCCGGTGAAGATCCTTCGGGCCCATCTCATGGAGGATCCCGCCCCGATCGCCGCGCAACGTGAAGGGATTCCGCCGGTCATCGCGCGGCTGGTGATGCGCTGCCTCGAGAAAGACCGGACCCGACGGCCCGCCAGTGCCGGTGAGATCCTCGATGCCCTCGAGGCGCTGGCGACCCCGAGCCAGATCCGGGCGATCTCGCTCCGGGATGCCAGGGGGTGGGTCAGCTCGGTTCTCTTACCGCTGGTGGCGTACGTCATCGCCTCCGGCGGCATGATCGCCGGTCTCCAGTGGCTGGTGCGGGCTGGTCAGGTTGGCACCAGGGTGATGGTGATGGGTGCGGTGCTCGCTCTCCTGGGGCTGCCGATGGTGGTGGCGATCGGGCTGTTGCTGCGGTTGCGAAGGGCGGAGAAGGTGGGAGGGTGAGACGGGGGAACGGGGAACGGGGAACGGGGAACGGGGAACGGGGAACGGGGAACGGGGAACGGGGAACGGGGAACGGGGAACGGGGAACGGGGAACGGCTCGGAGGTCGGGGGATTGCTTCGTCGGCCGCAAGCGGCCTCCTCGCAATGACGGCAGAGTCGGCACCCTGCTCCCCGTTCCCTACTCCCTCTTCCCTCTTCCCCCTTCTCCCTTCCCTCTTCCCTCTTCCCTCTTCCCCCTTCTCCCTTCCCTGTTCCCTGTTCCCTGTTCCCTTTCCCTGTTCCCTGTTCCCTGTTCCCTTTCCCCTATTCCCTGTTTTCACACTCGAATCGCCCGCCACTTGCCCTGGCGGAAGCGGAGCATGCTCAGGGTAAACCGGATGACATGGCCGCAGAGGATGGCGAGCCAGATGTGGAGCGGTTGCAGCGTGCCGGTCTGCTGGATGGTGAAGCAGATCCCCAGCGGAACGATGATCTGGGAGACGATGGAGATATACAGCGGGCTCCTGGTGTCGCCGGTGCCCTGCAGGCCGCCGGTATAGGCGAGCGCAGCGGCGATGAAGAGGCCTGAGAGGCTGAGGACCCGGAGCAGCTGCGTGCCGATCTCGACCACGCCCGGTTCGGTCATCGCGAAGATGCCGAGTAGCTGACGGGGCAGCAGCAGGAAGGCGAGGCCGATGACAGCGGCGCCGCCGACCCCGAAGCGGGCCGCGCTGTGCACCGCACTGGCCGAGCGGTCGGGATGGCCGGCGCCGAGGTTCTGTCCCGCCGTCGCCGCAGCGGCACCCATGAGTCCAAGCGACGTCCAGGTAATCAGGGAGAAGAGCTGCGAGTAGCAGACCGCAAAGGCCGCCTGCGCTGCCGCACTCTGAGCCAGCGACCCGACGAAGCCCAGCATCACGATCCCACCGATGTTCATCGCGATCCCCTGCACCCCGGTGGGCAGGCCGAAGCGGAACAGCGCGCGGATGATGGTCCAGTCGGGCCGGAACCCGGCGTGCCGGGGAAAGGACACCACCCACCCGCCGTGCCACAGTTTCCAGAGCGCGAAGGACGCGACCAGCCAGGACGCGATCGAGGAGCCCATCGCGGAGCCGGCGACGCCGTACGCGGGGATCGGACCGAATCCGCGGATCAGAATAATGTTCAGGACCAGGTTGAGCAGGGTGAGGCTCACGCCCAGGATCATCGGCGTGCGGGCGTCACCGGCGGACATGAGGGCGCCATTCAGCATGTAGCAGATGAGCATCCCGCTGCTGAACAGGAACATGATACGGAGGAAGGGGAGCGCCTGTTGCTTGACCTCCGGCGCCGCGTTGACCAGATCGAGCAGCCATGGCGACAGGAAGTAGCCGAGCGGCGCCATGATGAAGAGCGAGAGACCGAGCGCGGTCAGGAAGGCCTGGTAGACGGTGCGGTCCACCTTGTCGGACTCACCGGCACCGGCGTAGCGGGCCACCAGCACGCCCATCCCGGTGAAGAGCGAGTTGATGAAGATGATCACGACGATGAAGATCTGGATGCTCACACCGATCGCCGCGTTGCCGCGAAAGCCGACCAGGTGTCCCACCAGGGCGTGATCGACGATCCCCTGCAGCCCGCTGATCATGTTGGTGATCATCGCCGGCCAGGCCAGCTTCCAGATGGCCGGCCCGATGGGACCTTCGATGATCGAACGATCGTACCGTGCCCGGATCGGCTCAGCCATGCGCCTGCTCGATGACGTCACAGGCCAGTCGAATGCCGTCACGCCCGGCCAGGCGATCGCGACACTCGGCGGTGCCGCGACTCACCGCCGGGTCGGTGAACAGCTCGGTCAGGTTGCGGGTCACATTTTCCGTGGTGAAGTGCGCGGGCGACAACCAGCGTGCCACGCCGAGTCGCCGAGCCCGGATGGCGTTATCGGGCTGGTCGAAGGCCATCGGCATCATGAGCTGAGGGGTGCCCGCGGCAAAGGCCTGGGCGGCGGTCCCGATGCCGCCATGATGGACGAGCGCGGCGGCGTGCGGCAACACAGCAGATAACGAGACGTATCGCCGGCTGAGAATCGATGGCGGCAGGTCCGGCGGGAGTTGCTCCGGGTATCCCGTCAGGAAAAGTCCTCGGCGGCCGAGCCGTCCCAGTGCTTCGGCCACGGCCCGGAAGAAGGGTGCCGCCTGTCGATTGGCGCTGCCCGGCGTAGCGACAATCGGGGGCGACCCGGCGGCAAGGAATTCCTGCAGCTCGGGGTCGATTTGTCCAGCATCGGCGTCGTCCCAGAGCGGGAATGAGGCGTACTCGAACCGGGCCGGCCAATCCGGCTGGCGCGGACCGAACCAGGCGGGGAACAATCCGATCACGCCGGCGGGTGAGTTGTGCCACTCCTTGAGGACCCGATGCACTGGCGGGAGTCCATGGGTCGCGCGCCACTGATTGAGTTGCGGCACAATCGCCGGATCGATACCCACCCGGTCGATCACCGCCCAGAGCGCCTGCTTGAGCCAGTGCGGCAATCCGGAAATATCGGTCCCTGGGGGCAGGGCGGGGATCTGATGGGTGGACCGGATACTCGAGGGGGCGAGATGCAGCGTCACGGCGGGTGCGCCGGTCTTCTCCTCGAAACTGCGGGTCGCAAAGCTGATCGGGTGGCCGACCAGGACCGTGTCCGGTCGGTAACACTGTTCCAGCGCCTGCCAGCTCGACTCCAGGCTCTCCGCAATCAGGGCCATGATCCGTGCGGGGCCTCGGCGCGGATGCCAGAGATCGGGATCGCTGGTTGCCGCTTCGTATTGCGCGGTTGAGCCGGTGGCCACGAACGTGAGGCCGGCGCGCTCCACGGTGTCGCGATGCGGCTCCGCCGCCAGCAGGGTGACCTCGTGGCCCCGGGCCAGCATCGCCCGACCAATGCCGGCGTAGGGATGGATATCGCCACTCGACCCGACCGGAGTCAGGAGCACGTGACGGAGTGGACTCACGGCATCGCGTCCGCACCGTTGGTCATCATCCGGCGACCGGGCGCAATCAGTCCCGCCACCAGCAGGCCGGCTGAGAGCGCCGTTGCCGCCAGGATCATGGTGAACGCGGTCTGCACGCCCGAGATCACATCCTTATCCAGCAGGTTGCTCAGGCTCTGGAAGCCGATGCTGCCGGGAACCAGCATCAGGATCCCGGGGACCAGGACGACCTGCTGCGGGCGGTCCTGCAGTCGGCTCCAGATGGCGCTGGAGACGCCGGCCAGCAGCGCGGCGAGGAAGAGCCCCAGCTCGGGCCCCACGTATTGGGCAGAGACACGACCAACGACGTAGGTGAATCCACCGGCCAGCACAATCGGCAACCAGTCGCCCCGCTCCGCCTTCAGGATGATGACAAAACTCAGGCCCGCGGCAATCACCGCCACCACGCCGGTCCATTCGGGCAACCCGACCGGGGCCACGCTGGCCACCGTTCCGAAGATGGCACCCGCGAGCCGGTCGCCCAGGGCGACACCGAAGACGAGACTGAGCAGGGTCACCACCGCACCGAAGAGGCGGGCGGTGCCGCTCGCGAGATGGCGCTGGGCCAGTTCGCGAATCGCATTGGTGAGCAGCAGGCCGGGCAGCAGGACGATGATGCCGGCCAGGGTGGCGTTGTAGACCGCGAAGGGGGCAACGAGCGCGGCGATGCTGGCGGCGACAAAGGCCGCGACGAATGCCGCCAGCGGCTCGAACACGCGGGCGAGGCTGGGAAGCCGCTCGGCCGAGGCGTCGAGGCAGCCGGTGAGAATGCCGAGCAGGCCACCGACCGCGACCTCGCCGAGTCCGCCACCGAGGAAGCGGGCGATACCGGCCGAGGCCAGGCCGAAGGCCGCGATCGTGACCACCGCCCCGTAGGGGGCCGGCGCATGGGTGATGGCATCGACGTCGCGGAGCGCCGCCGTGGGCGATTGTTCCCCGGTGAGCACCCGCTTTACCACCCGGTCCAGCTGGGAGAGTCGCCCGATGTTGGGGCCCGCGGGCGAGAGGCGCATCAGGTGTACCTGTTGCGTCTCGTCGGGGCCGAACGCCGCCATGATGGAAGTCGGCGTGGAGAAGAACTGGGGATTCTCGACGCCCAGCCGCCGGGCGAGGACGTCCAGCAGGTCTTCCAGCCGCTGGGCGGTGGTGCCGGCGGTATGCAATGCGCGGGCGGCGGCCAGGATGAAGCGAATGGCGTCCCGCTCCCGGTAGGGTGAGGACTGCCCTTCATAGACGACCGGGTCGTCAGCCACGAGCGATCGTCGGGAACAGGTGAAACGGCGTGAGCAGCACGCGGGGAAGGTAGTCGGCAGGAGGGTGGATGGCACTCGGCAGTCATTGCGAGGAGGGGGGCAGCCCGGACGACACTCGGCTGTCATTGCGAGGAGGGGCGCAGCCCCGACGAAGCAATCTCCTGCCCCCGCGCTCCGTTGACGCTCCGCGGACGGTCAGACCGTACCCTGTCGGATGCGCCATCGCCGGTCCTATTTCGTCTACATCCTGACTAACCGTTCGCACACCGTCCTGTATACCGGCATGACCAACGACCTGCCTCGTCGCATGGATGAGCACCGTGCGCGGCTCAAACCCGGTTTCACCAGGCGCTACAACGTTGACCGTCTGGTCTGGTACGAGGTTTACGACGCTCCGCGGAGCGCGATCGCTCGAGAAAAGCAGATCAAGGCGGGGTCGCGAAAGCGGAAGGTGGCGCTCATCACCGGGCACAACCCGGAGTGGCGAGACCTGTGGCCTGAGTTGTAGGTCGGGAGATTGCTTCGGCCGCTACGCGGCCTCGCAATGACGGCGAGGGGGATCGGCCGCTGCGCGATGGACCATCCGCGGCTGGTCGGGAGATTGCTTCGGCCGCTACGCGGCCTCGCAATGACGGCCCACCGGGCGCGGCCTCGCATGACGGCCCATCGGGCGCGGCCTCGGCTAACTACCGTGAGGTAATCGCCCGCCGGCTCGCGAGCGCGATCGGCACACCGATCAGAAACATGTGCACCGCGATCCCCAGCCCGACCCACAGCGGGTTCTTCGCCCCCCCGCTGTTGGCCCGGGAGAGGGGCACCACCACGTAGTTCATCATGCCATACAGGAACAGGCCGTAGGCGGCCCCGAGCGGGATCGCCCGCTCGACCAGGAGGCGCCACCGGCGCGCCACCACGTAGTAGGCCAGACTCATGGTGGTGGCGATCAGGAAATGGAGTCCGAGGCCGAGAACTGCCGTCGCCGTGCCACCCTCGAAGCTGGCCTTGCCGAGCAGTCCCGACGCCACCGACTGCAGAATCCTGGTGGCGGGTACGCTGGCCTTGAGGCCCCAGAAGGTGATGGCGAAGAGGATGTCGAGGGTGCCGGCGACCAGGCCGCCGAGCAGAACTGGAGCGAGGCCGGCAGAGCGCCGGGCCGATGTCGAAGTGGTCATCATGGGAGTGGCAGAGGTGACGGCTGAGGACCGGCACCCCACACAACGGCAGGGTTACTTCGGCCCCTGCCCCGCCGTCTGGACCGGTTGGCCTGCTGCCTTCCAGGCGTCGATGCCGCCGCGATACCAGAGCACGTTGCGATACCCCATGTGAATCGCGCGCAGGGAAGCGTTGTAGGACATCCAGCAGTGATTCGACAGGCAGTAGAACACCAGCGGAACTTCCTTGTTGCCGTTGGTGACGGACTGCAGATAGTTGCCGAACTCCTGCTGCGTCCGGTCAGTGAACGATCCACCCTGCGACGCGGGGGTGGCGGGTCGGGCACCCGGGATCATGTCTTCGCCGCCGAGGATGTCGAAGACCAGGGCACCCAGCTCCGCGTTCGCCAGCAGTGGGATCAGCCCCTTGGTGGTGATGACCTGTCCCCCGGGGATCGACGCGGGTGTCGGTGCGTGCATGGGACCGGCATGGAGTTCGTCGGTGGCCGCCACACCGAAGTCCTCCCGCTCCCGCACCATCAACCGATCGAGGCGGGCCGTCGAGGCGGCGTTTGCGGGCGCGGTTGGCCGGGCCTGGGGCTGCGGTTCAGGCTGCGTCGGCGGCGCAGCGGGTTGCCCGCCAAAGCTGTCCTGGGCCTGGACCGTGGCGCCGGCGAACAGCAGCAGGGCGAGCGGGATCAGCGTGAGTCGGCGCATCACGAGCTGGGTCTCCTATTGAACCGGCTTGAGCCGCTGACCTTCGACGCCCAAGGCGCGTCCCGGGTCGAAGTTGACATCGTCCGTCAGCACATACGAACCATCGCGCAGTTGCCAGGCATGCTGGTACTGGTTGGAGAGCTGCACCGTGCCGCCGTAGTGCGGATCGTTGTAGGTCTCGACCCCGCGGATCGATTCGATCCGCTCGCGCTGCTGCCGGTCCATGCTTTCATTCTTACTTTGCCAGGTGCCCATCTGGATGTCGTTGATCTCCTGCCGAGTCTGGTTCATGATTTCGCCCCGCTTGGCCTGTTCCCGCAAGGCGGTCTGGCCAGCCAGCCGGCCACTCTCCATGGCGACCCGATGCCGTTCATCCGCGGCCTGGCGGGTGCGGGCGCTCCACTCCGGCGCCGCCTGGATCGAATGCCGGAGCGCCTCCACCATCTTGAAGTCGAGCGCGCCCTCCGGCATCCGGACCGCAAAGCCGGGCATGCTTGTCCCCTGCAGCATCTCGATGGGCGGGGCGTTACCAATCTGGGGCGAGCGGGTATGGGTGAAGAACGCCGTGCTGGAGATCGACTCGCGGACGGGCTTGCCGTTGAGCTGATACGCGATCAGGACCTCGCCCCCTTCCACCCAGGAACGCAGGCCGAGTTCCGGATTCTCCTGGTTGAGCCCGGCGAGATTCCTGGTGAGGTCGGCGCGCGGACGGAAATCCATGATTCGGGCGCCGGGGCGGTTCCGCTTGACCCACCACTCGAGATAGGGCCGGATCCCGGAGACCTGCGACATCAGACAGCCGGCCCGTTCCAGCTCCGGCATGGGAAAATTGCCGGCCGCCCATTTTTCCTCGCCCACGAGCTGGATCGCGCCCACGCCGCCGGGATCGGAGGCGCGCCAGTTGAGCCGGCTGGGAGGATTGCAGCCATTGGCGGGGGGATACTCGACGCCGCCCTCGGCGCGCCAGGTGGCCGGGACGAACATCGTGTAGGCCACCAGTGGCTTCTCGAATCCGTGCGGATCCATGATTTCGGCCCGCTGCACCCGGAGCGGGACCGAACGCTGGGCGGTGGCGGGAACAGGGAGGAGAGCGGCGGCGCCCAGCAGGAGGGCACCGACGATCGGCACTCGTAGCACGGCAGACTCCGGGGAATGGGTCGACTCGGCAAAGGTGGCAGCAAATTCTGACCAGCGGAAGTCCCCCGGTGGGCGCGCGGCCCTCCCGAATCGGCCCAATCCCCCTAGCTTGCCTGGTATATGCCAGATCCGATCACCGTGCCCCCAGTCAGCGATGCAGTTCGGCTTGAGCAGCTGGTGGTCGCTACCGCCAAGCTGACCGGCGAACTCGAGCTCGATGGGGTGCTGGACCGGGTGGTCCAGCACGCCGCAGAAATCATCGGTGCCCACTATGCCGCCATCGGGGTGCTGGCCCCCGACGGGAAGCTGCTCGAAAGCTTCACCACCTTTGGCATGACGGCGGAGGAGCGGGCGGCGATCGGCCCCCCGCCCGAGGGCCACGGGATCCTCGGGCTGGTGATTCGCGAGGGGCGACCGATCCGTTTGCCCGACCTCGGCCGCCACCCCGAATCCTACGGTTTTCCGCCTCACCATCCTGCCATGGGGTCCTTCCTCGGCGTGCCGATCGCGGGACGCCGCGGCATCTTCGGCAACCTGTATCTGACGGAGAAGATCGGCGCCGCCACCTTCACCGACGCCGACGAGCATATGGCGGTGCTGCTCGCGAGCACCGCGGCCGCCGCGGTGGAGAATGCCCGACTGCATGAGGAAAGCGCCCGCCTGCTGGCGGAGGTGCAGCAGCTCCACCGGACCCGGGAGCGCTTCTTCGCCACCGTCAACCATGAGCTGCGGAACGCCCTGGCGGGCGTCTACGGCTGGGCGGAGCGCCTGGTCCGCAAGAAGGATCCGGCCACCGTCCCCCGGGCGGCCTTCGAGGTGCTCGACTCCGCCCGTCAGGCCATCGCGCTGATCAACGACCTCCTCGATCTCAGCCGGCTGGACGAGGATCGCCTCAAGCCGGTGATTTGCCCGGTGGAGCCGACCTCGATCGCGCGGCGGGCCACGGGACGGGTCACCCCGAGCGCCGATTCCCGGCAGGTGCGGCTCGCCCTCGAGCTCGGCACCGTGCCGCTGTGTGAGACCGACGCCAGCCGGGTCGAGCAGATCCTGGTCAACCTGCTGGGGAACGCCATCCGACATACCCCCGACGGGAGCACGGTGCGGCTGCGAGTGGAGGCGGGCGACAATGTTGTCCGCTACGTGGTGCAGGATGACGGGCCCGGGATTCCGGCGGAGAGTCTCGAGGAGATCTTCGATATCTATGTGACCAATACCGAGGGCGAGACCCGAGGGGTCGGCCTCGGCCTCCCCCTCTCCCGCCGACTCGCCCGGCTGCTGGGCGGGGAGCTGCGAGCCGTGCCGGCGCCTCCCGGGACCGGCGGGCGCTTCATCCTGGAGTTGCCCGCCACTGCAACCGTGAACGAGCCGTTCATGAACGGTACGCTGGCGGTTCAGCCTGCCACTCTAGATTGGAAGCCATGAAAATTCTCGTGGTGGAAGATGACCGGAAGATCGCCGGGTTCATCGAACTGGGACTGAAGGAAGAGGGATACATCGTCGACCTCGCGTCCGACGGCGAAGAGGCCACGATGCTGGCCCATGTGCATGACTACGACGCCATCCTGCTGGACGTCGTCCTGCCCAAGAAGAACGGCTTTCAGGTGGCGACCGAGTTGCGGCGCGAGGGCCGCAACACGCCGATCCTGATGCTGACGTCGCGGGATGCGACCGAAGATGTGGTCCGCGGCCTGGATGCCGGCGCCGACGATTACCTCGCGAAGCCGTTCGAGTTCGATGAACTGCTGGCCCGGCTCCGGGCGCTCTATCGGCGCGGCGGCGGCGATCGGCTGGAGGTGCTCCAGTATGGGCCGATCCGACTCGACCGGCTGCGGCATGTCGCCAGCATCAACGAGACCCGGCTGGATGTCACCGCGAAGGAGTTCCAGCTCCTCGAGTACTTCATGCTCCACCCGGAAGAAGTGGTCCGGCGCACTCGGCTGCTGGAGAAAGTCTGGGACATGCACTTCGATCCGGAGAGCAATGTGATCGACGTGCACATCAAGAATCTCCGCCGGAAACTCACCCAGGCGGGCAAGGAACCGTTCATCGTGACGGTGCGCGGCGTCGGCTTCATGCTGCGTCGCGGGACCGACACCGATATCTCCGCCGCCCGCTGACGGTCCCCAAAACCGACGAGCCCCCGCCTGAGGTGGGGGCTCGCTCTTTTCCCCAGCGTCAGCGGTGCGCCTGCTCCGCTCCAGTCAGGTCAGGCCAGGGACCCACCCCATCGGCCGAGCTCGGGTGATGTACCAGGACAGGCATTTCGCTGCCCCGGGCGACCTTGTCCGCCACACTCCCCAGCGCCAACCGAGTCAGTCCGCCGCGTCCGTGGGTCGCGAGCGCAATCAGGGCGAAATCTCCCGATGTGGCCGCCGACAGGATGGCGTCGGCCGGGTTCGCTCCGAGGACGGTCGTCGCGGTGGCGGGAATATCCTGGTCCCGCAACTCCTCCGTCATGTCATCGAGGTAGTCCTGTGCCTCCGCGCGGCTCAGCCCGGTCAGGCGCTCATCATAGACCGCGGGCACCCCGAGTGTCGGGTCCATCGGGAGCATGACCGGTCGCACGGCCTGGATCAGGTGGACCGGCAGCTTCCAGGCGCGGGCGAGAACGACCACCGACTCGAGGATTTCCTCACTCAGCGGCGAGCCATCCAGCGGCACCAGGATCCGGCAGGGAGGAGCGGGCAATGCGAGCGTCGCCGGGATCGCGGGACGCACCATGAGCACCGGAACGGAGAGATGGCGGATCAGGTAGTCGGCCACGCTGCCGAGCCAGGCACGCTTGACGCCACCACGCCCATGGGTGGCCAGGACGACCATACTCGCGTTTACCTCCCGGACGTATTCGGCCAGTGCCGGGCCGACGACGCCGTGCAGCGCGACCTCATCGACCCGGAGCCCCTGGGTGGCCCGCAAGCTGTCCTTGATCCGTCGCAGGTACTCCTGCTCCGCCGCCCTGCTGGCCAGCTCGACCGAGGCCGACTGACTCGCTCCGGCAACTTCCGGGATGAGGAATGGCAGTTCGTGTACCAGCGCGAGGCGGAGCTGGCATCCGGTGTGGGCCGCCAGTGATGCCGCGAGGGGGAGCGCCTGTTCCGCGAAGCTCGAACCATCGAGCGGGACCACGATCAGGGATCCAGGTTGGGTGAGGTCGCGCATGCCGCCTCCTGAATGAGCACGCGGAGCGGAGATCGCCCGATCCCCGGAGTCCGCGTGGTTGCCTCAGATTAGGCTCCCGGGGATGAACCGATGGTGAATTGGCCATGACACGGGCGCCGGGAACCGGCGCTAGGCAGCATTCCCGGTGCGGCGTATTCTTCCCGGTACTCCCGGAGACCAAGGATCGATGGCACCAACCAGCGTGACCCAGAGCTACTCCGACGGCGCCGAGGCTCCCCCGCTCTGGGTGCGCCCCGACCCGGCGCTGGCGGCCGCCGGTATCGAGGGCGAGGTCGTGGTGGCGCGCGTGCGGCTCGGCGCGATGGCGCTGCTCATGATTTCGCCCACCTGGAAGGTCCTGCACGAACCGAACGAGCCGATTTACATCACCGGCTTCCTGGTCACCCTGGTGGCCAGCATTGTCGCGGTGGTCATCTGGGCCCTGCTGCGGCTGGGACGGTGGCGGCCCTGGATCGGGTTCGCCTCCAGCACCTTCGATGTCTCGATGGTGAGCACCGCGCTGGTCACCTTCCTGATCGTCAGCTCCCCGGTCGTGGCACTCAACTCCAATGTCACGTTCGAGATGTACTTCCTGGCGGTCCTCGCAACCAGCCTCCGCTACGATGGGCGCATCTGCATCGTTGCGGGGCTGCTGGCCATGGGCGAGTACGGCGGCCTCTGGGCCTGGTCGGCGTGGAAATACGACCTGTACGATCCGGTCTACGAAGTCAGTTCCGCCAGCTACAGCCCGGTCGACCTCTTCACCCGGCTGATCCTCCTCGCGATCGCCACCGTGCTGGCGGTCACCATCGTCCGGCGGGCCCAGCGACTGCTGTACCTCGCCGCCCGCGACCGGCTCACCGGCCTGTTCAACCGGGGACACTTCGATCGGACCCTGGTCACGGCGATGGAATCCACCACCCGCGCCGGCCAGCCGCTGTCGCTCGCGATCCTCGACATCGATCATTTCAAGCAGGTCAACGATGTGCACGGACACGCGCTGGGCGACCGGGCGCTGTGCGTCATGGCCGACCGACTGATGGAGGCGATGCGGCGGACCGACCTGGTCGCCCGCTACGGTGGGGAGGAGTTCGTGATCCTCATGCCGGGCACCCCGCGCGATGCAGCGCTGCTCCGCATGGAGGCGCTGCGCCAGGAGATCGCCGCCATTCCGATCGAACTGGGTGACGGCCAGACCCTCGTCCTCAACTTCAGCGCCGGCGTGGCGGGGGTGCCCGCCGACCAACAGGCCGACACCCCGAAGGGATTGCTCACCACCGCCGATGGACGGCTGCTCGCCGCGAAACGCGCCGGCCGCGCCCGCTGCATTGGAGTCGACCCATGAGCCCGTCATTCTCGCGGCGCGAGCTGGTACGACGGGCTGCGCTGGCGGCGATCCTGCTGCCACTGCCGCGCGCCCGCGTGAGATGGGACGATCCTGACGAAGCGCGACTGATCGCCTGGAGCAACCAGCTTCGTCAGGAACAGCTCGGCACTCCACCAGGACCCGCAGTTGTGCGGGTGGGCGAACTCGCGGCCGGCACCCCCTACGTCCCCGGAACCCTCGACGCCTATCTCGCCTCCGCCGGCCCCCTGCCAAACCCGGAACCACTGACGCTGTCGTTGACCCGGCTCGATTGCGTCACCCTGGTAGAGGGATGCCTCGGCGTAGCGCGGGTGGCGAGTATGGATGGCGCGCCATCCTGGGACCGCTTCGGGCATGCGATCACGGAGATGCGCTACCGCCGCGGACAGCGGGGCGACTACAGCACCCGGCTCCACTACTTCAGCGAGTGGATTGCCGATGGGCAGCGTCGCGGTCTGGTGCAGGACCTCGGTCCTTCCCTCGGCGCGGTGCGCGACGAACGCCCGCTGCGATTCATGACCGAGCATCGCACCAGCTATCCGGCGTTGCGGGAGCAGGCGGTGTTCGACCGGATCGCCGCCATCGAACGGGCACTGGACCACGAGCCACGGTGGGTCGTGGCTCCGCCACAGCTTGCCACGGTGACGGGACGCATTCGAGACCGGCGACGTGCTGTCCTTCGCCACCTCGATCGCCGGACTCGACGTCACCCATGCCGCGCTGGCCTATCGCGATCGGTGCGACACCCTCCGGGTGCTGCATGCCCCACTTTCGGGCGGCGTCGTGGAGATCACGCGTTCTACGTTGGTCGAATATGTCGCAGCGATCCGCCGATGCACCGGCGTGTATGTCGCCCGACCCCTCCGGTAGCCTTAAACCAATTCATCCGGTTCGGAGTCATTTTCGCCCACACCTTGGCCCGGACTGCCCGAAATTGGTGCGGTGCGTCATAGTTATATCCCCCCTACAGGACTACCTTGCAGTCGGTGATGGCGTGCATGCGCGATAATCAGTCGCTGCCGTCACCCATAGTGTGAGCGAACTTGAGCACGTACTCATGGGCCCTGGCCCATGTACTAATAGGAGAAGCGATCATGATGAAAAGTCTGACAGTGCTCGGCGTGCTGGTGCTCGCCGCGCAGACGACCCCGGCGATGGCGCAGCAGCGCAGTGCGGTCAACGATGCGGAACTGCGGTCGGCGGTGAGCGCCGCGCCCGAGGCCGATCGCGCCGCGGTGCAGCAGTTTCTGCAGAACGACAGGGTTATTGAGGCTGCCAAGAGCCTCGGCGTGCGGTCCGACGATCTCGCCGCCAAGGTGAGCCGGCTGGACAACGCGAGCCTCAGCCAGGTGGCGGAGCAGACCCGCGCGGCCAATCTCGATCTGGTCGGCGGCAAGGAATACGTCATTATCAGCACCACGGCGATCATCATCATCCTGCTGATTCTCATCCTGGTTACCTGATCCGGGCAGCACGAGCTGACGATGCCGCGAGTCGTCTGCTCGCTGTTGATTATCGGTAGTCTCGGCCTCATGCTGGGCGGCGCACCTGCGTCCGCCCAGCTGTCGTCTCTCCCCCCCGGCGATTCGCTCCAGACCCCCCTCGACGTCCCGTACCTGCCCCAATCCGAACTGCTGTGCGGTGGCGCTGCGCTGGCCATGGTCGAGCGCTATTGGGGCAGTCACGGGGTATATGCCGAGGATTTTGCCCACCTGGTACAGCGGGTGAAGGGTGGCATCAGCACCACCGACCTGGTGAACGCCGCCAAGACGCGAGGCTGGGATGCGGCCGGCTTTGACGGCACGATCGACCTGGTGCAGCGGCTGCTCCACCGGCGGATTCCCGTCATCGCACTGATTGAGGTCGCCCCCAGGCGATACCACTACGTGGTTCTGCTGCAGTGGTCGGAGGGTCGGGTGATCTACCATGATCCCGCCCGTGCGCCTTCCCGGGAGATCTCCGAGGACCACTTCCTCAAGGAATGGCGGGGCGGTGAGCAGTGGGCGATGGCGGTCCAGCCCGGCGCGCCGACCCTGCCGCCGACTGTCACCGCACCCTCGGCCGTCACGACCGACTCCATGCCGTGCCGCCCCTACGTGGACCAGGCACTGGATGCGGTCGACATCGACTCGCTGCAGCGGGCCGCCACGCTCCTCACCGAGGCGCAGCGCGCCTGCCCCGCCGAACCGGTGGTCCAGCGCGAGATGGCCGGGGTCCGCTTCAAGCAGCGCCGGTACGATCAGGCCACCCTGCTGGCGGAGGCGTATCTGGCCCGCGTGCCGAGTGACACGCTGGGGTGGCGGCTGCTGGCGGCGAGTCGTTATCTCGATCGCTATCCGGACGCCGCGCTGGCGGCGTGGAACAAACTGGGCGAGCCGGTGGTGGACCTGGTCCGGATCGACGGCATCCGACGGGTGCGATTTCAGGTCTATGCTGACGCGATCGACATCCCCCATGGCGAGGTGCTCACCCTCCGTCGGCAGGCGCTGGCGCGCCGGCGCCTCGCGGAGGTCCCGGCCATCCGGCGCAGTGCGGTCGGCTACCAGGCGCTCGCCGATGGCGGGGCGGAAGTGCGTGCCGGTGTGGCGGAGCGCCCGGTGCTGGACCCATGGCCGGCGGTACTGGTCAGCAATGGGGTCACGGCCATCGCGCGGCACCGGGTCGAGCTGACGGTGGCGACGCCGACCGGTGCCGGTGAGCTGTGGACCGCCGGATTGCGTTGGGATCGGGCCCATCCCCAGGTGGGGTTGCGGCTCGACGTCCCGTTCCGGCTCGGGGTACCCGGCATCGTCACGGTCGACGGCGGGTGGGAACGGTTCCGGTTTGATGCGGGGCCCGCCCCTGATCTCGAGCTGGTGGAGAGTCGCCGGTATGGTGGGCTGATGTTTGGTTCCTGGCTCACGCCGGCGCTCAGGCCCCAGGTGGGCGTGCGCTACGATCGCTGGTCGGGCGACCGGCGCTACGTCGCAGTCTCCGGGGGGGTCGAGTATCGTGCGCTGCGCGATCGGGTGACGGTGACCAGCGCGTTTGAGCATGGGGGAAACGTCGCCAGTACGCCGTCCTATGACCGCGGCAATCTCCGGGCACTCTGGGCTTCGTCACCGGGGCTGTTGCGGGCTGGCTGGTCCGCGCGGATCGGCGGCGACCTCGTCAGTCGCACTACGCCCACGGGCCTTTGGCCGGTGGCGAGCGGGGAACTTCCCTGGGCGATCCCGCTGCGAGCCCACTCCTGGGTGCGCGACGGGCGGCTCCCCGGTAGCACCATCGGCCGGCTCATTCTCCACAGCGGACTCTCCGCCGATCTGCCGTTTCATCGGACCGGCCCGATCACCTTCGCCTTTGGTGTTTTCGTCGATGGCGCGCAGGTCGCCGACCCGATCCGGAGTTCGAGTGGCGCGCAGTTCTATGTCGATGCCGGTGGCGGCCTGCGGGTGGGCATCCTGGATGGCGAGCTGGGGGTGCTGCGAATTGACCTGGCGACGGGGCTCAATGATCGGACGACGGCGGTGACGGTGGGGCTGCATCGACGGTGGCCGGTGGTGTGGTAGGCGGTCAGGCGGTCAGGCGGACGGGCGGACGGGCGGTCGGGCGGGTCGGGCGGTCGGGCGGTCGGGCGGTCGGGCGGTCGGGCGGTCGGGCGGTCGGGCGGTCGGGCGGTCGGGCGGTCGGGCGGTCGGGCGG
This sequence comes from uncultured Gemmatimonadales bacterium, assembly GCA_963793205.1. Taxonomy (GTDB): domain Bacteria; phylum Gemmatimonadota; class Gemmatimonadetes; order Gemmatimonadales; family GWC2-71-9; genus JADJOM01. The sequence goes on from CAWBZM010000004.1 coordinate 200,909, forward strand.
AAGGTAGTCATTGCGAGGAGGCCGCCTGCGGCCGACGAAGCAATCCCCTGACCTCCGATCCACCGCCTGTTCCCTGTTCTCCCTAAAGGGACTTCCTCGCGCCGGTTCCCTGTTCCCTATTCCCCGTTCCCCCTTCCCAGCACCACCCGTTCCACCAGGTCCTGGATCACCCCCGTCATCTCCTTCGGCTCCCTTTCCGGACCGGCCAGCGCGTCGAACACCTCGAAGCTGGTGAGGCCGAAGACGGTGGTGAGCACCTGCTCCAGGTCCGCGGCGCTCGGACGACCGGTGGCCGCGGCGTAACGCTGCAGCAGCGTCCGGAAAATCAGGCGGCGCCGTTCGTTGCGTTGCCGCATCGCCGCGGCCAGGTCGGGATCAAACTCCGCATGTCCGTGCACCCGTCGGATGCCCAGCCGCCCCGCCGTCCAGAACTCGCCGAAGATTTCAACCGCCCGCCGGAGTGCCGCGCGGGCATCCTCCATCGCGAAGACCTCGGCGATCCGCTCGATCCCGCCGTCCGCCGCGACCGCGTCAAAGGCCGCCTCGATCAAGGCTCGGCGTGAGCCGCAATGCAGATAGACCGTTCGCCGAGTCACCTTGGCGCGACGGGCCACCGCTTCGAGGCTGAAGTCCGCGTCGAGTCGCGGCGACACCAGCAGGTCGCGGGCGGCGAGGACGATCCGGGTCCGGGTCCGTTCCGAGGCGACCAGCCGCTGGCCCTGGCGATAGGGTCGTGGAGTCATGGAGTTTGATATTGACTATACATAACGTGTAGTTAAATTAGCTGCTCCACCAGGAGAATACCATGCTCTATTCCGTCGTCCTCTTCCTTCACGTCGTCGCGGCGCTGGGCCTCGGCGCCGCGCTCGGCATCGAGTGGACCGCCCTGCCCCGGCTCCGGTCCGTCACCACCCTCGACGCCGCCCGACCCTGGGCCGGTGCCCTTCGGCCGCTCCGGCTTCTCGGTGGTCCGGGCATGCTGGTACTGCTCGTGACCGGCGGGTACATGATGGGCAACCGCTGGGGCTCCCAGCCATGGATCATCGTTGCGCTCGTGGGCCTGATCGTCCTCGGTGTCCTCGGCGGTGGCATCGCCGGTCGCCGGTTCCGGGCGATCGGCGCTGCCCTGCGCCAGAGCGGGCCACAGCTTGACCCCGCCACCCGGCAGCTGCTCGCCGATCCAGCACTGCGGGTCTCGCTCCACATGCGCACCACCCTGCTCATCGGCATCATCCTGCTGATGACCGTGCGACCGGGGTGGGTCGGGTCGAGCGTGGTGCTCGCGACAGCGGCGCTGGCGGGCCTGGCCACCGGAGTCCGAAGCTCGGCGCGCGAACCGGTGCCCCAGGGCTCAGGACCGGCGGCGTCCCCGGCAGACCGCTAGAATCGATTCGATTCGAGTTGCCGAAGCAGCAGTACCAGGAGGATCACCAGCAGCACGAACGCGAAGGTCGCCTTGGCGACGGCCCAGCGCCACTCCCGGGTGGCCTGTCGGTAGTCGTCACGACGGCTCCGGCGGCGACGGAAGAGACGCGCCCACCAGGAACCATTCTCCGGTGCAGGCCGGCGGGTGTCAGGTTGCATGGCTGGTTGCCGATGGGATCTGGCGTTCAGGGGTGAAACGCCGATCCATTGTGCCGACCTCAATCGTAAGTGTGGCAGGGTGTCGCGTCATCCGTGGGAGTGATGGCCGGCTGGGGCACATGCCCACTTCAGATGCGCAGATCAGACTCCTTACCCGACATCGCCCTTGCGGTCAGCGCTGGCGCGCGGCCACCGGCGGGGCTCATTGTTAGGCGTGGCCGGAGCGATAGTCAAGAGGGTCACGCGGAGGCGCGGAGCCGCGGGGGAGTCATTGCGAGGCCCGCAGGGCCGAAGCAATCCCCCGAGGCTTCACACCGAAGCCATCTCCAGAGGGTTCACGCGAAGGCACGAAGGAACAGCGGAAGGCGCGACAATAGACGGTTGGGTTCGTTGGGGGGATTGTTCACGCGGAGGCGCGGAGCCGCGGGGGAGTCATTGCGAGGCCCGCAGGGCCGAAGCAATCCCCCGAGGCTTCACACCGAAGCAATCTCCAGAGGGTTCACGCGAAGGCACGAAGGAACAGCGGAAGGCGCGACAATAGACGGTTGGGTTCGTTGGGGGGATTGTTCACGCGGAGGCGCGGAGCCGCGGGGGAGCGTTTGCGAGGGCCGCAGGGCGCTCGTGTCATTGCGAGGCCCGCAGGGCCCGTCGTCATTGCGAGGCCCGCAGGACCGAAGCAATCCCCCGAGGCTTCACACCGAAGCAATCTCCAGAGGGTTCACGCGAAGGCACGAAGGAACAGCGGAAGGCGCGACAATAGACGGTTGGGTTCGTTGGGGGGATTGTTCACGCGGAGGCGCGGAGCCGCGGGGGAGCGTTTGCGAGGGCCGCAGGGCGCTCGTGTCATTGCGAGGCCCGCAGGGCCGAAGCAATCTCCTGAGGTTCACGCGGAGGCGCGACGACGCGATGACGGGAAGGGCTCTAGGGGGTGATCTCCAGGAACACCGGATGGTCTGGCACCCCGACGAATACCTCGGTCCGGTTGAGCTTGAGTTCGGTGGCGTTCGGCGACACCAGCGGCGTGAAGAGCCGAGTCTGCCGCACCGGCGCCGGGAAGGTGACCCTCACACCTCGGAGCGCTTGAATCATGTCCTTCTTCGCAATCAGGTCGTAGGCCGAGGCGCCCTGCCACAGCCCCAGGTAGAAGATGCCGTTCCGCTTCTGGAGCAGAATGGTCTTGAGGTTGGTCTGATCGCCCGAGAGGGTATAAGCCAGCTGCCCCGGGGTAAAGGCGGGGCCCCGGTCCGAGAGCAATGTGATCAGGTTCTTGATCGCGGGGTACGCCGGCTTGGGAGTGCCATCGTTCCGCAGCAGTCCAAAGCTCGACTCCCGGTTGACGATGTTGTCGGGGCCCTGGTCGATCAACTCCTGGAGATAGGTCCGCGGGTAGCCGGCGGAGAAGTACTCCAGGAAGAGCCGCGGAATGTAGTGTGAGGCGGCGTACTCGCTGACCGCGGGATGATCGAGCGGCCACAGCAGGGCGTTGTGGTAACCGGTTTCGGTAGTCACCCAGCGCCGCCCGGGGCTCATCCCCGTCATCCATTCCATGTTGTAGTTGAGGAACCGGCTTGGTGGGTTGCCGCCGGGATAGGGATGCAGATTACCGTAGTTCATCCACGGACTCAGGTTGGCGACGTAGACGGCGTTGGTCGAGTGCCCCATGCTCGGTCCGCAGATCGGGATCAGGTGGATCCGCGCGTCCGCCTTCACCTTGGCCCAGAGCGCCTTCTGATAGCCCTCGACCTTGGCGGGCCAGGTCGGACTCTGCCCCCGCAGGTCCCACTCGTTCAGTCCCTCGAAGGCATCGATCGCCGGCCCGGCGTAGCTGAGGAACCGGTCCCAGTTATAGATGGAGCTCGAGTCGGGCGCGCCTTCTGCCGGAAACATCACCAGGTTGAACTTGATGCCCTGCTTCGCCAGTTCCCGCATCCGGCCGTAGACGGTCTGCATCCAGCCGTCGTTCCGCTTCGTCATCCCCGCGTCTCGCAGGTGCCGAACGCCGAGCTCCAGCAATCGCGGCTTGATGATGGATGCCCAGCCGGTGCCGTACACGGTTCCGACATTGGTGAGGCGGGTATTGAGCCCGATCGATTCGACCAGGGCATCGGCACTCAGGGCGGGGACCGGAGCAATGAGTGCGGCGGACGCGTCGCTGAGCGACGGGTCAACTGCTGGTTCGGTGGGTGGCGATGCGCAGGCGCCGAGCAGGAGCAACGCGAGCAGAGCAGGAAGGCGCGTGGGGAGCGATCGGGCGACCATGATGGATTCTCCGGTGAGCATGCGAGGGGCTCACTCGACCGGAGGTGCCGGACGCCGTGTGCTCTGCAGGGTGGGCAGGGGAAGGGTACCAGCCTGCGCATGGGTGACAATTACTGAAAATCGGTCCTCGCTCGCCATCAATCCTTCGAGCTATCCAGTGGGAGGCTCCGCGGGGGCCGCTGGAGTTGCGCCGGGTCCTTGGCGGGGAGGGGTCACGCGGAGGCGCGGAGCCGCGGTGGAATCTTTGCGAGGCCTGCGGGCCTTCTTGCAGTCATTGCGAGGCCCGCAGGGCCGAAGCAATCCCCCGAGGGTTCACACCGAAGCAATCTCCGGAGGAATCACGCGAAGGCACGAAGGAACAGCGGAAGGCGCGAGCAGCCCCTCCTTACAATGCCCCCAGTTCCGTCACAACCTTGCCGATATACAGGGGCATTCCCCCGGGCAGAAGTGAGCTGGACGAGAGGGCGATCGGTCCGATCAGCGCGCCGACCGATCTTGCCGGGGCGCCTGGCTGCAAGGTCGCGAGGAAGGCATCGAGGTCCACCTGGTTGTCGGCCAGCTTATCCGGACTGGTCGTGCTGCTGCGGAATTCGTGGATGGCGAGGATGGCGGCAACCGACTGATCGGTCACCGCCTGCAGGGCGGCGCCAGCAGCAGCGGTGATCAACTGGTAGCGCAGATCGCGCCAGGGGGCAGCTTCCGGGTTGCAGTCCTTGCCGAACAGGATGCCGAGGAGGACGCGGGCACGCTCGGCGGCGCGAGTTCTTGGCTGCCGTTTCCGGGCCACCTGAAGCTGCCGGCCCAGTCGTTCCCCGAAGGTCTCGTCCGCCTTGGCCTCCACACAAATCGTGACCTTCCCGGCCGGCGTTTCGCCCAGCAGCCAGAGGTCATGGTTGCGGCCCTCCCCCCGCTCAGGCAGCGGCGTCACCAGCTCCGGCCGACCGGAGGTAAGCACGATTCCGTGCGAGACGTCGTTCGAATCAAGCAGTGCCCGGAACTCCTCGGGACAGCTCGGCGTATCGGTGCGAAACCATGCCCGCGCGAGCTCCATGGCGCTGCGGCCAGGCTTCCAGTGCGATTGGTGCTTGGGTTGAGTCCAGTCTTTCCAGGCGAGGATGGGCTTGCCGGAAGGGGTCGAGAGGTTGAGTAGGGTCATAGTCCTAAACAATAACTCGCGCCGGGTCGCCGCACAGCGTGGCGCCGGCCACTAGTCAGCGAGCATCCCACGGAGGTACTCGCGCATGGCGGCGGGCGCACGAACCTCCGCCGCGGCTCCGTACTGCAGCACCTCCCGCGCCAGCCAGTGCGGATCGGCGACGGGGATCTGCACCAGGTAACTGCCATCGGACTGCATCGCGCCGGCGGGATATCGTTCCCGCATCCAACGCGCGATCTGACTGTTGAACACAATCGTGGCGCTGGGGGCCGAATCGGCCACCAGCAAGTCTTCCTCCGTCGTGACCCGGTCGGGGTCGGGCTGGGGCTCGAAGTGATCCTCCAGCAGGGTCAGTTCCATTATCCGTTCCGCCCGGAAGCGTCGAGTCGCCTCGGCCCGTTCGCACCACGCGACGAGATACCACGCCCCCCGACCCTGCACGACCTGATGGACATGGATCGTGCGGCGGGAGGGCTCGCCATCGCTGCCGCAATAGAGGAGGTCGAGTCGGCGTCGTTCATCGCGGGCACGCCGGCCGAGGGCGAGCATGCTGGCCAGGCCGGGCGCAGCGGCTGGTCCGACCGCGTACTGGCGGGACAGGTCTTCGGCATCGGTGGTCGCATCGAAGGTGGCACCGATTCGGGCGGCGAGGTCGTGTCCTCCCGCCACCCCGGTGAGGCCGGTGACCAGCACGAGGGCTTCATCCCGGCTCAGGCGCAGCGGGCGGCGGAAGGCGCCTCGGCTCTCCAGAATGAGCCCGGTCGCGGTAATGGCCACACTCAGGCTGGCCAGCCAGTCCTTGTGGCGATCCGTCAGGTCGATCAGTACCTGGACATCGGCCCTGAGGTTCGCCTCAGAGACGCCGACCTGACCCGCGACCTCCGCCCAGGGGACGGGGCCGGGCGTGTCACGCTGTGACATCCAGGCCACCAGGGCCACAATCCGCTGGAGCTGAACCTGCGCGATCCCGGGCATACTCACGCGTAGAGGGCGCGCACCCGTGCGCGTTCGTCGGTGAGCCGAGTGGCGAGGTCGGAGGGCGACAGCACCTGGACCTGGTTTCCGAAGGGGAGGAGCCAGCGGACGAAGGGTTCCATCGACCGGACGGCAAACTCGAGCACCGCACCACCCCGATCGTCCACCGCGTCCACGACCACACCCAGACCCTCGGCGATTACCCAGCGGGCATGCGGGAACGCGATACGAACCTGCGCCATGGTCGGGGCCGCCTCTGACAGCTCCCAGGGAGCGCGGTCAAGGTACCCCTGCACCGAAAAGTCAGCGGGAACGGTGAAGCGCGTATCGTCCTGGATTAGAGTCGCGGCGCGCATCCTATCGATCCGGAAGACCCGGATCGCGTCCCGATCGCGAGCCCTGGCGATACAGTACCAGGTCCCCCAGGAGAGCATCACGCCATAGGGTTCGATCACCCGCTCATCCTCCTGATCGCGGGAAATCGCGTAGTACTGGCAACGCACCGCCCGTCGCTGCTCGACACCTGAGCGTAGTACCGCAAATACTGTGGTGAACCCATCCGGCACCGGAGCGGCAAGGGCGACTTCATCCAGCGGGGCACCGGCGAGCCCCGGCAGGTCGAAGGACAGCTTGCGCAGGGCCGATGTCGCGGACGCCGCGAGCGGGGTCGAGCCCAGGGCGAGCGTCCGTTCGGCCGCCCGGCGCAGGATGGTAAAGTCTTCTGCGGTGAGCTGGAGGCTGGGGAGGTGATATCCGGCACTGCGGTGGCGGGACCGGGCAGTCAGCTCGAGGTAGGGGAGATAGAGCTTCACGCGGGCGAAGCCGGTATCCCTCGACATCGCCGTCGAGGTGATCGGCATCAATCTTCTGCTTCTGCGGCGCGAGCACGATGCCCAGATCCCGCAGGTCGCGCTTGTCACGCTCGAACTTGCGCCGCACCGACTCACGGCCGACCTCGTCGCCCGTCAGCCATCCGGTGCGGTAGTCCTCGACTTCCGTGAGGATCTGCTCCCGGGACACCGGATAGTGACGGTCGCTCAGAAAGGCGAGCAGGTTGAGCCACCGCTCGGTCTTGCTGACCTTCCGCCCCGGTTTCACTTTCGATCGTTGACTCGGCATCGGCCATCCGCGGGAGGAGCCTCCGTTGGAGGCATAGGCAACTGGATAATGTGCCCGTGGAATGGGGTCGCGTCCAGTAGCGCCGTCAGGACCACTCCATCCCCCGGGTCTTGTGATCGCACAGCTTCCCCTCATGCATGCCGGTACCCTGGCAGAGGGGACACGGTGGGCGGCGGGGCTGCCAATGCTCAAGGACCCAGAGTGCCACCTCGGCGAACGGCCGGAGCACGATCTCCGTCAGGGGGTGCAGGCGGACGCCCATGACATCTCCGGCCGGCGCAGTGGATGGCGGTGCGCTGGTGGATGTGGGCGGCGTGACGGCGGCGGCATCTTCCTGATCGGACATCCCAAACTCCTGGATTGTGGACTCCCACAATGTCAGGCATGGGTGTGACAGTCCGAGCCCGTCCCGGCTCCGTGCGGGTCCGGGGCGAGTCCGGCGGCGGCAGCGGCCATGCAGGAGGTCTCAGGACGGCGTCAGCGGCGATTGGCGGTGCCACGAGAATCGGCTTCCGCGAGGTCGAGCTCAATCCGCTTTGGGGCCAGGTGCCTGAGGGCCAGGTCGAGACGGAAGATGACTGCCTCGAACGCGGCATCCATGGGGAGGAACTCTCCGGAATGCCCATCGGGCCTGGAGTCGAGCTCATCGTCGCGGAAGGTGTGGTCAAACTCGATGGCAGCGCGGAGGCGGATGGTACGAGTCACGAAACCCTCGGAGTCATGGGGAGGGCGACACGATAGCTCCGGGGTGTGACAATGGGCGCGGGCGCGGTGCAGGAACGGGTCACGCGGAGGCGCGGAGCCGCGGGGAGTCATTGCGAGGCCTGTATGCCTGTCCCGCAGTCATTGCGAGGCCCGCAGAGCTGTCCTGCCGTCATTGCGAGGCCCGCAGGGCCGAAGCAATCCCCCGAGGCTCACGCGAGGGCGCGCAGAGTGCTCGCCCCCACTCGGCCTCAGCGACGTCGGCGGGGCTTTGGCTTGGGTTTGGTGCGTGCCCGGGTGCCGGGTGGTCGCGGCCGACGTGGCACGGCGCCCGGGCGGGTGGCGGCGTACAGCAGGGGGAGCCCGTCGGCGATGGCGCCGAGCATGTCCTCGCGTTGCTGGGGCGTGAACGGGCGCGAGCGGCGCTCCGGGTCCGGGGAATCCTCATTCGCCAGCCAGAGCACCGAGCCGAGCAGATTCTCATGGGTCTTGTCGCGCATGACCCGGTCCCATCCGGCGAGCATCTCCGCGCCGATCTCGAATCCCTGGGCCCAGGCCTGGCCCTTCCGACCCTTTTCGCAGCGCTGAGGTACAGATCCCAGGGTTGCCCGGCCATGAAGGCGGTGACCAGGCGGTTCCAGTGTCGCATAACCAGGTCGAGGAAGTGCTGGGCTTCGTCCATATCGGCGGGCGGCCGGGCGGCGGGATCGTTGGTGTCGCCAAGCAGCAGCGGGAGGTAGTCCCGCGGCATGAGGAGTTCCGGGCCGGTCACCAGGGCGGCGAAGAACCCATCGAGCATTTCGAAGTCGCGCAGTGGTCCCCGGCCGCGGACCAGGTGCCGCTCGACCAGAGCGATCTCGCGGGTGGTGAGAGGAGCGGGGGTGGGAAAGGACATGGGGGCAGGGCTGGTCGGAGTCTCAGGGGCGGAACGATCCTGCCAAGTCTATCACGCGGTGGTCAGATTCTCGAGCATCGAGACGTCTGGTCCAGCCGCTGCCATAGCGCTTCCGGCGCCAGGGGGCGAACGGCATCGGCCAGGGAGCGGTAGTACCAGAGGGTGCCCTCCTTGGGCCCGGAGAACCGCTCTCTGAGGGCTTCAGCTACGATCCGGTAGTCACGCGAAGGCGCGGAGCCGCGGGAAGTCATTGCGAGGCCCGTTGTTACTCAGTCATTGCGAGGCCCGCAGGGCCGAAGCGATCCCCCGAGGTTCACGCGAAGGCGCGAGGGGACGGCGGAAGGCGCGAAGGACAAGAATGCCGAACTGACTACCACGCACCGTACACCGGGACATGGACCAGAACGAGCAGGCCCAGCAGCAGGCATCCGGCGGTGTCCAGCCGATCGCGAGCAGCCGCCGGCGGCAGCAACTCCGGCTCCCTCTCCTCCGGCGCCTCGACCTCCTCCGCAGGGTGAAGTGCCCCGACGATGACCTGATTTTCCAGGTCGAAGACGATGGCACCGGTCAGAAACTCCAGCGGCGCCGGGGCAGCCGCGTCCGGAAATGCCTTGAGGATGGCGGCACGGACCGCCTCCATCTCCTTGCACGGACGGTCCAGATACGACCCGATAGTCCGCCCGGATCGCTTCCGAGTTGTGGATCAGGTCCGCCAGGGAGCCTAGCCCACGTGGGCCATCGGGTGATCTGCCCCGCCCACCGGTGATTGATCAGTTCGTGGGCTCTCTCGAACCCAGCGGCGTGCTCTGGTCGCGCGATCAGCAGGAAGAGTACGTGCGCGGTTGCGAAAGTGTCCACCAGGGGCGCGCCGAGCCGAGTCACGCATTCCTGGACGAGCCGGCGGCTATACGTCGCGCGATCCTGGCGGGGCCAGTGCTGATAGATCACCAGTGAATGCCCGCGTCGGTACGCCTCTTCGACCTCGACCCAGTACAGGTACTTGGCGGAGTTTTTCCCGCCCCGCCGCAGGCTTTTCGACCTCCAGGCCGTTATCGGGATCGAGGAAAAGCAGTGGGCACCCAGCGAGCGCCGCCCAGGCGCGGTCGAAGTACGCTTCCCGGTGGGTCAGCTGGTCGAGGAGGTACTCGTCGAAATAGCGGGCGCTGGGGAGTAGCTCCCATGCTTCAGCATGGGTGACGGAACGGGCGGTGGTGGGCTCCTTGAGCCGCTGCAGGGCGGCATAGAGCTCGGGATCGTGATGCTGCCAGCGGCGGGGCTGTTCCAGGTAGCTCCGGAATTCCCCGTCGGTCCGCTCGTCCGGGGTGGTGAGGAGCCAGCATACGCCCAGGGGAAGGCCGCTCGCCTGGGAGAGTGTGCGGAGCAAGCCGTACTTCCGGTAGTCGTTGATGTCGCCGAAGTACTGGTGTTTCACTGTACAGACTCCTTACAAAGTCCCCAGCTCCTTCACCACCTTGCCGATATTGAGGGGCATTCCCCCGTGCAGAAGTGCGCTGGACGAAAGGGGAATCGGTCCGATCAGCGTGCCTACCGATAGTGCCGGGGCGCCTGGCTGCAAGGTCGCGAGGAAGGCATCGAGCAAGCACGGTGGTTCATTGCACTACACCACTCCCCGCAGTGGCCGCCTGTAACTCGTTCCACAGAAGACTCTGCCGTATGGCCAGAAAGTTCTCGAACTTGTCTTTCCAAAGCGGCGACGGCTTTCCATCAGACAGCAGGTGGGACTTCAGATCGTGTCAACCTTAGCGCCTCCAAGCTCATCCTTGATCTCGGCGAGATAATCACTCGGGGCACGCTTACCTATCCGTATGTTGGTCTGGCGGTCGATCAGCGTACGGTTGAGCACGCAATTGCTGAGGCGTTCACTCGGAGGAGCAGGAAGCCCACGGAGGAAGGCAATCGGAAACACGTGATGATCGTCGACTCGCTGATCAATCATCATATCTCCTGTAACTTTCCCCAGCTTGTGAAAGTCACGAGGACCATTCTGTAGGATCAGGCAGATTGAGCCGCAGTACAGCGAACGCTGTTTCGGTGTGACGTCCCTGAGTCGGTCAGGATCGAAGGCAAAGTTACGCACGGTGGCCGGCGCTTTCGTGCCCTTAAGCCACGCCGACAATTCCTTATAGTCTCGGGCGGCCTGGCTGTTGGCGGCCTTCTCGTACACCTGGCCGAACACGGCGCACCAGAACCAACGGACGATTTTTCGCGTGCAGCCCCTTCAGCCGGCTTCCCGTTCAGCTCAAGTTTCGCGAGCGTGCTTGCTAACGGAACCATGAGGGTGGCATACGGCATCCATTTGGGGAGGAGTACCCCACAGTCATCACGGAGGATTTCAAGTCCTTTCGCCATGCCGGCCGCGGTCCTTTCCCACCACTTTCCAATCGCGGTGCTGCCCAAGTCGAGAATATCGCCCCGACTACAAGTCGTTGACTCCCCACCGACCAAGGCAATAGCCTGAAGCATGGCATACGGTTCCACCTCATAGTCTTGGAGAATCGGATGCTTGTCCAGCGACTGCGCCCAGAGTGCCCGTAGATTCACATTCTTGGGCCAATACCGGGCTGTCAGCAGTTCAAACGCAGATAGCTTCACACCTGTTCGGTTTAGCGTCTCGAAAATCGTACAGACCGCAGAGGCATCCGTGGAATCCGAGAGCGTCACCACCGGGAAGCGGTAGTCGTCAATTGTGCGGATCCATTGATCCTCGAGCTCGCTGAACTTGTCCTCGAGCGCAATGCGCTGGGCACTTCCCTTCTCGGCCCTGGCCACCTTTCTGGTCCATCCCGCGAATCCGCCACTGCCTCCTTTGAGAACCGAAAGTGGCAGAGTCTTTTCCTCGGCTTGCGCCGTAAACTCAAGCAATTGCAATGCTTCGGGCGACGTGCTTCTGGCGTGAAAGAGCCCGTCCTCGAATGTGCCGCCTTCGAGAAGAACGGATAGGTCGAGAAAATATGAGTGCTCTCCCACACCGTAGAACGCTTGGTACAGGGATGTAAGTCGTTGCTGCCCATCCAGCACGAGATAAGTGGGCCTGTGCTCCCCCAACTCGGGAGCGCCGGCGAACTCGCGGCAAACAAAGAGGTTCTTGGTGTTCCGGATCCTTAGAAGGCTCCCTGCCGGATAGTTGCTCGCGATGGAGACGATGAGCTCCTCCGTCGCGTTGGGGTCCCAAACGAAATCGCGCTGGAAGTCGGGTAGGCCCGCGTCGCGGCTGTGAATAAAGACTCGAAGCTCTTTCAGTTCGCGAGGGTTGGTGTCCTCAAAGAGATTCCCGACAAAGAAACCGCCTTCTGTTAAGGTTCCGCAGGCACGAGCTTTCGGTCACAGTATGAACACCTTTGTGATCCAGAAAACGATACTCTGCCGCAAGGGTCGTCGAAGTACCGGACGACCTTCCAGTCCTCCTGCTGTTGTCATCAATAAAGAGTTCACTACCACTCTGACTCTGAACTTTAGGCATTGAAGGACTCCGCTTTCATGTCGGGTTTGAGCATGCCGGCAGAGGGGGCGGCAATCATCGACCTCAACAAGTTGCGCGAAGAGAACCCCCTGGCCTGGTGCGCCCGTGCTCTTAGATTCACACTCTATGGCTCCTATACCGATTGTCGACATCTTCGCCGGCCCCGGGGGCCTAGGCGAGGGTTTTTCTTCGCTACGCGGGCCCGCGGGGCCTGCGTTCAGGATTGCGCTCTCTATTGAGAAGGACTTCGCAGCCCATCAAACACTTGGGCTCCCGCGCTTTCTCGACAATTCTCAGACGGAAAAGCTCCCAGACGCATACTATGAACACGTGCGCGGGAATCTCACTCGTGAGCAGCTCTTTTCTGACCCCAAGTTCAAGACAAAGGCCCGGAAAGCCAGGCGTGAAGCCTGGCTGCCGAACTGGGCTCGGACCCCGAGGAGGTCTTCCGGCGGATCCGGGAAGCCGTGAATGTCAGGAAGCCATGGATCCTCATAGGCGGCCCTCCTTGCCAGGCGTATTCCCTCGTCGGCCGTTCCCCGAAATATGGGCAGGGAATCCTACGATCCACTCAAGGACGTGAGACAAACTCTTTACCTGGAGTATCTTCAGATACTTGCAGATCACGAGCCATGGGTTTTTGTAATGGAGAACGTGAAAGGACTTCTCTCCGCAAAACTGGCTGGCGAAAGTGTATTTGACCGTATCAAGGAAGCGGGATCTTTCGAGACCCCAGAGAGCACTGGCCGACATAGGGCGCTGGAAGGGTGCACCATCTGAAACGAGTCAGTATGACCTGCACACCATTTCCGCTGAAGCTCCACGGACGACATCGATCAATCCAAGAGATTTCGTTCTTCGATCGGAGTTCTACGGTATCCCTCAGGCACGCCACCGCGTCATTATAGTCGGCGTCCGTCGCGACATTCTGCGAGAGCCAGTGGCTTTAAGGGCTACGCGGAAGCCACAGTCAGTTCGAGAGGCCATCGGCGACCTCCCCCGTGTTCGTTCCGGTCTATCAAAGTCGCCTGACTCACTTGAGTCATGGTCAAACGCCATCGAGGAAGCGGCTGATTCGGACTGGCTGAAATGGCTGCCACACGAGAGGAAGCGCAGCTACCTGGGCGGCCAATTAGTTCGTTACTTACGAAGCCGGCTGACCGGAGACTGGATCGAGGCAGGGACTTATCCCGCTGGCGACCAGCAGCATGGCCCCCGCGCCTTTCAGAGACAGCCGCCTTGGCGGAGTGCTGGAATCATTCCACTCGAAGTCATATCCCGGCTGATCTACACCGGTACCTCTATGTTTCAGCGTATGGACAGGCAGAGGGCAAATCTCCCGAGCTGGCAGACTTTCCTCCTTCACTCCTTCCCAATCACGCCAACGTCGACAAGGCGATTGATGGTGGCCATTTCTCCCGATCGTTTCCGGGTACAGATCGCCGATCGACCATCAACCACAATTACCTCACATATCAGTAAGGATGGGCATTACTACATCCACTACGATCCCGCGCAGTGCAGGAGCCTGACTGTCAGGGAAGCCGCCCGCCTGCAGACCTTTCCGGACAACTACTTTTTCTGCATGAGTCGGACATCCCAGTACACCCAGGTGGGAAATGCTGTCCCACCCCTTCTGGCCAGGCAGATCGCCCAGGTTATATCACGACCTCCTGAGGCCTCCGAAGCGTGGATCGAATAAGTAAGCGGCATCGCAGCTGGAACATGTCGCGCATCAAGGGCAAGTGACACCGGCCCTGAGAAAGCAGTCCGGTCCTACCTGCACCGCCTCAGGATATCCGGTTTCGGATTGCACCTAGCGGAGATCTGCCTGGAAAGCCCGACATTGTAATGCCAAAGCATCGTATTGCGATCTTTGTTCACGGCTGCTTCTGGCATCAGCATCCCGACTGCCGGCTCGCCTATAGCCCGAAGTCGAATTCCTCGTTCTGGGCCTCAAAATTTAACGCGACCGTCGCCAGAGACCGGGTGAAGGCCGAAGCCCTAAGAACGGCCGGGTGGAAGGTATTCACGATCTGGGAGTGCGCCATTGACGAGGACGTCGCCGGCGCCTCCCGCAGAGTCGTGAACGGCATAAGGAGAGACTGAAGAGCAAATCATAGGACACCTTCCTATGCAGCCACTCCCGCCTCAAGATTTCCTTCATCAGGTGCTTCAGTTCCGGCTCACCGAGGGAATTCGAGCGTTGTTGTGGTAAGCACGTACGACAGCTCCTTTTGCGGCCTCGCGGATAACACCTTCCGGCCGGTGACCGATGACATCAATGAAGGCCGTCACGGCTGGGGGGTACGCGCTGAACGCCCTTCCAAAGATGGCCTCGTACGTATCTTGAAATCCACTAAGACCCAGGAGGTCCCTGGTCTTCTTGTAGCCAGCATCGGGAAGCCAGGTGAGTTCCGCTGCCCACCAGAGGCGGGCAAACGTCTGTTCTCGACCCGGCTCCCCGTAAAGCGTTCAAGACTCCTGGCTCCGGACTTTTCGGCTTCCACCGGTGCGCTACATAATCCGCGAATTGCATAGAACCCAACCACGCCCATATCCTCCGATCGGCGGCCTGCTTTCGGGTAAGCCGCAGAGCTTCGTGCAGCGGAATTGCCAGCGCCCCGTCCATGGCAGGGTCGGAAGGCTCGTACTCCGAAATGAGTTTCTCTACCTGGACGGTGAGCTTACCGAGATCCAGTGCAGGAACGATCGGCTCAGTGGTGATGCATGCGCCGAGCAGGCTTGCGCGCCTCTAGCTCAAGGGCTTCGAGTGGTAGAATGAAGTCGGCTGTTGATCCAAACCTTCTCAGCTCACTCAACTGGCACCTCCTCGAGGCTCTTGACCAGGTGCACTGCTGTCGCAGCCATTCCCAAATGGCGTTGAATAGCAGTCTGAACATCCAAGAACACCGCCGAGGGCTCCTCTTTCCACAGCTGCTTCCACCGGTCCAGTTGGAGCTCGGGTGACCCGTCCGCGGAAAGGGCCGCCAGAGTGTGCAGCAGTTTCTCCACCCAGGAAGGGACACTCCCCTCTTCGCTGGAGGCCCAGCTCTTGAGTGCCTCAACCGATAGAATCATCAGAACTGGTTGAAGCACCGAATGCGCCAAAGCGTCTCGGAGCCTCGCCGCACGACCAATAGCCTGTGGGGCCTGCATTGCACGTCGCAACTCGGGGAAGCCATCGTTCAGCAACAGCCTCGGTCGCTCCGAGTTGGAGAGGTCAACAAACCACGCCAGGTCCTTCCTCGCTTGCAGGCTGGAGGGACTGGAGGGCGCTCCAAAGTCGAGCCACTGACTGTCCATCGCACCACCGGGTGGCACCGGCCGGTTCTCGGTATCAATGGTGAGTGGCCGGCCATCCGCCACTCTCTCACCCTTGCGCGTGGCAACAGTCGAGCGGGACTTCACGGACGCTTTTCGCACGACAACGGGACTGATCACAACACGGCCTGCAAGATCAGTCGCGGGAATTGTGACGTCGCCCATCCAGCGATCCCCTTGGGACTTGGTTTCAACTGCTATCCTTCGCCGCGTCTCTGGTATGGAGACAACCCCAAGTACACGTAGATCATCCTCCAGGGCCTCGCCCTTCGGCAAGACCTCCTTGAGGCCTTCCGTGTCAGCAGAGACACTGAATACAATCCGCAGTCCCTTCTCAATCGGCCTTCCACTCAAACCGGCCGAAAGAGATTCGGGCTCAAAGATATCGCTCAGTTGGACCGCAGCGCCGTCAATTTCAAGCTGCTCGAGTGCGATAACGAGTGAGTCCTGAGCAAATGCGTACGGATAAAAAATTGTGTCGGCCATAGTTCAGGGCTCTCCAAGACTGCCGTCAATGCTCAACGCCATAGCCGCCCTGACTCCGATATGTGGAAGGGCATCAGGGTCCGTCCAGCCTGCGATCCGAGTCGAGGACACATCTCCCGGGAGCTCCACAATTCCCACTCCGTTGACAACACTGACCCTGGTCGCGCCTTCCGCCTCAATCCGTCCTATCGCCTTAAGATCATCTCCCCCTCCACCATCGCGCGCGTACTTCAGGCGAACCCTGAGGTACCAGGGCTTTATCTCGTCGTGCAGTCTCCGGCACCGAGCGGTAAAATGCCATCCTTGATCGACGGTCTTGGCTGTTTGCTTAGTGATCGACACGAAACGCTGGCTCCCACCTCCTCCGGACCCTGCAAATCTGAGATACCTCAGGATCGCTTTGGGCAGTTGGCCGCCGGCCTCCTGAGGCTTGGAGATGAGGCGTGTGATGGTTGTCCGGATCAGTCCGTCAAAACGATCCAACTTCGCCTTACAGCCGTGCACCACGTACTCCTGCTTCAGCTTTCTCGTATTCGCGACCCATCGGTCGTGGGCAGGAGGCTCAGCAGCTCGAAGGAACGCCTCGGCGCGGTGCTGATTCTCTGCCTCCCCGCATGCCAGGCCCGCCAGGACAGCCGCGAGGTATGGTCTCGCGGCCAAGGAGAGATTGTTGCGGCTCTCCGCCCGGATGATCATACCGGGACCCCGAAACCGAAAGATCCGATCAGACACATCTGGGTATGCTTCATCCTCGCCGAGCAGTCTAACCAGAACTGCGGCTCTTGCTTTGCACTCGGGATGGGCAACATCCAGCGTGCGAGCCGACACTTCAAGGTCGATCCAGGCGATTGCCGATTGGCCTGGCTCAAGCTTTTGCTTCTCCGACAGGCCCCCCGCGGTGAAAGAGTGGAGCAACTCCCCCAATTCCCGGTATCCGTCAGCCTGCTCCGGGTCGACTCGGAGCTGACCCGTCACCTGGTCGTTTGCCTCCGTGATGATCTCAATCCTGAGATCGCCCTTAACCAGCGCTGGCCAGAATGATTCCATCGACGCTGCGGAAATCTGGTCAGCGAGATCCTTCGCGCTCGGATCCTCCTCGCCTGGCTCACTGAAGCCCACCACAACGATTGAGAGACCAGGTTCACCGGTGTTTCGTTCGCAATGGCACTCCCGTGCGGTTTCCGCCGCGGCTTTCCCCCAGACAGAATCCGCATGTCGATTGGGAGAGCTTAGGTCTTTCGCGTGCCCCAGCCATCCGTCACCACTGCACTCGCCGTCGGCATTTGTTCGATGCCATGGAAGTGAAGCGCGACCGATAAACCGATGTCCGGCCCTTCCTTCAGGTGGAGAGGCCGGTTCTGAGAAGAAGAGGACAGTCTTCAGTCCAGAGAAAGCCCACAGGACAGATTTCCCCAAACCAAAGCTTCCCTGCGCGGATTCTTCGCTCTTGTCGCTATACAGTTCGTCACGTACTAGTGCGCAGAACGGGTTTGGATCTGTATCGGAGATACGGAGTTCGGATCCTTCCAGCCCGCGGGTACCCCTGTCCTCGATGATCAGGAGACGGATTGTCTCGTTGTCAGTAACGCGTTTGGTAGCCGCAGCTATGGCACGGCCCCCGCGCCCTGCCGGTGCCGCAGACAGGTTGTCTTGTAGACCATTCCAGTCGAGAGCCTTCAGGAAGCGTTTGAGGTGAGCCCCGGTGAGGTCGACAACGCGAAAGCGCACCGAGACAGGATTTTCGGCCGATATTCTCGCGTCCAGTGAGTTTTGGACCGTCTCACGAACCAGTGTGTCAATTTGCCCCGTGAAGCTGTACTCTGCTGAGCTCCCGGCAGTGCGCTTTCCACTAGGGGGGGCAGGATCGAAGACCCAGGCTACTGTCATTGGCCAGACCTACGATTAAAGGCGAAGTAGTTCATGGTACGATATAACGCGGGTGTGACAGTCAGACTCAACAAAGTGAGAGGTCTGGTCGGAACTCCTCGCCAAGTCCTCAGCCGTTAGTCCCTCAACTCCAGCGCCAGCATCGCCCGGTAGTCCGCTACCGTCGCCTCGACCTCCGCCCTGCTCCAGCTCCCGGCCATGACGATTTCCTCGCTGATAGGCCGAGCAATTCCCCACTCGGCAAGGAATGGCTGACAAGCATGGACTCGTGAGTGGGGCGGGTGGACGAAGGCGAGGTTCGTCCGGTGGACAGGGTCTTACTAGCAGGAAATGTGCCTCAATATCAGCCCATCCGCTAGGGGCTGGGCGAGGCTGACGGGTGGGATTTGCGAGGGTATAGATCCTTTGTGCGGCCCGCGGCTCCGTGGCTCCGCGTGAAACTCTGGGGATTGCTTCGGCCCTATGGGCCTCGCAATGACGTACGACCCTACGGGCCTCGCAATGATTATCCGCGGCTCCGCGCCTCCGCGTGAGGCCTTGGGTCACGCGAAGACACGAAGGGACTGCGGAAGGCGCGAGGGGTGGGGAGGGCTTCGCGTGATACTTCCGGGGATTGCTTCGGCCCTATGGGCCTCGCAATGACTACCCGCGGCCCCGCGGCTCCGCGTGAGGCCTTGGTCACTCGAAGCCACGAAGGGACTGCGGAAGGCGCGAGGGATGGGTCGATCCTCGCGCCTTCTGTTGTTGCTTCGCGGCTTCGCGTGATTCCCTACGCCGCCACGATCTGCGGCGCATGGTGCCGCGTATGGATCGCCACAAACTGCAGCAGGTACGCCGGCGAGATCGCACCGAAGAAGGGATGGATGATCTCTTCCTTTCCCTCCGCTTCCGCCGCCACCAGGTCCTGCTCCAGCCCGGTCGCCGCCGCCTCCAGGCGCGCCAGCAGTTCCTCCGCGGACGGCGGTACACCGCTCGGCAGGATGAACGACGGCGACTTGAGCCCCTTCTGGGTGAAGTCCCCCTTCTTGAAGAACCCCGGCAGGAAGAAGCTCCGCGCCAGCCACTGCTGCCACCGTGGGGCGGAGGACACCGGCAATAACCCCTGCGCCATGCGGCGGTGCCCCTCGTAGGACTTGAGCACATGCTCCACCACCTGCCCCGGCGACCACTTCCCCGGCGCCCGCGGCACCGTCCACTTCTCGGGCGGAATGGCGCGCGCCCGCTCCAGTACACCGGCGACGGCTTCGTGATTCAGAGTGATGATGGAGTCGAGAGTGGACATGGGGTACGCGGTGAGGGTCGAGGGTCGGGCGGTCGAGGGTCGGGCGGTCGGGCGGTCAGGCGGTCAGGCGGTCAGGCGGTCAGGTGGGCGGTTGGGCGGTCAGGCGGTTGGGCGGTCAGGCGACCGGGCGGAGTGCTCACCCGTTCTCCCCGCTGTTCTCACCCGCTGTTCTCACCCGCTGTTCTCACCCGCTGTTCTCACCCGCTGTTCTCACCTGCGGTCAAAGCCCCAGATCCGCCAGCGTATACCGCTCGACCCATCTCCGAAAAAACGGGTCGTCAAAAACATAGCGCACCCCGTCGCGGGCGAGGAGTTCGCGGGAGACGAGGCCCGCCAGCGCCTTCGCCACACTGCTCGGCGGACCCAGGTCGTAACGGCCCCGGGCGTCGGCCGAGGTGGGGAGGAGGTTGGGATCGGCGGCGAGGGCCCGAAGGATCCGGCGCTCGCGATCGGTCTCGACCGCCTGCTCCCAGACCCGCTGATGCAGGGCGCCGGTTTCCGCCACGTAGATATCGAGCGCACGGGCGGCGTCGCCCCCTTCGCCGTGGGTGCGGGCATCCTCCCAGGTCCCCTGCGCCAGGAGCAGGACGTCCCGGGTGCGGGGACCAGCCAGCCGCACGATTTCCGCCGGCGTCCGGGGATGAAATGGCACCTTGCTGGCCCGGGCCCGGGCGCCGAGCCAGTGGGCAAACTCGGCGGCCGGGTATCGGACCGAGTGAGAGGGTGTCGACCGCTTTCCAGAGGGCGCGGCGCTTGTCGCTCACCATCTCCTCGATCATCGAGCTGGCGCTGCCCGCCAGGACGTAGCTCAGCCGACGATGCCGCTCCAGCACCGCCTTGAGAGCCCACTCGAAGTCGCTGCCACCCCAGGTGAAGAGCCGCTGAAACTCGTCGAGGCCCAGGCCGAGCGTCAGCTTTTTGCGGGCGAGGTGAGCTTCGATGGCGTCGAGGGCATCGGTGAACAGCGCCGGCCTGGCCGCCTGCCCTCCCGGCTCCACCCCGAACTGGAGGCTCGGCACGGGGCCGTTGACCCCCGGCTTCATGGTGAAGGTGATCTTGATCTTCGAGGCGACATCCTCGAGCACCGTCTTCCAGCTCCGGCCCATGGCGCCCTGCACCGCCTGCAGCAGCCGCCGGACAGCATCCTGGGCGTCGACCGCGGTGGCGAGGTTGACGATGACGACCGGTCGCTTGCCAGTGCGCACCTGCCCCGCCGCGATGTCCATGACCGCGGTCTTTCCCATCCGCCGCTCGCCGTACATGACCAGCTTCGCCCCGGGGGTCTCGAAGACCTGGCGCAGCCGGGCCAGCTCCGCCTTGCGGTCCGCGAACTGGGCCGCGGCGGGGAGGGTGGTGACCTGGAAGGGGTTGGCGGGACGGACCACGGCTGGCTCCTTGGTGGATTCGCCCGTGGGCGATACGCTGGCGGGCGAATCGCTGGGCGGCGAACGGGAAGCTACGGCTGAGTCGGTGTTGGGGCAAGCATGGAAGCTCACGCGGAGGCGCGGAGCCGCGGGGTTGTCATGCGAGGCCCGGTGGCCGGAAAACAGTCCCCCTGGGGTTCACGCGAAGACACGAAGGGACAACGGAAGCCGCGAGGGTTGCCCCAACCGGAGATGTCGGGTTTCCCCGATTCCTGCGCAACTAGGAGTATCAGGGGTGCACGGGCATATCCACCAACCAGGGAGGACGAGATGAGCGCTACTAAGGAAATGGCCAATAACGGGGTGAATGTCGAGGCACTGCTGGGAGCCCGGGCCGCCCTCTCCCAGGCCCCCGAGGGCGCCCAGTTCACCTGGCGGGCGCAGAACGAGTGGGTGCGCGGCACCCACAGCCGCAGCACCATCGAGGGGTTCTTCGGGCTGGGTCAGGAACAGAAGCACCGGAAGCGGTTCAGCTTCGAGGCCGATCATCCGGAGATCTTCGCGTCCGAGGACCACGGGGCCACGCCGGTCGAGATGGTGCTGGCCGGGCTGGCCAGCTGCCTCACCGCCGGCATCGCCGCCGTCGCGCAGAACCGCGGCATCCAGCTGCGCTCGGTCAAGGCGACGCTCGAGGGCAGCATGGACATTCTGGGCATCCTCGGCGCCGACCCCGAGGTCCGCAACGGCTTCAACGGCATCAAGGTCAGCTACACCATCGACGCCGACGCCAGTCCGGAGGAGATCAAGGCGCTGGTGGCACAGTCGCAGAAGCGGTCCGCGGTGTTCGACATCATCACCAACCCGACCAACGTCTCGGTCGAGGTACACTGACGGCACCGCCGTCCTGAGGGGAGCCTCCATGCGCACCACGACCGTTGTCATCGGCGCTGGACACGCGGGCCTGGCCATGAGTCGCTGCCTCACCGACTGCTCGATCGATCATGTGGTCCTCGAGCGGGGCGAGGTGGCGAACTCCTGGAAGACCGAGCGGTGGGACTCGCTCCGGCTCCTCACCCCCAACTGGCAGAGTCGCCTCCCCGGGTACGGTTACCGGGGCGACGACCCCCACGGGTTCCGCACCATGCCGGAAACCGTCAGCTTCATCGAGCAGTATGCCGAGGCCATCGCGGCGCCGGTGCGGACCCACACCAGGGTCACCTCGGTGCGCCGCCACGAGGGCGGCTACCTGGTGTCCACCACCCAGGGGACCTGGCGCGCCCGGAGCGTGGTGCTGGCCAGCGGCGCCTGCAACCTGCCCAGGATCCCCGCCGTGGCGCAGGCGCTCCCGGGATCGATCAGGCAGATCTCCCCGCTGGAGTACCAGAACCCCGACCAGCTCGAGCCAGGTGGAGTCCTGGTGGTGGGCGCCTCGGCCAGCGGCACGCAGATCGCCGAGGAGCTGCAACAGTCCGGCCGGGCAGTGACGCTCGCGGTCG
Source organism: uncultured Gemmatimonadales bacterium (assembly GCA_963793205.1). Taxonomy (GTDB): domain Bacteria; phylum Gemmatimonadota; class Gemmatimonadetes; order Gemmatimonadales; family GWC2-71-9; genus JADJOM01. The sequence continues at coordinate 222,919 of CAWBZM010000004.1, forward strand.
GGGAGCATGTGCGGGTGCCCCGCCGCTACCGGGGCCGCGACATCAAGTGGTGGATGGACACCGTCGGCGTGCTCGACGAGTCCTACACCGAGGTGGACAGCGTCGAGCGGGTACGCGGGCTGCCCTCCCTGCAGCTGATGGGGTCCGATGATGGTCGCGATATCAACCTGAATGCGCTCACCGCCCTGGGCGTCCGACTGGTGGGCCGGCTGGCCGGGTTCGCCGACCGCAAGGCGCAGTTCTCCGGCGGGCTCGGGAATCTGTGCCAGATGGCCGACCTCAAGATGAACCGTCTGCTCGATCGGATTGATCAGTGGGCGGAGGAGCATCTGGACGACCGCGGGCTCGGCGCGCCGCAACGGTTCGAGGCGACCCGGGTGGAAGCCAATCCGCCGCTGCAGCTGGACCTGGCGGCGAGCGGCATCCGGACGATCGTCTGGGCGACGGGATTCCGGCCGGACTACTCGTTTCTCGATGTCCCGGTGTTCGACCGGAAAGGGCGGCTCAGGCACGAGGGCGGCGTCGTGGCGGCGCCGGGCCTGTACCAGATGGGCCTGCCGTTCCTGCGCCGCCGCAAGTCGAGCCTGATCGACGGCGCCGGTGCCGACGCCCGCGACCTGAGTGCCCACCTGGCCGCCTGGCTGAGCGGGCAGACCCCGGGATCACGCGGCGAGCTGAACCTCTCAGCACTGGAGGGGGCCGCATGACGTCCATTTCAAGACCGTCGCCGATCGCGCGGTCCCGGTACGATGTCATCATCGCCGGCGCCCGGTGCGCCGGTGCCGCCACCGCCATGCTGCTGGCGCGACGCGGTCTCCGCGTGCTGGTGGTGGATCCGATGCGGCGCGGTTCCGACACCCTGTCCACCCACGCCCTGATGCGGGGAGGAGTGCTCCAGCTGGCCCGCTGGGGTCTGCTGGACGCGGTCCGCGCGGCCGGGACGCCGACGATCCGGAGCACGACGTTCCACTACGGCGAGGAGTCGATCACCCTCCCGATCAAGGAGAAGGATGGCGTGGACGGGCTGTACGCCCCGCGTCGCACCGTCATCGACCCGATCCTGCTCGACGCGGCCGAGGCGGCGGGCGCCGAGATCGCCCTGGGCTACTCGGTGGTGGACCTGCTCCGCGATGGTGAAGGCCGGGTGCGTGGCGCGACGATCGCAGGCATTGATGGCCGCGATATCGAGCTGACGGCCGACCTCGTCATTGGCGCGGACGGCATCCGTTCGCGGATTGCGAGCCTGGTCGGGGCCCGGGAGGAACAGGCGGCGACGTTCGCGACCGCTACCATCTACGGTTATTGGCGCGACCTGGATCTCGCGGGCTTTCACTGGTACTACGAGCTCGGGGCCTCGGTCGGAGCGATCCCGACCAACGATGGCGACACCTGCGTCTTCGCCTCCCTGCCGCCGGAGCTGTTCGAGCAGCGCCGCTCCAGGGGGCTGGCGACAGTGCATCACGACCTGCTGGTGCAGGTGTCGCCCGAGCTGGCGGGACGGGTGGCGGGTGCCGTGCCCTCGAGCAAGGTGCGGGGCTTCGCTGGCGTCCCGGGCTATCTGCGCCGCTCGGCCGGGCGGGGGTGGGCGCTGGTGGGCGATGCCGGTTACTTCAAGGATCCGCTGACCGCGCACGGCATCACCGACGCCTTGCGCGACGCCGAGCTGCTGGCGCGGGCGGTGCTGGCCGGCGGCGACGATGCGCTGGCGGGATATCAGCAGACCCGCGACGGGCTGGTGCGGGGGCTGTTCGAGGTCACCGACCGGATCGCCTCGTGGGCGTGGAGCCTCGAGGAGGTCAAGGAACTGCATCTGCAGCTGAGCCGGGAGATGAACGCCGAGGTGGAGCTGCTGCGGGCCCTGGATCAGGCGCCGGTGGCACCGCCGGCCGGGGGAAGAGACACGACGGGCGCCGTGGGGAACCGGCGTCGCGACGTCGCATGACTCGCGATCGAATGCCGTGAATAGATCAGACTGACACAGACCCGAGGAGACTACCATGCCAGTGACCGTCGGTCAGGTCGCGACGCGCTCCGCCAGCTTTACCGCTGACGATGTCGAGACCTACGCCCGCCTGACGGGCGACCGCAACCCGCTGCACTTCGATGCGGCCTTCACCGCCCGGACCCGGTTCGGGCGGCTGCTGGTCCAGGGCGGGCTCACGACCGGGGTGCTGAACGCCCTGGTGGCGATGGACCTGCCGGGACCCGGCACGGTGTTCATCAGCCACAACTGGCGCTTCACGGGTCCGGTGTACATCGGCGACACGATCACCGCCGAGGCGACGGTGCTGTCGGTTCATGCCAGCAAGCCGGTGACCCAGTTGGGGATCCGGATTACCCGGCAGGACGGCGAGGTGGTGCTGGAGGGGGAGGCGTGGTGCTACACGGCGACGCCGGCCGGGCCTTGAGAAAGTTCACGCGAAGGCACGAAGAAACAACAGAAGGCGCGAGGGGTGAGGAAGGTTTCGCGTCTTCCGGCTTTTCTTCGTGGCTTCGCGTGAGATGTCTGGGGATTGTCCGCGGCTCCGCGCCTCCGCGTGAGATCCTAGTCCGCGGGCGCCGGCACTGACCCCGCCGCTGTCAGCCGAGTGGGGCCGGGATACGGCGCATCACCCTTGATGGCGACCCAGAGAATCCGGTTGAAGGTGTCGTCATCCGCCATGTCTTCGATGCGGAAATCGAGCCGCGACGATTCCGCTGACCCGCGCGCCTTCGGAGGGTTGACCTCGGTCAGCGGCACCGCGGGCGTCAGCGCCTGGTAGCCGGTGGTGTCGGCCTGGCTCGCGAAGATGCCGCGGAGGGGCCGAGCGTAGGTGTCGAACTGCGAGAGATGATCGAGGGAGAGAATCGATTCGATCGTCGCGAGCACGTCGGTGGTGTTGGTGAAACGGTGCCAGACGTGGGGCTGGTTCCAGGCCGAGATCACCAGGAAGGGCGCCCGGTGGGAGTCGACGTGGTCGGGACCATCCTGCGCGTCGTCCTCGACCACGAAGACGACGGTGTTCTTCCAGAAACGGCTGTGGGAGAGGGCCTCGATCACCCGACCCAGCGCCAGGTCGTTGTCGGCCAGATAGGCGCGCGGGGTGGGCGCGCCGACGCTGGCGCCGGAGGTGTGATCGTTCGGGAGCCGGAGAATCTGCAGCGCCGGCATCTCTCCAGTGGCCTCCCATGATGCCAGTGACTCCAGCCAGCGGTCGGCCCGGACCTGGTCGGGGACATCGAGATCGAAGCCGGGGAAACCGCTGTCGGTGTGTTCCACCAGGAACGGCTTGAGGCCGCGATACCAGGCCGGCACCGGCCCCTCACGCTTCCCCTCGTCCAGCACGAACTCGCCGAAGTTCCGGAAGGTGATCCCGCGGCGGTAGGCGAGATCCCAGAGATACCCCGCCGCCGGCTCCGCCGCATCGTCGTCCACCGCCTGGTTGCGGTTGGTCCCCTCGAAGTCGTAACTCCGCCCTCGGCCAGAGTAGACCTGCGGCAGCGTCTTCTCGGTGTAGTCGGTAGCGTACGCCGCCGTGGTCCAGTTGTGCCCATCGGCACTGACTTCGGCATTCACGAAGAACCGGTCGAAGATCCCGAACCGTTCGGCGAGGGCATGATGGTTCGGGGTGACAGCGCGCGGGAAGAAGAGGAGCGCGGTGTCGCCGTCGGCCTGCGGCAGGTCGCCGAAGACCTGATCGTAGGTGCGGTTCTCCTTGATGACATAGATCACATGGGTGAACGGCGGCCAGGCGGCGCCGCCGAGCTTCGCGTCCCAGCCGTTGGCCTTCGCGACCCGCCTGGTCAGCTTCTCCAGGGTCCCACCGTTGAGCTCCGCCAGGGAGATGACCGAGAGGGTGCCGCTGGTCTGATTGAGGGTGTAGCCACGTGGATCAGTCGCCCGGATGCCGGGACCGGGCCCACCGGGGTTCGGGCCCGTGCCCTTCCCTTTGGCGTTGGCGACGAAGAGCGAGTCGTGCCGCAGCGCCAGCGCCGACGGATACCACTCGACCGGGATCCGTCCCGCGAGGCGATCCGGCCGCTCCTGCCCCGCCACTCCGGAAGTGCCGGGCGAGAGGTCGAACCGGGCCACCGCATTGTTATCCGCCTCGGCGACATAGAGCTGCCGGCCGTCGTCCGAGAGCACCAGCGCATTGGGGGTACTCCCCTCGGCGGGACCCGAGGGCGCGCTGTCGGCCAGCTGGGCCACGACCGCCTGGGCGCGGGTGTCCACCACCGCGATGCGATCGGTGCTGGCGGAGGCGACGTAGAGCCGGGTGCCTGGCGTGTTGAGCAGGAGGGCGGACGGGATGACGACCGACCGGAATGGTGGCGGCCTGCACGAGGCGGGTGCCCTCCGGACGGTAGACGCGGACTTCGTACCCGCCCCAGGCAGAGACGTAGACCGCACCCTGCGGGGTGACCGCCACGCCGTAGGGATACCGGCCCGCCGCAAGACGCTGCACCACCGCGCCAGTCGTCAGATCAATGACTGCCAGCGAGTCAGCGAGATTCTCCGCCACATAGAGGTAGCGATCGTCCGACGAAAGCGCGAGACCCGCGGGATAGCGGGTGCCGGGCGCGCGTGGTCTCCGCTCGGCGAGGATGAGGCTGTCGGCGAGCGTGGCCGAGCCGTTCTCCCAGCGGTAGCGGTAGACCACGTCCTGGTTGCCGCCCGAGGCAAAGAGGAGGGTGCCGGCATGGTTGAATGCCAAGCCCACAAAGGTGGCGGGCTGCTTCAAGGTCTGGAGGACCTCACCGCTCGCGGCTTCGATGACCTGCAGCCCCTGCTCCCGGGCGCCGTTGAGCAGCGCGACCAGTCGGCCGCCCTGTGGAGCGGCCACCAGTGCCAGCGGGAAGGAACCGAGGGCCGTGCTGCGCCCGGTGGGATCGAGCCGCACACCGGTCGGGAGGCGATGACGGTCGCCCGCCATCTCGTCACCGGCCGACAGATCCTGACTGGGGCTGGTGCGACAGCCGAGTAGCGTGAGCAGCAGGAGCCAGGCGGGGCGGGAACGGGACACGGCCGGGGCCTCCGAGTCGGGTGCCGTGCGGGATGCGGGCGCCAGCAAAGATACCCTGCCGGGTGGAGCGCGATTAATGGGCTGCGAAAAGGTAGCTCACGCGGAGGCGCGGAGCCGCGGTGTTGTCATTGCGAGGCCCGCAGGGCCGAAGCAATCTCCGGAGGTTCCCGACGATGGCTCACGCGGAGGCGCGGAGCCGCTGAGGGTTCACGCGAAGGCGGGAAGGGACAGCGGAAGGCGCGAGGATAGGGGAAGGCTTTCGCGTCTTCTGGCTGGTCTTCGCGGCTTCGCGTGAGTGGGAGGTGTCGAAACACCATTGGAAGAGTGTGCGTCGGTACTGCACCCCGGACACCAAGGGAAATCATGGTCAGACGACTGCTCAGTTTCGCATCTGTTTCATTGTGCGCGATATGGAGCGTCGGTACTACGCAGACCGTCTCCCCGCCGAGGCGCGCCCACCACGCCATGGTGTATGACCCCTCGCGAGGCGCTGTGCTCATGACCGGGGGAAGTACCCCGCTGGATGGTGGCCAGCGCTTTCAGTTTTTCAGCGACCTCTGGGCCTGGACGGACTCGGGGTGGCACCTGGTGTCAGACTCAGGGGACCAGCGATCGGGGTTCGCCATGGCGTATGACGACGCGCGGCACGAGGTGTGGTCTGTCGGCGGGTACAATGGCCAGTCGTTGGACGAGGTGCGCGTGCTCCGGCAGAATCGTTGGGTGGTGAGGGGGCGTCACCCGAACGGCGCGGCGGCTGAGCCGGGGTTCGTGTACGATCAGTCTCGCGATCGGTTTGTGCTCTTTGGCGGTTCGGAAAAGCCGGGGCAACAGAAAGCCGACACCTGGGAGTTCGACGGAACAACATGGTTCCCGGTATCGGGCACGAACCCGCCCGCTCGCCAGGCCCACGCGATGGTCTACGACCAGACTCGGCACGTGACGCTGCTGTTTGGCGGCATGGCGGTAACTGCCGCGGGGCAGCGGCCGACGCCACTCGGCGACACCTGGCAGTATGACGCGCGTGGCTGGACGCGCGTGGAGGTTCAGGGGCCGTCGCCTCGGTTCAGCTCAGGGGTCGCATTCGATGCCAAGCGAGGCGTCGTGGTGCTCTTTGGCGGGTTGGATAGCTCGGGCTTCCTCGGGGATACATGGACCTGGAACGGGAAGAGCTGGCGTCTGGCGGCAACGACCGGTCCGGAGGCGCGAGCCATGGGCTATCTGGCCTACGACCCGAAGCACGATCGCGTCGTCCTCTTCGGTGGGCGCAAGGGCTGGCCGGACGGGGACCTGGCGGATACATGGGAGTGGGACGGCGCGCGCTGGACACAGGCCAACTGACTCACGCGAAGACACGAAGCAACTGCGGAAGGCGCGAGGATTAGGATGTTCTCGCGTCTTCTGGCTGATCTTCGCGGCTTCGCGTGATGCTTCTGGGGCACCAGCAAAGATCCTCACAGGAAATGGCTCACGCGGAGGCGCGGAGCCGCGGGGTTGTCATTGCGAGGCCCGCAGGGCCGAAGCAATCCCCGGAGGTTCACGCGAAGACATGAAGCAACTGCGGAAGGCGCGAGGATTTGGATGTTTTCGCGTCTTCTGGCTGGTCTTCGCGGCTTCGCGTGATGGTTTTTGGATGGCTGAGCCACAAAACAAAAGCCTACGGCTGTACGCCGTAGGCATTGCCCCTCTAGGGTCGACGCGAAGCGCGAGCCCAAAAAAATGGCCCGGGAAACTTCTCCCGGGCATTGCCCCTCTAGGGCTCGAACCTAGACTCTCCTCATCCAGAGGTCGCCTGGTAACCGGCTGGGACACAACAACTTGTAGCATTCACGCGATGTTATGGGCATCGGGTGTTGTGTCCCAAACCGGCGAAATACGGGGTAGTGGGAAAGAAACACACAACACTGCTCACAACCCCCAATCTAGATCTCGTAGTGCCAATGGATCCTGAGAGCGTGGCGACAAAAACCCGGCCTTCAGTTGCCCTTTTTCCAACTAAGTATTTCGATACGAGGCTCCGGATCCTCATATAGGACTGCAACTTTACCGTTGGAAAGGCCACTGATACCGATCGATTCTGCGGGCAGCATAACGCTCCCGAGGTAGTGCGCTGTACGTCTGTCAAAAATATCAACTATCCGTCCCGCCTCCTTTGTCTTGCCAAGAAACAAGACCCACAGTTCATCCTTGACCTGGGTCACATCGTAGGCAGCCCAAATTGCTGTCGGAGCCACCTTTGTCACCACAATGTTCCCTTCCGCCTTGGATTTACCCTTATACGATTTGACTTCAGGGAATGACAGCGGTTCAGGGCCATAACCGGACGCGATGACCCGACCAAGACTATCGAGAATCATCAACATTCCCGACCAACGAAAGGCTATGGCACTCTGCCCTTGGGAAATACTTGCACTAACGGGCTCCGCCTGCTGATATGTGAGACTATCGAGAAACGGCGGCACGGTGACCGGTGCCACCACGTTGCCGGCTGAATCACGGAGCTCAAAGAACACATTCCTTGTCAACCGTGCAAGGTACTTGCCGCTGAATGTCGGCAGCACTCGCGTTATCAAGCCTGACGAAATCATTCGGACATGTTGTCCGTTGCTTCGTAACACCGTTACTCGGAGGTTTACCTTGTCCGCGAAGTATATGTCACCCCCTGACGACACCTGCAAATCACTCGGTTGCTCAATCTCCCACGGCCCGGCCCCTCTCGCGCCGAACTTCCATCTTAGCTCGCCGGTCTGAGAATATGCCTTCAGCTGGAAGTCGCCTTCGTCGAACACCAACACGGTGTCACCTACACTTCTCAAGTAAAGGGGCTTGAGAAGTAGGTCTTTCCGAGGCAGCGGACCTCCTTCCCACACTCCCCGCAGGAATATTCTCGCCCCTGGAGGCTTTGGCGATTGACTCGCTGCAGTCACCGCGTTGACCACCGTCAGCAACAACACGAGCATTACTGTCGGTGATGCACGGGAAACGCCATAACGCTTCTGCACGTTGACTCTCAGGGAAGAAGGTGGGCTGTTTGCTCGAAGGCCGTTGCCCCAATTAGCACGCTCCTCACTTCGCCACGCCTAATGAGGAGTATCATAGGTCCGGTCGTTCCAAACGACCCTAGAAGTCTCTCTCCGATACCTGTCGCGTCTTCACGAACTGGAAAGTGAATACCGAGGTCTTTAACTATTGAGTTCAGCTCGTTGTTGTCGAGCGGTCCTAGGAGCGCCGTACCTGACAACGGAATCCCTGAGCGCGCCGCTTGCTCTTGAAGGCTTTCAAGTTCCCTCGCATACAATTGGCAATCAAGCGCCCGAAAGACAATGTGCACGGCCCCGCGCGGCCCTTCAACAATCGGTGGAATGACCATCTCTGTTTCGATGTTCCCACAACCACTCAATACGCAAATGCTCATTACTGTAGCCGCCCTCCGGAACAGCGCAGCCACCTTGCACAGGGTGGGGGCACCAGAATTGACGACTTCATGAAGCGGCAGGAGGCTCACTCTCAGTTTCTAGTAACGATAGTGTTCACAATCCTTGCACCCTGGATTTGGTCCGCCCCAGCAGTATCCATCGCATTGCCAATGCGCACCGACACAGCCGATCGCTTCACATGTTGTAATCTCGGTTTCTGCCACAGCCTTCGGAGCGAGTAACAACGATGCCGCGAGGACGAACAGTACTGCGGTGATAATAGACTGCGTACGACCTGTGCTAAGTGCGTTCTTCATATGATTCTCCCTTTCAGGTAAATGCCTCCCGCCGCCCTCATCGCTCTCGCCTTCTTGCATCGTCAGCAAGTGCGCCGAATACCTTGACCGATGGTATTCCCTCGAACCGTAGATGCTTTGTCACTAGCGTCGGGGTCTTTGTAACCCCGAGCGCGATAGCGGCATCCAGTGACGCTCGTAGTTGCCGTGTCGTGCTGCTGTCAGTCAGGCAGTGAACAAAGCTGGCAGTATCTTGAATCCCAGCGTCGTGAGCAATCGCCTCCCAGTCAGGAAGGCGGCGCCAGGAGTTACTTGCCAATAGGTATCGATGAAAGGTGATGAAGTTCCCTTCCTTGTCTGCACATACGGCCCCACGTGCAGCGATGGATGCGACCGGATGATCCGGAGCAGGAAGGTGTAGAAAGACAACGTCGACGTCATGGTAACCGGTGGACAGTGAATCCAGCCTTCTTGACAGCAGCATGCAATATGCACATTCGTAGTCGAACATAACGACGATAATCGCCTTCCCAGACTCCCTTCCAACCGTCTTCGGTGTTGTATTGCCCAGTGCAAACGCCCATTGTGAGTCAGCCACAGGTGACACACCGATGCTGGGAGCTATCGGACGGCGTTTGTCGAGGTACCGCCACCCGAGTAGCAACACAACCGAGAATAGCACGAGGTTGACTCGCCCAAGTGGCAACCACCTGGCAAGAGGCCGCTTTAGCATACTGCCGACATGAGCCCCGTATCACACGTAGCCTGTATTCTCAGCGACGCCTTCGGCGCCGCGTTGCATGCTAACATCGCCAATGGATTCACATTGCCTCACTCAACGGTGGGAGGAGTCCTCAGTGCGCCTTCCACCTTGCGCCGTGAGGTATGGCCGGTAGCGTGCGCGCGCCTGAGTCGAAAGGCTCCTGCGCTAGCTCTCGTGCCTGTCGTCCGTTAGGCTGGAGTAGTTGTTAGGTGGTTCATCACTCTAGCACGACACGCTCGAATGCCGCAATATGGTGACGGCATTGAGCGGTTTGCCTACACAACGAATAGGATGTGTACTGTTCGGCGGGCAACCCATGCATTGGGGCATGTATCCTTTTGGCGATGCGCGACGTCCTTTTGAGACTCCGGTTGCAAGGGCACCACGTTTGGGTATCTTTTTTGCTTGGAGGATCTAGTTAGGGGTACAAGGCGACCGTTCAGTGACAACAAGCCGGAGGCGGTGTGGTGGTGACAGGACGGGGCCAGAGTCCAAGCCGCACGCCGCGTGACATTCTTCGCGCGCACAGGATACGCTCCGGCACTTGGGTGCGGTAGTGGGCCGGGCCGAGGAGTTCCTGGGCGAGGGCTGGAGAAATCCGAGGCGGCCGAGCTGATCCGGCACCGGCGTGTTGCCGTGTCGTGGCAAGGAACTGAGCGATCCGTCAGCCTCGCGTGCTGGCGAGATTGTTTAGAGACTGGTACAGGCATTGCTTTATAGAACGATTTGGCAGCACCCTGAAAGAATTGAGGTGCCCTCTCACCCTGATGGTTTCCCTGTCAGTTTTGGGGATCTACTGGTTCCGAAGGAGGTCAAGACTACCAATCTTGCCGATAACACTGAGGTCTTGATCGTCTTGTCCGCAAGTTGTGATCTAGTGCGGAAAGGAGTCAATCGCGCCATCCTTATGGAAGGCAGCTTGAAGAGAGTTGCGCCCAATTCTTGGGATGCGACTCAAGCCTGGAAGACTCCCGTAGTGATCCTTGGTGATAACACCTATTCGATCATCTGGAAGCAAAAGCGAATACAGGCTCTAACGGCGGAGGAGCTCTCTGGGTTGCTTAGTTCGACTCATCTGGTCACCCATAGGCTTCGTGAGGTCCAGGCGCTCGAGCTGCAGCAGAGCCTGCTGGCTGATATTGGCCGGGTAGGACTCATGGCCCCAATGCCGGGAACCTTCCATGTCCAGTTCGACTGCTACTTCATGGGTACAGGCGACACCCTACAAAAGCTCGAAGTCTCTAAAGGTGAAACAGAGGGCGCGACTTGTTTTATAGGTAAGGAGCTTAACAGAATTGTGATGACTGAGGGTGCAGCGGATCAGCTGTTGACAGCTATTGCCGGAATTCAGGAAGGCCAAGTGAGCCAACGCCAGCAGCATCTTCGAGCGTTCAGATCCTTAGACGCTGAGAAGCTTATTGTCGACCTTGAGCGAGGGATCACCGTTCCCAACCTGAAGAGTACATGGCACCCATCGATAGAGACCGATACCGGTACGATTCCTGGAGGCAGGGTTGTGTTGCTGAAGTGTGGTTGGAATCCTAGAATCGATCGCAGTATGGAGGCATTGCTTGGAATCGCCATTCGAGAGCCTCTAGAACCTATTGCGACGCTTATTCCGCCCACCGTACCTCTAGAATCGGAGCAGTTCGCTCTTCTCGACAACCATCAGAACCCCACCCCTCTTAAGCTTGGTCATCAATAAGTCCCGTTTGAAGGCGAAGCTCAAACACCTAGGTGTAGCTTTTTCTACAAATTGTAGTATTATATAAACCATGTCATACACGCCCCCCCATCGAGTCGTCTGGGATCACCCTGGCTTGAGTCAGGGTGTGACCATAGAGCGCGAAATTGATGGCCAGACCTACGCCGAGCGTGTCCCCCACAACGGCCTAGTCTCCCAAGCGCTGGCCGCCCTGCTGCTCGGGGTCAGCCTCATGTCCATCAACAATTGGGTCAGGGACAAGAAGCTGCGCCACATCAAGGTGGCAGGACAGCCGTCTGCCATCCCCCTGAGCGAGGTCAAGCGGGTTCGGGCCATCCTGCTCAAAGAACGCCGCTTGGGCGGGAACCGGTAGGGCTGGCTCACATGGGTAAGCAACTGACGATTGGGCAGACCGCCAAGCGCCTCGGGCTGGAGGTGGACACCGTCCGCAAGCTGGAGCGGGCCGGGAAGCTCAAGGCTATTCGCACTTCAGGAGGCCACAGGCGATTCACGGAGGAATCGATTGACCGCTTCCGAAAGGAGCGGAAGCGGGCCTCAGTCGCCTCCCGCCCCGCCCGTCGCCAGAGGTCCACCCGAGCAGTCGTGCAGCTGAACCGGCATCCACGGACGGGAGAGTTCCTAGCGGCCGACGTGGAAGTGATGGACGACTTCGAAGACTTTGAAGGGGAATTCCAACCGGAGGAGGAGTATGCGGCGCCGAAGACTTCGACGGCCTTCGTTCAAACCCCAATCCCGGTACCGGTCCTAAGGCCCAATCCAAGCAGCGAGCAGCCTGTCACCAGGCCATCCGCTTTCGCTGAGGTCGCACGGCAGATCCGGCTGGACACGATCAAGAGCTATGGCAGAGCGGCGATGCCTTGGTCCCTGCCCGCCGAGTGGCAGTCAAAGGTTCTGGCGCACCTCGAAGGCTTTGTGACACCGGCCCAGTTCCCCGATGGATTGTCCCACGCGATGGCCGCCGAACTGATTCGGGCAAGCGTAGGAGAGATGCTGCAGCCATATCACGAAACGGTTCGTCGTACCTCCGAGGCCAAGAAGTTGAAGGAGGCCAACGATCGTCGTCGCCAGGACCTATTGACCCACGGCCTCAACTACAGCGTGCGAGAAACAGGCAACTGGGACTGGGCAAGTCGCGCTGAGGGCCGCGACGAAGTTCGGAAGGTGCTTGAGCGAGAAGTGGCGCACGATTGGACTGAACGCGAGGTCGAAGGTGCGGTAGACGAAGTTCTCGATGAATGGGACGACGAGGATGAGTTCGAGGCGGACGAGGGATGAGCCGAGTTGAGTAAATCTGGGATTTCAGCGGCAGAATCTGGGATTGGCGCCAATCAGATTCGCGAGAAATGCTGGGATTGGCTCCGGATATTACGGCCGGAGCATATGTAGGAATAGCCCGGCCGCGGACTCCGGCCAGTAACTCCAGCAACACTTTTCAGACTGAGCAATGCACCATGGCCGCGCCCCTTACCTCCACCACGCTACCCCACGGGCTGCCCCCGTGGCTGGTGGCGTTTGTGGAGGAGGCGCTGCGGGAGAACCTCACGCTAGAGGAGAATGGTGCCGGGCAGGCCCTCACGGCCCGCCAAGCCCTCCTTCAGAAGCTGGTGGGGGCCGCTGAAGGCCACCTGAATGGGGAAATCTCGGTCGAGGAGGCCGCGACCCTCCTGGGGAAGCATCCCGAGACCATCCGTCGAGCCGTCCGGAACGGTTCCCTCCCGACCGATCGCGCCACCCCACGGGGCCGGATGCGGATTCGTCGGGGTGACCTGGAGGTTCTTGCTGGCCCCCGAACCAAGGGATATGATCCGATTGCCGATGCCCATGGCATCGCCCGACAGCGGAGGAAGTAATGCCGAAGCTCTGGGCGAAGTCACTCGGCGAGCGTGGCCATCGCGTGCGGCTGTACGAGCCGCGTTCCGGTGGCAATCTCATGCGGTCTGTCTATCTACATGGAAAGGAGGACCGGAAGTCCCTCGGCCACCGCGACAAGAAAAAGGCAGTCGCAGACGGCATCAGTCTCCTGGCTCAACTGCAGGCAGACTCGGAGGCACTCAATCGAGGCACCCTCACCCTGGGCGCACTGATTGAACGATACAAGGCAAGTCCAGCGTATGCCGAGAAGAAGGAAAGCAGCCGCGAACGCGACAACACCAATCTGGCCCTGGTCCTGAAGTTCTTTGGTCCGGACCTCGATGTTTCGACACTGGGACCGTCAGACATCACCCGTTATGTGCAGGCCAGAAGGTCGGGCCAGTTCCATTTCGGGAAGGGCAAGCCGGTGAAGGTGCGCGATGCGACGATCCGGTCGGACCTGGTGGCGCTCAAGACGGCGCTCAACTGGGCCACGATGGAGCGGGATGAGAAGGGTCGCCGACTTCTCAGGGAGCACCCTCTTCGCGGTATCGAGTTGCCAAGGGAGAAGAATCCGCGTCGTCCAGTCATTTCAGACGAAGCGTACCAGAAACTCCTGGCGGTAGCCGATCGGGTTCACCCACAACTCAAGCTGGCGCTAGTGTTGGCTGAGGGAACGGGTCGCAGGCTGTCATCGTGGGCGCTGCTTCGCTGGGACGACATCGATTTCGACGCCAAGCCATTTGGTGCCATTCGATGGCGGGCCGAAAACGACAAGAAGGGATATGAGCAGGTCGTCCCGATCTCGTCGGTAGTTCGCGAAGCGCTACTTGAGGCCAGGCGGAGTCAGAAGGCGATCGGAGCACGGTGGGTGTTCCCGGCAGACTGGGATCACACCCTTCCAACCAAGCGCGAGATGATCTTGCCCCGGAAAAGTGGACACCCAGTTAGGTCGGTGGCAAGTTCCCCGGCCAAGGAGGGAGTCCAATGAGAAAGAGCCCGACGAAAGTTCAGCCGGGAGTTGAAGCTCGAGGCGGTGCGGCAGCTCGAGGCCGGCGTCCGGCTCGCGGATGTGGCCCGGGCGCTGGGGGTCGATCCCAAAGTGGTGCGCCGGTGGCGCGCCCAGGTCCGTGTGGATGCCGCGACGGCGTTCCCCGGCAATGGCCGGCTCCCGGCCGAGGAGGCTGAACTCAGCGGCTGCGCCGCGAGGTGACCCAGCTGCGGGCGGAGCGTGACTTCCTAAAAAAAGCGGCGGCGTTCTTCGCGCGGGACACGCGATGAGGTTTCAGGCCATCCTGAAAACGCCCAGTCACCCTGTCCCTGGCCCGGCGGTGCGAGCTCCTGGAGGTGTCGCGCAGTGGGTTCTACGCGTGGCGCCGTCGGGGGCGGAGCCGCGGCGGTGCGGAATGGCCTGCTGGTCGGGGCCATTGCGGCAGATTCATCGGGCCGTGAAGCGGCGGTATGGGAGCCCACGGATGCAGGAGGAGCTGGTGGGGCAGGGCTTCCCCTGTGGCCGGCACCGGGTGGCGCGGCTGATGCGCGCGCCGGATCCGGGCGCGGCAGGCCCGGCGCTTTCGGGTGACGACGGACAGTGCCCATGGGCTCGCCGTGGCGCCCAATCTTGTGGGGCGGGACTTACGGCGCGGCGGGCCCCGATCAGCTCTGGATGGGCGATATCACGTTCATCCCAACACGCCAGGGCTGGGCCTATCTGGCGGTGGTGGTGGACGCGTGGTCGCGGCGGGTCGTCGGGTGGGCGGTGGGGCCGGAGCTGACGGCCGCGCTGCCGATGGCCGCGTTGCATCGGGCGATCCGAGCGCGCCGCCCCCTGCCAGGATTGGTGCACCACTCGGACCGCGGGAGCCAGTATGCGAGTGCGGCCTACCAAACCGTCTTGGCGCAGCATGGCATGCAGTGCAGCATGAGTCGGTCGGGAGACTGCTGGGACAATGCCGTGGTCGAGAGCTTCTTCCACACCCTCAAGGTGCCCCGGTGTAGATTGGCGCTAGAGAGTTCCGTGGAGCACGAGTAAGGGGATCTAGCGCATGATATCGATGTTTTCTACAACCGAGTGCGGAGGCACTCCACGCAAGGCTATGCGTAATCCGGTCATGTACGAAATGCAGATACTGGTTTACATCATTGCCCACTAAGTGGAGGAGCTTGAGATGTACGATCAGCGGCTCCGGCGAGCCTACAAGCTTGCCGAGCTCAAGAAAGAGCCAGGAAGTCTCTGGCACGCGTTACGGCGGAAGTGGGCCACCGAGCGGAAGGGATACCCGGTCAACGATCTGGCAGCGGCTGGCGGGTGGAGGGATACACCGACTCTGCTGGCGTCCTACCTGGGCACCGATGCGGAGAGATCATGCAGGTGGTCCTCAATCCGACGATGCGGCTGGCAGCGGCGAATGTGACCTGAACGGCCACTGGGGAGCTTGGAACTCACAACACTACTCACAACAGGGGAGAGGAAAAACGAAAAAGCCCCGCAACGGATCTCGTTGCAGGACTTTCAGTTGCCCCTCTAGGGCTCGAACCTAGACTCTCCTCATCCAGAGTGAGGCGTGTTGCCAGTTACACCAAGGGGCAGAGAGCCGAATAAACTAACCAGCCACCCCGGTAGCGACAACCTTTACCCAGGAGCTGCCCGTCCCCATGGCGGACCGCCCCTGGAATGACCCCTGGAGCCCCTCGAACGCCACGGGACAGAGGGCAGTCCCCACCTGTTTCCGCATGATCGAAAAGACTTCCTCCACCCCCAGCGCCGCCCGGTAGGGCCGTTCCGCCGACAGCGCCTCGCAGACGTCGGCCACCGCCAGGATCCGGGCCAGCGGGCCCAGGTCTTCCCCGTTCAGGCCGATATGGTAGCCGCTGCCGTCCAGCCGCTCGTGGTGGGCCGCCGCGGTGCCGGCGAAGGACCGGAACCGGCGGACCCGCATCAGGATCTCCAGGGTGTACCGGGGATGCAGCTGCACCGCCTGGAACTCCTCGTCCGTCAGCTTGCTGGGCTTATCGAGAATCAGGTTGGAGACGCCGAGTTTGCCGATGTCGTGCAGCAGGCCGGCACGATGCAGGGTCCGGCGCTCCTCGGCGCCGAGTCCCATCTCCCGCGCGATGCCGACGGCGATCCCGGCCACACCGGCCGAGTGGCGTGCGGTGTACGGTGTCTTGGCGTCGATGACCTGGGCGAAGGCTTCGGCCACCTGGTCCAGCCGTCCTTCATCCGCCAGGATCACCCGATCGGCCGGCTCGAGATCGGCGACCTGCTCGAGCTGGTCGACCGCACCCAGTGAGCTCCAGAACCCGGTATCCCCCTCGAAGGCATCGAGCGCCTCAACCAGGCTCGGATCGAACCAGGTGCCGCTCCGGGCCCGGGCCATCTCGTACGCGGTCGCAGCGTTGAAGGCGCTGTAGAAGACTTCGACGGTCTGGGCCAGACCGCAGATCCGTCCCAGCAACGGAATCGCCGACCCGCTGCGGAAGTAGGGCATCCCGTGGCCATCCCAGTGCTCGTCCAGCGCCCGGATGGCATCGGAGGTGGCCTGCTCCAGCCCGAGCATGGCGGAGATGTCGGCGCCCCGCTCGCAGCGGGTCTCGGTCATCTCGCGGCCACTCCCCTTCTCCGTCACCCCCATCATCAGGGTGTACCAGGCCCGCGCCAGCGGCCCGCGGCCGGGAATGGACTCCTTGAACGCGTACCTGGCCGAGGCGGCACGGGTCGGTCCAGTCGGTCAGCTTGTGGACCCGCTTGAGGGCGTGGTCGTCGGCCCCGAAGATCTTGCTCAGCCGGGCCGCGTTGCTGGTGCAGCCGAGGTCCTTGAGGAGCAAAGCGTAGAACAGGGCAGACCGCTCGTCGGGGGAGAGGCGGACGACGTCGGCAATCCGCATCCCGATCAGGCAGGTCCGGACGGCGTGCCCAGGGTTCTGCCCCTCGGTGATGTCCAGGGCATAGGAGAGGGCAGACACTACCTCTGACAGCCGGACCTCCGCCCCATCAGGGGCAGAGAGTCGGGACCAGGAGCGGTAGGTGGACTTCAGCGCGCTCACCACGTCACTCCGCCTGCAAAAAGCGGGGTCAGACGCCGGGAAGCGGTGGCTAAGTCGTTGAAATACGGTGCCATGCCCCGGAGAAGGGCAAAAAGGTTGCCAGCGGCTGGCGGCACGGTGGATCGACCGCCCGATCGAGGACCCACCCTTGGCCGAGCCGGCATCGGACGGCCTTGCTCGGAGGGCGGGAGATTGCTTCGGCCCTTCGGGCCTGGCAATGACTGGGAGCCCACGAGCCGCAATTGCGTATCCCCCACCCCCTTGGTAATTTGCGCGTCCCTTACGGGGCGGTAGCTCAGCTGGGAGAGCGCGTCGTTCGCAATGACGAGGTCAGGGGTTCGATCCCCCTCCGCTCCACTTGCAGGTGTTGGCCATCGAACGGATCCAGGGCGCGGCAGGTCGCGCTCCGGTTCCGTTTTTCGGTTTCCGGGGATGCCCGGCGTTTTGCGCGACGAGTGCGATACTATTGGACGTGGTGGTTCAAATACGAACGTTGAACAGAACCACTCGCTGCTGCTCTCCTCCCGTCCCTGAGTACGCTCGATGAACCCTGCCGATCTCCGGATTCACGCTCCCCCTGATGCGAAGCCCCGGGCCGGCGGCGAGTTCGTGCTCTACTGGATGCAGATTGCCCAGCGGGCGCACGACAACTTCGGGCTCAACTTCGCCATCGAACAGGCGGACGAACTCAACCTGCCGGTACTGGCCTACTTCGGTATCCGGCACGATTACCCCTGGGCCAGCGATCGCTTCCACACCTGGATGCTGCAGGGTGTGGCCGACCTGTACGAGGACTTCGCCGAGCGAGGGATTCAGTTTGCCTTCTGGCTGGACCGGACCCGGGGCGACGGGGCGGTGTGGGCCGCGGGTAACCGGAAGGGCGGCGGCACCCCCGACGGGGCCGATGCCGTGCTGCCGCAGCTCGGGCCGCTGTACGACCTCGCGGGGCGGGCGGCGCTGGTCGTCACCGACTTCTACCCGACGTTCATCATGCCGCGGCAGATCCGGAGTCTCCGGACCGGTGCGGTGACCCCGGTGATCGCGGTCGACAGCTCGACCCTGGTACCGATGGCCTACCATGCCAAGGAGTACAGCACCGCGCGCAGCATCCGGCCGGTGCTGATGGACGCGCTGCCGCACTACCTGCATCCGGTGGTGAACCCGTGCCGCGGAACCGGAGCCGGATCGATGTGGGGTTCGAGCTGGTGGCGGTCGGGCGGGTGGAGGGCGGGCCGAGGGGGTCAGGGATGCGGGCGAACAGATAGTTGCCCTCGTCGCCTCCTGTGATATCGATCACACGGTCGGCCCCTCGCCGATGTTCACCGGTGGCACCCAGGCGGGGCGGCGACGGCTGCAGGAGTTCTGCGAGCGGGGGCTGCCGCAGTACGACGACCGGAGCGACCCGAACAAGCCGGAGGCGGTGAGCCGGCTGTCGCCCTGGCTCCACTTCGGCAACCTCTCGATCCACGAGATCCTCCTCGCCGCGCGGGAGGCGGGGCCCGACGCCCAGTTCGGGAAGTTCCTCGACGAGGCGCTGACCTGGCGGGAGATCTCCCACAACTTCTGCTACTTCAACCCGAAGCACCGGACCATCGCCGGGATCCCCGCCTGGGCCCGCCAGCAGCTGGAAGATCACGAGGCCGACCCGCGGGATGCCCTCTATCCGCTCGCCACGATGGAACAGGCGCTGACGGGGGAGCCGCTGTGGAACGCGGCGCAGCGCTCCTACCTGCGCGACGGCTACATGCACAACTACATGCGGATGCTGTGGGGGAAGACGGTACTGCGGTGGACCCGGAATGCCACCGAGTGCCTGGCGGTGCTGGAGCACCTCAACAACAAGTACTCCCTCGATGGCCGCGACCCGAACAGCTACGGCGGGATCATGTGGACCTTCGGGAAGTTCGACCGGCCGTTCTATCCTCGACCGGTCTACGGCAACGTGCGGTATCAGTCGCTGCGGGCGGCGAAGGACAAGTTCGATGTGCCGCGCTACATCGCGTCGTTCGAGCCGAAACTGCTGTAGAGTCTGATTTGTCTTCGGCGCACCGGCTCCGAGTTGCCTGCGGCGCTCAACGCAGAGGCGCAGAGGAACACAACTGCGAGGTTCGCAGAGGCCTCTTCGCAGGACTTTTTGAAGGTGGGACCGAGGTAAGCGCCCAACGGTGGGGAGACACGAGCCGGGATGGGCTCTGCACCGGAGCCCACCCTAAAAGCCCCCTCGCAGGATTTCTCTGCGACCTCTCTGTCTGATCCTTTGCGCCTCTGCGTTGAGCGCCGCAGGCAACGCCGGGGCTCTGTTTGCACCGGAGCCCACCCCAAAAAGTCTCCCCGCGCAGGATTCCTCTGCGAACTCTCTGTCCGATCCTTTGCGCCTCTGCGTTGAGCGCCGCAGGCAACACCGGAGCTGACTAGTTCCCGAGCTGTTCCAGTGCCCTCGCATACCCCTGACGCATGTCGGGATCCTTCGAGGCATCCAGCAGCGCCTTGAGCGCCAGCTTGTGCGCCGTTCCGAGCGCGGCATCAGCGCTGGTGGGCACCTCGGGGACATTCCCCTTCCCTTCCCAGTTGTCCTTGGTGATCGGGTTGATCGCCCGGCCGGTCGGCATGAACACCCCGAAGTTGGGGTTCAGTGTCACCCCTTCGCCCGGGTTGGCCCCACCGCCGGTGGTCTCACCGACCTGGGTGGCGCGCTTGAGCTGCTTGAGGTTGTAGGTGAACTCCTCGGCCGCACTGAAGGTGCGCTTACTGGTCAGCACGTACACCGGGCCAGTGAACCGCGGCACATTGAGCTTCGGATCAGTATAGAAGTGCTCCGTGCGGTTCCCGTCGCGCCACCAGAGGTCGTTCAGGTGGACCTTCTTCCCCTTCGGGAAGAGCCAGGTGGAGAGCAGCGCCACCGCCGCGGGTTCGCCGCCGCCATTCCGCCGCAGGTCGATGATCAGCGCGTCGCTGTTGCCGAGGAAGCGCATCGCGTTCAGCGCGGTGGCTTTCATCATGGCGACGGGCATGAAGCCGCGGATCTCGAGGTAGCCGACATTGCCGGTCATCCGCTCCAGCTTGTCGAAACCGTAGTTCACGTTCCTGGCCCACAGTTCCCGCCGAGCCTCTTCCTCCGCCGTCGGCTTCTCGTTGAGCGGCGAGTCCTCTCCCTCGGTCCAGCGCACGTTCAGGTGCCCGTCGTGCGCGATGGCGCGCATGTCGGCGGTCAGCTTGTCGGCGAACGCATTGCCATCGGTCTGGCTGTCGTACTCGCCCCGGGCCAGCCGGGCCCGCAGATCGGCGGCGAGACGGGTGCCGACATCGGCGAAGACGTAGCGGCCAATGAGTGTACTGGCCAGGGAGTCGACCACCTGAGTCCGTTCGGCG
Source organism: uncultured Gemmatimonadales bacterium (assembly GCA_963793205.1). Taxonomy (GTDB): domain Bacteria; phylum Gemmatimonadota; class Gemmatimonadetes; order Gemmatimonadales; family GWC2-71-9; genus JADJOM01. Next base: position 243,387 of record CAWBZM010000004.1, read on the forward strand.
GCGGTCAGCGCCGACTGGCCGAGCGCCGGGCTGGTCATGGCTGCAATGGATCCGGCGACGACCATCGGGGCGATGAGGTACTGACGGAACGATGTCATGACAACTCACTCCGGGGTGTGTTGGAAGTACGGCCCAGCCCGCCGAGCAGCACGGCGACCAGTCGATCCACCCGGGCGGCGACGGTGGATCGACGGCCCAGCTCGGACACGCTGAGCGAGAAGGGAAGCAGGGCGTTGGTCGCGGTCACCAGCGACTCCGCGATCGACAGCGCAGGCTGGGGCCGGAACTCCCTGGCCGCGATCCCCTGTTCGATCACGTGGGAGAGCTGCCGGGCCTCGAGGGCGAACTGGCGCCAGCGCCGCTCGAGCAGGTCCCCGCGGAATGCCGCCAGCAGCGCATCGAGACTCTCGGAATGGGTCCGGGCGTAGTCGAACCGGATCATCACCCGTTCATGCAGCATCGAGCGCAGCCGGTAGCCGGCGGTGGTCGGTTCGGCGGCAATATCCGCCAGCCGCTCCCGCACCCGGGCCGCGTTCCGGTCGATACAGGCCAGGGCCACCTCCCGCTTGCTGGGATAGAGGAGGTAGACGGAGCCTTTCCCGATCCCGGTTTCCCGGGCCAGGGTCTCGACGGTCATCCGGGCGAAGCCCTCCCGGGCGAGCAGCCGGTCAGCGGCGTCGAGCAGGCGATCGGAGATATCGGCAGCGAGGGCAGCGGGCATGGAGTCCAGGGAACAGGGAACACGGAACAGGGAACAGGCGACCGAGCGCCCAAGGGAGCGCGCAGCGCGACCCGGCGCGAGGAAGTCTCTTTAGGGAGAACAGGAGACTTGTTTGACCCGATTCTATTTCTGGTCAAATACGGAGGATCGCACGCCCGGGTTTCAAGTAGGGCTGTTCCCCCTCCCCGTTCCCCGTTCCCCGTTCCTCCCGTTCCCCCTTTCCCCGTTCCCCGTTCCCCCTCTTCCCCCTTTCCCCGTTCCCCGTTCCCCGTTCCCCGTTCCCCTCTTCCCACGTACCCGCGTACACGTACCCCGCCCCGGCTCGGGTTAGATTCGTCCCCATGCTCAAGCTGACTTTCCTCGGCACGGGTGCTGCCTGTCCGACCATTGACCGCAACGTCGCCTCGCTCGCGCTGGTCCGCGAGGGAGAAACGATGCTGTTCGACTGTGGCGAGGGCACCCAGCGGCAGATGATGCGCTACGGGGTGAGCTTTACCTTTCGCGAGATTTTCTTTACCCACTTCCATTCCGACCACTTCCTCGGCGTGACCGGACTGCTGCGGACCCTCGGGCTGCTCAACATCTTCGGCGGGGCCGAGCGGGATCCGAACGACGGCATCACGCTGTACGGCCCTAAAGGGGCGAAGCGGATCCTGGAGGAGTCACTGCGACTCGGCTTCGAACGGGTGAAGTTCCCGGTCGAAATCGTAGAACTGACGGCAGGGGATGTGCTCAAGCGGGATGACTACGACATCGTCACCTTCCCCACCGAGCACCGTGCCGAGACGGTGGGATACGCCCTGGTCGAGCACACTCGGCTCGGCCGGTTCAATCCCGACCTCGCGCGGGAGATGGGGATCCCCGAGGGCCCGCTCTGGGGCAAGATCCACAAGGGGGAGTCGATCACCCTCGATAACGGCCGAGTCGTCACGCCGGCTGAACTGGTGGGTGCGCCACGCGCCGGCCGGCGGGTGGTGATCTCCGGCGATACTCGGCCCGTTGCCTCGTTACGCGACGTGGCGCATGGCGCCGACCTGCTGGTGCACGAGGCGACCTTCAGCCACACCGATGCCGCCCGGGCCCGCGAGACCGGGCACTCCACCGCCCGGGAAGCGGCCGAGGTGGCGCGAGCGGCGGCAGTGAAGCGGCTGGTGCTGACCCATATCAGCCCGCGCTACAGCCGGGAAGCGCCGGAACTGCTGGCAGAGGCGCGCGCAGTCTTTCCCGAGACGGCCATCGCGCGGGACGGGTTTGAGATTGAGGTGCCGTTTGAAGCAGGTGGAGGACGGCGGGTGAGAACAGCGGGTGAGAAGAAGCGGGTGAGAACGGCGGGTGAGGGAAGCGGGTGAGAACAGCAGGTGAGAAGCAGGCAGGTGAGAACGGCGGGTGAGGGAAGCGGGTGAGAACAGCAGGTATGAACGGCGGGTGAAGGCGAGGCCGGGCGGGTCCCGGAAGGCGCGTGGCGGCGCCCTTCGTGGCGCGTGATGCCGTGGAATCACCAAGCCGCCGAGCGCGTGGAGGGACCGCACGGGCGAGCCCATGACCAACGGCGGGTGAGAACAGCGGGCGAGGGAGTCAGAACTCCTGTTTGACGCCGCGCTCCATCGCGCCGACGATGCCCGCCAGTTCCCGCACGATACGCGATGGGCTCTTCGGTGAGCGCGGGATCCGGGTCATGGCGTGCTCCAGCGCATCGGTGACGGCCCGGTAGTACCACAGCGTTTTCTCACGCGGCACGCTGAAGCGTGACCAGACGGTTTCGCCGACCAGACGCAAATCATTGATGATCGATCGCGCGTTGTAGACCTTGTCGGCGGCGGTTACCCGGATCACATCGGGATCGGTTTCGAGTCGCAGTCGGGCGATGAAGCCCTCCTTCCGCTCCTCCCAGCTCATCCCCAGCGCACCGGACGGGTCGGTATCGGTGCACCCCAGCACGATGCGGTGCACCCGCGGTCCGAAGCGCTGCAGAATCTCCTTCTCCGTCGCCCCACCCTGCGGGTGATCCTCCACCGCGTCGTGCAGCAGCGCCGCGATCCCGACCTCCTCATCACTGCCGTCCTCGAGCACGATCGACGTCACGCCCAGCAGGTGCGCCATGAAGGGAATGCCGCCCTTCCGCCGCTGCCGGCCATGGATCTCCCCGGCGTAGAGCAGTGCCTCGGTGAATTTGTAGCTGAGGGGACGGGGGGAGTTGGGCAAAACGGAGACCGGGGAAGCAGGTGAGAATTGCGGGTGAAAGATGCGGGTGAAAGATGCGGGTGAGAGGGGCGGGTGAGAAGGGCGGGTGAGGACAGCAGGTGAAAAATGCGGGTGAGAAGTGCGGGTGAGGACAGCAGGTGAAAAATGCTGGTGAGAAGTGCGGGTGAGTGAGGCAGGTGAATCCGGGCCTCACCTGCTGTTCTCACCTGCCGTTCTCACCTGCTGTTCTCACCTGCTGTTCTCACCTGCTGTTCTCACCTGCCGTTCTCACCCGCTGTTCTCACCTGCCGTTCTCACCTGCTGTTCTCACCTGCCGTTCTCACCCGCTGTTCTCACCTGCCGTTCTCACCCGCTGTTCTCACCTGCCGTTCTCACCTGCCGTTCTCACCTGCTGTTCTCACCTGCCGTCCTCACCCGCTGTTCTCCCCTGCTTCAGAACAGCTTCACCTGCACCTGGATCTTGCCCGGGTGCTTGGCCAGTTCGTCGAGCAGCAGCTTGAGCGACTGCGCCGTGGCGCGGGAGTCGACGTAGAGCCCGCTGTCGGTGGCGAATTTGCCGAGGGTCCCCTGGCCGGAGGTCACCAGCTGGAGTAGCGTATCGAGCCGGGCACCGGTGGCAGCGAGCTGGATCGACATGGTCGAGAGATTCTGCGACAGGGTGTCCGCCCGGCTCAGGGTGCTGGCGAGCGGCAGCGAGCCGATGGTGCTGTCCATGTGCTCGGTCAGGTGGCGCAGGGCGACCATGCTCCTGGTCGCTTCGGCGCTGGTGGCCGGCAGCGTCTTGTTGAGCGTCGTCAACAGTTGCTCCATCGCCTTGAGACTCCGCTGCAGATTGTCGGCGGTCTGCTGGTTGGCGACCATCTGGAGCCCGAGCAGAACCGAGTCGGCCCGATCGGCGAGGGCGCTCCCCTTGGCGAAGAGGCCGACATCGGTGATCCCCCGGATGGTGCCACCGTTGGGCAGCGGCGCGGCCGGTGGCGCCCCGGTCGTCAGCAGCACCCGGGCATCGCTGGTAAAGATGCCGGCATCGACCTTGGCGGTGGCATCGGTGTACACCGGCAGCGTCGGTGGCAGGGTCACTGTCACCAGCACCTTGCCCGGCTCCACGAATTTCACCGCGAGCACCCGTCCGACGGCCACCCCGGAAACGGTGATCGGGTTGTCCTTCTTCAGCGTACCGGCATCGGCGAACTGCACGATCGCGGTGCGTTCATCGTGGTTGAACCCGATCCCTTTGAGCCACATCGTCCCGCCGATGAACAGGCCGATGCCCAGCAGCACCATGGTGCCGACCCCGACTTCCTTCTGATAGTGCAGATCCATAGCTCAGGCGGCGAAGTTGAGGTTGCCGAAGTCGCGCTCGAGGAACTCGCGCACCGTCGGATTAGTCGATTCCATGAATTCCCTGGGGGTGCCCTGCTGCACCACCTTGCCGCTGGTCAGCAGCGCCAGCCGATCAGCGACCCGGAAGGCACCGCGCACATCGTGGGTGACGGTCACACTGGTCACACCCAGCTCGCCGGCCAGCCGCTTCACCAGCTCGTCGATGATGTCCGAATTGACCGGATCGAGGCCCGAGGTGGGCTCATCGTACAGCAGATATTTCGGGGTGCCGGCAATGGCCCGCGAGATTCCCACCCGCTTCCGCATGCCGCCCGAGAGCTGGGCCGGATATTTGTCGGCGGTGTCCGGGGTGAGATTGACCAGCTGGAGCGACCGCGCGATCCGCTCGTCGCAGTAGGCCTTGTCCCGGAACTGGTCCTCGTTGGTGATCCCCAGCCGGACGTTCTCGTACACCGTCATCGAGTCGAACAGCGCACCATTCTGGAAGACGTATCCAATGGTGGAGCGCAGGTCCCGCAGGGCGTCCCGCTTGAGCAGCGCCACTTCTTTCCCGTCGACCAGTACCCGCCCGGAATCGGGCTTGATCAGCCCGACGATATGCTTGAGCAGCACACTCTTGCCGGTGCCGGAGGGCCCCAGCAGGGCGAGGGTCTCACCATCCTGCACGGTGAAGTTGACCCCGTCGAGCACGACCTGGGTGCCGAATCGCTTGTGGACGTCCTCGAGTACGATCATTGGGGCGGCAAGCAGGAGTTTGGCCAGCAGGGTATCGAGCAGCAGGATCAGCACCGAGCTGACGACCACCGCGCCGGTCGTCGACTTGCCCACGCCTTCGGCGCCCTGTTCGGTGCTGAAGCCGAAGTAGCAGGAGACCACGGTGATCGAGATCGCGAAGGCGAATCCCTTGATCACCGAGTAATACGCATCGAAGGGGTGCCAGAAGACCCGCGCGCCGTAGGCGAAATCGGTATTGGTCACCGGCAGCACCGCCTGCACCGCGGCCCATCCCGCCAGCACGCCGGTGACGTCGGCGATGATGACCAGCACCGGGATCATGATGAGCCCCGCGACGACCCGCGGCACGATGAGATGACTCGCTGGCGATCGGCCCAGGGTTTCCAGCGCATCGATCTGTTCGGTCACCCGCATGGTGCCCAGTTCGGCGGCGTAGCGCGCGCCGATGCGGCCCGCCAGGATGAGGCCAGTCAGGACCGGGCCAAGCTCCAGCACCACCGATTCCACGATGAGCGAGCCGGCGACGTAGAGCGGAATGTTCCCGGTGAACTGGTAGCCGGTCTGGAGCGCGGTCACCGCGCCGGCGAACCCCGCCACCAGCAGGATGATCGGCAGGCTGCCCACCCCGATGCTGAACGCCTCGTCCATCGCCCGCGGCACCCAGACCCGCACCTCGGTCAGACCACGCACGAGGTCGACCACCATGCGTGACAGCCGGCCCACATGGGCCAGGCCCGTGAGGGTCTTCCGCCCCAGTGACCGGCGGATATTCATGGTGGCGGACGGCGCGGTCATGCGTCGACAAACCTCGTAGAGAGCAGCGGTTACGGCTTAGTGGCAGGTCCCCGACGGCCGGCGGGGTGCCGTTGTAGGATAGTCCGGTCCCGCTGAAGGTCATAGCTTACGGCCACCGCCTGCGCCGCCGGCGGGAAATCTCCACCCGCCAGCCCCTCGGCCAGCCACTCCTGATGCCTCGAATCGCTCCAGAAATACCGCTGTTCCGCCGCCGCCTGCTCCGCTGGTTCCGGCGCGAGGGACGGGACCTGCCCTGGCGCCGGACCCGGGATCCCTACCACGTGCTGGTGTCGGAATTCATGCTGCAGCAGACCCAGGTCTCGCGGGTGACGGAGTATTACCCCCGGTTCCTGGCCCGCTACCCGACGGTGCACGCCCTCGCCGACGCCGCGCCCAGCCAGGTCAAGGAAATGTGGCAGGGGTTGGGCTACTACCGGCGCGCCGCGAACCTGCACCGGCTGGCGCAACTGGTGGTGGAGGAACACGACGGGGAGATTCCGGACGATCCCGAGGTCCTGCGCGGGCTCCCCGGCGTGGGCCGCTATACCGCAGGCGCGGTCGCGACATTCGCGTTCGAACAGAGCACACCGGCGGTCGACACCAACGTCTCCCGCGTGATCCGTCGCGCTTTCCACCCCCGGGCGCGAGGCACTGCCGGCGATCATCGCATCTGGGCGACCGGTGCGGCGCTGGTGCCGCGCGCCGGCGCCGCGGCCTGGGCCTTCAATCAGGGGATCATGGAACTGGGTGCGCTGATCTGTACGGCGCGGGTGGCACGCTGTGGGGTGTGTCCGGTGCGGAAGGGGTGTAGAACTGCCGGTGAAAGAAGCGGGTGAGAACGGCGGGGGAGAACGGCGGGGGAGAACGGCGGGGGAGAACGGCAGGTGAGTTCTCATCCGCTTCCCTCACCCGCTGTTCTCACCCGCTTCCCTCACCCGCAGTTCTCACCCGCTTCCCTCACCCGCAGTTCTCACCCGCAGTTCTCACCCGCGGTTCTCACCCGCTGTTCTCACCCGCTGTTCTCACCCGGTCTAGAACGGCTTGTAGATCGCCATGTAGGCCGCGAGACCGCCCAGGACCGGCAGGGCCAGCAGGAGCGGCAGGGCAGAGGCCGGGCGCCGGCGCGGGAGAAAGAGGGCCCCCGCCACCAGAACCCAGATCGTCAGCTTCACCCAGATCCAGCCGGGAAAGCCCCCGCCGTGGACGATACCGAGGCGCGCGAGCATCCCGAACCCGCCCAGCAGCACCAGGAACACGCCGATGCCATGGAAGATGGCCAGCACTCGGCGGCCGCTGGCGCCCTTCTCCTGGCTGCCCCCCGCCATCGCGTAGAGCGCCGCTCCACCCAGCGCCGCCATGGCCATGATGATGCCGACGAGATGGATCAGTTTGTAGACGAGAAGTGAGATCATGTGGAAGGCAGGTGAGAGAAGCAGGTGAAAACTGCGGGTGAGAACTGCAGGTGAGAACGGCGGGTGAGAACCGCGGGTGAGAACTGCAGGTGAGAACGGCGGGTGAGAACGGCGGGTGAGAACTGCAGGTGAGAACTGCGGGTGAGAACTGCGGGTGAGAACGGCGGGTGAGAACGGCGGGTGAGAACGGCGGGTGAGAACGGCAGGTGAGAACGGCGGGTGAGAACGGCGGGTGAGACCGGCAGGTGAGAACGGCGGGTGAGAACTGCAGGTGAGAACGGCGGGTGAGACCGGCAGGTGAGAACTGCGGGTGAGAACTGCAGGTGAGAACGGCGGGTGAGACCGGCAGGTGAGAACTGCGGGTGAGGATTTCCGGTGAGTTCTCACCCGCTTCCCTCACCTGCTTTTCTCACCCGCTTCTCTCACCTGCTTCTCTCACCCGCTTCCCTCACCCGCTTCCTCACCCGCTTCCCTCACCCGCTTCCCTCACCCGCTTCCCTCACCCGCTTCCCTCACCCGCTTCCCTCACCTGCTTTTCTCACCCGCTTCCCTCACCTGCTTTTCTCACCCGCTTCCCTCACCCGCTTCCCTCACCCGCTTCCCTCACCTGCTTTTCTCACCCGCTTCCCTCACCTGCTTTTCTCACCTGCTTCCCTCACCTGCTTTTCTCACCCGCTTCCCTCACCTGCTTTTCTCACCTGCTGTATTCAGACGCCGTACTTATGCAATACTCCGCCGATCAGGGCAAGCAGGCCCAGCATCCCGGTGATCATCCCGACGGTGGCCGCGCGATTCCGCAGGGCGTCGAACAGCGGGGCGGTCTCGCCGAACGCGGAGATGCGCATCATGCGGGCCGAGGTGGGGCGACCGACGAAGAAGTAGAGCAGCGCGGCGAGGAGGCCGCAGCCCTGCATCACCATCAGCCAGGAGCTGGGCTGTGCGGCGCGGGCGGCGGGGAGGCTGAGGTAGATCCCCGAGAAGAGGGTCAGCAGGATCCCGGGCAGCATCAGATTGGCCTGGAATGCACGCTGCAGCCGGAGGAGGACCTCGAGGGCGCTCCGGTCTTCCTTCCGGCTGCGGATGCCCAGCACCGTCGAGGCGAAGCCGCCACCCAACCAGAGGGTGAAGCCGAGGATGTGCGCCAGGTAGTAGAGCCCCATGGTCAGCGCCAGACGATCTTGAGTCCGGCGACCAGCTCCGGGTGGCTGATGAAGCCGATGACACGATGTTCGGTGTCGACCACGGTGATCGTGGGACGGAGGTGCAGCTCCGATGGGTCCTGGTTCATATAGAGCGTGAAGCCATCGAGCTCGGTATCGGGATCGACGACCGCGCTGTCGGTCCGCATCATGGCATCGGCCCGGGTCTGCAGCGGATCGCTCCCGGCGGCGAGACACCGGGTCACCAGATCCCGGTCGCTCAGTGCGCCGAGGAAGAGACGGGTGCGGTGGTCGTCCACGACCGGCACCACGGAGATGTTCCGGGTCTTGAACATGATCGCCACTTCGCTGGCCGAGGCGTTGGCCACGGCGACGAAGGGACTGGGGACCATGGCGTCAGAGGCTTTCATGGAATGCGGAGTCCAGGGTTAGAGCAGTAAGACAACGGGCTTCAGGGGCCGGGAACAGTGGCGGACAACGCCTGATCCCTGACGCCTCGCCTCCGGTTGACCGTCAATCTGGCGCCCCAGCCGCCGAATTCAAGCCCGCAAGCACAGTTCGGGTCGCGCGATACCCTTCTTCTATGTACCGCTGCACCTGGTCTACCCGGAAAGTCGCCCCCTTCTCGATCCTCGGCCGGACGTACAGCAGCGGGGGGCGGCTGGTACTGGCGCGCCACAGGGCGAGGGTCTGCGCCGTCTGCCCCGCCATCAGGATCCCGGTGGCCTCGGAGTGAGTCTGGATGATCGCCGGCAGGCCGGGGCCGGCCGAGGTGCCTTCATCGAACCCGGAGCCAACATCCACCGCGATGACCAGCCGCGCCGGAAAGAGCAGCGCGGTCTCCAGGGGCAGGACGGCCCGCAAGCCGCCGTCAGCGTAACGCTGGCCGTCGATCACCACCGGGGGGAGGAACACCGGCAGGGCGCTGCCGGCGCAGAGCGCGTCGATGAGCGGGATGTCGCGTCCCCCGGCGCCAAAGAGCGTCAGGGCGCCGGTGTCGAGCGAGACCGCGGTGACAGTCAGCGGAATGGTGAGCTCACGGAACGACCGGACCGGCACCATCCGCTCGAGCGCCCGGCGGAATGGCACCGGCTGCAGCAGCGACCGGGCCCACAGCCCTCGCACGAAGGCGAATGGCTCGGCCCGCACGATATCCCGCTCCCCCACCATACCGATCCGGTGCATCGCTTCCTTCGCGGTGAGCCCCGAGGCAAAGAGCGCGGCAAAGACGGCGCCCATTGAGGTGCCCACCAGGTGGGACGGGAGCAGCTCCGCCTCCTCCAGCGCCCGGAATGCGCCGAGGTGGGCCGAGGCCTTCGCCCCGCCGCCGCTGAGGACGGCAACGATCCCCGCGTCGCTCAAGCGCCGCGCCCCATGCGATGCTGCATCGCCTTTTCGTAGCGATCCTTCTCTTCGTCCGTCTCCGGGATCAGGCGGGGGACCCGCTTGGGCTTGCCCATCGCGTCGATCGCCACAAACACGACATGCGCCGTATGGGTATGCCGCCGGACCCCGGTCGGCACATCCTCGGCGTAGACCTCGACCGAAACATCCATGGAGCTGTTGCCCACGTAGTCGACCCGCGCGGTACAGATCACCAGCGCGCCCACCTTGATCCGCTCGCGAAAGTCGACCCGGTCAAAGCTGGCGGTGACCGCCGGGCCACCGGCGTGCCGGATCGCCGCGACCGCCGCCGCCTGGTCCACCAGCGAGAGCAGGTGCCCGCCGAAGAGGTCGCCCAGCACATTCTGCATGTGGGGCATGACCAGCGTCGTCAGCTCGGCGCGGGAGAAGGACATCGGGTGGGATTCAGCGGTCATAGTGAGAATGGGGAACAGGTGGACGGCTGCCGTCATTGCGAGGAGGGCGCAGCCCGACGAAGCAATCTCCGGAACGGGGAATGGAGAACGGGGAACGGGGAACGGCTCGGAGGTTGGAGGATTGCTTCGTCGGCCGCAAGCGGCCTCCTCGCAATGACAGCGGAAGCCGCACCCGTTCCCTCTTCCTCTCCCTGTTCCCCGTTCCCCGTTCCTCTCCCCGCCCTCAGTAATCCACCGGCCGCAGATAGTACTCCCCAATGGCGGTCTGACTGAGCATCGCCACGGTGGGTAACCGGCGTTTCCAGTGGGTCGATTCCAGTCGCTTCTGCACCAGCGCCACCTCGGCCGCGGTGAAGCCGAGTGGTTCGATCTGGGGCGAATGGTAGCCCTGCAGCAGCCAGTGCAGGATCAGGTCGGCGCGGGGATAGGAGATCCCGAAGTCGCCCTCATCGGTCTGGCCCTGGATCAGGTCGGCGGTGGCCGGCTTGCTGACGATCACGTCGGGCACACCGAGGTGGCGGGCGAGGGCCCAGACCTGGCTCTTGAAGAGGTCGCCGATCGGGTTCACCGGTGGCGAGTCGTCGGCATGCCAGGTGAAGTAGCCGAACAGGCGCTCGGTCTTGTTGCCAGTACCGAGTGGCAGCGCCTGCAGTTCGGCGGACAGGTCGAACAGCGTGATCATCCGCATCCGCGCCATGATGTTGCCGCGACGGCTGGGGGAGCTGTCGCCACCGATCGCACCGGCAATCCCGTCCACCCCGGCGGAGATATCCACCGTCCGGCTGGGAATTCCGAGCTGGTCGATCACCAGTTGCGCATGATCGAGGCTTTCGCGGCTCGAACTGCGGTACGGCATCCGGATCGCCGTCACGTTGTCCTTGCCCAGCGCCTCAGCCGCGAGGAACGCCACCAGTGCACTGTCCACCCCGCCGGAGAGCCCGAGCACCACGCGCTGAAAGCCGCGCCGGCGGGTGATCTCATCGCGGATGAACTGCACCAGCCAGGTGCGGGTGAGCTCGGGATCGATGGCGAGGGGGTTGGGACTGTCGCTGGTCGATGAGTGGGCAGGGCTCCTCGACGTCGAGGGTCGAGCGTCAAGGGGACCGCCCTCGACGCCACGACTTTTGACCCTCGATTCGCTGTTGCCCGCCTCCCGCAAACTCTCCAGCAGATGCGGCAGCCGTACCTGGAGATCCGACAGGAGCGGTGCTTCCGCCCGGGCGCGGGTGATCTCGTCGAACTCGAGATTGACCGCAGCCACCGCCGGCTCGAACAGGGGGGCGTGCAGCAGCACATTCCCCCGTGGACCGGCGACGATCGACCCGCCGGCAAACCCCTTCCCGCCCTCGAACCCGACCAGGTGCGAGACGACGACGTAGACCCCATGCTCTTCGGCGATCCCCTGCGCCAACCGGTCCCAGCGATCGAGGTTGGTGGGACGGGAGGGGCCCTGCTCCCGCGGCAGCAGCCCGCGCGCCGGGGTCGCACTCGGGATCAGGATGACCTGGGCACCATCAAGCGCCGCGATGGTCGGCGTCAGCGAATGCCAGGCATCCTCGCACACCAGCATGGCGGCCCGGCCCCAGCGGGTATCGAACGCCTGCACACTACGACCCGGCTCGACGAACCGCTCCTCGTCGAAGACGCCATAGGTCGGCAGGAACACCTTGCGATGCACGTGACGGATGCCGGCGTCGCTCCCGCCGAGCGAGGCGTAGAGCGCGGAGTTGTGCAGGTGATTGCGCCAGACCTCATAGAACCCGACTGCGACGTCGAAGGGCGGGGCGCCGCTGGCGGTGTGGATCCGGGCGAGGTCGGCGTAGAGCTGCTCGGCCGACAGGGCCAACTCCTGGGTGCCGCCCTCGAGGAAGTAGCCGGTGAGTGCCGCTTCCGGCAGCACCAGGAGTTCCGGCAGCTCCGGCCAGACCGCGACTTCGCGGAAGATCGCGCCCAGCCGCTCGAGATTGGCGGCGTAGGCACCCTTGTCGGGGCGGAACTGGACGATAGCGATCCGGGGCATGGCGGAATCTAGCCGAGCGATGAATGGCGGGGAGTCAGCGCCGACCGCCGGCCCACATGCCGACGAACGCCGCCCCGAGCGACACCAGCACGCTGAGCAGGACGTAGGCGATCGCCTTGCCACTCGCGCCATCCTCCAGCAGCCGAACCGTCTCGACGCTGAAGGTGGAGAAGGTGGTATAGCCGCCGCAGAACCCGATGGTCAGCATGGCGCGGAGCTCGGGGCTCAGCGCGGTTGAATCGGCGCCGTAGCGGTACAGGAAGCCGAGCAGGAAGGAGCCGGTGATATTGATGAGCAGCGTGTGGAGCGGAAAGGCGGCTCCGGCCCAGCGCTGGACGTAGCCACCGAGGAGGTAGCGGCTGACGCCACCAAGGGCGGAACCGAGAGCGATCATCCAGATCATGGCGGCAGCGCAGCTCCTGAGCGGGGGCGGGTGCAAGGTACTCGGTGAGCGGTGGCCGGAGACAGGGTATCCCGCGGGCCCACCACTCCGGAGCGGTGGTTATAGTTTGCATCCGGTCGCAGGCACACCTTCACTCTGAATGCGCAGGCCCATCGATGGTCGAAGCCCTCTCCGGCGTGATCAACGCCCGCCAGCCGCTCCCCAACATCGTCACCGGCGGTCAGCCCACCGAGGCCAACTTCCGGGCACTCAAGGAAGCGGGTGTGACGGTGGTGGTCGACCTGCGGGAACCCTCAGAGCCGCGGCCACTCGACGAGCCGAAGGTGGTCGCCGCGCTGGGGATGGAGTATGTCAACATCCCGATCGGCCCGATGACACGGCTCGACCCGCCGCTGATGGAGCGCTTTCTGGGGGTGCTGCGGAGCCACAAGGATGACAAGATCCTGGTCCACTGCGCCAGCGCCAATCGGGTCGGCGGGGCGATGGTGGCGTACCTCATGCTGGATCACGGGATGGAGCAGGACGATGCGGTGGAAGCGGCCCAGCTGATCGGCCTGCGCTCGCCGGATTACCTCGACTGGGCGCTGGCCTATGTGGAGGAGCAGCGGGGGGTAAAGGGGAGCGGGGGAACGGGCGACCGAGCGCCCCTGGGAGCGCGCAGCGCGACCCGGCGCGAGGAAGTCCCTTAGGGAGAACGGGGGAACGGGGAAACGGGGAAGAGGGAACGGAAGGGGCAGCGGGGAGATTGCTTCGTCGGCCGCAAGCGGCCTCCTCGCAATGACGGCGGGGCAAGACCAGTTCCCTCTTCCCCGTTCTCCTGTTCCCCGTCTGTTCTCCCGTTCCACTTCCCCGTCTGTTCTATTGCCGGTGCCAGTACATCCGCATCTCGGTGATCTTCTGGCCATCGGTCTCGCAGAAGATCGCGCCCCGGGCATCCACCCACTCGCCGGTCCGGCGGCGGCGGAAGGTGCACTTGAACTCGGCCGAGAACCACGGCCCCACCGCGAAGATCTCACCTGAGGTGAAGGTGATCTCCGACTGGTTCAGGGGAATGTCCGCCCAGTAGGCCCGGATGCCATCGAGTCCGTTGATCGGGGACGAGAACGGCGTCTCGATGAAGACGGGGTTCTCGGCGAACACCGACATCTGAATTTCGACCTTTCCCTTCGACCATCCCCGCCCGAATTCATCGATCAGGGCCCGCCCGAGTGCCCGGGTTGACTCCACCGTTGTCTCGCTCATGCGACCTGTCTCGCTGTGTGGCTGGTCCGGCTATGATTGATCACCCTCATGGCCACGAATCTACACCCCCGTTTCCTGCTCTGCGCTACCATCGCCGGCCTGGTCGCCACCGCTCCCGGATCTGTCGCCGGACCGCTGTCGCCCCCCTGTCCGCCGGAGGCCGCCACGCTGGTGGCCGAGGGGTGGCGGGCCTACCGGGCCGACTCCATGACGAGCGCGGCGGCGCGGTTCGCGGCCGCCGATAGTCTGTGCGAGGCCAACCTCGACGCCAAGGTCGGCCGAGGATACGCCGCGCTGCGGCTGGGGCGCACCGCTGAGGCCGATTCGCTCTTCACGGTGGTGGTCGAGGCCGACAGCACCAATGGGGATGGCTGGGATGGCCTGACCCTCACCCGGTACCGCGCCGGCAACACCGCCGCCGCACTCCGGGCCGCTCGACGCGCCATCGTCCTGCATCCCGACAATACCGCCACCAGCGACATCCTGACCGGGCTCGACCCCGACTGGCAGCGCGGCCCCCGCCCTGGCACGCCGCGCCGCCCGGCGACCCTCCGGGTGGATGCCCGAGTGCAGGGCGACTTCTTCGAGATCCCCGCCGGGAAGGGATGGCGCCGCTTCTATATCAATGGCGTCAACATGGGAGTCGCCCTGCCGGGGAAATTCCCCTCCGAATTCCCCCAGGATTCGGCGCTGTACGCCGGCTGGCTCGATACCATGGCCCGCATGCATGCCAACACGCTGCGGCTCTACACCATCCTGCCACCGGCGTTCTACCGGGCACTGCATGGGTGGAACACGACCCACCCCACCCAGCGGCTCTGGCTGATCCATGGCGTCTGGACCGAACTGCCGCCGGAGCACGACTTCAACGACCCCGAATGGCGAGGACAGTTCCGGGCCGAGATGAATCGGGTGGTGGACCTGCTGCATGGCCGGATCGCGATTCCTCCTCGGCCCGGCCACGCCAGCGGCCGCTACGACACCGACGTCTCCCCCTGGGTCCTCGGCTATATCATCGGTCGCGAGTGGGAACCGTACGCGGTCAAGGAATTCGATGCGCGGCATCCGCGTCCGACAGCTTGGCGTGGTCGCTACCTGACCACCCGTCCCGGCGCCTCCGCCTCCGACATCTGGATGGCAGAACAGTGCGATTATCTCGTCGGCTACGAGGTTGAGCACTACAACACCATTCGCCCCATCGCGTACACCAACTGGCCAACCCTCGACCCGCTGTTCCACGTTACCGAAGCCACGGGCAAAGAGGAAACGGCCTGGCGAAAGAAGGTGGGCCGGGAACTGCCACGCGATCCGATCGAATACGAGAACGATGCGATCGGGCTCGATGCGATGCTGATCCGCGCGACGCCGAAGAATCCGGCGGGGTGGTTCGCCAGCTACCACGCCTATCCGTACTACCCCGACTTCATGCTGTACGACCCGGTGTACGATACCGCCCACTCCGCCGAAGGTCGGTCGAACTACTTCGGCTACCTGCGCGACCTCAAGCGCCATCACGCCGGGGTCCCGCTGCTGATCTCGGAATACGGCGTCCCGTCGAGCCGCGGCATGGCCCACCTCCAGCCGCAGGGCTGGAACCACGGCGGTCACGACGAGATGGCGCAGGCGCAGATCGATGCCCGACTGACCCGCGAGATCCGCCAGAGCGGCGCCGCCGGCGGGATCATTTTCGCCTGGATCGACGAGTGGTTCAAGAAGAACTGGATCGTGATCGACTTCGAGATCCCGCTCGAGCACACCCGCCTGTGGCACAACATGATGGATGCGGAGCAGAACTACGGCATCCTGGGGATGTATGCCGGCTCGGCGGCACCGCGGCTCGGCGGCAACGCGGCTCGGCAACCAGCCGACTCCGCCGTCCAGACCAACCCACGCGCCCAGCCGGGCCAGCCCCGCCGCCTCTGGCTCGATGCCGATGCCTCCTACCTGCATGTCGAGGTCGAGTTTGCCGGCCTCGCAGGGTCACCCTTCCCCTGGCACGATCGGGATATCCTGATCGCGCTCGACACCTACCGACCCGACCGCGGCCAGCAGTCGCTGCCCGGTGGTGTGATCCAGGGCGATCTCGGCTTCGAGTTCCTGGCCCGGTTCCGGGATAGCACGGATGCCGACCTCGCGATCACGCCGGAGTACAACCCCTACGCCGCTGCGGATGTCATCATCAACGGTGATGACTACGGCAGGTTCCGCCATCGCCCGACCTTTCCCGCACCGCGGACCGATGGACGCTTCGATTCACTCTTTGTCATCACCAACCGCGCCCGCTTCACCCGGGATGGACGGTTCCTGCCGGCGCTGGGCTACAACCGGGGTCGGCTGCGCTACGGGACCGAGGCGCAATCCTCCCTGAGCGACTGGTACTGGGACGAGGCCCGCGGCGTCCTGCAGCTGCGGCTCGCCTGGGGATTGCTCAACGTGACCGACCCCTCCACCCGCACCATCCTCTACGAGGAGCGGGAGGGTGACGAGATCGGCACCGCTATCACCGACGGCTTCCGGGTGGGCATCGCGGTGGTGGACCATGCCGGCGGCCAGCAGCGTCTCACCGGCGCGCTCCCCGTGCCGGTGGCCGGACAATGGCGACGGTCGCAGTTTCGGACCTGGGTGTGGCCCACCTGGACGGCGCCGGAGTATCATGCGCGGATGAAGCCGGTGTTCGATTCGCTCCAGGCGCTCTGGTCCCGCCCGTGACGCTGCGCCAACTCGCACTGGCCACGCTGCTGCTGCCGGTGTCGCTCGCCGCCCAGGTACCCGCTGGTGAAACGGCCTGGGTTGCGGGCGATTTTCACACCGCACGCATCGCGTATGAGCGCGCCCTCGAGGAGGACTCCACCTCGGTCCGCGCGCTCTACCGGCTTGGTATCCTCGCCGCCTGGGATGGCCGCACCGATTCGGCGCTGGCGCTGCTGGGCACCGCCCGGCGGTATGAACCTGACGATCCGGATATCCGACTGCAGGAAGCGACCTTTCTGGCCTGGGCGAGCCGCTTCCCCGCATCGCTGGCCCGATTCGACTCCCTCCGGTCAGCGTTCCCCGACCGTCAGGATATCGCCCTGGGACAGGCGCAGACGCTCGCCTGGGCCGGGCGACTGCACCAGGCGGATCAGGCCTACGCGGCGGTGCTGGAGCAGGACCCGGAGCAGGTCGCCGCGCTTACCGGCCGAGGCCAGGTCGCGGCATGGAGCGGTAACAACCTCACTGCGATCCAGTACTACCAGAAGGCGATCCGGCAGGATTCCACCTATGTGCCCGCGCTCATCGGGTTGGCGCAGGTGCGGCAGTGGCAGGGCCGGCCCGACGAAGCCACCGCGGCCATCAACCGGGCCCTCGCGCTGGCCCCCAAGGACCGGACCGCCCAGGAGGTGCACGCCGCCATCCGCGCCCTGGTTCGACCCGAGCTGAACCTCACGCTTGGCTGGAGCCGCGACTCTGACAAGAACACCCTGTGGTGGCAGACCGCTTCGCTCGCCCAACTGGTGGCCACCGGCATTCGTGGCTTCGCCAGTGCCGGCGTCGCGGAGGCATCGGACCCGGTGCGAAATGGCACCCGGCTCTCCGCCGAGGCCGGGGCCACGGTCAATCACGGCTCCGTCAGCCTCACTGGCGCACTGGGGGTGCGGCATCTCGCCAGCGACGGAGCCGACAGCCGCTCGCTCGCCACCTGGCGCGCTTCCGCCAGCTATCGCTTTACCCCGGGGGCCGGGGCGGGTATCGGCTACAGTCACTACAGCTTTGATGAGACGGCGCTGCTGCTCGGGCGGGACCTCGATATCGACGAACTCTCCGTGGATGCCGACGTCCAACTGAGCCCGCGCCTCGGCCTCGGGGTGGGGGCGGGCCGGGGCTGGCTGAGCGACGGCAATCGCCGCAGCTCCGCCGTGGCGGCGCTGACCCAGCAGGTCGGCAATCACCTCGCCCTCGGCCTGTTCGGGCGCGTCCTGGGCTACGCGGACCCGGGGGCGGGGTACTTCACACCCGACCGCTTCGCGGTCGGCGAGGTTCGCGGCAGTTACACCTACGGCGCCCGCGCCTGGGCCGCACGCCTCTCCGCCGGTGTAGGCGCGCAGCAGATCGGCATCGGCGCCGACGCCCAGTCGGAGTGGCACGCCGAGGCCCGGATCGCCCGGCGATGGGCCACGATCAACGAGGTGGCACTCTCCGGCGGGCTGACCAACAGTGCGGTCAGCAGCACCACCGGAGCCTTCCGGTATTACACCATGGCGCTCAGCCTGCGGCTCGGACTCTAACGTCCCCGCTTACCGTCATCCGCTCTTTGCGTTATCGTAGATGACCGCCATGACACGCTTCGAAACCCCGCGAGTTGCCATCGTAGGCGCCGGCCAGATCGGCCGCGGCTGGGCTGCGCTCGCGATTGCCGCCGGCTGGCCCGTCACCATCTACGATGCGGACTCCGAGCTGCTCACCCCCGCCGCCAATGCCATCGGCGACCGGGTGCTCGCCATGGTCCGCCACAAGCGGGCCGAGGCGCAAATTGCCGAAGATGCCCTCAACCTGATGCGGGTGGGGCGCAGTCTGCTGCAGGCGGTGGAATCGGCCGACTGGATCATCGAGGCGGTGCCGGAGGATCTCGCGATCAAGCAGAAGGCGCTGCAGCTCATCGAACAGGTCGCCCGCCGGGCGGCGATCATCACCAGCAGTGCCAGCAACCTCAGCCCGTCGGTGCTCGCCTCCCGCCTGGAGCGGGCCGATCGATTCCTGGTCGCTCACCCACTGCACCCGGTCGAACTCGTCCCGCTGGTGGAGCTGGTGCCCGGCCCGCATACCGATGGGGCCTGTACCGAGGATATCCGCTTCTGGTTGAACCTGCTCGGCCGGTCTGCTGTGGTGCTCAAGAAGGAAATCCCCGGCAACATCGCCGGGCGGCTGAGTGCCGCAGTGTGGCGTGAGTGTATTCAGATGGTACTGGACGGGGTGCTGGATGTGGAGGATGTCGACCGCGCCGTGTCCATCGGGCCGGCCCTCGCCTGGGTCACCTCGGGCGTGCACCTGTCGGAGCACCTCTCCTCGGGGAAGGGCAATATCGAGCTGTTCATCGGGCAGATGCTCAACGACCAGGAAGAAGTGCTCAAGACCCTGGCGGAATGGAAGAAACTGGAACCGGAAGACCAGAAGAAGCTGACCCGCCTGCTCGACAAGGCATACACCGTGCACCTGAACGAGCTGCGGGAGGCCCGGGACCAGCGCCTGGTGCGACTGTTGGACGCGTTGCGGGAGTAGGCGCTACGCCAGCTCCCGGGTACACAGCAGCATCCCCGCCAGTTCGTGACCGATCACCTGCTCCCTCCCATTCACTGACAATCGAATCGGGCCCTGAAACGGCTCCTGCGACGTGACCTGGACGCGGGTCCCCGGCATCAGGCCGGCCGCGCCGAGGTAGCGCAGCCGGTCGGGCTGGCTGGTCGCGACTCGCCGTACTTCGACCTCCTCCCCCACCGTGACATCCGACAGCGGCACGTAGACCAGCTCCGCCAGCGCGCCATCCGGCCCGGGAATCGGATCGCCGTGGGGATCTTCCAGCGGGTTCCCCAGCACCTTCGCCATCCGCTCGACCAAGCGTATCCGAGACCGCATGTTCCAGACGCTCCGCTTCGTCGTGCACCGTGTCCCAGGTGTATCCGAGGTGCGCCACCAGGTAGGCCTCGATGAGACGATGCCGGCGCAGCATCCGCAGCGCCACCCGCCGGCCGTCCCGCGCCAGGGTGACTCCGCGGTACGGCTCGTGTTCCACCAGCCCCTGCTCCGCCAGCCGCCGCAGCATGCCGCTCACCGAGGCCGGCGCGAGATCCAGTACCTGGGCCAGCTGGTTGGTACTGGCCGGGTCGCCCGCTTCCGTCAGGTGATAAATCGCCTTGAGATAGTCCTCGGCCGACCGGGTGAGGTTTCCGCGCTGGGTCTCGGCAGTCATGAGGGAACCTGGGCAGAAGAAGGAGCGGAGGCGCTTTGCAGCGCCCGAAGACCGTTGGCGATCACCACCAGGCTGGCACCCATGTCGGCGGCGACCGCCATCCAGAGGGTGGCGTGCCCGGTCAGGGCGAGCGCGAGAAACACCACCTTGAGCCCGACCGCAATCGCGATGTTCTGACCGATGATCGCGCGGGTGCGACGGGCCCGCAGAAAGGTCGGGGCGAGGAGTCGCAGGTCATCTCCCATCAGGACGACGTCCGCAGTTTCCAGCGCGACGTGGGTCCCCGCCCCACCCATCGCGATGCCCACCGTTGCGGCGGCGAGGGCCGGCGCGTCGTTGATGCCGTCGCCCACCAGGGCGACCCGCTCCCCGGCTGATTCGAGCTGCCGGACCGCGGCGAGCTTGTCGTCCGGCAGCAGGCCGGCGCGGATGTCGGCGATGCCGAGCGCGGCGCCGACCGCCTGCGCCGTTCCCGGACCATCGCCCGTCAGCATCACCAGCCGGGTGAGGCCGGCAGTCCGCAGTGCCGTCAGGGCGACCGGCGCAGTCTCGCGCACCTGGTCGGCCACCCCGATGACACCGAGTGCCCTGCCCTCTTCCGAAAGCAGCATGGCGGTCTTCCCCTCCCGCTCCAGCCGCTCCATCGCCGCATGCATATCGTCGCGGCAGGCGCCACGCTCATCGCACAGGCGCCGGTTCCCGACGAACAGCGCCCGCCCCTCCACCGTGGCGCTGGCGCCGCGTCCCGGCAGGGCGGTGAACTGCGCCACCGCAGGAAGAGCGACGCCGCGCTGACCGGCGGCCTGGAGAATGGCGCGCCCCAGCGGGTGCTCCGAATGCTGCTCCACCGCCGCCGCGAGACGAAGCACCTCCTCTGGTGCAATGCCGGGTACGCCTACCAGATCGGTCACGGCCGGCTGGCCGGCGGTGAGCGTCCCGGTCTTGTCGAGCGCGACCGCGGTGATTCCCGCCATCGCTTCGAGCGCCGCCCCGCCCTTGATCAGCACCCCCGTGCGCGCCGCGCCGGCCAGCGCGCTGACGATGGTAACCGGTGTCGAGATGACGAGGGCGCAAGGGCAGGCGATGACCAGCAGGGTCAGGGCGCGGGTCAGACTCTCGGTCCAGCCATACCAGCCGAAGAGGGGCGGCAGGATCGCGGCGAGGGTGGCCAGCAGCACCACGGCGGGGGTATAGACTCGGGCGAATCGATCCACCTGCGATTGCAGTGGCGCACGGGAGGCCTGCGCCTCTTCCACCCGGTGGAGAATCCGCGCCAGCGTAGTGTCCGAGGACGCGGCAGTGGTCCGGATATCGAGAGCGCCCTGCAGGTTGATTGTCCCGGCGAAGACGACCTCCCCGGGCCCGCGATCGACCGGCATGGATTCGCCGGTGATCGGCGCCTGGTCGAGCGCCGAAACCCCGCTGTGTATCACGCCGTCGAGCGGCACCCGCTGGCCCGGACGCACCCGGATCAGGGCGCCGACCGGTACCGACTCGCTCGGTACCTGCCGCTCTCCGCGCGGCTCGACCAGCGTCGCTTCGGCGGGCGAGAGGTCCATCAATCCGGCGATCGCCCGGCGGGCGCGACCCATCGCCCATTCCTCGAGCAGCCGCGCCACCGCGAAGAGAAACATGGCGGTCGCCGATTCCGCCCATTCACCCACCAGCACGCCGCCGACCGCCGCGATCGTCATCAGCGCGTGCATGTCGAGCGCGCCGCTCCGGATCCCACGCCACCCTCGTGGGGCGACAAACCAGGCACCCGCCACGATGGCGACCCCCTGGAGGCCGTGCACCAGCCAGGGTGCCGCACCCCACCACCCGACGAGGGCCGCAGCGGCGAGCGTGACACCGGAGATCACCGCGGAGACCAGCGGCCCCCGGGAGTGGGACAGCACGGGCGCCGCGTCGGCCTGCACCGTGAATCCGGCGGCGGTGACTGCCTGGGCCAGCACGGTGCGCGACGGTGCCGTCTCAGTCACCGCGACCCGCACTTCGCCCTGCAGCACATTCACGGTGACGCCGGTAACGCCCTGCAGCCGTTCGAGCGACCGGATGATCGGCGTGGCACAGCTGGGGCAATCCATGCCGCCCACCCGGAGCAGCACCATGGGCCCCGCGAGGGACGCGGGGTCATCGGTCATCGGGCGGGTGCCCGGCTCGATTACAGGAAGAGTCGCCACACCTGGGCCGTCAGGAAGCAGACGATGAACCCGAGCGCCACCGGCATCAGTGAGGCGATGACGGTCCACCGCACACTGCGGGTTTCCTTGTAGATGGTGTAGATCGTCGTGCTGCAGGGGTTATGCAGCAGCGAGAACAGCATCAGGTTGAGCCCGGTAAGCGCAGTCCAGCCAGCACCCCGCAACAATTCGCCAACCGCGGTGGGGGAGTCGAGTTCGAACATCACACCGGTTCCTGCGCCCCACGCCCGCCACGTGCCCCGTCAGTACCGTCAGCATCAGTACCGTGGGGATGACAATTTCATTCGCCGGGATCGCCACCACGTAGGCAAGCAGGATCACGCCATTCAGCCCGAGCAGGACGCCGAAGGGATTGAACCAGCCGGTGACGTGCTCTGCGAGGCTGATACCCCCGACCGAGATGTTGCTCACCAGCCAGATGACCGCACCGGCCGGTGCCGCGAAGACCACGGCACGCCACAGCACGATCAGCGTCCGGTCGATCAGCGAGGTGTACAGCGTCCGCCAGATGTTGGGCGGGCGGTAGGGCGGGAGCTCGAGACTGAACGTGGTCGCCTCGCCGCGGAGCACGGTTCGGGTGAGCAGCCACGATGCGATGAACATCATCACGATGCCGAGGACCGCGATCCCGACCACCGCGCCGGCGGAGACCAGACCGGCGATCGCGGGAGGGGCCAGTGCTCCGACAAAGATCGAGGCCATCAGGATCTGGGTCGGCCAGCGCCCGTTGCAGAGCGAGAAGTTGTTGGTGATGATCGCCACCAGCCGCTCCCGGGGACTGTCGATGACCCGGGTGGCCACCACCCCCGCCGCATTGCAGCCGAAGCCCATGCACATGGTCAGCGCCTGCTTGCCATGGGCGCCGGCCCGACGAAAGAGGGCGTCGAGGTTGAACGCCACCCGTGGCAGGTAGCCGAAGTCCTCCAGCAGGGTGAACAGCGGGAAGAAAATCGCCATCGGCGGCAGCATGACGCTGATGACCCACGCCGTGGCCAGATACACCCCGTCGAACAGGAAGCCGCTGAACCACCAGGGCATCCCCACCGCGGTACCGATCCCCTTGAGCCACGGCTGGCCCTTGTCGATCAGCACTTCGGCCAGCCACGCCGACGGGACGTTGGCGCCACTGATCGTGAGCCAGAAGACCACCGTCAGCAGCAGCAGCATCATCGGGAAGCCGAACGCCCGGCTGGTCAGCAACCGGTCCAGGGTCCGGTCCAGGTCGAACCTGGCCCGCCTGATCCCGCGCAGCTCCACCCGGGCGGTGATCTCCTCCGCTGCAGAGTGAAACCCCGCCGCCAGATTGTCCTGGAAGGTGTGGGTCAACCGCCAGCGGAGGGTATCCACCATCCCCGCCAGCTCCATCACCTGCTCGTTGGAGGCCGCGGTGGCCCCCGGACCCGAGATGTCGCCCAGGGCCCCCTGCCGCACCGCCGTTTCGATCGCCTGATCACCCTGCAGCAGGCGCAGCGCCACCCAGCGCGCGTTGGGCAGGCCGGGGAACGCCGCTTCGACAGCCGGCACCGTGTCGCCCAGCGCCGCTTCCACCTCCGCCGGGTACTCCGGCAGGTGGAAAGGGGTGGTGGTGATGGTACCCTGCGCCACGCCCAGTACCGCATCCATCAGCGCGGGGATGCCCTGGTCCCGCCGCGCCACCGTCGCGATCACCGGCACACCCAGTTCCCGCTGCAACTTCTCCGGATCCACCGCGATCCCGTGGCGCTTTGCCTCGTCCATCAGGTTGAGGCAGACCACCACTCGGCCGGTGATCTCGAGAATCTGCAGCGCCAGCGGGAGGTTGCGCTCCAGCCGGGTGGCGTCGAGCACGACAATCGTGACCTCCGGCTTGCCGAACAGGATGAAGTCGCGCGCGACTTCTTCATCGGTACTGCCGGCCATCAGCGAATAGGTGCCCGGGAGGTCAACCAGTTTGATCCGCTTGCCGCCGTGCTGGAATACTCCTTCCGCGCGGGTCACGGTCTTCCCCGGCCAGTTGCCGGTGTGCTGCCGCAAACCGGTGAGCGCGTTGAAGACGGTGCTCTTGCCGGTGTTGGGATTACCGGCGAGGGCGACGACAAAGTCGTGGCGGCCGGTGCGAATGCCGAGCTGTACCAGCTCGGGCTGGCCCTTCTGGGGCGAGAGGACGCTGGTCATATCAGCTGGCGACGCGTTCTGGCTGGGCTTCAACCTGGATGAGTTCTGCCTGCGTCTTCCGCAAGGCGATCAGTGCGCCACGAATCATGTACGCCGACGGATCACCACCCGGACTGGCGAAGGCGACCGAGATCAGGGTGCCGGGCACCACACCGAGATCGAGCAGTCGGCGCCGTTGCGGCCCCTGCAGCGCCGCCGCCAGGCGTACCACCCGGGCGGAATCGCCCGGGGCGAGTTCGGCCAGGGTGGGATAACAGCGCTCGTCGATCTCTTCGCTCGGTGGCAGGGCGTCGGCGGTGATCTGGTCGGCCACCACGGACGACAGTACCAGGTCGCGACCATCGAAACGGAACCGCGCTTCGGTCGGGGTGACGCTCAAGAGCCGGAGCCGCGCTCCCGGACGGAGGCCCAGATCGAGCAAGCGCTGAAATGCCTCGCGCGGTTCGTCCTCGAGATGGGTGATGACGGCAGCGGTACCGGGCGCCAGCGACGACAGCGGTCGCCCGACCCGGACCGGCATTTCACCGGTGGTGGTCGGGATGGGGTCGCCGTGCGGGTCGTAGCGGGGATGGCCCATGCGGGCCGACAGCGCTTCGGTCTGCGCCTCGGACAGGGCGTGTTCCTTTCGCTCCGCCTCTTCATGCCATTCGGCCGGGGCGAGTCCGGTGCGGTCGGCGAGATACTGCTCCCACAGCCGGTGGGTGCGCACCATCCGCAGGGCGTACGCCTGACCTGCCTCGGTCAGCATCAGCCGCCCATCGCTTGCCTCCGCCAGCCCCCGTTCCGCCAACCGCTCGGTGAGTCGCAGCGCGACGCCGCGACGGACCTCGAGTGCGCCGGCGAGACTCTCCACGGTGGCCGGCTGCCCCGCAGAGACGGTGTGATGCAGCTGCTTGAGGGCGTCCTCCAGCTGCACCCGCTCCGTCATGCGGCTCAGCCGAGTCAGGCGCGCCAGAATCCCCCGCCGAGGCCAGACGACGGCCAGCAGGATGACGAGGCCGACGCCGAACCAGGCGAGTGCGGCGACGGGATCCGGGGTCAGCATGGACAAAACGCTAATCTTGGCATGACCAGACAATAAATTAGTACATACGAAATTACAAGGCGGGAGGCCGCTCTGAAAACCGATTCACCGCGAACTGATTCACCGCAAACTGATTCACCGCGAAGGCGCTAAGACGCAAAAAGCTTCGCCAAGTCCCAAAAAAACATACCTGCGAATCTTGAGTCTCCTGGTGGCTTCGCGGTGAACCCTTTCGCGCCCTTGGCGCCTTCGCGGTGAAATCTCTTTGGGGTCCTTCGCGCCTTCGCGGTGAAAACCTCTCCCGGCTGGTCCTAGAACTCCAGCAGTGGAGTGACGATCCGCTCGGTGAGCCCCCACACCAGGTCCGACCCGAGGTGATAGGCGTAGAAGGAACGCGGCTCGCCGTGGAGCTTGATCACGGTTTCGCGGTAGACCGCCGGATCGCGCAGTTGGGCCACGGGGGTCCAGAACGCCTCGGCGACCTCGTCGCTGTCGCGGAGCGGGAGGCGGGAGGGGAGGGCGAAGACAAAGGGGCGGACCACGACTCGCTGCGGCATGGGGGTGCGGGGCCACACATCATCGAGCTGTCCGAGCAGCTCGGCCCGGGAGAGGAGGATACCGACCTCCTCCTCTGTTTCCCGGATCGCGGTGGCGCAGGGATCGGCGTCGGCCGCGTTGGGCCGGCCCCCGGGCAGACCGATGTGCCCCGACCATGGATCGCCGGCCCGTTCCGCCCGGCGGATCAGCAGGATCGCATCGGGGTCGGGAACCAGCAACACCGCCACCGCCGCGAGTACGGCACCGGTGTTGAGTTCAGGCGCCAGTATCGGACTCTGATGGGCGAGCGCCGCGCGAATCTGGCGCTGCCAGGCGCTCAGTGACAGCCGCACCCTCCGCTCCCGCACCCGCCGCCGCTGCCACCCTTCGGTGGACCCAGCTTCGAGTAATCGACCGTTCCGGTTGAACCTGCGGGACGGGCGGGCATGGAGATCAGCCGCTCGACCTTCGCGCTCTCGCAATGTGGGCAGGCTACCCGGGTGTCGCCCCGAACCAGCCGCTCGAACTCACCGCCGCAGGCGGCGCAATGGTATTCGTAGATGGGCATGCGGAATTATAAGCGGGGCGAGGAGGGTGATAGCACCGTCATCCTATAGGTGGCGTCCCATCCACTTGACGGTTTCATCGAGGACCTGGGCGAGATCGATATTCATCCCGGCGAAGGGGTGCACCGCCCCGAAGGTGTGATTCGCCCCTTCGAAGTACATCGCGCGGATCGACTCGTGCGGGGCGAGCCCAGCCAGCGCCTCCCCCTCCGCGACTGGAACTGCCGCATCTGCGGTTCCATGCAGCAGGAGCCATGGAACCTTCACCTGCGCGGCGGCGGCGGTGATATCCAGGTCCGCCGCGTGCGCTTCGAGATCCTCGAGTCGATCGACATACATGGGGAGCACCTGGCCGG
The DNA here is from genome assembly GCA_963793205.1 of uncultured Gemmatimonadales bacterium. GTDB lineage: Bacteria > Gemmatimonadota > Gemmatimonadetes > Gemmatimonadales > GWC2-71-9 > JADJOM01. Next base: position 270,026 of record CAWBZM010000004.1, read on the forward strand.
TCCGGCTGTTGACGATTTCGAGCTGCCCCTTGGCCCGCCATTCCTCGACCTCGGCGGCCCAACGCTGCGTCCCCGACACCGCCGCCCAGGTGGCGAGCACCTGGATCCGGGCATCGCGTGCGGCGAGCAGGATGCCGGCACCGCCTCCGAGGGAATGGCCCACGAAGCCGAAGCGAGAGGTCGGGGCGGTGCCCAGGCGACCCGACGCCAGCGCATCCATGACCCGGGTGATATCCTGCAGCTCGATCGACCAGGTGTTGTGAGCGAATCGCTGGGGAAAGGTGAAGTCGCCCGCAGCATCGACCCCGCTGCCACTGAGGTTGAAGGACACCGCGGTGAATCCGGCGCGCGCCAGTCGTTCGGCCAGCAGCGGGAACATCCCCCAATCCTTGAAGCCCTTGAAGCCGTGCACGATGAGCACTGCGGGCCGCGATCGCAGCCGGTCGCTGGTGCGTACATCGACCAGGATCGGACCGAGCACCCCGGGAATGGCGTGCGAGGTCAGTGAGGGAGTTGCCACTAGTGGACCGCCGGTTCGAGCAGGTCAACTTCGCCCGCGTCGGCATCGAGCCGGGCCCGCACCCCGATCGGGAGGGTCCACTGGTCGTCCACATGTCCCACCGGGACGCCGCTCAGCACCGGCACGCCGAGCGGTTCCAGATAGGTCCGCATGACCTCATCGAAGCCGAGGGCGCCATCGCCGGTGCCGCGCTTCATGTCGGTGAACTGACCCAGGATCACCCCTGCCACCTGGTTCAGGATTCCGACCATCCGCATCTGCGCCAGCATTCGATCGATGCGATACAGGTCCTCACCGACGTCCTCGAGAAAGAGGATCGCGCCGTTGCACTCGGGGAGGTGGCGGCTGCCGAGCAGGGCGGCGAAGAGGGAGAGGTTGCCACCGATCAGCGGGCCTTCCGCTACCCCGCCGTGCAGCGCGAGCAGCCGAGGCGTGCGGGGCACCAGCACCGAGGTGGGCGGGGCGAGCCGAGCCAGACGGCCAGCCGCCCCCGTCCGCATCAGGACCTGCTCGAAATGATCGCGGCTGAACTGGGTCAGGGGCGAGCGCGCCATCGGTGCGTGAAAGCTGACGATCTCGGTGGCCTGATGGAGCGCGAGGATCAGGGCGGTCACATCGGAGAACCCGATCACGATTTTCGGGCGATCGGCGAGTGGCGAGAAGTCCACCCGATCAAGGATGCGGGTTACGCCGTAACCGCCGCGCAGGCACCAGATGGCATCGATCGCGGGATCGGCCAGCGCGCCGTTCAGATCCGCCAGTCGTTCGTCGTCGGAGCCGGCGAGGTAGCCGTGGCGGCGGTGAGCATTGGCGCCGAGCACCGGGGTCAGTCCCAACGCGCGACAGAGTTCCACCCCGCGGGTGAGGTCATCACGCTCGAGCAGCGGGCCGGCGGGTGCCAGCAGCGCCACTCGGCTGCCCGGACCCAGCCGCGGCGGGCGGATGACCGCTTTTGACCCCATCACATCCTCCATGGTAGATTTGCTCCTGGTGTTCCCACCCTGGAGTCCGTGACTTGCGCGCATCGCATCCAACTCTTGTAACTGTCGGCCGTGCCATGGCCGATCAACGCGATGCCATGATTCATGAGTGGGCCACCTGGCTCACCAAACGGGTTTCTGCAGCCGCCGGCCTCTCCCACCAGACCATTGAGCGCGAACTCCGCCTCCTCTTCGATGTCCTGATCGAGACGGTCGGGCCGATGCGCCGCTCGGTCGACGAAGTCTGGTACCATGCCTGCGAGCATTATGGCCTGGTCGGCGCCGCCCGCGGTCTCGCGGCCGGTGAGATCGTGGAGGAAATTCAATATCTGCGCGCCATGCTGACCCGCCGCATGGGCCCGGTGTTTGCCTCGCTCCGTCCGCGCCAGGCGATGGCCATGATTCTCCGCCTGAACGCGATTATCGACAAGGGGGTCGCGGTGGCGGTGGTCGGGTATACCGATGCCCTGGTCGCCACGCTCTTCGCCCAGAACGGTGTGCCGGCCCCCAACAACGCGCTCGACGCCCACGACATCCTCCGACAGCTCGACCAGCTGGAGGACGAACTCGCGCTGGTGGTGCGGCACCGCTAGCCGCCCGCCGCCGACTCCTTCGTGCTCGCCCTCCTCTGGCTCCTGCCGTTCCTCGCGCTGTTCCGCCTGGCGCGCCAGCGTCCTTCCCTGAAGGAATATCCGCCCGTCGCCGGCCCCCTCGCCAGCGTGATCGTCCCCGCGCGCAATGAAGCCGAAACGATCGAAACGGTGATACGCACCGTCCTGACCAGCGAGTATCGCAACCTCGAACTGCTGGTGGTGGACGACCGATCGACCGACGACACCGCTGCCATCGTCGAGCGCCTGGCCGCGGACGACCCCCGGCTCCGGCTGGTCCCGGGCGAGGCGCTCCCGACCGGCTGGTATGGAAAACCCTGGGCCTGCGTACAGGGCTACCGCGCCGCCAAGGGCGACATCCTGCTCTTCACCGATGCCGACACCCGCCACCAGCCGGAACTGATCGGGCGGGCCATCTCGGTGCTGCAGATCGCCCGGGTCGACATGGTCACCGTGGCGCCGCACCAGTCCTGCGTGACCTTCTGGGAGCGCACGGTCATGCCGCAGGTCTGGGTGCTGCTCGGGTTCCGGTTTCACCCCAGCGTCGTCACCCGCGCCCGCCGGGCCCGCGACGTGATTGCCAACGGGCAGTTCATCCTGACTCGCCGGGCGGCGTACGAAAAGGTCGGCACCCACGAAGTGGTCAAGAGCGAGGTGGCGGAAGATCTGGGTATCGCCCAGCGGTATCACCGGGCCGGCAAGCGGATCTGGTTCGGCTTCGCCGGGGAGTACATGGAAACCCGGATGTACCGCAATCTGTCGCACATGATCGAGGGATGGTCGAAGAACATCTATCTCGGGGGGCGCGCATCCTTCCCCGGACAGCCGCTGCTGCAGGCGCTGGTGCCGTACAGCCTGATCGGCGCGATGCTCTTCTGGCTGGTCCCGCTGATCTTCTGGGCGATCGGGGCCGCAGGCTGGCTCCCCGTGAACCTGACCAGCCAGGCGATGTGGGCCTCCGGCTTCAGCCTGCTATTCTGGTTCCTGATTCTGGTGGGAATGCAGATCCCCGTCTGGTTCGCGCTGTTCTATCCCGCTGGAGCGGCGATGACCATGTACATCATCATCCGGTCCACCATCCGTGGGCGCAAGCGGGTGGAGTGGAAGGGCCGCACCTACGGCGAGTCGGTCAACCTGCCGTAGGGCGCAGCAACCGCAGCGCGGTGATGACCTGCCAGGCGCCGAGCAGGCCGACTGATGCCAGCATGAACGGATGCCCCGGCGGCGCCAGCAGGTTGCCCGCCAGCCCCCCGAGCGCCGCAATCCCAGCCAGACCAATCAACCACGGCGGATCCTGCCCACCCGACCGGGTGGCCAGCGCAATGATCGCCGCCGCGACCGCCACCAGGAACCCGCCCAGCTGGCCGGTGGTCACCGCGGCGAGATGGGTGGCCTGGTAAATCTCCGCGACCGGTGCGCCCAGCGCGAACTGCGTCGCAAACCAGGTTCCCGCTCCGGTCATGTAGGCGATGTTGATCCCATTCAGCGCCTGCCCCATGCCCGCCACCGCGAAGGCCACCGCCAGGGCGGGCCGCTCCAGCGCGTTCCCGCTGAGCCACCGGGCCCACAGCCCCACGATGACCAGTCCGGTGCCATAGAGCAGGAACAGGTGAACCAGATGCCAGTGCGCCATTGCGGCGATCACGGCGAGGTCCGCCGCACCGGTCAGTGGGAGGACCGGGTGGAACAGCGCGGCCCCGAGCAGCAGCAGGGTGCCCGCCAGCAGCAATGATGCGAGGAACCGCACCATCAGGCGCCCGACTCCTTCCGACCCCGGTCAAGCACTTCCCGCACCCGGTGCGTCAGATCGGCCAGGGTCCACGGCTTCTGCAGCAGTGCCAACTCGCCATCCGAGAGATCACTGTGCAGGATCTCATGGGCCGCATAGCCGGAGGTAAAGAGGAAGGCGACACCATGTCCTTCCTGCCGGAGGGTGCGATACAGTGCCAGCCCACCGAGTTTGGGCATCACGACGTCGGTGATGATCAGATCGATATCAGCCACATGTGAACGGTACGCTTCCAGCGCCTCGACACCATCGGACGCGGTGATCACCGAATACCCGACCTTCTCCAGTGCGCGCTGGGCCACCCGCCGCAGGCCGTCCTCGTCCTCGACCAGCAGGATCCGCTCGGTGCCGCCGCGCAGCCCGACCGGTGCGACCGTCAGCTCAGCGAGGGGCTGGTCGTCGCGGGCCAGCGGAAAATGGATGCGCACGGTGGTACCGCGCCCCAACTCGGTCTCCAGCTCCACGAACCCGCCATGCTGCTGGGTCAGGCCGTAGATCATCGACATGCCGAGTCCACTGCCTTCGCCCGGCGGCTTGGTAGTAAAGAAAGGCTCGAAGACGCGAGCCCGCACCCGTTCCTCCATACCCAGGCCGTTGTCCTTCACGGACAGACAGGCATAGCTCCCTGGCAGGGCGCCGGCCGGGGGCCGCGCGATATCCACCCTCCGGGTCTCGAGCCGCAGTGTGCCGCCGCGGGGGAGGGCATCGCGCGCATTGGTGGCGAGGTTGAGGACCACCTGCTCGATGGCGCCAGCATCGGCCAGCACCTTCACCGGGGTCGGTTCGCGCACGAACTCGACATCGATATGCGCGGGAAGGAGCCGGCGGAGGGTGCCGAGCAGGTCCTCGACCACCCGGCCGAGATCGAGCACCTGGTAGGTCAGGGGGGCGTGGCGGCTGAAGGACAGCAGCTTGCGGATCATCTGGGCGCCGCGCCGCGCTGCCGCCTGCAGTTCGCCCAGATCGTTCCGCAGATCCTCGGAGCCGGGCGGGAGCGCCGCAGCCATCATCTCACTGTTGGCCAGCACCACGGTGAGCAGGTTATTGAGGTCGTGGGCAATCCCACCGGTCAGCTGCCCGACCGCTTCCATCTTCTGGGCCTGCCGGAGCTGCTCCTCCAGTCGGCGACGTTCAGAGATGTCGCGCACGATGGCCTGGAACCGGCCGTCCCCCAGATCCCGGGCGCTGATTTCCACCTCGACGATGCTGCCGGTCCGGCGCTGCATCCGGCGCTCGGCCAGCAGGGAATGTCCCTCGACCAGCTCCCGCAGCCGCAGCGGCTTCCGCTCCCGCTCCTCCGCCGCCACGAAATCTTCCAGCCGCTTCCCGACGATTGCTTCCCGGACGAAGCCGAGGATTTCCTCGGTCCGGGCATTGACCTCGAGAATCACCCCCTGACGGTCGCTGACGACGATTGCGTCCGAGGCATGCTCCAGCGCGCGCCGATAATTGGCCTCTGACTCCACCAGCTGGCGTTCGGCCCGGACGCGATCGGTGATATCGTGGATGATCGAGAACAGCACCCGACGCCCGTCCAGCTCGATGGGGCTGGAGTGGACTTCGACATCGCGCACCACGCCGGAACGAAGCCGGTGGCGGAAGACGAAGAAGTTGCGCCGCTCTCCCTCGGCCGCCTCCACCATTTCCCGGAGGGAGGTTTCATCGGCGACATTGATCTCCACCAGCGGCTTGCCCACCAGTTCCTCGCGCGGCCAGCCGTAGAACAGGACGGCCGCAGAGTTGACGTCGAGGATCCGCATGCTGGCGGTATCGATGATCCAGCACATGGACGTGCTCTTATCGAAAATCTGCCGGTAGCGCGCTTCGCTGGCGATATGGGCGGCGGTTGCCCGATCGATCTCCCGCATGGCCCGCTGGACCAGGTACCAGAGCATCAGGCTGGTCAGCAGGATGAAGAGCATCCCCTTCGCCGTCTGCGCCATCTGGACCTGATGAGCCGGCAGGCCCTCCGTCAGCCGCACCCACAACCAGTCGGTCCCGAAAATCCACACCGATCCCGCCACCGCGTAGATCAGCGCGACGGCGAGTGGCCGGGATCGGATCAGCCTGGCCGGTAGCAGGGCCCGGGGATTGGTCAGTGGCCGACTCCGCGCGCGATGGTGAGCTGCTGTGCCGGCACCCCGCCGCCGAGGATCCGGCCGACCCGGTCAATCGCGAGGCGGAAGATCACCGCGCCGATCTGCACCGTGGCGGAATCCGTGCCGACCCGGCGCACCACGCCGGTGACCGTCTGGCCCCCGCCGAGGTTGAAGAAGGGGACCGCCACACTATCCTGACCCGTCGCCCGGGCGCGCCGGGTGGCCAGCTCGAGGAAGGCGGACGAGAGATTGAGGTAGGGAACCGCCCCATACGCGCTCTGGAACAGGACGGTGTTCACCCCGTTCCAGCCATTGGCCTCGTCCACCGCGACGCTGTCGTCCTTGAAGATCACCCGGGTGTTCTGCCGGGCCGGCGCACCCTCCGGATCGTCGCCGCGCCACGCGGTCAGCTCCACCAGCGGTGCGCTGCCGTCCGGGGCCAGGGTGACCTTGTAGTGCAGGCGCTCGCGTGCCCCGCCGGCACCGGCGCGAAGGAGCGTTCCCGCCAGGGTCATGGAATCGCGGGTGAACTGCTCGGACGCGATGGTATCGTGGCCGGCTCGGGTCAGCGTGAAGCCGGCGTCATCCTGGGCGCGGAGCGCGACCGGCGAGGCCAGCAGCAGGAAGAGTGGCAGTGCGTGTCTGATCATGAAGCCCCGGTGGCAACGCCCGGCGCCGGGTTTTCCGGCCCACAGCGTGTGCGGAATGCTACCAAGTTACAACTCTCGCCCCCCTAGCATGGACCCCCGACCCCCGGGGGACCCATGGCCGTCGCACCACCGCTCCTTGCTGCCCTGACGAACCTGGCCGACCTGGGCCGCCTGGTCCGCGGCCTGGGACTGACACCACTCTGGGAGCCGCTCGCGCCGGAGGTGCTGCCCTGCCCCGTCCCTCGCGCGGCGATCCTCGGCCGCCGAGGCTCGTTCGAGTGGCTCGGGATCGATGGCGCCGGCGCCGCCGATATCGCGCGCGCGATGAGTGTCGCCCTGGCCGCCCGGGGCCGGGCCGTTGGCGTGCTCGGGATTGATGGCGGCGCCCGACAGCTGACGGTCGCCCTCTGTCTGGAACGCGGCGCCAGCGTCACCCTGTCGCTGGATGCCCCGTCTCGCACCGCGCTCGATCGGCTGCAGCGCCTGGCGCAACTCGACACCGAAGGTGGCATCAGCTACGCCCTGCGGGTCCTCGAAATCCTCGACGGACAGGATGCCGGACGACGCTTCTTCCTCGCCTTCCGCGACACGTTGAACCGGATGGCGGGTGCCCTCCCCGGCACGCTCACCACGGGGGACCGCCAGACGATCGCCCTGATCCAGCTGACCCGGGTGCTGTTTCTCTATTTCGTGCAGGCCAAGGGGTGGCTGGACGGACGGCCGGACTTTCTCCGTCGCGCGGTGGATGATGCCCTCGCCCAGCGGCGACGGCTGCATCGCGACCTGTTTCGGCCGCTCTTCTTCGGGACACTCAATCGACAGCACGATGCCCGCGGGCGGGCCCGCATGTTTGGCCGGATCCCGTTCCTCAACGGCGGCCTCTTTGAACCGCACCCACTGGAGATCGCCTGGCGGGGCGATGTGCCGACGGCAACCTGGCGGGAAGCGTTCGACGGGCTCTTTGAACGGTTCCACTTTACCGTCCACGAAGGTTCGACCCCGGGCGCCATCGCGCCCGACATGCTGGGACGGGTCTTCGAAGGGCTCATGGCTCCGGCCACCCGTCGATTGAGTGGCGCCTTCTACACCCCGGTGCGCCTGGTCCAGCGGCTGGTCGATGCCGCCCTCACCACCTGGCTGGCGGCCCGGCTCGGGTGGTCGCACGATCGAATCACCGCGGCCCTCGAGGCGCGCGATCCGCTGGTCATCGCTCCGCTCCGATCGATCACCATCCTCGATCCCGCCGTCGGCTCCGGCGCCTTCCTGCTCGGCGCGCTGAACCGGCTGAGCGCGCTGCGTGTCGGTGAACGCCCCGAAGCGGAGCTGCGCCGCCAGATCCTCGAACACAACCTGTTCGGCGTGGACATCAGCCCGATGGCGGTTCGGCTGGCCGAGCTGCGACTCTGGCTGGCCGTGATCGCGGCCGAGGACACCACCATTCCTGAACAGGTCGCACCCCTTCCCAATCTCGACGGCATGGTCCGCCAGGGCGATAGCCTGCTCGATCCGGTCTGGTTCCTCGGCAGCCTCGGCGCCACCGCAGGAGTCGAAGGGCCGTCGCTCGCCGCGCTCCGGCACAGCTTCGTCGCCGCCTCCGGCCCCGCGAAGCGTGAGGCACAGCGCCGCCTCCGCCAGGCCGAGGTGCGTGCCCTGACCGAATGTCTGCAACGCGCCGCGCACTCCGTCGAGTTGGCGATCACCGACCTGCTCACCGAGGCCCGAAGCACGTCGCTCTTTGGGGAGCGGCGAGGCATCGATCGGACGCTCCGCCCGGCACTGCGCCGGCTGCGCACCCGCCTCAGTGAGATCCGCCGCCTGCTGCGACGGGTGGCGCGGGAAGGCGAGGTCCCATGGTTCGTCTACGCCAGCCACTTCGGCGATGTGCTGGCCAGGGGTGGGTTCGACCTCGTGGTGGGCAATCCCCCCTGGGTGCGCGCCGAGGAGCTTCCGTCCCGCGTGCGGGAGCAGTTGAGTCAGCGCTACCGCTGGTGGCGCGCCACCGGACGAGGCTATGCCCACCTGCCCGACCTGGCGGTGGCGTTCGTCGAGCGGAGCCTCGAGTTGCTCGCACCGGACGGGGCGCTCGGCCTGCTGGTGCCGGCCAAGCTCGCCACCGCGGGGTACGGGTCGCTGCTGCGGGCGGAGCTGGCGGAACGACACACCATCGAGACCCTCGCGAGTCTGGCGGAGGATCCGGGCGCCGTCTTCGAAGCGACCACCTACCCTGCCGCGCTGGTGGTGCGGAAAGCGGCGCCACGCACCACCCACGTCACCCAACTTGGGCTCGTACCGATCCGCGGGGAACGGGTGCCCCAGCATCGCCTGCGGGGCGGAGGGCCATGGATGCTGGCCGCTCCCGCATTGTTCGAAGTTGTCGAGGCGCTGCGGCAGCGCCACCCGCGGCTCGGGGAGCGCTTCACGCCGCAACTCGGGGTCAAGACGGGAGCCAACGCCGTCTTCCTCGAGCCGCCGTCGGAGATCGAACCAGCCCTGGTTCGGAGCGCACTACGGGGACGGGACCTCCACCCATTCGGACACCGCACCGCGCTGCGGCTCCTGTTCCCTCACGACGCCCGGGGTGCACCACTGCCCAGGCTGCCGGCACACGCCGCCCGATACCTCCGTCAGCATGAAGCACTCCTTCGGGTCCGGGTCGACTACCACGACGGGCCGCCGTGGACGCTCTTCCGGGTCCGCCCCGCGCTGGCGCCACACCGGGTGGTGTGGCCTGATATCGCCCGCCGGCTCATGGCGACGGTGCTGAGCGGACCGGGGATGCACGGGGTGATTCCCCTGAACAGTTGTTACCTGATCGCCGCCCCGGATCATCGCCTCGCCCTGGCCCTCACCGGGTGGCTCAATTGCCGCTGGATTGGCGCCCTCGCACGGGCCAGCGCCGACCCGGCGCGCAATGGCTTCGCCCGCTTCTCCGCCCGGGTCGTGGCCGATCTGCCCCTTCCCGCTGAGGCACTGACCGATGCGCGCCTGGTCGAGCTGACGGAGCTGGCCCTGCGTGGCGACCCCGACCAGGAGCGTCTCGATGCCATCTGCGCCGAGCACCTGGCGCTCCCGCCTGATGCCCGCGCGCTACTCGCGCGCGCTACGGGAGACGCCCCCCATCATCGTCGCTGAGGCGCTGGTGGATGTGCCCGATCCGGTTGTCACCGGCCTCGATCCCGGACCGGCACGACCGGCCCGGGTCGTGGTCGACGGGTTGACCCACTCCCTGGTGCCCATCGAGCTGTCGGTTACCGCCCCGGCCTGGCTCCGGCTCGATCAGGTCGCCCCCTTTCGCCGGCTCCTCGCCACGCTCCAGCACCATCATGGCGCGATGCTGGCCGATCCGGTCGGCAGCGGGAAGAGCTATATCGCCCTCGCCGTGGCCCAGCATCTCGCCCCGCGGGTCCCGGCGGTCGCCCTGGTCCCGGCCGCGCTGATGCATCAGTGGCGCACCACCGCCACGCGACTCGGCGTTCCGGTGCAGATCCATTCGCATGAGCGGTTGAGTCGCGGATGTCTGCCCGCCACGCCATCCAGCCTCGTGATCGTGGATGAGAGTCACCATTTCCGGAACCCCGACATCCGGCGCTATCGCGAGCTCGCCCCCTGGCTGGTCGGCCGACGGGTGCTGCTCCTCAGTGCCACGCCGGTGGTGAACCGGCTCGGCGACCTGGCGCAGCAACTGCTGCTCGGGGTCGCCGATGACACGCTCGCGCTCGCCGGCGTCCCCAGCCTGCGGACGGCGCTTTCGGGGGGCACCGTCCCCACCGCAATCGGCCACCTGATCGCGGCCCGTCGCGCGCCGGTGGACCGACCCACGGCCACGGCGCAGTTGTTGTGGTGGTCCCCCATGGTCGGAGGTGATGCCCTGCTCGAGCGCATCGACCGGCTCGCGCTGTCGCCTGACCGGGGAGTTGCCGCGCTGATCCGGATGACGCTCTGGCGGGCGCTGGGATCGAGCGGCTTCGCCGCCCGCCGCGCGCTGGAGCGGTACCTGACGCTGCTGGAGCACGCCCGGCACGCGCAGGTGGGAGGATGTACGGTGTCTCGACGCGCGATCCGCCGCTTTACCACCGCGGGGCTCGATCAACTGGTCCTGTGGCCACTCCTGCCGGAGGAGGGCAACGCCGATCTCCTCACAGAGGATATCCCCGCGCTCCAGGAGCTGCTCGCCGCGTTGCGCCAGTGGTGTGACCCCCGGCTCGAAGCGCTCGCGCGGCTCCTGCGGGACGGTCGACCCACCATCGTCTTCACCGGCAGCCGGGATACCCTGACCGCACTCCGTCAGCTCGACCTTGGCGCCGCCAGCGCGTGGATCACCGGCGAGCGGGCCGGTCTGGGCCACACCGCGGTGCCGCGCGGCACCGTTCTCGAGTGGTTTCGCCCCGGGGCTTCGGCCGCGCCGCAGCGCCTGCCCTCGGTGCTGCTCGCAACCGATGTGGCTGCTGAGGGGCTGGATCTTCAACGGGCTGAGCGGGTGGTGCATGCCGACCTGCCCTGGACCAGTGTGCGTCTCGATCAGCGGGAGGGCCGTGCCGTGCGACTGGGCGGCGTGCGAACGGGAGTCGATGTAGTGGGTGTCGCGCCCTGGCCCGCGCTGGAACGACGGCTCGCGCAGCATCCGCGGTTACGACACAAGCGACAGCTGGGCACCCGCGCCGGGCTGGACGATGCGGGGGCCTGGCTCTATCGCTGGCGGAGTGACCTCCCGAGTCTCGCCGCGCCGGGCCACCGCGGGGTCGCCGTCGTCCCCGGCCCGGAGGCGGGGTGGCTGGTCGGTCTCACGATCGATGTGGCGCAGCCCGATGGTACGATTCAGCCCCGCTCCGCCGACCTGCTCTGGCTGGGCGACGACGGTCAGGAATGGGACGACCCGCAACGGGCCCTCGCCCTGCTCGCACTGGCGCGACTCAGCGACGATACGTGCGGAGTCGACCCACCAGACCTTGATGCCCTGCGTCGGCGCCTCGCCCCGCTCGTTCGAGGCCGGCTGCAGGCGGGGCTGACGTCCCAGTGGCAGGCTGCTGCGTTGCCCGGTGCCCCGCGCCGACTCGGCCGGCAGTTGCGCCGCCTGGCCCGCGACGCCGCCGACCGTCGGGATCAGGTGCTGATGGAGCTGACGGAGGCGGCCATCGGCTGGCTGGGCGGAGGCCATACCGCGGGGGAATCGGCACTGGTGACCCGCCTCGCCGGCCTGTCCGTGCCGCAGCTGCGCCATGAACTCCGCCACCTGCGACTGGCGCCTCGCCCCCGACCTGTCGGCGTGCCGCGCCTCACCGGCGTGGTGCGGTTTATTATCCCGCCATGACCGAAATCCGCACTGTGCTGTTCGACCTCGACGGCACCCTGATCGACTCCATCGACCTCATTCTCACCAGCTATCACCACACCATGGCGGCCCACGGCCTCCCGGCGCTGCCCGATGCCGAGTGGCTCGCCGGGGTCGGGACGCCACTGCGAGTACAGTTGGGCCGTTTTGCCAGCACACCGGAGGAGATGGATGCCCTGATCGCGACCTACCGCGAGTTCAACCTCGGCAACCACGACCGGATGGTCCGCCCCTTCCCCGGCGTGAGCGACATGGTCTCCGCTATCCGCGCCGCCGGCATGGAGACCGGAGTCGTGACCAGCAAGGCGCGGGAAGGCACCCGGCGCGGACTGCGGCTGGTCGGCCTGGAGGAGGAGTTCGATGTGCTGGTCTGCGTCGATGATGTCGTGCATCCCAAGCCGCACCCCGAACCGGTACTCACCGCCGTCGCACGCCTTGGCGCCGACCCCGCGACCACGATTTACATCGGAGACAGCGTCCACGACATGCACTCGGGACGCGCGGCCGGTGTCCTCACCGGTGGTGCCCTCTGGGGTCCCTTTCCTCAGAGCGATCTCGAGCCCGCCTTCCCCACCGTCTGGTTCGCCGGGCCGAAGGATGTGGAGGTGTGGCTGGGCGTTTGAGGCCCCTCTCCCCCCACCCCCCTGCCGCTGTACATTCCCCGCCGTCGTTACACAACCGTGACAATCTCCCGGAGCCCCCTGTGCGCCTTCTTCCCCGTGACGAGCGCTTCTTCGACCTCTTCATTGCGGTCTCGGAACGCACCCTTGAGGCGGCCATCCTGCTGGAGAAGTTGCTGCAGGCGGACCTGGATCAGCGCGTGTTCCTGGTGGAGTCGATCAAGCGGCTCGAGCATGAATGCGATCAGATCACCCACGATGTCATCACCCGGCTGGATCGCAGCTTCATCACCCCGCTCGATCGGGAAGACATCCACGCCCTCGCGTCGGGACTCGATGATGTCATCGACCTGATCGACGGGCTCGCCCGGCGGGTCCGGATCTTTCACGTGGGGGAGGCACCCAAGGGCGCGGTCCTGCTGACCCAGGTGATCCAGCGGGCCTGTGAGCAGCTGCTGCTGGCGGTGCGCGGCCTCTCCAGGAACGGCAAGGAAGTGCTCATCGCCTGCTCGGCGGTCAAGCGGCACGAGGAAGAGGGGGATTCCCTCTACCACGAGTGGCTCGGCAAGATGTTCGAGGGCTCCCCTGATCCGCTGCTCGTGATCAAGTGGAAGGAACTGTACGACAATCTGGAGAAGACGCTGGACTACGCTGAGGACGCGGCGAACGTGCTCGAGTCCATCTCGATCAAGCACGGCTGATCCATGGATCCGGCCATCATGTACATCCTCGCCATCCTGCTGGTGGCGCTGGCGTTTGACTTCATCAACGGGTTCCATGACAGCGCCAACGCCATCGCCACGGTGGTCGCGACGCGGGTCCTCACCCCGGGAGTCGCCGTCCTCTGGGCCGCCGCGTTCAACTTCGTGGCCGCCTTCCTGGTCGGTACGGCGGTGGCGAAGACGATCGGGAAGGGCCTGGTCGATCCGGCGGTCCTCGATCCCGATGTGATCCTGGCGGCACTGGTCGGCGCGATCGTCTGGAACCTCGTTACCTGGTGGCTGGGTCTTCCCTCCTCCTCCAGTCACGCGCTGATGGGCGGGCTGGGCGGCGCGGCCGTCGCCAAGGCCGGAGCGATCGCCCTGATCCCCGGCGGATGGACCAAGCCGATCCTGTTCATCTTCCTCTCGCCGCTGCTGGGCCTGGTCCTGGCGCTGGGGCTGACGGTGGCCCTGTCATGGCTGCTCCGGAAAGGCGCGGCCGGGCCACTCGACCGGGTCTTCCGACGCCTGCAGCTCGTCAGTGCCGCGCTGTATTCCATCGGTCATGGCGCCAACGATGCCCAGAAGACGATGGGAATCATCGTCGGACTGCTGGTCTCGACCCAGACGCTGTTCGCCGACAAGACCGGCTGGATGGCCCATCTTCACCTGACGAACGCCGACGCAATCCCGTTCTGGATCGAAATGGCAGCCTACTCGGCGATTTCCCTGGGGACGGCGCTGGGCGGGTGGCGGATTGTGAAGACGATGGGGTCCCGGATCACGCGCCTGCGACCGTTCGGCGGCTTCTGTGCCGAAACCGCTGGCGGGATCACTCTGCTCATCGCGTCCCGCCTTGGCGTACCCGTCAGCACGACGCACACCATCACCGGCGCGATCGTGGGCGTCGGCGCCAGCGGCCGGCTCTCGGCAGTGCGCTGGGGGGTGGCGGGACGGATCGTATGGGCCTGGATCCTGACGATCCCGATGGCGGCAGCGATTGCGGCAGGGACGTATCTGATGGTGCGGTGAGCGCCTACGCCGCCTCCACCCTCCGCCGAGCCGCCACCTCCGCATAATCGGCGAGCAGCTGATCGTGAATCCGGGCCCAGTCCCGTTCTGCCGCGGTGGTCAGCGCGCCGGCGATCAGCCGTTGGCGCAGCGCCCCATCGTGCAGCAGCCGGTCGAGGCCGGCGGTGAGGGCGGCGGTGTCCTGCGGTGCCACGAGGAGGGCGTTCTGGTCGTGGTGGGCGTACTCCTGCACCCCACCGGCGCGGACCGCGATCGAAGGAAGCCCTGAGGCCATCGCTTCCAGCAGGGAGTTCCCGAACGTCTCGGTCGCGGACGGAAAGACAAAGAGGTCGGCGGAGGCGTAGGCCTCTGACAGGGCATCACCGGACATCAGCCCCGTGAGGTGCACGCCGGGCACCGGGCGGCGGCGCAGCGTCTCCTCCAGCGGCCCCTGCCCCACCAGGACCAGCTGGGCATTCCCCCGGGTGCTGCGAACCGCCTCCCAGCTTTTCACCAGCCGCATGATGTCCTTCTCGCGCGCCAGCCGGCCCACGTATGTCACCAGCAGGTCGTCAGGGCCAACCCCGAACCGGGCGCGATAGCCCTCGCTCCGGAACCGGGGATGGAAATGCGCCGGGTCCACCCCGCGGCTCCACAGTCCGGTGTGGGTCACGCCCTGCCGAGCCAGCGCCTGCTGAAAGAACAGCGACGGGACCAGCACTTTCTCGGCATGACCATACAGCCAGCGGGCGTACATGTAGCCCATGCCCAGCACCCACCGCACGCCGTATCGGGCGGCGTACTGGGTGTAGTCGGTGTGGGCCGAGGCGATCAGGGGAATGTCGAGCTGGCGGGCCGCCTTCATCCCCGCCAGCCCCATCGCGAACTCGGTCGCAATGTGCACCACGTCGGGACGGAACTGGGCGAGATCCGCCACCAGATCTTTCTGGTTGGGAAAGGCCCACTGCACGTCAGGGTAGAGAAAGAAGGGGACGCTGGCGGAGCGATGGATGTAAGGGCGATCGGCCTGGCCGTCGGGCAGCGGATAGGTCGCGGTATACACCCGCAACTCGTGGCCCCTGGCCCTCAGCCCGGCGATAACCCGTTCGAGAGTCACCCCCACGCCGCTGACCATGGGCCAGTAGACTTCGGAAAAGATCGCAATCCGCATCAGGCTAGCCTAGCGGAGGAGTTAGAGCGGGGCAAGTGGTTTGGGGTGGCGTCGGGTCAATTCTCACAGGCACGGGTCAGGGGTCACAAGTCACGGGACTCCACCGGCTACTCCTCCCGCTTCTCCTTGAGCCCCGCAGCCTCACGAATCACCGTCACCAGCCCCGCGAAATCGTATCCGGCCCGCCCCTTGGCTGCGGTATCATCCAGCCGTTGGGCGACCAGGTCCGCCACCGGCATCGGCACCCCGTGATCGGCGCCCGCTTCGCGGATCAGTCGGAAATCCTTCTGGGCCAGGGAGAGGGCAAATCCGGGCGGGGTGAACTGGGTTCGTGCGATGCGTGGGCCGTACACATTCACCGCGGGCGAGCCGAAGATCGTCGTGGTGAAGAGTTCCAGCAGCTGTTCGGGGGCAATACCGCCCTTCTCGCCCAGCACCAGCGCCTCGCCCAGCGATTCGATCGTTGCGCCCAGCAGGAAGTTGCCCGCCAGCTTCGCGAGCGCCGCCTGTTCAGGGGTCGGGAGGGAGAAGCTGCCCTGTCCCAGCGCCACGAAGATGGGCGCCATCCGGGCCACATCTTCGGCCGCCCCGCCGGCGACCACCCACAGCAGGCGTCCCTCCGCCGCCTCGGGCCGGCCGAAGACCGGCGCGGCAATGAACCGACAGGTGCCGGTGTGGGCGGTGCGCAGCTTGCTCACCTGGCGGATCGAAAGGGTGCTCATACTGGCGTGAATGGCGTCGGGACCGACGCCCGCCAACAGCCCGTCGGGGCCGTGCATGACCGCCTCGACCGCCGTGTCGTCCGCCAGCATGGTGATGACCGCCTCCGCCCCGCGCGCCGCGGCGCGTGCGGTCCGCATCACGGTGACCCCCGGGACCGCCCGCGCCTTCGCCGCCGAGCGATTCCACAGCTGCACCGTGAAACCAGCCGCCGCCAGATTGGCGGCCATCGGCGCGCCCATCGCGCCGGCCCCGATGAATCCAATGGTCGTGGTCATCCAAGGCGCTCCAGTTTGCGTAGGGACGGCACCCGCCAGGCGATCAGCGCGACGACAAATATCGGGACGACTCCGCCCAGCACCACGGCGGGGACCGCCCCCAGCAGGCGCGCGGCGACGCCCGATTCAAATGCGCCGATCTCATTGGACGAGCCGATGAAGATGGCGTTGACCGCGGCCACGCGGCCGAGCAGGTGATTGGGGGTCAGGGTCTGCAGCAGCGTACTGCGCATGACGACACTGACATTGTCGAACATCCCGGAGAATCCCAGGAGGATCACCGACAGCATGAAACTGGTACTGAGTCCGAAGGCGCTGATGCACACACCATAGAGCGCGACCGAGACCAGCATGGTGCGTCCCGCTTTACGCTGCATGGGGCGGTACGACAGATAGAGCGACATCATGACCGACCCGACCGCCGGAGCTGCCCGCAGAATCCCGAGTCCCTCGGCCCCCACATGCAGGATGTCGAGGGCGAAGATGGGGAGCAATGCTTCCGCCCCGGCAAAGAGCACCGAGAAGAGGTCCAGCGTCAATGCCCCCACCAGCATGGGCTGCGTGCGCAGGAACCCGATCCCCTCCAGCAGATGCGTGAGGCCCGCCGCTTCGCGCACTGCCACCGGCTTCATCCGGGTGCGCACCCGGGCCAGTGCCCCGGTGCTCAACAGCAGCAGGACCATGGCCACCAGATACGAGACCGTCAGACCGGTCAACCCGAGCAGCAGGCCGCCAGCCGCCGGGCCAGCGACGGCGCCGAACTGCCACACACTGCTGCGCCAGGTTACCGCGTTGAGATAGAGCTCACGGGGCACCAGATCAGCCGCGAGCGCGGTGCGGGTCGGTTGCAGGAAGGCCCGCGCAATCCCACTCACGAAGATGACACTGTACACCACCCATACCGTGGTCGGCTGGATCATTCCCTGCCAGGTCATCCAGGCCAGTGCGGCGGAACAACCGGTGAGAACGGTGAGCGCCGCGAGGCAGACCCGCCGACGATCGACCCGATCGGCCACCTGGCCCGCGGGCAGCGCCATGGCGATGAACGGCAGCGCCTCGGCCAGGCCGATCAGCCCCAGCGCCAGCGAATCGTGCGTCACCTGATACACCTGATAGCCCACCACGACGGTCTGGATCATCGTCGCGAGTGTCTGCAGGATCAGGCAGGTAATGAAAAAGCGAAAATCAGGAACGCGGAGAGCGGCGTACGGGTCGACGCGTGGCGGCGGGGCGGAAGTCACGCGGGGAAAGTAGGCAGGCCCGTCGCGAACGGATAGAAGGTCACAGCGTCGGACGCGGGCGTTCGGGCGACTGGCCCGGACCCGGCATCTGACGCTGTTGTGAAGGACTGGGGCGGCAGGTTTCGAACCTGCAACCTCCCGGTTAACAGCCGGGCGCTCTGCCAGTTGAGCTACACCCCATTGCACAAAAAAGACCCATCGCGCGGGCGACGGGTCGGCGGCACTGCAGCACGATCAGCGAAACTCGGCTACGCCCGACCCATCTCCCGCAGGAGTCGATTCGAGTTTCGATTGCTCAGCAAAAAGTACGCGTTCGTCATTGGACACCCATACTATTGATATCGCCCGCTGGGGTCAAGATCTTGAGCCACAAGGGGGTAGGGGCCGAGTACCAGTCGCTTCCCCGCCCCGCACCCCCATTTGATCGGTCGCCATGACCCAATCTGCCGCAGTTTCCGCCATCGTCCTGGCCGCCGGTGCGGGCCGGCGGTTTGGCGCGACCAAACTCCTCGCCCCCCTGGAGGCGCGACCGCTGGCGGGTCATGTCGCCGCGGTCATCGCCGTGGCGCTCCAGCGCGGAGTCCTGGCCGGGGGAGTGGCGGTCATCCCGCCTCAGGCGGCCACGCTCCGCAGCCTGTTCACGGAACACGGCCTGTCTCCACTGGAAAATCCCGAGGCCGATACCGGTCTGGCCAGTTCCCTGCGGTCCGGGCTGGCGCACCTGGGCCAGGACCCGACCCTCGGGGCCGCGCTGATCGTGCTGGCGGATCAGCCCCGGCTCCGGCTCGAGGTCATTGAAGCCGTCGTTGCCGCCTGGCGAATCTCAGGGCGCAGCGTCCGACCCCGCTATCGCGACGCACCCGCGGAGCCAGGGCATCCCGTTGTCCTGGTGCGATCGCTCTGGCGCCTGACGGATCGGTTGTCGGGAGACGAGGGACTGCGCGAAGTGCTCCAGGGGGCCCAGGTGCAGGTCATCGATGTCGAAGGCCGAAACCCGGATGTGGACACCCCGGGAGACCTCGCGTCGATCTGAACGCGCGGCCCCGGCGGTGATCGCTGAACTGCAACAGCAACGCAGAGGCGCGGAGGGTTCGCAGAGCTCGCAGAGAACCGATTGAGGGTGGATCCGAGCGGCGGCAGGCCCATCGCCCCATTCAAATGGCTTTTCTCTGCGACCTCTGCGAATCCTCTGTGCCTCTGCGTTGCTGTTGCTGTTGCTGTTGCTGTTGCCGTGACCGAAGGCTGCCTAGGCGACCCCGCACCAGTCCACCAGCAGATTCGCCACGGTGCGCACCGCCGTCTGCAGCTCCACGATAGGCAGGTACTCATCCGGCGCGTGCGCCAGCTTGATGTCGCCCGCGCCGTACATCACACACGGCATCCCCCCGAAGGCGATGAAGTGCCGCATGTCGGCGCCGTAGGTGACACCCTCGGTCCGGACGGCGCTCCCGGTTGCGTGCTGGTGTGCCCGACGAACCGCCTCGCAGATCGGGGCGTCGGTGGGCGTCTCCGCCGCGATGAACTGACCGCCGAAGAAGGTGATCACCGGCGGGTGCTGCGCCAGCCAGGGGTCGCGGGCGGCGGTGGCCTGAATCCGCGCGATGACCAGGGCCTTGAACGCCTGCAGCTCCTCGCCCGGCAGCAGACCGACCCGCACTTCGGCTTCGAGTGTTTCCGGTACCGTCGACGCCCAGTTGCCGGTACGCAGCACACCGACGTTGACCGGCACCTTGTTGGCAAAGGCATCGTACAGCGGATGGCGCAGTGCAGCATTGCGCTCGCGTTCGAAGGCCTGCAGGTCGGCGAAGATCGGGATGAACTTCTCCAGCGCCGAGACGCCCTCGTCCCGGGTCGCGGCGTGGGCCGAACGACCGGTGAGGCCGATCCGAAAGACCAGCGATCCCTCACAGGCGGTGACCAGCGCCAGTTCGGTCGGTTCGGTCACCAGCGCGGCATCGGCGCGGTACCCCCGCAGCACGGTGGACAGCGCCCCCAGGCCGCCATCCTCCTCGCCCACCGTCGCAGCGATGGTGACATCCCCCTTGAGCGTGATGCCGGCACTTTGCAGCGCGTCAAGCGCCGCGAGATGGGTCACCAGCCCACCTTTCATGTCGCAGCTGCCACGGCCGTAGATCCGGCCGTTGACGACGTTCGCGGCGAAAGGCGCCTGACTCCACAACCCGTGGTCTCCCTCGGGAACGGTGTCGATATGGGCGTTGAGCAGGATCGACCGGCCACCACCGGCGCCGGGACGGCGTCCCACCACATTCAGCCGGCCCTCCCAGCTTGGCTGGTCACCCACATGCTCCAGGTACTCCCGCATCTCCTCCGGGGTGGCGGCCCAGCTCTCTACCATCAGGCCGCGTTCGGCGAACGCCTCCGCGGCCCGGGTGCCCATCGGGCCCTCGGTCCCGGTAACCGACCGAACCTGCACGAATGACCGCAGCGTCTCGACTGTGCGGGATTCGTTGCGCTCGACCGCGTGCGCAATCCGCTGGACCAATGCATTCTCATCCCCTGGCATGCCGACTCCTCGACTCCTGGTAAGCCCATGTCGGGCGGGGGTAACGTAATCTCCCGCCTTCCAGCCGACTACGACCCTATTATTGAAACAGGCGCCGCCATGGCGCACCCTTCCCGAATGTGACAGAAAGACAACCGATGCGCGATCTGTTGACAGAGTATGAAGCCCTCATGGCCACGGGTGAGCCGGTCGGCCGAGCCACCGTAACCAGCGTCTGGGGCTCGGCGCCCCGCCCGGAAGGGGCGTCGCTCCTGGCCACACCCAGCGGCCGGCTGGCCGGCTCAGTCTCGGGCGGGTGCGTGGAGAGCGCCGCGGCCCAGGAGATCGCGGCGGCCATTGCGGCCGGTGCACCGCGGCTGGTCACCTTCGGCGTCAGCAACGCCCGGGCGTGGGAAGTCGGGCTGGCCTGTGGCGGCACCATCAAGCTGCTGGTGCAACCCGAAGTGCCGTCGACGGTTCTGTCGGCGGCGCGGGGCCAGGGCAGTGTCGTCGTGGCCACCGTGCTCGAGGAAGGGTCAAATGCCGAGCGGCAAACCGCCGTGATCCGGGACAATGGCACAGTGGAACACACCGGTTGGGAACCGTGGCTGGTGACCGCGACGGTCCCGCACGCGCGGGAAGCGCTGCGGCGGGAGGCAAGCACCACGGTCGAGCTGACGGCACCGAATGGCAAAACGGCGCACGTCTTCCTGGAAGCATTCCCCCGTCGGCCCACGCTGCTGATCTTCGGCGGGGTCCACATCGCCATCGCCATGGTGCCGCTGGCCCGGACCCTGGGCTTCCGGACCGTCGTGGCCGACGGCCGCGCCGCCTTTCTGACGCGAGAACGCTTCCCCGACGCCGATGAACTGATCCTCGCCTGGCCCGAGGCCGCCTGTGACCAGGTGGGGCTCGATGCCTCGACCTACATCTGCATTCTCACCCACGACCCGAAGTTCGACGAGCCGGCGCTCGATCGCGCCCTCCGCTCAGAGGCCCGCTACATCGGCGCCATCGGCTCGAAGAAGACCCAGCAGGCGCGACGGGAACGGCTGGCGACGGAGGGATTTACCCCGGAGCAGATTGCCCGGGTGCATGGACCGATCGGGCTCGATATCGGTGGCCGAGCCCCGACCGAGATCGCGATGTCGATCATGGCCGAGGTGACGCAGGTGCGGTATGGGCGGGAGAAGCGATAAACGGGGAACAGGGAACGGGAACGGGGCCGGTGGGCCCGCACGGCCGTGCGGGCCCACCGGCCCTGTATCCCGTGTTATCCCGGGTTATCCGCCGTTGGCCCGTAGATCTGGGGCAGCGGAATATCCAGCATCCGGAGATACACGCCGAGCTGAGCCCGATGGTGTACGATATGATTGATCACCGAGACCCGCATGACGGCGAGACGCGGCAGGGTGAAGATCACATGCTTCCCGTGCCGCAGGGTCCACGGCACCATCCACGCATTGTCATCGGTGGACACCATCGCCGTGATCGCGTCCGCCACGTTCTTGTCGAACACGCGGAGCACGGTGACCTGATCTATCGGCTCCGTTCCCAGCGCCTTGCGGGTGGGATCGGCGGCGAGGTCCAATTCGGTTGCCTGCAGCGTGAAGGAACCCCAGCCGGGCAGCTCCGCCAGGTGACCGGTGAGTCGGCCCAGTCCCATCGATTTCGGATGCGGCTTCCAGTCAAATTTCTGATCGGCCGGTGACAGCGCGAGAATCTTTCGGAGACCGGCCATCTCCTGTTTGAACTCGGGAACCAGCCCTGCGGTGATCGACATGAGTCTCTCCAGAGGATATTGCGTTCAGACCTGCTGGGTGCCATTCTAGCCCACCCTCAGCAGGGATACCAGCGGCGGCCCTGACCGCTGGTCTGACGTTACTCACCCGCATCCCCGTCTGCCTTGCCCAGCATTCCCACACCACCCTCCCCGCGCCGCCTGGCACTCTGTGGCTTGGCGCTGTGGCTGTGCGTGGCGGGTCCAGTGAATGGTCAGGGGGCATGCGACTCCACGCTCGCGGCGGCGGATCGGCCGGACCGCAACCTCTACTGCATCACGCTGCTGCCGAGCGGTGTGGTCGAGGGAGCGACGGGAACAGCGGCACTGGGGTGGGCCCCTGGACCCTATTCGGTCTCGGTCGATCAGGACGGAGTGTCCCGCTGGACGATCGCGATGGACCTGCATGGCCTCCCGGTGCCGACTGGGCCGCGGGCCGGGTTCGTCGCCTGGGCCGCCCCGCCAACCATGTTCCCGTTGATCCGGCTCGGCACGGTCCGGAACGGACACTCGCTGGTGGGACCGCTCGCCCTCGACCGTTTCCTGCTCCTGATCAGTCTCGAATCCGACACGACCACCCTGGAACGGCGTGGACCCCTGATCCTCCGCGGCGAGTCCGCCAGCAACCGCCTCCGGCCTCCCGAACTCTTCCAACTGGCACTCGGTGGCTTAACCTCCGCGCCAACCGGGATGGAGAGCCATCATCACCTCGGAGGGGCCGATTCGCTCGGGTGGACCACCGTGCCCATGCAGCCCGGCTTCACGATGCTCCCCTCCGAGATGGCGCTGCGCCCGGGCGAGGCGGCCTGGTTACCCGAGGTGGCGAACGCGCCGCCGGCCCGCACCCAGCAGGTGATCACTCTGGCCGATGGCGACACGGTCGACCTCGTGGCGGCGCCTGTCCGTCGGACCATCGCGGGACGCGGCTACACGATGTTCGGATTCAATGGCCAGCTTCCCGGCCCGCTGCTCCGGGTGCGGCAGGGCACCGGGATCGTCGTGCGCTTCCACAACCAGCTTCCACTCCCGTCGACCGTTCACTGGCATGGCCTGCGGCTCGACGCCCAGTTTGATGGCGTGCCCGGCACCAGCCAGGCTCCCGTCGCACCGGGCGACTCGTTCACCTACCGTCTCCGGTTTCCCGATGCCGGGCTCTACTGGTATCACCCCCACGTCCGCGAAGACATTCAGCAGGACCTCGGCCTCTACGGCAACATCTTCGTGCCGCCGCCGGCCAACGCCGGCTGGGCGAAGGCGCGCGAGGAATTTCTGCTGCTGGACGATCTCCTGATCGGGGACGACGGACTGGTGCCCTACGGCCGCGACACCCCGACCCACGCCGCCATGGGGCGCTTTGGCAACCATTTCCTCGTCAACGGCGAGACCAACTGGCACGTAACCGTTCCTCAGGGCACGCCGTTGCGGCTCTTCCTTACTAATGCCGCCAACGCCCGTACCTTCAATCTCAGCCTGAGCCCCGGCGCCAACCTCGACCTGCGCGGGGCCGACCTGGGCCGCTACCCCGAGCCGATTCCAGTGGACCATGTGGTGCTCGGCCCGGCCGAGCGGTACACTGTCGACGTGACATTCGAGCGACCGGGGCGGTATGCTCTGGTCAACCGGGTCCGGGCGATGGATCATCTGTATGGCCGGTTCGTGCCGGTGAGCGATACCCTGGGTTTTATCACGGTCAGTGGCGGGGGCGGGCGGCAGTCGGTGCGATCCGCGGCAGTCAGGGACACCGCGGCGGCACGCGAAGTGGATGCGTTCCTCGCCCGCAGCGGGGAAGCGGAGTCCCGCCGACTTGAGCTGGGTGTCCGGTTCACCGGGCTGCCATTCCTCTCCGAGCGGCTGATGAAGCTGGACTCGATTTTCTTCGCCCCGGTCGAGTGGGCCGGCACCATGGCGATGATGAACTGGGCCACGACCGGGGCCCAGGCGCACTGGCTGCTGCGAGACCCGGTCACTGGTCGCGAAAATCACGAGATCGGATGGCGCTTCAAGGCGGGAACGTTGCTGCGGCTCACACTGGTCAACCAGCGCAATGTCCTGCATGCCATGCAGCATCCGATTCATCTGCATGGCCAGCGCTTCCTGGTGCTGTCAGTCGGCGGAGTGCCGAATCCGCACCCCGTCTGGAAGGACACCGTGATCGTCCCGGGGGGCGGCACGGTGGAACTGCTGGTCGACCTGTCGAATCCCGGTCCCTGGATGCTCCACTGTCATATTGCGGAGCATCTCGGTGCCGGCATGATGACCACCATCGTCGTGGAGGAGTGAGCATGCGCCGTCCCCTTGTCATGATCACTGTGGCTGCCCTGGTCATCGCGGGATCCCTGCCGGCGCAGCAGGTGGCGCTCGGTCCGGCGGTCAAGCGATACGTCAGCCTCGACACCGGCACCGTCGCCATCACCCACGTGCTGCTGATTGACGGCACTGGTGCGGCCGCGAAGCGGGACCAGACGGTGGTGATGAGCGGCGGGAAGATCGTGAGTGTGGGACCGTCCCGAAGTGCGAAGGTGCCCGCCGGCGCTGTGACGATCGACGGCACCGGTAACACCCTCATTCCCGGGTTGGTCGGCCTGCACGACCACCTCTTCTACAGCGCCTCAGGCGGGCACAACGTGAGCGCGATCTTCACCGCACCCCGCCTCTACCTCGCGAGCGGGGTGACCACGATCCGGACGACCGGTGGCTATGCCGCCTATGCCGACATCAACCTGAAGCGGAACATCGACGCCGGTCGGAGTGTCGGGCCGCGGATCTACGTGACCGCACCCTACCTCACGGGAGAAGGGGGCGGCGGCTCAATGGCGGTGCTGACCACCCCGGAGGAGAACCGGCGGTTCGTCGCCTACTGGGCGGAGGAGGGTGCCAGCTGGATCAAGTTCTACACCAATGTCACCAGCGAGAACATGAAGGCGGCGATCGACGAGGCGAAGAAGCACGGGCTCTACACCACCGGCCATCTCTGCGCCGTCACCTTCCGTGAAGCGGCCGAGCTCGGCATCACCGACCTGGCCCACGGGGCGTTCACGGCCAGCGACTTCGTCAGCGACAAGGTGCACGACCAGTGCCCCTCCAACCTGATGGGCAAGCTCGATACTGCGGTGACCGCCACCGGTCCGGTGGCCGAGTCCATCTTCAAGACTCTGATCGCCCGAAACGTCTCGATCACCTCGACCCTGCCGGTGGTCGAGGCGCTCTACCCGAAGCGCCCCGTCACCGACGAACGTTCCACCGGTCTGATGGCCCCGGAGGTCCGTGTCGCCTACCTCGCCGATCGGGCCTTCATCGACACCTCGAGCACCTGGCCCTTCTCGGTCGAAGGCCTCAAGAAGCAGATGGCCTTTGAGCTGGCGTTCTATAAAGCGGGTGGCCTCCTGGGGAACGGCGTCGATCCCACCGGGAACGGTGGCGCATTGCCCGGTTACGGCGACCAGCGCGGCTACGAACTGCTGCGCGAGGCGGGATTCACCACCGAGCAGGCGGTGCAGGTCTGCACCCTGAACGGCGCCCGGATTCTGCGGGCCGACAAGGCGTTCGGGTCCATCGAATCGGGCAAGGACGCCGATCTGGTGCTGCTCCAGGGAGACCTGACGACCGATGCGAAGGGCATTCGCAACGTGCTGACGACTTTCAAGGGTGGGGTGGGGTTCGATCCCACCAGGCTGATCGACGACGTCCGCGGACGGGTCGGCATCAACTGATGGGCCTGCTACGCAGCGTTTTGTCTCGGTGCCGGGCTCTGCTTCGCCGGCACCACCGCTGTCGCCGCCCAGGGACGCGATACCGTCGGCCTCCGTCCGGCGTTCCGTCTCATTGACCTGTTCGCACGGCAGTCGCTGCTGACCCGTGGCACCCCCGGCCTTTCCCTTGCACTGGTCGACCGGCGCGGGCTGATCACCGCCCGTACCTACGGCTATGCCGACCTCGCCCGGTTCCGTCCGGTGGCGCGCGATACCCGATTCGAGATCGGCTCCATCTCCAAGTCGTTCACCGCCCTGGCACTCATGCAGCTGGCGGACTCCGGCCGGTTCGACCCTGCCCTGCCGGTGCAGCGGTATCTCCGCTGGTTTACCCCGCACAGCCGATTCGCCCCGATCACCGGGCATCATCTGCTGACCCACACCGCCGGCCTCCCGAGTGACCGCGACGAGATTCCCTCGTCGAAGGCGCAGGCCTACCTGGCCCGCGAGCGGACGGTGGGCTCCGCCCCCGGCACCTACTGGTCCTACTCGAACATCGGGTACCAGGTACTCGGCGTGCTGCTGGAAACGCTGACGCGGCAGCCGTATCCCCAGGCCATCCAGCAGCGGATCCTGCAGCCACTGGACATGGAGAGTGCTGCTGCCCAGTTCACCAGCGCCGATCGTCCCCACTTCGCCGTGGGGTACATCCCGCAGTACGATGACCGCCCCTCCCGCCCCGGCGATGTGGTGGTCGAGGCACCCTGGCTCGAGTACGCCTCCGGTGATGGCGCGATCATCGCGAGCGCCACCGACCTCGGTCGCTACCTGACGATGCTGCTCAACCGGGGCGTCGGTCCCCACGGGCGCATCATCTCCGAGGCCGGCTTTCAGCGGCTCATGCGGCCGGCAGCGCCCGTCGGCGACGGCGAGGGCCATTACGGCTATGGGTTTTTCCTGGGGAAGGTGGATGGGCGACCGATGTTCTCCCACAGCGGTGGCATGGTCGGCTACTCCTCGTACCTGGTGGGCGATCCGGCTCAGGGCATCGGTGCCATCGTGCTGGTCAATGGCCCAGGTGATCCTGGCGCGGTCGCTGAGTTCGCCGTTCGGGCGCTGGGCGCGGCGATGCGGGGCGACTCACTGCCAGAGGTGCCCGAGCCGCGCGACGCCTACCGGGTGCCACGGGCAAACCGCTATGCCGGCAGCTACACCTCGCCTGGTGGGACCACACTGCGGTTCGAAGCGAAGGGCGACTCCCTGCTGGTCGCGGGGG
Organism: uncultured Gemmatimonadales bacterium; assembly: GCA_963793205.1. Taxonomy (GTDB): domain Bacteria; phylum Gemmatimonadota; class Gemmatimonadetes; order Gemmatimonadales; family GWC2-71-9; genus JADJOM01. Next base: position 296,994 of record CAWBZM010000004.1, read on the forward strand.
CCGAAGGGATGGCGCTGCTCCGTGCCGCGGGACGCGGCCAGTTCCTCGGCCCGGCGGGCCAGTTCGACCTGTTCCCGCTGGTGTTCGCCGGCGACTCGAATGGCATGACCGAGGTCTGGTATGGCGGTGATTGGTACATGGGGACACGGTACACCGGCCCCCGCACCTTTGCCGCGCCGGCCGAATGGAAGAGCTATGTCGGCCACTACCGGATCATGCAGCCGTGGGAACCGAACTTCCGGGTGGTGCTGCGCAAAGGGAAGCTCTATGCCGTCTCCCCCGAAGGAAGCGAAGAACCGTTGACGCCGATCGGTCCGCGGGAATTCCGGATCGGGGAGCCCCAATCCGCGGAACGGCTGGTCTTCTCCAACATCGTCGATGGGCAGGCACTGACCGCCACCTGGTCGGGCATGCCCTACTACCGGTACTTCACCCCATGAGTCTCCCAATGCGTTCCCCTCTGCTGCTGGCTGCCGCTGCCCTGATGCTCGGTGGATGCGGCGCCCCGAAATATGACACCGTCATCCGCCACGGAACGGTCTATGACGGGACCGGCTCGCCCGGGGATCAGCACCGACATCGGCATCCGCGGCGACTCGATCGTGGTGCTGGGCGACCTGTCAAAGGTCCGCGGCCGGAACGAGATCGACGCCACCGGTCAGGCCGTCTCCCCGGGGTTCATCAACATGCTGAGCTGGGCCACCGAGGGGCTGCTGGTGGATGGCCGTGCCCTCAGCGACATCACCCAGGGGGTGACACTCGAGGTGTTCGGCGAAGGAGAATCGGGGGGCCCGCTCACTGACTCCATGAAGGCGGAGATCAAGGCCGGCCAGGGCGACATCACCTACGATATTACCTGGACCACGCTGGCCGAGTATCTCGATGCGCTGGTCAAGCATGGGGTGTCGCCCAACCTCGCCTCGTTCGTGGGAGCGGCCACGGTGCGGCAGTATGTCCTCGGGCACGCGTCGCGCGGGCCGACGCCGGAGGAGCAGCGGCGCATGGAGGCGCTGGTCACCGATGCGATGCGGGACGGCGCCATGGGTGTCGGCTCCTCCCTGATCTATGAGCCAGGGATGTTCGCCACCACCGATGAACTCACCGGACTGGCCCGGGCGGCAGCAGAGGAAGGGGGGATGTACATCTCCCATATCCGGAACGAAAACGATTCCCTGTATGACGCGGTGGACGAGTTTCTCAGCATCGCGCGCAACTCCGGAGCGCGGGCCGAGATCTATCATCTCAAAGCCGCGGGCCGGGAGAACTGGGGTAAACTCGACGGCATGCTGCGCCGGATCGACTCGGCCCGGGCCGAAGGACTCGCGATCACCGCCGACATGTACACCTATCCCGCCAGCTCGACTGGGCTGGACGCGATCATGCCAGGCTGGGTCCGGGAGGGTGGCTACAACGCCTGGAAAGCTCGGCTGCAGGATCCCGCGGCGCGGGCCCGGCTGCTGGCCGAGTGGAAAAAGGCTGGCGGCGCCTTCAAGGGGCCGGGAAGTGCCGAAGGCGTCCTGTTGGTCAGCTTCCGGAATGATGCTCTCAAGCCGCTGACCGGGAAGACCCTCGCCGCGGTCGCGGCGGAACGGGGCAAGTCGCCCGAAGAAACCGCGATGGACCTGGTGATCGAGGATGGCAGCCGAGTGGGGTGTGTGTACTTCACCATGACGGAAGACAACCTGCGGAAGGAAGTACAGCAGCCGTGGATGAGCTTCGCCTCTGATGCCGGCGCACCGGCACCCGAGGGCGTCTTCCTGAAGGAGAACCCGCACCCGCGGGCCTATGGCACCTTTGCTCGGCTGCTGGCGAAGTATGTGCGGGACGAAAAGCTCGTCACCCTCGAAGATGCGATCCATCGGCTGACCGGGCTACCGGCCACCAATCTGCGACTCGAGCGGCGTGGGGAATTGTCGCCCGGCTATTTCGCAGATATCGTCATCTTCGATCCCGCGACGATTCAGGATCATGCCACCTTTGACAAGCCGCACCAGCTCACGACCGGCGTCTCCGCCGTCTTCGTCAACGGGGTACAGGTGGTGAAAGACGGGATCCATACCGGCGCCACGCCGGGCCGCGTCGTGAAGGGACCGGGGGCCCGGCCGTAGGCTCCGCCGCCCTTCCCTAAGCCCTTCTTCGGGCCCACTTTATGGGCCCGCTCGGGAGCAGCCCCGACGCACGCGACATGTCTCAGCGATTCGGCCCGGGGTCTGCGTAACATGATCGTCCACCATTCCAAAGGAACTCGCATGCCCCGGCACGCACGTCATGCCGTCAGCCTCGCTGTGGTCGCTGGCCTCATCGCCTGTGGCGCTCCCGCGCCGACGACCACCCCCTCCCCCAGCCCCAAGGCGGCCACGGCCGCGATGGGTGCCAAGTCCGACTCGACGCCGAAGGCCCCCAAGCCCAGGATCAAGGCCTTCAAGGATGTGATCTCGGAGAAGGCCAAGGTCGATTCGGGACTCTTCACCATCTACGCCCAGGGGGACAGCACCTTCTTCGCCATCCCCGACTCGATGCTTGGACGGCAGATGCTGCTGGTCTCCCGCATCGCGCGGACCGCGACCAACATCGGGTACGGCGGTGAAGAGACCAACGAGACGGTGGTGCGGTGGGAGCGTCAGGCCGATCGGATCCTGCTGCGGACCGTTTCCTACCTGAACGTAGCTGACGACTCACTGCCGATCGCGAAGGCGGTCGAAGCGGCCAACTTTGCACCGATCGTTGCCTCGCTGCCGATCCTGGCCTTCACGAAGGACTCCGCGGCGATCGTGGTCGACGTGACCAAGCTCTATAGCAGCGATGTCGCGCTGCTCGGGCTCGATCGCCGGCGACGGGAAACTTTCGGCGTGCGGCGGCTGGATGACAACCGTTCCTTCATCCAGAGCGCCCGCAGTTACCCGACCAACGTCGAAATCCGTTCGGTGTTGAGCTACGATGCGAGCAAGCCGCCCTCCAACGAAGAGACCGGCACCATCACCCTGGAGATGTCGCACTCCATGGTGCTGCTCCCCGTGCGACCGATGCAGGCCCGGCTGTGGGATCAGCGGGTGGGCTACTTCCGGGTCGACCAGACCGACTACGGGCGCGATGAACAGCGGGCGGTCAACCGCCGCTACATCAGCCGCTGGCGGCTGGAGCCCAAGGACACCGCCGCCTTCCTGCGCGGTGAACTGGTCGAGCCGGTCAAGCCGATCGTCTATTACATCGACCCGGCGACGCCGATGAAGTGGCGCCCCTACCTCAAGCAGGGTATCGAGGACTGGCGCCCCGCCTTCGAGGCGGCCGGCTTCAAGAACGCCATCATCGCCAAGGACCCGCCGACCGCAGCGGAAGATCCCGAGTTCGATCCGGAGGATGCCCGCTACTCAGTGATCCGGTATTTCCCGTCGGACATCGAGAATGCCTATGGCCCGCACGTGGTCGATCCGCGGAGTGGCGAGATCCTCGAGTCGGATATCGGCTGGTATCACAACGTCATGAACCTGCTGCGCAACTGGTATCTGATCCAGACGGCCGCCATCAACCCCGAGGCCCGGAAGGTCCGGTTCGCCGACAGCACCATGGGCGAGTTGATCCGGTTCGTCTCGTCCCACGAGGTGGGTCACACCCTCGGCCTGCCCCACAACATGAAGGCGTCCAGCAGCTATCCGGTCGACTCGCTCCGTTCCGCCAGCTTCACTCAGCGGATGGGCACCGCGCCGTCGATCATGGACTACGCGCGGTTCAATTTCATCGCCCAGCCGGGCGATACCGGAGTCTCGCTGCACCCGGCCATCGGTGTATACGACAAGTACTCCATCCGCTGGGGCTATCGCCCGATCCCGTCGGCCAAGTCAGCGGATGCGGAGCTGCCGACCCTCGATGGCTGGATCAAGGAGCATGCGGGCGACAAGCTGTACCGCTTCGGCGACCCGAGCCAGTCCGACCCCACCTCGCAGACCGAGGACCTGGGCGATGACGGAGTGAAGGCCAGCGAATATGGTATCGCCAACCTGAAGCGGATCCTGCCCAATTTGCGGACGTGGACCCAGGAACCGGGGAAGGATTACAGCCAGCTGCAGGAACTGTATCTGCAGGTGCTGACCCAGTGGAACCGCTACATGGGCCACGTGGCGACGATCATCGGCGGCGTGGAACAGACCCGGAAGTCGGACGATCAGCCCGGACCGGTATTCGAGATTGTCTCGAAGCAGCGGCAGCAGCGGGCAATGCAGTTCCTGGCCGCCCAGGCGCTGGCGACCCCGGCCTGGATGCTGGATCGCGACATCTTCTCGCGGATCGAGCATGCCGGCGCGGTCGACCGGATCCGGCAGCGGCAGGTGGCGGTGGTCTACAACCTGCTCGAGCCACGCCGCCTCAGCCGGCTCATCGAATCGGAAGGGGCGCTGGGGAAGGATGCCTACACCATCGGCGATCTCTTCACCGACGTGCACAACGCGGTGTGGACCGAGCTCAAGAGCGGCAAGGCGATCGATGAGTATCGCCGCAACCTGCAGCGCGGCCACATCGAGCGGCTCAAGTACCTCATGACGGAAGAGCTGCCGCCGATCCCGCCGCAGTTCGCCCGCAACTTCACCGGCACCCCGACCAGCATTTCTCAGTCGGATATCCGGGTCTTCGCCCGGGGCGACCTCGAGGACATCAAGCGCGAGGCCAACGCTGCTGCCAGCCGGACCACCGATCGCGCCACCCGGCTCCACCTGCGGGACGTGGTGGCCCGGATCGATCAGATCCTGGATGTAGACCTGAAGTAAGGTCGGCACGGAGTAGGGGGGACGGGGGACGGGGGACGGGGGACGGGGGACGGGAACCTGGTCCCTGTCACCCGCTCCCTGTTCTCCGTTCTCCTTCTTCCCCGTTCCCTCTTCCCTCTTCCCTGTTCCCTCTTCCCCGTTCCCTCTTCCCTCTTCCCCGTTCCCCGTTCTTCCCCGTTCCCCGTGTTCCTCCCCACGCCGCCGCCCACCCATCCGCATCGTCCTGGCGGCCATCAGAGCCGGCTCCAGATTTCAACCGTAGTCGGGCAACTCCAGATTGTCGCGAAAGGCCCCCGCGAACATCCATTTCGCCAGGACCGGCACCGACGCGATATTCGCCATCACATCGCGGGCGATGAGGCCCACCCACGATTTCGGCGCAAAATAGCCGGTAAATCGGAGTGCAGCGTCCTGCTTTCTCGTCAGGAGCGACTTGAGCTGTCCCTCATAGCCGCGGAATGCCGCCGCAACATCGTCCCCAGACCGGGCCAGCTCCCCCGCCAGCACACGCGCCTCGGTCATGCCAAGGCTGGCGCCCTCCCCGGCCAGAAGGGACGGGGCAGCAGCGGCATCGCCGATCAGCGCGACGCGACCCTTGCACCAGTGCGGCATCCGGATCTGGCTGGCGCGGTCAAAATAGAGATCGTCTGCCTCGGCGATTCGCGCCACGATCGCATCGCTTTCCCAGCCAGTATTGGTGAAGATGTCGATTAGTTCGCGCTGGATCGCACCCGCGTCCGACGGCTCCGAGCGAAGGTAGCTGTCGGCAGCGACCATCAGGAACAACGTACGGTCATCGCGCAGCGACACCCGCGACAGGTACCGTCCGGGCAGCGTGTGAGAAACTGCGGTCAATTCATCCCGTGGGCGATAACCGCCGAGGGTGAAGGCCGCGACGAGAAAGCCCAGGCGTCGTTCGAACTGGTCCTGGGGTCCAAAGACCAGACTGCGGACCCTGGAGTGCAGCCCGTCGGCGCCGACCACAAGGTCGAACGTCTCGCTGGCACCAGTCGACAGGCCGACCGTGACCCGATCGCCGTGATCCGTGATCTCGATGATTTCCGTGCCGAAACGAGCCTCGATCCCGTCGCAGGCCCGGAAGATTCCTGCCGACAGCGCGCTACGGGCGATGCTGAAGTAGCGCCCGCCGGTCACCCTGTCGAACACCGCTGCGTTGATCGACGATGTCGTCTTTCCCCTTGCCGTCACCGTGCGCAGATGCTTCATATGGTAGGCCTGCACCTCCAGCGCAGGCAACAGCCCCATCCGCTCGGCCACGTCATAGCCGGTGCCCCAGAAATCGATCAGGTAGCCGCCGGGCCGAAGGACCTCTGCGCGCTCCAGCAGCACCGGCTCGTGACCGTAGTGCCGCAGCCACCAGGCCAACGTCGGTCCCGCAATACCACAGCCGTTAATGGCAATCCTCATGCGCAATCTCCTTCGCCAGAACCGCCGTCCCGCCGCGCGTGGCGCGCTGACCGATCGCTCAGGTCAACGGCGGTGGCGGTCATGATCGCATTGCGAGCATCCGTGGGCCGTATGATGGAGCGCGGTGGCCACCGGTGACGTTACTACTGCCAGGGTGTCGACAGCAAGACGGGAAAGGGCGTGCAAGATCGGATGCGACAGCGGAATTCCGGCGCGCACTGGCGTTTTCGAGCACTGACACCACCGAGGATTGGGCCGCCGTTCCCTGTTCCCTGTTCTCCCTAAAGGGACTCCCTCGCGCCGGGTCGCGCTGCGCGCTCCCATGGGCGCTCGGTCGCCCGTTCCCTGTTCCCCGTTCCCTCTTCCCTCTTCCCCGTTCCCTCTTCCCTCTTCCCTGTTCCCCGCTTTACTCCCCCAACGCCGCCCGTATCGCCGCCGCCCATCCCTCCGCATCATCCGGCGGCCGGAACGACCAGGAGACTTTCGACTGGCCGCTGCCGGAGGCGATGATCACCCGGTCACCCTCCCGCCGTACCTCGTTCTTCTTCCGGCTGGTCCCCCGGAGGTCGAGGCCGACCTTCTCGTTCTTGTGGATGTAGAGCCGCTGCTTCGTCACGATGATCGACGCGGCCCGATCCTCCCAGCGATTCCCGCCGCTGCTGCGGGAGTAGTAGGTGTACCGGAAGGTCTGGTTCTCCGCCGACTTGACGATGGTGTCCGCCTCGAGCTCCGCCCGTATATCGGCGGAGAGTTGGCTGGTGTCAGGGGACTGGCAGCCGGCGGCGATTGTAACAAGGGCCATCACCAGTGCAATCGGCCGGATCTTCAAGCGTCCTCCTGACGAGGTGGGTGACACCGTAACGATCGAGCCACATTGCCGCTCGCGCTCTTTTCTCTCCGGCAGCCTCGTGCGAGCTTGAGTATGACCGCCTCACACATCTCTCGCCAGACCGGGTCCCGGTGCCGCGCTCTTCTTCCCAGGAGTCCCGCATGCTGCTGTCTCTGATGCTCTGCCTGACCGCAGGGTGCTTCTCTGACCAGCAGGTGCTCGCGCCACAGCAGGATACCGTGGTACGGGCCATCCACCCCGTCGTGTCCTCGATCCAGGCGCCGCCAGGCAGCCAGATCGCGATCGGGGTCGAGGTCGATCCCGAGGCCGGGTTGACGCTCGGCAGCCTCCTGGGAACCCTCACCTTTGATCCTTCCAAGCTACGCTATCTCGGCCAGGCGGACTACGACTCGCTGACCTTCCCGCTGCTCGTGGTCAATGCCGCGCGCGCTTCGAGCGGGGAACTCCGGATGATCAGTGTCGACCCGAGAGGACTCGCGGCACAACCGGTAGTCCTGGCCTTTGAGGTCCGTGGCTCCGGGTATGCCACTCAACTCCGGTTCACCACCGAGCAGGCGGTGTCCACCGGGCTGACTGTCGCCCTGGAAGGAGTAGTGGCGAATCAGGCGCGGCAGGATGCCGCCCTGGTCGTCCCGTCCCGGCCCGCGGTGCTCGGTGCGCAGGCGTGGGATCGCCTGGTGGGCCGACCGGCGAGTCGGCTGCTCGATTCGGTGCCCGGCCGGGCGCATCTACAGTGACGTCGATGGTAACGGCATCATCAATGGGATCGACGTGCTGCGGTTATCGAGCTGGTCGGTCGGACAGCAGTCCCCCGCCGGGTCACCGATCCCGGTGCCCGGTGATCTGACGGAGTTGGCCGGCAATGTCGGCCCCTCGAATGCTCCGGGGCTCGGTGAGGCATCCGATCCCAAAGGCCCCGGCTGGGATGCGAACTGCGTGCGGCTCTGGGATGGGCTCGATGTCCTCGCAGCGGCCAATGAGGCGGTGCAGCAGGATGTGCCCGTGGCGGGGGATCTGATCCCGGCGGACGCGGTGGATACGGTGACTAAGCTGCCGAGGAGGGGATCGGCGTGTGGAGGGGGGGGGGCCAGTCCCCGTGGCCATCGATGATCTTGATATCCCCGATGACTCACTGAAAGTCATCGTTCCCCCATCGGACACCGGATTCGTCTATTATCGCACCATGGCGACAGTAAGGTTCAAGTCAACCGCATCAGCCGACCAGATTCTTGGCTTCCTCACCAAGTACCGTGCGGCGATCGTGGGAGGGACGCAGTGGGCGGGCAGTTACATCGTCCGGTATCCGGATCCTGGATCCACCTGGAGCGACGTCACCCAGTTCATATCTCGCATGAGGGCGGAATCTTTCGTCCTTTCCGCCGGTTCCACGATCCGTTCGGGCGGAGTTGTGGTCGATGGGCGTTTCCCATCGGATGGTCCGGGATTGGCGAGGGCGGATTGGTTCGGCACCGGCGACACAAGCTGGGGCTGGTCGGTCGGACAGCAGTCCCCCGCCGGGTCACCGATCCCGGTGCCATTGGCCGGTGGCAAGCCTGGCCAAAGGGTCGATACTTCGGGCAACTCGTCGCGCCCGGGCTGTCCTGACCGACTACCACCGGTCCCTTCGTATGTGCAGCCGACCGACTCCTTGTTCCTGGTTCAAGGCGCGCCGGACACAACGTTCGTCTATTATCGTCGATTCCTCATCGTGAAGTTCAAGCCCGGTACTTTGCCCACCCAGTTGTGTGGATTTCTCACGAGGCATCGAGCGTCCATCGCCTCTGGCATCCCCCTGACCGGGGCGTACGTACTGCGATTCGCTGATCCGGGGAGTTCCTTCGCGACCTTCAAGGCACTTGGCGATTCGCTGGAACACGAAGCAATTGTCCAATATGTGGCACCTATTTCAAGGCGGGAGAAACGCGCCACACTTGATCAGTTCTAGCCATGACCCGAATTCGCCGCCGTTGTCGGAAGTGCAGCGGTGTTCCGACACTTTGGGAGGCGAACCCACAGTACCTGCTCCTGTGACAGGCGGCTCCTAGCGTCCGGAAGAGAGGCGTCGTAGCTGCCGCACCACCCGCTGCTGCGCCGCGCCGTTCTTGACCGCGAGGAAGATCGTGTCGTCGCCGGCGATGGTGCCGATGATATCGCTCCAGGCCAGCCGATCGAGGGCCAGCGCGACCCGGGTCGCTTCGCCGGTCGGGGTGTGCAAGCACCACCAGCGCATCTCCCGCCACTTCGGTGGTCAGGACCCCTTCCGCCAAGCCGTCGCTCATCGGGGTGTTCCGGTGCCGGCGCGATGCGCGCCGGCCGCTGATACGCCCCATCCACCTTCACCAGCCGCAGCGCCGCGATATCCCGCGAGACCGAGCTCTGGGTGACCTTCCACCCCTCCGCCGCCAGCGCCTCCGCCAGCTCCTCCTGGGTACGGAGCGGCCGGGAGCTGATCAGCTCCAGGATCTTGAGCAGGCGCTTGCGGCGGTCTCCGCTCATGATTCGAGCGGGCGCCCCCGCGCCCGGCGAGCCGGTCCATCGCCGCCTCGAAGCGACGCTGCTCGCGATCGGCCCACCGCCGGCTGGTCTTGAGCCGAGCGCGCACCGCGGGCAGACCGAGGTTGCCGAGCCCGCCGGTACTCTTCCGCCGACCGATGATTTCGTCAGTGCCCGGTTCGCGCCACCAATCCCCTTCCTTGATCGCCGCCGCCACTTCGCGGTAGGCCGACCGGAAGGCGCTGCCCCCCTCGACTCGGCGCATGACCTCGTCAGTTGCGAGCGGGCCACCCTTCAGGATGTCGCGACCCACCGACGGATCCACCGTGAGCCGCGGGATCGCCACCGCCAGCATCGACAGCATCCCTTCCAGCCGGTCCACCCCGCGCATCAGCGGCTCCTTGAGCAACTGGAAATCGCGATGATACCCGCTGCCCAGCTTCCCCTTGATCTGGAACACGGTGAGGAGGTCGCCTTCGAGCGCCGCCGCGCGGCTCCGGGTCAGCTCGAAGAGATCGGGATTCCGCTTGTGCGGCATGATGCTGGACCCGGTGGCGAGATCGGATGGCAGGATCAGGAAGCCGTACTCGTCGGCGCTGAAGGCGATGATGTCGGTCGAGAGCTTGGCCAGCTCGTGTCCCAGCTGGACACACCAGAAGAGCACCGCCGACTCGAGTTTGCCCCGCCCATTCTGGACCAGCGCCACGTTGTGTTCCACGCTGCCGAAGCCGAGCGCCTTGGCGGCCGCCTCCCGCTTGAGCGGCAGCGGCACCCCGTAGCCGGCGGCACTGCCCAGCGGGGAGCGATCCACCATGGCCCACACCGCCTGTATCGATTCGACCGTGTCCAGAATCCCTTCGGCAAAGGCCGCGGCCCACAGCCCGGCGCTCGAGGGCATCGCCCGCCGGGTGTGGGTATACCCCGGCCAGAGCACCTTGTGGTACTTCTGGGCGAAGATCAGGAGACTCTCCGCCAGGTCAAGCGCCTCATCCGCCAGCAGCAACAGGCGATCCTTGAGATAGAGCCGGAGATCGCAGGAGACCTGGTCGTTGCGCGATCGACCGGTGTGCAGCCGCTCCCCCGCCTTGCCCACCCGCTGCACCAGCCAGTCTTCCACCGCGGTATGCACATCCTCATGCTCCGGCCCGACCGTGAGCCGTCCCTGGTTCACCTGTCGGAGTGCCAGACGGAGACCGGCGCGGAGCTTGAGATACTCGCTCTGGCTCAGGAGACGTGACGCCTTGAGCCCCTCGATATGTCCCAGGCTGCCCAGGATATCCCACGAGATGAGCCGCGCGTCCCACAGCCGGTCCTCGGCCGCGGTGTAGTCGAGCATCTGGCGGTCGAGGTTACCGGAGACCCAGAGGGTGGTCGGCGCCTGGGGAACTACGGCGGCGAGCAGTCGGCGAAGTCGCTTGCGTGGAGTTTGTTTCATGCCAGGTACACCTGCGCAAGTTGGTGATAGAAGTGACGGGCCTCGGAGACCTCAGCCAGGTCCACGTATTCATCCGGCGTGTGTGACCGGCGACTGGTGCCCGGCCCGCATTTGATGGTGTCGCGATCCCGCAGAAACACCCAGTCAGAACAGGTGGGCGAGCCGAAGGGCTTCCCCTGGGGCCGCAGCTGCTGCGCCACGGCGAGGATCCGGGAGTCGGCCGGCGTCTCGCACGGCACCAGCCGGTCGGAGGTGACAACTACTTCGCAGTCGAGCGCGGCGGTGAGCTGTTCCGCCAGCTCCGCGTGGGTCCACGCCGGGGTGCTGCGAACATCGAGCACCGCTTTCGCCGACGGTGGCGTGACGTTGCGGCTCACCCCGCCCTGGAGCATCGTGGGGGTCGCCGTGGCAATCCCGAGGATCGGATGGACCCGCTCCTTGAACAGGGCGGGCAGCTTCGCCACGTTGCGACCCAGTTCAACGATGGCATTGGTAAAGTCGGGATTATCCGCCGCATAGCCGGCGTGTCGCTGGATCCCGTGCGCCACCAGGTCTACCATCATCAGCCCGCGCTGGGCGATCGCCGGCTCCAGGTTGGTCGGCTCGCCGACCACCGCGGCGTCGATCGGACCAAACCGCTCCACCGCCGTCCCCAGCGTCGTGTGCCGGGTTTCTTCCTGATAGCCCAGCATCACGATCAGCTGACCCCGGGACGGTCCACCCCCCTCGGCCAGATCCTTCGCGGCCATCAGCATGGACGCCACCGAGGCCTTGGCATCGCCCGACCCGCGACCGTAGAGCTTGTCTCCCTCGATGGTGGGCTCAAACGCGGGGCGGGTCCACCCTTCTCCCGCCGGCACCGTATCGAGGTGCGAGGCAAAGGCGAGCGTCGGCCCAGACGCCTTGCCGGGGACCGTCAGGGTAACCGAGGCATCGTCCCGCGACACCGCGATCCTGGCCTGCTGAGCCCACCCCTCGACCCAGCGCGCAATCGTTTCCTCGGTGCCACTGACCGAGTTGATCGCGACCAGATCGCGGAGCAGCGCAATCTCAGTTCGCGAGGTCCACTCCAAGGTACGTCGCCTTCTCCTTCCGGCCGACGATCATGGTGCCGCAGCCCGATCCGGTGAACACCTCAAGCAGAATCGAGTCCGACAACCGCCCGTCTATGATGTGGGTCCGCTCCACCCCACCGGTGGCGGCGCGAATGCAGGCTTCCACCTTCGGCCGCATGCCGCCGGCGATCGACCCGCCGGCCATCAGGGCGGCGAGATCATCGGGATCGGCAAAGGTGACCAGGCTGGAGGGATCGTTCCGATCCCGCAGCACGCCCGGTGCTCCCGTGAGGAAGATCAGCTTCTGGGCCTGCAGCGCCACCGCGAGCGACTCCGCCACGGTGTCGGCGTTGACGTTGAAAACATTTCCGTCGGCGTCACCGGCCAGGCTGGAGATCACCGGGATGAACCGCGCCTGCAGCAGGGTCGAGAGCACCCGCGGATCCACCCGGTCGACATCGCCAACGTGGCCGTAGTCCACCTCGCGCGCCTTCCCCGCATCGTCCACCACCTTCACCGGCGGCCGGCGCCGGGCGGTGATCAGGTCGGCATCCACCCCCGAGAGGCCCACGCCCTGGACCTCGTGGGCCCGCAGCGAGGCGAGCAGATCCACGTTGAGCGCGCCGGCGTAGACCATCTTGGCCACCTCGAGCGCGGTGTCGTCGGTGATTCGACGCCCCGCAACCATCTCCGGTTCCACACCAAGCCGGCGCGACAACGCGGTCGCCTGCGGACCGCCGCCGTGCACCACGACGATCCGGATGCTGAGCGAAGAGAGCAGTCCGATCTGCCCGGCGACGCGATCCAGCGCCTCCCGGTCGGCCAGCACCTCGCCACCGAGCTTGATGACGAAGATGTGGTCGCGATAGGCCCGGACGTAGCGGAGGGCACCCTTGAGTCCGGTGATGCCCTTGGAACTGTCGATGGTCATGCAGTGCTCCGGCGAGAGATCGGCACGGTTCAGGTTACAGATTCGGTGTCACGAGTCGCCATCGTCCATCATGTCAGCCTGCGACGCCGGCGACGGCTACTTCCCCAGCAGCTCCAGCAACAACGCCCGCTCCACATGCAACCGGTTCTCCGCCTCGTCGATGATCGCCGACTGCGGGCCGTCCAGGACATCATCGTCGATTTCGACGTTCCGGCGAATTGGCAGACAGTGCATGACGGTCGCCTTCCCTTCCCGGGTCGACTTGAGCCGATGCGCGGTGAGCCGCCAGTCGCGCAGGTCCGCCCGGAAGGCCGCTTCCTCTTCCGGCTGTCCGAAGTACTTGAGCGATCCCCACGACTTCACGTAGACGGCGTCGGCACCCACCACCGCCTCATCGGGATCGTTCATGATGTGGACGAACTCGCCGCCCCGGGCCTGGGCTATGCTCCGGATCAGGGCGGTGTCTTCCGGGTCGAGTTCGTAGCCATCGGGCCGAGCGATGACGATCTCCATCCCCAGGTGCGCCGCTGCCAGCGCCGCACTGGCAGGCACAGCAGTGGGGAGCGCCTTGGGGTGCCAGGCCCACTGCAGCACGAACCGCTTGCCGCGGGGATCGCCCAGCTTCTCCTTGAGTGTCATCGCATCCGCCAGCTGCTGGCACGGGTGCCGCCGCGACGACTCCATATTGATCACCGGCTTGTCGCTGTACCGGGCAAAGTCACGGATGATGCGATCCTCCCGCACCACCGACCAGTCGGTGCCACGCGGAAAGGTGCGCACCCCGATGGCATCGGCGTAGCGTGCCAGGACCCGGGCTGCATCCTTGATGTGCTCGACGGTGGTGCCGTCCATGACCGCACCCGGCTCAGTCTCGAAGGTCCAGCTGTTCTTGCCCGGCTCGAGGGCCACCGCCTGCCCGCCGTGGAGGAACATGGCCGTCTCGAAACTCATCCGGGTGCGCAGGCTCGGATCCATGAAGACCAGCGCCAGCACCTTCCGCTCCAGCCCGCCACTGATCTCGCCCCGCTTGATGCGGGTTGCCAGATCCAGGAGGCCGTCGATCTCCGCCGGCGACCACTCTTCGGCCGCGATGAAATCCCGCTTGGTCATGTCAGCACCTCGGCCAGAGCCGTCAGCAGCAGGTCCGCCTCCAGCAGGGAGAACGTGAGGGGCGGAATGAGACGCAACACTTCGGGGTCGCTCGACGTCCCCACCAGCACCCGCTTGCCAAAGAGCGCCTTCTGCACCTCAGCGGCCGGCCGATCGAGTCGCAGGCCCAGGAGCAGACCCGCGTCCCTGCACGTCGCGCACGCCGTTGAGGCGCCGCGCTGAGGTGGCAAGGTACTCGCCGACCGCGCGGGCGTTTGCCTCCAGCCCTTCCTGATCCATCACCTCGAGGGTCGCGAGCGCGGCGGCGCAGGGCACCGGCCCGCCACCGAAGGTGCTGCCCAGATCGCCCATCTTGATCCCCGCCGCAATGGCATCTGAGACGATCACCGCGCCAATCGGAATCCCTGAGGCGAGCCCCTTGGCCAGCGTCAGAATGTCAGGCACGACCCCATAAGACTCCGCCGCGGTGAAGGCGCCGGTGCGCCCGACGCCGCACTGGACCTCGTCGTAAATCAGCACCGCTCCGACCGCGGTGCAGCGATCCCGGATCGCCTGCAGGAAGGCGGGGGTGCAATCTCGCGCACCCATCATCCCCTGCACCGGCTCGACGATGACCGCCGCGGTGTCCGGCGCGATGATCCCCTCAACGGCCGATACGTCATTGAACGGGATCTTGCGGGAGAGCGCCAATCCGGCGCGGACCGCCCCGTCCTCGTACTTCGCGCCGTCGGTGACCGCGAGGCAGGCGATGGTGCGGCCGTGCCACCCTCCGGCGAGGGAGACCATCTTGTTCCGGTCGGTGTGTCGGCGGGCCAGGCCAAGGGCGTTTTCGTTCGCCTCCGCCCCCGAGTTGCAGAAGAACACCCGGTTCAGCGGGTCGGGCGAGCGCCGAGCCAGCTCCTCGGCCAGCCGCTCGCGGTTGGGATGGGGCACGGCGGTCGAGTAGAACAGCAACTGCTCCGCCTGCCGCGCGATCGCCGCCACGACGGTGGGGTGGCTGTGCCCAGTGGAGCTGACGGCGTGCCCGCCGTAGGCATCGAGCCACTCCTGCCCCTGGTCATCGAGCAGCCAGCAGCCGCGGCCGGAGACCGGCCGGACCGGGAACTGGGCGTAGGTGCCAAGCAGTGCGGAGCGGGTTGCTAGCATGGAAAGATCGCGCCTCCGCGCAGACCCATTTCTTCGGGCAGCCTCAGCGCCAGGTTCATCGCCTGGATCGCCTGTCCGCCGGCGCCCTTCACCAGGTTGTCGATGGCGACCATGACCTGGCCCTCCCGTCCGTCGGGAGACTGGGCCACGTGGATCAGGGCGTAGTTGGTGCCGACTGCGTGCGTCAGTTCCGGCGGCTGTTTGAGCAGCCGCACAAAGGGTCGATCGGCGAAAGCGTCCTGGAACCGGGTGGCGAGCACCGGATAACCGGCGGCCGGGGCCGTGGCTCCGAAATCGACATGCATCGTCAGGTGAATCCCCCGCACGAATGGGCCGGAATGGGTCATCAAACGGGCGCGGGCGCCGGTGCGGCCGGTCCACTCCTGCCACCGCTGCATGATCTCCGCCTCGTGGCGATGGGTCAGTACCGAGTAGGCGAAGAGGTTGTGGGCCCGCGCGGGGTGATGCGTGGTCGGCTTGGGATGCACCCCGGCGCCGCTGGAGCCGGTGATGCCGAAGAGCGAGGGCAGCAGGTCGATCCCCGTGGTCGCCAGCGGAAACAGCGCCAGTTGCGCGGCGGTGGCGAAGCAGCCCGGCGCCGCGAGGGCACGCTTCCCCGCCAGCGCGGTGCCGAGCACGTCGGCCAGGGCGTAGGTGAACTGCGGGACGATGCCGGGGGCGGGATGTACACCGTAGTACCGGGCGTAGAGCTCCAGGTCGCTGACCCGGAAGTCGGCCGCCAGGTCGATGACCAGCCCCGGGCCGGCCGCGAGAATCTCTTCCGCCACCTTGGACGGATTCGCCGTGCTCCAGCGCCAGGAACACCACATCGGCACCCTGGGAGGCTTCCGCCGGGGTGGCGCCCGAAAAGCGGGCGTCGGTCAGCGGGGCGAGTGCCGGGATGGACGTCGCCGACCGGCATCCCGGCCTGGCTGCGGCTGGTGGCGATCAGCTCGCCCGTCTCCGGGTGCTGCAGCAGGAGCCGAAGCAGCTCGCCGCCGACATAGCCGGCGGCGCCGATCACAGCAATACGCAGCGCCATGTTACCGCGAAGCCGCCAGCGCCGGTTCCGCGGCATCGCGCGCCGCGGCCGACGCGCTCAGCTTGGCTTCCAGGGCCGCCTTGACCACGTCCACCAGGCTCTGGGCATCGCGCAGTGCGTTGTGCGCCGGCAGCTGCAACTCTGCCTTCACGTAGTCGCGCCCCACTTCGTTGTCCGTCGCCGGGCCGGTGAGGACGGTGACCGGGAGGTGGAAGAGATCGCGCATCAGTGTGACCGCCCCCCAGCACCCGACCGGGTCGGGAGCCGCCATGATGTACGCCGCCCCGACGCCCGTGAGCTCCGGATCCCGCAGGATGTCCTGCACCCCGTACTCACCCAGGATGCCGTCGCCCAGCTCAGCGACGATGACGTCCGGCTTGCTGGCGGCAAGCCGGTTCAGGATCCCCTTGGTGCTCGCGACCGTCAGCCCGGCGCGGGTGGTGGCGATCCCGGTGTCGTTGAAGGTGAGCGCCGCCACGGCACCGGCATCGGTCATCGCCAGCGCATCACGCATCAACGAGACGCCGGTCAGCTTCGCCGCGGCCACCCGATATCCGGCGCGGGTGAGCCCCCGCACCATCTCGGTTGCCGCCACGGTCTTGCCGGCATTCATGCAGGTGCCCGCCACGTAGACCACCGGCACCTGGCTCTCGAGCCGGTCCGCCAGCGGCACCGAATGATCCTTGATGTGCGCCGGCCGACCGATCCGGTCGCCCAGTTCCGGGAAAGCTCAGGATGGATCCGAGCACTTCAGCCTTGAACGGCGCGCCGTTCTCCGGGTTGCTGGTGGTGCACCGGCCCAGGATGCCACCGAGGTTCAGCACCTCGATGGTGTCCCCAACGGCAATGTGCGACGGCACCACGCCGGCATAGCCCCGAAGCGCGCGGCGATGACCCAGCGTCCCCGCGAGCACATCACCCGCACGCAACGACACCATCCGCCCGGTCCGGTCCTCGACGGTGTTATACGCCGGCTTGTCGTTCAGGATCCGGACGGCGAGCACATAGCCCTCCGCCGCCACGATCTCGTCGCCAATGATGACTTCGGCGCTGAGGTGCGCGTTCCGGGTGCTCGATGGAGATCCGGTCGAGTCGAACGCGGGTGGTCTTGACCATGGTGGTGCTCCAGGTGATGGCTGCTGGTACGAGTCAGCGAGTCACGGGTCACGAGGCCAGGCTGGCAACCACGAGCTCGTGACGCGTGACTCCCTACAGATCCTGCCTCACCCGCCACTTTGCTCGCCAGCAGCTCCGGGATCGCCGATACCCGGTGAAAACGCCCGGGCCTCTTCGCCAGTCCAGAGCCGGTTCTCTTCGCCGTAGGTCGCGACGGTGCGATCCATCATCGAGAACGGGACTGCGGGTGCCGACGATCTGGAAGCGGTCCGGGCGCGAGCTGGACCCGGGTCTCGCCGGTGACCCGCTGCTGACTGCTGACGATCAGCGCTTCGATGTCCCGCAGGGCGGGATCGAAGTAGTGCCCCTCGTGCAGCCGGTCGCCGTAGAAGCGGCCTAGCTGATCCTTCCAGAAGGTCTGCCACTTGGTCAGCACCAGCTTCTCCAGCTCCCGATGCGCCTGCGATGAGCAGGAGCGCGGCGCCGGCTTCAAAGCCGATCCGGCCCTTGATGCCGAGGGCGGTCTCGCCGACGTGGATATTGCGGCCGAACCCGTAGGTCTCGCCCATGTCACCCAGCAGGCGGATGAGCTCGGGGCCGGCGAGTCGCACCCCGTCGAGGGCGACGGGAATGCCCTGCTCCCAGGCGATCACGATCTCCCGCGGAGAGGGGGCGTCGGCGGGCGGATTCAACAGTTCCGCCGGGGGACCGGCCCAGGTGTCGTGGGTCCAGCCACCGCCCCAGGTCGTGCCCCAGAGACCGCGATTGATCGAATAGGCGCCAGCCTTGGGCGGCACCGGCAAGCTCGGGCTCTCGAGATAGGCGATGGCCTTGTCGCGGGTGATCGCCTCGTCCCGAATCGGGGTGACGATGTCCAGCTCCGGGGCGAGGACCCGGAAGGCGATATCGAACCGGACCTGATCGTTCCCTGCTCCCGTGGACCCGTGCGCCACCGCGCTGGCGCCGACTCGGCGGGCCGCCTCGATGACGGAGATGGCCTGCTGGGTGCGTTCCGCCGCGACCGAGAGGGGATAGACCTCGCCCCGGAGGACATTGCCCTGGATCAGGTAGCGCACGAAGCGATCGAAGACCGCCTGCCGGGCGTCAATGGACTGGTGGCTGACCGCGCCAACCGCCCCCGCCTGCGCCGCGATCGCGGCACGATCGGCTTCGGTGGAGCCGCCGGTATCGACGTAGACGGTATGGACCGCCCAGCCCTGGGCCGCGAGGTGAGGGACACAGAACGAGGTATCGAGGCCGCCCGAAAAGGCGAGGACAAGAGTCTTCATGTAGATAAATATGCACTATGCAGAAACCGCATGCAAGTGGCCCTCCCCTTCCTGCCCCAGCCCCGGTGCCCTACTCTTGCCCCACGGGCAGGCGCCGGTCCCACCTGGCCGCCACCCGTTTCACCCGCAGGGCCGGCGGATCGCCGGAAGGAGACCCGAATGTCCGATGATCCTGATTTCTCCGACGTCAGTGGCGGCAGCTCGTCGACTGGCGAGGTGAAGGGAACCCGTACCTACACGATCGCCAAGGGCGACAGCCTGTCGAAGATCGCCAAGCAGTTCTATGGTGACGCCCGGCAGTGGAAGAAGATCCATGAGGCGAACAAGGACATCATCAAGAATCCTGACCTGATCCATCCGGGCCAGGTCATCACGATTCCCGACGCCTGAACCTGAATCCAGGAGGAACCATGAAGTACATACATCGCCTGCTGCTCGCCGCTGCCGTTGTCACGTTCGCCGGCTGCGGAAAGAAGGACGCCGCGCCCAAGGCGGATACCACCGCCATGGCGCCCACACCGCCGCCCGCGCCGCTGTCGGTCGCCACCGTCACCCTCGGCAAGTCCGTCGACGGCGACAAGATGGTCGGCACCCCGGTGGCCACCTTCGGGACCCGGGACACCATCTACGCCTCGGTGACCACCACGGGGGTCGGGGAACCCGCCTCGCTCGCCGCCAAGTGGAGCTTCGTGAAAACCGACGGCTCGCTGATCTCGGTCAACGAGACCTCGCAGCCGATCGCTGGCACCGCGTCGACCACCGAATTCCATATCGACAAGAAGACGGCGTGGCCCAAGGGGACCTACCGGGTCGAGGTGATCCTCAACGCCGGCATTCCGGTCACGAAGGACTTCACGATTCAGTAAAGTGGTCGAGATACAGGAGTCGAGGGTCGAGGGTCGAGGAATCTTTTCTCGACCCTCGACCCTCGACTTTTGGCCCCAACCTCGATCCCGCCCCGCTACTCCACCGTGATCACCACCTCGTCAGACTCACGCCCCGCGACAGCCCGCAGCCGATGCTCGCCCGGGATCAGCGGCCATCGCTCAGCCGCCACCGGCCGACCATCGGCGAACCACACCACCCGCCCCGACCCCGTCCCGCCACTCGCTCGCAAGCCGATGGTGGCGTAACGCGAATCCACTCCCGGCGGAATCCGATAGTGATCGCCTTGCTCGGGTGAGGTGATGCGGAACGGCTCGGCGGACGGCAACGCGGCTGCGTGGCTCGGCGGCTCGGCAGACGGCTCGGCGGCTACGCGGCTACGCGGCTCGGCAGGCGGCCGCGCTGCCGCCTCCCATTCCGCGTAGGCCACGGGCAGATGGACCGTCCCACCCCTGTGCCAATCACAGAATGCAGTCGGTTCGGTGCCCGGCTGGAAATATTCGACCATCCCGGGACACTCCGTGGTCGCCCGGAGACCGGAGACCCGGCAGATCGTGACCGGTCGGAGCCCCACGTCCTCGGGCCGGATCAGATGCCCCGGTGCGTATCGTTGGGCCACGACCAGGACCGCCCGATGGAGCAGCGGGCCGGCGCCGCTGACACCGCTCACCCCCTGCATCGGCTGGCCATTGAAGTTCCCTACCCAGACCGCCACGGTAAATCGTCCCGTTGTTGCCACCGCCCAGTTGTCGGTGTAGTGCCGACTGGTCCCCGTCTTCGCCGCCGCCCGGAACGGCCAGTCGAAGGGTGTCTGCAGCCCGAAGCCGGGGATCCGCGCCACCGGATCGGTGAGGATGTCGAGTGCCAGCGCCGCAGAACTGGCGGACACCACGCGCCGGCCCTCCTTCGCTTCCGGCTCGCCGGCCCGGTATTGCACCGGCGACCAGATCCCGCCGTTCGCCAGCGCCCGATAACCGTTGGCGAGTTCGAGCAGCGTCACATCGCCATTCCCCAGTGCCAGCCCCAACCCATAGTGCTCGGCCGATCGGCTCAGCGAGTAGAACCCCGCCAGGCGCAATCCCTGCAGCAGGGTGCCGGTCCCGATCCGGTCGGCCAGCGCGACCGCCGGCACATTGAAGGAACTGGCCAGCGCCTCCCGGGCCCGGACCGGGCCGTGATAGCTGCGGTCGTAGTTGCGCGGATGATACGGCCCACCGCTGGTCTGGTACGTGGTGGCGATATCGGCCAGGACGGTGGCGGCGGTCGCGCCACGATCGAAGGCGAGGGCGTAGAGGAACGGCTTCAGAGCGGAACCGGGCTGACGCGGGCTCGCCACCATGTCGACCTGCCCGGAGGTGTCGGCCCAGAAATCGGGTGATCCCACCCAGGCCAGCACCTGGCCCGTGGGGTTGTCGAGCACCACGGCGGCCGCCTGCCGCGCCGCGCGATCCGCCAGCTCCGTGATCGTGTGGCGCACTTCGCTCTCCAGTTCCTCCTGCAAGCCGGCATCGAGCGAGGTACGCCAGACCCCCTGCAGCAGCCGCCCGCTGGTGTCCGACTCACGCAGCAGGCGGGTGGTGAAGTGCGGCGCGAGAAAGGGGCGCCCGCGACCGAGCCCGCTGAGCGGTTCCTGATCGGCGCGCGCCAGCTCCTCCGCGGAGGCGTAGCCCTCGCGTTGCCAGCGCCTGCAGCCCGACGCGGCGGCGCCGGAGCGCACCGCCCGCATCCACCAGCGGATTGCGACTCGACGGCGCCCGGGCCAGCGCCGCGAGCAGCGCGGCCTGCCCCAGGCTCGCCTCTGCTGCGGAGGCACCAAAGTAGAGCCGCATCGCGGCATCCACTCCGACGGCGCCCTGTCCCAGCGGCACCCGATTGAGATATTGCTCGAGGATCTGATACTTGGTGAGATGGGCGTCGAGTCGGAGTGCCCACAACGCCTGCACCACCTTGTCGCTCCAGCCGCGTCCCATCGGATGAAGCAGACGGGCGAGCTGCATGGTGATCGTCGACGCGCCAGAGACCACCCGGCGGCTCCGCAGGTTGTCGCGCAGGGCGCGACCGACCGCATGCAGATCGATGCCGGCATGCTGATAGAAGCGCCGATCCTCCACTGCCACGAACGCGCGCGGGAGGTCCGGGATCCATCTGGTCGAGTGCGGTCCAGCTGGCGAGACTGCCGTCCCCGGCGCGGGTGCTGCGCAGCAGGGCACCGTGCCGGTCTTCGATGGTGAGCGACTGGGTGCTGCCCGGCGCGAGCATTGTACCGGGGACCGGCCGGGCGACCCACATGGCAAGCACCGCCGACAACGCGGCGATGGTCCGCCACCCCCACAAGGCCCGCGCGCTTCCAGTTCATCGTCCTTCGCGCCTTCGCGTGATCGCTGTTCGAACCGGGCCTACTTGTCGGACACCTGAAACGTGCCGCCATCGCTCCGGCCGTATACCGCCGGGTTGTACATCTCCTCCGCGTGTGCCGGCGGCCGCACAAAGGTGCCGGGAGTAGTGGCGCGGGCGATATACGTCATCGTATACGTCCCCTTCCACAGCACCGTGGCGGAGTAGACCACCCGATCATCCCGCAGTTCCTTGTGATCGAACGGCGACCACCAGCCGCTGTCCCAGCTGCCGTAGTACCAGCGGGATTCCGGCGCCTCGCCTTCGCTTCCCTCATCCTCCGCCTCTCCGGGCGAGAGATACTGCGTCTGCTGATCGACGCCGGGACCGGGAGCGAGACTGGCCGTCCGCAGGCTCAGGTCAACCGCTTCCAGTCCGGCCGGCAGGGCGTCATCCACCACCACGAACTGCCGATCGGTCGGGACCGTCACCCGCATCCGCACGCGCACCAGTTCACCCGCCACCACGCTGGTGATCGGCGTCGCCCGATCATACCGCTCGTACCAGCGCTCGACCTTGATCCCCTCGTCCTCCGGATTGACCGGGCGCTGCTTCGGCACTTCGACGACGGTGGCGTAGTAATAGATCGGCGCGCCGCTCCCCGATGCGTTGAGCGAGAGGCGCACGCCCTTCTTGCCATTGCCGAGCTCGCGCAGGAGACCGGTGAGCGCGACCGCCGAGTCACTGATGGCGGGCACCGAGCGGGTGGCTACCCGCTTACCCGCTGCGGTCGGTCCGTTGGCCGGAGGTGTGCCGGTGCGCGTGAAGAGCACCCTGCCCCCGCTCTGGACCGTAAAGCTGCGCGGGGCCCCGGTGCGGAGCCGGCGGTCGAAGGCCGCGAGCGCAGTTACGACGCTGGCATAGTCCTGGGTGTTCCACGGATCCAGCTCACCGGCCCGTCCCTGCTGCACCAGCGTCTCGACCAGCGGGCCCAGCAGCGCGTGGCTCGAATCAACCGCGAGAGTGGCCAGCAACAGGCGCGCGACGGGCCGGGTGGTGGAGGGGAAGTAGTGTCGCCAGGCATATGCGACCTTGGGCACGATCGCGCGACGACCCTCCACCTTCACCGAATCCCAGGCCGGTTGCAGCAGCGTGCGCGCCGCCTTGAAGGCCTTGCGGCGGGCCAGGATCTCGGCGAGCCGGGCCCGATCTTCCCAGGCGAGCTGTGGAGCATTGCGCAGCAGCTCATTCTCCGCCGCGACTTCCGGTTTGCCATAGCGGCTGAGGAAATCGGCGGCGGCGACCTGGTCCGCCAGCCGCGCCTTCACCTCACTGTACCACCCCACCACCGGCGCCTGGATCGGTACCGGATTCTTGAGGGTGTTCCGCAGGTACTCCGCCAGACGGGCCAGGACCGAGTCGTCGACCGCGATCCCGGCAGCGCGGGCATCGAGCAGCGTGCCAGCCCGCGAGCGCACTCAGCCACGGTGTGGTCCAGTCATCCGATTTCCAGTAGCCGATGCCACCATCCTGCCGCTGGCGCCGTGACAGGAGCGAGACCGCGAGCTGGATATCCCGCTTGGGGTTGCCTGGAATCAGGGTGACGCCCTTGAGGCCCTGCTGGGCGCGATAGAGGGCGATGATCGGCTGCGCCGCACTCGACGCCTGCTCGGTGCAGTAATAGGGATAGACCCGCAGCTCGTAACTGAGTCCGCGGATCACACTGAGCGGTGAGGCGCCGATGGTGAGCTGAAGCCGCGAGCGGGCAGGATCCAACCCGTCCGGCAGCGCCAGGTCGGCGGTGGCGCTGTCACTGAGGACGCCCGCGACCGTCCAGGCCCGCGGGCGGTACGCCGGCTGGACACTCAGCCGCTTCTGGACGGCGTCGGCATCGCCGGCACCGGTCACCTTGAACCGGAAGGTGGAGCTGTCGGCCCCCGACGGGCCCGTCGCCGGGCTGGATGAAGTCGAAGCGGACCTCGCGGCCCCGGCCGGCCTCCAGGGTCGGCGGTCTTGCTCGCCGCTCCCTCGAGTCTGGCTCCCTCGGACCGAGGCCTCGACCTTCACCGTGCGGCGTGCCACCCGCGCGCTGATTGACCACCACCCCGGCCGACAGCTGGTCGCCCTCCCGCAGGAAGCGGGGCAGCGCCGGTCGGGCCAGCAGGGGCCGGGTGACCAGCATCGGGGACTCGCCGTTGCCGTAGCGATCGCCCGCGGTGACCGCCACCGCCATGACCCGGAAGGTGGTGAGGTTGTCCGGCAGCTTGGCGCGCGCCACCGCCCGACCGGCGGTATCGGTCACCACGCTGCCGAGGAAGAAGGCGGTGGTCTGGAACTGGGAGCGCAGGATGTCGCTTTCGCCGGCGCCACCGCCGCCGCCCGGAGCCCGCGACCCCTTCTCCCCCTGCGGGACCTGCGGGGCCACGACCGTCATGTTGCTGGACAGGCGCAGGCCGAGACCGCGAGGCGCGTAGAGCAGGTCGATCGGATCGGGGGTCCGGTAGCCGGTGAGAGCCAGCACCCCCTCGTCCACCGCCCAGAGCGTCACTTCACTCCGCTGGCCGGCCCCGGCCCGGTCCTTGACCGTCAGGTTGATGGCGGCGGTGTCGCCCGGCCGGAACTCGGGCCGCTCCGGCGCCACGGTCACGGTGAGACGCTTCACCTCGGGCGTCACCCGCAGCTCGGCGTACCCCACCCGCATGGTCGGGCGACCAGGATCATCCAGCGGACCAGGGGGCGCGCTCCGCCCGCGGGCCACCAGCACCGAGACAAAGGCGTTCGGCGCCCATGCCTCGGTGACCGCAAACTTCAGGGTGGTCGAACCCGAGGTCAGCTTCATCCGCCGCTGCTCGATCAGTCCCTCCCGCTCGACCGTGATCCACGCCTCGGCATCGGTGAAGGGTGAGGCGAAGAGCACCGTGGCCGTGTCGCCCACGCTGTAGCGGGTCTGGTCGGGAATAACGTCCATCTTGAACTGCGACTCGTCGTTCCACGGCACGCAATCCTTGCCCGTGGCCCAACGATAGACGCTGGTCGTCGCCGCGCGCCCCTGCGGATCCCGGGCCTCCAGGGTGACGATGTAGGTCCCGCCGGATGGCGGCGTGAACCGGCAGTCCGTCGGCTGGCGTCCAGTCGTCACGTTGCAGCGCGCCACCGTGTCCGACACCCACTCGCCGTAGACCTCACTGTAGCCGGACCGGGTCCGATGCACCCGATGCCACTCGCGCCGCACGATGGTGCCGGTCACCTTCACTCCGCTCACCCGGTCACCGGTAGGGCGCACCGCGATGACCTGCACCGCCTGGGGCTGTCCCGCCGTCCAGAAGTAGCTCTCGCCCACCGGCTTGGCACCGAGGTAGAACGACGTGGGGTGGACAAGGAACGATGTGCTCGCTGCCACTGCCTGGCGGTTGACGTCGGTGATCGATGCTTCGATCGTGGCCCGCGCCGGTCGCCCCTTCGGTGGTGCCACCAGCCCGACCCGCACCGCGGCCCGACCGGCGTCGTCCAGCGTGTCGGTCCCCTGCCCGATCACCTGGGTCCCTCCGCCGCCTTCGTTGTAGTCCTCCCACCACCAGCCGTTCTCGCCGAAGTAGAAGCCCTCGGTGCCGGGAATGTCCAAGGACCAGAAGTCCACCGTGGTCTGGCGGGCCACCCAGGTCATCGCCGCGCGCGCCATCGGGGCGCCGAACAGGTAGCGCGCTTCCACCCGCGCCGTCGCGCTGTCCCCCGGAAAACGAACAGCACTGTCGCCAGTCACATCGACCAGGAACTCCGGCGGGCGGTACTCTGCGATCCGATAGAAGGCGCTGGCGAGATCCTTCCACTCCTTGCCGATCTTCTGGCGGATCGTCACCCCGTAGGTGCCGAGTGGGAGATCACCCGGGAGCTGCAGCGTCTGGTCTGAGGTGCCGAAGGGAGAGAGACCGACCGTCACCTCCTTGAGGAGCCCTCCCTCGCGATCACGGAAGGCCCACTGCAGGCTGTCATTTCGGGGTGGGACCACCAGCGTGCCCAGCGTACCACGCCGGACGATCGCCTTGGCGTAGAGCGACTCGCCGGGACGATAGATCCCCCGCTCGGTGAAGACGGCGGCGGCGACGGGGAGCCGGTCGGTGCCATAGCCCGATCGCACGTTGAAGCGCCAGGGACTCAGGTCAGGGTCGTAGCTGCTGATCGATGTCAGCGCCCGATCGTGACCGAGCCGCACCTGGACGTACCCTTCGAAGCCGTAGTCGCTGTCGCCGGTGTCGGGTGCGAAGACCGGCAAGCGGGCGATTCCGTCGGCGCCACTCCGGGCGCTGGCCCGCAGGCGGCCGGCCTTGTCGTGCAGGCTCACGATGGCGCCAGCGCGCGGCTTGCCATCGTTCACACCGGTGACCCAGACAATGCCGGAGCTCACGCCGATGCGGGCATGCACCGCGAGGTCGGTCACCTGGACGATGGCCCAGGGCTGCCGGTCCCGCCATTCCGCGCTGAGGGTTGGACTGGTGACCCGTACCATCTGCAGCACCGGGGCGCCGGTGGCTTCCGCATCAGGCGCCGGGACCTTTACTCCATAAATGCGCACGCGGTCCTGCGGTCCCGGTACCGCGACCCGACTGACCTTCGCCCGGCGGATGACATCGGTGACTGCACTGTCATCGCCATTCCAGCGACTGTATTGCAGGATCTGGGGCACCAGCGCGTCGGGGACGGGCGCGATTTCGACGGTCAGGGTGTCCACGTTGACGTACTTCACGGCGAGGGTCGCGAACCCGACCCGTTCGACCGTCATGCGGCCGTACTCATGCTCCACCAGCGGGGCAAACCCGGTCGTGCGGAAGCCGCCGGCATTGTTGCCCGTCAGCCGCTGGCCGAAGACGTCGCGGATCCCGGTATCGGCCACGACGGCGTACCCGATGTGGGGCTTCAGTTCCGTCTCGAGGTACCACGAATCCGACTCCCCGCTGGTATCGGATACCACAAATGGGGTCGCCGGCAGGAGGGTGAGGTGCTGCGCCAGTTCCGACCCACGCACCGGTGTGGTGAACTCGACCCGGATGCCGCCGGTTGGACAGGGATCCTTACTCGCGCACCGGACGTCCTTGAGCCGGAACCCGCCGTAGGTGCTGAATGCCCAGCGGCTGAACGGGGCGGTGCCCTCCTCATCTATAAAGGAGGGGAGGACCATCGTCCCCTCGCACCCGAGTGGGAGGGGACGCTCCGGCGTAAGCTGGACGATCCGGCGGTAGCCATCGGCCGCCCGGTCGCGATCCCATCCCCCCGCCTGCTGGAACTGCCAGGGATCCTTCTCCTGGATGGGACGCTGGCTCGTGACGTTGAGCTTGATGACACCGGGACGGGGACAGCTGTTGCTGATATCAAGAAACGCCAGGCCACGGGTGGCCCTGGCGGTCAGCTCGGCACTGTACACCACTTCGAAGGTGGCCTCCGCGGTCAGATACCGCGGGTGGGCTTCCATGCTGACGGGGAGCCCGGCGAGGAGCCGGGGCCCACTGACCGTGAAGGTGTAGGTGTAGGGCTGGTCCAGGGTGCTGCCGTCCATCGCCTGGAAGGTGTTGGCGACCGTGACGGTGTAGCGCTGACCAGGGGTGAATGGGGCGGACGGCACAAAGCGCAGGGTCACCGGGTCGCGCCATTCCGCCTTCCCCGGCACCGCCGGGTCGATGCGCAGGATGCCGACCGGGTCCACTGTGCGATCGAGCGACCCCGCGACCGGCCGATCGAAGATGATCTGGACCGCCGCGGTCAGCGACGCATCGGCGCCGGGCGAGGAGGAGAGGACCTGCAGGGGCGTCGAGGGCTGCGCGACCAGCGCCGCGGCCGTCAACGTCGCGAAGATGCGGAGGGAGAACATGTGGACCCGGCGATCCGTGGAAGATGCCGGAAGAATGGGCTCGGCCGAGCAGCACGTCAACGACGGGGATCACAACTGCAGGTGAGGACTGCAGGTGAGGGAAGCGGGTGAGGGAAGCGGGTGAGGGAAGCGGGTGAGGGACAGCGGGTGAGGGAAGCGGGTGAGGGAAGCGGGTGAGGGAAGCGGGTGAGGGAAGCGGGTGAGGGAAGCGGGTGAGGACAGCGGGTGAGAAGGCAGGTGATGCCTCCACCACTTCACCCGCGGTTCTCACCCGCTGTTCTTACCCGCAGTTCTCACCCGCGGTTCTCACCCGCTGTTCTCACCTGCCGTTCTCACCCGCTGTTCTCACCCGCTGTTCTCACCCGCAGTTCTCACCCGCTGTTCTCACCCGCGGTTCTCACCCGCTGTTCTTACCCGCAGTTCTCACCCGCGGTTCTCACCCGCTGTTCTCACCCGCGGTTCTCACCCGCTGTTCTCACCTGCTGTTCTCACCCGCTGTTCTCACCCGCTGTTCTCACCCGCTGTTCTCACCCGCTGTTTCTCACCTGCCGTCCTCACCCGCTTCTCTTCCCGCCGGCCTTCTTGGTGTCCTCTGGCCACCAGATGCGGGGCGACCGCGGCAGGCGGGCGTCAGCACGCCGGTGCCGGCGCTCGCGCTTGCGCGCGGTGGGGCCCTGCAACCGAGCCCAGAGTCCAACTCGAGCCATGGGGAAACTCCTGGTCAGAGTGAAGATCAGACCTTCGTGCGATCGAACATCAGGTGTCCCGACCTACTGCACGTCCACGATCCAGCCATAATCGTCGAGCCGGGTGGTGCGTCGGCCGTCGCCGGCGGGGGGCAGAGTGAACTCGAGCGCGTGCGACGCCCCGAGGTACATCTTCGCCACCTTGTCGTTGAAGTCCGGGGTGCAGTCCCCCTCGACGATGACCGACGAGGCTCCGTCCGGCGTGGTCCAGCGGAGCTCGATCGGGGGGCTGGTCCAATCGCCCCGGGTCACCGCCACCGTACCGCGGGCGGCCACGCTCCCATCGCTGGTCAGGGTCAGGCTGCACGCCTGGGCTTCGCTGCCATGGACGCCGCAGAACCGGATCGTGGCGGTGCGGCGGAACTGGCCGGCATAGCTCGCATCGCCCGTCTGAGTGAGGGTCCCCTCGAGCACCTCCTGCCCACCATTCACGCACCCCAGATCTCCGCCTCGGAGTTGGGGCCAGTCGCTCACCAGTCGCATCTGGTAGGCGGGGCGGAGCAGTGCCGCCGTGATGGCCCGCTCGACCAGCGGCAGCAGGACCGCACGGGGACCTGCTGCCAGGGCGACCTGTTCCTGGGCTGACAGGGTCGGTGCGGCAACAGCCAGTAACGAGAGGTACAACGCCAGCGTACGCATCACGGATCTCCTCCAGGGTTGCCCAGCACTAAGACAAGAGGCGTGCCGCGCGCCGGCGAGGATCGGCACGGGCCCGGGCAGAGGGCGTGAACGAGTTGTCAGACTTGGGGTTAGGGTGCAACGGTGGACTTCAACGTCAGGTACCGGGCATGAAAAACGCCCCGACAGCATTGTGAGCCGTCGGGGCGTGCGTGACAAAAATGTCAGGTGAAGCGCGCCGGTTCGATGTCGTACTTGTGGAGCTTGTAGCGCAGGATTCGCTCGGTGGTGGCGAGCAGTCGCGCCGCATCCGTGACCGACCCGCGAGCGGTCTTGAGCGCGTCCTGCAGGAGGTCGCTCTCGAGGCGCTGGACCGCCGCCTTGAGGGAGCCCGGCACCGCGCCGCTGGCGTCGGCCACCTGCAGCGTCGGCGGCAGGTGGCGCCCGTGGATGGCGACGCCATCGCACACCACGACCGCCCGCTCGATCACGTTTTCCAGCTCCCGCACGTTGCCGGGCCAGTGGTACCGGATCAGCATGTCGATCGCCGGGGTGGTAATCCGGTTGACCCGCTTCTTGTGGGCCCGGGCGTACTTCTCGACGAAGTGATCCGCCAGCAGCAGGATGTCCGGCTTCCGGTCCCGGAGCGGCGGCAGGAAGAGCGGGAAGACATTGAGCCGGTAATAGAGGTCGTCCCGGAAGGAGCGATCGGCGATCGCCGCCTCAAGGTTCCGGTGGGTGGCGCAGATCAGGCGGACATCGACCCGGAGGACTTCGGTCCCGCCCACCCGTTCAAACTCCCGCTCCTGCAGCACCCGCAGCAGCTTGACCTGGGTGGACTGGCTCAGCTCGCCGATCTCGTCAAGGAAGAGGGTACCGCCGTGCGCCAGCTCGAATCGCCCCTTCTTGCGGGCGAGGGCGCCGGTGAAGGCTCCGCGTTCATGGCCGAAGAGCTCCGACTCCATGAGGGTCTCGGGCAGAGCGGCACAGTTCACCTTCACGAACGGACCATCGCGCCGTTCACTGTTGTAGTGAATGGCGTGCGCCACCAGCTCCTTGCCGGTGCCCGACTCGCCGCGGAGCAGCACGCTGGTGCTGGTCCCGCTGACTTGAGCGATCTGGGCCATGACGCTGCGCATCGGGCTGCTGGTCCCGACCAGGTGCTCGAAGTCGTACCGCTCCTGCAGTTCCCGCTTGAGGACCTGGTTCTCCTGCTCGAGCGACTTGCGCGCCGCCTCTGCCGGGCGCTGCGTGCGGAGGGCCAGCGCCACCAGGGCGCTTACCACCCGCAGGAAACGGAGCAGGACATTCGCGTCGGGGAACGCCCGCTGGGGCAGGTCGACCGAAATGGCGCCCACCGGCTTGTGGTCCAGCAGAATGGGGACGCAGACAAAACTGACCGCATCGCCAACCCCGGTTTCGCGCCGGACCGTCCGGTGCAGGAACCGCGGCTCCTGTTCGACATCCGGCACCACGCTGGCTCGGCCGGTGGCGACCACCTCGCCGGTGATGCCCTCGCCGAGGCGGTATCGTGTCAGGCGGGCCTGGTCAGGAAGGTTGAGGGCCGCTTCGATGTACAACTCCCCCGTCTCATCATCAATGAGGGTCAGCGCACCGCGAATGGCGCCGGGGTAGCGGTGCAGCATGCGCATCGCTTCACCCAGCCCCTCCCGCAGTGTCGGCGCTGAGGCCAGCACCTCACTCAGTTCGTACAGCGTCGCCAGTTCCGCGGGCGATTGCGGCGGCGACGCCACGTGCGGGGAGAGTATCGGTCGGGCGGTCATGAAGCCTCCGGAGCCCGTCGGCAAGAACGGGACTGTAAACGACGACGGCCCACTCACCAGGAGTGGGCCGCATTGGAACTACTTATGCCAACGCTGGCCTACCCCTGGGAAACACCAGTATTCCCCCACCGGCAATTGTGCCGATTGGTGTTGGCGTTCGGGGCCCGCATGGCAAGCATGATCATGGCACTCACAATAGGGTCGCGGGGCAGTGCGGTCAAGTCACACTTCCGTCACTCGGTGGCCAGCGTCGAGCTGCTGGCTGGCGCCCGGCTTAATTCGCGACCCGTTACGATCAGGACGACCGATCCGACGATTACCAATGACGCGATCAGTGTTCGCAATGACAGTGCCTCCCCTCCGAATGCCCACCCCAGCAGTACCGCCACCATGGGATTCACGTAACTGGCGGTGGCCACTTTGTTTGGCGTCGTCACCCGGAGCAGCCAGGCAAAGCAGCTGAAGGCCAGCAGCGATCCCAGCAGGACCAGGTACAGGAAGGCGGCCAGCGCCTTCGGGGTAATTGCGAGCGGGGCGAAGTCCCGCCAGTCCCCGGTAGCGATGCTGCCGATCAGGAGCAGGACGCCACCCGCGAGCATCTCCATGCCGGAGGCGAGCGCGGTACTGCGCGGCAGATCGGCGGTCCGGGTCAGGACCGATGCCAGCGACCAGCCGAGCGTCGACAGCATCAGGAGCAGGGTGGAAGAGAGCTGGACCCGGCTCGCCTCGGCACCGGTGGGCATGACCAGGATGGCGACGCCGAGGAACCCGAGCGCGATCCCCGCGATCACTGCGGCGCCCGGGCGGGTGCCGCCGGGCCGCAGCCACTCCATCAGTGCAGTCCAGACCGAGACCATCGCCACAATCAGGGCGACGACGCCCGAATTCACCGACTGCTCGACCCATACCACCGCGCCATTGCCCAGCAGGAAGAACAAGCCGCCCAGGAGGAAGGCCCACTTCCACTGCTCCCGGCGCGGGGCCGGGTCTCCCTGCCATCGGGCCCAGAGATACAGGGCGCTGCCAGCCAGCAGGAAGCGGCCGGAGGCCATCACAAAAGGCGGAAAGCTGTGGAGCGCGAAGGCGATCGCGAGATAGGTCGAGCCCCAGATGAGATACACTGCCGCAAAGGCCAGGATGACCCGGACCCGCCCGTGCGCCGCGAGTTCAGGAGACATCCGTCACCTCCTTCGCGGCCGCCAGCGGCAGGCTGGTGGTTTCCTTCACCGTTTCGAGGACGATGGTCGTGCGGGTGCTTTTCACGCCCTTGAGTCGGCCGAATTTCTCCCGGATCAGGTGACTGAGACCGGCCGGGTCGGCGACCCGGACCTTTACGAGGTAGCAATCCTCCCCCGCCACGTGGTGGATCTCCTGAACCTCCGGGATGCGGGTCAGTGCCTGACCGATAGTCGGCGCGCCGACCCGCTCCTCGGTCCGGACCAGGATGAAGGCGGTGAGGGCCAGGCCGACCGCGGCGGCATCGATGCGGGTGGAGTAGCCTTGAATGACCCCGCGCTGCTCCAGCTTGCGGATACGATCGAGGATGGCCGACGGAGCCATGCCGAGACGGCGGGCGATCTCGGCGTTGGGGATGCGGGCGTTGGCCTGGAGGAGCCGGAGGATGGCAAGGTCAGTGGGGTGCAGCATACAGAACCACGCAGGCAGAAGTCCGTCGATTGTTCGGTTATTCTGCTAATATACCGACGATTCGTCACTAAACAAGCTCCGCGTAAACCAATCCATCGGCTCACAATCGGGCGGGGTCACGCCGATACTGAAGCCATGACCATCCCCCCTCCCCGCGACCCTCGGGCCGCCGAGTCACATAGCCCAGCGCTGGGCTCGCTCCGGGCGGCGCTGCGGACGGCCGTTACCGGCCTGATCGTGGGCGGGGGCACCGATGATGCCGCCGATTCTGTCAGGCGCCTCGTGCGGGTACTCCTCTCGGCCGAGCGGGTGGAGGAAATGCCGGCCCTGGTCGACGCTGCGCGGATGGTCTTCCTGGCGCCGCTCGCCGAACTGCCCGACGCCGCCACTGCCTTCCTCGCTCAGCTGGAGGAGCTCGCGCCCAGCAACGCCCCGACGGGCACCCGCACCATCCTGATCGTCGAGGACGACGACCTCTTTGCCCGCGCCCTCGCCGCGACCCTCACGGCGGCGGGTCGCAAGGTGGAAATCGTCGGCACCGCGGCCGCGGCGCGGACCCGACTCGCCGCCGGACCGGTCGCCCTGGTGGTGCTGGACTTGATTCTGCCTGACAGTGACGGCCGGAACATCCTGCTCGAGTTCCGCTCCGATCCCCGGACCGCGGGACTCCCCGTCTTCGTGGTCTCGGCCCGGTTAGGCACTCACACCAAGGCGGAATGTTTCGCCCTGGGTGCCGATGCCTATTTCGAGAAGCCGCTGGACCTCGATGCCTTTGCGGTCGCGGTCAGTGCCCGCCTGGAACGGCACGATGTCGCCCAGCTCGCCCGGCGCGACGCCGTCACCGGCCTGCCGAATCGGGCGGCCTTCTTTGAACTGCTGGCCCACCTCCGGGCGACGACCGAGCCGGACACCCCGTTCTCCCTGGCGGTCCTGGACCTGGATCATTTCCGCTGGGTCGAGGAGACCTGGGGACGTCAGTTTTCCGATGGGGTGTTGCGGCGGGCCTCCGTCCGTCTGGCGATGGCGCTGCGCTCGGCCAGCTGTTTCGCCCGCTGGGATGGCGCCGAGTTCATCGTCTGCTTCTCGGGCCGGGCGGCGGGCGAGGCCGCGACCCTGGTCGAGCAGGCACTCGCCGCCCTCCGCAAGGTGGACTTCCGCCAGGGGATGGACGAGCCACTGACGCTGACCTTCTCGGCCGGGGTCACCGACCTCGGCCCGGAACAATCGGTGGAAGAGGCGATCGCGGTGGCGGACCGGCTCCGCTACGCTGCGAAAACCGGTGGGCGCAACCGGGTCGTGGTCGGCCAGGTGGGAGCGTCGCTGCCGGTCTCCCGCATCCTTCTGGCCGAAGACGATCTCGACATTGTCCGGCTGCTCACCCGACACCTGAGGCGGGAGGGGTTCGAGGTCGTGCATGCCGCCGATGGCGTGGAGGCCCTCGCGGTGTTCCCCACCAGCGGTGCCTCCATGGTGATCAGTGACGTGCAGATGCCCAACCTGGATGGGTTGGGACTGCTGCGGGCGCTCCGGGAACACCCCGGGGGCCGGCACCTGCCGGTCATGATGCTCACCGCCATGGGCGATGAGAGCTACATCGTCCGGGCCTTCGAACTCGGCGCGGATGACTACGTGCTCAAGCCGTTCTCCGCCCGCGAAGTCACCGCCCGCATTCGGCGCATGCTGCGGCGGCCGTCGGTGGTGGGGGTACCAGCCTGAACCTCGGGCGAGCACTGCAGGTGAATGAAGCAGGTGAGAACAGCGGGTGAGAACAGCGGGTGAGAGCAGCAGGTGAGAACGGCCGGTGAGAACAGCGGGTGAGAACGGCCGGTGAGAACAGCGGGTGAGAACAGCGGGTGAGAGCAGCAGGTGAGAACGGCCGGTGAGAACAGCGGGTGAGAACGGCCGGTGAATCGCGATGGGTTCACCCGCAGTTCTCACCCGTTTCCCTCACCTGCCGTCCTCACCCGCGGTTCTCACCCACGGTTCTCACCCGCTCTCCCTCACCTGCTGTCCTCACCTGCAGTCCTCACCCGCAGTCCTCACCTGCAGTTCTCACCCGCAGTCCTCACCCGCAGTCCTCACCTGCAGTCCTCACCCGCAGTCCTCACCTGCTGTCCTCACCTGCTGCCAAGATGTACCTTATCGCCATGACTACTCCCGTCACCTATCGACGTACGCTGGGGCTCTTCTCCGGAACCATGGCCGTGGTCGGCGGCATCATCGGTTCCGGCATCTTTATCAACTCGGCCATCGTGGCCCAGCGGGTCGGGACCGCGGAGCTCACCCTCGGCGTCTGGGTGCTGGGCGGCGTCCTGGCGCTGATCGGCGCCTTCTGTTTCGGCGAACTGGGGCAACGTCGACCGGAAGCCGGCGGACAGTATGTCTACCTGCGTGAGGCGCTCGGGCCACTCCCGGCGTTCCTGTATGCCTGGGCGCTGCTGCTGGTGATCGCGACGGGTGCCATAGCCGCCGTCGCCGTGACCTTTGCCAACTACGCCACCCCGCTGCTCGGCCTGCCGGCCCAGGCCGGGCTGCCGCTCGCCGCCGCCGCCATCCTCGGGCTGTCCGTCATCAACTACATCGGCGTGAAACCCGCCGCGATCACGACCAACATCTTCACGCTGCTCAAACTGACCGCCCTCGCGTTCCTGATCGTGGTCGGGCTGATGTTCACCCGGACGGAGGCCTCGACCGGAACGGTGATCGCCGCGGTGCCGGCGCAACAGAACCTGCTCCTCGCCATCGCCGCCGCGCTGGTGCCGGTCCTGTTCGCCTATGGCGGCTGGCAGCAGACCAACTTCATCGCAGAAGAGATCATCGAGCCGCGCCGCAACCTCCCGCGGGCACTGGTCGCGGGCGTCATCGTGGTGGTCACGGTATACCTGCTCGCCAACCTGACCTATGTCCGGGTGCTCGGGGTCGGCGGGCTCGCGGCCAGCACGGCACCCGCGGCGGATGTGCTGCGAGCCCGGTTCGGCCCGATCGGCAGTACCATCATCAGCATCGGGATCGCCGCCTCGGCGTTCGGCTTCCTCAACCTGGTGATCATGGTATCGCCGCGGGTGTACCAGACCATGGCGGCCGACGGGCTCTTCTTCCCCTCCTTCGCGCGCTTGCACCCCCGCCACCGCACGCCGGCGATGGCGATCGCGGTCCAGGGGATCTGGGCCGTGTTACTGCTGTTGACGGGGAAGTACGGTCAGCTACTGGACTACGTGGTCTTCTGTGACTGGATCTTCTTCGGGCTCTCGGTAGTCTCGCTCTTCATCCTGCGGCGGCGGGATGCCGCGGCGGGCGTGGTCGATCCACCCGATGCCTTCCGGGTCCCCGGGTGGCCGGTGACCCCCGCGCTCTTTGTCGCCGCCGCGGTCTACGTCGTGATGGGTTCGATTACCTCCAACCCGATGAACGCCCTGCTGGGCTGCGCCATCCTGCTGCTCGGCGTCCCGGTGTACCTGTTCTGGCGGCGCCGCTGACCCCGACTCCTCGCCTCAGCTGATCCCCAGCCAGTAGCTGACCTTGAGGGCGAGGAACTGTTCTCCTTCCTTGCCCAGGGCATGGACCAGGTCACCGGGGCTGACCCGATCGCGCGACTGGCTGAACTGCCCGCGATCCTGCTGCCAGACCAGGTAGAGCGTGCTGCCTGGCCGCCACTCCCACCGCAGCACCAGGTTGGAGCGCACACTGAGCTGACGGAAATCGGGGTTGTCGACCGTGAAGGGCGAGGCGCCCGCCGTGTCGGTCACCGCGAAATTGCCGTCCGCGTCCCGCCCGATGGTGGTGCCGTCGGTGCCGTACCGCCGCAAACTCCGGCTCCGGGCCCGGGGCAGTTCCCCGATCCCGGTGTACCGGCCACTGGCCGCGAAGGGCTCGACATACCCCTCGATGGTGAGGTCGGGCGAGAGGGCATAGTTCATCCGCAGTCGCGCGGCGACCACCGTCTGATCGATCTCCCCGAAGACAAAACGGCTGCCAAAGGTTGCGTTGGAGCCACCCGCGAGGGTGGTGAGATACTGGCGGGTGTCCCGGCTACGGGTATAGGACGGGCTGAGCGACAGCTGCAGGGGAGGTGTCGGCCGCACCGTGAGGTCGAGGCTGCCGTAGGTTGATCCCCCCTCGAATTCGTCGCGGTCGAGTCCCGCCTCGGCACCCCAGATGATGTTGGCCGACTCGCCGCTGTTGAACTCCATGAAGCCGCCCCACTGGGCTGGTTCACCCATCAGCGGCCCACCCCGGGTCAGCGCGTCATTGAGATACGAGGGCCGGTAGTACACCGAGGCGTAGGTCTGCTGGAAACCGACCCACTGGTGACTGGTATTCAACCGGACCTGGCTGTTCTGCCGCTGCCAGCCGAAGTTCCGGTTCTGGTTGGCGTTGAGCTGCACCCGCCAACTGCGGAAATGCCGACTGGGACGGGTCTCCCGGTAGGTCAGGCCGACGCTGCCATCGAAATCGTCACCGGCCTGCAGCCGGCCGATATCGTTCAGCTCGAGACCGGGTGATTCGGTGCTCCCGGACAGGCTGTACAGCCAGTGCTCGCCGGCGTTGCGCTGGAAATAGAACCCTGCGGTGTACCCGTTCAGCGCCCGCCGGGTGGAATCGACATGCACAAAGTCCTGGTCGGGCCGCTGATAGTAGCGCTGGCTGGCGGTCTGTAGCTCGAGGATCCGTTTTGGATCCCCCTCGACATGGCTGAACCCCGCGAACCCGCCGAGTTCGTAGCCCCCACCCTGCCACCGCAGCACCCAGTCCACCCCGCCGCTGTAGGACCGCCGATTGTAGAACTCGGCCAGCGGATCATTGGGACCGAGGTCGCGCTCGACTCCCGTCAGGATCGCGCCTACCGTGGAGCGCGAGGCTCCGAACTCCTGTTGAATCCGGGTCACGCCATAGCCGGTGACCGGAGCGACGGCGATCCGCCGCGTGCCACCCACCGTGTCCGCCACCCGGGCCTCTTCCCGGTCGGTGATGGCCACCAGGCTGCCCACCGACAGCCCTGAACCGAGACGACCCGTCAGCTTCGTGGCACCCAGGATGGTGCTGTTGCTCGGCCGGTCGACGAACCGGCCGTCTGCCGGTCCGCGCGGCGCCCCGCCGATGCGGCGGGAATAGAAATAGCCGGGCCCGATCCCCGTGAGCAGACTGGCCCCCTCGGTGAAGAAGGGGCGGCGCTCGGAGAAGAAGGTCTCAAAGGCCGACAGGTTGATCTCCGCCGGGTCGGCCTCGACCTGGCCGAAGTCGGGATTCACCGTGGCATCGAGCGTCAGGTTCGGGCCGAGCCCCATCTTGAAATCGGCCCCGGCGCGGACCCGATATTCGCTGCCGTCGTCGAAGGGATTGCGCGGGTCGAGATTGTTCCGGTAGCTCGCCTCGCCGGCGGTGTACGGCAGCAACTCGATCCGGCGCGAAGACTTGATGCCGCGAATCCCGGTCAGGGTCCCGAAACGGGACATGAAGCCGGTCTCGCTTTTCGGAATCACCACCCAGTAGACGTCCTCGTTCCGACCCGGCATCCAGCGATTGATGTTCATGCCCCACACCTGGGTATCGCCCGGCGTGAAACGCAGCTGGGAGAACGGAATGCGCATCTCGGCAAACCAGCCGGTGGAGTCGCGGGTGACTGCGGCGTCCCACACCGGATTGAAGCCGTAATCCCGTGATCCCTCCGCGTCCTGCGGATGGTAGTAGTCGCTGCGCACGCCGGCCGCGCTGACGATGAAGCTGAAGCCGGTGCGCCGATCGAGGTAGGGATCGAGGATGACAATGAGGTGCTCAGCGTTGCTGAACTGGTCGCGGCGGGTCACCGTCGACGTGATGTCGCCCGGCTTCCGTCCGTAGAGCCGGGCGCCCACATAGAGCGCGTCCCCGTCATAGAGGAACGCGACCGCGGTGCTCTCGGCCGGCACCCCATGTTCGATCGGTTCCTTCTGCTGGAAATCGGTAAACCAGGCGGCATCCCCCCAGGCGGCTTCGTCGAGGTGTCCGTCCACCCGGATCGCGCCCCCGGTGACCGGGCGCGCTTCGGCCTGCTTGGAGGAGGGACCAGTCGTGGGAGTCTGCGCGAGGAGCGCGGAGCTGCAGAGCAGCCATGGGGCCAGCAGAACAGTCAGACGCATGTGTATCCGGGGAAGTGCGATGAACGCTCATACGGAACGGGGGTCGGAAAAGATCCGACCCCCGTATGATGCCGGCAACCGCGCTGGCGTTGGAACGCTAGCGCCCCTTCCGGAGCTCGATGCTGCCGTTGACCGTGGTGAGCGACAGTTCGGGCCCGCCCTTACCGATCCGACCCTGCAGCGAACGCTGCCGCATCCGGCCCTGGATGGTAATCGGGAAGTCACTATCCACCGAGCCGTTGACCGTCGTGGCCCGGACATCCGCATCGAGGCCGTCCGGCAGGGTGACGGTGATCCCGCCATTGACGGTACTGAACGCGAGCCTGCCGGTCCACCCCGCGCGGCCCACCCGGGCCCGGATCGATCCATTGACGGTGCTGGCCTCGGCGCTGCCGTCCGCTGCCACCTCCACATCCCCATTGACCGATGAGACCTCGGCATCCGCCGGGAGATCGATGGCTTCAATGTCCCCGTTCACCGTGGCACCGACGAACGCCACGCCGGCCGGCACTTTTACGTCGAAGTCGACCTGCACATCGTTGTTGTCCTGGGTCGACTGATTGCCGCCCCCACGCTCGCAGCGGTTCATCCGCCCGCGCCGACCGGGATAGACAGCACAGATCGTCACCCCGTCGGCATCCTCCAGGACCTTGATCTCGACCTCAGCCGGATCGCTCTTCCGGGCGCTCTTGCGGGCCGTCACCTCGGCCTCGCTTCCGCTGGCGCGGGAGGCGTGGATGGTCCCGCTGATTCCGCGGATTTCCAGCGTTTTCCCGCGCGCGATGGCTGCATGCCACTTGAAATCCTGGGCAGCGAGGGGCGTGGCGCCGAGGACGACGCCGAGCAGCAACAGGGGGAGCACCCGAACAGACATGGCAACCACCAGAGAGAAAGGAGAGGGTGTGGGTTGGCGGAACGCCCGGTTACCGGGGCGACCGCCCACCCTTTCGGAGCGATACTACGCCGTCGAATGATTCCAGTTCCAGCCGCGCGCTGCCGTTACCCAGCGTGAAGTCCATGCGCTTGCGCAGGGCCCGGCCATTGAGCGTCACCGGAAAATCCGATTCGAACTCGCCACTGAAGGTCGAGACACTGACGGCCGCGTTGATGACCGGGACCTCCACCGTGACGTTCCCATCGTGCGATTTCATCACGTAGCGTCCATTGTCCCGCAGGTTGCCCTCGAACCGTACCGCGCCGTCCACGGTGTTCGCCTCGAGGTTCCAGGCATCCGTGTCGGTGATGGTGATGTCGCCATCGACGGTGGACAGGGACAGGTCGCCGACCCCGCGGCGCAGGTCGATCACCCCGTCCACGGTATTGAGATTCACCTTCCCCTCCGCGCCGGTGACGGTGAGGTCGCCATCCACCGAGTTCAGATTCACCCGCCCCCGTCCGCCGACCACCACGATGTTTCCCTCGACCGACGTGACGTTCACCTCGCCCATGGTGTTCTCGATCCGGATGTCGCCTTCATTGGAGCTGATCTCCAGGTTCATCTTGTCCGGCACCGTCAGGTGAAAGCGCACATCGGCGGGGCCGTGCCGCGCGCGGCCCCGGACGTACACGCCCCCACCCCGGTCCTCCACTTCGATGCGGGTATCGTCATCGTGGGTGGCCTGCACCCGGATCTGATTCCGGCTCCAGGTGGTGATGGTGATATCTCCCTCGTAACTCTCCAGGTTGAGCCGGCTGCCCGGGCGCACCGTCACCGTGGTATCGGTGTCCTGCAGCGGGGCGGCCGTCAGTAAGGCAAGGAGCAGCAGCATGGGAATCGGGTCCTTTCAGGCTCAGCTCACGGACCGGCTCAGGGCCGCCACGCGGCGGAGCAGGTCCAGCTTGCGAAGCCGGGTCTCGGTCAGGTGTCCGTTGAGATAGCTGCTCGCCGGATCGGTGGCGAGCGCACGCTCCGCCTCGCCGATGGCACGATCAATCATTTCCAGTTTCTGTTCCACCACCCGCACGGTGACGGAATCG
Organism: uncultured Gemmatimonadales bacterium; assembly: GCA_963793205.1. Lineage (GTDB taxonomy): Bacteria > Gemmatimonadota > Gemmatimonadetes > Gemmatimonadales > GWC2-71-9 > JADJOM01. The sequence goes on from CAWBZM010000004.1 coordinate 337,613, forward strand.
AGTTTCGGCCGGCCGGCGCGCAACTGCGCCTCCAGGTTGCTGATCGCCAGGTCGTACCCTCGTGCGCCCTCCTGCCGGACCAGGGTGGTCGTGGGGGCAGCGGGCAGCGGTGTGGGGGCCTGCGCCGTCGAGGGGAGCCCCCGTCCGGACTGCAGCAGAAACGCCACCGTACCACCCGACAGCAGCATCAGTGCAATCGACGCCGCCAGCAGCACTGGCATCGAGACCTGCAGGCGCCGCGGTGCACGCGCCGGTGTGGCCCCGATCGCCGCAGCGACCCCGGGCCAGAGGTCATGACGTGGAGGCCGATCCTCCAACGCCTGGGCCCGGGCCAGCACCCGCTGCAGATCCACGAGCAGCGCCGCACACTCGGCGCAGGTCGCCAGATGCGCGCGGAGTTGGGTCTCCTCGGCCGGCGGGAGCTCCCCGTCGAGGTAGTCCGACATTTGTTCGGGCAGCGGATGGGTCATCACCTTCACCCCAGGTGTCGGCGCAGCGCGAGCCGCGCGTAATGCAATTGGGACTTGGACGTCCCGGGACTGATCCCCAGCATGCCGGCGATTTCCTCATGCCGGTACCCCTCGACATCATGCAGCACGAAGACCTGGCGGGCCCCACCGGGCAGCTGGCTGATGGCCCCTTCGAAATCGAGCCCCAGCGCCAGGCTGGGCGGTCGGCCCGGTTGCTCCAGGCCGGACTCCGGTTCCTCAAGGAACCGCTGGCGCCAGCGTCCGCGCGCCGTGCGGTAGTTCAGGATCACGTTGACCGCCAGCCGATGCAGCCAGGTGCCGAAGGCCGAGTCACCCCGGAACGAGTCGAGTTTCTGCCAGGCCCGGATCAGCACTTCCTGCGTCACATCGTCGACGTCCTCGCCCAGCATCCGGCGCGCCAGGGTATGAATCCGGTTCACGTGGCGCCGATACAGTCGCTCGAAGGCGTGCGCATCCCCGCTGGCCGCGAGCGCGGCGTCCACTGCGTCTGCGTCGGCAGCCAGCGTGTCAGAGGTGCGCAGAATCGTGGATTCCGTGGCTCGAGTGATCATGCAGGAGATTGGACAGCCGCTGGGCGGTCCCGGTTGGAATCACCGGACGGCGAAACCGGGGTCCGGTGACGGCCTCCCGGCGGCGAGCCATTCTCGGGAACAGCAATCCAATCGCTTTGATATCAAGGGCTTAGCTGCTCGACCTGAGCGAAAACGAGTCGGTGGCCGCCCCTTAACCTTGGCGGCCCCGGACCGAATATAAGGAATGGAGCTGCCCTCCCTCCGGCTGGGCGGGCCTGAGATGGCACCCGACGCCCGTGGACGAGGCTGTGATCAGCGCACCCCTGCCAACTAACGAAGAAGAACGCCTCGCCGCGCTCAGGCGCTATCGGGTCCTCGATACGCCGGAGGAGGCGGGCTTCGATGACCTGACCGCGCTGGCCGCCCAGATCTGTGACGCGCCGATCGCCGCGGTGAGCCTGGTGGATCGCGATCGCGAATGGTTCAAGTCGCGCGTCGGGATCACCGAATGCGAGCTGGGCCGGGAACCCGCCTTCTGCGGTCACACCATCCTCGAGCCGGACCACCTGGTGGTGCCGGACGCACGTGCGGATCCGCGCTTCGCCGATAACCCTTCCGTCATCAATGCGCCGTTCATTCGGGCGTACGCCGGCGTTCCGCTGCGCACCCCCGCCGGGCTGGCGCTCGGCGCGCTGTGCGTGAAAGACTACCGCCCGCGCCAGTTCAGCCCGGCACAGATCGAGGCCCTCAAGGCCCTCGGTCGTCAGGTCATGAGTCAGCTGGAGCTCCGCGCGGCGGCCTTTGAGCTCAGGGAAACCAGCGATGTCGCGGCCCACCAGGCAGACCAGATCACCGCTGGGAAGCAGCGCCTGGAGACGCTGCTTGCCGCCGCCCCACTTGGCATCGTGACCTACACCCCAGCCGGCATCGTCCAGAGCTGGAGCCCCGCCGCCGAACGGATGTTTGGCTGGACCGCCGAGGAAGCCATCGGCGCATTCCTGCCGTTGGTGGCGCCCGATGACCGGATCCGGTTCAAGGCGGAGACCCTGGCCCGTCACCGCGCCGGGCGGGGGAAGGTGGAATTCGAGGCCACCCGATGGCACAAGAGCGGGACGCCGCTCACCGTGCTGATCTCGGCGGCGGTTATCGATCAGGTCGACGGCACCCCCACCCTGTTGTGCGCCATCTATACCGATATCAGCGAGCGGGTCCAGCGGGAACAGACCACCCAACTGCTCAACTTTGAGCTCGACGCGCTGGTTACGGAGCTGGGACGCACCAACGCCGAGCTGGACACCCTCATCAACGCCTCGCCGCTCGGCATCTGCATGATCGACCGGCAGCAGTGCATCACCAGCTGGAATGCCGCCTGCGAGCGAATCTTCGGGTATGCGCCCGGTCAGGCCATCGGCAAGCCGCTGGCGATGCTCCGCAACCGGGAAGTCGTCTCCCATCAGCGTATCGTCGCACGGCTGCTCAACACGGGCGGTCACGAGGAGTACGAAGCGACCCGGCTCCGCAAGGACGGCACCGAGATCACCGTCATCGTCTCGCTGGCCGCCCTGCGCAACAGCAATGGCAAGGTCGACCGGGTTGTCGTGATCTATACCGACATCAGCGAGCGGCAGAAAGCGCGGGAGATCCTGGAGCGGGAGCGGTTCATCCTGGGCGAGAGCATCCGCAACGCCCCGATCGCGATGGCGATGTTCGACACCGAAATGCGCTACATCGCCTGGAGCCATCGGTGGCTGGCGGATTACGACCTCCGGGACGGTGATCTCCAGGGGCGGACCCACTACGAGGTGTTTCCCAAACTTCCGCAACGCTGGCTGCACCTGCACCAGCGAGCGCTCCAAGGGGAAAGTCTGTCGCACGCGGAGGACCCCTTCGAGTGGGCCGATGGCAGCACCGCATACCTGCGGTGGGCCATCCACCCGTGGTATCACCGGGAGGGCACTGTCGGCGGCATCATCATGGTCACCGACGTGGTGACCGATCTGGTGCGCGCCCGGCACGAGGCGATGGAGTCCTCCCGGCTCAAGTCGGAGTTTCTCGCGAGCATGAGCCATGAAATCCGCACCCCGATGAATGGCGTGATCGGGATGGCCGGCCTGTTGCTCGATTCGAACCTCAATCCGGATCAGCGCGAGTTCGCCGAGCTGATCCTGAGCTCGGCTGACAGCCTGCTGACGATCATCAACGACATCCTGGACTTCTCGAAGATCGAAGCCGGGCGCCTGGAAATCGAACCGGTCCGGTTCGACCTGTCCCGGATGGTCCACGACGTCATGGAGCTGCTGGCGCCCAAGGCCCACGAGCAGGGCCTCGAATTGCTCGTCCGGCTCGACACCGGCCTGCCGCGGCATGTCCTGGGGGATCAGGGGCGCGTGCGGCAGATCCTCACCAATCTGGTCGGCAACGCCGTCAAGTTCACCCAGGATGGCCACGTCACGGTCCGTGTCGGTCTGACGGATGCACAGGCGCTGCGGTTCGAGATCATCGACACCGGCATCGGCATTCCGACCAGCAAGCTGGAGACGGTATTCGACAAGTTCACCCAGGCCGACGCCTCGACCACCCGGCAGTTCGGTGGGACCGGCCTGGGGCTCGCGATCTGCCGCCAACTGGTGCTCCTGATGGAGGGCGAGATCGGCGTCACCAGTACCCTCGGCAAGGGGAGCTGTTTCTGGTTCACCCTCCCACTGCCGCTGGAGGAGCGACTGCCCGACTCCGCAACGGCAGGCGCGGCCGGCCAGGTGCTGATTATCGACGATGTCGCCGAGACGCGTGCCGCGCTGATGGAACAGGTCCAGCAGCTGGGTGGTACGCCCCTTTCGGCCGCCACTCTGGCCGATGCGGTGACCATAATTCAGGCCCAGCCGGACGCATCCCCAATTCAGGCGGTGCTCCTCGATGCTGGCATGGTGAGCGAGTCAGACGGAGATGTGGTGGCCCGCCTGCGCCAGGCCCCGGCCATGGCGAATGCCGCCGTGATCATGCTCTGCTCCCTGCCGGCGCACCGGCGCGGTGCGACCCAGGTAACGCTCAGGAAGCCGGTGCGACTGGAAGACCTCCGGGCCGCGCTGCTGCAGACCCCTGCGAGCACGGTCACCCCGCAGCCCCCTCGCCAGGTCGCTCCCGGCGACGATGCGGTCACGGTAAGCCGACAGCAGAAAGCGATCCGGGTCCTCGTGGTCGAAGACAATGCCGTGAACCAGAAGGTGGCCGCGCGCATGCTCAGCAACGTCGGGTGCCGGGTGGACCTCGCCGCCAATGGACGCGAAGCGCTGGACCTGCTGTCTCGGCTCCCGTATGATGTGGTCTTCATGGACTGCATGATGCCCGAAATGGATGGCTACGCCGCCACCGCCGCGATTCGCCGGCTCCCAGGCCCCCGAAGCCGGACGCCGATCGTTGCGATGACCGCCAATGCGATGCAGGGCGACCGCGAGCGGTGCCTCGCCGCCGGCATGGACGACTACATCTCCAAGCCGGTGCGTCCCGAGCTGCTGCTCCGCGCCGTCGAGCGTTGGACGGAGCGCAGCACCACCAGGCCCCAGCCACCCGCCGCGGTCGCCGCCGCGGTCGCCGTCGCAGCCGACCATCCGGTGGCAGACTCCACTTCGGCCCCGGTAGATCTTGAGGCGCTCAACCAACTGGGTAGCCTTCAGACAGGGGATGGGGCGGAGTTGGTGGCAGAATTTATCGGCATCTTCCTGGGGGACCTCCCCGCGCGCCGCGAGGCGATCCGTGCGGCGGTGGCGTCGGGGGAGACATCAGCACTGATTTCGGCGGCGCACGCCCTCAAGGGCAGCGCTTCCTACATGGGGGCCGGCCACCTTGCCCGCTGCTGCGCCACCCTCGAGCAGCACGCCCGGGACCACGGCACCGAGGCGGCCGCCGCACTGGCCGAGCGGCTGGACCGGGAGGCGGCATCGGTGGCGACCTTTCTGCAGAGCCAGCTCGGATCACCCGCGTCGGAACCGACCCGATGATCGATCCGCGCTTCGACCCCAGCGTCATCGGTGAGCTCATCGAACTTGGCCCCGACACCGGCGCCCTGCTGGTGCGCGACCTGATCGCCCTGTTCTACACCGAGGCCCCACTCCGACTCGACGCCATGCGCAGCGCCATCCGGCATGGCAACCCGGCGGGGATCAGCTATGCAGCCCACGCCATGCGTGGCGGCGCCGGCAACCTTGGCGCGGTCGGGATCGCCGAACTCTGTATCGAGCTGGAGACGCAGGCGAAAGGGGACGACCTCACGGCCGCACCGGCGGTGGTCGATCAGATCGAGCTGGAGCTGGTGCAGGTGGGGCGTCTGCTGGAACGGCGGATGGCGGAGTTGGGCTGCGGGAACTGATCATTCTTTTCGGTACACCAGGACCCCATAGCGACACGGGCTCACGCGGCAACTGCCCATGATAACCCGAATCCGGTAGCGCCCTCCCCGCACCGTTGGCGCCTCGACCATCGGGGCGTTGCCGAGACCGCGATCCGAGGCGATCTCGTCCCCCTTCGGATCCACCAGCACCAGATTCAGCCGACCACAGTCCACATCACACACCGCGAGCGCCAGATACGACGCGCCTGCCGGCAGTTCCACCTCCCGGGGTTCGGATTCGTCAGTGAACAGCGTCCCGACCAGCTCGATCCCCGTCGGCGCAAATCCCCGGGTGGCGGCAAGCCGATGCGCCCGCACGAAGGCCGCGCGCACCTGACCATCCCAGCGATCGGCCTGCGCCTGTGCGCTGAGCGGCGCCGTGGCCAGCAGCAGCAGGGCCGCCACGCCGGCGCAGGTCACCCGACCTGCCGCCGCTGCGCGATCCACCCCGCTCCCGTCAGGACCAGACCGACCAGGACCACACTGAGCAGGGTGTCGAGCCACCGCGGCGCGGCACCGAGTTGCGGGCGGCTGGTGAGCGTTCCCTGCCAGCGCGCCACCCATTCGCCCACCGGTTCATGCAACGCGATGGTCAGGGCACTGTCGATCGGCAGCGTGGTGGTCCAGAACTCCTGGAACCGTTGCTCACCAACGTCGTGGACGACCCGCGCCAGCAGCACCTCGTGGCCGAGCACACGCGCGTCGGACAGCCGCCACCGTTCGCCCGGCCGGGCGACGCGGCGCACCGGCTCCTCGACCTGGTCGTCGCCCAGACGGATCGCCGCTCGGCAATCGGCGGCCCGGCCGGCGAGGCAGGCGACTCCACCAAAGCGGAGTCCGTAGAGTTCGCCCCACCACCAGCGGCGCCCCGCCAGGTTCAGCATCGAGTAGATCTCGTCCTTCCGTACCGGCCAGTCCACCCAGGCCGAGCTTTCCACCACATCGTACTTGCCCCGGCTAAGCCAGTGCTGCACCCGCGGGCTGGGTACGCCGAACCGGGCATAGAAGGCGCAGGGGCCCAGCGCGTGGCTCATCCACTCGGTCAGCAGGCCAGGGCGATTCACCGCCTGGCGGATCCAGAAATTTCCCCCCGTGAGCACCATCACACACGTAGTGCGATCGGTGCTGTCCGGCAGCAGGTAGCTGCTGCCGGAAATCGCGAGGGGACCCGTGCGCACCGGGGTGTCGCCGGGGACGACGACCAGCACCGAAACCTTCGGGACCCCGAGCTGCAGGACCTGCCAGGCGGAATCAATCGCAGTGGTCACCACAGCCTTCTGCCTGGACAACGCGCCGTCCGTGGCGTCGATGATCACTTCCGCACCGGGCAGCTCCGCCGCACGCCGGGCTGCCAGCGCCGGCTCCGCCTCACGACGGTATTGCAGCGACCGCAGCCGCTGGGCGGTTTCGGACCACTCCGCCGCCAGCGACTGCCTCCGCACCTCCGCTGCCGTCGGCACCGGCATGATGAACCGGTGCCCGATGCTGAACACCTGGGTCCCGCGCGGCGGCAGGTAGCTGACGGCAATCAGCAGGCAGCCGACGGCACCGGCGATGATCCAGCGATTCAGTCGAGGCGCCATCGCGAGCTCCTCAGGCAGCAGAGTCCGAGCAGTACCACCCACCCCAGGCTGATCGCCGCTTCGGTCACCGGCAGGGAGACCGGCGCCGGTCGTCCGGCAATCACCGCCCCGCGCCAGTGCGCCACCAGGGTATCGACCGGCACCGCGGCGGCGGCGGCCAGTCGGGCAGCGATCGACGCGGTGGAATCCTGTATCAGCCGGTGGTAGGCACCGCGTCCGCCCATACGGAGTGCCAATTGCACCAGGAACTGACGGGCGGCAGGATCCAGCGTGCTGAGCGCCGCGCGCGGCGGGAGGGACCGCAGGAGGTCCACACAGGTCGTGTCACTGCCCGCCACGCAGGCGTAGTACGCCGGTTTGAGCCGGCTCTGGTAGGTGAACATGTTCTCCAGGCGCACCACGGCGGCGCGTCGTTCCTCCGGCGCCGGAAAGGCCCGCACCATCGTTTCCGGCCCGAGATCGAGCATCAGCGCCAGCCGACAGGCTTCGACCTCGCCGAGGTAACACCGGTGCGCGACCGAACTCGCCGCAGTCACCAGTGCGACGTAGGCATCCCCCGCCATCTCGGTGAGGCTGACGAACGGCACCTGGACTCCGCCCGGCAGCCAGTCGCGTAATGCCGAATCGGGCGACGCCATGCTGATCGTGGCCCGGAGAATGTTGAAGCGCTCCCGCGCGGTTCGATCGGTCGGGACCGTCAGCCCCCAGGGCTGCACCCTGGACCACCGGGTGGCGCTGTCCGGCGCGATCATCTGGATCAGCGCGGGGCGCTGCGCCAGCGCACCGGCGGCGTCGCCATACAACGAATCCACCGTGGGCCAGTACTGTTCCGCCGCCGTTCGCCACTCGCCCTGGTCGCCGTTGGTGATGATCCGCAGCGCCCCGACCGCGATGGTGTCCAGTCGTCCGACCGACGCCGCATGTGCCAGGCTGTCCTGCAGCTGGACCAGCGCCTGTGCCGCCTCGTAGAGCTGGCCGAGGCTGTCCCGGCGGCGGGTCAATTCCGCGATCGCCTGGTCCTGCCGCTGCAGCCGGTCCGCCGCGGTCTGCGCCGCCAGGGCCCCGACGGGCGCGAGGAGCAGGAGCAGCAGCAGCCCGGACCTAGACATCGATCAGCATCCAGCGGCCGGTGAAGATCGCCAGCGGGCCGGGCCAGGTGAGGAAGCCGGCCTGCATCACCGAGACAATGTCGAGCCCCATCCCCACCGCCGACGCCATGATCTGGACGACGATGACCGCGCCGAGCAGGCCGAGGATGATCCCGGCGGTGCGGGCGGTGCCGCCCGAGACCGCGAAAGAAGAGGGAGAAGGCCACCAGGAGCGCGAGTGCGAAGCGAAGGGCCAGCGAGACGGGATACCCCTGCAGGCCATCGGGGATGACCGCGAACTGGGTGGCGAGCACCGCGCCGCTCAGCAGTGCCAGGACAGGAATCGCGAGCAGGGGCATCCCGGCACCAAACCGGAGCAGCACGAAACGCCACCGCTCGATCGGCAGGGAGAGGGTGTGGACGTGGCGGCCCCGGTGATCGGGTGCCCAGGCGGCCATCGCCACCAGCAGGCCGAGCGCGCCTGCGATGATCGGATACAGGATGGCCCATGTGCGCAGGATCATGAGCAGCTCCGCAGCACGCACCCCGCCTGGGCCCGTGGTGGCGCCCTGCACCGAGAGGATCGGGATGGCGAAGAGGGCGATCGACCCGAGGACGATCACCAGCCGCGACCAGCGCCATTGATTCCACAGCATCACTCGGAACATCGCGTCGCTCCCGGTTAGCCCTGTGCCCGACGATCCGCGCGGAACGCCCGCAGCAGCTCCACAAACCCATCTTCCAGATCCAGGTCCTGCACCTCGTGCAGGGTGGCCACCCCGGCGGCGAAATACTCCGCCATCTGCGGCTCCCAGTCCCGCACAATCCACGTCTCGCTGTTCCCGATCGCCTCACGCGTGATGCGGACAAAGGGCGGCGGCGCCATCTCTGCGGCGACGCCGGAGAGGCGCAATCGCTTGATCCCCTGCTTGAACCGCAGCATCGGCAACTGGGTGACGAGCCGCCCGCCATCCATCACGCCGATCCAGTCACAGATCCGTTCCAGTTCGTGTACCAGGTGGCTGGAGATCAGCACCGTCGCCTGGTGTTCGCTGACGTAGGTCAGGAGGGACGCGAGAATGTCCCGCCGGGCGACCGGATCGAGCCCATCGGTGGGTTCATCGAGCAGGAGGAGGGCCGGACGCTGGGCCAGCGCCGTCAGCATCATGACCTTGCCCTTCTGTCCCTTCGACAGCTTGCCGAACGGTCGGGCCGGATCCAGTTCGAACTCCGCCAGTTGTCGGCCGGCAAACTCGCCGTCCCAGGTGGGGTAGAAGGCCGCCTGAAAGCGGAGAATGTCACCCAGCGTCTGCGTAACATCGAAATGCGGCTGCTCCGGGACGTATCCGATCCGGGCAAGGAGCCGGCTCGCGTCCCGCGGCATCTGCCCGTCCAGTACCTGCATGGTGCCCTGCTGCGGCCGCAGCATACCGAGCAGCAGGCGCAGCGTGGTGGTCTTGCCGGAACCGTTCGGCCCCAGAAAGCCGTACACCGCGCCGGTGGGCACCGTCAGGTTGAGATCGGTGATGGCGAACCCCGCCCCGGGGCTGTAGCCGAGTCCACGGGTCTCGATGGCGTTGCTCATTCCGCTCCTCCTGTCACTCGCTTCAGCGCCGCCAGCAGTTCCGCCGGCGTGATCCGCAGTTTCCCGGCATCCGCCACCACTCGGCGGGCAAAGGCGAGCGCCTGTTCCTGCCGCTCGCTGTCCTTCTTCTTCGTCGGGACATCCCGCACAAAGGTCCCGGCGCCCTGCCGCATTTCCACGAACCCCTCCGCTTCCAGATCCCGATAGGCCTGGACCACCGTGGCGGGATTGATCAGCAACTGGCTCGCCAGGGCGCGGACCGACGGCAAGCCATCCCCGGGCGCGAGTTCCCCGGCGGCGATGGCCACCCGGATGCGGGCGGCAATCTGGGCATAGAGTGGTGTCGCGCTGCGCGCGTTGATCTGACTGAACACGGTTCCTTAGTGTATTACTGTACCAATACAGTGTAACAGTGAATCGGTCCTGTCAAGAGCGCCCAGGGGTTCGCCTCAAGAGCCCCTCCCAATACAGTTCGGCCATGCCACGACCCCTCCTGCTGGTGTGCGCCGCGCTGCTCAGCGCCTGTTCCGGAAAACCGATGACCACCCTGACCGCCGCCAACATTCATCGGCTGGATCGGAGCGTGGTGACCCCGACCGCGATGACGGTCCGCATTGCGAAACTCGCCGCCGAGTCCCGGATCCAGGGGCTCACCGTGGCGATCCTGAATGCCGGCGAGCCGGTGTATCAGCACGCCTTCGGAGCCGCGAACCTCCCCGCCTCGCAGCCGCTCCGCGTGAGTACGGAGGTCTACGGCGCATCCCTGAGCAAACCGGTGTTTGCCGTGCTGATCATGCGGTTGGTGGAACGGGGGGTGCTCGATCTCGACCGGCCGCTGCAGTCCTATGTGAAGGAGCCGCTGTGGGCCAACCACGCAACGGTGTGGCACGAGGACCTGCACGATCTCAAGGGCGATCCGCGACTGGGACGGGTGACCGCACGGATGTGCCTGACCCATACCACCGGGCTGCCCAACTGGCGTTCGATCGAACCGGACGACAAGCTGCGGTTCCACTTCGAGCCCGGTGAGCGGTACAGCTATTCCGGTGAAGGGATGGTCCTGCTGCAGATCGTGGTGCAGCGGATCACCGGCAAGCCACTGGAGCAGCTGGCGCAGGAGGAGGTGTTCGGTCCGTACGGCATGACCAGTTCGAGCTACCAGTGGCAGCCGCGCTATGAGGGGGTGTACGCCACCGGGCACCGTGCCGACGGCACGACCTACCCGCGCGACAAGGACAACGCGCCGCGCGCGCCGAGTACCCTGGAGACCACGCCGGAGGACATGACCCGCTTTGCCTCCGCGGTGCTCCGAGGGGAGGGGCTGTCACCCGCCTCGTGGGCGGAGATGTTCCGACCGCAGGTGCGGATCCACGCGCGACATCAGTTTGGCCCCGGCGCCCAGCAGGTCACCACCGCCAACGATGCGATCGAGCTCAGCTACGGTCTGGGGTGGGGGTTGCTGAAGACGCCGTATGGGTGGGGCGCGTTCAAGGAAGGGCACGGAGACGGGTTCCAGCATTACATGATTCTGTTCCCCGCGCAGAAACTGGGTGTCGTCCTGCTCAGCAACAGTGACAACGCCGAGCGGGGCTTTCCCGATTTGCTGGAGTCCACCATCGCGGACAGATCCACGCCGTCGGAGTGGGAAGGCTACGGCGCATTCGTGCCCGAGCCGTGACGCAAAGCGGGGAACGGGGAACGGGGAACAGGGAACAGGGAAGGGAACGGGGAACGGGGAACGGGGAACGGGCGCAGGTGGGAACAGGAACGGTGAAAGCAAACCCACTGCAAGCAATCACCGGTGTATCGCATATCTTCGCCCTGTTCCCTGTTCCCCGTTCCCCTTCCCCCTTCCCCTTTCCCCCTCGGTCGCCCGTTACCCGATTCAAACCTTCATCCTCTGACCGGCATCCTATCCCCGGATGACTGCGGCCCCTCTGCCCGTACACGAGACTGTCCTCCGCGCCCAACAGGGTGACCGGGAGGCATTTCGCGCGCTCTACCAGGGGCATGTGGGCCGGGTGCATGCCCTCTGCCTGCGCATGACCGGCAATGTCCAGGAGGCGGAGGAGCGGGTCCAGGATGTCTTTGTCCGGGTCTGGCAGCAGTTGCAGAGCTTTCGAGGCGACAGCGCTTTCTCCACCTGGCTCCATCGCCTGGCGGTGAATGAGGTGCTTCAGTCCCGGCGAGCCGATGGCCGGCGACACGCCCGGGTGCGGCTGGCCGGTGATGACGAGGAGCTCGAGGCGGTGGCCGGACGGGATCACCCACCCTCGCTGGACCTGGCCCAGGCCCTGAGTCGACTCCCCGAGGGCGCGCGCACCGTCTTCGTCCTGCACGATGTCGAGGGCTATCAGCATGACGAAATCGCCGGGCTGCTGGGCATCGCCGAAGGGACCTCGAAGGCACAACTCTTCCGGGCACGCCGACTCTTGCGTGAGGCACTGGGACGATGACCTGTGAACCGATGGCGCCGCTGCTGGACGACTTTCTCGATGGCAACCTCCCTGCGGCGGAGCGTGCGCAGGTCGAGGCGCATCTCGCGACCTGCCCGACCTGTCGCGCCGAGGTGGACGCGCTGCGCTCGGTGCTGACCGATGCGCGCGAGATGCCCCGTTCCGTGATGCCCGCGCGTGATCTCTGGAGCGGGATCGCAGGGCGGCTCGGCGACTCGGCCCTAAAGGACTCCCTCGTCCCAGGTCGCCCTGCGGGCTCCCTGAGGGACTCAGTCGCGGCTCGCCGGCTGGTGTTGCAGATGGCAGCGGCAGTGGCATTGCTGGTCGCGGGGGCGGCGCTCGCCACTCTGGTGCGTTCTGCTGCGCCGGCCTCCGCGGAGTTCGCTGCAGCACAGCGGCGCTATACCAGGGAAACCGCGGAACTCGCGCGACAAGTCGCGGCCCACCCCGACGCGCTGCCCGAATCGACCCGCGCCGTCGTCGAACGCAACCTCGCGATCGTGGATGCGGCGATCCTGGAGGCCGAGCAGGCGCTGACCGCCGATCCCGGCAATACCGCGCTCGAAGCCATGATCCTGGCGCGGTATGAACAGCGGCTGGCACTCCTCACCCGCGCGACCGCCGCCGGCCGGAGGTCGTTGTGAGTACGCGGCTCGGCGTTGCCGCCCTCGTCATGCTGCTCCTCCTCAGTGCCGCCCCGGCACTCGCGCAGGAGGCCATCGCCACGGGCCGAGCGGCGGCGCCCGACGCGGCCATCCGGATCTCCTCCCTGACCGGATCACTGCGCATCACCACCTGGTCCCGTGACAGCGTGGCGGTTCGCGGCCGCGTCGATGCCTCGGCGGGTCGATTCTACCTCGGCGGCACCCGCGAAGCACTCAAGCTCGGGGTTGAAACGGCCGACGGTCGCACGCCGCAAGGCACTGCTGACCTCGAGATTCAACTCCCGGCCGGTGCCCGAATCTGGATCACATCAGCGGCGGCGGATATCGATGTGACGACGGCGGGAGGGACCATCACGGTGACCTCGGTCAGCGGGCGGGTCCAGCTCAACGGCTCGGCCAGCGAGGCGAGTGTCGAAACGCTCGACGGCAATTGCGAACTCGCCCTGACCGCGCCCGTGGCCCGGGCCCGCACCGCCAGCGGCACGATCGTGGTGCGTGGTGTGATCCGGAACCTGGATGCCTCCACCGTCAGCGGTCCCCTGCTCGTTGGCATGGAAGGCAAGGTGGCCCAGGTCCGACTGGAAACGGTGTCGAGTGAGATCGCCTTCAAGGGAGACCTCGTGGCGGACGGCCACCTCTCGGCGGAGACCCACGGTGGTGATGTCGAACTCCGGCTGCCCGCCTCCCTGCAGGCGGCCTACCGGCTGGTGAGCTTCGGGAAGGGATTTATCAACGAGGTGGTCCCGCCCTCACAGGTGCAGCAGGGCGCCCAGAAGGGGGAGTGGCACTTCCGCACTGGCGATGGTGGCGCCACCGTCGACGTGCGCACGTTCAAGGGCACGATCACGCTCAAACCGCGCCACGAGGAGCGCTGACCCACACGGCCTGAGCCGTCTCCACCACCCCAAGGCGCTGCGATTCCACCCAGATGCAACACCAGGCCAGCTCGAGGGTATGACCCGATCAGCGCTGGTCTGTTCCTGCCCCAACATCGTTCTCCGCCACCGCTGCATAGCAAAGTCTACGGTTCCGCTCCTGCCCGCCTGCCCCCATATTGGAAGAGCCCTCCCCCGGGGCGCGCACGGCAGGTACACATGCGATCGTCTGGTACGTCCCCCGCAGGTCCGCTCCTGGTCGTCGGCCCTGAGGCCGTCGCGCAGTCGTTCTGTGAGCTGGCCCGGGAGTGCGGTCCCCTCACCGTCGTACCGACCGCCCGCCATGCCCGAAACGAGCTGGCGGGCCGCCCCCCACGGGCCGTCGTGGTCACGGCCGCGTCCGTCGACAGTGAGGTGCTCGGCGCCGTACAGACCCTGGCCCCGCTGGGCCGGGCCCCCGTCCTCGTGGCCGCCCGCCGGATCCAGCCGGACCAGGTGGCCGTCCTGCTGCAGCTGGGTGCCGCCGAAGTCGTCGAGCTGACGACTCTCACGCCGGCCCTGCTGGCCGAGGTTCTGACCCGCTCGACCGAGCGCCAGCAGTTCCTCCAGCAGTGGATCTCCCGGGCGGCGCTGTTCGAGGCGCTGGTGGAGCGGGATGCCGATGGCGTCCTTGTGCTCGACACTGGACTCCAGATCACCTATGCCAGCGCCGGGGTGGAACGGCTGCTGGGCTACCCCACCGAAGAACTGCTCGGCCGCGCGCTCCTGGAGTTCATCCCGCCCGATCACACCGATCGCATGCTGGCGAACATCGCCACCGCCCTCGCCCGCCCCGGGGATCATCTGCTGGGGTCGTCTGTCGTCCGCCATGCGGATGGTACCGACCGGCACCTCGAGGGCAGCCTGACCAACCTGCTGGGCGAAGCCCCCGTCGACGCCATGCTGTTCAGCTTTCGGGACGGTACCGCGCGAGTCCGGCGGCTGCAACAACTCGCGGCCAACGAACAGCGCTTTCGGGAGCTGGCCCAGGAAGCTCCGGTCATGATCTGGATGGAAGATGAGGGCCGCAACCTCATCTGGGAAAACCGTGCCGCCCTCGAGTTTGCCGGACGGACCTGGGAGGAGGATCGGGGCACCGGCTGGCTGCAGGGTGTGCATCCGGAGGACCTGGCGGCGGTGCGGCAGGAGTACGGCGATGCCTCAGATGGCAAGCGCGGCTATGCCATGGAATTCCGCCTGCGCCGGCATGACGGTGCCTACCGATTCATCCGCCAGGTGGCCATTCCGCGCTACGGCGATGATGGGCGGCTGTCGGGCTTTCTGGGCGTGGATGTTGACGTCACCGACATCCGGGAGCGCCATGCGGCCGCGGAAGAGGCGGAAGCCCGGTACCGCCATCTCGCCGACGCGGTGCCGGTCATGGTGTGGATGGGCGACGCCGACAACGAACTCACCTACCAGAACCGGACGGCGGAGGAATTCTCCGGCCGTACACTCGCGCAGCTGCAGGGGCAGGGTTGGGCTGACGGCATCCATCCCGAGGACCGGGCGCGGGTGCAGGAGACCTATCGCCGGACCCTCGCCACCCCGGTGCCCTACCAGCAGATGTACCGTTTCCGCCGGTGGGACGGCTCGTACCGCTGGTTCATCGAAATCGGCGTGCCCCGCTATGCGGGGGACGGGGTCTTTATGGGCTTCACCGGCGTGAATGTGGATGTCCATGAGCTGGCGGAAGCCAGCGGCCGCCTGGAGGAGGCGGAGGCGCGGTATCGGCGTTTCATCGAGCAGAGCAGCGAGGGCATCTGGCGGCTGGAGATGACCGTGCCCGTCCCGATCGATCTTCCCCCCGAGGAACAGATCGACCGCTTCTACGAGCACGTCGTCTTCGCCGAGTGCAACCTGGCCATGGCGCGGATGTACGGCTATCGCACCACCGAGGAGCTGGTCGGTGCGCGGCTGGGCGACCTCCTGCCCCAGGGCGACCCCACCAATGTCGAATACCTCCGGGCCTTCATCACAGCGGGCTACCGGCTGAGCAACGCCGAAAGCCACGAGATCGACCGCGAGGGCCGGCCCAAGTACTTCCGCAACAGCCTGGTGGGGATCGTGGAGAACGGCCAATTAGTGCGCTGCTGGGGCACGCAACTGGATATCACCGAACAGCGTTTGCTCGAGGAGGAGGCCCGCCAGGCCCGGAAGATGGAAACGGCGGGGCGGCTGGCCGGCGGGATTGCCCACGACTTCAACAACCTGCTCACCGCCATTCTGGGCACCAGCGAGATGCTGCTGAACGACCTGGCCCCGGGAACGTCGGAGCGGGAGGATGTGGAGGAGATCAAACGCGCCGCCACCCGGGCCGCAAACCTCACCCGTCAGCTGCTGGCGTTCAGCCGGCGCCAGGTGCTGCAGCCGCGGGTCCTGGACATGGAGTCGCTGGTCCGGGGCGTGGAAACCATGCTGCGCCGGCTCATCGGCGAACACATCGCGCTCCACGTCCAGGCCGACCCGGTCCTGTGGCGGGTCCGGGCCGATCCAGGGCAGGTGGAACAGGTCATTGTGAACCTGGCGGTTAACGCCCGCGACGCCATGCCCACAGGCGGCACCCTGCACATCGCCACCACCAACGTCGATTTTCCCGGCGCGCTGACCGGGCAGGAAACGATCATGCCCCCGGGGCAGTACCTGCAACTCGCCGTGACCGACACCGGCACGGGGATGGAACCGGAGACGCTGCACCACCTCTTCGAGCCATTTTTCACCACCAAGGAGACCGGCAAGGGCACCGGCCTCGGGCTCGCGACGGTCTACGGCATCGTGAAGCAGAGCGGCGGGTACATCTATGCGGACAGCGAGGCCGGCAAGGGAAGCCGGTTCCGGATCTACCTGCCCCGGGTCGATGACTCCCTCGATGCCCCCGAATCCAACGGGACGGCCACCGTGCCCCGCCGGGCGGAAGGGGTGATCCTGCTGGTGGAGGACGAAGAAGCGGTGCGGCGCCTGGCGCGCCGGGTCCTGGAAGGAGTGGGATACGAAGTCCTGGAGGCCGCGAATGGTGCCGACGCCCTGGCGCTCATGGGCCGGTACGCCGGTCGGCTGGACCTCGTGATCACCGACGTGATCATGCCGGCCATGAGCGGCCAGGAGCTCTCCGCCCGGCTCCGCCGCCTCCGGCCCGACGTCAAGGTGCTGTATGTCTCAGGGTATACCGATGACGCGATCCTGCAGCACGGCACCCTGCTCCCGAATACCTCCTTCCTGCAGAAGCCCTTCACCCCCATGGCCCTGGTGGCCCGGGCCCAGGAGGTGATCGGCTAGCGCAGCACCGCACGGCGCGAGAGGACAATCTGGGGCCGCCGCTCGCCGCCCACACTGTCAGCATCCAGCCCGAAATAGCTCGACGCCTCGTCCAGCAGTTCCTCGTCCGTCAGCACCCCGGTCAGGATCGACTCCGCGAACCCCGGTTCCACCAGGACATAGCCGTAGGGGTAGTCCAGTCCCTGCAGCATGATGGTGCGGCTCGGCCCATCCGTCAGCTCAACGACAAGGGTTTCCGCGTGCCAGGTGCGCGTCCGCAGGCCCTGCTCCGCCAGCAACGGCAGGACCAGGGCGGTGTAGGCCTCGAATTCCTGCAGCCGCTCGCCACCGCCGTCCGGGGTCAGGGTATCCGCCGCGGGTAACCGGAACGCCACCACCGTCGGCTCCCGGATGGCCCCGCTGTCCGCGACGGACGCCTCAAGCGGTCGGACCTCGGCCCGGCGGCAGCCGAGCACGATCAGCAGGGGCAACAGCAGGTGGCGCATGGGGTGAGGATAAGGGGACCACCGGGGAGAGTCGACCCGATGACGCCTGCGAAGGAACGGCTCCCCTTCATCAGCGCGGCAGCGCCCGATATGCAAGCAGCCACTTGCATACATCGATATCGGCCACTACCCTTGGCGCCCATGGATCACCGAGACCGTCTCCTCCAGGCCGCCGCCGCCGTCTATGCCGAAGCCGGCTTCCGTGGCACGACCACGCGCCGCATCGCGGAGCTGGCCGAGGTGAACGAGATCACCCTGTTCCGGCAGTTCGGCACCAAGGACGCGCTGGTCAAGGCTGCGCTCCAACGGCAGTACCAGCAGGAACACCCGGTGACGCTGGAGGAACCGGTCGACCCGCCCGGCGAGCTGTATGCCTGGGCCATCACCACGATGCGGCATTACGCCGCCGCGAGAAATGTGGTCTTCCGGGTGATGGGCGACCTCGTCGAACATCCCGAACTGGCGCCCGATGTCTGCGCCGAGCCGGGCAATCATCATGCGATGCTGTCGGGGTATCTCCGGCGGATGCAGGCCCTCGGACTGACCGAGAAGGACTTCGCGCCCGAAGGCGCGGCGGGGTTGCTGCTGGGGGCGGTCTTCTCGCATGCGATCTGGCGGCCGCACTTTGCCACACCCGACCTTCCGCCGGTCGAAACCATCGCCCAGACGTTCGTGGAGCTGGTGCTCAATGCGGTGGGGTACCGACCCGCCGCCGGCAAGAAACGCAAGGAGAAGGCATGAGCGGCTGGATGAGTCGCGCGGGAGTCGTCACCCTGTTCCTGGTGCTGGGCGCCGCGCCCGCGTGGGCGCAGCGAGCCGAACTGGACACCCTCCCGGCCCGGGCACTGACGCTGGACGAGGCGCTGCAGCGATCGCTGCCGGCCAGCGAGGCGGTGGGCATCGCCCGTCAGGCGGTGGCCCGGGCCCGGGGCCAGGAGCAGGTCGCCCGGAGTGAGTTCCTGCCGCAACTGATCGGCACCGCCTCCTACACCCGGACGCTCTCCTCACAGTTCAGCGGCGTGGGCGGCAAGAGCAGCGGGGCCGACTCGAGCGCGGCCGCCTTCTGCCGCCGCTTCGTGGCGGATCCCACCCGCCCGATCGGGGAGCGGGTGGATTCGCTGGAAAGCGCCCTCAACTGCCTGAGCGGGGTGAACCCGTTCGCCGCCTTTGGCGATCTTCCCTTCGGCCAGAAAAATCAGTACAACCTCGGGCTCCAGGCCAGCCAGATCCTCTATGCGGGCGGGCGGATCCGGGCCCAGTCGCGCGCGGCCGAGGCCACCCGTCGGTCGGCCGAAATCGGGCTGACGGCCCAGGAGGCCCAGCTCACCCTCGATGTCACCCAGGCCTACTACGACGCGGCCCTGACCGACCGGCTGCTGCTGATCGCCCGCGGCACCTTGCAGCTGGCGGACTCGACCCTCACCCAGACCCGGCTCGCCAGGGAGGTCGGGGCCCAGCCGGAGTTCGACCTGTTGCGCGCCGAGGTGACCCGCAACAACCAGCGCACGGCGGTCATTCAGCGGGAGTCCGACCGGACCATCGCCTACCTGCGCCTGCGGCAGCTGCTCAACCTCCCCCTCGACAGCGCCCTGACGCTGACCACCCCGGTCGAGGACAGCGTCCTCCCGGTGGTGCCGGCCCTCGACAGCCTGGTGCGTCGTGCCACGGACACCCTGACCGAGGACCGCGCGCCGGTGCGCCAGGCGCAGTACGCCCTCACGGCCGACGAACAGCGGGCCCGGGTGGCTCGGGCGGAGCGGCGGCCCACCCTGACGCTCTCCTCCAATTTTTCCCGCCTCGGGTATCCCGACGAAGTCTTCCCCAGCTGGAGCGACTTCGTGACCGACTGGACGGTAGCGCTGAGCGTCCGCCTCCCGATCTTCACCGGTGGCCGGATCGGGGGCAACGTGCGCGCCGCCTCGGCGACCGCGGAGGAATCACGGCTGCGTCTGCTGCAGACCCGCAAGCGCACCGCCGTCGACACCCGGAGCGCACTGGAACGGCTGCGGGCGGCCAACGCCGCCTGGGCCGCGAGCCAGGGGACGGTGGCGCAGGCGGAACGGGCGTACACCATCGCAGAGCTCCGCTTCCGCGAGGGCATTTCGACCCAGACCGAGCTGGCGGACGCTCGTATTCTGCTCGAACAGGCGCGGGCCAACCGCGCCACCGCCGGCCGGGACCTGCAGATCGCGCGGGTCCGCGTGGCGCTGCTGCCCGACCTCCCGCTCGCGCCGGGGTCCTGATGATGGCCTGGAAACTCCGCGATGCCGCGGCTGCTGGATTCACCCTGAGGATGAACATGCGGAAGACGACGCTGGGCCTGATGGTACTCGCGCTGGCCGGCTGTGGCAGCAAGACCGGGACAACCGCCGGCACCGCCGCCGATTCGGCGGCCTGGGTGGGCCGGGAGAACATCGCGGTGGCCGAGCAGCGCGAGCTGTCGGTCGGCCCGGAGATCTCGGGCACGCTGATGGCGGAGCGGCAAGCTACGGTGCGGGCGGAGCTGGGGGCCACGGTGACCCAGATCAACGCCGAGCCCGGTCAGCGGGTGGCCAGTGGCGCGGTGCTGGCCCGACTCGACGACGGTGCCATTCGCGATGCCTACGCCTCGAGCCAGTCGATGGTCAAATCGGCCGACGCGACCGCCGAGGTGGCGGTGCGCGAGCTGGAGCGGGCCAATCGACTTGAGGCCGCCGGGGCGGTCGCAACCCGTGACGTCGAGACGGCCGAGTTGCAGCGGACCGCCGCGCAGGCGCAGGCCGCCGAAGCACAGGCACGGCTTGCCACCGCCGAGAAGAACCTGGCCCGGACGGTCATCCGGTCGCCCTTTGCCGGTGTGGTGAGCGAGCGACCGGTCAGTCTCGGTGACGTGGTCCAGGTGGGCAATCCCCTCTTTACCATCGTGGATCCCGCGACGCTCAAGCTGGAAGGCACGGTGCCGGTCGATGCGCTCAAGGACCTCAAGACCGGGACGCCAGTGCGCTTCACCGTGGGCGGACTCGGTGAGCTCAAGGGCGCCATCACCCGGATCAACCCGGCGGTCGATCCATCGACCCGCCAGGTGCGGGTCACGGTCGGCGTGCCGAACACCACGGGACAGTTGATCGCCGGCCTGTTCGCCGAAGGACGGGTCGCGACCACCACCCGTGAGGGCGTGATTGTACCGAACGCGGCGGTCGACCGGCGCGGTATCCGGCCCTACGTGGTACGGGTGAAGGGTGGCCGGGTCGAAAGAGTGGAAGTGGAACTCGGCCTGATTGACGCCTCGCGGGAGCAGATGGAGATCACCGCCGGTATCGCCGGGGGCGATACGCTGCTGCTGGGTGGCGCCCGCGGACTGCCCCCGGGCAGCCAGGTCCGCTTCGGCAGTCCGGCGGAAACCACGGTCCAGCCGACCGCCGGGAAGGAGTAGCCCATGTTCATCTCGGATTTCGCCATCAAGCGACCGGTCGTGACGGTCGTCTCGATGGTGGCCCTCTCGGTCTTCGGCATCATCGGCCTGTCCCAGCTCAAGACCGATGAGTTCCCCGATGTGGCCCCGCCCTTCGTGTCGGTCGGCATCCCCTACCCCGGCTCCTCGCCGGACGTGGTCGAACGCGAGGTGCTCGAGCCGATCGAGGAAGTCATCTCCGCCATCAGCGGAGTCAAGAAGATCCAGGGCTCGGCGATGGACGGCTTTGCCCAGATCATCATCGAGTTCCAGTTCGAGAAACCGCTGGCCGAGGCAACGCAGGACATTCGGGACGGCATTTCGACCATCCGGGCCGATCTGCCGACCGAGATGAAAGAGCCGATCATCAAGAAGATTTCCGATACCGATCGGCCGATCATCTCGCTGGCGCTGTCGTCCACCAATCTGACGGCGGCGGAGCTCACCCGGCTGGCAGACCCCGGGATCTCCCGGGAGCTGCGCAGCCTGACCGGTGTGGCCGAGGTCACGGTGGTCGGCAAGCACGAGCGGGAACTGACCGTGCTGCTCAAACCGGATGCACTGCAGGCTACCGGCGTGAGTGTCGCCCAGGTGGTGCAGGCCATCCGGCTGCAGAACCTCGCATCGCCAGTGGGCCGCATCGAGAGCGATTTCGAGGAGCGGAGCATCCGGCTGCAGGGCCGCCTGGCCGAGCCGCAGGACTTTCTCCGGCTCGTAGTCACCGAGCGGAACGGTCGCCTGATCCGCCTGGGGGAGATCGCCGATGTCCGCGATGGCACCGAGGAGCCGCGCTCGCTGGCGCTGTACAACGACCGCGAGGCGGTCGGTATCGACATCAAGAAGACCAAGGGCTACAGCACCACCGACGTCAGTGAACGGATCCGGGGCCGGCTGGCGCACCTCCGGGCCGACCTGCCGAAGGGGACCACACTGGACCTGGTGAAGGATGCCGGCGAACGGGTCAACGCCTCGGTGCGGAATGTCGAAGAGACCCTGGTCGAGGGCGCGCTGCTGACGGTGCTGGTGGTCTTCCTGTTCCTCAATTCGTGGCGCTCTACCATTATCACCGGCCTCGCGCTGCCGGTGTCGGTGCTCGCCTCGTTCATCGCGGTCTGGGCCTTCGGCTTTACCCTGAATACGATGTCGCTGCTCGGCTTGTCGCTCGCGATCGGCATCCTGATCGACGACGCGATCGTGGTGCGGGAGAACATCGTGCGGCACGTGGAGATGGGGAAGGATCACATCACCGCCGCGCGGGAAGGCACCGACGAGATCGGGCTGGCCGTCGCCGCGACCACCTTCTCGATTCTCGCCGTCTTCGTCCCCATCGCCTTCCTGCCGGGCGTCTCCGGCCAGTGGTTCAAGCCGTTCGGGCTCACCATCGCCTGCTCGGTGGCGGTCTCCCTGTTCGTTTCCTTCTCGCTGGACCCGATGCTCTCGGCCTACTGGCCCGATCCGCACCAGGAAGAGCATGAGAAGGCATGGATCACCCGGCAGCTCGACAAGTTCAACGCCTGGTTTGATCGCCTGTCGGGCGGCTACAAGGTCGTCATCGGCTGGGCGCTGGACCATCGCTGGACCATGGTCCTGATCGCGGTCAGCACCTTCGTGCTCGCGCTGGCCATGCCGGTCATGCGGATTGTGGGGGTCAGCTTCTTCCCGATCGACGACAAGGCGGAGTTCAACATCAAGATCGAAACCCCGCCGGGATCGAGCCTGGCCTATACCCGCATTAAGGCCGAGGAGGTGGCCGCCCTGGCCCGCAGCTTCCCGGAGGTGCGGTACACCTACGCCACCCTCGGCGGTGGCGCCTCCGGCACCGTGGACGAGGGGAATATCTACGTCCGCCTCACGCCCAAGAACGAGCGGTCGATCAGTGCCGAGGAATTCGCGGCGGTGATGCGGGACAAGACGGCCCGGGTCACCGGCGTCAAACTGTCGGTGTTCACCAGTGACTTCGGCGGCGGGCGCAAACAGCTGATGCTGGAGGTCCGGGGCAGCGACATTCCCACGATTACCACCACGGCCGAACAACTGATGGACGCCATCACCAAGGTGCCGAATGTGGTGGACCTGGGCTTGTCGAGCAAAGGCCAGAAGCCCGAAGTCACGGTGGCGCTGAATCGCGGCCTGGCCGGCAGCCTGGGGATCACCGTCGGCGATGTGGCGCAGTCGGTGCGGCCGGCGTTCGCCGGCATTGATGCCGGGGACTGGGTCGACCCGAGTGGCGAGACCCGTGACGTGGAGATCCGGCTCACCGAAATCAGTCGCACCCGGGTCGACGACCTCCGCCGACTGCCCCTCCTGGTGCCGGGTCCGGGGGGACGCGCGTCGATCATCCCGCTGGGTCAGGTGGCCGACATCACCAGTACGGTGGGGCCGGCGGTGATCAATCACCTGAATCGGGATCCGGTCGTGAATGTCGAGTGGAACACCTCCGGCCGCTCCACCGGTGAGGTCATGAACGATGTGCGCCTCGCCATCGCCAGGATTCAGGTCCCGCCCGGTGTCCGGGTCACCGAAGGCGGGGACGCGGAACAGCAGACCGAAGTGTTCAGCAAGATCTTCATCGCCCTGGGCGTGGCGGCGATGCTGATGTATCTCATCCTGGTGATGCAGTTCGGATCCTTCCTCGATCCGCTGGCCATCATGATGTCGCTGCCCCTGTCGCTGATCGGCGTCATGGGTGGCCTGGCCATCACCGGGCTCACCATCAACATCATGAGCCTGATCGGCGTCATCCTGCTGATGGGGATCGTGGCGAAGAATGCGATCCTGCTCATCGACTTTGCCAAATGGGCCAGGGAGAAGGATGGCTTGCCGCTCCGTGAGGCGTTGATCCAGGCGGGTGCCATTCGGCTCCGTCCGATCCTCATGACCACCTTCGCCCTGATCGCGGGGATGATGCCGGTGGCCATCGGCGCGGGCGAGGGGGCGCAGTTCCGCGCACCGCTGGGGGTGGCGGTGATCGGCGGGGTGATCACCTCCACGCTGCTCACGCTGGTCGCGATTCCGACGTTCTATGAAATCCTCGATGGCTTCCGCGAGAGCCTGGGCAAGATCGCCCGCCGGGTCTTCGGCGCCCAGGCGATCGACTCACTGGTCTCGGCGGCCACCGGCGAGCACAAGATCGGGCCGTGACACCATGCTTCTGCGCCGGCGGAGTTCAAGTCTGGTGCGGGCGGGGTTCAGCGCAGAGACGCGATGAGACGTGCGGACCGCTGAGTTAAATTGTCGAAGCAATAGCTTACAGGATCAATGGTGATGGGATTGGGGTGTGCTTCCTCCGCGGTCCCCTCCATTAGCTTTGCGGCTCTGCGCTGAAAAAAACTGCTCCGAAGCCGGAGCGATGCGGTGCGGACCGCGACTATACTCCGACTCACATCTTCTTCAGGAGTTGACGAATGCCTACATCCACTGCCTCAGCCGTCTGGGAAGGCGGCCTCAAGGGCGGCAAGGGTTCCTTCAAGGGCAACTCTGGCGTCCTGGCTGGCAATTACACCTTCGCGACCCGGTTCGAGAGCGCCAAGGGGACCAACCCCGAGGAACTGGTCGGTTCGGCACACGCCGCCTGCTTCAGTATGGCGTTGTCGGCCGGCCTGGAGGGCGCGGGCAAGACGCCGACCAGCGTCAGTACCACCGCGGTGGTTACCCTCAGCATGGACGGCGGGCCACACATCACCAAAATCAAGCTGACGACGCGGGGTGTGGTCCCCGGCCTCGATCAGGAGGGCTTCGCCAAGGCAGCGGAAGAGGCGAAGAAGAACTGCCCGATCTCCAGGCTGTTTATGAACAACGCGGAGATCGAGCTGGACGCCCAGCTGGCGTAGCTCCAGCCTCGGGGCGGTTCTTTTCAGCGCAGAGACACCAGGTGGGCAGAGACCCGCAGAGGAAACCTGGTACACGTCCACTTCACCCCAAGTACGGTGAGGTGGACTTTTTTTGTGGGTCTTTGTGCCCCGACGCTCCTCTCTGCGGTCCTTGGCGACCTCCGCGTCTCTGCGCTGAACTCCGCCCGAGCCAAGACCTGAACTCCGTCCGCGCCGCGGCTCGCCTCGGCGCGGTTCTTTTCAGCGCAGAGACGCCAAGTGGGCAGAGACCCGCAGAGGAAACCTGGTACACGTCCACTTCACCTCAAGTACGGTGAGGTGGACTTTTTTTGTGGTTTATGCCCCGACGCTCCTCTCCGCGGTCCTTGGCGACCTCCGCGTCTCTGCGCTGAACTCCGCCCGAGCCGCGGCTCGCCTCGGCGCGGTTCTTTTCAGCGCAGAGACGCCAGGTGGGCAAAGACCCGCAGAGGAAACCTGGCACACGTCCACTTCACCTCAAGTACGGTGAGGTGGACTTTTTTTGTGGTTTATGGCCCGACGCTCCTCTCTGCGGTCCTTGGCGACCTCCGCGTCTCTGCGCTGAACTCCGCCCGAGCCAAGGCTGAACTCCGTCCGAGCGCATCCTGACCACAAATGAGAATTGGCCCGCCAGTTGCCCGTATACCTACAGAGGGTGCAACACACCGATTGGTGTGCCAACGGGGCAGTTGATTTCCCGTCGGACGCAAGCTCGTAAGTCGTCTAAAAACAATGACTTACATGAACTCTGTCGACGGGATACAGCGCGAATGTCGGGCATGGCGGTGGTACGGTCGAAATTCGGACGGATTGGCAGCGCCGGTAAGGCAACGCTGGTGTTGGTACTGGGGCTGGGAATGTTGGGTGCGCACCACAGGCGGCAGGTCATCGGCGCCAGCGCCTATCCAGCGGCGTGGCCGGTGCCCATCTCCGACATCAATGCCGGCGCGGGTCCCGCCACCACCACGACGCAATGGTCGGCCACACACAGCTTCCGCCTCGTTCCATCGGAACAGTGGGGCCGCATGCAGGCGCTCGACTCGGCCGAGCGCCAGGTGATCTACAAACTGAACCGGATCGACGCCGCCCATGCCCGTAGGCGCAATCTGGTGGTGCCGGATACCATCGGGGCCGAACTGGCGTATGCACCGTTCCCCGCCACCGTACCGGAACTCGCCACGACGCCACAATTCATCGCCGTGTCCCGTCGGGTGCAGGCGTTCGGGGCCTACGAGCATGGACGTTTGGTGCGCTGGGGCCCCACCAGCACCGGCAAGGCCACCACGCCGACCGATAGCGGGTTGTTCTTCACCAACTGGAAGTCCCGCACCACGGTCAGCACCGACGATCCGAGCTGGATTCTCGACTGGTACGTGAACTTCATCGCCCTCAAGGGCGTGGCCTTCCACCAGTACGAACTGCCGGGGCGCCCGGCGAGTCACGGCTGTGTCCGGCTGCTCGAAGTGGACGCGCGCTGGGTGTATGACTGGGCCCGCCAGTGGACCCCCGGCCGCGGCTCACAGGTGAAGGCCTATGGCACCCCGGTCCTGGTCTTCGGCGACTACGCCTATGCCGATGCTGCGCCATGGCTCGGGGTGGTCACCCGCGATCCGGTCGCCATCGTGACCAGCGATGAACTGGCGGCGGCGCTGTCGCCCAACCTCGCGACCATCACTGCCCGCACCGCGCCCGCCGATGAGGCCACCCGGTGGCGCTCGTTCCTGGCCCTGACGGAAATGGCGCCGGCTCCGCGCCCGATGTAATCCCGTCGGCTCGATGCCATCCGGCATCGCGCCCGAGCCCAACCCCTATCAACGAAGCCAGACCTCCGTCGGATCTCTCTGCCTGCAGGGAGATCCGGCTGGCGCAGGGGGACGTTGGGTCATCGCTGGTTCTGCCTGACCCTTCCCAACGCCGCGAGGATGCCATGATGTCCCACCGTACTCTCGCCGCAGGTGCCCTGCTTGCCCTGCTCGCCGCCTGCAGCACTGATCCCCAATCCAGCCTTCCCCTCTCCACCGACCTTCGCAGCCCCGAACGACACGCCACCGACGGTGCCGTCGTTGTGGCCACCAACGACGCCGCCGCAAATGCCCTGCTGGTCTTCCCCCGTGAACGTGACGGCACCCTCGGTGCGCCCGAGACGGTGGCCACCGGGGGTACCGGGACGGGAACGGGGCTCGGCAATCAGGGCGGCGTCGCCACCGCGGGACGGTACCTGCTCGTGGTCAACGCCGGCAGCAATGATGTCTCGGTCTTCGCCCGCAACCGTGATGGCCTGCAGTTGACCGATCGCCATGCCTCAGGTGGCACCCTGCCGATCAGTGTCGCTGTTCGCGGGCACCTGGTCTATGTGCTGAACGGCGGCGATGCGGGCAACGTCGCTGGCTTCCGGCTGGGAGAAGCTGGACAGCTGCGCCCGCTGCACGATGCGGTGCGGCCGTTGAGCAACGGCGCGGCGGGCCCCGCGCAGGTGGGCCTCTCCCCCGACGGGAGGTTCCTGGTGGTGACGGAGAAGGCGAACAATGCCATCACCCGCTACCGTGTCCGCGGCGACGGAGCGCTGGGGGCGCCGGAGACATTCCACTCCTCGGGCGAGACTCCGTTCGGCTTCGCCTTCGACCCGCGTGGTCATCTGCTGGTATCCGAGGCCTTCGGCGGAGCGCCTGGTGCCAGTGCCCTGTCCTCCTATAGCGTGAGCTGGCATGGCGCCCTGCGCCCGATCAGCGCCTCCGTCGGGACGACCCAGACTGCCGCGTGCTGGGTCGCGGTGAGCCCCGATGGCCGGTATGCGTACGTCACCAACACCGGCAGCGCCTCGGTGACGGGATACCGCATCGGACCGCGCGGCGAGTTGCGCCTGCTCGATGCCAGTGGTGTCACCGGCCAGACCGGCATGACACCGATCGATCTGGCGATCACCGACCGGGGCGGGTTCCTCTACACCCTCAATGCCGGCAGCCATACCCTGTCAGGCTTCGTACCAGATCGCCACGGGAGCCTCAGCCCGCTCGATATCACGGCGGATGTCCCTGCCGGCACCAACGGCATGGTGGCCTGGTAACACGGTTCCGCGAGGCTTGCTCCCACGGGGGTCTCGCGGTATCTCTGGGCCCATGCATGCATGGGCCCTGCTGTTTTTCTCGCTCCAGCTTCCCGCCGCGGACTCAACGCCGGCGCAGCTGCTCGCGCATGCCACCGCGGCAATGGAGGGCGACAGCGTCGGGGTCGTGCGTGCCCGGTGGCAGCGGCAGGCGGATGCGGCGTCCACCGACCGGGCGGCGCAGCTCGGCCTGGCGGCACTCGATCGCCTGACCGGCAACTACACCGCGGCCGCTGAGCGACTGGACCGGCTCACCGGCACCGACGGCTGGGCACGGCATGGCCGGATGGAGCGGGCACTCGGCGATCTATGGCGCCGGCCGTTCGACCAGACCGTCTACCAGTTCCTCGCGGTGGCGCACGAGGCCCGGCAGGCGCACGATTCCTCCCTCGCCGCTGCGGCACTCGCCGTGGCCGGGTTTCTTGGCTCGCGCCTGGGCGTGCTGGGGGCGTCGCTGGACAGCCTCGAGGTCGCCTGGCAGCTCGCTCCGGCACGGGACTCGGTGCTCCGGGGACGGATCCTCTGCACCCGCGGCCCCATTCTCTCCTTCGCGGGGCGCCCGGAGGCGATGCGCACCGTCCACGCCGGCCTGGCGCTGGTGCGCGGGACCGGCAACCTGCGCGCACTCGGGCTGTGCTATCACGCCGTGGCCATGGTGGCGATCAACGACCTCGACGATCAGGTCATGCCCGAGGCCTATACGGACAGCGCCATCGCGGTACAGACCGCGGCCCGCGAGGCACCGATGCGCGCCTTGTCGTTCTATACCAAGGGCTACAACCGCTACAGCTATGATGATTTCGCCGGCGCCAAGCTCGCCTTCACGCAGGCGATCATTGAGGCAGAACGGGCGGAGTCACCCTTCGTGATCGCCTGGTCCCGCCGGTATCTCTCCATGCTGTACTGGACCGCCGGTGATATCCCGGCATCGACGCAGGACTTTGCCGTGGCGGACTCGCTGTTCACCATGCTGCACGATGGCTTCGGGATGAGTCATGTCCAGAATGGCCGGGCCTCCGCGCTGCTGACGATGGGACGGGTGGCAGAGGCCGAATCGACCTTCGCCGGCCTGCTGGCCCAGAGTGAGCGCAACGGCAACGCCGAAGGGGTGTTCGTCAATCTGCAGCGGCTGAGCGCTGTGCGCGGCTCGCACGGAGACTGGCGCGGCGCCCGCGAGCTCCTCGAGCGCGCGATTGCCTACGGTGATGCCCACGGGCATGCCGGATGGACCGCCAGTCTGGATTACCGTCGCGGCGTGATCGCCCTCCGGCTGGGGGAGCTGGACGCGGCGGAGCGGTTCCTGCGCCAGTTCCTCGCCCTCGCGGCGCCGGACCAGTATGTCGACCGCTACGCCACCCGCACTCGGCTGGCGGAAATTGCGGCTCGGCGGGGGCGGCTGGACGAAGCCGTCACGGAGCTGCAGGATGCAGCCCGGCAGCTCGATGCCAAGCGCCGCAGCCTGACCGATGCCCAGCTCCGGCTCCTGGTCTTCCAGACCCGGTCGGCGCTGGATGAACCCGATCTCGGCCTGGCGCCGATCGCCGCGCTCCTCGTGGAGGGCCATCAGGCGCCGGCGGCCTTCCTCCTGGCAGAGCAGCGGCGCGCCCGTACGCTGGAGGAGAAGATCATCACCTCCGCCGTCCTGCGGGGAGATTCGGCCTCCACCACCGCCGCGATTGGTGCCGCACCCGATCTTGCCGTCCTCCAGGCTGCCTTGCCCGAGCGTCTCGCCGTCATCGCCTGGGTGGCGGGACGAGGTGGGGCACCCTCGACCGCCTATGTCGTGACGCGGAGCAGCCTCGAGGGCGTCGTGCTCCCCTCCATCGACTCGTTGGCCTATGCGATCGACCGCTTTTCCGCGCTGCTCGAACAGGGCGAATCAACCGAGGCGCTGGGGCGCCGCCTCGCCGACGCCCTCCTCGCCCCGGCACTGGCGCGGCTACCGGCAGGAACCGACCGGCTGGTGCTGATCCCTGACGACCGGCTGCATCGGCTCCCGTTCGATGCCCTGCCGATGCCGGACGGCAC
This sequence comes from uncultured Gemmatimonadales bacterium, assembly GCA_963793205.1. Lineage (GTDB taxonomy): Bacteria > Gemmatimonadota > Gemmatimonadetes > Gemmatimonadales > GWC2-71-9 > JADJOM01. Next base: position 367,461 of record CAWBZM010000004.1, read on the forward strand.
GCCGCTGCTCGCCCGGTTCGGGATCAGCCGTGCTCCCTCCGCCACCATCGCCGCCCGTCTCGCGGCCCGTCCCGTTGCACCGGGACCCGCCTCCCTGCTGGCGCTGGGTGATCCTCGCACTGCGGCGGTGGACCAGGTGGACCTCGATCCGCAGACCGACCGCTTTCGTCGCGCCTTCGCCGAGGCAGGTGGATTGCCGCGGTTGACCGGCAGCGCCGCGGAGGCCACCCGGGCCGGCCGCTACAGCCGCACGGCGGTGGTACGTCTGGGGGACGAGGCCAGCGAGGCCTTTCTCAAGACGCAGCCCCTCGAAGGGTATCGCGTCATTCACCTGGCCTCGCACGCCCTGGTGGACGACCAGTCCGAGAGCCGTACCTCGCTGGCCCTCGCGCCCGGTGGCGGCGAGGATGGATTCCTGGGCGCCAGTGAGATCAGTGCCCTGCACCTGTCCGCCGACCTGGTGGTCCTGTCGTCATGCCGAAGCGCGGGAGGGCGGGTCATTGGCGGGGAGGGCGTGCAGGGACTGGTGGCACCGCTGCTGGGCGCGGGGGCCCGGACCGTGGTGGCCTCACTCTGGCCGATCGGCGACCGGCGCACCACGGTGCTGATGGCCGATTTCTATGACGGCCTGGCGGCGGGTCATACGGTGGGTGAGGCGTTGCGCGACGCGAAGCTGGCGGCCCGGGCCCGTGGGGAGCCGGCGCGGGTCTGGGCCGCTTTCACCCTGGTGGGGGACCCCGACGTGCGGATCCCGCTGGAGCGCCGGCGGGCACTGGAACCGCTGCTCTATGTAGGACTCGTGGTGCTGCTGGTGGCGGCGCTGGTGGTGTCGCGGCTCAGGGCCCGCGCAGCCTGAAGCTCCAGCTGGTGGACCGCAGCGTCCTGCCCTCGCGGGTCAGCACCGTCACCGACCAGAGATAGCGCTGCCCCGGCAGGAAGAGATCGCGGGCGGGGCCGGGCGAGAGTGTGTCGCGCACCTGCTCTTCGTAGACGACCGCGCCGGTGGTATCGACCACCTCCAGGCGGTAATCCACCGCGTCAGGCACCGGCCGCCAGATAAACGAGGGCGGCGCCGACAGCTCCACGTTGTCCGCCGGCCCGAGGATGGTCACGGCGCCCTGGCCACCGCGGAGCGGCTCCGGAGTGGGCTGGGATCGCCCCAGGATCCAGGCCGCACCCGCCGCCACGACGACGATCGCCGCGGCGGCCTGCCACAGGACAGGCGCCTGCCACCACCGCCGCGGCGGGGTGCCGGCCCGCACCACCGCGCGCAGCAGTTCGAATTCCTCCCGGCACCGCGGGTCGCGCAGGATCCGCCGCAGCGTCTCCCGTCGCTGCGCATCGCTGCCCCTGCGCTCCAGGACCTCGAGCATCGCCTCCAGCGGCACCGGCTCCGCCTCGCCCGCGGCGGGCAGGCGCGCCATCGCACCGGCATACAAGGCCCGCAGTCGGTCGTCGTTCATGTGGTCTCCTCGGGGCCGATGCCCCGGGCCCGCAGCCCATCGCGCAGATCCCCCAGCCCCCGATACAGCAGGTGGCGGGTCCGCGCTTCGCTCCAGTCAAACAGGTCCGCGATCTCCTCACGGGTATATCCCGAAAGGTGCAGCCGGACCGCCGCGGCGCGATCGGGCGCCAGGCGGTCAATTTCCTGGTCGATCGCCTCCCCCAGTTCCCGGTCCCGCAGGGGCACATCCGCGGCCGGACTTTCCCCCAGGCGCGCCTCCCCACTGGGACGTTCGAGCCGGGCCGGTGTTTCACGCCGGGCCCGGCGCCGTCGAATCAGGTCGATCGCCGCGGACAGAGCTGTCCGATACACATAGGACGCAGGAGTGTCCGCCAGATTCCCATGACCGGCGCCCGACTTCCAGAGCCGGATACGCACTTCCTGGAAGACCTCGTCGATCCGGTCATCGAGGCCGTAGCGCCAGGCGAGCCGTCGCACCTGATCGGCGCAACGGTTCACCAGCGCCTCGAGGGCCGCGTCCCGGTCGGGTGGAGGGGGGAGACTGGTCATGGTCGAGGGTCGGGCACCGCGGTCACCACGCCATCGCCCGAAGGCCACCGCGTCGCCCGCAGGTCCACGACGATCGCCGTACCGCTATTCGGGGAGGTCCGGGCGGGGTTCGGCCACGCTGGCGCGGATGGTGGTCCGCAGCAGGGCGAATTCCGACTGACAGAACGGGCAGGACATGACGTGATCCAGCAGGGTCAGGCGATCGGTTTCCTCCCCCTCGCGCTGCAGCAGCCCCACCAGCGATTCCACCGAGGGGCAGGCGTTGCGGTCGGTCGAGGCCTCGGCCCGTATCGCCATGAGGCTGTCGTAGCTCAGACGCAGGCGTTCATCGGTCATGCTCCCAGCGCCTCCGGTCCGATCCCCATCGCGGTCAGGATCTCGCGCAAATCGGCGAGTCCGCGATAGAGCAGGTTGCGTGTCTTGGGCTCACTCCATCCCAGGAGGTCCGCGATCTCCTCCCGGCCGTAGCCCGCCAGGTACATTCGCACGACCGATCGCCGCGCCGGGATCAGGGCCTCGACCCCCTTGGCGATCTGGTCCTGCAGTTCCAGCTCCTCGAGCAGCTTGTCCGCGCTGGCCGATTCACCCAGCATCATTAATCCGCTGGGCCGACTCAGCCGGGCCGGTGTTTCCCGCCGTGCGCGACGCCGCCGGAGCAGGTCGAGCGCCGCGGAGACCGCTGTCCGATGGATATAAGACGCAGGCGCCGCCAGAATCTTCTCGCCGCTCTCCAGGGCCTTCCAGAGCCGCAGCCGGACCTCCTGCACCAGGTCCTCGACGTCGGTACCCGACAGCCCATACTGGACGCCGATATACCGCACCCGCTCGGCGAAGCGGGTGCAGGTCGCCTCGAGGGCGGCGTTGAGTTGTTCCTGTTCGGAGGACATAAAAGGAAGGTACGGGCCGCGGGGCCGGGCGCAACCCGGGTCCACCGCCGAGGTGAGGGCGAGCCAAGCCTCGGGCAGGGCCCTTGGCAGGTGGGAACGGAGTGGCGGGCCGCGCGTCACCTCGGTGAGACCCACTCATTCGAGGATCACGATGACCGCAGCACCGTTTCGTCGGCTCGCCTGGCTCCCCCTGACCCTCTCGCTGATGGCGATGGGGACCTTTGACAGCTGCTCGGACGATCCCAGCCCGGGCATTCAGGGCACCCTGACCATTGAGGGCGGCAACGCCCAGTCGGGCCCGATTGGCACCCTCCTCGGCGCCGTATTGGCGGTGCGCTTCGGTGGGGCGAGCGAGACCAGCAGCGGAGCCCTGGGCGACGTGCAGATCGACTGGGAGGTGACCGCAGGCGGCGGGACGCTCGACAATGCCACCACCTATACCACAGTCGATGGTTACAGCCAGGTGCACTGGACGCTCGGGCCGACGCCCGGCGCACAGACCGTCACCGCGACGGTGCCCGGTTCGGATCCGTTGCTCCGCGTCACCTTTAACGCCTTCGCCACCGGCGGCCCGACGAGCGCCTGTACCAATCCGATGGTCTTCCAGGACGATTTCAGCGAAGAGCGCAGCTGGGTCGCCACGGCAGTCACCAACGACAGTGCGATCGCGAGTGCCACCGCCACCTATGAAACCGCCGGCGGCAACCCCGGAGGATACCGCCGAATGGTGCATCATTTCGGCGCGCCGTCCACCGCCTTCACCACGCTCGCCGTGTACCACATCTACATCGAGGACGGCTACTACACCCCGGTCGAGCAGGGGGCCATCGACCACCTGCGGTACACCGAAGATCGGATCAAGTTCGCCCCGACCGGTCCTGCTGAGGTTGGGACTGGAGTCGTGGTCACCCGGAACGACGTCAACCACGTCGCGCTCCTGACCGGTGGCGCCTTCGGGACGGAGACCTGGGGACAGGTGAGTGTCGATCTCACCGGCAGCGACTTCTCACCGCCGCTCGATCTCTCGTCCGGCAACTTCCAGTTCGGCTACCTGCGCAGCAACAGCTCCCAGGCGGCGCTGGACGTGATCCATGGCATCGACAACTGGAAGATGGAGGTCTGCCGGTAGGCGCGTGAGAAGATTACGCGACCCGCAACGTTACTTGTTAGGCACAGCAGTTCACCGATACACACTGTCACCCAGAGGGTTACCATGTCCACCATGACGCTGTCTCGCCGCTCGCTCCGCTACCTGTTTCTGGCCCTGTTGCTGTTCGGCATCGGGACCACCGCCTGCTTCGGCAAGAGCGCCACCGATCCCGGGTACGACGGTTGCGAGACCGGCGCCGAGACCTGCTGAGTGAGTCAGCCAGCGGCGCGGAGCGCCGTCGCCGCCCGGAGATACCCCGCCAGGACCTGCGCGAGCCGGTCCTGGCGATCCGTTTCCACCAGGCCGCCGTGGGCATCAAACTGCTTTTCGGCCCAGGGCAGAATGTACATGTCGGGGTGGACAAAGACGCCGAGTCCCTCGAGGGGGATGCGCAGCTGCCACAAACCGCGAATCCCGCCGATCGGCCCATTCGAGGCGGCCAGCAGCAGGGCGCTCCGTCCGCGCAGCGGCATCGGCCTGGCGCGGGAGACCCAGTCGATGGCGTTCTTGAGTGTGCCGGGCACCGAATAATTGTACTCGGGCGAGGCGAGCAGGATCCCGTCCACCGCCGCGATCGCCGAGATAAGCGCCCGGGCGCCCGGTGGCATCCCCTGCTCCGCCAGGAGATCGGCGTCGAACAGCGGCATGTCGAACTCGCGAAATTCGGCGAGGCGCACCTCCGCACCTGCCTCGCGGGCCATCTGCGCGGTGTGGCCGAGCAGCTTGCGGTTCCACGAGCCCTTGCGAAGTGAAGCGGCGAAGGCGAGCAGGGTCAGCGTCATGTTGGATTTGTCTGCGTGGGAAAAGGTTCGTGACGGCAGAGTGGGCGAACTGGCGCTCACTCATCCAGCGGGCGCGCGAAACTGGAATCCCACACCGCGAGCGCCGGTTTGGGCGCGAGGTCGATCGTCACCAGCCCATTAGAGGCGAACAGCGGCAGGATGGATCCGGGCGGCAGTGGGATATTGGCAATATCGAGATCGGTGAAGGTGATCTGGAGCCAGACGCGTGCATCGGCCGCATCGAGAATGCGAGCGTGGCGTGCGATATACGCCGCCTGCAGCGCTGGTGAGCTGGTGAACTCCGCCGTGCTCCCCGAGGCCCATCCTCCTTCCAGTACCACCACGGGGAGGGGTGCACCCCGGGTCAGGCGTTCGTAATAGTCGAGCGGCACCTGGGAGGGATCGGTGAACCCGCCCAGGTAGGGATAGGAGGACAGGCCCAGCGCCTCGATGAAGGGGAAGTCGACCCGATCGGTAGCAATGCCGGCGTAGCTGCCCGTTGCGGGCAGCCTCCCCCAGGCGACCTCCACCTGGACGCTGACGAGAAGCCTGGTGGTACTGCCCGCCCCGGCCCGTTCGCTGGCGGCGGCGTTGGTCATCGTCACCACCGCCTGGTACACCGGCGCCGGAGCGGCCAGGCGAATCAGGTTGGTTTCCGCGGCGAGGCTGAGATACATCGGTTGGAGGATGGTATCGACCGCCGCCACGTACTCGCGGTAGAGCCGTTGCACCGCCGTATCGGTGATACTGCGGCCGGCTGCTACCAGCGGTGGCGCTTCCGCCGACCGGTCGAGCCCGTCGGTCACATCCAGCGCCACCACGACCGGTCGCCCGGTCGCGCGGTAGTACTCCACCAATGGCAGGCGATTCAGCCGCACTTCATCGGGCGCACTGGTATCGGCCAGCAGCGCAGTCCAGGGAATCTCCAGTTGGATCAGCCCGACATCCGAGTGCTCCGCCGCCAGCGTGAGCGTCGGGATCAGGAGGGCGGTGTCCACCCTGGGCGGAATGGCCGAGAAGCCCATGCGATAGCTGCGGGCCGGCACCGAGGGGCCACTGCCATCTCCGCCACAGCCGATGAGGAAGGCACCCAGTACGAGCCAAGTCAGCCGCATCGATCACCTCTCGGTAGAAAACAACATTTCACCGCAAAGTCGCGAAGAGAGCTCACTCCCGTCCCTTTGCCGCCTTGGCGCCTTCGCGGTGAATGCTTTTGAGAGCGGCGTTACCTAGTGCAGCAGCGGCCCGAGCGTGGACCAGACGGTGCGCGCCACGAGCTTCGCGCCCACTTCATTCGGGTGGATCCCGTCCTGCTGGTTCAGCGAATCGACTCCGGCGACGCCCTCAAGTAGAAAGGGAATCAGCGGCAACCCGTTGGCCTTGGCCAGCGCGGGATAGATCGCCCGGAACCGCCGGGTGTACTGGGCGCCGAGGTTGGGCAGCGCTTCCATACCCGCCAGAATGATCTTCGTGTCAGCCGAGCGGGCGTGGACCCGATCGATGATCGCCTGGATGTTGGCCTGCAGCGAATCGGGATCCTGCCCCCGGAGTCCGTCATTGGCGCCAGTCTCGAGCACCAGGAATGCCGGCGGGGCGCGGAGGACCCAGTCGAGACGGCGCACCGCGCCCGCGCTCGTCTCACCACTCTCGCCGGCATTCATCACCAGGTACGGTAGCCGCAGCGAATCGATGATGTGCTGTACCTGCGCCGGATAGGAATCCTCGGGATCGATACCATAGCCGGCGGTCAGGCTGGTCCCCAGGAAGACGATCGTGGCCTGGCCTCCCACCGCCGTATCGGGCGTCAGCGGCCGCGCGGCATGGACCGCCGCCGAGTCGGGTGGTCCGCGGCGCGCCGGGGTCTGGTCCCGGGCGCCGCACCCCGCCAGCAACAGGGCCCCGAGCCCCGCTATCATTCCGGTCACACTCGCCGCCGGTCGCCACGTCTTCATCGCCCACCTGTGTTCATGATCCGCACTGAATCGCTGAGCAAGGAATATCTCTCGGGCGGTCGCCCGCTCCGGGTCCTGAAGGATATCACCTTCACTATAGGTGCGGGCGAGATCGTCGCGATCGTCGGCCCCTCCGGCAGCGGGAAGACCACTCTGCTGGGTCTGCTCGCCGGTCTCGATCGGCCGACCAGTGGACGGGTACTGCTCGATGGGCAGGATCTCACCGCACTCAACGAGGATGGCCTCGCCCGGTTCCGGGGTGCGCGGGTCGGATTCGTCTTCCAGTCCTTTCACCTGATTCCGACGCTCACCGCCCGGGAAAACGTGCAGGTGCCGCTGGAGCTGCAGGGGGAATCCGCCACTGGTCGGGCGGACGAGCTTCTGGCGCGCGTTGGCCTGGCGGGCCGGGAACACCATTACCCCGCCCAGCTGTCCGGTGGCGAGCAGCAGCGGGTGGCGCTGGCGCGGGCCTTCAGCAACCGGCCCCGGATTCTGTTCGCGGACGAACCGACCGGCAATCTCGATGGGGTCACCGGCGCCAGGGTGGTCGAGATCATGTTCGGCCTGAACCGGGAGTTCGGCACGACGACCGTCCTGGTCACCCACGATCTCGAGCTGGCGCGCCGAGCCGGCCGGATCATCCGGCTGGCGGACGGGGCTGTCGTGGGTGACGACATGGTCGCTGCCGTGCAGACGTCGACCGCATGACCAGCCTGGGGTTCGTGCGCACGATGGCCTGGCGTGAGTCGCGCGCCGGGGGCCGACGCCTGCTGCTCCTCACCGCCGCGATCTCCATCGGCGTGGGCGCGCTGGTCGCCATCGATTCCTTCACCGACAATCTTCGGACCGCGGTCGAGCTGCAGTCCCGCGCCCTGATGGGGAGCGACGTCTCGGTCAGCAGCCGCAGCGCCGTGACGCCAGCGGTGCGCGCGATCCTCGATTCCATGCTGGTGGCGGCCCGGTCGGATGCGGTCGCTGATGTCGCGGAGGCCACCAACTTCGCGGGGATGGCCTATGTCCCGCGGACCAGCGGCGCACGACTGGTCCGGGTCAGTGCGCTGCAGGGTGGATATCCCTTCTACGGCACGGTCCGCACGGTTCCGGCCGGCATCTGGCCCCGGCTGCAGACCGAGACCAACGTCACCATCGTCGACCCCTCATTCCTCACCGCACTCAACGCCCAGGTCGGCGATACCATGGCGCTGGGGGAGAGCCGCTTCGTCATCGTCGGGACCGTCAGCAACTTTCCGGGGGATGTCGGGCTCCGGAGCGCCTTTGGACCGCGAGTGTTCATCCCGGCGGCCGCACTCCCGGCGACGAACCTCCTGACCTTCGGCAGCCGGGCCGAGTACGAGTGGTACCTCCGGACCCCGGCGACACTCGCCATGCGGGACTTTGCCGCGACCTGGCGCAAGTCGCTGCGACCGCTGCAGAGCCGGCTCCGCACCGCCGCGGAGGAGGAAGCCGATCTCCAGGGCTTCCTCGACCAGCTGGGACGGTACCTCGGCCTGGTGGCGCTGATCGCGCTGCTGCTGGGCGGGATCGGGGTCGGCAGCGCCGTCCAGGTGTTCATCCGCCGCAAGCGCGACTCCATCGCAGTGCTGCGCTGCCTCGGCGCGACCAGCGGCCAGGTGTTCGGCATCTACCTCGCGCAGGCCGCCGTCATGGGCCTGGTCGGGAGCGGGCTCGGCGTCATCTTCGGCCTGGTGCTGCAGCTCGCGCTCCCCGCGGTGTTCGGCGCCTTTCTGCCCCTGGATGTGAGTGTCCGCCCGTCGCTGTCGGCGATTGCGACCGGATTCGGGGTCGGGCTCTGGGTCGCCCTGATCTTCGCCCTGCTGCCCCTGCTCGCGATCCGGACCGTCACCCCGCTCGCGGTGCTGCGCCGCGATGTCGACACCGCGATCGCCCCGCGCGCCGATCGCTGGACCTGGATCGCACGCGCCGCGCTCGCGCTGAGCGTCATCGCCCTCTCCGCTATCCAGGTGGGACACCTGCTTCGCGGCCTCGGCTTCGCCGTCGGGATTGGATTGGCGCTGCTGGTGCTCTGGCTCGCGGCCCTGGGCCTCACCCGCGCGCTGCGCCGCTGGTTCCCGCACCATCTGACCTACGTCGCCCGACAGGGCCTGGCCAACCTGTACCGACCGGCCAACCAGACCGTGGCGGTGGTGCTGTCCCTGGGCTTCGGCGCCTTCCTGCTGGGCGCCCTGGCCGTGACCCAGCACAACCTTCTCCGTCAGCTCTCGCTGGACGGAGGCATCGGTCGCCCGAACCTCGTCTTTTTTGACATCCAGCCCGACCAGCTCGCCGGCGTCCGGACCATCGTGACCGAGGCGGGGCTCGCGGTGCAGGCGCCGGTCCCGGTCGTGCCGATGCGGGTGCGCGCCATCAATGGCCGGCCGGTCTCGGCGCTCCTCGCGGATACCCTGAGCAAGGGGAAGGAGGGTGACCGGATCGCCCCGTGGGCACTGCGTCGGGAGTACCGGTCGACCTACCGCGACTCGGTGGTGCATTCCGAGAAACTGCTGGTGGGCGAATGGTGGAAGAGCGGTGGGGCGACCGGCGTGGTGCCGGTGTCGCTGGAGGTCGGCATCGCCGGCGACCTGGGGGTCACGGTGCGGGATACCATCACCTGGGATGTGCAGGGCGTGCCGATCACCAGCGTGGTGATGAGCCTGCGGGAAGTGAACTGGGCGCGGTTCGAGCCCAACTTCTTCGCGGTCTTCCCCACCGGCCCGCTCGACGCAGCACCCCAGAGCCTGGTCCTCATGACCCGAGTGGACGACGCGGCCACCATGGGCCGGGTCCAGCGGGTCGCTGTCGAGCACTTCCCCAACGTGACCTCGGTCGACCTGACCTCGATTCAGCAGACCATCGAGCGGATTGTCGGGAGTGTGGTGCTCGCCATCCGCTTCATGGCGCTGTTCAGTCTGGCCACCGGCGTGGTGGTGCTGATCGGCGCGCTGGCGACGAGCCGGTTCCAGCGGGTGCGGGAGGCCGCCCTGCTGAAGACGGTGGGCGCGACCCGGCGGCAGGTCGTACTCGTGATGCTGACGGAGTATGCCGCGCTCGGCCTGCTGGCGGCGATCGTGGCGACCGGCCTTGCGTCGATCGCGGGATGGGCGCTGGCCCGCTGGGTGTTCAAGGTCCCGTTCAGTGCGCCGTGGGGCTCGTTCGCGATCCTGGGAACGATCATGGTCGGGCTGACGGTGGCCACCGGACTGTGGAGCAGCCTGGACGTCTTCCGCCGGCCGCCCCTCGAAGTGCTCCGGTCCGACTAGCCCTGCGGTGGCCCCTTCCCCGCCTCCGGGACTCCCTTACCTTACCCCGCGTCACCCTTACCCCATCGCACTATGCTCCCTATCGATCTGACCGGTAAACGGGCGTTTGTGGCCGGCGTCGCTGACGACGGCGGTTTCGGGTTCGCCATTGCCAAGGCGCTGGCGGAAGCGGGCGCCTCCGTCTGTGTCGGCACCTGGCCGCCTGCCATGAACATCTTTCTGAACCTGCTGGAGCGGGGAAAGATGGAGGAGTCGCTGCGGCTATCGTCCGGCGGGGCGATGGCATTCGAGAAGATTTACCCCCTCGATGCGGCCTATGACTCGCTGGCGGATGCTCCCGCCGACATTCGCGAGAACAAGCGCTACAAGGAACGGGGCGATTTCACCATCGAAGGAGTCACCGCCGCGCTGCGACAGGACTTCGGTCCCCAGGGCTTGGACATCGTGGTCCACAGCCTGGCCAACGGGCCAGAGGTGAAGAAGCCGCTGCTCGATACCAGTCGGAACGGCTATCTCACCGCAGTGGGGACCAGCGCCTACAGCCTGGTCGCGATGGTGCGGAACCTCGCTCCGCTGATGCGCCCGGGAGGATCGTTTCTTTCGCTGACCTACATGGCTGGCGAGCGGGTGATTCCCGGCTACGGCGGCGGGATGTCGAGTGCCAAGGCCGCCCTCGAAGCCGACACCCGGACCCTCGCCTTCGAGGCAGGTCGGCGTCACGGCGTTCGGGTGAACACCATTTCGGCGGGCCCGCTCGCCTCCCGTGCCGCCACGGCGATTGGCTTCATCCATACCATGATTGAATACTGCCGGGCCAACTCGCCGCTGCCGCGGGATCTCAGTGCGTCCGAGGTGGGGGCGACCGCGGCATTCCTGGCGAGCCCGCTGGCCGCCGCAATCACCGGCACGACCATTTACGTGGACAACGGGTACCACGCGATGGGGATGGCGGTGCCGAGCGATAGTGCTGGGTCGCCTGGGTAGTTGGGTACGGGGAACAGGGAACGGGGAACAGGGAACGGGGAACAGGGAACAGGGAACAGGGAACGGGGAAATGAATCGATTCTTCGCGTCCGCCGGCGCCATCTCTGCCTTCATTGCCGTCGCCGCCGGCGCGTTCGGCGCCCATGCGCTCAAGCAGCGGCTCGATCCTGCGGCATTGCAGACTTTCGAAACCGGCGCGCGGTACCAGATGTACCACGCGCTGGCGCTCTTCGTCGCCGCCTTCGCCGCCGCTGAGGGAAACACGGCGGGGCTCTGGGCAGGCCGTCTGTTCATCCTTGGGACGCTCCTCTTCTCCGGTAGCCTCTACACGTTGGCATTGACCGGAGTCCGCGGTCTCGGCGCCATCACCCCGTTTGGAGGCCTGGCCTTCCTGGCCGGATGGATCTGCCTGCTTTTCGCCTTCCGTCGGGGATAACGTGGATCCTGCGGCCGAGGGGTATCAGGCCCTGCTCCAGCGCCTGGATCGCTGGTTTGAAGAAACTGCTCGGCGGCATCCCGATGTAATTCCCTGCCGCGCCGGCTGTTCTGCCTGTTGCCATGGTCCCTTCGATATCTCGGTGGCTGACACGCTGCTCCTCCGCGAGGGGCTGGCGACCCTCCCGGCGGACGTTCGTGCGCTGGTGCGCGACCGTGGAACCGCCCTCCTGGAGCGGATGCAGGCACTCGCTCCGGGCTGGGGTGCCCCCTGGGATGTCCGGGAGCTGGAGGAGGAGGCGTTCGACCAGCTGACGGAAGCGCTCGCGGCGGAGCCCTGTCCCCTGCTGGACGAGGCGGGCGCCTGCCGGGTCTATGCCTACCGGCCGCTGGTCTGCCGGCTGATCGGCCTGCCGATGATGACGGAGGAGGGAGAACTGCTGGAGAACGCCTGCCCGATCCAGGAAGACTTTCCCGCCTACGCTACGCTCGATCCGCAGCTGTTCGACCTGGGCGCACTGCACGCGTTGGAGGCCCAGGCGCTGGAAGCGGCGGCGGGCGACGGGGACCCCGGGTTCGAAACGGTGATCGCAGCTGTTGTCGCTGGGTAGAGGAAGGAACAGCAACGCAGAGGCGAACAGCAACGCAGAGGCGCAGAGAGCTCGCAGAGGTCGCGGAGAACCGATTGATGGTGGCTCCGAGGCAGGGCGGGCCCTTCGACCACCTTTACATCGCTGTTCTCTGCGACCTCTGCGAGCTCTCTGTGTCTCTGCGTTGCTGTTCGCCTCTGCGTTGCTGTTCCTTGCCTCTGCGTTGCTGTTCCTTGCCTCTGCGTTGCTGTTCCCTGCCTCTGCGTTGCTTCTACTGGCCAACAGGTCGAAACAAGAAGGGGCCGCCCCGAAACCCGAGGCGGCCCCTTTTAGTGTGTCGTGCAGGCGTCAGGGCAGCTTGAGCGGGTTGGCCGTCGGCGCGTGGGAGTACAGGTAGTGGAAAATGATCATCAGACCCACGATGATCACCGCCGCCAGCACCAGCGAGAAGGAGAAGATGCTGGTCAGCAGCTTACCGTCCCCCTTCAGGTGCATGTAGAACATCGCCACCAGCGCGAACTTCGCGGCGGAGAGCAGGAGCAGTACCTCCACCAGGATCGGCTCCAGCACGGTGGCGAGCCCGGCGGGGTTCCCGCCGGTGCACCACCTCGTAGGCCGCCACTTCAAGGAACGTCAGCACGAAGAGCGTGATGGCGATCTTGGTATAGAGCTGCCACGTCGGGTGGGCATGACCCGCATCGTGGGCGTGGGCAGAAGCAGTCATGACGGCCGACTCAGCTGATGAGGTAGACGACGGGGAAGATCACGATCCAGACGACGTCGACGAAGTGCCAGTACAGCGCGGCGATCTCGAGGTTGAGCGACTTCTCCGGCGGCAGCTTGCCCCGCAGCGCCGTGATCAGCACCGTGGTGAGCCAGATGAGGCCCAGGGTCACGTGGGTGCCGTGGAAGCCGGTGAGCGTATAGAAGCTCGACGAGAAGAGGTTGGTGGTGTACCCCATCCCGCGATGATAGAAGTGGCTGAACTCGTAGAACTGCATCCCGACGAAGAACACGCCGCAGAGAATCGTGGCGACCAGCCAGCCGATCGTCTGCCCGCGCTTTCCCTTCTGGGCACCGTTGAGCGCCAGCACCACGAAGAAGGAGCTGAACAGCAGGAGGGCGGTGCCGAACGGTGACCAGGGGAATCTCGAACATCTGCTCCTGGGGCACCCCCTTGAGCAGCCATTCGTGGTGGCCGGCGGGCCCGGAGATGTCCCGGGTCTTGTAGACCAGATACACCCCGATCAGCGAGGCGAAGAACATGCATTCGGACCCGATGAAGGTCCAGATCGCCAGCTTCCGGCTGTCGATGCCGGTCGCAGTGTAGTGGTGATCGTCTACGTGAGCGTGGTCAGACACGAGTGCCTCTGTCTTGGGTCTGGTACTGCTTCCGTCGCAAGTCGTTCGTTACAGGTCGCGAGTCACGAGTCAGGGTCACAGGCCTTGCGACTCGTGACCCGCGACTTCCGGGCGTCAGCCCGTCGGCTCAAACGCCCAGCTGAAGATGCCATAGAGCAGGATCGCCACGCCGACCAGGTGCACCGGCAGGTGCGAGCCTCCGATGAACCCCGCCAGCGTCACCGTCACCCCGATCGCGGCGATCAGCGGTTTGATGGAGGGATTCGGCATGTGGATCCCGGCGCCGCTCACGTGCTGCGGCTCCGGCAGCGTGCCACCCGCTGCCCGCTTCATCTCCCACAGGGCATCCCGGCCATGCACCGTCGGGATCTCCGGGAAGTTGAACACCTGCGGCGGCGACGGGATGGCCCATTCGAGCGTCGCGCCATTCCACGGATCGGCCGGCGCGTTGCGCGGACCGCGCGAGGTCTTCCAGATATTGTAGATGAAGACCAGGAAGCCGATCAGCAGGACCGCCGAGCCCAGCGTCTCGATCTGGTTCAGCAGCTTGAAGTTCGATTCATCGGAGTAGGTGTAGACCCGGCGCGGCATGCCATTCAGCCCGACGATGTGCATCGGGAAGAAGGTCAGGTTGAAGCCGATGAGGATCAGCCAGAAGTGGATCTTGCCGATCCCTTCATCCAGCATCCGGCCGAACATCTTGGGCCACCAGTAGTAGGCGCCGCCAGTGATCGCGAAGATCGACCCGCCAAACAGGACGTAGTGGAAGTGGGCCACCACGAAGTAGGTGTCGGTCTGCTGCAGGTCGGCCGGCGGCGAGGAGTGCATCACGCCGGACAGCCCGCCCATGATGAACATGGCGACGAAGCCGAGGGCGAACAGCATCGGCGTCTTGAAGTCGATCTTGCCGCCCCAGATCGTGCCGATCCAGTTGAAGATCTTCACGCCGGTGGGGATGGCGATGATCATCGTGGTCAACGCGAAGAACGCGTCGGCGAACGGCCCCATGCCGGTGGCGAACATGTGGTGGGCCCAGACGCCGAAGCCGACGAAGGCGATGAACGCGCCGGAGAACACCATCGCCGCGTAGCCGAACAGAGGCTTGCGCGAGAACACCGGCAGGATCTCGGATACGATCCCGAACGATGGCAGGATCAGGATGTACACCTCGGGATGGCCGAACAGCCAGAAGAGATGCTGCCACAGGATCGGGTCACCGCCCCCGGAGGGGACGAAGAAATGAGTCCCGAAACTGCGGTCGATCATCAGCATGACCAGCGCGACAGTGATGATCGGGAAGGAGAGCAGCAGCAGGATCTGGGTGATGAAGCTCATCCAGGTGAACATCGGCATGTGCATCATGCCCATGCCCTTGGCCCGGAGGTTGATCACCGTGGTGAAGAAGTTGACCGCCGCGGCCAGGGAGGCGATGCCCAGGATCTGCAGGCCGACGGTCCAGAAGTCGATGTTGAGGCCGGGCGAGTACTGCTTGCTCGTCAGGTTGGCGTAGCCGAACCAGCCGCCGTTCGGCGCCGCATTGAACAGCCAGCTCACATTGATCAGCAGGCCGCCGAGCAGGAAGACCCAGAAGCTGAAGGCATTGAGCCGGGGGAAGGCCACGT
Organism: uncultured Gemmatimonadales bacterium; assembly: GCA_963793205.1. Taxonomy (GTDB): domain Bacteria; phylum Gemmatimonadota; class Gemmatimonadetes; order Gemmatimonadales; family GWC2-71-9; genus JADJOM01. The sequence continues at coordinate 382,517 of CAWBZM010000004.1, forward strand.
CCCGCGCGCCCAGCTGCAGCGGGATGAAATAGTTGAAGAACATCGCCGACAACGGCATCACCCCGAGGAAGATCATCGTGGTGCCGTGCATCGTGAACAGCTGGTTGTACAGCTCCGGACTCACCAGGGTGTTGTTGGGCGCCCCCAGCTGGAGCCGGATGATGAAGGCCTCAATGCCACCCATCAGGAAGAACAGGAACGACGAGGCGCCGTAGAGGATGCCGATCCGCTTGTGGTCGACGGTGGTCAGCCAGCTCCACAGTCCGGTCGGCTCCGCGGCATGCGCCGGGGCGTGTTCCACTGCCGTTGTTGCCATGTCGATCCCTTGGGGTCGGGGGCGGCCGCCAGCCACCCTTGCGTTCAGTCGCGTCGGGGCGCCCCTGACGGGCCGCCCCGGTGCTGCCCAGCTACTTGTTGGCCCGCAGGTACGCCACCACCGCCTTGATCTCGTCGTCCGTGAGCGGCGGGACGATCATCGCAGCGCCGGACTTCCACGCCTGCGGATTGCGGATCCACTTGGCCAGATTCTCATCCGTGTTCACCAGCGTGCCGGCGGCGATGTGGCTGCGGCTGCCGATATGGTGCAGGTTCGGCCCGATGAACGGCAGCGCCGGATACATCGAGTGGCAGCCCATGCAGGCGCCCTTGCCGTTGAAAATCGCCTGGCCTTCCGCTTCCAGCGTGTGGGTGCCCGTGGTGTCGCCCTTGAAGTCGGGCGGCGGGCTGTTGAAGCCGGCGGCCCAGCTGTCGAACTCGGCCGGTTCCTTCGAGATGATGCGATAGGCCATCTTGCCGTGCTGCACCCCGCAGAACTCGGTGCACTGCGCCGGGAAGTCGCCCGTCACCTCGGCCTTGAACCAGAGATTGTTGTAGCGATTGGGGAAGACGTCGCGCTTGCCGGCGAACTGCGGCAGCCAGAAGGAGTGGAGCACATCCTTCGTCGTCATTTCCAGGTTGACCGTGCGACCCTTGGGCACGATGAGGTCGCCCGCCGTCGTGATGCCGAGCTGCGGATAGCGGAACTCCCACCACCACTGGTGGCCGATCACTTCGACCTGCAGCGCGTCGGGGCCCGGCTTGGTGGCGGTCTTGAAGATGGTCCGCACCGTCGGCACCGCGATCATCGCCAGGATAAAGGCCGGGATAATGGTCCAGACGATCTCGAGCGTCGTGTTGCCATGGGTCTGCACCGGCTCCGCCGCCCCCGGGCGATTCCGGAACTTCCACATGGCGAAGAGCAGCGCGCCCTCGACCAGGATGAACACCACCGTGGCCCACTTCAGCGTCAGCCAGAACAGATTGTCTCCCTCACGGGCGAAATCCGCGCGGGGAAGCAATGTGGTCTGGGGATACTGACTGGGTGAACAGCCAACGGCAACGACGAGCAGCAGCAGGGCCGGGATGAGCATGGCCGACCAGCGGCCGATCCGGCGGCGACCTAGCACCGTCTGGTGGGACATCAGGCGCGTCGTCCTGTCAGCGGGAGAGTCAGAGGCAAGGTTGTGCCGGGTCGAGAATAGGTATGCACAACGCCTCAGTCAAGGAACTTGGTCAGGAAGAGTTTCAATGTACCGGGCAGCCTGCGCCGCGCCAAGTGAAAGGACCCTGAAAACCATTCCATATCACGCGATAGCCGGCTCCTATTATCGACCAATTGTGTACAGTCTGAAGTGACAGGCGGGCGTGACAGTACGGGGGTACGAGGGTACGCGGGTACGAGGGTAGGTGACGTACCCACGTACCCACGTACCACGTACCCTCGTACCCCTACCGGTTCTCCATATCAAACGCCACCGGGGGACCAGGCACTTCGTAGCTGTAATGCCACCACTCCTGGTCGTACTGGGTGAAGCCCTCCTTCTCCATCATGGTCCGCAGCAGCTGACGGTAGCGCAGGGTCCGCCCGGTAGCGTTGGCCCAGTGCGCCTGATCCGAAAAGGTGTCGTAGGGCGTCCCCATGTCGACTTCTCGGCCGCCCATCGACATGTCGACCAGCGTGAGGTCCACGGCGAGGCCGAGGTTGTGTCGGCTGCGGCTCGCGATGTAGCCATCGGTGATGAAGTGCATCTGGTTGGTGCGCTTTGCCCACTCGACCATGGCGAGGGTCGCGCGTACCGGGCGATACCCATCGAACACTTTGAGGCCCATCCCTCCGCTCATCAGCCGCTTTTGGACTCGGCCGAGGGCCGCCGCTGCTTCCCGCCGGAGGTAGGCATGATCCCCGTGGTAACCGGGGAGCGGGGCGCCGGTGAAGTTGTGGTTGGTGGCGTACCGGGTTTCGACCAGGATGGTGGAGTCGGCGGTGCGCACCTCCGCCAGTAGTTGCCGGGCGACAGAATCCGGCGCGACCGGCGGGCCGACCGGTTCACTGTCTTGAGCTATCAATTGATAGGGAATAGCGATCGTCGCCAGGATTCCCCACAGGATTCGCTTCACGTGGCACCCCCAAGATATTTCAGGACAACGACTTGCGTTGGATCATAGCCCCGGCTGGACTCCCGCGCTATAATAATGGAAGTCTTTGGAACCTCAGGCGCCCCGGGTCGACTGGCCCGGGCCGTTCCTTTTTTGTCGAGTGCGATCATGATCCGAGAGATGCGCGAAAAGCTGGGGGCCGAAATCGGGCAGCTCAGCCACGAACTCAACATCGTCATTCCCCAGGCCATCGCCACCGCCGTGGAGATGGGTGACCTGCGCGAGAACTCCGAATACAAGGCGGCGCTGGAGCGGCAGCAGTTCGTGCAGGCCCGCCTGGGGCAGCTGCATCAGCGCATGGCCCAGGTCAGCCAGCTCTCGACCACCGAGACCCCCGAAGGAGAAGTCGGCCTTGGCAGCACGGTCAAGGTGCAGGATGCCAAGACCAAAGAGAAGGAAACCTTTGTGGTGGTGCTGGCTGAAATGATGGACATCGATGCGGGGCATATCTCGCTGGCGTCGCCACTGGGCCGGGCCCTCAAGGGGCGCCGGGTCGGCGATACGGTGGAACTCAAGTTGCCCAATGGCATGCGGACCCTCAAAGTGCTGGAGATCATCGCCGCCTGATGGAGTTTTCCCGCAAGCAGCTGATCCTGGTGGGTGACCGGGTGTTGATCGCACCGGAAGAAGGGGAGGAGCGAACCCGGGTCGGGCTCATCCTCCCTGCTTCAGCGGTGGACTCCCAGCAGGTGCAGAGCGGGCTGGTCATCGCCGTCGGTCCCGGCGATCCCGCTCCCGACCTGGCGGTGAACGATGACGAGCCGTGGAAGACCGGCGGGACTCCGGCCCGCTGGCGCCCGATGCAGGCCCGGGTCGGCGATCACGCCATCTTCTTCCGCAAGGCATCGGTCGAGATCACCTTCGAAGACAAGAAGTACCTCGTGGTCCCTCAGGCCGCGATCCTGGCGCTGGTCCGCGACGACCTCCCGATCTAGCTCGGCTACCTCAACTTTGGTGTTGCCTGCGGCGCCGAACGCAGAGACGCAAAGGACCAAGGCGAGAGGTCACAGAGGGTCAGCTTCCCTCTGCACCGAGCCCACCCAAAAAGCGTAGACACAAAGCCCTCTGTGCACTCGTGGTGCTTTTCCTCTGCGTCTCTGCGTTCAGCCCCGCAGGGGATACCGTACCTGACCTATAGAAGCGGGCACCGTGACCCATGCCGCTCGAGATCGACCCGCAGCGCCTTGTCAGTGATCGCGCCTACTCCTACCGGGTGCTCACCCGGCTGCTGTCCGCCTGCATTGTCCTTCTGGTTCTCATCCTCTTTGCCGCCGCCAAGCGATGGATCGCCCACGACCTGGGGTCGCTGGCGCTCGGGCTGCTGCCGCTGGCCCTCCTCGCCGCCGGGTGGGCGGGGCTCAAGAGTCGGGCTCAGGCGCTGGCGGACCGCGACATGGAGAGCGGCCGCGCGATGATCGTGGCGATCGCGGCCCAGCTGGGCCGTCAGGATGACGACACCCTGGCGGCCATTGCACAGAAGGGCGGGCCGGCCGGGGAGGCGGCACGGATGATCCTCCACGGCCGTGAAGCCCGGGCCCGCCGTGAGGGGCCGGCGCAGTAGATTGGGGGCATGACCCGACTGCGCTCCCTGTACGCGCGCGCCCTGCGACTCCGCTGCCCTGCCTGTGGCGGGGGTCCGGTCTTTGTCACCTGGCTCACGATGTGTCCCAGCTGTCCGTCGTGCGGGATGCGCTTTGACCGGGAGCCGGAGGGGGGATACTGGGTGGGGTCCTACACCATCAATCTCTTCGCCACCGAAGCGGTCTTCGTCGTCGTCTTTGTCGGGGGGATGTTCCTCACCTGGCCCTCCCCGCCCTGGGAGCTGCTGGCGTATGGCGACCTCGGCCTGATGCTGGTCTTTCCGATTTTCTTCTTTCCATTCAGCAAGACGTTGTTTGTCGCCGTTGACCTGACGTTCCGTCCCCGGGAGCCAGGCGACTTCGATCAGCCGAAGGAAGTCGCCGCCGTCAAATCCCGGAAGTAACAGGTTACCAGCGCGCCAGCGTCCCTCGCACATCGACGTGCACGAAGGGCCCGTGCACCGCATTGGCCCGGTACACCCCGATCCCGCCCACCAGTTCGGGGTGGAGCCGCCCGACCTCGTCTACCACCACAGCCAACCAGCGGGCATCGGCGATGGTCACCCGGCTGTCGCCGGTGAGGTCGTCCATCCGCCCGTCCCCATCGGCATCGACGAAGATGTCCGCCGCATCGCCGTACATGTGGCGGCTGTCTCCCGCGCGCCCGCCGCGCGGCCCGACCCCCTGGGCGTTGTACTGGGGAGTACGGAATCCGGACATGACGCGAACCGCGCCAGGCCGTCCCAGCGCGACCAGGCGGTCGGCGATGAGTTCCAGCTTGTCCACCAGTGGCAGCCGGACCACCAGCACCTTGGGCCAGACATCCGCCTGATCGTGGGTCAGGAAGTCGCGCAGCCGGAAGCGCTGCGAGAGCGCCACGTCCTGGGTCTCGGGCGTGACCTCCAGAAATCCTTCGGGGAGGGGATAGCGTACCGTCGCGCGCGCCCGCTGTTCGCCGGGCCAGAAGCCGATCCGGTAGCCCCGCCAGCTCGACGCCTGCTTCATCTCCAGCGGCAGCTGTGCCAGTTCATGGATCGCGGCGCCGTCGGGCGCGAGCAGACCGACGCGGTGCACTCCGGGCGCGGCCTCCGTCATCGTGGCGATCGCCCGCAGCTTGCCGCTGAGTCCGAGCAGGGCCGACCCCGGGGACAACACGGAGTCGGGTGACGCCCACGATGGCGCCACAGGCACCGGCGTCATCGCGAGAAGGCCGGTGAGTCCCAGGAGGAGGATTGTCGCCATGGCGGCACATCGGGTCAGGGTGCGAAGCATCGGCACAAGCTAAGGGCGTGCCTGCCGCACGGCAAAGCGACTGGCCTCGGTGTTGCCTGCGGCGCTGAACGCAGAGACGCAAAGGAAAAGCACCAAGAGGTCGCCGAGGCATTTGCGTCTTGGCTTTTTTGGGTGGGCTCGGTGCGGTGGCACGCTCGCCTCGTACCGCCATACCGCAGGTTGCTTACCTCGATACCACCCTCAAAAAGTCGTGATCCAGGGCCTCTGTGAGCTCTCTGTGTTTGTCCTTTGTGCCTCTGCGTTCAGCCCCGCAGGGAATGCGGAGGCCTGGGGTTCACCGCAGGGAACACCTTGCTGGGCTATCGGAGCGTGGCGCCGGTGAGTGACGCGATCGCCCCGAGCGTCGTCTGGGCGGCGTTGAGCCCGAGCCGGAAGTCGGCATCACTGAAGGTCACGTACCGGTCGGTCGGCTGGTGCCAGTGCGGATCCCACCCGGCGCCGATCTCGCGGCCGCGCTCGTTTTCGCGCAGGCTGATCGCGGCGACCAGGTCCTGGAAGGGGCCGCTGTCGGTGTTGGTCATGTGCATGCCCACCGCAGCCGGATAGTCGGTGGCGTATTTCTCGTTGGCGGAGGCAAAGAACCAGGCCAGGCGCTCGGCATCGGTCGCGAACTTCGCCGTGGACTGGAACTCGATGTTCACATCCGCCTCGGGGCGCTGGACCGGGCTCACCGTGCCATCGGCCCGTGGCATCCCGTGATCGAACAGCATCATGTCGTGCTGGATCATGCCGAGCCACCGCGGCTCCGGATACCGACCCGAGCCCAGCGGCTGTTCCCGCCCCTGCAGCGATTCCCGTTGCGCGATGTAGGCGCGAGCACCGTTGAGTCCGGTTTCCTCGTTGTTCCACAGGGCAAAGCGGATCGAACGCTCGGTGCGGACATCAGGGCTGTTGAACACCCGGGCCAGTTCCAGCACAATAGCGCTGCCGGATCCATCATCGTTGGCGGCCTCCCCCCAGCCATGCCCGTCCATGTGGCCCCCCACGATGTACATCTCTTCCGGATGGGTCGACCCGATCTTGGTGCAGTAGACCTCCTGCCGAGTCCCGGGAGTAGTCGGCTGGCGATTGAGAGCGCGAAGGGCGAGATCGGGCTGCGCGAGGGAATCGGTGTTGACGCTGGTCGGTGCGCGCCGCCCGCGGTACCGCCCGCCCCCGACCGCGCGGTCGCCTGGCGTCGGGGTGGGCCGAGGCGCTGTGCTGGCCGGACGAGGACGGGGCTCCGGTGGCTGGAAGTCGTAGGTCACGCGCTCGACATCACTGCAGCCGTAGGCTCGGAGCCGGGCTTCGATCCAGTCGACCGCGGCGCGGTTGCGATCGGTGCCCTGACGCCGGTCACCAAACTGGGTCAGCCCCTTGATCGTCGCCTTGTACTGCTCGAGGTCGAGCCGGCCGACGAGCGTCACGATCGGGTCCGGCGTCGAGTCGGGTACCTGAGCCTGAATGCCGGTCGCCGCGCCCAGGGCCAGGATCGCCAGCATCGGAGCGAGGGAGTTCACCGCGAAGGCGCGAGGAGCGCAAAGGTTCACCAGTCTTGTCATTCGTCGTCCTGAATGTTTTTGGAACCACCGTTATCCCGTTCCCCGTTCCCTGTTCCCTGTTCCCCCTAAAGGGACTTCCTCGCGCCGGGTCGCGCTGCGCGCTCCCAGGGGCGCTCGGTCGCCTGTTCCCCGTTCTACTTATACCCCTCGCGCAGCAGTCGATCCAGCGTCCGGTCGTGCCGGTAGATATCGGCATAAAAGAAGACCCGTCCATCCTCCCGCGCCATACTGGTGGCATACACGATCAGAACCGGGATCGGTTTCGTCAGCTCGACATAGGTCGGCGTGGTGGCCTGCATGGCGTCTCGAATCCGCTGTTCATCCCACTCGGGGCGATCGCGCAAGACGAATCGGGCGAGCGCGAAGGGGTCGCCCAGCCGGATGCAGCCATGACTGGCATCGCGCCGGAGGCGGTCGAAGCCACTGCGGGCCGGCGTGTCGTGCAGGTAGATGTTGTTCTCGTTGGGCATGATGAACTTCACCCCACCCAGCGCGTTGCCGTTCCCCGGCAGTTGCCGCACCCGGATGCCGTGATTGATCCGGTCGATGTTCTCGGGCGTACTGGGAACGACCTGACCGTTCTCCACCAGCTCGAACCGGTTGCGGGCCAGGTAGCCTTCATTCTTCCGGGCCGCGGGCTGCACCTCCTGCGCCGCGATAGTCGGGGTCACATCCCAGTACGGTGCGAAGATCAGGTACTTCATGTCGGCGGCAAACACCGGCGTCTCGTGCTTGAACGCTGCCCCTACCACGACGTTCATCCGCAGCAGGGTCTCTTCCAGGCTCTGCATGGTGCTGAAGGCATACAGCCGGAAGGCGGGGATATTGACGATGATCGGCGGCTCGGAGTAGCTGCGCGGCATCCAGCGCCACCGCTCCAGCGTCAGCTCCATCTGTCGAATCCGCGGCCGGAAGGGGTTGAGGAGCCAGGCCCGGGTGGAGTCGCCGATGATACCGTCCGCGGGAAAGCCCTGCCGCTCCTGAAATCGCTTGACGGCTTCAACTATCTCGCCCGTATAGCGACCATCGACCATCGCGGTGGCGGTAGTGTCCTGGTCGTCACCCAGCAGGCGCAGCAGCCGGCGCAGCTGGGCGGTCCCGGCGTAGGTGGAGTCGGGGCGCAGCCGCCGAGGGATCGGAGGCAGTTTGGTGATCAGGGTGTCGGCCGCCAGCTCGCGATACCGCACCAGGGCGGCCATGACCAGCCAGTAGTGAAGCAGTGAGGGCTCGAGCCGTCTGAGGATGTCGTTCGGACGGTCGGTCCCCGCGAGGGCCCCCACCGTGCTGTCCACCGAGAAGCTGTTGATCGGCAGCTTGAAGGTGACGTGCACCCGTGACGGATCGATCCGCCCCCGTCGAAGCGCCCGGCTCAGGCGCGCCGCCGCGATGGAGATGGCGAGGTCGGCCCGCGCCCGCCGCTCCGGGTCGGGCTCCGCCCCGGCGCTCCTGACAGCGACGAGCAGCGGCGCGTCGAAGTCGAGCGGATCGAGACCGCGGGTGGCGGCCTCCGTCACCACCTGGATGAATGCCCTGGCAGGAGGGCCGAGGGTATCGCCCGCATACCAGATCGGGGCCCACGCGTGCGCCGCATAGAGGGCAGTCAGCGCCCCCTGCTCGGTCGAAAAGGAGGGCCACCGCAGATCGGGGTGCCGGCCACTGGCGACCAGCCGCTGCAGGGAGGGAACAGTATCCCGTGGCTGTGCCCCAGGCAGCAGGGCAATCGACAACGCGAGGAGGGTGGAAAGCATGGGGCGAAAATCTAGCGCGGACCGTCGCTCTTGACACTGCCCGACGCCGCCCCTAACATCAGATCACAATTGAAGCCGTGGTCTTTTGCCGCCTATTGCAGCCACGTTAAACAAATGCTAAAAAGCGTCGCCCGCGGCCGCATTCGTGGGCTTTTTTCATTTTAGCCAGGATTGGACCACCGTCCGATGTTCCTTCGACTCAGCATGCGACCCAACGCCTGTGCGGCCATGTGCCGCTGTCCTCTCGCCCACGGGCGACCGGATTGAGTGACGGCGTCGCCGCGTGTTCCTGCGGCCTCCCCAGTTTCTCGACCGGCCGCCCCCAGGGGCGGCCGTTTGCATATCGCGTGGCCACCGAGCCCCGCTTACCTGTCGCCGAGGGGCGATGAACCGATGACCAGCACACTCGCTGACCAGCAACTGCAGGCCCTGCCGCTGCGTTGTCGCCATTGCCATAGCGACTTCGCCCCGATGCCCGGTGCCATCTGTGAAAATTGCCTGGGACCCCTGGAACCGGTGTATGACCCGGCCCGGCCCCTGCCCTCGCGGGCCGAGATCGCGCGCCGGCCCCAGTCGTTGTGGCGTTACCGCGAGTGGCTGCCCCTCACCGGGGAGATCGCTCACTCGCTGGACACCGGCTTCACGCCGCTGTTCGAGTCACCGGCCCTGGCCCGACGGCTCGGGGTCGCCCGGGTCTGGCTCAAGAACGACGCCGTGTCCCACCCCACGCTCTCCTTCAAGGACCGGGTGGTCAGCACCGCGATCAACGCTGCCCGCGCCTTCGGCCTGGACACAGTCGGCTGCGCCTCGACCGGCAACCTGGCCAACGCGGTCGCCGCGCACGCCGCCCGGGCGGGACTGCCCGCCTGGATCTTCATTCCGGCCGACCTCGAACTGGGCAAGGTGGTTGGCACCCAGGTCTACGGCCCGCACCTGGTGCGCATCAAGGGACATTACGACGACGTCAACCGGCTCTGCGCCCAGGTCGCGGATCGCTTTGGCTGGGGCATCGTGAACGTGAACCTGCGCTCCTACTACGGCGAAGGCAGCAAGACTGTCGCCTTCGAGATCGCCGAGCAGCTCGGCTGGCGGCTCCCGACGGCGGTCGTGGCCCCGATGGCGGGTGGTTCGCTGGTGACCAAGCTGGCGAAGGGGTTCGGCGAGTTCCAGCAGGCCGGTCTGGTGGATGGCCCCGCGCCCCGGCTGTACGGCGCCCAGGCCAGTGGCTGCGCCCCGATCGTGCGGCTGCTGGAGCGGGGGGATGAGGTGCTGGTGCCCGAGGTGCCGTCGACGATCGCGCGGTCCATCGCCATTGGCAATCCCGCCGACGGCCTCTACGCCTCCCGGACCCTGCGCGCCTCGGGGGGCTGGGCCGCTGCGGTCAGCGATGCCGAGCTGGTAGAGGGGATTCACATCCTGGCGCGCGAGGCGGGCATCTTTACCGAGACGGCGGGTGGGGTCACCGTGGCGGCGGCGGTGGCGCTGGCCCGGGCAGGGCGGTTCACGCCGGGCGACGAGGTCGTCCTTTGTATCACGGGGAATGGACTCAAGACTGTGGAAGCACTGCAGGGCAGCCTGCCCGACGCACCGCTCATCGCGCCGAGACTCAAGGAAGTGGTCGCCCTGGTGGAACAGGCCGCCGCTTCATCAACTCCGAGGAACTGATCATGGCTGTCACCTTGTCGCTGCCCGCGGTCATGGCCCGTCTGGCCGATGGCGCCCGTACCCTCGAGGCCGAGGGCACCACGGTTGGCGCCGTGGTCCGGCAACTGGCCGAGCGCTATCCCAATCTGGCCCCGCGCCTGCGGGACGAGCAGGGCAATCCCTATCCGTTCGTGACCTTCTACCTGAACGATGAAGACATCCGCCTGGCCGGTGGCTTCGATGCTGCGGTCCAGGACGGCGACGAGCTGACGATCGTGCCGGCGATCGCGGGAGGCTGACCGATGCCTGACACCAATGGCACGTTGCCGGCGCTGGGGCAGGAAGAGATTCTGCGCTACAGCCGGCACCTGATCCTGCCCGAAGTCGGGCTTGAGGGACAGAAGAAGCTCAAGGCGGCAAGCGTCCTCCTGGTAGGGGCCGGCGGGCTGGGCTCGCCGCTGGGGCTGTACCTCGCGGCGGCCGGCGTGGGCCGCATGGGGCTGGTCGACTTCGATGTGGTTGATGCCACCAACCTGCAGCGGCAGATCATCCACGGCACAAAGGATGTCGGCCGGTCGAAGCTCGCCTCGGCCACGGACCGGATTCGGGATCTCAACCCCAACGTGCACGTCGAGCCGTACGAGACCCGGTTCACGTCGCAGAACGCGCTGGAGATCGCCCGCGGGTACGACCTGGTCATCGACGGGACCGACAACTTCCCCACCCGCTACCTGGTGAACGACACCTGCGTGCTGCTGGGCAAGCCCAATGTCTATGGCAGCATCTTCCGGTTCGAGGGGCAGGCGTCGGTGCTCGCGACCGCCGACGGCCCCTGCTATCGCTGCCTCTTCCGTGAGCCACCGCCTCCGGGCCTGGTGCCCAGTTGCGCCGAGGGTGGTGTGCTCGGAGTGCTGCCGGGGCTGATCGGGGTGATCCAGGCCACCGAAGCGATCAAGCTGCTCATCGGCATCGGTGAGCCGCTGATCGGCCGGCTGCTCCTGGTCGACGCCCTGACCATGAAGTTTCGCACCATGAAGCTGCGGCGCGACCCCGAATGCCCCGCCTGCGGAACCCGGACGCTCAAGGAACTGATCGACTACGAGCAGTTCTGCGGCATCGATCCGGCCGGCGAGGCGCAGTCGAGCGAAGGCGTCGGCGACCTCCTTCCCGCTGAGCTGGCTGCGCGGATCGCGCGGGGCGACGATTTCGACCTGATCGATGTGCGGGAACCCCATGAGTGGGAAATTGCCCATCTCCCCTCAGCGCGCCTGATTCCCCTCGCGACCGTGCCGGCGGCGCTGGACACTCTCGACAGCGCCCGGGAGATCGTGGTCTACTGCAAGGGTGGCGCCCGCAGCGCCAAGGCGGCGAGCCAGCTGCACGCCGCCGGATTCCGGCGGGTCTGGAATCTCACCGGCGGCATCACCCGCTGGAGCGACGACGTGGACGCGACAGTCCCGAAATATTGAGGAGGCGATCGGTGATACCGGGTGCGCGGCGGAAACACCCGAGCCGCGCTAGATTGTCGCCTGTCACCGGCACACCTGTCCGTTGCCTGACCTGCCAGAGGCGCTCATGACCGTTCCACCCGATCTGATTGCCAACAACCGCGCCTGGGCTCGTGCCATGACCCAGCGCGACCCCGCGTTCTTCGACACCCTCGCCCGGCAACAGAACCCCAAGTACCTCTGGATCGGATGCTCCGACAGCCGGGTCCCGGCGAATGACATTGTCGGCATGATGCCGGGCGAGCTGTTCGTCCACCGCAACGTGGCGAACCTCGTGGTGCACACCGATCTGAACTGTCTGTCGGTGGTGCAGTTCGCGGTGGACGTGCTCAAAGTGGAGCATATCATCGTGTGCGGGCACTTCGGCTGTGGTGGCGTGGCGGCCTCACTGCGCGGCGAACCGCTCGGCCTGATCGACAACTGGCTGCGGCATGTGCAGGACATCGCGGAACGGCATACCGCACTGCTGGCTTCCCGGCCCACGCAACAGGCCAAGGAGGATCTCCTCTGCGTCTTGAACGTGATCGAACACTCGGTCCACCTGAGCCGGACCACCATTGTGCAGGACGCCTGGAAGCGGAATCAGCCGCTCACTATCCATGGCTGGGTCTACCGACTGCAGGATGGCCTGGTGCGGGACCTGGCCTTCCGCGCGACCAGCGCCGATGAAGTCGGGAAAGCGCACGAGCGGGCGATGGGCCAGGCGGTCGCCATCTCCGAGGAATAGCCGAATATGGATGTCTCCACTGCCCTCTACAGCCGGCGCACGATCCACGAGTTCCAGCCGGAGCCGGTACCGTCCGCCGTCCTTCATCGGCTGCTCGACGCAGGGCTCTGGGCACCGAATCACAAGCTGACCCAGCCGTGGGGTTTCATTCAGATCGGCCCGGAGACCCGGGCCCGGCTCGCAGAGCTGGCGGCAGCACAGGCCGCGTCATCGGCCAAGCCCGGAAGCGACGCCGCGTCGATTGCCCAGCTCGAAGCCAAGACCCGCGCCAAACTGCTGGCCAAGCCAACGATCATCGCCGTCACCTGCCGCCGGTCGGCCGACCCGATCCGGGAGCAGGAGGACCGGGCGGCGGTCGCCGCGGCCATCCAGAACATTCAGCTGGCGGCATGGGCCGAAGGCGTCGGCACGAAGTGGAGTACCGGCAAGGTGATCCGGCTGCCGGCCACGGCGACGCTGTTGGGATTCGATCCGGCCGAGGCGGAGATCCTGGGACTGCTGTTCTTTGGCCAACCGGCGGAAGTGCCGGAGCCCAAGGCGCGGAAGCCGATTGGTGAGGTGCTGCGGATCCTGCCGTAGTTTTCAGCCTGGGTGTCCCTGCGGGGTGTCGGCCCGGTGTTCCCTGCGGGGCTGAACGCAAAGACGCAGAGAACCGCGCGGAGGATCGCAGAGGCACCGGCGTCATGCCTTTTTAGGGTGGGCTCGGTGCCGCGCGTAGTTTTGTTCGTACCTCCACGCAGTAAGTAGCTTACCTCGGAACCACCCTACCAATGCCCCTGACAGCGGGGCCCTCTGCGAACCTCCTCATTTTTCCTCTGCGTCTCTGCGTTCAGCCCGCAGGGAACGTTCGGCCGGGGAGCGAGCAGTTGGATTTCGAAGTGACACCAACAAATCAACAGCGCAACGCAAAGACGCGGAGAACGCCGGAGGATCGCAGAGGCACCGGCGTCATGCCCTTTAGGGTAGGCCCGGTGCCGCGCATGGTTTTGTTCGTACCTCCACGCAGTAAGCAGCTTACCTCGAAACCACCCTACAAATGCCCTGACAGGGGTCCTCTGCGGAACCTCCGTGTTTTTCCTCGGCGTCTCTGCGTTCGCCACAGGGAACGTTCGGCCGGGAACGAGCTGAGCCCCGCACGAAAGGTTACCGCTCCTTCGAGTGGTACCGATGGTAATCCTTAGGACTAGATCGTAAATCAGACTTGCGTCACTTCCGGGCAATGACTATTTCCCTGACGGCGAGGTACATCGTATCGCTCGTGGGGCACTCTGCCTCACGGAGGGGAAGTTCCCGAAGCTTGCAGTCCTACTGAGCATTGCCGTTGGCCGCGACTCGACGATGATCCAGGACTGCTCTTCGGCGCCGGCTGATTCCCGCCGTGCTGCGTTCAGCGGTTCCTTGTGGTTCACCGATCCTCCTTCCTCAGCCCGGTGCGCCCTCGTAGGCGCCGGGCCTCGGCGCGACCGGCGGATGCTCCCTCGATATAGCGGAGCCCGCATTTATGCCGCGCCACCCCCTGCACTCTCCTGTCCTGTTGCTTGGGCTCGGCCTCCTGGCCAGCGGATGCGCTGACCAGCCGGACGGGCACCATCCCACCTCCGAGACCCCCATCACCGCCTCGATTGCGGTGGGCGGCCTCAATTTTGACCGGGTCGTTATCGACCAGAACAGTCCGTTCGATCCCTGGATGAAGAACATCGGCCGCATCGATACCGATGCCCTGCCCGATCTCATCGTCAGCGGGGCCAACGGGCCGCTGGTCTGGTACCAGGCACCCAACTGGACCAAGCGAACCATCAGTTCCAACGTTAGCAGCGAGAGTGGGAGCGATGTCGGCGACATCGACGGGGATGGCGACGTGGATGTGGTGGTCGGCAAGACCTGGTTCGAGAACGTCAATGCCGGCGCCTCCTGGGTGGCGCACCCGCTGCCCGTCGGATCCGGATCGACCCACGATATCATCGTGGCCGATGTCAACGGCGATGGCCGGCTCGATATCACCATGCGCGGCCAGAGCGCGAGCGTGGTCACGGTCTACCAGCAGAACACCCCCACCAGCTGGACGGTGTACGACGTCCAGCCGGGTATCGGTCTGAATGGCCTCGATGTCGCTGATGTGAATGGCGACGGCCGGCCCGATATCGTCGTCGGTGGCATCTGGATGGAGAATCCCGGCGGCAACCCGGCGACGGGAACCTGGGCCTCGCATACCTTTGCCCCCAACTGGAATACCTATGCCTCGGTGAAAGTCATCGACATGGACGGCGACGGCCGGCGCGACATCGTGCTTTCGGTCTCCGAAGCGCAGGGCAAGCTGTCCTGGTTCAAGGCGCCCGCCGATCCGGTGAACGGGACATGGCAGGAGAATGTGATCGACACGGGGCTCAACAAGGTCCATTGCTTTGCCGTCATCGACATGAATGGTGACGGGCTGCTCGATGTGGCCGCGTCCGAGTTCGAAGGGGAAGGCCGCCTCATACTGTATCTGCGCAACAGCAACGGCACCGGATTCTCCTCCTACGTGCTGGGACGGGATGCGCTGCACAACATGCGGGCGGGTGATATCGATAACGACGGGGATATCGACCTGTTCGGCGCCTACTGTTTCGGGGTCGCCCCGGTCATCCTGTACCGGAATACCGGCAACAGCGGCGGCGGCAGCAGCGCCCCACCCACGGTGGCGGCCGGCGCGGCGGCCAGTCCCAGTCCGGCCACGGGGACCACCACCGCTGTGAGCGCGCTCGGGGCGGATGACGGAGGCGAACCCGCGCTCCGCTATACCTGGGCGACGACCGGATCACCGCCCGGAGGCGTGAGCTTCTCGCCCAATGGCAGCAATACCGCCCGCTCCAGTGTCGCCACCTTCACCAGTGCCGGCAGCTACACCCTCCAGGTGACGATCACCGACGCGCAGAATCAATCGGTCCTGAGCAGCGTGACCCTCAGTGTGACGCAGACCAGCACCAGCATGGTCGTGACCCCGGCGAGTGCCTCGGTCAGCCCAGGCAGCATCCAGGCCTTTGCCGCCTCATCACGGGACCAGTTCAACCAGCCCATGACCGCACAGCCGTCCCTGAGCTGGACGGTCAGCGGCGGGGGCAGCATCACCAGCGGTGGCAGCTTCGTGGCCGGTGCATCCGCCGGCGGGCCCTTCACAGTGACGGCAACCGGTGGGGGACGGAGCGGGACGGCGAGCGTGACCGTCACCAGCGGCAGCTCCGGCAGCTCCACGTTCGGAGAATCCGCGATCCTCGGCACCGCAGACGGCAACAATGGCAACCTCCTCGTGGCCCAGCAGGCCTCCCTGGCCCAGGCTGGCACGCTGCAATCGCTGAGTTTCTATGTGGCCGGCGCGGCGGGGCAGCTGCGGTTGGGCGTCTACACGGCCACGGGCCCAGGTGGTGGGCCCGGTACCAAGGTGGCCGAGACGGCCGCGGTGACGCCGGTGGTCGGCTGGAACACGGTGAGTGTTGTCACACCGGTGGGACTGTCGGCGGGCACCTACTGGTTGGCCTATCTCCCCAGCAGCAACTCATTGCAGTTCCGCCACGCGACCACCGGCGCCGGCCGCTGGTATGCGTTCACCTTCGGGGCGCTTCCTTCGACCTTCTCCACTTCGCCCTCCAGCGGAGCCTACCACTGGTCGTTCTACGGTACCCTCGACGCCGGGGGTGGCAGTCCTCCCAATCAGGCTCCGACGATCGCCACCGCGGCAGGGGCCTCCCCGGCCACCGTGACCGGCAGCTCCACGGCGTTGACCGTCCTCGGGGCGGATGATGCCGGCGAGGCGGCCCTGCGGTACACATGGTCGACCACCGGGGCGCCGCCGGCCGCGGTGACCTTCGCGGCCAATGGCAGCAATGCCGCCAAGGCGACCACCGCCAGCTTTACGCGCGCGGGCAGCTATGCCCTCCAGGTCACCATCGCCGATGCCCCCGGGCTCAGCGTCACCAGCAGCGTGACCGTCACTGTCAACCAGAACCTGACCAGTGTGGTCGTCACGCCGGCCAGCAGCTCGGTTGCACCGGGGGGCAGCACCACCTTCGGCGCCACCGCGCGGGACCAGTTCGGGCAGACCCTGAGCGCGGCCCCGACCTTTTCCTGGAGCGTCAGCGGTGGGGGGACCATCAGCAGCAGCGGCCAGTTCACCGCCAGTGGTACGGCAGGGGGACCGTATATCGTGACGGCCACCAGTGGGACAACCAGCGGCACCGCCAGCATCACGGTTACGAGCGGGGCAGCCATCACCATGGGTGAGTCGGCCCTCCTGCCGGAGAACGATGGCAACAACAAAGGATTGCTGGTGGCCCAGCAGACCTCGCTCAGCCAGGGCGCCACACTGCAGACGCTCAGCTTCTATGTCACCCAGGCGTCGGGCAAGCTGCGATTGGGCCTGTACGGCGCCAATGGTCCCAGCGGTGGTCCGGGAACCAAGCTGGCGGAGACCGCCGAGTTCACCCCGGTGACGGGATGGAACACCGTGGCGGTGAGCACGCCAGTCGTGCTGGCCCCGGGCACCTACTGGCTGGCCTATCTCTCGAACACCAACAGCCTCCGGTTCCGGATGTCACCGACCGGCAACGGCCGATGGAAAGCGGTGACCTACGGCGCGATGCCAACCACCTACCCCAACCAGCCCTTGAGCGGCGCGTATCACTGGTCGTTCTATGCCACGCTGCAATAGCGCCCGACCATTGCGTTCCCTGCGGGGCTCAACGCAGAGACGCAGAGGACCGCGCGGAGGTCGCAGAGGCAGCGGTGTGATGACTTTGTTTGGGGTGGTCTCGAGGGAAGCAGCCTCCGGTGCTGAGGGGGGATCGATGCTACCCCAGGCAGGGGCCACCCCAGACATCGGCACGACAAGGTCCTCTGCGAACTTCGAGCGTTTCCTCTGCGTCTCTGCGTTCAGCCCCGCAGGGAACACCGAGGCTGAGTACAAGCAGTCCCTGCCGACAGGCCCTCAGGCAGGTACCGGGCGCCCGGCCTTCCAGACCCACCATCCCAATAGGACCTGGAATGGCAGGCGCAGCCAGAGCAGCGTCTCCCACCACCAGGTGGTCTCACCGGCACGAGCATTGAACAGCATCTGGAAGTTGGCGGGCCAGACGGCGAGCAGGAGGAGTATCAGTCCGATCGATGCCGCCCGGCGCGTCTGGGGGAGGAGCAGCCCGAGTCCACCCGCCAGCTCAGCGACGCCGCTCAGGAAGATCATCAGATCAGGCGCGGGCACCCACGGCGGCATGATGCCGCGATAGATGCCCGGACGCACAAGGTGCGCCAGCCCGGTGAGTACGAAAAGACTCCCCAGCAGCCGGCTGGCGCGCTCCCGCCGATCACCCATTCGCGAGCGATGCCAGATCGATCACGAAGCGGTATTTCACGTCGCTTCGCAGCATCCGCTCATAGGCAGCATTGATGTCCTGAATCCGGATCACCTCAACATCCGATACGATCCCATGCTCGGCGCAGAAATCCAGCATCTCCTGGGTTTCCCGGATACCTCCGATGAGCGAGCCGGCGAGGCTGCGGCGCCGGGCGATCAACTCAAAGGCGGCCGGCGAGGGATGCGGTACCTCCGGCACTCCCAGGAGGCACATCGTCCCGTCCCGCTTGAGCATGCGCAGGTAGGGATCGAGATCGTGCGACGCGGCCACCGTGTTGAGGATGAAATCGAAGCGATTGGCGTGCCCTTTCCGTTCGTCGGGGTTGCGGGTCAGGATGACCTCGTCCGCGCCGAGCCGTTTGGCATCCGCCGTCTTGCCGGCCGACGTGGTGAACAGCGACACGTCGGCACCGAGCGCCTTCGCCAGCTTCACTCCCATGTGGCCCAGACCGCCGAGGCCCACGATCCCGACCCGGCTCCCCTTGCCGATTTCCCAGTGGCGGAGCGGTGACCAGGTGGTGACACCGGCGCAGAGCAGCGGCGCGGCGCCGGCCGGGTCGAGGGTCCTGGCCACCTTCAGCACAAAGTCCTGGTCCACCACGATCTGATCGGAGTATCCGCCGTAGGTCATGCCCCCGAGGATCGGGTCGGCGCTGTTGTAGGTGAAGGTCGCGCCCGGCTGGCAGTACTGCTCCAGCCCCGCCTTGCAGTCTGGGCAGGTGCGGCAGGAGTCGACCATGCAGCCGACGGCGGCCAGATCGCCCGCCGCAAACCGGGTGACGTCTTTCCCTACCTGCCGGACCCGTCCGAGAATTTCATGACCGGGTACCACCGGGAAGGTGGTGCCACTCCATTCATTGCGGACCTGGTGGAGGTCGGAGTGGCAGACGCCGCAAAAAAGGATGTCGATGTGCACATCCTTCGGGCCCGGGGCGCGGCGCTCGAACTGGAAAGGCGTGAGCGGCTTGTCCTTGGCGAGGGCCGCATACCCGTGGCTGGCAAGGCGCTTCATATCGCTGGCGGGCTTCGGAGCGGTGGTGGTCTGACTCATGGCATACCTCGGAGCATTCAGCGCGAGGGAACCCGCGCGATTGGTGAATGATGGGCGACCTGCAACTGGACTATAGCAGGGGGCGGGTCGATCGTGCGGGGAGTCCTGCAGGCGCGTTATCGGTCGTCAGCATCCAGTTCGGCCAGCAATCGCTTCGGCGCCACCAGCCGGTAACCATCCCACAACAGCTCGGGCAGTTCCTTCCAGTCGCAGACTCTATCCAGCCAGACACCCACCCAGCCGCTGGGCCCGACGTAGGGTGGCACGAAGAACCGGGTGGGGGCGGCGCGGATCATGAGCGACTGATTGCCGGGCGCCGCCTTGATCCAGGCGGCGGGCCGCCCACCGCCATGATGGTTGGACGGGCTGGCGAAGGTGGCAAATAATTTGTTCTTCACCCGGAAGGTTGGCGCTCCCCACGCCTCCACTTCGTGCGCCTGGGGAAGCCGCAGGCAGAGTCGGCGCAGGCGCGTGAGCGGGGATGCAGGCATGATGGCCACTCACCTCAGCGGGTGTCGGTCTCCCGCATCGACTGATCCAGCCGATGTCCCTTGCGGCCGCCGGGAGAGAGGGCATGCTCCCCGAGCGAGCTCCGGATCATGACCTCGGCCATCTCGGCGCAGCGGCGCACCAGCTCACTGGCGGCCTCGTGCAGCATCTGGGAGTGCTGGACATGGAGCATGTTGTTCTCCATATCTTCGGCGCTCCACCCGCGGGAGTGGGCGATGTAGGGAAATTGGGGAAACTGACAGCCGATCTCCGCGAAGAATCCGAGCATCTGCCCTGCCACCGCCTGCACATTATCCTGACCACCGGTCACGATGAAGCCGGCGACCTTGTTCCGCAGCAGGTGCTTGCCGGCGATCGTCTCCTGGTTCTGAATGCAGTTCATCCGCTCGACCATCTTGTAATACAGGCTGCTGGCGCCACCCCAGCGAATCGGGGTCGCAAGCAGGATGACATCGGCCCAGTGCACGATCCCCTCGTAGACCCGATCCATCTGGTCGGTGGGATCCATCTGGGTAATCGAGCAGGGCCAGGTGCAGGCGCGGGACGATTTGGAATAGAAGCCCTCGCACGCGCGGAAATTCAGGTCCCGCACCCGGATCATCTGGGTATCACAGTTGATGGTGCGGCGGGCCGAGGCGAGGGCATGTTCCAGCAGGTCGTCCGAGGTGCTGTAGCGCGGATGCTCGAGGGTCATGGCGGTGGTGGAGATACCCAGGATCCGGATCTTCCCTTCAGCCCGCTTCGGTTCCCGCGCGAGCGGCAGCGGCGGGTGTGGCAGATGGCTGCGCTTGGAGCTGGCGGGTGTGCGGACCAGCACCCGCCCCCCCTCTTCCTTCACCTCGTATGAGGGTACGGCATCCGCCTCATACCCCGGCTCACCGAGGCCGGTCCGGCAATGGAACTTCCAGTAATGCCACGGGCAGACCACGTAATCGCCATCGAGCGTGCCCTCACCCAGCGGTCCTCCGACGTGGTTGCAGGCGCCGGAGATCGCCCCGAACTCGCCGTCCTTGTAGGTCAGCGCCACCTTCGCATGACCCAGCAGGACCTGCTGGACCGGCTTGCGGGCCAGCTCGTCGCGCGCGCCCACGTCGAACCAATGCTCCTCGGTCATCCGGTCTCTCCCCTGGGGTGTTGGAGATTCACTGTGACCAAGCTAATCGCCGGCTGGATCGACAACAGACCCGCCCTGGTGTTCTGAGCCTTGATGTTCCGTGCAGCGGCATCGGCCTGCGCATTCCCTGCGGGGCTTCACGCGAAGGCGCGAGGAACTGCGGAAGGATTCCCCGGGAATTGGCGCTGCGGGGTATGGGGAGAGAGGATTACAAGCACAAAACGCTTGTTCGCGTCTTCCGTCCCACCTTCGCGCCTTCGCGTGCCCCCCCCGGAGGGGACGCCGAGGTGTGTTCCCTGCGGGGCTTCACGCGAAGGCGCGAGGAACTGCGGAAGGATTCCCCGGGAATTGGCGCTGCGGGGTATGGGGAGAGAGGATTACAAGCACAAAACGCTTGTTCGCGTCTTCCGTCCCACCTTCGCGCCTTCGCGTGCCCCGCCCGGAGGGGACGAGAATGCTGGAGGGGACCCACGAAGCAGACCGGAATTGGCTACATTCGACGGGTATCCGGCACCCAACGCCATCTCCCTGGCCAACAAACCACATGCGATCGTCACTCCTCTTCGCCGCCCTCTCGCTCGGGTGTGCCGTGTCACTCACGGCCCAGGCCGGGGCAGACCTGGCCGCTGGCGAGCAGCTGTTCGAGAGTCAGTGCTCGCGTTGTCATGGCGTCGGTGGCACGGGCGGCGTCGGACCGGCGCTGAATCGCCCGGTGCTTCGGCGCTCCCCCACCGATGCCGCCATGGCGCAGGTCATCCTCGGTGGCATCCCGGGCACGGCGATGGTCGGGTTCTGGAACCTCTCCGAGTCGGAGGCGCTGCAGGTGGTCGGGCTATATCCGCTCGCTCGGCCGGCGGCCACCCGAGATGCTGGCCGGCGATCCGGTCGCGCGGGGAGCGTTTGTACCGGCAACCTGGGCGCTGCGGCAGCTGCCACATCCTCGGGGGCGAGGGCGCCGGATGGGCACCCGACCTCACCGATGCCGGCCTGCGGCTCTCCGCAGCCCAGTTGCGGCAGTCGCTGATTGATCCCGGTGCCGCGCAGCCGATCTCCCCCCTTCCCTCGGTGCACGGACCCTACCCCGCCTTCCTCGCCGTCGAAGCGACCACCGCCACCGGCACCGTGATCCGGGGGACCCGGGTCACTGAGGACGATTTCACCCTGGTGGTGCGCGACGCGACCGGCCAGCTCCATTCGCTCGACAAGACCAGACTCCGTCGTCTCAGGAAGACACCGGGGGTGAGCCCGATGCCGTCCTATCAGTCGGTCGTTCACCGCCACGGAACTGGACGATGTCATCGCCTATCTCGCCAGCCAGCGGGGCGCCTCATGAAGCCGACCCTCGTCGCCGCGCTGCTCCTCACCAGCGCCGCACAGGCGCAGGTCACCCCGGCACGACTCGAGGCGGCGCGGGCCGAGCCCGCCAACTGGCTCACCTACTCCGGTAACCTCGGCGGCCAGCGCTATTCGCCGCTGCGACAGATCACGCCGGTCACCATCGCCGGCCTGCGTCCCGCCTGGATCTACCAGGCCACAGCCGCCGGGGTCATGCAGACCAGCCCGGTGGTGGTGGACGGCGTCATGTACCTGACGGAGTTCCAGGGGCACGTCGTGGCCCTCGATGCCCGCAGCGGCCGGGTGCTGTGGCGCTATCAGCAGGAGCTTCCCGAGAAGCTGCTGACGCTGGGCTTCGGTCCGACCAATCGCGGCGTCGCGGTCCGGGATTCGACGGTCTACGTCGGGCGCCCCGGATGCCCGCCTGATCGCGCTGGACGCCCGGAGCGGGGCGCTCCGCTGGGCGGTCCCGGTGGCGGACAATGCCCTCGGCTATGCGATCACCGCCGCGCCCACTGATCGCAGGCGACCTGGTCATCGTCGGGATCAGCGGAGCGGAAGCGGGGATTCGCGGCTTCCTCGATGCATACGACGCCCGCACCGGAGAGCGGCGCTGGCGCTTCTACACCATTCCCGGCGCCGGGGAGCCGGGGGTCGACAGCTGGGGTGGCGAGTCCTACACGACCGGTGGCGGCTCCACCTGGGTGACCGGATCGTACGATCCGAGCCTGGGGCTGATCTACTGGGGCGTCGGCAATCCGGGACCGCTGTGGAATGGCGACGACCGGCCGGGCGACAATCTCTATACCTGCTCCCTGGTGGCGCTCGACGTGAGAACCGGCAGGCTCAGGTGGCACTTCCAGTTCACCCCGCACGATACCCATGACTGGGATGCCACCGAAATCCCGGTACTGCTTGAGGGCACGGTGCACGGCGCACCGCGCGCGCTGGTCACCATGGCCAACCGCAACGGGTTCTACTACGTCCTTGACCGCGCGACTGGTGAGTTTCTCTCCGGCACGCCCTACATGGAGCAGAGCTGGGCCAGGGGTCTCGATGCGCAGGGCCGGCCGATCCTGCAGGACAACATCGAGCCGACGACGGCCGGCACCGACGTTACCCCCAACCTGCACGGCGGCACCAACTGGTTCAGCCCCAGCTACAGCCCCCGCAGCGGCCTGTTCTATGTCGCGGCGCGCCAGATGGGCTCACGCTACTTCAAGTATCCGGTCAGCTACACGCCGGGCCGCTATTTCCTGGGCGGCGGCGAGTCGGAGTTCGGCGGCGATTCCGCCCAGGGGGCAGTGCGTGCGCTGGACCCGGTGACCGGCGCGATCCGCTGGAGCTTTCCGCTCTTCTCGCCGCCATGGGCCGGACTGCTCTCGACCGGCGGCGGCGTGGTGTTCGGGGGGACCAACGAGGGGGAGTTCTTCGCGCTGAATGCGCTGACGGGCAAACCGCTCTGGCATTTCCAGACTGGTGCGGTGATCAACGCGAATCCGATCTCGTATGCCGTCGGTGGGGTACAGTATGTCGCGATCGCTTCCGGACCGACGCTCCAGGTCTTTTCGCTGGCCCGCTGAAGTGCGGCAGCGCCCTGTGATCAGGTCGACCGGGTGGCCAGGTGGTACGCCACCCCACCGAGCGCCAGGGTGACGAACCCTGCGAGCGTGGCCAGCGGGCGACCGGCGACCGTAAATCCCAGCGACCAGAGATTGAGCAGGATGAACAGGATCGGCGTCAGCGGGTAGCCCCACATCCGGAACGGCCGAGCCAGCAGTGGCTGCCGGACCCGCAGCACCATCACGCCGATGACCACCAGCACCATCATCAGACTCATGGTGAAGCCGGCGTAGGTCATCACCTGCCCGAAGCTGTCGGTCAGCAGCAGCAGGATGATGAAGACGAGCTGCGCAAGGGTGGCATTGCGGGGCACGCCGTTGGCCGCCCGGGTTCCGAGACCGCGCAAAGCGGGCAGACCGGCAAAGACCGCCTCGGTGACCCGTGATCCCCCGAGCACCATCGCACTGATCGTCGCCACCAGCAGCAGCGCGATCGCCCCGCTCATCAGTTTGCCGCCCACCGGCCCGTACATCGCCTCCGCCGACCGCGCGCCGATCTCCACCGTGCCGGGGATCTCCGGGAACGGCACGGTCCGCAGGAAGGTCCAGTTGAGCAGCAGATAGAGCAGGGTCACGCCGAGGGTGGCGATCACGAAGACCCGCGGCAGGGTGCGTCCGGGGTCCTTCACCTCTCCTGCGATGAACCCGGCGGCATTCCACCCGAGGAAGGCATACGAGACATAGATGAGTGAGACGGCATAGGCCGGGCTCATCAGTTCGCCCAGGGCAAAGGCGCTGGGTGCGAGCGAAATCGGCTGGGGCGCCGGGTACAGCAGGCCGGTCACGATAAAAGCGATGAGGATCACGAGGGTGAGACCGGTAATCACGACCTGGAACCGTCGACCGAGCTTGAGCCCGCCGAGCTGAATGGCGACGACCAGCAGGACGACAGCGAGTGCGCTCACCAGCGGGCGGACGCCGGTGAGAACCGCCATGTAGCGCCCGAAGGCGATGCCGGCGAGGGCGATGGGCGTGGCCACGGCCACCGTCATGGTGACCCAGCCACCGAGAAAACCGATCGCCGGCGCGTACAGTTTGGTGAGGTAGACGTACTCACCACCCGAGCGGGGCCAGAGGGCACCGAGCTCGGCATACGCCATCGCTCCGCAGAAGGCGACCAGACCGCCGATGGCCCAGAGCAGCAACAGGGCGAACCCCGACTGGGTATCGAGCGCCTGCAGCCCGAGGCTGGTAAAGACCCCGGTCCCGATCATGTTGCTGATGACGATGGCCGCGGCGCTGGTGGTCCCCAGCGTGCGCGCGGGGGCGGATATCGGCTCGTCGCTCATGGGACCCCCAGGGTGCCGGCCAGCCGGATGTCGCCGGACGAGGCGCCGATCATCACCCGGAAGTCGCCCGGTTCCACCCGCCAGGTCAATGACCCATCGAGCATCTGCAGTTCCTCGCGTCCCAGCATGAATGTGACGGTCCGCGCTTCACCGGGGGCGAGGTGGATCCGCTGAAAGCCCTTCAGGGCGATGACCGGCTGGGCCAGGCTTGCGAGCTGGTCATGCAGGTACAGTTGTACCACCTCGTCACCGGCCCTCCGGCCGGTGTTGATCAGACGGAAGCGGACCGTGGCGTGCCCGTCCGGCGCGATCCGGGCCGGGGTGATCGTCAGGCTGTCGTACCGGAAGGTGGTGTAGCTCAGGCCGAAGCCGAAGGGGAATTGCGGCGCCCCCGTCAGGTCGAGGTAGTCGTCACCCCGTCCGGTGGGTTTGTGATTGTAGCTCAGCGGCAACTGCCCCTCCGCCTTGGGGAAAGTGATCGGGAGTCTGCCAGCCGGGTTGTAGTCGCCGAACAGGACATCGGCAATCGCGGGGCCGCCTTGCTCACCCGGATACCAGGCGTCGATCACCGCGGCTACACTGTCGATCCAGGACTGCATCGTCACCGCACTGCCACCCGTGAGCACCACGACCGTGGGCGTCCCCGTGCGCGCCACCGCGCGAATCAACGCTTCCTGATGACCGGGGAGGCGCAGCGACGACCGGTCCCTGAACTCCCCTTCCTCGATACCGGCCATCACGATCGCGACATCGCTCCGCCGGGCGAGCGCGACCGCACTATCCACCGACCGTGCCCAGTGGCGGTCCACCTCGGCGTCCCACACCAGTCGCACGCGACCATGGCCCCGCCGTTCGTTGAACTCCAGCCGCAGGCGGTGGATGCTGCCGGGAGGCAGCCGCACGGCAGCGAGACGGAGGCCACCCGAACCCTTGGCCCACCGATCGAGGAGCAATCTCTCGTCGAGGTAGAGTCGGAATCCGTCGTTGCCATCCACGCCGATCCGGGTGGCGCCAGTCGAGGGAACGGTGAGGGTTCCGGTCCAACGCACGGAGAACCAGTCGAGGGTGAGGGCGGGAACCGGCGACTCGAACACCCAGGCGAAATCCACCGTGGAATCCGGCCGGGAAACCCGAGGTGGGCCGACAAGGTCGGGATTGTCGAAATAGGCGCCGGTGAGACCCGAGAGGGCCGAGCGTGGGACCACACCCTCGGTGGGCGTGAGCCGACCCGGCCCTGGAGCGTAGCGAACATCCATCCCGGGACGGGCCCGCTGTCGCAACGCAGCGAGGACACTCACCACGCGGGTACTGGTCCCACTGTAGCCACCGAGCCGTGCCTCCGCCGCGTCCTCCCCGATCACCGCGATCTTCCGATGCCGCCGGTTGAGCGGCAGCGCCTGGTTGGTATTTCGCAGCAGGACGAGTGACGCCCGAGCGGCCTCACGTGCCAGTGCGATCCCGGCGGGACTACCGCTCGCACCTGCGGCACTGGCCGGATCGACATACGGGCGCTCGAAGAGTCCCAGCTCGAACTTGAGCCGCAGGACCCTGGCAACGGCGCGATCGAGCACCGAATCGGCCACCAGTCCCTCGCGCACGGCGCGCCAGTACGGTGCGTGCTGTTCCCACGAGGATTGGAATACCACATCCAGGCCAGCTTCGAAGGCATGCTGCGCCGCGACCGGGGTGTTCGGTTCGGTGAGATGCAGCACCGTGGCCCCGCCGGTGGCGGCAGCATCCGAGATCACCACACCGTGAAAACTCCACGCCCGCCGAAGGGTGCTGTCGAGCAGCCAGGGATTCTGGGTCGCGGGGAGACCGTCGACCGAGTTGTACGCGCTCATCACCGATCGGGCGCCCGCCGCGAGCGCGGCGCGAAACGGAGGGAAGTGCACCTCCATCAGCCGCCGACGGCTCAGCTCAATCGGGTAACTGTCCCGCCCTCCTTCTCCCACATTGGCGATGAAGTGTTTCGGGGTCGTCACCACGCCGGCTGACTCCAGGGCGCGGACGTAGGCTGCGCCCATCAGTGAGGTGAGCAGCGGATCCTCACCATACGTTTCCTCGGTCCGGCCCCAGCGGACATCCGTCGCGATATTGATCACCGGCGACAGGACCTGCCGGATGCCGCGTCGGCGGGTTTCGTCCGCGATCGCACTCGCCACCTGAGCCATCAGCGTGGTGTCCCAGCTCGCGGCCAGCCCGATCGCCTGCGGGAAGACGGTGGCACCCTCCCTGACCAGGCCGTGCAGCGCTTCCTCGAAGGGGATGATCGGAATCCCGAGGCGGGTCTGTTCGACGAAGAACCGTTGAATGCGGTTGATCCGGTCGGCATGTCGGCGCGCGGCCACCACGCCGGTGTCATGGCCCACCGGCACAATCTGGAGACCATAGATGCCATGGCTGTAGTCGTGTCCCGGCGCATCGAGATCGCCCGGGATCATGAACAGCTGCCAGAATTTTTCTTCCGGCGTCATGCGGGCAAGGAGATCGGCGACTCGTTCCGCCACCGGAAGTGACGGGTTGCGGTACGCGGGATCGGACTGGCTGTGCAATACGGGGGGAAAGACGAGGAGAGCAAGGCACAGGGTGGCCACACGCAGAGAGGCAAAGTGCATGCGGCGAATATACGAAGGATCGGCTCTGAGGTAAGCCAGTCGATCACCCACCGGAATCAGGCGAAGGCGCGAAGCCCCCGGTCACTCCCTCCAGAGCGCGTCTCGCGGTTCGATGGCGATTGCGCGCCGAGTGGGAAGCCAGGTCGCGGCGAGCACGATCATCGAGATCGAAGCCGACACGGCAACGGCCGTTCCGACCGAAAGAGCGAGCGACAGCGGGAAGAACCGCGAGAACCCCCAGCCAATCGCCATGGTGAATGGCAGCGCGATCAGGGCCCCGACCCCCAGCTGTCGTCCCCCCTGTCCCAGCAGCATCACCAGGATGGTCCGGTCGGTCGCGCCGAGGGCGCGCCGTACGCCGATCTCGCGCGTCCGGCGGCCAATCGAACGCGCCATCAGCCCGTAGGTCCCGCTCACCGCGAGCAGCAGGGCGAAGGCAAAGGCGCCACCGAAGAGTACCGACACCGAGCGGGCGATCAGGGTCAGCTTGGACAGTGTCTCCTCGAAGCTGCGCACATCGGTGGCGATGAGCGGATCCAGGTCGCCCAGGACTTCGTGCAGCGCCGAGCGGGCCGCCGGCTCACTGCCGCGGTGGCGGAACAGCAGCACGGCACCGGTACTCGCCGTCTGCGCCAGCGGGAGATAGACCGCGACTTCGCTGCGGTCGGGACCAAGCGGGTTGCCGAGGAGGACATTGCCGACCACGCCCACCACCGTCCGCGGCGTGACGCTGTCGGACTGCCCGGTCATCCGGAGCTGCTCGCCAACAGGGGAACGACCGGGCCAGAACTGATCGGCCATCGCCTGGCTCACCAGTACCGTACGGGCGCCGGTAGCGTCGTCACGGGCATCGAAGAAGCGCCCCTCTCGCAGGGCGATCCCCATCGGGGTCAGCGTCCCCAGCACCGCGTAGACGTGGGCGCCGATCCGGGTCTCCTGACCCCGGACTCCCTGCCGCAGCACTTCGCCCTCGGGATCGGTGATCCCGGCGATCCTGGTCCGCAGCACCGCTCCGTTCACCTCGGCGCGTTCCTGCATCCGACCCAGCACCGCGTGGAAGAGCCGGTCGCGAGAGTCGGCGGTCGGGTAACGGTCCGCCGGCAGGTCAACATCGGCACTGAGGAGCGCCCGGGTGTCATAGCCAAAATTGACGTGGACCACGCGGTAGGTCAGCATCCCGGCGATGCTCCCGAAGAAAAGCAGCAGCGACACCGTGACGACCTGGACCACTACCAGCAGGCGCGCGATCCGGCCTTCCTTGCGGCCACCACCCCGGCTGCCACCCTCCTGCAGCACCGCATTGATCTCCGTGTTCACTGCACGGCGCGAGGCCACACCACCCAGCACCACGATTGCCAGGGTCACGAACCCGCCCGCCGCCAGCAGCACCGAACGGTCGTAGCCCCAGACCCACCAGAAGGCGAGGTTTCCCTCCAGGCGGGACTGGGCCCAGGTATTGATCCCTTCGAGCCCCCACACCGCGAGTCCGGTGGCAAGCATGCCACCCATCAGACAGAGCAGCACACTCTCCCAGATGCTCTGCATGATCAGCCGCCCGCGGGGCGCGCCGAGAGCGAGCCGCACCGCCGTCTCCCGGGCCCGCTCGTTGGCACGGGCCAGCAGCAGATTGGTCACGTTGATGCAGGCGAGCAGCAGAATCAGGGTGGCCAGCGCGTTCAGCACGGTGAGCACCAGCGGTGCCTCATCGCCGATCTGCGCCATGGGGTAGGACTGGATCGTCAGGCCATCGGGCACCGGCGTGCGGCTCTCGATCTTCGGTCGACTCGCCTGGACCCGGCGCAGCAGGCCCGTCAGTTCAGCGTTAGCCTGCCGGCGCTCGACACCGGGCGCGACCCGGGCATAAGCCATCACCTGCTCGAGCCCCGGGGTGGTGATCGTCAGCACCTCCGGGCGGATCGGCACATAGGCATCGGTCGCCACCGGGAAGGCGTACCCCCTCGGCAGGATCCCGATCACCCGGGTCGGCACGCCATTGAGCCGAACCAGCTCATGCAGCACTGCGGGATCGCCGGCGAACACTGCATTCCACGCCGTCCAGGTCAGCACGATCACTGGTTCGGCTCCCGGTGCCTGGTCCTCGACGGCGAACCCCCGCCCCATTACCGGTGCAGTCCGGCTGGCCCGGAAGATGTTCCACTCGGTCGCGGTGGCGGAGATCGACCGGGTGCCCTCGCCGGTGCCGACCACCATCTCGCGGTTGGTGTAGGCGCCGAGGTCGGTGAGGGTCGTGATGCCGGAACGAATCTCACGCAGGTCTGCGGCATCGATCGCACCCAGCCCCTGACCGCCCGACGTTGGGGTGAGCCGGACAATCGCCTCGCCGCCGGGGAGCGGCAGCGGTTTGAGCATCGCCGTGTGCAGAAAGGAGAACGTGAAGATGCTGAGTCCCAGGCCGCCGGCCAGCACGATCACCGTGAGCAGGGTAAAGCCAGGATTCCGACTGAGCAGCCGAAGGGCGTACTTCACGTCCTGCCAGTAGAACACATCGACCTCGGCGATTGATGGGCGGCTCGGCGGCTCGGCGAAAAAAAGCGCGTGTGGAGCAGAACTACGCCCGACACGCGCTCGAAGTTCCAGAATGTTACAGGGGATCAGGTCATCGAAGAAAGCACGACAATCGCCTGCGGTTCGGACGAGGTGTGGGATGACCGAAGGATACCGACGGTCAGGTGGCTGTTGTCCTTTCGGCGAAAGGTGACGGTGTCAGACGAGGTGGAGACGTTGCCCGGCTCGATGAACAGCCCCATATCGGTGGCCAGCCGCACCAACTCGCCTGGCGAGCTGTAGCCGAGCAGCCGGGCCATCGCCGGATTGGCGAGCACCGGCTGACCCTTCGGACTCACGAGACAGAGCGCCACCGGAGCGGCCTCGACCATCACCCGCAACAATTCAACTTCGCGTCGCAACCCATCTTCGACGCGGCGCCGCTCCAGCGCCGACTGTTTGAGATCGTGGACCTGCTTCCGCAAGTCGGAATTGTCATCAACGAGATCATACTTTCCTTTGTTCAAATCGCGCATGGTCCGGACTCACTCTCCTGCTGAGGGTGGGCTCTCGCGATCGTCGCTTACGACGGCTACCTCCGACACGGTCCGGCCCACCGCGTCGTCATGGCGTCATACGCGAGTCGCCCCGGATCCACCCGGGGTCACGCGAGATCTGATCAGGCAATTGCCTGTTGTACGTGGCGAAGCGATACACGGCTCTCTGTAGCAGGGACGGCAAGGCTCGCGAGAATCGCACAGGGTTTCACGGGTGGAACGCGGCTCGGCGGGCGGCGGCCCGGCGGCCCGCTGTCATTGCGAGGCCCGTAGGGCCGAAGCAATCTCCCGCCCTCCGAGCGAAACCATCAGATTCGTCCTCGACGGTTTGCAATACGCGCCAGGGCGAAGCACCTTCTCGACCCTGCGACTCGTGACTCGCGACCTGTGACGCTCTACCCCAACCCCGCCCCGTAATGCGCTACCGCCGCATGATCATGGAAGTCGAGTCGCCGGAGGAACTCGGCTACGACACCATCCGATACAACCTCTCCGAAAGCTCGGTCGCCGACCGACGGCTCGACGAGCTGGCGGTTGACCTGGGCGACCTGACCCTGCTCTATGGGGCGCACCGGGGTGATGAGCGACTCCGGGCACTGATCGCGGCGCAGGCGGGGAGTGCGGCCATCACGTCCGAGCATGTGCTGGTCACCACGGGGGCAGCCGGCGCGCTCTTTATCATCGCCACCAGCGTACTGGACCCCTCAGCGCATCTGATCGTGGTGCGGCCCAACTACGCCACCAATCTCGAGACACCCCGGGCCATCGGCTGCGGGATCACGACGATCGACCTGGATTTTGAGGCCGGCTTCCAGCTCGATGTCGATCGCATCGAAGCCGCGCTCCAGCCGAACACCCGGCTGATCAGCGTGACCTGCCCCCACAACCCCACCGGCACCATGATGCCGTGGTCCGATCTGCAGCGGCTGGCCGAGCTCGCCCGGGCGCGCGACTGCCTGCTGCTGGTGGATGAGACCTATCGCGACCTCACGTATCAAAGACCCTACCCCACCGCCGCCAGCCTGGGCCCGCAGGTCATCGCCGTCTCCTCCCTGTCCAAGGCGTTCGGGACTCCCGGCCTCCGACTGGGGTGGTTGCTGACCCGGAACCCCGAGCTGTTCGAACGGTGCCTCGCCGCGAAGGAGCAGATCGGTATTTGTGGCAGCGTGGTCGACGAGCGGGTGGGCGCCGCGGTACTGGAGGGCCGGGAGCGATGGCTGGCACAGAGCGGGGTCCGGAACCAGGCCCACCTGGGGATCGTGCGGGACTGGGTCGCCGGGGAGGAATTGGTGGAGTGGGTCGAACCGGCCGGCGGGGTCGTCTGTTTCCCGCGCCTGAAGGTCCCCCCCGGGTTTGACTGCGATCGGTTCTACCGGGCGTTGCTGCAGCCGCATGGGACCTATGTTGGCCCCGGGCATTGGTTTGAGATGCCCAAGCGATTCCTGCGGATCGGCTTTGCCTGGCCCGCCGAGGCCGACTTGCGAGCCGGCCTGCGGGGGATCTCTGCCGCCCTCAGGGGTGAGTCCGGAGCCCCCTGAGAATTCCGGCCCCCCTATCGCGTATTAAGACTGTCCGTAGGTTGTGGCAGTCATCGTGGTCAAACCGGTAGGACTATCGCCGCCCCAGGAGGGCCCCATGTCGCAGTCCAAGAACAAGCCGAAGCTGGATGACCTGAAGAAAAAGGTTCCCACGCCCCAGGAAGCGGACCGGATCAAGGGCGGCGTCAAGCGCCGCGGCGGCGATGACGACCTCGACGATCTCGAGGTGGAGCGGTAGATCAGGCCACACACCTGATCCCCAAGCCGAGTCCGCGATCGCGGGCTCGGCTTCAGTGTGTAGTGGAGTCTGTCGCGGCGAAGAGCCGGCGCACTGCCGCCAGTGCGACCGGATGCAAGGTCGTGGCGTGGGTCTCACTGTCCATCGGGACGTAGACCCAGTCGAGGTCCTTCGGTGCGTCAGCCTTGAGTGCCGCCGCGAGCTGGTCGACACCCGCCCGCATCTCCCCACCCTCGTTCGCGATGGTGAGGTACAGATGGCGATTCGCCGGGAAGGGCCGCCGCCGGAGGAGTGCGCCCGATTCGTGCGCCAGCGACTGCCGGTCCCACCATAGCATCGGGCTGATCGCGACATACCCGGTGAAGAGCTGCGGCCGACGGAGCAGCGTCTCCACCACGAACATGCCGGCGGCCGACTCCCCCATCAGCACCCGTTCGTCCGTCACCCGGAAATGGGAACCGACGAAGGGGATCACCTCCTTCGCGATGTACTCCCGGAACTGCCCCGCCGCCCCATGAGTGGGGAGCTTCTTCCGCTCCGCCTCGACGGTCGAGGGATAGATCAGCTCGTGATAGCGGTCGATCCCGGCGATCCCCACCAGAATGAACGGTCGCAAGCCGCGCCAATCGACCGCCAGCGACGCGATCCCGGCGACATGTACGAAGTCCTCCTTCACCCCCCCGTCCAGCAGGTACAGCACGGGGAAGTGCTGTGCGGTTCCTTCCTCGTATTCCGGCGGCAGATAGACGTTGAGCCGCCGCTCCTGTCCCAGGATGCGGGATTGGAGCGTGTAAGTCTGGCCGATGACGATCGGCGTCTGGGCCGGTGCGCTCACGGGAACGAGGAGCGCCAGGAGCAGGAGGCATCGCAGAGATCGAAGCATTGCAGAAAGTTAGCGGCGAGCAGCGCGGGTGAGAACGGCCGGTGAGCCGACCCAGACCGCGACTCGTGACTCGTGACTCGTGCCTTGCCTACTCCGCATCATGAAAAATGACCCCGAGCGTGTGGCGGCGCCCGGTGCGGATCCGGCTGACCCCGTGCCGCAGGTTGACCCGGTAGTACCCGCGACTGCCCTGCACCGGTCGGTGATGGACCGCAAAGGCGACGGCGTCTCCCTGCCGGAGTGCCACGACCTCCACTCGGGACTGCATCCGGGGACGCTGCTCGGTCAGGACGAACTCTCCGCCGGTAAAATCGTGTCCCGGCTCGGACAGCAGCACCGCCACCTGGAGGGGAAACACCTGTGCGCCGTACAGATCCTGATGCAGGCAGTTGAAGTCCCCCGCTTCATACCGGAGCAGCAGCGGGGTGGGGCGCCGCTGCCCGGCCGAGTGACACTGGGCCAGGAATGCCTGGTGGGTTTCGGGAAACCGGGTCGGTGTGCCGAGCGCCTCGTTCCAGCGATTGGCTACCGGGACGAGATGGCGATACAGCTCCTGGCGCAGCGCGGCGATGCGCGACGGCAGGGGATAGGCAAAGTACTGATACTCCCCTCGCCCGAAGCCGTGCCGCGCCATCACAATCCGACTGCGGAAGCTCGCGGGTTCCTCGTACAGCGCCGCCAGCTGGTGGCACTCCGCCGCCGTGAAGAGGTGAGGGTAGGACCGCGCACCCCCGCTCATCCAGCTCCTGCGAGACCCGGGGCCAATCGGGGTCTGGCCCGCCCTCCTCACCCACAGCGCCCGCTCCCGAGCGATGAATCGCGGTGCTCATGCCGACTGCTCGTGGGCCAGCAACGCACGCTTCCGTTCCACACCCCAGCGGTACCCGCCGAGGTCGCCATCGCTACGCACCACCCGGTGGCAGGGAATCGCAACTGCCAGCAGGTTCGCTCCGCAGGCCTGGGCCACGGCCCGCACCGCACTGGGTGCGCCGATCCGCTCCGCGATCTCCTGATAGCTCGCCGTCTGTCCCGGCGGGATCTCGCGCAGTGCCGCCCACACCCGCTGCTGGAAGGCGGTTCCCTGGGGATCGAGAGGCAGCGCGGCAGGACGGTGTGGGGTTTCGATCATCGACACCACCTGGTCCACCATCCCATCAAGACCGGAACCATCCGGGACCAGCGTAACGCCGGGTAGACGCGCGGCCAGTTCCTGGCGCAGGTCCTCGAGGCCTTCGCCGAAGAGGATGGCGCACAGCCCGAGCTTGCTTCGGGCAACCAGCACGGCGCCGAGCGAGGAGTGATCAATGGCGTAGGAAATCGTTTCCGCGGCCTGGCGGATCGGATCGGGGGCGAGCATGGTCGACATCGGTATCTCCTGTGATTGGTGAACGACTCACAGGTAGTGTACCGATCGACCCCGGATGCAGCGATCCGGATCTTGCGATTGAACTGAGGCTAGGTGTGCCCGGCGCCGGCGAAGCGCTGCAGTGCCTCGAGCAGGTGCTGGGCAACGATCGGCTTGGTGAGATAGTGGTCCATCCCTGCAGCAACGCAGGCTTCGCGGTCGCCCTCCAGCGCATTGGCGGTCAGGGCGACGATGGGAGTACGGCCGCCAGTCTCCCCGGCCCGGATCGCGCGCGCGGCATCGTAGCCATCGAGCTCCGGCATGCGGCAATCCAGGAAAATGATGTCGTAGGGAAGCCGGTTCGCGAGATCCACCGCCTCCAGGCCATTGCTGGCGACATCCACCCGGCAGCCTAGTCGTTCCAGCATCAGGACCGCCACCCGCTGGTTGACCGGGTTGTCCTCCGCCACCAGCACCCGGTGCCCCGCCATGTCGGGGGCGGTCGGGGAGGGCCCCGCTGGTCCCGGCACCACCGGCCGAGCGGCCACGTGCCGCGTGACCAGAACCTCGCCGAATCGATCGCCGGTCAGGTTGTGCATGGTCGCCACCACCTGACGAAGGGCATCTGGGGACGCGGGCTTCACCAGGAAGCCGTCAAACCCCGCTGCGCGGGCCTCCGCACCATCCCCTCGGGAGGCGGAGGAGGTGAGCAGGAGCAGCCGCATCGCGCCGAACGCCGGGTTGGCCCGGATCTGTGCCGCCAGCTCCATTCCATCCATGTCGGGCATGCCGAGATCAATGATACCCAGCAGAAGCGGCGTTCCGGCCGCAGCGGAGGCCGATATCCGTTCGAGCGCCTCGGTACCGGACCCCGCGGTGGCGACGCGCATACCCCACCCCCCGAGCTGGTGTTGCAGCACCGTGCGACTGATTGACGAATCGTCGACGATCAGCACCGATACCCCCGTCAGGTCCGCGACCGGGCCGGCGAGATGCGGAGCATCGGTCAGGGGCAGCGGCAGCTCGACCCAGAAGGTGGAGCCGTCGCCCAGCCGGCTGTCCAGCCCGATCTCCCCCTGCATCAGTTCGACCAGACGCCGGGAGATCGCCAGCCCCAGGCCGGTGCCGCCGTAGCGGCGGGTCGTGGTGGCATCAGCCTGGCTGAAGCTGACAAAGAGTCGGTTC
This sequence comes from uncultured Gemmatimonadales bacterium, assembly GCA_963793205.1. Classification (GTDB taxonomy): domain Bacteria; phylum Gemmatimonadota; class Gemmatimonadetes; order Gemmatimonadales; family GWC2-71-9; genus JADJOM01. The sequence goes on from CAWBZM010000004.1 coordinate 418,206, forward strand.
CGCACCTCGTCGCTGATGCCGATCCCGGTATCGGCAATCGCAATCCGCACCAGGGCATGATCGCCCTTCGTGGTGCCGCCCATATCGATCAGGACGTGACCCGTTTCGGTGAATTTGATTGCGTTACCCACCAGGTTAAGCACCACCTGGCGAATACGGCCGGGATCCCCGATCACGTAGCGCGGCATGGCCGGGTCGATGCGCAGTACCAGCTCGAGCGCTTTGGCTTCCGCGCTTGGGAGGAGCAGGTCGACCACCTCCGTCGCCACCGAGTGCAGATCGAAGGCGATCGGCTCGATGTCGAGCCGGCCGGCCTCGATCTTCGAAAAATCGAGGATATCGTTGATGATCGTCAGCAGCGACTGCCCCGAGGTCTGAATCGTGTTGGAGAAGTCGCGCTGATCCCCATCCAGGTTGGTGTCGAGCAGCAGGTGCGTCATGCCGAGGACCCCGTTCATCGGGGTGCGGATCTCGTGGCTCATTGCGGCGAGAAACTCCGACTTGGCGCGGGCCCCGGACTCGGCCCGGTCCCGCGCGATCACCAGCTCCTCCGCCTGGGCCCGGAGCACCTCGGCCTGAGAGGCGGACAGCTGCCTGGCCTGCTCCACCTCGGCGAACTTGAGACGGAGTGCGGCTTCCGTTGCCTTCCGTTCGGAGATGTCCCAGACCACCGTACTGAAAAGTTCCCGGCCATGAATCGTCATCTGGCTGATCGCCATTTCCACGGCGACCTCGCGGCCATCCTGCAGGCGACCAGTGGCTTCAAACGCGGCGCCGATCAAGGGTTGCCCACCGGGGTCTGAACTGCTGGCGTGGGGGGTGTAGCTCCCGGGAATCAGGTCGTGGATCGTCAGCTGCAGCAGGTCCTGTTCGGTGTAGCCGAACAGGCGCTCCGCGGCCGCATTCTGTGACTCGAGGCGACCGCTGGCATCGAAGGTGAGTACCGCATTGGCCATGGTCCGCAGCACCGTGGTATGCCGGATGTCGGTCTCCAGCAGCGCCTCGGACACCGTCAGCATCCTCCGGTCGACAATGGTCCCGATCAGGGTGACACCCAGAATCAGCAGCACGAAGAGGCAGACCAGCAGGGCAATCAGATCAGGATGCACACCGGGGTCCGGCTCGTGCCCCATTTCGGCGTGAAAGCCGGCGGCCGACATCGCGGTGTAATGCATCCCCGCCACCGCGAGCCCCATGATCGTGGCGCCGATCAGCCGGGAGGTAGTGGACAGGCCGCGCCGCTTGGCCGCGAACCGGACATACAGCGCGAGCAGGGCGAGGAGGTAGGCGAGCAGGATCGAAAGGAGGAAGATGCCGGGCCGGTAATGCAGGCTGCCCCGCAGGGTCAGCGCTTCCATACCGAGGTAGTGCATCGTACCAATGCCCAGGGCGAGCGCCAGGCTACCGCCCTGCAGGCTCCACCGGGTTGCCGGACGGCTCATGGTGTACAACGTCACCGCACTGCCCAGCACCGCCGGAATGGCGGACAGTAGCGTGATGCCGATGTCGTACGAGACCGGCACTGGCAGGATCATCGCCACCATGCCGATGAAGTGCATCGCCCAGATCCCCACACCCAGCACCACCGCCCCGGTCCACAGCCAGATGTGCCGGGTCCGGATGGCGCGCGTCGCCACGATGCGGTCTACCACTGCCCAGGCGGCAAAGGCGGCGAAGATCGCGACCGCAATCGACAGGGCAACCAGCGCGAGCTCGTGGTGGCCGTGGAATACGATGTCGCTCGGTTCCATGGGATGGAACCGCCAGAACTCGAACCATCTTGCCAGCAGAAGCATGGACCCCGGCCACCGAGGTGAGGACAGAACGCAGGCTATCGGCGTATAGGTCCTAGTGTCGACCACCGGGGGAGGAAATAGAGGTTTGGGGCAACAGCAGAGCCTGCCGCCTCCATGGACAGCAGGCCGTACAGCACCTCTGGTGGAGTTACTCGGCCCGGATGCTGGTGAGGGGATCGACCTGGGTCGCCCGGCGTGCAGGAAGCAGACAGGCCAGGGCGACCACAAGCAGGAGGCCACAGGTCACGACACCATAAGTCGTCGCGTCGGCCGGGGTCACGCCGTACAGCATTCCAGCCAGCAGCCGACCGCCGGCGAGGGCGGCGCCAATGCCGAGGGCGAGTCCGAGGAGCGACCACCCGAACCCATCGCGCAGCACCAGGGCGAGCACACTGCGGGGCGGGGCCCCCAGCGCCAGTCGCACCCCGAATTCCCGGGTACGGCTCATGACAGAGTACGCCAGCACCCCGTAGATGCCGAGCGCTGCCAGCACCAGCGCCAGTACCGCAAAAGCGGACGCAAGACCCAGCGCGAATCGGCGGGCAGCCAGGCTGCCACCGACCACCGCTTCCAGGGTTTCGAAGTTGCGCACGGCCAGCGCGGGATCGCCGCTCCGCACCGCCGCGCGTACCGCAGGAATCACGGTCAGCGGATCGCCCGCCGTGCGCACCACCACGCTGAGCGAACCCCACCAGGTGTTCCGCCGACCGTTGTCATAGATTCGCGGCTTCGGCGGCGTGTCGAGCGATTCATCCCGGGTGTCCCCCACCACCCCGATGATCGTGGTCCACGGCGCGTTGCTGTTGGGGCCAATCCGCACTCGGCGACCCACGGCGGAGCCATTGGGGAAGAAGACCCGGACCGCCGCCTGGTTGATCAGTGCCGTGCCGGGCGCCTCGGGGGTGTCGGAGGCATCGAATCCGCGTCCCTCAACAATCGGAATCTGCATGGCGGTGAAGTAGTCGCCGCGCACCATACTGTAGCCGATGCCCGGCGGCTCCTTGGCGTCGACCGGGGCTCCTTCGACCTGGATACCGCTGCCAATCACTCCCTGCATCGGGAGCGACATCACGGCACCGGTGGCCAGCACGCCAGGGGTCGCACCGATCTCACCGAGCACGACATCGTAGAACTGATTCACCGCGGCCGCAGAATCGTACCGCGGGCCATCCACCCGGAGTTGCGCCGTGAGGATGTGTTCCGGTTGGAAACCGAGGTTCACCACCGTCAGGTCCTGGAAGCTGCGAATCAGCAGTCCCGCTCCGACCAGTAACGGCACCGCTATCCCGATCTGGACCACCACGAGGAGGCGACGGGCCCGCTCACCGCCGCGCGCCGTGCCGCCCCTGCCCTGGCTCTTGAGCGTGGAATGCAGATCGGACCGGCCGGCACTCAGCGCCGGCAGCAACCCGAAGAGCACCCCGGTCCCGAGGGAGAGCACCAGGCTGAAGAGGAGCACCTGCAGGTCCAACCCGACTTCGATCCGGGCCGGCAGCGCATCGGGATTCAGATGGAGCATCGCACGCGTCGCGCCGGCCGCGAGCGCGATCCCGGCCATCCCACCGATCAGCGCGAGCAGGATCGACTCGGTGAGCAGCTGCCGGGCGATGCGACCACGGCCAGCGCCGAGCGCAGCCCGTACCGCAATCTCGGTGCGGCGGCCCATGGTCCGCGCGAGGGTGAGGTTCGCCAGATTGGCGCAGGCGATCAGCAGCACCGCGAGCGAGGCGCCCAGGAGGAGGAACAATGGCTGCTGGAACCGGGCGGAGAGGGTGAGGTGGAGCGGCTCGACCAGCGCGAGATAGGAGCTATTGGAGGCGGGATAGTCCTGCTGCAGCCGGCGGGCGATCGCCATGATGTCGCGGTTGGCCGCTTCCTGCGTGACGCCGTCCTTCAGCCGGGCGATGGTACCGTACACGTGCTGTTTGCGGGTGACACCGGGATTCGCCAGGTCCTCGGTGATATCGAGCGGCCGCCACATGTCCTCGCGGTCCCGCACCACGAAGCCTTTCGGCATGACGCCAATCACCGTGTACGGCTCATCGTACAGCGTGAGGGTCTGGCCGAGGACTGCCGGATCGCCGCCGAGGGCCCGCTGCCAGAACCCATACGAGAGCATCACACTGCGCTGGGCCCCCGGCGCATCCTCGCCTCGGCTGAAGTCGCGCCCGAGAACGGGGGCCACCTGCAGCAGGGAGAACATGTTGGCCGAAACCGACCGGGCGTTGACGATCTGGGGATCACCTCCGCGGGGCCGCCAGGTCGTCGCCGTCGGATAGGCGTATGCGGCGATGTCCTGGAGACTCTGCTGTGCCGCACGATAGTCCTGCAGATCAGGCGCGGAGAGATCGTAACGCGCGTCAGGGCGGTCGAGCGGGTAGGTATAGAAGCCAACCAGTCGCTCGGGCTGGCCATACGGCAGCGGTCGGAACAGGACGGCCCGCGCCACCGAGAAGATGGCGGTGTTTGCCCCGATCGCGAGCGCGAGCGTCAGGATCGACACCAGGGCAAAGCCGGGACTGCGACGCAGCGTCCGCCAGGCGGCAGTGATATCCTGGAACCATCCGGTCAAGCGATCGAGCACGCGAGGCCCCCCGGGTCAGTGGTGATGCGGCGAAGCTGCGAAGATAGGGTACGACTGCTGAAAAATCAACACACCCCCGCTTACGTGACAAGAGACCCCGTTGCCGGAGTCTCCTGTTTGGTCCAGCGTGCTGCGCCCCTACACCGCCTTGGCAAACCGCAGCGCGACCGAGTTCATACAGTACCGCAGGCCGGTCGGCCTGGGGCCGTCATCAAACACATGACCCAGGTGCGCATCGCACCGACGGCAGGCGATCGCGACCCGGACCATCCCGTAACTCTCATCCCGGATCTCCCGCACATTCTCCGGCGCAATCGGCGTCCCAGAAACTCGGCCAGCCTGTGCCGGACTCGAATTTGGTCTTCGAGTCGAACAGCGCGGTGTCGCAGCAGATGCAGCGGAACACCCCGGCGTCGTGGACGTTGAGCAAGTCACCAGTGAACGGCCGTTCGGTGCCCTCATGGCGGGTGACCTGGAACGATGCGGGAGAGAGCTGCTTCTGCCACTCCGCCTCGGACTTCACCACCATCGGCACCGTCACCGTCCGAAGCTTCTTCCCCGCATCGGTGAATTCCACGATGGTCACATCACCCCCAGGCCCTGGCGTTTCCGCTGCGAGCGCGCCAACCCGACTTCCGCTCGCTCGGCAGGCGGCGCCAAGGAATGCCGCGCCGGTCACGGCCAGAAATGACCGCCGTCCCATCCCGTGGATGGCCTCTGCGGGGGACTCGGCTTCGACCCGGCGCCGCATGAGTCCGCTCATTTGGCCTGGTACCAGTCGGGGAAGGCCTGTTTCAGGTGCTCCACCTTCGGCGCGTCGTTCACTACGATATAGCCGTAGTTCGGGTTCTTCTGCATGAAGTCCTGATGGTACCCCTCAGCCACGTAGAACGTCTGCAGCGGCGTCACCTCGGTCACGATGGGCCGGCTGAACGTCTTCGCGCGCGTCAGCTGGGCGATGTACGCCTGGGCCGCCTGCTGTTGTGCCGCGTTGCGGTAGAAGATCGCGGACCGGTACTGGGTTCCGTGGTCCGGCCCCTGGCGATTCAGCAGCGTCGGGTCGTGGGCCACACTGAAGAACACCTGCAGCAGCTGAGCGTAGGTGATCTTCGAGGGGTCGTACACCACCTGCACCGACTCGGCGTGACCGGTGTTCCCCGAGCTGACCGCTTCGTACGTCGGGTTCCTGGTTGAGCCGCCGGCATACCCGGAGACCGCTGAGGTGACGCCCTTCAGGTGCTCGAAGACCCCTTCGATTCCCCAGAAGCAGCCACCGGCGAACACCGCGGTGTCCACGGTGGCCGGAGCCGGAAGCGCCGGGAGGGTCGCTGGAGGGGTGGCCTCAAGTCGCGGAGCCAGGGCCAGTGAGACGGCGACGAGCGCAAACTGCAGTTTTCCAATCACGGGATATCCGCTGGTTGATGACATCCTCTAAACGCCGCGAACGGCCAATCGGATCCCTCGCGGCGTCCCCGGGGCACCCTTCCCATCCGCACTGCGCCTTCTGCCCTGTCCCCGAACAGGTGCCGGTAATCCAGAGCTCACTTGAATAGTAGACGGCCGGGCAAGGAGTACCGCTTCCAGCCGGGGCGGCACATGCAACACATTAGTTGCGTATTTCCGAGCGCCTGTTATAATGCGCAACACAAGAGTTGCATATTGTCCACCGCCCAACAAGAGAGAATGATCGATGGTTCGCATTCGCATGAGGTCACTGGCCGCCAGCGCGTTGCTCACGCTGGCTCTGGCCGGCCACGCCGTTGGACAGGGAAGGGCCGTCCCCGGTCAGCCACACCCTGGTCCGCTGACCAGCATGAGCGCCGAGGAGCAGACCAGGGTGATCATGGCCACGGCGCCCGACGTGGTCACCAGCCATGCCGCACTCTACATGATGACCCCGAAGGGCTACGTGCAAACCCGTCGCGGCACCAATGGATTCAGCTGCCTGGTGGAGCGGGAGAAGCTGGAGACGGTGGAGGCAGTGTGCTATGACGCCGAAGGCAGCGCCACCATTCTGCCCACTCGGCTGTACCGGGAGGAGCTCCGGTTGCAGCATCTGTCGGAAGCCGACGTACAGACCAGCATCGCGGCGGGCTACACCAGCGGACGATTCCACGCCCCGAAGAAGCCTGGCCTGATCTACATGCTGGCGAAGGAGAACTGGACCTGGAATCCCTTCACCAGCACCTTCGGTCCGTCGATGCCGCATTACATGCTGTACGCCCCCTATGCCACCCAGGAATCGGTGGGGGGTGCGCCCGGTGGCCCCGGCAGGCAGGTCCCGTTCGTTCTGTGGCCAGGGCAGCCGGACGCGCTGATCATCATCATGGCACCAGAGACGAATGCGATGTGACGCTCAGACGGAGGCCGGGATTGTCCCGGCCTCGGTTCACTTTGACCTCGGACCGGCGACACCAATCACCGCGGCTTCTCTCCCTGGCCGAGCCGCGTGTCAGTCGCAATCCAGTTGACCTCCCAGGACTTGCCGCCATCGTCCGAGAACGCCTGCTCGAAACGGCAGGAGTTCGGCGTGATGTCGCTGATCACGAATCGCACCAGGATGGCGCGGCCGTTCAGGGTTTCTGCGCCGTAGAATTCCCCCCGACCGTCGCTGAAGCCGCCAAGCGATGGCTCGGTCAGCGTTCCCCCCCTGCGATTGGAAAAATTGAGCGACCACTGGCGGGACTCTGGATTGTAGAGCCGCAGGCTGAGGCCCTCGATGCGCCCGGAGGGCCCGGAGACATCCAGCTCCACCAGGTTGGCTCCGCCCTGCCAGACCGGGCGCACCGTGGTCGTGCCGGTGTACTGCACCCAGGTCGTCGACCCGGTAAGCGGGCGCAGTCGGCGGGCGAGCCGGGTCGTCCAGGTGCCAATCTCGAAATCGAAATCGTGCTGGCCCTCTGCGCGCACCACCACGGGTGTCGGGGCCGGACGGGGTTCGCCCGAGGACTGCGCACTCAGCACCCCAACGGGAGCGACAAGCACCAGGAGCAGGCGGTGCACAGAGCAACGGAAATGCCGCACGGAAATCCTCGCAGGGGAAATCAGCCGCCGTCAGGGTCAGACTGAGGGAAGCCACGATACCCCGCGAAGCGGACATCGGACCAGCACCACTTGGGCGCGGTCGGCAAGACCACTTTGGGACCGAGGGTGAGTTAGCGTGCCTCGAACAGGCCCTGGGTATCAGCGTCGCGGGTGGTCATCATATTTCTGGTACGCGGCCCCGGGCGCGCAGGATACGCGCCGACGCCTGCGCATCACTTCTCCCGCAATTCCTCCACGTACCAGCCCTCGACCTGCGCCCGGGCCCACGGCGTCTTCCGCAGGAAGGTCAAACTGGACTTCACACTGGGGTCGAACAGGAAGCAGCGGACGGGGATCCGTCGCCCCAGCTCGGCCCAGCCGTGGCGGTCTGAGAGGGTACGGACGATGGTCTCCAGGGTGACGCCGTGGAGCGGATCGCGAGGATGGGCCGGTGGCTGGGATGGCATGCGGATCCAGCCCCGCCTCAGCCGGCGTCCACCAGCACGCCGAAGTCGACCAGCCGCTGCAGCAGGGGCGCCTCGACGGTGAGCCCCCGCTCACGGGCGATCGCGCGGCGCGCGGCGCTGGTCGAACGGCCGTCAAAATACGGCAGGATCTCGAGGACGGCGGCGGAGAGTCGCAGCGGGTCGACCGGCGAGTAGGTCGTGACGATCGCCCCGCCATCGGGGCCGAGGGTAGCCTGAAAGGTTCCGGTACGAAGATGGGAGGGGAGCTTGGGCGTCATGAGCTTTCGATACGCCACCTCGGCGACGCGGACGGCAGCCTGCAGATCGGGTCCTCCGATGCTCATGACCCTGGCCCATGAGAGCTTGCTCACCAGCTTGCCGGCCGCCTGATAGAACTCCCGCTCGCGACCGGTCCAGGCGCCCCACAGCGCCTTCCATCGTTCCGGCGTCACCCGACCGTCGAAATCGGCCCCGGTAACCGGAGTCTCGGGCCGGTACGGGAACGGAAAGTTCACCGCCAGCGCCTCGGTACCGATCTCCAGTTCGATCATGCACCAGGTAGCGACCTGGCGTTCCGCCAGCGCCAGCAGCCGGTGCAGCCGGACCCAGAAATCCTTGGCCACTGCGCCGCGCTGGTGCTTGCAGAACCAGGTGGCGCAGGTCGACTCCCGGGAGCGCCAGACCCCGCACAACCCGCCCTCTTCGATGTAATGCGGGCAGCGCATGCTGCGCGCCCGACCGAAGGCCTCGGGGATGTGCCCATAGAGCGTGGTGTACACGGGGGGCCGCTCCAGCCCGATCGGGGTCACCGCGATGCGGCCATCGATCCGGGCTTCGACGGTGGTGCGCCCCCGGGCCGCTTCCGGGCTGCGGTCGTCCAGCAGGGCGCCGGTCAGGTAGTTCCACATGACCGGCATGTAGCTGCAGCACTTGGTGGTCGGGTCGTAGAAAACCGGGTTGCCCGGTGGGGTCGGCGCGTCCGGAATTGCGCACATCGCGCAGTCGCTGCAGGTTGCCTTGGGTTCGTTGGGAATGGCGCCCGCAAAGCAGTCGCGCATCCAGCGATCGTAGAGCGGCGGCAGGGGACTCTGGGAGGTGGCCATGGGATCCAAGGTACGGCCCGACCGGGAGTCCGTCCATCTGTCGGTGGCGGGGGAAAGAATCCGATCTGAGTGGGAGAGACCACAGTCCAGGGCAGCGCACCTCTTTCCGGGAGCATCACATGGCAAAGGCAAAAAAGGGCAAGAAGCTCACCAACCTCAGGGATGAGTCGGTTCGTCCCCTGGAGGCAGAGAGCATCCGCGGGGGCGATGGCAAGACCACGCATGGCGTCCAGAAAGACAAGATGACCAGCGCCAACAAGCAGACGGCGGCGATACGGGCGCTGCTGTAGGCCGTAGACCCGGCGCGACAACGGGCTCCGGGGAGTTCCCGGAGCCCGTTAGCATTGCCGGCAGGGTCAGCGGCTAGGGCACAACGGGCGGCTTCGGCTTCCCGATCTGGTACTCCTTGGGGGGCAGATTGCCCTGCAGGTTCTGCACGAAGTAGTCCCACCGCCGACGCATGATGTACGCCGCATCCGCGCCATAGCCATGGTGGGCATCGGGCAGCATGATCTGGTCAAAGTCCTTGCCCGCCTTCATCAGGGCCTTCACCACCAGCTGGGTGTTGTAGGGCGGGACGTTGTCGTCCATCATGCCGTGAATCAGGAACAGCTTGCCCTTCAGGTTCGCCGCGCGGGACTGGTTCGCGGCGGTGTTGTAGGCCGCGCTGTCTTCGGCGGTGACCATGAGCCCCTGGTAGCGCTCACCCCAGTCATCCTCGTAGACCCGGTTGTCGTGGTTGCCGCTCTCGGCGATGCCCACCTTGAAGAAGTCGGGATAGTCGAACATCGCCGAGGCGGTGGCGAACCCGCCGCCGGAGTGGCCCCAGATCCCCACGTTGTCGATGTCGATGAACCGGTAGCGCTCGGCCAGCGCCTTCAACCCGGCGACCTGGTCAGGAATGGTGTTGTCCGACATCCGGCCATAGTAGAAATCGTGGAACGCCTTGGACCGTCCCGGCGTCCCCATGCCATCCAGCTCGACCACGATGAAGCCGAGTTCGGCGAGCGCCTGATTGTCGCCGCGGGCGGGGAAGAACGAACGCGGACCGACGCTGCCCGCCTGCGGGCCGGGATAGATGTGGTCGATGACGGGATACTTCTTGGTGGAATCGAGGTTGGTCGGGGTGTACATCAGCCCGTAGATGTCGGTTGTACCGTCCCGCGCCTTCACCCGCACGGGGGTGGGCGCCTGCCAGCCGGAGGTCGCCAGCCGGGAGATGTCGGCCTTCTCCACCGACTGCACCAGCTTGCCAGCAGCATCGCGGACCACGGTGACCGGCGGCGTGTTGGGAGTGGAGTAGGTATCGGTGAAATACCGGCCGTTAGGCGACAGCGACACCGAGTGGTTGGCCACTTCCGGCGTCAGCAGCGTCAGTCCCTTACCGTCAAACCCGATGCGGTAAAAATGCTGGAAGTAGGGATCGCGCCCCGGCTCGCGGCCGTTGGCCATGAACCAGATCTGGCGAGCCTTCTCGTCCACCCGCACCAGCCGGGTGACGTTGCCCTCACCGGTGGTGATCCGGTTCTTGAGCGCGCCGTTCCGCAGGTCATAGAGGTAGAGCTGGGTCCAGTTGTCCCGCTCGGACCACCAGATCAGCTCGTTGGTGGCGGGGAGGATCTGCCACAGGTTTTCGGGCAGTGAGGCATCACCCACCTGGGTCTTGCTCTGCTCATGGAGCACCTCGCGGACTTCACCAGTGGTGGCATCGGCGACCCGGAGCCAGGCGTCCTTGTGATCACGGGAGCTGGAGATGAACGCCAGGTGCGAGCCGTCGGGATACCACTGCACGTCGCAGACATTCCCGTCGTCACAGGCGATGTGGTCGCTCACGGTGGAGCGATGCGCATCGGGTGGCATCTTGAGCCGCACCACGCGGGGTGCGCCGCCGGCCCCGCGGTCGATGATCACCCGCTGAATGCTGAACACCACGCTGTCGCCGGGGAGGGGATACTTCCATTGCATCAGCGTCGGGGCGCCGGGATTGGTCCCGGCAAGCACCATATCGCGCACACCCCGTCCATCGTGCTGGAAGGTGGCGATGCGGTTCCCATCGGGTGACCAGGTCACCACCGGGTTGTCGTTGTGGACCCAGCCGGCATTGTTGGTCGCGTAGCCGAAGTCCTGGATCCCATCGGTGGTCAACTGGGTCTCGGCCTCGCTGGCGAGGTTCCGGGCCCAGAGATTGTTGTCCCGGATAAAGACCACGGTGGTGCTGTCCGGGGAGAGACTGGCGGTACGGGGGACGTCGGGACGCGCCGTCCCGGCGGTGCACCCCTTCCCGGCCCGGTCGCAGTTCCATGGCTTCCGGTCGACCATGACCGTGATAGTGGCGCCGTCGGCGGACATCCCCGTAAAGGACAGCTTGTCCCCCTTTACCGTCTTGCCGGTCGCGGTGCTGAGGGCCCGCGCTACCGCGTCGTGGTCGAAGGCCGGCTCCCGCGTCTTCTTGACCGGATCCACCAGGTAGAAGGCGGCGCCGTCGGTGGCCGTGGCCCGGTACCAGAACCGGCCGCTCGGCAGCCAGGTCACCTGGCTGGCGGTGCCGCTCACCAGCGGGAAGATGGTCGGCGCGAGCATCCGCTCGGCGCGGGCGTAGTCCTCGATGGTGAACTGGTAGGGCTTGGCGTTGGCGGCCTTGGTCTGGGCCGAGAGCAGGCCTGGCAGCAGCACCAGGGCGAAGGCAGGGGCAAGGAGACGAAGGCGCATGGCGGCGTCGCTGGGGCTGGAGTGCGGGTATGGGTGGGTCACTGGAGCTTTCAATTGTAACAGGGGTGGGGCTGACCTCCCGCACGTCGGGGGGGCCCCTGCCGGGGGAGGGTGAGAAGGACCAGCCCCCCGGTGCGTACATCAGGAGTCAAATGTTCCCGGTCCAGGAAGAGCAAGGTCCAGGGCGTGAGAACAGATCGGGCTCCACAACGTTCCTCAGGCAGAGAAAGATTCTTCCGTCCGTCCCACACAGGAGATGGTTTATGGCCGCCAAAAAGGGCAAGTCCAAGAGCGCGAAGGTGTCGTCCCTGAAGTCGAAGAAGCTCGGCGCGGACCAGGCTGGCGCGGTGAAGGGCGGGGCTCTGATCTCGAACACCCAGGGCGTCTTCAAGACCCCCACGACCCAGGTCAGCAACTCCGCCTGGAAGCTGGATGCCGCCTCGTCCGCCTGGAAGTTCAAGGCCTGAGTCTTCCTGGATCGCTGAACGACATGCGTGGCCCCGACCTTGGGTCACGCATGCTGCGTCGGACTGAACACAATTCGACCTGACAGGAGATGGTTTATGGCCGCCAAGAAGGGCAAGACCAAGAGCGCGAAGGTATCGTCGTTGAAGTCGAAAAAGCTGAACGCCGATCAGGCCAGCGAGGTGAAGGGCGGGGTTCTGATCTCTGGCGTTAAGGGCGTCTTCAAGACCCCCACGACGCAGGTCGGTAACTCGGAGTTCAAGATCGACTTCGCTGCGGATCTGGTGCGCAAGGCCTGAGTCACTGCGGCAACTGGGTGAAGCTGAAACGAGGCCGGGCAATTGCCCGGCCTCGGTGTTTTGTACTGATCGCGCCTCACACACTGGCGGGCATTCCCCGCCAGTGCCTCCCTCCCCGGCTCAGCCAGGGATACCACCGGCGCCAAACCGATCCAGCGGACGTCCGGGAATGCCACCCGCCCCGATGGTCGGGGTCCCGGGAATACCACCGGCCCCGATCGTCGGCCCACCCGGAATCCCCCCAGCCTGAATCGACGGCGCCCCGGGCACTCCACCCGCCGCGCCCTTCACCCCCTCGGCCTGCGCATCACTCACCTCCGGTACCCGGAGCGACGGAACCTGCTTCTTGTTCTTCATTGCTGCCTCCCAGTAGTGGACTGCGGTGCCGACCGACTGTCGGCCCTGTACTGGAGTGACGTATCCCAACCCCCGGCATTCCCTCTATCGTGTGGTCGCTGCGGCGATCTCGCCGGTGAGGCCCAGCAGCGAGTCCACCTCCAGCCGGAGCCGATGCCCCTCGGGCAGTGTTGCACCGCGGATGCTGTCCGCCTCCACCAGCAGCGGCTTCGCCTCGGCGGCGCGACCCTCTGTAATCAGCGTGCGGGCCAGGCCCACCAGACTGTAGGCGATATACGGATAATGCGGCGGCTGTTGCGCCCGACGCAGTCGCAGCGCTTCGCGATAGCGGGACTCCGCCTCGGCCAGCTTCCCGCGCGCGAGGTACAGCCCCGCCAGTTCGTTGATGCTGATGGCGACATAGGGATGATCGGACCCGAGCGCCGCGCGCCGGATGGCGAGCGCCCGTCGCAGCGCGTACTCCGCCTCGTCCAACTTGCCCTGGGCCAGGAGCGTGGTGCCGAGCAACCCGTAGTCGGATCCCACGGTCTGGTGCTTCAGGCCAAGGCGGGCCGAGTCGGCGGCGAGCGACACTCGGAAGAGCGCCTCGGCCTCGGCCAGATCCCCCCGGTCCCGCAGCGCCATGGCCAGGCCGTTGCGGGTTGACCCGCTGTACGGGTGGTTCGGTCCATAGAACCCCACCCCGACCGCCAGCGCCTGACGCTCCAGCTCGATCGCCTCGTCGATGCGGCCCATGCTTCTCAGATTCAGCGCCAGGTTGTGCAGGGCGATGGAGAGCACCGCGGAGTCGACGGGCACCCGGGCGCGGACCAGTGTCACCGCCTGTCGGAACCAGGGTTCGGCCTCGGCGTACCTGCCCTGCCATCCAATGGAGCTGGCCAGTCCGTCCGACAGCATAGCCAGTGATCCACCGTTCGGTCCGAGGGCCTCGCGCATCGCCAGGGCCTCCCGGAACACCGTCTCTGCTTCACTCAGGTGGGCGCTGCCGTCCTTGAGATTGGCACCCAGCGTGGCGAGAGCCATGACCAGGTGTTCGTGGTTGCCGCGATGCAGCACGCGCTCAATCCGCAGCGCCTCGCGATGGTGCGCTACGGCGCTGTCCATCTGGCCCAGCCCTTCGAGCGCGGCGCCATAGGCGGTCTCCGCATCGGCCAGTTCCTCGGTGGCCTTGCCACTCCGCCGCCGGATCGCCAGCGCCCCCGCCGCCTGGTCGAGGGCCGGCTGGTAGTACCCCAGCGAGTGATAGACCCGGCTGATCGTCTCCATCATCGTCGCCTGGACTTCCGGCTGCTGCTGCAGCTCACCCGCGATGCGGGCGGCGCCGCGGTCGAGCAGCTCCCGCGCCGTAATCGTCTCGGTGCGCGACTGGCTCGGGTCCGAGACTTCGAACAGGTTCTGAAGGAATGCCGCGACCTGACCAGCCTTGGCCGCCTCCAGCCGGGCCCGGTCCCGTTCCCGGCCCAGCTGGACCGTATACCCGGTCGTCAGGAGGAGCACCGCCCCCGCCGCCAGCACGGCGGCGCGGTTCCGCTGCAGGAACTTCCCACCGCGATAGCGCCAGGTGGCGGGCCGGGCCCGGACCGGGCGTCCGCTGGCATAGCGGTCGAGGTCATCCGTGAGCTGCTCCACCGAGGCATAGCGTCGCGCCGGTTCCTTCCGCAGCGCCTTCAGGATGATGGTGTCGAGATCGCCCCGGAGGGTGCGGCGCCAGGCCACCGCCGCGCCGGTCGCCACGCTCGACGGTGGCGGTGGCTCGCTCTCGGTAATGCGGCGCTCCATCTCGCCCATCGAGACGCCCGACAGCTCGATGGCGGTGCGATCGGCCAGCAGGCGGTAGAGCAGGCCGCCGAGGGCGTAGACATCGGTCGCGACCGAGATCCGCTCGCCCCGCACCTGTTCCGGTGCGGCGTAGGCGGGTGTCATCGCGCGGAGCGTCCCCGTCTCCCCGGCATCGGGCGCGGTAATCAGCTTCGCGATCCCGAAGTCGAGCAGCTTGGGCGTGCCATCGGCGGTGACGAGGATGTTCGACGGCTTGAGGTCGCGGTGGACAATCAGCGCCTGGTGGGCGTGCTGCACCGCGAGGCAGATCTGGCGGAACAGCGCCAGTCGTTCGGAGAGGTCCAGCCCCTGTTCTTCGCACCACTGATCGACGGCGACCCCGTCGACGTACTCCATGACCAGATACGGGGTGCCATCCTCGGTGTGCCCGCCATCGAGCAGCCAGGCGATGTTGGGATGGGTCAGGTCGGCGAGAACCTGACGCTCCACCCGGAGCCGCCGGGCCAGTTCCGGCGCCGCGAGGATCCCGCGGACGAACTTGATCGCGACCCTGGTGGAGTACTCGCCATCGACCCGTTCGGCGAGGTAGACGGTGCCCATGCCGCCCTGCCCCAGCTCGCGCACCAGCCGATAGGGGCCGACCTGCTCCCCGATCCGGGCGGTGCCGGCCTCGGCGCTCAGGGACGCCCGCGCGTCGTCGACCGCCTGGCTCAGAAAGGGCCGACCACCGGAGTCCCGATCGGCCGCGAGCAGGCCCAGTACCTCGGCCCGGATCTCCGCGTCCTCGGGACACGCTTCCGCGAGGTACGCCGCCTGTGCCTCAGGGGCGAGGGCGGTCGCAGCCTGGAACAGCGCCTGGATTCGTTCCCATGTGTCGGGGGCCATCCTGGCAAGGTGGGACGCCGGACCGCCGGTTCGCAAGCGGTGACGCCAATTTCCCTTCCGCCGATCCCGGACCGCCTGGATCGAACTGAAATTCCGTGTTGCCGGGTTCAAATCATTGATGGATTCGGCTTGGGATTTTCCAGATATCCGCTGACGATTGAACTTCGGTGTTTATTCGGTATATTGGACCTGGCCCCCACTGGCAGGTCCGATATGCTGCGCACCCCCGATCTGGAGCAGAAACTCGCCGTCCTCATGAGTCTTGCGACGGAGGACCGCGAAGGTCTCCCGCCTCGGCTCCGAAACATGGAGGCGGCTGGCGCACTGCGGCCCGTCAATATCCGCACCCTGGCACCTTTGCCGGGGATGCAGATTCGGCTGTTGCGCATCCTGATGACCAACGCCTGCAGCTACAGTTGCCACTATTGCCCCATGCGGCGGGACCGGGATCTGCCCCGCACCCTGCTCAAGCCGGACGAACTGGTGCGGATCTTCCTGGGGGCACGGGCACGCGGGTGGTGCGATGGGCTTTTCATCACCACCGGTATTCCCGGGCGACCGGTGAAGGTGGTGAACGACCTGATCGAGGTGCTCGAACTGCTCCGGCTGCGTCATCGCTACGACGGCTACATCCACGTGAAGCTGGTAGCGGGAGCGGAGGAGGGGCAGATCGCGCGGCTCACGGCGCTCGCGAACCGGGTCTCCCTCAACCTCGAGACACCGTGTGGTGCCTCGCTGGCCACGATCGCGCCGGAGAAGAACCTCGATGTCTCCCTGAAGAACCTGGAACAGGTGCGCGGCCTGGTGGCGCTGGAGCGGGCGGCGCAGGCCCACGGTCGTCCGGTTGACCCCCTGCGTCCCCAGGGGGCCTCGGGGATCACCACCCAGTTCGTGGTGGGCGCCACGCCGGATTCCGATCGCACCCTGCTGCAGAGCGTGGCGCGGCTTCGGGGCCAGGGTGAAGTGCATCATGTCCACTTCAGCGCCTTCCGACCGATCATCGATACGCCGATGGAAAACGTCGCGGCCGTACCGGCGCTGCGGGAGCATCGGCTGTACCAGGCCGAACACCTGCTGCGGCAATACCACTTCGATGTGGACGAGCTGGTCACCGGTGCCAACGACAATCTGCCGCTGGCGCAGGATCCCAAACTCGCCTGGGCGCTGACGCACCCGGAGCGCTTCCCGGTGGAAGTCACCACCGCCCCGTTCGAGCAGTTGCTGCGGGTCCCCGGCATCGGTCGGACCGGCGCGCGGCGGATCGTGCAGGAGCGACGCGGCACCGTCCTCCGTTCACTGAAGGACCTGACGCGTCTGGGCATCCAGGCGGCGCGGGCCGCCGGTTTCCTCCTGCTGCGCGGTCGCCGGCTGCAGCATACACGGTGGACCGAGCAACTCGGCCTGTGGGCGGCGGAAGACGAGGTCGGTGTGCCGCTGCAGCGGTACCAGTTCAGCCCGGGCACGTTCCGGTAGACGGTCCGAGCGGAACAGCTCAACGCAGAGGCACTGCGGAACAGCTCAACGCAGAGGCGCCGAGCATTCGCAGAGGTCGCAGAGAAAAAGTGATTTTTGGGGGCGCCCATGGCGAGGCCCGTTGAAGCGGCCACCCCAAAACACCTACCCGCCAATCCCGGCAGAATCCCACCACGCGCCGTACCCTCGGCGGCCTCTGCGTCGAACTCTGCGCCTCTGCGTTGAACCCCGTCCGAGCCAAGGCCGGCTACAACAGCCTTTTCGTCACCGCCAGGCACCGCTCGATGTCCTCGGCCGTATTGAACAGCGCCGGCGCGATCCTCACCGCTCCGGTGCGCACCGTCACTTCCACGTTCGCCGCCGAGAAGGCGGCGCGCACGTCGGCCATCGGCTTCGTGGTGTAGAACGTGACGATCGAGGAGCGATTGCCCAGCGGGGTGAACAGCCGGTGGCCCTGCCGGTCGAGCCCCTGCTGGAGTTGGGCCGCCAGCCCGTTGATCGTGTGTTCCTCGATCCGCCCGATCCCGACCTGCTCGAGGTACGCCAGCCCCGCGCCCAGGGTATAGACATCGCCGAAGGCGCGACTGCAGTAATCGAAGCGCTTGGCGCTGGTCTCGATCTCGAAGCTGTGATCAGGGCGCTCATTGGCGTGCATCTCCCCGTAACGGTCGAGCTGCAGTCGGTCCGCGATCGCGGGGCGGACATAGAGCGGCGCCACGCCCCATCCCGCCAGCAGCCACTTGTAGGAGCCGGCACAGAGCACGTCAATTTCGGCGGCGACGACATCGATCGGGAAAGGTTCCTACCGCCTGGATCGCGTCGGCGTACACCAGTGCGCCACTGGCGTGGGCCACCTCGGCGATGGCGCGCATGTCATGCCGGAAGCCGTTCCGGTGCGAGACCCAGGCGACCGAGACCAGCCGAGTCCGCCGATCGACCAGCGGCTCAAAATCGCTGGCGGCAACCGTGCCGTCGCGATGCTTCACAATTCTGAGCTCGATGCCCTTCGTCTGCTCCAGCGTACGATACAGCACAAACTCCGTGTCATAGTGCAGTTCGTCGATCACGACGTTGTCGCCGGCCTGCAGGTCGAGCCCCGCCGCCACCACGTTCTCCCCTTCGGCCGTTGAGAAGAGCAGGCCCACCTGGTCGGGGGCCGTCGCGCCGATCAGCCGGGCGAACTGGCCGCGCACTTCATCGCATTTGTGCAGCAGCGGGCCCAGCTGGAACGAGTGCTGGGCCTTCTCCTCGAGGAATGCGTGGCCAGCCGCCACGACCTGCCGCGGGATTGGCGCGATGTAGGCGGAATTGAGGAAGGTGCGATGACCGACAATCGGGAAGTCGCCCCGTACCCCAAGGGGATCGTCGGTGCTGCCGTGGGCTCTCATGGCGAGTGCGGGTCGAGGACGGGAGATGGACGCGGCGGCGAGCGACGCGGCGGCGGCCACGAAGGAGCGGCGGTCAAGGGAGGTCATGGGTTCGAAGGTACCGGACGGGGCGACGGAGGTTAAGCCCCGCGCCGGTGGGCCGGGCGACCGGCCGTTCGAGGGGTTGAGTGAAGGCAGTCAATTTCGCCTTGTCGCCGAGTCACCCATGCCGCGTAACAGCAAGAGAGTCAACATCTTCCTGTGGCCGACCCAGATTTGCTCGGCTGCTGCCGATGGTAGTCTTGCCTGCGCCGGTTCCAGGAGACGAATGTGCTCATGGAGTTGCGCCGAATCGGCCCCTGTGCCATCATACCGTTTCATGCGACTGGTCCCATCCCGCCTTGCCGCGCTGCTGCTGTTCGCGGTGTTCGCGCTCAACGGTGTTGTGCCCTCCCTGCGGCACAACTGCGTTGTGTCGATGCCTGCCGTTGAGGCACACCATGAGCCTGGGGCTCATCATCATGGTGGGCAGCAGGACGGCGGAGTGCCCTCCCCCTGTCGCTGCATCGATCACGCTTGCTGCCCCCTCGCGCTGGCTCTGCCGACTGCCGCCGCCGTCCTCGGCCAGGGGCTTGAGGCCAGCTTCCCTGTACCGACGTTCGCCTTCCGCACCGTCGAGCCCTTCACTTCGCGGTATCTCCTCCCGCCCGCACTGGCTCCTCCCGTCTCAGTCTGAGTTCTCGAGTTGATCACACTCTGACCGGCATCCATCCCTGCCGGTAAACGTGTCGTGCCTTCGGCGCGCGCGTACACTCAATCGACTGTTGCGGAGACTTGCATGCGTCCGACCCTGTCCCGTGGCGTTGGCCTCAGCCTGATGGCCCTCGCCGCCCTCGCTGCCTGCAGCGATTCAAACGATTCGTCCGAGAACCTGGAGCCGTTCACCCTCAACTTCGCCGCGATCCACAATGGTGCGGCCGTCGGGTGCGGTGACGTGCTGACCGGGTTCGGCCCCGGGGGCACCGCCTCCATCCAGATGAGCGACCTGCGGTTCTACATCAGCAACCTCAAGTTCTATGACGACGCCGGCCAGGAAGTCCGGGTCGAGCTCGACCAGAACGACTTCCAGTACAGCAACTCGTCCGGCTCGGTGGCGCTGATCGACCTGACCTCGACCACCGGCGGGGCCTGCGCCGGCACCGGGTTGAGCTTTCCGGAGGGGACGGCACGCGTCAACTCCGCCATCACCGGCATGAGCCTGCCCGACAACGTGCACAGCATCAGCTTCGACGTCGGGATTCCCCAGCCGCTCATGAAGAATGTGCTGGCCACCCATACCGACGCCGATGCGCCGTCACCCCTGGCCGAGATGCACTGGTCGTGGGCCTACGCCTATCGCCACCTGGTCTTCAACTTCACCATCCAGGACAGCGTCGCGGGCGAAGGGTACCTGCATGTCGGCAGCACCGATTGCGGCGGGGACGGGACGCGCGCCATGACCGATCGCGACACCTGCGGCAAGGTCAACACCCCGCGCGTGTCCTTCAGTCACTTCCACCTGACCAGCACGGTCGGCATTGATCTCGACGCGCTGCTGGCCAATCTCGATTTCAAGGTCGAGTCGGCCCCGGGTGGTCCGCTGGTGCCGGGCGTCGCCTGTCACTCGGGCGACAGCCAGCCCGACACCGATCCGATCTTCAGCAACCTCGGACTCACGGTCGCCACCGGCGTCGCGAGTCCGGCCCTGAATACCGTCTTCGTCGTCGCGAACTGAGCGATGCGATTTCGGCCAGCTTCGCAGTTGGCCATCCTGGTCGGGGCGGTGGTGCTGTCGTCGTGCGATGGCGACGGCACCGCTCCCCGCTCAGGCCCCGACGTGCGTACCCTGCTGCACCTGCCCTCTCATTTCGCCGTGCCGGCGGTTCCCGATTACAACCCGGTCTCGGCCGAGAAGCTCGAGCTCGGACGGCGCCTGTTCTACGACACCCGGCTCTCCGCCAACCAGACGCAGTCCTGTGCCTCGTGTCATGAGCAGGCCTTGGCCTTCACCGACGGACGGGCGACGGCCCTGGGTTCCACCGGCCAGGCCCATCCCCGGAATAGCCAGGGCCTGGCGAATACGGCGTACTTCTCCACGCTGACCTGGGGCAACAACGTCCTGCTGGACCTCGAGGACCAGATCCGGGTGCCGATTCTCTCCGACAATCCGATCGAGCTGGGCGTGACCGATGGCATCCGGGCGGAAGTCCTGCAGCGCTTCAGCGATGACACCATGTATCAGCGGTTGTTCGCCGAGGCCTTTCCCGACAGTCCTCCTGGGGCAACCCTCAACCAGGTG
The DNA here is from genome assembly GCA_963793205.1 of uncultured Gemmatimonadales bacterium. Lineage (GTDB taxonomy): Bacteria > Gemmatimonadota > Gemmatimonadetes > Gemmatimonadales > GWC2-71-9 > JADJOM01. The sequence goes on from CAWBZM010000004.1 coordinate 438,852, forward strand.
GTCTTCGCGCTGGCAACGTTCAGCCGCGCCATCGTGTCGGGGAACAGTCCTTATGACCGCTACTACCTGGGTGACAGCACCGCACTGACCGCGCAGCAGATCCGGGGACTGAAGCTGTTCAACTCCGAGCGGATGGAATGTTTTCATTGCCACAGCGGGCTCAACTTTTCCACCTCGTACCACGACCAGCGAACGACTTCGGGCACGATCACCTACCCGTTCTTCAACAACGGGCTGTACAACGTGGGCGGCACCGGTGGGTATCCGCTTGGCAACCAGGGGATCTACGAGTTGACCGGGAACCTGGACGATCGCGGGCGGTTCCGGCCGGCCGGGTTGCGCAATGTGGCCATCACGGCACCGTACATGCACGATGGCAGCATCGCGACGTTGCGTGAGGTGATCCAGCACTACGCCCGCGGTGGGCGACTGATCGAATCCGGGCCCAACGCGGGGGACGGCCGGCTCAGCCCGCTCAAGTCCGGCTTGATTCGCGGGTTTGCGATTTCCGATGCGGAGATCGATGACGTGATCGCCTTCCTGGAATCGCTCACCGATGAGCAGTTCCTGGTTGATCCGCGGCTGTCGAACCCCTTTACCGTGTCGGCCCTGCGCGTGTCGCGAGCGGCGAAGCATCACTGATTGGATGGCGGATGGCAGAGTATCTCTGCGATCCGCCATTCGTCTTCTGCCATCGTCTTTCTTCAGTGCCGGTCGTTCCGTCCGTCGAAAAATGTGCGCTCGTTCGTCATGCCATCCCCGGGGTGGCCTGGCCCTTTCTAGGCCGATACCGCTTCCGGTCTCCGGCTCGACCAGGCCTGGGCCGAACCCGGAATCGAGGGCGGCGCGACCCGCGCGTTTCTTAGCCTTTCCTCCTTCACTGGACTCGACCGGGCGCTGCTCCAGTCCGCATTGTAGGAGGCGGAGCAGAACTAGTCCGCATGGGACGGGTAAGGGCCATCCCGAAACGGCACGTGTGGCACGCATCCACGCTGTCGCGGCAGGGTGGTACCTGCCCGTCCTGCACCCACCACTCTTCCGATTTCCGGGCATCATGACGTCGTGTGCACCACATGCGTCAGCAAGGCCACCGTCGAAGGTACCGGTGGGGGCGACGGAGGTTAAGCCCCGCCTCGGTGCGCCAGGCGACCGGATTTCAGGCGATCCAGTCGCATTGTCGATTTCGGGGGGCGCCGTTCGACGGGTTGATAGAAGGCAGTCAATCATCACCCCGTCGCGGAGTCGACCATGTCGCGTAACACCAAGAAAATCAACATCTTCCTCTGGACCACCCAGGCCCTGCTCGCCCTGCTGTTCCTGTTCGCCGGGAGCACGAAGTTCATTATGCCGGTCGCCGCCATGCAGCAGGGGCCGGTGGTGTTCCCCGGCTGGTTCCTGCATTTCATCGGCGTGGCCGAGGTGCTGGGCGGCCTGGGACTGGTCCTGCCGGGGCTGTTCCGGGTCCATCAGTATCTCACGCCACTCGCCGCAGCGGGTCTGGTCATTATCATGGCCGGTGCGACCGTGGTCACCGCGATCGGCAGCGTGGCCGGCGCGATGGTCCCGCTGGTCGTGGGTCTCCTGGCCCTGAGCGTGTGCCGGGGCCGGGGCGGCCTTCGGGCCGTGTCGCACCGCCGTACCGCATCGTCCCCGTTGCTCACCACTCGCTGACATTCATCCGCTGAACGACCTGGAGAAGGCACTATGAAATTCCTCATGATGATCAAGCACACCGAAGACTATCGCAACCAGGAAGTGCCGCCCGGACTGTACGAGGCGATGGGAGCGTTCGTGGAGGAGAACATGAAGAATGGTGTGCTCAAGGACACTGCCGGTCTCAAGCCGACCAGGGACGCCTACAAGGTCCGGATGAGCGGACGCAAGTTGAGCACGATCGACGGCCCGTTTACGGAGTCGAAGGAAGTGGTGGGCGGCTACGCGATCGTGGAGGTGCCCACGGAAGCGAAAGGACGCGAGATCGCCCAGCGGTTCATGGAGATCCACCTGCAGCACTGGCCGGAATTCGAAGGGGAGTGCGAGGTGCGGCCGCTGGAGGATATGTAGCGGGTTGAAGGTTCGGCTCGGACGGGGTTCAACGCAGAGGCGCAGAGTTTCACGGAGGTACCGCCGAGGGTGCCGCATGTGACGCGATCCCGGTGAACGTTGGCGGGTAAGTGTTTTGGGGTGGCCGTTTCCACGGACCTTGCCATAGCACCACCCAATCATCTCTGTTCTTCTCTGCGAACCCTCGAGTGGTCCTCCGCGCCTCTGCGTTGAATTCCTTGCGAGCCGATCCCTGATGTTGGGTTTGGCTCGGACGGGGTTCAACGCAGAGGCGCAGAGTTCCATGGAGGTACCGCCGAGGGTGCTGCGTGTGACGCGATCCCGGTGAACGTTGGCGGGTAAGTGTTTTTGGGTGGCCGCTTCCACGGGACTTGCCGTAGCACCGCCCCATAATATCGGATTCCCCGTAATCACTGGAATGATCCGACGACGATGCGGGAGAAATACTTCATCGCGGACTCGTCCATCTTGTACAGCCTTTCGCAAGAGTGGAGCTAGTGTTATGGGTTTGGGCTTATCGACTTCCCCGTACACAGTTGCGAGTGCTAACTCCAAGGTCGAATAGGCGTGTTGTTCTGCTATCACACCAAGGCGATAAACAAACCAACTGTACAAGAGCAAATGCTTCGCTGAAGTGAATTGAACCTGAATGTCTTCAGGCACTTCCTTGTTCAGCACTACGCTTGCGATTCCCTCATGATGTTCTTCAAGTCCCATAGGCCTCTTAGAACCTGTCCTAGCATCAACTAGCACCATTCCTACTTGCCTGGGATCTGGCTCTAGGATGTCAGTGAATAGCTTGAACGGCTCCATGTGCTCCAGTTCGGATTGATGAATCCCGCTGCCTAACGTTGTGGAGATGATTGGATGATCATGCCACTGCGGGTGATCGATTTCAAGGCCGCGGACAAGTGAACTAGGAGACACCTCCTGCCTCTTATCCCCCGCGTTTCTTGACGCCTCCGATCTTCGGGTTATATTCGGGTCAGCCACCTGTACCCCGCCGAAGGACGGACACTACTATGACCACCGCCACACCGCAGAAGCCTAAGTTGTTGCCCACCATCTACATCCGTGTCTGCCCCGAATGCGCCGGGCCAGTCAGCCATAACTCCGGCTGTATCTCCTGCCTGCAATGCGGGTGGGCGAAGTGCGGGTGAGGACTGCAGGTGAGAACAGCGGGTGAAAACTGCAGGTGAGAGTAGCGGGTGAGAGAAGCAGGTGAGAACGGCAGGTGAAAGAAGCAGGTGAGAGTAGCGGGTGAGAGAAGCAGGTGAGAACGGCAGGTGAAAGAAGCAGGTGAGAGTAGCGGGTGAGAGTAGCGGGTGAGAACAGCGGGGTGAAGAAGCGGGCGAGGGAACCAGGCATCGCTTCAGCGATTGCGCTGTTGGCCGAGAGGGGGCTTCAGCCCCCGGCAACGCGGGTGAAGAAGCAGGTGTGAACGGCAGGTGAGAGCAGCGGGTGAGAACTGCAGGTGAAAGAAGCAGGTGAGAGTAGCAGGTGAGAGTAGCGGGTGAGAACAGCGGGGTGAAGAAGCGGGCGAGGGAACCCGACATCGCTTCAGCGATTCGTCTGTTGGCCGAGAGGGGGCTTCAGCCCCCGGCGAGAAAACCGCACATAGATAGATAGAAGGGATGCGCCGATGCCACGTACCACCAACCAGCTCCCCCTCCTCGCCGAACCGGCCCGCACCGCGTTGCCGGTCCTGGACCAGCAGCAGCACCGTGGCGCCTCCTTCCACGAGGTGCCGGTCAAGGCGATCCTCAACCCGCCCTCCACCACCGGCATGGGCTTCTGGTCGCTCAATCCTTACATCGGCTGCGAGTTCGGCTGCACCTACTGCTATGCCAGGGAGACCCATCGGTGGACGGTGGAGCGGGAGGCGGGTACGCGGGTAGGCGGGTACGCGGGTAGCAACGATGACACGTCGGGGACCGGCGAGCACGTCCCGATAGCGGAAGATCCTACTCGCCTACCCGCCTACCCGCGTACCCGCGAAGCACCGCAACTTGACCCTGAGTCCATGCCTGCCTGGCTCGCCTTCGAGAAGCGGATCCTGGTGAAGACCTCCGCCGCTGCGGTGCTCACCCGGACCCTCTTCCCCGCGAAGCTGGCGGGCGCCACCCTGGTGATCGGCACCGCCACTGATCCGTACCAGCCGGCCGAACGCCGCTTTCAGCTCACCCGCGGCATCCTCGATGCCCTGCGCGGGTGGCGGGGCCTCAAACTCGGCATCATCACCAAGTCGCCGCTGATCCTGCGGGACCTGGCGCTGCTGCAGGAGCTGAGCACACGCCACGATCTCTCGGTCCACCTCTCCATCGCCTCGGTGGACGCCGCCCTGCTCCGCCGACTCGAGGCCCGCTCCCCCGCGCCCCACGCCCGGCTCCGCGCCCTCAAGGGACTGACCGATGGCGGCATCCGCGCCGGGATCATGCTCGCCCCGATCGTCCCGGGCATCAGCGACAGCCGCGAGCAGCTGGCGGCCGTCATGGAGGCGGGGCGGGCGGCGGGTGCGCGCTACGTGCACGGGTCGGCGCTCCGACTCGGGCCCGCGGCACGCGCCCGCTTCCTGCCCCACCTGGCCCACGAATTCCCCGAGATGACCGGTCGCTACGCCCGACGCTACGCCCACGGCGACTCCCCGGGCAAGGAGTACACCGACGCCCTCGCCCTGCGCCTGCGCCTGCTGCAACGCGAGTACGGATTCGAGCCAACGACCAGTAAACAGGAACGAATTCCGACCCGTGCAGCAAAGGCCGTGGCAGAGCAGCAGGGAGTGCTGTTATAAAGGAGAACGGGGAACAGGGGAACGGGGAACGGAGAAAATGAGGAACCAATCAGCCGTGAAACAAGACCCGATCCGATTCGTCCCTGTTGCAGCGCCGTTGCACAAGGCCCCTATGGTCTCGGCCTGTTCCCTGTCTCCCCGTTCCCTGTTCCCTGTTCCCTGTTCCTCCTGTTCCCTGTTCCCTGTTCCCTGTTCCCTGTTCCCCGTTCCCGTCCCTAACCCCAACACCTGAGAGCAATCCCATGCCCGCCTCAACTGCCGCCGTCGCCCAGGAGCTCACCGCCCTCTGCCGCGAAGGCAAGAACCTGGAAGCCATCGCCCGACTCTATTCGCCCAACATCGTGAGCATCGAACCGATGGGGAATGAAGAGATGCCAGCCGAAATGAAGGGCCTCGACGCCGTCCGCGGCAAGAACGAGTGGTGGCTCGCCAACCACGACGTCCATTCCGCCGGCGTGAAGGGCCCCTACCTCGCCGACCATGAGTTCGTGGTGCACTACAACTACGACGTCACCTTCAAGCCCGCCAACCGCCGGATGCAGATGCAGGAACTGGCGCACTACACGGTGAAGGACGGCAAGATCGTGCGGGAGGAATTCTTCTATCACACGCCTGGGCAGGGGTGAGGGGCATGAGTCGCGAGTCACGAGTCGCACGTCACAAGCCGTGACCCGTGACTCGTGACTCGTAACTCCTGATCCTCGCCATACTCCGCCGCCACCACCCCCATGCTCCCCCGCACCGTCCTCTCCATCGACCCGCCCGCCTTCTGCACCACGGTCGAAGGGCTGGTGGCGCCCGGCCTGCGGCAGCGCCCCGTCGCGGTCGCCGCGCCCGGCGCTGATCGCGCCACGATTCTCGCGCTCTCGGCCGAGGCGCGGATGGCGGGGATCACGCGCGGCATGCCGGTGGCGAAGGCGAAGAAGGTCTGTCCCGACCTGATCCTCCGGCCACCCAACCCCCAGCTCTACGCCCGCGCCTCACGCGCCCTGCACGAGATCCTGCAACGCTACGCCCCCATCATCGAGCCGCGCGGCTACGGCCACGCCTATCTCGACATCACCGGCACCGGCCGACTCTTCGGTCCGCCCATCGACGTCGCCATGAAGCTGTGGCGCGAATCGCGCGAACGGCTGCGGCTGCCGCTGGCGGTCGGCGTCGCCGGCAACAAGCTGGTGAGCCACGCCGCGTCGACCGTACTCAAGAGCTGGACCGACCAGCAGGCGGTGGAGCGGACCGGCGGCCAGGCGCTGGGTGTGGACAGCGGCACCGAGGCCGGCTTCCTCGCCCCCGAATCGGTGGTGCTGCTGCCCGATCTGGACGACCGCATCCGCACTCGGCTCGACGACTACCAGCTCGAGCGTATCGGCGAGATCCAGGCGATCGCCGACCAGGAGCTGGCCGCCGTCTTCGGCCCCCCCGGTCGCACCCTCGGCGCCCACGCCCGCGGGATCGACCAGCGACCCGTGCTCCCGCCAGCGGTCAAGGCGGAGTTCCGGGCGGTGCATACCCTGGGCAACGACAGCAATTCGCGCGAACTGCTGCACCGGATACTGCGCCACCTGACCGAACGCCTGGGCAGCCGGTTGCGTGCCCGCCAGCTCGTTGCCCGCCGGCTCACCCTGCACCTGGCCTACACCGACTACATGACCGTCCGCCGCAGCATGGCGGTGCCGATGGCCGCACTGGATGGCGAACTGTACGAGGCGGCCCGCCGCGCCCTCCGGCTCGAACCGCGCACCGTCGCGCTGCGCGCCATCGGCGTAGTGGTCGACCGGTTTCTGGAAGCGGATCCCCAGCTGGAACTCGGATTGGACGGCTCTGCCTCGAAGAACTCCCAGAGGGACTCGGTCGCGGCACCGCGGCTCGGCGGTGATGGGTCAGACCGGGAGCGGCAGCAGGCCATGCAGCATGCCATCGATCGGATCAAGACGAGGTGGGGGCGGCGAGGACTGAAAACGGCCGGTGAGAACGGCAGGAGAGATCGGCCGTGAAATGACGGGATCGCTACAGCGATCGTTCGTTGGGCCGAGAGGGGGCTTCAAGTTGGGGCAGGTTGTGCACGAACCGCAACGCGGAGGCGGTTCCTGGTACATCCACGTTGCGGCTATTGGCGCAGCGGAAGCAGATGGTGGTGGTCGGGTCGACCAGGCGAGCTCTACGCCCACCTCCACCGTTTTTCTCTGTGTCCTCTGCGAGCCCTCGGCGCCTCTGCGTTCCGGTTCGCACTTTCCTGGTTCGACTACCAGGTCAGCACGATCTTCCCGACGTTGGCGTCCTGCTCCATCTGCCGATGGGCCTCCGCCACCTCCGTCATCGGCATTCTCGCCGCGATGATCGGTCGCAGCGCATCCGCCCCGGCAAACCACGGCAGCACCTCGGCGGCGAACGCCGCCACCAGCGGGATGCGTTCCTCAACCAACCGGGTCCGCATGACGCTGCCGATGATCTCCAGTCGTTTGCGGAGCACCGGCTCGAGACTGAGCTCGGGCGACTTCGCGCCCTGCAGGTGCCCCAGCATGACCAGTCGTCCACGGGGGGCGAGTGCAGCCAGGTTCTCCGCCAGGGCCGGCCCACCAAGCACATCCAGAATGACATGGACCGGTGCGGCGAGCTGGGCACCGAAGGCGCTCGCGCTGGTATCGATCGCCTCGTCGAGGCCGAGGGCGACCAGTTGCTCCAGCTTGGCGGGGGTGCGCGAGGTACCGACACTGACGCCGCCGAGTCGCCGCACCAGTTGGATCGCCGCCGTACCAACACCGCTGGCCACCGCGTGGATCAGCACCCGTTCCCCGGCGTGCATCCGACCCCGGATAGTGAGCGCATCCCAGGCGGTGAGAAAGGCCTCGGGGATGGCGGCGGCGTCCGTCAGCTCCATGGAAGCCGCAACCGCCAGCGCCTCGCCCTGGTCCACCACCACGTATTCGGCGTAGGCGCCGCCGCCCACCAGCCCCATCACCCGGTCGCCGTGGCGCCAGCGCCGTACCCCTTCACCCACCGCCTCCACCGTTCCGCTGTACTCCAGCCCGGGGATATCGGCCGGCCACCCTGCGGGAGCGGGATATCGCCCCATCCGCTGCAGGATGTCGGCCCGGTTGAGACCGGCGGCAACCACTCGGACCCGGATCTGTCCCGGCCCCGGTTCGGGCGTCGGGACCTCACGCAGCTGCAGGACCTCAGGGCCGCCGGCGGCGGCAAGCACAATGGCACGCATGAAGAGGACGGTAGTGCGGGGGACCGCCGATTGGTAGCGCAGCAGGACCGAGGGAATGAATGGCCACCCGGTGCGTCTCACCATCAGAGGCACCTGCGTCCGCCCGTACCCAAGGAGTTCGTCATGTCCCGTCCCTCGTCGCCGGTCCGCTGGTCGGTGCTGGCCCTCGTTCTGGGGGGCGCAGTCCTCTCCGCCTGCGGCTCCTCCGACCCCTTCACCGGGGAGACCAATCCATTCCAGCTCATCAGGGTGGTCGTCCTCTCCGAGGGCCAGGGGATGGGGAGCGTAGTCTCGGACGAGCCGGCGGTGGCCATCAATTGCGAGTTCACCGGGTCCACGGTGTTGTCGACCTGCCAGGATGAGTTTGAGGATGCGGGCGCGGGAGGCATCTTCACCCTGACCGCCGTCCCTGGCACCATGACCAGGTTTGCCGGCTGGAGCGGGTGCTCCAGCACCGCCGGTCAGGTCTGTACGCTCACTTTTTCAGCGGGCGCCGACACCGGGTTCCGCGTGATGGCCAACTTTCAGCCCGACGAACAGGCCGGGCTCAATCTGCTGAACAACGGCGGATTCGAGGTCAACGTGGGCGTCGGTCCGCTACCGGCAGTGACCGGTATGTGGCAGGGAGATCTGGTTGATCGTCTTGCCACGGGGCGGGGCGTCGGCACCGCCCTCAGGTTCCTGGCCACCGGCTCCACCGGCGGGGCGGTCGGCCTGTTCTCCAGCCAGCAGTGGCAGTTGGTCGACCTGTCCGCCTACGCCACCGAGATCGACGCCGGCCAGGTTGAAGCCCATGCCTCCGTCTGGTTCAATCGCAACATGTTCAATGGGCCGGCAGAGGAGGACAACCGCTTCGATCTCCGTGTGCTGCCGTTCCCCGGTACCCCAGCGGGATTCCCGGGCGCGTACGCCACGGCGACCAATATTGCCGCAGCGTCGATCCTGACCGATGCGGACTCTGACACCTGGGAAGAGGCGACGGTGACCACGCTCCTGCCGGTCGGCACCCGTTATGTCGCCGTGGAGATCTACGCCTTCGAGAATGTCTCCGACGATGCCACCCAGGAATTCAAGGCGAGCTTCGCGGATGACGCCTCCTTCTCCATCAGCATCGGCCCGTGACGCTACCCCTGCGCCATCACCTGCCAGCGCGAGGCGAGGGCACTCATCCGGGCCGCTTCCCGTGCGCCGGCCCGGCGTCCCAGTGGCGTCAGCGCATAGTACCGGCGGGGCGCGCCACCGGTGTCGTCCGGCCCGGCAGCTTCACTGATCAACCCCGCCGTTTCCATTTCCCGCAGGGTGCGATAGAGCGTCGCCGGCCCGAGGAACCAGCGCTCCGTGGGATCCTGCTGCAGGTCCACCATCAGGCCATAGCCGTGCCGCGGCTCACCGGCCAGCGCGAGGAGGATGGCGAAGGTGCGCGGATGCAGCGGCGCCGGGGGCGTCCACTCACTCATGGCGTAGCACCTCAAGCGGTTCGGTCCGCAGCGCGCGCTGCGCCGGCACCATCGCCGCCAACCACCCCGCTCCGCCGAGGAGCAGCGCGATGCCCAGGTAGGTGACCGGATCCAGCGGGCTGAGTCCGAACAGCAGGTTGCCCAGCAACTGACTGACCCCCGCCGCACACACGAAACCCACCCCGAGACCGGCCAGGGTGATCACGATCGCTTCCCGCACGATCATCTGACGGATCCGGGCACTCCCCGCACCCAGCGCCAGCCGAATCCCGATCTCCTTACGCCGAGCCTGGACCCGGTAGGCCAGCAGACCGAACAGCCCGACGACCGCAAGCATCAGGCCCGTCGCGCCGAACAATCCCGCCAGACCCATGGCGACCCGGTTCGGCAGCAGGGCCAGGCCGATAATGGCGCTGTACGACTCGTCCTGGGCCAACGGGAGATCGGGGTCGACCTCGCGCAGCACCTCGCGTAGCTGACGGGTCGGCGCGGGGATACCGGGAGCGGTCCGAATCAGCAGCGTCAGGTTGCGGGCACCCCCCTGGGCGAGCGGCAGGTAGATCGCGGGGATATCGTGATCGCCCAGCGAGCGGTACTTCGCGTTTCGCGCGATCCCGACGACCTCCGTCACGGTGCCATCGGTGATGCTGCCAAAGCGCAGATGCTTGCCGATCGGATCCTCGCCGGGCCATAGCCGCGCGGCGAGCGTCTCGTTGAGAATGGCCACATTCGGCGCGCCCGCCCGGTCCGCCTCGGCGAAGGACCGACCCCGCGCGATCGGCAACTCGAGAGTGGCGAAGTACCCGGGTGTCACCGCAGCGAAGTCCGTCTCGAAGAATCCCACCCCCGGCTCGGCGGGCCGACCATCGAGCGCGACCATCGTCTGCTGCGTTGACATATCAAGGGGAAGGAAGTCGGTAGCGGCGACCGACTGCACCCCCGGAATCGCAGCCATGCGCTGCTGCAGGCGATCGGCAAAGGCGATCAGCCCGTCGTCGGCGTAATTGGTCACCCGCAGCTCCATCGCCATCACATGTACGCCGGCGGGGTTGAACCCCACATTGACATCACCGGCCCGACCCAGTGCCCGCACGAACAGCCCGGCAACCACAAGCAGAAACGCCGTCCCGGCGACCTGGGCCGCCACCATCACGCCGCGCAGCCGCCAGCGACCAACCTGGAACAGGCCTGAGCCGGGACGCATGACGGCGGCAAGGTCGGTACGCGACGCCTGCAGGGCGGGCAGCAATCCGAAGACCAGCCCGGTCGCGAGGGTCACCGTCAATGCGACGATCAGCACCCGGTAATCGGGGTGAAAGTCCAGCACCACCGGCAGCGGGACCGGGAGCGACAGCCGACCGATGGCGCGGACCGCGGCCACCGCGAGGAAGGTGCCCACCACGCCACCGGCGAGAAAGAGCAGGATGCTCTCGGTGATCAGTTGCCGGATCAGCCGGAGACGGCTGGCGCCGAGGGCGAGTCGGATGCCAACCTCGCGCTGGCGCGTTGCCGCGCGTGCCAGCAGCATATTGGCCACATTGGCGGACGCGATGAGCAGGACCAGTCCGCCCAGCGCCACCAGCAACGCGAGGAATCCACCGGCTGGCACCGCCGCCTCTGCCGGGAGGGGGAGATAGCGGCGAACGTCGACCCCGCGATCCCAGGTGAGACCGTTGTCATGCCCAATCTGGATCGATATCGCGCGCAGCTGCTGCCCCGCCTGTGCCCGCTGCACTCCGGGCTGGAGGCGCCCCACGATCTCCAGACTCGAGCTGTTCCGGCTCAGCAGATCGCCACGCCGCAGCAGCGGCATCAGGGTGACCGGCACCCAGAGCGAGAAATCGATGGCGGCGATATGCCCGTGGAATCCTGCCTCGGTCACCCCGACCACCGTGAGGGGATGTCCATTCACAGTGATGGCTCGGCCCAGAATGGCGGGATCGCCGCCGAAGGTCCGTTGCCACAGACCGTGGCCGATGACCACGACCTGGGGTCCGCCAGGGTGATCCTCTTCCGCGGTGAAGAATCGCCCCAGCGCGGGATGGACGCCGAGCACCGGGAAATAACTGGCCGACACCAGCATTCCGGCCTCGAGCCGGGGCTCCGCACCGGTGCGGACACTGGCCGGCAGCATGGTGAAGGCACTCAGTTGCGCGGCGTCGCTCCCGGCGGCAGCCAGATCGCGAAAGTCGGGGTAGGAGAAGGAATGAAACCCCGAGCCTTTCTCATCCATCCTGTGCACCGTGACCAGGCGTCCGGGATCGTTCACGCCCACCGGAGGGCGGAGCATCAGCGCATTGGCGATACTGAACATCGTCGTCGTCGCCGCCACGCCGATGGCAATGGTGAGCGCGGCGACCAGCGCGACCGTCGGGGCACTCCGCAGGGAACGGAGGGCGAAGCGAAGATCCTGCCACAGGGTTTCCATGCGTGAAGCTCCGGGGACGGGGACCACGGGCCGATGCGGGCGAGTGGGAGGATGCAGCCACGCACCCGGCAGGGCGGCGGCGAAATCGAGCAGGAGCAGCAGGACCAGCCTGGCCCGCGCACCAGAACCGTTGCGGCGCGCGACGGCACTCGCCTCGGTGACCCAGGCGGTGAGGTCTGCGGCCGCCTCGCGGCGCAGCGCCGGTGGCAGCAGATAGAGGAGAACGCCGTAGACGCGGGTGACTATATCCACGTTTGGTAATACTTGTCAGATCCTCAAAACGTTTCACTGGCCAACGTGACCCCTCCTTGCGGCTCACCGCCCGAGCCGATACAATACCCGAACAAACGCCGAATGACGACCTACTGCGATGTCGCCCCCGGGCACGAATGGCACGGTCCCTACCATGACCGCGAGTACGGCTTCCCCCTGACGGGGGACGCGGAGTTGTTCGAGCGGTTGATCCTCGAGATCAACCAGGCGGGACTCTCCTGGCTCACCATCCTCAAGAAGCGGGAGGCGTTCCGCCGCGCCTATGACGGGTTCGATCCCGCCATCGTGGCGCGCTACAAGGCGCGGGACATCAAACGACTGCTGAACGACGCCGGCATCATCCGCAACCGGCTCAAGATCGAGGCGGCGATCGCCAACGCGAACACCGTCCTCGCGCTCCGGAAATCGCACGGCAGCTTCGACGGCTGGCTGGCGGCCCATCACCCGCGCACCAAGCCAGAATGGGTCAAGCTGTTCAAGCAGACGTTCCGGTTTACCGGCGGGGAGATCGTCGGCGAGTTCCTGATGAGTATCGGGTATCTGCCGGGAGCGCACACCGAGAGTTGCCCGGTGCAACTGCAGGTGAGAAAAGCAGTGAGAAATGCAGGCGAAAAAACGGGTGAGAACGGCGGGTGAGAACAGCAGGTGAGAACAGCGGGTGAGAACGGCGGGTGAGAACAGCGGGTGAGAACAGCGGGTGAGAACAGCGGGTGAGAACAGCAGGTGAGAACAGCGGGTGAGAACGGCGGGTGAGAACGGCGGGTGAGCGAACGGCGGGTGAGAACGGCGTGAGACAGCGGTGGACGCGGGTGAGAACGCGGGTGGCTGCGGTGAGAACCGGCTGAGCAGCGGGAGGGACCACCAGGAGGAGCGCGGTGAAAAGCGGGTGAGAACAGCGGGTGAGAACAGCGGGTGAGAACAGCAGGTGAGAACAGCAGGTGAGAACGGCGGGTGAGAACGGCGGGTGAAATTGACAGCATCGCTTCCAGCGATCGTCCTCTGGCCGAGAGGGGGCTTCAGCCCCCGGCGAGGCAAATGACCGACAGGAACATTCGGAACGACGCAGCTGATTCTGATGCAGAGCAGGAGCAGGACAATGTCGCCCACCGGATTTACCCACCTCCACGTCCACACCCACTTCTCCTTCGGCCAGGGCGTCTCCAGTCCCGCGCGTCTGGCCGAGGCCGCCGCCAAGCGCGGGTACACCGCCCTGGCCTGCACCGATACCAACGGCGTCTACGGAGCCGTTGAGTTTCAGCAGGCGGCACTCGCTCACGGGCTCCGCCCGATCCTTGGCACTCATCTTGTCACCGAAGGCACCGAAGCGGTTCTGCTCGCCACCAGCGACGCGGGGTGGGGCGCGCTCTGCCGGGCGGTGACCCGCGTCCATTGGACGAAACGCGACGAGAAGAGGCGTCCCACCGCAGCCGTGCGACCCACGCGCCGGCGACCCGGGCACGCATCGCCGGCACCCGATGCGGCGTCGCTGGCACACGCGCTGGCGGAGGACCGCGCCGGCCTCATCATCCTCTCGCCGGATGTCCCACTGCTGCACCTGATCGCCACCCGTTCCGGACCGCAGGATCTCTACGCCGAACTGCGGCCGGGGAAGGAACGGCACGCCGTCCTGGCGGCAGCACGGGCCCGCGGCCTGCCCGCGGTCGTCACCGGTGGCGTGATGTTCGCCAATCCGGAAGAGTGGCCCATTCACCGCCTCCGGACGGCGATCCACCGCAACACCACCCTGGACCTGGCGGAGAGCGCCGGCGGCCACGCTCCCGCCGACGCCTGGCTCCGACCTCCCGGCGATCTCGCGCGGCACTTCCCCGACTGCCCCGAGGCACTGACCCGGACCATCGAGCTGGCGGAGCAGTGCCGCTACCAGCTCCCCATCGGGACCCGGGTGGTCGCCCCCCGGTTCGCCTGCCCCGACGATGCCTGGGACCACCTGCGCACCCTCGCCTATCAGGGCGCCGAGCGACGCTACGGCACCATCGCGCCGATCACGCGCGACCGGCTGGAGCATGAACTTGCCATCATCGCCACCAAGCAGTTTGCCGACTACTTCCTGGTGGTGCACGATATCGTGCAGCACGCCCCGACCCATTGCGGCCGCGGCTCGGTGGCCAACTCCATCGTCAGCTACGCGCTGGGCATCACCCACGTCGACCCGCTCGGCTCGGGCCTCCTGTTCGAGCGGTTTCTGAACCCCGCCCGCACCGACCCACCCGATATCGACCTCGACTTCCCCTGGGATGAGCGGGACGAGGTCTTCCGGTACGTCTTCGGCAAGTATCCCCATCCGCGCGCCGCCATGGTGGCCAACCACAACTGCTTCCGGCTGCGGGGGGCGCTGCGGGAAGTCGCCAAGGTGCATGGCCGGCCGCCAGGCGAGATCCGCGAGATCACCCGGCGCTTCCCCTGGTTCATGGAGGAGGAGTCGATCGGCGACACCCTGGCGAAGCACCCCAACTTCCAGAGTCTGGATCTGCCGCAGGTGTGGCGGGAGCTGGCGATCCGGGCCCAGGCGTTTGTGGGCATGCCACGTCATCTCTCGGTGCATCCCGGCGGCGTGGTCATCGTGCCCGACAGCCTCACCGATTTCGTGCCGGTGGAACCGGCCGCGAAGGTGCTCGAGTGTGCGCCGGAGATGATCGTACCGGTCATTCAGTTCGAGAAGGATGGGGCCGAGGATATCGGGCTGGTGAAGATCGACCTGCTGGGGAACCGCTCGCTGGCCGTCATCCGCGATGCCATTCATGCGGTCGGTGGGAATACCGGCAAGATGATCGACTACACCAGCGCCGACCCCGAGGACGATCCGCCCACCCGCCAGCTGTTCAGCACCGGCCAGACGATGGGGGTCTTCTACACTGAGAGCCCCGCCTCGCGGCTGCTCTGCGCCAAATCGCGCGCCGCCGACTTCGAGCTGCTGGTGCTCAACACCAGCATCATCCGCCCCGCCTCCAACCGCTACATCCAGACCTACCTCCAGCGGCTGCACGGCGCCCCCTATGAACCGCTCGATCCGAGCCTGCGCGATACCCTGGCCGAGACCTTCGGGGTGATGGTCTATCAGGAGGACGTGGTCAACGTCAGTGCCGATTTCGCGGGCTGTCGCTTGCCGCGGGCGACGGCCTGCGGAAAGCGCTCTCCAAGAAGCGGCCCGGCAAGCAACTCGCGGCCTATGCCGCCGACTTCTTTGCCGGGGCGGCGGCCCTGGGCCGGGATCCGGCGGTGGCGGGACGGGTCTGGGAGATGGTTCTCTCCTTTTCCGGCTACAGCTTCTGCAAGGGCCACTCCTGTTCCTATATCCGCGTCGCGCAGCACTCCTGCTACCTGCGGGCCAACCATCCGGCGGAATTCATGGCCGCGGTGCTGGCCAATGGCGGTGGGTTTTATCACCCCTTCGCCTATGTGGCGGAAGCGATGCGCATGGGGCTGACGGTCCGGCCACCCGACATCAACGCCAGCCGGTTTCGCACCACCGGCCGCGACCGGGAGGTCCGGATCGGTTCCAGTTCATCAAGGGATTGTCCACCGACGCGGTGGCACCGGATCGAGGCGGCGCGGCGGCTCGGCCGCGGCGTGAACGGCCCTTCTGTGTCGCTCGCCGATTTCCGGTCGCGTACCGGCGTGTCGAACGACGACCTGCGGCTGCTCATCAAGGTGGGGGCGTTCGATGCCGTCGCCGAGGGCTGGACCCGGCCGATGCTGCTCTGGGCGGTGGACGCGGACACTGCAGGGAACAGGGAACAGGGGACGGAGAACAGGAACGGGGAACAGGGAACGGGAAGGGATCCTCCGTTTCCCGTTCTCCCTTCCCTGTTCCCTGTTCCCCGTCCTCCGTTCCCTTGCCGTCCATGCTCCCACCGCCTGCCGCGGTCGTGCCGCCCCCGCTGCGGGAGTATTCCCTCGAACGCCGGCGCCGCAGCGAGTATGAGCTGCTCAGTTTCACCACCGACAGTCATCCAATGGAGCTGTACCGCGCCGATCTCACTCGGCTGCGTATTACCCGCAGCACCCAGCTCCATGCGCTGGTGGGCCGCACCGTCGTATGCGCCGGGCTGCTCACCACCGCCAAGCCGGTGCACACCGCGAAGGATGAACCGATGGAGTTCGCCACCTTCGACGACGGAGACGGGCTGATCGAGTCGGTGCTCTTCCCGCGGGTCTACCGGGACCGGGGCCACGTGCTCTTCGACCAGGGGCCGTTCATCTTCCGCGGCAAGGTGGAGGAAGAGTTCGGGGCCGTCACCTTGACGATCACCGACCTCGACCGGCTGGACCGGATGCTCAACAAACTGGAAGCTGGCACTCGGAGCGGCTGAGAAAGTTCAGCGCATGCTTCGGAGCGGGCGGAGTTCAGCACCTGACTTCGGAGCGGGCGGAGTTCAGCACCTGACTTCGGAGCGGACGGAGTTCAGACCTGACTTCGGTGCGGACGGAGTTCAGACCTGACTTCGGAGCGGACGGAGTTCAGCGCAGAGTCGCCAAGCAAGGTGAGGACCACAGAGGGGCACGGCTCATTTCCTTATACCTCCTGGAAATGGACTGATGCCCTTCATGGTTTTTGTTATTTGGTTGTTGTTATTTGGTTGTTGTTATTTGGTTGTTGTTATTTGGTTGTTGTTATTTGGTTGTTGTTATTTGGTTGTTGTTATTTGGTTGTTGTTATTTGGTTGTTGTTATTTGGTTGTTGTTATTCGTTTTCTGGACTCTGCGGTCCCTCGTTTGACCTCTGCGGCTCTGCGCTGAACCCCGTGAGCGCACAATCGGACGTGGGCTCCCAGCCTCGCTGGCGCTGATTTCGGTCGCGGGGTAGGATTGATCACCTCCATGCCCGAGAGATCCATGCGCCGCCTCCTGCCGGCCCTGTTCCTCCTTGCCACTCCGCTCGCCGCCCAGTCCGCCCCCAAGGCGATCGATGCGTTCGTCACCCGGGCCCTCGCCCGCTTCGAGCAGCCAGGTGCCGCCGTTGCGGTGGTGAAGGACGGCAAGATCATCTTTCAGCAGGGGTGGGGTGTGCGCCGCATCGGCGCGCCCGACAAGGTCGACGCCCAGACGCTGTTTCAGATCGCGTCCAACACCAAGGCGGTGACCGCGGCCGCCCTCGCCATCCTGGTGGACGACGGCAAGCTCAAGTGGGACGACCCGGTCACCGATTACCTCCCCTGGTTCCGGCTCGGGGGCGATCCGTACGTCACCACTCAGTTCACCGTCCGTGACCTGCTGATTCACCGCAGCGGACTCTCGCTCGGGGCCGGCGACCTGCTCTGGTTCCACGCCAACTTCACCCGGGAAGAAATCGCCCATCGCCTCCGCTACATCGCACCGACCGCCAGTTTCCGCAGCCGCTATGCCTACGACAATGTGCTCTTCATCGTGGCTGGCGAAGTCGTAAAGGCCGCCTCCGGCATGGAATGGGACGACTTCGTGCGTACCCGGATCTTCCAGCCACTCGGCCTGACCCGGACCCAGACCTCAGTGCGATTCTTCCAGCCAGGCGACAATGTGGCCGCAGCCCACACCCGGGCCGACGGCAACAATGTCGTGGTGCCCTGGGACACCGTCGACAATATCGGACCGGGCGGCGCGATCAACTCGAGTGTGGCCGAATGGAGCCGGTGGCTGATGCTCCAGCTCGACTCAGGCCAGGTCGCCGGTGGTCCACGCCTCTGGAAGGCCCAGCGGACCCGCGAGATGTGGCAACCGGGAATCAACATCCCGATCGGCACTCCCAGTCCCGCCTTTGCCGCCCAGCGCGCCAACTTCAATACCTACGCCCTCGGCTGGAATGTCCGGGACTATCGCGGCCGCAAGCTGGTCACCCACACCGGCGGCCTCTCCGGGATGCTCTCGCGCGTCTTCCTCGTCCCCGAGGAGCGGCTCGGCATCGTGGTGCTGACCAACGGCGAGACCAATGCCTTCAATGCGATTGGCTGGGGCGTGCTGGACTTTTATCTCGGTGGGATGAAGACCGACTGGATTACGTCCTATGGGGAGTCGGGGGACAACGGCGCCGCCGCGGATCGCGCCTTCGAGGATTCGGCCAACTCGGCCCGCCACCGCGACGTTGGACCGTCGCTCCCGCTGGCGCAGCTCGCCGGCAGTTACACCGACAGCTGGTATGGCGAGGTCACCGTGGCGGAGGAGGAAGGCCACCTGGTGCTGCACTGGAGCCGGTCGCCCTCGCTGACCGCCGACCTGGAGCACTGGCAGTACGACACCTTCCGCGCCCACATGCGGGTGAAGAACGCGGCCGATGCCTTTGTCACCTTCGCCGTAGGATACGACGGCCGAGTCGAGCGGATGACCATGCTCCCCTTTCTGCCGTCGACCGACTTCTCGTTCAACTACCAGGACCTCCTCTTCCGGCCCGCGCGGTGATCGGTGGCATGGTGGGCCAAGTCACATCGGACCGGCAGCGGAAGGGCAATTTGTTTCTGGTCCCAGACAAGGTGGCGTGATGGACCGGACTCGATGCGTGGGCATGCTGCTGCTCGGTACCCTCGCAGGGTTGGCCTGCGGCGGCGAAGACAGCAACGCACCACCCAGTGAGGTGCTGACACTGGCCACGGTGGTCACCGGTCTCGATAACCCCGTCTACATGACAGCTGCGCCGGGCGATCACACCAGGCTCTTCGTGGTGGAACAGGCGGGGCGCATTCGCATCGTCAAGAACGGCATCCTGCTCCCCGATCCCTTCCTCGACATCACCGACCGGACCACCCGCGGCGATGAGCAGGGTCTGCTTGGGCTCGCCTTTGATCCCGCCTACGCCACCACCGGGCGGTTCTTCGTTTACTACACCACCACCGGCGGCGGGGCGGCGGGCCATTCGGTGATCTCACGATTCAGCGTGAGTGGCGACCCCGACCTCAGCGGCACCACCGAGGCGATTGTCCTCACCACCGACCAGCCCTTCGCCAATCACAATGGTGGGATGATCACCTTCGGCCCGGACGGCCTGCTGTACGCCGGCCTCGGGGATGGGGGCGACGGGGGCGATCCGCTGGAAACCGGCCAGGACATCACCGACCTCCTCGGCTCCATGCTGCGGCTCGACGTGAGCGGCAGCAGCTACACCATCCCGCCTGACAACCCGTTCGTGGCAACGGCCGGCGCCCGGGGGGAGGTGTGGAACTACGGCCTCCGCAATCCGTGGCGGTTCAGCTTTGATCGGTCCACGGGAGACCTCTATATCGGCGACGTGGGACAGGGACAGTACGAAGAGGTGGATCTCGTGGCGGCGGGAGCGGGCGGCGGCCAGAATTTCGGCTGGGACGACCTGGAGGGGAATCACTGCTTCGAGGACGGTAACTGCGCCACGAATCCTTCGGTGCGTCCGGTCCTCGAGTACGACCACGGGAGTGGGCGCTGTGCCATCACTGGCGGCTATGTCTACCGCGGCGCCGCAGTGCCAGCGCTGGTCGGACACTACTTCTACGCGGACTACTGCAGCCGGAGCCTGCGGAGCTTTCGCCGGACCGCCGGTGGCAGCATCACCGATCAGATGACCTGGTCCGGGGTCACCATCACCGGCAGTCCCACCAGCTTCGGGGAGGATGCCAGCGGCGAACTGTACATCACGACGCAGGCGGGCCGCCTGCTTCGATTCGCCGCACCCTGAGGCGTGGCCGACGCTCTTCCTCCCCGGGAGGCGCTCGCGGCGCTCGCCGCGCGGGTTCCCGATGGGATCCGCTTCGGCACCTCGTCCTGGACTTACCCGGGGTGGCGCGGCCTGGTCTACGACCGGGACTATCCGAAGACCGGCTCCTCCGCCGCCATGCTGGAGGAGTACGCCCGCTTCCCGCTGTTCCGCACCGTCGGGATCGACTCCTCATTCTATGCCCCGCCCACCGCTGCGATGCTGGAGAGCTACGCCCGCGCACTGCCGCCAGGATTCCCCTGTGTGAGCAAGGTGTGGGACCGGTTGACCGTCGACAGCTTCCCGAAAGCGCGTTACAAGGCGCTGGGTGGCGAGCGCAATCCCGACTTCCTGAATCCCACGGTGTTTCTCGATGAGGTGCTGAAGCCCTACCAGGAGCACTTCGGGGAGCACACCGGGCCGTTCGTCTTCGAGTTCCAGACGCTCCCCCGCTCCGCCGGGCTCAACGCCTTGAGCTTCGCCAACCTGCTGGATGGTTTCTTCAGCCGGCTGCCACGCGAGGTCCCCTACGCGGTCGAGATCCGGAACCAGGAGTACCTCACGCCCCCGTATTTCGCTGTCCTGCGCGAACACAACGTCGCTCACGTCTTCAATTCCTGGACGAGAATGCCGCCGCTGGGGCAGCAGATCGAGCTGCCGGGTGCGTTCAGCGCACCGTTCACAGTCGCGCGGGTGCTGCTGCGGCCGGGGCGGAGTTACAACGAGGCGGTGGACGCCTTCGCGCCCTACAACCAGATTCGGGACGAGAACCCGCGGCTGCGGGAGGACATCGTGCGCCTGATTCACCAGGCGGCCGCCCTGCGGATTCCTGCCTATATCCTGGTGAACAATCGAGCGGAGGGAAGCGCACCATTCACCGTCGCGGCGGTGGCGCGGATGCTGGCGGACGACGCGGGTGGGTCTAGCTGACCTTGCGCCGCCGGCGCACGGGAGCGCGCCGCTGCCGAGGCCCATCATGGGTCGGGCTCTGGGCGAGCGCATGGGCCGCCGCGGCGAGGCGGATGGCCCGGGAAGCGGCGACGCTGCCGTGGATCGACGCTTCGACCCAGCGGCCGAACGGCGCCTGCTCATCGGTGAGGAAGGGGCGGGCCAGTCGGGTGTCCAGTGCGTCCTGCCGCTCCGACTCGGGCAGCTTGAGGACGATGGCCTCATCGAACAGGAAGGCGAACATCCGCCCGGCCGTGAAGAACGCCTCGGCACCAAACATCCGCTTGGTGGTCACCTGTGGCATGGCGAGGATGGCGGCCTGCACCACCTCATAGGCGTCGCTTCGGGTGCGCGGCAGAGCCATGGTGACAATGAACCGGGAATTAGTGGGCCGATAACGTACCATCCGGCTGTGGTGTGCGCCAGATTGCGCTCACCCGAACAGGGGCCGTAGCGCCCCGGACGTCAGCCGTCGTCCCGGCCCGAGGGCAGGTCGGGCTCCACCCCGGCCACGGCGCAGATCCGCAGCAGCGTCTCCCCGATCTTGTTGTTGGGAGTCGAGGCGCCGGCCGTCAGCCCAATCCGCGTCACACCGTCGAGCCAGTCGCGCGCCAGCTCCTCCGGCGCCTTCACCCGCGGCTGATGGCGCAGTTCCCCGGTCGCCACGTCGATCGCACTCGCATCCTCGATATGATAGGTGCGGACCCCGCGCTCCCGCCCGATCGCCGCCAGATGGGTGGTGTTACTCGAGTTGTAGCCCCCGACCACGATCATCAGGTCCGGCTTCTCTTCCAGCAGCGCCATCACGGCGTCCTGCCGCTCCTGGGTGGCGGAGCAGATGGTGTCGAAAGTGCGGAAGTGGTCCGCGACGGCGTCCTCGCCGTAGCGGCGGATCATGCTCTTTCGCACTTCCTGCGCAATTGCCAGCGACTCCCCCGACAGCATCGTCGTCTGGTTGGCGAGGCCCACCCGGACGAGATCGTGCTCACAGTCAAAACCGGGCGACATCGCGTGCTGGAAGCGCTCGACCAGGGCGCTGGCGTCGCCCTTCCCCTCGATGTAGTCGCACACCGCGCGGGCCTCCGCCATGTCGAAGACGACGAGGTACTTCCCCCCCTCGTACTTGGTGACCTGGCTGGCCGTCGCACGGGTCTCCTCGTGGTAGTACTTCCCGTGGATCAGGGCGGTATACCCGTCACGGGCATAGCTGTCGACCCGCTTCCAGACATTGAGCACCGAGCCGCAGGTGGTATCGACCAGCACGCACCCGACGTCGCGCAGGCGCTGGAAGTCGGACATCGGCACCCCGAACGCCGGCAGGATCACGACGTGCTCCGGCCCGATCCCGGTAAAGTCGAACGAACCATCCGCGGCCCGCGCCAGGATGGTGATCCCCATCGAGGTCAGCTTGGCGTTGACGTGTGGGTTATGGATGATTTCGCCCACCAGATTCAGGGGACGATCGGGGAATTGCTTGCGGGTTTCGTAGGCGTATTCGACCGCCCGATCCACGCCGTAGCAGAAACCGAATTCCCGCGCCAGGCGGAAGGTGAGCCCGCCGGCCTGGAGCCGGTAATCACCCGCGCGGAAGGCATCGACAATGGTGCTCGAATAGTCGGCGATCAGCTGGCCTTCGATCGCCGCCTTGAGGCCGAAGCCCTTCCGGAAGTAGGTAGACGTCATGGCTGGAAGTTAGTCCGGTCGCGCGGCGGATGAACCGGTGTCGGCCGGCGGCGGAGCCGGCGCGGGCGGCGAAGCGGAATCGGAGGGACAGGCCTGCGGTTGCACGCCCCCGAAGTGGCCCTCCATGCGCACCGTGTCGACACCGTTGAGGGCCCGGAGACGGACGCCGAAGCGGGCCTCAAGCGCGCCAGCCTTCACCGCCAGCGTGACCGCGCCGGAATCGCTCTGGTAGGCCTGCACCGCTTTCTGGTCGAACCACCGGGAGACCACCGCCACGGCAGGTGGTATCGCGGTGTCGATCCCCGGATCAAAGACCGGCAGTAAGATCTCCGGCTTGGCGCGGGGGCCAAACCCACTGCGGGGGTCTCCCGTGAGGTAGAACGCCAGGGCGACCCCGACATCCTCCCGCTCCGCGGTGACATCGAGGCGGTTGGCCGCGGCGCACCAGAACACGCGCGGCGGGGCGCTCAATCCGCCGGTGTCCGATCCGGTCCATTCGGCGGTGAACTCGCCGGAACCGGGAGTCGCGGTCCCGCCGGATTTGGTGCAGGCGACCAGCAGGAGGACCAGCGTCGCCCGCGATGCCACGGAAAATCGATGCATGCCAGAAGCTAGACCACGGCACGGGATGGTGCCAGCATACCGCCCCCCTACGGCCAGGTCAGCGCCCGCATGGTCAGGTCAAAGCGCAGGCCGTGGCCATGTTTCGTGATCGGGTGGCTGAGATCAAACCGGACCAGGCCACGCAGGATCGACAGCCCCGCCCCGCCGCCGGCGATCACCGGACTCGAGAACAGGTCACGCGCCGCCGCGCCCTGACCGGCATCGGCAAACAGGACGATCTGCAGCAGGTTCCCGCTGATCGGCCAATCCGCCTGGGCAGCCCAGACGGCCTGACCGCCCCGCGTACCGTAATCGAACCCGCGAACCGTCCCGGTCCCACCGATCCGGAATGCCTGCTGAATCATGGGGGAGCCAGTGGCCATCCCCGCGCGCAGGCTGAGCGTCGGCACATGACGGCCGCCGAGTGGCAACCGGAACATGCCGAAGAGGCGCGCCGTCTGGTCGTCGTTGTTTCCCAGGACATCGCCCCCGAGGGTCCATCGAGCGCTGCGGAAGCCGCCATCCATCCGCAGTGCCACCTCACCGAACGTTCCCTCTACCACCGGCGGATTGAGCGGAAAATCAGGTCCGCCGAGGAATGAGGACCCCGCCTCGCGGCGCACCGTGGTCTCCCGCTCCAGTGAGAGTGATGTGGTCAGCTCGATGCCGGTCCCGAGCGAGCCTTCGCGCAACAGCCGGGCGCCGTGGTTGAGCTGATAGTCGCTGTCGTCATGCCCGGAGAACATCGCGTTCAGGCTGCTCCCCAGTTTGCCGCTGGTGCTGAACGGATCGTTGCCCCGCACCTCGCGATAGCCCCGCAGGCTCCAGCGGGCACCGGGTGCCTCGCGCACCAGCTGTTACCCCGCCCACCACCCGCTCATCACTCAATCCGAACCGCAGGTCGCCGCGCAGCGTGGTGAAGCCATTGAGCACCAGATCGTAGCCCAGCCCGGGGGTGAAGCCCTGGACCCGGTTATAGCGAATGGCTTCGCCGATCCGCTCCCAGGCAATGCCGCTGCCCGGACGGCCGGTCAGGTCCCGCGGCAGAGAAACGGCCAGCCGCTCCAGCTCCGCCTGCACCTGGCGGATGGCGCGATCCTCGGCAGGGTCATCGCTCAGGATGAGCGAGTCGCCCCAGGCGGCATAGGTCGCGAGCGAGTCGGCCGGCGCCCGGTGAATTTCGTAGCGGCCCCCATCGCTGGAGTAGCCGGCGTTGTCCCGCGCCAGGGAATCGTCCGGCAGCGCCCGGTCCTCCCGGCGATTGCGCGCACGCCGATCGGCCCGGATCGAATCCTGTCGGGCGGAGGCGAAGGCGCGGAGGCTGTCGGGATCGGTGATCGGCGGCTGCGGCGGCAGCAGGAACTCAATCGGTTCTCCGGTATTGATCTCGTAGTCGTCGAAGGTGGTCCGCGCCTCGAACGGGATCACCAGCGACCCGAACCAGGGAATCTCCACTCGGCCCGACACCACCTGGCGATACGGCATCCAGTGCTTGCGATCCTGGAGCGCATATTCCAGGTCGGCATCCATGGTGAGGATCCGGTTCGCGATCTTGTTGATCCGCCGGGCATCGACCGAATCACTATGGGTGTCATTGTCCGGCGCGGCCCACAGCGCGGTCCCGACGAACCGGAAGGTGAAGCGCACCAGGTCCCCGGTGTTCGCATCGAGCCACAGTTTCCCCGCCACCAGCGAGGCGCCGGTCCGGCTGGGGGTCACCTGCACAGCCGTCAGCATGATCTCGCGGCCATCGGCGGCCGTCACCCGCACGCTGTCCACGGTCCGGAACCGGTACCACTCGGGGCCGCCGCGAGACAGGGGGTGAATCGCCGGCCGCCCGGGAATGTCATTCCCGAAAACCCGGATCGAGTCGCCCAGCGCGCGGGGCAGGAACCACGGCTGATCGAATCCGCTGTCGAGCCGCAGGTTGGACGAGCGGGCCTTCTCCCGTCGGCCGAGCACCTCGACCCGCAGGTCGTTCGGTTCGGCCCACTGCACCGTTCCTTCCTGTTCCTCCGCCGCGGCGTTGGGCACCTGGGCCCACTTCCGCCGGCCCAGCCCGAAGGTGAGACGGTAACGGAACTTCGAGCGATAGTCGTGGACCAGCGAGTCGCCGTCGATCTGGCGCTGGATGGCGCGCTCGACCAGTGCGCGGGTGGCCGGGTCGGCATAGGTCGCGGTGTCGGCTTGCGGCGCCGCGAGTGCGAGCAACAACAGGAGCATAGGGAAGTGCGTCGACGGAGAAGGGACACGAGCAGAACCAGTCTCGCACAACGATATGCAGAGAGGGCCGGTTTCAGGCTGAGACGATTAATCCGAGGGGGATGTTAACTCCACCCGCGCCAGTGCCAACCCGGCTCACGTTCGGCATGGCTGGCTTGGAACGGCACCGTCCGCGCGCAACTCGGCGCTGCTGCGTTGAACCGGTCGTGCGGTGCGTGGGATGTGGCACTGGAAAGCAAACGGCCCCGCCGAAGCGAGGCCGCCCACCACGATCAGCTGAGGGAAGGGCTCAGGCCGACTGCTCCATATCCGAACCGTTGCGGGCCCAGCGGGAGCGTCCATCGCGATGGAGCCCGTAGGCCTTCAGCCGGCGCCACAATGTCGTCCGGCTGATGCCCAGTGACTTGGCGGTCTCCGCGAGTTTCCATGCATGCGCATCCAGGGTGCGAACGATCGCGTCCCGTTCGCGATCAGCCAGAGTCGCGGGGCCATCGATCCCGGGAATGAACATCGCCTCGCCAAGTTCCAGCGACCCGACCCGGAGGGGCCGGAGGCGCCCGCCCATGGCGGCAAGGCGGGGCATCAGGTTCGTGGCATCTTCGGGGTCTGGCGAGACTTCGGTCAGTGCTTCCCGGGCTGGCTGATTGGCGTATAACACTTTACCAGCTGGGTCGAAAACGATCACACCTTCGCTGAAGCCGTCCAGCAGGGCCTTGGCGAGGGGAGAGAAGACGGATGGGGGCTGCGTCTGGGTATCCGACATAGTTTGGTCTACGGTAAGGGCGTGACAGGGGTTTCATCCTGCGTCTTATGGTAGACGATTGAGCCGGAAAAGTATGGACAGGTCCCCGGACGTGCCCCCCGTCACCCAGGGGAGACAGCTTCTCATTCATGCATAAATCCTCACTCGACTGCCGGGCAGCGACCCACCACATCCCGGCGTTCCTGCCGCTCGGCGAAGAGCACCAGGCCAAGCCCCGTGAAGATCACACTGCCCGCCAGGATCGTGCGCAGGGTCAGCGGTTCGTCGAGCAGCAGCGGTGCTGTCAACGCGGCGAAGAGCGGCTGCAGGTAGATGAACGTGGCAACGGTATTCGATGAGGCCCGCTTGAGTGCCCAGAGATTGAGGAAGTACGCACCGATGGTCGGGCCCGCCACGAGGTAGGCACACATCCACCAGATGCGGGCCGGGACCTCGTGCAGCGGGGCGGCAATGATGGACGGGACGGCAACCGGAACAATGCCCAGCGCGGCGAAACCCATCACATACGCACTCACCATGATGGGATCGTGGCGTTGCAGCACCGGCTTCGCGACCAGGAAATAGGCGGCGTAACAGATCATGCCCAGCATGATCAGGAAGTTGCCCAGCGCGACACCGGAATGCAGCGACAACCGGTCGGGCCCCACCAGGTAGATCGCCCCGATGCCCGCCAGCACGATACCGACGAGCTTGAGGGCCGAAGGGCGCTCGAGGCGGAGCAGCAGCGACCCGAGCACGGTGAAGACCGGGACGGTGGTCACCATGATCGTGGCATTGACCGCCGTCGTATGCTTGAGGCCGAAGAGGAAGAGCGCCTGGTTGGCGGTGACCCCGAGGAGGCCCGCCAGCGCGATGCGCGCCAGCACCCGCCGGTCGTGCACCCAGGGCCCACCCCGCAGCGCGTTGAACGCCAGCAGCGCCGCGGCCGCGCCGAAGATCCGGATGCTGACCAGGACGCCGGGAGGCACCACCGGCAGCACCACCCGCCCGATCACCGCGAGGCTGGCGAAGAGGGCCTGCACGATGATCAGCGCAAGCGCCGTCATGCCAGCCTCACCGTCGCCGGCGGTGCCGGGGTCCGCGCATCCGCCCCTTCTCCCGCCGATCCTCCGCTTCCGCCAGCTGCAATGCCGCACGCAGGGCGTCGACACTGTCCGCCTCGATGGCGGGGCGATTGCCGCGCAGCATGGCAAAGCGCATCGGCCGGTCGAGTCGCGGAAGGTCGCCCTCGCGCAGGCGTCGGACCTGCCCTTCCCGAAGGTTGAGTCGCACGACCCCGCCCTCCGGAGTCACTTCGTAGTGCAGCGCCACGGTATCGCCGTAGAGGCGGGCGCTGGCGGGCAACGAGTCGAGGCGATGACGATCCGCATCGGATACCAGTCCGCCTGTCTCCAGTTCGATCTTCGTCTCAAGAAAGGATCGCCACCCCGTCACCTGCTCCATCTGCGCCAGCAGCATGGCCCGCATCCGGTCCGGTGCCACGGCCGGGAGCGTCCCGCCCGAACGGCGCCACAGCTCGCCCACCTCCGCCGCCGCCCGGCGCACCCGCCCCTGGGAGGGATGGGGCGTCTCCCCGGCGAGCAGCGCCTGGGCCAGCGCCTCGCGCATGGCCGGCAGGAGGTCCGCGGCGACGTTGTCACCCAGCGGCTCGACCCGCGCGTCCAGCTCGAAGCCGAAGTACCGCAGGCGCTGCCGCATGACGAGCGACTGATGTTTGCGCGGCCCCGAAATTTCGATCGTGGCCGCTCCCGGACGGGCGTAGCGGCGAATGAGGTCGTACGACAGCGTCGTGCCCTCGATGGCAGCGCGGGGATTGCCCATCCGGTCGGCAAAGAAGCGGAGGTTGCCGGCCACCGCTCCCCAACTGCCAGCCACCGAGTTGCGCGACACCCGGGCCTCCTGGCCGTCCGCGGTATGCTCGTCGAGCACCAGGTCGAAGGGCATGATGCGGGCGACCAGGTCGAACCACTGCTCCCGCAGTTCCCGCCCGGCATAGGGCAGCTTCTCCGGCAACGGCAGCTCGAGCGCCCGGAAGACCGACGCCGTCCCCAGCGCCACATCCTCGATCACCTTGACCAGGACGCCGCGTCCCTCGGCCCACTCCGCCAGCCCCTCCTCGTCGAACAGGTGCCGCGGCAGGCCATACACCTCCCCCAGCCGGCCGTGCCGGTTCACCGCTTCGGCAAACAGGTTGTAGGCGGTGAGATGATCGCTGCCGTTCACCCGCGCGCCTTCGATGTCGCGCTCCTCGCGGGTCATCCGGTGCAGCGAATCGATGTTGGAGCTGACGGCCACGACTGCGGCGAGATCGGCACCGGCATGGACCAGCAGCTCGCCCCAGGAGCGATCCACCGGCATCGCTTCCACCGCCCGGCCGTAGCGGGTGAGCCGGCCGTCCTCGACCAGCCCGCGCTCGGTGAGTCGCCCCAGCGCGCGACGGTAGGCGATCCGGTCGAGCGGTACCGGCAGATCGAGCTCGGTGGCGTCGACTCCGAGCGCCGCGCAGGTGATCGCCACCCGCTCCGCGTCGCCCGCCAGCTGGAACTCGGGTGGGGTCGGCCGGAGCTTCTCGAACACCAGGTCCCGGTCGCTGAGGATGTAGACCTCGCCTCCGGCGACCCGGCCATGGACCCGCCCCGCCATCTGGAGGATCTCGTTGGCACCGAGATAGAGCCGATGCAGCACGTTGCGGCCGCGATCCACCACGTTGCCGTAACGGGCATCGTAGATCACCACGGTGTCGAGGCCGCGGATGTTGAGCGCCGATTGGCCCGCGGCGGTCATCGCCAGCAGGAAGGGCCGAGGCGCCTCCTCCTCGAGGAAGGGCCGGATGACCCGGATCGGCTCGCCGCCATGATAGAAGGCGGCGGTGAGTCGCGGCCACCGCTCCCCCAGGCCCTCGGGCCAGCTGCTCCACTTCGGCCCGGGTCGGCACGAACACCGCCACGCCCCGCTTCTCCTTGATCAGGTGCCGGACGAACTGGTCGTCGAGGAACTCATCGGCCTTCTGCGGCGAGCACCTTGACCCTGGCGCGGAGGCGCGGATCGAAGGCGCTCGGTCTCCAGCACGTCGGCGGAGGTCGAGGTACGCGGCGTAGAAGGCGGGATCGACGGTGGCGCTGAGCCAGATGAAGCGGCACCCGGCCCGCTTGCCGAGCGCCAGGCAGAGCTCCAGTTCGGCGGAGGTCTGATGGATCTCGTCGACGATCAGGGTGTCGCGCCGGTGATCAGGTCGTCCTCGAACCAGCGGCGGGCGATGCCGGTGGTCACGATCACCACGTTCCAGCTCGGCGTCTCGGGCGTGGCCTCCCGCTCCCGGTTGACCACGCCCACCCGGAGCGGACCTGCAGGATCGACTCGGCGATCGGCCGGATCCCGAGCGTCTTGCCCGTCCCCGTCCCCGCCACGATGCCGAAGCCCTTGCCCGACCGGCGGCCAGCGCGCGGAGCTCCGCGCCATGCTCGCGCTCCAGCACCGTATCGATGCCGGTCAGGCCCAGGGCCAGCTCGATGGTTTCGCAGGCGGCCCGGGTTGGCGCGATGACGATGATCCGGCCGCGGGGATGGTCGGCGCGCGGTAGGCCTCGAGGTCGGGCGGGAGAAGATGATCTCGGCTGGGTTGCACGGGGGGTAATGATAAGGCGACGTGGGTGCCGCGGCGACTGAACGCCCAGATACCGATCAGATATAGAGAAGGGGGCCCGGATTCGGCCCCCGTTGATCAACCACCCGCACGCTGCCGCCGTCTCAATTCCGCAGGAAATCAATCGCAATGCGACGCCGTTGGGCCTCGAGGGTGTCGGGCCGCGGGGTGACCGGCTCGTTTCGGACCCGGGCCAGAGCGGTGGAGCGGGTACGGGCGAATGGGCCGGATATGGACTGACCCAGGGCCAGCGCCTCGCGGCTGGGGGCAGTGGAAACCACCTGTGCCGCGACTTGCACCGTGCTCCGGCTTTGCGCCGAAGCGGGACCGGTCAGGAGCGCCAGAAGGGCCAGGAGGAGGAGGAAGAATCCGAGCTCATAGCGGTCCCGCTGGAGGGCCCGTGCCCGGACGTGAGCCCGGTCACTATCGGAGTCTCGGGTGCCTGGGGGAAAGTCGTTGCGACATGGGCAGTTGACCCCTCCTCAAAGGGCCTGCAGGGGTGTATAGGAACTTCACCTTAAGGTGTACTAGAGATAGACACCTTGAAGTTCCATGTTTTGAACCACTTACCGCGTGTTTATCACCAAATTTTTACACGCGGCACGTTGGTTGCCCTCCCTCACTCCGCCAGGGAGCTGACATTCCCTGAAGTACCAAGGCAGTCCATGACGACCACACAACTCACGAAGAGGGAGAGGGCAATGCGTATCGTGACCCGAGTATCGGCAGTCGTTGCAGGTCTCTTGAGCCTGGCCTCCGCGGCCAGCGCCCAGAGCGCAAACATCACGGCCACCGCGACCGTCTACCAGGCGATGACCGTGGCTGGCGCCCGGGGCCTGGACTTCGGCACGGTGTTCCCCGGCGTCACCAAGTACCGTCGGCGTGGCGTCCGCCACCAGCGGCCGGTTTGACCTCACCGGTCAGGCCAGCGGCAACGTCAACCTGGCCTTCACGCTGCCGACCAACCTGACCAGCGGCGCGAACAACCTGCCGATCGGTACCTGGACCGGCTGCAGCAACGCCACCAACACCACCACCGGCTGCACCACCTTCACCCCGTCGGCCAGCGCCACGGCTTCGGCCTTCAGCGGCGCGGGTGCGCTGTTCGTCTGGGTCGGCGGCACGGTCTCGCCCGGCGCCGCCCAGGCTCCTGGCGCCTATACCGGCACGGTGACCCTCGCAGCTTCGTACTTCTGATCTGAGGGCCTTCCGGGCGACTCACGGATGAGCGGACGTGGCATCGCACTGTTCGCCACTCCGTGAGGCGGCCCCGGGATTCCGCCATGCCTTACCGCCTTACCCTGCTCCTCGGCCTCCTCGCCTTCGCGGTTTCACCGCTGGCGGCGCAGAACACCGTGACTGGTGTCCGGGACCTGGATTTCGGCATCGTGATCCGGGGGATCCCCAACACCGTCCTGCCGAGCGATCCGATCCGGAGCGGACGCTTCTATGTGCGCTACCGGTTGAACCGGCAGGTGCAGGTCCGCCTGACACTGCCGAGCAGCCTCGGCCGAGTTGGTGGCGGCGGCGTCGCTGCCGATCAGCTTCGATGCCGATGATGCGTATGCGCAGGGCACCGCCAGCTCCAGCGTCCCGGTGACTTTTGATCCGCGGACGACGCAAACGTTTACGCTGCAGACCAGTCGGGACTTTTACATCAACCTCGGCGGGCGGGTGACTCCGACCGCAGCCCAGGCGACCGGCAATTACGCCGGCAATGTCACTCTCACTGTCACCTTCTTCTAATATGCGCCGCTTCCTGCCCGCCCTCTTCCTGCTCCCTGGCCTCGCGCAGAGCGCGCTGGCCCAGGGTGTCGTCGTGGCGCCGCACGCGGTGTATCTCGATCATCGCACCCGCAGTGCGTCGATCACCCTCTATAACCCGGGCGCGGAACCGACCGAAGTCGGGATCGAGTTCCTCTACGGGTACCCGGTGACCGACTCGGTCGGCGACTTCACTCTGATGGAGCCGGACTCGGTCACGCCGGACATGCCGTCCGCGCATCGGTGGATCGAAGCCTTCCCCCGGCGGGTGACCATCGCGCCACTGCAGCGCCAGACGGTCCGCCTGCTGGCGCGGCCTCCGGCGGACCTGCCAGACGGCGAGTACTGGTCCCGCGTGGTGATCGTGGCCCGCGGCGGCTCGGTGCCGGTCAGCGGGGTCGACACCTCTCAGATCAGCATCGGGCTTGCCCTCGAGGTGCGCACCCGGATTCCCCTGACCTATCGCAAGGGCGCGCTGCGGAGCGGCATCGCCCTCGGATCGATGCAGGCCCACCGCACTGCCGCCGATTCGCTCGAGATCCGGGCCCGTCTCGCCCGCCAGGGCACGGCGGCGTACGTCGGGACCGCGCGTGGCGCACTGGTGAACAGTGGCGGCAAGACCGTCGCGACCTTCTCGGAGCCGGTGGCGGTGTACTACGATGCCACGCCGGCCTTCACCATGCCAGTTGGCGGCCTCCCCGCCGGGACCTACAAGCTGCGGATGGAAGTCGCCAGCGAGCGGCCCGACATCATTCCCGAACTGCTGCTGCGCAGCGCCACGGTGCGCGATTCCATGGATGTGGTGCTGCCGTGAGGTCGGGAATCGCAGGGAACTGCAACCCAGAGAAGCGCAACGCAGAGGCGCAGAGGGTGCGCAAAGAGCGCAGAGTATCCGCGAACACCACCATCGACGTCGCCAGTCGGGTGAGAATGGTGGTGGGCGTTGATAAACCCTCTGCGTCCTCTGCGAGACCTCTGCGTCTCTGCGTTGCAGTTGCTGCGATGCTGACCATGCTCCTGGTGGGCAACACGCCGACGGCAAACGCCCAGGCGCCCGCCGAACGGGTGCTGATCGAACTGCAGCTCGGCCGCCTCGCGTCGCGTACGGTACCAGCGTACCGGTCGGGCGAGGTGGCATTGGTGCCGTTCCGCGAATTCCTCAACTTGGCCGAGATGCGGGTCACCCGTCAGCCGGACAGCGCCATCGCCACCCTGATACAGCCGGGCAATGTCCCGCTGATCATCGACCCGGCGCGGCACACCATCCAGATCGGCAAGGAGCAGCATCCGCTGGGACCGACCGACCTGCTGCAGGCGGACGGCGACCTGTACGTCGCGACCACCGTGCTGGCCAGCGCCCTGTCGCTGGAGTGGGCGGTGAGCTGGCCCGACCTGCAGGTGTCGGTGATCGAGCCGGAGGCGCTCCCACTGGCCCGCCGGATCCGCCGCGAAGGTTTTCTGCGTTCGCGACTGGCCCAGTCGGAGACGCCATTCAGCAGCGCCTACCAGATGGGCCTCGATCGCAGCCAGATCACGGGCCTGATCTTTGACTACTCCATTCTCAGTCCCACCACCTCGCCGGTGGACGGCGGGGCCTACTCGACCACGCTCGGGCTCGACCTGTTTGGCGGATCCTTCGGTGCCAGCCTCCAGAGCCAGGATGGCGCGGGGCGCGCCCCGAGGGCTGATGTGTCGTGGACGGGTGTCTGGCGTGAGAGTCCGTACCTGGCTCAGCTGCAACTGGGCGACGGCATCGGGACCGGGCCGCGCTCGCGCACCGTCCGCGGTATCTCGCTCACCAACAGTCCGTACAACCGCCCCTCGACCCTCGGCATTATTCCCTTCGGCGGCAGCCTGGGACCGGGATGGACGGTCGAGGCGTATCGCGGCGGCCGACTGGTCGGCTTCGACTCGGTCAACGCGCTGGGCCAATACTCGTTTGACGTGCCGGTGCAGTACGGTGAGAACCCGGTGGACTTCGTCGCCTACGGCCCGTTTGGCGAAGTGCGGGAATTCAATCGTACCTACCGGGCGCGCACCGATGGGATCGCGCCGGGTCACCTGGAGTACGGACTCTCTGCTGGTGGGTGCCGGACCGATCGCTGCAGTGCCAGCAGCAACATTGATCTGCGGTATGGCCTCACCCCCCGGTGGACAGTGCGGGGCGGTATGGATCAGTTCTGGCGCGACAGCCTGGGGAACCTGTCCCACCCCTACGTCGGCCTGACGGGCGCGATCGGGAATGCGGTGACGGTGGAGGGGGAAGCGGTGGCCAATGCGGTGCTGCGCGGAGCCACGCGGTTCGAGCCCTCTATTGACCTGCAACTCACGTTCGAAGCCAGCCGCTACGCGCAGGGGCTGCGCGATCCGATTCTCACGCCGCAGGGGCGGCGGGCGCAGTACACCGCCGGTGCGTTCTTCCGCCCGATCCGCAGCTGGGGCGCCACCTACGTCGATGCCAGCGTCGACTACATCCAGAACGAAAACAGCACCCTGACGAGCGGTCGGCTGGGCGCCTCGTTCCAGGTGGCCGATGTACGCCTGCTGCCCGCCGTTCGGTGGCAGCACGATGACGCGCTCGGTGCCCAGCAGACCCAGACGTTTTATGGCGTGAACACCTTCATGCTGCCCCAGCCCAGCCTGGGACCGGTGCTGGGGCTGATTACGGCGCGGACCTCGTTCGAGCTGGAAGCGGGGCATGGGATCGGCACCGCCGCGGGGTATCTCGGCATGCCGTTCCTCAAGGGGCTGCGGGGAGAAGTGGGCGCGAGCTGGTATCGCGGTGCCCGGGGCGCAAACCTGTCGCTGCTTATCGCGGCGGAACTGCCCAGCTTCCGGAGCTACACGACGCTGACGGCGGGGGGAGGTCAGCCGGCGCAGGGCAGCCAGTACGTCCAGGGCTCGGCGATTTACAACCCCGCGCGGGGCGGCGTTGACCTGACGCCCGGGCCGTCGCTGCAGCGCGGCGGAGTGACCGGCCGGATCTTTCTCGACGAAAACGGGAATGGCAAATTTGACCGGGACGAGCCGCCGCTCCCCGGCGTGCGGATTGTCGTGGGGCCGGTGTACGCCACCTCGGACTCGAACGGTGCCTACCGGGTATGGGATCTCCTCCCCTACGAACCGACCGCGGTCACCGTGGACTCGACGTCACTGGCCTCTCCGCTCTGGGTCCCGGCCTTTGCCGCCGCCAGCGTCGAAATGTCCCCCAACCGGTACCGCACCCTGGATATCCCGGTGGTACCGGGGGGCGTAGTAGAGGGCAAGGTCAGCTGGACGCTGGCACCGGCGACAGATGATTCCGCGTCGCTCGGCCGGCCGTATGACCCCACCGCCGGCATCGTGCTGGTGTTCACCCACAAGACCACCGGTGATCGGCGGCTGGTGACCACCTTCAGCGACGGAACCTTCTATGCGATGGGGATCCGTCCCGGTGAGTGGACCATCGCCGTTGACCCGAGCTGCCTGACGGTGCTGCAGGCCAAGAGCAGCCTGACCCGCTTCACCATGGTCGCTGATCTTGAGGGAGCGACCGTCCGAGGCATCGACATCGTCCTGGAGTAGGCCGAAAAAGAACAACCCCGCTTGCGCGGGGTTGTCCGGTTCAGGCGGGGAGCCTGAACCTGCTGGGCGGCCGATGGTACTGCTGAGAGGCCGTGCAAGGAAGAATCAGCCGCCCCATTCTTTATGGCTTCACGCGGTTACTGGTGGCCATTCCGTCCGCGATAGTCGTTCCGGTCGTCGCGCCGATGGTCCTGGCGATGGTCCTGGCGATCGTTACGCCGGTCCGCCCGATGATCCTGTCGGTCGTCGCGCCGGTCGTCACGCCGATCCGCCCGATGGTCCTGCCGATTGTCGTGCCGTTCGACGCGCCGGCGGTAGTCATTCCGGGCGTAGTCGTAATACCGCCCCCCGCGTTCATACACCCAGACGACGTTCAGTCCGTTGCGATAGGGCCGGTCGTAGTACCGGTACCCGTCCCAGTACATCCGGACCGGGTGGTACCCGTGGTTCCGATACCAACCCCCGCCGCGATGCTCCCGGACGACGACGTATTCGCGGTACTCCGGCCGCGGGTGGTAGCGGTCGCCAATGATCACACGTCCGGCAATCGGTCCCTGATTAATCGAGATATCGGCGACCACCCGCTGCGCCTGGGCAGCGCCGGGGATCGCGAGGGCCGCAAGGGCGAGGACTGCAAGTCGAGTCGAGCGCATCGTATTCACCTCAATGGCGAAGGTTCGCCCGGTAGAAAAGCCAACCTCGTGCCATCAGCATAAGCTGTTTAGTTACAATGATATAGGCAGATACGTTCGACCGGCGACTGTCTCCCTCCGGGGACGCAAAACAGGCCGAGTGTCCTTTGGCAGCCGCGTCCCCACTGGTCGCAATCCGGCCGCATAAAGATGCGCGGACCGGGAGTGCCTCCACCTTGACACCCTTACCGACCCCCGGCATACTAGGCGTCCCTAACGGCGCACCTTACGAGGGGCAGGAGCCAGCTGAGCCCTGGGTGCGAGTCCTCTACGCCCGTGGATCAGCGTATGTCTATGTGGCGCCAGTTCCTGTCTTTTTTTAATTCACCGCAGATGGAGGCAAGCATGGCTGCAGATTTCTTCCTGGGCGAGTCGCTGGTTGGCGAGGGCAATGAGGTCGCGCACATCGATCTCGTGATCGGCAGCAAGGCCGGCCACGCCGGCGCGGCGTTCCTGAACGCCCTGTCGAACAACAAGGACGGCTTCACCACCCTGCTGGCCGTGGTTGCGCCGAACCTGCCGGCCAAGCCGGACACCATCATGTTCAACAAGGTCACGATCAAGGGCGCCAAGCAGGCGGTGCAGATGTTCGGCCCGGCCCAGGCGGCCGTGGCGCGCGCCGTGGTCGACAGCGTGTCCTCGGGCGTGATCCCGAAGGACAAGGCGAACGACTGGGTGCGTGCTCGTCGGCGTGTTCATTCACTGGCAGGCCGCGGACGACAAGAAGATCTACCAGTACAACTACGAAGCCACCAAGCAGTCGATCGAGCGGGCGCTGAAGGGCCTGCCGACGGTGGACTCCGTCATCAGCGGCGCCAAGACGGCGCGCCATCCGTTCTCCGGCGTCGACAACGCCTGAGTCGGGTCGCTGGTTGCTGGTCCGAGGGGCGGGGGATCACTCCCCCGCCCTTCTTGCTTCCCGTCGCTATCTTGCCGCAGCCACGTTTACCCTTTTCCGCTGCTGATGCCATGCCGATGCGCAACCTGCTGCTCCAACTCGACAGTTCCCGCCACCCCAGCGTCTTCGATCAGGTCGTCGCCTTTGACGGCGGTGCCGATGAGATCATGAGCTACGGCGGCGTCGTGCCTGAGGATGTTCGCGATCTGGTCCACGGCTGCATCTTCACCCGCGGCGCCAAGGACCTGAAGCGGACCGCCATCTGGATCGGGGGCAACAACATGTCCCAGGGCGAACAGCTGCTGGCCATGGCCCAGGACGCCATGTTTGCACCGCTGACGGTCTCGATCATGCTCGACTCCAACGGCTCGAACACCACTGCGGTCGCGGCGGTGGTCAAGATCGAGCAGGCGCTGGGCAGCGTGAAGGGCGCCCGGGCGCTGGTCGTCGCGGGCACCGGCCCGGTCGGGCAGCGGGCCGCCGGCCTGCTCGCCATGGGCGGGGCGCATGTCACCATCACCTCCCGCAAACCGGAGCAGGGCGACAAGGCCCGCCGGTCCATCAGCGAGCGTTTCGGAGTGCAGGTCGAAAGCGAAACCCTGAGTGATCCCGGTGCCGCCGCCGCGCTGTGTGAGAACGTCGACATCCTGCTCAACTCCGGTCCGGCCGGCGTGCAGATGGTCTCCAAGGCGCAGTGGACCGGCAAGAAGGTGAAAGTTGCCGTCGACCTGAACGCCGTCTCCCCACTGGGCCTGGAAGGGGTCGAACTGGACGATGCCGGTGTGAAGCGGCACGGGGCGATTGCCTTCGGCGCGTTTGGGGTGGGGAATTTCAAGACCAAGCTGCATAAGCGCTGCGTCGCGCGGCTGTTCGAAGGCAACACCTTCGTCCTCGATGCCGAAGCGATTGCGGAAATCGCCCGGGGCATGGCGGCCGGGGGCAAGTAGGGCTCGCATGCATGCGACCCCTGCCTGACGACACACCCACCCCGGCGCGACCCACACCCCGGGTCCTCGGGATCGACCCGGGGACGGTGTCGATCGACCTGTGCGGGTTGGCCGGAGAAGAGGTCTGGCTCGACCGCAGCTATCCCACGCGAGAGGCGCTCGCGGATCCGGCCGCCTTTCTCGCTCTGCTCGAGGAAGGCGGCCGGCCCGATGTAATCGCCGGACCGTCGGGCTACGGTCTCCCTCTGCGTGCTGCCGCGGAAACC
The DNA here is from genome assembly GCA_963793205.1 of uncultured Gemmatimonadales bacterium. GTDB lineage: Bacteria > Gemmatimonadota > Gemmatimonadetes > Gemmatimonadales > GWC2-71-9 > JADJOM01. Next base: position 476,723 of record CAWBZM010000004.1, read on the forward strand.
AGCGAGGCGGATCTCCGCCTCGCCCTCCTCTCCGCCCCGGACGACACCGGCGGCCTCGGTGGCCTGGGCCGGCTGATGCGCCTCCTCATCAGTTCCTCCCTGCCCGTCGTCTTCACCCCCGGCGTCATCCACCTCCCCTCCGTTCCCGCCCACCGCAAACTCAACCGCATCGACCTGGGCACCGCCGACAAGGTCGCCGCCGCCGCCCTCGGCGTGTGGGCCGCCGGCCGACTCGGCGCCGCACCGTCGTTCATCCTGCTCGAGCTGGGTGGCGCCTTCACCGCGGCACTGGCGGTGGAGGAAGGGGCGATCATCGATGGGATCGGGGGCACGGCGGGACCGATGGGATGGCAATCGGGCGGAGGCTGGGACGGTGAGACCGCCTTCCTCGCGGGCAGCGTCACGAAAGAGATGCTGTTTCGCGGGGGCCGGACCGCCGACCCCGCCTTGGGACTCGCCGCCTACATCGAGGGTGCGCACAAGGCGGTCCTCGGACTGCTGGCGTCGTTACCCCAGCCCGAGCTGATCCTGCTCTCGGGCCGACAGGCGACCCACCCCGACGTGCGCCCCGCCCTCGAGACCCGCCTTCGCACCCACGCGCCAGTCGTTGACCTGACGGGATTTGCCCGCGTGGCCAAGCAGGGCGCTCAGGGGGCCGCGCTGATCGCCGACGGCCTCGCCGGTGGTGCCCACCGCGGGATCGTGGACGGGCTCCGCCTCACCGAGTCGTGCGGGTCGGTCCTGGATGGCTTGCGGGTGATTTCAGCGGAAACGGCGGAGCGACGACTGCGGGGGGAGCAGGGATCAGGACGCGGGTGATGCCCCCGCCAGCCAGCCAACCGCCACCGCGGCCGCGGCATCCGATACCCGGCCCTCGAGCGAGGCTTCGCAGTCGATCAGTTCCGCGAAATCAATCAGCCGCCGCCCTTTCCGCTGCGCGAGCGCCTCGACCACGAACCGGCCGGCCCCCGCCGATACGAGTGGCGCGTCACCCGGCAGCTCGGTGCGGGCCAGCACCTGATCACACGCCTCCTCGAGCTGGGCCAGCTGCACCTGGGCAAACCACCGGGCCAGGTCCTGCCATGCCTCGAGCGGGGCGTCCGACGCATCACGACCGATCATCCGCGCCAGCCGGCGGGCACTCGCGGCCATCGTTTTCTCGCCGCCATCGGCGGCGGGATGGAGATCGCCATTCTCCGGCAGCGTTCCGATGAGTCGGTACACGTCGGCGGTCGTGGCGAAGTACTCCGCCATCAGCGGCACCCAGAGTTTCTGGAACGGTGCCCGGTGCGCCAGCGCCATCAGCGGGGTGCGGACAATCCCGCGGTAGACCAGCTCGCCGGCGACCATCCGGGAGGTATCGTCGTGGCCGGCGGCGATCACCCGGCGCCCCGCGACGGGAATCAGGTCGGTGGTGGTGCTGCCGATGTCGACCAGCAGCGCGGCGTCAATCTGACGGGCGATCAGCTCCGCGGTGGCCCGCCAGTTGGCGGAGGCGATCCGGGCGGGGTCGGCCCGGGCGGTCGCGACGTCCACCAGTCCCTCCGCCCCGGCGTAGAACCGGAGTTCCGCCTGCGGCAGGCGCTCCTGCATGGCGCCGATGAGTTGACCCACGCCGGTGCGTCGATCGGGAAAGAGATCCACCATCTCCCCGGTCATGGTGATCGCATGGACCGGGGCGGTCCCCAGCACCATCAGGGCCCGCTCAACGCCCTGTTCCAGGTGGGTGAGCCCCTGCCAGAGCGGACAGGGAAGCTGGACGACCTGGGTCACCTTCCCGGCGACCAGCCGTGCTCCCTTGAGGTGCGCGCCGCCGAGGTCCCAGCCGATGACCGCGTCAGATGGCATGGGACACCCCCAGGTCGAGGCGCACCGAGGTGCCGGATTCGCGACGCGGCAGGCCCGGCAGCGTGCCAGTCCGATCCAGCTGCAGCATCAACTCGGCGGGATTGAAGTCGAGGGCGCGCCGCAAACCGACGTAGGACGTGGTCAGTCGCGGGTTGACCTCGAGAATCGTGATGGCTCCCGCGCCGCGGATGAGGTCGACTCCACACCAGCCGTACAGCCCCGGCAGCGCGGCACCCACCAGCGCCGCGATCCCCGCGAAGGTTCCATCGGTATCGGCGATCGCATTGACGTTGATCCCGGCGAGCGACACCCGGCCATCGATGAAGCGGATCTCCTGCTGATTCACGCTCGCGAGGAGCGCGGCCCCTTCATGACAGAGGAGCAGCAGACTGAGTGCTTCGCCATCAATCCACGGCTGGGCCACCAGGCGACCGGCGGCCGCGCGGATCTCGGCCTGGGCCGCGGCGGCATCGGCTACGGTGACGGTGTCCTCCGCCCCCGCGCCATCGTCCGGCTTGATCACCCAGCGGCCGGGCAGCAGCGGCAGATCGTCTGCTGCGGTGAAGGTCGGGACCACCGCCAGCCCGGTGGTGGCCAGGATCTCCACCGTGGCCCGCTTGCTCGCGGCAATCGCGATGGTATCGGGATGGCTGCCGAGGAGCCGGCGGCCGGCGGCGAGGACTCGGCGCGACAACCGTTCCAGCTCACCATCAGTCTCGGGCGCAATGATCCACGCTGCGTCCACCTGCCCGAGACAATGATCGAAGATCGCGACCGGATCGTGGTTCGATCGCACCATCACCGTTTCCACCCCTGCGATCGGTGGCAACCGGGCGTCCCGCATGGTCAGCAGCGTGACATCCTCGAGCGCGCCCAGGTCGGTGAGGAGCGCCCGCACCATCAGGTCAGCTTCATGCACCAGGGATGGCGCAGGTTCCTGCTGCGCCAGGCTTCCGCCGGTCACCGCCTCGTACACGAAGACGTTCATGTACTGAAGCCTAATCTCTCAGCAGCCGTTGGAAATCCCGGAAGCGCCGTTCCAGCTGTGTCCGCACCGCCACCGGGGTCGCAGCCTCGGCGGTGATGGTGCAGATCGGATCGCCGGGTGCGTGTGCGGTGCCCGGCCAGGGCAGGTCATGGCACCAGGGTGGAAAGGCAAAGGTGTCCGGCACCGTCCAGGGAAGGGTGGCATGCACCACCAGACCTGCGCGTGATGGACCGTGCGCCGGCCCTGCGGGCAGCTCACCGCGGCAGGCGCGGAGATGCGCGTCGAACAGTCCGCCCGGAACATCGGGGTCGTACAGTTCCATTGTCGCCGTGGGACGCGGATTCACTTCCAGGATCCACCATTGCTCCCCGTCCAGCAGAAAATCCATGCCGTTGAGTCCCCGCAGCCCGGTGGCCCGCACCAGCGCATCGAGCGCTCCCGGCATCGCAGCGGCACAGGCGCGAGGTACCGTTGCCCGGGAGACGGCGCCACCATAGAGAAAGGGTCGCGCGGGTTGCGGCGCGGTCCACTGCTGGTTGAAGCCGACCAGGTGTGCCCGCACCCCGTCGGCGAGGAACAGCACCGAGTAGGGCACCCCGGACATCTGTCGCTGGTAGTAACTCCCGCGGGTTGGGGGACGGCGGTCCAGCGGGTGTACCTGCACGCCGCCAGCGCCGCCGGGGTGTTTGACCAGCCACCCGGCATCCTGGGCGGGGCGGGTCAGCGCACGCTCAGGGGTGGGGAGCTGCAGCCGTTCGAGCAGTGGGAAAAAGCTGGCGGGGTTTCGCAGGAGCCGGACCACGTCGGGGGTGTTGCCCAGCAGAGGCCGATGGGCGGCGAGTCGTTCGAGCAGGCGGGGCCGGCCTTCGAAGCCGGAGCCATAGACGACCCCGATATCATCGCCGGGCGGCGCGAGCTCGCGGGCCGAGCGCAGCAGGGTGGCGGCATGGAAGCGCAGTGACCCCGGCTGGTTCGCCGGACGCGTGGCCACCGCCGCCGCCACGGTGTCCTGGTCGGCGAAATCATCCACCACGCCGACGGCGTGCCCACCGCGCCGGGCCGACTGCGCCAGGGCCCGGCCGCTCACTGCGGCAATGAGGTAGGAAATGGAAGTGGCCGGCATCGGGAATTGGTGACAAGGGGTGAATTACGTTGCCGGCCGGATCATAGCCGGTATTATCTTGCGCTCACCATGCCTGCCCCGTCCCCCGAGACCGCCGAACTCACCAACGTCACCTGCCCCTTCTGCGGGCTGCTGTGCGACGACCTCGCGATCGCGCGCTCGGGTGATGCGGTGCGGGTGACCTCCACCCGCTGCCCCATCGCGGTGCGCGCCTTTGCCGGTGTACCGTCCGCAGCCGCCGTGGCGCCCCGAATCGGTGGCCGGCCGGTGTCGCTGCAGGAAGCGACCGCTGAGGCAGCGCGACTGATCGCCGCGGCGCACCAGCCCATCATCGGCGGGCTCTCTACCGACCTCGCCGGGGTGCAGGCGGCCGCGCGGCTGGCGGACCAGGCTGGAGCGGTGGTGGACCACATGAACTCGGCCGCCGCTCTCCGGAACGTACTGGTCCTCCAGGACGGTGGGTGGATCACCGCCACCCTGTCCGAGGTCCGCAATCATGCCGATCTCCTGATCGTAGCAGGGGCGGACCTGATGGGCCGCTTCCCGCGATTCCTGGAGCGGACCATCGCCCAGCGTGAGACGCTGTTCGGGACCGATCGGCATTGTGAAGTCGTCATGCTGGGCGCCCCGCTGCCCGCGGACCTGAACCTGCCGGGCGTGACGGCCAGCGTGATTCCCTGCGAGGTGCCGCGGCTGCAGGAGGGGTTCGGCTACCTGCGCGCCCTCATGGGCGGGCGACCGCTCGGGGCGGACAGCGCTGCCGGGGTGCCCCGTGCGACGTGGGAATCGCTGGCTACCAGGATCCGGGCGGCGAAGTACACCGTGATCGCGTGGGCCGCGGCGGACTTCGACTACCCGCACGCGGAACTGACGGTGCAGGCACTGTGCGAGTTCGTGAAGGAGCTCAATCGGGAGCAGCGGGTGGTCGGTCTGCCGATGAGTGGCGCGGACGGCGAGGTCACCGCCGACATGACGCTGCTGTGGCAGACCGGCTTCGGGACGCGCACCTCATTCGGCCGCGGCTATCCCGAGCACGACAGCTACCACAACGGCACCAACCGGCTGCTGGCTCAGCACCAGGCCGACCTGATCCTGTGGGTGGCGGGCTTCGATGCCACGCGGGTACCCCCGACCACCGGGGTACCGCGCATCGTGCTGGGCCGGGCGGACCTGCCGCTGACCGAGGAGCCGGCGGTGTTCATCCCGATCGGTATCCCCGGTGTCGACCATGGCGGCCACCTGTTCCGGAGTGACCGGGTCGTCGCCCTCCCGCTGATGCCGGTCCGGCCGAGCACCCTGCCGACCGCCGCCCAGGTGCTCGAGGCGATCGGCACCGCCATGGGAGCGCCGTAACCATGCTGATCAAGCTGACGGGCGGACGAGTCTACGATCCGGCGCACAAGGTAGACGGCACGATCCTCGATCTGTATGTCCAGGATGGCCGCCTGGTGGCGCCACCCGCGCCCGGCACCACGATCGATCGCGAGTACGATCTCACCGGCCAGGTGGTCATGGCCGGGGCGATCGACATGCACACCCACATCGGCGGCGGCAAGCTGAATATCGCCCGGGCCATGCTGCCCGAGGATCACCGCGCCGATCCGCTGCGCCGCACGCCCCTCACTCGCTCCTCCTGCGGCCATGCGGCGCCGGGCACCTTCGCCACCGGGTACCGCTACGCCGAGATGGGCTACACCGCCTGCTTCGAGCCGGCCGTCCTGCCGATGAACGCCCGTCAGGCGCACATGGAAATGGGCGACACCCCGATGGTGGACAAGGGTGGGTATGTCATGCTCGGCAGTGATGACTACCTGCTGCGCCTGCTGGCGGCGAAGAGCGACCAGCCGCTGATCAACGATTACGTCGCCTGGACTCTCAGGACCAGTCGCTGCATCGGCATCAAGGTGGTGAATCCCGGCGGGATCTCCGCGTTCAAGTTCAACCAGCGGACCATGAACCTGGACGAGCCACACCCGTTCTATGGCGTGACCCCGCGGGACATCCTGCGGGTGCTGAGCCGCGCGGTCTATGAACTGGGCGTTCCCCATCCATTACATGTACACAGCTGCAACCTTGGCCTGCCGGGCAACGCGGAAACCACGCTGGGCACCATTCAGGCCAGTGAGGGGCTGCCGATCCACCTGACCCACATCCAGTTCCACAGCTATGGCACCGAAGGAGACCGCAAGTTCTCCTCCGCGGCGGCCCGGATCGCGGAGGCGATCAACAGCACGCCGAACGCCAGCTGTGATGTGGGCCAGATCCTGTTCGGCCAGACGGTCACCGCCTCGGGCGATTCCATGTCGCAGTATCGCAACTCGGCGGTGGCCAACCCCCGCAAGTATGTGATCATGGATATCGAGTGCGATGCCGGGTGCGGGGTGCTACCGTTCAAGTACCGGGACCAGAACTTCGTCAACGCGCTCCAGTGGGCCATCGGGCTGGAGCTGTTCCTGCTGGTCAGCGACCCGTGGCGCGTGTTCCTGACCACGGATCACCCCAACGGCGCGCCGTTCACCAGCTATCCGCACCTGATCCGGCTGCTGATGGACCGCACCTTCCGCAACGAACAACTGGGTCGGATCCATCCCGACGCGCAGGCCCTCACCACGGTGGGCAGCATCGACCGGGAATATTCGCTGTACGAGATCGCCACCCTCACCCGGGCCGCACCGGCCCGGCTCCTCGGCCTGGGGGAACTGGGGCATCTCGGCCCCGGTGCGGCGGCAGATATCACCGTCTACCGGGACCTGGCGGACCGCGAGGAGATGTTTGCCACGCCCGCACGGGTCTTCAAGCGCGGTGAGGAGATTGTGCGCGACGGGAAAATCATCAAAGTGGTGTGGGGACAGTTCCATACGGTGGAGCCGCAATACGATTCCGGCATCACCCGGCGGATGCAGGAGCACCTTGCCGCCTACCACACGTCGCGCGCGGAGCATGTACAGATCACGGATGAGGAAATGGCGGCCTTCGGCCATGGCGCGAGTGTGATCGCCCATCCGTTGCGAAAGGGCGCCCAGTGATCATCAACGGCGTCACCATCGACGACGAGTTCGCCGAGGCCTTCGGCATGAAGGCGACGCGGGTGATCATCACTGCCCATACGCTCACCTGGGCCTACCACGCGGCCAATGCCGCCACCGGATTCGCCACCTCCGTCATCGGCTGTGGCTGCGAGGCGGGGATCGAGCGGGAACTGACACCCGCGGAAACGCCCGATGGCCGGCCCGGGCTCTCCACGCTGTTCTTCTCGTTCTCCGGCAAGGAGCTCGCGAAGCAGATCGAGCGGCGGATCGGGCAGTGCGTCCTGACGTCGCCGACCAGTGCCGCCTTCGCCGGGATCACCGGGGGCGAGCCGATTGCCCTGGGCAAGAATCTGCGATTCTTCGGCGACGGCTTCCAGAGTTCCAAACTGATCGACGGCCGGCGCTACTGGCGGGTGCCGGTGATGGACGGCGAGTTCCTGGTCGAGGAAACCACCGACGCCGTCTCCGCCGTGGGCGGCGGCAACTTCCTGGTGCTGGCCACCACCCAGGCCGAAGCCCTGGCCGCGTGTGAGGCCGCCATCACCGCCATGAAGCGGGTGCCCAACGTGATCATGCCCTTCCCCGGCGGCATCGTCCGATCGGGTTCGAAGGTCGGGTCGCGCTACAAGGCGCTCAGCGCCTCGACCAACGACCCCTTCTGCCCCACCATCCGGGGCGTCACCCGGACCCAGTTGAGCAAAGAGGTGGGTGCGGTGATGGAGATCGTGATCGACGGGCTGACGGCGCCGGACATCACCGCCGCGACGCGCGCGGGCCTGGACGCGATCCTGGCCATGGGCGCCGAGGCGGGGATCCGGCGGATCAGCGCCGGCAATTATGGCGGCAAACTGGGGAAGTTTCACTTCAAACTGCACGAGATCCTGGCCGCCCGATGACATTCACGCTCACCCTGCGCGAACCGCCCCTCCAGCGGGTGGACCTGTCACCGCTCACGGCCCAGCCGCTCACCGGGCGCAGCCTGGAGGAGGTGGCCCGGATCGAGCTGGCGACCGGCAACCGGCCCATCACCGTCGGCGCGCTGTTCGCGCTCGAAGGGGAACCGGGCGGCGACCTCGAATTGCGCAACTGCTGCAGCGGGCTCGACTGGATCGGGGCCGGGATGACCGAAGGCCGGCTCCTCGTCTATGGCGACGCCGGCGCCTACCTCGGCGCCGGCATGACGGGCGGGACCATCCTCGCGGCTGGCAATGCCGGGGCCTACGCCGGGACCGGGATGCGTGGCGGAATGATCCAGATCGGCGGTCATGCGGGCGACTTCGCCGGCGGCGCCATCCCGGGCGATCACCAGGGGATGCGCGGCGGCACCCTGCTCATCTGCGGCAATGCCGCGGACCGGGCGGGCGACCGGATGCGCCGGGGCATGTTGCTGATTGAGGGAGGTGCGGGCGACTACACCGCCTCCCGGATGGTGGCTGGCACCATCGCGGTGCTGGGAACGGTCGGCCGGTCCCCCGGCCTCGCCATGCGACGCGGCACGCTGTTGCTGCTCTCGCCCACCGAGGTGCCACCGACCTTTAACGATTGCGGGGTCTATCCCCTCAATATGATCACCCTGCTGATGCGCTCCTGGCGCAAGCTGCCTGGCAAGTTCTCCGGACTGCCGGAGAGCACCAGCGTCCGTCGCTTCATGGGCGACCTCGCAAACGATGGCCGGGGGGAGATCCTGCAATTGCAGTAGTCCCCACTCCACCTCGCCGCGCCGCTCCCTCTCCCCGCCTTCCTCGAAAACGCCCTCAATCCCACGCTCCTGACTCCCCGGCACAGGCGAGAACGCCGGGTCCGTAGTGGACCCCGCTCGACGCCAGAACCAATCCCCCCTTATCTTCGGCCTTGCTCGTCAGGTGGCTCCCACTGTACCGCCAGGGATGGAACGCATGACCAGTCTGAACATGAATGCGCGGGCCCTTGCACTGGCCGACGCCATGGCGGACGATCCGGTCGGCCTGCGCCTCGCCGTCACGCTGCTGCCCGGCGGTGCCCGTGTGATCGATGCCGGGAGCGGCGCGCCTGGCGGCCTCAATGCCGGTCTGTTGTTGAGCGAGATCTGCATGGGTGGGTTGGGGGATGTCGAATACACTACGCTGAGCCTCGGGGGCGAGAGCTGGCCGGGCGTCCAGGTCCGGACCGATCACCCGGCGGAATCGTGTATGGCATCCCAGTATGCCGGCTGGGTCATCCAGGTCGATAAGTATTTTGCCATGGGGTCCGGCCCGCTCCGGGCTCACGCCAGGGTCGAGAAGGAGCTGTTCGAGAAGCTGCATTACGCCGAGCAGGCCGAGCGCGGCGTGCTGGTGCTGGAAACCCGGGAACTCCCGACCGATGCGGTCGCCGCCTGGGTGGCGAAGAAGGCGGGACTCCTGCCGGCGCAACTCACCTTCGTGGTGGCGCCCACCGCCAGCATCGCCGGGGGCACCCAGATCTCGGCCCGCATCCTCGAGACGGGGCTGCACAAGATGGAGACGTTGGGTTTTGATGTCCGCCACGTGGTGAGCGGATTTGGGACGGCGCCGATCCCGACGCTCGCGAAAAACGACATGCGGGCGATCGGTCGGACCAACGACTGTATCCTGTATGGCGGGCAGGCGCACTACGTCGTCCGGGCGTCCGACACCGAGCTGGCGGACTTGGCGGCCAAACTCCCCGCCAGCGCCTCGAAGGACTACGGGACGCCGTTCTACGAGATTTTCGAGCGGTACGAGAAGGATTTCTACAAGATCGATCCCCTGCTCTTCAGCCCGGCGGAAGTATGGCTGACGAGCGCGACCACCGGGCGCAGCTGGCACGCCGGCCTGGTGAACATTGAGGTGCTCCGCCAGTCGCTGTTTCCCGGCTGAACCGGGTCTCCCCGGTCGTCCCGCCAGGGCTCCCTTGCCCATCCTATTCCCCTTGAGGTTTTCCATGGAACGTCGGACCCTCCTCACTGCCCTCGCGGTTGTCGCGCTGGCAGCCTGCGCCAAGCCGGACGCGAAGCCGGCAGCGGATACCACCGCCATGATGGCGCCAGCCCCGGCCCCGGCACCGCACGCCTTCGTGACCGTGCTGTACAAGCAGCCCAAGAGCGCCGCTGCCTTCGAGAAGTATTACTGGAGCTCACATATCCCCATGGTCGGCACCAAGCAGGCGGAGGTCGGCTTCATCGGTGCTGAGCTGACGAAGTTCGACGGGACGCTGGATGGCAAGAAGGCGCCGTATTACCGGCAGGCCGTCCTCTGGTTCACCGACATGGCCGCGCTCGAGAAGGGCATCGCCACCCCGGGCTTCAAGGCCATCGGGGACGACCTCCCCAATTTCGCCACCGGCGGCCTGGACGCGCTGATCGGCGAGGAAACTGGTGATGCGTCCGCCCTGCTCACCGGCGATACCACCAATTTCGTAACGGTGATCTATAACAACCCGACTGATGCCGCCGCGTTTGAGAGCTACTACAACGGCAACCATGTCCCGCTGGTCGGGGGCCTCGCCGGTGAGATCGCCTTCAACCGGGTGGAGCTGGTCAAGTTCACCAAGAACCTCGATGGGTCACCGGCCGGGCTCTACCGCCAGGCCAAGCTCTATTTCCCCAGTGGAGCGGCGATGAAGACCGGCCTCGGCACGCCCGGCTTCAAGTCGGTCGGCGACGACCTGCCCAAGTTTGCCACCGGCGGCCTGACCGCGATGGTCGGGCATCTGACGAGCAAGGAGTAGCAGCGGTCGCGAGTCACGAGTCACGGGTTCTATCACGTGACTCGTGACTCGTGACTCGCGACCCCTGACCCCACCCATGTCCTCCGCACCCATCATCATCCTCACCTCCTCCACCGGATGGCACATCGATCAACTGTGCCACGCCGCCGCGGACCGGGGTGTGGAGGCAGTGCTGCTCCCGTGGGAGGACAACGTCGGGCGGATGGGGGTCGAACCGGGCGTCCGCAACAGCGGTCGGCCACTGCGTGAAGCGCGGGGAGTGCTGGCCCGCATCATTCCGAACGGGTCGCTGGAGCAGATCATCTATCGGGTCAACACGCTGCACCGGCTGGAAGAAGAGGGTGTGCGGGTGATGAACAGCGCCCGCGCCATCGAGCGCACCATCGACAAGGCGTGGACCTCCGCCATCCTGCAGCGGGCCGGACTGCCAACCCCCGAGACCATTGCGTGCGAGCACGCCGATGCTGCGCTGACCGCTTTCCGCGCGATGGGCGACGTCGTGGTCAAGCCGCTGTTCGGCTCGATGGGCCTCGGCATGACTCGGGTAACCGATGAGGACATGGCCTGGCGCGTGGCCCAGACTATCGAGACACTGCGGAGCGTCTTTTATCTCCAGCGCTTCATTCCCCATGCCGGTCGCGACGTGCGGGTGTTCGTGGTCGGAGATCGCGTGGTCGGAGCCATCGAGCGCAGCGCGCCGGGTTGGCGGACCAACTTCTCGCGCGGAGGCAGTGTGCAGCCGCTGGAGTTGCCCCCGGCCTGGGCCGAGTACGCCCTCCGGGCGGCGCACGCGGTCGGGGCGGAGTATGCGGGGGTCGATCTGCTGCCAGCGGAAGACGGCACGATCTTCGTCCTGGAGGTGAATGGGATTCCGGGATGGGAAGGGCTGCACCGCGCGACCGGCCTCGACATTGCCGGTGCCATCATCGACCAGCTGCTCCGCTAGGCCATGGCGTTATTGCCGTCCGACGTCTCCTCCCTCGCCTCGATCGCCTGCCTGCTGGAAGCCAGCGCACCGAAACCGGGGAATGTCTCTCCCGGTCGGCCGTTCAAGGACATGAAGTACGAGGATTTCGCCGCCAGTGCACTCGCGATCGCCCCGATCCTCGGGCAAGCGGGGCAGCGGCCACTGGGCGAGACCATGCGTGACGCGGTGCGTGCCACCCGTCGGTGGACCTCCGCCAATACCAATCTTGGCATAGTCCTCCTGCTGACCCCGTTGGCCCGCGCCCTCCTGCTGAGTCTCTCACGAGCCGCTCCGGGTACGGCTGGAAGCGGTCCTCGGCAGCACCACCACAACGGATGCGGTGGAGACCTATGTCGCAATCCGGGAAGCGTCGGCGGGGGGACTGGGCACGGCCGAAGGTCAGGATGTGGCGGGGGCGCCGACGGTGACGCTGCAGGCGGCGATGCGCCTCGCCGCCCACCGGGACAGCATCGCCTCGGAATACACGACCTGCTTTGCGCTGACCTTCGAGACCGGACTCCCCGCGGTACGGGAGGCGCGGGCGATCGGACTGCCCTGGCACGAGACCGTCGTCGAGACCTTCCTGACCCTGCTCGCCACCCAGCCCGATACCCTGATCGCCCGGAAGCTGGGCGCCGAGGCGGCAGAACAGGTTTCCTTCCGGGCGGCGGCGATCCAGAAACTGGGTGGTGTACGGTCGGACGCGGGCCGCGCTGCCATCGAGACTTTTGATGCCGAGCTGCGCGATCCGGAGAACCGGAGAAACCCCGGCACCACTGCGGATCTCACCTGCGGCGCTATATTCGTGGCGCTCGCCCTGGATGGATGGAAGCCCGATTGATCGAGGATGGTACCGTGCGGAGTGATTTCAAGGTCAGCGTCAGCAAGGACTATCTGGTCTTCAGTTCGGCCCACTTCATCACCTTCCGCGGCCACCAGTGCGAAACGCTGCACGGGCACAACTATCGGGTGGGCGTCACCGTCGAAGGCCCGGTGGACGATGAGACCCGCTTCGTGGTGGACTTCTCGATCCTGAAGAAGATCGTGCGCGGCCTGGTCGACGAAATCGACCACAAGGTCCTGCTCCCCACCAAGAACCCCAAGCTCGCCTTCCGCGACACCGGCAAGCAGCGGCATGTCGACTACCTCGGCGAGCCCACCTACGTGCTCCCGATGATCGACTGTGCCATGGTGCCGATCGAGAACACCACCGCCGAGATGCTGGCGCAGTACTTCGCGCAGCGGGTGCGGGATGCCCTGGCGGCCCAGGGCATCGGCAACCTCAGCGCCATCGAGATGGAGGTGGAGGAAAGCTTCGGGCAGGCGGCCACCTATCGGCTGGCGCTTTGACTACGGGTGAGAAAAGCGGGTGAGAGAAGCAGGTGAGAACGGCGGGTGAGAGAAGCAGGTGAGAACCACGGGTAGAGAAGAAAGCGGGTGAACTCCCCGCAAGTTCACCTGCTGTTCTCACCCGCCGTTCTCACCCGCCGTTCTCACCCGCCGTCTCACCCGCCGTTCTCACCCGCCGTTCTCACCCGCCGTTCTCACCCGCCGTTCTCACCTGCCGTTCTCACCCGCCGTTCTCACCTGCTGTTCTCACCCGCCGTTCTCACCTGCCGTTCTCACCCGCCGTTCTCACCTGCTGTTCTCACCCGCCGTTCTCACCTGCTGTTCTCACCCGCCGTTCTCACCTGCTGTTCTCACCCGCCGTTCTCACCCGCCGTTCTCACCTGCTGTTCTCACCCGCCGTTCTCACCCGCCGTTCTCACCTGCTGTTCTCACCCGCCGTTCTCACCCGCCGTTCTCACCTGCTGTTCTCACCCGCCGTTCTCACCTGCCCGTTCTCACCCGCCGTTCTCACCTGCTGTTCTCACCCGCCGTTCTCACCTGCTGTTCTCACCTGCTGTTCTCACCCGCTGTTCTCACCTGCTGTCCTCACCCGCCGTTCTCACCTGCCGTTCTCACCCGCTGTGCTCACCAGCAGTCTCTCCCGTCCACTCGCCCGCGCGGGTAATCACCCCTTCGTGCAGCGCTGTTCCCACCAGGGCCGCGTCGCACCCCGCCGCTTCCAATTGTTGCAGATCCTCCAGCGACCGCACGCCGCCGCCAGCGTAGACCCGCACACCCAGCAGGCGCTTGAAGGCGGAGATCAGGTCGAGGTTGCGCGGACCGAGGCCACTACCCACCGCGGAGAGATCCAGGACCAGGACGCCGCTGCAGCCCGCCTCGGCGGCACGGGCGCCCAGCTCCAGTCCCACCTTGTCGCGGGCCGCCACCCGCTCGAGCCCGCGATGGATTGGCTTCCCGTCGCGCAGGTCGAGACTGAAGATCACCTGCGCCCCGCCGACGGCGGCCACGATCCGGCGCAGATCCGCCAGACCACTCAGCGTTTCGAGCCCGACCACCACCGTACTCGCTCCTTCCGCCAGCAGCGCCATGGCCCTGGGGGCCGAGCTGATGCCGGCATCCACCAGCAGTCCGGGGCCGAAGCCGACCACCGGACTGGCCAGCGCGCTGATCAGGTCCAGCTGCGGCGGCTCTCCGGCGATCGCATCCAGGTCGGCGACGTAGCAGCTGGTCGCCCCCAGTTTCGCGCGGTAGCTGCGCGCCAGTGCGACGGGATAGCCGGCGGACCCGCTGAGGAGGGCAGACTGGACCGGCTGGTAGGTATGGCGCGCCCCGCCGCGGGCATGTACTGCCACGCCACGCATGAGGTCGAGGACCGGGATCAGTTCCACAGGGGGTGTGGGATCGTGTCCGGGCTAGGAGAGGCGCCGCATCATGGAGATAATACTACATGCCTCTGCCCCCCGTCCCCCGCGCACCGCTGGTCGTGAAGATTGGAGGGAGCCTGGCCACGCTGCCCGGTGCCCTGGCGCGGGTCGGAACCGCGGTGGTGGCGGCGGCACGCCTTGGACCGCTGGTGGTGATTCCCGGGGGTGGCCCGTTCGCCGACCAGGTCCGCCACTTTTCCCGGGATCACCCGCTGTCGGACAGTGCGGCCCACTGGATGGCGATCCTGGGCATGGATCAATATGCCTACGCCCTGGCCGAGCAGATTCCCGGTGCTCGCGTGGTGGAGGACCAGCCCGGGGTGCAGGCTACCTGGGAGGCGGGCGCCATCCCGGTGCTGGCGCCCAGCCGCTGGCTGCGAGCGGCGGACGAGCTTCCCCACCGCTGGGAGGTCACCAGCGATTCCCTCGCAGCGTACCTGGCCATGCTGCTCGGCGCGACGCGGCTGGTGCTGGTGAAGCCGGTGGCGGGCGGAATGGAGCTGACGGACAGCTATTTTTCCAGGGCGCTGCCGGTCGGCCTCCGCTGCGATATCGTGTCGGTGGACCAGCTCGACCGGCTGGTGGCCCCCTAGGAGGCCCGGGCGCGTTCCTGCCGGATGGCCTGAGCCAGCGCGCGGACCCGATCCTGCCGCACCGGCCCGTTGCGGCCCCCCTCACAGACCGCTCCCCGCACCCCGAAGATGGTCGCGCCGAAGGCGCTGGCGCGGTCGACATCGTCCAGGCCCAGCCCGCCCCCGACCGCCAGGGTGAGTTCTTCCGCTTCACACCGGGCGCTGATCAGGTCCAGCACCAGCGGGGCCGAGACCTGGAAGGTGGACCCACCATCCTTGTGCGCCGTGTCGATCAGCAGCCCGTCCGCGCCGCACTGATAGAGCAGGGCCGGCAGGTCGAGCGGGGAGACCGCCCCGAGGCGAGCCGCGTCGGCATACCCGACCCCAATGACCGCCGGACGCGACGGGAGTTCGCCGGCACAGCGGACCGCCTCCCGCAGGAGGAGTGCGACGTCTGCCGTGTCGGCGAGGCCCCGAAATCCGAGTTTGACATAGGCCAGTGGAACCCGGATCGCGGCAAAGGCCCGCTCCACCTCGTCGCGGGTCCGCACGTCACCCAGCGCCGCACTCAGGCGGATGGTCGACGGCACCGCGTCCCGAATCGCGTCGAGGATCGCCGGACGGACCGCACCAATCGAGCTGGCCGATGCGGGGTCCTTCGCATCGATGATCTCGGCCCCACCCGCAACCGCCGCCGCCGCGTCTTCCGCGTCCCGCACACTCACCAGCAGTCGCACACACACTCCCTTGTATGGGGGGCTCTGTCCGGTATGTTACGCCGGACGATGCCCGCCGACAACGTGCCTTCCACGACTCCCGCGCAACTCGCCGGCAAACGGCTCCTCGTCACCGGAGCGTCCAGCGGAATCGGCCGGGCGATTGCCCTGGCCGCCGCCCGTCATGGCGCCGATCTGATCCTCACGTTTCGATCCAACGATACCGGGGCCAATGAGGTCGCGGGCATCATCCGCGACCTGGGTCGCCGGGCCACGATCCTCCGTACCGACCTCGGCGAAGACGCCGACCTGCGCCAACTGGTCGATGTCGCCCGGGAGGCCTTTGGCGGCGTCGATGCCTGGATCAACAACGCCGGCGCCGACATCCTCACTGGTGCCGGCGCCGGGCTCTCCCGCCGGGAGAAACTGGACCTCCTCCTGCGGGTTGATCTCCGGGGAACGATGATCGCCTCCTGGGCTGCGGCCGACCTGATGCAGGCGCAGCCGACCGGGGGAGTGATTATCAATATGTCGTGGGACAGGGTCCTGCAGGGGCTGGGCGGCGAAAACCCTGAGTTGTTTGCCGCGGTCAAAGGGGGAGTGCTCGGATTCAGTCGCGCCCTGGCCCGTTCGCTCGCTCCCCGGGTGCGGGTCAATATCCTCGGCCCCGGCTGGATCGAGACCGCCTTCGGGGAAGGAGCTGATTCCGCCTTCCGGGATCAGGTCGCGCGGCAGATTCCACTGGGGCGGTGGGGCACACCGGAGGATGTCGCTGGCGCCGCGGTGTACCTCGCCTCGGACGCAGCGCAGTATCTCACCGGGCAATTACTGATGATCAACGGTGGCGACGTGATGTAGCGGACTGCCCGACCGCCTGACCGCCTGACCGCCCGACATGGAGCCTCACATGACCACCAAAGAAACCCCGTTCACCGACGCCGAAGTGGCCGAACGGCTGAAGGCCCTGCCCGGCTGGTACTTCGAAGGCGGCTGGATCCGGCGCGAATTCAAGACCGACGGGTGGCTCACGACCCTGACCGTCGTCAACACCGTCGGCTTTCTGGCCGAAGCGGCGTATCACCATCCCGATCTCACCGTGACCTGGGCCAAGATCTGGGTGAAGCTGCAGACCCATTCGGCTGGCGGCATCACCGCCAAGGACTTCGAGCTCGCGCGCCAGATCGAGGACACCGTGCTCTGGAAACCCACCGGCGGCGCGCTCGAGGGGACGCCGAACAAGTGGGTACGGGGTGGCGATCCCAAGTAACACAGGGGTGGACAGACCGCAGCGGGTGCTCTTCGTCACCGGCAAGCTGGCGGAGCCGGCGTTGCGCCGCACCCTCGCCAGCCTGGACGCCGGATTCGCCTGTGACGTGGCGACCCTGAAGATCACGGTCGCCGCGCTGATGACCACCCCGTGGATTGCGAAATTCCTCGAGGTCCCGGCGGACACCGACCTGATCCTGCTGCCCGGCCTGGTCGAAGGGGATACCGGGATACTCGCCGACCAGTTCGGAGTCCGGGTCGACAAGGGCCCCAAGGACCTGCGCGACATCCCGCAGTACTTTGGCCAGGCAGCGATTGCCCGGGACTACGGCGCCTGGGATATCCAGATCCTGGCCGAAGTGAACAACGCCCCCAGGCGTGAAGCTGGCGGCGTCCGGGCCGAAGCGGAATACTACCGCGACGCGGGCGCGGACCTGATCGATATCGGCTGCACCCCCGGCGTCCCCTTCCCTGCCCTCGCCGACACCATTCGGGAACTGCGAAGCCTGGGTCTGCGGATCAGCATCGACTCGTTCGACCCGGACGAGATTGGCGTGGCCGTTGAGGCGGGAGCAGAAATGGTGCTCAGCGTCAACGGATCCAACCGCGCGGTGCTCGAGCGCCTCAAGGGCACCGGTGCGACGGTCGTCGCCATTCCCGATTTCGGCGCCGGGCTGGAGACACTCGACCCGACCCTCACGGCGCTCGAGCAGGCGGGCCTCCCCTACCTCATCGATCCGATCATCGAACCCATCGGCTTCGGTTTCATGGCGTCACTGGAGCGCTACGCCGAGGTGCACCGACGCTATCCAAAGACCGGACAGCTGATGGGCATCGGCAATATCACCGAGCTGACCGCGGCCGATACCACCGGCGTGCACGCCCTGCTCCTCGCCATCGCCCAGGAAGTCGGGGTCAAGGCGGTCCTCACCACCGAAGTCATTCCGTGGGCCCGGGGCGCGGTGCGGGAAATCGATATCGCCCGCCGTCTGGCGCATTACGCCGTCACGCAGAAGACCCTGCCCAAGAAGGTGGACGACCGCCTCCTCACCGTGAAGGATCCCCGCATCCTCACCTATACCGAAGCGGACCTCCGTGAGCTGCAGAGCCAGGTGACCGATGCCAATTTCCGGATCTTCACCGACCGGTCCGTCATCACCGTCTTCAACAGCGACCAGTTTGTGCGCGGCACGGAAATCCAGGAGATCTTCGACCAGCTCGGCGTCACCGATGCCGGCCACGCCTTCTACCTCGGCAAGGAACTGGCCAAGGCGAAGCTGGCTATCGCGCTGGGCAAGACCTACCGGCAGGAGGGCCAGCTCGCCTGGGGCTACCTCACCCCGCCCGAGGATGCCAACCGCGAGCATTTCAAGCCGACGCAACGTCGCAAGCCGCGACCTTCCCCCTGACAGGCCGTACCCGCGAAACACCCCGCCTCGCACCACCGTAGCACCTGCATGCGCTCCCACCTCCATCCTCGTCTTATTCCCATCGTCACCCTCGCCATCGGACTCGCTTCGGTTCACGCGGCATCCGCCCAGGAGCCAGCCGTGCTCGAGGCGCGCATGGGTGCAGTGCTCGCGCGCCAGGAGTCGGCGCTGGTGGCGCTCCGTCGCGACATCCACCAGCATCCGGAGCTGTCGGGGGACGAGGTGCGTACCTCAGCCCTGGTCGCCACTCGCCTCCGTGCGCTGGGCTTTGAAGTGCGCAGCAATGTCGGCGGCCATGGGGTGGTGGCCCTGCTGCGTGGGGGACGACCGGGGCCGGTCGTCGCATTCCGGGCCGACATGGATGCCGTGCCGTCGCACGACCCCGATCCCGCCGACTATCGCTCCCTGACGGACGGCGTGCGTCACATTTGCGGCCATGACATTCATACCACGCTGGCGCTCGCCCTCGCGGAAGCCTTCGCCGCGATTCGGACCGATCTCCCTGGCAGCCTCCTGCTGGTCTTCCAGCCGGCGGAAGAACGCGCCACCGGCGCCCGGGCCATGCTGGCCGACCACGCCTTTGGGCTGACGCGCCCCGTCGCGATCTACGCGGTCCACACCTCGCCGATGCAGATTGGCCGGATCGGCAGCGAGCCCGGCCCGCTCCTCGCTGGCCGCGATGTGGTCGAAGTCACCCTGACGGGGAGCGGCAATCTCGCCGCCGCCGCCGATACCGTCGTTGCACTGGTGTCGGGCACCGGCACCATCACCCAGGCCCAGGCGCGGGGGAATGTGCCGGAGGGATTTGTCCTCGCCACGGTGCAACCAGTGAGAGTGGTGGCGCCGGACCAACGTGTCGTACGCGCGTCGCTCGCGATCGCCGACCCGGCGACGCGGGCCCGCACCCGTGCCAGCATCGAACGCGGGATCGCCCGGCTTGGGATGCCCGGCGTGCGGGCGACCGTGTCCTACCAGGAGCGACAGATTGCGGGAGTTACCAACGATCCGATCCTGACCCGCCGTGGTGAGGCCCGCATTCGCGCGGTGCTCGGCGACAGCGCGGTCGTCAGGACCGGAGTCGTGAGTCCACTGTTCAGTGAAGATTTTGGTTCGTTCCAGGAGCAGGCCCCGGGCGCGATGTATCTCCTGGGCGTGAGTAACGCGGCCCGCGGCTGGGTCGGGATGCCCCATAGTCCGGGGTACATGGCGGACGATGCCGCCATCGTGCAGGGCGCACGCGCCATGGCGGCCGTCCTGCTCGACCGGATGGTCGCCACTCCCTGACGCGCCCCTTCCAATGCAGCCGGCGCGGCCGCATCATGCGGCATGCCCGCGCTGCCGCTGGTTCGCGAACTCGACCCCGCTCCTGATCCGGCTCAGACCTGCGAACGGTTTCTGGGCCAACCCCACCTGCTCTTTCTCGACAGCGCCAGCGATCCCCAGCGCCTCGGACGATACTCCTGGCTCAGTGCCGCGCCTGACCGCGTGATCCGCGCCAAGGGGCGAGAGGCAGGCGCCGCGCTCGGCCAAATCCATGACGCGCTCGCGCCCCATCGATCATCGCCGGTACCTGGACTGCCCCCGTTTCAGGGCGGCGCCGCAGGATTCCTGGCGTATGACTTTGGCGAGGCGCTGGAGCGCATCCCCGCACCGCGCTACGACGACCTCGCCCTGCCCGATCTCTGCTTCGGGCTGTACGACTGGACCATTGCATGGGACCATCAGGCCGGCCGCGCCTGGCTGATCTCGACCGGTCTCCCGGAAACGGGCGAACAGCAGCAGGTGCGGGCGATGGAGCGGCTGGAGTGGGTCCTCCGGATCCTGACCGGACCGGTGGCGGGCGCAGCGGGGCGCTCCCTGGTCCAGCGCCCGGTGCAGACGCCCGCACCCTCCTACCCGGTCAAAGGCGCGGAACAGGCCGAGGAAATCGGGCTCCGGTCGTCATTCACCCATCGTGGGTATCTCGACGCCGTCACCCGGGTCCGGGAGTACATCCTCGCCGGTGACATCTTCCAGGCCAATCTCACGCAGCGACTCGAAGCGCCACTGGAGGAGGACCCCTGGCATCTCTATCGCCGCATGCGCGAGGTCAATCCGGCACCGTTCGCGGCGTATCTCGAGTTCGATGGGGTCCACATCGTCAGCGCCTCCCCCGAACGCTTTCTGCAGCTCGACCCCGACGGTCGAGTAGAAACCCGGCCGATCAAAGGCACCCGTCCGCGAGGGCTCTCGCCCGCGCATGACGCCGCCCTTTCCCAGGCGCTGCTGGAGAGCGACAAGGACCGGGCGGAAAACCTGATGATCGTGGACCTGCTGCGGAACGACCTGTCCCGCGTCTGTGCCCCGGGCACGGTGCGGGTGCCCGAGCTGTTCGCACTGGAGCAGTTCCGGACGGTCCACCATCTCGTGTCGACCGTCGTTGGGCAGCTCGCGCCGGGACGCGATGCCGTCGATCTGCTGCGGGCCACCTTCCCCGGTGGCTCGATTACCGGCGCGCCCAAGGTGCGCGCGATGGAGATCATCGCGGAGCTGGAGCCGTCGCGCCGCGGGGTGTATTGCGGGGCGATCGGCTATCTGAGCGTTACCGGGGCAATGGATACCAGCATCGCCATCCGGACCGTGGTGGCGCTCGGCGGGCGGGCCTACTTCTCGGTCGGCGGCGGTATTGTGGCCGACTCCGATCCGGAGCAGGAATATCAGGAGACCCTGGACAAGGCGCGTGGCATCATTGCCACCCTCGCCGGTGCGGTGGCGACCCCATGATCCTGCTGCTCGACAACTACGACAGCTTTGTCTACAACCTGGCACGGTACGTGGCGGAGCTGGGCCAGACGGCCGAGGTCCATCGCAACGATACGCTCACCCTCGATGATGTCGCCGCGATGGCACCGAGTCATATCATCGTTTCGCCTGGACCGTGCAGCCCGGCGGAAGCGGGCATCGCCGTCGACCTGATCCGTCGATTCGGTCCGACCACACCGGTGTTTGGGGTCTGTCTCGGGCACCAGGCGATCGGGGCGGCCTACGGCGCGGAGATCGTCCGGGCCGGTCGCCCCATGCACGGCAAGACGTCGACGATTCACCATACTGGGGAGTCGGTCTTCACCGGCCTTCCCAACCCGCTCACCGCCACCCGCTATCACTCGCTGGTGATTGCCCCGGCCTCAATGCCGGCATCGCTGCGGACCATTGCCACCGCCGAGGACGACGAGATCATGGCGGTGGTCCATCGCACCCATCCTGTGGTCGGGGTCCAGTTCCATCCGGAATCGGTGCTGACCCAGTTCGGGTACCGGATGCTGGATCAGTTCCTGACCGGGGGGACGACGGCGGGGGTCCCGGCGGGCGCTGATTCCATGACACCACGGGAGCACCGCGGGTGAGCACGGCGGGCCTTGTCAGTCGCCGCGTTCACCCGCAGCTTTCAGCGGCTGG
Source organism: uncultured Gemmatimonadales bacterium (assembly GCA_963793205.1). Lineage (GTDB taxonomy): Bacteria > Gemmatimonadota > Gemmatimonadetes > Gemmatimonadales > GWC2-71-9 > JADJOM01. The sequence goes on from CAWBZM010000004.1 coordinate 498,576, forward strand.
TCTCACCCGTCGTTTTCAGCTGCAGTTCTCACCCGCGGTTCTCACCCGCTTCCCTCACCTGCGTCATCCATGATCATTGAATCGATCCTCACCACCCTCGATGCCCACGGCGTCGTCAACTGCGCGCCCATGGGCGTCGAGTGGGGCGAGGAGACGATCGTGATCAAGCCGTTCCTGGAAACCGCCACCTTCCGGAACCTGCAGGCCACCGGCACCGCCGTCATCAACCTGACCGACGATGTCATGCTCTTCGCCGAGGCGATCACCGGCAATCCGGTCTTTCCGCACCGGCCGGCCGCGACGGTCCAGGGCGTGGTCCTGGAGGCGGCGTGCAGCTGGCGGGAAGTCACCGTGACCGCGATCGACGATACCCCGCCCCGCTCCCGCATCGAGACCCGGGTGGTCCACCGCGGCACCCAACGCGACTTTCTCGGGTTCAACCGGGCCCGGCATGCAGTGCTGGAGGCGGCGATCCTCGCCACCCGCACCCACCTCATCCCGGCGTCGGAGATCCAGGTCGAGCTGGCCCGGTTGCAGGTCATCATCGACAAGACCGCGGGACCCCGCGAGCAGGAAGCGATCGCGCTGCTCCGCGGCTACATCCACAGTCGGCAGCCGGCGGCGGCGCGGCCATGAGCCGGCCGGCGGCGCGCCCGTCCCGGGTCACCATCGAGGCGCCCGCCCGACTCCATTTCGGCATTCTGGACATGCGGGGTCAGTTGGGGCGGCGATTCGGCGGGATTGGCGCGGCGGTGCCGTCGCCCTCCCTCCTGCTCGAGGCGACCCCGAGCGAGCGGCTCACAGTCGAAGGCCCCGACGCCGGTCGGGCGCAGGAGTTTGCCCAGCGCTATCTCACCGCCACGGGCCTGAGCGGGGGCGCGCACATCCGGATTCACCGCGTCATTCCCTCGCACAGCGGCCTCGGCTCCGGTACACAGCTTGGACTCTCGGTCGCCCGGGCGCTGGCGGAGCTGTACGCCCAGCCGGCCGACCCCCTCCGTCTCGCCCGGGCGGTGGGGCGTGGACTCCGTTCCGCCATCGGTACCTGGACCTTCGCCCTCGGCGGATTCGTGCTGGAAGGGGGGCGCCGACCGGGACGCGAGGAAGTGGCCCCGCTGCTGTCGCGCCTGCCGATGCCGCCCGCCTGGCACGCCGTCATCGCAATTCCCCACACCTTGCCAGGATTGAGCGGGTCGGCCGAAGTCGAAGCCTTTCGCCAGCTTCCTCCGCCGCCGGAACGGGAGGTGGAGCGGGTCTCTCACCTGGTACTTATGCAGCTGCTTCCCGCGCTCGCTGACGCCGATCTGGTCGCCTTTGGCGCCGCGCTGACCGAGGTCCAACGCGTTACGGGGGGCTGGTTTTCCCCGGCACAGGGCGGGGCCTTTGCCCCGGGCCCGACCGCCGACCTGGTCCAGCGCCTGGCCGAGTTCGGGGCCTGTGGTGTTGGGCAAAGCTCATGGGGTCCAACGGCTTATGGGCTGGTTCCGCATGCTGATGCCGCCCGGGACCTGGCCCAGCGGGTGCGGGCCTGGATGGGGGCGAGCGGTACCGTGCTCGCGACCCCGTTCGCCGCACGTGGCGCGCTGGTCCACAGCGATTGGACCGGCATATCACCTGATTGACAGGTTATACAGCGGGCGGTATACTCACCGTCCGCATCCGAAGGCGTTCCGCAAGACTGGGAACACTTTTGAGGGTGAACGGTACTACCAGCGTGACCGGTGGGGCCGCAACAGTCGGGAATCCCCTTCCTGACCGATAACAAGCCCGTTTCCAAAACCATTCGAGCCGTTGCCACGGCCCGGGCATTTGTCCGGGGCGAGCAGCGCGCCAGACCGAGGATTGTCGTGGACGCTTCCACTCATAGCGTCACCGCCGTCTTGGCCCGGCCGTTCCGTCATTCGCCAACCGCGAATTTCGGCCGGTGGAATTGGCGTGGCCATCGTGCTGGCTGCGCCCCGATGGGTTGTCACTAGGCAGGCCTCGGCCGCTCGATCCAGTATCGGGTGGCCGTTGATGTTTTTATGCAGGCGCAGGCGCAGGTGCAGGACCGGGTGTGAGCTTCACGTTCGCGTACGCCGGCGCGAACCGATTGCCCAGGCCCGCGCAGTCAGCAGCCGACAGGTTGCTGGTCACCCTCTCATCATGAGGTTTTCTATGTACCGTTTTACCCACAGGATGCTGTCTGGCAGCCTGGTCGCGGGGCTTTCGCTCATCGCGACTGTGGCACAGGGCCAGGCCCGCTCCGGGGCGTGGACCCGTAATGCCCCGGAAGGGGACTGGCAGATGCCGGGCCGGGATTACAGTCTCCAGCGGTTCAGCCCGCTGGCGCAGATCAACACCTCCAACGTGGCCAACCTCAAGGCCGCCTGGAGCTTCTCGACCGGTACCCTCCGGGGCCATGAAGGCACCCCGCTGGTCATCGGCAACGTGATGTATGTCAACACCAGCTTCCCGAACATCGTGTACGCGCTCGACCTGTCCAAGGAAGGCGCGCCGCAGATCTGGAAGTACGTGCCGCAGCAGTCTCCTGACGCGATTCCGATCGCGTGCTGCGACCTGGTGAACCGTGGCGTCGCGTACCACCAGAGCGGCATCATCTACATCAACGCGCTGCAGGGTGACCTGATCGCGCTCGATGCCAAGACCGGCAAGGAACTCTGGAAGGTCCGGCACCCGGAGAAGAGCGCCAGCCAGACCGAAGCGCAGACCTACAAGGACGGCGCGACGATCACGGTGGCTCCGATCGTGATCAAGGACATCGTCATCACCGGTATCTCCGGCGGCGAGTTCGGCGTGCGTGGTCGGGTGTCGGCCTTCGAGGCGAAGACCGGCAAGCACATGTGGACCGGCTACTCCACCGGCCCGGACAGCGAGATCCTCATCAGCGGCGACGTGAACTCCAACTACCCGTCCCACAAGGGCAAGGACCTCGGCATCACCACCTGGCAGGGCGATGAGTGGAAGAAGGGCGGCGGCACCACCTGGGGCTGGTACTCCTACGACCCCGAGCTGAACCTGTTCTACTACAGCACCGGCAACCCCGGCTCGTGGAACCCTGACCAGCGCCCTGGCGACAACAAGTGGTCGATGACCATTTTCGCCCGGAACCCGGAAAACGGGCAGGTCAAGTGGGGCTACCAGATGACCCCGCACGACGAGTGGGACTACGACGGCGTCAACGAGAACATCCTGTTCGAGAAGGGCGGCCAGAAGCTGCTGGCTCACTTCGACCGGAATGGTTTCGCCTACACCGTCGACCGGACCAACGGTAAGGTCATCGTCGGCAAGGCCTACGGCCCGATCAACTGGGCCAAGCCGGAGATCGATCTGGCCACCGGCCTCCCGATCAAGGATCCGCGGTACGGCACCACCTCGAAGAAGAACACCGAGGGCATCTGCCCCGCGGCGATCGGCTTCAAGGATCAGCAGCCGTCGGCGTACTCGCCGATCACCGGCCTGTTCTACGTGCCCGCGAACCACATCTGCATGGACTACGAGGGCGTCGAGGTCAAGTACACCCGCGGTCAGCCGTACGTCGGCGCGATCGTCCGGATGTTCCCTGGCCCCGGTGGTCACCGTGGTCGCTTCTTCGCCTGGGACCCGATGGCCGGCAAGGTCGTCTGGGAACAGAAGGAGAACCTGGCGGCGTACGGCGGTGCGATGACCACGGCCGGCGGCCTGGTCTTCTACGGCACCATGGAAGGCTGGCTCAAGGCGATGGACCAGAAGACCGGCAAGCTGCTGTGGAAGTTCAAGACCCCGTCGGGCATCATCGGTAGCCCGATGCTCGTACCGTGGTCCCGATGGCAAGCAGTATGTCGCGGTGCTCTCGGGCATCGGTGGCTGGGCCGGCATCGGCGTGGCCGCCGGCATCGGCGCGGAAGACCCGACCGCCGGTCTCGGCGCGCTCGGCGCCTTCGGCGACGCGGGCCAGTTCTCCACCCAGGGTGGCGTGCTGACCGTGTTCGGCATGTAAGCTCGAAAACCGACCCTGCAGGGACGCGAATTCATCCGCCCCCTGCAGTGGCCGGTGTCGTGCCAATAGCTTTCAGGGCAGGGGCGGGGTCACGCGGACCCGCCCCTCTCCATTCCCCGGACGGGAACGGTCCACTCCGGTGGCCCCCACCCGCCCTCCGGCTGACGAGGTATCGGATGTCCCCGCTGTCCCGCTGTCGCCTGACCCTGTTCACCGCCTTGCTTGCCACCGGCACCACCGTCGCCGCCGCGCAGGAGCGTCCCGCACCGATGCAGGCCGGTCTGCTCCGCGTCTGTGCCGATCCGGACAATCTCCCCGCCAGCGATTCCACCGGTGCCGGCTTCGAGAACAAGCTGGCGGAGCTGATGGCCCGCACCTGGAACTCCAAGCTGCAGTACACCTGGTGGGCCGCCCCCCGTGGCATTGGCCGCATGCTGAACGGTCGCTACTGCGACGTCATGCTGCAGGCCCCGAGCGGCTACGACCTCGCCGGACTGACCCGGCCCTATTTCCGCACCAGCTATGCGATCGTCCAACGTCGTGACGCCCCTCATCTCGTCACCTCGCTGGACGATCCTGTACTAAAGACGATGAAGATTGGCGTACATCTCTTCGCCAATGACCAGGAAAACTCGATCCCAGCCATGGCGATGTCCAAGCATGGCGTGGTCGGCAATCTGGTCGGCTTCGGGACGGCGTATAATGGAGTGATGGATAAGCCGTCCGCCATCATCGATGCGGTGAATGACCGGTCGATCGACCTCGCCCTGGTGTGGGGACCAATCGCCGGGTATTACGACGCGAAGCTCAACGCCAACCTGACCATCACACCGATCGAAGATGATTCGGTGTCCGGCCTGCCCTTCGCCTTCAGCATGGCCATGGCCACCCGGCGCGGTGAGGCGCAGTTCCGCGACAGCCTGCAGAGGTTCATCGACAGCAAAGGGCCAGAAATCCAGGCCCTGCTCAAGGAGTACGGGATTCCGTTGCTGCCGCTGCCTGCCACCAGTCCGGCACGCTAGCTGCACTTGTTCAGCCGGCCGGCTCACATGGCCGGCCCACTCGTGGAAAGGACAGTACAGCGATGAAGATGTGGATGACGGTCGCGGCCGCCCTTGTCTTGGGCGCGGGATCTGCCTCGGCACAGGTGAACGACGCCTATCATACGGCGCCGCGCGACACGATCGACAACGCCACCTACCAGGGCTGGAAGCAGTTTGAACTGAACTGCGCCCGGTGCCACGGGGAATACGGCGTCGGCAGTTCCTTCGCCCCCGCCCTGATCGTGTCACTCAAGGAAGGGGGCACGGTGCCCTCCCGCGAGATGTTCATCACGACCGTCTGTGCCGGCCGCCCTGACAAGGGTATGCCCAGCTGGTGCGCCCTGGGGCTCGAGATGGATAAAATCATGAACATGTATTCGTACCTGAAGGGCCGCGCCGACGGCAAGATTGGCATCGGCCGACCCGCAGTGAAAGACAACAGCTGACCAGCCCCTGCACCTGGGGCGGTAATGGCACAGGACCGCGGACCTCCGCGGTCCTGCTCTTTTTGGAGGACATATGTCCAGAATAGCGCCCACACTCCTGCTCCTGACGCTTCTCGCCAGCTCAGCCCAGGCGCAGAGCGAGACGATGCCGATGGCCGGCATGGAGCGCCCGACCGGCGAAACCCGTCCGCCGATCGATTCGCTGCGGACCGCCGCGCAGCTCCGGAGCTACATCGCCGGACTCCCCCTGGGCGTGGCCCCCAATCTGACCGGGCTCGACCTGACGGGACTGGACCTGCGCCATGTCGATTTCCGGAAGGCCGACCTGCGCGGCGCGACCCTGACCCGGGCCGTGCTGGACAGCGCCGATCTCTTTGCCACCGACCTGACCGACGCGAGCGCCGCCGGCGCCAGCTTCGTGGGCGCCAATCTGGATGGCATCACCCTGCGCCGGACCAACCTGCGTGGGGCCAGGCTGCGCGGAGCGAGCCTCTTTGCCTCGATTGTGGAAGCGGCCGATTTGCGTGAGGCGGATTTGCGGGAGACGCGTATTATCGGATACCTCCGCAAGGCCAACCTCGCCGGCGCCAACCTCGCCGGCGCCAATATCGGGGCCGATCCCGGCAACCAGTCGATGGGCGTCATGCGGGCGACATTCGTGAGCGCCACGCTGGACAGCGTCGACCTCAGCGGGGCCAACCTCTTCAAGGCCGACTTCTCCTATGCCTCGCTGATCGGCGCCAACCTCACCGATGCCAATCTGGCCAACGCCGAACTCATTCAGACCGATCTCCGTGGTGCCACCGTCACCCGCGTCGACCTGACGCTGGCCGACCTCAGCGGGGCCGACTTCACCGGCGCCACCGGGGTGGCAACACTCAAGGGCCTGGGCCAGGCCCGGCACCGCGAACAGGCCCGGTTTGATCCAGTGCGATAGCTTTCACCCGGTGCGATCGACTTCCCAGGAGATGGATTCATGACGCCGAGATTCCCGCTGTACCTGCTCCCGTTCGTGCTGCTGGCCTGCGCCCCGAAGGACAAGGCCGCGGTGCCCGCGGATACCTCGACCACCGCGGCCCCCGGCGAGTACGCCTACGTCACCAACGAAGACTCGCGCGATCTGTACGTGATCGACGTGGCCACCGACAGCGTGGTGGCAAAGATCTTTGTCGGCACCCGTCCCCGGGGCGTGCGCGTCAGCCATGACGGCCGCACCGTGTTCGTGGCCCTCACCGGGTCGCCCAAGTGCCCGCCAGCCATGCCCGACGAAGAGTGCGACAAGCTCAAGAAGGATCCCAGCCAGGATGGTGTCGCGGTGGTGGATGTGGCCACCCGCAAGACCGTCCGGACCCTGCCCGCCGGGGCGGACCCGGAAACCTTCGATATCAGCCAGGACGACAAGCAGCTCTTCGTCTCAAACGAAGATGCCGATTCCATGACCATCGTCGACATCGCGTCAGGTGCCGTAATCGCGAATGTGAAGACGGGCGGCGAACCGGAAGGGGTCACCGTACAGCCGGACGGCAAGGTGGTGTGGGTGACCGGCGAAAGCGCGCACAATATCGTGGGGATTGATATCGCGACCGCCAAGGTGGTGCAGGATATCGAGGTGGGTGAACGCCCCCGCGGAGTCGCCTTTCTCCCCAACGGGTCGAAGGCCTACGTCACCAACGAGGTGAGCGGCACCGTGACGGTGGTGGACATGCGGCAGCACAAGAAGGTCAAGGCCATTCCGATGGGTGAGAAGGCGCGCCCGATGGGCCTCGCCGTCGCCACCGATGGATCGCGGGTGTATGTCTCGCTCGGTCGCGGCACGACTGTCGCCGCCATCGATCCGGTGACCGATGCGATTGTCGGAACGGTGGAAGTGGGGATGCGCCCCTGGGGCATCGCCCTGTCATCCGACGGGAAGAAACTCTATACCGCCAATGGGCCGAGCAACGACGTCACGGTGGTAGACCTCGCCACCATGACCGTGGTGAAGAAGATTCCGGTGGGCTCGGTCCCGTGGGGAGTGGCGGTGGGCCGGGTGCCCTGAGCCAAGGCCGTCGTGGGCCCGCATCAGTAAACGCCGTGGGCCCGCACTGCAGTGCGGGCCCACGGCGCTCTGCGATCAGGCCAGCGGCCGCCAGGACAGGACCGTCCCCGGCCAGCGCCAGGCGATCCAGGCATCCATGCCCCAGGCCCGGCCCGAGCGCGCCAGGAAGAGCACGACGCTGACCGTGATCAGCATATAGTGGAAGCCCTCCGAGGCCGGTGAGAGGTGCCAGCTGGCCAGCCCGTAACTGGCGCTCAGCCACAGGGCGCCGAGGGCACCCATCCCGGCGAACACACCAAACACCAGCGACAGTCCCACCAGCGCCTCGCCCCAGGCCGTCAGCTCCGCGAAGAGCGCGGCATGAGGCAGGACGGTGCCATCCAGGAAGGCCTTGTACCAGAGAATTGGATTCTCGGCGGCCTGCCGGGCGACAATCTTCGGCATCATCTCGATCCAGCGCGGCTCAACGCCCAGGAAGGGGAAGAAACCGCCCAGCAGTACGAGGTCGAGCTTGGTCCACAAGGCCTTCACGAACCACAATCCCAGCATGATGCGCAGCACCGCCATCCAGCGGTCCGGATGCGACATGGTGATGGGCTGAGGGACAGATGTTGGTGCAGTCATGGCCACGATAACTCCAGGAGGAGGGCCCGCCGGTGCCCGGATGAACACCACGCCGGAGACCCGGAAGCTACCGCCCGCCGAGGGACCGCGATAGAGAGCGACTCAGCGGATGGAACCTGGGGAACGCCATCGCAAGCCCAGCGCCAGAAAGAGAAAGCTCCAGGTGTCCACCAGCTCCTCCATCACCTTCGCCACCGGCTTGCCCGCCCCATGACCGGCCTGTGATTCAAGTCGGAGCAGAATCGGCGCCTCACCACTGGTGGCGGCCTGCAACCGTGCCGCCATTTTGCGTGCGTGCAGGGGATCCACCCGCGTGTCGCTCGCCGCCGTCGCCAGCAGTACCGCAGGATAGGCGACCCCCGGCCGCACGTGATGGTAGGGAGAATACGCCTTGAGCCACTGATAGGCCTCGGGATCATCCGCGGAACCGTATTCCGGAATCCACAGGCGGGCGATGCTGAACCGGTGATACCGCAGCATGTCGAGCAGGGGCACCTGGATGACGATGGCACCGAACAGGTCGGGCCGCTGGGTCAGCACCGCACCGGTCAGCAGTCCGCCATTGGAGCCGCCCACCGCCGCCAGCCGCGCCGGTGTGGTGTAGCCCTCACGGATCAGATATTCCGCGGCGGCAATAAAGTCGTCAAAGGTGTTCTGCTTGGTCTCCAGCATCCCGCCCTTGTGCCACGCCTCCCCGTACTCACCGCCGCCACGGAGGTGCGGAATCGCCACCGTCCCACCCTGCTCCAGGAACATCAGCAGCGAACGGGAAAATCCCGGCGTCATGCTGATGTTGAATCCGCCGTACCCGTTGAGGTAGACCGGCTGCGCCCCGTCCCGGGGAAGTCCGCGACCGCGGACCACGAACATCGAGATCGCGGTTCCGTCCTTCGATGGGAAGGAGACCAGCTGCACCTCATACCGCTCCGGATCGACATCCCCCTCCACCCGCCGCCAGAGGGTGCGCTCTCCCCGTCCGCAGGTCCATCCGGTAGATGGTCGGCGGCAGGGTATAGGACGAGAGTCCATAGAAGAGTTCGTCTCCGTCAGGCTCACCACCCCAGCCGAACAGGCTCCCGAGCGCCGCCAGTGGCACCTCCTCGACCCGCCCACCCTGGTGGTCGGTGAGACGCAGGCGCGAGCTCGCCTGCTCGAGGTAGGAGAGGGCCAGTCGGTCGCGTGTCACCAGCACCCCTTCCAGCACCGCCTCCGGCCGGGGTGAGACGATCAGACGCCACCCGGCACGGTCCGGTGACGCCGGGTCCGTCACATACAGCCCGTAGGTGTTGGCCGGCATGTTGGTGCGGATGTACAGCTGGTGGTCGGTGAGCTGCCCCTCGAACTGGTACGGCAGATTCTCAACGACCGGCCGGAGGGGTGTGCCGGCGATGCGGTCCTGCAGATAGAGATCGGTCCGATCGAAGGTGCGGGCGACGGACACCAGCACCCAGCGCCCATCAGGCGACACCGCCACGCCGGGCCAATACTCCTTCACCCGCGGCTGGTACAGCAGCCGATCCTCGGCCGGGTCAGCCCCCAACCCATGGAAGTACACGGCGCGATGGTATTGCGTCTCCCCGTCTGGAACCTCCCCCGCGCGCGGATAGCGGGTATAGTAGAACCCGCTCTGGTCGGGGAGCCAGGCGAGGTCGCAGGCCCGCGTGTCGGGGATCCGGTCGGGGCGCAGCGCGCCGGTCGCCACCTCAAGCACGTGCAGAACGCTCTCCTCGCTGCCATCCTGCGAAATCCCGTAGGCGAGGAGCGATCCGTCATCGCTGGGGAAGTACCAGTCCAGTGCCGTGGTCCCGTTGGCGTCCAGCACATTGGGATCCAGCAGCACCCGATCCTCTCCCTCCACTCCCTCCCGTACATAGAGGATTGGCTGGTTCTGGGTTCCATCGCGGCGCTGATAGAAGTAGCGCCCGCGTGCGGGTGTCGGCGCGCTCAGTGAGCCAATCCGCAGCAGCTGCTCCAGCCGGGCGTGAATCGCTCCCCGGTCCGGCACCCCGTCCAGCACCGATCGGGTATAGGCGTTCTGTGCCGCGGTGAAGGCGATCGTCTCGGGGCTGTCACCGTCTTCCAGCCACCGGTAGGGATCGGTGATCGACGTCGCCGTGCAGCACATCGATGACGTTGTCGGTACGGACTGCCGGATAATTTCTCTGTTTCATGTGAGCCGCTCCCATAAAAGCATCACGCGAAGTCGCGAAGCAGGGCGGAAGCCGCGAAGACAGTGCAGCTTCGCGACTTCCATTTTGCCTTCGCGCCTTCGCGTGAAAACTCGTTCAATCGCCGAGGCTGATCCCCAGGTCACGCGCCGTCCTCACCGTGTCCGAGCTTAGGGGCACCGGCCGTGGGTGTCCGACCACGTCGATCAGCGGCACCCGCACGATATCCGGCGGGGCGTAGCCCACCATAGTCCCGTACGCCCCATCCGCCACTGCGCGTACCGCCGCTGCCCCGAATCGGAGAGCGAGCAGCCGATCGAAGGTGGTCGGGGATCCACCGCGCTGGATATGCCCCAGCACCAGGCTCCGGGTCTCCTTGCCGGTCCGCTCGCCGATCGCCTTGGCGACCAGCGAACCGATCCCGCCGAGCCGGTCTACCGTCCCCGCCGAGCGACGTTCGACCAGCGGCACCTCCCCGCCCTGCGGCTTGGAGCCTTCCGCCACCACGACGATGCTGAACTTCCGCCCCGCCGCTTCGCGGGCCCGGACCTTCTCGCACACCTTGGAAATATCGAAGGGGATCTCGGGGATCAGGATGACGTCCGCGCTGGCCGCGATCCCGCTGTGCAGGGCGATCCATCCGGCATCCCGCCCCATCAGCTCGACGACCATCACCCGCTCGTGGCTCTCCGCTGTCGAGTGCAGCTTGTCGATCGCCTCCGTGGCGGTACTCACCGCGGTATCGAACCCGAAGGTGGCCAGGGTGCCGGTGACGTCGTTGTCGATCGTCTTCGGGACGCCCACCACCGGAATCCCCTTCCGCCAGAGGTCATCGGCGATCTTGAGGCTGCCATCGCCCCCGATCGAGATCAGCGCGTCGAACCCGCTGGCATGAAACGCGGCCACGAGGTCGTCCGAACGATCGACTTCCGTTTCTTTTCCGTCCGGTGCCTGCACGATCCAGCGAAAGGGGTTTCCTTTGTTGGTGGTACCGAGGATGGTGCCACCGAGGTGGGTGATACCCCGCACCCGATCGGGGGTGAGCGTCATGATCCCCTCGTCCCCCATCAGGCCGTTGAACCCGCGCCGAATCCCGTAGGTGTGCCATCCCCGGGTATGGGCGGAGAGCACAATGGCCCGGATGACCGCATTGAGGCCCGGGGCATCGCCGCCGCCGGTGGAGATCGCTATTCGCATGTGCACTGGTCCGGTTTCAGGTCAAACTCGACGGGCGGGTGGCATGCTGGCCGCCGGTCAGAACCTAACGGCCACTGTCCCTCATGGCAGGCTCCCCCAACCCCTTCGGCACCACCCAGCCTGAGGCCCACCGGACAACTCTTATACTGTCGAAGGGTGAGACAGGCCGGGGCGGATAGGCGTCACACCATGGGAGCACGCTCTTTGCCGATACTGGGACACAGTTCCTTTCGCAGTCGGTCCCAGGCACCCGCTTATCGGAAAACTGCCATGCGTCGCGCAATGTTTGTGGCGTTCGGCCTCGCCGCCGCGCCCCTCGCCGCCCAGACGCCCCAGACCAGCTGGGGCGACGAGCTGCCGCCGCTCATCCACCCGGTGCTCCCGCTCGGCCGCCTGAAGCTGCCCGATTCGATCGCCTGGCCCGCTCCGCCGCTGTCGCAGCCCCCGCTCGCGGTGCGCGCCGTCTACGTCAATGCCTGGGCCTTCGGCGGCAGCCGGTTTCGCGACCTGATCCGGCTGGCCGACACCACGGAAGTGAACAGCTTCGTCATCGATGTGAAGGATGATACCGGCTACCTGACCTACAGGTCGGCGGTGCCGACGGCGGTGGCGATCGGCGCCAATCAGCAGCTCCGTGCCCGGGATGCCGCCGAGCGGCTCCGCCTCCTGCACGAGCATGGCATTCATCCGATCGCCCGGATCGTGGTGGCCAAGGATCCGCTCCTCGCCGCCAACAAGCCCGCCTGGTCCATCCAGGACAGCCGCGGCGGCCTCTGGCGCGATCGGCTCAACTTTGCCTGGGTCGACGCCTACAACGACTCCGTCTGGGTGTACGCCGCCCAGCTCGCCGAAGAGGCGGTCCACCTCGGATTCAGCGAAGTCCAGTTTGACTATGTCCGCTTCCCCGATGAGCCGAAGTCGCGGATGGCCACCGCCATCTTCCCCTCCCGGCGCAACAGCGAAACCGTCCGATCGGCGGTGGCCCGCAACCTCGGCGTGCTGCGCGACCGGATCAAGCCACTCGGCGTACCGTACACGATCGATGTCTTCGGGATGACCACCAACGTGACGGTGGACATGGGCATCGGGCAGGTCTGGGAAGATCTGATCTCGACGGCGGACGTCGTGCTGCCGATGGTCTATCCCAGTCACTACTACCAGGCCATGTACGGCGCCAGCCATCCCAACAGCGAACCGTACAAGGTGGTGCGTCGCGCGCTGGAAGATGGCCAGCGCCGGGCCGAGCGGATGGGCCGGGAGACAGCCGAGATTCGACCCTACCTGCAGGCATTCACCCTGGGCCGGCCTCGCTACACCCCGGACCACGTTCGGGAACAGATCCGCGCCGCCGCCGATATCGGGATCCACTCCTGGGTGCTCTGGAACCCGCGGTCCGACTACAACGCCCGCATTTTCGACCGGGGCGAGCCGACCCAGGTGGCGCAAGCCACCGCTCCGGTGATCTCCCCGGAATACCTCCTCAGCATCGCCATGGGTCCCTCACCGTCACGGTGAGGGACCTGGACCCGGCCTGATCGCCATCCGCCAGGTGCGGTGGCAGCCAGGCCTGACACACCGAGCGCCGGAGATGCCTGCATCTCCGGCGCTCAGCCGTTGTTGCGTGATGTTACCGCCGGTTCATGGTTCCGCCGTCGCGACGTAGATCTGCACCGTCGCCCCGGGAATGACCCAGACGAGATCATCCCGCCCATCGCCCGAGACATCCCCGACCAGTGTGGTGGCCTGGCTCCAGTTGGTGGTCGTCGGGTGTACCTGTTCCGCCGGAGAAATCTCCGGTTGGCCATCACTCTTGCCCCGCCCGGTCTGCACCTTGTTGCTGCTGGCCCCGAGCTGGTTCCAGATGATGTCGTCATATCCATCCCCATCGATATCTCCCACCAGGGCATGGAATGTCCCGCTGCTCTCCAGCGGAATCGGGACCCCGGGATTCAGGAAGGTGAATCGCCCGGCCCCGTTGGACAGGCCGCCATGCAGGTAACGTGCGGTCCCGTTGGTGTTGGACCAGAAGAGGTCCATGCGTCCGTCGCCGTTGAAATCGCCAGGCAGGCGTTCGTAGTTCTGCCAGCAGCAGGGGGTGAAGTGCCCTTGACCGGAGAGCATCGTGAAGGTCCGGCCGTCGGCATTGAACCGCGCGGTGTAGCTCACGTTTCCGGTGGCCGGAGCCTTCACGTTCCAGGTAATGTCTTCCCGGCCGTCGTTGTTGATGTCCCCCACGAACGGGCCGAAACTCGACCAGTTCCCGGTGACGGGCGCGGCAACGTAGGGCTGGCTCATGTCGAAGGTGCCGTCGCCATTGGAGAAGCTGAAGTACAGGTAGTTGCTCGAGACCAGGTAGTTGAAGACCAGATCGTCATCCCCATCGCCGTCGGTGTCCGCGATGAGTGCCTGGTAGGCGGGCCAGCTGCCTTCCGGTCTCTGCTGCACCGCGCCGAAGGTCCAGGTGGCACCGGTCGAGAGCGCAACGTAGGCCTTGTTGACCCCGTTGATGTAGGACCAGACGAGATCAGCCCGGCCATCCCCGTTCATGTCACCGGTGAGCAGCGTGTAGTTCCCCCACCCTTCAGCGGGAACGTCCGGGTGCGTCGCCACCGTGGGCGCCCCGAAAGTCCCTGCGGAGGTCCCTAGCGCCACGGCGATCTCGTTGCTGCTGGCGTCCCGGTGATTCCAGATCAGGTCTGCCTTCCCATCCCCGTCGACGTCCGCCATCCGCGTTTCGAAGGGAGTGGTCACCGGCGCCGCCATGTTCTGCACCGACTGGAACGCGAACTGGCCGGGCAGGGTGCTGTACTCCTGGCAGGTCCGAATGGTGTAGTCGGTCGCCTCGGTCACCTGGGCAATGCTGCCATCACCGAGATTCTTGAAGGTGTACGAGAGCGGCGCCGCGCTCGAGAGCGGGGCGCTGGCGGTGAAGTAGGCCCGCCAGTCGCCACTCTGGATCATCGCGGCCGTGGCCGAGTCGTTTCCACCGATCGCGGTAATGGCGATCTTCGACTCGCTGAGAATCTTCCGCTGCTGGGCGGAGAGATCGAGTTGCGCCTGGCCGGTCACGAACTTGTACGAGGCATTGAGGGTCGCCCGGATCTCGCTCTCGCTCGCCGTCGAGGTCATGGTGAACATCATGCTGCGGCCATAGGTGACCTGCGAGACGTAGATGGGCAGGTTGTCCGGCCCGATCTTGCCGAGATTGACCTGCTCCTGCAGGCGGGCCGAGGTGAAGTCATCGGAGAAGAAGGCCCCAGGCGTCTGGGGGGACGCAACGACCACGTCGAACATCCGCTGATAGAACTGCACCGCCACCGTGGTCTCGGACGAATTGCGATTGATGCTGCCGGAGGCCGAGCCGCTGAAGCCGAGGTACTTGCCGGACAGTCCCGCCTGCAGGGCAAATTCTTTTTCCGAGTTATAGGTCCGCATTTCGAAGGTGCTGGCGGAGGGTGCCTGCAGCCCGCTGGCGGTCGCCGTGCCGACAATATTGCCGACGGCCTCCGCGACATGGGCCTGGTCCACGATATCAACCGTCCGGAAATTGGAGCCGCCGGGGAAACTGAAACCGGGGATCGAGACGTTGATCGGGGTACGCTGCTGAATCGTGAGCCCGAGCAGCGAACCCGCCTTGGCCTTGTGGCTCTTCCCCTGGAGCAGCGACCCGGGCCACAGGACGTCCACATCGGGATTGTAGATGACGATCTGCTTGGGGTTCCGGCTGAGCGTATAGGGGACGTCACTGCAGGCGTACGCCACATTCTGCCGGGTGATGACGTTGCCCAGGCTGTCGACATCCTTCACCAGCGGCACGGTATCCCGGATCGAGACCGCCGACCGGGTGCTGTCCACCGTGGAATCGGATTCCACCCCCGGCGGGGCGAACTGATCCCAGGACGGCAGACCGGCGATATACTCGTTCGCCCCCTGCGTGCCGCCTCCGCCGGGACCGGTGCTGTCCTCAGTCTTACTGCAGGCGGTGGCGAGTGCCACCACGACGATCATGCGGGCCCAGAACGTCCACTCAGGTCGCTTCATGCTTCCTCCTGGTCATACACCCCCGCGCCCGCCGGCCAGAGCGGGCTCTGGGAGAAGGCCTGTCAGCAGCAAAGGGGTGGTCAACCGAGAGAGCGAGGAACGGGAGCAAATCCCCTCATCGGGGGTGGGCCGGGGCGATCAGGGGGAGGAGGGAGGCCTCGCCGGCAGGGTGGGAAGATCATGGACCAGCGCGTGCGCGGCGGCGCGGATGGGCCCCCGCAGGAACTCGCCACTGCCGCAGGCCGCATCGGCCCGAAGCAGGGTCTCGACCTCCTCTCGAAGCGTGACGTTGTGGCGGCACGCCTCCGCCAGAAAGACCGCGCGGGCCGCGGGCCCGAGGATCAGCGCGGAAGTAAACAGCTGCTCAACTCGGTCCCAGCGAGTGGTCATGGGCCGTCCGTATGGCGCAGCTCGCGGTACAGCCAGGCGCGGGCGAGGCGCAGATCCCGATGGATGGTCGCGGGAGACACTTCCAGCACCGCGGCAATCTCGTCGTAGTTGAGGCCACCGAAATAGAGCATGTCGATACACTGGGCCTTCCGCTGGTCAAGCGCGGAAAGACGCTCCAGAGCCTCATCGAGGTCCAGCAGATCGGCGGGCCGCCCCGGTGCCGCCGCCAGATCCTCCTGCAATCCCACCGCGATGATCCCACCGCCCCGCTTGGCCCGCCCCCGCCCTCTCGCATGATCCACCAGCACCCGGCGCATCACCTGCGCCGCCACGGCGAAGAAGTGGCCCCGCCCTTCCCATGCGACATCACTGCCGACCAGCCGCAAGTATGCTTCGTGGACCAGCGCCGTCGTCTGCAGGGTGTGGCCCGTCGATTCCCCACGCAAATGATGACGCGCCAGCCGCCGGAGTTCCTCGTACAGGATCGGCATCAACCGATCCACCGCCTCGCTGTCACCGCGCTTCCACGCCAGCAGCAGTTGCGACACATCATCACGGGGTGAGGAGGTCATCCGCGCTCCACAGCGAGGGATCTGGCAGACGGGAATCTCCGCCAAGGTAGTGCGCTCCCTGATGGTGTGCCACGCACCCCGCCGCTCGGCCAGAGAAGCCGACGTACCACCCCGGAAACACCATACAGCGGCGCCAGAGCGTTTCCCCTCCCCGGATCGTCGCTACAATTGAGCATGCATTCGCACACCATGGCCAGGCTCGTGGCGGCCCTGTGCGCCGCGAGTGGGGTGATCCCGCTCGCCGGCCAGGGCATCGCCCCCCGACCGGTCGAGGCCGTCCAGACCGGGAAGTTCCAGGACCCCGATCTGCGGGAAAGCTCTGGCATCGTTCCCAGCAGTACCATGCCAGGGGTGCTCTACACCTTCAATGATTCGGGGAATCCCCCCGAGATCTTTGCCACCGATTCCACGGGACGAGCGATGGGCCGGTGGCGGGTGCCCCATGTCAGCAATCTCGATTGGGAGGCGATGGCGCGCGGGCCCTGCCCCGTCGGCTCCTGTCTGTACCTTGGCGACATCGGTGACAACGGCGAGAAGCGACCGACCGTCGTCCTCTACCGCCTCCGGGAGCCAGCCCGGTTCGAGCGGTTCCGCGGCGCGGCGGATCCGGCACCACTGGACCTCGATTCGCTGACCTTTCGTTACCCTGACGGGCCGCACGATGCCGAGGCACTCTACCTCGACCGTGCCGGAAGTATCTTCGTGGTTACCAAGGGTCGGCATGGGCCGGTACGGCTCTTTCGCGTGCCGGCCGAAGGTTTTGCCACCCCCGCCCCGGTGACTGCCGAGCTGGTGCAGGACCTCCCGATCACACCGGCGGCGCGGCTGGGACGGCTGGTGACCGACGCGGCGACCTCACCGAATGGACAGCGCGTGGCGATCCGGACCTACAGCGAGCTCTATCTCTTTCCCGTTCTCGGGCTTGGGCGCCTGGGAACGCCCGTGGTCTGCAACGTGGCCGGCCTCGAGCGTCAGGGGGAAGGGATCGCATGGCTGGATGACCGGCGTCTCCTCCTCACAGGTGAAGCGGTGATCACCGCCGGGCCCCTGCACATTGTCACCTGTGGCTAGTCGAGCCGCGGTGGTCGCCCGCCGATCATGGCGCCGGCTGCTCCTCGCGGTCGGCGCCGCGGCGCTGCTCTGGTTCGGGCTGGGAGAACCCCACCGCGCCCGTCCCCAGTACCGGGCCACCTGGATCGAAGCGGACGGACTTCGCACCCGTGCCCTCCGGGCCGGCAGCGGCGACACCACGCTGATCTTCCTGCACGGCTATGCCGAATCGCTCCTGTCGTGGCGCCCGATCCTCGATCGTTTTACCCGGCGGTACCATGTCCTGGCGGTAGACCTGACGGGCTTCGGCCTCGCCGACAAGCCAGCGACCGGCTATGACTACCCGCGCTACCAGCGCTGGCTCTCGGCCCTCCTCACCCGCTATACCAGCGGTCCGCTGGTCGTGATCGGGCACTCGATGGGCGGGCAACTGGCGGCGGGCCTGGCGCTGGAACATCCCGACCGGGTGGTGGCCGCGATCCTCCTCGACCCGGCTGGCGCAGGCCTCAACGCGCGGATCACCGACAGCGCGGGGTACGCCTCCGAGAATACCCTGTGGCTCACGCCGGCGATGCCCTACCTCCTCCCGGTGCACGACAGTGCCTGGATGGCGGAAGCCACGGACATGCAGGCGTACGAACCGGCGCAGGATCCCGCCGCGGCCGCCGCTGCACGCGGCGTGCTGGAACAGTTCGACTTCAATGCGCTGCACGATCAGTTTGGCGCCATCCGCCAGCCGGTGCTGCTCATCTGGGGCGAGTACGACCACACCATCCCACTCGAGATCGGGCAACAGATCGCCGCAGCGCTCCCCTGCCGGCAGTTCCTCGAACTGTCCACCATGCATCGCCCGCATCAGACGCTGGCCGATACCGTCGCCACGGCGATGCTCGCCTTTCTCAAGGCGCCACACTGTGGGTGAGCTCCCTGACTCCTCCCGCACCGCTGGCGCGTCGGTACATTTCTACCAATCACCGCCCTCCACTCCCGCTCACGGGTTTGCCTCATGCGCTTCCGTCTCCCGCTCCTGCTGCTGCTCGCGATCCCGGTCACCGGCCAGGCCCAGACAGCCACCGCGGCAACCCGACTGGCGCGCGCGGTCAGCCCCGATGTGTACCAGGCCCACCTCGAGTTCCTGGCCGACGATGCCCTCGAAGGGCGCGCACCGGCCACGCGCGGCGGCGAACTGGCCGCCAAGTACGTCGCGGCGCAGTTCCGTCGCCTCGGCCTCGAGCCGGCAGGCGACAGCGGTACCTATTTCCATAACGTGCCGATCATCGCCCTGACCCCCGACCCCACGATGGCCATCACCGGGTCGACCCCCGCCACGCTCGGCTTCCGCGACGACTTCGTCCTCTGGTCGATGCGCAACGAACCGGCCGTCACCACCAGTGCCGGTGCCGTCTTCGCCGGATACGGGATCGTCGCCCCGGAGTGGGGCTGGAACGACTATGCCGGACTCGATGTGAAGGGGAAGATCGTGTTCGTGCTCGTCAATGATCCGGGGCTGCACAACCCTGCGATCTTTCGCGGCCGCATCCTCACGTATTACGGCCGCTGGACCTACAAGATCGAAGAGGCCGCCCGGCAGGGGGCGGCCGGCATTGTGATGATCCATACCACCGAGAGCGCCACCTATCCCTGGAGCACCGTGACCGGTTCCTGGACTGGCGAGCAGGTCCGGCTCGAGGAGCCAGCCACGTCCCTCGTCGTGGCCGGCTGGATCCGCGATGAGTCAGCCGCAACGATTTTCAAGGCGGGTGGTGCCGATCTCGCTCAGCTCATGAGCAAGGCGGGTGTGAAAGGGTTTCGTCCCGTTCCACTCAACTTCGGGGTCCAGGCGTCGGTGCGCAGCGCCATCCGCCGCTCCGCCACCTCCAATGTCGTCGGGCGGCTGAAGGGTCGCGGTCATCTGGCGACCGACCAGATTCTCATCGGGGGCCACTACGATCATCTGGGCGTGCGTACGCCGGTGCAGGGAGATTCCATCTACAACGGCGCCGAGGACAATGCCTCCGGGACCGCCGCCGTGCTCGCTGCAGCCGAAGCCTTCGTCAGGAGCGGGGTGGAGCCGCAGCGGTCGATCCTCTTCATGGCCTTCGGCGCGGAAGAAAGCGGACTCCTCGGGTCCGCGGCCTATGCCCAGCGCCCCACCGTTCCGCTCAAGTCGATCGCCGCCGTGCTCAACATGGATGTGATGAACCTCTACGGCCGTACCCGCGACATCTCGGCACTCGGCATGGACCAGTCATCCATCGGCGGAGTGTTCACCACCGCCTCGATGGCGGAGGGGCTGCACGTCTCGGTCGACTCGAGTTCCTTGATCCGCGGCTCCTTCTTCCGCTCCGATCACTTCCCCTTCGCCCGGGCGGGTGTGCCATCGCTCTCTCTCGAGAGCGGGCATGAGTACGAGGGAAGGCCGGACGGCTGGGGCGAGGAGCAGCAGGCGGAGTACAACGAGCACCGCTACCACCAGCCCCAGGATGAGATCCTCAGCTGGTTCACCATGGATGGCGCGGTGCAGCAGATCCGGGTGATCCTGCGGACGGCGCTCGCCCTGGCGAACGCACCGACGCAGCCCACCTGGAGCCCGACCTCGGAATTCAAGGCTGCGGGCGACGCACGACTGCAATGACCACCAGGCTGACGCCATCGGTGCGGGTCATCGCTCCTTCATCGCCGGGCTGGACGACTGGTTCACCTCCAGTGAATCACCGACGGATGCCTCGGGTCTGCAGGCGAACCTGACACCACTCGGTGCCTGGCGCCTGCTGGGCATCCCACTGCATCTCCTGACCCATCGCATCGTCAGCCTGTCGGACCTGCTCGGCCCCGAGGGGTGCGCTGGCCGGGGAGTGCGGGTACCACGATCAGGCGCACCTCATCCGGGAAGTACGATCCTTCGCCGGGTGCACCCCAACCGATTTGCCAGGACACCTCCTCCCGCCACAGCCGGAAATTCTCCGGTAACATTTGTACAAGATCTGCTGCTCGCCTGCTGGTATGTTAGGATAGCAACGTTCACCAACAAACTCAGGAGTGCACAATGGTTCACCCTGCCGCCGATTCCCGGCCGATTCTCTATCCCGTCCTGTTCTACCGCGATGCCGCCGCCGCCATCACCTGGCTGGAACAGGCTTTCGGATTTCAGCGCCGCATGGCGGCATCTGGCCCGGACGGCCGGATTTCCCATGCCGAGCTGACCCTTGGCAACGCCGTGATCATGCTTTCATCGGTCAATCCTGAGCGAGGCTGGCGCAGTCCACGCGACCTCGGAGGGGTGGCGCAGTCCCTCTGCGTCTACGTCGCCGACCCGGATGCCCACCTGACGCGGGCAACGGCGGCGGGCGCCGAGGTCATGCTGGAACTCGCTACCAAGGACTATGGCGCTCGCGATTATACCTGTCGGGACCTGGAAGGGCATGTCTGGACCTTCGGGACCTATCAGCCGGGCGCATACTGGGAGTAACCCTCGACCGGCGTCCCACGACCCACGGCCGGCAACCATAACACCAGCAAAATCAACTACTTACAGACACCTACCCGCATGAAGGTAGCGTAACAGGAACGGTCGGACTATTTTTGCGCCCGATTGAGACCGGCCGCACCTTCCCCTTCACCCGGGGCGCATCCTGGAACTCCCGAATAGTCACCGAATCCCCATTGGCTGGTTGCTCGCCCATGGTGGAGAAGTGGTCCGATACCGGACCTTTGCCGAGCTCGCGCCAGACGGCAGCAATACTCCCGAGACGCTCGACCATGCCCGGGCGGCATTGGAGAACTCCAAAGCAGTCCTGGCGGTCACGAAGAAACAGCGTGATACCGGCATCTGGGGCGGGAATCTGCTGGGTGTCGCGCCGTCCGTCGCCGCTGGCGTCAAGGATGTCGGCACCATCCCGCAGTACCGTCGACTGATCCAGCTCGGCCTGCCGAACACCGCGCGACCGTACAAGCTCGCCGATCGGGTGTTGTTCCGGCTCCTCTCGCGCGACGACGACCCGAATCTGTTGTTCGAGTATCAGAAGGGCGCCAAGGGCGATGAGGTCTACGCCCAGTGGGCCAGGAACAACCTCCGGGTGGCATCGACTGCCGCGCTGGCCGAGTCAGGCAACGTGGAGGATCCACGGGTCCGGGGATCGGCCCACAAGATCGCGTCGGAAATCTCCGAGTTCCTGCGCAGCCCAATCGCCGAGAAGCCCCTGGTCCGCAGTGGTGCCGCGTCGGTGCTGCATCCCGAAGCGAGTCCCCCCGACTGGTATTCGCTGGCGATGGTGGCCTCGATGCCAAACCTCCAGCGCGAACGGGCGGGATTCACCGAACGTCTGCGCGGGTACCTGGCTCTGCCGGCCCCCAAGAAGGCGTTCAGCCTGGCCGTCGGGAAGAAGAAGCTCAAGCCCACGCACCTGCTCCTGGGCGACCCGATCGAAGCGGACTCCAAGGGGGTCGCGAAGGACATTCCGCTCGCCCTCCATTTCCTCGAGCTCCTCGCCCGATTGGGCGGGGTGGGCGCGTCGGCCAATGCCACGAAGGTGCTGACCCGGCTGCTCAAGGATTGCGATGAATCGGGTGTGTGGAACCCCAAGGGACTTCGCGGCGCCCCCAAGGCGGTCAGCAAAGTCAGCTATCACACCTTCCCGCTCGACCTCGAGACCAAGGCGGCCGAGTGGCGCCAGGTTGACGTGACATTCCGGCTGGCCGTGATCGCGAAACTGATGGGATGGAGCATCGAATACGTCTGACGGCTGGTCCAGCAGTGTGATGACGGGTCGGGGGGATGGGTACTCAGGTACCTCGTCCCCTTTTCCCTTTCCCCGTTCCCTGTTCCCGTTCCCCATTCCCCCTAAAGGGACTTCCCCCCACTCTTTCCTTTCCCGGGTAAGTATCACATACTACTACCCATGTCCGAACTCGATCTTACGCCCTTCGGATTCACCCCAACTGAAAGTCGCGTCTACGAGGTGCTGCTCGCTGGTGGGCCTGGTACGGGCTACGCCATCGCGAGAAGCGCCGGCTTGGCGCGCGCCAATGCCTACAGCGCCCTTGAAGGTCTGGTCACCAAGGGGGCTGCACGAGGAGAAGAGGGGGAACCCAAGCTGTTTCGGGCTGAGCCGCCAGGAACTGTGCTGGCCCGCATTGCCGATGGTCAGGGCGACGCCTTTGAGCGTCTCAGCCGCGCACTGGATGGATTCGGCGCACCGGCAACCCCAAGCCTGGTGGAGTTGACCAGTCCCAAGGGAGTACTGCAACTGCTCACCAGCGAAATCGGTCGAGCCCAGCGCAGCATCTCGCTCGCCGCACCGGCAGAGGCGTACCCGATTCTCGCACCCGCGCTTCGGCGTGCGGTCAGCGCGGGACTCGCACTGCGATTACTGTCGGAAGTGGCTGTGCAACTGGGGTTCGTGGAGGTCGAGGCTCTGAACGGTGGAGCCACCTGGCCCGGTCGGCCGCTGGTGGCGGTCATGGACGACACCAGTGCTGTGATCGCGTCCCGTGAAGGGACGGAGGTCCATGGGCATTGGAGCAGCGCGCCCACCTTTGTGGCGGCGGCGCGCATCACCTTCGATCGGCTGGAGACGGGTGTATGAGTGATGCGCTGAACAACGCGCTCGCCGAGCTCCGACGCGAGTACCTTTTTGAGGCTCCGGGGCGCCTGGCCGAGTTGCGCAAGGATGTGGCGGCGTTCCGTGCGGGCGAGCCGGACGCCACTCAATCGCTGTTGCGCCGCTTCCACCGACTCGCCGGCTCCGGCGGTTCCTATGGTTTCCCCGACATCAGCCGACTTGCCCGCGAAGGGGAGCAGCTCCTCAGCACGCCGGATGACAATGCGGGCCTCACGTCGGCAAAGCTCGAAGCGCTGGTGGACGGCCTGGCCGCCACCTTTGATGCGGCCGCCCGGGAGCTCGGTCTGCCGGCGCGCGGCCCCGCCGTTACCGAATTCGGTTGGCGGGCCCTGGTAGTCGGAAGCGAGGGCCCGATGCGCGCCGATGTGGTCACAGCGCTCATCAGCGCCGGGTTCGTGGTACGGGCCGACAATGGCGAAGGTGAGCCGCGCGAACTGAAGTTGAGCGAGCGTCCCGACCTGGTGGCGGTCCTGGAGGACCCGAACGGCCCCGATCCCTACGCCACCGCGACCGCCTGGTCCGGCGCCGGCCCGGTTCGCCCCCGTTCGATCCTGTTGATCACGCACGGCGCTGCCACCGATCGGGTGCGCGCCCTCGCCGCGGGGATCGACACCATTATTCCTGTCGAGCGGGTCGCGGCCGAAGTGCCCAGCCATGCCAAGACGCTGGCCCGCATCGGCAGTCCGCCACCGCGGGTGCTGCTGGTCGAGAGCGACCAGGCCCAGGCCGACTCCATCATCCAGTGGCTGGAGCAGGTCAACGCGCGGGTGACCCATTGCACTGATGGGCTTCTGGCCCAGCGAGGCGATGATCCGGGAGACGCCGGACCTCCTGCTCATGGATACCCGACTTCCCGGTATCGACGGTCTCTCGCTCGCCCGCCTGGTCCGGCAGGACTCCCGCTTCAGCCTGATCCCGATCGTCTTCCTGACCCACCACGACGGTGTAGCCGACCAGATCGAGGCGCTCTCCGCCGGTGCGGATCATTACCTGGCGGAACCGGTGGACCGCGAACTGCTGACCCACCTGGTGGTGAACCGGGCCGAGCGTGGGCGCCGGCTGCGGGAGATGGTCCATCGTGACGGGCTGACCGGCCTGCTCAACCACGCCACGTTGATGGCGGAACTGGAGCACGCGGTGGAGTTCTGTCGCCGCCACGGCGAATCGTTCGCCTTCATGATGATCGACGTCGATCACTTCAAGCGCGTCAACGACCGGTACGGCCATCTGGCCGGCGACCAGGTACTCCTGCATGTCGCCCGCCTGTTCCAGACCACAGCCCGGGCCAGTGACCTGATCGGGCGCTATGGTGGCGAGGAATTCGGCATGATCCTGCGGCGCACGGATCGTACCGGCGCCGGCATCCTCGCGACCAAGCTTCGCAACGCATTGGTGGAGCATCCCGCCCGGATCAGTGCGGAGGAAACGATCCCGGTCCGAGTCTGCATCGGCATCGCCAGCTACCCCGAGGACGCCACGACGGCAAGCGACCTGGCCGCGCAGGCGGACGCCGCCCTCTACCGCGCCAAGGCGGGGGGCAGGGATCGGGTTGAGTTCACCCGCGAGTTCAAGGCGCGGAGTGCATAATCGGTCGGACGGATGACCCACCGCGGCCCGGCTGCTCCCGAACGGTTGCTCGCCGCGGCGCTGACTGAGTTTGCCCTCCATGGTCCCGCTGGCGCGCGCACCGACCGGATTGCCGCCCGCGCCGGCGTGAATAAACAGCTGATTCACTATTACTACCGCACCAAGGCCGGCCTGTATCAGGCCGTTGTCACCCATGCGGCCGAGGCGGTCGTCGCAGCACTGGTGCGATTGCCGATGGTCGGGCTGACGGCGGTGGAGCGGTTACGCCGTCTGGTCCGAGTCCAGTTCGACTTCCTGCAGCAGCACCCCGAACATGTCGCTGTCCTGCTCCGCTCCGACACCGGTGGCACCTGGGCCGACCAGGCCAATGTGCCGATCGCCGATCTCCTGCGGGACGGCCAGGCCACCGGGTTTTTTCGCGATGACATCGACCCCACCGCCCACGCCCGGCTCTCCCTCCTGCTGACCCTCGGCTATTTCTCGCTGCGTTCGGTAACCACCGAGTGGGGTGAGACCGTTCTCTGGCGGGACCGCATCAGCGATCTGGTGGTGCGGGGATGTACATGGTGACTGCAGGTGAGAGAAGCAGGTGAGAAAGGCGGGTGAGAAAAGCAGGTGAGAACGGCGGGTGAGAAAAGCAGGTGAGAACGGCGGGTGAGAAGGCGGGTGAGAACGGCGGGTGAGAACGGCGGGTGAGGAACGGCGGGTGAGAACGGCGGGTGAGAAGCGGGTGAGAACGGCGGGTGAGAACGGCGGGTGAAGCAGGTGAGAACGGCGGGTGAGAAAAGCGGTGAGAAGGCGGGTGAGAACGGCGGGTGAGTGAACGGCGGGTGAGAAGCGGGTGAGAACGGCGGGTGAGAACGGCGGGTGAGAGAACGGCGGGTGAGAACGGCGAGAAGCAGGTGAGAACGGCGGGTGAGAAAAGCAGGTGAGAACGGCGGGTGAGAACGGCGGGTGAGAACGGCGGGTGAGAAAAGCAGGTGAGAACGGCGGGTGAGAACGGCGGGTGAGAACGGCGGGTGAGAACGGCGGGTGAGAACGGCGGGTGAGAACGGCGGGTGAGAACGGCGGGTGAAAAAACGGGTGAGGGTGGCAGGTGAACTCGCCCGCTCCCCCTCACCCGCTGTTTTCACCCGCCGTTCTCACCCGCTTCTTTCACCGGCAGTCCTCACCGGCAGTCCTCACCGGCAGTCCTCACCGGCAGTCCTAGTGATGATACGCGTGCAGCGCCACCACGTCGGCCGGGCTCTGATCGCCGAACAGAGGCGTCCCTTCGCGGAAGGAGGCCCCGCGCAGCGTCAGCGCCAGCACTTCGCCCAGGTTCTCCACCGGATAGACCTCAAGCGATCTTCCGCACTTCCTCCGGCAGGTCCTCCAGGTCGGGCTCGTTCTTCTTCGGCAGGACGACCCGGGTGATCCCGGCCCGGACCGCGCCCAGCACCTTCTCCTTCACGCCACCGATCGGCAGCACCCCGCCGCGCAGGGTGATCTCGCCGGTCATGGCGATATCGTGGCGCACCGGCCGGCCCGAGAGCGCCGAGACCAGCGCGGTGGCCATGGTCACGCCCGGCGGACGGGCCATCCTTGGGAATGGCGCCGGCCGGGACGTGGATGTGGAGGTCGCGCCGTCGAAAGGTCTCTCCTTGATGTGCAGCCCGGCGCGTGCGACCGCGCGTAGGTCCAGCGCGGCCCGGGCGGATTCCTTCATGACATCGCCCAGCTGGCCGGTCAGCACCAGCTCGCCCTTGCCCCGCATGGTGGAGGCCTCGACGAACATGATGTCGCCGCCGGCCGGGGTGTAGTACATCCCGGTGGCGACGCCGATCTGGTCCTCCCGCGCCGCCTGCTCGGGGTGCACCTTCGGGCCGGCCCAGCAGGTCGTCCACCATCTCCCGGTCGACCGTCAGCTGGGCTCGACCTGCTTGCGCGGCGATCTTGCGGGCCACCTTGCGGGCCAGCTTGCCGATCTCCCGCTCGAGCTGCCGCACGCCGGATTCCCGGGTGTAGCCGGTGATCACTTCGCTGCACCGCCTCGTCCGGCTGACATCGAGCTGCTCGTGGTCAGCCCGTTCTCCACGAGCTGCCGCGGAATCAGGTAGTTCCGCGCGATCATCAGCTTCTCCCGCTCGGTGTAGCCGGCGAACTCCACCACTTCCATCCGGTCCAGCAGCGGGCCGGGGATGTTCTGGATGAAGTTCGCGGTGCAGATGAACAGCACCTCGCTCAGGTCGAACGGCACGCCCGAGGTAGTGATCGACGAAGCTGTCGTTCTGGGCCGGATCGAGCACCTCGAGCAGCGCGCTCGCCGGGTCGCCCTGGAAGGAGACGCCGAGCTTGTCCACCTCGTCGAGCAGGAAGACCGGGTTCTTGGTGCCGGCCTGCTTCATGCCCTGGATGATCCGGCCGGGCATGGCGCCGACGTAGGTCCGGCGATGGCCGCGGATGTCGGCCTCGTCGCGGGCACCGCCCAGCGAGATCCGGACGTACTTCCGTCCCATGGCCCGGGCGATGGACTTGGCGACCGAGGTCTTGCCGACGCCGGGCGGGCCGACGAAGAGCAGGATCGGGCCCCTTGGCGCCTTGTCGTCCGTCGCTTCGCCGCGGGACGATGCGACGGGTCGCTGGTCGGCGTTGCCGGCGTGGCGTCCGCCGCTACCGACGGTCGGCGACTCCGGCGATTCCGGCTCGCCGCGGCTGCCTCCGGCGGCAGCCTCGCGCTCCGCTTCGTCGTCTCCGCCTTGCAGCTGGCGCACCGCCAGGAACTCCAGCACCCGGTCCTTCACGTCGCCCAGGGCGTAGTGGTCCTCCTCGAGGATCGCCTGCGCCTGCGGCCAGGTCGAGTGCTCCTCGCTCCGCGGTCGTTCCAGGGCAGCTCCGCGATGTTCTCGAGGTAGGTGCGGATGACCTGGGACTCCATCGACTCGCGGCCGATCCGCTCCAGCCGACCGAGCTCGCGGTCGACTTCCTTCCGGGCCTCGGCCGGCAGGTCGAGCCCGTCGAGCTTCTCGCGGAGCTCCTCCAGGTCGTCGCCGCTCGTCGTCCTCGCCCAGCTCCCGGCGGATCTGCTTGAGCTGCTCCCGGAGGAACATCTCCCGCTGCCGCTCGCCCAGCTCCTCCTGGACCTGGGACTTGATGTCCTCCTGGGCGTCGAGCACGCTGATCTGGCGCTGGACGTGCACCAGCACCCGGCGGAGCCGCTCTTCGACCGACAGCGTCTCCAGCAGCGCCTGCCGCTGGGCCGGGGTGATGTCGATGTAGCCGGCGACCAGGTCGGCGAAGCGGCCCGGCTCGTGCACCCCGGCCAGGACCTGCTGCACCACCTCCTCCGGCAGGCCGGACTTCTGGCCCAGCTCGGCGGCCCGGGCCCGGGCCTCCCGGTACAGGCCGACGAAGCCGGATCCTCGGCGTTGAGCGGCAGCATCTCCTCGGCCTCGCGGACGATGGCCTGGAGGTACCCGTTCTTTTCGCCGATAGTGGATGGCGATGCCACGGCGCTCGCCGTGGAGCAGCAGCTGCATGCCCGGCGAGCCCCCGCTGCATCTGGCCGATGCGTGCGATGGTCCCGATGGTGTACAGCCCGTCCGGCGTCGACCTGCTCCATGTTCTGCCGCTGGGAGACCGCGAAGATCAGTTGTCCGGGGTGGCCAGCGCGGCCTCGATGGCGCGCAGCGTGCCCGGACGCCCGGCCCCGATCGGCGCGGTAGTCCCGGGGAACAGCACGACCTCGCGCAGCGGCAGCACCGGAGCAAGACGTCAGTACGTTCAGTCATTTATTTTCAACTCCAGTGTTCTGGCGGAATGGCAGTCCGCGTAGGACTGCAGGAGCCATGGAAGGTGCACCCACCGTGCCAACCCGGCAATCAGTACGCGGCATACTCCGGACTCAGCTTCAGATCCACGGCCGCCGTAGGGTGAAGTCTCGACTCGCTGCGACCATCGGGACCAGCTGGGCCCGGCGTATCGAGCCGCAGACGTGCGCGCCCTGCCATCCCGACCTGAGCGGAACAGAGAGGCTGCCGATCTGTCCGACGGGCGGCCTCCTGCCGGGTGCTTCAGGCGACGCCGTGGCGACGAAGGCCGGACCCAGTGCCTGAGATGATCTGCAGCCCGTGAGCTTGTCCCCACCGTCATTCGCTGCTAAATCTATGACGCTTCTCCGGATAACCGATGACCGACACCGAAACTCGTCGCTCGCGCCACGCCTGAACGAAGCCCTTGGCAACGCCTACACGATCGAGGGCGAGATCGGGCGGGGGGGCATGGGAGTGGTGTACCGCGCGCGCGACGAGAGGCTCCAGCGGCGGGTCGCCATCAAGGTGCTCCCGCCCGAGCTGG
Source organism: uncultured Gemmatimonadales bacterium (assembly GCA_963793205.1). GTDB lineage: Bacteria > Gemmatimonadota > Gemmatimonadetes > Gemmatimonadales > GWC2-71-9 > JADJOM01. The sequence continues at coordinate 527,667 of CAWBZM010000004.1, forward strand.
CCTTCCAGGCCGAGATCCGCGAGCGGTTCACCCGCGAGGCGCAGACCGCGGCGCGGCTGTCCCATCCGCACATCGTCCCGATCTACACCGTCGGCGAAGGCAACGGCGCTGGTCTATTTCGTCATGGGCTACGTCGACGGCGAGTCGCTCGGCGGCCGGCTGAAGCGGCGGGGCAAGCTGCCGTCGGAGGAAGTCCCGCCGCATCATGAAGGAGACGGCGGACGCGCTCAGCGCCGCCCATGCCCTCTCCATCATCCATCGCGATATCAAGCCGGACAATATCCTGCTGGAGGGCACCCGGGGCCGGGTGATGGTCACCGACTTCGGTATCGCCAAGGCGCATGTCCGCCGGTTCGGGCGCCACCCTGACCAGCGCGGGTGTGGCCATCGGCACCCCCCAGTACATGAGCCCGGAGCAGGCCGCAGGCGAGAAGGAGATCGACGGGCGCAGCGATCTCTACAGCCTCGGCATGGTCACCTACCAGATGCTGACCGGGGAGCTGCCGTTCACCGCCCCGACCGTGGCCGGCATCCTGATGAAGCAGATCACCGAGATGGCGCCGTCGGTGTCCGACAAGCGGCCCGACTTGCCCCGAAGATCTGGCGCTGGCGGTGACCCGCTGCCTGGAGAAGGATCCGGAGAACCGCTGGCCGACGGCCGATGCCCTGCGCCGCGCCCTGGAGAGCCGCACCGTCACCGGCTACCGGCCCACCGGCAGACCCGCGCCGGCGAAGCCGATTCCGCCGCTCTCGTCCCGGCGTTCCTCCGCTGAGCTCCCGCCGCTGCCACGTCCGTCGTCCTCCCGCTCGCCGCGGCCCCGTCCCTCAGTCGGTAGCGGCAGCGATGACTGGCGGAATCGGCTGGATCGGCACATGGACCGCGCCAACCGGCGGATGGACCGTGCGTCGGGCAAGGACGACACGCCCCTGCCCGTGCCGGACACCGGCGAGCCGCATGATCGTCCAGAAGACCCGGGCCCAGTTCGCCCGCTGGGCGGCGGTCACCGGCGGCCTGCTTCATGATCAACCTGGCGACCGACATCAGCCAGCCCCTGGTTCCTGTTCCCCATGGCGGGCATGGGTTTCGGGCTGCTGAACAGACTACGCCCAGCTGTGGCAGGCGGGCTACACCTGGCGTGACGTGCTCAACCGGCCGCCGGCGCCGGACGCCGTCCAGCTGCCGGCCGGCAAGGGCGGCAAGATGCCCCGCCAGCTCGCCGCACCGCGGCTGGACGATTTCGGCACAGCAGATGCCGCAGATCCTCCAGGCGCAGAGCGACCGCGACGCGCGATCCTGAAGCTGCTCGATCGCATGGTCCGTCGGAGCGGAAGATGCTGCCCGGACGATGTCGCGGCCACCGTGGATGGCCTCTACGCCGCGCGCCACCGAGCTGGCCAAGACGCTGCACGCGATGGATGGCGAACTTGGACACCCAGGAGTGCCGACCGGATCGACGCAGCGGATCACGGCGCTGCAGCGCGAGCCGGACGACGAGGAGCGCGGCCGCCGGCTCGGACTGCTGGAGCGCCAGAAGCGGACCCTGGACGATCTGCGCGGCAGGCGCGACCAGATCGCCAGCCAGCTCGAGAGCTGCATCCTCGCCATGCAGAACGTCCGCTTCGATCTGCTGCGGCTGCGGTCGGCCGACGCCGGCATCCGCCCTGGGCGACCTGACCAAGGCGACCCAGCAGGCCCGGGCGCTCTCCGGGATGTCGACGATGCGATCGTCGCCGCCAGCGAAATCCGCGAGGCCCTGGGAGCGCGATTGAACTGTTGCCGGGCACATGGCAACAACAAGGGCGACCCAATCGGGTCGCCCTTGCTGATGGTGGGAGGCCCCGGCGCTAGTACGCCGACAGCCCCAGCACCGCGTCTCCGGATATCCTCTACCTGTGGCAGGATGACGTCCTCCAGCTCCGGCGCGTAGGCCACGAAGGTATCGGTGGCCGCGACCCGCCGCACCGGCGCATCGAGCCAGGTGAAGGCTTCGTCGGCGATCCGGGCGGCGATTTCGGCGCCGTATCCCCAGGAGAGGGAATCCTCGTACGCCACGATCACCTTGCTGGTCTTGCGGACCGAGGCGTAGATCGTCTCCCAGTCCACCGGCGCGAGGCTCCGGAGGTCGATCACCTCGACCGAGATGCCGCTGGTCTCCTCGAGCTCCTTGGCGGCCACGATGGCGCGCTGCACCACCGCACCGTAGGTCACCACGGTGAGTCGCTCCCCTCGCGGACCACCTTCGCCTTGCCGAACGGGAATCATGAAGTCCGGGCCCGGGATTCGGCGACTTGTTGTAGGTCTGACGGTACAGGTGCTTGTGCTCGAGGAAGAGCACCGGATCTTCGCAGCGGATGGCGGTCCGCAGGAGACCGTTGGCATCCAGCGCCGTGGCCGGACAGATCACCCGCAGACCCGGCATGCCGGTGAAGATGGCCGCCCCGGTCTGGGAGTGATAGACCGCGCCGCCCTTCAGGTAGCCGCCGTAGGTGACCCGGACGACGACCGGCGAGGCGAAGGCATTGTTCGACCGCCACCGCATGAGCGCCAGCTCGTTCCGCAGCTGCATGTAGGCGGGCCAGATGTAGTCGAAGAACTGGATCTCGACCACCGGCTTGATCCCGCGTGTGGCCAGGCCGATGGCCCGGCCGATGATATTCGCTTCCGCCAGCGGCGAGTTGTACACCCGGTCGCTGCCGAAGGCACGCTGCAGGCCCCAGGTGACCTTGAAGACGCCGCCCTTGCCCTTCACCGCCGGCAGGTGCTCCTCCCGGCTGGCATCGGCGACATCCTCGCCAAAGACGACGATCCGCGGGTCGCGGGTCATTTCGTCCTTGAGGCAGGCATTGAGCAGGTCGACCATCGTGGTGGGCTCGCCGGTGAAGCGAGGCGAGTCCTCGGTATCGAACGCCGAGGAGGTCGGGTCAACGTCAGGGGAATAGACCCCATAGTAGATGGTGTCGAGCGCGGGCTGCGGCGCGGCAAGGGCGGTATCGGTCGCCAGGCTAATCTCCTCGTCCACCCGCGCCCGGATGGCCTCGAGTTCCGCCTCGGTGGTCAGTCCCTGGGCCAGCAGATACCGCGGGAACGCCGTGACCGGGTCGCGCAGGGCGTCTGCCTCCCGCTCCCTGGCGGGGCGGTAGAAGCACTTCGTCATCGGACAGGGAGTGGCTGTACGGCCGGATCACATTGGCGTGGACCAGCGCCGGACCCTTGCGTGCCGCGGCAATAATCCACTGCCCGCTGCATCACCTCGAACGAGGCAATCGGGTCGCAGCCATCGACTTCCTGGATGTGCAGGTCGGGGAACGACGGCGACCAGCTTCGAGATCGATCCGCCGGGCGTATTCACTTCCACCGGTACCGAGATCGCGTAGCCGTTGTCCTCGATCACGAAGACGACCGGCAACTTGAGGTTGGATGCGCTGCTGATCGCCTCCCAGAACTCCCCTTCGCTGGTGGTGCCGTCGCCCGTGGAGCAGAACACGACTTCGTCGCCATGCGGACCGGTCACGCTGTCCGCCATCCCCTGCACCTTGCTGTACCGCAGCCAGGCTTCGGCGCAGCCGACGGCCTGGAGGAACTGGGTGCCGGTCGGGCTGGAGGCGCTGACGATATTGAGCGCCTTGTGCCCGAAGTGCGACGGCATCTGCCGCCCACCGGAGTTGGGATCGTCGGCCGCGCCCACGGCGGAGAGCAGCATCTCGGTCGGCGTCATGCCCAGGCCGAGGCAGAGGGCCCGGTCGCGATAGTAGGTGTAGAACCAGTCGTAGGCCGGGCGGAACACCTTGGCCGCGGCCGCGAGAATCGCCTCATGGCCGGCGCCGGAGATCTGGAAGAAGATCTTGTTCTGTCGCTTGAGCTGGATCTCCTTGTCGTCGATCCGACGGGAGAGGAGCATCACGCGGTAGAGATCGAGGAGATCGGCCTTGGTCAGCGTTCGGGCCGTCTTCGGGGCGGAGCGGGTGCGGGAAGCCATATGGGGAAGATCGTGCCGGAGGAGGGCAGATGGTAGGGCTTGCGACGGCCGATCCGAGACCACCCTCGCGGCGATGAACCGGGCCGCGCGAGGGCCGGCTCAGGGACGTTTCAGCATGCTGCCCAGCTTGTCCCAGTACGTCATCGCCGCGCTCAGCCCCCCGTCGTGGTCCATCAGGAACGCCTCTGCCGCATCCGCGCCCCAGCGAACTTCCGTCGCGCGGTAGGCCAGGATGCGCCCGAGCCGTGCCTGCTGCTGGGCGTCGGGCTCCGCGGTCACCTTGAGCCGGCTGTGGACCCGGTTGAGCAGCGGCGCCACCATGCCGGTCTGCCACTGGTCGGGCGCATTCTGCCACGCGGCGGCGGCGGGGGCGGTTTTCTCCTTCGGCAGGAGCCCGGCCACGCTGTCGGCCACCGCTTCAATCCAGCCGCTGTCCGCCGCGACTGACCACCATCCTGGCAGCGTGGCGGTGATCGGCACCAGGACGTCGGGCACGATGCCCCCACCACCCCGGACCGGCCGCTGCTGGTCGGTGTGGAACACCGTGCCGGTGTCCTGGGCGGTGCCGCTCACGCCGCCGAAACTGTAGTACTGCTGCCGGTTGAGTCCCTGGTAACTGCGCTGAATGATCCGACCACTCGGCGTGACGATCCGTCCGACGGTGAGCCACATCATGTCCCCCTGGGGCGGGACGGGAAACGCCTGCTGCATCAGCGCCTTGCCGAAGGTGCGCCGGCCGAGCAGCAGCGCCCGGTCATGATCCTGCAGGGTTCCCGCGAGCGCTTCGGAGGCGCTGGCGCTCCCCTCGTCCACCAGCAGCATCAACGGCAACTCTCGAAAATCGCCGTTGTGCGGATTGCGTATGTCGGTGGGGCCCACCACCCGACGGCCCTCGATCCGGTACAGCAGCGTGTCCTTGGGCAGGAAGAGCGAGGCCACCTCGACCAGTTCCCCCATGAACCCGCCGGGGTTGTCGCGCAGGTCCAGGATGAGCCGCTTCATGCCTTTCCCGCGCAGCGACTTGATCGCCTTCTCGGTTTCCTCCCCTGATTTGTAGGAGAACTCCGACAAGCGTACCAGCCCGGTGGTGGGGTCCACCATCCGGGCGAGGGTGACCGCACGCGGCTTGATGAAATCGTATTTGAGATTGACCCGGATGGTATCGGGCTCCAGCCGGGATCCCCGCTCGAACAGCAGGCGGACCTTGTCGCCCTTTTCTCCTGTGAGACGACGCGCGATATCAAATGACCGCAGACCGGCCGTCGACGTATCGTTGATCGTGAGCAGGCGATCACCGGGGGAGACTCCCGCCTTCTCGCCGGGGCTCCGGGCCACGACCGTGAGCACCGACAGCCCGCCGTCGACGTCATCGAAGACAATTCCGCTGCCGGCGAGTGACCCGCCCTGATAGGCCAGTTCACGCTCGGCGTCGGCCCGGCTGACAAACCGGCTGTGGGGGTCCAGGGATCCCAGCACCCCATCGATGGCCGCCCCGACCAGCCGCTGATAGGTGACCGAATCCACATAACTGGTGCGGATCTGGTTGAGCATTGCAGAGAAGGTCTGCATCTGCTCATAGGAACTCTGGGCCCGTAACGGGGCAGCCACGAGCAGGAGGAGTCCTGTGAGTCCCACGGCGTGGCGCATCGGTGTCGGCATGATTGGACAGTCTCCTATTGCAGCTTGGACAGCCGTTCCCTGGCCATCGCGATCTGGCGATCATATCGGGTCGGGGAGAGCGCGAGGAAGGTGGTGAACGCCTCCCGTGCCGGTTGCTGCTTCCCCTGCTCCATCTCCGCGAGGCCCAGCCAGAAGTACGACCGGCTGTCGCGGGGATTGGCTGCGATGGCGTCCTTCAGCCGCGCTTCGGCGTCGGGCATCATCCCCGCCTTGCCCAGCGTAATCCCGAGATCGAGCACCAGGCTGGGATCGTCGGGGTTGATGTTGATCGCGTAGTTTCGCTCCTGAATGGCGTGGGGGTAGTCCCGGGCGGCCTCGTAGATGTTGGCGAGGCGGACATGCGCCATGTAGACGCCGGCATCGGCCTCGAGCACCTGCTGATAGAGCGCCACCGCTTCCCCTGTCAGCCCTGCGGACTGCTGGATGGTCGCGAGGGCAAAACGGAACTCATTGGTCTCGAGCGGCACCCGGCTCAACTCGCCCTTGCTCTCGAGTTCCTTCTCGAAATTGATATTGCGATCGATCAGCAGCTTGAAATGCTGGGCGGCGATATCGTACTTCTGGATGTGTGCCGCCGCGAGCCCCTTGTACCACAGGACCGAATTGGGCACCCGGTCGGGGTACCGATCGCCCTTGATCTCGCGGATCAGGGCGGTGAACCGCTGGTGACAGGTCTCGTAGTCGCCCTCCTGGCAGTCGGTGAAGCCCTGAAAGAAGAGGGCGTAGGCCTCACCGAGGTAATCCTGGACCGCGAGGAAGTCGACCTTGCCCGGAGTCACCGCACCGATGATCCGGATGTCCACCAGGGGATCGATCAAGAACGCGCGGCGGTACTCCTGGTCGGACTCTTTCAGCGCCGCGGCGTCCTCCTCCGGCACTTTGTGCTCCCAGACCTGGTTCCACAACTTCGGTTGCCGGGCATAGGGCAGATAGGCAAGTGCGAGATGGGCCGGGGCAAACCGTGGCTCCAGCAGGATCGCGGTGCGGATGGCGTGCTCCGCATCATCCCAGCGCTTCTCGTTCCAGTACCCCAGCGCGACGTTGTAGTGGGCCGCCGGATCATTGGAATCGGCCTTCACCCGGGCCTCGAGCTCCGGCAGCTTCACCGGCAACTTGATGCGCTGGGCCTGGGCGGCGGACCATGGCAGGAGGAGGGCCAGGGCCAGACCGGCAAGGCGCTGCAGGCGAGTGGGCATCGGCGTCTCCTCTATGGTTCCAGGGTTTTCAGGCGGTTGGCGGCTTCGGTCTTCTGGCCGGCGAAGCGGCTGGGAGCAATGGCCAGGAACTGTTCGTAGGCGGCGCGGGCCTCGGCCCTGGTGTTGAGCTGCTGGGCCACCCACCCGAGCACATACAGCGCCCGGGCATTCCGGGGATTAGCGTCGCTGGCCTGCTTGAGCACTCGATAGGCCTCGGGCAACTGTCCCGCGCGGGCCAGTGCTTCGCCGAGGTCAAAGAGCAGGCCGGCATTGTCCGGATTGGCGGCGATGGCGAGGCGGCGTTCCTCGATGGAGGCCGTCGGGCGGCGCTGATCGGCGTAGATCGCCGCCAGTCGCGAGTGGCCCATGTAGAGCCCCGCATCGACCGTCAGCACTTCCTGCAGGATGGGAATCGCCTCCTTGGACCGGCCGGAGAGGTCCAGGACGGCGGCGAGGGTATAGCGGTAGTGATTGGCGTTGGAGAAGGCGAGGGAGGCCCCACCGCTCATGCGCTGTTCGCTCTCGGCGCGCTTCAGGAGCAGGCGCAGGTTTGTGATGGCCCGGTCAAAGTCGTTGGTATGCGCCGCGGCCAGCGCTTCATACCAGAGGAACCAGCTGCCGTACTGGCTGCGCTGTTCTTCGGTCGCGCCCTGGGTCATCTCCTTGAAATACAGGTAGGCGGTGCCGTAGTCGCCCACCCAGAAGCTGCCGAAGCCATTCATGATGTAGGTATAGACGGCTGTCGCGCGGCTATTGAGCCCGAAGGTGGAGGCGGGCGCAATCATCAGGGCCACCGGCTTCAGGTCCACCATCGGATCGATCAGGAACGCCTGCCGCCGCATGCGCCAGGCATCTTCCACCGCCGCCTGCCACTCGGCGGGAATTTTCCCCTTGTCTTCCTCGTCCCACAGCTTGCTCCGCCGGGCATAGGGGAGATACGACAGTGCCAGATAGGCCGGCGCGAACCCCGGCTCGATACTGACCGCCTCCTTCAGCTCCCGCTCGGCGGCGTCGTAATCCTTCTGCAGCCAGAGGGCGAGCGAATAGTCGTAGTGGGTCAGGGCATCGTTGGAGTCGTGGCGGGCGGCGCTCGCCAGGCTGTCCATGGGCACCAGCAGCTTCACGCGCTGGGCCGCCACGGGCAGGGCGGCAAAAAACAGCAGCGCGCCGACCGCGAGGAGTCTCGACATGGAGCCTCGGGACCGCGGGTGGGCCAAGGCCTGGACGCCGCACAGCGCGGTCGGAGGTAGCGCCGGGATGGTCGGGCCACAGGCTGGCGAGCCCAGGAACGGCTGGGCAACACCGACCCGCGTGCCGGGACCCGGGGTAGCCGGGGCAGGACACATACGTATGGTCGTTCGACTGTCTGAAGGGTACGTCGAGTATGCAGCGAACCTGACGGGAGCGCAAGCGGCGTTAGCCGACTCGTCGCCGGATGGGACTGCCAGACTGGCGTTTTCGGTGTGACAGGAGCGTTATGGCGCCTGGTAGACGACCCGGCCCCCGGCAATCGTCGCCCGCACCTGTGCCGTTTCGATCGCTTCCGGCGCAATGGTGAACAGATCCTGATCCAGCAGCACGAGATCGGCCCGATAGCCAACCGTCAGGCGGCCGCGTGTCTGATCGGCGAAGACGGCGTAGGCGTTACTGGAGGTATATGCCCTCAGTGCTTCCGCGACAGTGATTTTCTGGTCGGGGAGCCAGCCGCTGGGATTCTTGCCATCCAGGGTGCGCCGCGTCACGGCGGCATAGATCCCGAGCAGCGGGTCGATCGGAGCCACCGTCCAGTCTGACCCGAACGTCAGATGGGCTCCGGCGGCGAGCAGGGAGCGGAAGACGTAACTGTTGACCACACGGGCCCCGAGTCGCTTCGCGGCCCAGCGACCGTCATCGATGGCATGGTAGGGCTGCATCGACGCGATCACGCCCAGCCTGGCGAGGTGCTGCACCTCGGCGGGACGCAGATGCTGGGCGTGCTCGATGCGGAACCGGCGATCACGAGTGCCGTGGGCTGCCGCAACGCTGTCATAGATATCGAGCAGCAGGGCGTTTGCCCGCTCCCCGATGGCGTGCACCGCCACCTGGAGGCCGGCGGAATCGGCGGCTCCGACCTGGGCGCGCATCGAATCTTCGGGCGTGGTCAGGAAGCCGCTGGTCCCCGGTTCATCCTCGTAGGGATCGAAGAAGTAGGCCGTGGTTGATCCCAGCGAGCCGTCCATGAAGCCCTTCACTCCCGCCAGCCGTACCCAGTCGTCGCCGGGCCCGTTGGCCCGCACCGTGTCGGCCACACGACGCCAGTCGGCCAGGGCCGGGAAAAAGGTGAAGCGGAGCGCGAGCGGGCCGCGGGCGCGGGCCCGCTTCACCGCCGCGATTTCACTCCAGGGAGCGCTGACCGCGCCGACGGCGGTGACGCCCTTCGACGAAGCGAACTGCATGGCACGGGCGATCGCGGCGTCATCCCGCTCCGGCGTTGGTTGCGGCAGCGCGGCGTACAGCGGCCCCATCGCCTCGTCCTTGAAAATACCGGTGAGGGCTCCGGTCTTCGGGTCCCTGACAATGGTGCCACCGGGGATGTCCTTGATGGCCCGGGTCACCCCGGCCGCCTGCATCGCGAGGGAATTGGCCAGCAGCATATGTCCGTCGAGGCGCGACAGCAGCACGGGATTCTTCGGCGTGACGGAATCAATCCACTCCCGGCGGGGGAGCGGCGCGCCCGGCCACCGCTCATGATCCCAGTCGCCTCCCACGATCCACTCCCCCGGCTGCCGCTCCGAAGCGAAGGCCTTGAGCCGGCGGGTGAACTCTTCCGGTGTCTCCGCGCTTCGCAGGTCCACACTCGCGAGCTGGTACCCACCGCTGAGGAAGTGAACGTGATTGTCCATGAATCCGGGCGTGACCAACGCGGCGCCATTGGACAGCACCCTGGTCTTCGCACCAACGAACGGGGCCACGTGCAGGCTGTCGCCCACGGCGACGATGGTGTCCCCGCGGGTCGCCACCCCCTGGGCCCACGGCGTCGCACTATCCCCGGTCCAAACGCGGCCGAACACCACGAGATCGGCGGCGGGCGGCGTCGGCTGGCAGGCCGCGAGCAGGCACAGCCACGCGGTCCAGCGCACTCGGTTAGCGGGCGCCACGGCTGAGCAGATCGCGGACGTCCAGGAGCACTTCGAGCATGAGCTGGTCCCGGAGGAAACCGGCATCGAGTTCTTCCATGCGGCGGGGTTGGTGGTCATCGGCGGCGCGCTGATACTGCTCGCGATAGGCCGTTTCGAGGTTGGCAAGAATCTGGTCTCGGGTGCGCATGGCTGGGGCCCACTGGGGCCGGCAAAATGGAGTGACGGAGCGCCGCTGATGCGACGACGGCATGCCCCTCGTGCCATCGGGCATGTAGGTTACAGCACCTTCATCCCCCCCGCCACCATGCGCACACTTTCGCTCGTCGTCCTGCTCCTTGCCAGCGCCAGTGCCCTTGCGGCGCAGAAGCCGCGCGCCCGCACACTCGGCGTTCCGTTCAATGGTACGCCCGGTCCGCTCAACGCGATCACCGATGTGCCCGGCGTGGAGGTGGGCCAGACGACCCTCATCGAGGGTGAGGGCAAACTGGTCCCCGGCAAGGGACCGGTCCGTACCGGGGTCACCGCCATTTTCCCCCGCGGGAAGGCCGCGAGTGATGGGGTGATGGGCGCCTGGTTCACGCTGAATGGCAACGGCGAAATGACCGGCACGACCTACCTCGAAGAGAATGGCTACCTCTGGGGCCCGGTCACGATCACCAACACCTTGAGCGTGGGCGTAGTCCACGACGCCGTCATCGCCTGGGCCATCCAGCGCAAGTTCGACGAATTCGACTGGGCCCTCCCTGTCACGGCCGAAACGTGGGATGGTGGCCTGAATGACATCAACGGCATGCACGTCCGCCGGGAGCATGTCTTCGCCGCGCTGGACGGGGCGCGGACCGGCCCGGTACAGGAAGGCAATGTCGGGGGTGGCACGGGAATGGTCTGCCATGAGTTCAAGGGTGGGATCGGGACCTCCTCGCGAAAGCTTTCCGCCGAAGCGGGCGGCTACACCGTGGGAGTGCTGGTGCAGTGCAACTACGGCGGCCGGCGCCGGCTGAGCATCGCCGGGGTGCCGATCGGCCCACACATCGAAGGGGCGGAGTCGTGCCTGACGCTCCCCAATCCTTCCCTCTCCTGGATGAAGGAGATGCCCCGCTGCGGGGCGAAGACCACGGGGATGGTGCCGAGTCCCATGGAGGAGCGGGGCTCAATCATCACCGTGGTGGCCACCGACGCCCCGCTCCTGCCACACCAGCTCAAGCGCCTGGTCAAGCGAGTGGCACTCGGTGTGGGGCGCATGGGTGGGATCGGCGGCGATTCCTCGGGCGACATCTTCATCGCCTTCTCGACGGCGAACGGCGGTTCGGCCGTTGACACAGTCACCTCGGTGCGCATGCTGCCCAATCCCCGGATCAACCCGCTGTTCGAAAGCACCATCGACGCGACGGAGGAAGCGATCGTGAACGCCATGTTCGCCGCCGAAACCATGACCGGTGCGGACGGCCTGCGGGTGTACGCGCTCCCCACGGATCAGGTGCTCGCGCTGCTCCGAAAGGCGGGGCGCATCCCATGAGTGCATCTCCGAAACCGGTCGCCCTCATCACCGGTGCGTCCGGTGGCATTGGCCTGGAGCTGGCTCGGCTCTGTGCCAAGGATGGGCACGACGTGATTCTCGTCGCCCGCACCCGCGATAAGCTGGATGAGATCGCCAAGTACCTGTCGGGGATGTACCAGGTGCGGGCGGAAGTCCTGGTGGCCGACCTGCAGGATCCCGCCGCGCCCGCCGCCATTCACGCTGCCGTCGAGCAGCTCGGTCTGGGCGTCGATGTGCTGATCAACAACGCCGGCTTCGGCCAATGGGGACTGTTCGGCCGAGCGGAGTTGCAGCGCCAGCTCGATATGATCCAGGTCAACGTGACGGCGCTACTGGTGCTGACTCGGCTGTTCCTGCCGCGAATGATCACCCAGCGGAAGGGACGGATCCTCAACGTCGCCTCGGTTGCCAGCTTCATGCCCGGGCCGCTGATGGCGACGTACTATGCCAGCAAGGCGTTCGTGCTCTCCTTCTCCGAGGCGATCAGCAACGAGCTGCAGGGCACCGGCATCACGGTGACCGCCCTGTGTCCGGGTCCGACCCGTACCGGCTTCGCGGCGGAGGCGGGCTTCGCCGAGTCCAACCTCTTCAATACCCCGGGCGTCATGGATGCCGCCCCAGTGGCGCTGGCCGGCTATCGCGGCATGCGGCGGGGCAAGGCGGTGGTCGTCCCCGGGCTGCAGAACAAGTTCATTCTGTTCATGATTCGGCTCGGGCCGCGGTGGCTGGTCCGTCGGATCACCCGCAGGCTGCAGGAGCGACGGTCGGGGGATTGATGGTGGGTCGAGGGTCGCGCAGCGAGGTTACATTCTCTGCGCGAATCGCAACTGTCGACTCTCTGACCGCCCGACCCGCCGACACCTCAACTTCCCTGCCCCATGCCCAAACCCATCCTCCTCTTCGCCGCGAAGTACTACGAAGAACTCGAGCTGTGGTACCCCAAGATCCGGCTCGAAGAGGAGGGGTATGCCACGGTCGTCGCGGGGGTGGGTGAAAAGGTCTACTTCGGAAAAGCGGGCAGCTATCCCGTGACGGTGGACGCCCAGGTTGACAGCCTCGCGGCGGCGGACTTCGACGGGCTGGTCATCCCCGGCGGGTATGCCCCCGACATCCTGCGGCGGTATGACAAGGTGCTGCAGCTGACCCGGGAGATCTTTCAGGCCGGCAAGCCGGTCGGCTTCATCTGTCACGCCGGCTGGGTCCCGATCTCGGCCGGCATCGTGAAGGGGCGGCGCGGCACCAGCGTCGGTGCCATCAAGGACGACCTGATCAACGCCGGCCTGCAGTGGGAGAACAGCCCGGTCGTGGTCGATGGCAACCTGATTTCCTCGCGCACCCCGGCCGATCTCGGCCATTTCATGAAGGCTTTTCTCCGCGCCCTCGCCGGCGCCTGATCCCATGAACATCCTGTACCGCTACCTCCGCGAATACCGCAGCCTGGTACTGCTGGCCCTGGGGCTGGCAGCGATCAACCAGATCTTCTCGCTGCTGGACCCGCTCATCTTCCGCCATGTGATCGACAACTACGCCAGCCACCCGCAGGATTTCACCCGCGGGGAATTCTTCCGCGGGGTGGCGGCCCTGCTCGGGCTGGCGGTGGGCGTGGCTTTCGTCTCCCGGGTGGCGAAGAATTTCCAGGATTACTTCGTCAACGTCATCACTCAGCGGGTCGGGGCCCGGATCTACTCCGACGGACTGCAGCATTCGCTGGAGCTGCCGTACCAGGTGTTTGAGGATCAGCGCAGCGGCCAGACCCTGGGTGTCCTGCAGAAGGTCCGTTCGGATGTGGAGAAACTGATTGCCGCCGCGATCGGCATCCTGTTCACCACCTTTGTCGGCATCGTGTTCGTCACCATCTACGCCATCACGGTGCACTGGATCATCGCCCCGATCTACTTCGCCACCATTCCGCTCATCGGGTGGGTCAGCTCGACCCTGAGCAAGAAAGTGAAGGCGGTCCAGAAGACGATCGTGGCGGAAACCACCGCCCTGGCCGGCGCCACCACCGAGTCGCTCCGCAACATCGAGCTGGTGAAGAGCCTGGGCCTCTCCCGCCAGGAGATCGACCGGCTGAACGCCACCACCGGCAAGATTCTCCAGCTCGAGCTCAAGAAGGTGAAGTACATCCGCAGCCTGAGCTTCATCCAGGGGACGACGGTCAATTTCCTGCGCACCTCGATCCTGTTCGTGATGCTGTACCTGATCTTCGCCCAGCAAATCACCTTCGGGCAGTTCTTCTCGCTCTTCATCTACTCGTTCTTCATCTTCGGCCCGCTGCAGGAACTGGGCAACGTGATCAACGTCTACCGGGAGACCGAGGTCTCCCTCACCAACTTCGAGGAGATCCTGGCCCGGCCGGTGGAAGCGAAGCCAGCCAACCCGGTCACGCTCGACGGGATCACCACGCTGGATTTCGCCCAGGTGTCCTTCCGCCATCAGTCGGCCTCCAGCGACGCGCTGAGCGAGATCTCGTTCCAGGCGAAGCGGGGGGAGACCATCGCCTTTGTCGGTCCCTCGGGATCGGGGAAGACCACGCTGGTGAAGCTGCTGGTGGGTCTCTACCGCCCCGCCGCGGGGGAAATCCACTACAACGGACACCCCGGCGCCCAGATCGACTTCGACGGGTTCCGCGAGCAGATCGGCCTGGTGACCCAGGACACCCAGCTCTTCGCCGGTACCATCCGCGAGAACCTGCTGTTCGTGAACCCGACGGCCACCGACGCCGAGTGCCTCGATGTCCTGCGCCAGGCGGCGTGCAGCAGCCTGCTCGCGCGGGCCAGCAAGGGGCTGGACACCGTCATCGGCGAAGGCGGGGTGAAGGTGTCGGGCGGCGAGAAGCAGCGGCTGTCGATTGCGCGGGCCCTGCTGCGGCGCCCGGCGCTGCTGATCTTTGACGAAGCCACCTCCAGCCTCGACTCACTCACCGAGGAGGAGGTGAACCAGACCATCCGCGAGGTCTCGGAACGGCGCGGGCATATCGCGCTCCTGATCGCCCACCGGCTGTCGACCGTGATGCACGCCGACCGGATCCACGTACTGGAGCGGGGCCGCATCGTGGAACAGGGCGAGCATGAGGAGCTGCTGGAGCAGAAGGGATTGTACTACGCGATGTGGCGCCAGCAGATCGGCGAGGGCGAGGCGGGCGGTGAGCTGGCCCTGGCGCGCTAGGCAGTCCCCGCTGCGCCCGACATTTTTCCGATGAGGTGATGATGTCGCTGACCGAAGCGCAGGCGCGGGTCCACACCTGGATCAGCCAATACGAGGAGGGATACTTCCATCCCCTCACCAACATCGCCCGCCTCGCCGAAGAGGTGGGCGAACTGGCGCGGGAGGTGAATCACCGGTTCGGGCAAAAAACCAAGAAACCGGAAGAGCTGGAGGGAGACCTCGGTATGGAGATGGCGGATATTCTCTTCGTGCTGATCTGCATGGCCAACCGGGAGGGTATCGATCTGCAGCAGGCGTTTGACCGGATGATGACCAAGGTGGAGACCCGCGACCGCGATCGGTGGACGAGGAAGCAGTGAACGGGGGTGGGTCCCTTAGCGCGCCCACCACCGCGCTTTCCGCAGTGTGCCCTGCCCGATCAGCGCCTCACGCAGGGTACGGCCATCGCGCCACCGGTCGCCCGGGTGCCGCGCAAGGCAGCGGCTGATCGCCTCGATCAGCTCGGCCGGCGCCCCGGTCGACAGCTCTTCGAGCGGGCGCGGATTGGACGTCAGCCGGCGGGCGGCGATCTCCAGCGTGCCCCGGCCCTCGAACGGCGGTCGGCCCGCCAGCATGGTGTAGCCCAGCGCCCCCAGCCCGTAGAGATCGCTCCGACCATCGAGTTCGTCCTCACCCGCAATCTGCTCTGGCGACATGAAGTGCGGCGTGCCGAACAGCAGGTCCCGCTCGGCGCGCTGCTCCGTGGGCTTCATGGCGTCGAGGGAGACCGCACGCGCCACGCCGAAATCGGTGAGCATCGGCATCCCGGTGTCGCGGTGCAGCAGGATATTCTCGGGTTTCACGTCGCGATGGACCACCCGCTGCTGATGGGCGTAGTCCAGCGCGCCGGCCAATTCGGCCAGGATGCGACAGACCTCGGTGGCGGGCAACCGGCCTTTCTCGGCCAGGGCGCCCGCCAGCGAATCGCCCGGGGATGTACTGCATCACAAAGCAGACGAAATCAGGAGCGGAGTGCATGGCGAAGACCGGCACGATGGCGGGATGCGCCAGCGCCGCATTGGTACGCGCCTCACGCAGGAACCGCTCGCGCAGGTCGGCGTCCAGGGTGAGCGGCTGCTGCAGCACCTTGATGGCGACATACCGCTGGAGGGTACGGTCCAGTGCGAGATAGACCGCGCCGACTGCACCGCGCCCCAGCACCCGCACCACCGAGTAGTTGTCCGCCAGTGCTTCGGACACCCAGGCCAGCTCGCCCGCGAGGCGACCATCGGGATCGGGAGGGGCGAGTGACAGGCGCTTCTCGCCCTGGCGGGTGAGGCCGTACCAGCGGACCCGCTTGCCATCGGGGCCGGGCTCCCAGCGGGAGTCCACGAAGCCGCGATCCTCCAGCCGCCGCAGGACGGCGTAGACCGCACCGGCATCCCATCCCGCCGGGACCGCCTGGCTGATTTCCAGCGCCCGGGCAATGTCCCAGCCATGCCGCGGCCCGTCCACCAGTGCGTGGAGCACCAGCTGGGTCACGGAATCCTGCCGCAGGGGCGTATCAGTCATCACCATTCCGCCCGTACGGAGCGAGCGCCGTCGAGGTTCCGCCGACCGCCTGCGTCGCGCTACCGCCACCCCCGAAGCCGGGATACCTTCCGCCCATCCTGCCATCCTTTCATCGATGTGCCGAGGCCCATGGACAACGCCCTAGCCCGCCTGACCGCCGCTCTCGCTGGCCACTACGCCGTGGAAGCCCTCGCCGGCGAGGGTGGCATGGCGACCGTCTACCGCGCCACCGACCTCAAGCACCACCGCCCGGTCGCCATCAAGGTCCTGCGTCCGGAACTGGCAGCCACCGTCGGGTCCGACCGGTTCCTGCAGGAAATCGAGCTGTCGGCCCGGCTGCAGCACCCCCACATCATCCCGCTGTACGACTCGGGTGATGCCGACGGCCAGCTGTATTACGTGATGCCCTTCATCGACGGGGAGTCGCTGCGGGCCCGCCTCAACCGCGACGGCAAACTGCCGTTCGAGGAGGCGGTGGCCCTCACCCGCGAGATCGCCAGCGCCCTGGGCTACGCCCACGCCCAGGGAATCGTACACCGGGACATCAAGCCGGAGAACATCATGCTCTCCGCCGGCCATGCGGTGGTGGCCGACTTCGGCATCGCGCGCGCGCTCCGGGTCGCGGCCGAACAGCAGAACAATATGACCGGGCTGGGCTTCGCCATCGGCACGCCAGCCTACATGAGCCCCGAACAGGCCACCGCCAGCGAAGTGGACGGTCGGAGTGATCAATATTCACTGGCCGCGATGTTCTATGAAATGGTCACCGGGGTGCAGCCGTTTTCCGGCCCCACCTCCCAGGCGGTGCTGACCCAGGTCCTGACTGGCCCCCGCCCGCGGCTCAGCAAGGTGAATCGCGAGGCCCCGACCGAAGCGGATGCGCCGGTCCAGCGGGCCCTCGCCTCGGACCCGACCAAGCGGTTTCCCACCGTGCTCGAATTCGGCGCCGCGCTGGAGCACGCCGCCGGCGGCGGCACCGGCGCGGTGGCAGAGCGGCGGCGGCTCAAGCGGCTCGCCATCGGGCTGCCAGTCGTGGTGGCCCTCGCCGCCGCGGCCTGGATCGCCTTCGGCCCGAAACGGGCCGGTCCGGTCATCAAGGGCGCCGAGAGCATCGCCGTCCTCCCGTTCAGCACCTCCGGTGCCGGCGTCGAGCTGATGGGCGAAGGCATGGTGGACCTCCTGTCCACCAACCTCAATTCGGTCGGTGGCATCCGCGCCGCCGATCCCCGTATGGTCCTGGCCCGCTGGAAGAAGGCGGGTGGGACGGGCGGTGCCGACCTCGAGACCGCGCTCCGGGTGGCCTCGGAGGTCAAGGCAACCGCAGCAGTCCTCGGCAGCATCGTCGCCACCGGGGGCCGAGTGCGGGTCAGCGCCGACCTGTACGCGCAGGACGGCAAGTCGCTGGCGCACGCCCAGATCGATGGCGCCGCTGACAGCGTCCTCTCCCTGGTAGACAGCCTGAGTCTCTATTTGGTTCGCGACATCTGGCGCTCACGGGAGCCGGTGCCCTCCATCCGGGTCAGCGGCTTAACCACCGGCTCGCTGGCGGCGATGCGCGAGTACCTCGTGGGCGAACAGTTCTACCGCCATTCCGAATGGGACAGTGCCGCCGCCGCCTTTGACCGCGCGGTGCAGCAGGACTCCACCTTCGCCCTGGCGCAGTATCGCCTGGCGATGGCCATCGGATGGAAGGGTGGTTACAACCAGCCGCGCGCCCGCGCCGCCACCGCCGCCGCCCTGCGGTTCTCCAGCCGGCTGCAGCCGCGCGAACGGTCCCTGATCACGGCGTACAACCTCTTCTCCCAGGGCAAGCTGGCCGCGATCGACACCATGCAGCGGTATGTCGCTGCCTGGCCGGACGACATCGAAGGCTGGAACCTGCTGGGTGAAACCCAGTATCACACCCGCCAGATCACCGGACTGGACGACGCTACGCTGATGCGGCCGTTCGACCGGGTGCTGGCACTCGATTCCAGCCTCTCGCCGGTGGCGATTCATCCCATCGAGCTGACGCTCTCCGCGCGGGACGAACGTGGCTATCAGCGATACATGGCAGTGATGCGCAAGTTCGGCGATCCCGGTCTGGCCGCCATGTACGCGGCGGCGGGACCACTGACCTTCCGCAATGTGCTGGCCGACTCCGCCACGGCCGCCAAACTGGCGAGCCATGGTGACTTGATGGTCTCCGTCTTTACCGGCAGTCAGGATGGGCCGCATACGACCCCCGACTCGGTGATGGATGCCATCACGGTCTTCGTCAAGACCATGGCGGCCGGCAATAGTTCACCGCAGGCGATCGCCCAGTACACCGCGCTGCGGGGGATGACGCTGGCTGGTCTCGGGGAATTTGGCGCCGCACGGCGCCTGGTCGACTCGCTGGGTCCGGGCGGCCGGGACCTCAGCGGGGCCATCCTGCTGCAGCCGGTCATGCTGGGAATGGCCCCACCCGGTTTTGCCAACGACCTGCTGGACAAGGCCCTGGAAAAGACTCCGATCCAGAATCCCTTCCAGGGCTATCTCTATACCGCGGTCTGGCTGTCTCGGGGGGAGACCGAGCGCAGCGGCCGGCTAATAGACAGTCTCACGCGCGACACCACGCAGATGCCGCCGTTCCTGAAGGGGGCGTTTCGCGGGGCCCGCGGCTGGCACGAGGTCCTGAAGGGTGACACCACGCGGGGACTCGCCGACTTGCGGGCCGGCGCGGAACAGATGGGCTATGGCCAGACCCTCTTTTCCGCCCCGATCCGCTTCCAGCTGGCCGCCACCCTGGTGGCCAGGCCGGCCACCCGCGACGAAGGGATGCGGATGCTGCGGAATGCCTTCGACGGTGATCCCGGCGTCAAGCCGTTTGCCTACTTCGCGCTCGGGAAAGCCGCCGAAATCGCCAAGCAACGGGACTCGGCGCTGACGGCCTACGGGCAGTTCCTGCGGCTCTGGTCCAAGGCCGATTCGCTGGGACAACCGCGGGTCCAGGAGGCGAAGGATGCGATCGCCCGACTGACCAAGGAACAGAACTGATCCGCTATTCCCAGTCGGCGGGCGCGTCCTGCAACTCGGACAGCAGGCGTCGATAGCTGTCCACCCGGCTGGCGTCGACCCTGCCCTCGCGGGCCGCGGCGTTGACGGCGCACCCCGGTTCGTGGGTATGGCTGCAGTCGGCGTACTTGCACTGATCCACCAGGGGACGGAACTCGGGAAAACAGTCGGCCAGCTCCCGCGGCGCCAGTCCCCAGAGCCCGACCTCGCTGAACCCGGGGGTGTCCACCAGATACCCACCGAGCGCCAGCGGGATCATGATCGAACCCACCGTCGTGTGTTTGCCCCGCCGCACCTTCTCGCTGATCGCACCGATCCGCAGTTTGAGGCCTGGCTCCAGTGCATTCAGCAGACTCGACTTCCCGGCGCCGCTCGGACCGGTCACCACGCTGATCCGCCCCTGCAGTGTTGCCCGCAGTTCATCCAGACCGGCACCGGTCACCGCGCTGGTGTGGTGGACCCGGTACCCGGTGGCCGCGAGGCGCTCGGTGATGGCGAGACCGGGATCGAGATCGATCTTGTTGATGATGAGCGCGGCGGGAATACTGTTCGCTTCGGCCACCACCAGCAGCCGGTCAATCAGTTGGGGCAATGGTACCGGATCGCGGGTGGCGGTCACCACCAGCACCTGGTCAACATTGGCAGCAATGGACCGATCTCCCCGGCCCTCGGGAACTCGGCGGGCGAGGAGTGAGCGGCGCTCGTCCATCGAGGCGATGCCGTAGGTCTCGCCCTGTGGTTCGGGTTCGAGCTGGACCCGATCCCCGACCACCACTTTCGCGGTGTCGCGCTTGGCCTTTCCCCGCAGGATGGCACGCACCTCGCCCTGCTCGGTCAGCACCCGGTACACGGCACCATCCCGCTCAAGGACAAGTCCCGCCAGGGTTAGCGTCACCATTCACCCGGCGCGTGGGCAATGGCCTGATCGAGCGCCGCCTTCACGTCGTACAGCGAGAGGCCCTTGACCCGCTCCTCCGCCTCTGCCGCGGTCGAGCCCCAGGACAGGATCTCGGTTTCCACGTGGCCGACGGGACGATCGCCGCTCCCCGACCAGCGGACGAAGAGCAGGGAGGCGCCGAACCGGCCACTCTCGTCCGGTTCATCCTCCACGTAGATCGCGACCGAGTACGGCTGGCCATCATTCCCGCTGAACGCGGCGGCCCGATCGTGCTTGGCCATGTACCCGCCCAGCGTGATCTCGCTCATCGTGACCGGTGCATTCCTTCCCGTACCACGTTGCCCACAATGAAGGCGATATTCGCCGGCCGCTCCGCCAGCCGCCGCATCAGGTAGGGATACCACTGGGTACCGAACGGGACGTAGACCCGCATGCGGCAGCCGGCGGCGCGGAGCTCGTCCTGGGCATCGCGGCGCACGCCGTAGAGCATCTGGAACTCGAAGCGGTCCGCCGCAATGTTCTGCCTGCGCGGCGAAGGCGCGGGCGTGGGCGATGATCTTGAGATCGTGGGTGGCAATACCGGGGTAATTGCCGTGCTCCATCAGCCGTTCCATCAGCCGGATGTAGGTCCGGTCGACATCCGCCTTGTCGGGAAAGGCCACCTCGGGCGGCTCCAGATAGGCACCCTTGCAGAGACGGACCCGGGCCTTCATCGCAATCAGGCGGTCAATGTCCGCTTCCGACCGCCGCAGGCAGGACTGGATCACGACCCCGACGTGCTCCCCATAACGATCGAACAGCCGATCCCGGAAGAAGTCCAGGGTCCGCTGGGTGTAGGCGGAGCTTTCCATGTCCAGCCGGACGAAAGTGCGCAGCGCCTTGGCCTTGTCGAGAATTGCCGACATATTGGCAAAGCACAGGTCCTCGCTGATATCGAACCCCATCTGGGTCAGCTTGACCGAGACGTTGGCATCGACCGTGGTGGCAGCGATCCGGTCCAGCATGTCGAGATAGATGTCCCGCGCGTGGATCGCTTCGCTCTCCTGGGTGATGCTTTCCCCCAGCAGATCGAGCGTGGCGGAAATCTGCCGGCGGTTGAGGTCTCGCACTCCGTCGATGGCCGTCTCGACCGTCTCACCGGCGACAAACCGCGCCGCGAACTTGCGGGCCAGGCCGTTGCGCCGCACAAAATCGAAGATGCGCTGCTGGTGGGAAAGCCAGAGGAGGCCGGTGCGGATCATTGGATTGAGTCTCTCAAGGTAGTTCAGGCGAGAAGAAGGTAATTTGCCAGCCAGCAGGGGAACAGGGAAACGGCCGCGCTTCGTCCACCGTCAATTGCCCTGTTCCCCGTTCCCTGTTCCCCCGTTCCCCGACCCGTCTCATGCCACAGCCGATTCGCCTCGCGGTCTGGTCCGGACCCCGTAACATCTCCACCGCGCTGATGCGGGCGTGGGAGAATCGCCCGGATACCTGGGTGGTCGACGAGCCGCTCTACGCCCACTACCTGACCCGGGTGCAGGTCGCCCACCCCGGCGTGGAGGAGGTGATTGCCCACCACGATCCCGACTGGCAGCGTGTGGTACGGGGATTGACCAGGGACCCGATCCCGCGGGGCCGCGCCATCTACTACCAGAAGCACATGGCCCATCACTGGCTGCCGCATCTCCAGGGCGACTGGGTGTTCGACCTGCAGAATATCTTCCTCATTCGCCATCCGGCGGAGATGCTGCCGTCGTTGAGCAACAAGATGGGACCGCCGGCATTGCGGGATACCGGTCTGCCGCAGCAGGTGGAGATCTATGAGATGATCCACCAGCGCACCGGTACGGCGCCCATGGTGCTCGACTCGGAAGATGTGCTGCGCGATCCGCGCGGCACCCTCGAGCGGGTCTGCGCCGCAGTCGGGGCGCCGTTTGATGAGGGTATGCTCCAGTGGCCGGCGGGCCGGCGCGCGACCGACGGCATCTGGGCCAAGTACTGGTACGACGCGGTCGAAAAGTCGACCGGATTCGAGCCGTACCGGCCGCGGGATCGCCAGGTGACGCCGGACCTGGCCCCGCTGCTGGACGAGTGCCTCCCCCTGTATGACCAGCTCCGTGCCGCCCGCACGGTCGCTTGACCTCCAGCCCCACGCCGCCATGCTGCAGACATTCAACGAGCAGAACCGCGACCTTCAGGTCAACATCAACGGCCGACTGGTCCATCGGGATCAGGCCGGTGTCAGCCCCTTCGATTCTGCGGTCCAGGGCGGCGACGCGGTGTGGGAGGGACTGCGCCTCTATCGCGGCCGCATCTTCCGGCTGCGGGAACACCTCGACCGCTTACGGCACTCGGCCCAGGCGCTGGCCTTCAGCGACATCCCTTCCGCCGAGTTGATGACCAGCGAGATCCGTCGCACCCTGGCGGCCAATCAGATGACCGACGGGGTGCATATCCGGCTCACCCTGACCCGCGGAGTGAAGGTGACCTCGGGGATGGATCCGCGACTCAACCGCAGCGGTCCAACGCTGATCGTCCTGGCGGAGCACAAGCCGCCGGTCTACGGCACCACCGGTCTCTCTCTGATCACCAGCTCGGTCCGCCGTTTCCCGCCCGACTGTCTTGATCCCAAGATCCATCACTGCAACCTGCTGCAGTCCATCCTCGCCAAGATCGAAGCCAATGTGGCCGGCGCGGACGACGCCCTGATGCTCGATACCCGCGGGTTCGTGGCCGAAACCAACGCGACTCACCTCTTCTTTGTCGAGGACAGCGTGGTGCGAACCAGTCACACCGTCGCCTGTCCGGAGGGGATTACCAGGGCGGCGGTGCTGGAGCTGTGTACGGAGCATGGCATCCCGCACGAGGTGCGGGATATCTCGCCGTCGGAGATCTACCGGGCCGACGAGATCTTCTGCAGCGGGACGATGGGGGAGCTGGCTGCCGTCACCACGGTCGATGGTCGTACCATCGGTACCGGCCAGGTCGGGCCGCGAACCCAGCGGCTCACCGCACTGTTCCGGGAGCTGACGTCGCGCGAGGGGGAGGTGGTGGTTTAGCTCAGGGGAGAAATCGGCCGCGGAGTTCCACCGGCAGCAGCGGACAGGCCTCCTGCGGCTTGGCGAAGATGTACTTCCGCACCCGGGCTACGCCGTCATAGGCAGCGTCCAGCAGCCAGCGTGGCAGCAGGCTGGCGACACCACCCAGTGATCTCCAGAATCCCCCTGCCCGCTGGGCGAGGTGCAGCACCGCCGCGGATCGGGTGAGGATCCTGCCGTCGCTGGTGCGTATCACGACACTGTCGGGCAGGTCACGACGGGCGGATGCACTGAGGGTGCCGAGGAAGGTGCCGCCGCCGAGTGGAGCGTATTGGAAGCGGCTGCCGTCAGGATCGTGCCGGGCGGCGAATTGCACCGCGCGGTGGCAGAGGCCGCAGTCGCCGTCGTAGAAGAGCAGGTCCATCCCGCAATCTAGGGGTCTCGTACTCGCACAGGGATCATTGCGCCACCCTGATGAACAACACCATCCCCAAGACTGCCCCACCCCCAGCAGTACAGCGCCCCCCCGACCGTGACGCCACAACTCTGACGTGAGCCGGCCGAGATGGTGAGGAAGCGATGATTGCCGGCGACTTCCACCGGCACACTCGCCGTCGTGACCGAAGGGTGCCCCAAAGCGCCATTTCCCCAGCACCAGGCCTTGCCGTCGGTGTCGATGGCGCAGCTATGGCCTTCGCCGGTACTGAATGCACCAAATGCGTGATTGCCGGAGACGGCTTCCGGGACCCGCACGACGGTATTCGCGGTCGTGCCGTTACCGAGTTGGCCGTTCATGGTATTTCCCCAGCATTCCAGGGTTGTACCGGCACGGGCACACTGGAAATCCGACCCCATCTGAAGGTCGTCATAGGTGCGATCGGCTTCGAGCGCGACGGGGAACATCACGTCGGTGGTCACGGATACAGGCCAACCAGCCACGCCCCCGACGTGGGCACCCCAGCAATAGACCTTGCCAGTAGTCGTCAAACCGCAGCTGCGGTAGTACTTGGCGGTGACCTGTTTCCAGCTGTGCCCGCCGACGATCACCGTCGGCGCATGTCCGATCGACAGAGATCCCGGAATGCTGTCGCCGACTTCGCCATGGGCATTCTTGCCCCAGCAGACAATCTGCTGGCTGATAGTCAGTCCACAGCCATGCTCACGACCCAGGACGACTTTGGCATACAGGAATCCGCCAGTCACCGGCTGGGGGGTGTTCCCGTTGGCGAAGAACCCAATGCCGAGGCTGTTGTAGTTGTGGGAACCAAAGCAATCGGCTGAGCCATCGTTGATCAAGCCACAGGCGGAGATAACGCCCCCGGCGACATCGGAGTACAGTTGGTCGCTTGCCGTCCGCGTCGGGATCAGCCCGTTCGCTGGCTGACCCGACCCGGCAAACTCACCCCAGCACCACATATGGCGACTCATGTCGACCGCACATGTCTCACGCTCACCGACGCTCACCCGGAACCAGCTTGCCGTGATCCGGAGCGCCACTGAGTCCCGGAGGCCACCCGTCTCCGCCACCACGTAGACCGACCCCACCCCGCTGGTTGTGGTCTGCAGCGCCCCTGAGGCGTCAATGGTGGCGAGCGCACCATCACTCACGCTCCAGGTCGGCGTCACCGCCAGGAGCGCCCCGGAGGCGTCCCGTACCTCGGCCACATACTGTCCCGCCTCCTGAGGGGAGAGGACCGTGTCGCCCGCGGTGATCGTGATGGTTTCGGGGATGTTATTGAACTCCCCTTCGCTCGTTCCGTCGCCGCAGGCGGCCACCAGTGCGACCAGCCCGCTGACGAACAGGGTCCGGCAGGGTGATGTCATTCCGTATACTGTGGCGAGTCGCAAAATTCGTCAAGGATTCACAATGAGACTATATTCTGGCCGCGCATGACCACTCCCCCCCTGGGCATTCTCGAGCTGTCGGATCGCGGCGCCGGATTCGTCCGTCGCCGGCAATTCAGCTACCTCGCCGAAGATGGCGACTTCTACGTCGCGCCCCGCCTCGTCTCCCAGTATGGCCTGCGGAGTGGCGATGAGCTCGCGGGCACCGTGGGACGGGCGCAAGGGCGCGGCAAGTCACCACCGCTGGAAACGGTCACCAGCGTCAATGGCCGCCCGCCCGAAGAGGCCCGCCGCCGCCCCGCCTTCGGCACTCTCGGCGCGGTGCACCCCGATGCCCCGCTGCTGCTCGATTGCGGGCTCAAGCGATTTGGCGGCCTCGATTACACCAACCGGGTCATCGACCTCTTCTGTCCCTTCGGCAAGGGGCAGCGGGCGCTGATCGTCGCCCCGGCCAAGGCCGGCAAGACCATGGTGCTGCAGTCGGTGGCCGAGGGGATCTCGCGGAACTACCCCGACTCGCTGCTGCTGATTCTGCTGGTGGACGAGCGGCCCGAAGAAGTCACCGAGATGGAGATCGTGCGGGCACGGCGAAGTGATCGCGTCCAGCTTCGACTTCCCGGCTGAACGGCATGTGGCGGTGGCCGAGCTGACGCTGGAGCGGGCCCGGCGGCGGGTGGAACAGGGCGAGGACGTGGTCCTCATCCTGGATTCGATTACTCGACTGGCCCGGGCCTACAACACCGTCGAGCGCGGGACCGGCCGCACCATGACCGGCGGTCTCGATTCCTCCGCCCTGGAGAAGCCCAAGCGGTTTCTGGGCAGTGCCCGCCGGATCGATGCTGCGAAGGGGGGCGGGTCACTGACCATCATCGGCACCGCGCTCATCGATACCGGGTCCAAGATGGATCAGGTGATCTTCGAGGAGTTCAAGGGGACCGGCAACAGTGAACTCACCCTGAGCCGGGAACTGGCCGAGCGCCGGATCTTCCCCGCCATCGACCTCAAGGCCAGTGGCACCCGCCGCGAAGAATTGCTCCTGCCTCCCGCCCAGCTGGCCTTCACCCAGACGCTGCGGTCCCGGCTGGCGTCCGTCACCTCCATCGATGCGATGCAGCAGGTGCTGCAGTTGATGAAACGCTCGGCCAGCAACGCCGAGATGGCCGGCTGACTCGATAACCGAATCCCACCGCTCTCCTTGACAGCTTAGGAGAACGCGACCACTGTTCTCCTAACCCGCTTAGGAGAACAGCGTGCCCCAACCCGCCGATTTGCTGCCCGGTACCCTGGACATGGTCATCCTCAAGGCCATTTCCCTCGGTCAGGTCCACGGCTACGGCGTCCTCCTCCGCATCGAACAGATCACCGCCGGCGCCCTCCTGGTCCAGCAGGGCGCGCTCTACCCCGCCCTGTACCGTCTCGAGCACCAGGGCCTGATCGAGAGTACGTGGGGTGTCTCCGACAACAATCGGCGGGCGAAGTTCTACCGGTTGACCCCGGCGGGGCGACGCCGGTTCGGCGAGGAAAAGGCCAGCTGGCAGCGGCTGGCGGACGCGATCGCCCTCGCGCTCACTGCCACACCGCAGGGGGTCTGACCATGGATCACTCTCTGGTCGCAGGCCTGCTCGCCCGACTGCGGTCGCTGTCCCGTGGCCTGTTCCGCCGTGCCGACATCGAAGCGGAGATGCGGGAAGAGTTCAGCTACCACCTCGAGCTGCAGACCGAAGACCTGGTGCGCCGAGGGCTGCCGCGGGAGGAAGCGGCCCGGCAGGCCCGTATCGAGTTCGGCCACGTGGAGACCCACCAGGAAGCGGCCCGCGCATCGCGGGGCCTGCACATCTTCGATCAGATCCGCTTCTCCTGGCTGGACGTCCGGCTGGCGCTGCGCCTGCTGGCGAAGCATCCACTGCTGACCGCCGTGGCGGTGTTCGCCCTCGCCGTGGGTATCCCGGTGGGACTGGCGCCCAGCCATCTGGCCCGGGCGCTGGAAGCGCCGCTCCCCGGCGACCCCGAGGATCGGATCCGCGCGATCCGCTACTGGGATCCCCTCACGAGCAGCGTCGCCCCGACCGACGCCGATGCATTCCAGTTCTGGGCAGACGGGCTGACCAGTTTTTCCTCGGTCGCCGCCTTCCGGACGTCGACCTACAGCGTGACCTCGACGGAGGGACTCGCCGCCGCAGTGACCGGAGCGCAGCTCTCCGGATCAGCATTCGACATTCTCGGGATCACACCAGAGTTGGGCCGTCCCCTCGTTGCCGCCGATGGTGCGCCCGGCGCGCCGGCGGCGGTGGTCATCGGGCATGATCTCTGGACCTCCCGCTTCGGTTCCGATCCCGCGGTCGTGGGATCAATCCTTCGTATCGGTCGGGTGCCGTACACCGTCGTAGGTGTGATGCCGCCGGGCTTCCGCTTCCCCGCGCACGAGCAGCTCTGGCTGCCGTTGCAGACCGTGTCCGTCACCGCCCCGCCGCACGCCGCCCCGGTACAGATCTTCGGCCGGCTCGCTCCGGGAGTCTCGGCCAACCAGGCCCAGGCCGAGTTGCGCGCCACCGGCGACCCGCCCACCAGTGACCTCCCCGAGGCGCGACTGCGACTCCAGCCGGAGGTCGTTCCGTTTGGCCTGCTGTTCCTCGGGATCCCCCGCAGTGGCCTCGGCTCGCTGCCGGAATTCCACGCGGTCCAGTTGCTGGCCGTGGTGCTGCTGCTGGTCGCCTGCGGCAACGTCGCCATGCTGATCTTCGCCCGGACCGCCACCCGGTTCCGTGAGCTCGCCGTCCGCACCGCGCTTGGCGCCAGCCGGTCCAGAATCGTTTCCCAGATCTTCGTGGAAGCGCTGGTCCTTGCGGTGGCGGCCGCCGTGATCGGCGTGGGATCGATCCACTGGGCGCTCGGACATCTCCATCTCGCCGCCATTCCCTGGGCTTTCGACCTGCCGTACTGGCTTACCCTCGACGTGACGGGAACGACGCTGCTGCAGGCGGTGGTGCTGGCGGCCGTCAGCGCTACCGTGGCGGGCGTGGTCCCGGCGCTTCGGATTACCGGCGTCGGCATCCAGCAGAGCATCCGATCGGCAGAGGCAGGGAAGTCTGGCGTCCGATTTGGCGGCCTCACGAGCGGCCTGGTAGCGGCGGATATCGCAATTGCAGTGATAGCAGTCGGTCTGGCACTGGCCATGGGGAAGCGGGCGACCGACGGGCCAGGCGCGGACGCGCTGACGGGCATCCCTGCCGCAGAATACCTCGCGGTCGAGGTGTCGCTGCCCGACGGTGGCTGGGCGAGCCCCGGCGAGACCGATCAGCGGCGCCGTGCCGACCAGCTGGCTCGCGCCCAGCGCGCGCTGGTCGCGGCACTGCAGGGGGAACCGGGCGTCACCGGGGTCGCGGTGGCCGATGCGCTGCCGCGGATGGAGCACCGGTCCCGGCCGATCGAGATTGAGGGCGTTGATCCCTCGACGCCGAACGCGCCGCGCTGGGTACGCACCGCCCGGGTGGATGTCGGTTTCTTCGATGCCCTCGGGCAGCGCGCCATCGCCGGACGGCTCTTTGACCGCACCGACACAGCGACCGCTCGGCCCACCGCGATCGTCAACACCGCGTTCGTGGACGAGGTGTTCGGTGGCAGGGATCCGATCGGGCACCGGGTGCGATTCCCGTCGCCCACCGGTCAGGGAGAGGGGACCTGGCACGAGGTCGTGGGGGTTGTGGGGCCGCTCGGCGTCAACGTGGTGAGCGCACAGGGTGGGCGGGCGGTGTACCTGCCGGCGTCGCCGGGAGAGATCAATCCGCTGCAGCTGGGCATCCACGCGAGCGTGTCGCCGTCCAGTCTGGTGCCGCGGGTGCGCGCCCTGGTGGCGTCGGTCGACCTGGATCTGGTGTTGGGCGCCACGGTGGTGCTCAGTGAGGTGCACCAGGCCGACTGGTACCTGATGATCGCGATGGCGGGAGGGCTGGCCCTCGTGGTGGGAGTACTGATTCTGCTTGCCACCTCCGGGATCTACGCGATGCTCTCGTTCTCGGTCTCTGAACGCACCCGTGAGATCGGTATCCGGACCGCGCTGGGGGCCTCCCGGCGTCAGCTGGTACTGGTCATGCTGCGGCGCTCACTGGCGCAGATGGCCGTCGGGACAGCTATTGGTTTGCCGATCGCAACGTGGATCGTCTTTGCCGTCAGCGGAACCGAACAGGGAGGTTCGATCGCGGACGCTGCGCTGGTGGCGTTTGGACTGGCCGGCAGCATGGTGGGCCTCGTCGGGATCGTTGCCTGCATGGTCCCGGTCCGGCGTATTCTTGCGATTGAGGCGAGTGAGGCGCTGCGCGCAGAGGGCTGATGGTGGTTCCGTCGCCGCAGACGAACGGCTCCTACCCGTCCCGCAGCTCCGCCGTCCCATCAAACGTCGTGATCGACAACGGCACGGGCTGCCAGGTCGCCTGGGGCGGCTCCGGCTCGTGGAGCAGTTCGGGATCCGGCACCGGATGACTGGTGGCGTATTCAGCCGCCAGGTGGGAGCCGGCGACCGACGCCTTGACCCGCTGCATGACGACCTGCGCCGTCCCGAGCGGCAGGTAGAACGCCCGCAAGTATTCCCCCACCGCTTTCTCAACCGGCATCTGACCGCGCAGCAGCTCGGCAAAGTCACTGGCGTTGTGGACGTGCGCACTGGTGATCGTCTCGGCGGCCTGGGCCCCCACCATCCGAGCCAGTTCCAGACTCTTCTCGGCGTACGCCCGGCGGTACCGCACCAGCTTGATCAGCAGATCGAGACGCAGCAGGCGCCAGCCGCGCAGCACCGGCAACGGGGCACGCGGGGGGAGGCAGTCCAGCTCCAGCGACGACAGGGTGCGGGTCCGGACCGCCTCGTGCATCGACTCCGAGATCGGGGCGACCATGAAGTACATCTCCAGGGCGTCGATCGGCGTCATGCGGCTGGCGAACTCGCTGATGAATTGCCGCGCCTGCTCGGTATGGACGTTGACCAGCAGCTCCCAGGCCGTGGCATACGCGACCCGGATCCGGGTCCGCATAGGACGGGGAAACTGGTTGATCGGCATCTCACTGGGAACCGTCACGGAGCATCCACGCCTGGTATGTGTCAACAAACTATACACCTTGGTCCTACCACAACAGATTCAAGCTATGTTATCGGCAAGGTTACGCAAGATCTTGCGCGACAAGAGATAAGAGCTTCTAAATAAGCCGCGATGTGACCCAAAAACAGGCTTAACCCTAAGTCGTGATGTATAATTGGCTTGCGCCTGTTCGCCAATTTCAATTATGTAATAGGCGTCACAACTCGCCGAAATTCCACTCCTGTCCTACCCACTTTTTCAAGAATCGATCCGCCGCCACACAACCTGCTCCCCTTCGCGGACCGACTCGACCTCCCCGATTGTCTGCCGGAAGCCATGCAGTACGGTACGAGAACGCTCGATCCGTGGAATTGGTGCCTGCAGGCTCCAGGAGGTCACGATGGGGCGACCGGTACCGCTCAGCCGGTCGAAGTGCAGGACTCCTCCTGCCTTACCCTGGGGCATCCACCCCGGCATCCGCGCATACTGGTATTCCAGCCGGCTCAGCCCCGCGTGCCGATGGACCCAGAGGACCCCTTCGATATCGGAAACCTTGCGGCCGGGCAACGGTTCGAATCCCAACCCGATCAGGTCGGGCTCACCCCGTGGTGGGGGGAGCAGGCGAAAGCAGTGGGCGGTGAGAAAGGCGTCACTGAAAAAGACTGCGACGTCCGGGCCGTAGTACACCGGACCAGCGAGGGTGTCCTGCACCTGGATGAATCCAAACTCGTTGAGGCTGTCGGCCGATTGGGAAATGATGGGCCAGGCCCCGCGACTGAACGCCGGGGTACGGAATTCCCGGATCACCCGCTCGTAGGGATCGAGGGTGCGGTCGCGGGTAGTCACCAGGAATTCGAGGTCCTCCGCGCCAGCCGCGTCGACCAGGCCGAGGACGGTGCGGGCCTGCTGCCAGACCGCCTCCATGTCGGCGTCGTCCGCGGGGGAGCGGCGGCAGGAAGAGCGAGCCCGGACCGTCAGTTCCGCCAGCACCACCACACCGGCATCCACCCGGAGATCCTGAACCTGGAGGGTGTCGCTCATCAGCCGGACGGGGTCGGAGACCCAGGGTCGAAAGCCAATGCGGAGGACCCGGAGCCGGTAGGTGCCCGCGGCGGGGCCGCGCACCAGGTACTCTCCGCGCGTGGAGCTGGCTCCGCTCGCCACCACCCGGTCCCGCTCCGCGAGGAGCTGCACCAGGGCCTCGACCACCGGGGTATCGCTTGCCGCGTCGAGAACCCGACCGCGTATCGACTGGGCCTGGACCGGGAATGCGCCGAGTAACAGCAGGAGGGCAGTCCACCAGCGGGCCCGGCGGAAGGGTGATGGGGCGGGGAGACCAGCCGGCTCAGGCGTAGAACCGGCCTCCCGCATCGGCCAGGGCCACCAGGGATGGGGCCGGGGTGAACCGCACGCCGTGGGCCGATTCGAGCTGGCGGAGAGTCGCGACCACCGCAGCTGCGCCGAGGTCGTCGAGGTAGTGCAGCGGGCCGCCCCGGAAGGGCGGGTAGCCGATGCCGAAGATGGCGCCGATATCGCCATCGCGGGGCGAGCGGACCACCCCTTCACCCGCCGCCATCGCCGCTTCATTGAGCATGCTGTACACCAGCCGCTCGCGCACCCGATCGGTGGAGGCGGGTGCCTGCGGCCGGATCTTCAGCAGGTCGTAGGCGGTCTCGTCCGGCCCGGCCTTCTGGCCCTTGGTGTAGAGGTAGAAGCCGCGCCCGTTCTTCCGGCCCAGCCGCTTGTCCTCCAGCATGGTGGCAATGAGGGTCGACGGTTCCAGCCGGGCTCCGAACGCCGCATGCATGACCTTGCTGGCCTTGGCCGCGACATCGAGGCCGACTTCATCGAGCAGGGTGATCGGTCCGACCGGAAAGCCGAATGTGGTCATCAGCCGATCGATGACCTCCATCGGTACCCCTTCCCCCAGCAGATACCCCGCCTCGTTGAGATACGGTGTCAGGATGCGGTTGACCCAGAAGCCGGGCGAATCCTTGACCACGATCACCGTCTTCCCCATCCGTCGGCCAAACTGCACCGTGGTGGCGATCGTCGCGGGGGAGGTCTGTGTCGTCGGGATCACCTCAACCAGGGGCATGCGATCCACCGGCGAGAAGAAGTGCATGCCCAGCACCTGTTCCGGCCGGGCGGCCGCGCTGGCAATCGCCTCGATGGGGATGGTCGAGGTATTGGTCGCGAAGATCGTGGCAGGATCGGTGGCCCGTTCCGTCTCGGCCAGCACCGTGCGCTTCACCTCGAGATCTTCGAACACCGCCTCGATGATCAGGTCCGCCCGCTGGAACCCGGCGTAGTCATTGCCACCCGAGAGCCGGGCGGCCAGCCGCTCGTAGTCGGGTCGGGTGATGCGGCGCCGCTTGAGCCGACCCGACAGAATATCGGTCGCGGCCTTGAGCCCCTTGCCGACCCGTGCCAGGTCGGTGTCCCGCAGCCGCACATCCACATCGGCGGCGCTGACGGCGGTCCCTGCGATGCCGGCGCCCATGAAGCCGGAACCGATCACGCCGATCCGGCCGACCCGATGGGCGGTGGCGGTGACGCCGGGTGGCAGGCCGTCGTCCTTCTTGAGGGCGTTGCTCGCAAAGAAAATCCCCACCAGCTTGCGCGAGACTTCGCCCACGGCCAGCTCGGCGAATCCCTTCCGTTCCTGCGCCAGGCCGGCATCCATCCCGTGCTCCAGCCCGACCCGCACCGCCTCCAGCGCCGCCAGCGGCGCGGGGTAGTTGCCGCTGGTCTTCTTGAGCAGATCACCCCTGGCCTTGGCATAGACGACGCGCCGGCCCACGGGATTGCGGTCCAGCAGCGCCCCCATCATGCCACCGCGGGGCGCCCGCATCGGCAGCAGGCCCCGCCCCGCCGCCTTGAGCGCCGTGTCGAGCAGGATGCTGGGAGGTACCAGTTCGTCGACCATGCCCAGCTTGAACGCCTTGGCGCCGGGCTCGCTCTTGCCCGGCAGGATGATGCCGAGCGCGGCGCTCAGGCCGATGAGGCGGGGGAGGCGCTGGCAGCCGCCGGCACCGGGCAGCAGGCCCAGCTGGACCTCCGGCAGCCCGATGGAGGTCTTCGGGTGATTGGTAGCGACCCGCTAGTCACAGGCGAGCGCGAGTTCGAATCCCGCGCCGAGGCAGGCGCCATTGATGGCGGCGACGACCACCTTGGGGAAGGTGTCGACCAGCTCCAGCATGGCCTGCCCTTCCCGCACCAGCTGGTCGAACTCCTCGCGGGTGGAGAGCCGGGTAAACTCCTCGATGTCGGCCCCGGCGATGAAGCTGTCGGGCTTCCCGGAGATCAGGACGACCGCCGTGACGGCGGCGTCGTCCCGCAGGCGCGTCAGGGTCGACTCCAGCTCCGTCTTCACCGCACTGCTGAGCACGTTGACCGGCGCCCCGGGGGTATCCAGGGTGACGACGGCGATCGTGCCGTGCATGGTGGTCGTGGCTACGGACATGGCATCCCGGGTCAGGGCTCTACACGCGCTGCAGGACCATGGCGAATCCCATCCCGCCCTGGGCACAAATGGAGATCAGCCCGAACTCGACATCCCGCCGGACCATTTCGTTGGCCAGCGAGATCGCGATGCGGGCGCCGGTGGCCCCAAACGGGTGGCCGATGGCGATCGACCCGCCATTCACGTTGGTGCGGTCCCAGTCCACCTCGCCCACCGGCTCGGCGCGGCCCAGGCGAGTGGCCCATTCCCGGGATCCCCAGGCCTGCACATTACTCAGCACCTGGGCGGCGAACGCCTCGTGGATTTCCACCAGGCCGAGGTCCTTCCAGGTGATACCGGCGCGGTCGAGTGCCTTGGGCACCGCATAGACCGGCCCCATCAGCAGCTGCCATCCGGGATCGACGGCCGCGACGGCATAGCTCCGGACGACGGCCAGTGGCTTGAAGCCAAGGGCGCGGGCCTTCTGCTCTTCCATGATCAGCGCCACGGCGGCGCCATCAGTGAGGGGAGAGGAGTTGCCCGCCGTCACGCTGCCGTATCGCCGGTCGAATACCGGCTTGAGCGCCGCGAGGGCGGCCAGCGAGGTATCAGCCCGGGTGAGGTTATCGGTGGTCACCACCTCGTCCATGTTGCGGCCACCGAACCAGGGCGCGATCTCCGGCCCGAACCGGCCGCTGGCGGTGGCGGCAGCGGCGCGCTGGTGGCTCATCAGCGCCAGCTGGTCCTGGGCCTCGCGGGTGATGCCGTTCTCCTTCGCCATCTTCTCGGCCGACTGGCCCATCGACTCGCCGGTCGACGGTTCGGCGATGGCCGGGGTCACCGGGACCAGATCCTTCGGGGCGGATCTGGGCTGAAGGTGGCCAGCCGCTGGCCCAGGGTCTTCGCCTTGCTCGCCTCCATGAGGATCTGGGTCATCCGCCGGGAATGCAGGATCGGGATGTCGGAGAGGGACTCGACCCCGCCCGCCAGCACGACGTCGGCATGGCCCAGCACGATCTGGTCGGCGGCATACGCGATGGTGGACCCGCTGGAGGCGCAGGCGCGGTTCAGCGAGAAGGCCGGGATGGTCCGGGGAAACTGGGGCAGCAGGCTGACTTCGCGGCCGACATTGGGCGCCAGCACGGACTGGATCACCTGGCCAAAGGCGACTTCATCGACCTCGTTCCCGTCGAGGCCGGTGCGCTGCATCAGTTCCTGGGTGACGCGACGGGCGAGCTGCAGGGCGGTAACGTCCCGGAAGACGGTGCCGCTGCGGGCAAAGGGCGTGCGCAAACCCGCAACGATGGCGGGGCGACGGGGCGTAGGCATAAGATCCGCGCACGGGGAACGCCCTTACGGCGCCACTCCGGCGGTAGTTATCGTTTCTGGGCCGCGATGGAAG
The DNA here is from genome assembly GCA_963793205.1 of uncultured Gemmatimonadales bacterium. Taxonomy (GTDB): domain Bacteria; phylum Gemmatimonadota; class Gemmatimonadetes; order Gemmatimonadales; family GWC2-71-9; genus JADJOM01. The sequence goes on from CAWBZM010000004.1 coordinate 562,604, forward strand.
CGACGGCGCGTACCTTGTTGCTTTCCACCGGTTCGAACACTTCGCGGCCATGGAGGGTTTCGAGCGGGGCCGTGAGGGTGGCCAGTTCCCCTGGCTTCAACAGGTGCTCGGCCCGGCTCGGCCCCCAGCCCAGCTGGCGCTGCCACTCGAGGTAGGTTTCGACCAGCAGGACCCCGCCGGGGGCGACCAGGGCGCGCAGATCGGCCATCCGCGCGCGGTCAAGATAGTTGAAGACCAACACCACATCAAACGTGCCGAGGTCGGGCCATTCACCCGTCAGATCAACTTCACGGAAGTCCACCGAGACGCCCAGCCGGGTGGCCGCTTCCCGTCCAGTGTCAATCTTGGTCTCGTCGCCGTCCAGGGCGGTGACGGTGGCCCCCCATTGGGCCGCCTTCAGGCCATGGCGACCTTCGCCACAGGCCACGTCCAGCACCGTGACCCCCGCGCGAAAGAGATAGTCATGCCACGTGAGCCAGGTGCTCGGTCGCGGGAGATAGAGGACGGGCGGGGGCGAACCGTGAGTGAGATCGGTCATCGGGCCTCAGTCGAGCAGCTGATGGCGCAGCCGGTCGATCTGCTGGTAATCGGCGGCGGCATCACCGGCGCCGGCATCGCGCGGGACGCCGCGATGCGCGGCCACCGTACGGTGCTTGTCGAGCAACATGATCTGGGCTCCGGCACCAGCTCCCGCTCGAGCCGCCTGGTCCATGGCGGCCTGCGGTACCTCGAGGAAGGCGACCTCCGCCTCGTGTTCGAGGCCCTGCGCGAACGGCATACCCTCCTGCATATCGCTCCCCATCTGGTGCGCCCCCTCCCCTTCGTCTTCCCGGTGCATCGCGGGGACCGGGTGCCGCTGTGGAAGCTGTGGGCCGGAATCTGGCTGTATGATCTCCTCGCCAGCTTCCGGAATGTGCGGTGGCATCGGGTGATGGGCAAGCGCAGCCTGTTGCGGGCCGAACCAATGGTCCGGGAACGGGGCCTGACCGGGGGCGTCCAGCTATTTTGATGCCCAGTGCGACGATGCCCGCCTGGTGGTCGCCACCGCCCGCGCCGCCCTGGAATATGGCGCACTGGTCGCCAACCACATGGCGGTGGTGGACCTGATCCGGGCCGATGGCGGGATTCGCGGCGCCCGGGTCGGTAGACCAGCTCACCGGCGCAGGAGGGCACCATCCGGCCCACGTCGTGGTCAATGCCACCGGGCCCTGGAGCGACCGCATCCGGCTGATGGAGGACCCCGCCGCCCGCCCCTGCTCCGGCTCACCAAGGGGGCGCACGTCATGGTCCGGCGGGACCGGCTGGGCCACGAGGCGGCCATCACGCTGACCAGCGCCATCGATGGTCGGGTGATGTTCGTACTGCCCTGGGGGGAGTTCTCGTATATCGGGACCACGGACACCGATACCCAGCAGACAGCCGACGACGTCCACGCCACCCATGAGGATGTGCTCTATCTCCTCCGCTCGGCCAATGCGGCGTTCCCCAATGCCCGGCTCAGCGAAGCGGATGTCTGTGCCACCTGGGCGGGGCTCCGGCCCCTGATCGCACCAACGGCGGTGGTCGGCGCCTCCCAGGTCTCACGGGAGCACCTGATCCAGCAGGGACCGGGGGGGATGCTGACCATCGCTGGTGGCAAGCTGACCACCTACCGTTCGATGGCGGCGGAACTGGTGGACACGGTCAGCGCGATCCTGCATCAGCTCGACGGTCGCCCGAAGCCTCCCGCGGCACCGACCGACAGCGTCGCCTTGCCCGGCGGGGAGGTCCACGACCTCGAGCCGCTCGGACAGCCCGGTCTCGAGCTGGGGCTGCCGATCGAGACGGTGACCCACCTGGTGCACCTGTATGGCACCGAGTGCGCTGCGATCTTCAACCTGGTCCGGGAGCAACGTGAGCTGGCCCAGCTGCTGGTGCCGGACCACCCCGCCATCGAGGCGGAAGTGGTGCATGTCACCCGGCGGGAGCTGGCGCACCGGGTCGACGACGTCCTGGTCCGGCGGATCCATCTCTACTACGAGACGGAGGATCATGGGCTCACCGCAGCCGCACGGGTGGCCGAGCTGATGGGTGGGGTGCTGGAGTGGAGCCGGGAACAGGTCCTGGAAGAGGCCATCCGCTATATCGAGCTGGTCAAGCACGGCGGGTAGGGCCGCGGGCGGCGCATGCCCAGATCAGGCGGGAGGGGTATCCCGTTCGGGCGGACCGGCCAGCTCGAGGATCCGCTGCTCGAGATGGAAGAGATCGACCGGCTTCACCAGCACCCGATCCGCCGGCACGCCGAGGTTCCCTTCGGCCAGCCGGGACAGATCGCCGGAGACAAACAGCACGCGCCCCGTCAGCTCGGTGTGGCGACGGCGGAGCTCGGCATAGAGCTCGAGTCCATCCATCACTGGCATCCGCAGGTCGGACAACACCAGGTCGACGGGTTCTTCCCGCAGCAGGTCCAGCGCGACTGCTCCATTCGGCGCCTCCAGCACGGTGGCCCCGCGCCGCTCCAGGAACCGGCCCAGCGGACGCCGCACGGTTTCCTCGTCCTCCACCAGCAACAGCCGCAGCCCGTGCAACGGGGTCGCGCCCCGGCGGGGGAGTGACTGCCGATCGGTGTTGGCAAACAGACTGTCGATCGGGGTCGCGGTGCCCACCGACTGTGGCAGGCGCAGCAGGAACCGGGCGCCGCCCAGCGGTCCGGCGCCGGCCTGCAGGTCACCGCCCGACTCCCGCAGGATCTGGCGGGAGATATACAGGCCGAGGCCGGTACCGCGCGGCCCCTTGGTCGAGACGAAGGGGTGAAAGAGCCTGCTTTCCATGTCCACGGGAATGCCGGGACCATTGTCGTCCACCGCCACATGAACCTGGCCGGCCTCTTCCCACGCCTCGATCCGCACCTGGCGGGGGAGCGGGCGCGAGATCACCGCATCGATGGCATTGCTCAACAGGTTGACCAGCGCCTGTTCCAATCGGCTGGGATCGGCGTCGGCCCACGGCAGATCGGCGGGGAAACGCACATCGACGTCCACCTCATCGACGCCGAAGCGATAGGAGACCAGGTCAACTGCCGTGTCGATGACCTGGCCGATATCGGCCGGGCCGGGCTGGCGGGCGCTCGGGCGGGCGAAGCGCAGCAGGCCCGCGAGCAGCTTGGCCGCCCGCCGGGCCTGGCGCGAGATCTGGCGCAGCTCCATCGCATGTTCCGGCGGGACCTCCGGCTCTCCCAGCCGAGCTTCGGCCACGGTGATGATCGCCATGAGGGGATTGTTGACCTCGTGGGCGATGCCGGCGAACAATTGTCCCGCCGCCGCGAACCGTCCCTGTTCCTCGACCCGATCCCGCAGCACCTGCGTCATGTCGTTGAACACGGTCGACAGCCGGCCGATTTCATCCGGCTCCCCGGGTGGCAGGTGCACGGCGAGATCTCCCCGCATGACGCGGTCGAGTCCGTCCTCCAGACGGGTGAGCGGCTCGATGATCCTCCGCCTGGCGGTGCGCAGCGTGAGCAGGACCAGCACCAGGATCAGCACTGCCCCACTGATGACGACCGAGGCGGCCCGGATCGTCGCCTGCCGAAGCGCCTGACTGCGGGCGGAGAGCGCCCCCAGCGCTTCCTGCTGCGCCCCGGTGAGATGCAGCGTCAGCTGGGCGCTGATGGAGTCGACCCGCTGCAGGCGCTGGGCGTACTGCGCGCGTCGCTGCAGCGTGGCCACCGCGGCAAACTCCTCCAGCGCCGTTTCCAGCCGGGAAATGTCCCCATCCACCAGGACCAGGGTGGTCCGCATATCTGCGGGAATGCGATAGAACGGGGTCGGCGCCGTGGGTCGGGCCTGGTTGCGCCGGATCTGCTGCAGGTCTTCGGCCGAGGTCGCGCCGGTGTCGGTGGTGATCCGCCGGGCCGCCTCGACGGCACTGTTCAGGGCGATGGCCCGTCGAGTCAACCGGCCGTACAGGGTAAAGGCCGGCGAGTTGTTCGCCGTCAGGGCCCCGACGGCCGGCTGCAGGCTGAGCCAGAGGTAGACCGCTACCAACAGGACGGTGAGGCCCACCGCACCGAGCAGGATCCCCAGCCGGGCACGGATGCCCCCGGCGGTCGGCGGGACCGGGCCGAGCAGCGGGGAGCGGGTGGTCACTCGAAGGGAACCGGTACGAGGTCGCCGTGCCGGAGCCTCACGATACCGAGTCGCGGGGGCGCATCCGGCCGGAACGTGATGGCGCCGGTGATCCCTTCGAAGGCCGGCCGCTCGACACCGAGGCGTTCAAGCCAGCGGCGGATCGCCGCGCGATCAGCGCCCACTTCCCGGATGGCCTGCACCAGCAGCATGATCGCGTCCCAGCTCATGGTGGCGCTGGCAAGCGGAGTGACGCCAGTTGCCTCCCGATAGGACTCCACAAACGCCTGATCCCGGGCGTCGGTGGAATCGGGGTACCAGAACGCGGCGACGTAGATGGAATCGGCGGCGGGACCAGCGTTGTCCGGCAGCAGTGGAAGGGCGAGCGCTCCATCCCCGGCCAGCACCCGCATTCCCGGAATGCGTTCCTGCGCCAGCCGGGCGATCGTCCCGGTGACACCCTGCCGGTGCGCCACGATCAGTACATCCGGGTGCCCGCGGAGAAACGAGGCATCCAGCAGGGTCGGCAGGTCGTTCACGAGGCCCAGCGGCACCTGATCCACCACCTGGGTCCCGAGTCGCTCCAGTTCGAGCAAGGCCCCGTCGCGAAGCCCCACCCCGTATTCGTCATTGACGTAGAAGATGGTCGCGCGTCGCGCCTGCAGCCCCCGCACGGCAAATCGCGCGAGCAGCGCTCCTTCCACCGAGTCATTGGGTGACAGGACGAAGGTCCACGGTCCGATGCCGGTGAGCAGCCGCGACGTACTGGTGGGAACAATTTGCGGGATCCGGGCCGCGTTGTAGACCGGCGCCGCCGCCAGGGATCCGCGGCTGCCACCGTGGCCGACGACGGCCACCAGGTCAGGAATGGCGGCGAAGCGCTCCGCCCGGTGGGCCTCCACGTCTGGGGGATCGCCGAGCACGGCGCTGTCGTACACCACGTCGATGGTGTAGCCGGGCACCGGGTGACGGGCGATTTCCTCCCGTGCGGCGCGTACAACGCCCTGGCCCGAACCGGGAAAGGCGTACCCGATGACCACGTGGCGCGGTGGCTGCGGCCCGCAGGCAGCAACCAGCAGCAGGGCCACCGTGACCCGGGCACCGGGAGAATTGTAGGCCACCGTCCGACCTTGGTTGAGACAGCTAAGTATCGGCCACCGGGCGGGTTGCGTTAAGGGGCCAAACGCAGCGTGGGCCCGCGTTGGCGGGCCCACGGAACCGCGCCTGAGCCACCCTCCGGGGCGGCTTACTGCACCAGAACCGTCCCCTGCATGCCGGTATTCGGCGTGCCAGCCGCACCATGCGCCGAACAGAAGTAGCGGTAGGTCCCGGCCGTCGGAAAGATCACCTGGTGGCTGGTGGGGGCGTTGAAGAGGTCGGTACCGGTCATGGTACCGACTGAATCGCCCTTGTTGGCGAACTGGTCGCCATTGCTGATGATGTTGTGGTCGACGCTGTTGGTGACCCAGGACCAGAGGATGGTGTCCCCCGGCGCAATGGTCACGCTGGTGGGCTGGAACTCGTTGTTCGCCACCAGGACTGTCTTCCGCCCCGATTCGGGCGGACCGTTGCCACCATCGCCACCGCCACAGGCGATCCCGCCGGCCAGTACACCGAGGCCCGCCACCATCGCCATTCGTACGCGAGAGGTCATCAGCAATCCAGGGAAAGGGAGATCAGGGAACCGTGTCCGCGACCACCAGGGTCCCGGTCATGGCGCTGCCGTGAATACCGCAATCGTATTGATACGTCCCGACCGTGGAAAACGTAACCGAATACGTGGCCGGACCGACCAGATTGCCGCTGCCAGTGAAGCTCGGTGGCCCCTGCGACCGCACCGAGTGGGTCCCACCCGCGCCATACCAGACAAAGGCATCGCCGACCGAAATCGTGTCGACGGCCGGATCGCTGGTCAGGTTCTTGTTGCTGCGAAAGAAGATATTGCCGAAGGTAGCGCCGGTGCCGTTGAGGGAGTTGGCGTTGAACGTCACCGGAGAGCCCACCGCGCGGGCAATCGAGGCGCGCACCGTCTGGGGCCCCGAACTCGGACCAAGGATCCAGGCCGTCGCGGCCACGCCATTGGCGTCCGTCACACTGGTGGCTGGCGAGGCCGCCCCATTGTCCGAGGCGATCCACGCGACTGAATACGCCACCGCCGGCTCGCCGTCCGCGGTCACCACGACCCGAAGGGAGTCGAACAGCGTGTCGCGGGCAACCCCATTCTGGTTGTCCCCATTGGGCACTCCCGCTTTGGCGAGGGCGATTGTGGGCCCGGCGTCACTGCTGCCGCCGCCGCCACACGCCACGCCGATCCCGGCAAAAAGTGCCAGCCAGCCCAAGTCCCGAATACGCATGCCACGTTCCTCCTGAGGTGGGTGCCCAGCCCCGAACCGGCCGATTCGGGAGGGCCACGGTAAATGCTACGCTGGAACGAATATCAGGGTAAGGCTTCCCCGGGCCTGTGACCGCTGGCCCCCCTGCTCTCCCCGGCGCCTGTTATCTTCCGGAAGCGCCCAATGTACCCCCGAAAGGCAGCGATACCTCCGTGGATTCCAACCTGTTCGAGACCGCGAACGCCGGCTTCGCCCAGATCATGTATGAGGAGTACCTGCGGGACCCTGCCGCCGTCTCCGACGAGTGGCGACAGTACTTCCAGCACGGTGCAGCCGGCCTCGAAGCAGATGTCACTCCGGTTACGCACGCCTCGGTGACCTCGAATGGCCACACCGCTGCGCCGACCGAGCCGCCGCCCACCGGCATTACCGCCGCTGCCCCCGCACCAGTAACCCCACCCGCCCCGCCGGTTGAGCGTCGCTCGGGAGCGGTCCTGATCACCGGCACTGCCGCACGCCTCGTCGCCAATATGAACGAAAGCCGGTCGATTCCGACCGCGACCTCCTTTCGTGACCTGGCAGTGTCGGTGCTCGAAATCCGCCGCCGGGAGTTGAACAATGCCCTCCGGGCCGCCGGGCGGCCGGAGAAGGTGTCGTTCACCCACCTGATTGGCTGGGCGATCGCCAAGTCCGCGGAGCGCCACCCGGCGCTCACGACGGTCTTCACCGAGGTCAATGGAGCGCCGCACAAGATTCCGGGGGGTCGCATCAACCTGGGGATCGCGGTGGATGTCGAGCGCAAGGACGGCAGCCGGGGCCTGGTGGTCCCGGTGATTCATGACGCGGCCGCCGAGCACTTCGCCCGATTCCATCAGGTCTATGAGTCGCTGGTGGAGCGGGCCCGTGCCAACAAGCTGATGCCAGACGCCTTCGCCGGTGCGACGCTCACGCTGACCAATCCCGGTGGCCTGGGTACGGTAGCCTCCGTGCCGCGGCTGATGCCGGGCCAGGGGAGCATCATCGCCGTGGGTGCCATCGGCTACCCCCCGGCGTTCACCGATCTCTCGGATGACAAGTTGCGGGAACTGGGGATCGCGAAGGTCATGACAATCACCAGCACCTACGATCATCGCGTGATCCAGGGCGCGGAGTCGGGGGAATTCCTGCGGTCGGTGGACAACCTGCTGCAGGGCGCCGACCACTTCTACGAAGAGGCCTTTACCAGCCTGGGCCTCAAGGCAAGCACGTTGGCCGAGGCGGTGGTCAGCCGACCGGTCCGACCCACCACCACCCCGGTGCGGGAATCCCAAGCCGACTTGTTCCACGTCGGTGCGGCAATGGCGTTGGTGAAAGCCCACCGTACCCACGGACACCTGGCCGCGCACCTCGACCCGCTCGGCAGCGTGCCGGTCGGCGATCCCGCTCTGGATCCCGGCCCCCTCGGCCTCAACGCCGATGCCATGGCACGAATCCCGATCGCCGTCCTGCGGATCTCCTGCCCCGGCGAAACGCTGGCCGAGGCGCTGCCGCGCCTGCAGGAAGCCTACTGCGGCACGATGGCCTACGAGCTGGAGCACATCGCCAATCATGCCGAGCGCGTCTGGTTGCGGCAGATGATCGAGAGTGGTGAGCACCGCGCCCCACTGGCACCGGCCGACCAGGAGTGGCTGTATGAGCGACTGGTGCAGGTCGAGGCGCTCGAGAAGTTCCTGCATAAGGCCTATCTCGGTCAGAAGCGATTCTCGATCGAGGGCGTGGACATGCTGGTGCCCATGCTCGATCTGGTCATCGAGCTGGCCTCGGAGCAGGGTGCCCGCGAGGTCGTGATCGGCATGGCCCACCGCGGCCGTCTCAATGTGCTGGCCCACACCGTGGGTCGCCCCTACGAAACGATCTTTGCCGAATTCGAAGGGGGACGGCACGTCGAGGCCGGCCAGCTCACCCCGGACGGCGGCACCGGAGATGTGAAGTACCATCATGGTGCCGAGGGGGCCTACAAGACCCGGGGCGGCAAGGTGCTGACGGTGACGCTGTCCCCCAACCCCAGCCACCTCGAGTTCGTCGGACCGGTCGTGGATGGCCGGGCCCGCGCCGAACAAACAACGCGCAAGGGGCGCGAACCGCACCACGACGCTTCCGTGGCGCTGCCGGTGATCATTCACGGCGATGCGGCGTTCGCGGGTCAGGGCGTGGTGGCCGAGACGTTCAATCTTGGTGCGCTGCGCGGGTACCGGACCGGCGGCACAGTCCACATCATCACCAATAACCAGGTGGGCTTTACCACCAACATGCGTGATGCCCGGTCCACCCGGCATGCGAGCGATCTGGCGAAGGGATTCGATGTCCCCATCATTCATGTCAATGCCGACGACGCCGAAGCCTGTCTCTCGGCGGTGCGCCTGGCACTGATGTATCGCGACAAGTTCCACGAGGATGTCCTCATCGATCTCGTGGGCTACCGCCGGCATGGACACAATGAGGGGGACGAGCCGACGCTATACCCAACCCCAGATGTACGAGCGGATCCGCCAGCTGCCAACGGTGCGGGAGCAGTACGCCAACCTGCTGAACCAGCGGGGGGTCCTCGACGCCACGGCCACGGAACAGGCCTACACCGCCGGCTACCAGCGGCTGGTGGACATTCAACAGACGTTCAAGGCTGGTACGGGGCGCACACCTCCCCAGGAACCCAAGCCGTCCGATCGTTCCTCAGGGGTGGAGCCGGAGACGGCGGTCCAGAGCGAACTGCTGCAGCGGATCAACGAGCAGCTGCTCACCTGGCCGGAGGGGTTCACCGTGAACCCGAAGCTGGCCAAGCAGCTGGAGCGGCGGCGGGCGGCGTTCGGGCCCGAGGGCGGCATCGACTGGGCCCACGCCGAGACGCTGGCCCTCGCCGCACTGCTCGTGGAGGGCATCCCGATCCGCTTCACCGGCCAGGACAGCGAGCGTGGCACCTTCAGCCAGCGCCACCTGGTGCTGCACGACAGCGCGACCGGGATCGAGCACGCCCCGATCAAGCACCTGCCGGGCGCCATGGCGTCGCTCGAACTGCACAATAGTCCGTTGTCTGAGCTGGCCTGCCTGGGATTCGAATATGGCTACAGCGCGGCCGCCCCGGAAACGCTGGTGATGTGGGAGGCACAGTTCGGCGACTTTGTGAACGGCGCCCAGATCATTATCGACCAGTTCATGGTGTCCGGGCTCTCGAAATGGGGGCTGACCACGCGGCTCACGCTGCTGTTGCCGCACGGCTACGAGGGCCAGGGCCCGGAACATTCGAGCGCCAAGCTGGAGCGCTTCCTGCAGCTCTGTGCCGAGGGCAATATCCGGGTCGCCAACCCGACGACGCCGGCCCAGTACTTCCACCTGCTCCGGCGCCAGGCCCGGCGGACCCGCCAGCGTCCGCTGGTGATCATGACCCCGAAGAGCCTGCTGCGCCTGCCGCTGGCCACCAGCCACCTGGAGGAGCTGACAACCGGCAGCTTCATGCCGGTGATCGACGACGCCTTCGCCGCCGATCATCGCGACCAGGTCCGCCGGATCGTGCTCTGTTCGGGCAAGTTGTACTACGACCTCCTGACGGCGTCGGCCGGGAGCGACCGCTCCAAGACCGCGCTGGTCCGGGTCGAACAGCTCTACAGTTTCCCTGAAGAAGAGTTGCGCGCCATGCTCGAGGGTTACCCGGGCCGGACCGAGGTGGTCTGGGCCCAGGAAGAGCCGCGCAATATGGGCGCGTGGACCTATCTCGAACCGCGACTGCTGCCCCTCCTGGGCCCGGGCGTCACCCTGCGGTATGCGGGACGGCCTGAACGGGCGAGTCCGGCCGAAGGGTATCCGGCGCTCCACACGGCGGAGCAGAAGCGGATTGTTGGTGAGGCGCTGGGATAGCGCCGGAAGGTCCGGCCGGGAAAACAATGCGGGCCCGCACTCTGAAGTGCGGGCCCGCGCGTTTTTTCTCCACCGTCCTTAGTGCGCCCCGTTCCCGTTCTCCGCATGGCCGTTATGCATGACGAACTTCGGCTTGTTCGGCGGGAGAAATTCACGCGCCGAGGTCTGCCGAACCATGTCCTTCACCAGATCGGAGAGGTGCTCGCCATAGTGGAGTAGAAAGACCCCACGGGAGCGCTTCTGGGCGATGAAGGCAATGAACGAGGTATCGGCTTTGGCGGCGTTACAGGGCTGGCAGGCGATGACGAGATTATCGGGACGGTCGTAGGCCGTCTGACCCTTGCGGGGATAGACGTGGTCCAGGGTGGTGCGATCTTCTGCGATCTCGGATCCGCAGTAGGCACAGATGGGGCCGTAGGCGTCGATGAGCCACCGACGGTGGGCATCCATGGACCGACGACCAAGGCTGCGACTACGGGTCGAGGGAGGGGCAGAAGAGGTACGGCGCTTCGGTCGTGACACAACAGCTTCCTTTGCTTTGCTTCAACACTCAGATGCAGCGATAGGGTACAGGGGTCCCTCCGCGGTTAACGTGATGTCCCAAATCTAGACAGGTCGTACCTGCCCAACCAGCCCCCGCAGAAGTTGCTGCTTTTCTGGCCAGTCTCCTGTCAGGGTTCCTGCCACCGGTCATTTCGACCGGGACCCTCCTATTCCTTGCATCAACCGGGCCGCCGCCCAGGCGATGACGGCCGCATAGAGGGGCGCCAGCAGTGCGAGCGCCACGCCCGGAACGCCCAGGACGTCCCCCAGTCGGCTCACCAGGAGCGACAGCGGCCGCTCCTGACCGGCGGCCAGCAGCAGTCCACCCCAGGCAAGGGCGGCCGCGAGCGCCGGTCGCCAGGCGCGGCGTCGCCACCCGGTCCACCAGGCCCACATCGCTGCGACCAGTGGCACACCCCACCAGCCACCCCACCAGGTGAGCAAGACCATGAGCAGCACCAGGACCGGCAGGTCCATTACGGCACCTCCGGCGAGAGACGGAGGACACTGATCTGCTCCTCCGCCAGCTCCGCCGGCTGGCGGGGGAACCGCAGGGAATCGAGCTCCCCTTCACGCCAGGCGGGGAGGCGATCGAGATACCGGGTGCTCACCGGGTTGCCGGATTGGCCGCCCGGATACGCTCCCCAGCCATGCATTTCGGGCCCGGCGGCCACCACCATGCGCCAGCTGGACCCGAAGTGGCCGTCGTCATTCAGCGGATTGATGCTGCCCAGCCCACCCTGAATGGCCACCCCAAGCGCCGACAGGGCCGGGAGGTGCAGCAGGTGCCGGATATTGGCGGTCCGGATCCGATCCCAGCGCCATCCCTCCCCGTCAGGTTCACCATAGGTGCTGATGGTGACGGCCAGCGCCCGGGTCAGCGCCGAGGCGAGGATGTCGTCCCGCTGTTCGGTGACCGCCCGGGTGCGTCGATCATCCCACCACATGTTGGTCGAATCGCGGAGCAGGAGCGCCGTCACCGCCATGGACGGACGGCGGCGCAACGGTGTCGCGGGCTGCTCCAGTTCATCCCACAGCAGGAGCTGCAGCTGGGTGAGTGCTTCTTCGTACAGCACCGCGCGGGTATTGGTACGGGTGTAGCGGCGGTCCCAGTCGGCCAGCAGCAGCGCCGCCCGGCGCAGGGAGTCCCGCGCCGGAAACTTGCTCGCAGCATTCAGCAAGGCCGGGACAAAGAGATCGGCCATGGCGTTGCCGGGGTCGGTCTGCATCAGGCGCATCGCGTCCGGCGTGACGGCACTGTCGGCCCGGAGCAGCTGGTTGATTCGCAGGGCACGCCAGGGGGCGTACCAGTCGGCACCGAGGTAGCGATCATCCACCCGTGGATCGATCGGCTGCTGGTTGGCGGAGGCGAGGAAGCCCTGCGCCGGATTGATGGCCTGGGGGACTTCGGTGAGGCCCCAGTCGCCGGTCCAGTCCGAGCTGCGCCGGGTCCCGTCCTGCAGCAGGTCACCCCGGTCGCCGGGCCGCAGGGGAAACCGGCCGGTGGATCGAATGGCAATCGTCCCGGCCCGATCGACCACCAGCATGTTCTGGGCGGGGGCCCGGTAGGCCTGCATCGCCGTCAGCCAGGCCCGCGCGTCGGGGGCCCGCGCCGCCTGACTGAAGGTGGTGAGTTCGCTGCCAGCTTCCAGCATGGTCCACCGCATGGACACCCAGCGGCCCGACGCCTCCCGATGGAGTGGCCCTCGGTGCGAATAGCGCAGGGTGTCCTGCTCCAGCAGTTTGTTGTGGGGACCACGCAGCTCCACTACCTCCACCCGGAGCGGCGTCCATTCGCCATCGAGTTGATAGCGGGTCGGCGCGAGGGAATCGTCGACCGTTTCCTGGTACAGGTCGAGGACATCCGCCTCGGTATTGGTAAAGGTCCACGCCAGTTCGCGGGTGAATCCGATGATGACACTCGGCGCGCCGGGAATCGTGACCCCGTAGACATCGAGGGAATCGGCGACCACCAGGTGCACTTCGTACCAGATCGCCGGCAGGGTGAGCTCAAGGTGCTGATCGCCGGCCAGCAAAGGATAGCCGGTGGCGGAACGGGCCGGTGCAACCGCCCAGTTGTTGGACCCGAGTGCGTCGCCCGGGAGGCCGCGCGGCAGGCCCGGCACGGATCCGGGCGCGGGATGCGGCTGGTGAACGGCGACCTCGGGCGGCGGAGGAATGCTCTGATCGGAGAAGCGTGGCTCGGACTGGCCGTTGGGTTGAAGCGGCTCCACGATCGGACTGTTGCGGGGGAAGAGGGCGTCCGCCACCGCGGGCCCGAACAGGGCGCGCGCGCTGCCCACCGTTTCCTCGAGGTCGCTGCGGGCCAGGATGAAACCCATGTAGCCCAGCAGGTAGAGACTGTTCTCGGGGCGCCACCGTTCGGGGCGGCGCCCGAGCAGGTGATACTCCAGCGGAATGCCCCGTCGGCTGGAGCGATCGATCCAGGCGTTCGCGCCATCAGCGAAGGCGTCGAGCAGGCGACGGGCCTCGGGCGCCAGCTCCGCGAAGCGCCGGCGGCCGGCATCGGGCAGCCCGAGCGCATGCATCTGGCGGTCAATCGGAAGTGCGGCCGGACCCAGGAGACCGCTCAGTCGGCCGGCGCCAGCCCGGGCCTGGAGTTCAAGCTGGAAGAGCCGGTCGCGCGCGACGACATAGCCGAGGGCACGGACCGCGTCGGTTTCCGTGGTGGCGAACAGGTGGGGGACGCCGCGGCGATCGTATCGCACATCGACCGGGGCGACCAGGCCCGGGATTGTGCCGCGGGCAGAGTCGGGGAGTTCCGCGGTGCCCGCGACAGTCCAGACGCCATGGACCGGATCGAGGAAGGGGCCGAGGGGCGGAAGCGCTCCGGGACCGCGGAAACTCAGGGCAAACAGGACCAGCAGCACGGCGCCCGACACCGCCGTGCCGAGGCGCGACCCCTTCACTTCCGATACCGTGCCTTGAGCAGACGACCCCACCAGACATTGATCGGGTGGACGGTGTCGGTTGGTCCGCTGCCAGTCACGACCGGGTAGCCCTCGTTGGCCCAGCGGAAGAGCCCGCCATCGAGATTACTGACCCGGGTGAACTCGGCACCCTGGAGCGCGACCACCATGGCCGCGCCGACCACACCAGGGCCGTCGTACACCACCACCGGGATTTCGCGCGAGACATTGCGCAGTGGCGCGAGATCAGGCGCCGCCGGGTCCAGGTTCACGGCACCATCAATGTGACTGACCACGAACTGCTCCGACGGGCGCGCGTCGATCAACAGCGGCGGCGGGCGATTGGGGTCTTTCATCCAGGCCACGAGTTCATCAGGCGTGACCTGTCGCACCGCACGAAACTTGAGTGCCACGGCCTGACGCAGGACGAAACCGCCCAGCGGGCTGCCATCCCAGGCCAGTCCGCCCACCAAGGCCAGCACCACCACCAGGGCGATGATCGTACGCTTGTTGAACCGTTTTTTGGGTGCGGCGGCTGGGGGCATGAGCTCCACGTGGAGGAGAGTGGTACAAAGGTAGGAAGCAGGACGGGTCCCGCGGTAGGGCCAGCCTCACCAATCGGCCGGGTGCCGGAAACGACAAAGGGCGGGCCATTGCCCGCCCCTCACCCTGGGTTACCAGCTCCTAGCGGCCGCGGCCGCGATCGCGGTCGTCCACCTTGCGCGTCTTGGCCAGGATCTCGGCCTGCTTCGCTGCCTTGCGGATCATCCGCTCAGGGCTCTCGGCCTTCATGATCTCCCGCTTGGCGCCGGGGGTAAAGGTAACCTTGCCTTCGTTCACCTCGACCGTCAGCGGGCGTCCCGTCGTCAGCTCGTAGGCACCGACAATGTTTTCGCCCGCGCCCTGCGCGGCCTTCACCCGCTCCTCGAGCGCCGCCCGGTCCGCGAGGCCCTCAAGCGACACCTGGGGCTTGCCGAACGGGGTGATGGGCTGGACCAGGACGGCGACCTTGGAACTCGCCAAGGACCCGGCGATCCGGATCTCCTTGCCGCCCACTTCCTTCGCCCAGCGGTGCGCCTCACGCTCGGCGGGAGACAACGTCTTGGTACCACCGGCGGGGGTGGCCTTCGCGCTGGCGGCCTTCTGGAGCTCCTGGGTCCGCCGGAGCGCCTTCAGGTATTCGGGTTCGTCGTTCGACACGGCTTCTATCTCCAGCAGATGCGATAAGGTGTTGGGGGGGGCAAGATATACGGTATGCGGGTGGGCGGGTAGGCGGGGGTGGGTAGTGCGGTGCGCCCGGCGGCGGTCAACGCTTGGTGACCATCGCCCACAGCCCGTAATAGAGGAGCGCGGTGGAGATCCACCCCACGATGGACCACCGCAGGAAAATGGTCCGCAGCCGGATGGGATCATCGGTCCGCTCCATCCGCATCTGGTCAGGTAGCAGCACGATCAGCCAGGAAGCGGTGGACAGGGCCAGCGCCGCCATGCCCTCCATGAGCCAGCGGGTGTGGAAGAACGGGTATCCCCCCTTGAGCCCCAGCTGGATACCCGTAAAGACCAGCAGAGCCCCACCGCCACAGGTGAAGATCAGGTCGGTCCACAGGATGGCCCTTGCGATCGGCCGGAACGGCATGGTACCCTCGCGCCAGCAGCGGTAGAGGTAGAGCGACCAGACCCCGGTCACGGTGACATTCCCGACCAGCAGAATGGCGCCGAGGATGTGGAAGAGCTTGAACACGCCGTAGCCGATCGTCTCAACCATTGCGCTGCTCGAATGGGCCGTCGATCGTGCCCGCCGCGTGCCGGACACGGTCCAGCCGTTTGTTGATGGAGAGCCGGCCGGCCACGAGGGTGGAGAAGGCCGCCAGGTTCTCCTGCCGCAGCTGTTCATCCAGCGCTCCGACCGCCTGCTGCAGTCGGCTTTCCATGTGCTGGGTCAGGGCACGGCGCCGGGCGGATCGGTGTTCACTGATACTGGGGCGCCCGACCTCGAACGCGTCCCCCTGCCAGATGAACGCTTCCGGCAGCTGTTCACCCAGGTACGCATACCGGAAGGCCACCGGCACGACAGTGCAGGCTCCCGCCAGTGCCAGCGCGAGATGCGCCGCTCCCCGCTCAGTGTCGGTCACCGGTTCCGACGCCGGGCGCCGACTGCCCTGGGGGAAGATCCACAGGCTGGTGGCCGGTCGGCGCAGGTGACCAGTGGCCACATCGAGGTCGGCATATGCGCCGGCGGCGCTGTCGCGGTGCAGCGGGAGGGCCCCGATCTGCTTGAACATCCAATAGCGATCGAGACCGCCGGCTTCCATGAGGATGTGGAAATGCAACCCGAGGCGACGGCTCACCAGCCAGCCCAGGAATCCATCCCACCAGTTGGTGTGATTGGCGATGAAGAGCGTCGTCGCCGGAGGACGCTCCCTGGCAGGAACCGCACCACCCCAATGCACGGCAGCAAAGTGCCGGGCGGTGAGCCGTTCGACATAGCGATGAAAGAGCCAGCAGGCCAGCCGGCCCGGTGGCGGCGGGACCGCTGGCGTGGTGGCCACGCGCGTCAGGACGCGGTGCGCACGAGCGGCGGCATCCGGCTGGTCCGATGGCGGAAGACCGCCCGGCCGAGAATCAGCAATTTCCGGCGGAACGGCACGTAGGCGCGACCCTGAAAGACGTCATAATCCTGCCGCTCGATCTCGGTGAGGATGCCAGCGTAGGTTTCCTGGAGCAGCCGGACGGTAAGCCGGGAGCCGTCCTCGGGGAAGAGCTCCAGGATGGGATCAGCCGCAGCGAAGTACCGCCGTGCCCGGCGCACCTGGAACTCGAAGAATCCCCGCAGCACCGGCGTCATCCTCCGCGTTTCCAGATCGGCACGGGTAATACCCCAGGCCGCCAACTCATCGGCCGGCAGGTAGAGTCGGCCGTTGTCGAGATCCTCCCGCACGTCCCGCAGCACATTGGTGAGCTGCATCGCAATGCCGAGGCCGATACCCAGGTCATCGTAGTCGGCGGTGTTGGCGCCGAGCACCGGCCCCAGCATGAGCCCGACCCCACCCGCGACCAGCCGGCAGTAGCGCAGCAGGGCGGGCACGTCGGGCATGGCCACCGGTTCGAGATCGAGGGCGACCCCCTCCAGCAGTTCGACCATCGGCTCGAGCGGCAATGGGTATCGCCGCAGGGTGTCGTACAGGGCGAGCCAGCGCGGTTCGTCCGGCTCGACTCCCTCGTGCATGCGGCGCAGTGTGGTCTCCAGCGCCGCCAGCTCCCGGCGCACCTGCTCGGCGCTTCGCGTCCCTCGTTCGTCCACCAGGTTGTCGGCGTAACGACAGAAGTCGTACAGCGCGAAGATCGCGCGTTTCTTCTGATGGGGGAGGAACCGGCTGGCGAAATAGAAGCTCTTCGCCCAGTGCGCTGTCACGGCTTCCGCCCGGAAATAGCTCTGTTCCATCGGCACGGGGATCATTGGCCGGGAATCTCCGCGCAAATCCGCTCCACCACACACTCGGCGGAGATCAGCACCATCGGGAGGCCACAGCCGGGGTGGGTGCTCTGGCCGACGAAGTAGAGGTTTTCGTAGCGCGGGTGGCGATTGTGCGGCCGGAAGTAGCCGATCTGGGTCAGCCCGTGCGAGAGACCAAACGCCTCGCCCCGGAGATTGCCGTACCGGCTGGTGAAATCATCCGGCGTCACGAGCTTCTTGGTGACGATGTGCTGCCGGAGATCGGTGAGGCCGAAGGCCTCCAGCCGCTCCAGGGTGCGCTGTTCCACCCGGGGGCCTTCGACCGACCAGTCGATGGGGCGCGCCGGATCCTGACTCGGGGCCAGCACCAGCACGAACAGATTTTCGCAGCCAGGTGGCGCCTGGGTCGGGTCGGTCCGGGTACTCGCCACGACATAGAACGGCGGATCCTCGGGCATGACCCGATCGACAAACAGCTCGCGGCAGGTCTGCTCCAGGTCCCGCGAGACCGAGAGGTTGTGGTGCAGCAGGTCGGGATAGGTGCGATTCACCCCGAGATACAGCAGCACCACCGAGCAGCTGAAGACCTTCTTGTCGATACCGGGGTACGGTTCACCCAGCAGCTGGTCGTAGGTGTAGGGCAGGTCACTGTTGGCCACCACCAGGTCGGCGGTGAGCCGGCTGCCGTCCTCGAGCAGGACGCCCGTGATCCGATCGCCGTGCTTTTCGAGCTGACGGACCGGCGTGTCAAAGCGGTACTCGACCCCGAGCTCGGTTCCGAGGGTTTCCAGGGCGCGGGCCAGCTGGTGCATGCCCCCCATCGGATAGTGGATACCGCCCGCCATTTCGGTATAGGCGAGCAACCCGTAGATCGCGAGGGACTGATAGGGCGACAGCCCGAGATAGAGCGACTGGAAGGTGAGGGCCTGCTGCAGCCGGGGATCCTTGAAATACCGCCCGACCATTTTCTGCAGATCGCCCAGCGCCTGGGCACCATACTTGAGGCCCATGCCGCCCACCCGGAGCATGGACTGCGGCTGGTGCATGTTACGGCTGATGAACCCCATGCCGCGCTGGTACAGCTCACCGGTATGGGCGATGAACTGCAGGGCCCGCGGGGTACACCCCGGTTCGATCTTTTCGAGATTCTCCAGCAGCCGATTCAGCTGACTGGTCATCTCCAGCCGGGTCCCATCGGCGAAGTGCAGCCGGTAGTACGGATCGCACTGGACCAGGGTGATGTAGTCCTCAAAGCGCCGGCCCACACTGGCAAAGAGCTGCTGCCAGCATTCGGTCATCATCACCATCGAGGGCCCGGTGTCGAACGTAAATCCGTTCGACTTCCACACCCCCGCCCGGCCGCCCGGCACGTCGAACTTCTCCAGCACGGTCACCTGGTACCCCGCGTGCGCCAGCCGGGCGGCGGTGGCCATGCCGCCGAGGCCAGCGCCAATGACAAGCGCGGTCGGCCCCGTGCGCGGGGCGGTGGTGGGGACGGATCTGGGCGCTGCTGAAGAAGTCATGGGCGACCGCCGGGTAGAACGCTGGAGTTGCTCGGACATGACCGGGGTGCCGACCGCGAGACCGGCACGGCGCAGGCGGGAGCGGGTGGCGTCGGCCCCCTGCCCCCCCAGGACCACCTGCGTACGCGGAGGCAGCAGGCGCGGCAGGCGGCGCAACTCCGGGAGGCGGAGGAGGACGTTCGCCGGGTCGGTGGCGGAGATCGCCACCGTGTGCGGCAGCAGGGTCCAGGCGGCATCGGCCAGATTCTTCACCGGCAGGTTGGGGCCGAGGTACTTCACCCGCCAGCCCTCCCGCTGGAGCCGTACCAGCGTGACCATGAAACCCCACTCATGATGTTCCCCGGCGAGGCAGGCGGCCAGCAGCACCGGGCCGGTGCCGGTTTCGGCTCCCAGCTCCCGCTTCATCAGCTGCACCACCACTTCACTGGCGAGGTGCTCGGCCGCGACACTGAGTTTGCCCAGCGCCCAGAGGTCGCCGACCACATCAGCGAGCGGGAGGACAATCTCCCGCCCGAATTGCTCGCTGTCCAGACGGAACCGATGCTCGGCCAGCAGCACGCCAAGCCGTTCGCCATCCAGCTGCTTGATGGCGTCCACCAACTGCGAGAGCGGAGATCCATCGGTGGCCTGCCCTTCGGCCCGGGCGATGACCGACTCGCGTGGCTCACGTACCAGATTGCCGATCCGCTCCCCCGCGGCACACAGGCGACTGTAGGCCCGCAGCAGGGCCACCTGCTCACTGGTGTAGGAGCGGTAGCGGTTCATCTGGCGGGAGGGACGAATGATGGCATAGCGCCGCTCCCAGGCCCGCAGCCGGGCAGTGCTGAGGCCGGTCAGTTCGGCGACTTCGTAGATCTCGTAGGTGCGTGACGCGAGTGGGACTGTCATGGAACGCGTCCTTGTTCAATGTTCTTGGCAAAAACTCTGTACAGGATCATACCCGCCCGTGCCGCCTCCCGCCAGCCGTGGTTACCTTGTTCCGTCCTTTCCGGAGATGCGTTCTGAGCACCCAGGCCAGTACCCCCACCGCCGTTCCCTCGCCCCCTGCGTACTACGCCGAGCCCGCGTGGCGTACCATCAACTCGCTCCGGGTGCTCGCGATGGACGCGGTGGAGCAGGCCAATTCGGGCCATCCTGGTACCCCGATGGCGCTGGCGCCCGCCGCCTACGTGCTCTGGGACCAGTTCCTGCGCTTTGATCCCGCCGATGCCCAGTGGCCGGACCGGGACCGCTTTGTCCTGTCGTGCGGCCACGCGTCGATGCTCATCTACGGCCTGCTCCACCTCAGCGGATTTCCCCTCACCCTCGACGACATCAAGCACTTCCGTCAGTGGGGATCGAAGACGCCAGGCCACCCCGAGCGGGGACACACGGTGGGGATCGAGACGACCACCGGTCCGCTCGGCCAGGGCGTCGGCAATGCCGTGGGGATGGCGATCGCGGAGCGGGTGCTGGCGGAGCGGTTCAACCGGCCGGGCTTCCCGGTGATGGCCCATCGGGTGTGGGGATTCGTCAGCGACGGTGATCTCATGGAAGGCGTCGCCAGCGAGGCGGCGTCCCTCGCGGGTCATCTGAAGCTCGGGCACCTGAACCTGATCTACGACGACAATCACATCACCATCGACGGCCGAACCGACCTCAGCTTCACGGAGGATGTGGGACGCCGGTTCGAGGCCTACGGCTGGCAGGTGCAGCGGGTGGGCGATGGCAACGACCTGGCGGGGATCGCCGCGGCGCTCGAGAATGCCCGGGCCGAGACGAGCCGTCCGTCGCTGATTCTGCTCCACACCTTCATCGGAGATCCGGCACCGACCAAGCGGAATACCTCCTCGGCGCATGGCGCGCCGCTGGGCAAGGAAGAGATCCGCCGCACCAAGGAAATCCTGGGGTGGAGCCAGGAGCCGTTTACCGTGGCCCCCGAAGCGGCGGCCTGGCGGTCCCGGTGCCTGAGTCGGGGCCGAGAGGCCCATGAGGGCTGGACCGCGATGTTCGCCCGGTACCGTGCCGCGCACCCCGCCCTCGCGACGGAACTCGAGGGGTGGCTCTCCGGCGTACTACCCCCCGGCTGGGACAGTGCCCTGCCGGTGTTCACCCCCGCCGATGGACAACTCGCCACGCGGCAGGCGTCGGCCAAGGCGCTGAACGCCATCGCGGCCACGCTGCCACAGCTCATTGGTGGCTCCGCCGACCTGGCGGAAAGCACCGGCACCGACATCAAAGGAGGCGGGGCGTTCTCGGCCACCAGCAGTGGACGGAACTTCCACTGGGGCGTCCGCGAGCATGGGATGGCCAGTTCCCTGAATGGAATTGCGGCGCATGGTGGGTTGCGACCGTTCGGCAGCACCTTCCTGATCTTCACCGACTACTGCAAGCCGTCGATCCGGCTCGCCGGCCTCATGGGCCTGCCGGTCATCTACATCGGCACCCACGATTCGATCGGCCTGGGTGAGGACGGACCGACGCACCAGCCGATCGAGCAGCTCGCCATGCTGCGCGCCACCCCGAATGTCACCGTCATCCGCCCGGCCGATGCCAACGAAACGGTGGAGGCGTGGCGGGCGGCGATCACCCGGCAGGACGGTCCGACGGTGCTGGCGCTTTCCCGGCAGAAGCTGCCCATCCTGGATCGGACCACGCTGGGTGCTGCGCGCGGGCTGCAGCAGGGTGGCTACGTTCTATTGGAGGCCCCGGGCGGCACGCCGGCGGCCATCGTGATGGCGACCGGCTCGGAGGTCGCCCTGGCGCTGGAGGCGGTCCAGCAGCTCCACGCCGCCGGGGTGGCCGTGCGGCTGGTCTCCCTCCCCTGCTGGGAGCTGTTTTCCGCCCAGCCGGCCGCCTACCGTGAGTCGGTGTTGCCGAGCGCCGTCACCGCCCGGGTCTCGGTGGAGGCCGCCACCACCTTCGGATGGCACCAGTGGATCGGCGACCACGGGATTGCCCTGGGTATCGATCACTTCGGCGCATCCGCCCCGGCAGACCGGCTGTACCAGGAGTTCGGTCTGACGGCGGATCATATTGTCGCCAGCGTTCAGCAATTGCTGCGCACTTCCTGACTTTTTTCGACTAGGACACGATGCCTTCCAATCCTCTTGTTGCGCTTGGCCAGCTCGGCCAGAGCCCATGGTATGACTTCATCACCCGCGACCTGGTGACCTCCGGCGAGCTGCAGCGCCTGATCACCGAGGATGGCCTGCGGGGGATGACCACCAATCCGACCATCTTCGAGAAAGCGATCGCCGGCAGCGACCTGTACGACGAGGACGTGCGGCGTCATGCGGCCCGGGGTGACTCGCCGGCCGCGATCTTTGAAGGGCTGGCCATCGAGGACGTGCGCGCGGCGTGCGACCTGTTTGACGGCATCTACGAGTCCACCAAGGGGCTCGATGGGCTGGTCTCGATGGAAGTGTCCCCCACCCTGGCCCGCGATACCAACGGGACCATCGCCGAAGCGGAACGGCTGTGGAACCGGATAGGCCGGCGCAACATCATGATCAAGATCCCGGGCACCAGGGAGGGGCTGCCGGCCATCCGTCACTGCCTGGCCCAGGGCATCAACGTCAATGTGACGCTGCTGTTCTCGGTGCACCGCTACCGCGAGGTGGTAGAGGCGTTCTTCCAGGGGCTGGAACAGCGGCTCGCGGCCGGGCGCCCGGTGGCGGGGGTGGCGTCGGTGGCGTCGTTCTTCGTGAGCCGGGTCGACAGCAAGGTCGATGCGCTTGCCGGGGCGGCCAGGATCGGCAAGGGACGGGCTGCCATTGCCAACGCCTGTACGGCCTACGGGGCGTTCCAGGAACTGTTCAGCACGCCCCGGTGGCAGGCGCTCGCCGCCCGTGGCGCGATGGTCCAGCGGCCGCTCTGGGCCTCGACCAGCACCAAGGATCCGGCGCTGCCCGATGTGTACTACGTCGAGGCGCTGATCGGTCAGCACACCGTCAACACCCTCCCGCCCACGACCTTCGCCGCCTATCGCGATCATGGCCAGCCCGCGATCCGCCTGCCCCAGGGGGTCAAGGCAGCGGGCATGGTGCTGGCGGAACTCACCGCCGCCGGAATCGACCTCGAGGCGATCACCGCCACGCTGGAGGACGAAGGGGTGCAGTCCTTCGCGGCGTCGTTCGACGCGCTGCTCAAGGTGATTGAACAGAAGGCGGCGGCGCTGGTGTGAACTGCAGGTGAGAACAGCGGGTGAGAACAGCGGGTGAGAACAGCAGGTGAGAACGGCGGGTGAGAACGGCGGGTGAGAACGGCAGGTGAGAACGGCGGGTGAGAACAGCAGGTGAGAACGGCAGGTGAGAACGGCGGGTGAGAACAGCAGGTGAGAACAGCGGGTGAGAACGGCGGGTGAGAACAGCGGGTGAGAACGGCAGGTGAGAACGGCGGGTGAGAACGGCGGGTGAGAACAGCAGGTGAGAACGGCGGGTGAGAACAGCGGGTGAGGCGACCTCACCTGCACCTCTCACCTGCTTCCCTCACCTGCTTTTTCACCTGCCGTCCTCACCTGCTTTTTCACCTGTTTTTCTCACCTGTTTTTCTCACCTGTTTTTCTCACCTGCCGTCCTCACCTGCTGTGTCACCCCAGAAACAATCGATTCGCCGGGTTCCGGGTCTCGTCCACCCAGGGATAGCCCATCGTCCGCAGGAACCGCCGGAACGCGGCCATTTCGCGCGGTGGCACCTGGATCCCGACCAGCACCTTCCCGTAGTCTGCCCCGTGGTTCCGATAGTGAAACAGGCTGATGTTCCAGTCGCTGCGGATCGCTTCGAGGAAGCGCAGCAGGGCCCCGGGACGCTCGGGGAATTCGAAGCGATAGAGCAGCTCGTGTCGAGCCAGCGGCGAGTGCCCGCCGACCAGGTGACGCACGTGCAGCTGGGCCATCTCGTTGCTGGAGAAATCGACCGTGGCAAAGCCGCGCCGGGAGAGGGAGCGGACAATCCGGCTGGTCTCTGCCCGATCGTGCACCTCCAGGCCAACGAACACATGGGCGATGTCGGCATCGTCCATGCGATAGTTGAATTCGGTGATATTGCGCGGTCCGATGGCGGCGCAGAATCGTAGAAAAGCACCCCGGCGCTCGGCGATGGTGACGCCCAGCAGTGCCTCGCGCCGCTCACCGAGCTCGGCCTGCTCCGCGACGAATCGCAGCCGGTCGAAATTCATGTTGGCGCCGCAGGCGATGGCGACCAGCTGACGATTGCGCACCCGTTTCCGGGCGACCCAGGCCTTGGCGCCGGCGATGGCCAGCGCCCCGGCCGGCTCGAGGATGCTGCGGGTTTCCTCGAAGACGTCCTTGATCGCTGCACAGATGGCATCGGTATCGACCCGGATCATTTCGTCCACGTACATCCGGGCGAGGCGAAACGGTTCCTTTCCCACGCGGCGCACCGCGACGCCGTCGGCAAAGAGGCCGACATGTTCCAGCGTCACGCGGCGCCCGGCGCGCAGGGATCGGGTCATGGCATCGGCGTCGGATGGTTCCACACCGACAATGCGGGTCGCAGGATGCAGGGCCTTCACACATGCGGCGACGCCAGCGATCAGCCCGCCACCGCCAACCGCGACAAAGATCACATCCGGCGGGACCGCCGCCTGGCGGAGGATCTCAAGCCCGACCGTTCCCTGCCCGGCAATGACGGCGGGATCGTCGTAGGGGTGAATGAAGGTGAGCCGTCGGGCCCGACCCAGCCGGCGGGCCTCGGTGTAGGCCTCATCGTAGGTGTCGCCATGCAGCACCACCGTCGCCCCCCAGGCCTTCACCGCCGTGATCTTGATCCGCGGTGTCGTGGCCGGCATCACGATGGTCGCCCGGCAGCGCAGCCGCTCGGCCGCGAGTGCCACGCCCTGCGCATGATTGCCGGCGGAGGCGGCGATCACCCCCCGCGCCCGCTGGGCCGCGGTGAGCTGCACCATCCGGTTGTACGCGCCCCGCAGCTTGAAGGAGAAGACCGGCTGCAGGTCCTCCCGCTTCAGGAAGAGCTCGTTCTTGAGACGTTTGGAGAGGGCGGCCGCCCGTTCGAGGGGCGTTTCCCGCGCCACGTCATAGACGCGGGCGTTGAGAATCCGGCGGAGGTAGGAGATCGGCACCGATGCGCACCGGGAGACGGGGTGAATGGGACGCCGCAAAACTGAACATAACCTCCACTCGGAGCGGCGCCGATTTCGTTTCGCCGCATCCCTTACCTCTCCCGCCGAGCCTAGGTAGCCTTAGGGCTCATTCGGCCAGCTCCCCCGGGACATCCGTACGCCCATTCCCTGACCCCACTTCCTCATGTGGTCTTCGATTCGTCGCCTGAGCCTGACGCACTGGATCTTCATCGGCATGACGACCGGTATCCTGGTCGGCTGGGTAGACAGTGAGCTGCCGAACCAGGACTTCACGCCCTACATCAAGCCGCTGTCCACCGTCTTCCTGCGGCTGATCAAGTCCATCGTGGTTCCGATCATCTTCGGGACGCTGGTGGTGGGCATCGCGGGGCACGGGGATGACCTGAAGCGCATCGGCCGGCTGGCGATCAAGTCGCTGGCGTATTTCTGGCTGATGACGTTCATCGCCCTGGCCATCGGGTTGATCGCGGGGAACCTGGTCCATCCCGGCGTCGGCGTGATCCTGCCGCCACCCGACCCCAATCTGCCGATTCCCCATGGCGCGCCCACCACTTTCGGCGGGTTCCTCAATCATATCGTCCCGGTCAGCTTCTTCGAGGCCGCATCGTCCAATGAGGTGCTGCAGGTGGTGTTCTGGAGCACGATGTTCGCCATCGGGCTGACCCAGGTGAGGGCGGGACGGCCGAAGGAGACAATCCTCGCGATCGCCGAAGGCATCGCGGAGACGATGTTCAAGTTCGTCGGCATCATCATGAAGTTCGCCCCGATCGGCATCGGGGCCGCGATGGCGGTGACGGTCAGCCACAGCGGCATTGGGGTCATCCTCAACCTGGCCAAGCTGGTCGGCACCCTGTATGTCGCCCTGATCGTCTTCGCGCTGGTGGCACTGGTCCCAATGGCGCTGTTGGCCCGGATCCCGATCCGCGAGTTCCTGCGCCACGTGAAGGATCCGGCGGTCATTGCCTTCACCACCACGAGCTCCGACGCCGCCCTGCCGCTGGCGATGCAGCGGATGATCGAATTCGGGGTGCCGCGGCGGATTGTCGCCTTCGTGATTCCCACCGGCTACTCCTTCAACCTCGACGGCTCGACGCTCTACCTCGGCGTGGCCTCGCTGTTCGTGGCCCAGGCCGCCGGTATTGACCTCTCGATCGGTCAGCAGCTGTTCATGATGCTGACGCTGCTCATCACCAGCAAAGGGATCGCCGCGGTGCCGCGTGCGTCCCTGGTGGTGCTCTCCGGCGCGCTCACCTCGTTCGGGCTCCCGCTCGAAGGGGTGGCGGTCATCCTCGGGGTTGACGAACTCATGGACATGGCCCGGACCATGGTGAACCTGGTCGGGAACTGCCTCGCCACCGCGGTGATGGCGCGGTGGGAGGGGGAATGGGGGAACCCGGCAGGGGTGGCGGACATGGAAGTCGTCGCGAACGGTTGAGCGGCGGGTCTATCTTTCCTGCCGGTGACGCGGGGGGAGGTCGGTGGAACCGGTCGGCCGTCCCCGTCGTCATGCCGGCTACCCCGACCCTGAGGAATCGCATGTCCCGCGTCACCCGCCCCGCCCTGCTGGCTGCCCTCTCGGTGCTCGCCGGCAATGTGTCGGCGCAGAAGGCCATCTCCGCCCCCATCGCCAACGTCCAGTACGATGTCAGCTTCACCCGGGCCACCGCCGCCCGGCGGACGCTCGACGTCACCATGCAGTTCGATGTGACGGGACCGGGCGATGTGCTGCTGTCGCTGCCCGGCTGGACGCCCGGCGCCTATGAGGTGACCAACTTCGCGCGCTGGGTGTCCGGGTTCGCCCCGACCGCGGGGGACCAGGCGCTCACCTGGGACAAGCTGGACTACGACACCTGGCGCATCCGCCGCGGCACGGCGCGGCACCTGACCGTCGGCTTCACCTACACCGCCGATTCGCTCGACAACGCGATCGCCTGGAGCCAGTCGGATTTCGCGTTCTTCAACGGCACCAACCTGTTCCTGTACGCGGAAGGCCGCAGCCTGACCTTCGCGGCGACGGTGCGGGTGCACACCGAGCCCGGGTGGACGGTCGCGACGGGGATGAGTCGTGGCCCTGACGCCGGGTCCTACCTGGAGCGCAACTACCACGACCTGGTCGACATGCCGTTCTTCGTCGGGGCGTTCGACCTCGACAGCGTGCAGAATGGCAGCCTCGTGATCCGGCTGGCGACCTATCCCGCGGGCGCCCTGAGCGGACCGGATCGGGCCACCTTCTGGGAGGGCTACCAACAGCTCTTCGCGCCCGAGGCCGCGGTGTTCGGCGAAACGCCGTTCAGGAGCTACACCACCTTCATGGTGTTTGACCCCAAATTCGGCGGCGGGTCCGCCCTGGAGCACCAGAATTCCCACCTCGGTATCTACACGCCGGAGGCCATCGGTCAGCCGTGGTTCATGAATATCACGGCCCACGAAATGTTCCATGCCTGGAATGTGAAACGCATGCGGCCTGTCGACATGGTGCCGTACCGGTACGATGTGGCGCAGCCGACCGTCTGGCTCTGGGTCAGCGAGGGGATCACCGATTACTACGCCGACCTCGCGACGGTTCGGTCCGGCCTCGTGGACTCCACCGGTTTCCTCGGGCTGACCAGCGAGAAGATCGCCACCGTGGACGAGGCACCCCCGGTGGCGCTGGAGGACGCCTCCCTCTCGACCTGGATTCACCCCACGGACGGCACCGGGTATCTCTATTACCCCAAGGGTTCGCTGGCGGGCTTCATGCTCGACATCCTGATCCGGGACGCGAGCAACAACGCCCGTTCCCTGGATGATGTCATGCGGCAGGTCTACCGCACCACCTACAAACAGGGCCGCGGGTTCATTGCCAGCGACTGGTGGAATGCGGTGCGACTGGCAGCGGGGCGCACCTTCCCCGGGTTCAACGAGCGGTACATCGATGGCCGAGCGCCGTTCCCATGGGACAGCATCCTGCCACTGGCCGGGCTGCGACTCGGCGTGGACACTGTCCAGGTGCCGCGCCTCGGCATCGAAACCCGGTCCGATTCCACGGGAACCATCGTGATCGCCAACGTGGTCCCCGATGGCGCCGCAGCGCAGGCAGGAGTCCAGACCGGGGATACCCTGCTGGCCCTTGGCGAGATCGCCCTGAAGGGACCCGAATCCTTCGAGGCGTTCCGTCAGCGCTACGCCACGCAGGCCGGCGCCGACCTTCCGATCACTGTCCGCCGGGCCGGCCAGGCGCTGACCCTCCACGGCACCGTGCAGCTGGCGATCGTCACCTCCCAGCAGATCATGTTCGATCCCGACGCGGGCCAGAAGGCGATCCGGGTCCGCCATGGCCTGCTCACCGGGACCACCGGCCCGTGAACGGGACCACGGCGCTGGCGCGTCAGCTCGAGAACGTCGCCGCCGGCGACCCCTGGTACGGCGACTCGATCGCGGCGGTCCTCACGGGGGTGTCGGCCGGTGCGGCCGCGCAGCATCCGATTGCGGGGGCGCACTCGATCTGGGAGCTGGTGCTGCATCTGACGAGCTGGACCCGTGAAGTCCGGCGGCGCCTGGTGGATGGGGTGTGGCGGGAACCCGAGGATGGCGACTGGCCGGCGATGCCTGAGCCCACAGAGGCCCACTGGCGTCGCGACCTCGGGCAGATGCAGGAGGCGCATGGGGCGTTGCGCGAGACCGTGCTTACCATGGCCGAGGCCCGCCTCGATGAGCAGCTTGGCACCGAACGGGACCGTGCCCTGGGCACCGGGGTGACCTTCGGCGAAATGCTGCATGGCCTGCTGCAGCACGATGCCTATCACCTGGGACAGATCAGCCTGCTGAAGCGCGCCGTGCTACGCTGACCGCGCGGGTCAGGCGCCAGTCGCTGGGCCGTCCCGCTCCCCCGCCATCGACCCCGCAAGCTGCAGCGCCTCCGCGAGGGCGCGCGGCTCCGCCGATCCGCTCCACCCCGCCGCCCCAAGGGCCCGACCCAGTATCTCCTCCCGGGTCAGCCCGGACGCACGCAGGTCCCGCAGGCTGGTATCGCCACTCCCCTTGCTCAATTTGTCGCCATTGGGCTTCCGGATCAGCGTGTGATGCAGGTAGGCTGGAGGGACCGACCGACCGAGCATCGGGAAGAGCTGCAGCTGACGGCCGGTGGAATCGAGCAGGTCCTCACCCCGGATCACCAGGTCGATCGCATGGTGAATGTCGTCCACCACCACCGCGAACTGGTAGGTCCAGTTGCCCCGCCGGTCCCGCAGCAGCAGATCACCGCACTGGCGCGCCGGCTCCTGGTGCTGGGGCCCAAGGCGCAGGTCATCGAAGCTGATCGTGCCCGGAGGCAGCCCCAGGCGAAGACCGCGGTCCGGGCCGGGGGCCAGTCCCCGGTCTCGACAGCGGCCGGGGTAGGGGCGTTCGCCGGTGGTCTCCCCGCGCCCTTCGTTGCGAGCGATGGTGTTGCGGGAGCACTCGCAGACGTAGAGGTGGTGTCCCGCGTCCCGGAGCTGGTCCACGGCCGCCCGGTATCGTGCGTCGTTGTCGCTCTGGCGCCAGTCACTCGGCCCGCCGCGCAGGTCGCCGGTGGCGCCGAGCGCCGGAACCAGGCCCAGCCAGTCGAGATCCTCGAGCAGAGCCGATTCGAACTCCGACCGACAGCGCTGCCGGTCGTGATCCTCGATCCGCAGCGCGACTGCGGCGTCGCGGCGGGCCGCGATACCCCAGACCGCGAGCGCGTTGACGATATGGCCCAGGTGGAGATAGCCGGTGGGGGCAGGCGCAAAGCGGGTGCGAAGCGGACGGGACACGGCAGTGATCTAGCGGGTCCCCGACGGCTCCTCAAGGGGTGGCACGCATCGAGGGCATCGTGGCGTGGCACGATGCCCTCGATGTTACGGACGCGGGCTCGCTTCGCTGACCTGCTCGCTTGACCAGCTCGCTAGTCCTGCACTGCCGCCAACAGGCTCGAGGTCCGCAGCGTCGCCAGTGCCCGCCGCTTGAGCTGGGACACCCGCGATTCACTCACCCCCAACAACCCGGCGATCTCCTGGCCGGAGAGATTCTCAAAGTAGGTCAGGCTGAGTACGGTGCGCTCGCGCGCGGGCAGGCTATCGAGGGCCATCCGGATCCGTTCACCCATTTCGTGATCCAGCATCGGCGCATCGGGCTCCGGCTGATTCCGGTCAGCCACCACCTGGTCCAGACCGACATCGCCACTGCCCGGATCCACCGCGGCATCGAGTGGCACCAGCACCGCACTGGCGACGTCACGCAGGCGCCAGTACTGGTCCATCGGCATCGCCAGCACGCTGGCCACTTCCTCCGGCAGGCACGGGCCCGCCTTGAACTGCGAGACCTGCCGTTCCGCCTCGCGCAGGTTCCGGGTCTTGGCCCGCAACCGGCGTGGCATCCAATCATGCCGACGCAAGTCGTCCAGCATCGCCCCCCGGATACGATGGATGACGAACGTACTCAGCTTGAGCCCGCGGCCCGCATCGAATCGTTCCAGAGCTTCGATCAGCCCAAGTGTACCGGCACTGATCAATTCTTCGAGAGTCACCTGGTGCCCGACCTGCTGCTTGAGGCGCCAGGCGAGGTCGTACACCAGAGGGAGGTTGGCTTCTACCGAGAGATCCTGCGTGTGTCCGCTGCTGGGCAGCTCGGCGGCATCTGGATAAACGTTTTCTGAAGTCAGCATGAGCTCGTTCCCTCGAGGTGGCGTGAACGCGTGCGTCGATGGGAACTAGTCAGGCGGGATGCATGCCAAGACATCGCCGACGACGGCGGTCGCGGCGAAGTGGTGATGTCAGGTGAGTTGCAAAAATGTGATCGCACGACAAGGCCCACGGGCGAGGGCCAGGCACGAGGTGCTTCCTACCGGTCGGCGGGATGTTCCGGCAAAGTCGGCCGCAGGGTCCTTCGAGCACCTTCATCAACTACATGAAGGCTTCCTTATTATCTCTCCCGCGCAATCTCTATTTTACTCCACCACTTGTTCGGTCAGCGGCTCCCCCGATTCGGCGGGCGCATTGCGGTCGGCGCGTCGGAGGTCACCCACAGCGGCGTGAATCCGGTCCGTCAGGCGGCGCTCTTCCCGTAACGTTTCGATCAATGCCTCGGCCTGTCGCGCCTGCAGCGCGAGGGCGGACGCTTTTTCGAGCACGTAATCGATCTGTGCCTTCTGCGACACCAGCGTTTCCAGGCTGGAACGGACATCGCCCAGCATCACGTCAGCATAGGCGAGGCGCTCTTCCGCCTGTTCCAGCTGTCGCTTGCGCTCATCCAGCCGGCGCAGCGCACCATCCGCTTCCCCCAGCCGGGACAGCAGCCCCTCAAGGTCGCTCCGGGTTTGCGCCACCTGTGGCTGCGCATCGGTGATGGTGCGAACATCAATGATCGTCCGTTCCGCCAGCTCGTAGAGGGCCCGAATCTCGCCCTCCAGCGCGACGATCGCACCCTGGCGGGCGGCCGTCTGTTCCGTCGCCTGTGTCAGCTGCTGCTCGGCACCACGCCATTCCGCCAGCCGGAGTTCGAAGGCGGTGATCCGCTCCTGCACCCCCGTCAGGGCATCCGCTCGCTGGCTGACGCCGCGCGACAGTTCATCGAGTTCATTCAACCGCTCACCGGCACGCTGGAGCGCACCGTCCACTTCGCGCACTCGATCTCCCAGGGCTGCCGCCGCTTCCGCCGCTTCCTGCCGCAGCACGGAGGCGCGTTCCAGGTGTTCCGTCGCGCGTTCGAGCGCGGCCTGACGCTGGTCGACATCACGGGCCAGGTCGTGCATCCGATCGGCCAGCCCGTGCAGATCGCCGGCGCGCAGCTCCACCCCCTGGACCGTCGCCTGGGTGGTGCGGACCCGCTGCTCCATGTCCCGGACATCCGCGGCGAGGCCCACCAGTTGGGTGCTCGCCCGTCCCACCTCCTCGAGGCGGGGCGCGAGCGAGGCCACCTGGGATTCGGCGGTCTCCAGCCGTTCCTGGAGCGCCCGGCTGCCCTGCTCGATCGCGCTGCGCTGCACCGAGACCTCGCCCAGCCGGCGCTGCACGTCATCGACCACGCCCTGGCGGCCTTCGACGGTGCGCAGGGAGGCATTGAGCTGATCCACCTCCTGCCGCAACGTGTCCACCGTGGCCCGCATGCGATCGAGCGCCACCACATCGTCCCGCAGGGTGGTGACACTTCGCCCGGTATCGGTGAGCCAGGCGTCAGTGGACGACAGGCCTTCCCGCACGCGACTCACCTCCCGCTCAGTCCGTTCCAGCTGCTCCATCGCCTCGCGAATTGCTTCGTGGGTGCGATCGAGCGCGGCGAGGTCCCGGGCGGCCGCCTCCAGTTTGGGCCGCGATTCCTCCAGCTGCTGCACTCGCGGAAGCATCGTGGAGATCGACTGATCCAGACGTTCCGCGGCCGCCGACGTGGTCCGGACCTGCGCGGCCAGCTCGGTCAGGCCACCCACCTCCCCCGTCAGGCTGACGACCTGGCTGGTCAGGGATTCGGTGCGGCCGGTGAGCGAAGTAACGGTCTGGCCCACTTCACTGAGGGCTGCCGCCCGGGACTCGCATTCCCCCAGCACCCGGCGCAAGTCGCTCACCCGACTGGTGATGCCTTCCAGACCGCGGTCTTCGATGGCGAGCCGCTCGACGTTCTGTTCCAGTTCCTCCCGGAAGGCAGCGAGATCCCGCTGCGCGACGCCTTCCACCCCTTCGAGCTGTTCCAGCCGGCCGGTCAGGTCCCGGGTACGATCCAGCAGGCTGACCTGCGTGCTGGTCAGTGACTCGAGCCGGGCACCCAGGTCCGAGAGCGTACGGGCGTACTCCTCCTGCCGCTGCATGCCGCTGTCGACCTGGCGCATCATGGCGCCGAGGTGTTCCACCCGGCTGGTGGCCCGATCGATCGCTTCCCGCTGCTGCTCGAGTCCGGCCACGCGCTGGGCCAGCTGATCGGCCGCCGCCTTCGCGGTGGCAAGCTGCCGCCGGGCCTGCGTGACCCCTTCCGTGACCGGGGAGAGGCTGCCGACCAGCTGCTCCACTCCGGCCACCCGATGCTCGGTCTCCTGCAGCCGCTGGGTAACCCGGTTCCAGTCCGCCTCGACTGCCTGCACCCGAACCGTGGCGCCACTCGCGTCGCGCAAGGCATCCGACTGTACCACGCGCAGGCGCTCCACTTCACCCAACTGGGTGGCGATCCGGCTGTCGGTCGCGGTGAGTGAGTCCTGCATCGCTTCGAGCGATTCGCGCAGCTCGAGAAAGGTGGCCAGTTCGTCTTTCAGCTGGTTGGCTGCCTCACCCGCCTGGACCAGGTCGCCGACCTGCAGTTGAATGCGCCCCGCCTCAATGCCGGCCTGGGCCAGGTTCTGTTCGACCCGTAGCTGACTGGCCTGCTGGGCCGCGAGCTGCGCTTCGGTCTCGGCCAGGCGGGGGACCAGTTGCTCCACCGCCGACAGCTGTTTCTCCAGTGTTGCCATCCGCTCGCCCAGCGTTGCCAGTCGTTGCAACTGCCCGATCGTCCGGTCAGCGTGTGTCACCAGCTCGGTCAGCGAGGTGTGCTTCCCTTCGAGGCGATCGGCCAGTTCCTGCAGTGCGGCGAGTTCATCCCCGCGAACGGTGCCGCGGCGCAGATTCTGGAGAAAGGCAGCCATGACGGACCGCTCCGGACGATTAGTAGTGAGGCTCAGGACAGGTGATCAGGGGAACCGCGGCACGAGCACAACCGCGAGCGGCGCCGACACACACAAGGTGCATCGGCCATGAGGGGTGGTCGACTGTCATGGATCTATGGGTGTCAGGAGTGTGACAGCGGGTTGGAGGACGACAAACGGCGCCGCGACGGGGCGCCGTTTCCTCAGTGCGTCAGGTCACACTCCACCGTGGCTCTCCTGCCACGTTGGCGCGATCATGCGACGGGCGGCGCCTTGAGCTGGTCACCCACCGGCAGCGAGCGGATCCGACGGCCAGTCGCGGCGAAGATCGCATTCGCCAGCGCGGGGCCCACCGGCGGCACGCCCGGCTCCCCAACGCCGCCGGGCGACTCATTGCTGGTGATGACCTGCGCCACGATCTCGCGCGGTGCTTCCGAGAGACGGGTCACCCGATAGGTGGTGTAGTTGGTTTCCACCGGGCGCCCCCTGGCGAAGGTGATTCCACTATAGAGGGTGTTGCTGATCGCCATGATGGCGGCGCCCTCCAGCTGGGAGCGGACCCGCTCGGGATGCGCTACGAAGCCGGCGTCGATGGCGATGTCTACCCGCGGGACCTCCACCACCCCTTCGGGCGTGACCCGGACCCGGACCACCGCCGCCACGTAGCTCAGGAAGCTGCGATGTACGGCAATGCCGCGGCCTTCCCCCGCCGGGACCGGCGTGCCCCATCCGCTCTTGTTGGCCACCGCTTCGAGGACGCCCTTGTAGCGGGCGATGTCGACCGGAAATTTGTCGAGCGGGGTGTCGTAGTTGTTGGCCTCCCCGACAATGCCCACCTGGCTGAGCAGGATCTTCCGGTCAGGGCCGAGCAGCTCAAGCAGGAATTCCTTCGGATCGCGTCCCGCGGCATGGGCCAGCTCATCGACGAACGAGCCGATGGCAAAGGCGTGGGGCACGTTGGTGACCGACCGGTACCACCCAATCCTCGTGTGCGCGATCGCGGTCGCCGTTTCGGCCTGGTAGTGCTCCAGCGCAAAGGGCAGGTCCGTCATGCCGAGCGAGGCTTCGTCCAGGCTCTGCCGGGTCACGTTGGGGGCAAAGGTCGAGCCGATGGACGGGAGCGCACTGCGATGCAGCCAGCCGGTGACCCGGCCCTTCGCATCGAGTCCAGCCTCGAGGTGTTCGACCGCGACGGTGTGGAAGTAGTCGTGCTGAATGTCGTCCTCGCGGGTCCAGACCACCTTCACGGTGCCCTGGAGTTCCCGCGCCAGGAAGGCCGCTTCTACAATGAAATCGGGTTTTGATTTCCGGCCGAAGCCGCCGCCCAGCAGCGTGACCTGCACCGCCACATCCTCCACCGGCATCTTCAGGACACTGGCCACGGTATCGCGCGCGGCCTGGGGATTCTGGGTGCAGGCCCAGATCTCCAGCTTGCCGTTGGCGAAGACCGCGAGGGCGGCGGGCGGTTCCATCTGGGCGTGGGCGAGGTGCGGCAGGTAATAGTCGGCGGTCACCTTTTGGGCAGACGCTGCAATCGCCCGCGGGGCATTCCCCTGGCGACGTACCACTTCCCCAGACCGGCGGGCCGAGCGCTCGAGCTCCGCGCGATAGGCGGTGGAGTCGTAACTGGCGTTGGGGCCTTCGCTCCAGGTGATCTTGAGCTTGCTCCGCCCCTGCAGCGCCGCCCAGGTATTGGCGGCGACCACCGCCACACCACCGAGCGCGTTGAACCCCGAGGGCGGGGAGGTGTCGGGCAGCCGGATGATCTTTTCCACGCCGGGCACCTGTTCCGCCTCACTGCTGTCGAGCGACGTAATGGAGGCGCCGTACACCGGCGGCCGGGCCACCACCGCGTACTTCATCCCCTCGCGGCGCATGTCCTGCCCGTAGGTCGCGGTGCCGACTGTCATGGCATGCAGATCCACGATGGGGATCGCCTTCCCGACGTAGCGGTACTGCGACGGTTCCTTATAGGTCAGACTTTCGGGCGCGGGGAGCGGGAGATCCTTCGCCGTGGCGACCAGGGCCCCGAATCCCACCCGCCGGCCGGTCGGGGTGTGCAGCACTTCGTGCATCTGGGCGGTGCACTCGGTGGCCGGCACCTTCCATTGGGCGGCGGCCGCTGCCTGCAGCAGCATCCGAACGGTGGCACCCGCCTCGCGGTAGCGCGGCAGGAAGTCGCGAATGCTGGTCGAGCCGTCGGTATTCTGGCTGCCGTAGGTCTTCGCGTCGCCGGGTGCCTGCTCGACCACCACCCGCGTCCAGTCGGCCTCCAGCTCATCGGCGATGATCATCGCCACCGAAGTCCGCACGCCCTGTCCCATTTCCGAGCGATGCACCACGATGGTGACCGTGCCGGTGTCGTCGACCCGAACATAGGCGACGGGGGTAATCGTCAGCTCCGGGGGGCGGGGCTTCCGGGACAGCGCTTCATCCATCCGGCGGCAGCCGGCACCGCTGATCGTCAGGACCAGGCTCCCGGCGGCGGCGGTCTGCAGAAAGGCGCGGCGCTCCATGCGCATCGGGGTCATGCGGACCTCCCGGCCGCGGTCTTGATCGCCTCGCGAATCCGGGTGTAGGTGCCGCAGCGGCAGATGTTCCCGCTCATCGCCTGATCGATCTCGGCGTCGCCCGGCGCCTTGTTCCCCGCCAGCAGCGCTGCGGCCTGCATGATCTGTCCGCTCTGGCAATAGCCACACTGCGGCACGTTGTGCTCCCGCCAGGCCACCTGGACTGGATGTTCACCACGGGGATGCAGCCCTTCAATGGTGACCACCGTCTTTCCGCCCAGAGCAGAGAGCGGGGTCACGCACGCACGGAGGGCCTGGCCTTCGACATGGACGGTGCACGCCCCGCAGGCGCTCACGCCGCAGCCGAACTTGGTGCCGGTGAGGCCCAGCTCATCCCGGAGATACCACAGCAGGGGCATCGCGGGATCGCCTTCGAAGGTGCGTGACGTGCCATTGATGGACAGCGTGACAGACATGGAAAGCTCCAGGGCTACAGGAAGGTGGGATGCATCGCAAGTTACAGCGATGCGGTCCCCACGCGAGCGGGCGCAACGATCGGGATGAATCCGTCCGGTTCACGGCCCCGAGCCACCACCGGCCACTGGGTCTGGATCACCCCGTCCGCAATACCATAGATCCGTTCGTGCAGCTGCACCGAGACACAGACATGGTTGGGAACCACCCGGACCCGGTCTCCTACTGCGGGGCGCCGACGTGGTCCGACTCAGATCGAGCAGTCCATGTTCTTCCGACATGCCGGACAGGGTCACCTCGGGGCGATCGAGCAAGGCGCCGTAGCCCGGGCCGAGGGGACGTAACTCCTCCCGGGTCAGCGCCTTGGAGCCGGCATCGATCACGGCCTGTCCGGGCACGGCGGTGCTGACCACGGTCGCCAGCACAGAATAGGCACAGTCGCTCCAGGCACACACGCCGAGGGCGGCGGTGGTCCGGTCACCGAAGACCGTGGTACCAGCACGGATCTCGGTGAGTCCGGGCAATTCGTGGCTCTGCCAGACGGTCGGGGTGGAACCTCCGCTCACGATGCGGGGAGCGAGGCCGGCCTGGGCCAGGCTCCGCAGCAGGTCGTCGAGCAACCGCCGGAGGGCGGCGAGGCCTTCACCCAGTTCCGCCACGGGCTGCCGCAGATGCCCGGGGTAAAAGAGGACCCCGTCGTACCGGAGGCCGGGACGCCGCGCGGCCATACCCGCCAGCTCAACGGCGGCGGCGGCGCTCCCGACCCCCACCCGGTGCATGCCGGCATCCACCTCGATCACGACCCCGACTTCCCGCCCCGCTGCCGCCGCGGCGCGGGCCAGCGCCTCCAGCACCTCCGGGGAGTCAAGCGCCACCGTCAGATGCTCGGGCCAGGGATCGAGCCGCATCAGCCGCGCGAGCCGGGCGGAGCCCACCGGGGGATAGGCGAGCAGCAGATCGCCAGTCAGGGGCGCCAGGGCTTCCGCTTCGCGCAGGGTGGCCACCGTGAGCCCATCAGCGCCGCCCGCGAGCTGGGCCGCGGCCACCACCGGCGACTTGTGGGTCTTGGTGTGCGGCCGCCAGCGCAAACCATGCTCCCGACAGTAGGCCGCCATCCGCGCGATGTTGGCCTGCATGATGGCCAGGTCGACCAGCGGTACCGGGGTTTCGAGTGCGTCCAGCGAGGGACCGGTCGGCGTCATGCCGGGCTCACCCGGGTGGGATCGACTGCGGCAATCGCCTGGATCTCGATCTGGTAGCCGTAGTGCAGCTCGCGCGTCGGGACGATGGCCCGCGCCGGTTTGTGACTCCCCATGACCTCTGTGTACACCGCATTGACCTCGCCCCAGAGACTGATATCTGAGACGTAGACAGTCATCTGCAACACCCGATCGAGACCGCTGCCCGCCGCCGCGAGGATGGCGCCGACATTCGAGAGTACCTGCCGAGTCTGCTCCGCGATGGGCCTGACGTGACGGTCGCTGGAGCCGGGGACGATGGGCAGCTGGCCGGCCACGTACACCAGCCCCTGGTGGACGACGGCCTGGGAATAGTGGCCTCCGGCTGCGGGGGCCGTCGCCGTACTGATGAGAGTGAAATCGGTCATGTTGTCGACTGTGAGTAGGGGGTAAGTGACGGAAGATAGCCACTCCCGCATCTCGCCTGAAATGCTTCAACGGAAGTGTTTCCGTACCAGGACACCCACTGAAAATCCTCCCCGTTGGATCGATTTTGCTTACGGGTGAGTGACTTTTTCTCTCTTTTGCTGCCCCGATCCGATGGACTAATCCTTGCCTCCAAGGGCCGCAAGCGCGCAGGGGAACGCCCGCCCACCATCTGCTGACACAGATCACAATCGCTCGTACACGACCGCCGTGAGGCGCTGGCGAGGCACACGCATGTGCCCCGGCGACGTCCCGACGGTGACGTCCGGCACACTGACAGCAGGCGGGTTCCCGCCATCGGAGGGATGGGTGGAGGCTTCTAGATTGGATCGAGATTCCTGCAAAGGTCTTTTGATGCTCCTCGTGGGCAGTGCCCTGGTATCCCTGTTCAGTGGTTGCGCGCCGCCAACGGCCCTCGACTCGGCGGCCCATGACCCAGTGGTGGTCTCGCGGCAGGAGCAGGCCCGGCCCGCCGACAGCCTGGTCAACTCGATCGGCATCAATGTGCATCTCAGCTACTTCCAGACCGGCTACGGCACCAACTGGGCCTCCGTCACCAGGCCGAAGCTGATTGCCCTCGGGGTGCGTCACCTGCGGGATGCCGGCAGTGTAACCAGCGATGATTCCTGGATGCGGCTGGTCTACGGACGGATGGCGGAATTGAGTGCGGCGGGGATGAAGTTCAACCTCGTGATGCAGCCGGCGCTGGGCTCGAGCGATTATACGGCGCTCCCCCAGTTCAACCGCCTGCTGCAGTTCGCCGCTCCGGTGGTTGAATCCTTCGAAGGATTGAACGAGCACGATGTGTCGGGCCGGACGGCCTGGGTGTCCGAAGTGCGCACCTTTCAGCAGGCGCTCTATGCCGCCGTCCGGGGGGATTCGCGCACCGCGGGGCTCCCCGTCCTCGGTCCCGCCATGGCCCACCCCAAGAATGCGTCCGCGGTCGGCAGTCTCGCGGGATGGCTCGACTTTGGTGCCATTCATCCGTACCCCGGTGGCGCGCTGCCCATGACGAGCATCCAGGACCACGAAGTGCGCACCGCCTCGATTTCCGGGAACCGACCCTTCATGTCCACGGAAACGGGTTACCACACTGCCACCGCCTGGACCGGCGAACACCCGGGCGTTTCCGAAGTAGCGCAGGGACACTATACCCCACGCCTGCTGCTGCAGTTCTTCAATGCAGGCGTGAACCGTACCTATCTCTACGAATTGATGGACGAGGGGACCAACAACGCCGACCGGGAGATGAGCTTTGGTCTGTTACGGAGCGACGGCAGCGAGAAGCCGGCGTATGTCGCGCTCCAGAACCTGATCACCATCCTGAAGGATCCCGGATCCGCGTTCACCCCGGGGGCGCTGGCGTACACCCTGGGTGGCGACAGCAGTTCCGTCAGGCACACCCTGCTGCAGAAGCGCGACGGACGGTTCTACCTCATCCTGTGGCAGGACGCCAGGAGCTTCGACCTGCAGTCGCGATCGACCATCGTGGTGGACCATCGGCCGGCCATGTTGAACCTGCCGTCGGCCGTGACCCAGATCCGTCGGTTTACGCCCGGCACCTCCGCCAGCGCGGTGGAGACGCTCCGAGGCACTGCGGAATTCGGCTTCGAGATCAGCGACACGCCGGTGATCCTCGAGATCACCCCCTGATGGCCCGCAGCTCGCGTTCCGCCCCCGCGGCGGTCGCGGTCGGCTGAGGGCGGGCAGCGAGGCGGCGTCCCAACCGGATCAGCGGGGCCTCCACCACCCGGGAGAGCAGGAGCGCACCGCCGACCGCCACCGCCCCGCCGGTCAGTGCCAGCAGCGCCCCGCCCCAGATGCCCCAGCTCGACGGAATCACCCGTTCCATTGCATTGAGTCCGAGCTGGTGGATCAGGTAGATGCCGTACGAGACGCCCCCGATCCGCACCAGTGGCCGCCAGCTCAACGCCCGCACCACCCACCCGTCCGGCTGGACCAGCGTCGCGATGAGCAGCAGCACCGTCCCCAGCGCCACCAGCGGTTCATACGCCACCGGTAACCATGGGTCCCCGACCGCCACGCAGGCGGCGCACAGCCCCACCAGCAGCGGGAGTTGCCACCGGCCCAGCCACTGCAGGGCGCGGTAGCCGTCCGGCGCGTGCATGACGATCGCCGCCACGCAACCCACCAGGATCAGCCCGTAGGGCCGCAGGAAGACGGTCGCCCCCCAGTCTCCCGGGAGGAGCAGGGTGACCAGCAGCAGGCCGGTGGCGCTGAGCAGGCGGCTCCGCAACAGCCGCATCACCCCAAAGGCCAGCGCGGGCCACAGGAGGTAGAACTTCTCCTCGATGCCGAGGGACCAGGAGAGATCGAATGGGGCCCGGAAGCGGGCGTAGTGGGGAAATTCGGAAAAGTAGAACGCGTAATAGGGCAGCGCGTGACGGAAGGCCTCCACCCGATCCGGCTGGAGCCGCACGACCAGGATCAGGACGGTGTACACCGCCAGGACCAGGTAGTAGAGCGGCAGGATCCGGAAGACCCGCCGGATGTAGAAGCCCCGGAAGGAGACCGATCCGTGACGATCCTCCTCCCGCAACAGCAGGGTCGTGATCAGAAAGCCCGACAGGACGAAGAAGATCGTCACGCCGTGATAGCCGTGCAGCCATCCGAAGTATTTCGTCTCGGTGGCATGCCACAGCACCACCAGCGCGATGCTGACGGCACGCAGACCATCCAGGGCCGGGAAGTAGCCCCGGGCCAGGTAGGCGGGATGGGTGTCCGGCGCCGTCATGCGGCGGGCAGGGCGCCGACGGGCACCGGCGACCGGGCGTGCATCACCGAGTCCACCAGGGCCAGGTAGCGCTCACGGAACACCGCTTCCCGAAACCCTTCGGCGTGCTGGCGCAGGTGATCCTTGCGCCAGACCGTCCGATCGCTCACCGCGACGGCCTCACACAACGAGTCGACCGTCTGTTCGGCAAAGAAGGTACCGGTGACGCCGGGCACGACGGTATCGAGCGCACCTCCCCGCTGAAAGGCGATGACCGGGCGACCGGCGGCGTTGGCCTCGAGCGGGACGATGCCGAAATCTTCCTCGCCCGGGAACAGGATGGCGTGGCATCGGGCGTAGTACTCGGCCACGGTGACATCGGGCAGGCGACCCAGGAACTGCACCGTGGGCCCCGCCTGCCGCTCGAGGGCCGCGCGAGCCGGACCATCCCCGATCACCACCAGCGGCCGCTGCATCCGGGTAAACGCCTCGACCGCGAGGTCGACCCGTTTGTACGGGACCAGGCGCGAGACAATCAGGTGGTACGGCTCATTGACCGGGCTGAGGGTGAAGCGATCCAGCTCCACCGGTGGCGGGATGATCGTCGCGCTGCGTCCATAATGCCGGGCGATACGCTCCGCGATCACCGATGAGTTGGCCACATACGCCGTGGGCCGGTCGGCCGTCTGCAGGTCCCACCGGCGGAGGCGGGCCACCAGCGGCGGCAGCACCCGCCGTGTCATCGGACCCCACTGCTCCCGGGCGGCGTACCCCTCAAGATTCCACGCGAAGCGCATCGGGGTGTGGCAATAGCAGATGTGGACCGCGTCCGTGCGGGTCCGCACCCCCTTGGCGTAGGCACTGCTGCTGCTGAGCACCAGGTCGAAGGCGGAGAGGTCAAAACTCTCGATGGCCCGGGGATAGAGCAGGAAGTACTTGCGGTAGTGCCGGGCAATGCCGGGGAGGTGCTGCATCCAGGAGACCCGGACCTCGGCATCGGGCATCAGGGCCGCGAGGACGGCTGGGTCCGCGATGGTCGTGAAGATCGGCGCCGCTGGATAGATGCGGTGCAGCGCGGCGACCACCCGTTCCGCACCCCCGGCCTGGTTCAGGTAGTCGTGGACGATGGCGACGTTCATGCGCACGCCACCTCTTCCATCTGCGCGGTCATCCCGGCCACCATGGCAGCGACCGTGAACTTCGACTCCGCCGCCCTGCGTCCCTCACGCGCCATGAGATCTGCCACCGCCGGTTCCGCCAGGAGGCCACGGAGCACCGTGGTCAGCTCGGTCACATCCCCCGGCTCGACCAGCACGCCCGTCTGGCGGCTCACAATGATCTCCTCCACCCCGCCGGCCCGGGTGGCCACCACCGGCCGACGGGCGAGCATGCCTTCGACGATGACCCGGCCAAACGGCTCCGCGGCAATCGAGGTATGCGCCACGATGTCGACCATGCGCATGAGGCAGGGAACGTCCGTGCGGAATCCGAGGAAATGCACCCGGTCGGCGATGCCCAGCGCTGCCACCTGTGCGTGCAGCCGGGCCGCGTAGGCCTGTTCCCCGAACAGTGCATCGCCCACCAGCAGGAGATGCACGCCGGCCATGCGGCTGATCGCTTCGATCGCGATGTGCTGTCCTTTCCACTCGGCCAGCCGGCCGAACACCCCCACCACGGGCACCGCGCCGAGCCCCAGGCTGGCGCGGGTCTCCGCGATCTCGGCGTCCGTCACCGCATCGAACGGCGTGGGATCAATGCCGTTGTAGACCACCCGGACCTTGTCCTCGCGGCCACCCTGGGCAATCAGGGCGCGGGCGGAGGCCTGGGAATTGGCGATGACCCGGACTGCACAATGATTCGCGAGTGCGACGTCGATCCGGATATTGTTGCGACTGAAATGATCGGGGGTGAGCAGGTCGTTGAGGTCCCAGACCACCGGCTTGCGCGCCAGCATGCCGGCGAGGCACGCCACCACGAACGCCTTCTGGCTGTTGGCATGCATGAAGTCATGTTCCCGGGCCAGGCGCGCCGTCTGCCACGCCAGCGACATCACCCGCCCCGTCGCCCCAAAGCCGGGCCACCGGGTCTCGCGCCGCACCGCGTGCAGCGACTCGCCCCCTTCCATCACCTTGACCTTGATCCCGACGTTGGTCAGTCGTTCCCGGAACGGGCCGTCTGAGTACAGCAGGAAGGTGGACGTGTCGCGATAGGCGTGGGCCACATCGAGCAGGGCAAGCTCCGCACCCCCCAGGGCACCCACGTGATCGACGAACAGCACTCGGGCGGTCATGTCATTACCTCGTCGTAAGTCTGTCGGACCTGGCTTACCACACTCTGCCAGTCAAAATGGTCATGGGCGTGGCGGGCACAGGCTTCGGCGCTGGGCAACCCGAGGGTGCCCCGCAGCGCGCCGGCCATGGTCGCCCCCATGGCGGCGGGACCGGTCTCCCGCACGATGCATTGCGGACTGAGACCTTCGATGGTCTCGGGGAGTCCCCCGATGTTTGTCACCAGCACCGGCGTCCCTGCGGCCAGCGATTCGGCCACAATCAGTCCGAACCCTTCGAGGGCGACCGACGGCACCACGGTGAGATCGGCGGCGCGATAGGCCAGCGGCAGCAGGTCATCGTGCAGATATCCCAGCAGGCGGACGTGGTCCCCGAGGCCCTGCACGACACAGCGCGCCTCCAGGTCACCGCTCAGCGGCCCGCTGCCGGCAATCAGCACCAGCAGGTCGGGCACATGCTCGCGGGCGTGGCGCACGGCGTCGATGAATCCTTCCAGCCCCATCCGTCGCACCAACCGCCGCACCACGAAGACCACCGGGCGATCGACGGGCCAGCCCAGCTGGTTGCGCGCCGCCTCCCGGGTCTGCTCCACCTGAAAGCGGCGGGTATCCACCCCACCCGGAATCACCCGGATCTGTTCGGCCGGAATGCCATGCTGCTGCTCCAGCACCGTGGCGAAGGCGCGCGACAGGACGATGAACCGCGCGGCCCGGTCGTAGACCCGCTGCTCCACCCAGTGCTTGGCCGCCGTGGCCATCCGGCCGGCGCCTTCCGCCCGGCTCTCCTCGGCCCACGGTCCGTGGAAGTGCACCACGAACCGGCCGTCGGGAATGAGGTCCATGCATGGAGCGGTGTACAGCGCGAAATGGGAGACCACCAGGCTCTCGGGGTGATCGGCAAGGAGCTGACGGAGGTGGGCCCGGGCGCCCCACCAGCGGGACGGCAGGCTGTCCTGACTCGCGGCGAAGACCTGCACCGTCCCGCCGGAACTCTCGGCGACCTGGTCGGAACCGGCCACCAGCCCCATCGGCGCCACATCCACTGTGGGCAGCGCCTGCAGCAGGCCATGGAAATAGCGGTTGAGGCCGCCCGACTGTTCGGGAAACCAGCCTTTGCCGAGTTGGACGGTCTGCAGGGGTGCGCCGGTCATGCCGCACCGTCCCGGGCAGACGCGCCCACGCGAACCGGTCGAGGGATGAAGGTCATGAGGACTCCGGTTGGGGCAGGCCGCCGGCCGCGTGCCACTGGTGCGAGGCCGCGACGAGGCCGAGCGCGCTCCACAGGATGGTGGCGGAGACGCCGTCGAAGATGTTGCCGCCGAAGACCAGCATGGCGCTGGTCACCGCGACCGCCCGGGCCGACTTGGCCATGGTGTCGTCGATGGACTCGCGGCGGATGAGCGAGAACAGCACCAGCACCACGGCCGAGCCCAGCAACGCCGTGCCGCCAAACCAGCCGAGCGAATAGAGGACCGCAAAG
The DNA here is from genome assembly GCA_963793205.1 of uncultured Gemmatimonadales bacterium. Taxonomy (GTDB): domain Bacteria; phylum Gemmatimonadota; class Gemmatimonadetes; order Gemmatimonadales; family GWC2-71-9; genus JADJOM01. Next base: position 607,232 of record CAWBZM010000004.1, read on the forward strand.
ACGCCGTTATCGAAATCGCGGATGCCGTCGCCCGGATCGCTCAGCGTGCTGGAGACGCCGGTCGATCCCAGCCCGTAGCCGAGCGGCTCCCGCTCCACGACCGTGCTGATATTGTCGAGGAAACTGGCGCGATCCTTGTAGCTGACGTCGCTCTCGAGATTGGTGAAGGTGAGGAAGCGGGTCGTCACGATCCGGATGGTGGGGCCGGCGATGTCATCCGGGAGCAGCAGCGGCACCGTGGCCACCACGGCGACCGCCACCAGCGCCGCGAGGGCGAAGCGCCGCGCCGCGCGCAGCGGGACCGAGGCGACATAGACCAGGAACCCGAGCGCACCGGCAATCCAGACCGACCGCACCAGGCTGAGGAGCAGAGCGATGGTGCCGATGGAGAGGGCGAGCACCCGGGTCAGGCCCCGGCCCGAGAGCGCGATGAACAGCCCCGCGACCAGGATGGTGGCGAAGGGAAGCGGGGCGTTGACCAGGCTGAAGACCCGCACCTCGAAGGGAAAGGCCCGGCCCACCGAGTACATCCCGGAACTCATCATCCACACCCGGTCCCACATCGGCGGGTTGACGAACTGGTAGCAGCCGTAGACCGCCAGGACGATGCTTCCGTAGAGGAAGACCCGCCGCATGGCGGCCTGGATGTCGGGATAGCGCCGCCATTCCAGCGCGGTGTACAGCCCGAACAGCAGGGGCACCAGCCAGGTAATGGTGGAGTGGGCCGCCGGCATGACCCCGTTCCGCAGGATCCCGACAAAGGCTCCGTAGATCACGGCGATCAATGCGATGGCCCAGGGCAGCAGTCGGCGGCGGCGCAGCGCCGGCAGGCGTCGGAGCACACCGAAGACCGCAATGGCACTGACCAGGAACGGGGCCAGCGACATGGGGCTCTGCTGGTCCCATCCTCCCAGCTGGTAATCGACGTAGCGACGGATACCCGGCCCCACCTGCCAGATCCACCAGCAGAACTCGATGTAGGGTGCGGGCCCGATCCGGTAGAGCCAGAGTGCCGCCAGCACGGCGGATCCCGGGAACAGCACCCGCACCAGGCCGGCCTGTCCCACCGCCAGCAGCAGGATGTTGAGCCCGGCAAACGCGACGATGATCGGCCAGACCGGTCGAGGCCGGACGAAGGCCACGGCATCAAGCTCTCGTTCATCAAAAACGGGTGCGGAGCTGATGGCGGTCATCCCTGCCTCGCGTGGGACGGCAGCGTGGTAGACTCGACGCGACGACTGGCGCCGCGGTGCCGCTCCCCGGCCAGGCCGGCATAGAGCTCCTCGTACTGCCGACCCATGCGGGTCCAGTCCAGCGTGGCGGCGGTGGCCCGGGCGGCGCGGCCCAGCCGAGCGCGGAGGGCGGCATCATCGCGCAGCAACTGCAGCGCCCGGACCGCGCCCTCGAGATCGTCGCGGTCGCGCAGCACAAAGCCGTTCGCGCCGTCCACCACAAAGACCGCGTTGCCGACCCCGGGCGTGGTCATCACCGGCAGGCCGGTGGCCATCGCTTCGAGCAGGACCAGGGAGGCGGGCTCATAGTGGGATGGGCAGACGGCCACGTCCGCATCGCGCAGGCACTCCGCCACATCCGGCCGGATCCCGAGGAAATGGGCCCGTCCGGCGATCCCCAGCTCCGCGGCCAGCGCCGGATAGGGTCCAGCGGCCGACCGCCCGATCACCGCCAGGTGCACCTGGTCGCCCGCGCGCGCCACGGCCCGCAGGACCAGGTCCACGTTCTTGCGCGGCGACACGGCATCGCCGACCAGGACCACCAGCAGGTGGTCGGGGGTGAGCTGCAGCGCGGCACGCAGCACCCGGGGGTCGGCCGGTGTACGCGGGCGGAATTCCGTCAGGTCCACCCCGGTGGCGATGACCTGGATCCGGCGGGCCGGGACAGCCGCATCCTCCATCAGTGCGGTGCGGACCACCTCGGAGACGGCCACCACCCGCGTCGCGGATCGGTACGCCCGGCGCTCACACCATGTGCAGCTGGCGGTAACTGCCCGCTGATAGCGCTCCCGCCAGGTGCCACCCGTGGCGGGCACCATCCGGCGCCAGCTGGCATGGACGAAGTGGCAGGTATTCACATCCGCGGTGACGGGAGCGATGGCGCCGTGCAGGTGCAGGATGTCGAACCGGTCGCGCGCCCCGCGACCCAGCCGCAGCGGGACCTGCAGCGCGAACAGCAGCCAGCGAATCGGGTCCGGGGCGCGCCGGGGAACGGGAATCCGGACCCAGGCCAGGTTGGGCGCCCGTTGCAGCGCCGGATCGACCTCGCTCGCGAACAGGGTGACGTGATGGCCCTGGGCCAGCAGGTGCCGGGTCAGCGCGTAGTTGACCCGCCCCTGGCCGTCCCGCGGATGGACCACGTGCGTGACGATGCCGACCCGCATTCCGGGATGACCGGGCACCGCGACCTGTCCCGCCGCCGCACGCCAGCCGCGCCAGCGCTCCCACCGGGCCCGCACCACGATCGCTGCCCGGCGCGGACCGTCCAGCGATCCGCGGGACAGCAGCAACAACCCGCCCATCAGGACCCCTGGCAGGAGCCGGGTCCCGACCAGCACGGCATACGCCATGGCGGCGATCCGTCCGATCGGCGACAGGTGATCGAGCAGGAGCCCGGTGTCGTTATGCGCCGCATCCGACAGGCTCACGTGGTCGGCGAGCCCGCGGTGATCCCGGCCACCCGCCAGCGCTCCGGGATAGTGATCGACCGCCACCGCCGGGTCGTACAGCAGCCGCCACCCCTTCCGGGTGACCGCCAGCGAGACCGCGATATCCTCCCCGAACTGGGCCGCGTCTCCGCGCAGGGTGTCGCCGAACCGGAGGTCACCCAGGGCACCGCGCCGAAAGCTCATATTGGCGCCTTTCAGCCACGCCACCGTCATGGTGGTCGCCGTGCCACGATGGTGCCCGCCAATCCAGCGGCCCCACCAGCGCAGCGCGCCCACCCGGGTGGCCCGCGCCGCCACCGGCACCACCTTCCCGTCAATCCAGTCGGGACCGCCGATTCCGCCAAGCGCCGGATCCGCCTCGAAGTGCGCCTGGATCCGTTCGAGGAAATCAGGATGCGGCACGGTGTCGTCATCGATCAGGACCAGAATGTCTCCCCGGGCCCGGTCCACGCAGCGATTGCGCGCCACCGACGCATTGGTGAGTCCGACGGCGACCACCTGGAGCGGCAGGCCACGCTGCGGCCAACGGGCGAGTGCCTGGCGGGTGGCTGCATCGTCACTCCGGACCCCGACCAGCACTTCGGCAGGCGGGGTCTGCTGACGCAGCAGGGCCTCCAGGCAACGGCGCAGTTCGGCCGGACGCCGGAAGGTCGGAATGATGACGGAGAGGGTCATTGCTCCCCCCCATGCGTAGCGGGGCGCAGCCCGAGCAAGGTTCGGACGTCCCACCAGATCAACCCGAAGAGGGCCGCGCCGAGGGCGGCGATGAGGACCGGCGGCCACTGGCGCGCCTGGCCAAGGAAGGTCAGGCCGGTCACCAGCACGAGTCCGATTCCGAGACGGCTCAGTTCCCGATTCCAGCTCGGCCGCACCTCACGATCGCTGGCGACCCAGAGCGCGGCGATCGTCGCCAGGAACATCGGCGGCACCGCGAAGGTCAGGCTCGTCCCGCCCAGCCACCAGATCAGCACGAAACACGACCAGCCGACCAGCATCGGGGTCGCCTGTTCCACCACCACCACTCGCGCGCCGCGCAGCGCCACCGCGGCCGGCACCATGCTGGCGGACAGCAGGCCCGCCAGGCCGAAGCCCAGCACATAGACCTGGCTGAGGCGGACCGCCGATTCCCAGCGGGGCCACAGCAGGCCAAGGACCGGAAGGCCGGCCACGATGGCGGCCATGGCCGGGACCGCAAGCCGGGCAGCGCCGAGCAGCGAGTCATTCACCAGCTGGCGCATGTGAGGCAGCGACTGGGTCAGCTTCGACGTGGCGGGGACGATGGCGCGGCGGAACCCTTCGAAGGTCACCTGGAGGATGTTGCCCAGGCGGGTGGCGAACGACCAGATGCCGGCGCCCGGCAGCCCGAAGAACTGCGCCACAATGATCGGCGTGGCGCTGTTGTACAGCAGATTGGCCAGGTGTCCGGTGGAGAACCCGGCGAACTCACCCGCCAGGTTGCGCCAGGCGTGCCAGTTGAGGCTGGGCCCGGGACCCGGGGACCAGAACGTGAGCAACAGGTTGCCGTACAGAATGGTCGCGCCGGTCGCCACGAAGGCACCGGTGGTGAAATGCCCCGCCAGCGCAAACCCCAGCAGCGTCAGATTCAGCAGCAGGACCGAGGTGATATCATAGAACGCGATCCGGCGATACTCGAGCGCCCGCTCGATCCGGATCTTGGCGTTGGTGCCGAAAGGAATCGCGATCGTGGCGGCGAGGGTCCCGATCATCCACCAGCGCCATTTCGGCGCCACCGACCCCAGGCTGGCGAGCAGCGATGGCTGCAGCAGCACGACGCCCATGACCAGCAGGATGATCGACAGCTGGATGCCGGCCAGCGCGCGGTACTCCTCGCGGGTCGGGTTATCCGCTCGGCGGATCAGGGCCCAGGCGAACCCGAGGTCCGACGTGTTCCCCGCCAGCCCGGTGATGCCGCGTACCACGGCCAGCAGTCCGAAATCCGCCGGCGAGACGAGAGCAAACAGTGCCAGGTTGGAGCCGATGCTGACCACCCGCATCGCCGCGCCTCGCACCGTGAGGAGACGTGCGCCTGCATTGGCTTTGGAGACGACGTGGGCGTCCGCGTCGGGCGGACCTGGGGCGGGCGGAACAGCGGTCATCGGGCGACGTAGCGCTCGCGCGTGGCCGCATGCATGGTGCTGGGGTCACGCGCGAACTCGGGCACCGGGGGTGCCGGCGTCGGCGCCGACGGTCGCGCCACCCGCTGGAACATCTCGACGTAGCGGGGCGCCAGCCCGGCCCAGTCGAACCGGTCGCTGATGGAGGCGTGCCGCCGGAGGCGCTGCGCCGCCGTATCTTCCATGGCGAGCGCGCGATTGACCTGACGGGCCAGATTGCCGGGCACGCGCAGGTCGGCGAACAGTCCGTCCTCGCCCAGCACAAAGCGGCTCACCGGGTAGTCATGGGCCACGCAGGGCAATCCATGCCCGAGCGCCTCCGCGTACACCAGGCCAAAGGCTTCGCGCAGCGAGGCGAGGGCGAAGACATCGGCGACGCGATAATACCGGTCCATGGACTCGCGTCCCACCGTGCGCATGGTGAAGCCGTGGGGTCCGAGCAGCAGCTCGGCCGTCGCCCGCACCATGTTCGTTTCGCCCTCGTCCTCGCCCAGCATGACCAGGTGCGGCCGGTCGGGACCCATCGACGCGATTTCGCTGATCAGATAATCCATCCGCTTGTGGCTGCGGTTGAGCGCGCCAACACTGAGCACCACCGGCCGCTCCAGCGGGAGGCCCAGCTCGCGCCGCCGGGCGGTCCGCTCCTCGATCGAGGACGGCCGGGGCGCCCGGCCCATCCGCAGCCCGCAGGGGAGGAGCGTCTGCCGCGTGACGTCATGACCGGCAGCCAGCGCGGCGTCGCCCGCATCGGGGGTCAGGTGATGCACATGATCCGCCCAACGGTACGGCGCCGGGTGCGGACCGCCATTGTGCAGCAGCAGCCGGTACGTTGCCCGGGTGAGACGGCGCCACTGCCACAGCAGCTTGCCGATCGTGATATCGCAGTAGTACACCAGGTCCGGCCGCTCGCGCAGGAGATGCGGCAGGAGGCTCGTAGTGAGCGTCACCTGCTCGATCACATATGGCCCCCGGTGGGTGATCTCACCGACGAAACGCGCCCCAAATCCAGCCCGGGGCAGATGCGGCAGCGAGACATCCCGCGGTCCCTCGAGTCCCGCGCCCTTGAACAACCACACCTCCACCTCCGGCATATCCGTCAGCGCCGAGAAGCAGTCGCGCATGAAGGTCTCATAGCCCCGCCGGACATGTCCCAGGCCGGAGCAGACCAGGAAGACCTTGGTCATACGCCCTCACCATGGCCCGCCGCGGCGTAGGCGCCCGCCTCGTCGATGTACCGGAAGGCGTCATCGTAGCTGCCGTCCCGGGAGGCGCTGATGTCGTTCAGCAGCACCCCGAGCAGCGGGGCGTTGGCGCCCTGCAGGTGATGCGAGGCCTGGGTGAGGGAGGCGGTATCGGTCTTCCCGGCGCGCGCGACCAGCACCACGCCGTCGACCAGGCCGGCCAGCAGCAGCGAATCGCTGACCAGGTTCACCGGTGGGGTATCGATGATGACCAGGTCGTACCGGGCCCGGAACGCTTCGAGCAGCGCCGGCAGTCCACCATTGCGGAATAATCCCGCCGGATGTCCGGTGCGTTCCCCCGAGGGCATCACGTGCACCTGGGTGCCGTTCCCCAGCGGAATGATCCGGATCGCCTGGGTGAGTTGCGTCGTCCCCGCCAGCACTTCGGACAGGCCGCGCTCCGCCCCGATGCCGAACAGCTGATGCAGCATCCCACGACGGAGGTCGCCATCGATCAGCAGCACCTTGCGCCCGCGCCAGGCGGCGGACAGCGCCAGGTTCGCCGCCGTGACCGTCTTCCCTTCGCGCGAGAGTGCGCTGGTGAAGGCCACAGTCCGCAGCTCATTGCCGGGCCGAGCGAGCGCCAGCGTGGTTTCCAGCCAGGCGTAGGCTTCCAGCGCAGCGGCGGAGGCCTCGGCGCCGCCGATCAACGTGGCCTGCTGCCGGGCGGGGAGATGACCCTTCCCCAGCCGGCTGCCCATCGTCGGCACGGTGCTGGAAATCAGGAGTGGCGGTCCCGGCCGCCCGTGTCGGTGGCGCTGCATGGCGATGTGCGGGATCATGCCGAGGACCGGTGCCCCGGTGGCCTGCACCGCTTCGGCTCGGCTGTGCACTGTGTGATCCATGCTGTCGCGAGTCCACGCCAGCGCGCCACCCAGCAGCAGCCCCATCACCCCGGCCACCGCGAGGATCAGCAGCGGGCGAGGCCAGACCGGCAGCTCGGGAATACCGGCGCGATCAATGACCGTGACGCCGGGATCGGCGGCACTTTCGGCGATGCGGGCTTCCTGCAGCCGCGTTTCCAGGAGGGAATAGACCTCGCTCAGCATCCGGGGCCGGCGGGACAGGCGTTCCTCTTCCATCCCCTTGCCCGGCAGGGTGGCGGACGCGCGGGTCTTGCTGCGCACGGCGGTGTTCAGCGAGGCCACGTGACTCTCCAACCCCTCGAGGTAGGTGCGCGTCCACTGCCGCAGCTGGGCATCAACGTTTTCGATGCGGGACGCCACGGCCTTCGCTTCGGGATCCGCCGCGGTCCGGCGCAACAGAACCTGTCCCTGCTGGGTCTCGAGTTCATTCAAGGTGTGGAGCAGGTCCGAGACGACCGGGTTGTTAATCAGCGTCGGAAAGGCCGCCAGCCTCCGGTAGGGCGACGGTCCCTGCCCGGCGGGGAGCGTATCCGCCGCGGAGATGACTCGTTGCAGCGCGGACCGCTCAGCCTCCAGCCGGGCCCGGGTGGACTCGAGGTCCCCGGTCTGCGTCACCGCTTCGGTGGCTTCGTCCTGCAGGCTGACGATCCCGGCCGACTGGCGATAGTCCTTCAGCGCCTCTTCCGCCTTCATCAACTGGCTTTGCAGGGTGTCCGCCTGCCCCCGCAGATACGCCACCGCCACCTCGGCCTTGCCCCGGGTGCCGGCGATCCGTCCCTCGATGTAGTACGCCGCCATCATATCGGGAATTTTGCCCGTCAGCTCGCGATCCTGCCCGCGGGACTTGATCTGGATGACATTGGCGTCCCGGTCGGGGCGGACGATCTTCACCTGTTCCTGCAACCCCAGAATCGCGTCGTTCACGGTCCCGACCGTCAGGGTGATTTCCTCATGGTCGGCGGCCGCCGGCCGCAGGGTGAACGTCGTCCCGTCCAGGGTGATCGCCTCGCCGACAGCCACGGAATCCACCACCGTCCCACTGGTCAGGTGGGTCACCTTGAAGTGGTCCGCCCCCTCGCGCGTCAGTGTCACGGTCGTCGTGTCGGCGCTGTCGGCCACCGCAATGGCGTCCAGCAGTTCGGAGCGCGGCACCCGCGCAGGCGCCAGCACGGTGAGCCGGAGGCCAAGGTCGTGCACCACCCGCTCCGCCAGGCGGGAACTGCGGAGCAGCTCGACCTGGGTGCTGACGTCGCTCTCGGTGTTCAACCGCTTCACCAGCTCCGGCAGATTCAGCTTCTCATCCTCCACCAGCACCGAGGCTACCGCTTCGTAGGTAGGCGGCGTGATCATCAGGTAGGCCATCGCGAGGCCGAGGCAGAGAGCCACCGACAACACCAGGGCTGGCCAGCGGCGGCGAACCATACCGCTGACAAATCCCCAGGAGACGTACTCCTCGGTCCCGGTGGGGCGGGACGCGAGGGAGACACGACTGTCGGCCGGAACCAGAGTGGTGCGCATGGACAAACTCCTTACAGAACGGCTGCGGTTCAGCGAGTCGCGATGAGGGCCACGGTGCCGCCGACGGCCACGAGGGTCGAGATGAACCAGGTGGAATTCCGGCTGAGCCAGCTGCGCTGCGGCACGTAGATCTGGTCGCCCGATGCAAGCGGCAGTTCCGCCTTCGCGGGGTCGGCCCTGAGGTCATAGGTGTGGCGCGAGGCGCCCCGCACCAGTTCAACCTGGTTCCGCTTGCTGTCGTTGGTGGGTCCGCCGGCCACGCTGGCCGCTTCGCCCAGCTTCACTGAGGGTTCGAGCGGGTAGATGCCCGGTTTCTGCACCTCACCCAGGATGGAGATCCGGCGCAGCGGGATGATCTCGATCGAGGGATTGTTGAGGAATTCGCGGTAGCGCGTCACCAGCTGATCCCGCAGTTGGTCCGAGCTCAGCCCGGTGACGGGAAGGACGCCCAGTCGGGGCAGCGTGGCCTGGCCGCGCTCATCCACCGTGAAGTCGCCGGAGAGATCGGGCTCCAGCCAGATCTTCAACCGGAGCACATCGCCGGGACGGAGTGCGGTGGTCGGCGAACTCCCCTCGGCGGTCGCGGTCATCGGCGGAGGAGTCGTGGGGTCAGCGGCGCTCTGCCCGCGCAGGACGAGCGGCAGCAGCATGAGCGCGAGCACGACCAGCGCGAGCGAGAGCAGCGTGGGACGGGCCAGCGCGGGGACGCGGGTCATGGAACCTCCTGGATGTAGCAACTCACAGAGCCCCTCGACGGGACAGAACCACCGGCACGGTGCGGCACATCAGCGCGAGATCCTGCCACAGGCTCCAGGTCCGGATGTACTCGGTTTCCAGCCGGACCACGGTCTCGAAGTTGTGGATGGTGTTGCGACCACCGACCTGCCAGGGACCGGTGATCCCCGGCTTCACATCGAAGCGGGCATAGTGATGGCCCCGGTACAGCGCGACTTCACTGGGCAGCGGCGGCCGGGGACCGACCAGCGACATGTCGCCCCGCAGCACATTCCACAGCTGGGGCAGCTCATCGAGACTGGTGCGGCGCAGCAGCGCACCGATCGGCGTGATGCGGGGATCGCGCGCCAGCTTGAACAGGCGGCCGTCGCCGTACAGGCTCTGGGCCGCGAGCCCCGCGCGCTGCTGCTCCGCATCGGGGACCATGGTGCGGAACTTCAGGATCGTGAATGTCTTTCCCCCCTGCCCGATGCGGATCTGGCGGAAAAACACCGGGCCCGGCGAGGTGAGGCGGATCGCCACCGCAATCACGAGGAGGACCGGCGCCACCAGCACCAGCGCCACGGCCGACAGCGCCACGTCGAGCAGCCGCTTGACCTGCAGCTGCGTCGCCATCTGGCCCGGGGAGCTCAGCGCGACCACCGGATAGCCGTTCCGCCACACGACCTGCGGCAGATAGGTACTGCTCGGCGGCACCCGGAGCAGGGAGAAGACCTGGCACCCGGACGCGGACGCGGCATCGAGGGCGATGGTGAACACCCGCCGACTGAGGCGACCCGCCAGGATCAGGGTGTCGATGCGCTGCTCGCGGATCTGACGCGCGAGCGTGGCGGTCATCTTCTGCGGGTGCTGGGTCGGATCGAAGAACGCCGCGAGGTGACACCACGGCGTCATGCCGAACGCGGGATGATCGATCAGCCGGGCCGCATTCGCCGCGGAACCAATCACGATGGCGCGCATCACCTGGGCGTCGCTGGGGCGCACCACCCGCACCAGCGTATCGATCAGCTTCCGCTCCAGGATCAGCCCCAGCGAGATGACCGCGACGATACTGGTAAAGGGCAGCACTGAATCGACCAGCGGGACCCGCCACAACCGGCTCCAGACGGCGATCAGCACCCCGAGTCCCGCGGCGCGCACCAGAGGGCCGGGATCGCGCCGGCGGTCGCCCGCGCGGTAGGTCCCCAGCAGCGCCAGCGCCAGGACGATTGCGGTGGTGAACTGCCCGGCGGGCACCACGCCGACATTGGCCGAGACCCATCGACCGAGGGGACCCTGCACCGCGACCCAGAGGGAGAGCAGGAGCGCCACGTCGCCAGACAGCAGCACCACGAGCCGCAGCGCATCCCGACCCGCGTGCACCCGCAACAGATCCGGGGCATGGCTGGTCAGTGAAAGGCGCGTCGCGCCACCGGCACGCTGCTCAAGTTCCGGAGCGGGCACCGCCGGGTGCATCGTTGCAGAAGCCTCCACCCAGCCCTCCATTCAGTTCAGGGTGCACGTCGCGGCGTGCACCAATCCGCATCGCGATCGGAAATCATCCAGCGACAGGAAGAGCAATCGCGATTCCACAATCGCGCGGACGTCCCGCACACCGCTAACTATTTCGTATCCCCATACCCAGCCACACTCTGACGCGAGTGGACGACCTGGGTGTTGCATCGCTCCCGTGATCCAGGCGGCGACAATTCTGTCGCGAACCCCACGCCCTTTTTACACAAGTGGCAGGCGCCAGTCACCGACCACGGAAATCCAAAAACACAAAAGGCGCAGATCCTGATCCCCGGTGAGGGATCGCGATCTGCGCCTTCATCTCACGAAGCCAACGCTTCGCCCGATAAGGTGCCTACATGGCCGTGAGCCAGTAAGCTGTTTTCGTACTGGGCGAATCTAACCCTGTGCCCGGAACCCTGCTGTGAGACGACGCACAATCGGGCAACGCCATGGCGGAGCCGCAGTTCCTGTGAGGCCGGACCACCACGGAGGTGGATTCGTGCGGTGCAGCGATATCACGCCGCAGCGGGTCGGAAGACCACCTTTGATCCGACCGATTCTGCGGCATCCGAAAATCAGGCAGGTGATCTGATCCCCACCAACAACGACAGGGCCGCACCAGATTGGTGTGGCCCTGAAATCGTCCATACCCTGTCTGAGGGGAGCGAGAGGCGCCGACCGGAGTCGAACCGGTGATGGAGGTTTTGCAGACCTCTGCCTTACCACTTGGCTACGGCGCCGGGGCGGGAAAAAGTAGCCGCTCCGTGGGTGGATCGGAAGCCGCACAGCCTTTTGACCCCCTTCCGGGGAACCTGTACCTTGGGGCCGGCGTTCCGTACTGCCAGGAGCCTTGGAACCTATGATATCGATTGCACTTGCCCTCTGGATCACCCGCCTCGCGGCCGTCTACCTGGCCGCGGGGATGGCGTTCGCCCTGCCGTTCGTCCTGCGCTGGGCTGGACGCCTCGATCCGGTCGCGGACCATGGCACCCCCGGCTTTCGGCTGCTGATCCTGCCCGGCGCCATTCTGCTCTGGCCGCTGCTGGCGATTCGCCTGCTCCGGAACGCCGTATGATCCGCGCACTCCGGGAACGGCATCGGCGCCTGGTCCCCATTCTCGCCCTGCTGGTCGCGGCCGCGATCCTGGTCGCCCTGCTGGGGCGGGCACCACGCACTGCCACCACCATCCCGGGGGCGCTGCGCCCTCATGCCGACCAGCCATGAGCGCCTTCTATAAAGCGGTCAACTGGAACCGGCAGAAGTACCTCTATGACACGACCCTGCTCACCGGCGTCGCGATCTATCTCGCCGTCTTCGTTGGCCTGACGCTGCGGGACCCGCAGGCCACCGTCGAGACCGCCATGATCCGTGCGCTCGGCACCGGCGCCCTGGTGCTCCTGACCCTGATTCTCAGCATCGGCCCGCTCGCCCGGCTCGACCCCCGCTTCCTTCCCCTGCTCTACAATCGCCGACACCTCGGCGTGGTGATGTGCCTGCTGGGCCTGGCCCACGCCGTCTTCGGCCTGATCCAGTTTCACACCCTGGGCGACGTGAATCCCTTCGTCAGCCTGCTCACCGGCTCCGCGGACATCCGTCGCATCAGCACCTTTCCCTTCGAGCTGGCCGGCCTCGGCGCACTCCTGATCCTGCTGCTGATGGCGGCGACCAGTCATGACTACTGGCTCTCGGTGCTCCAGCCCCAGGTCTGGAAGGCGCTCCACATGCTGGTGTATGTCGCCTATGCCCTGTTAATGGTGCACGTCGCCTTCGGCGCCATGCAGGACGAACGGAGCCCGCTGCTCGCCGGGTTCCTGATCGGCAGCGCGGCCGCAGTCTTCGGGCTGCAGATCGTGGCGGGACGACGGGAACGACCGGCGGATCACTCTCCGGCGCCGGCCGTGACGGAGCACTGGGTGGATGCGGGACCGGTGGACGCCATCCTCGAGGGGCGCGCCCGGATGGCGCTGGTGGGAGCGGAGAAGGTTGCGATCTTCCGCCACGAGGGGCGGCTCTCCTGCGTGTCGAACGTCTGTCGCCACCAGAACGGGCCGCTGGGTGAGGGGCGCATTGTCGATGGCTGCATCACCTGCCCCTGGCACGGCTACCAGTACCTGCCCCACAACGGCCAGTCACCTCCACCCTTCACCGAGAAGATCGAAACCTTCCACCTGCGAGTGGTCGATGGCCGAGTGCAGGTGGATCCCCGCGCCAACCCGCCGGGCACACCGGTCGAGCCGGTCCTCATTCCCGGAGCCCGCTGACCATGCCGAGCGAGTCGAATGAGTTCTATGTCGGGTACGTCCCCAAGGCGCCCACCGGTATCGGACGGGCGGCGCGGCAGCGGGCGCTCTGGCTCCTGGGTGTGGCGACACTCGCCGGCGTGATTCTCGCCCTGGCCCAACGGCCCGCCGACCCCGGCGTCTTCGAGTACGGCGAACCACAGGCGGTCTTCGGCCAGATCCGGGCCCACCCGTACCCGATGCTGCTGGCACCGGGCGGCAGCCGCAGCAATCGCGCAGCCATCTACACCCGTTACCTGCTGGTCGGAGAAGGAAAGCATGGAGCGCAGGCGGACCTCGACTCGCTCGATGGGCAGTGGGTCGAGCTGACGGGTACCCGCATCGCCCGCGGGACCCGGGAAATGCTCGAACTGGCCGGACACGAGGTGCACGTCATCACGCCCGCCCCCAATGTCCGCCTTGGCATTCCCGTCCCGGCCCCGATCTCCCTTGGACGCATGAGCCTGACGGGAGAGGTGGTGGACAGCAAATGCTGGCTCGGGGTGATGAAGCCCGCGACCGGCAGCGTCCATCGCGGGTGCGCCACCCGCTGCCTCTCCGGTGGCATCCCCCCGCTGCTGATGGTCCAGAATGCCGCTGGCGAGACGGTACACCTGCTGCTGGTGGGTCACGATGGCGGGCCCGCGCTGTCGCGGTTCCTGCCCCTGGTGGGGCAGGACGTCACGCTGACCGGCGAAGTGATCGAGGAGGGTGACCTGCTGGTGCTGCGGGTGGCGACGATCGACCGCTGATCAGTGGGTGACCACCGCCACGCTGTCGACGTAGTACGGAGTATCCCCGAAGCAGGTGGTGGGAACGCCGCGGTGCTCGGTGTAATGCACCCGCACTTCCTTGCCCACCAGGCTGTCGAGCTGCTTCACGATCCGCTCGTCCCGGACCGTGAAATCCCAGATCTGCGGCGCCACATTCGCCACCACCGACTGCCACAGCTCGCCCTCGTAGGTCTTGCAGCTCCAGCCCTTCTGGGAAAACTTCTGCAGCACCCCGCTGCGATAGCCGTTGGAGTAATCCCAGTGCAGCGCCGTCCAGGTATAGAGGGCGAACAGCAGCACCGGGATCAGCACCACGAGGAACAGCACCAGCCGCCAGGGACGGCGGGCGCGGGCCGGCGCAGCGGGCGGGGCGTCAGGAGCGGTCATGGTATCAGGGTCCGCGAGGGTTGGTCGAGAAGACCAGGCCGGAGGCGATGACAAATACCCAGCCCGCCTTTTCCTGGTCGTTCTTCAGGCGATAGGCGAAGTCGAGCCGGGTCGGGTTGGCGTCGGCCGCGCGGGAAGCGGCCAGCCGCAGCCCCAACCCGAGGTTGGTCCCGGTGCGGCGCGGCTGCGTGTCGTACCAGGCGCCGCCATGATCCACGAAGCCGGCCACCCCGATATCCAGTGCCTTGAAGACATCCTGGCCGAAGATGTAGCGGTATTCGGCCGTGGTGAAGTAGCTCCGGTTCCCGGTGAAGGCATGAATCGGGAAGCCGCGGGGCCCATTGGCAAAGCCGAGGTCGAACTCGGTCGAAGGCAGGGCGTTCTTGAGCCACCCGATATCGGCATGGGCGATCAGGTTGTGGCGCCGCAGCGGCGAAAAGGCCAGCGTGCCACCGACGGTGACCGAGCCGGAGTCCAGCCCGGCCGAGGTGTAGATGCCGTTGACCCGGCCATCGACCCAGGCGAAACCCTTCGGTAGCCGGGTCCCGATCCGGAACTGGGCCTCGCCGCCGATCCCGTCATCATCATAGCCCAGGAACTTGGGGGCCGTCGTCAGGCTCACGCGTGCGAAGCGGCTGACATCGACGTCCTCGTCCCGGGCAATGCGCTGAAAGCCGCGCGTCACCACGAAATTGGCCCGGCGCCACTCGACGAACGCGCCGAAGGCCCCGGTGACCGTAGTTGCGCTCTGTTTCGTGGGCCATGGCACGTAGTCATCACGCCGGATCTGAGCCAGCAGGCCCACCCGCAGATAGCCCCGGGTGCCGCGGGTCAGGGCCTTGGCCACTTCCACCCGCCCGATCAGGTATTTCCGCCGCAGCGAGTCCGACGGATCGCCGATCCCATCCCGGAACTGGATCACCCGCTCGTTGCGATAGTCCAGCAGGGTTTCGATGCCGGCCTTGTCCGACAGCGAGAAGAACGGCCGGTCGACCGCCACCTGGGCCCGCTCCCCGTCGGAGCGCGTCTCGTAGCGCAGGCCCAGCGAGACGGTGCGCTTGATCAGGCGCGGCTGCAGGAACTGGAAACCGAGCTGGTTGCGGTCGGGCGTGTGGCGGTACCGGACCGCGAACCGGGTGGCGGTGCCCAGCAGGTTCCGCTCGATGAGCGCAAGCTGCCAGTCCGTCTGGTTGCCGGCACTGCGGAACCGGACATCGGCGCTGGTGGTCCAGCCGTCCTTGGCGATGACCCGCAGCGTCAGGCCCCGGCTGGTGGTGACCGTATCGACGCTCACCGACCGGAAGATCCCCAGCGTCCGAAGGTTCCGGGCCGTTTCCGCCACCTTGGCGGAGTCATAGGCCTCCCCCTCCTCCAGCAGGATTTCCCGACTGATGACGCTGGGCGCGGTGGTGATGTGCAGGCCATTGATGAGGCGCGGGAGCCAGCTGTTCGCCTCAGTGCTGTCGAACACGTCCGACCGGTAGATGACGATACGCCGGATGATCGGGCGGCCCAGGGAGTCGGTATCCTGGATCACGCCGATCGGCCCGAAGGTTGAATCGCGCAGCGGACGGTCCACGGCCGGCGTGGTATCCGACGGAACGGGGGGAACACTGTCCTGCGCGCGCAGCGAGGCAGGAACCAGCCCCAGCAGGGCGACAGCGGCAAGCCAACGGCGCAGACGACACTCCAGCGCGAGGGAAACAGAAGGTGGGGAATGATATAGACGGGCAACCCGGTTTAGAATCCCCCCATGACAGATGGCGCGGTCGCCCTCTTCAATACCAATTTCCTCCCCTACTCGCAGACCTTCGTCTTCGAGGAACTTCGCCATCACCAGCGATACGCGGTGGAGGTGTTTTGCCGCCATCGGCTCCTGCCAGAGCGATTTCCTTACAGTCCGGTCTGGGTCGGGGGCACCTTCTATGGGCTCACCCGCCGATCGGCGGTGTTCGACGCCCGGTTTCGCGAACGCCCGTTCGATCTGGTCCACGCGCACTTCGGGCTGGGCGCCGTGTACGCACTGCCGTTTGCGCGCCGCCACCGGCTCCCGCTCGTCGTCACCTTTCACGGGTACGACGTCCCGCTGCTCAGCAGCCCGCGCCGCTGGCTGCCGCAGCATCTCCGCTATGCGGTGTGCGGTCCCCAGGTGCTGCGGGAAATGGCGCTGGGTCTCTGTGCCTCCACCGAGTTGTATGAGATGCTGCAGGCGCTGGGTGTGCCTCCAGACCGGCTCCGGGTGCACCGACTGGGGATCGACGTCGAGGCCTTCATCCCCGGCGCCCGGGACGACACCACCTTCCAGGTGACCATGATCGGGCGGTTCGTGGAGAAGAAGGGGTTCGAGTATGGCATGGAGGGATTCCTCACGGCAGCCCGGGAGGACCCCCGATTGCGCCTCACCGTCGTGGGCGATGGTGAGCGCGAACCGGCCCTGCGGCAACTGGTGCGAACCGCCGGCATGGACGCGCGCGTCACCTTTACCGGCCCCCTGGCGCCCGATCGGGTCGCGGCGCTGCTGGCCACCAGCCATGCGCTGCTCGCCCCCAGTGTGGTCGATCGCGACGGCAACCGCGAGTCGGGCCTGATTGTCGTGAAGGAGGCCAGCGCCGCCGGCGCGGTACCGATCGGCACGCGGCATGGCGGTATTCCCGAAATCATCGACGACGGCGTCACCGGGTACCTGGTCCCGGAGCGCGATGCCGTGAGCCTGGCGGATCGGCTGGGGCGCCTCGCGGCTGATCCGGCGCTGCGGGCCCGGCTGGCCGCCGCCGGGCGGGCAAAGATGCTGCGCGAGTACGACAACCGCACCCGGGTCGCAGCCCTGGAAGCCCTCTATGATGACGTCCGGGCTGGCGCGGCGATTCCCTCCCCAGTGTCCGCCGCCCGCGCACCGACCCCTTTACCCCCAAGGTCACCGTGACTCGACCGACCACACTCATTGCCACCGTGGGGGGGATCCTCGCCATCGGCCTGCTCCTCCTCCCCGGAGGCGAGATCGCCTCCGCTGTTCTGCTGCTCGCGCTCACCGGCATCGCCATCGGTCTGGTGTCCGTGGCCGACGGGCTGCGCGACCAGGTGGAGAGCCGGTACCGGCGGACCGAAGCATGGCTCGCGATCTACAGCGTCATCCGGCCCCGCATCCCGCTGGGTCCGATCCATGTCTACATGGCGACCCCGGAATTGCTCCGGCACTTCGTGCACCTCTTGCTGGAGACCAGACCCGCGCTGACCGTGGAGCTCGGCAGCGGCCTGTCGACGGTGCTCGCCGCGTACTGCGCGGAACAGCTCGACCGGGGCCGCATCATTTCGGTCGATCATGAGGCGCGCTTCTGCGAAGCCACCCGTCAGCAGCTGGTGCGGCATGGTCTCGAGCATCGGGTCCGGCTGGTGCATGCGCCGCTGGTGCCCACCGGCCTGCCCGGGCACACCAGCGCCTGGTACGATGTCGGCCCGATCCAGCAGGCCATCCAGGAGGAACACCTCTCCCTCGATCTGCTGCTGGTTGATGGACCGCCTGGCAAAGGCGCCCCGCTGGCGCGCTATCCCGCACTCCCCCTGCTGCGCCAGCTGCTGGCGCCCCGGGCGGTGATCCTGGTGGATGATGCGCGTCGACCTGACGAACAGGAGATGGTCCGCCGGTGGGTTGACGGGGATCACACCCTCGAACGCGAGGACCTGGCCACGGAGAAGGGCACCATCATCCTGCGGCGGAGCGGAGGGGTCACGCCGGATCGATAAACGGCAGGGCCAGGGCACTGAACAACTGCGTGGCTGCGTGGGCCCGGACGTAGGCAGGATCAATATGAGGGACGATCTCCCGGGTGCGCACCGATGCGTACCAGTGCACCAGCCGGGTCGTCGGGAGGAGCACGTCGTCCAGTCGTGGGTGCCGTCCCCGACGGAACCAGTGCAGCGAGATTTCCGGGCCGAGCGGATAGAAGACAGCGGGCGGCAGAACCCGCACGTCAGTTCCGGGGTACTCTTCAACCGCCTGCTGCAGCAGATGCGTGCCCAGGCCGTACCGCACGCGCCGTTGGCTCGGGGGAATCCGCACCATTCGGTCGAGCAGGTCCCGCAGGAGCGGGTGACCTGGGACACTGCCCAGCACCGCGTTGTTCACCGCGGCCGGATAGAACCGTTCGATCATCCGGAAATAGCGCCAGCCACCCGGCAGATCCCGGGCAGTAGATCGCGCCAGTCGGCGCAGCAGGTTGGTCACCCGCTGCACCGGTGTCCTCCGGATCCGGACCGTGTAGGGGTTGATGATCCGCTCCGCGCCGCAAAACAGTCCCCCCGGTGCGCCCAGCGGGGCAAACGACTGCAGCGTCACCGTATCGGCATCGAGGTAGGTGCCGCCTTCCGCCAGCAACAGTCCCGCGCGTACGACATTTGCCTTTCCCGCCAGCTCCTCGAGATCCCGGAACACATCGACCAGTGGCGCACCGCCCGCCCGTTCCAGCAGCGTCTCCGGCTGCAGCGGTCGCGTCTCCACGCCGGGAATCGCCTGCAGGGCGCTCCACCACGGTGAGCCGCGCAGGTCATCCTGGTGATGCAGCACCACCCGGGTATACCCCCCGCGCTCTGCCGCCGAACGGATGGCCAGGAGGTGCACCCACTGCAGCACCTGACCGAACCAGATGAAGTGCGCCACCGGCGGAATTTCACCCGTCATCAAGCGCTCCGTTGCCCGTCGTGGGTGCCTGCTTCCTCGGCATGACATCATGCAGGCGGATATGCAGTACCATCCGCAGGTAGAGCAGCTGGGTGCCGAAGGCCAGCAGGATCAGTACCAGCAACATGACCAGCGGCATCCCGAATACCGGCCGCAAGAGCGTGGCTGTCGCCAGGACCGCGCAGATGACCACCACCCCCAGGAACGGTCCCGCCAGACTCTTCGCCATGCCGAGCGCCGTAATCGGTGCCGCACGTCGCGCCGCGGCGAAGTTGTCAGCGAGCGGAATCGGGTAGCTCAGCAGCCAGGCCCACGCGACCCACAGGGTCCCATCGCCCGGCGGAGCGAGCAGCAGGGCAAGGACAAAGGCCGCGATCAGGACCCCGCCGGTCAGCAGAGAATTGCGCACCGCCGCCCACAACTCTCCGGTGGCGTAATAGAGTTGGGGAAAGAGCGAGGAGATGCCCCGCAACAGGCTGGCCCAGCACAGCACCTGGATCATCGGGACCGCCGCGTCCCATTTGCCACTACCGAGCAGGGGCAGCCGGAGCAGATCGGCGCTGCCGAAAAAAATGAGGGCCGTGATGGGGCCCAGGATCAGCAGCAGCGACCGGGCACTCCGATAGAAGGCATCCCGCAGCGCCATCGCGTCGTGGCGCAGGCGCGAATAGATGGGAAACTGCACCCGGTTCACCACCTGGAGCACAATCTCCAGCGGGGTCATGCCGAGATCGAACGCCACCCGATAGATCCCGACTGCCCGGTTGCCGAGGAACTTCCCGATCAGCAGGAAGTCCATGTTGCGGTAGAGATTGTAAAACACCGACGAGAGCGTGGCCCGCAGCCCGAAGCGCACCGCCGCACGGGTCGAGGCATCCTCCACCGCCCGGACCGGGCGGAATGGCGCCAGCCACCATAGGGCCAGAAACAGCGCCAGGCCGCGCGCTACATTGGCCAGCACCAGGCCCCAGGCTCCCAGTCCCGCCGCCACCAGCACCACCTTGGTCAGCGCCTCACCCAGCGTCGCCAGCGTCTGCGCCGCGCCCGACACCTTGAATCGCAGATCGCGGGCCAGCAGTTGCAGCGGTACCACCGCGGCGCCGACGAAGATCAGCTTGGTGGAGACCGCGACCATCATCGGATACAGCCGGTAGTCGGCGTAGAACACCGCGAGCCATGGCCCCACCGCGGCCATGATCGCGACCGCAGCCACCCCCAGCAGAGTACAAAACCAGAAGAGCCCGCTGAGCTGCCGGTGGGTCAGCTCCGCCTGTCGGACGACCACCTGCCCCACGCCGAGGCCGTTGAACGCTTCCAGTGCCACCGAGAAGCTCCACGCCAGCGTCGCGAGCCCGATCTCGCTCGGCCCCAGAAACTGGAGCACGAGCAGGGTGCCGCCCACATCGAGCAGGCGCATGGCGAGGGTAGCCGACCCCATCCACCACAGCCCGCGCTTCATCTCGTGCTGCGCGTCGATGCTCGGTGTCGTCACAGGGAAAAGGGCCGATGGTGGTGAATGCCGGCGTGCGGCCGGCGTGTTGCCAGACGGGGCGAAATCAACGATTCTCCCTGCCGTCGCTGAGTCCCCGCTCGCTCATGTCGCCGCCGGAACCGGATGAATATTCTGTACGCCTATGATACGCCCATGCCGGACACCGGGGCGGATACCGAGCAGGTGGTCAACACCGTCTCTGCCCTGGCCCGCCGAGGCCTGGGCCTGCAGTTGCTGCTGCCGGGCCCGCGCACCGGCCCGGGCGATGCCGACGCGTTGCGGGAGTATTATGGCGTGATCGGGGACTGGCCGCTGCACCTCTTGCGCTGGCAGGGGCACAGGACGCGCGCGGTGGAAAAATGGTCGTTCGCGCTGCGCGCGCCATCCCATCCCGCCGCCCGCGCCGCCGACCTGATTTACACCCGGAACCTGCCCGGCGCCTGGCGTATGCTGCGCGCCGGACATCGGGTGGTCTACGAACACTTCCGCCCCTGGGGCGACCAGTACCCGCCGCTGCAGCCGTTCCTCCGCTCGGTGCTGCGCCACCCGCGGCTCCTCGCCGCGGTCTTCCATTCAGAACACGCCATGGCGAGTTACCGCCGCCTCGGCATCCCCGAGACGCGGATGCTGGTGGCGCACAATGGCTGGGATCCGAACCGGATGGCACCCCGACTGACGACGGCGGAGGCCCGCACCCAACTCGGGCTCCCGGTCGATCAGTTCACGGTGGTGTACAGCGGCCGTATGAACCTGCGCAAAGGGCTGGACATCGTGCTGGATGCGGCACGAGCCGCACCAGAAATCTCCTTCGTGCTGGTCGGCTCGGAGAAGGAAGGACCAGTCGAAACGCAGGCCAGATTGCTCCCCAACGTACGGGTGGTCGGCTGGCTGCGCAGCCATGAACTGGCGCCCTGGTTGTATGCCGCCGACGTGCTCCTGATACCCCCCAGCCTGGCCCCGCTCCAGCGCCACGGGAACACCGTCCTTCCGATCAAACTCTTTCTCTACCTGGCCGCCGGTCGGGCCATTCTGGCGCCAGAAGCGCCCGATACAGCAGAACTGCTACGACATCGACAGAACAGTGTCTTAGTTAAGGCAGGCAACACAGGGCTTACTGTCACGGCACTGCGTGAGCTCGCGGCCGATCCGGCGGAAACCAGTCGACTCGGTGCTGCCGCCTTTGAGACCGCCACCACCCTGACCTGGGATGCCCGGGCCGAGCGGATTGCGGCCTTCCTGCAGGCCCGATTGGGCGCGGCCGATACCCTGCCCGCACCGATCCTTGGCGGGTGTCCTCGTGGCTATCTGAAACAGTGCGATGGCTATCACCGTTCAATTAGGCGCGGAACCTGCTCAAAGGGTGACGCATCCGTGATAATGCTGTGGCTTCCTCCGAAGCCGGTGAGGCGGACGATTAGGCTAAGTCGTCGATCAGAAACGACTTAGCTATTTTTACGCCCGCGTCATTCTCGCACACTCGAGCCCGAAAGCGTGATGAAAGCACACGCCGTCTTGGACATCCTGACTCCCGTTCGACGTGGTGAGGTCGAATCTGTCCGGACCATTCCGCCCCTGCCCGAACCTTCGCGCGACGAGCTGACCCTCCTTTGCCCCGGACCGGTCAGCACCTCCGCCCGGGTGAAGCAGGCGCTGGCCGGGGCCGATATCGCGCACCGGGATAAGGCGTTCGTGGCAATTCTGGGCCGGCTGGTGGAGCGGATCAAGCGGGTAGCGGACGCCCCGGAGCACGATGTCATGGTGATCTCCGGCGGGGCCACGGCGGCGACGGAGGCGGTCCTCGCCACCTTCGTCGGGGCCGATGAACGGTTGCTGGTCGTGTCCAATGGTGCGTTTGGTGAGCGGATCGCCGAGATGGCGCAGTGCCTCGGCATTCACATGAGCCACCTGCGGTATGACTGGGGTGAGCCCATCGTGCTGGAGCAGTTGCAGGGCATGCTGGATGGCGACCCGCAGATCAAGGCCGTCGCCATGGTCCATCACGAGACCAGCGTCGCGCGACTCAATCCGGTGAACGAAATCGGCCGGCTGCTGGCGCCGCGACACATCCGCTTCATCGTGGACGTGGTCTCGAGCCTGGGCGCCGAAGAGTTCGACATGATCCGCTCGCGGGCCTCGATCGCGATCGGCAGCGCCAACAAGTGCCTGCATGGCGTCGCCGGTGCGGCGTTCGTCATCACCCGGAAGGACATCTGGCAGGAAACGGCGCATGTCCGGCCGCGGTCGATGTATCTCGACCTGCGCCGCTATCGCACCGCCTTGAAGGAGAATGGCCAGACGCCCGTTCACCCCCGCCGTCCCTGCGATCACCGCACTCGAGGCCGCGCTGCACGAGCTGGAAGATCACGGCGGCGTGGACGGGCGCCGCACCAGGTACCAGGCCCTCAACAACCGCCTCCGCACCGGCCTTCTCGGGCTTGGCCTCAAGCTGCGGTACGACGGTCCGGGCAGCTCCAGCTCGCTCACGGTGGCCCAGCTGCCTCCGGGACTGAGCTTCGACACCTTCTACCAGGATCTCCGTCAGCGGGGCTTCCTGGTCTATCGCGGCAAGGGACCGGTGAGCCACGACTGCTTCCTGGTGGCCAACATGGGAGACATCGACCTGGCTACGATCGACCGGTTCCTCGAGACGGTGGCCGATATCGCCGACCTTCCGCGCCGGCGCTGAGGCGCCCGAGGCCGCGAGGGGGCTGGAAGCACGTGGGCCCGCACTGCGGTGCGGGCCCACGCGTTCTTTTCAGCCCCCTCGCTGCGTCCGGGCGCCTTGCTCGGCGGGTAGGGCCCCGGTATTCTGCTCCCGTGTCCAACCCCTCCAGCGAGTACCAGGCCATCATTCTGGCAGCCGGCAGCGGCACCCGCCTCCGGCCCCTGACCCTGACCACCCCCAAGTGCCTGATCGACGTGGGCGGCAAGACCATTCTTGCCCGTCAGCTCGAACGGCTCGCCGCTGCCGGCATTCACCGGGTGGTGATCGTGACCGGGTTCCTGGCCGAGGACGTGACGGCGCACCTGCAGCAGCAGCCCCCGGTGGGCATGGAGATCAGGCTCGCCCCGAATCCCGACTTCGCCACCACCGGCAATTGCATGAGCGTGCTTGCCGCCCGGGCCCAGGTGGACGCCCGCGGGATCGTGCTCTGCGACGGTGATGTCGTCCTCACGGGAGACGCGCTCACCCGGCTCACGGCGGAGCGTTCTCCTTCGGCGCTGCTGCTCGATACCGAAACCCAGCTGGCCGAGGAGGAAATGAAGGCCGAGTTGGACGACCGCGGGCAGGTCCGGCGCCTGTCGAAACAGCTGGACCCCGCGGCCGCCGCGGGGGAGTCGATCGGCATCCAGAAGGTCGGGGGGCTGCCCTCGATATCTTCTGGGCAACCCTTGATGCCATGCGTGAGGCGGGCGACACCCAGGGTTACTATGAAGATGCCTTCCAGCGGATGATCCAGACCGGCGTCACCTTTCGGACTGTCCCGATCGGCCACCACGAATGGACTGAGATTGATGACCTCGCCGACCTCGAGGACGCCCGGGCCCGCTTCGCCCGGTAGCAGCGCCCCGGCGGTCGCCGTCAAACCGCTGGAGGCGGAAGAGCTGGTGGATGAGTATTTCCACCGGCCGCCGGCCCGGGTCCTCGTCCGAGGCCTGGCCCGCACCTCCATCACACCGAATCAGGTCACCCTGCTCAGTGGACTGGTCGGGGTCACGTCCGGGATCCTCGTGGGTCTGGGCGCCCACCGCCCTGCGCTCCTCATCGGCGCAGGAGTACTGCTCTACCTGTCGGTGGTCCTCGACTGCTGTGACGGCCAGCTGGCGCGAATCCGTGGAATCTCATCCACGACCGGCGCGGTACTCGATGGACTCGCAGATTACGCTGTCGGGATCGCCCTGGGGATCGGAGGGTCCTACTACATGGCCACCGTCCACCACAACGGCTGGTTCTGGCTGATCGGCCTCGCCGGTCTCGTCAGCTCGGCGTTTCAGTCCTGGCTTTTCGATCACAGCAAGACCCGGTACATCGCGCGGGTGCGGGTGGGCTACTCGGAACGGGAAGAAAACCCGGAGCAGCTGGCCGCCGATCGCGCCCGGGCGCTGAAGGAAGGACGGCTGTGGGATGCCCTCCTGCTGCTCGCGTACCAGCAGTACTCCCGGGCCCAGCATGCCGCCCTCGCCATCAAGCCCTCCGCCGACCCGGCGGGGTTCCGGGCCGCCAACGCCGGCCGCATGCGGGCCTGGACCTTCCTGGGCATCGGCACCCACTTCGCGATCGGTTATCTCTGCTGTGTCGCGGCAGCGTTCTGGCCCCCGGCCATTCTCCTCTACTTCCTGCTCTGCGCCCTCCCGCTCAACCTCTACCTCGCCCTCCTCATGATGCTCGAACCGAGGAGCGTGGCCACATGACGGTCCGGGCGCTGCTCACCGCACCGCCGGCAGGCGATCCCTTCGCCCGGGTGGCCGGGCTGTCGGTGCTGCTGCGCCAGCTGTTGTCGCTGCAGGATGCCGGCTGCCAGGAGATCCTGGTGCAGGGGATCCCACAGGGGGAGCTCCCGGTCGATGCGCGGCTGACGGCCACCGTCGTCAGCATCGCACCCACCGAGCCGGTCCCGGCGGTCGAACTCTCGGCCAGACTCGGGCTGGTGTGGCACCGGGCACTCCCCAAACGGCTCCTGCAGCGGGGCTATCGGGGAGACCTTGAAACGGCACCGCACTCCCCGGATGAGTTCATGGTCGCGGCGACCGACGGCGCAGCGCGACGGCAGGCCGAATCGCAGCTGCTCGCCGCCCTGCTCAAGGCCACCGACGGCATCATTTCGCGGAATATCAACCGCCCCATCTCGCTCCGCATCACCCGGCTGTTGCTCGACACCAGCCTCACCCCCAACCAGATGACCGGCGTCGCCGCGCTGTTCGGAATCGCCGCCATCCTGGTGGTGGCGCTGGGGGGAGTCCCCTGGCTGATCCCGGGAGCCCTGCTGCTGCAGGCCCAGTCGATCCTCGACGGCTGCGATGGCGAGATTTCCCGGCTCAAGTACATCCGGTCGCGACTGGGCGAATGGCTGGACCAGGTGCTGGACGACATCGTCAACCTGGGATTCTTTGCGGCCACCAGTTGGGTGCTGTGGCAGGCGGGGTCCACGGTGGCGCTGGTCCTCGGCGTCATCGGGGTCGTCATCCACATCGTGTACCAGATTTCCCTCTATGCCGCGTTGATCCTCCGCGGTGGCGGGAGTGGCAGCGTCAACAGCATTCAGTGGCGCAGCACGATGCCGGTGACGGGCGTGCCGAAGCCGCGCAACCGCTTCGATGCCATCAAGCTGAGTGTCGAAATCGCGGGCCGGCGGGACTTCTTCACCTTTTTCTACCTGCCGATGGCAATCATCGGTCTGCCGGAACTGGCCCTCGCCTGGTGCGCCATCGTCTGGACGGTCTCGGCGGTCGCGATTGTCGTGGAATGGATCGTCTACGGCGGCCCGACGCCAGTGAGAACAGCGGGTGAGAACAGCGGGTGAGAACGGCGGGTGAGAACGGCGGGTGAGAACAGCGGGTGAGAACAGCGGGTGAGAACAGCGGGTGAGAACAGCGGGTGAGAACAGCGGGTGAGAACAGCGGGTGAGAACGGCGGGTGAGAACAGCGGGTGAGAACAGCGGGTGAGAACAGCGGGTGAGAACGGCGGGTGAGAACGGCGGGGAGAGCGGGTGAGAACGGCGGGTGAGAACGGCGGGTGAGAACGGCGGGTGAGAACGGCGGGTGAGAACAGCGGGTGAGAACAGCGGGTGAGAACAGCGGGTGAGAACAGCGGGTGAGAAAAGCGGGTGAGGTCAGGCGGTAACCCGCCATTCTCACCCGCCTCTTTCACCCGCCTCTTTCACCCGCTGTTCTCACCCGCTGTTCTCACCCGCTTTCTCACCTGCTTCACTCACTCGCTTCTTTCACCGGCTGTTCAGGCTGCGACGATGGCCTCAAGCCCGGTGGCGCGTCGGCGCAGGCAGGCGCTCAGGAGCAGCTCGGCGGTCGCATAATCCTCGGGCGTGTCAACATCAGTCCAGCGCACTCCCGTCAGGGCAACCGGCGCGAATTCGCCGCGAGCGATCAGCTGCCGCATGCCCAGGGTGACCGAGGGGGCCTCCGTCTGTGCCACCAGGCGGAGCGCGTCGAAGATGCGGGTGTCGAGCCGGAAACAGCCGGTGTCGACCGCATCGTAGGGATAGACATCCTTGCCGATCGCGGTGATCAGCCCGTTGCTGACCTGCACCTTGGTGGCATCCGCTTCATCCAGATTGGCCGCCGGGTGGAAATCCACCAGCAAGCGGGCCGCCCCGCTGCGCGCCGCGTCCGGATGATCGAGAAATTTCAGTACCGGCCGAGCGAAGACATGGTCGGCCATCTGCAGGTAGAATGGCCCCGTGAGGAAGGGCTCGGCGCAGAGCAGCGACACCCCGTTAGGGTCGTGGTACCGCTCGTTGTGCACCAGGGTGATCTTGAGCGGGGTCTCGACCGTGGCCAGGTGCGCCTGCATCTGGTCGGCGGACTTCCCGGTGACAATCACCGCCTCCTCGACGCCTGCCGCCACCGCCTGATCCAGGGCATGCTCGATCAGCGTCCGCCCCGCCACCCGCACCAGCGGCTTGGGGAGGTCGCCCCGCTTGGCCGTCAGCCGGGAGCCATTGCCCGCGGCGAGAATGACGGTCTGTCGAGTGCCAGCAAAGCGGCTGTCCATGCTCGGTCCATGACGTCGAGGAGAAATGCAGATATGCTCGGACATCTGGATGAGCAACTCCCGTTCCTATAATGACTCG
Organism: uncultured Gemmatimonadales bacterium; assembly: GCA_963793205.1. GTDB lineage: Bacteria > Gemmatimonadota > Gemmatimonadetes > Gemmatimonadales > GWC2-71-9 > JADJOM01. The sequence continues at coordinate 634,317 of CAWBZM010000004.1, forward strand.
AGACGAAGGCCGAATGTGACGGATGACCCATACCCGGCATCTTGCATGCAAGACGATATAAAACAATGAGTTAGAAGCCGGAGACCTGACGGGGTTCGCCGGAACCTTCCACGCCGATTCGCACCGCTTAGCGTAATTCCAGTTGGTTCGTGTCATTCCAGCATGTGTCACTTTTCCATGCACACCCGTTTGCCTTGGTGCGGGGACCCCCGCCACATTCCGCCCCCATGATCACTTTGCTCCTCGCGTTGACCCTTCCGGCAGCCCCGGCTGACTCCGTCGCCCGCTTCATCACCGTGACGCCGGCCGAATCGCTGAAGGTCACCGCAGTCGGACCGGCGACCGGACCGACGGTGGTGATCGTACCCGGGCTCATCAGTCCCGCCTATGCCTTCCGCAAGATCCTGCCTTCGCTCACGGAGGCGGGGATCCACACCGTCATCGTCGAACCGCTGGGCGTTGGCTGGTCCTCCCGGCCCGGCGACGCCGACTACTCGCACGCCGCCCAGGCCGCACGGGTCGCGGCAGTCATGGACACCCTGCACCTGTCGCACGTGACCATGATGGGGCACGCGGTCGGAACGGCCATCGCGCTGCGGCTGGTTGCCGCCCGCCCGGACCTGGTGGACGACCTGCTCCTGGTGGAGGGCGGGGCATTGGAAAGCGCCGCTGTGCCGGGGGTGAAGAAGGCGCTCAAGTTCGCCTTCCTGATCAAGCTGTTTGTCGGCCGGGGGCGGATCAAGAACGAGCTGCGGAAGGGATTGATGGCGACGTCGGGCGATACCTCCTGGGTCACCGACGAGGTCATCGAGCACTACACCGAGGGACCCGCGGGCGACATTGGCCAGGTGTTGCGGGCCCTCAAGGGGATGCAGAACTCCCCGGAGCCCGACGCGCTCAAGCCCCAATTACCAAACATCCACATTCCCGTCCGCTTGCTGGTGGGCGGAACGGTACACGAGGGCGGCGTCGGGGAGGGACGGATTCGAACGCTGGAGACTATGCTACCGGATTTCGAACAGCAGACGGTCATCGGGGCCGGCCTGCACATCCATGAAGAACAACCCACGGTCGTGGTCGCGGCCATCCTCAGAATGGTCCGCAAGGAGTGGCCATGAGCCGAGACACGCTGGCGCTGATCGCCCGGACGCTGCAGCCGCCGCATGGATCCGCCTGGCATGGCGGGCCGACACCGCTCACCGCCCTCCGCGGGGTGACCGCAGCGACGGCCCGCTGGCTGCCGCCCGGAGGGAAACAGAGCATCTGGCGCCTCACCCTGCACATCACCTACTGGAAGTACACCATTCGCCGGCATCTGGAGCGCGGCGAGTTGCCGCGCTTTCCCCGCAGTCCGGCCAACTTCCCCGCCCTGCCCGCGGTCCCGGACGAGGCGGCGTGGAAGGCGGATCGAGCCCTGCTGGCGGAGGAACACCGGCAGCTCGTCGCAGGCATCGCCCGGCTGGACCCCGCGCTGCTCTCCCGCCGGCCACCCACCGCCAAGCGGTGGACCTGGGGCGAAATGGTCATCGGCATCGCGATGCACGACGCCTACCACACCGGCCAGATTCAGATGCTCAAGCGGCTGCGGGCCGCCTCGCAATAGACCGGCGCGACGGACTCAGTCGGGGAGGCGGAGCGGGTGCGGGGTGGGACGGCGGGGATCCTTGCCGCGGAGGCGCTCGATCGCTTCGGAGCGGCGCCGGACCCGCAGCTTCTCGAGCAGATTGTGCACGTGGTTCTTCACCGTACCGACTTCGATGCCAAGCCGGGCGGCGATTTCCTTGTTGGACAGCCCTTCGTCAACAAACCGGAAAATTTCGGCTTCCCGGGCGGTGAGTGGGAGTCTCGGGGGCAGGCGGCTTTCCTGTTCTGCCCGTGAGGCGAGCCGGCGGAGCAGCTGGCCCGCGACCCTGGGGGAGCAATGGAGCTCGCCACGGAGCGCCGCCTCCACGCTGGCCACCAGGTCCTGCATCGAGCCATCCCGCGCCACGAACCCCGCCACACCCGACTCGGCCCAGGCCAGCAGCGCCTCGTCGGGGTCAGGTTCCCCGAGCGCCACGACCCGGCTGGAGGGGAGCAACCGACGGATCCCACGCAGGGTTTCCAGACTCCCCGGCAACGCCTGATCCAGCAGGATGACGTCCGGCAGCCGTTGTTCCACCTTCAGGAGCAGGTCCGCCGACCGGGAGGCAATCCCGACCACACGATATCCAGCCTGGGCGTCCAGCGATTGGCGAATGCCGTCGCCGTACAAGCGCACTTCCGTGCCGATCAATATCTCGACCGGACGCGTCCGGGGTGCCGGATCCGCCATGTATCGTGCCTCCACCAGATGGAGCCAGGGATTGTGCTGGGTGTATGCTGTGAGATATCCGGCGGAGGAGCGACTGTCAAGGACCCGGGACCGCCCTTCCCCGCCAGCTCGACCGCGGTTGGACCTGGTGGTACCTTGGTGATCCGAGCCGGCTCCGTCAGGCAATGACGGAACGGCGGCGTTCAACCCTGCAACTCCGGCCGATCGCCACGGCCGAGACACCCGCCATCCACGGAGCCTGCATGGCAGTCGACCTCGACGCATCCTACACCGTCCGGAACAGCCAGCCGGTCAAGCTGACGGTGGTGATCGGCGATGCCCAACTGGGGACCTCCCTGGTGCGCATCGGCACCCGGCAGCCGCTCGCCGTGGGGCAGATCAAGGGACTGTCGCTGGGCAAGGGAAGCACGCTGCGCGGCCGCACCCTGTTCATCAAGTCGGTCGTCACCGATGTGAACGACAAGACCAACCACACCAGTATCACCTACCGGTTGAGCGGCGGGGTCGCTCCCACCTCCCTGGGCCTCGAGGCCACCGTGGAAACCGAGGGTGACTCGATCGTCTATCGGGCCACGGTGCACTTCACATGAGCCCGCGTCTCCCCGCCCTGCTGCTCGGCGGCCTCCTGCTGGTGGCCCGGACGGTCCAGGCCCAGGACAGTCTCTCCTTCCGGATCGATGACGCGCGGACCCCCTCGGCGCCGGCGTTCGCGCTGCTCGACCTCGAACCGACCGCGATCGAGCGCCCCACCACGCCGCGCGCCCTCGCCGTCAGCCTGATCAGCGCGACCGACCAGGGCAGCATGCTGCCGCAGAACTACGCCCTCGCGATCGCGCCCTACTGGCTGGGCGACCACCCCACGCTCACCTTCGACCAGTACTACGCCGCGGGGCTCGGTCGCACCATGCTCCAGTCGCTGTCGCTCTCCCTGGCCACCGCCCGGTCCGGGGATTCGGGGGCAACGGCGCTGGGGTTCGGCCTGCGCACCCTGGTCGCCGCCGGCCACGCCTCGCCGTTCCTGGCGACCGAGCGGGAGCGGCTCACCCTGGCCCAGACGGCGTTCCTGCTGGCGGTCGATTCGCTCGACCAGCTGCGGGAGCAGCTGGCGGCACTCCCTGCCGGTGACCGCTGCGACCGCCCCTGTGCCCGGGCGCGTGACGCGCTGACCCGCGCGGCGGCGGAAGCGGCGACAGACAGTGCGGCCGCGGTGGCGGCGATCCGGCCCATCGCCCTCGGGATTCAGCAGCTCGACCATGCCCGCGTGGGGTGGGCCATTGAACTGGCGGGCGCCGTCTCCGCCCGGTTTCCGGAGGGGTCCTGGGATAATGCGGAAGTCGATCGGATCGGCATCTGGCTGACGCCCAGCTACCGGCCGGCCGACGATCACCTCGATTTCATGGCGGTGGGACGGTTCCTGCGGACACTCCCCTCCGGGGTGGAGGCCTCGCTGCTCGATATCGGCGGACGGGTGCGGTGGGACCGGGGTCCCCTGAGCCTGTCCGGTGAGTGGATCTACCGCAGCCGGAATCCCGACGCAGGCCCGACCACGACTTCAGTCCGGGCCGTCGCGCTCCTCGACTATACCGTCTCGCGCGATCTCCGGATCACCGGATCCTTCGGCCAGAACTATGACAGCGATGTTCCCGGGGCCAGGCCGCTGGTGGCACAGCTGGGCATTGATGTGGGGCTGGGGAGGATGCCGCTGGTGGGGATCGGAGAATAGGCCGGCGGACCGGGCGCTGCCCGGCTAGTAGCGGCCCAGGTAGGCGTCGATTTCCCACCCGGTCACTTCCCGGTTGAACCGGGCCACTTCCTCCCGTTTGGCCTCGAGGAACCGTTCCGCGATGTGGTCGCCCACCGCCGTCTTGATCACGTCATCCTTTTCGAACCGGTCCAGGGCCTCGTGCAGGTCGCGCGGCAGGTCATCGATCTGGTACTTCCGCCGGTCGCGAAAGCTCATCCGGAAGATGTTCCGGTTGACCGGCTCGCGGCACTCGAGCTTGCGCTCCACCCCATCCAGCCCAGCCGCCAGCTGCACGGCCAGGGAGAGGTAGGGATTAGCGGAGGGGTCGGGCATCCGCAGTTCGCAGCGGGTGCCCTCCGCCCGCCGTTCGGGGATGCGGACCAGCGGCGACCGGTTCCGCATGCTCCACGCCACGTTGACCGGTGCCTCATACCCCGGGACCAGCCGCTTGTAGCTGTTGATCAGCGGATTGGTGATGGCGCAGAAGCCACGGGCATGCTGCAGCAGCCCTTCGACGTAGCTCAGCGCCACGGCGGAGAGCTGATGCTCCGTCCCCGCGTCATAGAAGGCGTTGTCCTTGCCGCGGAACAGGCTCTGGTGGGTATGCATCCCGCTGCCGTTCTGGCCCTGGATCGGTTTGGGCATGAACGAGGCGAGAAAGCCGTGCCGGTTGGCGATACTGCGGACGATAAACTTGAAGGTCGCGATGTTGTCGGCCGTGGTGAGGGCATCCGCGTAGCGGAAATCGACCTCGTGCTGGCCCGGCGCGACCTCATGATGCGCCGCCTCCACCTCGAATCCCATCAATTCGAGGTCGTTCACGATCAGGCGGCGCAGCTCCTCACCGTTGTCCACCGGGGTCTGATCGAAGTAACTGCCCTGATCGTGGGTGACGGTACTGATGTTCCCCTGGGCGTCCTTCTCGAACAGGAAGAACTCCACCTCGCAGCCGGCCATCATGCTGTAGCCCAGGGTGTTGGCCCGGGCGATCTGGCGCTTGAGGGTGAGTCGGGGGCAGCCCGCGAACGGCTGATGATCGGGGGTGTAGATGTCGCACAGCAGCCGCGCCACCCGGCCTCCTTCATCGTCCATCGGCAGGACCCGGAAGGTGGGCAGGTCCGGCACCAGCAGCATGTCACTCTCCTCGATCCGGGCGAAACCCTCGATCGAGGAGCCGTCGAACATGATTTCTCCGTCGAGCGCCTTGCCGAACTGGCTGCGGGGTACCTCGACGTTCTTGTTGATCCCGAGGATATCGGTAAACTGCAGTCGCAGAAAGTCGACCTGGAATTCCTGCGCCAGCTTGAGCACCTCCGCCTTCGAGGCTCGGCTCAACTGCCGGGGAAAATCCGTGATCGAGGGGCGGGGGGGCGTCGGCATGGGGCGTATTGGAGTGAAGGCTGGTCTGCATCAGTCACACGTCACCAGTCACGAGTCCGGAGGTGACTCGCGACTCATGACCGTCTGCCTCAACCAATACTCTCCAGCAGCTTCCACAGCTCCACCGGGCTGAAGTCGGTGAAGCGGTCGATGATCTCCCGCTCGGTCCATTCGCGAAAGATCCAGCCGGTGCTCTTGTGGCGAGTGCCTTCGACGAAATGCAGGCGACCCTGCGCCAGGGTACCCTGCATCCGGGTTTCGAGGTACACACTCCAGCGGGTCTGGCTGCGGGCCAGATCCCCGAGGTGCCGGGCCGCAGGGGCATCGGGCAGCGGGACCGGCGGTGGCTGCTGTGGCTGGGCCATGAATCCTCCGGGTTCGTCTGCAACGCTAACGGGAGGTCGCACGCGGGACAAGCCGATCCTCTATATTCCTCGGCCAGATGACAACCTCCGCTGCTGCCGCGACCGCCGTGACCACCTGCCCCGCTTGCGGGAGCCTGCTCAGCCCCGGTGCCCGATACTGCCATCGCTGCGGCCGGGCGCAGTCCGAGACCAGCGCCCATGAGCGTCGAGTCTGGATCGGGGCCTGGGCCACGGTGGCCCTGGCCCTCGCCCTGATTGTCTATTCCGTGAACCGGGAGGCGCCCGGCCAGACCGCGCCCGACATGGCCAACGCCGGCAATGTTCGCCCTGGAGAGAGTGGCGCTGAGCGTCCGACCGGAGGCGCCCCGCCGGATATCAGCCAGATGTCGCCCCGCGAGCGGTTCCTCCGGCTGCACGACCGGGTGATGGCGGCGGGGGAGAGCGGCGACAGTGCCACCGTCCAGCGATTCATGCCGATGGCGCTCGCGGCCTACGGCATGATCGACACCGTCGACGTCGACCTCCGGTACCATGCCGGCGCCCTGCAGATCCGTGCCGGGAACTATCCCGCCGCCCTGGCGCTGGCGGACACCATTCAGGCGATCGCCCCGCAGCACCTCATGGGAGACATGCTGCGGCTGGAAGTCGCACAGTCCCGCGCGGACTCAGCAGCGATCGCGAAGTATTCCCGGCAATTCCTCGACCACTTTGATCGCCAGATCGGCAGCGGCCGCCCCGAGTACGACGAACACCGGGCCATGCTCGACGACCTGCGACGCCAGCTTCAGCCCCGCTAACTCATGCCTCGCACGATTCACGTCGCGCATTCGCCCGACTCCGACGACGCCTTCATGTTCTACGCTCTCGCCGAGGGCAAGATCGACACCGGCGATCTGCGGTATGTTCACGAATTGTCGGATATCGAGTCCCTCAACCGCCGGGCCCTGCAGGCGGATCTCGAGGTCACGGCGGTCTCGATCCATGCCTACGCCTACCTGGCGGACAAGTACGCGCTGCTCAACAGTGGCTCCTCGATGGGCGACCGCTACGGTCCCCGGCTGGTGAGCCTGACGCCGGCGCCGGCCGATCCCCGTGCCGCCGCCCGCGGCAAGCGGATCGCGGTACCGGGCACCATGACCACCGCCTATCTCGCCTTGCGGCTCTTCCAGCCCGAGTTCGAGGCGGTCGTCATCCCCTTCGACCAGATCGAAGCCGCGGTGAAGGCGGGGACGGTGGATCTCGGACTTCTGATCCATGAGGGCCAGCTCACCTATCAGGATGATGGCTTTCACCTCTGGGCCGACATGGGCGCCTGGTGGTTCGCCGACACCGGCCTCCCCCTCCCCCTGGGTGGCAATGTGGTGCGCCGCGACCTTGGCGAGGCGGTCATCACGCAGGTCGCGCGCGACCTCAAGGCCAGTATCGTGTACGCCCTCGAGCACCGCGCGCCGGCGCTGGCGCACGCCAAGCAGTACAACCGCGGTATCGGTGACGAGCGAACCGATACCTTCGTCGGGATGTATGTGAACGACTGGACGGTGGACTACGGCGACCGGGGCCGGGACGCCGTGCGGGAACTGCTCAAGCGGGGCCACGCGGCCGGCATCATCCCGCACCCGGTACAGGTCGACTTCGTCGGCTGAGGAGCCCCGCTGAGGTGGCTACTCCCGGACCGCGCCACGGTCTGACCAGACGCGCCCCCGGCTGCCTATACAGGGCCGCAGCACCAAATTAGACTCAAGCGTGACGTACTGGATGCCAGCGCATCCAGCATCCCCCCTCGCATCCGGAGTCTCCGGTGCCGCTGGCCGATGCCCCGATCAGCCTGCTCGTAGTCGACGATGAAGAGCCGATCCGCAACGCCCTGAAGAAGTTCCTGACCCAGCAGGGCTACGACGTGCATACCGCCCCGTCAGGGGAGGATGCACTCCGGATCATCCAGCGGCAGAAGATCTCGGTCATGCTGCTCGATGTACGCATGCCCGGGAAGAGCGGGATCGACCTGGTGCCGCAGGTGCTGGAGGTCGAGCCGGGCCTCGCCATCCTGATGCTGACCGCCGTCAATGACGCCACCAGTGCCGCCCTCTGCATGCAGCGGGGGGCGATGGACTATCTCACCAAACCGATCGATCTGGCGGACCTGGCGCGCGCGATCCTTCACGCCATCCGTCGTCGCGACAGCCAGGTCGAACAGGCCAACCTGAACCAGTGGCTGAAAGAGGAAGTCGCCGTGCGCACCGCCGAGTTGCGGCGGGAACGCGCGAAGCTGGAGCGGCTCAGCGTGGCGACGCTCGAAGCGCTGGTGAATGCCCAGGAAGCGAAGGACCCTTTCATTCGGGGCCATTCCACCCGGGTGGCCGATCTCGGTGCCCTGATCGCCAGTGAAATGGGACTGGGCGACGATATCGTGGAGCAGGTCCGGATGGCGGGACGGCTCCACGACATCGGCAAGATCGGCATCCGTGAGGAGATCCTGAACAAGGAAGGTCCGCTGACCACTGAGGAATACGAGCAGGTGAAGCAGCACGTGGTCGTGGGCTCCCAGATCCTCGCCCCTCTGGTACACCTGGGCGACATCATCGCCTACGTGCGCGGACATCATGAGCGGTGGGACGGCCAGGGCTATCCGGATCATCTCGAGGGAACCACCATCCCCCTCGGCGGCCGCATTCTCGCCGCGTCCGAGATTTTCGACGCGCTGACCACCGCCCGCCCCTACCAGGAAAAGATGCCGACTGACACGGCGGTCGAGCGGATGCGCGACCTCGCTGGTTCCGTCCTCGATCCCGACATTTACCGCGCACTCGAATCGGCCGTCCAGCGACGCCACGGCCTGGTCTTCCTCGACGATCCATCCACGTAGGACGCCCTCCCCGACCGTGGCTGGGGCGCGTGGTCCTCGCACAACGGTATCGATGTCCTCATGAGCCGACTCGTGCTGGTGATAGAAGATGATCCCGATCAGCGGCGCCTGCTGGAACGGGTGCTCGCCAGTGGGGGCTGGCGGGTATCCACCGCCCCCGATGGAGAGACCGGAATCGCCAGCGCCCGGGCCCATCCCCCGGACATCATTGTGCTGGACGTCATGATGCCGAACATGAACGGGTATCAGGCCTGCCGCCGACTGAAATCCGACCCTGTCACCGCCGGCATCCCCGTGATTATCTGTACATCGAAGGATCAGCCCGCTGATGAATTCTGGGCCGCAGAGGTCGGCGCGGACGCATTCATGGCCAAACCGGTGGATGTGATCAAACTCATGCAGACGCTCGACCGCTTTACGGAAGGCCCGTGACCTTCCTGGAGATCGTGGTAGTCTTCGCCGCGACCGTGATCGGTCTCGGCATTCTGGCGGTGCTGTTCTGGCTGGCCTACGCCAGCTACCTCACCCGAATCGAGCACAGTCTCGACCGGCGCAAGGGCCTGTACCGGGACCTCGTCGCCGGCCTCGCCGTTCGTGACCGGCAGCTGCTCGAGCCACAGTTGCGTCAGCTGCAGACCCTGCGGGACTTCGATGCCCTCGAAGCGCTGCTCGAGGAACAGGCCCGCGCGGTGACGGAGCGACCAGCCTGGCTGCTCGACGCCTACGACCGGTTGGGGCTGGTCGACAAGTACGCCACCCGCCTCCGGACTGCGCGGCAATGGCGGGAGCGCGCGTTTGCCGCGGAATTGCTGGGGCGCGTCGGCAACGCCAAGGCGGTGCCCGCGTTGCTGGAAACCGTACAGGCCACGCGGGCCGAAGACGCTGATGTGCGGGAGATCGCCCTGCGGGCCCTGGCGCGCATTGGCGACCCGCGGGCAGTGGGTGCTCTCGTCGAGGCGCTCAAGAGCGCCGAGGTCTGGCTGGCGCCGCGTATCGCCGACATCCTGGTGCGCCACGGCGATGCCGTCGTCGATCCGATGATGGCCTTCCTGAGCGATGGCTCCCGCCATCCAGCGCGCGCCTGGGCCGCCAACATCCTGGGCGAACTCAAGGCCCCGCGGTCCTTCCCCGCCCTCATTGCCGCCCTGAAGGATCAGGACGACGAAGTCCGGGCCAAGTGCGCCGGCGCCCTGGGCCGACTCGGCGATCGGCGGGCCGTCAGCTACCTGCTGGATCACCTCCTGTCCGATCCTGCCCCCTTCGTCCGGGCCCGGATCGCAGGGGCCCTCGGACAGTTTCCCGGCAGCGAGGTCATCGATCGGCTGGTGCGGGCGCTGGGCGATCCGGCGTGGTGGGTGCGCATGCGCAGCGTCGAGGCGCTCGAACAGATCGGGACCAGTGCCGAAGCCCCGCTCATGCTGGCGCTGGATGATCCGGATCCGGAGATCCGGATTCGAGCCGCCGTCGCGCTGGAGCGACTCGGTGTCCCCGCCCGCCTGGTGACCCAGCTCGAGGAGGGCAGTGGTACAGGGGACACCCAGGAGGTGCTCGTCAAGTTCGGCGTGGCCGGCGCCCGCGAACTCCTCGCGGAGCATCTGCACCATCGGTCGCCGGCGGTCCGTGATGCCATGATCGGCGCCATTCGTACCGCGGACCGGAAGGACCTCGCCGACGAACTGATCGACCGGGTACGGCACGACGCCGAGCCGCTGCTCCGCAGCCACGCGCTCGATGCCCTGCATGCGCTGGGGGCCACCGATGCGGTGCCGGTGGCGCTCACCGCGCTGGGCGACGCCGACGAGCGGGTGCGAGCCTCGGCCACCGGCCTGTTGGGTGATCTTGGGGGCAGCGAGCTGGCCGAGGTCATCACCCCGCGAACCAGCGACGCCGACCCGCTGGTCCGTGCCGCTGCGGCCCGCGCGCTGGGATTGGTCCAGGCCCGCGGAGCGGAAGTCGATTTTGCTCGCCTGCTGGGGGATCCCGATGCGCGGGTGCGTGCCGCCGCGGCGGAAGGGGCGGCAGAAGCCGGTTGGCGCGGGGCGACGCCGCTCCTCATGGGACTGCTGCACGACCCGTCGGAGCCGACCCGCCTTGCAGCCGCGATGGCGCTGGGCGAAGTCGGAGACCAGGTGGCCATCCCAGCGCTGATCAAGGCCTTTCAATCCGCCGGGTCGGAGCTGGCCGATGCCATCACCCGTGCGGTGGCCCGCATCGACCGGGAGGCCCTGTCCCAGATTCTCGACCTCCTGCTGGAGCGGGATGATGGCGCCAGCCGGGTCCGTGTGGTGCAGATCATGGGAGGACTCCGCGCGCCACACCCGATGCGGCTGCTGGAAACATTGTTCCATGATCGCGACCCGTCGGTACGTGCCGCCACCGCCGAGGTGCTTGGTCGGGTCACCGATGCGCGCGGGCTGCGCCTGCTCGAAGAAGGGTTGGGCGACGCCGATGAATTCGTGCGGGCACGCTCGGTGGACGCGCTCGTGCGCCTCGACCACGCCACCCTGACGCCCGCGCTGATCCACCTCTTGCGGGCCGATCCCTCCCCGCTGGTCCGGGAGCGCGCGGCGCTCGCAACCGGGGTCTTTCGGATCCGGGGGGGCGAGGTAGAGCTGCTGCGTCTCTGCACGGAGGAGGACTCCCTCGCGGTCCGGGCGGCCGCTGTCCTCGCCCTGGGCGCATTCGACCAGGAGAGCATCGTGGCGCGCGTAGTGGAGATGGCGGACGAGGACGCCCTGCGGGAGGTCCTGCGGGAGCGCCTGAAGAACGACGCCGAGTTTCGGCTGCTGGGGCTGCGGCTGCGGGATGCACGCCATGTGGAGCTGCGGGCCCTCGGCAGCGCGTCGCGGGAGCAGATGGAGGCCACGCTGGCGGAAGGGATGCGGGGGGTCCTCTCGCCGGAGCAACGCGTCCGTCTGGTCGCCGGGCTCCGGGCCTTCCAGGGTGAGCGGAGCCGCAGTGCGCTTCTCTCGGTCATCCGCAGCGATCCCAGTCCCGGAGGTACGGGCCGCCGCCCTCACCGCCGTGGGTGGCATGCTCGATCTCGACGAGCTGCACCTGACCGCCAGCCGGGCGCTGGCCGACCCCCACAAGTCGGTGCGACACGCCGCGGTGGCGCTGTTTGCCCGGATCGCCCCCGACAAGGGGCTGCCAGGCCTGCTGCGATTGCTCAAGGCGGAAGATGACCCGGTGGTGCTTCGTACCGTGGCCGAGCAGGCGGAATGCGCCTTTCCGGCTTTTCTCGACCTGGCACTGGGTATGGAGCTGACGGGCGACGACGCCATCCTGCTGACCCGGATCGCCCGGTTCATGCACCACCCGGACCTGAAACGGGTCATCGCGGTCGTGGGCCGGAGTACCGCCCCCGCCGTACGCATCGCCGTGGCGGAGCTGTGGACCGCCCGGCCCGATCTGCTGGACGAGGATGGCCTGGTCGGGCTCACGACGGATCCCTCGGTGCCCGTGCGACGCGCCGCGGTGCAGGCGTGGGGAGCGGCCCGGTACTACGGCCAACTGGCCGCGCAGCTGGGCGACCCGGATCCCGGCGTACGACAGGACATCGCGCTCGCGTTCCAGGATGCGCCCGACACCGACGCCCTGGAGCCGCTCTTTCTCGATCCCGATGAAATGGTGCGTGCCGCACTGTTCGTGGTACGACTCCTCCGCGGGGAGTGGACCGAACCGCCGGACAATGCCGGGATCTCCCGGCCCGCGGCGGCGACGATGGTCCGTCGCGCCGGACCACTCGATGCCCTCCGGGAGCTGGCCCGCACCGATCAGGACCCCGCACGGCGCCTGCCCGCGGCACTGGCCCTCGCCGTGCTGGGCGACGAGGCGGCCTACACCGTCCTCCGGACCGACCCGCAATGGGCCATCCGCGACAAGGTGGGCCGGCTCCTCACCCGCTGGCGCGATCCCCTGGACGAGCCGCGCAGCGCATGAGCGAAGCCTTCGCGATCATTGTCACCAGTCTCGGCCTGGTCCTGCAGCCCTTCTTCCTGGCCTATTTCCTGGGCTACAACGGGTACATGCTGGTGCTGATCGCCCTCTCCGCCCGACAGGTGCGGCGACGGGTCGCGGGGCACTTCGTCGAGGATCTGGACCTGATCGACGACAGCGACTACACCAAGCCGCTGACGATGGTGGTTCCCGCGTTCAATGAGGAAGTGACGATCGTCGACAGCGTGACCAACCTCATTCAATGCGACTATCCCCGGTTCGAGGTCGTGGTGGTGAACGACGGCTCCAACGACCGGACCCTCGACGTGCTCAAGCAGGCGTTCCGGCTGCGACGCACCGATCTGCCCTACCGCGATGCCATCGGCACCGCCAAGGTCCGGGCGATGTACGAAGCCACGATGCCACTGCCAGCCACGGTATCGCGTCTCATCGTCATCGACAAGGAGAATGCCGGGAAGGCGGATGCGCTCAACGCCGGCATCAACTGCTCCACTGCCCCGTATTTCGTGAGCCTCGATGCCGACAGCATTCTGGACCAGCGGGCTCTCAAGGAACTGATGCGCATGATCCAGGAGGATCCGCGCATCGTGGTGGTCGGCGGCCAGGTGGCCATCGCCAACGGCTGCACCATCCGGAATGGCAAGGTGATCAGCATCGGGCTGCCGTCGCACCCCTGGGCCCGCTTCCAGATGGTGGAATACCTGCGGTCATTCACCACCGGGCGCACCGGGCTCGACCGCCTGGATTCGATCCTGATCCTCTCGGGCGTCTTCGCCGTCTTCGAGAAGGAAACCGTCATCCGCGCCGGTGGCTACCTCACGCCGTTGGTGCAGCATGCGATCGTCCAGGAGTATGTTGGCGAGCGGGCCTCGACGGTCTGCGAGGACATGGAGATCATCGTCCGGCTCCACCGGTTTGTCCGCGACAAGCTGCGGCACCGCCGGGTCGCGTTCCTGCCGCACCCGGTGGCCTGGACCGAAGTGCCGGAGACACTCGAGTCGCTCCGCAAACAGCGCGGCCGGTGGTACCGTGGCCTGCGCGAATCGTTGTTCTATCATCGCGCGATGCTGTTTGATCCGAAGTTCGGGCGCATCGGCTTCTTCGCGCTGCCCACGTTCTGGTTGTTCGAGTACTACGGGCCCGTGATTGAAGTGACCGGCTACCTGTTCATCACCGCGTTCCTCATCCTTGACCTCGGGTTCGGCATCCCGGTGATGAACTGGCAGTTCTTCGTGGCCTTCCTGCTCGCATCCCTGGGCTGGGGAACGCTGGTCAATGTCTTTGCCGTGCTGGTCGGTGCCTGGCGGTTCCGCTATGGTTTGGCGGACCGGCTCCAGCGCGGCCTGATGCCCTTCAGCCGGCGGCGGGAGGTGCTGGTCCTCCTCGGATATGCCGTGCTGGACAATCTCTTCTGGCGGTGGCTCACCCTGTACTGGCGTCTGCGCGGCCTGTTCGATGCCTGGCAGGGGAAGCGCGGCTGGGAAAAGTTTGCCCGCCAGGGATTCACGCAGCACAAGGACACTCCAGCTGAGGCCAGCCGTGCTGCCTGAACGCCCAGGTCTCCGGATTCTCATCGTCGACGACGACCAGTCGTTCGGCCGCCTGCTGACGTCGGTGGTCACGGAGGCGGGATACCACCATCCGGTCTTCGTCACCACCGGCAGCGCTGCCGTCACCGCCGCCGAGAGCGCCGATGTAATTCTGCTCGATCACCAGCTACCGGACACCACCGGTCTCGAGCTGCTGCCCGCACTCCGCACCGCCGGTCCCCAACCATCGATCATTCTGGTGACGGCGCATGGTGATGAGGCCCTCGCCGTGCGCGCGCTGCGGGCCGGGGCGGATGACTACCTGATCAAGGACGGCTCGCTGACCAAGCTGCTCCCCGAGGTGATCGAGCGAGTCCGTCGTCATCGTGCCCTGCGGGATGCCCTGGCCGCCGCCGAACGCGACCTGGTCCACGCCGAGCGCATCGCCACGATCGGCCAGGTGAACGTGGCGCTGCATCACTCGATTAACAATCCGCTCATGACGGCATTTGCCGAACTGCAGCTGCTGCAGACGAGTTCCCTCACGAGCGATCAGCGCAGCTCCGTCGACGCGATCCGTGGTGCCCTGGGTCAGGTACGCGAGATCCTCCAGCGACTCAGTGGCCTGCGCGAGGTCCGGACGACTGAGTATCTCGACGGCATCCCGATGATCGACCTCTCCCGCCGGAGCCAGCCCATCTCGGTCCACCTGGGCGAGGCGGTGGTCTGGTTCCCGGAGCCGGATATCGCCCGGGTCGTGGGCATGCTCCTGACCCATGCCGGCTTTGCAGTGGAGCGGGTGAACTCGATCAACGAGCTCGCCACACGGGCCGAGCGACTCAACACCCGGGTGATCGTCGTCGCCGGGGGGGCGAGTGCATCGGCGGAGGCCTTCTGTGGCTTCCTCCCCGCCCCGAACCGGTTCTATACCCTGGTCGCGCTGGTCCCCGACGACGGCTCGCGGGCCCGAGCGGCAGGCGCCGACCATGTGGTGCCGCTCCCCTTCGATCCGGGAACGTTCGTGACGGAACTGCTGGGGGCGATGCGGGGGTAGATCCGCAGATGTATTGATCCGCAGATTACGCAGATTTCGCAGATTTCGCAGATCCGCGGATTTCGCAGATTCCGCGGATCCGCAGATTACGCAGATTACGCGGATCCGCAGATTACGCAGATTTCTCAGATTTCTCAGATTTCGCAGATTTCGCAGATTTCGCAGATTACGCAGAGATGGATTCCGGCTTGGCTTCGTGGGTCCAGATAAATCGGCGGAACGAGAGGCTGGCGGTACCGAAGTTCAGCAGCAGGCCGCGCGTGAGGCTGCTGGCCTTGAGGTAGTTGAGGACCTGGGCCTCTTCGTGCGGACCGACCATCCGCAGTGCCTTCAGCTCGACAACGATTTCCCCGTAGCAGATCAGGTCAACCCGGTAGCGGGTCTGCAGGACCCCGCCCTTGTACTGGATCTGCAGCGGGACCTCACTGTCGAATGGAATGCCCTGCGTGGCGAGTTCCCGCTGGTAAGATTCGTGGTACACCGCTTCCAGAAAACCTGCGCCCAGCTCGCGATGCACTTCCATCGCCGCGCCAATCAGCGCATAGGTCTGCGGGTCTTGCCCGGACGGTACAGGTTGGATCATCCCGCAGCATAGCGCGAGCCGTCCGTGAAGTCGGACCTCCGGAAACGCGGATGGGACCAAACCACTGCGGATCTGCGAATCTGTGTAATCTGTGTAATCTGTGTAATCTGCGGATGTCGGATGCTGCGGATGCTGCGGATGCTGCGGATGCTGCGGATGCTGCGGATGCTGCGAATGCTGCGAATCTGTGTAATCTGTGCAATCTGCGGATTCTGCGGATGCTGCGGATCACCCACCCGCCCGATGCTCCCGCGTGATGACATCCAGCTCCTCGCGACTCGCCAGCCGCGGCAGCGTCGGATCCACTTCTCCCGCTGGCGACCACGCAATCGCCACCGTCGGCGGCAGCAGGTGTCGGATCGAGTTCGCGTAGTATTCCAGCAGGGGACGTTCCGCCGGCAGGATCACCAGATTCTCTCCCTCCGCGACCACCAGCCGGCGCATCGAGAGCATCAGCCAGGCCCGGGCCCAGACCTCGGTAATCGGAAGCTCGCGGCGGACCACCTTGGCGTTGCCTTCATCGAGCTGGTCGCGAAGATCGTCCAATCGTTCGAGCAGGCGGGTCCGGGGGACCACGCTGGCCCCGAACGAGAGCAGGGCCGCGGCAGCGAGCGGCACCGGCGTGACCGGCACTACCTGGCCAATCCGCTCCAGCGCATGCTCCGCCAGTCGCTGGATGTGGGGCAGCCGCTCAGCCCGTGGCAGGGCCACTACTCCGGGCAGCTGCTCCGCCAGCCAACTCCGCACCGAGATCGGTGTCCCGAAGGTCACGGCGACTCGGCCGTAGCGACGCAGTTGGCCCGTCAGGAGCCGGACCAGATTGGCACCGAGGTAGCCGAGCACTCCGGTCAACTGGGACCAGCGCGAGCGGCGACGGGCGCCAACGATTCGTTCCCGGATGAGCGTACGGTCCTCGAGCACACGATCGTAGTTGATGCCGACGGGCACCAGCCAGACGTCGCGGTCGAAGGTCGGGTCGTTGATGGTCGAGACGATATAGTCCAGCAGCCCGATCTTGACCGGGCGCAGCGCCCCGTCACGGGAAAGCCCTCCCTCCGGAAAGATGCCTTGCGTGACCCCATTCCTGGTGATGAGCTGGACGTAGCGCTCCAGGACCGTGTGATACAGCGGCTCCCGATACTGCCGCCGGATGAAATAGCTGCCAAAGCTCTTGAACACGTACTCCAGCGGCCAGGTCCGAGCCCACTCCCCCACGGCGTAGCTGATGCTCACCACCCTGGCGAGCACATACGCCACCACGACATAGTCCGCGTTACTGCGGTGATTCATCAGATAGACGACCACATCGCGCCGCGGGATGCGGCCCAGCGAGGCCTGGTCCTGGTACTCGATCGACGACTTGTAGAGCAGGTTGATCAACAGGCGGGAAAGATTGTATCCGAAGCGGTAGTAGGAGAGGACGCTGAAGTACGGTACTATCTCATCAATGTACTCGTTCACCTTCACCCGGACCTGGACATCGGCGAGCACGTACTGACCGGCGTGGGTCGCGATCGCCTGCAGCACAATCGGATCCTGCAGCAGTGCTTCCCGGATGCGATCCCGTTCGACCAGCTTATAGCGATCCGTCCGGGCCCGGAACTGGAGTACGGCGCGCTGAGCCCAGCGCTTGAGCCGATGCCGCAGGGCTGAGCGGGTGGCCAGCAGGATCCATCCCGACCCGACCAGCGCCGCCAGCAGCGCCAGCACCGACCACAGCCAGACGGGCAGGGTCAGAGCGGTCATGTCATCCGTCCCCACCCGCCTGTGCCTTCACCGCCTGGTAGGCCATGCCCTTGAGTCGGGCCACGCGGACCCGGATGGGCGGGTGGGAGGCGAAGATATCGCCCACCAGGCCCTCCCTGGCCGAAAGCTGACTGGCCGACGGGTCCACGATGCAGAGGTGGGCGGCGCCCTTGGTGATGGCACGGGTTGGTTCCCTGGCGGCGTCCAGTTTCTCCAGCGCTGCAGCCAGGGCCATCGGATTCCGGGTAAACTGGGCGCCCGTCGCGTCGGCCAGAAACTCACGTTTGCGGCTCACCGCCATGGAGAGGAGCCGCACCACCACCGGGGCGATGATCAGACTGAGGATCCACAGCACCAGCACGACGATCGCCAGGGGATTGCCACCCTTCCCCTTCCCGCCGCGGTTGCTGTCCCCCCCGGCGCCGAAGCGCAGCATCCGTCCCATGCCATCCGACATCAGCGCAATCGCCCCGACCATGGCCGCCAGCAGCGTCATCAGGCGGGTGTCGAAGTTCCGGATGTGGGCCATCTCGTGCGCCACCACGGCCTGCAGCTCGTCACGGTTGAGCTGACGGATCAACCCCTCGGTCACCGCGATCGCCGCGGTGCGCGGTTCCAGCCCCGTGGCGAAGGCATTGAGGTCGGGATCCGGGACCAGGAACACCCGGGGTCGAGGTTGGCCCGAGGCGATCGCCATCTCCTCCACCACGTTGACCAGCCGTCGCTCATCGTCGTCCGACGGCTCCAGGATCTCCCGGGCCCCGGTGGACCAGAGGACCCGCTCCGGTCCCTTCTTCCAGGAGTACCAGCAGATACCGCCCGCCACCAGCGTGAGGATCAGCCCGATCCAGGGCACCGTGTGGTGATACGGCGCGGGGTCGTCCGGCGTGGCGACCTGGTCCCGCGTCATCAGGTAGAAGGCCAGGTCCCCTCCGAAGCCAATCCACGCAAAAAACAGCATGAACCCCGCCACCAGCCAGAACGAGCGGCGGCGGTTGGATTCCTGCTGGGCGAAGAGATTCCGGGCTTCGGGCATGGCGGGCCTCAGTCAGGAGTCACCGGTCGCCCGCGTGCGCGACCCGTGCCTCACGACGCGTGACCGGGGACCCTCACCCGAACTTCAAATCGACATTCGGGACCGCGCGTTCCGCGGCATCTTCGATCTCCCACAGGTCGGCGGGCGAGGCCTTGGCCAGACCGGCCACCAGGTTGGTGGGGAACTGCTGCTGAGCGGTGTTGTAGGTGGTGGCGGTATCGTTGTAGAGCTGGCGGGAGAACCCGATCTTGTTTTCGGTGCTGACCAGCTCCTCCTGCAGCTGGCGGATGTTCGCGGTGGCCTTGAGATCGGGGTAGGCCTCCGTCAGGGCGAACAGCCGGCCCAGCGCCTGGGTCAGCTCGCCTTCCGCCTTGGCCACCTGGGCCACGCCGCTGGCGGAGGTCGCCTTGTTCCGGGCCGAGATGACTGCCTCGAGCGTGGACTTCTCGAAATCCATCGCCCCCTTCACGGCGTTGACCAGATTGGGAATCAGGTCGTGCCGGCGCTTCAGCTGGACGTCAATCTGCTTCCAGGCGTTGATGACCTGGTTCTTGAGCGCGATCAGGCGGTTGTACGCCGTCATGACCCAGAGCCCGATCACGACGACAACGACGAGCAGCACGATGCTCATGGCAGTTCCGATGAAAAGGGACAGCGAAACTTAGCGGAATGGGGGAGACCGGGTGGTCAGCCCCGGGGGACCAGCCCGTCGATCGCCCGCCGCAGGGCGTCGGCAATCGCGTCGTCGGCCAGAGCATCATACAGCGGATGGCGCTCGTCGAGCAGCAGCTCCGCGCCAGCGCCCAGCGGCACGCGGCGGCAGAGATGCCCAATTCCACGCCGGGGAGGCGCCGCCGACTCGGCGGCCGAGGCCCAGGCCTGCAGGGCACGACCCACCTTCCCCCGTGGCGCCCCTTCGGGCACCGTCAGCGGGAGCTGCTCCGGCGGCGGAAGCCGGGGACCAAGTGCGGCGGCCACTCGACGCTCGACGACATCCCCCGGTAACCCCGCCAGCTCCCGGACCAGCGACTCCAGCGTCGCCCCTTCCATCTGCTGGAGCTTGATCGCCACCACCTGCAGCAGGTGCCGGTAGCCGTAGGTCGCCGCCGTGCCACGACCCTCCGGCGGGCTCACCAGCTTGCGGGTGACATAGAAACGGATCGTGCGCTCGCTGGGACGCGCGCTCGACGCGGCATTCACCGGATACACCGAGGATGCCTCGAGGATCGCCCCCGCCAGCGCGGAAAGGTCGCGCAGGCTCCAGGGAGCCAGCGCAGCATACTGACGCAGCGTGGTGAGCGCGTCGGGAGCGGTCACTGCAGGGGGCGCAGACACGGCAATCGTCACGGACACTCGGGCAGAGGGTGCGACTGAGGAGGAGCTAGTATGCCGTCCCGCGCGAAGGAGGGCAAGTGGCGCGTTGGTTGGCGCCATACTCCGTTCTCGGGGTACATCACCAGGCCCTGCTGCGGGCTAGACTGACCCCATGACACGGGGCACCACACTGACTGAGCTGCTGCTCGTCCTCACTCTTCTGGCACTGCTCGCCGGCCTGGCCCTTCCCGGCTTCGCCTCTGCCCGCGACCAGTGGGCGGTCCAGGAAGCGGCACGCGCCATCACCGACGCGCATGCCCGGGCCCGACTACTCGCCCTCGCTGAGCGGCGGACGATCCTCCTCACGCTTGACGCGGATTCGATCGTCCTCCGGGCCCGTCTGGCGCCCGGCGATACCGTGCTCCGGTGGCGCGCGCCCGGACCCGCCGCCAATGGGGTTGCGGTCACGGGCCTGCCACATCGCCTCACCTTCGCCCCGACCGGCATCCCATTCGGCTTCGCGAATAACACCTATACGATCACGCGCGGCGGAGCGCAGCACCAGGTCGTGGTCTCACGCTATGGGCGGGTGCAGGTTCGGTGAGGGGCGGGAATGGGGTGGCGAGTCACGGGTCGAGGGTCGTGCGGGTCGTGGGGTCGTGGGTCACCAGTCACCAGTCACGAACCGCCGAGCCGCCGAACCGCTCACTCATACTGAAATGTCACATCGACATGCACCACGATATCGGGATGCATCTTCAGCAGTCCCAGCATCTTGGACAGCCCCCCGATCT
Source organism: uncultured Gemmatimonadales bacterium (assembly GCA_963793205.1). Taxonomy (GTDB): domain Bacteria; phylum Gemmatimonadota; class Gemmatimonadetes; order Gemmatimonadales; family GWC2-71-9; genus JADJOM01. The sequence continues at coordinate 654,999 of CAWBZM010000004.1, forward strand.
TGTAGTCCTTCAGGTTCAGGGGAAAACTGGTCTGCACCTGCACCCCGTCGGCATGAAAGTGCAGCACGGCGGGGAGGTTCACCGGGCGGGTCACGCCATGAATGATCAGCGCGCCGCGCAGAGAAGCCAGGGTGCTGTCGGTTGTGGTCTGGATCGAGTCGACGCCGTCCAGTCGGAATACGATGGTCGGAAACTCGTCGGACTCCATGGACTTGTTCAGGTCGCGGTCACGCCGCCCGTTCCCGGTCACCAGGGTTGCCACCGGCGCTTCCACCCGCCCGGAGACGTTGGCCAGGGTCGGCGCTCCGGTGAGCGTCCCGGTCACCGTACTGGTGGTGCCGGTGAAGTCTCCCGCGGTGGCATCACCGTCAAACGAGAGAACGCCCTCCCGCACCGTACCGGCACGAATGGGCGTCGTCTCCTGCGCATTCGCCGGCGCGACCCCGAGCGTTACCGCCAGGGCCACGACGACGATCCCCAGACGCCGAGTCACTCGGCGTCGGGGCCTGGGTCAAGATTGTATTTGCGCACCTTCGCCAGCAGCGTGCTGCGGGCGATACCGAGCAAGTGGGCCGCCCGCCGCTTGTTGCCGCGGGTGTAGCTCAGCGTCCGGGCGATATGGCGCCGTTCGACATCATCAAGCGGTTCCGGTTCGACCGGTGCATGCGGCGCAAGGGACTCGCGCAGCATGGTGTGATCGAGGCCGGGGGTGGTCAAGGCCACCATGGCGAAATCGAGACCGGGAACTGATAGCGCGTCGGCGGCTTCCGACGGCCCGCCAGCGGCCACCGGCATGTGCCCGGAGGAACGCAGGGCCTGCAGCACCCCCTCCCGGCGAAGCGTATCAGGATCCAGCACGAGAATATGCGAGGACTTCATGGGATCTCCCCCAGCTGAGCGTCAAAAGAAACAATCGCCGGCGTATGTACCCCCGGCGCGAATGGCGCCCGCCGAGCCCCAACTCGGGCCCGGAATGGTCGCCCTGCCGGTCAATCAGGTGAACCTGACCGGCATACAACCTGGCGTGCGGATCCACGATGTCTTCGTCGTGCTCGACGTCGAACAGCGCGGGGGCGATGCACCGCACACCATCATCACCTTCGGTAATGCGACCGGCCGCCTGCCCAGTGCGCCGATCTGGGCATCCGAGCGGCACCGGTTTCCGGGCGTCACCCGACGCCAGGTGGTCAGACTGAGCGGGATGATCACCAGCTGGCGTGATCAACCACAGATCACAATCAGCGCCCTGGAGATCCTGTCGCTCTCCACCGATGGCTGGGCCCACCTCCTGCCCTCCATCGGCGATCCTGCTCCCTACTGGACCGACCTCGACACGATGCGACGCGGAATCACTGCACCCCGTCTCGCCGCCATCCTCGCCACCTTCTTCGACGACAAGGATTTTCGTGCCCAGTTCCAAGCCTGCCCCGCCAGTCTCTCGGGACACCATGGCAAGATAGGTGGATTGCTCCAACATACCTGTGAGGTTGCACACTTTTCACGCACCTTGGCCGAAATCTTTACCCGCACAGACGCCGAATTGCTGCTCGCCGGGGCCCTCTTGCACGATATCGGCAAGATCGCCAGCTACGCCTGGGACGGCGGTATCCTGGAGATGACCACCGCTGGCCGGGTTATCGGTCACGTGGTGCTTGGTACCCTCGCGGTGGACCGTATGATCCATCGCGCGAGTCCGAAGCCCTGTTCCGATGCGGAACTCGAGCTGCTCCACCACCTGATCCTCTCGCATCATGGCCAGTACGAACATGGAGCGCCCGTCCTCCCCATGACCCTGGAGGCGGACCTCCTGCATCGGGCCGACCTCGCGAGCGCTCGGGGAGCCAGTATGACCGATGCGCTGGAGGATGACTCGTTGTTTGCGCCCGAGGCGGTGATCACGACCCGCAGCCTCTGGCAGCTCGATCGACGGCGGGTCTGGCGGGGCAGGAGCGACTGGGGCCGAGGGGAACAGGCGACTCCCACGGCGGACCTGGGCAAAACGAAGCGACCGCTGGGATGAACCCAGCGGCCGCTTACCGTGTCGACCTGAGAGTCGCCACCGGCGCTACGAGTCAGAACGAGTCGCGGACCGTTCTCTCGCACAGCACCCCGAGGCGCCAGATCGGGGCGGGGCGCAGCCACGAGGGCTGCACCTGCCGGAACCGGGACTGCACCGGGATCATCAATCACCGCGCCCTTGCCGACGACAGTGATCTCCTCCGTATTCCCCTTCCGGCTCGCCCGATTTCGCTACGAAACAAGGGGCTCCGTAGCGCATCATTGAGCGGTTGCGCCTAATCTAGAGATCGCCAGAAACGCCGCAAGCGCCTGTCTTTCTTCGGCTTAGCTCACTTCAATGTGTCCGCGTGTTGATAGCTAACCCGCTCCGCTATCAGCAGCTACCCGACTTCTCCCCACCAATGTGGAATTGTGCAAACAGGCTTTGCACAGCCTTTCGGGGAAAACAAAGAGGCCCTCATGGGAGGGCCTCTTTCAGTCAGCGGCGGCGGAGCCAACTCAGTGATTCGTACCGGACGGCGTCGCACCGGCATTCTTGGTGTAGGGCTTATACCGTGCGCCCATACCCACATGCAGGTAGGTCTGCATGCGCGACACATAGTCCCGGGTAGCAAGATCAACCTGCTTCCCACGCCCCATGCCGTAGTCGCGCAGCTCCTGGACATTGTCTTTGCTCGAGAGCCGATCGAACTCCGTGGTGCACCATTCCAGCTTGCTGTGCAACTCCGTCATCGACTTCTCGAGCGTGGCGCGGACCCCGGCGGGGTCCACGGTGGGAATGCCACTTCCCGCCACGATCTTGTGGACCGAATCGGTCAACGGCGTCGCCGCCTTGCAGCTTGAGGATATGACACGGGCACGCGATTGCAGCCCCAGATCGCTCGTACCGACTCGATCCCGGGCAAAGCGCGCATTGGCGGATTCGATGGCCAGCAGCGTATCCCGCAGGCGATAGAGCGCGTCGCTGACCACCGCCTGTTCCGGGGTCAGTTTCACGTCGGGCGTCATCACCAGCTGTGCCTGCAGCCCCTGCCCGGTGCCGAGCAGCACACCGAGAATCATTACGGTCCGTACCTTCACGATTCCAACCCCACTTCGATGTATCGCAGATTGGGCTCGCTCTCCAGGGCGGAGAGCAGACAGCCAGCGGATGATGCAGCGAACCAGCCCCCGACCAGTGTGCGCGGGATATCCAGTTCGCCAAGGATGGGCCCCAGCCAGCGGCGCAGGTGCCGCACCTCGGGCGCCCGCCGACCCAGCAGCGCCAGCAGTGCACCTGAACCACTCGTGGCACGCAGAAAGTGCGCCAGCGCATGCGCCCGCTGGCTGAACTCCACCGCCTTCACCCCCGGCTCATCGAAGAGCACCTTGCCCTCGAAGACATCCATGGGCGGCGCGTCCAGCCGGGGCCCAAGGTAGATGTACTGCCGGTGCCCTTCGACCTTCCGCTCAATGACGGCGGCCGCCGTCTCACCGGTCAATCGGGCGGCGTGGAGCATATCATCGTCCAGCAGCACCCCCGCCGCCTTGGTCCACTCCAACGCCGCCAGGGCAATTTCGAGCGGACAGCCGATCGAATCATCGAACGCGAAGATGCGGGGCGCTTCCCCGGCACGCAGGATGAAATGCGCCAGCGCCTCGGCCCGTTCCGTGAACGACCGGATGGTCATGGTCTGCGGGGTGGTCATGGCAGGTAATCTAATTCATCGACCGGCGAGAGGCCTCTTCGCCGTATCGGGCCTACGGCACCAGTTCGGACTTGGCATCGACCTTCACAATCCACAGGCCGGAGTTGACGTCTGGAACATAGATGTATCCATCCCGGTAGATCGCCCCCCAGGCGTTCGCGAAGTTCGGCTGAACCCCCTGCTTGTCACCGGTTACCACATGGGCGATTTCGCGCCCCTGCTTCAGCAGGTCACCGCGAAGTTCGCCCGAAATGTCGAGCACCCGCAGCCCGCCCTGGTAATCCCCCATGTACAGCGTGTCTCCCGCCACCCACACGTTATGGGAACCGCCCTCCCGGGGCTCGTAGTACGCCACTTCCCGCGGCCGAGTAATGTCTGACACGTCGAGCACGTGGAGCCGGCCGTAGGCTCGACCGAGGCCCAGCACCGTGCCGCCCTCGGTGGGTCGCGGCTTGGCGGAGAAGACCTCGTCACCGAGAAAGACGTATTTGCCTTCCCGCCACGCCGTGTGCGTCCCGCGAATGAACCCCGGTCCGCCCACCGCCTCGACATCCCGATACAGGGCGTTGAGATCGTACTTGTACTGGGTCACCAGCACCGGCTGCTCGGGACTCCCCTGGCGCATGCCGTTCCCGACGTCCAGGACCACCAGGCCGTCATTCCAGTAGGAGAGGTAGGCCAGCCCATCCTTCACGGCGATATCGTGCAGCATGCGCCCCGCCGCAGAGCGGGGTGTTTCCCACCGCGCCACCTGTCGTGGCTGGTAGGGATCCCGGAGATCGATCACCCGCATCGAGCCGGTGGCGTCGTCGGTGAGGTAGACGTATCCCTGGTAGACAAAAGTTGAATGGACGCCCCCGGTGACAGTCTCGGTGAACTCGGAGATGACCTTGGGGTGGGCCGGATCCTCGAACGACAGCACCACGATGCCATTCTTCCGGCTCGAGGCCCCTTCACGGGTCAGCACGCCGAACCGGCCATCCTCGGTGGTCATCACATCATTGATGACCCGGGCGTCGACCACGACCGAATCGGTGATGGTCGGCTGGGACGGATTGCTCACATCAATCGCATAGATCCGATCCGCAATCGTGGTCAGGTAGCCATGCTTGCCGTCAGGATGCAGCCAGAACTCCGCCGTCGAATGCTTGATCGGTAACCGCCCCACCAGCGTGGTCGGCCGGACCGCGTCCCGCGGCGTGACGGTCACGGTCGCCTCGGCACTGTGCCCGGCGAACATGGCGATCACCCGGTAGGTCCCCGCGCTATTGGCAACGAAGGCCCCGCCGGCGTCGATGGCCCCATCCCCCGGACTGATGGCGTACTCGGGCAGCACATCGGGGACCCGCCGCCCGCCCGCCCGGGCGGCAAAGGTGAACTGCACGACCTCCCCCGTCCGCACCTCCGCCCTCGCCGGCTCCAGGGCGACCGCCGTGATCGGGCTGGCCACCGCCACCACGGTCTGCTTCCAGCTCGCGCGACCCGCACGAGCGCTCACGGTGGCCTGGCCCGGCGTCCGGGCGGTGAGCCGCCCGTCGTCGCTCACGCTGATGACTCCCGGCTTGTCAGAGCTCCAGCGGACCTCGTCATACCGCCGGTCGTCATTGGCGGCGTAGGGGATGGCTTCGAGGGACAGGCTCTGGCCGACATACATCCGGCTCACGGCGGGGGCCACCGCCAGCCGTGCCGCCGGCTGGGGCAGTACCGTGACCCGGGCCACGGCGGCGGTCGCTCGGCCGCCGACCTTTGGCCGCACCAGGGCGGTCACGTTGACCGTCCCGGTCGCGCCTCCGATGACCAGGCCGGTGGAGTCGACCGAGCCTTCGAACCTCCCACCTGACGCGAACCACTCGACGACCACGTCCTCGACCTTCCGGCCCGCCGAGTCATAGGCGGTGACCCCGATCCGGAGGGAGTCGCCCACGAGAACGGCCACTTCCGCCGGCTGGAGTGCCACCCGGGCGATCGGCGGCCCCTTGGGCGGCAGCGGGGCGGGCACCGGCGGGGCGACGGGCTGCTGGAGCAGAGCAAGGACGGTGAGCACGAGCATGAGGGACCTCGGGAAGGTGGCCGTTGGGAGCAGGAATGTACGGCGCCCGGCGGTGACCGCCAGCACCGGGGATGGGGTGGCGGGGGCTCCCCCGGGTTCCGCTTGACAAGTTGCCCACCGCGCAAAAGCTTATCCCATGGTCGGTAGAGCCATCGGTTTGATCATCACCCACTCGACGTTGAACAGCGACATCCACGGTCCCTGAGGCCGGCATTTGTGTTTTGGCTCCGGCCATTCCGGTCGGGGTGCTTTCCGGAGCCGGTGAGCTCCCATTACCGAGGTGGAATGCAATGGCGAAGGGCACCGTGAAGTGGTTCAATGACGCGAAAGGTTTCGGCTTCATCGCGCAGGAAGGCGGGAAGGATGTGTTTGTGCATCACACCGCGATTGCGATGGACGGCTTCCGATCGCTCGCCGAGGGAGATCAGGTCGAGTTCGATATCGTGGAAGGCCCCAAGGGGCTGCAGGCCTCGAACGTTCGGAAAGCCTGATCCCGTTGTTCGCGGTACCCTTCCCTCCCCGCCGGGGCGCGTAGACCAGATCTGCGCGCCCCGGATGCTTTCCGCCCTACAGCCCGTGGGTCCAACCTGCGATACTTCAGACATGCGATTGACTCCCCTCCTTCTCGCCGTCGCGCTTGCCCCCGCGCTGCAGGCCCAGCGGCCGCTCCCACCCCTGAGCTTTCTCGGGATCGAAGCGGGGGCCCGGCTGGATACGGTGAGCGGAAGTCTCCGGCAGATGGGTGGCAAGGGTCTGCGGTGCCAGCGCGCCCGGGAGGCCCGGGAAGTCATTGAATGCCGCGGCACCCTGTTCGAACCGGTCTCAGGCCGTCCCCTCGACGTCTGGCTGTCCTCCATGGACAGCACCAGCGGGATCCTGACCCTGTCCGGTCCGGTGAGCGGGGTGGATCTGGACAGTCTTCGCGCGGGGTTGCAGCGGAGTTATGGCTCGGTGGATGCGAAGGTGCAGGGCTCGCAATGGATGATGCAGTGGGTGCGGCAGGGTCGGATGCTGCGGTTCACCTGGCGCATCGAAAGGGGTGAAAAGATCCTGTCGGTGAGTCTGGTGGATGGCCGGGTGCTCGATGCGTGGGGCAAGCAGCAGGAGTCGCGTCCCCGGCCCCGGCGACCGGGTCGAAAGACCGACCCGGAGCCGGAGTCGTCCGACACGGTTCCCCTGCCGACGACCCCAGCCTCACCCACCTAGTCGCACCAGGTAGCTGCCTTCGGTGGAATCGAGCTCGTAGTCGCGCACCAGCTGTCCCTCGTCCTTGAGCCGGCGCAACAACGCTCCGACGCGTCGACGGATGGGCGCTCCACCGCCGCCCTGGCCGCGTCCGGTGATCAGTCGCACCCGCGCACCCGGCCGGGCCCGCCGCTGCGCCTGCAGGAACTGCTCGGCACTGCCGACGGCATCCAGCACAGACAACCCATGCAGGTCGAACTCCAGGGCAGCCGGTTGAGGGGAGCGCGCGGTCATTCAGGGAAGATACTCCGCAGTTGCCGCCGCTCCGCGCGGCGGCTAGCGTTCAACGTTTCTTCATAGTGCAATTCTCCCCGTGGAGCTTTCCGTGAATCATGGATGGCGCTGGCCACGCGTGAACCGGTTCCCACTCGCGTTGGTCGTGGTGCTCCTGGCCGCCTGTGGGTCCTCGACCACCGGTCCATTGCGGATCGGCGTCGCGGGACCGTTCAGCGATTCGGTCGGCGCGCCGATGCGTCGGGCCGCCGAGCTCGCGGTGGCGGAGATCAACAAGAACGGTGGCGTGGGCGGACGCGAGATCGAGCTGGTGCTGCGGGACGACTATGGCGACCCCGATTCGGCGGTGATGGTGGCCACCGAGCTGGTCGATGCCGGCGTGGTGGCCGTGATCGGCCATGTCTACTCCGGGACCACGCTGGTCACCGCACCGGTCTACAACGCAGCCCACATCGTGCAGATTTCGCCGTCCTCCTCCGCACCACGGGTCACGGAGGCCGGGGCCTACACCTTCCGGACCTGCCCCAGCGATCTCCAGCAGGGTGAGGCCCTGGCGCGCTATACCGCCGAGCGGCTCGGCCTGCGTCGCGGCACCATCCTCTACCTGAACGATGAGTACGGTCGGGGGATGCGGCAGACCTTCGCCCGCGAGTTCAGCCGGATGGGGGGCGTCATCGAAGAGATCGATCCCTACCTCGGCGAAGCACCGGATGTCTCGAGCTATATCGAGCGGCTTGCCCGGCGCGGGTCGACCCAGTTCGTCTTCCTTGGTGGCTACCGCGGTGAAGCCGAGGTAGCGCTGCGGATCGCCCGCGCCCGCGGCGTGAAGGTGCCCTTTCTTGGTGGGGACGCGCTCGAGGGGATCGAGCGGGCTGGAGCCCTGGCTGAGGGCAGTTATGTCTCCAACGCCTATCTGGCCAGCTTCGATACGCCCAGGAATCGGGAGTTCGTCAAGGCTTACAGTAGCCGGTATCCACGGGCGCTCCCGCCCAATCAGCCCGCCGCGGCGACCTACGACATCGTCTACCTGCTGCGCGACGCGCTGGCCCAGACACCCAAGGATGGGGAGGCGCTGCGGGACCTGGTGGCGAAGATTGGCCGGACTGCTCCGCCCTTCGAGGGCGTCACCGGCGAAATCGCGTTCGACGAAAATGGCGACGTGCCGCGCCAGCGGGTAATCATCGGCCGGGTGGAACGTGGCGAGGTTCGCGCCGTGGAGGGCCTCTAGATGTACTTCCGCAGTCTGCGTCGACTCAATTTTGCCGCGGTGACCTGCACCGTCATCCTGATTCTCGGGATGTCGATCCTCAGCGTGGTGGCGTTGCGAAAGATCACCCGCCAGACCAGCAGCGATATCGGGGTGCTGCAGGAGAGCACCTACCTCGGCAGCTCGCTGGTCTCGTCCGTGCTCAGCCAGATTCGCTCGGCGGAGGAGTACCTGACTACCCGGAGCCCCGCCGTCAAGGTGGAATTCCTCACCAGCGGCGATTCCGCCTACGGCTACCAGAGCCAGCTCCGCGGCCTGGCACATCTCGACAACACCGACCGACGGCTGCTCAACCAGGTGGCCGCCACCCAGGCGGAGATGGAAGTCTCCTACGCCACGGCGCACGCCCTGGCGGACATCGGGCGTATCGATGATGCCCGCCTGGTCGCGGCCCGGGCCGGCAGCTCGACGGACACCCTGGTCCAGCTGGTCCGCCAGCTGAGCGACCACCAGGGCAGCCACGCCATGGAGCGCGCCAGTACCCTCCGCGCCCAGGCCTCCTTCTTCCAGAAACTCCTGGTCACTGGCGCGGTCCTCGCGCTCGCCGTGGGCATCGGGGCGGGCCTGGTGCTGGTCAATGTGGTGGATCGGGAGATGTACCGCCTGACGGCGGCGGCAGAGCGGTTTGGCGGCGGCGACCTGCGACCGGTCCAGCTCAACAACATGCCGGAGGAACTCGAACGCCTGGCCCGTGCCATGGACGACATGGCGTCACGCCTGCGGGGCCTGGTCGGCTCGGTGGTGAATGAGGCCCAGCAACTCTCGGCCAGTGCCGGAGACTTCTCCGCCATGAGCGAGGAGATCGCGGCTTCGAGCGGCGAGATCAGCGCCGCCATGGTGAAGATTTCCGGCGGGGCCGAACACCAGGTGCAGGGGATGTCGGAAGCCGACGCCCTGCTCACCAAGCTGCGGGAGGCCTCGGCCTCCAACGCGGAAGCCGCCCAGCGGGCGGTGCGGCTGGCAGAGGAGATCCGCCGCACCGCGCTTCGCTTCCGGGGCGACATCGACACCACCCGGACCACGCTGCTCGATGTGCGGGAAGTGGTGCAGACCTCCTCGCAGCAGGTCCGGGCCCTGGTGCAGCGCTCCGACTCGATCACCGCCTTCATCGACCTGATCAAACAGATCTCGTCCCAGACCAACCTGCTGGCGCTCAACGCCGCCATCGAGGCCGCCCGCGCTGGCGAGCACGGTCGCGGTTTCGCCGTCGTGGCGGAAGAGGTGCGTCAGCTCGCGGACTCGAGCGCCCGGGCCGCGGAGGACGTGACCAAGACGGTCGAATTTATCCGCAGCCAGATCCGGGAAGTGGCCGAGACGATGCAGCTCGGGACCACCAAGGTGAGTGGGATCGAAAGCATCGCTCAGACCGTGGTCCAGGGACTCGACAATATCGGGGCCGAGATCGGTGAGGTGCAGGGCGCGGCCAGCGCCCTGGCCAAACAGGCGGAGCAGAACCGCGAGGTGGTGGGGGAACTCAGCGGACGCACCGCCCTGGTGGCACGCGCCGCCGCCGAACACGCCTCCTCCAGCGAAGAGGTCTCCGCCGCTGCGGAAGAACAAAGCGCCTCGACCGAGGACATGGCGGCCTCTGCCGGGGCGCTGCTGGATGCCTCGACCAGGCTGACGCGCCTGGTCGGGGAGTTCAAGACCTGAGTCTTATTTCTTCTTCTTCACCGCTGGCTTCTTGGCCGCCTTGGCAGGCTTTGCTTTCGCCTTTGCCTTGGCGGCCTTGTCCTTTTCCGCCGCCTTCTCCGCCCGCCGCTGGGCCGCTTCCCGGACTTCCGCCAGGGTACGGTCCCCCTCTTCCTGACCGACCAGGTTCCGCCGAGTGGCGTACTTGATCAGCTCTTCGGCATCCGCGACCTGGAACTCCCCGATCCGCGCCGCAGCCCGGATGATGTTGAGCAGGGCATCCGCCACCGGGCTCCGGAGGACGTTTGCGATGCCGGGAAGCGCCTCAAGGAGGGTCGAGATCTGGGAGGCGCCAAGCTCTGAGGCCAACCTGCCCTCCTGGTCCGTGGGTAAAGCCCGTTCGGACATTCGCCGAGGGGTAATCCGGGCGGCAACCTACCATGGGGGGGTGGGGGTGTCAATAATTCTGTGCGTCGTAGCCATGCATACTACCCGAAGTGACCTCTTTCCGGTCGAATACCGGCCAAAGAAAAGCGCCGGCCCGGAAACCGGACCGGCGCCAGTTCTGGTTCGTCGTGTCTAGAAGGCGTATCGGAACAAGGTCGAGAGCGACCATCCCTTGATCGAGTTGCTGTCGCCACCGTCGGTCGAGGTGAGCGATCCGAAATCGACCCGGACCGCAGGGACCAGAGTAAATGAAGGCCCGAGGGCAAACTTCAGCCCCGTCCCGATCCCGAACAGCGTTCCACTCCCCGATTCCGGCGACCAGAAGCGGCCATCGGCGGCCGGCTCGAGCGAGGCGCGGGGACCAAGCGGGAAGCTGCCCGCGGCGCCGACGCTGAAGACGTTCTCCTTGCCGCCGACCGCTCCGGAGTCGCTCGAACTGGAGCTGGACCGGTGATAGTTCCAGGCAAAGAGTGAGACGTTTCCGCTGGCGACCGGGGTCAGGAGGCTGGCGTCGACAAGGAATCGATTCCCCGGGCTGTAGGTCCCGTTCCCGAACCCGCCGCCGGTGAGCTGATCGTTGGCGAAGGTGCTGTAGGTCCCGCCGATGGCAAAGCGGCTGCGCCCCATGAGATGATCGGCACCGAGCCGGAATCGGGTCTCGACTCCGGGCTTATACCGGGCATCCGTGAGATCGGCATCATCGAACGGCTGGTACTTCGCGCTCCACCGGACGCTGGCCGCGGCACCGACATTCCAGGATCCCACCGTGGTTGCCGCGGAAAGGCCGGGCGTCACCGACGTTCCGCTGCCGTAGGTATTCACCGGGAAGAGCAGGAAGGCCGACGAGGCGCTGGCGCCGATGGCGAACTTCTGCAGCGAGGTGGTCTCCTTGCCAGTCGGCAGGTTGACCATGACGCTGGCAACCAGGGCGTCGGTCCCGAAGATGTACGACAGCTTGAGCTGGGTATCGGTCAGCCCGGAGAAGGACTCGTCGCTGCCCCCGGCCTTGACGCTGGTGGTGGCGTAGTAAGTGCCGATATCCAGCGAGGCACGATTGCCGAGGGGGACGCCGACCGCCAGCGGGAAGGCGATCTGGCGGACATGGTCCACCCCGAAGCCGTCGCCGAAGCTGTACTGTTTCGCCTCGACCCCACCCATCACCGAGGCCTGGGGGAAGAGGCTCTGCTGGGCCTGGGCGGCGGCCGGCAGCGCGAGCAGCAGCAGCGCCGACTGGGTCACACGGTACGCTGGGGTCATGGGCGGGTGATGATGATGATGATCGTGCCGGTATTCGCCGCGGGCGGCGTATCTGTACCGGTCGCTTCCGGGAGCGAAGGACGATTGATCGGGGTCCGGAACACCGGGTTCAACCCGAGCCTGGTGGTCAGGGTGGACCCGACACTGGGCACCGTGTTGATGACGCCGGTCTGCAGGACGCCTCGGCGGTCACTGCCCTCGGCACCGCCGCCCCCGCCTTCCGACTCTCCGTTCGCAAGCTGGGTCGCCGGCGTCGTTTCTGCTTTCGCGGCGGCCTGCGCCTGGGCCTGCTTCACTTTGGCGGCGCGGAAATTGGGGTCGCGGGCCACCGCGGCGGTGTAGTTCTGTTCGGCGCCGGGCCAGTCACCACGGTCTTCCGATTCCAGGCCGCGGCTGTAGGCGAGGAAGGCCTGCAGGTCGGCGGTGGGACGCTCACTCAATGCACGGCGATCCGCCGGCGAGAGCGTGATCCCCATCTGGTCGACCAGCCGGAACAGTACCTGTTTCTGGAGGGCGAAGAGCTGCTGCAGCTTGTCGGATGCGGTGCCGGACGCCACTACTTTCGCATCCTGGACGTCGACGATCGTGGCGTCGAGTCGCAGGTCTGACTGGTTCGGCTGATCCTGCACCGACCCCTGCATGACGCGCGACGCGCGCAGCAGTCGACCGGAGCGCGCCCCCGTGGCCGGGTCCACCTTGCCGGCCTCCGCCAGCGACATTTCATCCACCAGCGCCTGCACCTGCTCGCGTTCGAGCAGGCGGAGCTGGCTGAGCTTGGACAGGTCGGTGATCATCAGCTGGGTGAGGCCGCGCCCGACCGGGGCCAGTTCCTGGTTGGTCCCCACATACCGGAAGGGAAGCACCGCCACGGCGTTCCCGGTGACCGGCTGGCCGGACAACGTCGCTTCCCGGGCAATCGCATCGCGGGCGGCGGCGCGGAGTTCCTTCTGGGTGAGCAGCGCCAGCCGCCCCTGCAGGTCGCCCTTGTTGCGATCGGACCTGGTCTGGGCCAGCGCGGTGGTGTAGGCCGCCCGGGCAGAGTCAAACTGCGCCAGCTCCTCGTAGCTCAATCCGAGGTAGACCTGCGCCGGATAGTTCTGCGGGTCGATGACCAGCGCGGCGCGCAGGACATCGCGGGCCCGCTCGAACTGCTTGTTGTTGTAGTACCCCACGCCGACCTTGGTGGCGAGCGCCCCGTCTTTCGGGTTGCGATCCAACTCGGCCTGCAACATCGCGAGGTCCTGCGGAGCCGGTGCCACGGTGGTCGCCGGCGTTCCACCCGCACAGGCGCCCAGCAGCAGTGACCCAGCGATGACGAACGGAGCCCAAGTTCTCACGGATACCATTCCTGCGGGATGGGGTAATAGACCCAATGTACCGGTCCCTCACTGAATGGGAAGAGGGCTGGCCTGGACCGATTGCAACCTGCTTTCCCAGCGCAATTCCCCGCGATTACCGGACAACCAGCGTTCCGGCCATCCGATAGGCGACGTGGGTCACACTATAGAAGCGATAACGACCGGCCGGGAGCGGTGGCAGGGTGATGCGAAAACGATCCCCGGGCCGGGCCAGGGCGGGGGCCCGGAGTTCGGGATTCCCACCCGGGACGGCGGCGGCCATGCGCGCCCGGGTGGCGCCGCGAAAGTCCGCCGGCTCGAAGGCAACCAGGTAGGGCCCGCCACTGACCAGGGTGAACTGCAGAATATCGCCGGCCCGGGCGTCCACCTGGGTGGGCTCGAACCGATAGACCTCGGTGTCGTCCTGGTGAATCAGGCGGATGTCATGGACCTTCTGCGCCGCGAGGGGAGCGGTCGCCAGGGTCGCGAGCAGGAGGGCAGCGCGGAAGATCATGGTTTGCGCCTCACTCGGGAGCGCCGTACATTGGTTTTTCGGTCGGGTGGCACCCCTGGGACGCCAGTGCCCAGCCGGAAAGGGGGCCCGTGGGACGACGCGGGATCAAGGAGTTTCGTGCAGCTGAAGCGCTGGGACTGATCGCGGCCGACCGCGACCACCAGCCTCTGGTTTGCCCCACCTGCAGCACCCCAAGCATCGACCGAAACCCCCGTCGGCACGACCTCCCCTCCGGCCGTGTCACCCTGACCTGCAAGACCTGCGGCCGGGTGGCGTCCTACCTGGAAAGCGGGTCCGTCAGTACCCCCGAGGAACCTCGGAAGGCCTAGGGTCTGCTCCTAGTGCGGCCGGGTGAAGATCCGTCCCCATCGAATCGCGGTCAGGGCCGGCAGCGCCCGCCAGCTCTGCGCATCGTAGCTGTAATAGATGATCAGCGGCGTTCCCCGCACATTCATCCGTGGCAGGAATCCCCAGTAGCGCCCGTCATAGGAGACGTCCCGGTTGTCACCCATCATGAAGAGGGAATCGGGCGGCACGACGATCGGGCCCCAGTCCTGCAGATCCGGATAGTAGTCGGTGGTATCCCGACCCACGAGATGGCGCGACTGCCAGTTGCGCATCTTGAGGCGGTATTCCGGTGATTCCGACTTGGTCGGGAGGTCGTGCCGCACCCACGGTTCGTCCGCCCGCACGCCGTTGCGGTAGAGCACCCCCGCCTGCATGGCAAGCGTGTCGCCGGGGACACCGATCAGGCGCTTCACCACTTTCAATCCCTCGTCCTCCACCGAGTCGAACACGAGGACGTCGCCCCGCTTCGGCTCACGCACGGCCGGGAGATACTTGTGAATGAACGGCACTTCCGCGCCGTAGATCGCCTTGTTGACGAAGAGAAAATCCCCCACCAGCAGGGTGTTTTCCATGCTGGGTGAGGGGATGCGAAACGCTTCGAGCAGGAAGGTGCGCAGCAGCAACCAGACCACAACCGCCACCGCGATGGACTTTACCCATTCCCAGAAGACATTGCGTTCCGCAGGTACCGCGGCTGGTTCGGTCATGGGCCGGAAGGTAGACGAGGTACGCGGCGCAGGGTAAGAGGCGCGCTGGCTCCGCCACCGGTGCTGTTCAGGGCACCCAGTCCGCGATGAAGAGGTTAGTCTCGCCCGGGGTCTTCTGATTGCGATTCGAGGCCCAGACGAGCTTGGTGCCATCGTCACTGAACATCGGGAAGGAATCGAAATCGGGATGAGTGGTGATCTGCTCCAGACCGCTACCGTCGGGGTTGATCAGGAAGAGATCGAACGCCCCGCTGCGGGGATTCTCGTAGTTGGAGGAGAAGATGATCTTCTTGCCGTCGGGGGTGAACACCGGCGCAAAGTTAGCCCCACCCAGCTGGGTGATCTGACGCGGGTCGCTGCCGTCCGCCCTGGCCACCCATAATTCGACCTTCGCCGGCCGCACCAGGTGCTTCCCCAGCAGCGCCAGGTAGTCCGCCGAGTCGGCGGCGGTCACCGGATACGCCGCGCGCCAGACGATCTGGGTGCCATCCGGCGAGTACCAGGCTCCGCCATCGTAGCCCACCCGATGGGTCAGCCGCCGGACATCCGACCCATCCACCTTCATTGTATAGAGGTCGATGTCGCCGTCGCGGGTACTGGTGAAGATGATCCGCTTCCCGTCCCAGGACACCGTGGCTTCGGCGTTGTAGGTGCCGTTGTGGGTGAGCGCCCGGAAGTCCGAGCCATCGGGGCGCGAGGTGTAGATCTCCAGCTGCCCGATGGGCCAGACGTAGCCGTGCGACCGATCCGGGGGGACCGGGCACGCGGTATCGTGAGCAAAGGTGGAACTGTAGAGCACCCGCTGATCGTCGGCGTAGAAGAACCCGCAGGTGGTCCGCCCCTGGCCGTTCGAGATCCGGCGGACGTTCGACCCATCGATGTTCATCACGTATTCCTGATCGCACCCGGCGTCCACCTCCGTCTGCCGCTGAAAGATCAGCTGCTTCCCGGAGCGGGAGAAATACGCCTCGGCGTTATTCCCCCCGAAGGTGAGCTGGCGGATGTTGCGGAGGTGCCGTTCGCCTGCTTCCGGCTGGACGAACACCTGGGACGCCGGGGAGGCGGGAGCCACGGCGGGCGCGGAAGATCCTCCGCATGCACCGCTCAGGATGACCACCGCTCCGAGAACGGTGGCCCGAAATGAGGAAGAAACCACGCGCGCCACTCCACTGGTAAGGCGGCCGAGGGTCGGCCGACGGGGTCGGCAAGATACACCGGCCGGGGAACAGTCCCCTATGGGTAGAAACACGGAAGCCGGACTCCGGAAAACTCCGGAGTCCGGCCTGGTGCCGCGGCGGGTCAGGACGAGCCTGACCCGTCACGAGAACCTCAGTTGACCTTGGTCAGCTCGACCCGGCGGTTCGCCGCGCGACCAGCCACGGTGGTGTTGTCCGCCACCGGCTTGGTCGGGCCGTAGCCCACCGCCGTCAGGTTGGACGCACTCACGCCCTTGCTGACGAGGTAGTCCATGACCGCCTTGGCCCGCGCCTGCGAGAGGCGGGTGTTGGTGGCCTTGCTGCCGGTGTTGTCGGTATGACCGCCGACTTCCACCTTCACGTCCGGATTGGCGACCAGCGACTCCGCCACCCGATCCAGCACCGCGCCGGACTCCGCCTTGATGTTGGACTTGCCGGTCTCGAAGTACACCCCTTCGAGGATCAGCGTGGTCCCGCCGGCGGTGAAGAGCTCGGTGCAGCCGACCGCATCCACCTTGGTACCGGCCGGGGTGTTCGGGCACTTGTCGTTGGCGTTGATCACGCCATCGCCGTCAGTATCGGACGGGCATCCCGAGGCATCCACCGCCGTCCCGGCCGGGGTGTTCGGGCACTTGTCGAGGGTATCCGCCACGCCGTCACCATCGGAATCGCGCGGGCAGCCCTTGGCATCCACCGGCGTCCCGGCCGGGGTGTTGGGGCACTTGTCGAGTGCATCCGCCACGCCGTCCATATCGCTGTCCTTCGGGCACCCGGTGGTATCCACCGCCGTACCAGCGGGGGTGTTCGGGCACTTGTCCGCCAGATCGGTCACGCCGTCGCCATCGGAGTCCCTGGGACAGCCGGCGGCATCGACCGGGGTACCGGCCGGGGTGTTCGGGCAGCGATCAAGGTTGTCGGTCACGCCATCGCCGTCCGCATCCTTCGGCAGCGAGCAGCCATTGGCATCGACCTGGTCGCCCAGCGGCGTGTTGGGACACTGGTCGAGGGAGTCCTTCACCCCGTCCTTGTCCTTGTCGCCGTCACGCTTGCCGCCGAGGATGGCGGACAGACCCGCCTGCAGGCCCCAGTGCCAGTTCTTGTCCGCCGTGTTGAGCCCGATCTGCGGGGTCGCATCGCCGAAGCGGCTCTCGGGATCGAAGATGTAGTCCAGGGTACCGTCGATCCGGATGGAGATCACGTCGCCGGTCCCAAGACGCAGACCGACAAGCCCGCCGGCCCCCTTCTCGGTTTCGCGATAGCCTTCGCGGAACAGATTGTGGGTATAGCCCGCGCCGATCAGGAAGGCGCTGTGTTCGCCGGCCGGAAGGTTGTACACCAGCCGGGCGTGAATCGGGATGTAGCGGGTGAAGACCTCAGTCTTGGTCTGGGTCGCGGTATACGACGCATCCCCTTCGAGCTCGAGGTTGGGCAGCACGAAGATGCCCAGCCGCCCGCCCGCCCCCACGCGGTTATCAAAATTCAGGTCCTTATCGAACCAGGTGTAGCGGCCGAATGCGCCGATTTCAATCGCGCCCGGCTTCTGAGCCATGCTGGGCGCCGCGGAAGCCGCGAGCAGCACGCCGGCCAGAGCTAGACTCTTCAAACGCATGAGTTCCTCCCATGAATGATTTCCAAACCACCCTAACTGGCGCCGACTCTAGTGGGGTCGACCGGCCCAGTCAACCGAATGCACAGCAACTGTGATGCAGATCACCGAACGGTTTCCAGCGCGGCTACCACCGCTGCCGCATGCCCCTTGGGCTTGACCTTCGGAAAGACCGTGCGAATCACCCCTGCCCCATCGATCAGGTAGGTGGTGCGCAGAATGCCTTCATAGGTGCGGCCGTACATGCTCTTGGGTCCCCAGGCGCCGTACGCCGCGGCCACCGCATGATCGGGATCCGCCAGCAGCGGAAACGGCAGCTGGTACTTCGCCTTGAACTTCTGGTGCGACACGACCCCATCCGGGGATACCCCGAGGACCACCGCTCCCGTCGCCTGCACGGCGGCCCAGCTGTCGCGAAATCCGCAGGCCTGGGTGGTACAGCCGGAGGTGTCATCCCTGGGATAGAAATAGAGCACCACCGGCGTGCCTCGCAGGCCCGCCAGCGAGACCTGACGGCCATCGTCGGCCGCCAGGGTGAAGTCGGGTGCGGGAGATCCGGCAGTCAGCATGCGCAGCACAATAGATGCACGATGCGCATCGGAACAGGGGGGTGTTTTCCGCCGCTCACGCTACCCCGTTGCGCGGTGGAGGTTCCCCGTCAGGCAGGTGGTCAGGGCAGGAGGAGGCGCGGAACCGGCAGGGGGTGCCGCAGGCGGAGGACGGGCGCTTCAGTGCCTCGGCGCAGCTCCCGATCAAACAGATTCCAGGTCGCGAGGCCATCTTCGGAACCGGGCTCGAGCAGCACCGCGGCGAGCACGCCGTGCCGCTGCGCGGTCGAGACATAGTACCAGCCCGGCGCGAGGCTGGCGGACCGCTCGCTCCATTGACCCTTCAGGGTCACCCCGCGGTGTCCTTCAAACGGGAAGGCGGCAGCCTGGATGCTGTCGACCACGAACCCTTCGACCGGGCCGCTCCACTCGGTGGTGAGCTGCTCCACCACGATCCCCTGGGTCCTGAGCAGGGGCACGAGGGTGGCGTACGCCGGCGGGAGCAGGTATCCCTCGGGCCGGGCCACCTGCTCCACCGCCCGGAAACGATCGAAGACCGGCATGCGGACGGTGCGGAACTGTCCGGTGCGGATCCGACGAGCGAAGCCGTGATTGCCGTCCCCATCGGCCCGGGTGACTTCGGCGATGACATCCATCATGGTCGGCGGCGCGAGGGTGGAGCGCAGCACCACCGAGTCGGGACGCCATGCGGCCGACCGGAGGACGATCTCCCGCAGTCGGGCACGCTGCTCCACGGCCAGCGACAGGATCTCCCGCACGAACGCCCGGGTCGCCTCGATCCGGCGTGGCAGGGGATCATTGCTGTACGCCTCACTCAGGATCGAGACGCGGCCGGTCATCCCCAGGTTGTTGGTGCCGAAGCGCGGGCGCGGGTCATACGTCTCCCAGCCCTGGATCAGCGAATCCGGTTCCTGGTTGCGGAAATTGCCATACGGAAAGGTCTCCACCTGGTGCCGGCCGCGGGTCCGCTGCCGCACCAGCGGCAGGAAGACATCGCGGGCATAGTCGTTCGCCGGTGGACTGTTGGGGTTGAGGCCCGGCGACCAGGTCAGCGCGTACCCGTGATAACTGCCATTGGTGGTGTGCAGGTCGACCACGATGTCCGGCTGCCAGGTGTCGATCAGGGCGAGCGATGCGCGGGTCTCCGGCGCCTCCAGCTTCACGTAGTCGCGGTTGAGATCGAGGTTCTGCCCGTTGGCCCGACGGCCCACCAGGATCGGCCCGTTCTGCCCGGGGCGATTGCGGTCACCGGATGCGAACCGCTCATTGCCATCGGTGTTATAGATCGGGACCACGAGCAGGATGACGCTGTCGAGCAGGGGCCGGAGCGCGCCCAGGGTAAGGTCCCGCAGCAGCGCCTGGAGCGCCTCTTTGCCTTCGACCTCACCGGCGTGAATGTTCCCCTGGATGTAGATGATCGGCTTCCCGGTGCGCTGCGCGTCTCCGGGATTGTCCACCAGCGGACGGGCGGCCAGCACCCATGGAATGCGGCGCCCTTCGGGGCTCGTCCCCAGGGTACCGATCCGCAGGCCGGCGCCGCGGTGCTGCAACGAGTCCAGGAAAGCCAGGACATCCGCATGGGTGGAGGTCTCGGCCCCGGCGGTGCGTTCGGGCCGGGTCTGCTGGGCGGCGAGCGGCCCGAGCGGGAGCAGCAGCAGCAAGGCGAGTACGGCGGGTCGGGACATGGCGAGATCGCACGAGGAAGAGGTGATGCACCGCACCAGCGTCCTGAAGGGGCGCGGTTTCTGCCAGCTGTTCACGTGGGGCCGAGTCGGCGATTGTCGGCGACTCCTCCCTGACCGTCAGGAGCAACTTATATGGATGCCCCAATCCCGGGTCAACCGCGCCGTCCTTCGTTTCCCCTGCTCGACCGGCTGGGGGAGTTGTGTACTACCGGCCGGGACAGCGCGGCCTACCTGTGGCAGGTACCGACCGATCAGCGGATGCGGGAAGAGATCGGGCGCAAACTGGTGGAGATCCGGGCCGAAGCCGAGCGCCAGAACCGTCGCGAGATGACTCGGGTGGTGGCCGAGCTGGAAACCGCGTTGGCGGCCACGCCAAGCCCCCAGCAGGTCGAGATCCTGCAGGAGGGGTTCGACCGGCTGGTCAAACTGTGGCAAAGCGCCAAGTCCGGGTTGATGTAGTCCGGGCGTCCCAGGCCCTTCAGGGCCGGACATGAATCGAAAAATCTGCCTCGAGGCCGACACCCGATCCGACCTCCATCACCGGCGACACTATATCGAAAGCGCCTGCTTGACTTCCGGCCCGCCGCGGCACCAATTGGGGCATCCCTAACGGTGATCCCCAATGGCGCATCCCTTCCCGACCGCACTGCGGTCCGGGTTCCGTCGTGTCCTCACGGCCAGTGTCACCCTCCTGGCCGGCTTTCTCGTCACGACCTGCGCTGAGAGTCCCTCGGCCCCCAGCCGCCCGGGGTTCGGGGCGGTCCGGGTGGCGCCGGTCTTTGATCAGTTCGCCCAGTTTGCCCCGCTGACCCTCAATCAGGTGCGGGTCATCGCGGTGCGGGCCCCGGTCGACACCGTGCTGGATGAGAGTCGCAGCTTCAGTCTCACCAGCCAGCAATTGCGGCTTGAGCTGCCGGTCGTACTCCAGGATACCCGCGAGACCCTCGCCGTCACCCTCCAGCTGTTGTCCGGCACCACCCTCCTGTTCGAGGGCACCCAGGACGTCGAGGTGGTCCGGGGTGCCGCCGGCGGTGCCGTCAGCATCCCGGTGGTCTATGCCGGACCAGGCGCCAATGCCATCAGCCTCGCCCTGGCGCCGGTCGACACGGTGGTCCAGCTCGGCGCCACCGTCCAGATGCGGGCCACGGCGCTCGACGGTGTGGGCGTGGACGTGGGTCAGTTCTACCTGAACTGGAGCCTGGTCGGCGCGGGGGGCAACGGACGGATTGATGCCGGCGGGCTGCTCACGGCGTCGGCGACCACCGACATCTTCTTCGTGCGGGGCATCACGCCGGGTGGCCTGCGGGACTCGGTCCAGGTCCGGGTGGTCCCGGCGCCGAACGCGCTGACCAGGAGCGCCGGTGATAACCAGAGTGGCGTCCCCGGTGGCCGACTGGGCGCCGCGCTGGCGGTGCTGGTCACCGGCGCGGGCAGCGTGCCGATCCCCGGGGTTACCGTCAGCTTCACTGTCACCACCGGGGGTGGGGCGGTGGACAATGCGACGGTGGTCACCGATGCGAACGGCATTGCCCAGACCGGCGTGGTCCTGGGACCAACTGCCGGCGTCCAGACCTTTACGGCCACCGCCACCGGGCTCGCTCCGGTGGTGTTCTCCGCGACGGCGGTCGGCCTCGCGATCGCGCCGGCACCGCATACCCTCACCGGCGGGCTGGAACACAGCTGTGAGCTGCGGAACGGCGCCGCCTTCTGCTGGGGCGGCAATGGCGGCGACCAGCTGGGCGAAGGCAGTGGGTTCAATGCGGCGGTGGCGATGGCAGTGCAGGGCGGGCTGACGTTCACTTCGCTCACTGCCGGGAATACCCACACCTGCGGTCTCACCGCGGCGGGGCAGGCCTTCTGCTGGGGTGACAACTCCGACGCGCAACTGGGCGATGGCACCACCACCAACCGACTCGCACCGACCGCCGTGAGCGGTGGCCTGACGTTCGTCCAGCTCGAGGCAGGGGAGTACCACACCTGCGGCCTCACTGCCGCAGGCACTGCGTACTGCTGGGGCGGCAACTTCGCCGGCGAGATCGGGGACGGCACCACCACCGGTCGCACCGTCCCCACCGCGGTCAGCACGACGCAGCTCTTCGCCCGCATCAGCGGAGGTGACACCTTCACCTGCGCCCTCACACCGGCGGGCGCGGCGTTCTGCTGGGGCCGGAACGCGGACGGTCAGCTGGGCGACGGCACCACGGTCGACCGGTCGACCCCGGTCGCGGTCGGCGGCGGCAGGGTCTTCAAGGATATCGGCGCCGGCTTCCGCAACAGCTGCGCCCTGGATACCGCCGGCGCGGGCTTCTGCTGGGGCCTCTTCTTCGGGCAGGGCCTCACGGCACCGACGGCTGTCGGCGGCGGGCCGTTCACCAGCTTCTCCACCGGCGGCAACCAGGTGTGTGCCCTTACCGCGGCTGGCGCGGCATTCTGTGGCGGCAGCAACAGTGACGGTCAGCTGGGCGATGGGACCATCAACGACTCGCCGACGCCGGTAGCGGTTGCAGGCGGACTGGTGTTCACGGAGGTGAGTGGCGGCGGGTTGCACAGCTGCGGCCGCACCGCCAGCGGCACCTTCTGCTGGGGCCGCGGCAATGCGGGCCAGATGGGCGACGGCGGATTCACCCAGCGCCGCACGCCGGTGCAGGTACGCGGGCCGGCCACCACGATCGCGGTCAATGCGGGGAACAACCAGACCGCCACGCCCGGTACCGCGGTGGCGATTCCACCGTCGGTGATCGTCCGGGACGCGCAGGGCAACGGGCTGCCCGGGCTCCGGGTGGTCTTCGCCGTGGCCAGCGGCGGCGGCAGCGTCTTCCCCGGTACCGTGGCCACCGACGCCAGCGGCATTGCCGCAGTGCTCAACTGGACCCTGGGCACCACTCCGGGCGCCAACACCCTTGCCGTGACCATCACCTCACCGGGTGTTGCCGGCGCTCCCGTCAGCTTCACGGCCACCGGCGGCACCGGCCCGGTCACCCGCACCTGGACCGGCGAGATCGACGGGGACTGGTCCAAGCCGACCAACTGGACCGGGTGCGCGGTGCCGGGCGTGAACGACAGCGCGGTCATCGTGACCGGCACCAATGTGCCACAGTTGAGCGCGGCGACCAGCGTGGGGGCCGTGACCATTCTCAGCGGCCAGCTGCGGGTGAACGGCCAGAGCCTCACCATCGCCCGCAACCTCACCACCGCGGGGACCGGCAGCCTGGTGATGACGGGCGCGGCCGACCTTGTGACGGTGGGGGCCGATGCGGCGTTCGGCGGTGGGGATGAAACGGGCCAGCTGACCAATGGTGTGCTCACCGTGGCCGGCAACCTCTCCCAGACCGCCGGTACCAGTGCCGCCAGTTTCAATGCGACCGGCAACCATACGACCCAGTTCCCGGCCGGGAACCACATTCTCGCCTTCGCCTCACCGGGCGCCACGACCGCGTCCGGCTTCCAGCAGCTCGGCTGGGCCAGCGGCGGCACGATGGAGCTGTCGACGGCGGTCTTCGTCCGGGGTACCGCCAGCATCACGGGCACCGGTGGCGCCACCTTCAACAGCGGCGTCTCGCCCCGCCTCACCGTCGGCCTGCTGAGCACGACCACGGCCCTGACGTTCAACAATGTGCCGCTGACCATCGCCCAGACGACCGCCGGGGCCATCACCACCCAGGCGCTGACGTTCCAGAATATGCCGACCACCGTCGCGCAACTGGTGATCCAGCATCCGGGCGCCGCCGCGCCGTTGAGCCTGACCGGCCTGGTCTTCAGCACCGTCCCGGTGGCACCGAACGGCTTCTACCTCGATGTGACCGACAACCTGGCCGACGCCAATGCGCTGGTCATCAACATGCTGGGCGCCACTCCGGCGAGCGGCGGCTCCTTTGTGAAGGTCACCGGTGCCACGGTCAACTGGCCGGTCGGCGGGGGTACGTCCACCTGGACCGGCACCGTCAGTACGGACTGGAACACGGCGGGCAACTGGAGCGGGAACCAGATCCCGGCGACGGATGCCGCCGTGGTGATCGGCACGGCCCCGAATCAGCCGCGGCTCGCGGGGAATACCATCATTGCCAGCCTGACCATCAACACGGGCGGCAACCTGAACCCGTTCGGCTTCACCCTGGTCGTCACCGGTGACCTCACCACCACTGGCACGGGGGTGCTCACCATGACCAGTGAGGACGCGGTCTCGGTCCTCGGGAATGCGGTTTTCGGGGGCGGCGACGAAACCGGGTTGCTGACCGACGGGATCCTGCAGGTCGCCGGCAACTTCACCCAGCTGGCCACCACCAGTGCCTCGAGCTATCGGGCCACGGCCAACTTCGTCACCGCGTTCAGCGGGGCGTCGCCCACCATCACACTGGCGACACCGGGGGTCGGCACCCAATCGGGATTCCAGGACCTGGTGTGGGTTGGCACCGGCACGCTCACGCTCGGGTCGGATGTCCCGGCGGCGGGCAATGTCACCCTCAGCAGCAGTGGCGCCAACACCGTCGGCAGCACCAATGGTCGCCGGCTGACCGTGGGGTCACTGATCAACGTCGCGCGGATCACCTTCGACAACGTCCCCCTGACGATCAACCAGACCGGTGGGGCGGCGTTCCTGGCCGACAGCATCACGTTCCAGAACATGCCGACGAATGTGGCGCAGCTGGAGATCCAGCACCCTGGTATTCCCGGCTCGTTCACGCTCAGCAATCTCATCTTCAGCACGGTACCGGTGGCACCGAACGGCTTCTACCTCGATGTCACCGACAACGCCCCGACCGACCAGACCCCGCTGACGATCGACATCCTCGGCGCCACCCCGGCGACCGGCGATCCGTTCGTGCGGACCAGCGGAGGAGCGATCGTGAACTGGGGGGCCAGTGCGACGGCCACCTGGACCGGTGCGGTGAGCACCGACTGGAACACGTCGGGGAACTGGGTGGGGAATGCCGTCCCGGCGAGTGGCGACAACGTGCTGATTCCGGACGGCGTGACCACCTATCCGGTGTTCACCGGATCGCTGACGCTGCGGGATCTGATCCTGGAATCCGAGAGCAGCACCGCGCTGCTTACCGTGAATGGAGGCGGCCTGACCGTCACTGGCAATCTCATCGTCGCGGGAGCAATCCAGGGCACCGGGACGATGACGATCGCCGGCGCGGGAACCCATGCAGTCTCAGGTAGCATCATGGCGCTCGATGTCACCGCCAACGCTTCAGTCTCAGGCACCCTGACTGTCGCCCGGGCGCTGGCCGTCAGCGGCTCGGCGAATCTCGATATCAGCGAGGATCAGGTGGATGTGGGCACGGCGTTCAGCACCAGTGGCACCGCAACGCTCACGATGAACAGCAACAGCTTCCTGACGGTGCATGGTTCGGCAACATTCGGCGGCGGGTCCACCACCAACCTCCTGACGGGGGGGTACATCGGGGTGGAGGGCGACTTCCTGCAGTCGGGCGACCCGGCGAGCTTCGCGCCCAGCAACGGCACCAGCGTCTCCCTGAACGGCACCCAGTCGCAGTCGGTCACGCTGAGCTCCAGCGGATCGGCCTTCGACATCCTGACCTTCTCCAACACCAGCGCGCCCACGATCGTCAGCGGGCCCATCACCGTGACGCGCGAGTTCGATGCCGGTGCCTCCGGCGTCGAAGTCACCGGGGGAGGAACCATCACCACCGGCGGGGTAAACCTGACGGGTATGACGTTTGACAACGTGCGCCTGGTGTTCACCGCGACCGGGCCGGCGGCCCCGGCGGCGCTCGACAACCTCACCTTCCAGGGCTATGCGGGGACCCTGCCCCAGCTCGAGATCAACCATCCTGGGCGCGGGACCCCTTTGGACTTCACGGGGCTGGTCTTCAGCGGGACGCCGGCCACCTTCCACCTGCTGGCGAACGACAATGCCGCAGACGCTAATTTCCTCGTCATCAACCTGATCACCCCGACCCCGAACGATGGGACCGGGCTGTTCAGCGTACAGAATGGCGCCGTGGTCAACTGGCCGCGCGCCAACCTGACCCGGACCTGGACCGGTGCGGTGAGCACCGACTGGAGTGTGGCGGGGAACTGGAGTGAGGGCGCGGTGCCGATTGCCACCAGCACCGTTACGATCGGCGCCGCTACCAACCAGCCGACCCTGTCCGCCGATGCGACGGTGCAGAGTGTCGTGATCTCCACCGCCGGTGCGCGGCTGACCATCGGGGGGCATACGCTCACCGTGGCCGGCAACCTGACCACGCATACCGACGGTCTGCTGGTGATGACCAATCCGGCAGACCTGGTGGTGGTGAATGGCGACGCCGCCTTCCAGGGCGGCGACGAGACCGGGCTGCTGACGGCGGGCGAGTTGCGGCTGGCAGGCGGATTCACCCAGCAGGTCCAGACCAGCCCCAACAGCTTCCTGGCGAGCGGCACGCACCGCACCGTCATGGTGAATCCCGGCCAGCTCCAGACGGTCACCTTCTGCTGTACCGCGAACACCTCGCGGTTCATGAACCTCGACATCTCCACCTCGGCGGGCATCAACATCCAGTTCGCCGGCAACGGGGTGTTCGTGGCCGATACGTTCATTGTGCAGCCGGGCACGGGACCGACGCCTACGCTGTACATGCTGGGGAGCCCGCTGCAGGCGAAGCGGTTCCGGATCAACAAGCTCATCGTCAATCGCGGGACCCTGATCCTCAATGAGGGGGGCGTGATCGGCAACGAGCAGTTCGACAACGTGACCTTTCAGAACTACCTGGCGAGCCAGACGCAGTTCAGCC
The DNA here is from genome assembly GCA_963793205.1 of uncultured Gemmatimonadales bacterium. Classification (GTDB taxonomy): domain Bacteria; phylum Gemmatimonadota; class Gemmatimonadetes; order Gemmatimonadales; family GWC2-71-9; genus JADJOM01. Next base: position 681,543 of record CAWBZM010000004.1, read on the forward strand.
TGGTGGCGCCGGGCGGTGCCGGCGTTCCGCGCACCTTGACGTTCAACAACCTGGCATTCCAGCCGCTGACGGCCGGTGATGTCGGGAAATACCTCACGGTCACCGCGCCCACCGGGACCCTGATCGTCAACCTGCCGGGCGCGACCCCGGTCTCGAACGGCCCGGCGTTCACCACCACGGCGGGTGTCGCCACCGTGAACTGGGGCGGCGGCACCACCGTCGACACCTGGACCGGTGCCACCTCGACCGACTGGGGCACCGCGACCAACTGGTCGCTGGGCCGGATCCCGATCGCTGCGGACAGCATCGTGATCCCCAACGCGGTCACCAACTTCCCCACGCTCACCGGGCGCGCCACGGTCGCCGCCATGTTCGAGGACGGGCGGCTCACCATCAACGGGGGCACCCTCGAAGTCACGCGGGGCTCGGCCAGCAATGCCGGGATCAACAGGATCATTCAGCTATCGACCGCTACCGACTCGCTCATCATCGGCGGTCCGCTGGGTACCCCGACGAGCGCCCTGACCGGTGTCATCGTCGCGGGCGGCGACATCACCACCCCAGGCAACTTCACCGGCGCGCGACTGATCCTGAATGGAACCGGCAATCAGTCGGTCATCGGCGGAGCGGGGAACATTCCGTTCGGCATTCTGATCATCAACAAGCCGTCGGGTACCGCCACCCTCGGTCCCGGGTCCCTGTTCAACGGGGATTCCATCGACGTGGTCAGCGGCACCCTGGCCAGCGCGACCCCGATCAGCCTGACCGGCGGGATCGCTACCGCGGCGGGGACCAGCCTGAGCCTCACCAGCAGCCTCACGGTGGGTACCAATCTGTTCATCAGCGGCAGCTACAGCGTCCAGAGTACGATCTTCTCCCTGCCCGCGGCGCCGACGACGGTGATCCCCGTGCTGCCGTACCAGCAGGTGGAGATCCAGGGTGGACCCGGCGGCAACGGCACCGCGATCCTGGCGGGGCGAACAGTGCTCACCGGGAGCCTGGACCTTTCCGGCTCCACCCGTGCCACGCTGAGCCTGGGCGGCCACACCCTCGTGGTCGCCGGCGGGCTCACCACCAGCGGGACGGGAGGCAGCATGGTCTCGATGACCAACCCGCTGGACAGCCTGGTCGTGGGTGGGTCAGCCTCGTTCGGTTCCGCGACTCCCGGTTCGCCGGGGAACTTCACCGCCGGTACCCTCATCATCGGTGTCAATCTGATTCAGTTGGCACCGTTCGGAGGCAACTTCCAGGCGACGGGAACTCACATGACGGTGCTCACGGGGACCAATCCCTCCGTGACCTTCGCCACCCCGGGACTGACCGCTGGATTGAGCCGGCTCGCCGGACTCACCTGGACCGGCACCGGGACGCTGACCCTCGGCAGTGATGTGTACGCCACGAACGGCCTGACCACCACCGCCACCGGTCCGGTCACACTGTTGGGGGACCTGGCGGCCAGCCGCCTGCTGCAGCTACCGCTTATCACGGCCGCAGGCCCGCTGGTCTTCGATCAGACCCGGCTCGCCGTGGTGCAGAGCGGTGCCGGCACCGCCACCGGGCTGAACAACGCCACCTTCCAGAACATGGCGACCAACGTCACCCAGTTGAGCATCCAGCACCCGGGGATTACCGCCGGATCGGTCGACCTCAGCGGACTGACGTTCAGCAGCGCGCCGGTGAGCGGCCTCTATATCAGCGCGACCGACAACAACACCGGCGATGGCGTCCCCCTCGTGGTGAATCTGACGGGTCCAGCTCCGGCGACCAGCGGCGGGTTCACCACCGTGGCCGGCGGCGCCACCATCAACTGGCCCACACCCGCCGGCTTCACCTGGACCGGCACGGTCTCGACCGCGTGGGAGACGGCCGGGAACTGGGCCGGCGGCGTGGTACCGACAGCGACCAGCGCCGTCACGATTCCCGCGGGAACGCCGTTCGCTCCGAACGCCGGGACGGTGGCGAGTTCGGCCCAGGATGTGACGGTGGCCACCGGCGCCACGCTGACGCTTGTCAACCCCTTTGGTCTGATCGTGGCCGGCAACGTGGACGCACCCGGCACCATCGCCGGCACTGGTACCCTGAGCATGACCGGCGCCACCGCGACGCTGAGCGGCACCGTCCCGACCCTTAACATCACCGGGGCGGTGACCATCGCGGGACCGACCACGACCGGCGGCAGCAACACCACCGTCACCGGGGCAGCGGCCGAGCTGTTCCTCGGCGGGAACACCTTCGAGACCACCGGCCTGCTGTTCAGCAACGGCGCCCGCCTGAGCATGACGAATGGCTCCGATTCCCTGGTGGTCAATACCAACGCCCAGTTCTCCGGCGGCAGCACCCTCGGACGATTGACCGCGGGCGTTATCGATATCAAGGGCAGCTTCAGCCAGACCTCGGCCAACAGCACGACCAGCTTCGCCTCCACCGGCACCCGGGTACGCTCGACCGGGACGACGACGGTGACCTATCAGTTCGCCTCGCCTGGAGCGGCACTCTCCCGGTTCGACCAGCTGTTCGTCAACAAGACCGGCATTCTCAACCTGGGCAGCACGCTGCCAGTTACAATCCTCTGGGTGGACGCGGGATCGCTGGTCGTGAATGGACGGACGATCACGACCGCCGCCGGCCTGATAGTGGAGAACACCGGCCTGCTCGTCATGACCAACGCCAATGACTCGGTGCTGGTGGGAGGCAACGCCTTCTTTACCGGGACAGCGGATGAAACGGGGCAGATGACCGCCGGTATACTGCGAGTCGCAGCGAATCTGTCGGTCAGCGAGACCACGGCCTTTGCGCCGTCAGGAACGCACAAGACCGTCCTCTCCAATTCCGGGACCTCCAATATTTCCTGGACTGGAGCGGGAGCGGTTCCGATTGTCTTCCAGGATCTGGTGGTCAACACCACCACAGCCGGGACGCCGGCGATCTTCAACTGGGCCCGGGTCAACGGGACGATGACGGCGAATGGCAACGGTGGCATCAACGCCGCGACCCTCAATGTCCGGGGCCCACTGGTGACTTCTGCCGGGGTGGGGTTGGGGCTTGACTCGCTCTACCTGGGAGCGGCGACGCCGATCACTGGCAGCGGGTTTGTCAACGCGCGCACTTTCGTGCTTGACGGCAGTGTGGCGCAGACCGTGCCCACGATCCCGGCGCCATCCGGGCCGGACTCCGCATCACTGGTCATTCGGAGTGACGCCACGATGCTCAACACCGGCGTCGTGCTGAATGGGCTCAGGATTGATGGCAGCAGCGGCCGGCTCAACCTCAATGGCAACGCCGTCAGCGTGTTTGGGCCCTTTGCCACGGCGGACAACGGCACCCTGGTCATGCAGAACGCCGCCGATAACCTGCTCGTCACCGGATCGGCCCAGTGGGATGGCGGTACCGAAGTCGGGCTGCTCACTGCCGGCCAGCTGACCGTTGGCGGCAACTTCGGGCAGGCCGCCAGCCAGTTCCACGCCACGGGCACGCACCGCACGACCCTGACGGGCACCAATGCCACGATCACCAGCGGCTTCGCCCAGCCTTTCTTCAACGACCTGACGGTCAGCGGCTCGGTCATCCTCGCCACTAACACCCGGCTGGAGCGGGATCTCGTCCTCACCGCCACCGGCAGTATCGTCAGCCAGGGCATCGAGCAGTTGCTGGGGGTCCGCAACGTGACCACCACGGCGGGCAGCAGCCTGACGCCGTCGCTCCTCGAGGTGCTGGGCACTATCTCCGCCGGCGGACTGGTCTCTCCCACGAACCTGACGCTGTCCAATCCGCTGGGCGACGTCGTGCCCACGCCCAGCGCCACGCTGGCCATTCAGGGGCTGACGATCAGCAGCACCGCCGGGACCTACACCCTCGGGGGCGACATCACGATTCCCGGTCAGATGGCGGTGGCGGGTCCGCTGGTGATCGGCGCGCATGAGCTTCAGGCCGCCTCACTCCTGGTCAATACTGCCAGCGGTGTGCTGTATATGCAGGACCCGACGTCCAAGGTCACCGTCGGCGGCTCGGCCACCTTCCGGGGCGGCAACAGTCAGGAAGCGATGACCGAGGGGGTCCTCAGGGTGGTCGGATCCTTCCTGCAGCAGGCCACCAACGATTCCGCCAGCTTCGCGCCCAGCGCGAATCACCTGACCATTCTCGGCGGAGCGCTTGGCGCACAAGTCACCTTTGAATCTCCGAGCCAATCCAAGTTCAACAATCTCGACATCGCCAGCGCTACGAGCAACCTGACGATGGCCTCCGACCTCCCAATCAAGGGATCGCTTACTGCGAGCGGCGGTCATACGCTGTTTGCCTCCGGCTTCAGCGTCCTGGCGAGGCGGCTGCAGGTCAATGGGCTGGTGATCGACAATGGCACGGTGATTGTCGACGAGCAGAACGTCCCGCAGGCGCAGCAGTTTGACAATGTGACCTTCCAGGGGCTCACGGCGCCTGGCTCCGCCGGACTGCTGACGCTCGCGGCCGTGGGGGACAATGTGACACCCCGGACAGTGACCTTCACCGGCGTGAACTTTCCGGTGGTCGATCCGGGGAGCACCTACGTGGGTCTGGTATCGAGCAACTCCGAGTCGGTGACCGTAGCCATGCAGGGGTCAAATCGGGTGGCGGTGGGAGCGGCGTCCAGTAACCCGCCAAATGGCACGACCGTCAGTGGGGCGACTGTGCTCTGGCAGTAGTCGCTATTGCCAAACGCAGAGGGGGTTCGAGCCGACCAGGCTCGAACCCCCTCTGCGTTTGCCGTCAGAATCGATGAAAGCCTATCGCTTCCCCGGACCGACCGTTCCCGCCACGATGAACACCCGGCCCGAACGCATCCCGTTGACCATGCTCCAGGCCGAGGTCACCAGATAATCAGTGCGGCCGTCGCCGTTGACGTCGCCGACACCAACGGCATCGAAGCCGAGCGTCTCACCTGGCACCCGCCCGGTGATGGTCTGGAGGGTACGGCCGTCCTTACCGGAGAAGACCTGCACCCGACCACCCGACCATGCCGCGGCGCCGTACTGCCAGGAACCGACGACCAGGTCGGCCGCACCGTCGCCGTCCACATCACCGGCACGGGCAGCACCGATTCCGAACCCGGCGCCCGCCGATTCCCCGGTGAGGGTTCGCAGCGTCTCACCGGTCTTTCCCGAATAGATGTAGACCCGACCGGTCGCCTGGCCCTTCGCCGTATTGGCGAAGTCGCTAGCGTAGATATCCGGCACACCGTCTCCATTCACGTCACCCACGACCGACACGAACATATTCCCCAGCGCGATGCCCGTCTCGTCCGCATCCTTGATAAAGGCTGGGGTCGCGCTGAGACGGTCATAGAGGTAGACCCGCCCCAGTCGTTTCTCTCCCCCGCCCTGTGCGCCCACAATGACCCGACCGTTCGCCCCGCCCACAGTGGATCCGAATCCATCCCCGGGGTGTTCGCCGTCCAACGTCGCCAGCCGCGCACCATCCCGGCCGGAGAAGAGATAGACCCGCCCCACTGAGGCGTGGCTCCGTGGCGAGCCACCGGCGATGTCAGGTACGCCATCACCATTCACGTCTCCGACTCCCGCCGCCGTCATGCCGAGGTCGCCGTCCGTCGAATCGCCGGGCAGGATCAGGAGCCGACGCCCATCGCGACCGGAGAAGACCAGCACCGCGTTCATCCCCGGTGCGCCGGCCGCCACATCCTGGACCCCATCGCCATTGATGTCGCCCGCCGACTCCAGGCCCAGCCCCAGGAGTGCGCCCGGCTCTCCCGACTGCTTCCAGATCAGTTGCCCGGTCTTCCCCGAGTAGACGTACAGGCGACCGTTCGCGGATCCGAGCGGCGGGTTCTGGGTGGCGGAGATCACCACGTCGGTGACATGATCGCCGTCCACGTCCCCGAGCCCGCGCGCAATCCAGCCGAACTCGTCGCCGCCAGCTTCGCCGCGCCACTCATGAATGATGCGCGCATCCGTTTCCACGAAGGGATGATCGAAGGCGATCCGGTCCGGGAACAACTCGGCGAACCGCGGATCGTTGTGCAGCGGCTCGATGCCCGGGGTAATGGCGACCTGGGTCAGATCGATCGTCCGCCGCAGCTTGCCCAGCCACTCCGCAGCGCCGTCCATCTGGCCGGCACGGGCGTAGAGGCCGAAGAGCGCGATACCGGCTGGGGTGGCCGTACCTGGGATGGCAGCGGCCTTCTGGAATGCGGCGATGGCCCCAGCGGTATCGCTGAGCCCGCGACGGGCATTCCCCAGCGCCATGAACCCCTGGCCCATGGCCGGATGACTCTGGGTCAACGGCTCCAGTACGGCCGCCGCCGCAGCGAACTGCTTCTGCCCTATCAGCCGTCGGCCTTCGGCAAGACTATCGGCCGGCGAACTGGCCGAAGTGGCGACGGACTGGCCCGGGAGCAGAGCAACGGAACCGAGGAGAAGCAAGCAGCCGAGGGCGAGCCAGCGCGCTGTCACCATCCAGGCGCGAGATCCGGAGAAGGACATCAGGCAGGTGCCATCCATTGGAAGGGAAAGGAAGCGGGTTACCAACCGCCTACGGGAGCAGCACCGGGAATGTGACGAAACGAACACCGCCCAGGCGCGGGCCTGGGCGGTGTGGGTGGACATGTGACGCGATGGAACGTGACGTCCATCGTGACCCGGGCTAGTCGTTGCGCACCGTGGGCGCGCGTTCCACCACGGTGGGTGAAACACCTCCCCCCTCGAACAGCCGTTCCTGCCCGCCGACGACGACCTGCTCCCCCGCCTCGACGCCGGAGCGCAGCTCCACGAAGCCTGGCGTCCGCACACCCAGCGTGACCTCCCGGCGGGCCGCTTTCCCATCAGTCGCGATCCAGACGAAGTTGGCCCCCTGCAGCGGCACCAGGGCATCCTCCGGCACGATCACGGCGCGGGGACGGGTCTCGGTCGCGAGCCGCGCCTCGGCGAACATGCCGGATTGCAGCTGGCGGCGGCCGTTCGGCACGAGCGCCTTGACGAGGATCGTCCGGGCCGGCAGCTGCACGACCGGATCAACGAAGTCCACCGTGCCGGTGAATTCCTCTCCCGTGAGCGCCGCGACCCGGAAGGTCACGTGCTGACCCCGCCTGAGCCGGGTGGCGTAGCGCTCCGGGACTGAGAAAGCGATCCGCTGGGGATTGACGGTCTGCAGACTGACCAGGCGGCTCGACGTCGTGACGTAGTCACCGAGGCTCACGTACCGCTGGCCCACCGCTCCGGCGAAGGGCGCCTTGACCCGGGTCCGTGCCAGGCGCACCTGCAGGAGATCGAGCTCGGCCTGGGTGCTGCGGGCGGTGGCTTCCGCCCGCTCCAGATCGGCGGTGGAGGATGCTTTCTGGGCCAGCAGGTCGGTTGTGCGCGCCAGCGCCTGCCGGGCGAGGTCTCGCTCGGCCTCGGCCCGGGCTACCTGGGCCGTCAGCTCCTGCGCGTCGATCTCCACCAGCACGGCGCCAGCGGCCACATCGCTCCCTTCGGTCACCGGCAGCCCGACGATGCGGCCTTCAATTTCAGGCCGGAGCTCGATGGCCTGCACCGCCTCCACCTGTCCGGTGGCTTCGATCGCCTCCACGACGGTGTCCTGTCGTGCCACCGCGACCTCCACCGGACTCGGCGGCATGCCGCCTCCACCACCCATGCCACCAGGGGCACCGTCGTCCTTGCCCTTCCCGCAGGCGCCCAGCAGCAGCACACCGACCAGTCCCATCCGTGCAGCAGACATCACTGACCGCCTCCCTGAGTTGTCGTCAGCCGGCTCCCGAGAATCGCTTCCAGCCGAGCCCGGGCCAGCCGGGTGGTATAGCGGGAGCGGACCAGCGCTCCCTCCGCTTCACTGAGGCCGTTCTGGGCCAGCAGCAGGTCCAGCACCGAGGAAGCGCCCGCCCGGTAACGGGCATCCTGCACCCGGTAATTTTCCGCCGCCACGAGGCGGCTCTCCTCCGCCAGCTCAACCTCGGCCCGGGCGGTTTCATGCTCATCGTAGGCCCCGGTGACTTCGCGCAGCGTGCTCCGCTCCAGGTCCGACCGGATGGCTCGGGCCACGTCCCGCTGGGTCCGGGCCTGCAGGATCTGCAACTCGCGCTGTCCATTGTTCCAGATCGGCAGCGAGGCGGTGATTGTCAGGCTGGAGACGTTACTGGCGCCGGGGAACAGCTTCACGTCAAACCGGCTGTGCGCCGCCGTCACGGACAGGGTGGGCAGATAGCTGCGGCGCCGTGCCGTCAGCTCCGATTCGGCCGCCCGGGACCGGGCGCGGGCCGCGCGATACTCCGGCCCCTGCTCCAGCGCCTGCACGATGGCCGCCGTCAGGGTGATCGGCAGCGGTTCGGGAGCAACCGAATCCAGCGGCGCCGCGCCTGCCGGGCCGTCGACGCCGATGCGGCGCCCGAGTTCCAACTGGGACAGGCGCAGGCTCGACTCGAGGCGCAGCAGGTCGACCCGGGCGCGCAGCAGCTCGAGCCGCACCGTGAGCGAGTCCGACTGCACCGCCGCCCCGGACGAGACCCGCGCCCGTGCGACCGCCAGCTGGTCCTCGGCCCGGGCAGTCCGCTGGCGGGCGACCCGTGCCAGCTCCTGATCGGCGAGGACGCCGTAATACGCGGCCTCCACCAGGAGCGCGGCGGCATAGCGCCGCTGGACTTCGGTGGCGGTTGCGGCCTCGAGCTCGGCCGCCGTCCGGCCCAGCTCGGCAAATTTCCGGGCCGAGATGTCGTACCGCGCGTCGAGCTGGAAGGTCGATGAGGTGCTGGACTGATTGAATGTGCCGATGTTGAAGAACGCCTCGGAATACTTGGCGTAGTCGAGGCTGACATTCACCGCGGGCACCAGAAAGGCGATCCGCGCCGCCTTCCGGGCCCAGTCCGCTTCTGCGACCGACCCGAGGGCCGAGACGTAGTCGGGGTTGAGCCGCACGGACCGGGCGAGTGCCTCGTCCAGCGTCACCACCGGAGCGGTATCCGCCGGTGCGAGCGCCGGAGCGGTGGCGAGCTGCAGCAGCAGGAGGATCATCGGGTTTCCTCCGACTCGATGAGCACCGGGGTCGGGGCGGCCACCGGACGCCGGACGGCGAGGCGATCCAGCAGGGTATACACCACGGGGACGAGATAGAGCGTGAGCACCGTCGAGACGAGCACGCCGCCGATGATGGCGTAGCCCAGTGGTCGGCGGCTGATGGATCCGGCGCCAAGCCCCAGTGCAATCGGGACGGCGCTGGTGACCGTCGCGACCGAGGTCATCATGATCGGCCGGAGGCGGATACGGCCCGCCTCGGCCATCGCCTCCCTCGCGGTGCGGCCCCGCTCCCGCAGGTTGTTGGCATACTCGACCAGCAGGATCGAGTTCTTGGTCACCAGGCCGATCAGCAGGATCATCCCGATCTGACTGTAGAGGTTGATCGTCGACCCGGTGGCCCACAGGACGGCGAGGGCACCGGTCACCGCCAACGGCACCGCCAGCAGCACGGTGAAGGGGTGGACCAGCGACTCGAACTGCGAGGCCAGCACCATGAATACCACCAGCAGCGCCAGGGCAAAGGCGAAGTAGAGCGAGCTGCCACTCTCCGCCAGCTCGCGCGATTCTCCCGCGAGTGCCGTCGTCGTACCCGCCGGCAGCATCTCCGCGGCGAGCGCATTCAGTGAGTCGACCGCTTCGCCCAGGGTAAAGCCGGGCGCGAGGCTGGCATCGAGCGTGAACGCCGCGATCCGGTTGTAGTGGTTGAGCTGTTTCGGGCCGACACCCTCGGACACCTGGGTCACCGCACTGAGCTGGACCAGCTGGTTCTCGCGACCCCGCACATACAAGCCCCGACATGTCGCTGGGGGTGGCTCGGTCCCGCGGCGCCAGCTGCACGATCACGTCATACAGCTTGTTGTTCTTGGTATAGGTGTTGACCTTGTGACCGCCGAGCATGGTCTGCAGGGTCGCGGCCACGTCGCCCACCGCCACCCCGAGGTCCTCCGCCCGATCGCGGTCGAAGCGGACCACCAGCTGTGGCTTGTTGATCCGCAGGTCGGTGTCGACGTTCTGCAGCCCGTGGATCTGCCGCGCGCGGTTGGCAAAGGAGTCCATCACGCTGCCCAGGATTGGGAAGCTCGGGTTCTGCACCACGAACTGGACCGGCTTCCCGAAGCCGCCACCGAAGGCGGACGGGTTGGAGGCAAAGGCGAAGATCCCGGGGATGCCGAACATCTGCATCTGGGCAGCATTGACGATCTCTTCCGCCGTGCGTTTCCGGTCCTTGTAGTCCTTCAGGTTGACGAACAGGATCCCGTTGGTCGGCCCGCCGCCGAAGTTCACGACGCTGAAATAGCTCTCGGTCTCCGGGGTGTTCGCGATGATCGCCTCGACCTGCTTCTGATAGCCGTCCGTGTACGCCAGCGACGAACCCTCCGGTGCGATCACGAACGTGAGGAACCACCCCTGGTCGTCCGAGGGGATGAACTCCCGCTTGAGCCGGCTGAACAGCACGCCCGCCAGCACCAGCATCCCGACCGCACCGAGCAGGACCAGTCCCCGGTGGCGCAGTGCCCCTGCCAGACTCCGACTGTATCCCCGCGTGATCGACTCGAAGCCGCGCTCCAGCAGCTGGAAGGTGCGGCCGTGACTCTTGGGCACCCGGAGGATCCGGGCGCACAGCATCGGCGTCAGGGTCAGCGCGACGAACCCCGAGATGATCACCGATCCGGCCACGGCGATGCCGAATTCATTGAACAGCCGCCCGGTATTCCCCTTGAGGAAGGCCAGCGGAATGAAGACCGCGACGAGCGAGACCGTGGTGGCAATCACGGCAAAGGCGATTTCGCGGGTGCCATTGGTGGCGGCGACTTCCGGCGATTCGCCCAGCTCCTCCTGGTGCCGGTAGGCGTTCTCCAGGACGATGATCGCATCGTCCACCACGATGCCGATGGCCAGCGTCAGCGCCAGCAGGGTCAGGTTGTTGACGGAGAAGCCGAGGAAGTACATCACCGCGAAGGTGGCGATGATTGAGGTGGGAATCGCCAGACCGGGGATGATGGTCGCCCCGAGGTTCCGCAGGAACAGGAAGATGATGATCACCACCAGCCCGGCAGCCAGGATCAGCGTCTCCTGGGCTTCGGTGATGGAACGGGTGACGAACTCCGAGCCGTCGAACGCCGATTCAATCTTCACGCCGGGAGGGAGTGCGGCCTGGATGGCCGGCAGCTCCGCCTTGATGGCCTCCGCCACCTGGATCAGGTTGGCCTTGGATTGCCGTACCACGCCGATTGCGACCGCCGGGGTGCCGTTATAGCGCAGGGCACTGCGTTCATCCTGCGCGCCGAGCTCCACCCGACCGAGGTCCCGCAGGCGGACCGACTGTCCGCCCTGATTGGTAACGGTGAGTTCCTCGAACTCGGCCGGGGTCTTGAGCTCGCCCAGGGAACGGACCGAGAACTCGCGCCGCTGCGATTCAATCCGGCCGGCCGGCACTTCCACACTCCGGCTCTGGATCGCCGCCTCGACATCCTGCACGGTGAGACCCCGGGCCGCGAGCTCGGTGGCCGACAGCCAGATGCGCATCGAAAAGCGGCGCTCCCCGAAGATCTGCGCGCTGCCGACACCACTCAGACTCTGGAGCCGCGCCTTGACCTGGCGGTCCGCGATGTCGGACAGCTGCAGCAGGTCGTAGTTGGGCGACGAGAGGGCGAGCCAGAAGAACGGCTGGGCATCCGCTTCCTGCTTGGCGACGACCGGCTCCTCGATATCTCGTGGCAGCCGCCCACGCACCCGCGAGACCTTGTCCCGGACGTCCTGCGCCGCCACATCCACATTCCGGTCAAGGTTGAACTCGAGCGTGATGTTGCTGACCTGCTCGGCACTGGAACTGGTCAGCGTCCGAAGCCCCGCGACCGTACTCAGCTCCTCCTCCAGGATGTCCGTCACGGCCGATTCCACCACCTGGGGGTCCGCCCCGGGCAGCACAGTCGAGATGGAGATGACCGGAGGATCGACGTCGGGGTAGTCCCGCACCGGGAGGTTCAGATACCCGATGATCCCGAACAGGACGAGTCCGAGGCTGAGCATCGTGGCCAGCACCGGCCGACGAATGGAAATATCGGAAAGGAGCATCAGGCTATCCGCGAACGTGATGAATCAAACTGTGTGCGATGACAATGAACCCGACCCACCCACCTGCCCCGCGGCCCGGGGTTGATAGACGCTTTCGGGATGCCCCAGACGACATACGCCCTTTCGGGGTTTCAACGGGGGTCGACGAAGCTAGCAGCCGAGGCCGATTCTCGCGAGGGGGGCCTTACCTGCCCCCCACGACCGACCTACCCTTCGCTATGGCTATCAAGCTTTCCACCCAGCAGCAGTCCCAACTCGCGTTCCTCAACCTCCTGCCCCCCAAGTTCCAGCGGGCCCAGGGAGTTATTGAACAGATGGGAGGGGGCGGGAAGGTGGACGAGTCCATTGTCCGGGGCATGGTGCGGATCATGGACGAGATCAAAGCCGGTGCCTCGCAACTCAAGATGAACGGGTTGGCCGACGCGGCGGCCAACATGGCGGCAGTCGGACGTCGCGGCGGCGGGCTCCAGGTGAAGGTCCGCGCACTACGGGAGGCGCTGGCCAGCGTCCGGATGAATCACGACTCCGCGACCAAAAAGGCCTCCATCCCCGTGGCGGCGACGAAACATGACGACGACGGGGCGGAAGGATCGCACACCGCCTAGCCCGGAACGAGAAAGGGGCCGCACTCAGTGCGGCCCCCAGACTTCCCTGCCCCGCCCGGATGCCTACTTGAGTGAGCCCGGGACGAACACGTCCTCGCCCTTCTTGCGGAAGAAGGCGTCGATCACGGGACCAGCCATGATGATCAGCATCCCGTGCACCAGAATGCCGACCAGAATCGAGACGTAGGTCAGGGCGAAGAGCACCCCTGCCGCGCCAATGCCCGCGAAGATCCGTCCGGCCAGTTCCATGGTTCGACGCCCGCCAAAGGAGTAGTTGAAGACAGGTAATAGGTTACCTAGAGCGGACCCCAAGTTCAACCGGAGCCGGCCCCGGCCTGCGACCCGAGCCGCACCCGACTCATGCCCCTGAGGAGCCCGATGCGCCACCTGACCCTGTTCCTGGGACTGACCCTCGCCTCCGCCCTGGGCGCCTGCCAGAAGGCCCACCCGCCGGAGGACCACGACCACGGCCCAGCCACGACGATGGCTGGCGGCGGCACCCTCCCCGCCGGCTGGAGTGCCCGCCCTGATGACGGCGGCACCATGGCCGAAGTGAAGGTCGAGGAGATGGCCCCGGGCTGGCATGTGACGATGGCCACTTCGGCCATCATCTACCGGCCGGCGGACCAGGCGTCCGGTGGTTACACCTACAGCGCCAAGCTCCACCTGTTTCCCGAGGGTGCCGGGCATCGCGAGGCGCTGGGCATCTTTGTGGGCGGCGCCGACCTCGAGGGGTCGGGCCAGCGGTACACCTATTTCCTGATTCGGGGCGATGGGACCTGGAGGATCAAGCGTCGGCAGGGCGCGCAGACCACGGACGTGACCCCCGGGTGGACGGCGAGTCCCGCCATCGTGAAGGGAAAGCCGGATGATTCGGTGGCGAACACGCTGAGTGTCACGGTGAAGGACGGCACGGCCAGTTTTGCGGTCAACGGCACCGAGGTCTACTCGGCCGCGACCTCCGCAGTGGACGTCGACGGCACGGTTGGCCTGCGGATCAACCACAACCTGTCGGTCCACGTGGAGTCGGTCACCGTCACACCGGGGTGATGGCGCGGGCCCGGATCGCCTGTTCCCGTACTTCACCCGATCCTTCGGCGGCGATCCGGTCCAGCGCCTGCCTGGCGGCGTGCGTGTTGGCGGCCGCGAGGGCATCCACCACCGCCAACTGACGCTTGAGCTGGGTCTTCCCCCCGAATCCGAAGCGGCCGCGCGACGCCAGGGCGAGCTGAGTCAGCGCGACGGTCGCCTCGGAGGCGTTGATGCCGGCCAGCGCCTGCAGCAGCGCGTCCCAGGTCGTGGCGTCCTTCTCTGACTCCAGCGCCGCCAGCAGCGGCATCGCGATGGCCCCGGACCCGCGGGCGGCGAGAGCATGGCCCGCGCGCGCGCGCGTCACGCTCGACGGATGGCCGAGCGCCCGCCGGAGCGGGCTGACCACCGCCTTATCATGGAAATGCGCCAGCGCGTCGATCACCGTGAGCCGCACCCGCTCATCGGGGTGATCGGCGCGCTCCACCAGGGCGGGAATGGCCTCCGGCAGTTGCAGCCGCCCCAACAGCTCGGCCGCCAGCCAGACTTCGGCGGTTCGCTTGCTGTTGAGCAGCGTCAGTGCCAGCGGGGCCACCTCGGGCATGCCCCCGAGTGCATCGACCAGGAAGGCGCGCGGCCCGATGGTGTCGCTCTGCTTGAGAATCTCCAGCATCCGCTCCGCCACCACGAATCCACCGGCCCGTAACACCTCAGCCGTACGGTCCCGCTCTTCGGCCATCCGGTAGCCCTGTTCGATTAACGCTTCCATGACCGTCAGCGTCATCTGGCGCTTGAGGGCGATGAAGTAGGAGCGGCGCCCTTCTTCCTGCAGGTTGGGAATGGCACGGACCGCGGCCTGAGCGTCGTGCAGTACCGCCAGCCACTGCTGCCGGGCAATCGCCTTCTGCAACTCCCGTAAAATTCCTTCGACCATCCCCGCGAGCTGGTCACCCTGACGCGCCCGGGGAACGGCGGTCACCGTATCGGGGATGGAGGCGCGAGGACCGGAGAACTGGATCGGGAGGGGATCCGGCAGCAGCTTGACCCGGATACTGGTCGTGCTGGGAATCGGGGCGGTATTGTCGGCCAGGGTCCGGGCGAGGCCGAGCAGTTCGGCGACCGTGGTCCCCGCGGCAATGCCGATGGCATCAACCTGGCGCAACTGCAGGCGCTCCTTGAGCGGGTCACCGTCGAGCGCCCAGGAGTTCTCGATACCCGCCTCTATCATGATGCCTTCACGAACGAGCCGGGCGGCCATCAGCTCAGCCGTCTGCTGGAGCGCCCGATCCTCCTCCGGGCGTTCCCGGAGGAGGAAAATGAGGTGTCCCAGCAGCGCGGCAAAGGGTGCCGAAGAGTCCGGAGCGATGTCGGCCATAGACAAGAGTATACACGTCGAATGCTTGCTTGACAGCGGCTCGGGCCGGGCGTATATACGCTATGGGCCGCGCGATGATGCGGCCAGGTTTTTTCTCCCGGGATCCCATGCCGCTCCTCGCCCGCTGTCCCAATTGCCTGATGGTCAATCGACCCAACACCGGGGCGGAGCGATAGCGTTGCTGCTGGTTTAGCACGTATCGGCCCGCTCTTACCGAGTGGGCCGTTCTTGTTTGTACCCCAGACGGATTTCGTCGCTGTAGTCCTACCATCCCAGGAGAGTCATCCATGCGTCCGTTCGTAGTGGGAGGAGCACTTGTCGCGCTGGCCGCGGCAGTGAATGCGCCCGTCGCCGCCCAGGCAGAACTCGGCATCACCGGATCGTTCTACAGCGCCTACGTCTGGCGCGGGCTGAGCCTGGTGAACAAGCCGGTGTTCGAGCCGGACATCAATCTGTCCTTCCCGCTCGGGGCCGCGAGTCTGACGGTGGGTGGATGGAGCAACATCGAGCTGGGTGCCTATGATGGCTCGAATGACATTTCCCAGGGTGGTGGCCGTAGCCTGAACCTCTCCGAGTTCGACCCGTATGCCGAGATCGGTTTCTCGGCCGGCAAGGCGGCACTGACCCTCGGTGGTGTCGGCTACATCTACCCGAACGATGCCCCCGGCGTCACCACCGATGCCAACACCTGGGAAGTGTATGGCAAGGTCGACCTGGATGTGCCCTTCAGCCCCGGGATCGCGGCCTACTACGATATCGACCAGGTCAAAGGTCTCTACCTCGAGGGTACCCTCTCCAAGGACATTCCCCTCGGACCGAAGGCGCTGTCGATTGGCGCCGTTGCCGGCTGGAGCGTGAGTCAGGGGCCGAACAGCAGCAAGCCGGATGAAGTCGCCAATTTCTCAGACGACGGCTTCACCCACCTTGATCTCTCGGCCTCGATGGAATTCGCCGCTGGCCCGCTCAGCATCACGCCGACGATTCACGTCGTGGTGGCGGGCGATGAGTTCGTGAAGTTTACCAAGCTGAACAGCCAGTCCGACGCCAAGCTGTGGGGCGGTGTCTCCATCGGCTGGGGCAAGACGTTCGGCGCGAAGGAGGAGTAGGGATAACACCGTGGGCACGCACGGCCGATAGCACAGTGGGCACGCACGGCCGTGCGTGCCCGCGGTGTTATCGGCCAATCTCCTTGAAGCAGTCTTCCAGCCGCCCCAGCATCTCGGTCAGGAGGGCATCGGGAATGCCCAGCGCCGGCTCAATCCGAATGGTCCGCGCCTTGGAGTAGGTCCCCGCCACGAGCACCCCCCGTTTGAACAGGCCGGCCGCGCAGTGGAAGCCGATGTCGTCGGTGGGGAACTCCATCCCGATCAGCAATCCCTTCCCGTGCACATCCGAGAGCACACCGGGATACTTCGCCTGCAGCCCGCGCAGCTCCCGCAGGAGCATCTCCCCCTTGCGGGCCGCCTGGCCCGGCAGGTCCTCCTCCAGCGTCACCTGAATCGCCGCGATGCCCGCGACGCAGGCAATCGGGTTGCCGCCAAATGTCGTGGAGTGGATGATCGGATTGGGGATCATCACTTCCCAGATTTTCGGCGTCGAGATGAACGCTGAGAGCGGCACCACCCCGCCACCGATCGACTTGCCGAGGCACATGATGTCCGGCGCGACATCCCAGTGGTCGACTCCCCACAACCGTCCGGTCCGTCCCATGCCGGTCTGGATCTCGTCGGCGATGAAGAGCGCGCCGTGGCGGGTGCAGATCTCCCGGACGCGCGGGAGGTAGTCATCCGGCGGCACCACGCCGCCGGCCTCACCCTGCACCGGCTCGACCACGACTCCTGCCGGGAGCTGGCCTACCGCTTCCAGGATGCACATCTCACGGTCGAGAGCATCGGCATCGCCATAGGGCACAAAGCGCACATCCTGTAACCCGCCCATGAACGGCAGCCGGAAGGAGGCCTTCCCCATCAGGGAGAGCGACCCCATCGACTTGCCGTGAAAGCCGCCGAGGGTGGAGACAAAGGTGTTCCGGCCGGTGTAGAGCCGTGCCAGTTTGATCGCGCCTTCGATGGCGTCGGTGCCGTTGTTGATGAAGAAGCAGCAGCCGAGATCACCGGGTGTGACCGCGGCGAGCAGTCGAGCCAGGGCGGCCCGCCACGGTTCCAGCAACTCCTGGCTGTTGAGCGCCATCCGACCCATCTGGTCCTGGACGGCCCGCACGATTTTCGGATGGTTGATCCCGGCGGAGAAGATGCCGTAGCCACCGAGGCAGTCGATATACTCCCGCCCCAGCAAGTCCGTCAGGATGGACCCCTGCCCACTCCACTCAAGGGCCGCGAACTGGCCGGCCTGGGTGACGGATTTGCGGTAGGAGAGAAAGCCGCGATTGATGAACTTCTCGTACGCGTCGACCGTCTCGGTGATGAATGATTGGCGCTCGGCCGTCGTGAGGGGACGGCCACCGATGATGTCGAGATACCGGGAACTGAGTTGGAGGACTTCAGAGGTCTGCAACCGCAATTAATCGGCGCTCCTTTCGTGGGGAATTCGCCGGCGCGCCCGGGTGGAGCGCGCCGACGGGTCCCGGGCATCAGGCACTCTTGATCTCGGTCCAGAGCTGGTCCCAGACGCCGTTGTTCGCGCCAAGGTCCTTCTGGTACTCCAGCCGCTGAAATTCCTCGGCGGTAGGATACGGCACCGGCGTGGTCATCATGGGCAGACCGACAGCGTTGGGCGTGCCGTAGCCGGTAAAGTTGGAGATGGCCGCCGCCACCTCGGGCCGGAGGACGTAGTTGATCCACTCATGGGCCGCCCGCTTATGCGGCGCGCTCTTCGGGACCATCATCGAGTCGGTCCAGATGGTGCAGCCTTCCTTCGGCAGGACATACCCGATGTTCGGCTGTTCCGCCTTCGCCTGGGCGGTGTCCCCATTCCACAGCTGGGCGATCCACACGTCGCCCGAGATGAGCTGCCCCTTCACCGGCGCGGAGATGTACGCCTTCAGGTTCTTCTTCGCGGCGATCGCGTCGGTCTTGGCCTGGGCCAGCTCGGCCGGATCCACCGAGTTGAGCGAGTGCCCCCGGTAGCGGAGCCAGGACCCGATCACGTCCCGCTGATCGTCCATCTGGGTCATCTTGCCCTTGTACCTGGCGTCGAGGAATATTGCCCAGCTGTCCCCCGGCTCCGGGACCTTGTCGGTCCGGTAGGCGAATCCGGTGGTGCCCCACTGGTAGGCCACTGAATACTTGTTGTCCGGATCGAACACCGGGTTCACGAAGGTCGGCGCCAGGTTCTTGAAGTTGGTCAGGTACTGCTTGCTGAGGGGCGCGACCAGATCGGTGGCGGTCATCACCGGCACGATGTAGTTGGACGGCACCACGATATCGTACCCCGACGCACCGGCCATCAGCTTCGCCACCATCTCTTCGTTGCTCTCGAAGGTATCGTACGTCACCTTGATCCCGAACTCCTTTTCGAAGTTGGGAACGGTGTCCTCGGCGATATAGTCCGACCAGCTGTAGATGTTCAACTCCTTCTCGATCGGGCCGAGGTCGGCGTCCGCCATTGCCGGCGGTGCCGCATCCTTCTTGCCGCAGGCCGCCAGCGCGAGTCCGATGGTGCTCATGCCCACGCCGAGCGCGGTGGCGCGGCTGACGAACTCCCGGCGGGAAACCCTGCCGGACGCGAGGTCCTCGACCAGCCGGGTGACATCCTGTCTCTGCTCAGTGGTCATCGTACTCTCCAGAGTGACGTGGGGTGCGGAAGGTGTGAGGGCGCGGAGCACCCGTTTGCGCAATACGTCAGGCCAGCCTTGGGTCCATCCCTTGTCCGACAAGGTACTGCATCGGATGCCTCGCGCCAGCGGCCGGGTGGCGCGGGCCGCGATCCGGCCGGCCCCGAACCAATTTCGTCCCGAAGATCTGCCCGCCGTCGATCCGCCTCTACCCCTTGGCCAGCGGCTTGTCCCGGCTGAGGCGATCCGAGAGATAGATCAGGACGGCAGTAACGACGAGGATTACCGTGCTGATGGCGTTGATGCTGGGCTCGATATTCTTGCGCACCATGCCGTAGACCACGATCGGCAGGGTCGAGGAGCCGGTGCCGGAGACGAATGAGGTGATCACGAAGTCGTCGAACGACATGGTAAAGGCGAGCAGGGCACCGGACAGCACCCCGGGCCAGATCTGTGGCAGGGTGATCTTCCAGAAGGTGGTGAACTCGTCCGCCCCGAGGGTCAGGGCCGCTTCCTCGAGATTCTGATCCAGCCCCTGCAGCCGGGCGAGGACCACGACCACGACGAACGAAATGCAGAACGCCACATGGGCGATCGTGATCGTGGTCAGGCCCAGGGGCATCCCGAGCAGGACGAACAGAATCAGGAGCGAGATCCCGACGACGATTTCGGGAGTCACCAGTGGCACGTAGAGGAAGGCCTCGAGCGCGGTCCGGCCACGGAACTTGTGCCTCGCCAGGGCCAGCGCGATCAGGGTGCCCAGCACCGCCGACAGCACCGTCGCCGACAGTCCGACAATCACACTGGCCTTGAGGCCGCTCAGGATATCGGGCCGCTCAAGCAGGCGGGTATACCACTCGAGGGTGAACCCGGTCCATTCCACCGAAAATTTGGAGGCATTGAACGAGAAGATCACCAGCACCAGGATGGGCACGTGCAGGAACAGGTAGACGATCGTGCAGAACACGATGAGCCAGCGCGGCAGGCGGCGCATCAGACCCCTCCCGCCGGTGCGCGGTCGCGCACCCGCAGATACCACAGCACCGCCACCAGTACCAGCGCCATCACAATGAAGCTCGCCGCGGAGCCGAAGGGCCAGTTGCGGGCGGTCGAGAACTGATTCTGAATGAGGTTGCCGATCATGACCTGCTTGGCGCCGCCGAGCAGGTCGGAGGTGAGGAAGCTGCCCAGCGCGGGGATGAACACCAGCAGCGAGCCGGCCACCACGCCCGGCATTGAAAGCGGCAGCGTCACCCTGAGGAACCGTGCCGTCGGCCGGGCGCCGAGCACCTCGGCCGCCTCCAGCAGCGAAAGATCGAGCTTCTCCAGCGAGGCGTAGATCGGCAGCACCATGAACGGCAGGAATCCGTATACCAGCCCGGTCATCACCGCGAACGGGGTGTAGAGCATGGTGATCGGCTGCATCCCGAGGCGCACCAGCAGGCTGTTGATCAGGCCGCTGTCCCGCATCAGGAAGATCATGGCGAAGGTCCGGACCAGGAAACTGGTCCAGAAGGGCAGCACGACGAGAAACATCAGGAAGTTTTTCCACTTCCCGCTCATCGCAATGAGGTAAGCGAGCGGGTAGCCCATCGCCAGGCAGATCGCTGTTGCGGCGACCGACCAGGCAAAGGTGCGCACCAGGATCTGCAGGTACAGCGGATCGAAGAACCGCTCGTAATGTTCGAGCGTGAACCCCGGCTCCACCCCGCCGTAGATCCCGCGCGGCATGAAGCTGTAGACCAGCATGATCGCGATCGGCACGAGGAAGAAGAGCACCAGCCAGAAGGTGCCCGGTGCCAGCAGCGTCCATGCCCGCGCGGCCGGGCGGGAGTAGAAGAAGGCGAGCGCCTTCTCACGCATGCCGGCCATCTACTCGTCCTCCAGGACCTGGCAGTCCTCGGGGAGCCAGGCGATCATCGCGGCATCGCCCTGCTTCCAGGGCAGCGGCTTGATCAACTGGCCTTCGTTCCGGAGGGCAACGGTGCAGTCCGTCCCGTCGGCGAGGGTGACGATGACGTGCATGGTCTCGCCGAGGTAAATCACCGTCCGGATCGTGCCGGGCAGTCCGTTCTCTCCCGCGGGCACCGACCCTGGCGCGAAGAGGTCCATCCATTCCGGTCGCACCGCGACCCGGACGGCAGCGCCGGTGTTCACCTTGGGGTGCGGCGGGACCAGAAAGCTGCCCAGGGGGCTGGTCACCTGCCACAGCGCGCCCGCCGGTCCCGCCACGGTCCCCTCGACGAAGTTCGATTCGCCGATGAACTTGGCCACGAACCCCGTGCGGGGATTCTCATAGATCTCCGCCGGGGTGCCGAGCTGCGCCACGCGCGCGTTGTCCATGACCGCGATGCGGTCGGACATGGTCAGCGCTTCTTCCTGGTCGTGCGTGACGTAGACGAAGGTGATCCCGAGCGACTTGTTGAGCTGCTTGAGCTCCAGCTGCATCTCTTTCCGCAGCTTGAGGTCGATGGCACCGAGCGGCTCATCCAGCAGCAGGATTGCCGGGCGCAGCACCAGGGCCCGGGCCAGCGCCACCCGCTGGCGTTGCCCGCCGGAAAGCTGGTTCGGCATCCGGCGCGCGAACTTGCCCACATCCAGGCGGACCATCTCCAGTGCCTTCACCACCCGATCGGGAATCTCCGCTTTCGGCACATGATGCTGTTCCAGGCCGAAGGCCACGTTCCGTTCGACCGAGAGATGCGGGAAGATGGCGTAGTTCTGGAACACCATCCCGATCTGGCGCTCGTACGGCCGCTTCTCGTTCACGGTGACGCCGGCGATCTTCACCGTCCCGCCATTGGCGTCCGGTCGCTCGAACCCCGCCAGCAGCCGGAGCGTCGTGGTCTTGCCGCATCCCGACGGTCCCAGCAGCGAGAAGAACTCGCCGCGCTGGATCTCGAAATTGATGTTGTTGACGGCGACGAAGTCCCCGAAGGACTTGCTGACCGCGGTGAACTGGACGATGGGATCGGGCGAGATTCTGGGGCCAGTCACCGGCAATCCTGAGGTCGAAGGAGGGATGCTGGGTCAACGTACGCGGAGCCCGGCTGGTTGGCCAGTACCCGTTGCGAGTGTTGCCGGTGTGGCGTGGGAGACGGACCGGGCGCGTCGCGACGACCGGTTGGTCAGCCGCCCACTGCCGCGGCGACGGCGGCCTCCAGTACCGCCAGCCCCTCATCGAGGACTGCATCCTCCACGGTCAGGGGCACCAGGACCCGGATCACGTTGCCCCAGGTGCCGGCCGTGAGCAGCAGGAGTCCCCGCCGGAGCGCCTCCGCCTGGATGCGGCCGGTCAGCGCCTTGTCCGGCTGCTTCCCGACTGGATCGGTCACCAGTTCCATGGCCAGCATTGCGCCGAGTCCTCGCACATCGCCGATCTGCGGGACCCGCGACTGCAGCGCCTCGAGCCGCCCCCGGATACGCTGACCGATTGCGGCCCCCCGCTCCGGGATCCGGTCGGCTTCCATCGCCTCCAGCACCGCGAGTGCCGCAGCGCAGGCGAGGGGATTGCCCCCGTAGGTCCCACCGAGTCCCCCCACCTGCGCGGCATCAAGGACATCAGCCCGGCCGGTAATCCCGGCCAGCGGCAGCCCTCCGGCCAGTGATTTCGCCGTCGTGATAATGTCGGGGACAAGATTGTAGTGCTCCGCCGCAAAGATCCGCCCGGTGCGGCCAAAACCGGTCTGGATCTCGTCGTCGATGAAGAGGATGCCGTGGTCGCGGCAGAACTGCGCCAGCGTGGCCACAAAGGCCGGCTGGCGCGGGAATGAACCCCCCTTCCCCGACTTCAAGCTCGAGGATCACCGCCGCGACCGAGCCCGGATCCACCAGCCCGACAAAGGCGTGCTCCAGGGCAGTGCGATCCCCGTCGCAGTACCGTGCGGCCTCGGCACCATCCATCCGGTAGCGGTAGGGGAAGGGAATCCGGTACACCTCGGGGGCGAAGGGGCCGAAGCCCTGTTTGTAGGGCTGGACCTTCGCGGTCAGGCTCATCCCCATGTAGGTCCGGCCATGAAATCCATGCTCGAACGCGACGATCGCCTGTCGCCCGGTGAAGTGCCGTGCCACCTTCACCGCATTCTCCACCGCTTCCGCCCCGCTGTTGACAAAAAAGGTCTTCTTCGGATGGTCCCCGGGGGCGAGGGCGTTGAGCTTCTCCGCCAGGGCGATGTAGCTCTCGTACATCGAGACGGGGAAGCAGACATGGGTGAAGTGGTCGAGCTGCTCGCGGACCGCCTCCACCACACCCGGGTGGCGATGGCCCACATTGACGACCCCGATGCCCCCGCCAAAATCAATGAAGTGATTGCCATCCACATCGGTGACGACGGCGTTCTCGGCGCGCACGATGGCGATCGGCGTGGTGGCGGGCACGCCGCGGGGCACGGCGGCCTGTCGGCGGCGCATGAGGGCCTGACTGGCCGGGCCGGGGACGGGGGTGGTGAGACGAATGACGGGGGCCATCGGACAGCTCCGGACCGACAGAGGAGTGCCGAGGTTATCCAGGCATGCGGCAAAAGGGAAGGGAGCTAGCGGGCGAGTGCGTCGCGGACCGCGGTGACCAGTTCGTATGGCAGGTAGGGCTTCTCGATGAAGCTGGTCCGGCCCGTGGGGTCGACCGGAATCGTGCTTTCGGCGGCGTACCCGCTGGTCAGGATGACCCGGATCTTTGGCCAGCGGGCGCGGATGACGCCGAAAGTCTGCTCCCCGGTGAGCCCCGGCATACTGAGGTCAAGGAGAACCACCCCAATATCCTCGTGGGTCTCCAGTTCCGTGATGGCCCTTTTCCCGTGGGCGGCGGTGTAGACCCGCAGGCCGTTTCGTTCGAGGGTGCGCTGCGCCAGCTCACGAATCATCGGTTCGTCGTCCACCACCAGAATGGCCGACGTGCCCGTGCCGGACGGACCTTCGGCGTCTTCGGTATTGTCAGGCGGTGACGGCGTGCGTGACGACATGACCGGCGCGCTCCCACTGGCGTAAGAGGCTTTATCCGCTCTTCACAAAGACAGTTTTCCTCGCTGCTCCAATTTATGCCGCACACAGGCCAGCGTAACCCCACCGGTCCACGATATGAAACCGGGGAACAAGGGTGCGATGAGTTGCGCCCCCTCCCCCCGCCGTTACCTTCACCGACCATGCTGCTACGTCCGAAGTCCGCCACGGGCCGAGTCCGCGCCCGGCGCTGCGATCCCTCCCGTACGGTGAGCTGGGACGCCGCCGGGGGCGTGGGCCTCCGATTGGACAAGGACGAGTGGTGACGCCGGGGTGACCACGCCGTCCGGTGTGGATTCTGCGGTGCCCGCCCGTCACCCTTTCTCTGTCGCTGAGTGTCTCCCGTGGCAACCACCTACGATGCTGTCATTATCGGTGCCGGTCACAACGGTCTCGTCACTGCCGCCTACCTCGCCCGCGCCGGTCGCTAGGTGCTGGTCCTCGAACGCCGGGACCTTGTCGGCGGCTGCGCCGTCACCGAGGAGCTGTGGCCCGGCTTCAAGGTCTCGACCGCCAGTTACGTCAATAGCCTCTTCCGCCCCGAGATCATCCGCGATCTCGAACTGAAGCGGCACGGCTTCGAGATGCTGCCGCGCAGCCCGTCCAGCTTCACCCCGTTCCCGGACGGCCGCTACCTGATGATGGGTCCGGACAAGGCGATGACCCATCGCGAAATTTCCAAGTTCTCGAAGAAGGACGCCGAAGCGCTGCCGAAGTACGAGGCGATGCTGGAGCGGGTGGCGGACTTTCTCGAACCGACCCTGGTGCAGACGCCGCCCAATCCCTGGTCGCTCAAGCCCGGCAACCTGCTGCCAGCTGCTCAAGATGGGACTCAATTTCCGGAAGCTGGGCACCGACGGCCAGAAGGCGATCGAGATCCTCACCGGCGCGGCCAAGCCGATCCTCGATCGCTGGTTCGAGTCGGAGGAACTCAAGGCCACGATCGCCACCGACGCGATCATCGGCGCCTTTGCCACGCCGTCGATGCCCGGCACCGCCTACGTCCTGTTCCATCATGTCATGGGCGAGTGCGACGGGGTGCGCGGCGTGTGGGGCTACGTTCGGGGCGGGATGGGTGGGTTGAGCAAGCGATCGCGAGCGCGGCCAAGGAGCGGGGCGCCGAGATCCGGACCAACGCGGCGGTCGCGAAGATCCTGACGCAGGGCGGCCGGACCACGGGTGTGGTCCTGACCGACGGCACCGAGATCAGGGCGAAGAAAGTGATCTCCTGCCTCGACGCCAACGTCACCTTCCTCAAGCTGATGGACCGCAAGGATTTGCCGGTCGAATTCGTCGAGTGCGGTGCAGAACCTCGACTACACCAGCGCGAGCTGCAAGATCAACCTGGCGCTGTCCGAGGCGCCGGACTTCAGCTGCCTGCCGGGCAAGGGCGTGGGCCCGCAGCACCACGGCACCATCCATCTGTGCCCGACGCGCGACTACATCGAGAAGGCCTTCGACCAGGCCAAGTACGGCTACATCTCGAAGGACCCGATCATCGAAGCGACGATGCCCTCCTCGCTCGACGACACTGTGGCCCCTGCGGGCAAGCACGTGATGTCGATGTTCACCCAGTACTTCCCCTACACGCTGGCGAAGGACGCTGGAACACTGGAGGAGAACCGGCGGAACTACGCCGAGCGCTGCATCGACATCATGAATGACTACGCGCCCAACTTCCGGAAGTCGGTGATCGACTACCAGGTGCTGCCGCCGCAGGATCTCGAGACCCGCTTCGGGCTGACGGGCGGCAACATCATGCAGGGAACGATGTCGCTGTCGAGTCTGTCCTTCATGCGGCCGGTCCCCGGGCTACGCCGACTACCGTACCCCGGTGAGGGGTCTCTACCTCTGCGGCGCGGCGACCCACCCGGGCGGCGGCGTCATGGGGGCGTGCGGTTACAATGCGGCGCGGGAGATATTGAAGGACGGGTAGGGCGACCCCCGACCCGCGCCACCAACCCCCGACCACCAACCCCGACTGCCGGCTAATCCATGGCTCCCTATCAGATGTACATCAACGGCAAGTTCGTCAGCGCCAAGAGCGGCAAGACCTTCAACGTCTTCGACCCCGCGACCGAGCAGGTGATCGCGACCTGTCCTGCGGGAGACGCCGCCGACGTCGCACTGGCAGTCGATTCAGCCAGGAAGGCCTTCTACGGCGGCTGGAAGCAGACCTCGGCCCAGGAACGGGGGCGCATCCTGTTCCGCATCGCCGAGCGGATCCGGGTGCGGCGGGATGAGCTGGCCAGGCTGGAGACGATCAACTCCGGCAAGCCGATCGTCGAATCGGAGTATGACATGGACGATTCGGCGGTCTGCTTCGAGTACTACGGCGGGCTCGCCACCAAGATCAACGGCGAAGTGATCCAGGTACCGACCAACGCGATGGTCATGGCGGTGAAGGAACCGATGGGTGTCGCCGGTCAGATCATTCCGTGGAACTACCCGCTCGCGATGGCGGCGTGGAAGCTGGGACCGGCGCTGGCGGCAGGCTGCACCGTGGTCATCAAGCCGGCGGAGCAGACGCCACTCTCGCTGCTCGCGCTGGCCCAGGACTTCGAGGCGGTCGGGCTGCCACCCGGTGTCGTCAACATTGTCACCGGCATGGGGCCCGAGGCGGGTGGGCCCATGGTCGTCCACCCCGATATCCGCAAGATCGCCTTCACCGGCTCGGCCGATGTCGGCAAGCTCATCATGCGGAACGCCGCCGATCAGCTCAAGCGGGTCTCGCTCGAACTGGGCGGGAAATCGCCCAACATCTTCTTCGCCGACGCCGACTTCGAAGCGGCGGTGGACGGCGCCCTGTTCGGCGCCTTCATCAACCAGGGCGAAGTCTGCTCCGCGGGTAGCCGCGTGCTGGTGCAAAAGGAGATCTACAAGAAGTTTGTCGAGGCCGTCGCCGCCAAGGCGAAGACCATCCAGTCTCGGACCGGGGATCGAGCGCGAAACCAAGATGGGGCCGCTGGTGAGCGCCGAGCAGCGCGACCGGGTCATGAAGTACCAGGCCATCGGTAAGACGGAGGCGAAAACCGCGGCGGGCGGCGGGGTGCCCAAGGTTCGACAAGGGGTGGTACGTCGAGCCGACGGTGTTCTACGATGTCGACAACAACGCGCGCATCGCCCAGGAAGAGATCTTCGGCCCGGTCATGAGCGTCATCCCCTTCACGGATGAAGCCAACGCCATCGAGATCGCCAACGCCACGCCCTACGGCCTCGCGGCAGCGGTGTGGACCCGCGATATCTTTAAGGCGTTCCGGGTGGTCAAGTCACTCGAGGCAGGGGTGGTCTGGGTCAATCACATGCAGCCGACCATGCTCGAGGCGCCGTGGGGCGGCTACAAGATGTCGGGCTTTGGTCGGGAACTGGGCCATTGGGGGGTGGAGGAGTACCTCGAGACCAAGCAGATCTACATCAACCTCGATGAAGCCCCGATCGGGTGGTACTGAGCACTGCAGGTGAGAACGGCGGGTGAGAACAGCGGGTGAGAACGGCGGGTGAGAACGGCGGGTGAGAACGGCGGGCGAGAACGGCGGGTGAGAACAGCGGGTGAGAACAGCGGGTGAGAACAGCGGGTGAGAACGGCGGGTGAGAACGGCGGGTGAGAACCGCGGGAGACGCGGGTGAGAACGGCGGGTGAGAACAGCGGGTGAGAACCGCGGGTGAGAACGGCGGGTGAGAACGGCGGGTGAGAACCGCGGGTGAGAACGGCGGGTGAGAACCGCGGGTGAGAACCGCGGGTGAGAACGGCGGGTGAGAACCGCGGGTGAGAACGGCGGGTGAAGTCACGCCCTCACCCGCCTCTCTCACCCGCTACCTTCACCTGCAGTCCTCACCCGCTTTTTCACCTGCAGTCCTCACCCGCTTTTTTCACCTGCAGTCCTCACCCGCTTTTTTCACCTGCAGTCCTCACCTGCTGTTCACCGCAATCTCCCGCGGCTTCGCCTGCTCGGCGATCGGCAGCACCACGGTGAGCACGCCGTGTTCGAAGGTCGCCCCGACCTTCTCCGCATCCACCGTGCTGGGCAGGGAGAAGCTCCGCTCGAACGAGCCATAGCTCCGCTCGTAGCGATGCACCTTGGTGGTCTTCTCTTCCGCCACCTGGCGCTTCTCTCCCTTGATGGTCAGCGTGCGATTCTCCAGCGTCAGCCTCACATCCTCCGGCTTGAGCCCGGGCAGCTCCGTCACGATCTTGAGCCCGCCGGCGTCCTCGAAAATATCGGTCAGCGGCACCCAGCCCGAGGCAGCCCCATCGGCGCCAGTGGTGAAGGGCCACGCATTGAAGGCCTGGTCGAGCGCCCGGCTCAGGTGACGTGCTTCGGCCAGGGAACGGCGGGAAATGAGGTAGGACATGGTGCGACTCCATATGGGTGCAGGTTCCTGATTTCGCCCGGGGTCGGGCGGCGCCCTCCACCGATGGGGGCGAACGGTCCCCCTCTTTGCATCCAGCGTGCCGAATCCAAACCCGCCCTTTCGCGTCAGGCTGGCAGCGGTGGTGCCGTCCAGCACAGTCGGGGTGACAGGGGCGGTGTCCCTTTGGCATACCCTATCCATCCGGCGGCGATTCGGACCCTCGGTACTTTTTCGGTGAATGTGATGCTCCTGCGAATCAGCCTCCTTGGCCTCGCCATTCTCCTGGCCCAGCCCGCCTGCGCCCAGTCGGCCGCACCGGGCGGCGACGACACCCGCGCCCAGCGGATTCTTTTTGTCGGCAACAGCTTTACCTACACCAACGACCTGCCGGCGATGGTGCAGGCGCTCGCGGCCGCCGCCGGGACCGATGCCCTGACCATCGCGTCCGTCACCTTCCCCGGCGTCAGTCTGGAGGATCATTGGTCGCAGGGAGCAGCATTGGATCGCATCAATGGCGCGTCCTGGGACCTCGTCATCATGCAGCAGGGGCCATCCGCCCTGCCGGAGAGTCGGGTGCTGCTGCTGGACTACGCCTCCCGCTTCGCTCCGGCGATCCGTGCCGCAGGTGCCCGACCAGCCTTCTTCATGGTGTGGCCCGACCAGAGCCGACCCGGCGATTTCGATGGGGTCCGGATCAGTTACACCGCTCGCCGCGGATTCCCTCCAAGGCGCGCTCTACCCGGGCGGCGAAGCCTGGCGCGCCGCGTGGCGACGTGACCCCTCACTCGCGCTCTACTCGCCGGACGGACTCCATCCGACTCCCCTTGGCAGCTATCTCGTGGCACTCACCATGGTCGGTCAGATTACCGGAAAGCCGATCGTCGGCATGCCCAACGCCTTCCAGGTTGGCGGTGCGGCGGGCTACGAGTTCCGGATCCCCACCGGTGTCGCGCGACTGGTGCAGGAAGCGGCGGCGGAGGCGGTGGAGGCGTTTGGGCGGGAGTGAGTGCTACGGGGAACAGGGAACGGGGGACGGGGAACGGGGAACGGGCGATCGACCGCCCTTGGGAGCGCGCAGCGCGCCCCGGCGCGAAGAAGTCCACTTAGGGGAACAGGTCGGGCGGGCGGTCAGGGCTCGTACCTCCCGTTCCCCGTTCCCTGTTCCCTGTTCCCCACCCAACGCCCTGTCCAAAACCCGCCACTAACAATCCCCCCCGGCCCGCGTCCACCTTCCATGATGCGCCTCCTCCTGGCCGCCACCCTGGCCCTCTCCTCCCCACTCGTCGCTCAGTCGCCGCTCACTCCCGCCGACTCGGCCCGCCATGTCCTCAACCGACTGGGGTACGGTCCCCGCCCCGGCGAGATCGACGCCGTGGTCCGGCAGGGCGCCCTCGCGTGGGCCGATCAGCAACTCAGCGCCGAGCGACCGACGGATGTGAGCCTGTCGGCGATGGAGGGGCGCTTTGGTCTGGAGCAGTTGGGTTCGGAGCAGTTGGGTGACCGGCAGGACGAGCTGCGGCGGGCCCGTCGAGCCCAGGGCCCCGACACCACGCCATCGCCGGCCACGCAGGCCATGGCGATGCAACAGCGACGCGCGCTGCAGGGTTACCAGCAGCTGACGATGGTTCGTGCCGTCGCGGCCACCGATCAGCTGCACGAGGTGTTGGTCGACTTCTGGACCAACCATTTCAACGTCTTCCTGAACAAGGGCCAGGACCGGGCCCTGCTGCCCGACTACATCGAAATGGTGATCCGACCCCTCGCGCTCGGCCGATTCGAGGACCTGCTGCTCGCGACCGCGAAAAGCCCGGCGATGCTCTTCTACCTCGACAATGTCCGCAGTGTGAAGCCGGGAGCCGTTCCCCCCAGACTCCAGCGGCAGGAGCAACCGGGACGGCGGAGAAATCCCGCCCGCCAGGCCCGGGCCGATTCCCTCCGAGCCCAGATGACCGCGCGAATGCCGAGTGGCATCAATGAGAATTACGCCCGGGAGCTGATGGAGCTGCACACCCTTGGGGTGGATGGCGGGTACACTCAGGCGGACGTCACGGAGGTCGCCCGCATTCTGACCGGGTGGGCCTTTGCCCCGCGGGACGGCAATCGGTTCGAGTTTCGCGCCTGGGCGCATGATGACGGCGCCAAGACTGTGCTCGGCGTCTCCTACCCGGCGGGGGGCGGCATGGCGGAAGGCGAACGACTGATCCACCAGCTCGCCACCAACCCAGCCACCATACATCACATCAGCCAGAAATTGTGTGCCCGCTTCGTGGCTGATGATCCGCCGGATGGGTGCACCGACGACGCCGTCCGCGCGTGGAAGGCGTCCGATGGGCAGATCCTGGTCATCCTGCGGGCGATCGTCCACTCGCCGGACTTCTGGTCCAGCCGGTCCGTCGGGAGCAAGGTGAAGTCGCCGCTCGAGTTTGTGGTGAGCCTTACCCGCGCCCTCGGTGTCACTCCCGACACCACGCCGGTCCTGGCCCAGGCCGTCAGCCGCCTGGGGCAGCCGCTGTTCCAGTATTCCGCCCCCACCGGTTACCCCGAGCGGGAGCAGGAGTGGGTGAACAGCGGGGCACTGCTGGCCCGCATGAATCTGGCGGTTACGCTGACCGCCGGCGGGCCGCGTCTCCCGCCTCCGCAGCTCGACCGCGTGGCGCCGGCTTCGATGGACAGCACCGTCCTCCTCCAGGCCATCGACCGGACCCTGTTCGCCGGCCGGATGAGCCCCACCACCCGTCAGGCGATTGCCCGGGAGATCGCGGAGAGCCGTACTGCCGCCGCCGCCCGGGCGATCGCGATTGGACTCGCGCTCGGGAGTCCGGAGTTTCAGCACCAATGAGCATCTCGCGTCGCGTCTTCGTCCGGGCCGGCAGCCTGGGATTGTTCAGCCTCGGCCTCGACCCGCTGTTTCTCGCGCGGGCGGCGTATGCCATTCCGACCCGATCCCTGGGGCGGACGAAGGGCCCCATTCTGGTCTGTCTGTTTCAGCGGGGTGCGGTCGACGGCCTCAGCATGATTGTTCCGTATGGCGATGCGGCGTATTACCGGGAGCGCCCCCGTATTGCGATTCCCCGGACCGACGTGATCGACCTCGACGGGCATTTCGGCCTCCACCCTGCATTAGCCACGCTCAAGCCGTTGTGGGACAATGGCTCCCTCGCCGCCATTCACGCCGTCGGTTCGCCGGACAGTACCCGGAGCCATTTCGACGCCCAGGACTACATGGAAACCGGCACGCCCGGCGTCAAATCCACCCGCGATGGTTGGCTCAACCGCTACTGCCAGCACCAGGCGGAACACCGCGACACCCCGTTTCGCGCCGTCGCCTTCGGCCCGGAACTGCCGCGGATCCTGGCGGGTTCGGCACCCAGCCTCGCACTCAACGATCTCCGCACCTTCGGCATCCAGGGTCGCTCGGGGACACGCGATCGGCTGACCCGCGCCTTTGAAACGATGTACCAGGGCGCCAGTACCGGCCTGCTCGCCAGTTCGGCCGAGGAGGGATTCGAGGCGGCCCGCCAGCTCCGACAGCTCAATCCACAGGATTACCGCCCGGGTGAGGGGGCCAGCTATCCCGCCGGGGCACTGGGCCGGACGCTGTCCCAGATTGCCCAGCTCATCAAGGCAGACCTCGGCGCAGAGATCCTGTTCGCGGATGTCAGCGGCTGGGATACCCACGTGGCGCAGGGGGCCGCCGATGGCCAGCTGAGCAACCGGCTGACCGAGATGGGCCGCTCGCTCAGCGCCTTTGTGACCGACCTCGGCGAGCGGATGCAGGACGTGGTGGTGCTGACGATGTCGGAGTTCGGGCGGACGGTGAAGGAGAACGGGAGTGCGGGCACCGATCATGGCCACGGCACCGCGATGATGCTCCTCGGTGGTCCGGTCCGGGGAAAGCAGGTCGTCGGCCGCTGGCCCGGGTTGGGCGAAGCGGAGCGCTACGAGGGTCGAGACCTGGCGGTAACCACCGATTTCCGCGCGTTGTTCAGCGAAGTGGTGACCCGACACCTGGGGATCAAGGATACTTCGGCGGTGTTTCCGGGGTTCTCGGGGTCGGAACGGCTGGGAGTGCTATGAATCCGCAGATTACGCAGATTCAATCTGCGTAATCTGCGTAATCTGCGGATTCATCTGCGTAATCTGCGTAATCTGCGGATTCATCTGCGCAATCTGCGTAATCTGCGGATTCATCTGCGCAATCTGCGTCATCTGCGGATTCATCTGCGTAATCTGCGTAATCTGCGGATTCATCTGCGCAATCTGCGTAATCTGCGGATTCATCTGCGCAATCTGCGGACTAATCTGTGGACCCCAGCACCCCGATCCGCCCCATCGTATGCTCCGCGATCGCGTGATACACCCGGTTCGACCCCGGTTGTGCCAGCCATTCGCGGTAGTCGATCGCCGGTCCGAACCGGACCCGGATCGGGGGCCCGCCCCGCCGCCGACGCCGCAGAATTTCCCCGATCGAGTTGCTGAGTCCACTGATGAACGCGGGCACGACCTGCGGGTGCGACGCATGGATCAGGCGCCCGACCCCCGGTTGTGCCGGCAGCAGTGCGCGGGGATCGGGATCGGTGTTGCGCCGTCCTTCCGGGTGAAACCCTACCAGGCGCCCGGGGCCGTCGCGGCAGAGGTCGGCCAGCTCCTCCAGCGCCCAATGATCGAACTCCCGACGGGCCGGATCGTGGAAGAAGGGCGGGTACATCGACCACCAGGCGGCCATCGCATTGAGCGTCACGCCGCCGAGGGTCTGGTAGTAGTACCGACCCCGGACCGGAAAGCAGGTCGACCGCCAGCCTGGCAGTCGACGGAACAAGGTGCTCATGACGAGGTAGAGATCGAAGAAGCTGCGATGGTTTGCCACCAGCAGCAGGGGCCGGTCGCGGCTGGTCGCGGCCACATGCTCGAGCCCATGCACCTGGAGCAGCGGCCCCACCACCCATTCGATCCAGCGCGCACCAAGGGTCCGCTCCCCGGCGAACCAGCACCGCTGCCAGGCGCCCTGATTCATGCGGCGCACGAGACGGAACGCCAGTCGCTCGAACGGGCTCAGCAGGGCCAGCGGCGGCGGAGGGGCCATGCTCTTAAGTTAAGGGCCGCAATGGAAGCGTGGGGGGCCTTCTGCTAACGAGGTAGGAATGTCGGGGTGGCGGGGAATCTGGCGACGTGGCCTGATGGCACTGGGACCGACGCTGGCGCTCGGCGCGCGGGAGCAGGTCGATGTCGAACGCCTGCCTCCCTTCCCCTCCACGCTGCTGGGGGAGTCGCGCACCATCGATGTCTTCCTGCCGCGGGGCTACGCCAGTGAGACCGCGCGGGTCTATCCCGTCCTCTACGCCAACGATGGCCAGGACATGGTGGCGGTGGACCTCGCGGGCCAGCTCGACTCGCTGCAGCGCAGTGGTACCATGGAACCCACCATTGTCGTGGCGATTCATGCCACCGAACGCGTGCGCGACTATGGCACGGCCGGGACGCCCAACGCCCAGGGACTCGGCGACCGGGCGGCGCTCTATCAGCGGTTCCTGATCGAGGAGCTGATGCCCGCGATCAACGCCCGCTACCGCACCGCCCGCGGACCAGCCTACACCGCCGTGATGGGCTGGTCCCTTGGCGGGCTCTCGGCCTTCGACCTGGCCTGGGGACATCCAGACATTTTTGGCGCGGTCGGGGTGTTCAGCGGCTCCTTCTGGTGGCGCACCGACGACAGCAGCATCGAAGCCAGGGGCGCCTCGCGGATCATGCACGCCCGCATTCGCGAAAGCCCTGGACGGGTCCGCCTCAAGGCCTGGTTCGAGACCGGCAGCCAGGACGAAGGTTCTGACCGCGACGGCGATGGGGTCATCGACTCGATTCAGGATACCGAAGAACTGATCGCGGAACTGGTGCGCAAAGGCTTCCGGCGGGGAGTGGATGTGGTCCATTTCACTGTGGAAGGCAAGCACGACCTCCCCACCTGGAAGCGACTGATGCCGGAGTTCCTGGTGTGGGTGTATCCGGGGACGGAGTAGGGTGGGGTTGAGTCGGGGGTCGAGTCACAAGTCACAAATCACAAGTCACGGGTCATGGGCCGCGCGTCACCCGGCTCAAGCGACTCGCGACTCGTGACTCGGCATGGAACCGTCTCTCGCCACCCCACGTAGGACCCGACAAGTTCCTCCTGTCGGCCGTTCACAATTGGCACGTCACCCCTGTCCGCAGTACCATAGAAGCCTGCCGACTTCCCTTTCTCGGAGTGCTCCGTGGAACGCCGTAACTTTCTCCAGTTGAGTGGCATGGCCGCGGGATCGCTGATGATCCCCGCCCTGGACCCATTCGCCCGCCCCTGGTCGGGGAGTCTCACCCCGATCCTCACCGCCGACCGCAAGCAGCTGGCTGATGTGGCGCTGAACACCGCCCGGGCCAGGGGCGCGACCTACGCCGATGTCCGCATCGGGCGCCAGCTCAATCAGTTCATCAATGGCCGCGAGACCAAGATTCAGAACGTGGTCAACACCGAGTCCTACGGCGTCGGGGTCCGGGTGATCGCCAACGGAACCTGGGGCTTTGCCGCCACGCAGGATGTCAGCGCGGACGGCGTCAAGCGGGCCGCGGAACAGGCCGTGGCGATCGCCAAGGCCAACTCCCGCCTGCAGACGGAGCCGGTGAACCTCGCCCCGCAGAAGGGATACGGCGAGGTCTCGTGGAAGACTCCCATCGAGAAGAGCGCCTTCGACATCTCCATCAAGGAGAAGGCCGACCTGCTGCTCGCCGTCGGCGATGCCGCACTCAAGGCCGGCGCGACCTACATCTTCACCGGGTTGTTCCTGGTGAACGAGCAGAAGTACTTCGCCTCGACCGACGGCAGTTACATCGACCAGGATGTGCACCGGACCTGGCCCAATTTCCAGGTGACGCTGATCGACAAGGCCTCGGGCAAATTCGAGCGGCGTGACGCCCTGAGTGCCCCGGTCGGCATGGGCTGGGAATACCTGGCGGGTCGTCCATCGGGCAAGGTGAAGACACCCACCGGCGCGATTTCCTACGGCCTGTCCTACGACATGCTGGAGGATGCGACGCTGGCCGCGAGCCAGACGGCGGAGAAGCAGAAAGCGAAATCGGTGGAGGCCGGCAAGTGGGACCTGGTGCTCGATCCGTCCCACTCCTGGCTCACCATTCACGAGTCGGTCGGTCACCCGCTGGAGCTGGACCGGGTCCTCGGCTACGAGGCCAATTACGCCGGCACCAGCTTCGCCACTCTCGACAAATGGAAATCGAAATCCTTCAAGTATGGCAGCCCGCTGGTCAACTTCGTGGCCGACAAACTCCAGCCCGGTTCGCTGGGCGGGGTGGGCTATGACGACGAGGGGGTGAAGACCCGCGAATGGGACCTGGTGAAGGACGGCATCCTGGTCAACTACGAGGCAATCCGCGACCAGGTCCACATCCTGGGCGAG
The DNA here is from genome assembly GCA_963793205.1 of uncultured Gemmatimonadales bacterium. Taxonomy (GTDB): domain Bacteria; phylum Gemmatimonadota; class Gemmatimonadetes; order Gemmatimonadales; family GWC2-71-9; genus JADJOM01. Next base: position 717,140 of record CAWBZM010000004.1, read on the forward strand.
AGCGCTTCCCACGGCTGCTGCTATGCCGACAGCTGGAGCTCGGTGCAGTTCCAGCGGATGCCGAACGTCTCGCTGCGGCCCGGCACCAAACCACTCACGCCGGCCCAGATGGTCGCCGGCGTGGAGAAGGGCATTTACATCATCGGCGACGGGTCGTATTCGATCGATCAGCAGCGCTACAACTTCCAGTTTGGTGGCCAGCTGTTCTACGAGATCCGGAAGGGGAAGATCGTCGGGATGCTGCGCGATGTGGCCTACCAGTCCAACACCCAGGAGTTCTGGAACGCCGTCGCCGGCATCTGTGACCGGCGCGACTACCGGATGGGTGGCTCGTTCTTCGATGGCAAGGGACAGCCTTCGCAATCCAGCGCCGTCTCGCATGGTGCCGCGACCGCCCGGATCAACGGCGTCAACGTGATCAACACCGCCAGGAAGATCGGATAACCCCATGGCCCTCACTGAATCCGAAGCCCGCGCCCTGCTGGACAAGACCCTCAAGTTGTCCAAGGCCGAGGCCTGCGAAGTGAATATTGGCGGCAACACCGGCGGCAACATCCGCTATGCCCGGAACACCGTCTCGACCGCCGGCGGCACTGAGGACAACACCCTCGTGGTGCAGTCGTACTACGGAAAGCGGAGCGGTACGGCAACCGCCAACCAGTTCGACGACGCCACCCTCGAGCGGGCCGTCCGCCGGTCGGAGGAACTGGCCCAGCTTGCCCCGGAGGATCCCGAGGCGATGATGCCCCTCGGCCCCCAGACCTATGCAACGGTGCCGGCGGCGTTCGTGGCGGGGACCGCGGCCATCGACCCGGACTACCGCGCCTCGGCGGCCGAACAGAGCATCGTCCCCGCGAAGGCCAAGGGCTGTGTCGCCGCAGGATTTCTGCAGGACGGCAGCAGCTGGCAGTCCATGGCCAACTCGGCCGGCCTGTTCGCGTACCACCGTGATACCAGCCTCAACTTCTCGGTGACGATGCGGACCGAGGACGGCCTGGGCTCGGGCTACGCCGAGCGGGACGTCAACGATGTGGCGCGGTTCGACGCCGGCGAGGCCTCGCGGATCGCGATCGAGAAGGCGGTAGCCATCTCGGGAGGCCCGGGCCATCGAGCCGGGCAAGTACACGGTGATCATGGAGCCCACGGCCGCCGTCGAGCTGCTGCAGCCGCTGGTCTTCAGCCTCGGCGCCCGTCAGGCCGATGAAGGCCGGAGCCCGCTGTCCAAGGCCGGCGGCGGAACCAAGCTGGGGGAGAAGCTGGTGGATGCCTCGGTGAGTATCCGGTCCGACCCGTCCCACCCCGATGTGCCCACTTCGCCCTGGGGCGGTGACGGCCGGGCGCGCAAGCCGACCCAGTGGATCGACAAGGGCGTGGTCACCAACCTCGCCTATACCCGCTACTGGGCGGAGAAGCAGGGGAAGGAAGCATTGCCCGGTCCGGCGAACATCATCATGGAGGGCGGCACTGCCTCGCTGGAAGAGCTGATCCGGGACACCGCCCGGGGCGTCCTGGTGACCCGCTTCTGGTATATCCGGTTTGTCGACCCGCAGACGCTCCTGCTGACCGGCCTCACCCGGGACGGGACGTTCTTTATCGAGGATGGGAAGATCAAACACGCAATCAAGAATTTCCGGTTCAATGAATCGCCCATCATCATGCTGAACAACGTGGACGCGCTGGGCAAGCCGGTCCGGGCCCAGGGCAACATGATTCCGCCGATGCGGATCCGGGACTTCACGTTCACCAGCCTCTCGGACGCCGTGTAGGTGATATGCGGGTAGGCGGGTAAGTGGGTAGGAGGAATTTTCTACCGCGTACCCGCTTACCCGCGTACCCGCGTCCCCTATGCCCCGCTTCACCTTCACCCGCCTCCAATACGCCTCGGGCGACTGGGATGTCGACCAGCGCATGCCGGCCAACCTGCTCCATTCCCTGGTGGAATACACCACGATCGACGTGGATCCGCGGGAGCGGGTGGTGCCGCTCGCGAGCGCCGAGGTGTTCGACGCCCGCTTCGCCTATATCGCGGGGCACCGGCTGGTGCAGTTCAGTGCCACCGAACGGGCCAACTTCGAGCGATTTGTGCGCGGCGGCGGGTTTGTCTTTGCCGACGACTGTAACCACGATGTGGATGGGCTCTTTGCCCGGTCCTTCGAGGCCGAGATGGGCACCATCTTCGGCCCGGATGCGCTGCGCAAGATTTCCAACCAGCATGAGCTGTATCGCAGCTGCTTCACCTTTCCGGACGGCCCACCGACCACCGGCCTCGAGTTGAATGGCTGGGGGGACGACCTGGTCCACGATTACCTGAAGGCGGTGGAGATCGACGGCCGGATCGCGGTCCTGTACAGCAACAAGGACTATGGCTGCGAGTGGGATTACGATTTTCGCAACAAGCGGTTCCTGGCCGAGGATAACACCAAGTTCGGCGTGAACATCGTCACCTATGCCATGCTTACGTGAAAACTGCAACGCAGAGACGCGGAGCACCTCGCAGAGGGCGCGGAGCACTGATTTGGTGAGGAATCCGAGTGGACTCAGACTTGACCTGGTTCACCTACGGCTCTCGGCGCCCTCGGCGAGTCCTCTGCGTCTCTGCGTTGCATCTTCTCTCAAGGACTTGAAATGAGTGACGAGGTTGAAGTACTGCTGCAACGGATCGTCGCGCTGAAGCAGGAAGTGGCGCGGGTCATTGTGGGTCAGGAGCGGGTGGTCGAGGAGTTGCTCCTCGCGGTGCTCGCGGGCGGGCACGCCCTGCTGGAAGGGGTGCCCGGGCTGGCCAAGACCCTGCTGGTCCGCACCCTGGCGGAGGCGACCGATCTCACCTTCCGGCGGATCCAGTTCACCCCCGACCTGATGCCCTCGGATATCCTCGGCACCGAAGTGCTGGAGGAGGATCACGCGACCGGCAAACGGTTCTTCAAGTTCAATCGCGGGCCGGTCTTCGCCCAGGTGGTGCTGGCGGACGAGATCAACCGCACCCCGCCCAAGACCCAGGCGGCGCTGCTCGAGGCGATGCAGGAAGGGGCCATCACCTAGGGCGGAACGACCTACGAACTGGAGCGGCCCTTCTTTGTCCTCGCCACCCAGAACCCCATCGAGCAGACGGGCACCTATCCACTGCCAGAGGCGCAGCTCGACCGATTCCTCCTCTATATCCGGGTGGATTATCCCTCCCTCGACGAGGAACGCGCCGTCCTGGCCCGCACCACCGGTGCCCCGGGTGCGAAGATCAGTCAGGTGGCCAGCGCGGCCGACATCCTCGCGGCCCAGGGCCTCGTCCGGCAGGTCGCGATCAGCGAGCCGCTGGTGGATTATGCGACGCGCCTGATCCGTGCGACCCGCCCCGCCATGACCGAGGTGGACTACGTGCGCGAATGGGTCCGGTGGGGCGCGGGACCGCGCGCCGGTCAGGGGATGGTGCTTGCCGCCAAGGCGCGCGCCCTGCTGGCCGGCCGGTTCGCCGTGACGTCGGAGGACCTGCGCGCCGTGGCGCCACCGGTGCTGCGCCACCGTGTCCTGGTGAACTTCCGCGGCGAAGGGGAAGGGATCACCGCCGATCAGGTCACCCGCATGGTGCTGGACCAGGTGCCCCAGCCGCGGAGTCCGCTGGCGTGACCGCGTCTGTCGGTGGCCGGTTCGTGACGGCCCGCAGCCTGGCCCTGGTCCGCGATCTGGAACTGGCCGCCCGCATGGCGGTGGACGGCGTCCGTCTGGGACGGCATAGCAGCCGTCGCACCGGTGCCGGCCTCGAGTTCAGTCAGTATCGCAGCTACCAGCCCGGCGACGACCTGCGCCATATCGACTGGAAACTGTTCGGCCGGTCCGACCGGTACTTCGTCCGCGAAGCGGAGTCGGAAACCAGCACCACGGTGCGGATCATTCTCGATGCCACCGGCTCCATGGCGCACACCGAAGACGACGTCAGCAAGTTCGACTACGCCCGGTATCTCGCGGCGGCGCTGGCACTGCTGGCTGTCCGTCAGGGCGATGCCGTCGGCCTGTACCAGCTGCACGATGGCGCGGTCATGACCCATCGGCCTCGGCGGGAATCGTCGCACCTCTACCGGCTGCTGCACGCGCTGGAGCGGGCCATCCCCAGCGGCCGGTGGCCGGTCTGGTCCTCGCTGGAGCGGGCCCTCACCCCCGATCCCGAGCGGGGCATCACCATCCTGCTGGGCGATTTCCACGAGCACGCCGACGAGATCCGCGGCGCGGTCCGGCGCCTCACCGGTGCCCGGCACGATGTGGTCTGCTTCCAGATCCTGGGCGACCAGGAACGGGCTTTCAGTTATGCCGGAACAGTCACACTGGAAGAGATCGAGACCGGCCGTCGGGTCGATGTGGACGCGGCCCGGATTCGCACCGCGACCACGGCGCGGCTGGAAACCGGACTGGCGGGACTGCGGCGCGACCTCGAGGAGCGGGGCGCCGCGCTGGTGACCTGCCTGCTGTCCCAGCCGTTCGAGGCGCCGCTGCGGGAGTACCTCGCCCGCCGCGACCGCCGGGTCTGAGTCGCCCGACGCCGCCATGTTCAGTGCCCCGCTCTGGTTATTCGGCCTCGCCGCCCTCGCCATTCCCCTCATCCTGCACCTCTGGAGTCGCCGCCCCCGGCACCTGATCCGGGTGGGCTCGCTCCGCCATGTCGATCCCGGCGCGGACGCCCGCTCCTGGTCCACCCGCCTGACCGACCCGCTGCTGCTGCTGCTCAGACTCGCGCTGCTCAGCGCGATCGTGCTGGCACTCGCGGGACTCCGTCTCCCCGTCAGGCAGATGATCGGGTCGCCGTCGGTGATGACGCTGGTCGAGCCGGCGCTGCTCGATTCCACCAGTGGGTTCCGGAGCCCGGTGCTCGACTCGCTCGCCCGGGAACGGGAAGTCGTGCGCCTGCTCGCGCCGGGTCTGCCGAAGGTTCAGCTCGATGGCAAACCCTTCAGCCCATCCGCCAGGTATACGCCACCCGGCGCCCTGTGGGATGCGCTGGCGGAAGCGGATGCACTGGTCGGCCCGCAGGGTGCCATCGATGTGATCGCCCGGCCCCGGGTGGCGGTGCTGGGGGGCCAGCGCCCCGCGCTCCGCGCACCGGTCCGGTGGCATCCCGCCACGGGGGAATCCGCTGCGACCTGGACCGCCGCCCGCTGGCCGATCGCAGACGACTCGCTGCTGGAGCTGCACGGACGGGGCAACGCGCAGGGCGCAGCCTACACGCTGGTGCGAACCCCGGCAGCCAGTACCTGCCCCGACTGTCTCGCACACCACCCACGACGCATGCGGATTCTGACCGGGGGCGACTCCGTCGCCGCACGCCGGATCGCCGTGGCACTCGCGGCCATCGGTGCGTCCATTGGTGCATCGGTGACACCAGAGGCGGCGGGCGAGCCCGTCGACGCGATCGTCAGCACCCAGCCACTCGACGACGCGCTGCTGGAGGTGGGACATCCGATCCTGTTCCTCTCGCCCCGCGCAGTCCACAGCACTGGTTTGGCCGATTCCCTCTGGGCTCAGTGGCCCTGGCCCCTCGCTGTCGCAGACGCCGAGGATCCCAGGCTGGCGTCGCTGGGGCAGGTGCAGCCGCTGCACACCCGGAGCCCCGAGCCGATGCGGGGCGACAGTGAGACGACGCGGCACGGCCTCCTGCTGCTCGCATTACTGCTCTTCGTGCTGGAGCGCTGGGTGGCCACCCTGCCGGGCAGGAGGGCGGTGTGAGAAGCCCCGTCCAGGACCTGACCACCATGGCCCGGTGGTACCGGGCCGAGCAGGCGCTCAGCATCGTGGTGCTCTGGCTGGGCGCGGGAATGCTGCTGGCGGGGGTGAGCTACTGGATGCGGGGAGACACTTCGCTGCGCCTCAGCATCCCCCTCGCGGCCCTGGCGCTCGGCGCGCTGCATGTCTGGTGGGCCGACAGCCACGCCGCCGTCCGCGCCGACACCATCGCGCGACACCTGGATCGGGTCCTGCCAGAGCTCGAAGAGAGCGCCACCCTGCTGCTGCCGCCGCCGGCCTCCGAACCTCCACTGACTGCGCTCCAGCGGCGTCGGGTGGAAGCCCGGTGGGATGGCGCACGAGCTGCCCGCACCCTGCCGCATCGTGCCCTGCTGCGGGCCGTGGCCGTCGGAGTTCCACTCGCCCTCCTCGGCGCCCTGTTCCTGCGCGGCACCATTGCGATGCCGGGGGCACACAGCGCCTGGAACGCTGTCACCGGCGAACGCATCACGTTGCAGCAGACCCGGGTGCTGGTGACGCCGCCGCGGTACACCGGCGTGCCCACTCGCGAACTGGATGCCGCAGGCAGTGTGGACGCCGAAGAGGGATCCACCCTCGACTGGAAGGTGACCACCTCCGGCGCGGTGCAGGCGGTCTGGCTGCTCACCCTGGACGGCGACTCCCTGCCGCTCACCCGGCAGGATGGGGAGGCCTGGGCGCTCACCACCCGCGCCGATCACTCCGCGCTGGTCAGGATTCGGGTGGATGGATCCGACAGCCTCACGCTTGTTTCGGATGATTATCGCGTCGCGGTGCGTGCCGACAAGCCACCCGTGCTGACCGTCCTGCGACCCGAAGAGCGCACCACGCTCCCACCGGGGAAGGTCGCCCCGGTGTCAGTGGAGGTGGTCGCCGTGGACGACTATGGCCTCGACAGCGCTTCCATCAGTGTGACGCTGGCCAGCGGGCGGGGCGAAGCGGTCCAGTTCAAGCGGATGCGGCTCGGCTTCACCTCACGTACCCGCCGGCGCCAGGGAGGCGAGCTGCTCCGCGGCACCATCGACCTCCCCCGGTTCGGGCTGGCGGCCGGCGATGAGTTGTACTTCTCGGTGGAAGCCACCGACCATCGCACTCCCGTGCCCAACCGGGCCCACTCGGCCACGCTCTTCATCACCATCGAGGATACCTCCCGGGCCAGGACCGCCGACGTGGCCAAGCTCGCGCTGAATGCGCAGCCAGAGTACTTCCGCAGCCAACGACAATTGATCATCGATACCGAGAAGCTGCTCGCTGAGCAGTCCCGCATCAGCCGCACCGAGTTCCGGGATCGGGCCAACGAGATCGGGATCGACCAGGGGTTGCTCCGGCTCCGCTATGGCCAGTTCCTGGGTGAGGAGTTTGAAGAGCAGGCGAGCGAGATGGGAGGGCGGGAGCACGCGGCGACGGAGGCAGAAGCGCCGCCGACCCGGGAGAGTACCGCGGATCAGAGTGGGAAGGCGGCGGCCGACCAGGCGAAAGCTGAGGCCACCCAGGGACTGACGCACGCCCACGATGACGCGGAGAATGCGACCCTGCTCGGCAACCGGGTCAAGGGGATGCTGCGCACCGCCGTTGGCGCCATGTGGAAGGCGGAGTTGCACCTGCGGACGGCGGAGCCGCGCCAGGCGCTGCCATTCATGCACCAGGCGCTCGACCTGATCAAGCTGATCCAGCAGGATGCCCGGGTGTACGTCCAGCGGGTCGGGTTTGAGCCACCGCCCATCGAGATCGACAAACTGCGCCTGAGTGGGAAACTCAGCGACATTGCCGACCGCCGGGTGACGGAACAGGTCGCGGCGCATGACTCGCTCCCGGCGGTGCATCGGGCGCTCGCGCTCATGGGTCGGGCGGCGGGTCGCGATTCGCTGCCGGATGCCCTGCAGGCAGCCGGCCAGGAACTGGCCGGCCTGGCCGTGCAGGACCCGCGGCTGCTCCCGGTATTGAAGGATGTGCGGGAGCTGATTGACTCGCTGCAGCGAAATGCCCCGTGCCCCTGCAGCGAGCGGGTAGCCCGGGGTTTGTGGGCCGCCCTCCCCCGTCCTGAGCCGCGCGCCGCGCTCGGGGCCCTCCCGGCCTCACCACTGGGACTGCGCTTCGCCCAGCTGCTGCGGGGATCGCCCTGATGCTGCCATTGCTGGTCGGGGTCTTCGCCCTCGCCGCCGTCGCCCTTATCGCCTTCGAGGTGCGTCGGATCCCCTCCGCGCGACGACCGCTGCGGGTCGGTACCACCCTGCTGGTCGTGGTGGCACTGCTGCTGCTGACCCGCACGCCCGGCAGTGCCGGCCGGCTCAACGTGCTCACGCCGGGGGCGCCCGCCGCAGCCCGGACCCGCGATGCCGTCTGGCTCAGCCAGTTCGCGAGCCCGGCGCTCCTGTGGAGTGGACGGCAGCGCGACCGTCAGATTCACCTATCTGGCTGGGGTCTCCTGCCCCACGAGTGGCCCCCGCAGCTCCCTCCGGGTGTGCGATTGAACCCGGCCCCACTTCCGCGCGGTGTCACCCGGCTTTCGGTCCCTACCGAGCTGGGGCTGGGTGAACGACTCGTGGTCAAGGGACAGCTCACGCTCGATCCAACCGACAGCGCCTGGGTCTGTCTCGATGACCCCGCTGGCCCGCGCGATTCGGTCCGAGTGGGCGGACCGACGCCGGCGTTCGAAGTCGGCGACTGGCCTCGGGCCGTGGGGCGAGTGGCGTATCGGCTGCGGGTGCGCGCGGGCCCCGCTCTGTCTTCCACCGATACTATCGGGATCGCGGTGCGGGACACTCGGCCTCCATCGGTGTTGATTGTCGATGGCTCACCCAGCTTTGAATCGACCTATCTCAAGCGCTGGCTGGCGGATCGCAGTGGGCGTGTCACGGTTCGGACTACGCTCAGCCGGGAACGGTTTCGCACCGAGCGGATCAATCAGGATGGTGGATCGCTGACGCGGCTGACCGGTGCCACCTTTGCGGATGTGGATCTCGTCCTCATCGATGGCGCGGCGCTGCGAGCGCTGACCCCTTCGGAGCAGAACGCCCTGCGGCAGGCCGTGGTCAATGAGGGACTGGGCCTGCTGATCACTGCGGATGTCGCGCTCGCGGCAGAGACCGAGCTGGGACGTGGGATGGCGATGGCGGCACCGGCAGGTGCGGAGGATCTGAACCTCAAGCCGGTCTGGGACGACGTGCCTCGCCGATCACCGGTTGCGATCGCGGTGGCGCCACAGGCGCTGAACCCGCGCCTGCAGCCGCTCGTGCGCGACGGACAGGGGCGGCTGCTCGCTGGCGCATGGAGTCTGGGTAAGGGGCGCCTCGGCGCCACACTGCTCCGGACCCCGTCCCGCTGGATGCTGGAAGGTGAGGGCGACCTGTTCGCCGGCTACTGGCAGTTGCTCCTGGCTTCACTGGCCCGCGATACCGTGACCCGGCTGGCGGTGGGCGGCGAGGGGCCGCTCCGCGCGCAACGGCCCGTGACCCTGCGACTCACCGTGCCCTACCTGGGACCCGAGGGTGAAGAACAGTGGCCCGGCGTCATCGTCACCGCACCTGATGGTGTGGTCGACACGGTGAGTGCCATCCGCGACGCCCTGGATCCACGCGAGTGGACCGGGCAGTACTGGCCGCGCAGCGCCGGCTGGCACGTCATCACCCTGGTCGGCGGGCGCGAGGTACCGTTCCGCGTGAGCAACGGGAAAGAATGGATTGGCCTGGAAGCGGCGGCGCGGAGACTGGGAAGTGCGGCCCGCATCGGCACTGAACCTCCCGACGCGGAGCCGTCCTCCCTGCTGCTCTGGTCCAGGCTGCTGCTGTTTGTCCTGCTCGTGGCTGGTCTCACCCTGCTCTGGGTGGAACCGCGGCTCACTATTCCTCCAACTCCACGAACGCCTTGAGCCGGGCTCCCGCTTCCTGCCATTGCGCGGTGATCTGATCGAGGTACTGCCGGGCCTTCTCGAGCCGCTTGAGATCCAGCGAGAATACCCGCTCCCGACCCTGCTTTGCCCCCCGCACCAGGCCGACGCGACCGAGCGCACCCAGATGACGGGTGATGGCCTGACGGGTGACCCCGGTGCCCTCGCTCAGATGCGTGATCGAGAGCGGCCCGTCAGCCGAGAGCCGTCGCAGCAGGCCAAGCCGGGTCTCGTCTCCCAGTGCGGCGAACATTGGCGCCGCGGCTGGGGCCCGGAGCGCCGCCCCGCCGCCACTAAGCGACATGGCGCACCAGATTCTTGACCTGTCCGGTCCACCCCTGATTGTTCATCCGGTATGCGTCCGCCCGGCGCGCCACCGGGAGCCCGTCAAATCCGGACTCCACGATCGTCACCGCGGTGCCATCCGGAATTTCCTCGAGCCGGAACTCCACCAGTGTGGTGGGCTCGGCGGAGTAATCCACCCCGGCCTCGAGCGCGGCCGGATGCCAGCGATAGGAAAAGTACCGTTCGGGTTGGATCTGCTCGACCTGGAGGTCCAACGACACGTGTTCATAGCCGGGGACGGTGAGGCGGGCGCGCACGGTGGTCTGCGGCGCAAAGGCTCCGTCAATCGCCATCCTGAACCAGACACTGAATTCCTCCGCATTCGCGATGGCGCGCCAGACGCGCCCCCGGGAGGCGCGAACCTCCACCCGGGTTTCAATCCGATCAGTGCTGCTGGGGGCCGGGGCCGTCGTCTTGGTCGCCATAGATCATCTCCACTGAGTAGTCCGGGGTCGCACTGGAACATCGTGCAACCGATGCGTTGCGTATAATAGCACTCCACAAAAAATGCGCAACAAGCTAGTTGCGCATTGGTTCCCGACCCCGGTCGGTTCCCCGGCGGCTAGGCCCGCGCCAGGGCTCGCCGGTTCTCCGGCACCACCCGCGCCGCCGCCCCCGATTCCACCCGGAACCGATGCACAAGTTCCTGCAATTCGATGGACATCGACCCGAGCTGGTTCGCGGCCAGACTGCTCTGCTCGGCGGCGGCACTGGTTTCGCGCGCCGCCGTGGCGACGCCGGCGACATTGCGGGTGATTTCCCGGGCACCGTGCGCGGCGGCGTTGATGTTCCGGGCCATCTCCGAGGTGGTCGCCGTCTGTTCCTCGACCGCCCCGGCAATCGCGATCTGCAGATCGTTGACGCGGTGGATCACTTCGCCAATGCGCTGGATGGCGTCCACTGACACCTTGGTGTCCTCCTGGATCGCCTCGATCCGCCGAGCGATGTCATCGGTGGCGGCCGCAGTCTTCTTCGCCAGTTCCTTGACCTCGGTCGCGACGACCGCAAAGCCCTTCCCCGCGTCGCCCGCCCGTGCCGCTTCGATGGTTGCGTTCAGCGCCAGCAGGTTGGTCTGCTGCGCGATGGAAGTGATCACCTTGATGACCTGCCCGATCGCCGCGGATGATGTACCCAGTTTACGCACCGTGCTGTTGGTCCCCTCGGCGAGCGTGACCGCTTCCTGGGCCACTTTGGCGGCGTCGGAGGAATTGCGGGCGATTTCCCGAATGGAACTGTTCATCTCCTCGGTCCCGGCGGCCACGGTCGCCACATTGGACGCGATCTGGTCCGACGAGGTGGAGACCGTCTCGGCCTGTGCCGTCGTCTCGGTAGCGGACGCTCCCAGCTGCTGTCCCAGTCCGCTGATCTGCGTCGCGGTGGCTGCCAGAGAGGACGCCGTGCCCGCCAGCTGACGCATCGTTTCGCCCAGGTTCGTGACCGCCTCATTGAAGCTGGTTTGCACCCGCGCAAGCGCGTCCGAATAGTTCCCCTCGATGCGCCGGGTCAGGTCGCCTCGTGCCAGCGCGCCCAGCGCGACTTCGCATTCCTCCGTGAGATGGGCCAGCGCCAGTTGGCCCCGCTTCGCCTCGGTGATATCGGTCGCAAATTTCACGACCTTGCAGGGCCGGCCGGTGGGGTCCATGATGGGATTGTAGGAAGCCTGGATCCAGACCTCCTTCCCACCCTTGCCGATCCGGCGATACTCCGCAACATCCGCTTCGCCACGATTGAGCTTGGCCCAGAACATCTGATACTCGGGGGTGGCCGCATATCCCGGTTCGCAAAACATCCGGTGGTGCTGACCACGCACCTCTCGCAGGGTATAGCCCACCAGGGTGAGGAAATTGTCATTGGCAGTGATGACGGTGCCGTCCAGGTTGAACTCGATGACCCCCTGGATCCGATTGATGGCGGCCACCCAGGCGCTCAGTTCGAGGGCGCGTTGGTCAACGGATTGGTCTGCTGGGGACACTGGTTCCGACATCTCTCACTCCGTTAGCCCGGGCGATGGTGGCTGCAGTGGTGACGGTGATCTGCTCGCTATCGGCTGCCTTTAGGGAAACTTTAAGAATCCCCCCCGCGGGGTGGTCTGTAAGGTTTTCCCTTTGGCCGGCATTCTTCCCTTGTGACCCTCTCTCAGGCTCCGGTCCGACCCCACACGCCGCCCCCGGACGACCCGTCGCTTGTCGCGCGGATCCGGGCCGGCGAGATGGACGCGCTCAGTATCGCCTTCCAGCAGCACGCTGGAGCGATGCTGGCGACGGCGTACCGCCTGACCGGCTCCCTGGCCGACGCGGAGGATGTGATTCAGGATCTCTTCGTGGGACTGCCGGCAGCACTGGCACGCTACGACGAGCGGGGATCATTCTCCAACTGGCTGCGCCGAGCGGCGGTTCGCCTGGCTCTGATGCGGATGCGGTCGAGCATGCGGCGACGGGAGTGGAGCCTGGAGCTGGCCGATACGATGGTCGGCGCTCCACCCGCCGAGGTGGGACAAACCCGTGAAGCGCTGGCTGCGCTCACGGCAGAGGACAGGACCATCGTGATTCTGAAGATCGTGGAAGGCTACGGCCACAGCGAGATCGCCGAGTTGCTCGGTATTAAGAAAGGCACAGCAGAGGTACGGTTGCATCGGGCGTTGACCCGATTGAGGGAGCACCTGGAGGAGATGGTATGACCCCGGACGATTTGGAAGAAAGGATTCGTGCTGCCATGCCCGCCTCGGAGATTACGCCCCGCCCGGCGTTGTGGGATCGCGTCGAGGAGCGTCTGCAGACCCGCGAGTCGGTCAATTTGGTCTTCGCACCAGTGACCCCTCTGTGGCCGCGGGTCGCGCTGGCTTCGGCGATTGCGGCAATGCTGACGATTCTGGTATGGACTTCCGTGGGCAAGACTCAGAAGCCGGGGGAGCGGCACTCCATCGCCCCCCAGGAGCACCCCGAGAGCGACAACTTCTTCTTGCCCGGCCCCCTACTGGCTCAGAGTTCGGATCGCCCGTCATTTCGAGCCGTGGATGGTCCAATCGGCGAACGGCTACGTCCGGGCCGGTGGACGTACATCACGGTTCGGAGCATCGGCGAAAGTATTCCCGGGTACTCCTACGCGCGTGAGCGGGCAGAGCTTGATGGCCGTCGCGCGTGGCTCCTTACAAGTGGCAGCCTCACTCCGCGCCAGGGTTGGGGAGGACCCGATACGCTTTGGGCCACAGCGACAGTCTGCGTCCGCTGCTGCGGATCACCCATCCGGGCGGGGGCCGATTGGAACAGACCTTCCGAGCCGATGATGTGCTCTCAGGCTACACGATCAATGGGTTCACCTCCTGGAAGACAGTTTCTCTCGCCCACGATAGTACCCGGAACCAGTCGGGCGCGATTATCCGGTGGTCGGAGATCAGTGCCGTCCTCGAAACGACTCCCCTCAGCGCCCATTGGCAGGGAAGCATTCCACTGACCAGCGCGGCGGAGTTTGGTGCCATCCGGCCCGTATGGCTGAACTTCGCCGTCGATGGTGAGGAGGAGGTCGTGGTCCCGGCCGGACGATTCCTGTGCTGGCGAATCACCCTTCGCCTGTCCGGCGCTGCGATTGAGCCATACGTGGCGGAGAATCCCCCACCTGGCATTTACTTCTGGGTCAGCCAGGACAAGCAGTGGCTGATTCAACAGGGTTACGTCAATCGCGGTGGCGGCGGGTCACGTCAGCTCCTGGTCAAGGGAGAGCAAGGTCAGTAGCCCGCCGAGCCGCGTTGCCGCCGAGCCGCCGAGCCGCCTATTATCCGGCATGCGCCTCCTGGGACCGCTCGTGCTGCTCGTTGCTCTGCTGCTGCCCCTCCAGGGCATCGGGAGCGACCGGGCGCACTGCGGCGACCAGGCCAGCCCCCACCAGGCGGCGCACGGGCATCACTCGGTTCCGGCGGAAGACTGCCCGCATTGCCCGGCGGCTACCTGTGCCACCACCGCGCCCTGCGTCGTTGGCGTCACCGCGATGGTGTCTCACCGTACCCCGACCACCGCACCAAGCCGCACCCGCCCTATCGACGTGCCGGTCACCTCACGACTGCTGAGCCGCGACACCGAGCCGCGACTGCCCCCTCCCCGATTTCCCTCCGCCTGACCCAGCAGCACCAGCGATGACCTGACGGCACGAGCCGTTCCGTCATCATGTCAGCGCGCCGATCATGGATCGGCCGTGCCACCCACGGTTCAGCGGATCTGTTCTCATGACGTACTCGTATACTCTGGCCGCCCTGTTGGCGGGGATGGCGCTCGCGCCTCCAGCCGCAGCGCAAATTGATTATCGCAACCTCGACGACGGCCGCCCGGTGCCGGTCACCGACGCCTATCCGGTCGAGCGCCGGGCGCTCGAGATGATGCTGCCCTACACCGTGGAGCGGTCGGCGGGCACCACGGTCCATGGAGTCGCCCCCGAAGTCTCCTGGGGCGTACTCGCCAACACCCAGCTCTCCCTCCGGCTTCCGTTCGCTGCCAGCACGGGAGCCGGCAGCACGCACGGCATCGCCGGCGTGCGGACTTCGCTGCTCTACAACCTGTTCACCGAGTCGCCCTCGCTGCCGGCCCTCTCGTTGCGCGGCGATCTCCACCTCCCCGCCGGCAGTCTCGGTGGCCGCGGCGCGCGCGCCGGATTATCCCTGCTCGGCACCCGCTCCTTCGGTGCCTGGCGGGCCCATCTGAATGCCGGTTGGGGGTTCGCGGATCCGGCGCAGTCGGCAGCCGCTGATGCGCTCGCCCGCTGGGCGGTGGGGGGCGCAATCGATCGGACCCTGTTCCGTCAGAGCCTGCTGCTGGTAGGAAGTGTGTCGACCAGTCGCGTGACGCGCGGCGCACCAACCGAAACGGTCGCCGCCGCTGGGGTCCGGTGGCAGTGGAACCCGGTCATGGTCCTGGACGCCGGTCTCGCGCGACGGCTCTCCGCCACCGGTCCCGACCTCGGCCTCACCGTCGGGATCAGCCGGACACTGGGCCTGCGGTGGTACGCCGGCCGGCAATCGCCCACCGATCCCGCGCGCCCTCCGGAGCCGGCCAACGCCGGACTCCCTGAGTCCCGGTCAGAGACGATGTACTATCCCGGCAGCTTCAATTGGCGCTTCCTCGCGCAGTATCCGGAAGCCGCCCGGTTGTTCAATGCCTTCGACTACGGTCACGCCATCCTCTACGAGCGGCTGCTCGATTCCACCGAGGCCGCCACCCGGCTGGAACAGGTCGACTATGACTATCTCACCCGCGACCTGCTGGTGCATCCCCCTCGGCTGGGTGTGGCCGAGGAATCGGTGGCGCCGCGCTATTCCAGACTCGCCTGGAAAGCCAAGTCGATGTTTGACTGGGCCCACCTGCTCCATCGACAGATCTACGACATCTACAGCGATGGCCGACTCAGCGACTCGGCCCAGCGGGCCATGGTCGAACGGGTGACGGATGACTACCTCGCCAACGCCGACCTGGCCTTCACCACGGCGCCCAAGCAGATGGCGCTGATGGACGAGGCGTTCTACAGCCAGACCTTTCGGCGACGCTATCCCCGGTTCAATGGACTGATCTGGGCCTACCACTGGCTGCAGGTCGGGCTGTACGAGCCACTCCTGCGGGGTCATACCCCGGCGGAGCAGCAGACAGGGATCGATACCACCCTCGGCCGGTTCCGTGCCATGCTGGTCGATGCCCCAACCGCGATGCCGGCGGTGATGCCGATGACGGCGGCGATTGCGCCCACCTTCGCCGCCCGCCACCCACGCGCCGCGGTGATCTTCGACAATCTGCACATGATGCACGACATCATCTCCGATATTCTGGCCTCGCCGGAGGTTCCCGCCTCCCGCAAGCGGGCGGAGATCTACGCGGCACTGGCGCGCTTTCAGGACGGCAGTCGCGACGCGATGCCACTCGAACACTGGCGCATGATGGGGGAGATGATGGGCGGGATTGATCAGATGGGAGGCCCACCGTTGCCGGCGGCATTCCCGTAACCGGCTGCTGGCTGCGCGGCGACACCGCAGCAGATGACGTCGACCGGGGCGGCTTGCTATCATACCCGCAAGCCGCACCTTCTTTCGCTCCCGCACCATGTGACCGCGAGTCCGCTATGACTTCCGATCCCGTTCCAGCCAGCCCCGAGGAACGTGCCTGGCTGGTCCAGTTGCGTACCGGTCTCCTCCGGCTGCACAAGGCGCTGCTGGAATACGAACAGCTGGGGTATGAACGCGAGCATGGACGGATCGCCGGCCCGTTCCAGTTGCTGCAGCTCGCGGCGCACGACTCCTCCTTCGCCTGGCTGCGGCCGCTCTCGTTGCTGGTCGTCCAGTTCGACGAGGCGCTGGATGGAGAGGAACTGTTCACCAGCGATCGTGCCCGGCAGCTGCGCGAGCAGACGCGATCGCTGCTGACACCGGAGGAAAACGGGGAGGGGTTCGAGCGCTACTACTACCGGGCCCTGCAGGAGAATCCGGCCATCCCGATGCTGCACGGCCGGATGATCAAGATGCTGTCACAGTAGGAGAGACTGGCCGACCGTTCACCGTGGGATCAGGCGGCCACCACCGGCATCCCCGCGCCCGCCCATCCGGCGTAGCCCGCGCCAAGATTCGCCACGTTGGTGTACCCCGCCGCCTGAAGCAGGCTCACCGCGATGGCCGAACGGGCGCCGCTCTGACAATGCACCAGCACCGGGCGGTCGCGCGGGACCTCAGCGAGGCGTTCCGGCAGGAGCCCGAGAGGAATCAGGGTGCTGTCGGCCACGTGGCCGGCGTCCCACTCGGACTGATTCCGGACATCGAGGATCATCGCTCCGGCGCCGGGGCGCATCGCCTCCTCCAGTGTGGTCTGCGGGCTCCGCTCCAGCGCCCCCTCGCTGTCGGTCCAGGTCTGCAGTACTTCGGGTCCGAAGTAGCCCCCGATCCGTTCCAGCCCGATCATCGTGAGGTCCTGTGCGACACGGGCGATGCCGGTCATGCCGCTGGCGTCCGCGATCAGGTAGAACGGTCGATCGTACGGCAGGAACCATCCCGCCCAGGAGGTGAAACTGCGATTGAGGGGAATGTTGATGGTGCCCGGGACATGACCGTGCGCAAATTCGGCGGTCGGGCGGAGGTCCACCACCACGTCTCCCGCCGCCAGTCGTTCCTTGAGGTAGTGCTCCGGCAGCCAGCGCGGCTCCGTGGCGGGGCCGAGGATCGGCGGGCCGTCCCGGTTGATCCGCTTCATCTCCTTGAAGTAGCGCGGCGGATCGGGCTGGCCGGTGAGGACCGAGGCCACGAACGCTTCCTCGCCCCCCACCCCGAAGGCCCAGTTGTAGCGCTTCTCGTAGCCGACGGTCGTCTGCGGCATGGCGCTCAGTCCCTTGCCACAGGCGGAGCCCGCACCGTGCCCCGGCCAGACCTGCAGGTGATCGGGGAGCTCGGCAAACCGCTGCAGGCTCTGATAGAGCACCCGCGCCGCGCCGTCGGCGGCGTTGGCGACACCGACAGCGCGTTCCAGCAGGTCGGGGCGACCGACATCGCCCGCGAAGACGAAGTCGCCCGTGACGATCCCGATGGGGCCATCCGCGGCGGCGCCGTCGGTGACCATGAACGAGAGATGCTCGGGGGTATGTCCAGGGGTGTGCAGCACATCCAGCCGGACCCTTCCGACCTGGATCACCGAGCCCGCGCGCAGCAGCACCGCGCCATCCGCCGCGGCATAGCGGTACTGCCAGTCGGTTCCCCCCATGCCGGACAGGTACACCGTGGCGCCGGTGCGGGCCGCCAGCTCGCGCGATCCGGACACGAAGTCGGCGTGAATGTGCGTCTCCGTCACCCCGGTAATCCGCAGGTCGGCGGTGGCCGCCTCCGCCAGGTACCGCTCCACCCGGCGGGTGGGATCGATGACCAGCGCCTCACCGGTCTGCACGCAGCCGATCAGGAAGCTGGCCTGGGCCAGTTGGGCGTCGTAAAAGCGGTGAAAGATCATGACCGCAGCGTCCTTACTTGACCTGCCAGAATTCCACCCGGTCCCCGGTGAAAATCGGGATCGCGATCAGGCCCCGGGTCTGGTCGACCCCGAAATCAGCGGGCGACGGTACACCGGTCACCAGCTTGGCCAGCGCCTTGCCCTCCACGGCACTGATGGTGGAATCGGTCCAGCTGCTCACCAGCAGGCGGCCACCGACAATTTCCACCCCGTCGAACTGTCCCACACCGGTGGCAATGGTATCCACCGCGGTGTCACCCGGCGCCCAGCCGAGGATGGTCGTGCCGAGGAACGGGACGACCACGAAGCGACCGGCCGTGGCATCCCAGGTGATGCCGTTGGCGCCGTTGAGGAATGGGCCCTCGGTGCCGATCGCGACGAGACGCCCGGTGATCGTGTAGATCCGGTCCGGGCCGGGGTGCTCCGCCCCCTTCGGGCCGAAGCGCACGCCGGTTTCGGTGACGTACAGGACGCCATTCGGGCCCACCACGATGTCGTTCAGGAACACCGCCTGCTTGCCCAACTCGATGGTGGCGACGGCGGCCCCGGTCCGGCGGTTGAAGCCGCGCACCGCGTCGATATCCGCGACCCAGAGTGTGTCGCCCACGAGGGCGAGTCCCTTGGGTCCATTGAGGGTGATGCCGTCGCGTCCGCCCTGGACGTAGTGGAGGCTGTCGATCGTGCCGTCCCGAGTCAGGCGGCTGATGAATCCATTGTTGTCCTTGGCGCCGGGATTGCCGTTGATGTTCGACACATACCAGACATCAAGTTCGCTGTCCCACAACACCGACTCGGGCGTGCTGAATCCCGTGGTCGTGGCGGTGCGGGTCGGCGCGACGGGGGCGGCGGCCACGGTGGAGTCGGCGGCGGGGGTGGCGTCCTTCTTGGCGCAGGCGCCCAGGAGCAGCAGGGCAGCCAGAGAGCGGGTCAACTTCATCGGAACCTCGATCGGAAGGCGAAATCCAGGCGCGGCCAGCGGGGAAAATCTATACTCGTGCGGCGGGGACAGGTACGGCGGGAGGGGTGGCGGTGGGCGGGAGCGGACGGATCAGGCGATCTGGCTGCCGCTCCCGGCGGCACGCAGGGTATCGGCCACAGAGTGGAGCAGATCGTCGATACCCCAGGGTTTGGCGAGGAGGGCGACGTCCTTGGGGAGGGCCAGGGTGGAATTGCCTGCCTCACCGAGATAGCCGCTCATGAACAGGAAGGGCACCAGCTCGCCCCGGTCGCGAATCGCGTGGTACAGCTGCGCCCCACTCAGGTGCGGCATCACCACGTCCGAGAGGATCAGGTCGATGGCGCCAGCGTGACGGAAATAGGTGGTGAGGGCTTCCGCGCCATCGCCCGCCGTGAGGACCTGGTAGCCGTTCCGCTCGAGCAGGCGCTGGGTCGCCCGGCGCAGGGCCGTTTCGTCCTCCACCACGAGAATCGTCCCGCTCCCCCGGGCGGCCTGGCCGGTGCCGGGAAGATCGAGCTGGCGGTCAGGCGTGGCGAGCGGAAAGTACAACCGGATCTCGGTCCCCTCCCCCGGGGCGCTGTCCACCTCCACCACGCCACCGTGCTGCTTCATCAGGCCGTAGACCATGGTCATACCCAGACCGGTCCCCTGGCCTGGCGCCTTGGTGGTGTAGAACGGCTCGTAGATCCGCTCCCGGACGGTGGCATCCATCCCCACGCCGGTGTCCCGCAGGGTCAGCAGGACCCACGGTCCATCGCCGGTCTCATGCCGCGCCACCGTGCTCACCGTGATATCGAGGTGCCCGCCCCCGGGCATGGCATCGCGCGCATTGGTGGCCAGATTGAGCATGATCTGCTCCAGCGCTGCGGGGTCGGTGCGGACATGCGGCGTGGACGCCGGTGCCTCCAGCCGGATCTCAATATGGGCCGGCAGCAGTCGGCGCAGCACGCTGGTGCTCGCGCCTACCAGTTCGCCCAGCTCGAAGGGACGGAAGTGCAGCTGACGGGTCCGACTGAACGCCAGCAGTTTACGGATCATGTCGGCCCCGCGCTGGGCCGCGGAGCGGATCTCTCCCAGTTCCGCGCGGACCATTGCCGGGTCCTCCTCCAGCGCGTCCTCGGCCAGCTGGGCCGTGGAAACGATCACCGACAGGAGGTTGTTGAAGTCGTGCGCAATGCCGCCGGTCAACTGTCCTACCGCTTCCATTTTCTGGGATTGGCGCAACTGCGCCTCGAGCGCCCGCTGGTCGGTGACATCCTCGATGAACTTCTCATAGCCGGTCACCCGTCCCGTGGCGTCGCGGAGCACCCGGGCACGGGCGCGAACGGTGATCGATGTGCCATCCCGCTTGAGCATTTCGAGTTCGAACTCGGCGTGCACCTGGCCCCTGGCCTCGAACATCTGCAGGATCCGGTCGCGATCGGCGGGATTCTTGTAAATCCGCTGCGCGCTCTGCCGGGAGAGGAACTCCGCCTCATCCCGGTAGCCCAGCATCTGCACCATCGCAGGATTGACCTGCAGCAGAGTGCCGTCCGCCCGGCTCCGAACGATGCCCATACTGGCGTGCTCCACCACTTCCCGGTGCCGAGCTTCGCTCTCCCGCAGGATCAGTTCCGCCTCTCGGGCGTGACGCAGGGTGCGCCATTCACTCAGTCCGACCAGCGCCAGCAACAGCGCGGCGGCGGCAAACATCAGGAGGGAACCGACCGTTCCTGCCAGGCGCGCCCCGCGGCTCAGGGCCGCCGAGAAACCGAATTCCATCCGGGAGACATCTTCGTTGAGCTGGTGAATCCGGGTCAGCGTGGCCCGCACCTGGGTCGCATCGCCGGGCCCGGAGGTGCGCCACTGGTGCAGTCCCTCGCCCAGCTCCGTCAGCTCCGCGATGAGCGAGTCCGCCCCGGCCCAGTAGACGATCGCTTCGTGCACGAATGTGATGGTGTGAAACCGGCGATAGAACACAATCATCCGCTCGATGTCATCCGGGTGGTTCCCACCCCGCAGGAAGCCTTGCCGGATGCGCGCGTAGTCGGGATGGGGCCGATCCAGCTCCAGGCGTGCCTCCCCATCGCCCAGGGGGATGATCAGCGCCCGCTGGTACGCCTGGTATTCCGCGGTGTCGCCGGACGCGGCGTAGTGCTCCAGATGATACACCGCGTCCCGCTGCGCCTTGGACCAGAGTCCCTCTCCGCCGACATACGCCCGCGCAGCACCGAGCACCTCGAAGGCCTGATAGGACAGCGCTACCAGGATCGCCACGACCGCCAGGAGCAGCACGCCATTGCGGACTGCCTGACGTACCACCGGGGAGGGACCACCCGACAGCAGAAAGGCCCCCGACACTTGGCCAGCGGCGGAGGGAGGAGCGGAATGCGACGAACGTACGGGCGGCTCGGGGGAAGACATGTCTCTTCAAGATGTTATCGGACGCCGTACCGCAAAAGAGAGACGCCCGGTGGAGTGCCGGGCGCCTGACTAAAGAAGCCTTCATGTTCTCGTGATCAGGGATGCAAATACAGCTCCCCGCCCCGCTCCCGGAATTCGGCCGCCTTCGCCTCCATCCCATCCTTCGCCTGCCGGGCGGCGGTTTCGCGGATCTCCTGTGTCAGGTGCATCGAGCAGAACTTCGGCCCGCACATCGAACAGAAATGCGCCACCTTGGCCCCGGCCGCTGGCAGCGTTTCATCGTGGTAGGCCCGGGCCGTGACCGGATCGAGCGCCAGGTTGAACTGGTCCTCCCAGCGGAAGTCGAACCGTGCCCGACTCAGCGCGTCGTCCCAGGCCCGGGCACCGGGATGCCCCTTGGCCAGATCGGCGGCGTGGGCCGCGATCTTGTAGGCGATCACGCCCGCCTTCACATCTTCCCGGTTCGGCAGGCCGAGGTGCTCCTTGGGTGTCACGTAGCAGAGCATGGCGGTGCCAAACCAGCCGATCATCGCCGCCCCGATCGCGCTGGTGATGTGGTCGTATCCCGGGGCGATATCCGTGGTGAGGGGTCCGAGGGTGTAGAACGGCGCTTCCTGACACCACTCCAGCTGCCGATCCATGTTCTCCTTGATGAGATGCATCGGCACATGCCCGGGGCCCTCATTCATCACCTGCACCTCATGGGACCACGCGATGGTGTTGAGCTCTCCCTGGGTCTTGAGTTCGGCAAACTGCGCCGCGTCATTGGCGTCGGCGATCGAGCCGGGCCGCAGGCCGTCCCCGAGGGAGAAGGAGACATCGTACGCCTGCATGATCTCGCAGATCTCATGGAACCGGGTATAGAGAAAATTCTCCTGGTGATGGGCCAGGCACCACTTGGCGATGATCGAGCCGCCCCGCGACACGATGCCGGTGACCCGGTCGGCCGTCATCGGGATGTAGCGCAGGAGGACGCCAGCGTGGACGGTGAAGTAGTCCACGCCCTGTTCCGCCTGTTCAATGAGGGTGTCGCGATAGATCTCCCAGGTGAGGTCCTCCGCGATCCCGCCGACCTTCTCCAGGGCCTGGTAAATCGGCACCGTCCCGATCGGCACGGCACTGTTGCGGATAATCCACTGCCGGGTCGCGTGGATGTTCTTCCCGGTCGAGAGGTCCATCACCGTGTCGGCGCCCCACAGGGTGGACCAGCGGAGCTTCTCGACCTCCTCCTCGATACTGCTCGAGACGGCGGAGTTGCCGATGTTGGCGTTGATTTTCACCGCGAAGGCCCGGCCGATGATCATCGGCTCCAGCTCCGGGTGGTTGATGTTGGCAGGGATGATGGCGCGACCCCGCGCCACTTCACTGCGCACCAGTTCGGGGTCGAGCCCCTCGCGCAGGGCAATGAATTCCATCTCGGGCGTCACCTCACCGCGCCGGGCATAGTAGAGCTGGGTCACCGGCCCCCGTCCGCGATACGGGGTCCGCGCCAGGCTGGGCGGAAACAGCGCCTCCTCCGCCGGTGACGCGGGCAGCGGCCGTGGCCCTCCGACCCGGGCGACATCCCGCTCGACAATCCACGCCTGCCGCATCGCCGGCAGCCCCTGCCGGACATCATGACCGCGCGGTCCGCTGCTGTCATAAACTTGCAGTGGCGGTTCTCCTCCACTTAGCGAAATCTCACGAACCGGGACGCGTATTCCGCGTGACCCGATGCGATAGACCTTGGCCGATCCCGGGAAGGCATCGGCGAATGCGGAGGGGGACAGTGGGGTGGCGGCGGGTCTGGACATGACGCTGCTCCTCGAGAAAAGGGCGCATGAGGAGCGGCGAGGACCGCGCTCCCTTCGCCGGTATCAGCCGGATCAGGTTCCAAGGGTGGCGTCTCAATCGCGGCGACAGGCCGAGATGCCCCTGGCGGTAAGGGAGAATCGTAACAGTCCGTCCCCTCCGGTGAAATGGCACGGCTGATGCTGAATGGAGGTGGCACCTCTGAAACACGGCACCCAGCCTGATAAAGGGACTGTGAGAACCTTTCGGGGGGAGGGTGCGTTCCTCAGACAGGGGGGGCCGTCGCAGTTGGGGACGGAACCGGCCAGTCGGACCTGACGGTGAGGGAAACAATGCGGCGGTTGTGGGGGGTGGCCATCACTGGCCTGGCAGTACTGAACACCGGTGGTCCGAGCGCGGCCGCCAGGAACGCGGCCGCGGTCCGTGAGATCGCCGACGTGAACCTGCGGGATGTGGCGGTCGCGGTGTATGACTCGACCCAGTCGGTGATCTATTTCAATCCGACGCTCATGTCCCGGCTGGGTGATAACCTGACAACGTTTTTCATGGCGCATGAGCACGCGCACATCGCGCTGCAGCATACCCGGTCAGGCGCACTGCTGGCCGACCCTGATACCCGCGACCTGCTGCTGCAACAGAAGGAGCTGGAGGCCGATTGTCGCGCCGCCCGCGCCCTGGGCCGGAATGGCCGCGAGGCCACGATGGCGGCAGTCCGTTTCTTCTCGCAATTGGGCGACCGGAGCTTTGACACAGAACACCCGACCGGCACCGCGCGGGCGGCGAAGATCCTGAGCTGCATGCCCTGGTGAGAACTGCAGGTGAAAGAAGCGGGTGAGAGAAGCAGGTGAGAACGGCGGGTGAGAACAGCGGGTGAGAACTGCGGGTGAGGACTGCAGGTGAAGTTTCGCCGCTTCACCTGCTTCTCTCACCTGCTCCTCTCACCCGCTTCTCTCACCTGCTTCTCTCACCTGCTTCTCTCACCCGCTGTTCTCACCCGCAGTTCTCACCCGCAGTTCTCACCCGCAGTTCTCACCCGCTGTCCTCACCCGCAGTTCTCACCCGCAGTTCTCACCCGCTGTCCTCACCCGCAGTTCTCACCCGCTGTTCTCACCCGCAGTTCTCACCCGCAGTCCTCACCCGCAGTTCTCACCCGCTGTTCTCACCCGCTGTTCTCACCCGCAGTTCTCACCCGCTGTTCTCACCCGCTGTTCTCACCCGCTGTTCTCACCCGCTGTTCTCACCCGCAGTTTTGTCTCAAGTTTGCGCACGCATGGGGTGCGGGTGAGTATTGGACCATGCGGTCTGTTTCGGTGGTCGCGCTCCTGGCCCTGGTGACTTCGGCTCCCGCCGCGGGGCAGGCGCTGCGCCTGATCCCCGGGGTGGCGGAGATCGCCAGCACCCGCATCAAGGATGTCGCCATCGCCGAGGTGGATCGGCCCGACCCGGTGATCTATTACAACCCGGACCTGGCCAACCGCTACGGCCCGTTGCTGACCCGGTTCTTCCTGGCCCATGAATACGGCCACATCGCCCGGCAGCACTCCCGACTCAAGCTCCAGCCGCTCCAGGCCTACGTCCGGGATTCGGTCCTGCGGGCGCAGGAGCTGGAGGCCGACTGTTACGCGGCCAGTCAGGAGGGCACGGGCGGCCGTGACGCCGCCGAGGCCGCGTTGCGCTTTTTCTCCCGACTCGGACCGTTCCGGTTCGATGCCGAGCACCCGACCGGCGCACAGCGCGCAGCCCGGATTCTCGAATGTCTCCCCGGCCCGCGCACGGCGGTCACCTACGGTCGGGGCGATACCGGAGTGGACCGGGGCCCAGTCAGCGGGGAGCCGGAACCGGTCCGGTTCGAGGTGCGCACCCCGGATCTGAGTACCCTCGCCTTCGGGACCGAGTCCACTGTATGGGTGGATGGGCTGCGGGTTGGCGAGGTCTCCAACATGCGGGCGCCCTGGCGGCTGGCGGTGGACCGGTTTGCGGTCGGAATCCACAGCTACCAGATCAGCATGCGGGTGTTCTCCCTGGACCATGCCCAGCAGTTCTCGGTGTATGGCAGCGTCATCGGCCGGGGGCAGGTGCTGGTGCAGGCGGGTGACCGGTTCACGGTGCAGTGGGCGCCCGGCGAGAAGCCAACCTTGGAGCGCGAAGCGCCCTGAACTGTTTCGCGGTCAGGCGCCGGCCACCACCTCCGCGTCGAGCACTTCGCGCACTCGGCGCATCAACTGTTCGGTCGTGAAGGGCTTCTGCAGGAACGCCGTATCAGGACTGAGCTGGATCCCCCGTTCGAGCATCGTCGCCGCATAGCCGGACATGTAAATCAGCCGTAGCCCCCGCCGCTCCTCCAGCATCACCTCCGCCAGCTTGGGCCCACTGATCCCGGGCATCACGACATCGGTCAACAACAGGTGGATCCGCGCGGGATATTGCCGTGACAACGCCAGCGCCGCTTCGCCGCTGGCGGCGGAGAGCACCTGGTAGCCCTGCAACTCCAGCACCCGCCGAGTCAGGCTGCGGACCGATTCCTCGTCCTCCACCAGCAACACCGTTTCGCTGCCGCCACGGGGGATGAATACCGGCGATGGCTCGACCGGGATCGGCTCGCCGCGGACCAGTGGCAAGTCGACGACGAAGGTCGAGCCCTGTCCCTCCACGCTGGTGACGGAGATGTTGCCCCCGCTCTGCTGCACGATCCCGTACGCAGTCGCCAGCCCCAGGCCGGTACCCTTGCCGACGTCCTTGGTGGTATAGAACGGCTCGAACAGGTGGGCCCGTACCTCCTCGCCCATGCCGATGCCATTGTCGTGGACCCGAACGCGGACCAGCGCCCCGGTGGCCAGTCGCACGTTGGATGTTTCGATGGTCAGCCGGCCGCCGTGCGGCATCGCATCGCGGGCGTTCACTGCCAGGTTGAGCAGCACCTGCTCCATCTGCACCGGGTCGGCGCGCACCGCCCCCAGATCCGGGGCCAGGCGGGTGACCAGTTCAATGTCCTCGCCGATCGTGCGTCGGAGCATGCGGGCAATGCCCCCCACCACGCCGTTCAGGTCGACCAGGCGGGGCTCCAGGACCTGCTTCCGGCTGAAGGCGAGGAGTTGCCGGGTCAGGGCTGCCGCGCGGGTACCGGCGGCCTGGATCTCCAGCAGGTCGTCGCGCAGCGCGGAATGCGGCTCGACCGATTCCAGGGCGAGCCCCGCATGGCCCAGCACCGAGGTGAGCAGGTTGTTGAAGTCGTGGGCGACACCGCCGGCCAGGCGCCCGATGGCTTCCATCTTGGTGGCCTGACGCAGTTGTTCCTCACTCCGGTGCAGTGCATCCTCGGCCTCGCGGCGCTCGGTAATGTCCATCATCGCGCCGAGCATCCGTACCGGCTTCCCGTCGGCATCGAGCAGTACCCGACCGCGGTCGAAGACGTAAGCCCAGCTCCCGTCGCGCCGCTGCAGGCGGTACTCGCTGCGCCACACCTCCGCCCGCTGCTCGATCAGCTCCTCGAGGGCGCCCTGCACCCGGTGACGATCCTCAGGATGCAGCAGTTTCTCCCAGGCGGTGCTCCGGCCGACCTGGACCTCCCCCGGCTCGTAGCCGAGGATCTGGCGCATGTTCTCGCTCCACCAGTGGGACTGGGCCACGATGTCCCATTCATACACCACATCGTTCGTGGTGGTGGCGACGATCCGGAACCGCTCTTCGCTCCGTCGGACCGCCTCGGCGGCCCGTTTCCGTTCGGTAATGTCCTGGTGGACCCCCATCGCACCGATCAGGTGGCCCCGGGCATCGTGGAGCGACCAGGCGGTGAGCGAGATGTCGATCCGGGAGCCGTCCCGGCGCAGGCGCACCGTTTCCTGGGCATTCACCATCGTTGGCCGCGCCAGCAACCGGTCCAGTTCTTCACGCCGCTCCGGTGGGACCGTCGGGAGGGCGCGGCCGAGGACCTCGCCGGCCCGCCAGCCAAAGATCGTCTCCGCCGCCTTGCTCCAGACCGTGACCGCGCCCGACGCATCCAGCCCGATCACCCCGAAGGGTGCCGCCGCCACCAGGGTCCGATACGCCTCGTCGACCTGGCGCTCGAGCTGGTGGCTGCGGCGGCGTTCCGCGACACTGGCCGCCAGTAGCAGGACGGTGACTCCGAGGGAGAGATTGAGGCCCGTGACGAAGATGATCTGCTCCAGCCCGTGCGCCTTCCAGCCCAGCGTGTCGACGAAGGACGCCGTGACAAAGAAGAGGGTCAGGGTGGCGAGCGTGGTGCCGCGCGGCGCAGTGCGCAGGCCGGCCCACGACAGGAGGGGGAAGGTCGGCAGTACGAAGAGCGCGTTGGGCTGACGACTCGACATCGCAGCCAGGCCGATGCCAAGGCCCAGCGCGACCCGCTCCCACCGGCCGGCACTGGGCCGGAAGCTTGGCCGTGCCCCCAGCCAGGTCAGGAGGAGCGGCGTGATGAGCAGCACGCCCATGACCGCTCGTACGAAGGTGCTGATGAGGTTCTGGGCCCAGAACTGGGTGCCGGGGGTGACGATGGTATTGGCCCAGTAGCCGAGGGCATTGATCCCGGAGCCGAGCAGTCCGGCCACCAGCAGATAGAGCAGGACCTCGCGCAGCCGCTCGAACTCGGGGTCGTTCCAGCCCAACCACCGGAGTACCTGCACCGGCACGACAGCCCCCAGGGTGTGCTGCGCCATGGCCAGCGCCGTCACCTCGAGAGCGCTTCCATTCCGCAGGCTCCACAGGAGCGGTGCCAGCGCGAGCGCCGGCCAGGCCCCGACCCCGAGCATCAGGAGCCCGGCAATCCCCACCCCGACGTTGACCTGGATCGGCGCCGAGGTCGCCGGGTCGACCAGCACATGCACCAGAAGGTAGACGAGGGTGAGAACCGCGATCTGGGCGAGGCGACCAAGGCGGGTGGGAGCGGGGGCAATCAGCGGGCCGGCCCCCCGAGGCGGGGCCTCAGGCTGAGGCGGTGTCGCCATACGGCATCGCGATTCGCTGGTTGGCCCATTGCCGCATCATGCCGGTAAAGGAGTCCGCCAGCTCGCCGTCGAAGTCGACCCCCGCGCGCTCTTCGATGTAGGCCAGGGCCATCTCCGTCATCCAGGCATCCCGGTACGGACGCGCGGTGCAGAGCGCATCGAACACGTCGCACAGATGCACCAGTTTACTGGCGAAATGGGTCTCCCGCTGGTAGCGGAATTTAGGATACCCATGGCCATTCAGCATGATATGGTGCTCATAGGCAACCGTCGCCGCCAGATCCAGTTTCTGTTCGCGGGCCAGGATCAGACGGGCTCCATCCACCGGATGGCGCCGGAGGACCGCCAGCTCCTGGTCGGTCAGCGAGCCGGGCTTGGTCAGGATCTCGAGCGGCACCCGCACCTTGCCCAGGTCATGCAACAGGCCTGCCACACCGAACTCGCGCACATCCCTGGGTGCGAGACCAATGTACTCCGCCAGCGCCATGGACAGCACCGAGACGTTGGTGGCATGGGTGGTGGTGTACTGGTCGTAGTTCTTGAGCGTCAGCAGCGGCATCATCATCCGGCTCTGACTGTGCATCGCCATCGACAGGGAACGCACCACGGCGTTGGCTTCGGCCAGCGGGAGGCTGTCGGTGTCCTGCACCTCCTGGTGAATCCAGGTGACCGCCTCGATTTCGTCATCCAGGGTGTAGGGGACACTGGAGCTTTCCGCCGTTTCCACCGCGATCTCGGCGGTGGCGCCCCGCAGACTCACCAGTCCATAGCGGATGGTCTGCCGCCGTTCGGGGCGCAGGTCACTGGTATCGACATCGGCACCCACGACCCGGCGCTGAATCTCGCCCAGGAAGTCGCTGAGATCGTCGCGGGTGACTTCCTTTTCGAATTCCACCCGCTGCACCCCGGCCTTGGTCAGTCGCTTGGCCCAATCCCATGCCTTGAAATCCCGCAGCGCCGTCTGGCGATACAGGACCTCGTCCTCGAGAAAGGAGAACGTCGGTTCCGGATCGGTGGCCTGCAGCGCCTCCAGCTGCATCCAGGCCTGGTCGAGGGCCCGCTCCCGGGCGGGGTGTCCCGGCCGGTAGAGATTGCTGGCGGAGAGGGCCTGCCCCAGGCAGGTCAGGAACCGGACCGGATCGCTCATGCGTTGTCTCCTGTGCCCGCGGCCGCGGCCCGGATGTCAGCGTCGCTGCTCTCCCAGGCCAGGCGCAGGACCAGCTGCGCGTTGGCGTCCTGCCGGAATCCCTGGGCGAGGCACCCGATGACCGCCACCAGTTCATGGCTCTTGGGCACCAGCTTGCGACGCCGGAACCAGCCACCGGTGGTGAGCGCCTGGCTCACCAGCCAATCGCGGGTGGCGGGCGTCTTGACCGTGCCGATCACCCGGATGGCGAGGACCCGCAGCTCCAGCGCGAGCCGGAGATCGTTGAGCAGGATGCGCACCCGGCTGACGGCGGCCGGCGGACAGCCTTCGAGCGCGGCCGTCAGCCCCATGCGCACATTGACGTCATCGTCGTCGCCCACGGAGGTGGCGATGGCGTCATCGTGATAGGCGGGGATGCGGAGCATCAGCTTGAGCGCCTCGCGACGGACCCGGGGATCTTCCGCACTGGCGTACTCAACCAGCGGGAAGTCGGCGGGGATTTCGGGCAGTGATCCCAGCAGCGCGAGCAGGTTGCGCTGCACATACCAGGGCGCACCCGGCAGCCGCTCGGTGAGCATCGGGCCTATGGCGGGCCCCAGCTTGCCGAGCCGGGTGAGCAGCCGCCGCCGGATGGCGCGGTTGTCCGCCACCTCGAGACTCTCCAGCATCGGCTCGGCCGCGGCCATCCCCATCCGCTCGAGCAGCAGCTCCACGACTTCGGTGTCTCGTGGCTCATTGCTCAGCATGATCCGCATGTTGCTCGGCGTCGCCAGCCGACCCCAGAACTGTTCCGCAATGTCCTCGGCCACGGCGGGATCCTCCACCATGGGGACGATTTCGCTGGCACGCCCCTCCTGCACGAGGTCCTCGAGCGCCGACCACACGGTATCGCCCACGGTATCGGTTTCCAGGGAGATCTGCACCAGCCGAATCGACTCGGCGGGATACTCTTCGACGTTGGCCGCGGCACTCCCGGCAGGGTGACGCGAGAGCCGTTCGAGAATCTTGCTGTATGGCAGGGGATTCGGATCGGTGAGATTCCACCGGTCGACCAGCTGGCGGACCCCTTCCCGCAGCGACAGGTCGGCCTCCTCCCGCACCGACTGGGCGCCCTTCTCCGCCTGGAAGGCCAGCTTGCTCAGCAGCCGGACCATCGCGTGCGGGATCGACTGCCCGCTCTCGGATTCCGAGACCGCGCGGAGCAGTGTCAGGACCGCGCCGGCCGGCAGCACCATGGCCGCGTCCACCACCAGCTTCCGCCGCTGGGCCAGATCCGCACCGAGCGTCGCCAGGTCCTTGAGCGTGTCCTCCTTGATGTGGTTCAGCAGGGAGGAGAGACGCTCCTTGAGGACGGCCGCTTCCGCGCCGTGCGACAGCCGCAGCTCCCGCGAGAGGCCCAGCAGGTAGCTGACCACCTTCTTGGCCCGGTCGCCGTCAGCCATCTGGTGGTTGAGTGCCTCCGCGATGGCGCGCGGATCGGTGTGCAGTTCCGGGGCGCCCTCCGCCGCGAGTGCGGCGGCAGCGAGCCCCAGCCAGAGGCGGCCCGCCGTGCTTTCCCCGATCAGCTGCTCGCCGCTGCGCTGCTGCCCATCGCTCGAGAGCTCAATCCGGTCGTAGGCGGGCGGGAGCAGACGGATATGGTCCCAGCGACCATCGAGGTCGTCGAGCGTGGCCCCGACCGGTACCGTCCGGGCATCGCTGCCCAGCAGTCGCAGGACGTCCGCGACCTCGGTCTTGGAGACGCCCGGGATGAACTTGACGGCGCCGATCTGGTGGCGGTGGAGCCGAGTTGCCAGCTCACGCAGCACCGGATTGCCCGGATCGGTGGCGAGCCCTTCGACCAGCAGCTGGCCGCGGGCCACGCCCAGGAGGAGAAAGGGGCGATTGACCAGCACGACGCGCAGGTGCCCCGCGACCGCGTCCACCGCGTTGGCCAGGAGGGGATGGCCGTCGGGGTAGGTCGTCACTTTGTGCAGGGCAATACCGAGCAGCGGCAGGAACACCGCTACATCACGCGGGAACACCGCGCGTTCCTGACGGGCGGACGCCGTGCTCAGTTCGGCCACGCAGCTCGATTTGGTGAGGGAATCTTAAGGTAAGAGTGAGAGGAAGCGGCCGGAAGAGGCGGTGCTGCGGGGGAACGGGGAACAGGGAACAGGGAACGGGGGGCGCAGGTGGGCGCGCACGGCCGTGCGCGCCTGCTTGCGCCCCCCGTTCCCTCGTTCCCCGCTGCTACTTCACCCGGTCCAGGTATTCCCCGGTGGTCGGATTGACGCGGACCTTTTCACCCGTCTGGATGAATTCTGGAACGTTCACCGAGACGCCGTTGTCCAGCTTGGCCGGCTTGGAACTGGCGTTCTTGGTCGCGGTCTTCATCACCGGGTTGGTTTCCACCACCGTGAAGATCATCGAGTTGGGCAACTGGATCCCGATGGGACGCCCCTCGAAGAACTCCGCGACGATCTTCATCCCCGGCGCCACCCAGGGCGCCGCATCACCGAGGTCGTCGTCGCTCATCTCGAGCTGATCGAAGTTCTCGGTGTTCATGAAGTGATAGGTGTCGCCGCCGGCATAGAGGAACTCCAGGTTGTGGGTCTGGAGATCCGCGACTTCGACGGTGTCGGTCGACCGGAAGCGATGCTCGAACTGCGTACCGCTACGCAGCTTCCGCAGCTTGGCCTGCACCATTGCGCGGAGGTTGCCGGGGGTGTGGTGATGAAAATCGAGGACGCGCACCGGTTCGCCTTCGTACAACAGGCACATTCCTTTGCGCATTTCACTGGCGATGATGCCCATGGTACCGGGTCCTGCGGTGAGGGAAACAGGGGCCAGCCGACCCGCTCGGCGGGTGCTGGCGGCGGTCAACTATAAGAGGAATGCGTGGTCTGGCGGTAGGGGCGCTGGGACGTACATTGCAGGTGACGCTCCTGCTTCACGTTACCTCATGCCTCGCCGGAGTCCCCATGGCTGATCGCCGCGCCTTCATGGCCGCGCTTGCCGGCGCCGCCGCCCTCCCGTCGTTCCGCCCCGATGCCTTCCGCCGGGTCCTCGACCTGCAGCACGCCCGGGGTCGCACCGTCGGCGCCCCGGACGACGAGGACTACTGGGGCGAGATCCAGCGGGCGTTCGACTGCGACCGCACGATGATCAACCTCAACAACGGCGGCTGCAGCCCGACACCAACCCACGTGCTGGAGCAGATGATCCGGGACCTCAGGTTCTCCAATGAGCTGCCGGTCATTCACATGTGGCAGACCCTCGAGCCGCGGATCGAGAGTGTCCGGCGGGATCTCGCCCGCTCCTTCGGCTGCGACCCCGAGGAGATGGCGATTACCCGGAATGCTTCAGAGGGGCTCGAGACCCTGATCTTCGGGCTCGACCTGAAACGGGGCGACGAAGTGGTCTGCAGCAACCAGAACTACGGACGCATGCTGACGGGGTGGGACCAGCGGGTGCGGCGCGAGGGCATCGTGCTCAAGCAGGTGTCCTTCAAGGTGCCGCCACCATCGGCGGACCACATCCTGGACGCGTTCAAGGCGGCGGTCACGCCCCGCACCAGGGTCATCGAGATGACCCACATTACCAATCTGTCGGGCCAGATCCTGCCCATTCGCGAGATGGTGAAGTGGGCCCGGCCGAAAGGCATCGAGGTCTTCGTCGACGGGGCGCATGCCTACGCCCACTTCCCCTTCACCCGCGACGAGCTCGACTGCGACTACTACGGCACCAGCCTGCACAAATGGCTGCTCGCGCCGATCGGTACCGGCTTCCTCTATGTGCGGAAATCGAAACAGAAGAAGCTGTGGCCCCTGATGGCCGCCCCGGCCTCGATGGACGAGAACGTCCGCAAGTACGAGGAGATCGGCACCCACCCCGCCGCCAACCACAACGCGATCGGCGTGGCGCTGGCGTTTCACAATGCCATCGGCGCCGAGCGAAAGGTGGCGCGACTCCGGTATCTGCGGAATCGCTGGGCCAGGCAGCTGCAGGAGGGGAGCGACCGGGTCCGGATCCTGACGCCGCTGGACGGCCCGACCGCCGCCGGGATTGGACTGCTGCATGTCGAGGGGATGCAGCCCAACAGCCTCGTGGGGCACCTGATGGAGAAGCACAAGATCGTGTCGACGCCGATCAACCACGACGAGTTCAACGGGGTCCGGGTGACCCCCAATGTCTACACCACGGTGGACGAGGTCGACATGTTCGCGGAGAAGGCCCTCGATGCGATCAAGCATGGGCTCACCTGAGTCCACCCAGATCCTCACGCGGTGCCGCGGAGCGATGGAGGATCAGCGCAGTGCCTCAGCCACGGCACCCCCTGCGCCCGACGAGATTCGGGAGATGACTCGTGCAGGGTCACGGTGTCCATGGCGGTAGCTACCGTGGCCAGAACCCTCGGCCTGTCCGCCGTCACCATGCTCGCAATGTCCTCTGCCGGCGCTCCCTCCGTGCCTGCTCCTGACTGCTGTTCCGCCGCCGTGCTCGCCAACGGCCTCGCGATCGCCGACCGGTATCACGTGGCCGCCATCACCACTCGCCGGTTCACCCACGCGGAGCTGTGGCAGGCGATGGCCCCCGCCCTCGCCTCCCCCGCGCTGACCACGCGCGAGCTGGGCACCTCCGTGCAGGGGCGCGCCATCCGGGCGGTCCGGTTTGGCCACGGCCCCCGGACCGTGCTGCTCTGGTCCCAGATGCATGGCGATGAAGCGACGGCGACCATGGCGCTGGCGGACATCTTCCGGTTTCTCGCGGAGGGCGGCGATGATCCCCTGCGACTCCGGCTGGAACGCGCCCTCACCATCACCTTTGTCCCGCTGCTCAATCCCGATGGCGCCCAGTTGTTCCAACGGGAGAATGCCCAGGGGATCGACATCAACCGCGATGCCCGCCGACTGGCCTCACCCGAGGCCCGCATTCTCAAGGCGGTACGCGACGAACTCAAGCCGGACTTCGGCTTCAACCTGCACGACCAGTCCGCTCGCGCGCGGGTGGGACCGACCGGGCCGCAGGTGGCGATTGCCCTTCTGGCGCCGGCCTACAACGCGGAACGCGAGTACAACCCAACCCGCAGCCGTGCTCGGCTGGTCGCCTCTGTCCTGGCCCGCACGCTCGCGCATGACATCCCTGGCCGGATCGCCAAGTACGATGACACCTTCAACCCGCGCGCCTTTGGCGACCTGATCCAGCAGTGGGGCACCAGCACGGTCCTCATTGAGAGCGGCGCACTGCCCGGCGACCCGGAGAAACAGCGACTCCGCCGGCTCAATGTGGCGGGTATCCTGGCCGCGCTCGATGCCATCGCGACCGGCAGCTTCGCGGACGCCGGCCCCGAGGCCTACGACCAGCTGACCTTCAATGCCTCCGGCAGCAACGACCTGCTGATCCTCGGCGGACAGGTGGTGCTGCCCGGCCGGGCACCCTATCGCGCCGATGTCGCGATCACCTACGAGGACCCGCTGACGAAGCGTGCGACCAAAATTCGTGAGGTGGGCGACCTCGAGGGCGCCGTGGCTCTCGATACCCTCGACGCCACCGGGCTGTATCTGCACCCACGCTCCGACGCGCTGACGTTTCGCGACGGACAGGGCTGGCTCCGACTCGGCGGTCGGGCACTCCTCGACCTGCGCCGCGGCCCGACGACGCAGAGCGAGCTGGTACAGACGCTGGATTCGGAGTAGAGTCGCGTAGTCACGAGGCGTGAGTCACGAGCCGCCGAGCCGCGTTGCCGCCGAGCCGTTAGTTTTGCCCTCATGTTCGATCCCGGCATGCCTCAGACAGGTCGCGACGTGCAGCAGGCGCTTAGCACGCTGCTGGGCGAGGGAATGGCGTTTCAATCGCCGCGCTCTGACGGCTGGTTCTTCGCGCCACAGGGCGAGGCCTGGGCGCCGGCCATCCATTTCCGCCATCTGCGCAAGGCAACCACACCGCTGGTGAATGCCCTCCGGCTGCCGCGGCTGGTGCTGACGCTGCGGTTCGGACGCCATGGCTCGCCCTCGCGGTCATTCGAGACATTGCGGGAGGCGTACTTTGCGCTCATTGCCACAGGCGCAACCGCTGGCCGTTACACCCCTCGGGAGGAAGGACCTCCCCCGGACCCCACCGAGCGGCGGCAGGCGATCCTCAGCAGCTGGACCACTGCAACGGTGGACCTCACCAATGCGATGGGGGAGTGGCAGGAGGATGCCCTGGACCGGTACCAGTTGCCCCACCCGCTGCTGGGAACGCTCAGCGTACGGGAGATCCTGTTCTTCACCGTCTTCCACACGGCGCACCATCTGCGGCGGATCGCTGAGCGTTCCGAAGGGTCGCTGTAATGCAGTTGCGCCCCGCCCGACCGGATGACGAAGCAGCCCTGCTGGCCCTGACCGGCCGCCTGGCTTCGTTCGAAGTGCCAGCCTGGCGGACGGCGGAACAGATCACAGCGGCCGATCACCGAATTTTGCTGGAGGCGCTACGGCACCCGACGCCGGACAGCAGCGTCGTGGCGGCCGAGTCGCCAGAGGGCGAGGTCGTGGGGTTCGTCTACAGTACCACCAGGATCGATTACTTCACTGGAGCGGCGCATGCACATATCGAAGTGCTCGCCGTCGCGGAGGGAGCGGAGGGACAGGGTATCGGCCGAGCCCTGCTGACGGCGGCGGAGGACTGGGCCCGCGCGCGGGACTACCCGCACATCACCCTGAACGTCTTCGCCACGAACACCCGGGCGCGGGCAGTCTACGAGCGCAACGGGTACGGCCAGGAAACCATGCACTACCTCAAATCGCTCTGACCGGAGGGTGACCATGCGGCGGGTGACACCATGAAGGGCGCGGGAGGAACACCGGGCGGAATCGGCACCTTCCTCGGCGGTGCGGCCATGGTCGTGGCGGGCGGGTACCTGCTGCTGACCCAGGTCAGCGTGACCAGCGGGGGCTGGTATTTCTACGGCTACAACGCCTTCGGGCTCTCCCTGGTCCCGCTGCTGATCGGGATCGGCATGCTGTTCTACAACGGCCGCTCCATTCCAGGCTGGGTCCTGACCGGCGCGGGGGCGCTGATCATCGTGGTGGGCATCATCGCGAATCTGCAGATCTACTTCCGCACCACCTCCCTGTTCAACACCCTGATCATGCTGGGGCTGCTGGCGGGCGGCATCGGCCTGGTAGCCCGCTCGCTGCGCGGCATTCCGGTCTCCGAACCGTGAGCTTCACGCGATCGTGGCACGCCATCACCCGCGATCTCAGTCCGGCGATCGCCCAGTGCGAGTTGACCCATCTCGCCCGCTCCCCGATCGACTATCCCCGGGCCGTGGCGCAGCACGCATCATACGTGGCCCTGCTGGAGTCGCTGGGCATCGCCGTCACTCGGCTCCCAGCCGAGCCGGAGCTGCCCGACGCGGTGTTCGTGGAGGATACCGCGGTGGTGGTCAACGAAGTGGCGATCATCACCCTGCCCGGCTCCCCCATTCGCCAGCGGGAAACGGCCACCGTGGCCGAGGCGCTGCGTCCCCATCGGGCGGTGGTCCGAATGGCGGGCCCCGGCACACTGGATGGCGGCGACGTCCTGCGGCTGGGCCGTACGCTGTACGTCGGTCTCTCCACCCGGACCACCTTCGAAGGTGCCGCCCAGCTGCAGCAGTTGTTGACCACCCACGCTTATGAGGTCCGTACCCTCGCGGTGACCGGCTGCCTGCATCTCAAGTCCGCCGCCACGGCGGTTACCGACCGCCTGGTACTCGCCAACCCCGACTGGTGTGATCCCGCCGCGTTTCATGCTGCAGAGGTGCTCGCGGTGGATCCCACCGAGCCGCATGCCGCCAACGTCCTGCGACTTGAACAGGGCGTGATCATGGATGCCGCTTTCCCCCGCACGGCGGAGCGGCTGCGTGCCCGGGGGGTGACGGTGCACCCGGTCGATCTCTCCGAACTGGCCAAGGCGGAAGGGGCGGTCACCTGCTGCAGCCTGGTCTTCCCCGTGTGATGCTGACGGAGATCGAAGCGCTGCAGGAGACCCTGGACCGGTCGATGCCGGTGGCAGGGCGGCTGGGCGTCGAGGCGGTGTCGTTTGCGGAGGGACGGCTCACGCTGCGGGCACCGTTGACCCAGAACCTGAACGACAAGGGCACCGCCTTCGCCGGCAGCCTCGCGATGCTGGCAACCCTGACCGGCTGGAGCCTGGTCTGGCTGCTGCTCCGTCAGCATGATGCCAGCGGCGACATCGTCCTGCAGGACAGCAGCGTGCGTTACCGCCGGCCGATCACCGGCGACTTCGAAGCCGTGGTTGTGGCCCCGCCTGACGACGACGTGCGACACCTGCTGGAGAGCCTGCGGCGCCGCGGCAAGGGACGGCTCCGGCTGGAGGTGCAGGTCGGCGATCGAGAAGGCGCGTCCGTCAGCTTTATCGGGCGGTACGTGGTGAGTCGACCGGTGGTCTCCGCCTAACCGCTTCCCCCACATCAGGATAGCTGCACCTGCCGGGGTTTCGGGGCCGCATCGGTCTTGCGGCCCGGACCAGAGATCGCGTGATTCCCTCACCCGGTCTTCCGGGACCAACGCCATGAATACCTTCTTCCTCGTCTGCGCCCTGCTCGGCGGCGGCGTCCTGCTCCTCCAGCTGCTCCTGGGGCTGCTCGGCGTGGTGGACTTCCACGATGTGGAGGTCGACTCGCACGATTCCCCCGCCTCGGACGGACTCCACCTGCTGAGCATCCGCGCGCTTGCGGCCGGTCTCGCCTTTGCGGGCGTCGGCGGGCTTTTTGGCGTGTGGCTGGCGGGAACGGCGCTGGTCGCGATCCCAATCAGCCTCGTGGTGGGATACGGCGCGATGCGCGGTACCGCGGCGGTCATGCGTGCGATGGGGCGGCTCGAAGCCGATGGGACCGTGCTGACCGAAGAAGCCATCGGGGAGCCTGGCACGGTGTATCTCGCGATTCCCGCCGATGGCCGCGGCAAGGTGCACCTGCTGCTGCGCGGGCGGCTGTCGGAGCTGGATGCGATCAGCCGGTCCGGCGCCATTGCCACCGGCGCACCGGTGCTGGTCACGGATGTGATTGAGGGCGACACTCTGGTGGTGTCGCCAACGAACCTACTGCCCGAGGACTCCCATGATCTCCGCTAGCCTCCTCGTCCAAGCCGGCCTCGTTCCCGAGGGCCTGCCCATCTGGGCGATGCTCACCCCGGCGCTGGGGGTGGTACTGGCCGCGGGGCTCGCCCTGCTCTTTGTGTCGCGCTACAAGCGCTGTCCGGCGAACCGGCTGCTGGTCGTCTCCGGCCGGGTGGCGGGCGGGGAGAGTGCGCGGTGCATCTCGGGCGGCGGCGCATTCATCTGGCCGGTGATCCAGGAGTACGCCTATCTCGGGCTGGAGCCAATCCAGATCGAGATTCCGCTCAAGGACGCCCTGTCGCTGGAGAACATCCGCGTGGCGGTGCCGAGCGTTTTCACCGTCGCGATCGGGACGGAGCCGTCGGTGCGCATCAACGCCGCGACCCGTCTGCTGGGTCTGACCCATGAGCAGATCAAGCGCCAGGCCCAGGATATCATCTTCGGTCAGATGCGGCAGGTGATCGCCAGCATGGGCATCGAGGAAATCAATCGCGATCGGGATGGCTTCCTGCATCGCGTCCAGAAATCGCTGGAGCCGGAGCTCAAGAAGATCGGGCTGGTCCTGATCAACGTGAATATCACGGACCTCAAGGACGACTCCGGGTATATCGAGGCCATCGGCAAGAAGGCCGCCGCGATGGCGGTGCAGCAGGCCCGTGGCGACGTGGCCGACCAGGAACGGATGGGCGAGATCCGGGTGGCCGAGGCGGAGCGGGAGCGCACGGTGCAGGTGGCCGCCGCCCAGAAGTTCCGCGAGATCGGGACGCGTGAGGCGGAGCGCGACAAGCTGGTGCGGGTGGCCGAGCTGTCGAAGGAACAGGCGATCGCGGAACAGACGGCGGCGTACGAGCGGGAAGCCCAGATCAAGGACGCCGAACGGGAGAAGCGGGTCGCGGTGGCGGAGGCAGAATCGCTCGCCTTTGCCGGCGAGTCGCAGTCGCAGGCGCTGATTGTCGCCAACCAGGCACAGCTCGAGCTGCGCCGGGCCGAGGCGTTCCAGCTCACCGAGACCAAGAAGCGCGAAGCCGAGGCCTCGGTGCAGGAATCGCAGAACCGGGCGATGGCCAAGGCGGCACTGGCCCAGATGGAACGGGTGGAAGCGGAGCGCCGGGCCCAGCTGGAGGCACCGGCAAAGGCCGAGAAGGCGAAGACCATCGTGGAGGCCGAAGCACAGGCGGAAAAGCGGCGCATCGAGGCCACCGCCGAGGCGCAGGCCATTTTCATGAAGCTGGAGGCCGAAGCCCGCGGGCAGTACGAAATCCTGGCGCGGAAAGGCGAGGCACTCAAGGAGATCGTGAAGGCCTGTGGCGGCGCGAAGGAAGCGTATCAGCTCCTGATGCTTGAGCACCTCGACACCCTGGCGGAAACGTCGGCCAAGGCGATCTCGAATATCAAATTCGACAAGGTGGTAGTGTGGGAAGGCGGCGGGGGTGGGGGAGCGGCCAACTTCCTCCAGAGCATGGCCAAGACGCTGCCGCCGATGATGGACGTAATGCGCGATATCGGCGGGGTCGAACTGCCGGGATTCCTCGGGAAGCGGGAAGGCAACGGCGACGCTGCGCCACCGATCGACCTGCCGGCGAGGCCCTGAGGCTGCGGCTCAGTGCGCCAGCGGTGGCCCGGGCGGTCGTGGGGCAGAAAGCCCTGCGGCCGCAGTTCGTCCGCTCACGCACCATGGCGCGGCGTCATGGGTGCCTTCCCGCGAGCATCGGGCCGATGATCGGAATGTCGGCCCGCCGGAGGAAAGCGACGATCGCGCCAGACACCAGTACCGTACACGCCAGCGCGAAGAGCAGCCCGCCGTCACCCTGGACTTCGATTCCCAGCTTGGTCAGGTGAGAGAAGATCGCCCCTGCCATCAGCCCCATGGCCAGTACAGCACCGGTGGCGGCGGTCCGTGGGTTGAGCAGAAGAATGACCGCCACCAGCTCCATGACCCCGGTGCCGATCCGGCCCCACGGCTCGATGCCCAGCGTCTCGAAGATGAACCGGGACTCGGGTGCCCCCGTGAACTTGAAAAAGAGGGTCTGGGCCAGAATCACGGCTGCGGTCAGCTGGAAGATCCAGCTGATGATATTGCTACTGCGGGTCAAGCTCTTCATTGCACCATCTCCTGGTCGATGTGATCCGGGAGTGCGTCGCCAAGCGGTCCGCCACACCTGCCCTCCCGAGCAAGAACGCCGCTCCCGCATCCTCGGTTCCCGATGTCTCAACCCGCGGACCGCCCTGCCGGCACCCAGTGGGATGCGGACGACGATCATGCTTCCCTTAGCGCCTGTCAATGCAGGGCCCCATGGCCGGGGATGACCGTCGGCCTGCCCCGACCGGGGGACGACTGGAGCCCCAGTGAAACCGTTGCCCCCGATGCGGCGTTGAAAGAGCGCGATCTGCGGCGCCCTGCCGCCGAATTTCTACCAACAGGAGTTTGACAATGTTACGCCGCATCATCCCCACCTCAATCCTGACGCTCGCCATCCTGGCGACCCTGTCCGCCCCCGTCGCGGCTCAGGCCGTCAACGTGGACAAGAATGGCGTCGCCGCCAACGGCCATGATCTGGTCGCGTACTTCACGGATCAGGCGGCGGTCCCGGGCAAGGCGGACATTACCGCGCAATATGAAGGCGCAACGTACCGCTTTGCCACCGCCGAGCACCGGGACGCCTTTGTGGCTGATCCTCTCCATTTTCTGCCCCTGTACGGCGGCTACTGCGCCTATGGCGTGTCGAACGGCTACAAGGTGAAGACCGATCCCGACGCCTTCACCGTGGTCGACGGAAAGCTCTATCTCAACTATGACCAGGGTGTGATGACCAAGTGGCGGAAGGACATCCCGGGCTACATCGCCAAGGCCAACGTCTCCTGGAGCAAGATCAAGGACGCTCCTCGTAAATAGACCGCAGGCGGCCCAGCGGAGGTGCACGTGGGCACTTCCCTCACGTGACCTCCGGGTACTATTTACGGGCAATCCGTAGCCATTTCCCGTCTGCCCGATCTGGTGCCGCCATGCGCTATCTCCTTCCCGCCCTGCTGCTCCTCGCCGCCTGTGATCAGGAGACCGCCAGCCACAAGAAGCAGCAGGCCCTCGACTCCGCCGCGGTCGTGGCCCCGAACCGGATCCCGGAGGCGGTGGCGCCGATCCCGATCACCTACCCCGACAGCGATGTGACCTGGAGCCAGCTGCAGCAGATCGTCCGCGCCGATCCCGATTCGATCCTCGCGGTGCAGCAGACTCACTCACTCACCGTGTCGGTCGCCATGCGCGACGGCCGCCGCTATCGCTCCAAGGAACCGGTCGCGGACGCGATCCTCAAGCTGCTCCGTCAGGTTGATCCGGCGGGGCGGATTCTCATCGCGACCGAATAGCCTCTGTAAGGCACCGTCGGGAGGCGGAGGGGGTTATATTGCAGACCGGTGTTCCCCCGTCGGGGCATGGCCCCGATCCTGTCGCGATCACCCCCTGATCGTCCCTCCTGCCCCGAGTGATCCGTGAGCAGCTTCAAGAGTGAACAGCGCCGGCTGATCCACCACGACCGGGAGTTCCATTTTGTGTCCTATGAAGGTCGGATCGCCAATGAACGTCGCGGCGAGGATGCATTGCCCCCGATGTGGTTCCTGATGAGTGGTGGGCGCCGCACCGCGGTCATGCCCCACACGCTGGGTCAGGACGTGGCGGCGCTCGACAAATCCTTGCTCCACTGGCTGGACCTGAACGTCTTCACCGAACCGGCGGCCCCCGCGAAGGTTGCCCGGGCCCGCTGAACCAGACGCGGCACCCCGGAGGGACACCTGGCGGTCGCCGGGTGTCCCTTCTGTTTTCCACCCCCGCTTCACGCCAGCGATACGCACGCATATTCTCCTAGCGGGCCACGTCGGCCCGCCCACGACCCCCCACGCCCCGAGGTGCCGATGACCATCCCGTCGTCCCTGCCTGCGGTCGTCACCCTGCGGTCCTCGCTCCGCACGATCGACGAACAACTCGGCACCGGCACGCTCGCGCCGGAGCAGGTGGAGGATGTCAAGAGTGCCATCGATGACATCCGCTTCCGCATCTGGGGTGTCCTCGCCGCCAAATCACCGTCGGAATACCGGGTCTTCCGGGAACGGTTCCGGCTCCGCCGCGCGACGGAGATCTGTCACGGGCTGTCCGCCGACCTGGCGGACGGTCGCCTGCTGCCAGGTCACCGGGAGGCCGAAGAATTGCGCAATGCGCTGCAGATGCTGCTCGATCACCTCGCGCCCACGGCGGGCGATTGAGCGTGCCCGCCGAGCGGGTGCGTCGCCGACTCGGCTGGATCGGGTTCGGCGTCGCCGTGCTCCTGCTGCTCGGCGCGATGGCCGCGCTGCGGGCCACCGGGCGCCTGTCCCGCTGGCTGGGCAGCCGCACCACGATTTCACAGGACGTGGCGCTGGGCCGGATGGAGGCGGTGGGGAAACTGGTCACCAATGAGACCGGGCTGCGCGATGTGGTCACCTATCAGAGCACCCGCCTCGGCAGCACCAAACGGTCGCTGGTGGTGGTCACGGGCAAAGCGCTGGTCGGGCTGGACCTGAAGGACCCCCGCACCCGGATTGCCATCGATGACAAGGCCCGTCACATTCAGCTGACGGTCCCCCATGCCCGGCTGCTGTCGATCGACATTGCCTCGCTCAAGACCTACGATGAGGCCCGCGGCCTGTGGAACTGGTTCCATCCGGCCGACCGCGACACCATCTATCTGCTCGCCCGGGCCCAGTTGATGCACGCGGCCGCCGATCTGTCGGTGGTGGAACACGCCGAAGTCAGTGCCCGCAAACTGCTCACCGCCCTGTTCGCCCCCGAGGGCTATACCGTGGACGTGGTGTTCGTCCCGTTCCTCCAGGAGCGGGCCGATTGACCGGCACCGCCGCGTGAAGCGACCCGTGCTGATCCTCCTCGGCGTGGTGCTGGTGGGGCTGGTGATCACCTGGGCCCTGCTCACACCCTCGCACGATCGTACCTGGAGCCCCGAACAGCACATTCTCCCATCGGTCAGTTTCGAGGGGGATACCGTCTCGCTGACCGGAGTCCGCAACTTCGCCTGGACCGGTGGGACCGAGTTTGCCCCCGCGTGGGAGGACCGTACCTACCGGCTCGACCAGGTCGCCACCGCGTGGTACATCCTCGCCCCATTCTCGGACGGGTGGCGCGGACCGGCCCATGCCTTCGTGAGCTTCGGGTTCGACGATGGGCGGTATCTCGCGATTTCGGTGGAGGCACGGCGGGAACTGGGCGAGAGCTACGGCATCGTCACCGGGATGCTCCGGCGGTTCGAGCTGATCTATGTGGTCGGGGACGAGCGCGATCTCATCGGCCGACGTGCCGCCTCCGGTACGGACCAGGTCTATCTCTACCCGATCCGGGCCGACCGCGCCGCAGTGCGGGCCATGCTCACCGGCATGCTCGAGCGGGTCAACCACCTGCGCGACCACCCCGAGTTCTACAACACCCTGACCAACAACTGCACGCTCAACCTGGTGCGCCACGTCAACCAGGTTGCGCCGGGCACGATTCCGTCGAGCTGGCGAATCGCGCTGCCCGGCTATAGCGATGAAGTGGTGTATGCCCTCGGTCTGCTGGACAGCACGCTGACCCTGGCCCAGGCCCGGCAGCAGTTCCTGATCACCGCCAAGGCGCGCGCCGCGCTGGGCCGGGATGATTTCTCGCAGGTAATTCGGGAGTAGGGGGGCGAGAGTCACAGGTCACGAGTCACAGGTCACAGGTCACGAGTCACGAGTCACGACTAAGACCCGTTCCCCGTTCCCTGTTCCCCCTAAAGGGACTTCCTCACGCCGGGTCGCGCTGCGCGCTCCCCAAGGCGCTCGGTCGCCCGTTCCCTGTTCCCTGTTCCCCGTTCCCCGTTCCCCGTAAGTAGAACTCCGGCCCGACCCACACCACCACCCCCGACCCCTCAACCATGCCCTCCATCTACGACCTGAAACCGCGGTTCCAGGCTCGGCTCCGTCCCGCGGTCAATGCACTCGCCCGGGGTGGGGTGACAGCCAACCAGGTCACGCTGTTTGCCGCGCTCCTCGCGGTACTGGCCGGGGTCCTGCTGTACTGCTGGCCCACCGCCCGCTGGGCGCTGCTGCTGGTCCCGGTGGTCCTGTTCGTCCGGATGGCGCTGAACGCGGTGGATGGCATGCTGGCCCGGGAGCACGGGCAGCAATCCCGACTCGGTGCGATCCTCAACGAACTGTCCGATGTGGTGTCCGAT
Source organism: uncultured Gemmatimonadales bacterium (assembly GCA_963793205.1). Taxonomy (GTDB): domain Bacteria; phylum Gemmatimonadota; class Gemmatimonadetes; order Gemmatimonadales; family GWC2-71-9; genus JADJOM01. The sequence continues at coordinate 761,645 of CAWBZM010000004.1, forward strand.
GCGGCGATGTACCTCCCCTTCACCGCGGTGCCTGGCCTGGATGGCCGCCTGGTGGTGGTCGCGGTCGTCGTCGCGATCATCGCAGAGATGGCCGGTGTCGTGGCGCTTCAGGTTGGGGCGACTCGACGGTATGACGGTCCCATGGGGAAGAGCGATCGCGCCTTCGGGTTCGGCCTGCTCGCGCTGTTGCTGGGCCTCGGCGTTGCACCTGGATGGTGGTCCTCGATCCTGCTCGGCCTCATCGTCATTCTCGGCGGCATGACCATCCTCAATCGAAGCCGCCGAGCACTGGCGGCAGGGGCCTCCTGATGCCGTTTCCACTCCTCACCCCTGGGACCCAGTACGTCCTGCTGAGCATTTTCGGGCTGCTGGTCGTCGCGAGTCTGGTCAGCTGGAGCATGCACCGGCGCCATGGCGGCGAGAAATACGTCGAGCTGCGTCAGCGGGTCCGTGCCTGGTGGGTCATGGTGGTGATCTTCGTGGTCGCCATCGCGCTGGACCGCCGGCTGTCGATCGCCTTCTTCGCGCTGGTCTCCTTCCTCGCGCTCAAGGAATACTTCTCGCTCATTCCCACTCGACGCGCCGACCGGCGGGTACTGTTCTGGGCCTACCTGAGCATTCCACTGCAGTACTACTGGGTGGCCCGTGGCTGGTACGGGATGTTCATCGTCTTCATTCCGGTGTGGGTCATGCTCCTGGTCTCCGCCCGAATGGTGATGATTGGGGAGACGAAGGACTTCCTGCGGGCGGTCGGGACCATCCAATGGGGGGTGATGCTGATGGTGTTCGCCATCAGCCATATCGCCTATCTGCTTTCCCTCGCCCCTATCGGCGATGGCGCCGCGCTGGTGCTCTACCTGATCCTCCTGACTCAGCTCAACGATGTGGCCCAGTATATCTGGGGGAAGACGTTCGGGCGGCACAAGATTCTGCCGACCGTCAGTCCCAACAAGACCGTCGAGGGCCTCATCGGCGGAATCCTCACCACCACGGCCCTCGCCGTCCTGCTCGCTCCCGTGCTCACGCCCCTCAGCCGCTCCGACAGTCTCGCGGTCGGGCTGATGATCGGAGCCGGTGGCTTCCTCGGCGATACCACGGTCGGCGCGCTGAAGCGCGATATCGGGGTCAAGGATGCGGGGACGATGATCGCCGGACATGGCGGGGTGCTGGATCGGATTAACAGCCTGACCTACACCGCGCCGTTGTTCTTCCATTTTCTCAGGTTTTACTACTACTAGTGAGAGTCGAGGGATCAGTGGGCGCGCATGGCCGTGCGCGCCCACTGATCCCCCCTCTCGCCCCTCGACCAGCGACACCATGACCCAGCTCCTCCGACTGTTCTTCTTCGGCGTCATCGTTCGGGGGGTCACGCTGATCGTGCTCGGGCTCAATGTCCGTCACCGCCAGCGGCTGCCGCGCACCGGCCCGGCCATCCTCGCTGCCAACCACAACAGTCATCTCGATACGATGGTCCTGATGACGCTGTTGCCGCTCCGACTCCTGCCCCGGATCCGGCCGGTGGCCGCCGCGGACTACTTCCTGCGCAATCGCTGGATCGCCTGGTTTGCCCTGCGAATCATCGGGATCCTGCCGATTGCACGCAGCCGAGCGGGGAGTAGTGATGATCCGCTCGCCCCGCTGGTCGAGGCGCTCGACCGGGGGGAGGTCCTGATCTTTTTCCCCGAGGGGACTCGTGGCGAGCCGGAACAGTTCAAGGCCTTCAAGAGCGGCATTGCCCGGCTGCAGGAGCGCCGGCCGCAGGTCCCTGTGACCCCCATCTTCTTCCATGGACTCGGCAAAGCGCTCCCCAAGGGAGAAGCGCTGCTGGTGCCCTTCTTCGTCGATGTCTTCGTAGGGGAACCGGTGCCGTGGACCGGCGACCGTGATCAGTACATGGAGGACTTCAAGGGGCGGATGCTGGCGCTGTCAGAGGAAGAGGACTTCTCGGCCTGGGACTGAACTGCGGGGAACGGGGCCGGTGGGCGCGCACGGCCGTGTGCGCCCACCGTTCCCTGTTCCCTGTTCTCCTATCGTCTCACCCGCCCATCCGGAACAGATAGCTCGCCTTCAGGAAGAATCCGTCGTTCTCGCGCTTGAAATCAGTGAACCCGAATGACCGCGGCTCGGTGAGCGTGCTGCCATAGCCGGCGAAGAGCACCGTGCCGGGCACTGGCGCGAAGGACAGCAGAAAATCGCCCCGGAAGAGGTTGGTGCTGGTCGCCACGGTGCGCTGGCCGTTGATCAGGATCGGCGCCTCGGTGCGGCCGTTGTCGCGCAGCGCATCGGTCTCGTCGGTGAAGTAGTCGCCGACCACCCGGATGAAGAGCGGCCGCGCCAGCTGATACTCCACCTTGAGTCGCGGGATGCGCTGCCGGTTGGCGAGGGTATGATCGCTGCGCCGCCGGACCTGGGTCTGCAGGTAGTGTCCCTCAATCCGGAGCTGATTGGTTGGCCGCCAGTTGAGGCCGATATCGACCCACCCCAGTTCCGCCGAGGCCCACTCGTAGAAGTTTTCGTCCTGACCCACCAGGGTGAAGAGGGAGGCGGAGAAGTTCTTCCATGAGGGCGTGCCGACCGTGAGCACGTAGTCCCGATTGGGAATCCGCTGGTTGCCGCCGGTGAAGGGAATCGTGTCCAGGCCAGCTCCGCCGGCGCCCGGCACCTCCAGCGAGTACCGGCCGTAAATGCGGGGATCGTAGCCGAAGGTCTCCAGCAAGGCGGAGAAGCCGATATTCCAGCCACCCCGAAGGGTGGTGTTCAGGTTCACGTGGAACTTGGGATCCCGCACCCCACCACCGTTCATCAGGACGTCGTAGGTCCAGGCACCGTTCAGGGTGATGTCAGGCGTGAAGCTCTCGACGAAGGCGCCCGGCTTCCCCTTGAAGATCAGCATGTTGGTGAGTGACAGATTGGCATCGCCGGCCCGGTTGATGAACCCGGAGCGGGTGCGGAAATCGGGATCGATACCGCTGAAGCTGTACCGCAGCAGGAAGCGGTTGCCGCTGTAGGTAAAGCGCCCGAGCCACAACGGCCCGGACAGGTCGTTACCGAACTCGTGAGTCTTCCCGAGGCCGGCCTGGAACACGATGTTGCTGCGTCCAAAGGCGAGACGGCCATCGACGGCACCCACCCGGTTCCAGTTATCGCCGTCGATCCGATCGGTATAGACCAGACCCAGCCGAGAGCCGCTGGCGACGTCCTTCTGCAGGCGGACGATATTCACCACCGGGTGATTGTCGCCGGTGGCGCTGGCGTCCTGGTTGTCCACCGCCGAAATGAACCCGAGGTTGGTCCCCAGGGTCTTTCCCGTCAGCTTGACGGCACCCACCGGCTGGACCACCCGCCGGGTGTAGGCCAGGTTGAACGGGGTCTGGAACGCCTCCAGCCCGTCGAGGAAGAAGGGACGCTTCTCGGGGAAGAAGAGGGCGTCGCGGGGGTCGAACGTCGTCTGGTTGACGTCCGACTCGATCTGGGAATAGTCGGGGTTGGCGGTGGCGTTGAGCGAGAGATTGTTGCTGATCCCCCACCGGATGGTCCCGCCCACATCGGGGCCCGCCCGCTTGTAATCCCAGCTGCCGCTGTCGAGCCGTGACCCATCCAGCCGGCCGGTCACTTCCGGCGTGAAGTCCAGGGTCAACCCGCGCTTGAGTCCCTGCAGGGCCTGCAGCTGGCCCGACTGGGCCAGGAACGAGGCGCGGGTCCGCTCCGCCGGCACCCAGGAGTCCTCGAACCCTGAATGCTGGATCTTGCGCAGCACATGCAGCTGCCAGGTCTGCTCGCCCTTGGACTGGTATTTGAGGCTCTTGAAGGGAATCCGGACTTCGACCTCAAAGCCGCCCTCCACCAGCCGCCCCTTCGATTCATATACGTAATCCGGCGCGAGATCCGACCCCTCGCGCGACTGCTGCGAACCACCCGCAAAGCCACCACCCGAGACATTGCCGCGTTCGACCATGACGCCGTCGCCCTGGATGCCGAGCGGATTGACGGCGAAGAGAAAGGCCTGTCGGCTGTCGTTGTAGGTCCCGATCAGGAGCTGGATGACATCGTCGGAAAAGATCTTGTCGCGGTCGGCGAGGGTCGCGTGGACCTCGCCATGCGGTTCCCGGGCGCGAATGCCGAAATGGATCGCGGTCGGCGAGTACCAGACCAGGACCTCGGTCGAATCCGCCGCCGGCTCCCCTTCCACTGGCTGGAAATGGGAGAAGCCGGCCAGCACCGCCGCCTCGGCCCAGACCGGTTCGTCCAGCACACCGTCGATCTTCACGGAGACGTCCCTCCGAGGAACGTTCACGCTGAGCTGGCGCGCACGGCCGTCATAGCGATTCGGCGGTGATGCAGGATCAGCCAGTGGTGACACTGCGGGAGCCTGCAGCAGGGCGAAGAGCGCAAGCAGCATGGAGAGGCGACCTGGTAAGGGATTCCGCTCGCGTACGGCCAAGGGGAGGAACGGGTTTCGGCGGAACTGCAGAGGCGAACCCCCGGTCCTGTCCCAAGTCCCGACGGGCATGTAGGTTCCGGGTGACTGCTTGTGTCCTTTGCCGGGAGTTTTTCATGCTGAACCACACTCGCCGCCTGCTGCTCACTGCGGCGCTGCTGACCACCGGCTTTGCCACAACCGCCGCCGCGCAAAAGGCGAAGGCGACGGGGCCGGAATATGACGGCAAGCCGCTGACCTACTGGATCAAGGAACTGAAGGCGGCCGCACCCCAGAGCCGGAACGCCGCCGCGTACGCCATCAGCGGGATGGGTGCCGAGGGCAAACCCGCCGTGCCCGCCCTCGTGGCGGCGCTGACCAATCCGGACGAGGTCCTCTCCGTCCGGTTCCCGATTCTGGTGGCGCTCCGCGAAATCGGCCCGGAGGCAAAGGAGGCGGTCCCGACCATCGAGACGTTCCTTGACGACCGGAATGATGAGATCGCGGCGATGGCGCGCAAGGCCATCAAAGCCATCACCGGGACCGACCCGAGGCCCCCGGCCGACGAGTGAACCACTCGGCCCGCAGCGCGTTCTGCGCGCTGCTTCTGCTGGTCCCGGTTCGCGCACTCCCGGCGCAGGCCGCCCCGCGTCCCGACCGGCAGCTCCAGCACCAGCTGGACAGCCTGGTCACCGGCTTCCATGGCAGCGTGGGAATCTACGTCCGGCACCTCGTCAGCGGACGTACCGCCTCGGTCAATTCCGACTCGGTCTTCCCCACCGCCAGCATGATCAAGGTCCCGATCATGATCGCGGTCTTCGATGCGATCGCCCACGGGCAGCTCGATTATCACCAGAAGCTGATCTACACCGACTCCCTGCTCTACGAGGGTGAAGACATCCTCGGCTCGTTCCGTGATTCCACCACGATCCCGCTGAATCAGCTCACCCTGCTCAGTATCACCACCAGCGACAACACCGCTTCCCTCTGGCTCCAGGCGCTCGCCGGGGGCGGGACCGTCATCAACCAGTGGCTGGCCGAGCACGGTTTTGATTCCACCCGGGTGAACAGTCGAACTCCCGGGCGCGAAGCCAATCGCACCCGGTATGGCTGGGGTCAGACCACGCCGCGTGAGATCGCCCGGCTGGTGGAGCTGATCCGCGCCGGGCAGGCGGTGAGTCCCGCGGCCAGTCAGGAGATGTATCGTCACCTCACCCGGATCTACTGGAATGGCGAGGCGCTCTCCCAGCTGCCACCGTGGGTGCAGGCGGCCAGCAAGCAGGGTGCGGTGGATCGCTCGCGCTCCGAAGTGGTGCTGGTGAATGCGCCTTCCGGGGACTACGTCTTCAGTGTCCTGACCCGCGAACAGGCCGACACCACCTACGAAGCCTCCAACGAGGGGTGGGTGCTGATTCGGCGGTTGTCGGCGCTCCTCTGGAAGCACTTCGAGCCGAAGCACCCGTGGCACCCGGCGCCTGGCGCCGAGCTGCTCAAGCCCTGACGGCATCGCCGTCATGCCTCCCACTTCACTCCACCTCGAACGGTTTCGGCTGATCGCGCGCGGACTCGACGCGCAGTTCAGGATTCCGGGCATTCCGGTCCGTTTTGGCTGGGACGCGGTCCTGGGGCTGGTCCCGGGAATCGGTGATGTCAGTGCAGGCGTCATCGCCAGCTACGGGCTGTATGCCGGTTACCGGCTCGGTGCCCCGGCGGTGGTGCTGTTCCGCATGCTGGGTAATATCGCGCTCGATGTCCTGGTCGGGTCGGTTCCCATCGCGGGCGACCTGTTCGACATCAGCTGGAAAGGCAACCTCCGCAACCTGGCGCTGCTCGAGCGATGGCTGGACCAACCGACCCTCGTTCGACGCAGGAGCCGGTGGGTCTTTATCGCCCTTGGCCTGGCAGCCGCGGCGATCGTCGGGGCGACCGCCTGGCTCACCGCGGCGGTGTTTCGAATGTTGTTGGGCTGACGGCAGCTACACCCGGGGAAGGGATCCGGTGCGAAACCGGAGTGGACTCCGGCCCGTAGACGCCCGCCGAGATCCCGCTGCCATCCCAGACTGGTTCCTTCGTTCCGCGGTCCTTCCATGCATCTGTTCCTGGCGCTCGCCCTCGTCACCCAGACTCACCAGGTCCCCGCCTACTGGGGCGACCTGACACCGGGACCACACCAGGTCGGCTTCACCCAACGGTGGGTCGTCGATTCGACCCGGCGGCTGCCCGGCGGCGACAGCCTCGGGCTTCGGTATCGACCAATCCTCATGAACATCTGGTTTCCGAGCGCGCGTTCCACTGCCGTGCGCATGCGCTACCAGGACTATCTCGACCAACCCCAGCGGCTTCCTGGCATGTCCCTGGGATTGCGCCACTATGCGGCCGCATTGCGGAGTTACGAAATCGGGGTCATCGCCCGGGAACTCCTGAGCGCCGAGGCGGATTCCCTCAGCCCCGATCAGAGTCGCCAGCTCGCGCGCCTCCGTTCGATGCCCACCAGGGTACAGCGGGACGCCCCGATGCGGCGGGGACGATTCCCGGTGGTGTTCTATGTCCAGGGTGCGCAGTCCTCCTACGACGACAATGTCGTGCTCTGTGAGTTCCTCGCGAGTCATGGGATCATTGTGGTGGGAAGTGTGTATCCCGCCGAGGATAACAGCACACTCGCCACATCGGCGTCGGACCACTCACGCCAGCGCGACATCCGGCGTCTGCTGCTCGAAGTCGCCCGCCTGCCGGGAATCGAGGCGGCGAGCGTCACCGTGGTCGGACATAGTGCTGGCGGTCAGGCGATGCTGCTCTTCGCGGCCGATCCGAGTGCTCCGATCGATGCGGTCCTGACGCTCGACACAACCCAGGATTACGCCCGACTGAGTGACCGGACCTGGGCCTACTTCACCGATGTCGTGCTCAAGGCCCGCGACCGGATCCGCCTGCCAGTCATGCTCGTGGCGGGCCCGGGGGCGCTGTTCGAACTCGGGGACTCCCTCCGGGGAAGTCCTCGCTGGCTGACCACCGCCCCCGGCCTGGATCACAATGAGTTCATCTCGCAGGGATTGCTCCGGCGGATCCTCAATCCCGACGGCGGGGACAGCGCCGGGACGATGCTCGTTCGCCGGTCCTACGCTTCGCTCGCCTGGCTGATTCGGGACTGGGTCACAGATCTGGGCTTGTCCCCGGCGCCCGCCCTGGTGACCAGGGTACCGCTGACACTTGAGCAGGTCCCGGTCGGAACGACCGCCCCTGGGATACAGGGTGGCCCGATCCTCGACGCTCGGACTCTGCGCCATCTCTACTCAACCGCTTCGGACCACGAATTCGTGACGGCGGCACTCAAGGCGCGACGGGCCGGAGCGAGTGGTGGCGAGAATTCGGTGCTCGGCATGCTCTTCGCCGGCGGGATTCTGGCCGGTGATAGTGGGAGTGCCCGGCGACGGTTTGGGCTGCTGGCCGCGGGAGATTCCACGGTGCAGGGGGTCGTGAATGAGATGGTCTCGCGAGCCAGGCTGCTCGAGCGCTACCATCTGGACGACCTCGCGGCAGAGTGGTGGAGGCTGGCGCGCGCGCTCGATCCCGAGGCCGGCCAGCAGCCGGCCGGCCCCTAGCATCGCTTACCCGGCGCTTTTTTCCATCAGCACCTGCACCGAGATGTGCGACGGAAAGCGCCCCGTGTGCCAGACCTGATGCCGCTGAGCGCGGTAGTCCGAGGCCCGAGCCCGGAAAATGTTGGGAACAAAGGTCTGCGGATTGCGATCGTACAGCGGGAACCAGCTGCTCTGCACCTGCACCATCATCCGGTGGCCCTTCCGAAACCGATACAACTGCTGGTGCAGGTCAACGGTGAACGGCGTCGGGGTGTCAGCCGGAATCGGCGTCGCCCGGGTGAATCCCTTCCAGTAGCGTCCCCGCATGATGTCGGCACTGACCATGAGTTGATACCCGCTCAGCGCCGGCTGGTCGGGCAGGCTGTCGGGATAGACATCGATCAGCTTCACCACCCAGTCGGCATCGGTGCCGGAGGTGGAGGCGAAGAGGTGGGCGGTGACGTCGCCCGCGATGGTCAGGTCCTCCTCGAGTGGGGCCGAGGTCCAAGTCAGCACGTCGGGACGGTTGTCCACGAATCGCTGATCCGCGACCAGCCAGGTCGACCACCCTGAGCCATCATCCGGCCGCCGGACGTACGGCACCGGGTGCGCCGGATCGGAGACGAATCCATCATACTCGGCGGTATGGATCTGGCCGAGCCCTGATGATCTCGGAGTAGCGGACGGTGATGCTGGCGGTGCCTCGAACCCAATCCTCCCCTCTGCGCGCAGGTAGATCTTGCGCGGTTCAACCCCCTTCGGCGGCCACTGGTCGAAGGTATGCCAGCGATTCGCGCCGGTTTCGAACACCCGCGCATTCGGAAAGGCGCCGCTGCCCCTGTCGTGCAGGTAGAAGGCGAACCAGGGACGCTGGATCTCACTCCGGAAGTAGTCGGCGGTATTGCTGCCGAGGGGGATGGGACCGATCGAATCGGCGGAGGGCCGCAGCCATGCGTTGTGGAACCATGGGCCGAGGACCAGGTGATTCCGCTGCTGGGTATCCTGCGCTTCCAGTGTGCGATACAGCTGCTGCGGGCCGAGCATATCCTCCTGGTCCCACCAGCCACCCACGATGAGTGTTGGCACCTCGGGCCGAGTAAGCACCCGATCCAGCGCCTTCTCCTGCCAGTACTTGTCCCAGGAAGGGTGAGCGACGAACGCACGCCACAGCGGCAGCGTATCGGCGCCGGTAGCGCGTGCCATGGCACCCAGGGTGGGAAATCCGCCGTAGAACTGATACTGATCGAGTTGTGCCATCGGCAGATCGGTGAAGCCCTTCGGATCGGTCTCCATCAGGACCGAGAACAACAGCCCCTGCGTCTGGCGGAACGCGCCCTGATGGAAGAAGTCATCCCCCATCCAGGTGTCGGTCATCGGCGCCTGGGGGGAGATCGCCTTGAGCGCCGGATGCGCCCCAACACCGGCCAGTGCGGCGAGCCATCCCGGGTACGAGGTGCCCAGCACTCCGACTCGCCCGTTGTTGCCGGGGAGCTGTTTGAGCAGCCAGTCGATCGTGTCATAGGCATCGGTCGACTCGTTGACCCCGGCGGGGCTCCGCGGGTCGTTCTGCGAGCGGTTGACGACGAAGCCTCCGCCGGACCCGAGGCGCCCCCGGATGTCCTCGACCACGAAGATGTAGCCATCCTCACCGAGCTCCCGATACGGCCGGGGCAGCTCGGCGGTGGGCACGGCGCCGGCGGCGGAGAATGGGGTTCGGATGAGCAGGATCGGGAGCGGTTCGGTCGCGCCACGCGGGACGAGCGCGACGGCGAAGAGCGTGACACCGTCCCGCATCGGGATGATCAGTTCGCGGCGGTTGTACTCAGCGACGCGCTGCGGGGTGGGTGGGGTCGCAAACACAGCCAGCAGCGCGATGAGGAAACGCACGAAACTCCTTTTTGACCGGGTCGCAGGCAAGTCGCCAAATCAGGCAGGCGGGGCCGACCGATTGTGACAAATGTCTGTCGAGATTCGCTCCACTTCAAGGTTGTCCCGCTGTGTGGGCCCGCAAATATTGGGAGTGCACCTTTTTCTGGAGGTTCACATGGCAGGCAAGGTCAACGCTATTCCCAAAGGCTACCACGCCATCACCCCCAGCCTGGTTGTGGCTGGCGCGGGCAAGGCGATTGAATTCTACCAGCAGGCGTTCGGCGCACGGGAAATCTCCCGTTTCCTTGGCCCGGATGGGACGATCGTCCACGCCCTGCTGCAGATCGATGATTCCTACATCATGCTCGGCGAGGAGATGCCCGAAGGAGGCAAGAGTCCCACCACCCTTGGGGGCACTCCCGTCGCCATTTTCCTGTATAAGCAGGACGTGGACGCGGCGTGGGATCAGGCGGTCAAGGCGGGCGGGAGGATTACCATGCCCCTGGCGGACATGTTCTGGGGCGATCGGGCCGGCAGTCTGGTGGATCCGTTCGGGCACACCTGGATGCTGGCGCAGCACGTCAAGGATCTGACCCCGGACGAAATGCGGAGAGCGGCAGAGGAATTCTTCGGCGCGGCACGGTAGCCGCCCCGGTCTTCGTGGGGCGCCCATGCTGGGCGCACCACGGAGACACTGCGGGTCAGTGATGTGACTCGAAGCTGAGTTGGACGATCTGCCCGTTGGTTCCCACCAGCCATCCCACCGACCGATCCGCAAAGGCAACGGCCCAGAGACCTTGCAATCCGTCGATAGCCGTCCAGCTCGCACCTTCATCGCGTGACCAGGCAGTGCCCTCAGGGCTGGTTGCCACCACTGCCGGTCGGTTGCGATCGACGTAGCTGATGCCGTAGATGGTCCCGATCGGCGCCTTGCCTCCTACCGCCCAGGTGGCACCGCCATCCTCCGAGGTGGCAATGTTGTCGAACGGTCCGGCAGCGGGATCGAGGTCACCGCCGGCGATGATGCCATGCCGCTTGTCCCGGAACGCCACGCTGAAGACACCCGCACTGGGCGAGCCACGCAGCGGCGTAGGATAGGCGATCCAGTGCTCGCCCCGGTCGGTGGTGGCGATGATCCGGGACGGATCGGCCCCGCCGGTGCCAAACCAGGCCTGACGGTTACCAAAGGTCGCCATGCAGGTACCACTGGAGGCGAAACCCGCTTCCCCTGCCTGCGCCGCCGGTACCCGGTCCCCGATGTCCCTCCAGTGCCGCTCATCCGTCGTGCGCAGAATCGGGAAACGGGTCCCGATCGCATCACCCATGACCAGCGCGCCACGTCCCTCAAAGAAGGCGAAGCAGTCGTAGAAGCCATCGGGATCCTGATTGGTAAACTGCAGCTCCCAGCTTCGGCCACCATTCATCGTGTGATAGATGCGGGAATCGGTGCCGGACCCGATCGACAGCAGGTAGGCTTCCCGCGCACTCTTCGCCTCGACATCGCGGAACTGCAGCGCCTCAGCGCCCGGGACAACGCCCGGGGTCCAGGTACGGCCGCCATCAATAGTGACCACATAGGTGCCGCCTCGGCCGGCGGCCCACACAATGCGGCGGTTGACGGGACTCACCGCGATCAGACCCTGGGTGGTCCCGCTGTTCTGGATCGTGACGCGGGGAGCGGAGGGAAAGCGGTTCTCAGCCGTGGCAAGCGGCGTGGCGGTCGGGGCCTCGGCGGTCGAGCACCCAGCCAGCAGCACGGCGCACAGGACGAAGGGGAAGGGAGGTCGAGTCACGAGAATTCTCCGGCGGAGGGATTGAGACCGGTTGAAAGGAAGGCCAATGACGATGGAGAACGATGCGGGGTTTGGCAAGCGGACCTGAGCCCATGCTTCATTTCACGCCAACGCTCCCCGGCATGCACGAATAAATCTCCGACCCGGCAGCGGGGCTTGCGTTTTGATTAATTAATCGCTTAATTAACACCATGCCCGACGCCCTCCCTGAGGCCCAACTCGCCATCCTCGACGCCGCCGAAGCGCTCTTCGCGCGGCAGGGGTTTGCCGCCACCACCATCAAGGCGATTGGCACCGAGGCCGGGGTCAACCCTGCCCTGCTCTATTACTACTACTCGGACAAATCGGCGCTGTACCGCGCGGTCCTCGACCGGCGGGTCGCACCGTTCGCCAGCGGCCTCATGGCCCGCCTGGCCCCCGACATGTCGCCGCTGGACGCGATCGAGGTGATCGTGCGGGGGCAGGTGGCCTTTCTCCTCTCGGCCCCGCTGCTTCCCCGTCTGATCGCGCGGGAGCTGGCAGATCATGCGGCCTCCCATGCGACCCCAGTCATCCGTGACAACCTCACGGTGCTGTTCCAGCGGATCACCAGCCTCATCAGCCGCGGCCAAGCGCAGGGGATCATCCGCGCCGACCTGGACCCCCGGTTCGCTGCCGTCTCCACCATCTCGCAGGTGGTCTGGTTTTTCGTGGCTCAGCCGATCGTGGCCGAGCTGCTCCAGCAGCCCAAGGGGATTCCGGCTGCCGATATCGCCCGGTTTGCTGATCATGTCGTCAGCTTCACCCGCGCGGCGCTGGTCCCGGCCAGCCCCGCGCCCACCACCCGTCGGAAGTGAGCCGTCCCATGCGTTCCCGTTTCCTGCTGCTCGCCCCGTTGCTGTTCCTTGCCCTCGCCTGCCATCGGGCAGAGGAGCTGGCCTTCCCCGGCACGGTCGAACTCGATGAGAGCGATGCGGCACCGCTGGTCGGTGGCCGAGTCGTCGAAGTCCGGGTGGAGGAGGGGGACAGCGTGCAGGTCGGTGATACCCTCGCCCTGCTCACCCAGGCCACGCTTCCAGCCACCGTCGCGGAGCGCCGGGCGCGACTGGCCGCTGCCCGCGCACGACTGGCGGACCTCCAGCGTGGGTCGCGCGCGCCGGAACTCGAGCGGGCCCGGGCGGACCTCGCCGCCGCCGTGGCGGAGGTGGAGCGCACGGCCCGCGATCTCGCCCGGGTTCAGCCGCTGGCGCGGGATGGTGTGGTCGCCGCCCAGGAACTCGACCGGGCCCAGGCCGCCGCCACCACCGCGGCCCGGCGCCGCGACGCGGCGCAGGCGGTGCTGACCCTGGCGGAGGATGGGAGCCGCCAGGATCAGGTGGCCATGGCGGCGGCCGAGGTGCAGAGCGCCGAGGCGCAACTGCGCGGGGCGAATGCCGACCTCAACGAGCTGGCGGTACTGGCGGCGGTCGATGGGGTGGTCCTCTCCCGCAACGCCGATCCCGGCGAGGTGGTCGCCGCCGGCACGCCTCTGGTCACCGTCGGCGAAGTGGCCAGACGCTGGGTGCGGGTCTACCTCCCCGCCGCGCTGCTGAACCAGCTCCCCCATGGGGCGCCGGCGCTGGTCCGCGTGGCGGGGGCGGTGGACAGTGCCGGCCAGGCCCATGGCACCCTCGGCGCCGTGCGGGCCCGGGCAGAATACACCCCCCGCTCGGCGCTGACGGAGGAGGAGCGGGCGGACCTGCTGTTCGCCACCCGCATTGAGCTGACGAACCCGCCGTCGACCCTCCGGCCCGGGCTGCCGGTCACGGTGCGCTTCGCATCCCGGGATAGCGCGCCGTGAGCGGGGACCCGACCACCCCGGCCATCGAGACGGTCGCGCTGCACAAGCAGTTCGGCGATCTGGTCGCGGTGGAGTCGCTCGACCTTCAGGTCCGGACGGGGGAAGTGTTCGGCCTGCTCGGCTCCAACGGGTCAGGGAAAACCACCACCATCCGCATGCTCACCGGGCTGATGGCACCGACCTCAGGGCAGGCGACCGTCGCGGGCATCGACGTGGTCGCCAACCCCGAACTGGTGCGGCGGCGCCTGGGCTACATGTCCCAGCGCTATGGCTTGTATGACGATCTGACCGTCGAGGAAAACCTGCGGTTCTACGCCGGGCTGTATCGCCTGGTCGGCGAGGCGGGGAAGGCCCGGGTGGAAGAACTGATCCGCGAGCTCGACTTCACCCCGCGGCGCAAGCAGCTGGCGGGCACGCTCTCCGGCGGCTGGAAGCAGCGGCTCGCCCTCGGCTGCGCCACCGCCCATCGTCCCGCGGTGCTCTTTCTCGACGAACCGACTGCCGGTGTCGACCCCGCCGCCCGACGGCAATTCTGGCAGGTGATCAAGGAGCTGGCGGGTGGGGGCACCACCATCCTGGTCACCACCCACTACATGGATGAGGCAGAGCGATGCGAACGGCTCGCGATCCTGTGGCGGGGGCGGCTGGTCGGGGTCGGTTCACCGGCGGAGCTGACGGCTCAACTCGGTGCCGAGTCGCTCGAGGACGCCTTCATCAGTCTGCAGGTGAAAGATGAGGCGGCCGCATGAACATCCGGCTCTGGGCCTTCTGGCCGATGCTCCGCAAGGAATTCATCCAGATGCGGCGGGATCGCATGACGGTCGGCATGATGGTCGGGATCCCCGCCATTCAGCTGATGCTGTTCGGCTTTGCCATCCGCACCGAGGTACAGCACCTGCCGACCCTGCTGCTGGATGAATCGCGCAGCCGCGAGAGCCGGGAACTGGTCTCGTCACTGGTCAACTCGAGCTACTTCGATATCGTGGCGGAGGTGCGGGGGCGTGAGGAGATCCTCGGGCGCATCAGCCGGGGCGATGCCACGGCCGCGCTGGTGATTCCCCACACCTTCACTCGCGACCTCAAGCGAGGCCAGGGCGGGGACGCGCAGCTCATCGTCGACGCCGCCGATCCCCTCTCCTCCCAGACCGCGTTGCAGGGCGCCGCTCTCGCCGGGATGGCGTTCCGGCCCGCCGCCAGCAGCATCAGGGGCACCGCCGCGGTCGACCTGCGGGTCCGCCCCTGGTACAACCCGATGCTCAAGAGCTCCACGTACATCGTGCCCGGGATCATCGGCGTCCTGCTGTCGATGACGCTCATCATGATCAACGCCATGTCGGTGGTACGCGAACGGGAGCGCGGCACGCTCGAACAGCTCATTGTCACCCCGATCGACCGCACCAGCCTCATGCTCGGCAAGATCGTGCCGTTCCTGCTGGTGGGGTACGTCCAGATGACCGTGATTCTCCTGCTCGGCCGGCTACTCTTTCATGTGCCGATCCGGGGCAGCCTGCCCCTGCTCTACCTGCTGGCCTTTCCCTTTGTCGTCGCCAACCTGGGGCTCGGTCTCCTGGTCTCCACCATGGTGAAGAATCAGGCGCAGGCGATGCAGGCCAGCTTCCTCTTCATCATGCCGAACATCCTGCTGTCGGGATTCATGTTCCCCCGGGCGGCCATGCCGGAGCCGGCGCAATGGATCGGGCTCGCGCTGCCGCTGACCTACTTCCTGGACGTGCTCCGCGGCATCCTGCTCAAGGGGGTCGGATTCGACGCGCTCTGGAAGCAGATGCTCATCCTCTCGGTCTTCGCGCGTCGTCGTGGTGATGCTGTCGGTGCGGCGGTTCCACAAGACGCTGGAGTAGAGCATTTGGGCCACAGGTCACCGCAAAGGCGCAAAGGAAGCGGAAGGTCCGCAACGAAAGACCACAAAAACGTTCACATTGTGGTGTTGTCTTTCGTGTCTTGGCGCCTTCGCGGTGAAATCCCTGCCGAGTTTTTTTACCGCGAAGGCGCCAAGACGCGAAACAGTACGTTCAGAGAAACGAACACAAAACAAACGAATTGCGATTTTGGTGCCGCAGTTCCCGGCGTCCTTTTTCTTTACCTTCGCCCCTTTGCGATAAAAGTCCCCCGATTGCTGCGGCGCCGCCGACGCCACCATTGCCCGAGCCCTACTCAGCTGCCCCCACTGCCGGCGGCAGGAGCTGGTACATCACTGGCGTCACCAGCCGAGCCAGGATTGTCGAACTGATCAACCCACCGATGATCACCAGCGCCAGGGGCGAGTAGAGCGACGATCCCTGCAACGCCAGCGGCAGCAGTCCACCTACCGCCGTCATGGTCGTCAGGACGATCGGGAGGAACCGTACCTTTCCCGCCCGTTCGATGGCTTCGCCCAGCGGCACCCCTTCGCTTCGCAACTGGTTGGTGTAATCGACCAGCAGGATGGAGTTCTTGATCTCGATCCCGATCAGCGCCACGAACCCGATCATCGCCGTGAAGCTCAGGGTATTCCCACTCAGGAAGAGCGCGACCAGGCCCCCCACGACGCCGAGCGGAATGACCGTCGCCACGATCAGGGTGCTGCGGAAAGTGCCGAACTCGAGGATCAGGATCGCCAGCGTCAGGAACACCGCCACGATGATCGCGGCACCCAACCCGCCGAAACTCTCCTGCCGGCTTTCGATCTCACCCGCAGGCACGATCCGGTAGCCACCGGGCAGCGACCAGCTCGCCAACGTGGTGAGGATTTCCTTGGTCACCCGATCGGTGTTGAAGCCGCCCCGCACACTCGCCGTCACCGTGACACTGCGTTCCCGGTCATAGTGTTGAATGACAGGGACCATCGGCTCCAGTCGGGTGGACGCGACCTGCCGTAACAGGACCTGTGACCCGGAGCCCGATCCCACATAGAGCTGATCCAGTACCTCCGGTCCCGGCGTCCCGTCCAGGCTCCGTCCCACCTCACCGGCCGGGAGGCGGAGGCGGATGGCGTATTCCTCTCCTGCTGCATCCCGTAGAGTCCCCGCTTCGAGCCCGGCCAGTCCCATCCGCACCGTGCGATCGATCTCCGCCGTCGGAACGCCGAGCAGCCCTGCCTTGGCCCGATCGATGGCCACCCGCAGTCCCGTACCAGGTAGCTCGAGCGGGTTCACCACGTTTCGTGTGCCTGGCGTGTGGCCGATAACGCTCTGCAAACGGGCGGCGAGCAGCCGCAGGGTGTCGAGATCTTCGCCCACCAGCCGGAAGGCGATCGGCGCATCAATCGGCGGGCCGTTCTCAAACGCCGTCACTTCGATCCGTGCGCCGGGGTAGCGATCGAACTGCTGCTGCAGCGAATCGAGCAGCACCGGCGTGCGGGCAGGATCGAAGCGGTGGAGCAGCACGAACGCCTCCGCAACGGTCACCCGCTCATTGCGGGGAATGATGTTGTAGTAGATGTCGGGATTACTGCGGCCGAGGTTCATCAGCACCGCACGGACCGAGGGCTGGGCCAGCAGCGTCCGCTCCACCTCACGCGCCACCCGATCCGTTTCTGCCAGGGAAGCACCGTCCGGGGTCTCGATCCGGACCAGGAACTGTGGGGTGTCCGCCTTGGGGAAAAGACTGAATCCGATCGCAGGGATCAGTGCAAGACTCCCCGCGAAGAGGAGCCCGGCGACACCCAGGGTGCGCCGAGGCGCCGCCAGCGCCCGGTGAAGCCAGCTGCCGTAGCTCCGGTCGATAGCCCAGGTGAGTCCCCGCAGCAATGCGTTCCCGTGTTCGTCCGCACTCGGCTTGAGGATCAGACTGGCGAGAAAGGGGATCACCGTCAGCGAAACCACCAGGGACGCGAGGACCGTATAGATCACCGCCACCGGCATGCTGCGAATAAACTTGCCCGGGTTCCCGGGGAGAAAGAGAATCGGCAGAAACGCTACGATCAGCGCGGCGGTACAGCCGATGACGGCCACAGCGATCTGGCGGGTGGCGGCGATCGCGGCCTCGCGCCGAGTCATCCCTTCGCGCAGGAAGCGGGTGATGTTTTCCACCACCACGATGGAGTCGTCCACCAGGAGGCCGAGCGCGATGACAAACCCGACGATGCTCAACTGATTGATGGTGAAGCCCGTTACCTGCAGCAGCGCCACCCCGATGGCCAGCGAGAGCGGGATCGAGATCATCACCACCAGTGAGGCACGGGTGCCGAGCGGGAGCAGCGTCACCAGCACCAGCAGGATGGCGAGAACCAGGTCTTCGGTGAGCCGAGTCAGCCGGTGGCTCACATTGGCTGATTGATCAAAGCCTCGCTCCAGGGTGATCCCCGCCGGCAGCTGTGACTCCCACCCGTCCAGCTCCCGGTAGATCGCGTCCCGCACCGTACCGATCCGTTGTCCTTCCTTCATGTTCGCGGTCACGAAGACCGCCCGGGTACCGTTGTACCGGCCCAGGTGGCGGGCGTCCTCGTACCCCCAGGCGACATGGGCGACGTCGCTGAGGCGCACGAGATCCTGGCCTGTTCCGGTCACCACCGTGCCCGCCACCTCTTCCACCGTGCGGTAACTGCCGCTGGTTTTCACCGTGAACGCCCGGGCACCGGTCGTCACTGTGCCGCCGGGTATGTTCGCGTTCTCACTGCCGAGGGCACCAAGGACCTGGCTGACGGGTAGACCCAGGCGGGCGAGCCGACCAGCATCGAGTTCCACCACCACTTCGCGTTCCGGATATCCCCACCGCTCCGCGAGGCGCACACCGGGGACCCGTTCCAGTCGCTCCTTGAGCTTCCGGGCCTGCTCGGCGAGCTGGTAGACTGGCGCGCTGGCGGAGACCAGCGCCACTTCGACGATGTTGACCCGGCTCGCATCGAACTTGACGACATCGAGCCGGACCAGTTCGGCGGGCAGCGTCGGGCGGAGGGCGTTCACCTCCCGCACCATGTCGTCGTACTTCCGCTCGGCGTCCGCGCTGGGTTCGAACTCCACCCGGATCACCGCCAGCCCGTCGCGGATCTCGGTCTTGACCTTGTCGAGGTCCTCGAGCGTGTTGACCCGAGTTTCGATCGGATCAACCACCAGCTGTTCGATATCCGCTGGCGTGGCACCGGGCAGCACGGCTACTACAGTGAAGGTGGGAATGGCGAAGGTCGGGTCTTCCGCCTGGGGGATGGTGAGGATGGCGCGCACGCCCAGCGCCACCGCCATCAGGAACATGACGATGGTGAACTGGTAGTTCTTGACGGCGAAGTCGGTCAGCTTCACTGGGCACCCCCCGCCGTCCGGATCACGACGGGGACGCCATCCTGCAGATAGGCCGCCCCCTCCGTCACCACCGCCTCGCTGGAACCGAGCCCCGACCAGACCACTGCCTGGCCCCCGCTCACCAGTTCCAGCGTGACCGCGTGCCGACGCGCGACGCCCGCGGCCACGGTGTAGATCACGGCCTGGTCACCATCACCTTCGAGCACGGCACTCAGCGGGACCATCTGGACCTGCTGCGTCCGGCCCGACCAGATCTCGACGTTGCCGATCAGCCCGGAGGTCAGTGAACTCGCGGCTCCTCCCGGCATATGATCCAGCTGAATCTCAACCGGCCAGGCCCCGGTCCCCGGCGCCGCCGCGGCCCCGAGCTGCGTCACCCGTCCCGTCGCCGCTGCGGTGTCGCCGGACTGGAACCTCACCGTCGCCCGATCGCCCAACCTGACGCGCGCCCGATCCTGATCCGCGAGTCCCACCCGGATCACCTGGCCGCGGCCCGCTCGTGCCAGCACCAGGACCGCCGTCCCGCCGGCGATCTGCTGGCCCGGTTCCGCCATCCGCCGCAGGATGATCCCATCGCTCGGCGCACGGACCTCGGCGTACTGCGCATTGAAGCGGGCGATCCGGAGGTTCGACCGCGCGACTTCCGCCGCGGTGCCGGCACCCTCCCATGCGGCCCGCGCAATCACGCTGTCGCGGTAGAGTATCTCGGCCCGGTGCAGATCTCGTTCTGCCTGAGCTGCGCCCGCTTCGGCCTTGGCCACTTCCGAGGCGATCTCCGGCTGCTCCAGCACAGCGAGGAGGTCGCCATGACGGACCTGCTGACCCTCATCTACCAGCACCCGGGCCACGACGCCGCCGATCTTGAACCCGAGCGGAACTTCTTCCTTGGCTCGGAGGACTCCAGTGCCGGTGACCCGAACACGCAGGGTTGTCTCTGCCACCACGCTGACCCGGATCGGTACCGGGGTGGCTGTAGTAACCGGGGCAGATTCCGGGAGATCGCCACCACATGCGGCGAGCAGGGCAGCACCGATCAGGACCAACTGTCTTGGGGTCAACATCACTCGGCTCCTGCGCCGATCGGCGCGACGGGGTAGCGCGCGGCGGCCCGATCCAGGTCGACGCAGCGGGCGAGAAAGTCGTAAGTGGTCAGGATGCGATTGAGCTGGGCCGCGATGTAGCTGGTGCGGGCATCGATCAGTTCGACCGACGATGCCGCACCTTCCCGGTATCGCCGTTCGTGCAGCCGGTAATTGCTTTCCGCACTGGCTTCCCGGCTCGCGGCGGTCGCCTGAGCCTCACGGGCGACGGCCGCCGCTTGCCAGCCGATGCGGATCTCGAGTTCGATCTGGCGGGCCGTCGCGCTCTGCTCGGTGCGGAACCGTTCCGCGGTAAGCTGGGCCCGCGTCATCCGAGCCCGGTCCTGCCCCCCGTTGAAGAGGTTCCACTGGAGAACGACTGACGCGATCAGGAAGTCCTGGTCAGCCTGGAAGCGATACCGGTCGCCCTGGATCCCGTAGTCAATCGCGGCGGTGATGGTCGGCAGGAAGGCGGCGCGGGCCAGCCGCTCCTGACCGTGGGCTGCTGCCTCCCCGGCGAGCAGTTGGCGGAGCTCCTCGCGCCCGGCAAGGCCGCTCTGGATCGCGTCGTCCACTGATGTGTCGAAGGCGATACCGAGCATCGAATCCGGCAGGAGGAGTACCGCCGCATCCAATGGCCGCTCGAGGAGCAGGTTGAACTGTTGTTCGGAGGCCAACCGAAGGCGCAGGGCGTCGGCCAGTCGCTGTTCCCCTTCGCGGTGGTCCGCCTGTGCCCGAAGGACGACGTCGGGGGTCCCGGCACCCTGCTCGACCAGCGCCTGGTTCACCCGAAGGTTTTCGTCGAGCAGCGCGAGGGTGGCGCGTGCGAGAGCTTCTACCTGCGCGGCGCGTGCGACGTCGAGGTACGCCAATCGGATATGGGCCGCGAGGCTGCGCCGGCTGGTGGCGGTAGCGGCGGCCTGCGCCTCCCGGACGCTGCGGGCGATGGCAGACCCCGCAGCCACGGCGGGCTGAAAGAGCGGCTGGCTCAGCCGCACACCGGTTTCCTGCTTGTAGGGAAGGGTCAACGAGATGTCGGTCGGGAAGGCGTTCCGCCCGAGCAGCTGATTCAGCGCCCCGAACGCCGGATTCACCAGGGCGCCGAGGTCGGTCAGGTTGCCGGAGCGTTCGGAGTAGCGCGCGTTGACCGTGAGCGAGGGGAGCCAG
Organism: uncultured Gemmatimonadales bacterium; assembly: GCA_963793205.1. Classification (GTDB taxonomy): domain Bacteria; phylum Gemmatimonadota; class Gemmatimonadetes; order Gemmatimonadales; family GWC2-71-9; genus JADJOM01. The sequence goes on from CAWBZM010000004.1 coordinate 782,601, forward strand.
CGCCCCCGCGCCTCGCGCACGCCGGCATCGGCCTCGGCCAGGCTGAGCCGGTCCTCCGCCAGGGTCAGGCTGTGGGACAGTCCCTCATCCACGTAGGCGTCCAGCGGCGTTTGCGCCTGGAGGGCCAGGGGGAGAGCGACCAGCAGAGGGGCCAGCAGGAACCGCATCCGAAACCTCCCGGGACAGTGAACTAGAGCGATTGCTCAACTATGCTCGACCAAACTAGAGCATAAGCTCTACTTGTCAAGGGTCGGGGTGTCGGGCATATTGGGCCGCAGGAGGTGGTGCGCATGGCGAAGGTGGTACGGCAGAAACCGCGGGGACGGGCGACGACGGCGATCCCGGCGCCGGCGGAGCCGCGGCGCCACCCGCAACAGGAGCGGGGCGAACGGCGGGTGGAGGAGATCCTCGACGCGGCGGCTGCGGTGATTGCGGAGCTTGGGGTGGAGGCTGCGACCACCAATGCCATCGCCGAGCGGGCGGAGGCATCGGTGGGATCGCTCTACCATTTCTTTCCGAACAAGGAAGCGATCATCCGGGGACTGGCGGCGCGGTATGAGGCCGAGCTCCGGGCGGTGAATCAGGCGTCGATGTCACCGGCGGCCGTGGCGCAGTCAATCCCCGAGATGGTCGAAGGGATCGTTACGCCACTCAATCAGTTCATGGAGCAGCACCCGGCGTACATGCCGGTGTTTTACGCCTCGGTCGACCCGCGCCAGCCCAGCTGCCTGACCGTCCAGCTGCGGGAGACGATTGTCGCCCTGGTGGAGCAGCTCATGGCGGCGCGCGCGCCGGCGATCGCACCGGCCACTCGGCGGATTCACGCCAAGGTGGCGGTGGAGATGGTGCACCGGATGCTGGAGTTTGCCTGGGTGTCACCGGCGGCCGAGCGGCCGGCGATCGTGCGGGAGCTCAAGCGACTGCTGGCGCTTCAGACCGAGATGATCGAAAGTGGGCGGGATCCGTTGGCCATCTAGCGAAGCCGGCTTCGCGATTTTTTACCGCGAAGGCGCCAAGGACAACAAAAAAAGAGAAATCAGCATTTGAGGGCGTCGTGTTTCCTTCGCGTGATCGTCGCGTCTTCGCGGTAAAATCGTGCAGGAGCTCAAGGCGTTGGTGTTTTTGTTCTCCGCGAAGGCGCCAAGGGCGCATTGGCAACTAAATTCAGCACGGTGAGAACCAATAAACAAAACCTCGAATTTGATGGGATCGTGCCCCTTCGCCTGATCGTCGCGCCTTTGCGGTAAAATGCCGTTTCTTCGACCTGAGCACCCCGGCGCAGCTAACCCATTGCAGCCCGCTACCTTGGCTCCACCATGACCGGAAACCAGCCCTGTCGGCGTTCGTACGGACTTGCCAGCGGCACCCCTCTCTCGTAACATCGCGAGCTGAACCCCTCCCCCTCTGTGGGCACCTCATGACCATCGTCCGGATTGCGGTAATGGCTACTGCCGTCTCACTCCTCCCCGCGGTGCTTCCGGCGCAGTCCCCGCCGGTCGCGAAGATCGTCCCCAAAGTCGACACTCTGCATGGGATTGTCCGGACCGACAACTACTTCTGGTTGCGGGAGAAGACCAACCCTGAGGTCATTGCCTACCTCGAGGCGGAGAACGCGTATACCGCGGAGCACATGCGGCATACCGAGGCGCTGCAATCCACCCTGTACGATGAAATGCTCGGCCGCATCAAGCAGAGCGATCTCTCGGTCCCGGTGCGCGACAACGGCTGGTACTACTACACCCGCACCGAACAGGGGAAGGCGTACACCATCTACGCCCGCCGCAAGGGCAGCCTGTCAGCTCCGGAGCAGATCTACTTCGATCAGAACAAGGAAGCCGAGGGCAAGGCGTACTACGGCCTGGGCGGCATGGATGTGAGTCCGAATGGGCGGCTGCTGCTGTATCTCGAGGATACCACCGCCTTCCGGGAGTACACCCTGAAGGTGAAGGACCTCGAGACTGGCGAGATCCTTGACCAGATCGACCATGTCTGGAACGGCACCGCCTGGGCGGACGACAACCGGACCTTCTTCTACATGACCGCCGACTCCGCCAAGCGGGGCGACACCGTCTGGCGCCACGTGATCGGGACTCCCCGCTCGGACGACGTGGAGGTCTTCCACGAGAGCAATGTGCTCAACAATGCCGGGGTGAATCGGTCCCGGAGCGGGAAATACATCTTCATCGCCGCCGACGGCTTCACCTCCTCCGAGTGGCGGATGATCCCGACCGCGGACCCCACCGCCGAGCCGCGGATCCTCGCGCCACGCCGAGTCCGGGAGTGGAATACACCATCGATCACACCGATGGCTGGTTCCTGATGCTCACCAATGATGGGGCGACCAATTTCAAGATCGTCCGCGCCCCCGAGAGCGACCCCACCCGCTGGACCGAGTGGCTGCCGGCGCGTGATACCGCGTTCGTCGAAGGCATGGATGCGTTCCAGAACTACGTCGTGGTGAGCGAACGGGCGGGCGGGCTGCGGCGCCTGCGGGTGACCAACCTCAAGACCAGAGGGACCCACTACATCACCTTTCCCGAACAGGCCTACGGCGTCTTCCCGAGCCAGAATCCCGAGTATCGCACCGACACCTTCCGCTTCGTCTACTCGTCGCTGATCACGCCGAACTCGACCTACGACTACAACATGCGGAGCCGAGTGCGGCAGCTGCGGAAGCGGCAGGAAATTCCCAGCGGCTTTGATGCGTCGCGGTACGAAGTACGCCGCCTGATGGCGCCGGCCCGTGACGGCGTGCAGGTGCCGGTCTCGCTGCTGATGCGCAAAGGGACTCGGCTGGATGGCACCCACCCGCTGCTGCAGTACGCCTACGGTTCGTACGGCGCCACGACCGAACCGACCTTCAACGCCAATGTGCTGAGCCTGGTGGATCGCGGCTTCGTCTACGCGATCGCGCACATCCGCGGTGGTCAGGAGATGGGGCGGAGCTGGTACGACCAGGGCAAGATGCTGAACAAGCTCAACACCTTCCACGATTTCATCGACGTAGGCGATGAGCTGGTCCGGCTCAAGTACTCGACGCCCGCCAGGATGGTGGCCAACGGCGGCAGTGCCGGCGGGCTCCTCATGGGCGCGGTGCTCAACATGCGGCCGGATCTGTTCCACGCCGTGGTGGCCGACGTCCCGTTCGTCGATGTGATCAACACCATGAACGACCCCTCGCTGCCGCTCACCGCCCAGGAATGGGAACAGTGGGGCAACCCGGCGATCCGGGAGCAGTACGACTACATGATGCAGTACTCGCCCTACGACAACGTGGCGGCGAAGGATTACCCGATGATCCTGGTAACGACCTCGCTCAACGACTCCCAGGTGATGTACTGGGAACCGGCCAAGTGGGTGGCTCGGCTGCGCGCCCTCAAGACCGACCAGAACCCGCTCTATCTCAAGACCGGGATGGCCGGCGGGCATGGCGGCTCGTCGGGCCGCTACGATCGGCTGAAGGAGATTGCCTTCCGCTACGCGTTCATGCTCGATGCGGTCGGTGTGGTACCGGCCACGCCGTAACTCGAGGGAACGGGCGCAGTAGGCGCGCACGGCCGTGCGCGCCCACCGTGCCCCGTTCCCCTCACCCGCTGTTCTCACCCGCTGTTCTCACCCACCCCTCTCACCCGCCCCTCTCACCCGCCGTTCTCACCCGCCCCTCTCACCCGCTGTTCTCACCCGCCGTTCTCATCCGCTTCCCCCGGCTTCTCTCGCCCGCAGGTGTGACCCCCATCACCCCTTAACAACTCTCCCCCCTCCGCGTCGAAGGGGGGAAGACTGGCCGCATCTGGAACCCACACAACTGGAGAGAAGTCATGTCGCGACGCATACCTGCCGGCGCCCTGGTGCTCAGCGCCCTCGTCCTGGGTCTTGGAGCCTGTTCTGACAGCACCGTCGATCCGTCCGAGACCAACACCATGTCTGACGCGCTGGTACAGGACGTCGGACAGGACGCCACGGAAGACCTGGCGGAGATGATGGACGCCTCGGTGTACGACGCCTCGACCGGCGTCTACCTGATGACCGCGCCGGCCAACGCCCTGTCGGTGCCGCCCGCCTGTGTCACGGTCACCCCAGACCCGCTGGTCAACAGCGACACCGATGTGGTGCCGGACTCGGCCCGGTTCGATTACAACGCCTGCGGCTTCTCGCGCGCCGGCGGGTTCCTGCTCGACTCGCTGTCCGGCATCATCGATTTCCTCGATCCGCAGCCGACGGTCAACAGCCACGGCGTGCGGCACGTGTACCATGACTTCACCCGTGCCCGGATCAATGTCGCCTTCCCCCTCCGCAGCTTCCGGGCGGTGCACAACGGGACCCGTGAGTGGGGTGGCAACGCTGACACCCTCGGGCACACCGTCACCAACTTCGTAAGCACCTGGACCCATCCCGGTGGCCGCGTCACCACCCTCGAGAAGGATTGGGTTGCCAGGTTCACTGCCACCACGCCGGGCAGCATCACGTCAGGTGATCCGCTCCCGGCCGGTGCGTGGACGGCGTCGGGGACCAGCAGCTGGTCGACCGCCAACCGGAGCTGGAGCCTCGCGCTCAGCACCACGGAGCCCCTGGTCTACGACCCGTCCTGCACGGTGACGCCGCGGCTGACGGATGGCACGTTGAACCTGGTCGCGACCCGCAACGGGGTCATCACCAACATCCAGATCGCGTTCATCAACTGCGGTGAGTACCAGGTGACCCGCACCGCCGGCACCATCTGAGGCAGGTGAGCAACTAACCTTCGCGATGCTTCGAACAGCATTCGCGCTGCTCCTCCTCTCCACGCCGCTCCTCGGTCAAGTCGCCGAGGAGCGGCCGTGGCGTTCTCCCCCCAGAGAGAGTCCCTCGCCCGCAGAAAAACGACTGACCACCGGACTCGGCCTGCGCGGGCAAGGCGTCATCGATTCCCCGCCGGCGCTCACTGGAGAACGGGAGTATGCCGGACAGCTCGGCGCGCGCTACACCGACCGTCGCGCGCTCGTGACTCGTGACCTGTGACTCACGACGATCAATCCACCACCCAACCCCCTCCCCCGCAACACCTTAGCCCCCACCCACGACCCTCCCATTTCCATCCCCCGCCCCTCCCTTATATTCCCCGCCGTCGAACGAGCGGTCCCTTAGTCCTATTTCTCCGGAGCAGTCATGAAGATCCTGGCCATTGCGGCCCTGAGCGCCATGGTGGTGGGCTGTGGCCAGCAGGCGGGTACCGCCAGCGGCAAGCTCTCCACCCAGGAAGACAGCGTGAGCTACATCCTCGGCTACAAGATGGGCGAGAATCTGAAGGCGCAGTCGGTCCCGGTGAACCCGGCGATCATCTTCCAGGGCATGCAGCAGGGCTTCGCCGGCACCAAGGCGACCATGGAAGACTCGACCATGCAGTCGGTGATGATGGCCTTCCAGGTGCGCATGATGGGCATCCAGCGGCAGAAGGATTCCAGCTCCGCTCTGGACAACACCCGCGCTGGCGAAGAGTTCCTGGCCTCCAACAAGTCGAAGACTGGCGTGAAGACTACTCCGAGCGGCATCCAGTACCGGGTGATCACCGAAGGCACCGGCCCCCGGCCGAAGGGTCCCACCAGCACGGTGACCGTCAACTATGCCGGCCACCTGCTCGATGGCACCGAGTTCGATGCCTCGGCGAAGCATGGCGGCCCGGCGACCTTCAAGCTGAACGAAGTGATCCCCGGCTGGACTGAAGCGGTGCAGCTGATGAACACCGGCTCGAAGTACGAGTTCTGGATTCCCGGCAGCCTGGCCTACGGCCAGCAGGGCTCGCCGCCTCGGATCGGCCCGAACGCCACGCTGCACTTTGAGATTGAGTTGCTCGAAGCGAAGTAAGCAGCCGGGCAGCAGCAGCATACAGAAAGGTGCCGGGACGATGTGTCCCGGCACCTTTTTGTTGACCCATGCTTCGAGCGGTTTGGCGGAGCGGACCTACTTCGGCAGCACCACCTTGGTGATCGTGCCCTTCGGCCCCACCATCCAGCCGGTCCGCTCCGCGGCGAAGGAAACACTCCAGTAGTTCTGCTGGTCCAGTGGCTGCCAGCTCACCCCTCCATCGGGCGACCAGCTCGAGCCCTTCGGGCCCACCGCGACCATCGCCTCGGTGCCTGGTACGTAGACGGCGCCATACACGCCGCCACGGAAGCTCGGATGCCCACCGACCGTCCAGCTCTTCCCGCCATCGCGGGTGAGGACGACGTTAGTGTTCACCGCCAGGGTGTCGCTGATGTCACCGCCGGCCGCGAACCCGATTTCCGCCGTGCGGAATCCCACCGAAGTGTGCCCTGTGGTGCTGGTGCCCTGCGCGATCGGGGTGGGGAGCGACGTCCAGCTGGCCCCGCGATCGGCGGTGAAGAGCAGTCGCGCCGATTCGCCCGCACCGGTCGCGATCCAGGCCAGTTTGCTGCCGTGGGTGGCGATACAGGTGCCGCTCGCGGCGAAGGCACCTTCCCCTTTGGTCGCCGGGGGCAGATTGGTGAGCTCGGTCCAGCGCTGCCCGCCGTTCTCGGTGCGCAGCACCGGGAACCGCCCGTTCACATTGTCGCTGAACGCCAGGCCGCTCTTTTCATCCCAGAATCCGATGCAATCGAAGAACGCCTCGGGCTCGGTGTTGAGGTACTGCAGCTGCCAGTTCTCACCGGCATCCTCGGTGCGATAGATGCGCGACTTCCGCCCCGGCCCCGAGCTGAGCAGGTAGGCTTCCTTGTTGTTCACCGCCTGGACGTCCCGGAACTCGAGACTGTCCGCTCCGGGAACCACGCCATGGGTCCAACTGCGTCCACCGTCGACGGTCAGTACCCAGGTACCGCCGGTACCGCTCGCCCACACCACCTTGTCGCTGGCGGCACTGACCGCCTGCAGCCGCTGGGTGGTGCCGGAGATCATCTCCTGGAGCGAGACGCCGCCATCGATCATGCGGGCCGGCGGAGGGGGCGGCGGCGGTTCCGGCTTGGGAACGGTCGGACGAGGGGGCGGCGGCGGGCCACCGCAGGCGATCAGAAAGAGCGCGAGGACTGAGGCTGGGCGTAGGGAGGTCATGGGTCCAAATGTATAAGACGACGGGCGGCAGGCGACAGGCGCCCGGTGGTCTCTATATGACGCGGGAGGCCCTGAATGGCGCACCGCACCCCCTGGAGGGACTTCCTCGCGCCGGATCGCGCTACGCGCGCCCAAAGGCGCTCGTCGCCCGTTCCCTGTTCCCCGTTCCCTTTCATGGGTTCACCCTTCACTGTTCACCCGTTCCCCGTTCCCGGTTCCCCATCACCCGTTCCCCGCGCCCGCCCATGCCTCCTCGCAAGAAAGCCAAAGCCGCTCCTGAGCCACGCGGGCTCACGCCCAAGCAGGTCGGCTCGGAGCACACCCCGGCCGCCATCGAGCGACTGATGGAGCTGGTCGTCGACGATGGCGGTTCGGTGATCGGGGCATACCGGGAGCCGCTCGGCGGCCAGTGGCAGCTGCTCGCGGCACTCCCGATCGACCGGGTGGCGCCCACTCCGTATCAGCGTGACCTCTCCGAGCCGCACGTCGCCCGCCTCGCCGTGGCGATCGACAAGCTGGGCCGCTTCATGGATCCGCTGATCACCGTGCGCACCGACGAAGGACAGTACTGGACGCCGAACGGGAATCACCGGCTGGCAGCGATGCGCACGCTGGGAGCCAAGTCGGTGGTGGCCCTGGTGGTGCCGGAGCCGGAGGTGGCCCATCGCATTCTGGTGCTGAACACCGAGAAGGCGCACAACGTCCGGGAGCGGGCGCTGGAAGTCATTCGCCTGGCGGAGGCACTGGCCGCACTCGACGACCGACCGGAGCGGAGCTACCAGACCGAATTCGAGGAGCCGTCGCTGCTGACACTCGGCTGCTGTTACCAGGAGAATGGCCGTTTCTCCGGCGGAGCGTACCACCCGATTCTCAAGCGGATGGAAACCTTTCTCCCGCAGAAGCTGTCGAATGCCCTGGTGATCCGCCGGGAGCGCGCCGGGAAGTTGCTTGAGCTGGACCGGGCCGTGGCGGAGGCAGTGAGCGGGCTCAAGGCCCGTGGCTTCGACAGCCCGTACCTGAAGGCGTTTGTGCTGGCGCGGATCAACCCGCTCCGCTTCACCCTCAAGCGGGGACAGAAGGCGGACTTCGACGAAACCCTCGCCAAAATGATCGGCTCCGCCACCCGGTTCGATGCCGGAAAGATCCGTCAGGACCAGGTGGCCCGCGCCTCGGGGCCGCCGGACGAATAAACCCCTCCCCTTGCGCTTCTACATGACGCGTCATTATTCCTGTAGAAGCGAAAGGGGACAACAATGACGGACGCACGACTCGACCTCCCGCAGGGCACCCTCGACCTCCTGATTCTCAAGGCGGTCGCCGGGGGGCCGCAGCATGGGTGGGCCATCTCGGAGCGGATCCAGCAGGTGTCGCGCGATGCCCTGCAGATCCCCCAGGGCTCCCTCTATCCGGCGTTGCACCGGCTGGAGCGTCGCGGCTGGATTGCGGCCCACTGGGCGGTGAGCGACAACAACCGCCGAGCCAAGTACTACGCCCTCACCGCGATTGGGCGGGACCAGCTGAAAACCGAGACGGAAGAGTGGCGCCGGCTGACCGTGGCGGTCGGCCTGGTGCTGCGCATGAGCTGAGCGGCAGTCACGCCCTCACCACCGGAAGGACCACACCATGATTCGTGAACTGCTCAGCGACCTGCGCTATCGCTTCCGGGCCCTGTTCCACCGAGCCGACGTGGAGCAGGAACTGCAGGCGGAAATCCAGTTTCACCTGGAGCAGGAGAGCGCCAAGCACATCTCGGCGGGGATGACGCCAGCGCAGGCCCGCCTGGTGGCCCAGCGTTCCTTCGGGGGCATTGAGCTGGCGAAGGAGCAGAGCCGCGATGGCCGAGGGATCTCCCTGATCGAGATGGCCCGGCAGGACCTGCGGTACGCCATTCGCTCGCTGCGTCGCAATCCCGGATTCACTGCCGCGGTGATCCTCACGCTCGGCCTCGGTATTGGGGCCAATGCCGCGATGTTCGGCATCGTGGACCGGCTCCTGTTCCGGGACCCCGCCATGCTGCACGAGAGCGGCCGGGTCCACCGGGTCTACTTCGCGCGCCAGGACCGCGGGCAGGAGCGGATCAATGCGAATACCGGGTACACCCGGTATCTCGACCTGCGCCAATCGACCACGAGCTTTGACGCGCTGGCCGCCTTCCGCAATCGTATCATGCCGGTCGGGGTCGGGACCGAGGCCCGGGAGATGCGGGTGGGGGTTGTCTCGGCCTCCTTCTTCGATTTCTTCGACGCCACGCCGGTCATCGGTCGCACCTTCACCGCGGCGGAAGACAGTATTCCCGCCGGAGCGCCGGTGGCGGTGCTGGGGTACGGCTACTGGCAGCGGCAGTACGGCGGACGGGCCGACGCGCTCGGGCAGCAGCTGCAGGTGGGTACCGTCAGCTACACGATCATCGGAGTGATGCCCCGGGGTTTCAATGGCATTGTGGACGATGCACCCCCCGTCCTGTTCATCCCGATCACCAGCTTTGCAGCCAGCAATCCTTTCGATGGCAACTGGTACACCCACTACAACTGGGGCTGGATGTCCATCATGGCCCGCCGGAAGCCGGGCATCACCGTGGCCCAGGCCTCGAGCGACCTGACGCAGGCCTATCAACGCAGCTACCTCAAGGAACTCGCGTTGTCGCCCGGCACCACGCCGCTCGCGGTGGCCCAGCCCAGAGCGCTGGCGGCACCGGTCCTGGAGCAGCGTGGCCCGCAACAGGACACTGTGACCAAGGTGGCCACCTGGGTGAGCGGTGTCACCCTGATCGTGCTGCTGATCGCGTGCGCCAATGTGACCAACCTGATGCTGGCCCGGGCAGTCCGGCGGCGGCGGGAGGTGGCGCTGCGACTGGCGCTGGGGGTGAGCCGCGGCCGCCTGATGCTGCAACTGGTGACCGAGAACCTGCTCCTGGCCGGCGGCGGGGCGGTGGCGGGCCTGCTGTTGGCGCACTGGGGCGACGCCCTGCTGCGAAGCCTGTTCCTGCCACAAGCTGACCCAGAAGGTGGACTGATCGATCCGCGCACACTGGTGTTTGCCATCACGGTCACGCTGATCGCCGGACTGCTCACCAGCCTCGCCCCCATTCTCCAGGCCCGCCGCACCGATCTGGCGGAAACGCTGAAAGCCGGCGCCCGGCAGGGTGGCCACCACCGCTCGCGCACCCGCTCCGCACTGTTATTGCTGCAGGGAACGCTTTCCGTGGTCCTGCTGGTGGGCGCGGCGCTCTTTCTGCGCAGCCTGCAGCATGTGCGGGCGATCCCGCTCGGCTACGATGTTGATCCGGTCCTGTACGTCTCGCCCAACCTGCGCGGGATCGCGATGGACGCGGATGCGCGCGACCAGCTCGGCCAGCATCTGGCCGAGGTCGCTCGTTCGCTCCCGGGTGTGGAGCAGGCCACGGTCGCGCTCACGGCCCCCTTCTGGGATGAGTGGACCCTGTCGCTCTTCGTTCAGGGCATCGATTCGGTGGATCGGCTGGGCACCTTCTCCATGCAGGCCGCCACACCCGAGTTCTTCGCGACGGTCGGCACCCGGATTCTGCGGGGTCGGCCTTTCACGGCGGCCGATCAGGCCGGTGCGCCACCGGTGGTGGTGGTCAGCGCCGCGATGGCTGGCGTGCTCTGGCCCGGGCAGGACGCGCTGGGCCAGTGCCTGCGCATCGATACGATTGCAGCACCCTGCAGCACCGTGATCGGCATCGCCGAGAATATCAAGCAGCGCAGCCTGACGGATAATGAGGACTACCACTACTACCTCCCGCTGGAGCAGTTCGCGGCGACCCGGGTCGGAACAGTCGGCGACAACCCGCAGATTGTGCGTCAGGCCCTGAATACCAGCCTCTTCGTCCGGCTGCGTGGCTCGGCGCCGGCGGAAGGAGAACGGATCCGGAAGTCGCTCCAGGCCGAGATGCCAGGCGCGTCGTACCTGACCGTCAACCCGATGCGGGACCTGGTGGATCCCGAAGTACTCTCCTGGCGACTTGGCGCCCTGCTGTTCGTGGCGTTCGGCGGGCTCGCGCTCCTCGTCGCCGCGATCGGGCTGTACAGCGTCATCGCCTACGACGTCGCCCAGCGGACCCAGGAACTTGGCGTACGGATGGCACTTGGCGCCCAGTCCACGGATGTCATGCGGCTCGTGGTGCGCGATGGGCTGCGGTTCGCCCTCGCCGGGATCACCATCGGTGGTGGGCTGGCCCTCGCGGCGGGGCCGTGGCTGCGTCCTCTCCTGTACGCGCAGTCACCACGTGATCCGGTGGTCTTCGGCAGCATCGCCCTGATTCTCCTGCTGGTCGCGGGGATTGCCAGTGCGCTGCCCGCCTTCCGGGCCTCGCGGGTCAACCCCAGCTCGGCGCTGCGGGCAGACTGAACCGCCCCGAATCGATCGGGGGCGTGGCGGCTGCGCACGTCAGCGGAGGTGCGGTCGCCCGTTCCCTGTTCCCCGTTCTCCCTCAAAGGACTTCCTCGCGCCGGGTCGCGCTGCGCGCTCCCAAGGGCGCTCGGTTGCCCGTTCCCTGTTCCCCGTTCCCCGTTCCCCGTTCTCCTGTTCCCTGTTCCCTGTGGTGCCCTGTCACTTCCAGTGGGCAGATCCCGTCAGGCCGGTTAGACTCCACTCAGGTTGAAACCGGAGACGCGCATGGATGCCAGGGCTCTTTCGATGCTCATTCCAATCATGGCACTGGCCATTCCAGTGTCCGCGATCATCGTGGGCGGCTTGAGCAAGATGTGGAAAATGCGTCTGGAGGAAGCCAAGCTGCGCGCCGGCACGCTCGACAGCAGCGCGGAATCCGAGTTGGCGCAATTGCGGAACGAGATGGATCAGGTGCGGGGTGAGCTGGCGGAGGTGCACGAGCGGCTCGACTTCACCGAGCGCCTGCTGGCACGGAACGCAGACCGGCCGGCGCTGAAAGGGGAGTAATCCCCACCATGCCGACCTACAGCGAATATCTTCACGTCGATGAGCTCCTGCGGCAGCAGCAACCGCTCTCGGACGGCCCCGAGCATGACGAGATGCTGTTCATCGTCATCCACCAGGTCTACGAGCTCTGGTTCAAGCAGCTGCTGCATGAGTTGGACTACCTGCAACAGCTCCTCCGCCAGAACGACGGGATGCGGGCTCAGCATACGCTGAAGCGTATCCTGACCATCTTCAAGGTGCTGGTCGCCCAGCTCGATATCCTCGAGACCATGACCCCGCTCGAGTTCCTCTCCTTCCGGGACCGGCTCGACAACGGCAGCGGCTTCCAATCGTTCCAGTTTCGCGAGATCGAATTCACGCTCGGCTGGAAGCGGCCCGAAGCGCTGAAGCGCTACCCCGAAGGATCCGACCACCGTCGGCGGCTGGCCGAGCGGCTGGCCCGCCCCTCCCTGTGGGATGCATTCCTGCACTACATCGCCCAGCATGGTTTCTCGGTGCCGACCTCGCTCCTCAACCGCGACGTCACCCAGCCCATCGAACCCTCGCCGGAGCTGCAGCGCGTCCTGATTCAGGTTTATCGGACCCATCCCGAGCTGGCCAACCTCTGTGAGCGGCTGGTCGATCTCGACGAAGGACTGCAGGAGTGGCGCTACCGGCATGTGAAAATGGTTCAGCGGACCATCGGGACTCGGCGCGGAACCGGCGGCTCCGATGGCGCGGCCTATCTCACCACGACTCTGCATAAGCCGGTCTTTCCCGACCTGTGGGAGATTCGGACCGAGCTTTGAACAGCGGGGGAGCGGGAACAGAACACAGGGAACAGGGAACGGGCGGCCACGACACGAGGGGGCTGGAGATTGCTTCGTCGGCCGCAACGGCCTCCTCGCAATGACTGCGGTGGGCGGCGGGTTCCCCGTTCCCTGTTCTCCCGTTCCCTGTTCCCCGTTCCCCTGTTCCCTGTTCCCCCTCGCGCCGGGTCGCGCTGCGCGCTCCCAAGGGCGCCCGTTCCCCGTTCCCCGTTCCCGATTCCCGATTCCCCATGCTCGCTGACCACTACTCCCGTTTCCGCGTGGCCGAACGACTGCTCCTGACCGGGCACTCGCATCAGGCCTGGCCCGACTGCGGCTTCGAGGCCCAGCAACAGGCCTGGCTGGATGCGGCCGAGCTGGTCGATGAGAAGTGGGAGCAGGCCTTTGCCCAGGCGGAGGCGGTGCAGGCTGGCTTCACGCGGCTGCTGGACGACGACGCCGGGTACATCGCGCTTGCCCCCAACACCCATGACCTGGTGGTGCGGTTTCTCTCCGCCCTGGATCTGGCTGGCCGTCCCCGACTGGTCACCACCGACAGCGAGTTCCACACCCTGCGCCGTCAGCTCGATCGGCTGGAGGAATCCGGCATCCAGATTGTCCGGGTGCCGCAGCACCCGATCGCGACCCTGGCCGAGCGGGTGGTCGCGGTCATTGATGACCGGACGGCGGCGGTGCTGGTCTCCGCGGTCTTCTTCAATTCAGGTCGCATCCTCCCCAACCTCCCCGCGCTGCCCGCCCGCTGCCGCCGTACCGGGACGGCGTTGCTGGTGGACGCCTATCATGCGCTGAATGTCGCGCCCTTTTCGGTGCAGGCCCTGGGACTGCGGGAGGCCTATGTCGTCGGCGGCGGGTACAAGTACTGCCAGCTGGGCGAAGGGAACTGCTTTCTCCGGTTCCCGCGCGATTCGGAGTTGCGACCCGTGGTCACCGGCTGGTACAGCGAGTTCAGTGCGCTGGCCGATCCCCGTCGACCCGGTATGGTCACTTATGGTCAGGGCGCTGATCGCTTTGCGGGAGCCACCTACGATCCGACCAGCCACTACCGCGCCGCACGCGTCTTGCGATTCTTCGAGGAGCAGGAGCTGACGACGGACCGGCTGCGGAACATCAGCCAGCACCAGGTGGGACTGCTGATTCGCGCCTTCGACGCGCTGGACCTGAGCCCCGCCGTGGTTCGGCGTGACCGATCGGTGCCGCTGGAGGAGATTGCCGGCTTTCTCGCGCTGCATACCACGAACGCGAGTGCGCTCAGCCAGGCGCTGCAGGCCCGCGGCGTCTGGACCGATGCGCGCGGCGATGTGCTCCGACTCGGCCCGGCGCCGTATCTCTCCGACGCGCAGCTGACTGCTGCGGTGGGGATTCTAGGAGAGGCCTGCGGGTGAGAACGGCGGGTGAGAGAAGCGGGTGAGAACAGCAGGTGAGAACAGCGGGTGAGAACGGCGGGTGAGAACAGCAGGTGAGAACAGCGGGTGAGAACAGCAGGTGAGAACGGCAGGTGAGAACGGCAGGTGAGAACAGCAGGTGAGAACAGCAGGTGAGAACAGCAGGTGAGAACAGCAGGTGAGAACGGCAGGTGAGAACAGCAGGTGAGAACGGCAGGTGAGAACGGCAGGTGAGAACAGCAGGTGAGAACAGCAGGTGAGAACGGCAGGTGAGACTATTCACCGGCAGTCCTCACCCGCAGTCCTCACCGGCAGTCCTCACCGGCTGTTCCGCCGCATCCCGAACGTGATCTGGGTAATCAACTGCCCGGCCCGACGTTCGCCGCCGAGGTCCGCTTCCCATTCGCGCAGGGGATGGGCGGCGATGATCGTCTCGTCGCTGTCGCCGGCGGCGACCCGGGCGCCGATTCGCTCCCGGGCGGTCGCCAGCATCTCGCGATAGCGCAGCAACCCAGCACGATTGGTGGTGGTGCCGTGGCCGGGGACGATGATCGTACGCTCGTTGATCCGGGCGAGGACCAGGTCACATCCCGCGATCATGCCGTCGAGCGAGCCGCCGGCCCACCAGTCGATGAACGGCGGCGCTTCGCGCTCGAGGATATCGCCGGTGTGAATCACATTCGCGCGGGGGAACCAGACGATCGCGTCGCCGCGGGTGTGCGCCGCCGCCGGATGCAGCAGGACCACCGGTTCTCCCTCGAACTCGAAGGCCATGGAGTCTTCAAAGGTCTGGTCGGGAAGCATGTCGGGCGAGGCAGCGGGCCGGTGCCATTCCCGCTCGGGAATGGTGGTGTCCTTCTTCGCTTCCTCCACCAGCGCCGCCTGGGCGATGAGTCGGGCGCCCTGGGCCTTCCAGTGGGCGTTGCCCTCGAGGTGATCGCCGTGATAGTGGGTGCTGACCAGCATCCGGACCGGCAACGGTGTGACCGTCCGCAGGGCGGAGTCGGCCTGCCCCACCCGCTTGGTCGACTGCCCATCGACCAGCAACAGTCCGGTGCGGCCCTGAAAAACCAGGATGTTGCCGTTGTAGTAACCGGAGATGAGCTGGAAATGGGGCGCCACCTCCCGGATCCGCATCGAGAGATTGGGATCCTGGGCCCGAGCCACCTGCGGCACGAGAAGGAGGCTGCCGAGGAGTAGGATCTGACAGGGGTAGTGCATGCAGGCTCCGGTCGTGGGAAAGTCGCTCCTGTACGGTGACGTCTCGGTCGCGGTTTCCTGCCACTCTGTCTATTATCTGCAGCAGGGCGTTCCACTCCGGAATGCGGATTCCGGGGCTACCATCTGCGGGAGCGGGCATGAAGATCCTGGTTACCGGCGGCGCTGGCTTCATCGGCAGCCACACCTGTCTCGAGTTGCTGCAGGCCGGTCATGAGGTGGTGATCGTCGACAACCTGAGCAACGCCAAGCCCGAGGCGATGCGCCGAGTGCAGGCGCTCGCTGGTCGCACGCTGCGGTTTGACCAGGTGGATCTGCTGGAGCGGGATCGGCTTGACCAGGTGTTCAAGGAGACCAGGCCGGATGCGGTCATCCATTTCGCCGGCCTGAAGGCGGTGGGTGAGTCGGTGGCGCTGCCGCGCAAGTATTACATGAACAACCTGGTTGGCACCCTGGTGCTGACGGAAATCATGGAGAAGCACGCGGTCAAGACGCTGGTGTTCAGCAGCTCGGCCACGGTATATGGAGATCCGCGCACCGTCCCGATCACCGAGGATTTCCCGCTCGATGCGGTGAACCCCTACGGACGGACCAAGCTGGAGATCGAGTGGCTGCTGCGGGACCTGCATCGGGCCGATCCCACCTGGCGGATCGCCATGCTGCGGTACTTCAATCCGGTCGGAGCACACGAGAGCGGGCGCATCGGCGAGGACCCCACCGGGATCCCCACCAATCTGCTTCCGTTCATTACTCAGGTCGCCGTGGGCCGGTTACCTGAGCTCAACATCTTCGGCAACGACTATCCGACCGTGGACGGCACCGGTGTGCGGGACTACATCCACGTGGTGGACCTGGCGATCGGTCACCTCAAGGCGCTGGATCGTCTCGCCACCATGACCGGATGTATCCCCTGGAACCTCGGCACCGGCGTGGGCTTGAGTGTGCTGCAGCTGGTGCACGCCTTCGAGCGGGCCAGTGGGAAGAAGGTGCCTTATCGCATCGCCCCGCGTCGCCCCGGGGATGCGGCCAGCTGCTATGCCGATCCCTCGCTGGCGCGGACCGAACTGGGCTGGACCGCCGCGCGCGGGGTCGAGGAAATCTGCCGCGACGCCTGGCGTTGGCAGTCGCAGAACCCAACCGGGTATCCCGAGGACTGAGGATGATCGGGGGTCCTGGCGGCAATGGTGTTACTCAAGAGGGCGACCCTGTGGGTCGCCCTCTCTGTATCTACTGGTCAGCCCGGCATGCCGGCCTGTCTGTGATACCGCCGCTTCAGTTCTGGTTGATCTTGGCGGCCTTCATCGTGAGGTCTCCCGACGACTTCATGATCAGCTTGTTGCTGCTGTTCATGGTGATATCGCGCCCCGTGATCGTCACATTTCCGGTCGCAGACAAGGTTATTGAGGCCCCGCCAAAGCTCAGCGTGGTCTGCGAGCTACCCACCTGCAACACAGACTCCAGCAAGGCTACCCGCTGCTCGAGCGAGAGTATCGCCGCCCCGGGATTGGTTTTTACGGTGAGTTCGCTGATGGTGATCGGCATACGGCCTCCGCGGGAGTGTGGGCTTGGGATCGTTGATGGACGCAGGACATGCGCGATTCTTCTCACAGCCTCAGGGGGTCTCCCGCTCAGCCTCAGCGGACCCGGGTGCGTTACAAAGGCCTGAAGCGAGTTTTCCGGTAACCGCAAAACTGATCCTGGGGGAGAATTTGTTGTCGGGGGGGGCCCCCGGTGCGCAGCTAGTTGGGAGGGGGCCCCCGGGCGCTGGAGGGGGCCCCGTGGCGTAGGGGAGGGCCCCGAGGCGCTACCCGATCGGGGGCCCCTGCGCGCGGCTTGTGTTGCCCGCACCGCCTCGGCATATTCCCCTCAACATCTCAGGGGAGCACCCCATGCCGCCGGCCTCGCTCGACCTCCTCCAGGGCACCCTCGATGTCCTGGTCCTCAAGGCGCTGATCTTCGGCCCACGGCACGGGTACGCCGTCGCCCGCTGGATCCGCACCACCAGCGACGACTCCCTCGGCGTCGAAGAGGGAGCCCTCTACACTGCCCTGCACCGGCTGGAGCGGCGCGGGTGGATCGGGTCCACCTGGGGTGTCTCCGAGAACAACCGCAAAGCCCGGTTCTACGAGCTGACCCGTGAGGGCCAGCGCCAGCTCGAGAGCGAGCGCACCCGGTGGACTCGCTACGCCGAGGCGGTGTTCAAGGTCCTGGCCGCGGAGTCGGGAGAGGCCGCGTGAGTCGGTTCCGCGGCGTGCGGCGCTGGTTCCACCTTGATCGCGCCGTCGAGGAAGATATCGACGAGGAACTCGCCTTTCATTTCGCGCGCGTCACCGAGGAACTGGTCGCCGGCGGGATGACACCTGAGGCGGCCCGCGCCGAAGGCCTGCGGCGGTTTGGCGATGTGTCCGCCTATCGCAGCGAACTGCGCGCCATCGACAACAGCCGTCGCACGGAGGTGCGTCGCACCGAGTTCTTCGCCCTCTTCCTGCGCCATCTCTCCGTGGCCTGGCGCGGCGTGCGCCGCAATCCCGGCTTCGCCCTGATCGTGGCGGTCACGCTTGGGCTGGGCATCGGCGTCAACGCCGTGATGTTCGGGGTGCTGGACCGGATTCTCTTCCGCGCGCCGGCACACATTCAACAGCCGGACAACGTGCGGCGGGTGTTTGTCGTCCGCAATCCGCTGGGGCGGATGATCTACGGCCAGGTGATGACCTGGTCCGATATCGCCGACCTCAAGGCCGCCCACGGCCTGAGTGGTGTGGCCGCCTACCACGCGGCGACCCTCGCACTCGGGCGCGGCGAAGGCGTACGCATGACCCCGGTGAACCTGGTGAGCCCGGATTTCTTCCCATTGCTGGGCACGGTCCCGGCGCTGGGAAGATTCCTGGTCCCTGCCGATGATTCGCTGGCACCCGGCAATGCCGTCGCCGTGATCAGCTACGGATTGTGGCAGCGGCAGTTTGGTGGCGCTCCTTCGGTGCTCGGAAAGGTCCTCGACCTCGGCAACGGTCGCTACACCGTGGTTGGCGTGGCACCGCGCGGATTCACCGGGGTGGATGTCGCCCCGGTTGATGTGTGGCTGCCGCTGCGCCCGTCAGCGGGGGAATCGGTCAGCGGGGACTGGGAGCGCAGTCGCGGCTTCTACTGGCTCAGGGGCGTCGCGCGCCTCGCCCCGGGCGCCAGCATTGAGCAGGTCCAGGCAGAAGGTACCGCCCTGCATCTCGCCGGGCGATCGGGCGACACCCGATACAGCCGGCAGCAGGCTCACCTGCTCTTCGCCCCGTTGCTTGAGGCCCGCGGGCCCGGCCGAGACGACGAGACCCGCATCTCGCTCTGGGCCGGTGGGGTCTCGCTGGCAGTCCTGCTGGTCGCCTGCGCCAACGTTGCGAACCTGCTCCTGTTCCGTGCCGTCCGGCGGCGGCGGGAAATCGCCATCCGTCTGGCCCTCGGCATCAGCCGCCGTCAGCTCATCGCTGAACTGCTGACCGAGAGTCTGCTCCTCGCCCTGCTCGGTGGCGGGGGCGCTCTGTTGCTGGCAGCGTGGGGGAGTGGATTGCTGCACGGGCTGCTGCAGCCCGACCTGGCGGCCACGCTTCCGGCGCTCTCCCCCCGGATCATCGGCTTCACCCTGCTCGCTGCGCTCGCGGCTGGGACGGTGGCGGGGCTGATTCCCTCCTGGCTGGAGAGTCGCCCCGACCTGCTCAGTTCGCTCAAGCAGACCGCACCAGGTCATGCGGGCCAGGGGGGGATCCGCGCCGGGCTCGTGGTGCTGCAGGCAGCACTCTCCGTGGTCCTGCTGGTTGGCGCCGGCCTCTTCCTGCGCAGCTTTGCGCAGGTACGTGCGCTCGACATGGGCATGGAGATGAGCCGAGTGCTGGTGGTCACACCAGCGTTCGCGGCGAACACGCCGGAGGCGGAGATCGCGACCTTCTTTCGTGAGGCGCAGGATCGGGTGAGTGGCCTGCCTGGAGTCGAGATGGTCGCCGCGACCAATGTGGTTCCGCACAACTGGAACTGGGCCGAAGAGTTCAAGGTACCGGGTCGGGATTCGATTCCGACCGCCGCGACCGGTGGGCCGTACATCGACCGGGTGAGTACCAACTACTTCGGGGCGCTGGGACTGCGGGTGCTGCAGGGCCGCGGTTTTGGCCCGGAGGATCAGGCTGGCTCGGCCCGGGTCACCGTTCTGGGACAGACCATGGCCCGCCTGATCTGGCCGGACGAAAGCCCGCTGGGCAAGTGTGTGCTCATCGGGGACAGCACCACCGCCTGCACTGAGGTGGTCGGAGTCGTAGCGGACACCCGCCGCAGCGGCATCCGGGGTGAGGAGCGCAGCCAGTACTACGTGCCGCTGTCACAATCACCCGGCTCGGCGCCAGCGGCGCTCATGGTACGGGCGGACCAGCCCCTCGCGCTCGCCGCTCCGGTCCGTCAGCTGATCACCCAGCTCAACCCGGGACTCCGCTACGTCGAGACCGAAACGCTGCAGGACCTGTACAATCCCGACTTCCGTTCCTGGAGTACTGGCGCTGCGCTCTTCAGCGCCTTCGGTGGGCTGGCATTGCTGGTCGCGGCAGTCGGTCTCTACAGTCTGCTGTCCTACGGCGTCGTACAGCGCACTCGGGAGATCGGCGTGCGGATGGCGCTGGGCGCCCGTCCGGCCGGTGTGGTGGGACTGGTACTGCAGCAGGGCGTCATCCTGGTGCTCGGTGGTGTGGTCCTCGGACTCGCGGCGGCCTATCTCGGCGCCATGAAAGCGGCGCCGCTGTTGTTCGACACCTCGCCGGGTGAACCAATGGTCTATGGTGCGGTCGCGCTGGTCCTGCTGATCATCGCGACACTGGCAGGGGCGTTCCCTGCCTGGCGCGCATCCCGCGTCAGCCCCATGACGGCGTTGCGGAGCGAGTAGGCGCCATGCCGAAGCCGTCTTCAAGGTCCTCGCTCCCGACGTCAAGGTGACCCCATGAGCGGCTTCGCCGGTATCCGGCGCTGGTTCCATCTCGAGCGTCCGATCGAAACCGAGATCGACGACGAACTCGCCTTTCATTTCCAGCGGACGACAGACGACCTCATCGCCAGCGGCCTGTCGCCCGAGGAGGCGACCGCCGAGGCGAAGCGGCGCTTCGGCGACCTCACCGATTATCGCCAGCAGCTCACCCAGATCGGGCAGCATCGTCGCACCGAACAGCGCCGCACCGAATATCTCGCGCTGCTGCACCGCAACGTGCGCCTGGCCTGGCGCGGCGTCCGCCGAAACCCGGGGTTCGCCCTCGTCGTCGCCCTCACCCTGGGGCTCGGCATCGGGATCAATACCTCGATGTTCTCCGTCCTCGACCACCTGCTCTTCGCCCAGCCGGCACTGGTGCGCGACCCCGACCTGGTCCGCCGCGTCTACGTCACCCGTCATCCGCAGGGAGCGTGGATCTATGGGTCGACCATGACCTATCCGGACATTGTCGACCTCAAGCACGCCAGCGAGTCTGGAAGGCGTGTTCGCGTACACGGACAGGAATTTTCCACTGGGACGCGGCGAAAGCGTCCAGCGAATTCCCGTCACCATTGTCGAGCCCGGCTGGTTCGAACTCCTCGGGGTGAAGCCGTTGCTGGGACGATTCTTCGAGCCATCCGATGACTCTGCCGCTGCGGGACTCGCGAACGTGGTGATCGGGTATGGTCTCTGGCAACGACAGTTCGGCGGATCCCCCAGCGCGCTTGGCCAGCAGCTCGAGATTGGCGTCGGGCGATACACCGTGATTGGGGTTGCACCGCAGGGATTCTCGGGGCTCGCAGCCACCCGAACCGATGCCTGGCTTCCGCTGACGCCCGGCAGCCGGGAGACGATCGACGGGGACTGGAAGCACAGCCGGGGGCATTTCTGGCTCGGCGCCGTCGCCAGGGTGAAAGCGGGTGTCGGCATCAGCCGGGCCGAGGCGGAGGCGACCTCGCTCCATCTCGCGGGGCGATCCGCCGGCGACTCGACCTATGCCGTCCCGCAGCATGCGCGCATCACGCTCGGACCACTGCTCGAAGCCCGCGGCCCGGCGAGTGGGGCCCAGAACCGTGTCGCGCTCTGGGCGGGCGCTGTGTCACTCGCGGTGCTGCTCGTGGCCTGTGCCAACGTGACGAACCTGCTGCTCTTTCGCGCCATCCGGCGGCGGCGTGAGATCGCCGTGCGACTGGCGCTCGGCATCAGCCGATGGCAACTGGTCAGCGAACTGCTGACCGAAAGCCTGGTGCTCGCCATGATTGGCGGTGTCGGGGCGCTGGTCCTCGCCTTCTCTGGCAGCAGCCTGTTCCATTCCCTGATTCAGCCGAATCTCACCGAACCGCTGACACCACTCTCCTGGCGTGTCGCCAGCTTCACCTTGCTTGCCGCGCTTTCTACTGGCCTCCTGGCAGGACTCATTCCGGCCTGGCTCGAGAGCCGTCCCAATCTCCTGCAGGCGCTCAAGGAAGTCACCACCGGACGCGGAGGACATCAGGTGCTCCGGCGAGGGCTGGTCGTGCTGCAGACCGCGCTCTCGGTCACGCTTCTCATCGGCTCCGGCCTCTTCCTGCTCAGCTTTCATCGCATCCTGTCCGTTGATATCGGCATCCCGGGCGACGAGGTCCTGGTCATCACGCCGAGGTTTCCGGGCAGCTACACCGACGTGGCGAAGATGGCGTTCTATCAGCGAGCCGAGGAGCGGCTACGTCAACTTCCGGGCGTCGAGGGCGTCACGTCGTCCACCACCACCCCGTTCAACCAGGGCTGGGGCGTGGAGATGACGATTCCCGGATTCGACAGCATCCCGCACCCGCCCTCCGGCGGTCCGTATCTGGACGGGGTCGGTACCAGCTTCTTCGAGACCATGGGTATCCGCATTACCCAAGGTCGCGGATTCCAGGCGGGGGACGTTGCCGGCAGCGCGCTGGTGGCGGTGGTGGGTGAGACCATGGCCCGGAGCATCTGGCCCAATGAAAGTGCCCTGGGCAAGTGTCTCAAGTTCGGGGACGCGAGTGCTCCGTGTCGCGAAATCGTTGGTGTGGCGAATGACACACGGCGAAGTCTCGAGATGCTCAAAGGCGAGGTCCGCTCCCAGTACTACTACCCGGTCCCTCAGCTGCCGCCGCCACCGGACGCGATCCCTCCGCACGTCCTGATGCTGCGCAGCAGACAGCCCTTGCTCCTCGCCGGGGCGGTCCGCACCCAGCTGCTCCAGCTCGAGCCACAGCTTCGCTTCGTGGACACGGAGACCTTCGAGCAGGTCTATTCCCCGACCTTCCAGTCGTGGAAGACGGGGGCGGGCCTCTTCACGGCATTCGGCGCCCTGGCGCTGTTGCTCGCTGCGGTGGGCCTCTACAGCCTGCTGGCCCACGGCGTGGCGCAGCGCACCCGCGAGATCGGGGTTCGTATCGCGCTTGGCGCCAGGGCGGGTCGGGTGATCCGTCTGGTGCTGCAGGAAGGAGTGGTGCTGGTGGCGGCCGGCGTGATCATCGGGCTGGGGGTCGCGGTCTTTGCCGCGAAGTTGACCGCGCCGCTGCTGTTCAAGACCCAGCCGACCGAGCCGACGGTCTACATCGGCGCGGCGGTGGTCCTGCTCGCCATCGCGGTCATCGCCGGCGCCCTCCCAGCCTGGCGCGCGACCCGGGTCTCGCCGATGACCGCGCTCAGGAGCGAATAGCGCCCTCTGGGGTCAGGTGCCGGTCTGCGCTGGTGCGGACCCGACGCGCGGCTGCCACAGGAAGCGCCGGGGATCGGCGCTGAAGGCATGCCGAATCGCGGCCCAGAGCCGGGCCCGTTCGGGTCCGGCCAGGTCGCGGGCGCGCATCGCGGTGCGCAGCGCGAGGGCGAACGATACCCCGAAGTTGAACACCCCCGTCAACGCCACGCCCACCACACCCCACGCGACATCACCCCAGTGAAAGGCGGCCGTGCCGTACAACGAGCTGGCGGCGATCGCCAGTGCCGAGGCGTTGAGCGTCACATGGCGTACTTCGATGGGCAGCCCCATGAAGCGGAACAGCACCGGCATGAAACCGAGCAGAAAACCGAGCATCGTGTAGCCGACAATACCGCTGAGGTTCTGGTCGATGAAGGTGCCGATGCGGGCCGCCCGCACCGGGCCGACCGCCGCGCGCAGGGTGGGAAGCCGGCTCACCGCTTCGGGCAGGCCGCGGAAGGCGCTCCAGTTGGCAGCCCAGCCGGCGCCGAGGCTGGCCAGCCAGAGAAAGACACCGGTCAGAGCGGCGAACGGAATCGTCATCGACAGCCAGGGGTGCATCCCGTGGACCGAATGGAGCGCACTTTCCTCGGTGAGGAGCGGGGTCCCCGCCACCCACCATCCCAGCGCCACCAGCGCCATCGAGACCGGGAAGGTGACCACGACATTGCCGATCGTGGCGATCATCTGGGAGCGGGTGATCCCCGCCACCAGCTCCACCTGGTCGGCGACATCATCGCGGTGTTCCAGCGCGTTGGCCAGGGCGGCCGCCGTCACCGCCGGCTGCTTCGAGGCCAGGGTGAGGTGGAACAGTTGCAGCGCAATGAAGCTGACGGCATAATTCGTCGCCAGGCTCAGGCCGAGGATCATCGGCGACAGTGGCAACGCACCCAGCCCGAATTTGCCGAGTGCGGTGAAGGCCGTCAGCACTCCCGCCCAGCCGGCGGTCCGCCCGGTTTCGCTCCAGTCGAAACGGGAGCGGACCACGTAGTGCTCGCCGGCATCGCCGGCGTGCTCCACCACCTTGCGGGCCAGCCGCTTGAGGGCGGTGCCGGCGAGCGATCCCACCCCGCGCTGCCGGATGCTGGCGCGGATCAGGTCACTGGCAAGGGACCGTCCGTCGTTGCGACCGGTGGCCACCTGCAGCAGATCGTCGAGCCGGCTGAGCTGGGCTTCCAGCAGTTCCAGGCGGTAGATCAGATCGGTGGAGACGCCGCGCCGTTCGAGCTGGGCGAGGCACTCGACCATGCGCACGCGGCAGGCATTCAGCGCCTCGTTCCAGTCGATCCAGCGGGTGGTGTCCTCCGGCCGCTCCGCGAGCGGGTCCACTACGGATGGCAGGTTGAAGAAGGGAGAGCTTGATTCCGCCGATCCGGGCGTCAGTTCCAGGATGTCCCGCGCCAGCCCCACCGCAGTCGCGCGCCGCGCGAGCAGCCGCGAGGCGTCGAGCAGGATCCGGTCCGGCAGCGCGACCAGCGCCCGCCACGGGGCCAGTGCTTCGTCCGAGAGTCCCTCCACCCACAGGGCATCGGCCTCGGTCAGCTTCAATTGGGACAGCAGGACGTAGAGATCGTCGGTGGGGGCGAGGCGGGGAATGAACCGGTCCACCAGGCGTTCAAACGACTCCTTCACCAGCGTCACATGCGTCGGCAGGCCGGTCTCGGCCAGCAGGCGCACGGTCGACCCGTAGGTCCAGGTGGTCCGCAGCCGCTCCAGCAGCTCGGTGTGCCGCGGGTGGTCCCGCAGCACCTCACCGAGCAACGCGAGCCGCCGAGTCCGGGGCGTCTCCCGGCCGTGGAGCTCCGGGGTCTCCTGCAGCACCCAGCGCAGCAGGTCATCGAGCGTGCGGACACCGGAATCCTCGAGGAAGGCGTCCAGCAGCCGGTGGGCGGCGACGTTGGGGAGCGATGACATGAAGGGGGAAGCTAACCGGGGGCGGTGGAACGGCAGGGGCGGCTGTCGACCAGTGAATACAGCGATCCCCTGACCTCCGTTCAAAGGTCAGGGGATTGCCTTCTTTTAGTGCATTGGGGGGCGACCAGCCCCTCACTTCGCCTTCAGATTCTCCGTCAGGAACCGGGTCAGCAGGCTGTACAGATGCATCCGGGTCCCCTCCCCCTCGTAGATCCCGTGGCTCCGGTTGGGATAGACCATCATGCTGAACGGCTTGTTGAGTTCAATCAGCCGATTCACCAGCGTCTCGGTCCCCTGGTAGTGCACGTTGTCGTCCCCGCTGCCGTGTACCACCAGCAGCTTGCCCTCCAGCCCTTCGGCGAAGGTGATCGGCGACCCCTGCCGGTAGTCTTCCTCGTTGTCCTGCGGCAGCCCCATGTACCGTTCCTGGTAGATGGTATCGTAGAAGTGCATGTCCGGCACCGGCGCCACCGACATCCCGACTTTGTACAGCTCCGGATGACGGAACATCATGTTCAGTGTCATCGACCCGCCGCCGCTCCAGCCCCAGATGGCGAACCGGGTGGAATCGACCCACGACCACTTGCCGATCGCCCGCGCCGCACCCGCCTGATCCTCACTCGCCACGACGCCGATCTTCCGATAGATCGACTTGCGCCAGGCATGCCCCTTCGGCGCCGGCGTGCCACGATTGTCGACCGAGATCACGGCGTAGCCCATCTGGGTCAGCATCAGATGCCAGGGATCGTTGGCGCCCCACGAATCGGTGGCCGTCTGCCCCGCCGGTTCACCGTAGACATGGAACAGCACCGGATACTTGCGGGTGCTGTCGAAGTTGGCGGGATACATCACGAAGCCGTCGAGCATCAGGCCGTTGCCGGCGTCCACCTGGAAGAACTTCGCCGGGCCTTTGCGCAGCAGCGCCATCCGCCGCTTGAGCTCGGCGTTATCCGCCAGGGTACGAATCACCTTGTGATCCGGCAGCGAGATCAGCTCGACCACCGGTGGGGTGTTGAAGTTGGAGAACTGGTGGATGGCGAAGTGGCCGCCTTCGCTCGCGTTGTAATTGTGCGTCCCCGCCTGATCAGCGGGCGAGAGCCGCGTCGGCGCACCGCTGCCATCGAGCCGGGCGGTGTAGAGGTACCGCTGGGTGGCATTGTCGGGTGAGGCGCGGAAATAGATCCGGCCGCCCTTCGGGTCGACCGCGGTGATGTCGACCACGTCGAAGTTGCCTGGCGTCAGCAGCTTCACGTCGCGCCCGTCGCGCGAGACGGTGTAGACATGATTCCACCCATCCCGCTCACTCACCCAGAGGAAGCGCTTGCCACCGTCGAGCCAGTTCCAGTCGTCCACCACCTCGACCCAGGCACTGTCCCGTTCCACCATGATCGGCGTGGTCTTGCCGGTGCGCGCATCGCCCATCAGCACCGTCAGGGTGTTCTGCAGCCGGTTCATATGCTGCACAATGACTTCGGTGCTCGACTCGGCCCACTCCATCCGCGGCAGGTAGATATCGCGCGGGGCGCCGGGCACCTTGAGCCAGCGGGTGACACCGCCCACCGCCGGAACCACTCCGATCCGCACCGCCGAATTGATGGTCCCCGCCTTGGGGTACTGGATCGGAATGGTGAAGGAGTAGAGTGAATCGGTATCGTTGATCAGCAGGAAATTCCGGATCCCGCTCGCATCGAACTGCCAGTAGGCGATCCGGGTGCCATCGGGGCTCCAGCGGAACCCGTCCCGCACGCCGAACTCTTCCTCGTAGACCCAGTCGCTGGTCCCATTAATGGTTGTAGTGCTGCCATCTCTCGTCAGCGCCGTGATCCGCCCGTCGAGCACCCGTTCGACATAGATGTTGTTCTCCCGTACATAGGCGACCCGGTCGCCCTGGGGGGAGAACTTGGCAAACATGAGCGTCGAGGGCTTGGCGGTGGCACCGCCCAGCTTCCGAAGCGCACCGCTGCCGAGGTCCAGCACCCAGTAGTCGCCGCGGGTGTTGATGCGCCAGACCCGCTTGGTATTGGTGAAGAGGAGCAGGCGCTTGCCGTCGTCCGAGAAGCGGTAGCTCTGGGCCCGGAGCGGCACACTGTCACCCCGCGGCACCAGCTGTTCGCTGCGGACCAGGACGGTCTGTGCCCCCGTCACCGGATCGACCCGCACCAGATCGGGACCCGGCGCCCCACTCCGGCGGACAGAGGAGTAGTAGGCCGCGCCGTCCGGCGTCCACCGAATGGGTGGCACCCGGGCCTCGTCAAAGAAATCGCTGTTCTGGATCAGGTCGAGGGTGACAGTCGACGAATCGACCGTCTGGGCCGCGACGGGTGCGGCGCCGAGGAGGAGAAGCAGCCACAGGCTACGGACACGGCGCATGGAGAGATCCGGGAATGAGGACTGGAGCGGTACGGGATGTGGCATCCGCCGTCGAACATGATCACCCGACGACACAGAATGCAACCGGGGTGGTCCCCCGGCTCACCTGTGGTGCCGACAAGAGCTGTTACGCACGACCCTGCGGTTCTGCTGCGCCGGGTGGCGCATCGACGCCTTGGCGACTGGTGCCGGGGCTATGGATGCCCGACGGGAGAGTCGGTGCAGGTCGGGCGGGAGGGGGCGGCCGGTACAACTAGTCCAGGCGAATGAACCCGCGCTTGAGTGCAGTGGTGACCGCCTCGGTGCGGTCGTCAGCGCCGAGCTTCTGGAGGATGTTCTTGAGGTGTACCTTGACGGTCCCCTCGGTCCGGCCGATCGACTTGGCGATCTCGGGATTGCTCTGCCCCTTCGCCACCAGCCGCAGGATTTCGGTTTCCCGGGGGGTCAGCTCGATACGCGGCGTGTGCTCCGCCAGTCGGGCCGCCACCGGCGCCGGGATGCCGCGCAGTCCACGGTGCACCGCCCGCACCACCGACAGCACTTCGGTGCGCAGCATGTCTTTCAGGAGGTATCCTTTCGCCCCTGCCTCCAGCGCCCGGTAAATGTCTTCATCGCCATCGTAGGTCGTCAGCACTACGATCCGCGCCTCGGGAAACTCACCCAGGATTCCCCGCGTGGCCGCCAGCCCATCCATCACCGGCATGCGCAGGTCCATCAGCACGATGTCAGGGCGGAGCTCCCGATACCGCTCCAGCGCTTCTTCGCCGTTCGTCACTTCTGCCACCACCTGGAGGTCGGCTTCGGTGGTGATGAATGCCGCCAGCCCCGCGCGAATCAGCGGGTGGTCGTCGGCGAGCAGGATGGTGATCGCAGGGCTCACGAAATGGTCCGGTCGTTCATGCGGGTACGATACCTTCCGCGCCCCGGCGGCGGCATCCCCACATAGAGGTACGGGGAAGCACTGGCGCGGTCCCCCCGAGCCGGGCACCTTCTAGCCAAGCTGCCAGCCGCCTTTAACGCGTCGGACGACATACCCCGTGTCGCAAGTGTCTCCCCTCCGCCAGCGGCGCCTGCTGCTGGTTTTTCTTGCCACCCTCCTCGCGGCGCCAGGTGCCGCGGCACAGGAGCACGCCACCCGGTCACTGCAGCAGTTGCAGCACACCGCCTGGAACGCCGAATCGGGGCTCCCCTTCCTGGGCACCTCTCAGGTGCTCCGTACCCCGGACGGGTACCTCTGGTTCAACAGCGGAGCGACGCTGGTCCGGTTCGATGGAATCCGCTTCACGGTGCTGGACGGCAGCCGAATCCCCGCCTTGCGCGGCGAGCAGGCAGGCGAGCTCAGGTTGTTGCTCGTGGATCACGAGGGCGTGCTCTGGTTGCGTAGCGCGGACAATGCGCTCGTCTCCTATCGCGCGGGGGTCTTTACGGTGGTGCGCCCCCCCGATCTCCAGCTGGCGCTGTTGGGTCGTATGCTCGAGGCCCGCGCCGGCGGCATCTGGGTCATCAGCGGGCTGGAGCGCCGGCTGCGACGCCTGCAGGCCGGCGAGTTTGTGCCAGCTGGACTCCCGCTCGAACTGCCCGACACCGGGGTAATGGGCATCGTCCCCGATACCGGGGACGGCTATTGGGTCGGGACGCGGGGCCAGGGATTGTGGCATGTCACCGGGTCCCGTGCCGTGCGTCAGGCGCAGCGATTCCGCGATCCGATCGTGCGGCCCCTGCTGACGACACGCGATGGCACGCTCCTGGTGGCGGGGGATGGGTTGAACCTGCTCCGCGCCGGTGCATGGTCCACGCTGGAGGTCCAGGGCCGGCCGCTGCGACCCACCGTGGCGGTCGAGGCCCCCGACGGTGCCGTCTGGATCGGCACCCGCGGAGCGGGCGTCCTGCGGTGGCGGTCGGACCGGCTGGAGCAGTTCACCGAACGCGACGGGCTGACGGATGCCGTGGTGCACGATCTCCTGCTGGATCCGCAGGGCGTCGCCTGGATCGTGACGGATGGGGGACTCGACCGGTTGCGCGCCTCGCCCTTCGTCACGATCGACCGCCGACTGGGCCTGCCGTTCGACTCCCCGCTCGCCATCCACGAAGCCGACGACGGTTCCATCTGGGCAATGGCCTATGGTAGCAGCGGGATCTTCCGACTGGATGGTGGCATCATCCGCCGGCAGCCTGGGCCGATCCGGGTAGTCGACCGTCGGCTGACAGGTACGGCCGGCTATATCCCGTTCATCGCCACCCGTGACGGGCTGTGGCTCTCCCGGGGCGATGACCCGCGACTGATGCTGTATCACGACGGGCGTTTGTCCTATCCTGGTGGCGCCGCGCTCCCACCCCAGCGGCGGCCGACACCCCGAGCGGCCGTCCAGGGCCGGACCACCTGGATGGGACTCTACCCACGTGGTCTGGTGCGCATTGATGACCACCAGTTGCGGCCGGTGCAGCTCCCCGGACTGGGAGACCCGGAGATCTTTACGCTGATGGTGGATCACCGGGAGCGTCTCTGGATCACCACCGAGCACCCGCCGGGGCTATTTGAGCTGACGGGCGACAGCGTCCTCCGCCGGCCGCTCCCCTCCACCATCACTGCCCTGGGTGAACTGGTCACCGAGGGGGGCGATACGCTCTGGGGTGCAGGTTCGGAAGGCCAACTGTTCCGGATGGTCGGGGGGAAAGGGACGGCCCTGCACATTCCCGAAGTGAGCGGATTCCTCGCGGCCGGTTCGCGGGCCCTGCTGATCACGCCGGGATTCCTCTGGCTGGCCAGCGACCGTGGTGTGGCGCGGGCGCCGTTGCGGGAGCTGCACCGCCTGGCCGATGGAGAGCCGGTGACCATACCCCTCCGGGTCTTCAACGGTCTGGATGGTCTCCGGGTGGGAAAGCTGACCGTGCTGAACCAGTCCCCGGCATTTGCCGCCCACGACGGCCGACTCTGGTTCAGTACCCCGGCCGGTCTGGCCGTGGTGGACCCGGCGGCTTTCGTGGCGAATCCGCGGCCCCCGGTCGCGCAGATCGAAGAGCTGACCGTGAACGGCGTGACCGTGACACGTACCGATACCATCACCCTCCCTCCCAGCCCCTCGCGGTTGGAGTTCCGCTATACCGCCACCGGCCTCGAGATTCCGGAACGGGCCGTCCTGGAGTACCGCCTCGACGGGGCGGATCGGGACTGGGTGCGCAGCGGCCCCGAACGGGTCGCCTCCTACGCTCAACTGAGTCCAGGCCCCTACCGCTTTCGGGTGCGGGCCTGGAATGAAGATGGCGTTCCCTCCGCCGAGGAGGCGGCCCTGGCGTTTCGCATCCGGCCCACCTGGTTCGAAACCTGGTGGTTTCGTGCCCTGCTCATCGCCCTGGTGGCCGCGGCGGGAGCGGGGACCCTGCAGGCAGTCCAGCGGGCGCGGGCCCGCGTGGAGAACGACAAGCTGCTCGCCCGGTTCGAGGCGACCCTGGTTGAACGCACCCGCCTAGCGCGCGAGCTGCACGACACCCTGCTCCAGGGCTTCACCGGCATCACGCTCCAGCTGCAGGTCGTGCAGCGATCGCTGGTCGATGCGCCCCGCGATGCCGCCGTGGCCCTCACCCGGGTGTTGACCACCGCCGATGCGACCCTGCGCGAGGCCCGCCAGATGGTATGGGACATGCGCGCCCCGGAGCTCGACCACCACGACCTCGGTGAGGCGCTGGAAACGGTCGCGCGCCAGGCGCTCATTGACTCCACCATTGCCCTGGAGTTCGAGGTCCAGGGAACCCCTCGGCGGCTGGACATCGGTATCGAGACCACGGCGCTCCGCATCGGGCGTGAGGCGGTGATCAACGCCGTCAAGCACGCCAATCCGACCGTGATTGCGGTGACCCTGACGTTCGCGGATCGCTCCCTCGGGCTGATTGTGCGGGACAACGGTCGTGGATGCGACGAGGCCGAGGTGGCGGCGGCGGTCAGTGGCGGGCACTGGGGGATTCGTGGCATGCAGGAACGGGCGGGGCGGGCCGGCGGGCAGCTGGAGATCAGTGGCGGGCCGGGATGGGGAACGACGCTGACGCTGACCCTCCCCCTGCGCGGGGCCCAGGCACCCAGCTCCTACCTCGAACGCCATATGGATTGAGGGCCCCGGCGAGCCTATCCTAGGGCTTCGATTCGGTCCACTCGCCACTTCGCCGGAGCCTGTTTATGCGATTCCCGACCGCCCGAACCCTTCTCGTGATGGCCGGCCTGGCCACCATCCCCGCCGCCCTGGCGGCCCAGCAGAAGAGCATGCCGGAACAGATCGCGGATGTCATGGCGCAGCTCAACGGTGGGATTCACACCGGGTTCCGCTTCGCCCACGCCAAGGGCCTGGTCGTAACCGGCACCTTCACCCCCGCGCCTGGCGCATCGGCGATCAGCCGCGCCGCGCACTTCCACACCGCCGTACCCGTCACGGCCCGGTTCTCGGACGGTACCGGCGTCCCCAACATTCCAGACAACAATCCCAATACCCAGCCCCGCGGCATGGCGATCCGGTTCATGCTGCCGGGCGGCGGCTCGACCGATATCGTCGCGAATTCGCACAATGGGTTCTTCGTGGGGACAGCCGAAGACTTCCTGGCCATGCTGACCGCGATCGCCGCCACCAAGCCCGACAGCCCCCACCCATCGCCCGTCGAAAAGTTCATGGGGAGTCACCCGCGCGCCCTCAAGGTGGTGATGGACTCCAAGCCGATGGCTGCGAGCTTCGCGAATCTCGATTTTTACGGCAATAACGCCTTCATCTTTACCGATAGCGCCGGCACGAAGCGCGCGGGCCGCTACCAGATCATCCCGGTGGCCGGCGTGAAGCACTTGACGGACGCGGCCGCTGCCAAGGCAGGGCCGAATTACCTCTTCGATGACCTGAACAGCCGGATCGCCAAGGGACCGATTCAGTTCAAGCTGTTCGTCCAGTTGGCGAATCCCGGGGACCAGACCAACGATGGCTCCATCGTGTGGCCCAGCGACCGGAAGCGGGTGGAGATCGGGACGATCAGCCTGACCACCGTCGCGCCGAACAACGCCGAGCTGCAGAAGACGCTGATGTTCAATCCGATCCTGATCACCAACGGGATCGGGTTGAGTGACGACCCGTTCCCGATCCTCCGCTCGGCGGTGTACGCGATCTCGACGTCGCATCGGCACTAGGCGGCCCGAGTCATTGCGAGGCCCACGGGGCCGAAGCAATCTCCTGCCCTCCGAGCGCTCATCCGGCGGCACGGCGGCTCGAAGATATCGCTTCAGCGATCGGTCTGGCCGAGAGGGGGGTTCAGCCCCCGGCCGACCCGCCTAGATCCGTGCCTGATACTCCCGCTCCAGCCGGGCCAGCGTCGTCCAGTATCCGGGCGGCGCCTTGCCGGTGAGCCGATCGACCAGGATCGCGAGGTGAACGTGCCACGCCGCGGCGATCGCGACCATCGCCTCCCGCGACGGCAGCATGCGATGCTGCAGCGTGAAGAGGACCTGGTCTCCCTGCTCCGTCAGCTGCATGTTGACCACGGAATGTGGCTCGGACGGATCGCCCCAGGTGAAGCCCAGCAGCGCCGGCGGCCGGCAGACGATCACTCGGCCGCGCAGCGGCCGCCCCCGCGCTTCGTCCGCGTGGCCCGCGGGGACGGGGCCGTCGTGGTCGGTCAGCTCGGAATTGCGGAAGACCAGCTCCACCTTGCCCCCAAGCCGGAAATCCATTGTCCCGGCCGCCAGCCACCCCGCCCGCTTGTTGGATTCGGTCAGATAGGCCCAGACCCGTTCGATCGGCCCCGGAAGCTGGCGTTCGAACCGGAGCGTCGCCGGATCCAGGACGGTGGCGTAGTCAGTCATCCTGCAATATCGCCCCCCGGCCGGTACGGAGCCGGGTGCTTGCGCGGCAGGACTGTTGTATATAGCTATAGAGCAATATAGCCAGGGAACAATATGGTTCTCGCCGTCGATCAGCAGCTCAACCGTACCTTTGCCGCGCTCGCCGACCCGACCCGGCGACGGATCCTTGCCCGTCTGGCCCAGGGGGAGGCGACCGTCACCCAACTGGTCGCGCCCTTCAACCTGAGCCAACCCACCATCTCGAAGCACCTGAAGGTGCTCGAGGCGGCCGGGCTGGTCTCCCGCGGACGGGAGGCGCAGTTCCGTCCGGTCCGCCTGAAGGGTGACGCCCTCGCCGGGGCCGACCGCTGGCTCGGTGACTACCGCCGATTCTGGGCCGAGAGCCTCGACCATCTCGAGACGTACGCCCGGGAACTGCACCGAAAGGAATCCCATGGTGGGAAGCGCAAGCGGAGCTGAGCCGGTGGCCGACCGGGAAGTGATCATCACCCGGGTATTCGACCTCCCGGCCCGGATCCTGTTCCTGGCCTACAGCGCGCCAGAACATATCCGCCGCTGGTTCGGCCCGGAGGGCTGGCCCGTCACCCTCTGTGAAATGGATTTCCGGCCGGGCGGTCTGTTCCGCTTCGCGATGACCGGTCCCAGCGGCGTGCAGTCGCCACCATTCGGCGGCAGCTACCGGGAAATCATCCCCGACCGGAAGATCGTTTACGACAACGGTTTTCAGCAGCCCGGATCGGGACGCATGATCGTGACCGTAACCTTCGTGGAGCTGGACGGGCGGACCACCCTGACCATTCACACCCTCTTCGATTCCGTCGCGATGCGGAATGAACATGTGGGTGGAGGCTATGTGAACGGGGTCGGATCGGGCCTCGACCACCTGGCCCGGCTGGGCGCGGAGCTGCAGGCAGGAGGGGCCCGATGAAACATCACACGCCGGCCAATCGAGCGTTGCTCGCCTGCGGTGCCGCCGCGGGACCGCTGTACCTCAGCCTCGGCATCGGTCAGCTCCTGCTGCGCGACGGCTTCGATATGCGCCGTCATGCACTGAGCCTGATGAGCAACGGCTCCTTCGGCTGGGTGCAGGTGACCAGCTTCATCCTGTCTGGCTGCCTCGTGGTTGCTGGCGCCCTCGGCATGCGGAAGTTGCTGCGCGGACAACCCGCAGGCACCTGGGGCCCCATCCTGCTCGCGGTGTATGGCCTCGGGCTGATCGGCTCGGGCCTCTTCCGCGCCGATCCCGCCCTCGGCTTTCCCCCGGGGACGCCGCTCGAGACTGGTCCGATGAGTCGGGACGGAATGCTGCATTTTGTCTGTGGTGCAGTGGCCTTCTATGCCCTGATTGCCGCCGCATTGGTCTTCGCCCGCCGGTTCCGTAGGGAGCGACGTCGCGGAGCGGCGGCGTATTCGCTCTTCACCGCCGTCGGATTCTTTCTCGCCTTTGCAGCCATCGCCTCGGGGCCGGCTTCGCCTGCGGTGATGCTCACATTCTACGGTGCCGTGACCTGGATCTGGCTGTGGCATACCTGGCTGCTGTGGCACTTCTGCACCCAGACAGGGCCGTCACCGGCGAGCTGAGCAGCGCGCCGCTCCGGCCGCCCTTCCCATCACCCTCCCCCGCGCGCATAATCCGATCCCTGTCCGGATCACTCGCTGCAACTGTCTTTCTCGAGGAGCCTCTCATGCGTGGAGCCGTCGCTCTCCTGGCCCTGTGCGGTATTGCGTCTACGGCCCTGGCCCAGGATCCTGGCACCATGGTCCCGCGCGCCGACCAGAAGAAGGGGGGATCTCCCAACATGCACATGGTCGCCCACGTGGTGACCCATCCCGGTGCCTGGAAGGCTTCCGACATCGAGATCGAACAGGAGATCGGCCGCCCGTACGTCTACGTCTCGGGGTTCGTGAACAATGATGTCCAGATCTACGACATCAAAGATCCGGCGCATCCGAAGAAGATTGTGGACTGGGCCATCGAGAATCCGGAGCTGCACACCGGGATCGGTGCGATGGACGGAAAATATTTCAAGATCGGTAACCGCTACTACTTCGCCCAGTCCTACCAGTTCTTCCAGGGCGGGCCTGATGCCGACCTGGGTGCGGTGATCCTCGACGTCACCGGCTTGCCCGACCCGGCGTCGGTGAAGGTCGTCGCCCGGATCCGCTATCCCGCTGCGCCGGGCGGCTTCCACAACACCTTTGCCTACAAGCACTCGGATGGACGGGTGCTGTACTTCGCGACGGTTGGCGAAGCCAAGGCGGTCATCTACGATCTCGCCAAGGTGGTCGCCGGTGGCGACCCCGCCTCATGGATCGTTGGCGACGTGCCGAACCCCACACCGTTCCGCCAGATCGGTGGCGGCGGCTACCACGACTTCTACGTCGGCTACGACGTCGGTCGCAAGCGCGACGTGTTCTACGGTGCCGGCCTCGGTGGCTACTCCGCGTGGGACGTCACCAAACCCGAAGCCCCAACCCAGCTGTTCGTCATCACCGGACTCGGGCTCGATATCGCCCACACCTTTACCCCGTCTCCTGATGGCAACATCGCCGTCACCGAGACCGAGTATCAGTACACCCCGCTCCGGATCTGGGACCTGAAGGAGGGCCAGGACGGCACCCGGAAGAATCTCGACATTCCTGTTGGTGGCTGGACCGCCGACTGGCGTGACCTCTCCCACAATCACGAGGTGCGCTGGCCGTATGTCTTCGTGTCGGCCTACGAGGACGGGCTCTTCGTGTTCGACCTGAAGGACCCGAAGAATCCCAGGACCGACGGATGGTATTACACCTGCGGCTGCACCCACGAGCATGGCTTCGGGGGCGGGCCCAATGTCGGATGGGAAAGCACCTCCAGCGTGGAACAGGGCGCCTTCGGGGTGGACGTGCGCAATGCGGACGGACTCATCGTCCTGAGCGACATGCGGAGCGGACTCTGGCTGTTCCGGATGGATGGCTTCAAGGGCTGGAACGGCAAGAGCGTCGGCATGCCGGACATCTCGAGCGCCCAGGACTGGGATCATGCCCCGGGGATGTCGCACTGACGTGAAGCGACCCGCCCTGCCGAGCCTGAAGGTCAGCATCAGTAGCCTGCTGCTGCTGACCGGGCTCGGTGCCTGGTCGGCACCGGCGGGGCCATACGACATTCCGTTGCTCGCGGGGCCCGCGGTCCCTCAGGCGAAGGGCGCGGCGAGGCTGTACTTTGTGGAATCGCCGTTTGGTGTCTCGGTCACGCAGGATGGCCGCCACCGCTACGACGTGCGCATCACCCTGACGGCTCTGCCAGAACCGACCACGCTCGGCGCATTCCAGGCCTACGTGGCGTGGGAGGTCAGTCCTGACCTCGCTCAGTGGCAGCGGCTCGGGGCGGTAGCGAATGGCGTGACCACCGTCGGTCCCGTCGACTGGAACAAGTTCCTGCTGGTCATCACCGCCGAGCCTGACTCGGCGCCTGCCGTACACTCCGGGCCCACCATGCTGCACGGCACCTCTCCCAGCGGGTTACTGCAACGGTTCTTCTCCCACCCGCTCTTCCGCGGCATCTCGCAGTGACGCGGCGGGTCACTCTCCGCCTCACACTGCTGATCTCCCTGCTGGGCGGCCCCCTTGCGGCCCAGGACATGAACATGCCAGGGATGGATCATGGGGCGAATGTCCATGCCGATCCCGATGCCGAAGGGGATGGTGATGCTCCCCGGCCTCGTGGGTCTGGTTCCCACGGTTGCCTCGTTCTTGCCTGGCGCCGGCGTTGATCCTGCCACCCTGCCGCTCGCAGCGCCATCGGTGATCACGCCGCTCGCCAATGGTGACACCCTCGACCTGAGCGCCCAGCTCCTGCGGCGCACCATCCGGGGCCAGACCTTCGTGATGTACGGCTTCAACGGTCAGGTGCCGGGGCCGCTGATCCGGGTCCCCCAGAATGCCACCATCACCGTGCGCTTTCACAACCGCATCGACCTGCCGAGCACCGTGCACTGGCACGGTGTCCGACTGGACAACCGGTTTGATGGTGTGCCCGATGTCACACAATCGGCCGTCGCGCCCGGCGGCACTTTCCTTTATTCGGTGCATTTCCCCGATGCGGGGATCTACTGGTATCACCCGCATGTGCGGGAGGACATCGAGCAGGCGATGGGACTGTACGGCAACATGCTGGTCGACAGCCCCGATTCCGCCTACTACTCGCCGGCGAACCGCGAGGTCGCCCTGGTCCTGAGCGACCTGATGATCCATGCCGACACCCTCATTCCCTTCGGGAAGGAGTCGCCGGACTTTGCGCTGATGGGACGGGTCGGCAATGTCCCGCTGGTCAACGGAGAGCCGTCTACCGCGCTGACGGTGAAGCGCGGCGCCGTGGTGCGGTTCTACCTCACCAATGCCGCCAGTTCGCGCACCTGGAATCTCTCGATTCCCGGTGCGGCGCTGAAGGTGCTCGCCTCCGACGTGAGTCGTTTCGAGCGGGAGGAATGGGTCGAGAGTGTGGTACTCGCGCCGGCGGAGCGGTACGTCGTGGAGGCACGTTTCGATCGGCCGGGATCATTCATTCTGCAGAACGCAATTCAGGCCATCGACCACTACCGCGGTGAGTTCGAGCCCCAGGTCGACACACTCGGCACCATCACGGTCGAGCCATCGCCCGCCACCCCGGATTACGCGGCCGCCTTTGCCACGCTTCGTAGCAATCGGGAGGTCTCGGCAGACATCGAGCCGTATCGCCGCTATTTCGACAAGGCGCCCGATAAGCAAATCAATCTCACGGTGGCCACAACGTCGCTGCCGCTCCTGACGGTGCAGTTCATGAGCATCGACACCGCCTACTACCATCCGGTGGAGTGGGTCGACGGGATGCCGGAGATGAACTGGTTGTCGAGCGGGAAGGAAGTACGCTGGATCCTGCGTGACGCCGCGACCGGGAAGGAGAATGAGGATATCGACTGGCACATCCGCCAGGGCTCTGTGGTCAAACTCCGGATCTTCAACGACCCGAAGTCCTTCCATCCGATGCAGCACCCGATCCACCTGCACGGGCAGCGGATGCTGGTCGTCTCCCGGGATGGGGTGCCGACGCGAAATCTCGTCTGGAAGGACACCGTGATCATCCCGGTCGGCGCAACCGTCGATCTGCTGATCGATGCCTCCAACCCCGGGGCGTGGATGCTGCACTGTCACATCGCCGAACACCTGGGGACCGGGATGATGACCATTATGCACGTCGACCCGAAATAGCATCCCCGAGTGAGCGGGGTGGGCTCCTCCCGGTGCCGACCCCACCCCGTTCGACTCACCACGCCGAATATCGCACCGACACCTCCGCGCCAAAGGCGCCGACAAAACTGCCCGTCATGCCCCGAGTGCCCGACACTTTCAGGCGTCGGAGCCGCGGCAGCCGGGCGAGCGAGGTGATCCCCGCGTCGGTCAGGCCGGCGCACGACGAGAACTCCACCGACTCCAGCGAGGGAATACCGCTCAGCAGCTCCGGCGTGCGGTCGGTGATGCGGGTGTAGCTGGCGAAATAGGACCGGAGTGCGGGCATTCCCACCAGCTGTTCGGTCGCCCGATCGGTGGTCTCGCGACAATACATCAGTACCAGGGAGTCGAGATCGGCACACTGCCCAATGTGCCGATACCCCTCGTCCGGCACATCCATTGGCATCAGCTCACGCAGTGCCGGGAAACTCGGCAATAGCGCCAGAGACTCGTCGCCCACGTTGAGACAACTCACCGAGAGTCCGCTGAGGGCAGGCATCATCGACAGCGCGCGGAATCCCCGGCTTCGGAGGTTGTGGCAGCGCCGTCCCCAGATCCGTTCGAGGGTGTGCGACCGGCTGAGCGTTACCCAGCCATCGTCCCCCGTCTGAGTGTCCTGACACATCAGGAAGCGGAGCCGCGGCAGCGCCGCAATGTACGGCATTGCGTCGTCCGTGGCATCGAAGGCGAGCCACTCGAGGTGGGGAAGTTGAGCCAACGGTGCGAGCCCCGCGCCGGTGATTGCCAGGCGCGCGTCGTCCAGGTTCAGGGCATACAGCCCGTCGAGCCCCACGAGTGCGGCGAGCCCCCGATCGGTAAACGACCCCCTCAGCGTCAGGTGATTGGGTCGGGCGACTGGCGAGAGGAGTGCCATCGCTGAGGGCTCATCCATCCAGGCCCGGTACGCCGGGATCTCGCCCAGCAGCGTCAGACCGGCGTCTGTCACGCCGTTGCCGCTGTGCAGGCGACGGAAGTGCCGCTTCCCCGCCAGGGCGCTGATCGCACCATCGCCCGTCGCGGTGCCCATGAGGTTGAGCTCGACCAATGCGTCGCATCGGGCGAGATGCGCCATTCCTGCATCCGTCACACCGGTCCATCCCAGCTCCAGTACCTCCAGGTTCGGCAGCGCCTGCAGCCCAGCGAGTCCCGCATCACTGATCGCCGTGCCACTGAGGATGAGCCGACGCAGCCCCGGGAGCCGGGCGAGATGCTGGAGGCCCTGATCGGTCACGCCTCGCGATCCCTCGAGAGAGAGCGCGGTCAGGCTCTCAATGCCAGCCAGGTCCGCCAGCATGGCGTCGGTCATCTGCCCCTGGGCGCCGAGTCCCGGGATCTCCTGCTCCCGTAGCCGCGCTACCGCGCGACTCCACTCGCGCTCCGAACCGATCGGTTCAGTCTCCCCCTGGTCGTCGAGCCGCACCAACGCCATCGGCTTGGGCAGCACCAGCCCGCTCCGTGGTCCTTCCGCCAGAAACTCGGTCAACGCCTGCCAGTTCACGTAGCCATGCTCGCGAGCCACCAGGAAGCGGGCATCCTCCGGCGTGATGTCGGCCTCGAGGTCGGGATCGCCTTCCTGGCGCCCGAGGTCGAGCTGCACGTACCGCCGCATGCCGGACCAGGCGCGCCGGTGCCAGGTATGGCGCCAATGCCGCTCCATCGCCTGAGGCGTGCCGGTGTGATAGGCGTCGAGCAGCGCGTCGACCTTCTCATCGTAGTCCGATTGGGTCGGACGCGAGGCGCCCATCGCAGCGTCACGAAGCACCCGCGCCAGGTCGTACATCCCCATCGCCTCTGCCTTGTCGGCGGCCGTCCGTCCATCCTTGTTCCGGACCGCCGGGTCGGCGCCGTAGTGGAGCAGCAACCGAGCGGTCTGAATGGCGCGGCTCTCATCGTCGCTGGTGAGCCACATCAGTGGGGTCTGGTCTCCACTTCCGAGCCGGCCCCGTTCAGGAGATTCCACCAGGAGCTGGCGGACCCGTTCCACCCGCCCGATAAAGACCAGCTCCCAGAAGTCCCGGCTGTGTTCCGCCAGCAACTCGATCATCTCGGCGTGCCGGGCGTAGACCGCGTGGCCCAGCGGGGTGCTGCCGTAGCTGGTCTCGACCGGATCCAGCTCGGCCCCGCGACTGATGAGCAACCGGGCAACATCGAGGGCGTTGGCGTACGCTGCCGCGTGAAGCGGTCGCTGTTTCGTGCCGTTCTCCACCTCGAGGGCGACACCGGCATCAAGCAGCATTGCCGCCGCATCGGCCCGATTCCGCTCGGCGGCGGCAAACATCGGTTGCCACGCCGTCCGAAGGTCGGGGTGCTCGACGAGCAACGCGGTGACAGCCTGACGGTCCCGTCGCAGGGCTGCGGTCGTGAGGGACGCCACGGGATCGAGGACGATCGGCGAGGCAACCGCTCCGTACCTGAGCAGGAGTGCGGCGATCGCGGTTTCCCCCGCCCGAACTGCGGTCTCGTACAAGGAGTCCTGCGGCAGGTGCTGGCTGCGGGCCGGTGGCGAGTTGGGATTGGCGCCGTGGGCGAGGCACCAATCCGCCAGCGCGACGTCGTGGTGCTTGATCGCCAGATCGAGATGCCAGCGGGCACCAGTACCATACCCTCCCATGTCGAGGAATCCCCACTCGGGGTCCTCCCAGTCGGCTTTGCGTCCCGAGTCGACTGCGTGCTGGTAGATGATCTGGAGCCACCAGAGCACGCGACCATGAAAGTGAATGTTGTAGATGACCTGATTGTCGTACGGATCGGCGCCGCGGGAGAGAAGCAGCGGAATCAGATCATCGCGCCGCGGATGCGGAGGGCGGTTCTCCTCACCCTCTCCCATGACGCCAACCAGTGGGGTGTATCGGCTGCCGCCGGCCTCGAAGAAGGCGTTGGGATCGGCACCCGTCTCGAGCAGCGCCGTGGCAATGGCCACCGCATTCTCCTCGACGGTCGTGAGGGGAAGCCGCGTGAAGCAGAGATACAGCAGTGGTTCCCACCCCTTGGGGCCGAGCTCCCGATCGAGATCGCCCTGGCTCCCACTGCCCGTGCGCTCCGCGGAGGGATCGGCGGCCTTCAGCCTCGCGCGTTCCGGCTGCTCCGCCAGCGCCGCGCGGACCGCGGCGAGATCGCCGCAGACGATCTCAGTCTGGAAGCTTGCATCGGCCAGATCGGGGAAGCGGGCCAGCAGCCGCATGGCGGTGTGCCGAGCGCGCACATGTTCCGACGCGCCACGCACATGATGATCGGGACAGGCATTGTCGAGAAAGCGGCCGACGAGCGCCTCCTCGCTGTTGCCGGCAGCGCTCGAGACCGCGAGTGCCTGACGGAGCGCCGACCAGCCAGGGAGACCAAATTCGCGGGCAAGCGCCTGCTGCACATCGCGCAGCGTCGGTACAGCAGGTGGGTGTTCGAGGGCCCGCTCCAGTCGGGCGCGCGCGACGGGTTCCCCGGCACGGAGCGCTTTGAGCCAGCGCTTCGCTTCCCGGGTGAAATGCTGGAGACTGCTCCTGGGCGTGAGTTTCCTGGACATGACCTTCCTCCGTGGCGCCTGAAGTCCGCTGAGCACAGGCTTGGAAGAAGGTTCGGCGATGTATCCTGCGAACCAGACTGGGTGGGAGTAGTCCCCCTTGCCGCGGACAGGAGGCGCCCCAGGGCGCACTGGGAGCAGAATGCCGGGGCGCAGTCAACGTGTCAAGCACCGGCCGGGACCGGCCCAGGGCATCGCGCTCTACCCGTCCCCGCCGACTCACGCTAAACTCTCCCCGTCCTCCAGCCAGGTCCTGACGTGAAATCCCATCTGCCGCTCCTCCTGCTGGCGCTCGCCGTCGGCTGCTCCAGGCCCCCGGTGCATCCCACCCCCAGCCAGGTGGTCGATTCCCTGTACCGGATCCGCGCCCCGATCCAGACCTCCGGTGCCCCGACCCCGGAGCAACTGGCGATGATGGCACCCTACCTGAGCGCCGAACTCCAGGTCCTGCTGCGCCAGGCCTATTCCGCCAGAGAGTGGGCCCGGGCCGAGCACCCCGATGAGAAGCCGCCGTTCGCCGATGGCGATCTGTTCACCTCGCTGTTCGAGGGGCCGAGTCGGTTTGAAGTGGTGGCCGACTCGACCGTCGGAGAGGAGCACCGCGTCACAGTGCGCTTTACCGCGGATGGGTCTCCAAGTGTGGTCTGGACCGACCAGGTGATTGTCCAGC
The DNA here is from genome assembly GCA_963793205.1 of uncultured Gemmatimonadales bacterium. Classification (GTDB taxonomy): domain Bacteria; phylum Gemmatimonadota; class Gemmatimonadetes; order Gemmatimonadales; family GWC2-71-9; genus JADJOM01. The sequence goes on from CAWBZM010000004.1 coordinate 825,216, forward strand.
CATCCGCCGGGTACTTCGTGGTGAGTGATGTCATCTATGGCGGGACCTGGCAGTTCGCGGCCACGGGTGCACTGGTGGCGTCGCTGCGGAGCGCGATCCACGAGCTACCCGCCCCGTGAGCTGGACCCACTCGATCGTCGTCGGCGTACTGACCGGCCTGACCGCCGCGATCCTGACGGGCGTCGTTGCCTCGATGGCGGTCAGTTGGTATCACATCCCCAGTCGCGAAGGCGGCTCGGGCTACTTCGTCCTCGCCCTTGTGCTGCTGGCGTTGATTGCCGGGTTCGTGATTGGTATCGCTGTCAGCCGCACCATTGCTGGCCGGCCGGAGCCTGGGTTCCTGAAGGCGCTTGGGTGGTCCCAGCTCCTGGTGCTGGGCTCGATCACGCTGGTGGGCGGCGTGGCGCGTCTGCGGGCCGACGTCCCCCCAACACTGCGCGGTCAGGAGCTGCTGCTCAACGTTGAAATCCGCTGGCCGGAAGGGGTCACCGAGCTGCCGACCACCACGCCGGCGCAGTGGTCCCTTCGCCTGAGCGCCTTGAGCGGTCGCACGGCGCGGGTAAGCCGGCGTGGCCCGTTGTGGAGGGAGGATGCGCGGCTCGAGGGCGGCCGGTGGATCGTACCAGGGGCGGTGGAGCTCTTCACCAGTCGCGGAAAGCGGCTGATCGCCGTTGAACCGGACAGTCTGATCCCTACGGGATATCTCCTCTCCCTGCCAGGATATCCCCGCAGCAACCTCCTCGCGTGGAGCGCGTGGCTGCCGAAGCAGCAGGCCGGAGGTCCGCCACCACCGGGCGGATTCACCTACCGCTTCAGGGTGGTGCCGGTGGATCAGCCGATCCGAAGCGAACAGGTCGGTCCCTTCGAGGTCCAGACGATCGCTCGCGGCTTCAGCATGTTCCCCTACGGAGAAGAAGCGCCAAGCTACACCGCCTCGGCCGATTTCCGGATTCTGTATCGCGGTGAGCCGGTGACCATCGCGCTGACGGATAGCTCGCCGGCGACCGACCGGATGGTTGCCGTCGCCGTCGTGGGTGGGAGCCAGACGGCGCTGGTGGCGGAGGTGAACGATGACCTGGGCAATCGTTCCAACTACCTGATCGTGCCCGAGGGGGACTCGCTGCGAAAGGCAGAACTGGGTCCCGGCGTGAGCTGGATGAACGTCCCGCCACTGACCTCGGATCCGGCCGTCTTTGCCGCCGCCACCGGTCGGCGGCGGGAAGAGGGCAGGATCGATCGGACCAACTTCGCGCGCCCCGGTCTGTTCCTCCTCGGTGGGACGATCTTCGACAGCAGAACCCTGACTGTTCGATCGCAGGCGACCGAGGAGAATTACCGCCTGATCGATCGGATCCCGCCGCTGACCCTGAGTCCGGATGAGCAGAGCTTCGTCCGGCTGGTCTTTGACGCCGACGCAGGCACCACCTACCTGCTCCAGGTCACCGACCTCCTGGCCGGCGAGCGATACGAGCTTCCGCTCGATCAATCCGCGATGCGCTTCGCCGAGATCGACGTTGTGGACCCCACTTTCATCGATCACTACTTCCAGTGGAAACGCGGCGCGGACGGTCACGACCGGCTGGTCGCCCGCACCGCGGTGAAGCCCTGGCCCTACAGGGGACGACTGACCAACGACGGAAGCGGGTACCGCGAGTACCGTGTGGGTCTGGCGACGGAAGCGCTCGCCACCGCCCTGATCGATTTCCTGGTGCGCGACTTCCACGCCGAGCCGGTGGCGGTCGCGGAAGGCGCCTATGCCAGGGAGGTGACCATTGACGGCGCGACCGTCAACATTGCGTTTGAGGGCAGCGATCAGCACGTCGGAGTCTGGATGGAACGGTACACCGACACGCGGCTGGTCGAGACCATCGCCCAGCGGTTTGATGCCGTGCTGGCCACCGGTGTCTACGACCAGCACTTCGCGCACTGAGTCGCCGAGTCCGGAGCTCCCTCGATGAGTCCCCTCCGGCCCATCGCCTTCTTCGCCGTATTTTTCGCCATCGTGGTGGGACCGCAAATTGCCTTTCACCTCGCCAGGGCAGCGGGATGGATTCCTCGCCGTGACCTGACCTGGGTGTCGGGCTCACAGCGGGGACTCCCACCAGGGTATGTCGAGGACGAATCGGCGCTCCGACTCGCCGGGACGAGGTTCGCGGATCCGGTGCGAGTGTTTGGACACGGCGTAGATCCGCTCATGATCAGCGACCTCCGGCTCGCGGGCGTCACACCATTTGCCGGTGCGGACGCCGCCCAGATGGCGGTCACGTCTGGCGATGCCACCATCACGGTGGCCCGCTTCCCCGATGGTGGCGCCGCCCGCCGGGCCGCAAACGAATACCTCACGCTGGTCACCGGGACTGTGCCGACGACCAGCACAAACGACAATTGGACCGTGACGCGCCCCGTGGGCGACATCGCCCGTGTGCTCGTGGCCGGGCGCACGCTCATCGCACTGACTGGCCCCGACGCGGCGACCGTTGAGACCATGCTCCAACGGTCACAGCTGGTGCGGCCGTCTGATGCCACTGGTAGTGCGCCTGGCAGCGCAGAGGAGTTCTGGTTGTACCGTCCGGTGGTTCTGGTCAGTCTCACGCTGCTGCTGGTGCTGGTGGCGGCGCTCTGGTTCTTCCGGGGAGCCGCCTGGGCGGGAACCATCGAACCGCCCACCACTGGCGCGGTACAGTCCACCGAGGAACTCCGCCGGCGCCTTCTCGCGATCAATTCCGCAGACGTTCCCTTTACCGCGGTCGCGGACGGCAGTCATCGCATCGTCGTAAGCTGGCGCTTTGCCGATGCCCGGTGGCTGGACCTGGCGCGCGGGCACCGACTTCAGCGCACCCACCGGATTCTCATCGACCTGGACGAGAGGGCACCCATCGCACGGATCCGTGAGCAACAATCTCAGCTCGACTGGTCCGTGGGAGGCCCCGGCGGTTCGCTCAAGTGGGCCACCAGCCTGGGCATCGTCTTCTGGCAGCAGGAGTACCAGCGCGTCTTCGGGGTCCAGGTGACCCCGGAAGGGTGGTTCCAGTCGCGGGGGAGTTATGCATACTCGTTCAATCTGCAGGAGATGAAGGTGCCACTGATTGCAGCCGTCACGGGAGCAGGGTGGAGCTGGCGGCCAGTCGTCTGGCGGGGGCCGACCTGGCTGCAATGGCTGACCACGTAGCGATGCCGGACGACATCTCTCCGCGCTACGCCGGTGACGTGGCGCTGCTGTCCGAGCCGCTCCGGGCCCTGCTGCTGGCGGAGGTGGCGGCGGGGAATGGCATCATTGAGGTAGGCCACAGTCATCCCGCCGCCCCCGTCGGTGTCTACTTCAAGCTGGCGGGTCCCGTCACGACTCGGCCCCGCGCCTCCGATACGCTGCTCCGTTTTCGCCAGCGCGGCAGCTCGCTCTACAATGGCGAGTTTACTGATACCACCGGCTTCTGCTTCATCCTGGAGGCGCCCCTCCCGCCGCCGGACGCGCCTGACATGGACGCGATTCGGGCGGCGGCGAACGCGCCCCGCCCCGCCCCGCCGCTCCCCCGCGGTGACGGTGCCCATGACCGATTCATCCGGAGCATGGTCATCGACTACGATAAATGGCACGACGGCATCGGCTACGACCTCGAGGCGCTCGAACAGGCGACCGAAGACGGAGCAGGTTGCCCTGGCGTCACTCCTCATGCGGCAGAATCCCATTGACCTGGCGGGAGGTCGAGGCGCTGGCCCAGCTCAATACCCCAGCCGTACGCACCTTCCTCCGGGACCGACTCGATCGGCGCGCGGCCGATACCGAGACGCTCGCGGCGATCGTGCGGCTCGTGCCGGATCTGACGCTGGCAGTAGAACGGGACGGCACTGATAGTGACCGGACTGCGCACCGGGGAGTTCTACGGCGGATTATCGCAAACGATGGAACTGGCCGGGGCGCATCATCCGCCTGCGGTGATGGAGGCGCTCCTGCAAGGAGTCGTCAGTCGTTCGGGGGAGATCGCCACGCACTTCTCGGCGCTGCTGCTCTTCCTGCACGGCCAGGCCGATTCCGCATTCGATATGGAGCAGCGGCCCTGGCTGCTGCGGTTCAATACCGATGACCCCGGGGAGCGCTGGGCCATGTTCCTGGAGCTCTGTGGCCGGATCGGGGTCGATCCCGAGCGGTACCGCAGGACCGGTTCCTCCTAGTACGCTCGGGCGCTAGGGGCAGGACACCCGCCGCATCGCCGAGTCGAACCCGCGCGTGCCTCCGTTCTTGCTCGGTCCTTCCACCCGCGCCACGAGGGAATCGGTGCCGACCCGACGGTAGATGATCCGTTGCGGGAAGTCATGCGCCAGGTTTTCGAAGGTCAGCACGCCTTCCTCCGGAATCCCCTTGAACGAAGCCTCCTGCTGCCGATACGGGATGGCGGTATACACCAGCGTATCACCGACCGTACTGATCCGCAGCTGTTCGAAGGTCCTCAGCGCCTCTCCGACGACGGTCCGACCGCCCCCCAGCATGAACCCGCCGGCGGGTGCCATCCACATCTCCTCAACCACCTCGTTCCCCGCTCGGCTCTCCCAACACCCCGCCAGCCATGCGGCCTTATTGATTGGGCCGTGCGACTGGGCCACCAGGGACGAGACCGGGAGGAGCCCAACCACCAGGGCGAGCAGCTTTCGGCAGGTGCGCATGGATATCTCCGAGGCTAGGCGGACCGCAGACGAGGGTGGAACACGTCGATCAGTGCAGGGTGATCGCCAGCCCGATCTGGCCCACATTCGCGTCGGCGTCGTTGTTCTTGACCCCGAAGGTGTTCGCGAAGGGAGTCAGGCTGACCTTCGCCCCGATCGGGATATCGTACCCCAGGCCGAGAAGGAGCGAACCACCCTTTTCGGTATGGTCGCCAAAGCCGTCGATCTCCACCCGGATCGCCCCGAAGCCGATGCCCCCCGTCAGGAAGAAGCCGCCGGTCACAGAGGGGTACCACCGCACCCGGAAGTCGAGGCTCCCAACCGTGGTCTTTGCGCCGTTGTCGTCCCGGGTGAATCCCGCCGTGCCGACCCCGAGCAGCCAATGGGGTGAGACCGTTCCGCCGAGGGTAAGGAACCCGGCGCCACCATCGACCCGGTCATTGCAATCATTGCACCCGAGGGAGCCATAGCCGAGGCCGCCACTGAACCACAGCCCGTGGCGACGCGAGGCTTGAGCCGCGGCATCACTGGTGAAGATCGAGAAGGCCAGAACCAGCGAGAGGAGCGCGAACCAGGAACGGGGGCGCATGGGAGCTCCAGCGAAAAAGTGAAATGGGGTCGCCACTCCACGATGGGACAGCAGCTGCCCAGCGTCAACTCCTGGTGGGTCTGGTCCCGCCTCGGGCAGCAGGGTGAAACAACTACGGCACCAGGGCTGAAGCCCCGGTGCCGCGATTGGTACTACTCCAACAGGTGCTCCGCCGACGTCGCGGGTCTAGTACCGGTAGTGGTCTGCCTTGTAGGGCCCCTCGACCGGCACACCGATGTAATCGGCCTGGTCCTTGGACAGCTTGGTCAGCTTGACCCCGAGCTTGGCCAGGTGGAGCCGTGCGACCTTCTCGTCCAGCTTCTTCGGCAGGACGTAGACCTTCTTCTCGGTGTACTTGGTGCCCGAGAGCGTCGGCTTGCCCGTCGCGTTCAGGTGCAGGTCGATCTGGGCCATGACCTGGTTGGTGAAGCTCGAGCTCATCACGAAGCTCGGATGCCCCGTGGCGCAGCCCAGGTTGAGCAGCCGGCCCTCGGCCAGGATCATGACGCTGTGGCCATCGGGGAAGACATATTCGTCATACTGCGGCTTGATGTTGATCCGCTCGACGCCCTTGCCCTTCTTCAGGCCGGCCATGTCGATCTCGTTGTCGAAGTGGCCGATGTTCCCGACGATCGCCTTGTCCTTCATCTTCGCCATGTGTTCCGCGGTGATGATTTCGCGGTTCCCGGTGGCGGTGATGAAGATATCGGCGGTGCTGATCATCTCGTCGAGCGTGGTGACCTGGTAGCCTTCCATCGCCGCCTGCAGCGCACAGATCGGATCGATTTCGGTGATGACCACCCGGGCGCCCTGGCCCTTCAGCGCCTGGGCACACCCCTTGCCCACATCGCCATAGCCGCAGATCACCGCGACCTTGCCCGCCAGCATCACATCCGACGCCCGCAGGATGCCGTCGGTCAGCGAGTGCCGGCAGCCGTAGAGGTTGTCGAACTTGCTCTTGGTCACCGAGTCATTGACGTTGATCGCCGGGAAGAGCAGCGTGCCCGCCTTGGTCATTTCATACAGCCGGTGCACGCCGGTGGTGGTCTCCTCAGAGACACCCTTGAGCGCCGGCGTGATCTTACCCCAGCGGCCGGGATGCTTCTTCTGCTCGGCCCGCAGCAGGTCCAGGATCACACCCCACTCCTCCGGCTCGCTCGCCTCGTTGAAGGCCGGCACCTTGCCCGCCTTCTCGTACTCCAGCCCCTTGTGCACCAGCATGGTAGCGTCGCCACCGTCATCCAGGATCAGGGTGGGGCCACTGCCGTCGGGCCACATCAGCGCCTGATCGGTGCACCACCAGTACTCTTCCAGCGTTTCGCCTTTCCAGGCGTAGACCGGAGTCCCCTGCGGATTCTCCACCGTACCGTCGCGACCGACCACGACCGCCGCCGCCGCATGATCCTGGGTCGAGAAGATGTTGCAGCTCACCCAGCGGACATCGGCACCCAGTTCGGTCAGGGTCTCGATGAGCACCGCGGTCTGCACCGTCATGTGCAGCGAACCCATGATCTTGGCGCCCGCCAACGGCTTCGCCGCCCCATACTCCGTTCGAAGGGCCATCAGGCCCGGCATCTCGAACTCCGCCAGGCGGATTTCGTTTCGGCCGTATTCGGCCAGGGAGAGATCCTTGACCTTGTACGGCTCCCGTCCGGCATCCCGCGTCGCCTGGAACGGGTGAACTGCAGTTGCGGTGGCGCCCATGGTGATTGTCCTTGGTCTACAGGGTTCGGTGAGTTTCAGTGTATTGGTTCCGGGGACAGTTTCCCATCCCCCGTTCTGCCGTTCTACCTGCCAGCCACATCTCGCGCCGCCGACGCCGTGAAGACCATCGGACCTTTGGCGCTACTGTCCGGGGGAAGCGGCTGATAGCGGTGGTGCGTCAGTCCCGCCGCAGCCAGCCAGTCACGCAGCTGCTCCTCGGAAAAGCCCATCCACTGGTGTCCCATCGTCTGACGGTATTCCGCCCGGTCGTGCGGCAGCAGGTCGGTGATCAACAGCCGACCACCCGGCTTCAGGATCCGCGCCGCTTCGAGAATCACCTGCGCCGGGTCAGCGACATACGGAAGCACCAGGACCAGAAAGGCCACATCCACTGATTGGTCATCGATCGGCAACGCTTCGAGCTGTCCTCGCCGGATATCGACCTGATTCAGATGCCCCACCCGGGCCTTGGCGGTCCGCAGCATGGCCGCCGAGGCATCTACCGCGACGACCCGCTGTACGAAGGGGGCGAGAGTGAGCGCCAGCTGACCAGTGCCACATCCGAGATCGGCCACCACCGAGGCGGGATCCAGCAGACCCAGCAGGGGAAGCAGTTCGGTTCGACCCCCGAAGAGCTCGGCGCGCATCCGGTCCCACTGTCCGGCCGCAGTCTCGAAGAACTCTTCCGCCCGGGAACGCCGTTCGGCCAGCACACTCCGCAGCCGCCCGGCATCGCGCGTCGCGGCGGGTGTGCCCACCACCTGCTCCCGCACCACCTGCCACAGTCGCTTCGCCCCGGGGTCCAGTTCGTTGCCGGGCAGCCGGTAGAGCCGGCTGGTGCCTTCGGCGCGTGACACGACCCAACCGTCATCCGCGAGCACCTTGAGGTGGCGGCTCACGGTCGACTGGGGAAGCTGCAGCGCCTCGCACAACTCGCCCACCGTCAACTCATGCCGCTCGAGCAGGAGCAGCAGGCGATTACGGGTCGCATCGGCCAGCGCCTGCAGTCGTGTCACGATGGTAGCGGTCAGACATCCCCCGGCGGTTAATCCTTACATCCGGATATATAGATAGTTGCGAGTCTGGGGTCAAGCGGTGGCACGAATTTACCGCGAAGCCGGAAAGGGGGAGCGGAAAGTGGCGGGAAGGGGCACGGCAGCAGAGATGCGCCAAAGCTATACACCGCATAACGTTACATAGTTACCGCGACCTTGCAGTTGGCGCCTTCCCGTCGTTGCGGTTATTCCCTCCGAAGCGCGGTGACGGGATCGATGGTGGACGCCGCTCGGGCCGGCAGGTAGCTGGCCACCAGGGCCACCAGGAACAACACCACCCCCGCACCGAGAAACGCCGACGCATCGCGTGGCGTCACCCCATACAGGGTACTCGCCAGCACCTGGCCCAGGGCGAGCGCACCGGCGGTCCCGGCCGCGAGCCCGATCAGGGCCACGACCAGCCCGTGCCGAATCATCATCCACCGCACCTGTCCCGCCTCGGCGCCGAGCGCCAGGCGCACCCCGATCTCCTGGCGGCGCTGGCTGACGTCACTCGACAGCACCCCGAAGAGTCCGATCGCGGCGAGCAGCAACGCCACCGAGGCAAAGGCGCCGACCAGCCAGGTCCGAACCTGGGATTCGCGCGAGACCTCCGCCAGATCGCCGGTCAGTGGCCCGATACGGTCGATGACCTGGTCCGGCGCAATCCGGCCGATCACCGACCTGATCCGGGGGATCACAGCTGCCGGATCGCCCTGAGTGCGGAGGACGAGGACCGCGAGCGGCCAGTATCCGTCGCCATAGGGCAGGAAGACCTCCGGCGGCTGCTCCGGCTGACTCAGCGTCTGACGGATGTCGCCGACGACGCCCACGATTTCATACCAGACCGGAGCGCGTCCCCCTTCGGGTTTGACATCAAAGGTCAGGCGGGTCCCTTCGGCCGGGCGGCCGGCGGCGAGATAGCGACGGGCGAAGGTTTCGTTGACCACCAGTTCACGGGGCCGTGCTTCCGCCGACGACTCCTGCCAGACCCGGCCGGATCGCAGGGGAACGCCGACCGTGCTGAAGTAGTCGCGGCTGACCAGTCGGAAAGAGAGATTCTTGTCCGTCAGGGCGGCAACGCCGGGGGCCGCTTCATCCTGCAGCCGCAATGTGCGACTCTGGCTCTCACCTTCCAGCGGAAGCCTGTCCGTCAGCCCAACGCTTACCACACCCGGCAGCACGCCCAGTTCCTCAATGGCCTGCCGATAGAACCGGTGCAGCCGTTCCCCATCGGTATCCCAGGAGAAGCCGATCCGGACGGTCAGGACTTGCTGGGCCATGACACCACTCGGCGTGTGTCGCATCCGGTACAGACTCTCCCCGAGGAGCCCGGCGGCCACCAGCAGCATCATGGAGAGCGTGACCTGCAGCACGACCAGACCCCGACGAATCAGCAGCCGGCCGCCACTCGTCGTACTCCGGCCCCCATCGCGCAGGGCGGACGCGGTCCCCGTCGCGCGCGAGGCCTGCCATGCGGGGATGAGGCCGAAGAGCAGCCCGCACCCGACCGCGGTGGCGAGGGTGAACAGGGCGACCCGCCAGTCGAGTGTCGCCTCGGCGAGCCGCGGCAGACCGCCTGGCAGGATCCGACGAAGGATCGGCACACCAACCCAGGCCAGGCCCAGACCGACGGTACCACCGGCGAGGGCCAGCCACCCGCTTTCCATCAGGTAGAGTCGCAGGAGGCTGCTCCGGCCGGCGCCAAGCGCGACCCGCACCGCCGCTTCATGGCCTCGCTCCGCGGCACGGGCGAGCAGCAGGCTGGCGATGTTCACGCATGCGACCAGCAGCACCACCGCCACCGCACCCAGCAGGAGCAGCAGCGGACCGCGCGCGTCAGCTGTTTCCGATTCCTGCACGCCGATCAGGGTGGCGGAGAGACCCTTGTCGGTGTCCGGATACTGGGAGCCAAAGCGCTGGGCGAGTCCCTGTACCTCGGTCTGTGCGGCGGCCAGGGTGACTCCCTCGTTCAGCCGACCAACGATCGTGAAGTAATTGCCCCGCCGTCCTGCGCGCTGAAGATCGAGGCCTGCCGGGATCAGCAGGTCCACATCCGCAGGATACTGGAATGTCGATGGCAGGACCCCGATGATGGTGACACCGATGCCCTCAAGCGTGAGCGTCCTTCCTACGATCGTCGCGTCACCACCAAAGCGGCGCTGCCAGGTGGCGTGAGTGAGCACGGCGACCGGCGCGCCGATGCCGTCCTCTTCATCCTTCGTGAAGCCGCGACCCTGCTGCGGGTTGGCCTGGAGCAGGCTCAGCACCGGTCCGAAGCTCCGCACGACGGCGAATCGCTGGGGCCCGTCAGCACCAGGCATCGTCGCCGACTCGCCGTAGAATCCGGCCAGCGACTGGAAGCTGGTGGATTGCTCGCGATAGTCCCGCAGGCGCATCACGTTGCCGCCAATGACCTCGCCGTTCCGGGCTTCACGCACAAAGACCACCGCGTCGGCGTCCGGAATCGGCAGCGGTTTGAGCAGAACGGCGTCGACCACGCTGAAGATGGCGCTGGTGGCCCCAATGCCGAGTCCCAGGGAGAGGATCGCCGTGACCACCAGGCCGGGACGCCGGCGCAGGCCACGCAACGCCTGCCCCGATTCGCGTGCCGTGGCATCCAGCCACTCGATGACGTCCATATCCCGGGTGCGTTCACTCAACTGCGTCGGACTGCCAAAGCTGGCGCGCGCGATCCGCGCGGCCTCCGCCGGCTCCACTCCGTGGGCGATGAGGTCCCGGGTACGTTCGCTGATATGAAAGTCCATCTCCTCGCGGACCTCGGCCGAGAGGCGGTCGCGTCCCCAGACGGAGCGGATGGCACGTCGGAACCAGCTCATGGCTGCACCTTCAGGAACGGGAACCGGCGGCCCGCAGCACCAGCGCGACCCCCGCGATGAGGCGATCCCAGCTCTGCTCCTGCTCCTTGAGCTGTTTGCGGCCGGCGGCCGTAATCGCGTAGAACCGGGCGCGACGGTTGGTCTCGGTCATGCCCCATTCGGAGTCGATCCAGCCATCCTGTTCCATGCGGTGCAGCGCGGGATACAGCGATCCCTCCTCCACCCGCAGCATGTCCCGGGACACGGCGTGGATGTGATTGGTGATGCCGTAGCCATGGAGTTTCCCCTGCGCCAGCGTCCGCAGGACGAGGAGCGACAGGGTGCCCTGCAGGATGTCGGAGCGTGCCATATCCAATCCTAGGTGACTATGCCTAGAACTCTATGGGTACGCCGCTTCCGCGTCAAGCCCGTGCCGAAGTGAGAGCAGAGGGCGCATAGGCAGAGGAGGAATAGAGCGGAGGGGGAATAGAGGGGAGGGGGAAAGAGGAGAGGGGAATAGAGGAGAGGGGAATAGAGGAGAGGGAATAGAGGAGAGGGGGCCCGCACGGCCGTGCGGGCCCCCTCTGAGAAATCCTCTGAGAGATCCTCTGAGATCTCTTCTGATCTATCTCATCTCTCGGCTGTATCCCAGCCCCCTGCGCGCTCCTAGTTCAGCGCGGCCAGCGCCGCTTCGATCCGGCGCTTCTGGGTCTGGTCGGTGGTCATCGCCAGGGCCTTCTTGTAGTTGGCGATGGCGAGCGCCTTGTTGCCCTTCTTGGCGTATGCCTCCGCCAGGCTGTCATAGGTATTCCAGGAATCGGGGTGGTCCTTCACGTTCTTCTGGAACATGGCGAGCGCCTGGTCCACCTGGCCCTGGCCCATCAGCTGATATCCGTACGCATTCAGTTCCACCTCGTTTGCCAGCGGCACCGACTCGGCCCGCAACTTGTCGGCGCCGGCCTTGTCACCCCGGCGCTCAAGAAGTGCCGCCTTGAGTCGCAGGTTGGCGAAGCTCTTCTGCCGGACCAGGGCGGAGTCGGCCCACGCCTCCGCCAGATCAAAGCGCTTGGAGTTCTGCAGCGCCCACCGGCCGGCCGAGGACCACGACTCGCCGAAGAAGTAGGGAATGCCCCGCAACTGCTGGGCGATCGAGTCGAGCGCGATCTCCGCGGTGGCCACCCGGACCGGGATCGCCGCCGTCAGCTTCTCCCAGCGCAGGGTCACCGTCACACTGGTATCGGTGATGTCGTCCATGGTGTACTGCAGCCGTTCCACCATCGACCCCGGCTGGGGCTGCACCTGGAAGCGGACCGCATCCTCCGCCTGGTTATAGCTGAAGCTGCCCCAGGCATTGGCTTGCTTGCTGAGGATCATGGTCCAGGTGGTCGCGGTGGGGATGAGGTGCAGTCCGTACTTGCCGGCGGGGAGTCGGGTGCCGGCCACCGTGAACGGCGAGGTCACCTCGAAGACGGTGTTCTCGTTGGCCCCGGCCCGCCAGACCTCATTAAACGGCACCTGGCCGCCCCAGATCGTGCGGCCTTTCACCGCGGGACGGCCATAGTCCACGCTGACCGTGGTGAAGCCGATGGTCTGACTTACCTGCGCCCGTGGACTCTCCATGGGCAGCTTGAGGATAGGAAATTGCGCCGCGGCGGGCTGCGCGGTGGCCGCGAGGACCGCACCCAGCCAGAACGAACGGGAGATATGCACAGGCGTGCTCCGGATGTGAGAGAATCCGGGCCGTACGACTGACAGGCCACCAAGGGTTCAAGGGTGCAGCGCGAAACGATGGACGACCTAGAACCCGAACCCGGCCTGGACGTAGATCTTGGCGCGCTCCTCGCTCACGGTGGTCGTGATCGAGAGCGCATTGGTGGGACTCAGGAAGGCGAACCAGATGCCGCCGCCATACGCGGCGTGCCACTTGTCGGACGTTTCCCCGGCCACAAAGACCCGACCCACATCCGTCAAACCAAAGACGCCCATCTGAGCGGGGACCAGCACATCGATCCGGAGCATGGCCAGTCGGACTTCGATGGAGCCATACAATGACGCATCTCCCGCGTAACGGTTCGAACGCCCCAGCCGGACGGTACTGGGATCACCGATGTACGCGGCGTCAAAGAAGGGATACTCTCCCAGCAGCTTCCGGCCACCGGCGCGGAGCGCGATGGTTGGCGCGAGTGGTCCGGCAGGACTGAAGAACGTGGTCGCCACCCCGGCGACTTCGCCGTACGTCTGCCGCACATTCCACCACGCCGGATGTATGGCGCCCCGCAGCTCGACCGTGGAGCCGCGGGTCGCGACCAGCGGGTGATCGCGGGTATCGAGATGGATCCCGCCCCGCAGTCCCACCTCACCGAAGTGGCCGCCGCCGTACGGATTGAGAGCACCGATCAGCCGTTCCGGCCGATCGTCGGTGGAGACATAGACCAGCTCCGGCCCGAGGAAGAACGTGAACGGCCCAATGAGCGGCACCGTCAGGGAAGGTGCGATGGTGTACCGCTCCGACGTCACCCGGAAGAAGCGGTCCTGCACCGAGTCACGGGTCTCGTTGCCGAAACCGTAGAAGTGATTCACCTCGATCCCGGACGCCCGCAGCAGCAGCTCCGCCCGGGTCGGTGAATTCTCCCGGTGCACTTGCCCGAGATAGTCCACCCGGAAGGTGCCGGGATTGGTGGCAAAGCCGGCACGGAATCGATGCTGCGTTGCGAAGGGGAACTGGCGAAACCTGTATGTCGTCAGACTCACCCCGCCGCCGATGAAGGCACCGAGGTCCGGTCCGATGCTCGACCAGATGATGGGTCGCCAGCGATGGCCCCAGTCCCGTGGCGCCGGATCGCGCGGATCGAGCCTGGGCGGAGCATGATACGGTCGGCGATCCACCGGGCTCCCCAGTCCCGCCGTCCGACGCGGGCCGTCGGGATCGTCATAGAACCGGTCGAACCCACTGTGCGCCGAGTCGACCAGCAGGTCGGCGCCGGTGCCCCCCAGGATCCGCAGCCGGATGCCGCGACCGTTGCCACGCACGATGGCGGTGTCGGCCCCGCCGCCGAGGAAGACCCGGACCTCACGAGTTTCATCGGGCCGGAACCATTGCCGCTGGTAGGCCACGGTATCGCTGCTGCCGCGGGACAGTGCCACGCCCACGCTGCCATCGGGGCCGCGGGTGATATTCGCGTAATCGTTGGCGTCGCTGCCGCGGACATCCACCGTGCCCGCCAGCAGCCGATAGAACGCCGCCGCCGCCTCGGGCAGCCGCTCGCGGCGCTGGCGCAGGCTCGCCGTGAGTTGGGCCGCGCTCAATGCGGCATGCGCCGGCGGCAACCGGCTCATCGCTTCGTCGATCGCGCTGTCACTCAGCGCGGTCTGCATCGCGCGGGCGACGGAATCCCAAACCTCGCGTTCCAGCTGCGTCAGGAACCGGCGATCGAGCTCGCGACCGTTCCAGGTGGCGGCTTCAATGTCGGGAAAGTTGCGGTTGAAATAGGTGAGTTGTGGTGCGAGTTGCCGCGCCCCGATCAGCAACAGGCCGTCGAACCGGGCAAAGGCCTGATCCCGTTCAATCGGCACCGGCTGCCACAGGTGGGGCAGCGAGTCGCCGAACCGGACCCAGCGCCACTGCGAGGGATTCCGGTCCCAGTCGCCGATGATCAGATCGAACAGCCGGGCGGCGAGCAGCGCCGCTCCATCCACCCGGTCATCGGGAGACGCGGTGACCCGGGCGAAGAGGGAGTCGCTGCTGATGATCTCCGTGGCGCCGGCCCAGTTACGGCCGCTGTCGGCATCGACCCGCCGCTCGAAGGTGCCCATCTGCCCGGCAAACTCCGGCTGATATTCCCCCAGCGCCACATCGTCAGGCAGCACCACCAGCCGGGTCTCCGCATGGAGGATCCCCACCGCACGCATCAGCCGGTCCACCACCAGAATGCCGGTCGGGTGCGAGGCGCTGATCTGGTCGCGGATGGCATCAGCCGCAAGCGTGTTGCGCAGCTGTGGCGGCAGCAGGTTGGTTGGATCCTTGTCGATCGACCGGAAGGTGTACTCGAAGCCGTTGCCCGAGAGCAGGACGAGGCCGCGCACCTGTTCGCCGGTGGTGTGCCGCAGGGGCACCAGGCCGCCGTCGGTCGAGTGGAGGTCCAGCACCGGAACTTCGATCGGTGTGGTCCACAGCTGCCGGTAGCCATCGCCAAAAAAGAAGCGGTACACACCGCCGCCGCCGAACTGTGGTCCCGGAGCACGGACCACCGTCTGCGCCCCCAGGAGTGCGGGCAGAAGCAACACGGCAAGCAGAAGAGCCACGACTCGGGCGACTACGCGGTGCCCGAGCCCGGTGGCTCCAACTCTCGGTATCATCGAACCAATCTAAGCGTCCATCGGAGCGGGACGGGGGCGGGCACGACCAGAGGATGAAAAACGATCAATCGTAAGGATGAGATCGCTGGAGCCAATGTGCGAAGGGCGGACCCGAAGGCCCGCCCTCATATTCGCATCACCGGCAAGACCGCAGCGCTACTTCGCTGCACCCTCGTCCCAGCCACCGCCCAGCGCCTTGTACAACTGGACCGTCGCGCCGAGATACTGCCGCTGGGTCTGGGCCAGACCGATTTCCGCCGCGAAGAGTCCACGCTGCGCGTCGAGTACCTCGAGATAGCTCGACACGCCGCTCTCGTAGCGTTTTTCGGCCAGCAGGTACGCCCGCCGCAGCGCCTGCGCCTGGGTCTCCTGGGCCGCCAGCTGATCCTTGCTGAGGCGGAGGCCGACCAGCGCGTCGCTGGCCTCGCGCAGGGCGCCGAGCACCGTCTGTTCGTACCCGTTGCGCGCCTGCTCGGCCCGCGCCCGCGCGGCCCGCTCCTGATTGATCAGCCGGCCGCCGGTGAACAGCGGGATGGAGATGCCACCCTGCAGGGTGTACACCTCGGCGTTGGAGCTGAACAGATGATCGAAGTCGGGGCGCTGCGTGCCGTATTGTCCCGTGATCATGAAGCGGGGCAGACGATTGCCCTGGGCCACACCGATCCGCGCCGTGGCCGCCTGCCAGTTCCGCTCTGCCGCCACCACGTCGGGGCGGCGGGCGATCAGCTCGGACGAGAGCGAGTCGGGAATCTCGACCGACTGCACCGTCGCGGCCAGGGAATTGCCCCGCGCGATCGGTCCCGGCTCCTGCCCGAGCAGCTGACGGAGCTGGTTCTCCTTGGCCGACCGCTGCCGGGCGAAGTCCGCCAGGCTCGCGGCCGGCGCGGCCACTTGCGCCTCGAACTGCCGGACATCCAGTTCGGAAATGACCCCCTGCTCGAACCGCTGCCGTGCCAGTTTGAGGGTCGCCTGCCGCGAGGTGAGCGTCTCTTCCGCGATGGCCAGATTCTGGTCCAGTTCGCGCAGCTCGAGATAGGCCGTGACCACATCGCTCACCAGGGTGACCACCGCGGCACGGCGATCCTCATCCCGGCCCTGGAAATCGAACCGGGCCGCCTCGCTCTGGCGCCGGATCTTGCCCCAGAAATCGAGTTCCCAGGACAGGTCGGCGGTGATGCGCACCGCGTCATAGCTCTGCGGCGGGAAGGCGCCGAAGATCGCCTGGTTGGTACTGTACGTGCCGTTGGCGCTGATCTGCGGGAAGAAATCGCCCCGGGAGGCGCCGAGGGTGGCGCGGTATTCCCGCACCCGGGCCACGGCGGCACGGAGATCCCGGTTGTTGGCCATCGCGGTCTCGACCAGCGACACCAGGGTCGAGTCCTTGAGGATCTCGAGCCACGGCCGATCGCTGCTGGTCAATGCCAGTGGCGTTGGCTTCCACAGGACGCCGGCCGTGGTGTCGATCCGGGTACTGTCCCGCACCAGGCTCAACGAGTCGAAGAAGGCCCGGGCGGAGGAGGATGTGACGTTGGTGCCGCCGCCGACCTGCCGGGGCTCGGGCGGTTCGACCCGGGTCGAGGGCCCGATGGCGCAGCCGGTCGTCAGCGCCAGCGCGACAAGCGTAGAGAGGACGCGCATGATTACTCAGTCTCCGGAGAGGCAGTGGCCGGAATCGCGGCCGCCTGCGGACGACGGGCCCCCCGGTCCACCAGCGACCGGATCAGCACGAAGAACAGTGGAATGAAGAAGACGCCGACCGTCGTGGCGGTGAGCATGCCGGCAAAGACACCGGTGCCCAGGGAGTGGCGGCTCGCTGCGCCAGCGCCGCCGGCGACCATCAGCGGTGCCACACCGAGAATGAAGGCGAAGGAGGTCATCAGGATCGGACGGAACCGCTCCCGCGCCGCCTCGACCGCCGCCTCGGCGATCGGCATGCCCTGGCTGCGCAGTTCGGTGGCGAACTCGACAATCAGGATGGCGTTCTTGGCCGCCAGGCCGATGACCGTGATCAGACCGACCTGGAAGTAGATGTCGGTCGGCAGGCCGCGCAGGTAGACGCCGATGTACGCGCCCAGCACGCCGAACGGCAGGCCGAAGAGCACCGCGAATGGGATCGACCAGCTCTCGTACTGCGCGGCGAGCACCAGGAATACCAGGATGATGCCGAGCGCGAGCACCAGGCTGGTATCACCGGAGGTGGCCCGCTCCTGGTAGGACTGGCCGCTGTAGGCATAGCCGATACCCTGCGCCGTATACTTCTCGGCCATGAGCCGCTCGACGGCGTTGAGCAACTCCCCCGAGCTGCGACCCGGCTTCGGGGTCGCGGTGATCAGCGCCGAGGTGAAGCCGTTGAACCGGGTGACGAGGTTCGGGCCGCTGCGCATTTCAGTGGTGGTCAGCGCCGCCAGCGGAATCATGTCGCCGTGGCTGCTTCGCACGTAGAACCGGCCGATGTCCTCCGGCGTCTGCCGGAAGGGCGCCTGGGCTTCGAGCTGCACCCGGTAGGTGCGGCCGAACAGGTTGAAGTCGTTGACGTACAGGGTCGAGAGCAACGCCTGCATCGTGGAGTAGATGGAGGTGGTACTCACCCCGCGGGCGAGCGCTGCCTCCTTCGCCACCTTCACGTACACCTGTGGCACTTCGGTCCGGATGAACGCCTGTACCCCCTGCGCTTCCGGCAGCTTGTTGGCATCGGCCACGAAGGCCTGGACCTTCTGCGCAAAGGCCTTGATATCGCCGCCGGAGCGGGCCTGCAGGTTCATCTCCAGACCGGCGGTGGTGCCCAGGCCGGGGATTTCGGGGAAGTTGAAGCCGAAGGCGATCGTTTCCTTGATACCCCACATCCGGCCGTTGATCCGCTGCAGGATGCCGTTCAGCGATTCGTCCTTGCCGCGTTCATCCCACGGCTGCAGGCGCACGAAGATCGTGGCGCTGTTGGTCTGGTTGGACTGGGTCAGGATGTCGAGCCCGACCAGCACCACGTAGGACTTGACGCCCTTCTCCTGCTTGAGAAATCCCTCGATCTGCTTGACCACGCCCTCGGTGCGGCTGCTGCTTGCGGCATCCGGCAGCTGCACCCCGATGACGAAGAAGCCCTTATCCTCGGCCGGGATGAAGCTGCCGGGAACCGTCTTTGCCAGCAGCACGATCAGACCGATCAGGAGCAGGAACAGCGCCACGAACCGCCGCGGACGCCGGATCATGCCGCCGGCCGCCGCGGTATAGCGGCCGGTGATGCGGCCAAAGACCTGGTTGAACTTGCGGAAGAACATCCCCCGCTGGTCAGCCGGCTCGTGCCGCAGGAGGAGGGCGCAGAGCGCGGGGGTCAGGGTCAGTGCCACGATCCCCGAAATCACCACCGCGAAAACGATGGTGACGGCAAACTGCTGGAACATCGCGCCGGTGATGCCACTCACAAAGGCGACCGGAATGAACACCGAGCAGAGCACCAGCACGATCGCCACCAGCGCCCCGCCGACCTGGCGCATGGCGCGGTCGGCCGCCACCCGGGCGGAGACGTGGTCCTGCTCCATGATCCGCTCGACGTTCTCGATGACGACGATGGCGTCGTCCACCACGATACCGATCGCCAGCACCAGCGCGAACAGCGTCAGGGTATTGACCGAGAAGCCGAGGGCCGAGAGGCCGAGGAAGGTGCCGATGATCGAGACCGGGACGGCCAGCACCGGGATCAGCGTCGCCCGCCAGTTCTGCAGGAAGACGAAGACCACCAGCGTCACCAGCAGCATCGCCTCGAACAGCGTCTTGACCACTTCCTTGATCGACTCGGTGATGAACGGCGTGGTATCGAACGGTGTTTCCCAGCGGATCCCCTCAGGGAAGGTCTTCGACAGCTCCGCCATCCGGACATCCACCGCTTTTCGGACCGCCAGGTTGTTGGCGCCCGGCCGGGAGTAGATCAGGATGCCGGCGAAGGGAGTGCCATTGTAGCGGCCAGCCAGGTCGTAGCTGCGCGACCCGAGCTTCACCTTCGCAATGTCCTTCACCCGGACCAGTGATCCGTCGGAGCGAGCCCGCACGATGATGTCGCCGAACTCTTCCGGGGTCTGCAGCCGGCCGCTGGTCGTGACCGGCAGGGTGAACTCGGTGGTGGACGGGGAGGGCTGCCGTCCCAGCCGACCGGCCGGGTTGGTGGCATTCTGCTCCTGCACCGCCGCGGCCACGTCCCCCACCGTGATACCGAGCTGTGCCATCCGGTCGGGATCGAGACTCAGCAGCATCGAGAACTCGAGCCCGCCGAACACCGTGGCCTGGCCCACCCCGGGCACCCGCTTGAGCTCGTCCTCGACGTACAGCTTGGCGTAGTTGTTCAGATAGTTGACGTCAAACCGGGGATCGTCCGAGGCCAGCGCGCCGACCACCAGGATGTCGCTGTTGGCCTTGAGGATCGTCACCCCGTTGCGGCGCACCTCCTCGGGCAGCTGCGGCTCCGCCAGCTTGATGGCGTTCTGCACGTCCACCGCGGCCAGGTCCTGGTCGCGGCTGATGTCGAAGTAGATCGACAGGTTCATGACCCCGTCGCTCGAGTTCGACGACTTGAAATACAGCAGGCCGTTGAGGCCGGACAGCTGCTGCTCGATCGGCGCCGCCACCGACCTGGCCACGTCCTCGGCGTTGGCGCCGGGATACACCGCCGTGACCTGGACCGCCGGCGGGGTGATGGACGGATAGCGGTTGACCGGCAGCTTGCGGAGCGCGAACACGCCCAGCAGCGTGATCACGATCGACAGCACCGCCGCCAGCACCGGCCGGCGGATGAAGAAGTATTTGATCTCCTCGGGTTCCGAGGCGGGAGCGGGTGCGTTCACGGACGACCTCCGGTAGTGCCGGCCGCCGGCATGGCGCTCGCCGCCGCCGCACTATCCGCCAGCGGCACCGTCTTCACCACCGCGCCGGGACCGATCTTCTGGATCCCGTCGATGATCACCCGGTCACCCGCCTTGAGGCCGGACTCGATCACCCATTGATCGCCGGTCTGGGCGCTCGCGACGACATCCTGTGACTTCACCGTGTCCCCCACGCTGGCCAGGTACACCGACTGGCGCCCCATTGCGGACATGATGGCCCGCTGCGGGATGGTGATGGCGTTCTCCTGTTCCAGCCCGTGCAGCTGCACCCGCACGAACTGCCCCGGCAACAGCAGCCGATCCTTGTTGGCGAACCTGGCCCGGAACTCCTGGGTCCCGGTCGCGGGGTCGACCACCGGGTTGATGAAATCCAGCTTCCCGACGGTGGGGGCTTCCGAGCCGTCCGGCAGCACCGCGGTGAAGGTGACCCCACCGCCCGGCACCAGCTTCGCGGCGCTCTTCGGGTCGCGGCGCCAGGTGAGCAGCTGCTGAATGGAGGGCTGGAAAGTCACGTAGACCGGATCAAGCACATCGATCGTGGTGAGCAGGTCGTCCGAGCCGCGGACCCGGGCACCGGCCTCGAGATTGGTGCGTCCCACCCGGCCGGAAATCTCGGCCCGTACCACGGCGTCATTCAGACTCTTCTGCGACGCATCCACCGCGCCTCGCGCATCGGCCACCGCCGCCTCGGCCGCCTTGGCCTCGGTCTGGGCGTTGTCGTAGTCGAGCTTGGAGATCGCGTTGTCCGCCAGCAGCGGCTGGTACCGCGCCAGGTTGTCCTGGGCGTTGGTCAGGCGCGCCTCCGCCTGATGCAGCCGCGCCACCGCACTGCGGTAGTTCGCGTCCACCGTGATGGGGTCGATGCGATAGAGCACCTGCCCCGCCTGCACCGCGCTGCCCTCGGTGAAGGCCCGCTCGGTGATGATCCCCTCCACCCGGGCCCGCACCTCCACGGAGCGGTAGGCCTGGACGTTGCCACTGTATTCGTACTGCTGATCCACAGTGTGCGGGGTGACGGTGATGACCGTGACCTCGGTCGGCGGTGGCGCCTGCGGCGCGGGCTTCTGGCAGGCGGCAAGCACGAGCGCCCCGAGGGCAGCGCGGCGGAAGTTCGGAAAGGAAGAGGTCACGTCAGCCACTGCTCCGGATGAGAAGGTCATACGCCGTCGCCATAAGGCAGAACAGGAATCGCCAGCGGCACCGCCGCCAGCGCATGGTCCAGCAGATCGAGATACGCCGCCAGCAGGGCGTCGGGACCCGGCACCGCCAGATCGTGGGTCGAGTGATGGCAGGTGCCCATCGCCAGCCCCTTCAGGCCCGCGCCGATGATCCGGGCCTGCACGTCGATGTCCATCGGGCGGAACTCTCCCGTGGCCACCCCGGCGGACAGCACGGCACCCATCAACCGGCGCCACCGGTCGCCCGTCTCCCGCAGCATCACCCCCGACGCCTCAGGATGACTCTGCGCCTGGCTCATGGCGCAGATCATGAGGTCGACCGTCATGGGCCGCATCAGGTGCTTCCAGGCCCGGGTCAGGACCGCGCGCAGCAGGTCGCGGGAACTGCCGCGATGGCCCGCGATGACTTCCTCGAGACTTTCCACCTGCTCCAGAAACCGCTCGACCATCGCCGCCTGGAACAGCCCCGCCTTGGAGCCGAAGTAGTGCACCACCGTCCCCGTGCTGACCCCGGCCCGCCGGGCCACATCGGCGATGGTCGCGCCTTCGAAGCCACTCGCGCCGAACACCTCAACCGCCGCATCGACGATTTCGCGGCGACGCTCAGTGGGCCGACGCTGCCAGCGAGGATCGCGGCTGGACGGCTCGTCATCAACACCATCTTTGGTATTAGCCATCGCTTCTGCCCCTCCGAGAAGGGCACCTATCTAATTGCACATTAATTCAAATGCAATACCCCCCGCATTACACCACAACGACTTACAAGAGTGTAGCAATTGAACGGACAGATAATTGACTCGATATATTGGCTGTAAATCGTTGCCTTCCCATCAGTTGCCGAGCCCGCTGGAGCGGACTGCCCAATCTCTGCCAGGTCGAGGACCGGGGTAATACCTCTTCCGATAAGTCTCTGCCTACTGAGATCACCCTGCCCGCGCTGGGTACATTCCGGTTGAGCGAACTCTTTCGTCCGCCGAGATGAGGTGG
Source organism: uncultured Gemmatimonadales bacterium (assembly GCA_963793205.1). Taxonomy (GTDB): domain Bacteria; phylum Gemmatimonadota; class Gemmatimonadetes; order Gemmatimonadales; family GWC2-71-9; genus JADJOM01. The sequence continues at coordinate 847,410 of CAWBZM010000004.1, forward strand.
CATGCCGACCAGCTTGACCAATGGCGACAGCGCTGTGCCCCTGATCCGGGCCGCCGGGATCCGCGGACCCGTCATCCCCTGGCGCGATATCCTGCACGAGGGGCCGGTGCCCGCCGGCCTCTCCCTGGAGCGGCTCCGCGCGGTGCGCGCCGCGTTCCTCGCCCAGCCGGGGCGCCTGCCCTACGACCGGGTCCTGATCGAGATGGAGGCGCGGGACACCGCCCTCGCCACCGCCTTCGAGGGCGACGAGGTGGTGCTCTGGTTCGAGCACGATCTGTACGATCAGCTGCAGCTGCTGCAGATCCTCGACTGGTGCGCCATGCGGGCCCGCGGCGCCCGCGACTTCACGCTCATCTGCGGTGCGGAATACCTCGGCAGCTCTACGCCGGCCCGTCTCTCCGAGCGGTTCGCCGCACGGGTCGCCGTCACTCCGGCGCAGATCGACCTCGCCGTGGCCGCGTGGGCCGCCTTCCGGTCACCCGATCCGCAGGAGCTGGTACGCTTTCTCGCGCGTGGCAGCATGGCGCTTCCCTTCGTGATGCCGGCGTTCCGCCGCCACCTGCAGCAGTTCCCCTCCACCGTCAACGGCCTCTCCCGCACCCAGCAGTTTGGACTGGAGGCGATCGCGGCCGGGCCCACGACGCTGCGTACCACCTATCGCGCCGCGCATCAGGACCGGGAGAACCCGGTCTGGCTGGGCGATTCCGTCTTCGCGAATCATCTGGAGGGGATGAGTCAGGTACCCACACCGCTGCTGCTCGTCGCCGATGGCACTCGGCTGGGCGACAGCGGGGTGGAAGGCGCGCCCTATTGGGAGCAGGAACTCCAGCTGACCGACGCGGGGCGCGCGGTCCTGGCGGGCCAGGCCGATCACATCGCGCTCAACGGAATCGACCGCTGGCTCGGTGGGGTGCAGCTGACGGCGAAGCAATACTGGCGGTGGGACGACGAGCGGGAGATCGTCCACCTGGGCTGAAGGCGTGCTGCATTCGAACAGCAACGCGCCGAACCGAACAGCAACGCAGAGACGCGGAGATCTCGCGGAGGGCGCAGAGAAGACGACGGTGGTGATCGATACGGTGTCGTCTACGGCACCCCCATCATCCTGCAGTGCTCAGCGACCTTTGCGATCCCTCGGCGTCTCTGCGTTGCTGTTTCGCGGCCCCGTCCCCTTCTCTGCGCCCTCCGCGAGACCTCCGTGTCTCTGTGGTGCTGTTTCAGGGCTCTACCGCGAGCCGAACAACCCGCCCAGGCCGTGCGGCAGCGCGCGCCAGTACTGCGGCGGCGCCTCGACGGTGGCTCCCAGTGCCGCGGCGGCATGCCATCCCCAGCGGGGGTCGTACAACATTCCCCGGGCCAGCGCGACCAGGTCGGCCTGACCGTTCGCGATGATTGCCTCCGCCTGCGCCGGCTCGGTGACCAGCCCGAGGGCGATGGTCGTCGCACCGGTTGCCGCCTTGACCGACTCGGCAAAGGGGACCTGATAACCCGGCCGGGGGGTGATGCGCTGGCGGGGCGAAAGGCCGCCGGACGAGACATCAATCCAATCGACCCCGCGCGCCTGGAGAATCCGGGAGAGCGCGATGGTCTGCTCCAGGTCCCACCCTCCCTCCACCCAGTCCGTCGCCGAGAGCCTGATGCCTACCGGTTTGTCAGCGGGAAACGCCGCCCGGACGGCATCGAACACCTCGAGCGGGAATCGCATGCGGTTCTCCAGCGACCCGCCATACTGATCGGTCCGCTGGTTGGCGAGCGGGGAGAGGAACTGGTGCAGCAGGTAGCCGTGCGCCCCATGCACTTCGAGGCCATCGAATCCCAGCCGCGCCGCTCGGCGGGTCGTGGCCACAAAGGCCTGGCGCACTCGTTCCAGTCCCGCGGTATCCAGCGCGGCTGGTGGCGCTTCGTCTTCCCCGTATGCCACCGCCGAAGGTGCGGAGACCACCCACCCGCCGGCAGCAGGCGGAATTCGCTGTCCCCCTTCCCAGGGCACCGCGCTCGACGCCTTGCGACCGGCGTGCGCCAGCTGCAGGACCAGTTTGGTCGAAGAGTATCGCCGGATCGCGGCAAGAACCGGCCGCAGCGCCGCCTCGGTGGCGTCGTCGTACAATCCGAGGTCGGCGGGGGAGATGCGCCCGTCCGGCTCGACCGCGGTGGCCTCGAGACAGAGCATGCCAGCACCGGAGAGCGCCATGGTCCCCAGGTGGATCATGTGCCAGTCGGTCGCCCGCCCCTCCTCCGCGGAGTACTGGCACATCGGCGAGACCACGATGCGGTTGGGCAGGGTGACGCCGCGAAGGATGATCGGGGTGAACAGGGCGCTCATTGCGAATCTCCAGTAAAGACTGAACAGCAACCCACAAAAAACAGCAACGCAGAGGCGCAGAGGACTCGCAGAGGTCGCAGAGAACGGATTGATGGTGGCTACGGTGTGAGGTCAGGCCGGAGGCATTCCTCCACTGCTGGCCTCTGTGCCCTCCGCGAGTCCTCTGCGCCTCTGCGTTGCTGTTCTTTTTTGTGGGTTGCTATTCCGCTTCTGCGTTGGTGTTCACGGTTTCAGGCTGCGGCCCGCCTCATCGAGGGTGGTGAACTCCGCCCCCGTCAGCGTGATCGCCGCGGCGGCGACATTCTCCTCGAGGTGCGCCACCTTCGAGGTCCCCGGAATCGGCAGCATGACGGGGCTCCGCATCAGCACCCACGCGAGCGCGATCTGACTGGGTGAGGCCTGATGCGCCTTTGCGACGGTATCGAGCACTGTACCCGGCTTCGCCAGACTCCCGGCGGCGAGCGGGAACCAGGGGATGAACCCGATCTGCTTCTCGGTGCAGTAGTCGAGTACTTCCTCGTGCTTGCGATCGATCAGGTTGTACTGGTTCTGCACCGAGACCACCGGGAAGTAGACCGAAGCCGCCTTGATCTCCTCGACCGTCACCTCGCTGAGGCCGACGTGACGAATCAGCCCCTCGTCGATCATGGCGCGAATGGCTTCGAATTGCTGCTCGCGCGGAACGCGGGGATCGATCCGGTGCAGCTGCCAGAGATCGAGCCGCGAGACGCCGAGTCGTTCCAGGCTCCCCGCCACGGTTTGCCGCAGATATTCGGGCTTGCCGTTGGGGACCCAGCGGTTGGGGCCGGGACGGGTGAACCCACCCTTGGTGGCGATGACCAGCCCGGGGTACGGGAACAGTGCCTCGCGGATCAGCTCTTCCGACACGTTCGGTCCGTAGGCATCGGCGGTGTCGATGAAATTCACGCCGAGTCCGGGCAACGCCTGCAGCGTCCGGAGCGACTCCTCCCGATCCGCCGGGGGTCCCCAGACGCCCTGGCCGGTGATGCGCATCGCCCCGAACCCGAGGCGGTTGATCTCGATATCGCCGAGGCGAAAGGTGCCCGACAGCCCTGCATCTATGGTGGTCATCGTCGTCTGTCTCTCAATCCTTGAACAACCGTGCGTAGGCCGCCTCAAGAGCTGCGGTCCGTCCAGGGCGACACGAGAGGACGAACTGCCGCAACATATCGAGGGTGATGAGTTCACGGCGGCATCTGATCTCAAACGTGCGACATGCTTGGCTGATTGTCTGGGAAGGAACGTCAACGCAGAGGCGCAGAGGACTCGCAGAGGTCGCCGAGAACTGATTGATGGTGGCTGCGAGCTGAGGTCAGGTTGGAGACATTCCTCCTGTGCTGGCCTCTGCGAACTCTGCGAGTCCTCCGCACCTCTGCGTTGCCGTTTCACCTGCGGCCCGGCGTCAGCCACCCGGTTTATCATCCGGGCACTGGATGATCTCCCCAACTCGCACACACACTCCCCTCCCATGAATCTCGATATTGCCGGCAAGCGTGCACTCGTCACCGGTTCCACCGCCGGGATCGGCCTGGCCGCGGCCCAGGCCCTCGCCGCGGAAGGTGCGGTCGTCACGATCAATGGTCGTACCCCGGCCCGGGTGGATGCAGCAGTCGGTCAGATCAAGGACGCCCTGCCCGCCGCCAAGGTCGACGGCATCGCGCTCGACCTCGGCGCCGCCGAGGGCTGTCAGGCGCTCGTCGATCGGCTCCCCGAGGTCGATATCCTGGTCAACAACCTCGGCATCTTCGAACCGAAGCCGTTCGAGGAGATTCCCGATGCCGACTGGCTTCGCTTCTTCGAAGTGAATGTGTTGAGCGGTGTACGACTCTCTCGGCACTATGTGCGCGGGATGCGGCAGCGGAACTGGGGGCGAATCGTCTTCGTGTCCAGTGAGTCCGGACTCCAGATTCCGGTGGAGATGATCCACTACGGGATGACCAAGACGGCCCAGCTCGCCATCGCGCGGGGACTGGCGGAGTCGCTGGCCGGTACCGGCGTCACCGTCAACAGCGTCCTCCCCGGTCCGACCGCCTCAGAAGGGGTGGGGCAGTTTGTGGCGCAACTCGCCACGGCCCAGGGCAAATCGGCGGCTGACGTCGAGCGCGACTTCTTCGCGACCGCCCGTCCGTCCTCCATCATCCAGCGCTTCGCAACCATCGAGGAAGTCGGCGCCACGATCGCCTTTGTCTGCAGCAACCGGGCGTCGGCGACCACCGGGGCGTCGATTCGGGTGGACGGCGGTGTGGTGCGTTCCATCGCCTGAAATCCGGGAAACAGGGGGCAGTACCTGCCCACGTACCCCCTACCCACCTACCCGCGTTGCCTTGACATTCGACAACAAGGGCGTGATCGTTGTTGTCGACATTCGAGGTATCACTCACTCTGGTGGTGACGGACATGGCCGATCGCGCCGACCTGCTGCAGGGCACCCTGGATCTGCTGATCCTCAAGGCGCTCATTCACGCACCCCTGCATGGCTGGGGCATCTCCAAACGCCTGCGCCAGATGTCGGACGATATCTTCGATGTCGGCCAGGGAAGCCTGTACCCCGCCCTCTACCGCCTGGAAGAACGGGGCTGGGTGCGTGCCGAGTGGGGTATCAGCGATGAGGGCCGGCGGGCGAAGTTCTACACCCTGACCGCCGTGGGAAAGAAGCAGTTCCTCGCCGAACGGTCCCAGTGGAAGTACTTCGCGGCCGCGGTCGATCACGTGCTCAAGGCGACCTGAGGAGCCGGGGATGCTGAAACACCTTCGGGCCTTCCTGCAGCGCCGCACCCTGGAGCGCGACCTGGACGACGAGATGCGGTTGCACCTCGACCTCGAGACCCGCGACCTGATGCGCACCAGCGGGCTCCCTCGGGCGGAGGCGGAGCGACAGGCGCGGATCGCATTCGGCGGGGTCGAGCGATATAAGGAATCGCATCGCGATGCCCGCGGCTGGCGGTGGCTGGAAGAGCTGGGGCAGGACGTGCGCTATGCCGCCCGCGCCCTTCGGCGCGCCCCACTCTTTTCGCTCTCCGCCGTGGTCGTATTGGCGTTAGGGATCGGCGCGGTGAGCGCGGCGTTCAGCGCGATCGACAGCGTGATGCTCAGCCGGTTGCCCTACCCGTCCGACGACCGCCTGGTGCGCATCTACCTCGAGTACGCCAACGGCAATCGCTTCGGCCTCTCCACCGTCGATTACCGCGCCATCGAGGCGCAGCAGCATTCCTTCGCGTCGGTCGGCATGCTGCGACCCCGCGAAGCGCCCGTGGCCGCCGGCGGCACACCCGCCCGCGCCCGCATCGGGTGGGCGACCGCCGGCTTCTTCCAGACGCTCGGGGTGAGCGCCACCGCTGGTCGCCTCACAACTCCAGCGGACGATTCGGTTGGTGCGCCCCGTGTGGCGCTGCTGAGCCATGGCTACGCCACCCGCACCTTCGGTGCTGCGGCCTCGGCCCTGGGACAAACCGTGACCATCGACGGTACCAGCTTCTCCGTGGTGGGCATCCTGCCAGTCTCCGTCACCGACCTCGCCGGTGTCCGCGCCGATCTGTGGCCCTCCCTCCAGTTACCGCCGCCGACCCGGCGCGGTCCATTCGGCCAGCTGGTCATCGCCCGGATGCAGGACCACGCGACGCTCGAGAGCGCCGCCGCCGACCTCACGACCATCAGTCGACAGATCTATCCGGTCTGGGCCTCGAGTTTCCAGGATACCACAGCGCGGATGACGCCGTACTCGCTGCGCCGGGCCATCATCGGGGACACGGGCCGCACGCTGGGATTGTTCACCGGCGCGGCGGCCCTGGTGCTGCTGGTCGCGATTGCCAACGTCGCGAGCCTGATGCTCGCGCGGACCGTGGGCCGTTGGCGCGAAGTCACGGTGCGTCGCGTGCTCGGTGCCTCCCGTGTACGACTCATCCGACTGCTCGCGACCGAAAGCCTGCTGCTCGCCCTGCTCGGCGCGATTGGCGGCATCGCACTGGCCAGCGGCGGGATCAGGATCATCGCCTTTCTGAGTGGCAGCCCGGTCGGCATGGAGCGCGCCGGACTCAACGGAACGGTGCTGGCCTTCGCCATCGGCACCGCGCTCCTCTCGGCGCTGATCATCGGGGCCTACCCGGTGCTCCTGCTGGTACGGGGTAACGCCGCGGCCACGATGCGCGACGGCGACCGGGGTTCCAGTGGTGGCGCCCGCACCGGCCGGCTCCGCGGCCTGCTGGTCTCGGCGGAATTCGCCCTGACGCTTCCCTTGCTGGTGGGCGCAGGGTTGCTGCTCAACAGCGCAACCCGGCTGCAGCAGGTCGAGCTGGGATTCGAGAGCAGCAGGGTACTCACGCTGCGCACCGCGCTTCCATTCGCCCGCTACTCGTCCGATTCGATCACCGGTGCCTTCTGGCGCCGAGCCTTCGATGAGATCCGCACCATCCCCGGGGTCGTCGATGTCGGTCTCTCGACCGGCATTCCGCCCGAAGGGGCGGCGGATTTCAACAACTTCGACCTGGTCGACAAGCCGGTGGCGCCTGGCAGTCCCCAGCCGGTTTCGCCCTGGTCGCAAGCCAACAGCGAATACTTCAAGGCGCTCCGAATTCCGCTGGTCGAGGGTCGGCTCTTCCTGCCGTCCGATACCGGTGTCGCGCCCGTGGTGGTCGTGAGCCAGAGCTGGGCGCGGCACTACTTCCCCGAAGGCAAGCCCGTCGGCCGCCAGCTGATCAGCGGTGGCTGCAACGCCTGTCCGCTCACGACGGTGGTCGGCGTGGTTGGGAGACGTGAAGTAGCAGGGACTGAGCGAGAATGCCGATGCGGTCTATTCTCCGCTCAGCGAAGGGATGGTCGACCGGGATCTATCTCTTCGTCAGAACGTGACGGCGCCCAGCGATCTGGTCGCGCCAATCCAGGCGAAGCTGCAGTCGCTCGACGCGGAAGTGCCGGTGGATGACATTCTGCCGATGGACCAGCGCATCGCGGCCGCCACCGCGCGCGCCCGTCAGTGGCCGATGCTGCTCGGTGGCTTCGCCGGCATCGCCCTGGTGCTCGCAGCGATCGGGGTGTTCGGCATGCTGTCGTACAGTGTACAGGCGCGTCGCCGTGAAATCGGCGTGCGTATGGCCCTCGGTGCCGAGGCGCGCGAGGTCACTGCCGAAATCGTGCGGAAAGGTATGGGGCACGCGCTGGCGGGCGCGCTCGTGGGCCTGCTCATCGCCATGGGCAGTGGCCGCTGGCTCGCCGGCGCGCTCTACGGCGTGAGTCCCACAGATCCCCTGACGCTGGCGACGGTCACCCTGCTGCTACTCGCAGTCGCGCTGCTGGCCTGCTGGATTCCCGCCCGACGAGCCTCGGGGATCGAGCCGGGCGAGGCACTCCGGGCGGAGTAATCAGTACCACCCGCTTTTGAATTCGGTCAGGAGCGTTTTTTACCGCAAAGGCGCCAAGGACCTGAAGGTATGGCGGAGAAACACAACGGTTGGATGTTTCTGGTTCAGCAGCCCAAACCCACCGGCATATCGAGCAACTGGACGAACAGGTGAAACTCTGCGATTCCTCGTGCCGTTCTCTGCGACTCTGCGCTTAGAGCGAAGCTGATGTTGTACGGGGTCTATTAGCTTCCCCGCGTGCTCGACTTCCAGCATCTCACCGTCCTGCGAGGCGATCGCCCGGGACTGCTTGATTTCTCGCTCCGGGTTCAGGAGGGAGAACACGTCGCGGTGCTGGGGCCGAACGGCGCCGGCAAGTCGACGCTGATCAAGACCATCACCCGCGAACTCTATCCACTGCACCAGCCGGGAAGCGTGGCCCGCCTTTTCGGTCGGGAGCAGTGGCATGTGCAGCAGCTTCGTGCCCGCCTTGGCATCGTCTCGCCTGACCTGCTGAAGCAGGTCACTGGCCCCTTCACCGGCCGGGATATCGTCCTCTCCGGGTTCTTCAGCAGCATCGGGCTGTGGCAGCAGCGGAGCGAAGTCACGCCCGACATGGACCGTCAGGCGACCGCCACGCTGGAGCGGCTTCGTATCGCCCACCTCGCGGACCGACTTGTCGCCACTCTCTCCTCGGGCGAAGCCACCCGGATCCTGATTGCCCGGGCCCTGGTGCACAACCCGGGGACCCTGCTGCTCGATGAGCCCGCCAACAGTCTCGATCTCTTCGCGCAGGCCGAGTTGCGGAGCGATCTCCGTACCCTCGCACAGGACGGCATCGGACTGGTCCTGGTCACGCACCAGCCTGGCCGACATCATCCCCGAGATCAGTCGAGTGGTGTTGCTGCGGGATGGACGGGTGGTGGGCGATGGGTCCAAGGGGGAACTGCTGACGGCGGAGCGATTGTCTGCCCTGTTCGGGGTCACGGTCGATGTGACGCGCCGGGACGGATACTTTCACGCCTGGTAGCAGGGGTTGCCCGCACCATCAAATGGTCGAGCCCGTTTTCAACGCAGAGGCGCAGAGGACTTCGCCAAGTACGCAGAGGGCCCTTGGCAGTACTCGCAATCAATTGTATCGCAAGAAAACGAATAGCCCGGACCTTTGTCTCCGAACGATTGCTAAATGCGCAAACGTAAATTGCTCCCCTCGGATGCCGTGTTGACCTTTACGATGCTACTCTGCGACCTCTGCGCGTCCTCCGCGTCTCTGCGTTTACCAGCCCAGATCGAAAGCACACCGAGGCAGGGTCACAGCGTCAGCTCACCCCGCACCAGCACCACCGCCAGGCCGGCGATCCGCACCGACTCGATATCCTCCCGCGGCCCGAGCACCTCGACCTCCACCCGTCCCGGTCGTCCCATCCAGTGGCCCTGCTCCGCCACGAAGGTGGGCTGCGGGATCAGGCCATGGTGCCAGAGATAGGCGCCCATCGCGCCGGTGGCGGAACCGGTGACCGGATCTTCGCGGGTATCGGGTGGTACCCCGAAGTGGCGGGCCGCGGTGTCGCCGTCGGGCGTCATCCCGCCGAGGCAGAAGAGATGCGGGCTGAAGAAATCGCTCCGGTCCCTCATGGCGGTGTAGCGATCGATGTCCAGTGTGGCCCGTCGCAGCGCGTCGTGATCCCGCACCGGGATCATGACCATCGGGGTCCCGGTACTCACCGTCTGGATTGGGGTGCCGGGCCGTACATCCGCCGCCGTCAGGCCAAAGCAGGGCATCAGCTCCGCGGGATCATACGTTGCGAGGAACTGCGGCTTCCGCTGAGTCATGGTGACCCGGGTGGTGCCGGGCACGGTGCCCCGGGCCACCGAGACGTCGATCGGGCCGTCGCGCAGTTCCAGCCGCAGCGGGAGTGCGGTGTCGCCCACCGTGATCCGGCCCGCATCCACCAGTGCCGTGAGCACCGAGACGGTCGGGTGACCCGCGAGGGGAATCTCTTCGGCTGGGGTGTAGTATCGGGCGGCGAAGTCGGCGACCGTCGATCGACCGACGAAGGCGGTCTCCGATTGGTTCATCTCCCCGGCGAGCCGTTGACGTATCTCCGGGGTCAGTCCCTCCGCGTCCAGGATGACGGGGCAGGGGTTGCCACCCAAGGGCGTGGTGGTGAAGGCGTCGACCAGGATGAAGGGATACTTCGGCATAGCGTGAACTCGATCAGAACGAAAAGAGACGTTGTTTGTGGCTAGCCGCCACCCCGCTTGCGATTCAGGCTCCACTTGAGCGCCGGCGGGGTGATGACGGTGGTCACCAGTACCATCAGCACGATGATCGAATACATCGCCTGATCCACGATCCGTTCCCCGCCCACCACCAGGCTGAGCCCGAGGTTGGCGAAGATTAATCCTACCTCGCCCCGCGGGATCATGCCGATCCCGATGGAGAGCTTGTCCAGCGACGTCCCCAGGCCGCCCAGCGCGCACAGCTGCTTCCCGATGATGGCGACCACCACAATCAGCAGCGCCAGCCCGAGGTGATGCGGATCGAACATCCCCGCCAGCTCGACCTTGAGCCCCATCAGAACGAAAAAGATCGGGACCAGGAAGCTCGAGACCGGCCGGACCAGTTCCTCGAGATGATGCTCGCCGCGGTCGGTAAAATCCTGGTAGTGCACGCGTTCCAGGATCAATCCGGCGGCGTAGGCGCCGACGATGGGCGCCAGCCCGATCGCCGCAGCGCCGGCGGCGAGCAGGAAGCAGAAGACCAGCGCCGTCACCAGCAGGAGACTCGACCCCCGGAGGCGGGCCGTCAAGCCGAACAGCCGGGGCGAGGCCATTGTCCCGAGCCAGAGTGACCCGAACAGAAAGACCACCGCTTTCAGGACGATCATGCCAATCCCGGTGACCGAGATGGCGGTGCCGGCGTCGGCCGAGGCGATGAGGCTCCCGACCACCGCGAGGATCACCAGGCCCAGCACATCGTCGATCACGGCGGCGCCAAGAATGATCCGTGCCTCGGGCGACTGGGAGCGACCGAGGTCGCGCAGCACCCTGGCAGTGATGCCGACACTGGTGGCGGTAAGGGTCGCGCCGAGAAAGAGGTGCATGTAGGGACTGTGATCGGGGAGCATCAGCACCCCGACACCGTATCCCAGGAGCCAGGGAGCGACGACGCCGAGGAGCGCCACGATGAGGGCGCGCCAGCCGACCTTCCGCATGTCAGAGACGGTGGACTCGAGGCCCACCTCGAACAGCAGCAGTACCACGCCGACACCGGCCAGCCCTTCCAGCGCGACATCCCCGGTGAGACCGCGGAACCAACTCACCCCGACCAGATCGAGATTGCCCAGCAGCACACCGGCCAGCAGTTCCCCCAGCACGGCGGGCTGCCCCATCCGTTCACAGAGGTCGCCACCGATCTTGGCGGCGGCGAGGAGGACGGCGAGCGCAAGCACGAGGTGGGCGCCACCGTCGGCGTGCACGGGGGCCTGGGTCAGGAGCATCATGGCAGGAAGCGAAACAGGGAAAGGGGGATAGCACAACAGGGGGCTCTCGCCCCCTGCTGGCTGTTACGCAACGCAACGGATGGCTATTTCGCCATCGCCGGCTGACCGAGTGCCTTCCGCTGGACCGCGTCGGCCGTCACCGGCGTGAGCGCGGCGTTATCCCGCTCGCCGGTCCGGATCCGGATGACCTGCTCGATCGGCTGGACGAAGATCTTGCCATCGCCCACCTCCCCGGTGCGTGCCGAGTCGAGGATGGCGGCGATCGTGGCCTCCACGAACGGCTCGGAGCAGGCCATCTCCACCTTCACCTTTTCCCGAAATTCGAGCACCAGGCTCGAACCGCGGTAGGTCTCCACCAGCTCGCGCTCGCCACCGTGGCCACTGGCGCGGGTAATGGTGATCCCGGTGACGCCGGCGCGGAACAGTGCCGCCTTTACATCGGCCAGTTTCTCCGGCCGGATGATGCAACTGATGAGCTTCATAGGATCCACTCCACCAGGTAGAGGACGTGAGACCTTCCGGGATCAGGCCGCTTCCTTCTTGACGCCCACCGAGGGCGGCGGCATCACCACTGAGGTCGAGATATCGGTCATGTCGGGATAGGCCAGCGAACCCATCTCGGGAATATCAAGGCCCAGCTCTTCGACCTCTGGAGAGACCCGGTGGCCGCCCACCACGAGACCGACGATCGTCCAGGCAATGTAGGTCATGATGCCGACCGCGATGATGTTGGTGACGATGCCGATGCCCTGCGCCGCCAGCTGGCTGGCATCGCCGTAGAACAGCCCCGTCACGTTCCCGGGGACGCCATTCCAGCCATCGCCGTAGGTCCCGTCGGCGAACAAGCCGACGCTCAACACACCGAACGCACCGCACACACCGTGGACCGAGATCGCGCCGACCGGATCATCGATCTTCAGGGTGCGATCGACGAAGTACACCGTCCAGCAGACCAGCACACCGGCGATGGCGCCGATGAGCACGGCGACCGGCGCGGTGACGAAGGCGCAGGGGGCGGTGATCGCGACCAGGCCGGCCAGGACGCCGTTGGCCAGCATGGACGGATCCGGCTTCCCGTAGCGCGCCACCATGTAGATCATCGCGGCGATGCCGCCGAAGGCACCGGCCAGCATCGTGTTGGTCGCGATCACGCCGATCCGCAGGTCCGCGCCGGCCAGGGTGCTGCCGGCATTGAAGCCGAACCAGCCGAAGCAGAGGATGAAGGTGCCGAACAGCGCCATCGGGATGTTATGGCCCGGGATGGCGTTCACCTTGCCATCGGGACCGTACTTGCCGCGACGCGCGCCGAGCATTTTCGCACAGATGAGCCCGATAACGCCACCGGTCATATGCACCACCGAGGAGCCGGCGAAGTCGACATGGCCATGGCCCAGCCCCGCGTTACTGCCGAGCTGCGACAGCCAGCCGCCGCCCCAGACCCAGTTGGCATACAGCGGATAGATGATGCCGCCGATGAACAGCGTCAGCCCGATGAAGCTCCACCACTTCCACCGCTCGGCGAGGGCGCCGGTCGGGATTGTCGCGGTGGTGTCCATGAACACCATCTGGAACAGGAAGTAGGCGAAGACCGGCGTGGTGTAGTTCACCCCGGTGAGGAAGAACCCACTCAATCCCATCACGTTCCAGGTCTTGTCCCCGATGGTGAAGCTGAGCGCATGGGTCAGGGTGGCGGTATCCGCCGTCTGACCCAGCGTCCCGAGGGCGCCCAGGCCGCCGGCCTGGATGGCAAAGCCGCAGACCCAGTAGGCCGCCATGGCGACACCGTAGACCATGAAGTTCATGGTCGTGGTGTGGGCGGCGTTCTTGGCGCGGGTGAAACCGGTCTCCACCATCGCGAAGCCCACCTGCATCAACATCACGAGGAAGCCCGCCATCAGCATCCACACGAAGTTGATGGCCACGGTATTCGCGGCTGCGGCGTCGCTGGCGGCCTTGGCGAGTGAATCGGCAGCAGCGGTGACGATTGGCGCAGCGGTCTGGACCGCGGACACCGAATCGGCCGGTGCTGCCTGGGCGAACGCTGCCGCGGGGACCGCGAGAGCTGCGCAAGCGAGCAGGAGCCGTGAACGGGGCGTCATGAGCAGGAAATCCCTCGGTGAAGGTGAGAGCGGGTCTGCCATCTGGGGCTGTGGTTGTGACTGGGTGTGGAAAGGCCAGTATACCGGCCGGTACCAGTGGTGTCAAGCAAATTCTGCATCTATTGCACAATAGACACCGCAATTCTTCATAATCAGCCTCAGAAGATGAATGATTTGCGTGAGAAATGTGCATAAACGCACGAAAATTTGGCGCACCACGCAACAGCAGAGGCGGCGCCAATCCCCGGACAGCAAAACCCAAGTCCCGGAAGGACATGGAGTTCGATGCCCCCGTGCCGCCGCTGACCCGATCGATTTCCCACCGGATTGCGGTAGCTTGTCGGGAGCCCGGAAAGCCAACCCAGGACCGGAGGTCACATGGAGTCCGTCACCGTGCTGCGCCCCGACGGCGAGCGGGAGAGAGTGCTCGGACAGTCGGGCGTGCTGCCCGCCGACATGCTGGAGCAGGTGCGCCGGCGGGTGCGAATGCTCGGACTCATTCTGGCCGCTGCATTCGGCTTCGATGCGGTGATCTACCTGGTGCAGGTCGGGACTGCAGCGGTGCGAGGAACCCCGGTACCCGCCGATCATGCCGGCGGCGTTGGACTGGTGAATCTGAGCAGTACCCTCGCCTCGCTCGCCCTGGCCTGGTGCGCCCAGGGGAAGCGAGTCTCCTCCGATCGGCTGCTGACCCTGGGCCTGATCTATGAAGTCCTGATCTCCTTTGTCGTCGCGCTGCTCAACTATTCCTTTTATTACACCAATGGTGGCACGGTCCCGACCCTTACCTGGGTCCCGGTGATCATCATTGCCTTCCCCCTGATCCTGCCCGGGCCGCCCGCCCGTATGCTCACCGCCGCGATCGCCGCCGCCGCCATGCCCGTGCTGGCCCTGCTGGTGCTTCGGTTCAGCGGGCAGATCTCCCCTGCGACAGACATCCTCGATGCCTATGCCCAGGCGACGGTCAGTTCCGCCTTCGCCGTCACCTTTGCCTGGTTTGGCGCCCGCCTCATTTATGGCCTGGGAAAAGAAATCTCGGCGGCGCGTGAACTCGGCGCCTATCGCCTGGAGGAGAAGCTGGGTGAAGGGGGGATGGGCGAGGTGTGGCGGGCCCGGCACCGCATGCTGGTCCGACCCGCTGCGATCAAGCTGATGCGGCCCACGATCGCGGCAACGGCAGATCCGGCGATCCGGGCCGAGGTGCTGCAGCGGTTCGAGCGGGAGGCACAGGCGATCGCCCAGCTCTCCTCACCGCATACCGTCCAGCTGTTTGATTTCGGGATCGCCAATGATGGCGCGCTCTATTACGCCATGGAACTGTTGCATGGGCTCGATGCCGACCGGTTTGTTCGCCGCTTCGGGCCGATGCCGGTCGAACGGGCGGTCCACCTGCTGACTCAGGCCTGCCACTCCCTCTCCGAAGCAGAGGCGCGCGGCCTGGTCCATCGGGACATCAAGCCGGCCAACATCTTTCTCTGCCGCTATGGGGAGGACTATGACTTTGTGAAGGTGCTCGACTTCGGATTGGTCAAAGCGCTGGACGCACCCGAGCTCCCCGATCAGAAACTCAGTGTCGAACAACATATCCGAGGGACACCGGCGTTCATCGCGCCGGAGCAGGCGCTGGGCCAGGAGAATATCGACCACCGGGCCGATCTCTATGCCCTTGGCTGTGTCGGCTACTGGCTGGTCACCGGACAACTGGTCTTCACCGCCGATACCCCGATGGCCGTCATGGTCCAGCATGCCCGCATGCCGCCCACGCCGCCCTCAAGCCGAACCGAGTTGCCCATTCCACCGGAACTCGATGCCGTAATCCTCGCCTGCCTCGAGAAGGACCCGGCATCGCGGCCCCAGTCGGCGCGGGAACTGTCACAACGGCTTGCGGCGGTACCGGTCGGCCGGGTCTGGAACGAGGAGGCTGCGCAGGCCTGGTGGGAGAGCCACGGTTTGACGTAGGCATTTTCACCGCGAAGGCGCGAAGCGCAGCGCATTGCTACTGGGACGACCGGAGGTCTACTGCGCCTGGGGCAGCCCGATCTGCAGCGCGCCACTGGCTTCATCGACGGCGACTTCGACTTCCGCCAGCCCCAGATCGGTCAGGCGATACCCGACGAAGCTGTTCCGCCCCACGCGCGCCACCCCCACGGAGAACCCACCGGAGGCCTCCACCCGGGCGATCCCGCCGACCGCCCCGAGCGAGGGGACCTCATCCAGCCGGTTGGGCGCCGCACCGACCAGGGTGGCGCCCGTGGCGGCATCCCGTTGAAGCATACGCTCCAGGGCGATCAGCGTGGGCTGGGCAATACGACGGTCCGGATGCAGCGTGGAGCTGATCCACCGGACGCTCGAGAGTTGTGTGCTATCGTGCATGGATTCCTCCCGGGGGCTGATCAGAAACGCCAGCTCAGGCTGGCATAGAGTTGGGTGGTGGTCCCTTCGGGAGCGTGCTCCCGCTGTCCCGACAATGAGAGGTACCAGGCCCGCGCCAGACTCACGTCGGCATCGAGGCCGGACCAGGTGATCTGGCGGTGGCTGGGGATGGCCAGCGGCGCATCCTCGTTCCGCACCCCGGCGTTCAGGTCGAGATGCACCGCCGTCATCAGGTCGCCACCGAGTCGGCCGGTGAAGATCGTGCCGTCCTGGTTGGTGTTGTGATAGGTGGTCCCCCGACCCGTCAGGTTCAGGTGCAGCGGGGTAATCCGGTTGAAGCCCAGGGTGCCGGTGTAGGCGGTGGCGGTTCCAGAACTACCGCCGTCGGACAGCCGGACGTCGCCGGAGACGCGGATCTTCTTTCCCGTGAGGGCGATCCCGCTCCAGATGCCCTTCCGATAGGCATCATCGAAGGAGGTGGCCGGATTGACGGCATCGCGATACAACCGGACGCTGCGGCGGTTGTCGTACGCCACGTTGAAGGCCAGCCAGCGGGACGGTCGCAGCGAGGTGCTGAGGTAGGTGCTCGTCAGGCTCATGGACGACTCGCCCTGTTGCACCTTCCAGGGACGGTAGTAGTCCAGCTCCTGCAACCCATAGAACGAAATGCTCCGGCCGCTGAGACTGGTCTGCAGGAAGGCGAACTCCCGATTGGCCTTGTTGCTGGCATACGATCCGACCGCGCCGGTCGACACCGACCAGGGTGTACTGCTTCCGACGGCGCTGTGCAGCTGCACATAGCCTCCGACGTCCTGCACGTCGCGCGACAGTCCCAGGTCGGTCGGCGACGGCTCGGTCCCCGCGAAGAGTCCGACCCCCACATGCCGCCCGCCCAGCTCCACCAGTCCACCATCGAACAGGCTGACGGACGTCACCGCGGTGAGATATTGCCGCCCGACCGCCATCCGGAACCCGGCCCCCGGCTGATTCCAGAACAGCGCGGCCTGGTAGACCCGGGTATGTCCATCCACCACGCTGCTGCCATCGCTGCGATCGCTGGTCGTCTTGCGGGTGCGCAGGTCGACCGAGAGACCGACCGGCGTGCCACCCAGGGCGAGCCCGTCGAGCCGGAGGTCCATGGAAGGTTGAGTGAAGCCGACATCCCCCGACGATTCCCGGGCCGAGAGGTAGCGCGCGCCAACCCGGCCGTGCAGCCCCGGTCCCGACAGGCGCCGCGGCGCCCGATAGGCGGGGCGACTGGTGGCGTCGGCCACGGCGATCTTTGCCGGCCGGAAACGGATCTGATCACCTACCGCGATATCCTCCACCCCACTGATCCGGGCGCAGGACGACTGGTGCGAAGAGAGGAACAGCACCCGCAGTGTCGCCACCGGGGCATCCTGCCGGATCACGGTGACGGTGTCGCCCTCCCGCAGCCCATCGAGCCGCCCCGCCGCGATGTAGACTGACGTTCCCGTCAGGTAGTTCACCGTGGTACGGCCGGGCACGGGGACAGCCGTTGAATCCTGGGCCGCGGCACGCCGCGCTCCGGCCACTCCAAGGAGGAGGGAGACCGCCAGCATCGACCGGAACCAGCGAGTGCGCATCAGCGGGTATGGCATCGCAGACACTCCGTGCTGACGTACTGGTAGCCATTGACCTGCCGATGGTCCGAGTCCACGCTTGCCTTGTTGCTGTGCTCATGGCACTGCAGACAGGTGAACGACTGATAGTTGTTCGGCGTGGTATGGCACTCGGTACAGGTGCTCCACTTGCCACGATGCTTGCCGCTGTAGATCGGGAAGAACGACGCATCATGATCGAAGGTGGCACCGGTCCAGGTCACCGTGGTGTGGCATGACTTGCAGTCGGTGCTGAACCCGGCCGCCGGGTGATTCAGGCTGGCCTGGTTGTAGTCGGTCTGGTGACAGTTCACACAGGTCGAGGGTTTGCCGACGTACACCCCGTCACCATGGCACGCGTCACAGGGCGTGGACGTATGGGCGCCCGTCAGCGGGAACTGGGTGCCGGCGTGGTTGAAGTTGGCGTTCCAGTTGGTGGTCGTGTGGCACGCCGTGCAGTCGGTCGGGAAATGGGCGGCCACATGGTTGGGGTCGTTGGTCTGATTGAAGTCGGTCTGGTGGCAGCTGACGCAGGTGGTCGGCTTCCCGACGTAGACCCCGTCGCCATGACACTGGGCGCAGGTGGTGGAGCGATGCGCCCCGGTCAGCGGGAACTGGGTCGTGGCGTGATCAAAGTTGGTATTCCAGTTCGCGGTCGTGTGACACGCCAGGCAGTCGGTCGGGAACCGTGCGGCCACGTGGCCGGGGTCCGTGGTCTGGTTGAAGTCGGTCTGGTGACAGCTGACGCAGGTGACCGGCTTCCCGACGTAGACCCCGTCGCCATGACACTGGGTGCAGGTGGTCGTGCGGTGTGCCCCGGTCAGCGGGAACAGGGTTCCATCGTGGTCGAAGGTGGTCGTCCAGCTCGCAGTCGAGTGGCACGCCACGCAGTCGGTCGGGAAGCGGGCGCTCGCGTGCCCTGGGGCAGTCGTGTGATCGTAGTCCACCTGGTGGCAGGCCACGCACTGACTGGGCGTTCCCCGGTAGCCCCGGGTCTTGTGACACTGCTGGCACCGGGTGGCCTGGTGGGCGCCGGTCAAGGGAAAGTTCGAGGCGTTGTGGTCGAACTTCCCACCACCCCAGGTGGTGGTCTGATGGCAGCCGGTGCAGTCGCGGGGGAATCCGCCGCCTTCATGGTCCGGCTCCTTGGCCGCCGCGAAGTTCTGCGCATGACAACTGATGCAATCAGTCCGAATGGCCACGAACTGCTGCGATCCCTGGCCGCCGGGCTTGTGACAGGAGGTGCAGTCCACCGACAGGTGCGATCCCTCCAGCGGGAAGCGCGTCGTCTGGTGGGCCTTGAGCATGGCCGTCCGGTCGAGGAAGCTCCGGTTGGTGTGGCAGCGCGAGCAATCCGGCCCCAGCTCGCCGCGATGCACGTCGCTATGACAACTGGCGCAGGTGGAAGGCGTTCCCTTGAAGTCCAGGGTCTGGTGGCACGCTCGGCAATTGGCCGAGGCGTGCGCGCCCTGCAGCGGAAACCCCAGCTTGGCGTGACTGAACGACTTGTCGATCCGTACCGGGGTCCAGCCATCGGCGCGGTGGCAGGTGGTACAGGGAACCGTCAGCTTGCCGTGGGGCGACGCCGTACCCTCCTGGGCAGCCAGTGGCGCAGCGACCAGCAGCAGGATCGGCATCCATCGCAGGAACCGGATCATGACCCCTCCTTACCAGCGTGGCACGACTCACATTTGGTCGACAGCGGACGGAACTGCTGGCGCGCCGGCTGGCCGGCGACCGGCTGGATCTTGTGGCAACTGGCACAGGGGACCCGTTCGTGGGCTCCCTTGAGCGTGAACTTGGTATCGCGCGTATGGTCGAACCGGCCCGCCGGCGCAAAGGCCACCGCATCGTGGCAGGCGGCGCAGCGCCCACCGTCCGGTCGGCCGTCGAACTGGTCACCGTGCGGCGTCTCGTGACAGGCCGTACAGGTGGTCGGCGCCTCGAGCGCCGGCGCAGCGACGGCCGGGGCACGCACCAGCGCCGCGGTCCGTGCATGCGGCGTGGCGAGCGTCTTGTGGCAGACCACGCACGGCGTGGCGCGATGGGCGCCCTCCAGAGCGAAGCCGGTCAGCGTATGCCGCGCGACATCGAGGGTCGACGGCCGGAAGGCCTCGGCGTCGTGGCACTCCTGACACCCGATCGGCGGCACACTGTCCCGCGCCGTCGCAAACCGACCGCGGTGGACATCCTGGTGACAATTGGCGCACTGCACTTCGGTCAGGGTGAAGCGCAGTTTCACCTTGCCCAGGGCGGCCGTGACCGTCAGGGGCGGCAGGCCCGGCCGATCGGCGGCATGGCAGGCCTTGCAGCTGACGGATGCGTGTTTGCCGGTCAGCGGCAGCTTGAGCTTCGCGTGTGCCGCGACGCCGAAGGTGGTCGGCGTCCAGCCGGCCGAGGTATGACAGGCCGAACAGGCGCCGCCATCGGGCCGACTCGCGAGCTGGGTTCCGTGGTCATCGGCGTGACAGCTCCGGCAGGTGGTCGACACCGGCCGGATCACCACCCGGGCAGAACCCCACTTCGCCAGACCGGCGGCGGTCGCATCCTTCCGATGGCAGGCGTCACACCGGGTGGTGGCATGCTTCCCGTCCAGCGGATACGCCGTTTGCCGGTGCTGCGCGACCGTAAAGCTGGCGGGCGTGAATCCGGTGACTACATGACACGACGCGCAATCGACCTTCGCGCCGGCCAGGGTGGCGGTGCCCTGGTGGGCATCCCGGTGACAGCCCTGGCAGGTGGCGAACGCCGGCTTCTTCTCCGTGGCGGTGCCGAACCCGCCGTGACACCGGGCGCAGGCGACTGCGGTATGACGTCCCTGCAGCGGATAGCGGGTCCGCTGGTGATCGAAGCGCTGCTTATCGATGACCTTGAAGCCGCGCGTGGTATGACAGCTGGCGCACTCCGTTCCCAGGCCGCCGTTATGCGGATCGGTATGGCAGGCGGAGCAGGTGGTGTGTGGGACCGGCTGATAGATAGGAATCGGCTTGCCAGCGGCGTCGCGCCTGGGTGACAGGCCAGCGGCGGCGTGACACTTGTTGCAGGCGACAGCCTGGTGCTTGTCGGTCAGCGGGTAGCTGGTGGAATCGTGATTGAAGCCGGGGGTCCGGGTCCACTTCCCGACATCATGGCACTTGGTGCAGGTCGTGCCGAGTGCACCGCGGTGGATGTCCTCGTGACAGGAGGCGCAGGTGGTCCCCAGCCCGATCCAGTGCGGGGTACTGCCGCGGGGCGCGAGCCGGAGCTCGGCGCCGGTCTGGAGCTTCGGGGTGTGGCAGGCGGTGCACTGCACCCGGGCATGGCTCTGTTCAAGCGGCCACCCGGTACGCTGGTGAGGGAACTGGTCCCGACCGGCCCCCGGCCACTTGATCAGGTTGAAATCGACGCCCGCGTGGTCCGGATGACAACTGGCGCAGCGCTGGCCCCGCACTTCTGCCGAGGCGTGAAATCCCCGCTGGTCCAGCAACTTCGAACCGACCTCCCCGTGACAGTTGACGCACTGTCCGTTCATCGCGTCCTTGCCCCCATTGCCATGGCACTGGGTGCAGTTGCGCGCGCCCTCAAGCGACTGGTGAGCGCGCGAAAGCGGACCAGGAGAGATCTGGGCCGCGAGCCGCCCGGCGCCGAGTGCGGAGAGCGCGAGCATCAGAAGGAGGCCGAGTCCGCGGGGCACACTTACCAGAACCAGGTGGCGCCCATCGCCACAACGACGCCGACGTGGACTGTCACGGCGACGAGAGCGGCGATGGCGAAAGGGCGGTGCGCCACGTGCCAGAAGCGGAAGATCCGGTGCGACGCTTCCAGCATGCGCGCCTGCTGCGTGAGCGACATCTCGCGCCGGGCCAGTGACAGGACCTGCGCCACCCGCTGCCGGTCCTCGGCGGTGCTGCCCGGCCGTGCGGCGCACAGCCGCTTGACCGCGCGCGCGGACCGCCACCGGGCCATGTCATCTCGCGCCATCCGGACGAGCGTCTGCCCGAAGGTCAGGCCGGTGCAGGGGGAGGGGTCGGAATGCAGCAGCGCTTCAATTTGCGCCACCGGGAGGTCGAGCCCCGCGGCGATCTCTCCCATGAGATCCTGCCGCTCGGTGGCGATTTCCTCGGCCGTGAGCTCGAGGCCGCTGGCGCTGCGCGGGATATGGACGTACAGGTAGCGCCCCACGACGCCGCTCGCGACCACGATCATCATCGACCAGTAGCCAAGGCCGATCACCCCGGTGAAGCGCCAGGAGGCATGGATGGCCGCGATGATCGGCAGCACCAGGGCAACCGCGATATGCACATCCAGCCAGCGGGAGATCATGCCGGTCCACGCGAGTGACCGATACTTCTTGCGCAGGGGATAGAGCCAGAGGAACAGGAAGATCAACAGGGCGATGAGCCCCGCCGTCTGGCCGACGTAGCCGGAGGGCCGCAGCCAGGGGTGGAGCGGCGAACGCACCCGCTCGGCCGCCGGAGCCAGATAGTAGGCTTCGCCAGCGACCGACCCGAGGAGCAGGAGGACCACCGTGATCGCCACCCCACGCAGGCGCGCGCCCGGACGAGGTGCCGAGGCCTTCTTAGCGCCGGATTCTGCCGGCGCCGTGGCGGTTTGCCGGGCGGTCGGAAGCGGGATTACGTCACCTGATGAGGGACGCGATCGCGGCCCGGCCGAAGGGGAAGTGAGCATTTCCTGGTCAGTTTGAACGATGGTTTTCCAGGCGCCGAGGCGCCTGTGAGACGGCACGCCCTCTGCACACTGCAAGTTCCGTAACTGTACGGATGGGGGAGGCTTAGTGGGTCCTAAACAGTTGGTATAGCGCCAAATGTGCCACCGGTGTGAGGTGCCTCACTGGACCACGCGCTGGTCTGCTTCAATACACCTGATCCAAAACGTTGCAGCGCCGTCACCCCGGCGCCTCCCGTTACCTGGTGACCCAACTGTATGGAAAGTCTTGCTGCCTACGCGGTCTTTGCCCTGGTGCTGTTCGTGGCCCTGCGATCGCACCTGCGCACTTTCAAGAAGAAGGAGCGTGCCGCCCGCGTATCGGCGGCCCACGCCGGGCTCACGCCCAGCGAGGGACCGCGGGCCCAGCATCCCCATATCGATGTGTCCAGCTGCATTGGATGCGGGGCCTGTGTGGGGGTCTGTCCGGAAGGTGAGGTCCTGGCGGTCCTGGGCGGAAAGGCGGCGCTGATTCATGGCGAGAAATGCATCGGCCACGGGCTGTGTGCCGAAGCGTGTCCCGTCGGTGCCATCGAGATCGTGATGGCGCCGCCCAGCATGACCGCCGATCTCCCGGCGCTGACGGCGGAGCTGGAAAGCACCGTCCCCAACCTCTTCATCGCCGGCGAACTCAGCGGGCTGGCGCTGATCAAGAATGCGGTGAATCAGGGTCGGGACTGCGTCGACGTGATCTCCCGTCGCCGGCCCCAGGCCGGCGGGCCACGGAAGGGTGCCGTTCTGGACGTCTGTATCATCGGGGCGGGGCCCGCAGGATTGAGCGCGTCGTTCCGGGCCATCGAACGAAAGCTCTCCTTTGTGACCCTCGAGGCGGGAGCGCTGGGTGGCGCGGTGGCCAACTATCCGCGCCAGAAGATGGTGATGACCAGCCCGGTGGAGTTCCCGCTGCATGGCAAGTTCAACAAGCTGGAGATCGGCAAGGAGGCGCTGCTCGCCTTCTGGCAGAAGGCGGCGGCCAAGTCAGGGCTGGAAGTGCAAACCGAGGAGGCCGTGCAGCTGGTGAAGCGGGATGACGATGGTGCGTTCACCATCACCACTACCAAGGGCAGCTACCGGTCGCAGGCGATCGTCCTGGCCATCGGTCGGCGCGGGACGCCTCGAAAACTCGGGATTCCCGGTGAGGCGCTGCCGAAGGTGATGTACAGTCTGCTGGAGGCTGACGCCTACACCGGAAAGGAAATTCTGGTGGTGGGGGGCGGGGACAGCGCCGTGGAAGCGGCGCTCGGTCTCTCGTTCCAGAAGGGGAACCATGTCACCCTCTCCTACCGGAAGGGCGAGTTCTCCCGGCTCAAGGACCGCAATCAGAAGCAGATTCAAGCCCAGGCGGGCTCCAAGTCCCTGACCGTGCTCTTCAATTCCCAGCCGCTGGAGGTCCGGCCTGACGCCGTCGACCTTGAGGTCGCGGGCACCCGGCGCACGCTGCGGAATGACTTCGTCTGGATCTTCGCCGGCGGCACCGCCCCGAACGAATTTCTGGCGAAGATCGGTGTCGGGATGGGGATGCAGGACCTGCAGTCGCAGGTGGTGGCGGAGCTGCGCACCCGCGATGTGGCCTGAGGTTCCCGCTACTCAGCCGGCCGGCCGCTCCCTCCATCCGCGATGAACCGGATCTTGCCGTCGCGGGTGCGGCGCCAGAGCGTCAGGTACTTGCTGTAGCTCGCGGGCGCGCCGGGCGCATGGATCGTCGCCTCCCCGACCGTGAAGCCGAGGTCTCCCGCGGCGGAGGAGCCGGCCGCCACGGGATGCCATTCCCATTTGGCCTGCGGTCCATCCTCCATCTGGCCGCGCACTGCCTCCGGACCCCGAATCAGTTCCCCACTCCCGGAAAAGATCACCCCATCCGTCGCGACAAAGGTCGCAAAGGCCTTGGGAGCCCCGTCGCGCCCGGCCATGCCGGCGAACTCCCGATCGGCCCGGGCGAAATCGGCGGGATTGCCATCGGCCATCGCGGGGATCGTCGGCCTCACAAACCCATCCGGCAGCTCAAAGACGCCGCCGGGGAGGAGCCCCACCTGTGCGTGGGCGATGATCCGCCATTCGGTCCCGATGCGGCGCCAGGCGGAGAGATACTTTCCCATCCGCAGCTGACTGGTCGGCGTCTCACCCGATGATACAATGGCCGTGGCGCCATACGTGACCCCGAAGGTTCCATCCGCCGACAGCTCAACGGCCAGCGGCATCCATCGCACCGTGAGACCCGAGAGCGCCTTCTGCGCCAGCAGCACCTGCCGCGACCCTTCCAGCCCGGCGATCACCGGTGCGCCGGGGTAGACCAGGACCATCTCTGGTGCCGAGGCGCCGACCAGGCCGGCGACAAACCCCTGCTTCAGGACCGAATCCCCCGCAGCCCGGTCGGCGGCGACCAGCGATTCCCGCCGGGTGAAGCGCTCCGCTGGCGAGAGCTGCGCCTGAAGTGCCTGCGTGAGGCAGAGCATGCCGACCAGCGTAACCACCTGCGCCACACGAGCGACTGCCATATCTTTTTCCCCTTGATTGATGGAGCGACTGATGTCCTGGTGGCTCGGCGGCAGTGGGTCGACCCCGACCTCAAGTCGATCCCTTAACAAGCAACTGATATTCACCGCGAAGACGCTAAGGCGCAAAAAAGAACACTCATATGAACCAGGAAAACCAAACACAGAAAAAGAAATGAATGTGGTTTCTTGGTGCACCTTCGCCCTCTTCGCGCCTTCGCGGTGAACCCCCGGTCCTGAGGAAATGAATGCGACGCAAACCGGATGGCACCCTCCACTTCTCTCCCTCCGACCTGACCGTCTGGCTCGAAGGAGAGTTCGCCACGTGGATGGACCGGTTCGCGCTTGAACAGCCGCTCTCCCCCGGTCTCGCACCCGATCCCGAGGATCCCGAACTCGCCTTGCGCGCCCGGAAAGGCGACGAACACGAAGCGCGCTACGTCGCTCGCCTCCGGGCGGAAGGCCGTCAGGTCGTCGAGATCCCCAAGCGCGCACCGGACTCGGTCGCGCAGACCCTCGCGGCCATGCGCGCCGGGGCGGAGATCATCTTCCAGGGACACCTGGATGACGGAACGCTGCACGGCTATCCCGACTTCCTGGTCCGGAAGGAGGGCGCATCATCGCTCGGAGCTTTTCATTATGAAGCGTGGGACACCAAGCTGGCCAGGTCAGCGCGGCCCTACTTCCTGGTCCAACTCTGTGCTTACGCGGAATTGCTCGAAGGGATTCAGGGCCGCCGACCGGAGGAGATCACTTTCGTGCTGGGGGACGGCCAGGAGAGCCGATATCGCACGGATGACTTTTTCTATTACTATCGACGGCTCAAGCAGGACTTCCGTGCGTTTCACGCCCGGTGGTCGCCAACGGAACGCCCCAGTCCCGCCTTCGATCGCGGCTTCGGGCGCTGGAGCCAGGCGGCCGAGTCGATCCTGGCAGACATCGATCACCTGAGCCAGGTCGCAGGGATCAGCCGCAACCAGATCGCCCGCCTCGAAGAAGTGGGGATCACGACCGCCGCGACGCTGGCCAGTGGTACCGTCACCGCAGTCCCAGGTATGGCGGCCGGCACGCTGCAGCGACTGGCCCGGCAGGCCTTCCATCAGAAAGAGTCGGCGGGTCGCTCGCGCCCAAGCTGGGAGCTGCAGCCGCTCAACCTGCAGGAGCCACGCCGGGGATTGGCGCTGCTGCCGGCGCCATCACCCAACGACATCTTCTTCGATATGGAGGGCTATCCCTTCGCCGACGGGGGTCTCGAATACCTCTTCGGCGCGGTGACCGTTGCGGATGGTCAGCCCACCTTTCACGACTGGTGGGCCCACGACACCATCACTGAGAAGCATGCCTTCGAGCAGTTCGTGGACTGGGCCTACGCCCGCTGGGAAGCCGACCCGGCGATGCACATCTACCACTATGCCGCCTACGAACCGAGCGCGCTGCGCCGCCTGCGGGACAAATACAAGCTCGACGCCAACGGCCGCGATGCCCTCCGCGCCCTGATGGGCAAGCACGCGACCCGCGAATCCAAAGTAGACGACCTGCTGCGGGGCGAAGTCTTTGTCGACCTCTACCCCGCGATCCGACAGGGGCTCATCGTCGGGACGCCGAGCTATTCCCTCAAGGACACCGAGAAACTGGTCGCTCCCCACCGCGCTGGGTCGGTGACGACCGCGGGGGGATCGGTGGTCGAGTATCAGCGCTGGATGGATGACGGGGAGTCGACCGACTGGCGGGCATCGCCGATCCTCAAGGGCATCCGCGACTACAACGAGGTCGATTGCGTCAACACCTGGCTGCTGCGGGATTGGCTGGTCGAACGGCAGCGCGAAGCAGGGATTCCCTACGTCGCGTCCAGCGAGAAAGAGGGAAAAGGCGAGAAGCAGCCACCGAAAGAAGAGGAGCTGCTCGCCGCTGCCATCAGCCTCGGTCTCGAGGACATGCCAGACGGCGATCCCGAGCATCGCCGAGTCACCGAACTCCTCGGTCACCTGCTCGGCTACTACGGCCGCGAGGACCGGCCCGTGTGGTGGCGCTACTTCCATCTCACTCGCCACGCCGACGATGAAGCACGGTACCTCGATCCCAGCTGCATCGCCGGCCTGACGCGGACCGATCGGGCACCGTTTGCGGCCCAGCGATCCACCGCGTACGAATTCCGCTTCAATCCCGAGCAGGACACCACGATCCGACTCGGCAGTAAAGTCGCCTGTACCTACCAGGAGGATGCCCGCGGCGAGGTCATCGAGTTCGATGCCGACCAGGGTCGACTCGTGCTCAAGCTCGGTGGGAAGGCGGGGGTACCCCCCGAGCAGTTCAGCATCGTCGAGTTCGATTTCATCGCATCAAAAGGGATCATCGCCGGCATCCGGCGCTTCGTGGAAGGGTGGATGCGCAGTGACCCCCCCAATCAGGCGCTGGTCGACCTCCTCTATCGCCGGCCACCGCGCATCGCAGGCCGCGAGAGCGGCACTCCACTGATGGCGGATGGGGGAGACCTGACGGCCCAGACCTTCGAGGTCGTGGCCGCGATGGATCACACGACGCTCGCCATCCAGGGACCCCCCGGCTCCGGGAAGACCTGGACCGCCGCCCGGGTCATCGCTCGGCTCCTGCAGCAGGGCAAGAAGATCGCCGTGACCAGTACCGGCCACAAAGTCATCATGAACCTGATGGGAGCGGTGGAGAAGGCGCGCAAGGAATTTCCGTTCGAGGCGCCGCTCCTCAAGGTGCTGGGTGAAGACGAGGTCATTCCAGCCGACAGCGCCATCCGGCCGATCAAGGAGAACAAGCAGATCCGCGACAGCCTGCCCGATGGCCCGGTTCTGGTTGGTGCGACGGCATGGGGATTTTGTCGAGAGGAAGTGACCGGCGCCTTCGACTATCTCTTTGTCGACGAAGCGGGACAGGTGGCGCTCGCCATGCTGGTCGGGATCGGTGCCTGCGCCGACAACATCGTCCTCATGGGCGACCAGATGCAGCTGGCGCAGGTCACCAAGGGGGTGCACCCCCCGGGAGTCGAGGCCTCCGCTCTCACCTACCTGTTGCATGGGCATGCCACCATTCCAGCGAACCTCGGCATTTTCCTGCCGATCACCTGGCGGATGCATCCACGCGTCAACCAGTTCATCTCCGATGCGGTCTATGAGGGACGGCTCGCATCCCATCCGCACACGGCGCGTCAGCGCATTGCTCCGGGCGCGGCCCCGATTCGCGGTGAATCGGGAATCGTGGTCCTGCCGGTGATCCACCAGGACGACAACGCGCAGGCCAGCGAGGAGGAAGTCGATCAGATCGCGGAGCTCATCACCGCGCTCGCCGGACGCCGGGTGACGAACCGCGAGAATATCGAGCGTCCGATCGACGCCGCGATCGACCTCCTCTTCGTCGCGCCCTACAACCGTCAGGTGCGGGCACTGCAGGCCAGGCTCGGAGCGGCGGCGAAAATCGGCAGCGTCGACAAGTTCCAGGGACAGGAGGCCCCGGTTGTCATCGTCTCGATGTGCGCCAGTTCCCTGGACGAGGCGCCGCGCGGCGCCACCTTCCTGCTCAATCCGAACCGGCTCAACGTGGCGATCTCGCGGGCGCAGACCCTCGCGATCGTGGTCGCCTCACCGGGGCTGTTGAGTACCCGCGGGAGCAGTGTGGAGGAGATGCGGCTGGTCAACCTGTTCTGTCGGCTGGTGGAATACGCCGACCAGAACGACTCGTCCCCTCGCTGATCATAGCGATCAGGAGGGGACGAGATTGCTCGGACGATCACCTCGGCCGGCTTACTCCACTCGGACCGAGGCATGCTGCTGCGACAGAACCGTGCCGTCCAGGTCGCGGATGGTGACCCGGATGGTATGGATCCCGGCGTTGAGCTGCTGCAGTCCCACCAGGCGTTCAGATTCCGCCGTCGCCCCCTCCGCTGTTTCGACAAACCCCAGGGTCATGAGCGGTGTGCCGTCGGCGTCCGTCGCCTTGAACACTTCGATCGAGGTGTTGTAGCGGTCACCGGGTGTGAGTCCGGCGGTCTGGTAGTAGAGGTACAGCACCTCATTCCGCCGGATCCGACCGGAGGGGTTGAGCCGCACCCGATCGGTGCCGGACCACCAGGTGAGACCGGATTCGTCCCGACCGAGGATGAGGTTGCTCATCGCCACGCCGCGACGACTCACGTCGATGTGCGCGGAATCGCTGCCGAGTACGGCGCCGCGCTGCCCATCGCGCGTCTGTACCGCGATGCGGACGCGATAGCCGGCGGCCGGTGCGTCGATGACCTCGGTCCCCTGCAGGTAGTCGCCCCGTCCCAGCCGGCGTTCCGAACGGAAGAAGCGGGTGGTATCGCGGTCGAGGCGATAGGCCCCGGAGGGTGGCGCGGCGATCATCTGGAAGCGGATCGGGTAGACAAACCCTTCCGCCACCGAGTCAGGCTCGATCTCCCAGGCCGGCACGGCAAAGGCCACCAGCAACCGCCCGCTGCCATGCCCATCATCGAGCAGCCCGTACGCATCCATCACCGGGGTGAGCCGCGCGGGGAAGGTGCGGATCATGCGATCAGTCGTACTGAGGGTATCCCACGCTGCCAGCAGCGACCGCTGCCAGCGGAGGCGTACTTCCGTCGGCATCGAGTCCATCTCGTAGCGGCAATACCGGCCGTCGAGATCGCAGTAACTGCCCACCGTGGCATGGTCGACGGGCACGATCAGGTCGCCGTGCGCCCGGTGATAGGCCCAGAAGCTGCCGGCGAAATCATCGGGCGCGCCGTAGCGGAGATAGGTCACACCACGGGCGTCGAGTTCATCGAGATTCTTCCAGGGTGACAGCAACCCGAGGTGGTTGTCCCAGAGCACGAGATTGTTACGCCGCCTGCGGTCGAGATCCGACACGCGGTTCTCCCGCTCGTACGCGGTGGTACTGACATTCAGGTACCCTTCGCCCCGATCGGTACTGGGGATGTAGACGTAACCCCCGGAGGTTGAGGTGCGGTAATCCACCAGCGAGATTAGCTCGCTGGACTGCAGCATGCGTCGAGCCGGGGTGATGCGGACCGGGGTCATCCCCTGGTTGATCGGGGCGTAGGCTTCGTGGGCCACTTCGTACCGGGCATAGTGTTCTCGCAGCCGCTCTCCGCCCTGCAGACCGGCGTCGACCTCGCGGCGGGTCCAGAAGCGCTGCACGGCCAGGTAGCGAACATCGGCAGCCACCGCCGCGAGACCCTCGAGTTCCTCCGGTGCCGCCACAAAGCTGAGCTGCCGGATCACCATCTCCACCGCTTCCGGCGACCGCGCCGCCGCCACGCCGGCCCAGTAGCTCCGGTTCGCGGCCACAGCATCACCGGCATAGAACAGCTCCCGGGCAATCTCGAGATGACTCACCCCCGGGTCGTAGCCCGCCGCCAGCGCCTGCTGAAACTGTGACAGGGCCTCGTCCCGGTCCCCGACTTCACGCGTCAGCCGGGCGCGGACCATCATCGCCCGGGGTGAGAGCGCATCCGCCTTGTTGAGCGCGGCCAGACTCACGCGGGCGATGCCGCCACGGGTCGTCGCCTGGACGGCATCGGCCAGCCCTTCGGTCGCTTCGACGAACCCGCGGTTCTGATCGAGGGCGCGCATGAACGACATCGCGGCCCCCTGGTTGTAATCGAAGCCCAGCGGGTGAAAGCGGGAGGGAAGGACTGCGGCCTTGGCCCGGGCCAGCGCTCGTTCCGTCAGCCCAATGCCGTACCAGGCGATCGGCCAGTCATCGTGCCGTTCACTCACCATGGCAAAGGCGTCACCGGCATCGTTGAGTGCCCGGCGCTTCCCGCTCAGCTCGCCCATCCGGAGCTGGATAAACCCCTCTCGCAGGCGGGCGATGTCCCGGGAAAGGCCGGTGGCGCGCGGTTGCGCCCGAAGGCTCTTCACCCCCTCGACGGTCGTCGCGGCCTGGGCGGAGTCATGGAAGGCAAGCAGCGCGGATCGTTCCGAGGAGGTCTGGGCGGAGAGGGCGGTGCTGATCGTGAGCAGGAGCGTGGTGCCCAACGGTGTACTGCGAGAGCGGAGGGAGGACATAGCGGACCTCGAGTCCTGGAGGCGTGCCTGACAGGCACGGTTGGACCTGCGCGGATTCTACGATACCGAAGCGTCGGACCCCACACCAGCCCGCTCCGTCCGGGGACCAGGCGCGTGGAGGCGATCGTGAGCCGACGATAAAGACCGTGCCATGCGGGCCCGGGAGGGGGCGATGGAACCCCGAACCTCCCGATTGTGCCGGCCCGCACAGTGCCCCGGCCGACCACCCGCTAGATAGGTGACGTACGGGCCCGCCTGGGGCCCACTTTCCCAGACCACACGATGCTATGCGCACTGGCTCATCTGTCGGGGCACTCGCTGCCGCCGGCAAGCTGTTCACCGTGATCATCACGACCTGCGCGGCACTCGCCGCGCTGATGGTGAATGCCCAGAACCTCGGGTTGACCAGCTGGCTTGGCGCCAGCGACATCGGCTTCGCCGGTTACGCCGCGCGGCGGATCATCATCTCGCCGCGGGCCGACTCACTGTTCGCCATCGGCGACACCGCGATTCTCGCCGCCACCGTGACCGATCGGCGTGGTGCGGTGCTGATCGGAGCGCCACTCAGCTGGAGCAGCGACGATACCGCCGTGGTCGCGGTCGACACCACGGGGGCGGTGATTGCGCGGGGCCCGGGACTCGCGCGGGTTACGGTGCAGGTCCGGGAGCATCACGCGAGTGCCGTCCTCGTGGTGCGTCAGCGGGCCGCGCGGGTCATCCTCGGGGGTGACAGCGCATTATCGCTGCCGGAGGCCGATTCGACCCGCCTGGCCGCATCGGTGGTGGACGCCCGCGGGCATCGCATTCGCGGACTCGGTGTCACCTGGGCCTCGTCGGACACCTTCGCCGTCGTCGTCGATTCCGCCGGTCGCCTGATCGCTCGCGCTCCGGGTCGCGCCATGATCTCCGCGAGGGCTGCGGGAGTTGCCGCCGATCTGCCGGTCGAGGTACAGCTGACTCCCTTTCGGCTGGCGCTGGAGGCGGGCAGCAGTCAACATGCACCGACCGGTCGGCCCCTTCCTGCCCCGGTGCAGGTCCAAGTGTTGTCCCGTGGGGGGTTGCCGGTTCCCAACGCCGACGTCGCCTTCTTCCCCGAAGACGGCGCGGTCGATGTGGAGCATGCCCGGACCGATGCGAAGGGTCGCGCGCGCGTCACCTGGACGCTTGGGCCCCGTCCTGGTCGTCAGACACTCCGGAGTCGCCTACCCGGTATCGATACCGCAGTGACCGTTGTCGCCGAGGCCGATCCGTCGCCGGCGCATACCAGGGTTGAGCTGGCGGATACGGTGTTGCGGGGAACGGTTGGTGCTACGTTGAACCCGCCGGTCATTCTCCGCGTCACCGATCTCAACGGCCTGCCACTCTCCGATGTCCCGGTCGGCTGGACGGCGTTCGATGGTGGAAGCGTCCTTCCCCTCGCGCCCCGCACCGATTCCCTCGGTCAGGTGGTCGCCCGCTGGACCCTGGGTCGGAGGACAGGACGACAGCGGATCAAGGCGGAGGTGGGTGATGCCCGCTCAATGCCTCCGCTGATGATCGCGGCAACGGCAGTCGCTGCGGGTCCGAAATCGGCCCTCGTGGTGTCCGGGGATGGTCAGCGGAACACGGTGGGAAAGCTGTTGGCGAAGCCGATTGTCCTGGCGGTCAAGGACATCTTCGGGAATCCGGTCGTTGGCGCACCCTTCACGGTGCATCCGGCCGCAGGCGCCGTTATTGACAGTACCCTCGAAAGTGATGAGGCGGGCCGAGTGACGTTTCGGTGGACGCTGGGTGAGAAGCCGGGCACGCAACGCCTGACCGTGCGCGGTCCCAAGGGGGTCCCGGTGACAGAGGTGACCGCGCAGGCCTCGGCCGCCGCACCGGCGCCCGTCACTGTAACCAGGAAGAAGCCCAAGAAGGGCTAGCCCCGGTCTACGAAACTGCAACGCAGAGACACAGAGGACTCGCAGAGTGCGCAGAGGTGCTTGCCGTACACGCACCCCACACAACGTTATGTCGGATGTGATGGTGTTGTTGTGGTTTCAATTCCCTCTGTGACCTTCGCGAGTCCTCTGCGTCTCTGCGTTGCAGTTGTCCGTCGGTGCCAAGCGTCCTAAGCCGCTGCGCTGCCAGCCACCTGGCGCTCGAGCCCCTTCGGATCGGCCAGGTACGCCGGGCCCATCCCGCGACTCATCGGATCGGGGAAGATCTCTTCCTCACCCGCTTCAATGCCTGCCACGATAGCGGTCGCCGCATCGGCGGCCGAGCTCTTCTCGAAGGGAATCTCTTCGGCCATGCGGGTGTCGATCGGGCCGGGGTAGATCCCGAATACCTGGGTGCCCTGGCTGCTCAGCATCTGGCGGGTCGCCTGGGTCAGGGAGTGCACTGCCGCCTTCGAGACGCTGTAGGCTGCGAGCAGCGGGAAGTTCACCAGCGAGGCCACGGAGGCGAGGTTGGCCACCACACCGCCACCATTCTTTGCCAGGACCGGCGCGAAGGCCTGGGTCACGGCGAAGGTGCCGATGTAGTTCACTTCCATTTCCTGGCGGCCAGCCTCGAGCCACTTCGGGTCGGTGAAGGTCCCGCCGGTATGGAGGGCAACGCCGGCATTGTTGATCAGCAGCTGTACGTCGGAGGCGGTGGTCGCTGCGGCGGTAATCTGGGCGGCGTTGGTCACATCGAGCTGCAGAGGAACGATCTTCGTGCCGTGACGGGCCTGCAGGGGCTTGAGGTCGGCCAGGTTGCGGGCGGCGGCGTAGATCTTGGCGGCGCCGGCGGCAACCAGCGCGTCAACGATGGCTTCACCAATGCCGCGATTGGCGCCAGTGACGAGGGCGGTGGATCCTGCGATGCGGAAGCTCATATGTCTATCTCGAAGGGCTTGAGGTTTATGACCATACAGACCTGTCTGTCTGCGACGGTTGCATAGTAGACAGAACTGTCTATATTGTCAAGTATGGCTAAGCGCACCGCCCGACCACGCGATGCAGGGGTCCGGGACCGCCTGCTGGATACCGCCGACCGCCTCTTCTATAAGGAAGGGATCCGGGCGGTGGGGATCGATCGCGTCCTGGACGAGGCTGGTGCCGCCAAGGCGTCGCTCTACTCCCATTTCGGGAGTAAGGACGACCTGGTCGCCGCCTACATCGAGGGCCGGGTCCTCCAGTCGCGCGAGGTGATCGAGGGGTACCTCGCTCCGTATCCGATGGAGGAGCGGGCTCGGCGCTTCTTCGATTGGGTGGTGGAATGGGCCGAGTCCGATGGATTCTGCGGCTGCCCGATGATGCAGGTGACCGGGGAGATCAAGGATGCGAAGCATCCCGCTCGGGCCATTGCCGCCGGTCAGCGCGACTGGCTCGATGCGCGCATGCATGAATGGGTGAAGGCGGCGGGTGCGACCCACCCGCAGGAGCTGGCGGGCGCGCTGCTGGTGCTGTTCGATGGGGCCGCTGCCGCCAGCGTTCAGGATGGGCCGAAGCGGGCGCGGGATGCGCGCTGGGCGGCGCACCGCCTGCTGGGCGTCTAGGTCTGCGCGCGGTTCCACCCCACCAGCATGACCATTTCCCACATCTTCTTCGACGTCGGCGGCGTCCTCGGCAGCAACGGCTGGGGGCAGGCAGCAGCGCGCAGCCGCGGAGCAGCACTTCCGACTCACTCCGGGTGAGCTCGAGGGACCGCATGCCGAGCTGGTCGTCACGCTGGAGCAGGGCCGGATGTCGCTGGAGGAGTATCTGGGACTGGCGGTCTTCACCCAACCGCGGACGTTCACGCTCGCCGAGTTCCGGGCCTACATGTTGTCGCTGAGCGTGCCGTTCCCTGAATCAATCGCTCTCGCCCGCGCGCTGGCCGCCTCCGGCCGCTATCGGCTGATGACGATCAACAACGAATCGGCCGAACTCAACAGCTATCGACTCGCCACCTTCGGGCTGCACGACATCTTCACGTCGTTCTATTCCTCCTGCTGGATCGGTGCGACCAAGCCGATGCACCGGATCTACGAGCTGGCGCTGGCGATGTCGCAGGCCGATCCCGAAATCGCTGTTCATCGACGATCGGGAGATGAACCTGGAGCCGGCTCGGCAGTTGGGGATGCACACGATCCACTTCACCACTGTGGCGCAGTTGCGGGATGATCTCGCAGGGCTCGGGGTGCGGCCGTAGTCCTGAGAGGATGCGTCATCCTATCGAGCGATTGTGGCGGCCATTCAGCACCCGCATTATTGCCTCCTTACAATCGCCTTCACCGATGAGCCCGCCTATGTCCCGCCGAAAGAAGTCACCTGCCCCGCGCCACGACTCCGTGGCAATGACCAAACGCCCCGATGCCCCAGCGCTCGAGGGTGGGATTCCGCTGCCCGAAGAGCTGACCGGCCGTGCGAGCAGCACCAACGAAGAGGTCACCACGCTGTTCGCCAGAGACACCGCCGAGCATTTCACCGACGGCTTCCGCGGTGGCAGCGGCGACGACCCCGGGTCCGACCTGTCGCCGGAACCGCAGATCGGATCTGTCGATCCCAAGCAGTCGCCGTAGCCCCGCCTCCGAGGCACGCCGCATCGAGGGATTCGAACCCCGAATGCGCATTGTGAACACACGAGCCCCCTCACCTGAGGGGGCTCATTCGCTGTATGGCCGGGGAGGGAATTGGGGTACCCGTCCGTTGCCGCCCTGCTGGCACGGTCATCTCCAGTCGCCTAGCTTTTCCGTATCTGGCCGCGGCTGCAGGTGATGCACTCTCCCTTTTCACGCTGAGTGGCGAAGCGCATGGCTGACATCACCGAGCACCTCTCCGCCGCGCTCGCCGACCGCTACCGCATCGAACGCCAACTCGGCGAGGGTGGCATGGCCACCGTCTATCTCGCCGAGGATCTGAAACACGACCGCAAGGTTGCGCTGAAGGTGCTGCGGCCCGAGCTCGCCGCCGTGATCGGTGCCGACCGGTTCGTGCAGGAGATCAAGACCACGGCGCAACTCCAGCACCCGCACATTCTGCCGTTGTATGACAGTGGCAGCACGATATCGGCGCCCGGCGGCGGCCAGGGATTCCTGTATTACGTCATGCCGTACATCCAGGGAGAAACGCTCAGGGGGAAGCTCGATCGCGAACAGCAGCTCGGTATCGACGAGGCGGTGACCATTGCCACCCAGGTCGCGGACGCGTTGCAGTACGCGCATGAGCAAGGTGTCATTCACCGGGACATCAAGCCCGAAAACATTCTCTTGCGCAATGGCAGCGCGATCGTCGCGGACTTCGGCATTGCGCTGGCGTTGAGCGCGGCGGCGGGCGGCCGGATGACGGAGACGGGTTTGTCGTTGGGCACGCCGCACTACATGTCGCCCGAGCAGGCAACGGCGGACAAGCACATCACCAACCGTTCGGATATCTACTCGCTTGGCTCCGTCCTGTACGAAGCGCTGACCGGTGAACCCCCGCACACTGGCTCGTCGGCGCAGATGATCATCATGAAGATCGTGACGGATGTGGCCCGGCCCGTCCGGGAGCTGCGCAAGGCGGTGCCGCCGCACGTCGCGGCCGCGGTCGCGATGGCACTGGAGAAGTTACCGGCTGACCGTTTTGACAGCGCGAGGGCGTTCGCCGAGGCGCTTCGCAATCCGTCGTTCACCGGGCCCGGCGCGACTGTCCAGACCGTCGGTGCCGCGGGTCTGGCCTCCCGACGGCTCGCCCTGCCGGCGCTCATGGCCGTGACCCTGCTGGCCCTCGCGCTGGCCGCCTGGGGCTGGATCCGCCCAGGTCGAACAACGGCGTCCGTCGCCCGCTATCCCACTGCGCTTGGCGCGCCCGGTGCCCTCGATGGACTGACGTTAGCGGTCGAGGCGGCTCTCTCACCCGACGGAGTGTCATTGGTCTTCCGCAGTCCCCTGACGGGACCCGGCCAGCTCTACATCAAGCGCCGCGACGAAGTGGTCGCGCGGCCACTGGCCGGCACGGAAGGTGGCTCAGGACCCTTCTTCTCCCCCGACGGTGCCTGGATCGGATTCGTCGCCAACGGACAACTGCGGCGGATCCCGAGCACGGGTGGCGTGTCCCTCAAGATCGCGGACTCCGTCAACGCGGAGTTCAACCGAGGAGCCTGGCTGGACGACGGTTCGATTGTCTACTACGACTGGCCGACCACCACGCTGCGCCGCCTCCGTTCCGGAGACGCGACAGCGAAGGTAATCGTCTCGTCGGCGATGCTCGGCGGGCGCTTCCCGTGGTTGCCCACGCCGCTGCCGTCCTCGCGTGGCGTGCTGTTCACGGCCCATCTCACGGACTGCGTGGGGGCTGTCAGCTGTCGTCCGAGCCGAGTGTATGTGTACGACGCGGGTCGAGATACCGTTCGCGCGCTCTTCGACGACGCCATCGGTGCCTGGTACGTGCCGACCGGGCAGGTGCTGTACCTGACCAGCTCCGGTACGCTCATGGCCGCACCCTGGGACAACGCGGCGCTTGCCCCGACCGGGCAGCCGGTGCCAGTGCTGGACGGCATTCAGGCTCCGGGATTCCTGATGTCGGACGAGGGGACCGCGTATTACCTGCTGGGACGCCAGGAGTTCGCGCCCGGCCCGGTGCCAAATGCCGTCGTCGTGTGGGTGAATCGAACCGGGCAGATCGAGCCGGTCGATTCCTCGTGGCAGGTGAATACGGGGGGCAGGTACAGAGGGTCTCAGGAGGTCGATTGGGGACTCGCACTGTCGCCGGACGGTCGGCGCCTCGCGCTCACACTGCTCACCGATCTTGGTACTGACATCTGGATGAAGCAGTTACCAAGAGGGCCACTATCGAGGCTCACGCTGTACCCGGGTGAGGACCGATCGCCCGCGTGGACGCCCGATGGGCGAGCCATCACCTTTCTCTCGGACCGGCCCGTTTCGGCCGATACGGCCCGGCCGGTGCATCCGTTCAATGTGTGGGAGCAGGCGGCGGACGGCACCGGCGAACCCAGGCTCCTGTGGGCAGGAGGGGATCCGACTGACGCGTTCTGGGGTCCGGACGGCCGGTGGATCGTGCTCGGCGCAACCACGTCGACAGGGGCGTCGGCACAGGGGGAGATTCTCGCGGCGCGCCCGGGAGTGGACAGCCTGGCGCGCAGCATCGTGGCCACGGGATACGACGAGCGGGGCGCGGCACTGTCACCGGATTCCCATTGGCTCGCGTACGTGTCGAACGAGCAGGGCGCGTATGAGGTGTTCGTCCGCCCGTTTCCGGAGGTGAACGGCGGCAAGTGGCAAGTCTCGAGCGGTGGTGGCAGTGCTCCGCTCTGGGCGCACAACGGGCGCGAGCTGTTCTACGTCGCCAACGGGAGGATGAATGTCGTGAGGATCCATCCGGGTCCACCCTTTTCGGCGGAGCCACCCCGCGCCTTATTCGCGATCCCGGACCTGGTCCGCGCCGGATCGATGGCCAGCGGCACCTTTGCGATCACGCCGGACGATCAGCGGTTTCTCATGGTGCGAGAGAACAGCTGGGGGGACATGGCGGGGACGCCTACGCTCGTGGTGGTGCAGGGCTTCTTGGACGAGCTGCGGGCGAAGCTGAAGCGGTAATGCGCGGGGCTTCCGGCTGCAGTTGATGGCAAGAGTGCGCGCCAACTTTGACGGCGCCTGACGGGCAGGCCTGGTACGGCGACTGGGCGCCATCACGTTTTGGTTCCCGCCCCCGATGGGGACGGTCGAACCGCAGTTGTGTTGCCATCCATCGTGTGGCTTGCGCCCGCCACGCCGTGCGCATATTGGCGTCGCGCGTCGCCAGCCACCCTCCAGCGTCCGACCTTGCGGTGATCGCAAGTCCCCACACAAGACCCTGCTCCATAGTCTCGCACCGACGCGCCGTGTAGTCACTGCGGCGGGCGCGAGGTGAGCGCGACCGGACCGTCGGGGGCCAGGCCTTCGAGCAACACAAGGCGTCGCGCGAAGGACTCGGGAGCGTCGTGGAGCGCCGTGGCCGTTACCGCTTCGACTAACGCGGCGCCCCCCTGGGCGTCGGTGATCACGGTCGCGATGGCTACACCCGACGCCGATACCGTGCCGCCTGACTCGCTGACATAGAGCGTGTAGGTGTGTGACGGCATGAGCCCGCGCACGCTCACGTCGACGCCATCGATTGGGCCCATCGAGCGCCAGTATGCACGCCCCCACGCCCCGGCACGACCATCGGGTGCGCGAAGCTCGATCTCGACGGGTCGGCGCACGGAGTCGAGTGGGACCAGGTTTGCGGTCCCATCGCCACGGGGCACAGCGTTCGGCACATACACGAGGGCCTGCGGCGACTGGCCCATCGGGATCTCGGCCACGACCACGTTGGTCCGCGTATCGATCACCTCGACGCCGTCCCCCTGCTGCAGCCCGACATACACGCGCGTGCCGTCGCCCGAGGCCCAGATGCCGTGCGGGCATGCACCCACCGGAATCGTGGTGACGGGA
Organism: uncultured Gemmatimonadales bacterium; assembly: GCA_963793205.1. Classification (GTDB taxonomy): domain Bacteria; phylum Gemmatimonadota; class Gemmatimonadetes; order Gemmatimonadales; family GWC2-71-9; genus JADJOM01. Next base: position 886,316 of record CAWBZM010000004.1, read on the forward strand.
GTGCGGTCACGCCGGTACACCTTGACGGCGTTCTCGGTGCACACGGTCACGTACGCGAAATCGCCAGCGCTCGCGCCCCCTGCCCGCGTCCCCCCGCCCGGGCCCGCGATCATGACGTGATTCGTGATCGGCCCGGTCTCGATCACGCCTTCCACCGCGTAGGTGCGCGCGTTCACCACGGTCACTTTCCCGACGTCCTTGTGCGTCATCCACACCTGGGCGCCGTCCTGCGTGATGACGAGATCGGGCGAGAATGGGCTGACGACCGGCACCCGCGCCAGCACCCGTCCCGAGGCGACATCGACCACGTCGAGTTCCGGCGTGAACGAATGGTTGACGAACGCGACGCGACCATCCGGCCGGAACACAATCATGCTGGGCCCCGGCGCGGTCACGATGCGCCGGGTTTCCCGCATCCGTACCGGATCGATCACCGAGACGTAGTTCTCGCCCCGGACGCTGACCCAGAGCTCGCGCCCATCGGGCGTGAAAAAGCCCTCGTGCGGATTACGGCCCACGTAGACGGTGCCCTTCACACGGTTCGTCGCGGTTTCGACGATGGTCACCGCATTGGTTGCGGTCGACACCACGTTCAGCAATCGATGGTCGGGCGAATATCCCAGACCGTGCACGTTGATTTCGCCGCCATACAGCGCGCCGAGGACGAAGGCGGGGGAGGGGAGTGGCGAGAGCCGCTCACTCCCCAGCCGGAGCTGGCCCAGGAGCCGGTTGGTGGCCGGATCGATCACCGACACGGTGTTGGACACCTGGTCGGCGGTGTACACCCGATCGCCGCTCGCCCCGGGGAGAGAACCGGCATCAGTGGCCGGACCACCGAGCGACGCGCCGCCGGGCGAGGACCCACCCCGGGTAACGTCGATCGACGGTCGAGGGGACGGGTCCGGTAAAGCGCGCGTCGCCGTCCACTGTTCGAGCATCGTCACCTCGACCTGCTGCTCGGCGATGATGCCCAATGCGAACGCCCGCAGCGCCGAATCGCTGCCGTATACGAGAAGCTGGCGCGCCATGTCGACCGCGCCTTGGTGGTGCGCAATCATGGCGGCGACGAACGTGCTGTCCGCGCTCCCGGACGCGCGCGCCAGGGCCGCATGCATTCCTGCGTGCATGGTCGTCATGCACGGAGCGACGGCGGTGACGAATCCTGCCAGACGCTCAGGTGCGGTCGCCGATCGTGCCGCGGACGCCACACAGCGCGGCGACTCCGGTCGAGCGTCGGGATGACGTGGGGGCACCGGGTCGGGCCGCTGCGGACCCGCGCCCACTGTCGCGACGAGCAGCAGCAGCATTCCCTGCTTTCCAACGGCGTGCATTCGGTTCACGATGTGCATGAAACCTCCCTTTCCCTTTATTATCTCGACTCGACCCCAGCCTCGTCCGCAATCTTTGCCGCATAGGTCACCAGTCGGCGCGCCTGGTGGCGGATGGCCTCCCGGACCTGCTCCGGGAACCCGTCGCCATTGGCCGTGACCGTCACGCCGTAAGGGTTGCCGCCGCTCTGGAAGGTGATCGGGTCGGTGTACCCCGGCGGCACGATCAGGCAGCCCCAGTGCGCGAAGGTGTTGTTCAGCGACTGCACCGTGGTCTCCTGGCCGCCGTGGGCATTCTGCGCGCTCGCCATGGCGCTCCCCGCCTTGTTGGCGAGCTTCCCCGCTGCCCAGAGCGGGCCCGTCTGATCGAGAAAGGCACGCATCTGGCTCGCCGCCGCACCGTACCGGGTCGGCGCGCTGAACAGGTACGCGTTGGCCCAATCGAGATCGTTGAGAGTGGCGAGCGGAATGTGTGCGGCACGCTCGCCCTGCGCGCGCCACGCATCCTGGCCGTTCACCACCTCTTCCGGCGCCGTCTCGGCAACCTTCCGGAGCCGTACTTCGGCCCCAAGGCCGCGCGCGGCCTCCGCGGCGATCTCCGCCATCTGGTGGTTGGTGCCGTAGGTGCTGTAGTACACGACCGCGAGTCGGACGGTTACCATGGTCGAGCTCCTGATTCTATGAGTACGTAGACGCGGACCCGGGCGATCAGACCTGCGCCAGGCCGCCATCCACGAAGAATTCGATGCCGTGCACGAAGCTGGCGTCCTCCGACGCGAGGAACACCACCGCCTTCGCGATCTCGTCCGGCTGGCCGAGGCGGCCGAGCGGGACATGGGACGCGAGGTGCCCGAGGAGATCGCTCTCCAGCTCGGGCGTCGAGGCGAGCCCCCGGAGGCCCGGCGTCTCGATCGGCCCGGGGCTGATGGTGTTGATGCGGATGCCGCGGCCCCGCACGTCGAGGATCCAGCTGCGGACCAGATTCCGCAGCGCCGCCTTCGACGCACTGTAGACGCTGAATGCCGCCGTGCCCTTGATGCTGGTGGTCGAGCCGGTGAGGATGACCGACGCGCCACTGCGGAGCAGCGGGAGCGCCTTCTGCACCGTGAACAGCGCGCCCCGGACGTTGCGGCCGAAGGTGTCCAGGAACTGGGGCTCCGTGATCTCGCCGAGGGGCTGCATCGCACCGCCGCCGGCATTCACGAACAGCACGTCGATATGGCCCTTGTCGGCCGCGACCTGCGCGTAGAGGCGGTCGAGATCGTCCATCTTCGACGAGTCGGCCTGTATCCCCGTGATATCCCCCCGATCTCGGCGACGGCCGCATCCAGCACCTCCCGCCGGCGGCCGGTGATGAAGACATACGCCCCCTCGGCGACGAAGCGCCTGGCCGTGGCGAGTCCGATACCACTGGTTCCTCCCGTAACGACGGCGATCTTCCCTTCGAGTCTGCGGCTCATCGAATATCTCCCTTGCCGGGGAACAGATTGTCGTATCGTCCCGCGAAGTCGGGATCGACATGGATGTGCAGGCGGCGAATGAGTGGCCCACGGAACTCGAAGACGTTGCAGTAGCGACCCTCGCTGTTCGCCCCCGCCGGCCATGGCGTCCCATCCGCAAAGACACCCGTCTCGGTCCCTTCCACGACCAGCCGACTCCCCTGGTGGGTGAACACCATGCGCGCGGGATCGTGAGTGAAACGCGGCACCACCCTGGTGAGTCGCTGGACGAGCTGCACCAGTTCGGCCTTGCCGCGGGTCGTTCCCATCTTGGGGAAGTACGCCTGCACGTCCTCCGTGAACATGTCGAGAAGGTCCCCCGCGCCCGCATCGACCATGCTGAAGTAACTCTTCCCGAGGCGGATCTGTTCCTCTTCCGCCGGGTAGTCGGTCTGCATCGCACTCTCCGGGTGTGGCGCTCAGCGCCTCCAGTCGTGCATCACTCTTCGCAAGTATGCGCGAGCACCCGGTGCGCCGCGTCCGCCGGAAGAACAGTTCTCGCCTATGCCATTCGGCCGGTGCGGCGCGTGGCGACCCGGGGGCATCCCCACCCGCCCGACGCACGGCTATGCCAAACGGACTACGGAATGACTCCTCGAACGCCGGACGCCCGCGCCGTCCGGGCGGAGCATCGTTGTGGCGCGGTTCCGCACGCCGCGGGGCTGCTGACGGGCTCAGGCCCGACCACGACGGATGGAGGAGTACCATGAGTGCAACGAATGACACGCGGCGACACGGCGGTGCGGCCGCAGCGGCGACGGCCGCTTCGCCTGCGACGATGCGATCTGCCGCCCCGCTCCCGGGGGCGGCGGTCTCGACGGCTGCCCCGATGCGCCTCGAGCCCGTCACACAACGGTTTATCGACAGTGTCGCCGACGCGCCGCCCCTCTACCTGATGGATGCCAAGGCCGGCCACCAGGTGCTCACCGACCTGCAGTCGCAGCCGGTCCCCCTGCAGCCGGCGGACATCGAGGACACGATCTGGCCCGTCGGGCCGACCGGGAGCACGCGCATCCGGATTGTCCGGCCGAAGGGCGCCACGGAAACGCTGCCGCTGGTGATGTTCTTCCACGGCGGTGGCTGGGTGCTGGGCGACAAGATCACGCATGACCGGCTGGTACGGGAGATCACGGTGGGTGTGCACGCCTGCGTGGTGTTTGTCGACTACATCAACTCGCCCGAGGCGAAGTTCCCGACCCAGAACGAGCAGGCGTACGCGTCGATGCTGTACGCGGTGGAGCATGCGAGTGCGCTGCGCGCAGATGCCTCGCGCCTGGCGATCATCGGGGACAGCGTCGGCGGGAACATGTCCGCCGCGATCACGCTGATGGCCAAGGAGCGCGGGGGGCCGAAGATCGCCTTCCAGGTCCTGCTGTATCCCCTGGTCGACTACCGGTCGGACGACGAGTCATACCAGAAGTTCAGCGAGGGCCGGTGGCTCAGCACGAAGACCATGCAGTGGATGTTCGACCTGCAGGGACTCGACGGCACGCAGGACTACCACGCGTACCCGTTGCGAGCGACGATCGAGCAGCTTCGCGGACTCCCCGACGCGCTGATCATCACCGACGACGACATCCTGCAGGACGAGGGCGAGGCGTATGCCTACAAGCTCGGACAGGCCGGGGTGCGGGTGACGGCGGTGCGGTACAACGGCACGGTTCACGACTTCGCGATGCTCAACCCGCTGCGGGACACGCCGGCGACGCGCGGGGCCGTGCAGCAGGCGATCACCGCCCTCCGCGGCGCGGTGCACGTCGACCCCTGACCGACTCGCTCCGCCGGGTGAGCGACGCGATGCAGCGTCCGCGTCTCCGGCGGGGCGTCCTCCGTCCTCCAAATACATCACACCGACAGGGAGTTCACCATGCTCAAGAGTTTCCTCGCCGTCACGCTCGCTGGAACAAGCCTGTTCGCCGGCGCCGCGAAGCCGCTGGCTGATGGCAGCGCCGACACCATTGTGCGAAACATTGTGCTGGTGCACGGGGCCTATGCCGACGGTTCCAGTTACGCCCGCGTCATCCCGCTGCTCAGGGCTCAGGGGCTGCACGTCACGGTCGTCCAGAATCCGCTCACGTCGCTCGCGGCCGATGTCGAGGCCACGAGGCGTGCGATCGCACGGCTGGAGGGGCCGGTGATTCTCGTCGGCCACTCGTCCGCGGGCGTCGTGATCACGGAGGCCGGTAACGATCCGAGGGTTGCAGGCCTCGTCTACATCTCGGCGATCGCCCCGAACGACGGCCAGTCAGCGAGCGATGCGCTCGCGGGCTATCCGGCCACGCCGGGCGGCGCCGAGCAGCACCCCGACGCGGCCGGCTACCTCACGATCACCCGCAAGGGTGTCGATGAAGACTTCGTCCCCGACCTCCCGCCCGCCGAGCGCGCGCTGGTCTACGAGACGCAGGGCGACTGGCATGCGAGCTTCCTGACCGAAAAGGTCACAACGGCGGCGTGGAAGACGCGACCGTCGTGGTTCATCATCCCTGACGACCGCATGGTGCCACCAGCGCACCAGCGTGAGGCAGCGGCGCGGATGCATGCGAAGGTCGTCACGCTCGCGTCGAGCCATGTACCGATGCTCTCACATCCGCAGGAGGTGGCGGCGGTGATTCTCGATGCGGCGGCCAACGCCGTGTCGCGCGCATCCGCGAACGCCAGCTCCCGCTGACCTCGGCTCGACCAATCTCCCTGGAGCACGTCCGTGCACCTCACCGCCGCGGGACTTCTTGCCATGACCGCCTTTGTCACGAGCGCCGCCGGCGCGCAGACTCCCAGCGCCCGCGACGTCCGCGGGCCCTCCCCGCTGATCTCGATTTCCGGGGAGGCGCCGCCGCGGCTGATTGTCGACCCGCCGCTCGCCGAGCCGTTGTCCCGGGGGCTGGTCTTCATCCAGTACCGCACCGAGCACCTGCGTGTGGTGCCGGTTTTCGGCGCCGGCGCGCTCGATGTCTCGCCGCGCATCGGCCACGTCCACGTCACGGTGGACGACCTGCCGTGGCATTTTGTCGACGCGAGCGGCGAGACTGTCGTGCTGGTCGGCCTGCCGCCCGGCCCGCACCAGGCGCTCTTTGAGCTGGCGGACCCCATGCACCGTGTGATCACCAGTCAGAGGGTGCACTTTGTGGTGCCGGTGTCGGCGCCGCCGTCCACCGTGCTGCCGAGCGACAGCGGCGGGGCGTCGCCCTAAGGTGTACGGCGGGAGTCTTCGCCGGAGCGGCCGCCGCTCCCGGCATCGCTATCGAAGTGATCGTCGAGGTGGAGGTAGCCGCGCTGGAGGGCGACGGTCACTGCTTCGGTCCGGTCCTCGGTGCCGAGTTTCCGGTAGATGTGCTGCAGGTGGACCTTCACCGTCCCGGCGGTCCGGCCGAGGAGGCGCGCCACCTCACTGTTCTGCAGTCCCTTCGCGACGAGCCGGAGCACCTCCACCTCGCGTGCGGTCAGGTCGACGCGGGGTGTGAAGTCCGACAGCGCACGCGCGACGGCGGCAGGGAGGGCCCGGCGTCCGGCGGCGGCGCTGCGGATCGCCTGTATCAGTTCCGCCGCCGGCACTTCCTTGAGAAGGTATCCGGTGGCGCCGGCGACGAGGGCCCGATGGATGTCGACATCCCCATCGTACATCGTGAGCACGACGATCTTCGCCAGCGGGTCGTCGCGCCGGATCGCCTGGGTGGCCGCGACGCCGTCCATCCTCGGCATGCGCAGGTCCATGAGCACCACATCGGGGCGGAGGGCGGCGTAGCGCTCAACCGCCTCGAGACCATCGGCCGCCTCGCCGACGACCTCGATGCCCGGCTCGGTGGCAATCAGGGCGGCGAGGCCTGCCCGGACCACGAGGTGATCGTCAGCGGTCAGAACGCGAATCGTCATGCATCCAAGAAGGCGAGCGGCCGGAGAGTTGGCAATATGCCGTTTGGCATCACGGCCGGCGATGGACCGGTGTCAGTCAGCGCCGTCGAGAGGAATGGTCACCACGAGTGCGGTGCCGCGTCCGGGGACGCTCTCAAGACTCAGCTGCGCCCCGATCGACGCCGCGCGCTCACGCATGCCCACGAGCCCGTAGTGACCGTTCGCTGCCGGCTGTGCCGGGTCGAACCCCCGCCCATCGTCGCGCACCTCAACGCGCAATGCATGCCGGCCGTACGCGCAGGTCACGTCCACGGTCCGGCAGTCGGCGTGCTTGCGCGCGTTCGTCAGCGCCTCGACTCCGATGCGGAGCGCCTCGGTTTCGACGGGCGGCGGGTACCGGCGCGCCGTCCCGGAATGGGAGACGCGCGCGGAGACGTCCGTGTCGGCGAAGATCCGGCCGGCCGCTTCGGCCAGTTGCTGATCTATCGGGCGCGCATCGTTTGTCGCCGTGCGCATCTCCCCCACCGCCCGCCGCGCGTTCGCCAGCGTCTCGCCCATGAGGTCGCGGATGCTCGCGATGGCAGGGCCGATCCCAGCCGGACCGGCGGTGCGGGCAACGGCATCAAGCTGCATCCGGATCCCGGCGACTTCACTCAGCAGCGTGTCGTGCAATTCGCGGGCGACGCGGGTGCGCTCGGCGAGTGTCGCGTCGAACCGGGTGCGCATCGCCGCGGCGATCCGCCGCTGGCGCCACAGCAGCAGCAGCCACAGCGTGCCGCCTGCCGCCAGCGCGCAGAGGATGCGAAACCCGTTGGTCTGCGCGAAGGTGGGGGGGATCAGGACATCGAGCGTCGCGGGGGCCACGCTCCACACGCCGTCATCGTTGGCCGCCGTGACCTCGAAACGGTACGCGCCGGGCGCGAGGTTGGTATAGAACGCCTCACGCCGCGGTCCAGCGTCCTGCCACGTGGTATCGAGGCCGACGAGCTGATAGCGGAACCGCACCCGCTCGGGCACAGCGAGGCTGGGCGCCGTGTATGAGATGCTGAGTCCGCTGGTGCGTTTGGCCAGCGTGACGCCGCTCGTTGCCGGGTATGCCTTACCGCCTGCCACGATTTCACGCACGGTGACCAGAGGTGGCACGAGGTTGCGGCGGATGTGGGCCGGATCGATCCAGCCCAGGCCGCCCATCCACCTGACCCAGACACGCCCGTCAGTGCTCAGCACAGCGTTCGGCGCCAGGAAATATGCCGGCCCGTCCACCCGGTCGCGGGCGTCGAACCGCTCGGTGGGCACGCGGTAGCTGGAGTCGTGCAGCGCCCGTGCCACCTCCGCGGACGAGACCCGAGCAACTCCATCGGCGTCGCGAAGCCACACTGCGTCGCCGGTCGCCACAACGCCGGTGACGGTTCGGAGCGACCCATCCTCCGGGAGCAGTGTCGAGATGCGGGCCAGTTCGTCGGCGCCGTCGTGGTCGTGGGGCACGTCGGTGTCGAGGACCGCCACGCCGAGTTCCCCGCCGGCCCACACGCGCCGGCCCTGGACGGCGATCGTAAGGATGCTGCCGACCCTCAACCCGTCGGCGACGGAGTAGTCGCGTGCCCCGCCCCCTTCCCGAACGAGGCGCCCGTCTCCGTACCCGAGCCACACGTGGCCCGCGCTGTCTGCTGTGATCGCGTTCGCGTAGGTATCGGGTGCGCCATAGCGCTCCCACGCCATGTCGCGGCGCTGGAACGTGCCGTGGCGCTGCGCCGACACCCATAGCGTCCCATCCCGGGCGCGCGCGATCGCGAGGAGGATGCTGTTCTGCAGTTCGGGGGGCAGCGCGACGGCCGCAAACTGACCACCGCGCGCATGCCACAGGCCGTTCGGACCGCCCACCCAGACCTCGCCGGCGAGATCGCGTGTTGCGGCGGTGATGCCGGTCGGCGTCGCCTCGCGTATGCGCCCGTGGTCGCTCACGAGCGTCAGTCGGCCGAGATAACTCCCGGCCCAGACCGCGCCGTCATCCGCCGCCGCGATCGGGGGCGCCTCTTCGGGAACCGGCCACCCCAAGGCCATGAACTTCGGAGCACGGAACTGGTCCAGGCCACGCTCGGTGGCCACCCAGATGCTCCCCTCGCGGTCTTCGAACACGGCGAATACCGATCGGCCGCTCATCCCCGCCTGGGGTGAGAACGCCAGGGTGTCCCACGCTGCCGCGCTCCCGGACGCACCCGCGACGCGGGGCAGCGCCACGCGATCGAGGCGGTCTGCTTTCCCAACGCTCCAGGCGTGCGCCTGCCGGTCGATGACCATGCCACGCCACCCGCGCTCCGGGCCCGGCTCGCGGCTGGCGTGGAAGACGGGGGGCACCACCTGGCCGCCTGTGTCGGCGAGCTGAATCAGGCCCCGCGACAGGGACATGCCCCACACCGCACCGTCCGGCGCCGCGCGCACACTACCGGTCCCGATCTCGTCCTCGCCCACGGCCAGCGGCGGTGCCCACCGCACGAAGCGTTCGGCACCGCGCGGCCGCACAAACACGCCGGCGGACGCTGCCACCCAGAGCACCCCGCGACGGTCGACGGTCAGGTCGGAGACGAAGCCGCCAGGATACCCGCTCTCCGGCTCGGCGATCTGCCACCGGGTCCCGGCGAGACGCGCGAGTCCTTGCGTCGTTGCCACCCACGTCGTGCCACTCGAGTCCCGCACGATGGCGTTCACGGTCCCGCCTGGTAGTCCGTCGCGCGCGCCGTAGCTGACCACGCGGCCGGCCACGACGGCGCTCACGCCGCTGAGGTAGGAGCCGACCCAGAGCGAACCGTCGGGGAACGCCGCGAGCATGGCGACGGTGTTGGAGGGCATCGTCTGACCGGCGGGCGGCTCGTAGCGCTCGAAGCGGACGCCGTCGAAGCGGAAGAGCCCCGTCAATCCGCCGAGCCAGAGGAAACCGTCGCTCGCCTGCGCGAGCGTCACCACGCCACTCGGTGCGCCGTCCCGCGCGGTCCAGGTGCGGTGCGCAAGCTGCGCGAGCGCGGGCTCGGGCCCTTGCGCGTGCGCCGGGGCGACCAGAAGAGCGCTGCCGATGACTAACGGAAGGAGTCGGGCACCCGAGAGGAGCATGGCGACCAAAATACATGTCCCGCGACCCGCCGCCAGCAACGGGCGCGCCCTCCGCGCAAACCTTGTACGCCGCCGGTGCCCGGTAAGCGTGCCATCCCGCCTGGCCCGCCCAACCCTCCTTCCGCCCCGCCCCGACAACGCGTATTCTCGTGCAGCCCTGACCAGAACGGGACGACGAGATGCGCATCAGCGACATGAACTGGATGCAGGTCGAGGCCTACCTCAAGCGCGATGACCGCGCCGTGCTGCCCCTCGGCAGCACCGAACAGCACAGCTACCTCCGGCTCACGGTCGACTGCATCCTCCCCGAGCGGGTCGCCGCGGACGCCGCCGAGCCGCTGGGAGTCCCCGTCTTTCCAGTCCTCGCCTACGGCGTGACGCCGTACTTCCGGGAGTTCCCCGGGTCGATCTCGATCCGGGTCGAGACCCACCTGGCCATGGTGCGCGACATCCTCGATGGGATGGCGCACAGCGGCTTCCGGCGGATCATGATCTGCAACGGCCACGGCGGCAACGGCGCCGCGCAGCAGTTCGCCCAGGAGTGGTCGGCCGACCATCCCGGCTGCAAGGTGCTCTTCCATAATTGGTGGAACGCGCCGAAGACCTGGGCGAAGGTGCAATCGATCGATCCGGTGGCCTCTCACGGCTCCTGGATGGAGAACTTCCCCTGGACCCGCCTCCCCGGCGTCGACCTGCCGAAGACCCAGCGCCCCATGGTGGACCTGGACAAGATCCGCATGCTCGACCCGGTCGGCACTGCGCAGCTACATCCCCGACGGCAACTACGGCGGCCTCTACGAACGGCCCGACGCCGAACTGCTCGCCCTCTGGCAGGTCGCCGTCGAGGAAACCCGCGCCTTGCTCGACGGTCCGTGGGGTGGCCCATCGTAACCGCGCCGGGGCGCTGCCTCGTCTGGGGCGCGGGGGCGATCGGCGGGACGATGGGGGCCTACCTCTCGCGCGCCGGCCAGGATGTGACGCTGGTCGACACGGTGCAGGAGCATGTCCACGCGATCAATTCTACGGGGCTCCGCATCACCGGCCCGATTGACGAATTCATCCAGCACCTGCCCGCTTTCACGCCCGAAACTCTCGTCGGGACGTGGGACACGATCATCCTCGCCACCAAGGCGCATCACACCGCCGCCGCCGCGCGCGCACTGCTCCCCCACCTCACCCCCACCGGCTGCGTGGTCTCGGCGCAGAATGGGCTCAACGAGCTGACGATCGCCGAGGTGGTGGGCGAGGAGCGCACCGTCGGGGCATTCGTGAATTTCGGCGCCGACTACATGGAGCCGGGGGTGGTGCTCTACGGCGGGCGGGGCACGGTGGCGGTGGGCGAGGCGTTCGGACCACGAGAACGCTCGGCTCTCCGCCCGCGCACTCCGGATCCGCGACGCGTGGCGCGATTTCGACGACCGCGCCCTCGCGACGCGCGAACATCTTCGGATACCTCTGGGCCAAGGAAGCGTACGGCGCGATGCTCTTCGCCACCGCGCTCACCAACGATTCGATCGCCGATGCGCTGGCCGCGCCAGAGTATCGCGGACTCTACATCGGCGCTGGCCCGTGAAGTCCTCGCCGTGGCACTCGCGGTGGGAGTGCGTCCGGAGTCGTTTGACGGCTTTGATCCCACGGTCTATCTGCCCGATGCCCCGGCCGGCGCCGCGACCCGCTCGCTCGATGACCTCGTCGCCCACAATCGCAAATCGGCCAAGACCCACAGCGGGATCTGGCGCGACCTCGCCATCCGCAAGCGGCCCACCGAGGTCGATGCCCAGCTGGGCATCGTGGTGCGACTCGGCGCTGAAGCCGGGGTGCCAACGCCGATCACGGCACGAGTGGTGACGCTGATTCAGGAGATCGAACGGGGCGTCCGCCCCCTCGCCCGCGAGAATCTCGAGGCACTCACCTCGTGAATTTCGATTTCACCGGCCGGACCGTGATCGTCACCGGCGCCGCACATGGCTTCGGCCGCGCCATCGCCCTCGCCTTTGCGGAACGTGGTGCGACGGTGTGGGCCTGCGACGTGATCGAGGACGAGCTGGCGGAGACCGCGCAGCTGGCCAGGTGCACGGTGCGGACCGTGGACGTGCGCGACCAGGACGGGGTGAATCGCTTCGTCGCCGAGGCGTCGATGGCGACCGGTCGGGTGCGATGTGCTGGTGAACAACGCCGGCGGTGTGCTCGGCCAGGTGGGCCGGCCGCTCGAAGAGGTCACGCCCGCGGAGTGGCAGATCATCTTCGATGTGAATGTGACCGGAGCGTTTCTCTGCGCGCAGGCGGTAGCGCCGGGGATGAAAGCGGCGAAATCCGGACGGATCGTCAATATCTCGAGCGGCGCCGGGCTCGGCATCAGCCTCACTGGCATCCAGGCCTACGCCGCAGCGAAGGCCGCGCAGATCGGTCTCACCCGGCAGCTGGCGCACGAGCTGGGACCGTGGGGGATCACGGTCAACAATGTGGCGCCAGGGTTCGTGCGATCGAATCCGACGACCGAGCGGCAGTGGCAGGCCTACGGCGCCGAGAAGCAACAGGCGCTCATCGACGGGATCGCGCTCAAGCGGCTGGGGAGGGTGGAGGATATCGCCGCGGGGGTGCTGTTCTTTGCATCGGAGTCGGCGGGATGGGTGACGGGCCAGGTGCTCTCGATCGACGGTGGCAAGTGACCGACCAGTCCGCGGTGCTCGCTCATATAATAGGAAAGCACGAGGGGATTCTCGCGGAGCTGATCGAGTTCGCCGCCATCCCGAGCGTCAGCACCGATCCCGCGCATGCGGCCGATCTCCACGCCGCGGCGGCACTGGGTCGCGGCCAGGCTCGAGGCAGCGGGACCGTTCACGGTGCGGACGATTCCCACCCCCGGCGCGAGTGTGGTGTATGCCGAGTGGCTCGGCGCGCCCGGTGCACCGACGGTGCTGATCTACGGCCACTACGATGTGCAGCCTGAGGACCCGCTCGAACTGTGGCAGAGCCCGCCGTTCAAGCCAACTGTGCGCGATGGGCGCCTCTATGCGCGTGGCGTCTCGGATGACAAGGGGCCGATGCTGATCCCCATCAAGGTCGCCGAGGCGTTCTTCGCGGTCCAACATCGGCTGCCGATCAACGTGAAGTTCATGATCGAGGGAGAAGAGGAGGTTGGCAGCCGTCATCTCGGCGCGTTCGTCGCCGAGCATCGCAAGCTGCTCGCGGCCGACATGGTGATCTCGGCCGACGGCGCAATGTGGCGGATCGACGAGCCGTCGCTCACGGTCGCGAACCGGGGACTGGCGGGGCTGGAACTCACGGTGCAGGGGCCAGCCAAGGATCTCCACTCGGGTCGCCATGGCGGCAGCGTCGTCAACCCGCTGCATGCAATGGCGAGTCTCATTGCGTCGCTCCATCAGCCGGACGGCCGCGTCGCGGTGGACGGCTTCTACGACCGGGTGCGGGAACTGAGTGCAGCCGAGCGCGCCGAGATCGCGGCGCTGCCGTTCGACGAGAAGAAGTATCTCGGGCAGGTTGGTGCTGCAGCGGCCACATGGCGAGGCGGGGTACTCCACACTTGAACGGCAGTGGACCCGGCCCACGCTTGAAGTGAACGGGATGTGGGGTGGGTACCAGGGTCCGGGAGAGAAGACGGTCATCCCGTCGGTGGCCCACGCCAAGATCACCTGCCGGCTGGTGCCGGATCAGGATCCGGAGGAGGTCGTCGCCCTGGTGAAGCGGCACCTCGAGCGGCATGTGCCGGCCGGCGCGCGGCTCACGGTCACCCCCGGCGATCATGGGGCGCGCCCCTGCGCAACGGCGCGCGACAATCCGGCGCTCAGGGCGGCGGCGGCTGCCCTCGAGGCGACCTATGGCGTGGCACCGCTGATCGTCCGGATGGGCGGCACCCTGCCCGTGGCCGAGATCTTCAAGCGCGAGCTGGGACTGGACACGGTGTACTTCTCGTTCTCGACGGGTGACGAGGACTTTCACGCGCCGAACGAGTTCTTCCGGCTGCACCGCCTGCATGAAGGGCTCGCGGCGTGGACGCGGCTCTGGACCACCCTGGGAGAAATGTCCCGCCACATGACGCTTGCGCAGGAAGAAGCCCGGGTCGAGGCGCACAGCGCCTCCCTCAAGAAGGAGCTCGGCGTCCGCGACCTGGCCCTGACGCAGATCCTGTTCATCGTCGGCCTGACCTGGATCGGCGTGGCGGGGAAGCTCGGGCCTTCACACGTCGTGCTGTGGCTGCTCGCCATCGTGCTGTTCTACCTGCCGATGACTGCGGTGGTCATCTACCTCAATCAGCTGATGCCGCTCGAGGGCGGATTGTACCAGTGGGCGAAACTCGGCTTCAACCACACGATGGGTTTCCTGGTCGGGTGGAATCTGTGGCTCTACGTGGTCCTGTTCGCCAGCGAGTTGGGACTGACGGTCGCGACCTACCTCTCGTATGCGCTCGGCCCCGGCGCGGCCTGGATGACCACCAGCACCTGGTTCGTGGCACTGGCGTCCGCGCTCGCGATTGCGCTCCTGGCGGCCATTGCGTTCCTGGGTCTGTCACTGGGGAAGCTGGTGAACAATGCTGCCGGCGTCTTCATGATCACGATCTTCGTCGTCCTGATCCTGCTGCCGTTCCTCAGCCTCGCGACGGGCCACCTGTCGTCGTACCATCCTCTGCGTACCGAAGCCCCCGCGCTGTCGCTGTTCAATCTCAACGTCCTCGGCAAGATGTGCGTCGGCGCGTTTGCCGGCTTCGAGTACATGGCCATCCTGGCCGGCGAAACCCGCTCGCCCGCCAGCTCGCTGCGGAAGTCCGTGTATTTTGCCGCGCCGGTCATCGCGCTGTTCTTCATTCTCGGCACGTCGACGGTGGTGGCCTACATTCCGCGGGACCAGATCGACCTGATCGGCCCGCTGCCACAGGTCCTGCGCGCCGGCTTCGGCCCCTTTGGCATCGCCGGGACCCTGGTTGCGATCGCGATCGTGATGACGCTGGTGATGCGCGTGTCCCAGATCAGCGTCGCCTTCACGGCGGTGACCCGGCTCCCGATGGTCGCGGGCTGGGACCGCCTGCTGCCCGCGTGGTTCAGCCGCCTGCATGCAACGCACCGGACGCCCGTCAACTCGATCCTGGTGGTGGCCGTCTTCTCGTTCGCGATGTCGGTGATCAGCCTGGTCGGGGTGGGCCAGGCCGAAGCGTTCCAGCTGATGTTCAATGCCAGCGGCATCTTCTACGGGATCACCTACGTCGTCATGTTCGCGATCCCGCTGGTCGGCCTGCGCGGTGTGACGCCGAAGCCGCCCTGGTGGATCAAGGCCGCGTCGTTGTCGTGTCTCCTGATCACGCTGCTGTACACCGTGTTGTCACTGTTTCCGATCATCCAGGTGGAGAGCGCGTCCGGTTTCGCGCTCAAGATCGGCGCGGTGGTCGTGGTGATGAACCTGGTCGGGGTCGGAATCCTGCTTGCCGCGCGGCGGCGAGCTCAAGTGCCAATGGAAATGGAGAGCTGACATGGTGGCTTTGGTTTCGCGTGCCCGTGCGCTGGTTGCTTCGTCGCGCTCGCCTGTGCGGCGACCGCCGTCGCGGCCAATCGTCCCGCTCCCGATCTCGCCGGCGAGTGGGATGTGTATATCGCGCTCAGTGCGCGGCCGCATTTCGGCTTCGAGGGGTGGCGCCGCATGGGGTTCGCGCATTTCGCGGAGAGCGACTCCGGCAATGTGGGCTGGCTGCGCCGCCGCACCGGTCAGCCGATCCTGACCGTCACGCGCATTGCCACCACCGGCGATTCGGTGCTGCTGACCCAGGATTCAGCGACGATCATGCGCGCGGCCTGGCATGGCGACACGCTGGTCGGCGTCCAGTTCGTCAACCAGAAGCCGGTGGATCGTCGCTTCCGGCTGGTGCGCCGGGCGACGCCGGGTGTGGTGGAGAAGGACTACCAGGTCTGGACGATGCCGGCCTCGGACTCACAGTACGCGGTCACGATCGACAGCTCGACGCTGATGCCGCTGCGGGATGGCGCGAAGCTCGAGACCTACATCGTCCGCCCTGTCGGCTCAGGCCCCTTCGGCGTCGTGATGCAGCGCTCGCCGTATCGGGCCACCAATCCGGGCGCGGGAAAGTGGTGGGCCTCGCGCGGCTACATCTATATCGGGCAACTGGTTCGGGGACGGGGCAAGTCGAGCGGCGACGTGGCGGACTTCGGCGACTACACCACCGACATCCAGGATGGCTACGACGCGGTCGAGTGGGCCGCCCAACTCCCCGGCGCCAATGGCAAGGTCGGCCTGATCGGTCACTCGGACGAAGGGCGACTCGCCTGGTTCGCCGCGGTCAGCAACCCGCCGCACCTCGCGGCCTTCTCCCCCACGGCGGCGTCACCCGATCCCTGGGTCGTCGTCCCCTATGCCGCCATGGCGTTCGGCCCGATCAACGTCGACTGGGCCTGCCTGATGCGTGGTCGCGATCTCGATCCGAACACCGCAGAGCTCGACATCGGCGAGGCGATCACCCACCTGCCGATCGCCACCCTGCCCCAGCGCCTGGGCTGCGGCGTCATTCCGCTGTGGGAGCGGTGGCTCGCGCATCCCACGCTCGACGCCTACTGGCGCGCGCACGCGGCCACTACCTACATCGACAAGGTGCGGGCGCCGGTGCTCTCCATGGCCGGGTGGCACGATGATTCGCGCGGGCCGATCCACTACACCGACTCGCTGCTCAACCACCCGAACCCTCCCAACTGGCACATCGTCATGGGAGTGCACGCGCACAAGGGGGTGGACTACGTCGCGGGCGACTTCGGGCCGCAGGCGCGCTACCAGTATCGCGATCTCCAGTTGCGCTGGTTCGACCACTACCTGCTGGGCAGGAAGAACGGCGTGGACACCCTGCCGCACCTCGACATCTTCGTCCCGGGCGACAATACCTGGCGCACCGAGAACGAGTGGCCGCTCAAGCGCCAGCACCTCACCAAATGGTACGTCTCCTCGAAGGGCCACGCACAGACCAGCGCGGGCGACGGTGTGCTCGATTCGCTGCCGCCGAAAGGTGCCGCCTTCGACACTTTCACCTACGATCCCGCCGATCCGACGCCGTATCTGATCGACTCGCGTGAGCTGGAGGAGTCGCTCAACGAGGACTATACGGTGCTCAACGCCACCCGGAGGGACGCCCTGGTGTTCACCTCGGCGCCGCTGACTCGGCCGCTCGAGATCACGGGCGAAATGACGGCGCAGGTGTGGGCGGCGACCGACCGCCGAGATACCGACTGGACGGTCATGCTGCTCGACGTCTTTCCGGATGGGCACGCCGAGCGGGTGCAGGATGGACTGGTGCGGGCGCGGTTCCGGAAGGGGATGGACCGCGAGGTGATGCTGGTGCCGGGGCGGGTGGAGCGCTACGACATCGACCTCTGGTTCACGTCGAAGGTGTTTGCGCCGGGTCACCGACTACGGGTCAGCATCGCGTCGGCGCTGTTCCCCAAGTACGACCGCAACCTGAACACCGGCGGGAACAACGAGCGGGACTCGACCTTCGTGGTGGCGCACCAGCGGCTGCTCCATGATGCGGCGCACCCGACGCATGTGGTGCTGCCGGTGATCCCGCGCTAGGACCTGACCCCGCAAGAGACAGGAGGATGCGATGGCAGCCAATCGGCTGGCGCGAAGGGTACACCGGAGGCCCAGCTCAAGGCGCTCATCGCGAAGCGGGAGCCGGCGCATCAGGCGCTGATCCGCGCCGTCCGCTCGGCGCTGCGCAAACGATTCCCGACAGCCAACGAGATCGTGTATGACTACGGGAAGTCGCTCGTCATCTCGTACTCGCCGTCGGAGCATGGCATCGAGGGGATCGTCTCGACCGCGGCGCGGGCCGGCGGGGTGGACCTGTACTTCAATCAGGGGCATCGATTGCCCGACCCGAAGAAGCTGCTGTCGGGATCGGCCAGACAGGTCCGCTTCCTCAAGCTGGAGAGCGCCCGTCAGATAGCGCATCCCGATGTCGAGGCGCTGATCGCCGGGGCGATCAAGCTGTCCGCCACGCCGTTGCCACGGACGGGGCGTGGCCGCGTGATCGTGCGGACCGATGGCACGCAGAAGAAGAAGGCGACGAAGAAGGCGACGGCCCGGAAGAAGTCAGCGAAATGAGGCAGGCGCTGCGCGGGGCGTGGCTCCGCCGGGATGCGCGCTACTCGGCGCGTCCCGTGGCCTGACGGCTCAGCTCCGCGAACCAGTTGAGCGTCAGCTCGATGTGGGTGATCGCTGGAACGGCATCGACCGGCTGGATGCGGAGAAAGCGGTTGCCGTCCCGCGTGACGCTGAAGCTGGTGTTGCCGGTGATCGTCCGGAAGTACCGCCCCTCATACAGCACCCGCGGGGTCCCGGCAGAGAACGTCGCACCGGGCGTGACGGTGACGGCCATCAGCTGGCTCCCGTTCTGGTAGAACAGCTCGCGGCCATCGTGCGACCAGAGCGGTTCGGTACCGCCGTCGGTCGAGACCAGGCGCCGCTCGCCGGCGCCCGCGAAGGGGGCGACGAAGACCTCCCGGCGCGACGCGACATTCGCCTGGAACGCGACCCACCGCCCATCGGGGGACAGCTGCCCGTCGCGACCCGTCGCAGGCAGCGGGAAGAGGCGGCGGGGGGCGGAGACGGTGTCGAGACGCAGCGCCCAGATCCCGGTGCCCTCCGGCTCCTCCGGCCCGACCTCCTCATACAGGAGGATGCGCCCATCGGCGGAGAGCGATGTGGGGGTCTGACTCACGCCGCGCTTGGTCGTGAGGCGCTCCTCCGTCCCCGAACCGTCCACTGCAAGCCGATAGAGATTGCGGGTGCCCTGGCGAGTGCCGCGGTAGATGATGTGCGTACCGTCGGGGGTCCACTGCGCTGCCTGGCTGCTGCCAGTGCCCGGTCCGACCGGCGTCATCGTGTTGCGGCCGAAGTCGTAGATCCAGAGCCTGGTGATGCCCTCCCGGATCTGCAGCACCGCCCGGCTCCCGTCGGGTGAGAGCGCCACGTTCTCGTAGGCACGTTCCGGCAGCGGCACGGTCGTGATCGCGCCCGCGCGGCTGACCCAGAGCAGGCGCTGGGTGTTGTACGATTCCGGGCTGGTGATGTACGCCAGCGTACCGTCATCGGAGACGGCATAGTTTCCCGCGCCTTCGTTCCCGAGACCGTCGTTGGGCCGCTCCAGGGCGGTCACCGGCACCGCCTTTCCGAGGTCCGGCGCCGGCGGTCGCCACGGCACCGTGAAGAGCTGGCCGCGACGGGTATAGAGGAGCAGCCCGGCGTTGGCGGCGTACTGCGGGGCGTCAGCGCCCTTCGCGACCAATACATGCTCCGGCGCCCCGAGGGTCTGCTGGCCCACACGGTGCTCATCGTCGCCGGGGCCGGTCCACGCGGCAAAGAGAAGCGTCTTCGTCCCCGCGATCCGGTGCGGCCATCGATGGCTGATCTCCCCCACGACGGTGTCGAGCTGGGTCACCGGCGTCATGGCGCCGCCCTCCTCCGGCACCCGCCAGATCCCGCCGATGTTGGTCGGCGCGAAGTAGATGAAGCCGTCATCGCCCCAGTCACCGCCCCGGTGGAACGGCGCATCGGCGAGCGACTGCAGCGCCGCGCCGCTGACGGCGATCTTCCGCAGCTTCGCACCGGCAAAGAAACCGATCCACTTTCCATCCGGCGAGAAGAACGGCCCGTCGCCCCCCTCGGTCCCATCGAGCGGTTGCGCCTCGGTCTGATCCAGGGCGCGGACGAAGATCCGGGTCTTGCCGTCCTTCTGTCCCGCGTAGGCGATGCGAGATCCGTCATGGGAAATCGCGACCGGGCCCAGGTCGCTGGCGCCCACCTCGTACCCGTCCGGCAGGGTGATGCTCACATGAGCGCTCCGCCCGCCGCTGGTCCCATGCGGGGAGCCAAGCCAGCGGGTCAGCCCAAAGGTGAGGAGGGCGACGGCGACTGCGGTGGCGAGTAGAACCGGCAGGTTGGTGCCCACCCGCGACGCGCCGCGGGCCAGCTTCGCCCTGGCACTGCCGACACTCCTCGCGGTCGTGAACGCGGCATTGTCGAGCGCGGCCGCGAACCCCCCCGCACTCGCGAAGCGATCGGCCGGCAGCTTCTCCAGCGCCAGATTCACCGCCGCCTCGACATGCGGCGGGATGCTCTTGCGCTGCAGGGTGAGACTGCGCGGCTCCTCGGTCATCACCCGCGCCACGATCGCCTGAGCGGTGGGGCCGACGAAGGGCGGCTCGCCCACCAGCATCTCGTACAGCACGCAGCCGAGGGCGTAGACGTCGCTGCGGGCGGTAATCTCCCGCTCGCCCATCGCCTGCTCGGGGCTCATGTAGTGCGGCGTACCAAGCGACATCCCGGTCTCGGTCATCCGGGCGCCACCGTCGGAGCGCGAGGCGGCGAGGGCGATGCCGAAATCGGCGACCAGGGCGTGGCCCCCGTGCAGCAGGATATTCTCCGGCTTGATGTCGCGGTGGACGATCCCCTGACGGTGCGCGTACTCCAGCGCATCGGCCACCTCCCGTGCGATGCGCAGTGCCTCGTCTACCGGGAGCTGCTTGTCGCGCGTGAGCCGGTCGCGCAGGGTCTCGCCCTCGATGAAGGGCATGACATAGAAGAGGTATTCGGCGATCGGGCGATCGGGCGATTGGGCCGCCGTGGTGGCCACGCCGGAATCGAACAGCGCCAGGATGTGCGGATGCTGCAGGTTGGCGGTGGTCCTGATCTCGGCGAGGAACCGCTCGGCCCCGATCACCGCGGCGAGCTCCGGCCGCAGCACCTTGAGGGCGACCCGCCGGTCGTGGCGGAGGTCGTTGGCGAGGTAGACGGTGGCCATCCCGCCGGCGCCGAGCTCGCGCTCGATCCGGTAGCGGTCGGCGAGGGCGCTGGCGAGCTGTTCGAGCGTTGTTGGCATGGGGGATGGGGAAAGCTACCTGCCCGAGGGGGAAGGCTAGGGTGCCCGAGAGGCACCAGCCGTCGGTGGCGGCTGACCGGCCGAGCAACCGACTGGCCTGCGCCGTTGTTCAGGTCACTTGCTCGTCAGGTTGTTTTCTTGAGGGTTTTGCGGCGAGTCGTTTTGCTGCGGAGCCAGAGTGCCAGATCGGCTTCTTTCGACTGCCCGCCGGCCAGGGCCACCATCGCCGTGATGACTTCAGGCTCTGGCGCGCCAAAGTCCCACCACTAGAAACCCTCTCACTTTTCCCGGCGCAACCTTGGACCCTGGCCTTCTACTCCCTGACAACCGCGTCCGGCCTGGCGTAGGTAGATGGTCGGTAGAAGTCTCAACGCGATACCTCGACTTGCCCTATCGACAGGTAAACGCCGCCGCATCATCAGTGCTGCCGGTCCCGTTGTATCGCGCCGTCATCGGGTAGGCACACAGGGGATGGGTTCGCACGACCTGCGTATCGCGGAGTTTGCGCGCGACGATGCGGGACGGTGCGTCCCCCTGCTCCACCCAGCGACGAATGATCGCCGCATAGTCCACGTCATCGCAGCCACTCCCGCCGTCGCAGTGCAGCACGCCCGGCATGAGGAACAGCCGGGTGAATGACGAGGCCTGCGGCGTGCGCCGCTGCACCGCCTGGAAATACTCAATGGTGGAGCGCGCACTGAGCCCCGGGTCGGACCAGCCGTGCGCCAGCAGCAGCTTCCCGCCGCGCGCACGGAAGGCCGAGAGGTCGGGGTTCGTGGCGGAGACGACGGCGTCGACCCTGGCTCCATCGCGCCCCGCGCGCGCGAGATCGTAGCCGACGTAACTCCACGCCGAGTCACTGTACACGAAGTACTTGAAGAACTCGATCGCGGCGATGCCCTGCATTGTCGGTGCGTCCCGCGTGGTCAGACCCATCACCTCGCCGATCGGGCCGGCGATCCACATTCCCCAGCCCTGCGGGTCGTCCTCGTTACCGAATGGCCAGCCCGGATACCGCACCGTCCCGGCCGCCAGCGGTGTGGTGATCGCCATCAGCGCGGCGCGCTGTGCCCGGGTCACACACCCGTCCGCCGTCACCTCCCCTGCGCACGCACGGTATAGCTGCGAGCGAAAAGGTGCACGCCTCGGGGTTCTCCAGGATACTGTCCCGCACTCCATCGATCGCGTCACACTGTTCCCTGACTTTCGCAGCCAGGAGCCCCAGGACGGTGGGGGTGAGGACGGGTGGGCCGAGGCTGCCACCGGGGTACTGCGCCTGCACGTTGCGAATGGCGGCGGTGGCCCACTCGAGAATGTTGAAGATCGGTGCGACCGCCACGATGCCATCGAAGTCGGCTGGGTAGCGTTGGGCCTCCATCAGCGCTTCGCGCCCGCCGTTGGAACAGCCGATGAAGTAGGAGTGCTCGGGCGGGCGGCCATAGTACGCCGCGATGATCGCCTTGGTGACTTCCGCCGTGCGGTGCACGGCGCGGTGCCCGAAGTCCGCGATGCGTCGGTCGTGGTTCAGCGCCCACGCGGCAGTGCCCGGGAAGTCGGTATGCCCCGCGTCCGTCCCTGCGGTGGCGTATCCCTCATGCACGGTCTGCTCGAACTGATTGATCACCGCACCCACGTATCCGCCCGCACCCCCCATCAGGAAGCGGCCGTTCCAGTCATCCGGAAGGAGTGCGACCAGATGTGTCTCCTCATCGACCGCGGCCTCGACGCGACAATATGCCTTTTGCCCAAGAGCGCGTAGCGAATCGTCGGGCTGGACGGCAGTCGCAGCGGTGACCTGTGCATCGGGAAGCACGATGCGGATCGCGGCGGCGCAGTCTCTGGCGGCATACACTGGCCCACCAGACTCGGCCGGCGCGGCGTGCAGCTTCGTGGAGAGCCCGAGTACCAGGGCGACCGTCATCAGACGGAACGAACGACCGTACATACCACACTCCGGTGTCTGGTATACAGATGGAGCGAACTAGCTGGTCTTCAACAGCCCGGCGACCTGGTACGCATTGAGGATGACCCCGGACGGGAAGGCGCTCGAGCTGATCAGCTCGAAGGCACGGCCCGGAGTTCCTTCCGCAAAGAATCGCTTGCCCGTGCCCAGCAGGACCGGCGAGACCGCCAGCACGATCCGATCCACAACGCCATGGTCGAGCAGCGTCGAGGTCAGGGTGGAGCTGCCCGCGAGGAAGAGGTCCGGTCCCTTCTCGGATTTGAGGCGCCGAATGCTCTCCGCGATATCCGGCCCGACGGCCTTGCACGGGCCCCAGGCGAGACTCTCCGGCCGATGGGTCGCGACATATTTCGTCGCCGCGTTGAGGCGGTCCGCCATCGGGCTGCTCGGCGCCTTGGGCCAGTAGCCCGACCAGGCGTCGTACGTCCGACGGCCGAGCAGCAGGTCGAAGCGTTCCCCATACGCCGCGAGTATGGCATCCCGGCCAGCGGGGGACCGATAGGGCGCGCTCCAGTCGCTGTAGGGGAACCTGTCGTCATCGGCGGAGTGCTGGATCACGCCGTCCAGCGAGATGTGCTCGATCAGTGTGAGCGTTCTCATTTGGTTTGGCTCGATTCAGTCGGCATCGGGAAGTGCTTCTGCATCCACGCCTGCCACACCGGCGTCGCGCGGGCCACGGCGGCATCGGCCCCATCGCCGTACAGGTACATGTTCATTCCCACCATGCCCTGGCCACCGGGATAGGTGACCGCGCCAAGGGCGGCGACACCCGGCACTGGCTGATCGAGTCGGAGCAGTGCGTCATAGGGATTCTCGGAGAGGTACTCCACCACCCCCCCGAGCGGCGCGGCGCCGGCCGGCGTCGTCCAGCGCTGCCCGACACGCGCACCCTTCAGGCCCATCGCCGAGGTCAGCGTCTCCCACGATTCGGCGTCCGATCCCGCCACGGGAACGGTGACCTGCATGATCGCGGAACGCTGTCCGCGGAAGTGGGTGAGATAGAGCCGCAGAATCGGCAGGAAGCCGGACCATCCGGAGGCGGCGCCTTCGATCTGGTTATCCCACTCATCGGTGCTGGCGAAGAGGCTGTGGACGATGCGGATGCGGCACACGCCACCCGCCAGCGCTTCGACGGTCCACTCGGTGGCAACCGGCGGTGAGCCGCCGTAGACCTCCCCCTGCCCGGCATACATCCGCGGCGGATCCCACGCCGTCAGGTCGGCGCGCACCACCGTGTCCCCGCCGAAGTGCAGCTTCATGGCGACCGGCTTCCCGTCCCGCTGTTCGATCTCTGTCGGCACGAACCAGGATGAAATGCCCGGACCGGTGGCGATCGCCTGCCACACTTCCTCCGGTGTGCCAGGGACTTCGAACTCGACCTGGACCGAGCGGCGACCATTGGGTTCTTGCTTCACACTCATGATGGCTCCTTGGGATCGGACTTCTGCGGGAGAGGGTGCGCCACGACCACCAGGCGGTGCGGGCGGCCGCCGGGGGCGGATGCATCGTGATACTTGGCGACCAGCGCGGCGATCGCGCTGGTGAGTTCGTGGGAGAATGCCGCGCGGTCGGCGGGCGACCGGAAGCGCACCTCGGTATCCACCGCCAGGGTGGCGAGGCGTTTGCCCTGCGCCGTCGCTCGGCGTACGAGATCGCCCACCTCGCGGACGATCCGGGCGCCCAGGGCGATCAGGTAGCTCGCGGACAGCCGATCGATTTCCCGATCGGGATCCACGGCAACCGATCCCATCGCACTCGGCGAGACGACGTAGGACGCCGCCGACGCGACGAGCAGCCGTTCGGTCAGTCCCCCCCATTTGCGTTCCTGGGCGAGCTGCACCAGCCCGTGCGCCTCGAGCGCGCGCAGGTGGTAGTTGACCTTCTGCCGAGCCAGGCCGACGCGAGTGGCGAGCGTCGCCGCGGAGGCGGGGGCGGCCAGTTCGGAGAGGAGTCGGCTTCGGATCGGTTCGAGGGCTACGGTCGCAGCCGCGGGATCATCGATGACTTGGATATCGAGCATGGAGAGATTGTAGTATTGACAACATTTCTTGTCAATAGGGGGTTTTACCGCCGAAGTGGGGATTTTCACCGCGAAGGCGCGAAGGGCTCACCGCGCCCCGGGTCCGGGCAGCCGTGCGCCAGCAGGAGCTTCCCGCCGCGCGCGAAGGCCGAGAGGTCGGGGTTCGTGGCGGAGAGGATGGCGGCAACCGTCGCACCATCGCGCCCCGCGCGCGCGAGATCGTAGCCGACGTAACTCCACGCCGAGTCACTGTACACGAAGTACTTGAAGAACTCGATCGCGGCGATGCCCTGCATTGTCGGTGCGTCCCGCGTGGTCAGACCCATCACCTCGCCGATCGGACCGGCGATCCACATCCCCCAGCCCTGCGGGTCGTCCTCGTTACCGATGGCCAGCCAGATCGCCAGCCTGACCCAGGACCTGGACACCACCCGGGCGATGAACGCCGGCCTCACCGAGGCCAACGTGGCGCTGACCGACACGGTCACCAATCTCACGAACTACAAGAATACGGTCTACTACATCGCCGGTACCGAGGATGAGCTGATCGAGAAGGGTGTCGTCATGAAGGAAGGGAAGAAGTTTCTCTTCTTCGGCGGAAGACAGCTGCACCCGGCCCCGCACTCTCGACCCGCGCTGTTCACCGCCCTCGACATGAACTCGGCCGTCAGCATCGATCTGCCCCACGCGGATCGGGAGTACAAGCTGGTCTCCCGCCAGGGATCTTTCGGCGGTGGATTCGGCCAGCGTCAAGGACGGCAAGCTCAATGGCCAGCTCCATATCACCGCTCCGCAGCAGTTCTGGGGTGCGGAGAAGTACCTGATTCTCGTCGAGAACTGACCGCACCGCACCCAGCGGCCCGTCCCGAACTGAACCGCCCTCCGGCATGGTGCCGGGGGGTTGTTCGTTAGGGGCATACCAGTGAAATGGTTCACCGCGGTCTGGTGGCAGGTTGCCCGGTGGTACGCCGGCGCCTGACGGAATGAAGAAATCTTGACCTTTGCCGAAGTCGGTGGTAGAAAAGTGGCATGCCCCAGTTCCAACTGGTTGAACCGCGCCGCACCGATCCGAAGGATGAGGCCGCGGTGGTCTGGCGGGAACCCCGTCTGAAGCCTCGACGGAATCCCGCCTGTCTGTGCCGCTCCCCAGCGACCTGCTCGACCAGATTCGAGGTCGCATCCGGCTCCTGACCCTCTTCTTTCTGTTCGCCTTCGGCTTCGACCTGACACTGTTCCTCGTTTCCTCCGCCTCGGGGTGAGACAGTTCGCTCTCCTCAACCTGGTTCTGGCCGGCCTGTGGCTCGCACTGGCGGTCCTGGTCGGGCGCGCCTATGGCGGGCGGACGCCGCCGGTGTCATGACCCCACCTCCCTCTGTCGCTTCCTCCCCGACTCCAGCCCGGAGACCGTGCAGCATGAGCCCGTCCTCCCTGCGCACGCGACTGTTGCTGCTCCCGTTCCTCCTTGCGCTGCCGATCGCCGGGGCCGCAGCCCAGGTTCCTGTTCCGGTGGACTCCCTGGTCAGGGTGCCGATTGCGGGCCGTTACGCCGCGGGGTGGCTGCGCCGCACGCTGTTCGGCCGCGAATATCGGGAGTTGTGGGGGACGCCAATCTCCGTACCGGTGCTCGATCTGGCCACCACGCATGGTGGAATGACCCCGATTTCCAAGGGAGGCGGGCAGCAGACCAGCTCCCTCCGACTGCGTGCCGCCGACGGACAGGACTACTATTTCCGCTCGATCGACAAGGACCCGACGCCGAATCTCCCACCTGAGCTGCTGCACACCGTCGTGGCAGGCGTGGTGCAGGACCAGACCAGCTCGGCCCATCCCACCGCCCCGCTGATCGTCGGTCCGCTCCTCGCCGCTGCCGGCGTACTGCACGGTGAGCCGGAGCTCTTCATCCTGCCTGACGACCCACGCCTCGGCGAATATCGTGCGCAGTTCGCCGGCCTGGTTGGCATGCTGGAGCCGCGGATCGCCGCGCCGGTGGCGGGTCAGTCGACCTGGGGCGGGGCCAGCGAGATCATCCAGGGTGATTCGCTCTTCGCACGTGTGGCGCGCAGCGCGGATGATCGGGTCGATGTGCGAGCCCTGCTCAAGGCACGGATCGTCGACCTGCTGGTGGGTGACTGGGATCGGCATCGCGACCAGTGGTCCTGGGTCCGCTTCGGCGACGGACTCCCACGCCGCTGGGTGCCGGTGCCACGGGACCGTGATTTCGCGATGGTGCACTACGATGGCCTGCTTCTCGGCCTGGCCCGTTACAACTTTCCGCAGCTGATCAGCTTTGGGCCGGAATATCCCGGCGTCCTCGGGCTCACCTGGAACGGTCGCGAACTGGACCGCCAGTTCCTCCCGGAAATTGAGCGGAGCGCGTGGGATACGGTGGTCGCCGAAGTCCAGGCCGCAGTGACCGACGCCGTGATCGATGCGGCGGTGCACCGCCTGCCGCCGGAACACTATGCGCTGATCGGTGCGGAAATCACGGCAGCGCTGCGACGGCGGCGGGATGCGCTGCCCGAGGTCGCGGGGCGGTTCTACCGGATGCTGGTGACCGAGGCCGAGGTCTACGGGAGCGACGATGATGAAGTGGCCGAAGTCCGCACCCCGGATGCGCGCACCGTGGAAGTCTCGCTTGCGCGACGTGCAGGCGGAGATCCCTACCTCCGACGCCAGTTTGTCCGTGAGGAGACAAAGGAGATCCGCCTCTTCCTGAAGGGTGGGGACGACTCGGTGCTGGTGCAGGGGCCAGCACGCTCGGCCATCCGGCTCCGTGTGATCGGCGGGAGCGGAACGGATGTCGTGCTTGATTCGTCCCGGAGCGGCAAGGTGCGCATGTACGACGTCGAACCGGGCACAGTCACCGGACGTGGCGTGTCACTTGATCGACGGCCCTACACGCCGCCGCCCAAGCGCACCCCGACCGAGATTCCGGTGCGCGACTGGGGGGTACGCTGGCATCCCGGCATCCTGGTGGCAGGCGGGCCCGACGTTGGGCTGCTCGTTGGTCTCAGCCGAACCGTCCGCGTTTATGGCTTCCGAAAGCTTCCCTACGCCAGTCGGCACCGGTTCCGGGCCGGCGTCGCCACCGGTCCATGGTCGTATCAAGCCGACTATCTCGGCGAGTTTCGCCGGGAGAGTTCGCCGAACTACACCCAGATCGCACTCCGCGCCTCCGGGATCGATGTGCTCCGGTTCCATGGCTTCGGCAACGAGCAACCCGCTTCCGGTGCGTCGAGCTTCTACCGGGTCACCCAGCATTCGTACTCGGCGGCGGCGGCGGTGGTGCTGCGACTGGGTCAGGGCGCGTCGCTTACTTTTGGACCCACCCTCCGGTACGTCAACACCGACAAGCGGCCCAATCGGTTCCTCGGTACGATTTCCCCCTATGGCGATGGTGCGTTCGGTCAGGTGGGGGGACACGCTGCTCTCGCACTCGACAGCCGGGGCCTGGACGGCCCTCGGAGTCGCGGTGCGGGTCTGACCGTCGGCGGGAGCGCCTATCCTGCGTGGTGGGATGTGCGCCGCGCCTACGGCGAAATCCACGGAGAGGTCGAGGGGTATCTCGATGTCCCGGTGCCGCTGGCGCCGGTGCTGGTGGTTCACGCAGGCGGCAAGCACCTGTGGGGCCCGTATCCCTACTTCGACGCTGCATTCATCGGCAAGTACGGCACCGTGCGCCTCGGTCGGGAGAATCGATATGCCGGCGACGCATCGGTGTATGTGAACTCCGAACTGCGCCTCTCCCTCGGCGAGGCTTTTCTCGGTGCACCCGGGGAATTCGGGATCCTCGGACTGGCCGATGCCGGTCGGGTCTTCCTGGAGGGCGAAGATTCGCGGACCTGGCATGGGGCAGCCGGCGGCGGAGTCTGGGTGTCGCTGCTCGACCGGACCAACATCCTGAGCGTGGCCGTGGCGAAGAGTGAGGAGCGAACGGCGGTCTACTTCCAGGCCGGATTCGGCTTCTAGCACTGTGGCAGCACGCCCTGCGGACCGCCGGGCGATCCTCGCGGCGACGGCGGCGAGCGCGCTTACGGTCGCCTTCCAGCTGGCCGGCAAGGCCACGCGCGACGCCTTCTATCTCTCCACCCACGACATCGCTTCGCTACCCCGCATGGTCATCGGCGCGGCGATCGGCTCGGCACTGCTAACCCTCGCCTGGTCGCACCTGATGGCGAAGGTCGGTCCCGGCCGGCTGATGCCGTGGCTGTTCGGTGCGAGTGCGCTGCTGCTGCTGGGTGTATGGATGTGCGTTGATTCACACCGTTCCGCAGTCGCTGTCTGTTACTTCATCCACTTCAGCGCGCTCGGCGCCCTGCTGATCTCCGGATTCTGGGTGCTGGTCACCGAACGCTTCATCCGCGCGCAGCGCGGGCAACGATCGGTCGGATCACCGCCGGTGCCTCGCTCGGCGGACTGCTGGGCGGCCTGATGCCGGGCCGCCTGGGTGGCTCCGTGACGCTGACTGGGATGCTCCCGGTGCTGGCCCTGATGCAGCTGGCGGCGGCCGGGCCGGTGTTGTTCCTGCGGACGGGCGAGCTGTGCGGGCTGAGATCTAGATGAAAAGGTTCCCACCTCCTCCTGAGCACGTCGGCAACAGTGGCTGGAAATGAACAGCTCCCCAAAGCTCTTCGCGCCTTCGCGGTAAAGTCTGTTGGGCCGTAAAGTCTGTTGGGATGAAAAAAGCCCCCTCGGTATCGAGGAGGCCTGCATGACGCGGAGTGGCTGGGGAGGGAATTGAACCCCCGACACGCGGATTTTCAGTCCGCTGCTCTACCAACTGAGCTACCCAGCCGTGTTTGGGCGCGGGAATATAAGGAAGGCAGGGGGTGCCCGAAAGGGGCTGCGCCCAGCCTGTCTGGCTCGACACCCTGGTGTGGATTCACCGCTAAGACGCTAAGAGACAACAAGTTACACGTGGAGGCCAACCTACCCACGTACCCGCGTACGCCTCACCCACTTCCGGCCTCACCCACGTACCCACGTACCCGCTTCCCTCGTCCCTGCACCCGCGTACCCGCGTACCCCGTACCCCTCCCCAGTACCCGCCTACCCGCGTTCCTCTTACCTTACCTCGATGCCCGCGCACTCCTTCGCCAACCTCCGCCTGCTCGATCATCCCCTGATCCAGCACAAGCTCACCCTGCTGCGCAACAAGTCCACGAGCACCGCGACTTCAAGCAACTGGTCAGTGAGATCGCCATGCTCATGGCGTATGAGGTCACCCGAAGGATCTGCCGACCGAGCCAGCGGAGATCGAGACGCCGCTGGAGCGGATGACCGGACGCATGGTCTCCGACAAGAAGCTCACCCTGGTCCCGATCCTGCGCGCCGGGCTGGGCATGGTGGACGGGGTGGCTCAACTCCTGCCGACTGCCCGGGTCGGACACATCGGCGTCTCCCGGGACGAAGACTCCCTCGAGGCCGGTCCGCTACTACTCCAAGCTGCCGAGCGAAGAGGGCGACCGCGATTACTTCGTGCTCGACCCGATGCTGGCGACCGGTGGGTCCGCCACCTCGGCCGTCACCACCCTCAAGACCGCGGGCGCGCGCCGCATCCGGTTCCTCTGCCTGGTCGCCGCGCCGGAAGGGGTGCGCCGCATGCTCGAAGGCCACCCCGACGTCCCGGTCTACGCCGCCGCGCTCGATCGCCAGCTCAATGAGCCAGGGCTACATCCTGCCCGGGCTGGGCGACGCCGGCGACCGGCTCTTCGGGACCACGCTGACCATGCGGGTCACTTTCTGGGGCGCCGCCGGCCAGGTCACCGGCTCGATGCACCTGATCGAGGCCGCCGGCGCCCGGATCCTCCTCGACGCCGGCCTGTTCCAGGGCCGGCGGGCCGAAGCCGGCCAGCTGAACGCCGAGCTCCCGTTCGACCCCCGCCGGATCGACGCCGATCATCCTGAGCCACGCCCACATCGACCACTCCGGCCGGCTGCCGCTCCTGGTCCGCCACGGCTTCCACAGCCCGATCTACGCCACCCCGGCCACCCGCGATCTCTGCGCCGTGATGCTGCCGGACACCGCGCATATCCAGGAGAAGGACGCCGAGTTCCTGCCAGCGGCGCGGCCGGGCCGGACCGGAGAGCGAACCGCTCTACTCCCTCGCCCGACGCGGTCGCGGTTCAGGACCTGATGGTCGGGCTGCCGTACCGCCGGGTGCAGCACATCCGCAAGCACCTCGCCTTCGAGTTCACCGATGCGGGCCACATCCTCGGCTCGGCCTCGGTGATCCTCCGGTCACCGAAGGCGGCGGACACCGGCTGGTCTTCTCCGGCGACATCGGCCGGCCGGGGCTGCCGATCATCCGCGACCCCGATCCGCCCTCCGACCCGGTCGATACCCTGATCATCGAATCGACCTACGCCAACCGCGAGCCACGAAACGGTGCTCGGGGCGGAAGAGCGGCTGGGCGAGGTGGTCCGCCGGGTCGCGGCCCGCGGCGGCAAGGTGCTGGTCCCGTCCTTCGCGCTGGGTCGGGCCCAGGAGCTGGTCTACAGCCTGCACCAGCTCTTCCGGGCCGGGAAGATTCCCGGAATCCCGATTTACGTGGACAGCCCGCTGGCCGTCGACGCCACTGCCGTGTTCCGGCTGCATCCCGAGCTGTTCGACCGCAGGGAACGGATGATCGAGCGGACCACCCGCCTGT
Organism: uncultured Gemmatimonadales bacterium; assembly: GCA_963793205.1. GTDB lineage: Bacteria > Gemmatimonadota > Gemmatimonadetes > Gemmatimonadales > GWC2-71-9 > JADJOM01. Next base: position 917,618 of record CAWBZM010000004.1, read on the forward strand.
TCGATTTCCCGCTGCTGGTGTACACCAAGGACGTGGCGGACTCGAAGGCGCTGAACACCGCTCATTGGTCCGGCGGTGATCATCGCGGCGAGCGGCATGGCCGAGTCGGGCCGGATCCTCCACCACCTGGCGAACGGGCTCGGCGACCATCGCAACTGGTGCTCTTCGTCGGATACCAGGCCGAACACACCCTCGGCCACCGGATCCAGGGGGAGCGAGCACGTCAAGGCTTCACGGTCATGATGTCGCCATCCGTTGCGAGGTCGAAAGCATCAGCGGCTACTCGGCCCATGCCGACCGGACGGAATTGAAGAACTGGGTCCACCAGCTGGGCGAACCACCGCGCCGCGCCTTCGTGGTGCATGGCGAGCCGGAGGCGGCTCTGGCAATGGCGAAGCTGTTACAGGAGGAGGGAGTGCGCCGGGTCGACATCCCCAAGCAAGGGGAGAGTTTCGATCTGGTATGAGGTTGCAGGTTCTAACGCCGTCCCACGCACCCTGCCGGCCCAATCAGTTACTTTCCCGCCGTGCTCCGCCGCAAACTTCTCATCGCCCTGGCTGTCGTGGTCGGCGTGTACGCCATCGCGTTCACCGCAGTGTTCATTGTCAGCCGGCAGGACCAGCGCACCGCCGCCGATGCCATCGTGGTCCTGGGCGCAGCGCAGTACAACGGCCGCCCTTCACCCGTGCTCCGGGCTCGGCTGGATCACAGCCTCGTGCTGTACCGCGAGGGCATCGCGCCGTACATCGTCGTCACCGGTGGTATCGGAGATGGCGACAAGGTGAGTGAGGCCACGGTGGGACGGCGGTACCTGGTCGCCAACAAGGTGCCTGACTCAGCCGTTATCGTTCGCCCCGAGGGACGAAACACCCTCAGCTCGATTCGCTCCGTCGCCGAGTGGGCCCGCGAACGACAGATCAACCGCGTGGTCCTGGTCAGCGATCCGTTTCATATGCTGCGGCTCCGGCTCGAAGCGGGGCGAGCCGGCCTCGAGGCATCGACCTCTCCGACCGGCAGCAGCCCCATCTCCGCCAGCTGGCACGAGGAACTGCTCTTTCTGCTGCGGGAAGCGCTGAAGATTCCGGTGGTGCTGATCCGGAGGTAATCCCCACTCACCCGCAGTTCTCACCCGCCCCCCTCACCCGCTTTTCTCACCCGCTGTTCTCACCCGCCGTCCTCACCCGCTGTTCTCACCCGCTGTTCTCACCCGCTGTTCTCACCCGCTGTTCTCACCCGCCCCCCTCACCCGCTGTTCTCACCCGCTGTTCTCACCCGCTGTTCTCACCCGCTGTTCTCACCCGTTTTTCTCACCCGCCCCTCTCACCCGCTGTCCTCACCCGCAGTACTGGCGCCCCGCCCTGCGCCTCCCCATGTTGCACTATGACGCTGATTTCCTCCGAGCGCCGCTACACCGGCCGGATCATCAACCTGGACCTGGACACGGTCCGATTTCCGGACGGTTCGAGCGGCACGCTGGAGATGATCCGTCACCCTGGAGCCTCGGCCGTCGTCCCCTTCCTGGATGACCCGGCGTCGGCGGACCCGCAGATCCTGTTGTTGCGCCAATTCCGCCATGCCGCGGATGGCTACATCTGGGAAATCCCGGCGGGCCGGCTCGATCCGGGCGAAATACCGGAAGAGTGCGCTCGACGGGAGCTGGAAGAGGAAACGGGCATGCGTGCCGGGCGGATCGAGCACCTGCTCACGATCTTCACCACCCCCGGCTTCACTGATGAACGCATCCACCTCTTTCTGGCAAGCGTATTGACAGCAGGACCGCATCGCCGGGAAGTGGATGAGTTCATGGAGCTGGTGCCGACCCGGTGGTCGGCGGCCATGGAGTTGATCCGGACGGGCGAGATCACTGACGGGAAGACCCTGACTGCGTTGCTGTACGCTGGTGCCTTTCGACGCGGGCAGGGCTAGCAGGCATAGGAGGGACGATGGCGCTGATCCGTTTGCTGAAGTCGGCCCTGGCCCCGGTGGTACGCCCTCAGGCACCCACCCCGGCCCAGATCGAAATCAATGCGTTGATCCAGGCCCACCTGAGCGGCGATCCCCACGCCTTCGGGCAGATCGTCACGCGCTACCAGCTCAGGCTGCTCAACTTCGTCTACCGCATGATCGGCGACCGCGAGCGGGCGGAAGACCTGGTGCAGGAAGCCTTCCTCCGGGTGCATCGCCATCTCGACCGGTTCGATCGGTCCCGCAAGTTCTCCACCTGGATTTACACCATCGCCTCGAACCTGGCGAAGAACGAGCTCCGTAACCGGAGCCGCTCGCCGATGATGACGTTTGATCAGGTCCGACCCGGCAACGATTTTGACTACCAGCCCGCCGAGTTCGAGGATACCACCACCCGCCCCGACGACCTCGCGGAGCGGCGCGATCTGAAGTCCCTGGTCGACCAGACCGTGGCCCAGCTCGCCTCGCACCATCGCGAGGTGTTTGTCCTGCGGGAGCTGGAAGGGAAGAGCTACGAGGAGATCGCCGAGATCATGCACTGCAACCTCGGCACGGTGAAGAGCCGGCTCAACCGGGCCCGGCAGAGCTTCGCCGAGCTGATCGGGCCACATTTGGATTAGGTGCGTGGGTACGTGGGTAACGCGGGTACACGTACACATCCCTCGTACCCCGTCCCGCGTACCCACGTACCCCCGTACCCGCGTATTGGAACTTTGTCCAACCTTTTGAGTATTACATACTTAACTACTCACCCGTACCAAACCAGGCACACGATCCATGCTCTGCCGGGACTTCCGCCGCCAGTACTCCGAATATCGCGATGGGCATGATCCCGCACTTGCCGCGGAAATGGACGACCACCTCGAAGGCTGTCAGGGGTGTGCGGCCTTCGATCGGGCGTTGCGGGAGGGGATCAGTTCCTTGCAGTCCGGGCGGCCGGCCTTGTCGGGCGATTTCATGGATCGGCTGGAGGTGCGGCTGGCGAGCGCTGAGCCGGTACCGGAACCCCAGCCGCCACGGGTGTCCCGCTTCGCCGCCACGGCGGCCGCAGGGTTTTTTGTCCTGCTCGTCCTGCTCACACTACGCGAATTGACGGTGCTTCCCACCCCGGTCGCCGCCGAGAGCCCCATGGTGGTGACCCAGCCACGGGTCCTCCCCGGTATCCCATTCGTGGTGTTCGAGCCACTCCAGCCGGTAAAACCCACCCGCCCCTGAAGTCTGGCGGCCTCGCGCCGGGTCGCGCTGCGCGCTCCCTGAGGCGCTCGGTCGCCCGTTCCCCGTTCCCCGTTCCCCGTTCCCTGTTCCCTGTTCCCCGTTCCCCGTTCCCCGTTCCCCGTGGCCCCACGTACCCCCTACGTACCCCCGTACCCCCGTACCCACGTACCCACGTACCCACGTACCCCCGCCCTACCCCCGCACCCCGCCCACTCACCCCCCTACCCGCTTAATTTGACCCCATGCCCCGCCAGAGTTACGACGACCTGCAGCGCGCACTGGGTCGGGGGGAGCTGGCGCCCGTCTACTATCTGTACGGCAGCGAAGAGATCCTCAAGGAGGAGTCGACTCGCGCCATTGTCGACCGCGCGCTGGAGCCCCACGAGCGCGATTTCAATCTGGACCTCCGGGAAGCGAAACAGCTTCAGCCGGAGGACCTGCATAATCTGGTCAACACCCTCCCGATGATGGCCACCCGCCGGTGTGTGGTGATCCGCGAGATCGAGGCCTGGGCCAGGAAGGCCGCCGTGCGGGACGTGCTGCTGCGATATCTCACGAACCCCTCCAACGACACCGTGCTGGTGCTGGTCGAGACCGCTCCAAAGGAAGAGAAGCGCGACTACAAGCCGGACGAAGAGCTGACCGGCCGCAGCTACGCCGTCGATTTCAAGGAGCTGGCGCCGGAACGGGTACCGAAGTGGCTCGCCCATCACGCCAAGCGGATGGGGGTCACCTTCGGCGAGGGAGCAGCGGAGCATCTCGCCCGCGCAGTCCAGAACGACCTCGGCGTGCTGCGGGCGGAGCTCGACAAGTTCGCCGGCCTGGCCGATGAAGGCCCGATCACGCGCGAACGGGCCGGCGAGCTCATCGGCATCTACCACGGCGAGACCCTGGAACACTGGGTCACGGCGATCCTCGGAGACCACACGCCGGAGGCACTCAAGTTGACGCCACGGGTGCTGGAGCAGTCGGGGATGTCCGGGGTGAAGATGAACAACGCCCTGGGAACGGGGCTGATCGGTGTCAGGATCGCCCGAGCCATCTACGACAAGGGAACCCGAGGCAGCAGTCTCGAGCGGGCGGTGTTTGACCGGTTCCGCCAGGCAAGGCTCTACGGATTCGGGGATTGGAAGGAATCTGCCGCCAACTGGAGCCGCGCCGCCGAACTCTGGCCGGGACCGCGACTGCGCACCGCGCTCCGCGCCACACTCGAGAACGATGTCAAACTCAAGAACACCACGCTGACAGATGAAGACGGCCTGATGATCGGCATCGTGCTCCAACTGGCGCGACACGAGTCGGCACCGCGGCTACGCGGCTCGGCGGCATCGCGGCTGGTGGAACAGTGAGAAAGGTGAAATTGATGATGAGGTTTACGGACGTGTACCAGTTCCTCAAGCCGAGCCGCGACCGAGTCCCCCTGGGAGCCCGCAGGGCGACCCGGGACGAGGGAGTCCTTCAGGGGCGAGCCGCCCTCACCCTGCTGCTCCTGCTCGTGGCTTTCACCACCACCCTCTCCGCCCAGACCGACCAGCGTCTGCGTGACGCGGTCCGCCTGGCCCAGGAGGGAAGCAGCGACTCGGCCCGCACGGTGGTCGGGGCGCTGCTGCAGAACACCGCTCCGACCGATTCGCTTTACCCCCAGGTGCTGTTCACGATGGGACTCGTCTCCCGCAATGTCGAAGACATGCGGCGCACCTACACCCGTGTGGCGGTGGAATACAACAATTCCCCCTGGGCTGACGACGCAATTTACCGGCTCGGACTGCTCGACTATGCCGCGGGTAATGTGACCAACGCCATCCGGCAGATGGATCGGCTGCGCAACGACTATCCCGGCTCGCCGTTGATCGGGCCGGCATCGGAATGGGCCGCTCGGGCGCTCTTTGACCAGAAGAAGATCCGGGAGGGGTGCGGCTGGCTGGCCAGTGGGATGGAGCAGAGCGGTGAGGATATCGAGCTGCGCAATCGCCTCGAATTCCTGAACGGACGCTGCACCTCTCAGGCGATGGCCGATACCAGCCCTGCCCCGGCAACTCCCGCGAGCCCGGCGCCCGCGCCAGCCCCACCCCGGCACCAGCCCCGACCCCGACCGCGATCAGCGGGTATGGCGTCCAGGTTGGAGCGGTCAATTCGCAGGAGGCGGCCGACAAGCTGATGGCCAGCCTCAAGAGCAGCGGCTATCCGACCTACATGGTGAAGGAATCCGCGCTCTTCAAGGTCCGCGCCGGTCCCTATGCCGATCGGGCCAGTGCGGCGATCGCGGGCGAGAAGATTCGTACCCTGCTCCACACCTCACCGTTCGTGGTCAAGGAGCCGTGAGCAGCAAGGCCGAAGCGGGGGGAACCCCGCTGATGCAGCAGTACCGGGAGATCAAGGCCCGGCACACCGGCGCCATCCTTTTCTTCCGGATGGGAGATTTCTACGAAATGTTTTTCGAGGACGCGCAGCTCGCCGCGCGAGTCCTCAACATCACCCTGACCGCCCGGGGCGACGGGGTGCCGCTGGCGGGAGTGCCGGTGAAGGCCGCGGCGGACTATCTCCGTCAGCTCATCGCCGCCGGCCACCGTGTCGCCATCTGTGAGCAGGTGGAGGATCCCCGGCTCGCCAAGGGGATCGTCAAGCGGGCGGTGGTCGAGACCCTGACCCCCGGCGCCGTCCTCGACGAAAGCTTCCTTCCCGGCACCCGCAACAACTTCCTCGTCGCCGTCCTTCCCGCCGCCGATGCCGGTGAGCCGGGAGGCGTGGCCGCGATCGACCTCTCCACCGGCGAGTTCATCCTGGAGACGGTCGAAGGGGGCGAACTGGAGGAGGCGGTCGCCCGATTGATGCCGGCCGAGGTGGTACTGCCGGGGGAGATGAAGCTGGTGCTGGAGGAAGGGGTGATGTCGACGCCGCGCGAGCGGTGGGAATTCGACCCTGAACTCGCCCGCGCCGAACTCGCCCGCCGCTTCCAGCTCGCCAGCCTCGACGGCCTCGGCCTCGGCCCGGACGACAGTACCGCGGTCGGCGCGGCAGGTGCCCTGCTGCGGTACGTCGCGGAACTGCAGCCAGCCGGCCTGCCGCACCTGCACCGCCCCGTGGTCCGCCGCTCCAGTCGCCATCTCTGGATCGATGAGATGACTCGGCGGAACCTCGAGCTGGTGGAACCGCTCCGCGCCGGCGCCAGGAATACCACCCTGCTCGAGGTGCTCGACACCACGATGACCCCGATGGGTGCCCGGTTGCTGCGCCGGTGGATGCTCTCGCCGTTGCGCGAGCCGGAACCGATCAACGAGCGACTCGATGCCGTCGCGGTCCTGGTGGAGGACAGTCGAGGACGTGCCCGGCTCCGCGAAGCACTGGACGGCGTCCGCGACCTTGAGCGTCTGGCCGGTCGTGCGGCGGCCGGTCGGGCCACCCCTCGCGAGCTCGGCGCCCTGCGCGATTCCTTCCAGCGCCTGCCCGATGTCCTCGAAGCGCTGACCGGTCTCACCGATCGCGACCGGGCCATCGCGCTGGGGCAGGCGGTCGAGGACTATGATCTCCTGGCCGATCTCGCCGAGCAGCTCTCGCAGGCGCTGACCGAGCGGCCGCCGGCGGTGCTCGCCGATGGCGACGTGATCCGCCCCGGGTTTGACGCGCCGCTCGATGAATTGCGCGATCTGCGTGACGGCGGCAAACAGTACATCGCCACCCTGCAGCAGCGGGAACGGGATCGCACCGGGATCACCTCGCTCAAGGTGGGCTACAACAAGGTCTTCGGCTATTTCCTCGAAATCACCAACGCCCATGCCGACAAGGTCCCCGCCGATTACGAGCGGCGGCAGACGCTGACCGGCGCGGAGCGGTATGTCACCCCCGAACTCAAGGACTACGAAGCGCGGGTGCTGGGGGCGGAGGAGAAGATCGGGCTGCGGGAATCGGAGCTGTTCGTCCGGCTGCGCACCCTGGTGGGCGACGCCACCACGCGGGTGCAGCAGACGGCGTCGGCGCTGGCGCGGGTCGACCTGTGGGCATCGTTGGCCGACACGGCCGCGACCCACGGCTATGTCCGGCCCGCGGTGCACGATGGTGCCACGCTCACCCTGCGGCAGTGCCGTCACCCGGTGATCGAGCGGCTGATGCCACGCGAATCGTTCATCCCCAACGATGCCAAGTTCGATCCGGCGGAGCGGGTGCTGCTGGTGACCGGCCCCAACATGGCGGGCAAGAGCACCATCCTGCGCCAGATCGGATTGTGCGTCATCCTGGCCCAGCTCGGCAGCTTCGTGCCGGCGGAAGCGGCGGAAATCGGCGTGGTCGACCGGCTCTTCACCCGGGTTGGCGCCAGCGACAACCTGGCCCGCGGCCAGTCGACCTTCATGGTCGAGATGAGCGAGACCAGTGCCATCCTGCACAACGCGACCAAACGGAGCCTGGTGCTGCTGGACGAAATCGGCCGCGGTACCTCAACCTTCGATGGTGTCGCGATCGCCTGGGCCGTCACCGAGTTTCTGCATGACCGGATCGGCTGCCGCACCATGTTCGCCACCCACTATCATGAGCTGATGCAGCTGCCGGAGCGGCTGGCCCATGCCCGCAACCTGAATGTGGCGGTGCGGGAAACCGGCGATCAGGTCGTCTTCCTGCACCGGCTGGAGGCGGGTGGGCACCGATCGCAGCTACGGGATTCATGTCGCCCAGCTGGCGGGGCTGCCTGGGGCGGTGGTCAAGCGGGCCCGCGAGGTCCTGAAGACGCTGGAGGGGGATCACCGGGTGGTCCCCGGCACACCCCCGGTAGCCGATCCGAGCCAACTGGGTTTCTTTGCCGAGGCGCCGCGGGACCATCCGGTCATGACCGAGCTCAAGGGGCTCGATGTCGAGCGGATGACCCCGATCGAGGCGCTCAACCTGCTGGCCGATCTCAAGCGCCGGAGCGACGGGTAACCCATGCACAGTGCTGTGAGAGAGTGGCTGCACGGCCTGCAGATCTCCCTGCCGACGATGTTTGCCGCCGTCTGTCTGATTATCGCGGTCATTGTCGTGATCAAGATCGGCAAGGTGGTGCTGCTGGCGGCGATGTTCGGCGCCCTCACGGGTGGTGTCTCGCTGGGCCAGGGGAATCCTCCGGCCACCGCCGGCACCCACGCAATCCTCGGGTTTGGTGTGGCACTCATCACGCTCTTCCTGGTCAAGGTGACGAAGAGCATCCTGCTCTGGCTGGTGATCACCGCCGTCGGGGTCGGGGCGGTGCTCCTCTACGGACTCGGTCGATGACGCAACTCCCCCACAAATTTTTCTCTGGCGACGGCTCCGCGAGACCTCCGCGCCTCTGCGTTGCCGTTCCCAACGCAATCTGCTGTTCGGCGCTGGCGTGTTCCTCGCCTGCGCGCATGCAGCGGTCAGGATACCGGCACCATCCGGCTGCCGGAGAATTCCGCCGCGCGCCGAGGGGAGGATCCGCCGGTGATGATCAACGCCCAGACGCCGGTGGAGTACCCGCCAACGCTGTTCGCGCGCGGCATCGAGGGAAAGGTCCTTCTGCGTCTGTACGCCGACGAAACCGGCGCGCTCACCGCTGAATCAACCAAAGTGGCGGAGTCGTCCGGCTACCCGGCGCTCGATTCCGCCGCCATCGCCGCGGTACCGCAATTCCGCTTCGCCCCGGCCATCAGGAATGGGGCGGCGGTCGCCGGCACCTTTCTGCAGCCGGTCCATTTTCGCCATCCCCAGGCTGGAGGAACGACTCCGTGACCCCCCCGCATCTCAAGGCGTACGACTCCGTACTGCCCACCATCGGCTGGACGCCGCTCATCCGGCTCGGCCGCATCGGCAGTGGAATTCGTACGCCGGTGTATGGCAAGGCGGAGTACGCCAATCCCGGTGGATCGGTCAAGGACCGGATCGGCCTCAAGATCATCGAGGATGCGGAGAAGCAGGGACTGCTCAAGCCGGGTGGTGTGATCGTCGAGGGGACCAGCGGCAACACCGGCGTAGGCATCGCCGTCGCGGCCGCGCTCAAGGGGTATCGCTGCATCTTCACCATGCCTGACAAGATGTCCCAGGAGAAGGTCCGGCTGCTCAAGGCGTATGGGGCGGAAGTCGTCATCACCCCGACCGCGGTGCCACCCGATCATCCGGACAACTACGTCAACAAGGCCAAGCAGCTGGTGAAGGACACCCCTGGCGCGATCCTGGCCAACCAGTTCTTCAATCAGGTCAATCCGGCGGCCCACTACGAGACCACCGGCCCGGAGATCTGGACCCAGACCGAAGGCAAGGTCACCCATTTTGTCGCCGGCGCGGGGACAGGCGGGACCGTCAGCGGCACCGGGAAATACCTGAAAGAGAAGAATCCGAAGATCCGCATCGTGGCGGGCGACCCGCAGGGATCGCTGTACAGCCAGTTCTCCCGCGACAAGACAATGGGCGAAGGCTATCCCTACAAGGTGGAGGGGATCGGCGGCGACAAGATTCCGAGCACCATCTGGTTCGAGTACATCGACGAGTTCCGCCAGATGTCCGATCGCGAATCGTTCGCCATGGCTCGGCGCCTCGCCCGTGAAGAAGGGATGCTGGTCGGGGGATCGGCGGGGCTCAATGTCGCGCTCGCGCTGGAGATCGCCCGTGAGCTCGATGACCCGCAGGCGATGGTGGTCACCATCCTGTGCGACACCGGCGAGCGATACCTCTCCAAGCTGTTCGACGACGCCTGGATGCAGGAGAACCAGCTGCTCGACGTGCCCCGGACGACCGTGGAACAGCTGCTGGAGCGCCGGTCACCCAATGCCCCCGCGCTGGTGCATGTGGCCCCCGCGGCCGCGGTCCGGCAGGCGCTCAACCTCATGAGCACCTGGGGCGTGAGCCAGATCCCGGTGATCGAGGAAGGCGTCTGCGTGGGCGGCTTGACCGAGAACCTCCTGATGACCCGGGCGCTGGATCAGCCGACGCTGCTGGACCGGCCGGTTCGGGAGGCGATGGACGCACCGTTCCCTGTGGTCGACGCCCAGACGCCGACCGATCGCCTCGCGCCACTGCTGACCCGGGAGAGCCCGGCTGCGCTGGTCCAGCGCGATGGCAAACTGATCGGGATCGTCTCGCGCTACGACGTCCTGCAGCAGATGATCGGGACGCGGTAACGCTGTGCGCGCGCACTGCAGTGCGCGCCTGCAGCGTGACCGCGTCCTCAACCCCGGCACCTGACTCTATGCGCATCACTGTCCTCACCGGCGGCGCCTCCTCTGAGCGTGAGGTCGCCCTCGCCTCCGCCCGCCAGGTGGTGCCCGCCCTGCGGGCCGCCGGCCACGAGGTGGTGGTGGTGGATACCGTCACCGGATTCGTCCCCGAATCACGGGAGGGGGAGCATCTCCTGGGCAAGGTCGGGACGGCGCCGCCCTCGGTGGCGGAACTGCAGAGCCGGGAACGCGCCTTTCTCCTCACCGCCCTCGGGGCGCTGCCCGAAATCCGGAACGCCGATGTTGTCTGCCTGGTCCTGCATGGCGGCCGGGGCGAGGACGGGACGGTCCAGACCATCCTCGAGACGATCGGGGTGCCGTACACCGGCAGCGGACCGCTCGGCAGCGCCGCGGCGATGGACAAGGATCTCTCCAAGCGGCTCTTCCGCGATGCGCAGGTCCCGACGGCACGCTGGGTCATGGCACCGATCAGCGCCGCCCTCGCCGGCAAGGAGATCGGCTGGCCGCTGGTGGTCAAACCCTCCCGGGAGGGTTCCACCGTGGGCCTCTCGGTGGTCAAGCGGCAGGAGGACTTTGATGCGGCGGTGGCCTTCGCCTCGGAGTACGACACCGAGGTCATGATCGAGGCGTTTGTACCCGGCCGGGAATTGACCGTAGGAATCATCGATCGGCAGGCGCTGGCGGTGGGGGAAATCATTCCCCAGCACGAGATCTTCGATTACGAGTGCAAATACACCCCGGGGATGTCCCAGGAGATCTTTCCGGCCGATCTCCCCCCCGCGGTGACGGCGGAATGCCAGCGCCTCGGTGTCGCCGCCCACCAGGCGCTCAAATTGAGTGGTTATTCCCGGGTGGACTTTCGCCTGACGGCGGACGGTCGATTATTCTGCTTAGAGGTGAACACGCTGCCGGGGATGACCGCCACCAGCCTCCTCCCCCAGTCCGCCAGGGCCGCGGGCATTGAGTTTGCTGCGTTATGTGACCGGATCTGCCGTCTCGCCCAGGAACGGGTCCGCTAGGAACTCCGGCCGGCTTCGCGGGTCTAAGTAGTTGAATACCTAAGTGTTGAGTGACCGATGTCCAACAGCAGCCTGGCTTTTCCCAAACTGACGCCCTGGGTCGCCCGCCTGATCGCGGCGACCGCGGTCGTGCAGTTGCTGCTGGAGACGGTCTTCACCTCCCCGGAGATCGGCCGCGCGCTGGTCATGGACCCGTCGGCCATCGGGACCCGCCCCTGGGGCGTGGTGACCTACCTGTTCGTCCATGCCGGGATCATCCACCTCGCCACCAACATGCTGGGGCTGTACCTCTTCGGGACCGCGGTGGAAAACCGCATGGGCTCGAAGAGCTTCCTGCTCTACTACCTGTATTGCGGGATCGGCGCCGCCCTCTTCTCGGTCCTGCTGAGCCTGGTCATCCCCCAGTCGCCGGTGGTCGGGGCGAGTGGCGCGATCTTCGGCGTCATGGTCGCGTTTGCCATGTTCTGGCCGGAAGCCGAAATCTTTGTCTTCCCGATTCCTTTCCCGATCAAGGCCCGCACCCTGGTCATCGGGCTGGCCCTGCTCGATCTGGTCATGGCCCGTTTCTCGTCGGATAACATCGCCCACGAGGCGCACATCGGTGGCCTGCTCGCCGGCTATCTCTTCTTCCGGATTCAGGCGTTCACCCGCCAGCGGCCCGAGCCGGCGCTCCGGCAGCAGCAGGAACGTGTCGTCATGGTGCAGCAGACAGCGACCCGCGACTCGGAGCCCCACGCCGTGCAGCCACTCCGCCCCGCCGCACCCCGGCTCGCCTCCGATCCCGTCGCCGCAGAAGTCGATCGGGTACTGGACAAGATCAGCGCCTCCGGACTCGAAAGCCTGACACCCGAGGAGAAGCGCTTCCTGGACGAAGTCTCCAAGCGGAAGCAGCGCGAGATCAACTAGCGGCACCGCACACCATCCTGGATATAGTAAGGGCGACCCAGCGGGTCGCCCTTTGTGCTACGTCTCCCTCTCCCCTCTCCCCTCGACCCTCGACCCCACCCTACCGCGCCGGCGCCACCGTCACCGGCATCAGCATCCCGTGGGCGATATGGGGCAGCCCATCCTTGCTGTCCGGGATATAGCACACCAGCACATAGGCTCCGGCCTCAAGCGTGGTCTCGACCAGCGCCTCTCCACCAGGACTGAGCGCCACCGTCCCGCCGACGAAGCTGCCGGGAGGACCCTCGGTCGCGGTCTCCGGATTCCAGTTTGCGAAATCGGTCGCCGTCTTCCCCGGCGCCAGGCGCACCAGCACCATCTCGTGCATCTGGGGGCCGTCGTTCACCACGCGCAGCACCCGCTTCCCCGCCGTGAGCGGCGCCGACTGGGCGTAGCCGAAATCCACCATGCGGATGGTCAGGTCGGCCTTGGGCATCGCCGCGTAACGCTTCGCCTGCACCACCCGGAATCCTGCCACCATCCCTTTCATCATGTGTTCCTTGTGATCCCCCGGGCTGGGGATGAAACAGATGAGCGCGTACTGCCCCGGCGCCAGCGACTGCACCACGGAGGAGCTCTGTCCGGGATCCACCGCGCCCGGCCCGCCCACCGGGACCACCCATGAGGGGGGTGGAGATCCGGGGGGAAGTGCCGCCAGGCTCCGCAGCGTCTTTCCCTCTTCCAGCCGCACCAGCTGCGCGTGGTGGAGCTCATGGCCCTCGTTGACCAGCAGCAGCCGGGTCGGACCGCTGGGAATCTCGTCCGGGAGTTCAAATCCGTAGTCACGGGCGACGATGCGGACCGTAGGCAGCGCGATCGTCTCCTTCGGCGCCGGGCGCATCCCAATCACGGCGGCGGCACCCGCGGCAATTACCAGTGCGGTGGCCATATAGCGGGTCGGATGCAGTGCATGCTCTCTCATGGTGTTCCTCCTGTCCTCTCTTGCGTTCTCGCGCAAGCAATGGTCGCCGTCAGGGCGACGCTGTCGGCGGTGGACCCCGTCACGATCATGGTCACACCGTCATCGGTTGTATCGATGCCCAGCTCTCCCCGGCCCCGAATCCTGTCCGAGGTCGGGCGGGTCTCGATTTCATGCACGACTCCGGTGAAGAAGTCGCCAAACACCAGGCCCAGATACATCTCCCCCGGCCGATCCTGGTCCGGTACCACCAACTGCAGACTGCGCAGTCCTGCCTTCGGGCCGGTCCAGTTGGTCAGCTGCACTGCCCAGCTGCCCGGCCCGATCACCCCTTCCACACACGCCGGGTCCGCCGCCGTCGCGGAGTACACTCCTGGGTTCTCTCCGCCTGCCAGCTCCACCCGCACCGCCACCGCCGGGGGCTCGGCGGCGCACCCGCCGAGCAGGAGTGTGATGAGTACCGTGGCGGTCCGAGGCATCAGCGCGCCTGGCGCAGCTGGCTGGTCAGACTCCGTACCGCGCTCTCCGGCAGCGCCTTCGAGGTGAAGGAGCCGGTCAGCGTGACGCTCAGCGGGGTTTCCGGATCCGCGAAGACCACACCGGCGGCGTTGAAGTTGAAGGTGCCCTTCATGGTACTGCCTGAGCTGCTGGAGATCGTGAGCGTGCCACCGGTCGAGGCGAACAACGCGGTCAGTTCGGCACCATCGGTGTCCATCGCCAGGGCCACCACGTCGCCATCCTGGAGGTCGCCGCTGGCGTCCTTGATGGTATAGGCACCATTCGGCAGCGCGCTCGAACCGATGCGGACGAAGGTGATCACTCCACCGTTCTCGGTACCGGCCTGGACCTCGGCGAGTACGATCCCGTAACCGGCGTTACCCTGCTCATCTGCGCCAGCACCATGGTAGGCGTAGCCGCTGAAGGTGGTCTCAAGGTCACCGCTGACCTCGGCGCTGAAGTTGCCATTGCCGCCGCCATTGCCCGGGCCGGTCCCGTTGTCATCTCCGCCACAGGCCGACGCCAGCACCGCCACCGCCGCCACGGCCATCCACGTATTCGCCTTCATCCTGCCCTCCGTTCGTATTGAGTTGTGATCTGGACAGACGCTGCTTGCTCGCCCGTCGGACGAGGGGTACAATAGGCTCGGCGTTCATCTGCCAATCCCGAATCGGCCATTCTCGAATCAACTCCCGATCAACTCGTCTAACGTGTTACACCTCAAGATGTTCGGCGGGCTCTCCCTGCAGCGCTCCGGGGCTCCCGTTGAGGGTGCCGGCGCCCAGCGGCGACGGCTCGCCCTCCTGGCGCTGCTGGCAGCGGCAGGGGATCGCGGGGTCAGTCGGGAGAAAATCCTGGGATTGCTGTGGCCGGAGAGCGATCTGGAGCGTGGCCGGAAGAGTCTGGCCCAGGCGGTTTACGCCCTGCGACGGGAGTTGGGCGCAGAGGAGTTGATTACCGGGACCACCGAGCTGCGGCTGGGGTGGGAGGGGCTGACCAGCGACCTCGCCGAGTTCCGGGCGGCGCTGTCGGCCGGCCGCATCGAGGAGGCCGTCCTCTTATATGAGGGGCCGTTCCTGGATGGGGTCTACCTGGATGAGGCTCCGGAGTTCGATCGCTGGGCCGAGACCGAGCGCAATACGCTCGCGCATGATTACATCGCCGCGTTGGAGCGACTCGCCCGGGAGGCGGACAAAGCGGGAGACGCCCGGGTCGCGGTGGGGTGGTGGCGAAAGCTGGCCAACGCCGATCCTCTCAACGGCAGGGTCGCACTTGGCCTCATGACGGCTCTCGCCGCCCAGGGGGACCGCGGTGCCGCGCTGCAGTTCTTCCGGGTCTACGAAATGCTCCTGCGACAGGAGCTCGACCTCACGCCGGATAGTGACCTCAAGCGCCTGGCGGAACAGCTCCGGCGCGAGGTTCCCGCGCCCCCGCCCACCCCGGCGCTCAAGAGCATCGAGCCGGTCGCACCGTTGTCCCCCCCAGCCTCGACCGGTGAGGTCAGCAGCGGAGATGTGCCGGTGAGCACGCTCCCGCGTACCAGGGCAGTAGCCCGTCCAGACGGCCCAGCCTCGACCGTGGTCCCGACCACTGGGAGCGGCGTGTCCGGTCATACCGATGAGTATGCCCGCCCCCGTCCACTCGGCGAACGCTCCCTGCCGCTCCACCTCGATCCCCAGGGCCGACGCCAGTCCGCTCCTGCCGCTGCGTTGGCAGCTCTGGTCAGAAAGCCATTCTTCGCCCGCACCAGCACCCGCTACGGGATGCTGATCGGGTTTGCGATTGGCCTGGTGGTCGTCGCAGCCGGCTGGTGGATTCGGGCCGGCATGGCGAAGCCCGATGCGACAGCGGTGGTCCGGCCGGTGATCGCCGTCGGGCAGATTCGCGATTACAGCGGCAAGGAGGGGCTGGGGCGGCCGCTGGCCGAGATGCTGGCCACTAACCTGGCGCGGGCTGAAGGACTGCAGGTGGTCAGCACCGCCCGCATGTACGAACTCATGGCCCAGGGGCAGGCCACCACCGATTCGGTGGCTGGAATGATGATGGCCGCCCGCGCCGCGGGCGCCACCGAGTTGCTCGATGGATCGCTGTTCGACAGCGCCGGCACCCTGCGGCTCGACCTCCGGCGCACTGATATCGCGACTGGCAGCCTGCGCCCCGGCCTCCGGGTGAATGGCAAGGATCTGTTCGGCCTGGTCGATGCCGGCACCGCCGAACTGGTGCGCAGCCTCGGCGCACAGGCCCCGATCGGAGGCCTCGCCGATGTGACCACCACCTCGGTGCTGGCCTATCGCCTCTACGAAGAGGGGTTGCGATCACTCTTCGCCAATGAGGTCACCACGGCCCAGCGGTTGCTGCGGGGCGCGTTGGAGGAGGATTCCACCTTCGCCATGGCGGCCTACTGGCTCGCGCGGTCGAATGGCGACGTCGAGATCATGCGCCGGGCGCGCGACCTCTCCGTCCATGCCACGGAGAAGGAGCGGTTGCTGATCCAGGCGGGGTGGGCCGACATCATCGATGATCCGAGCCGCACGGCGATGGCGGAGTCGCTGGTGGCTCGATACCCGGCGGAACCGGAAGGGTACCTGTACCTGGGCCATGCCCGGCGGTGGACCGGTGATTTCCAGGGAGCCATTGCCCCGTTCAAGCGGGTGCAGGTCATGGACTCGATGAGCATCACTGGTGAAGGCAGCCGGGGTAAAGCGGTGCGTTGCCTCGCGTGTGAAGCGATCTACGAGCTGATCGGCACCTACCATATGCTCGATTCGCTCCCAGTGTCGGAGCGACTGGCGCGCGACTGGATCAAACGCCAGCCGGGGAGCGCCGAGGCCTGGGGTCAGCTGGCACTGGTCCTCGGTTATGAAGGCCGGTACGACGAAGCAATGGCGGCGCACAGCACCGTGGTCGCGCTGAACCCGGCGTATGAGGGATTCGGACGGGCCATGATCGAAGTACGGGCCGGACACTTTCAGGCCGCGGACAGCATGCTCCGGCTCTTCGAGGTCCAGAACCGCAGCGAGGGGCTCAAGTGGCGGAGCATCTCTCTGCGGATGCAGGGTCGGGTACGGGAGGCGCTCACTGTCGCCCACGAGTTGCGCACGTTGTCGAAGGCTCCGCGGCCTGATGCCGTCCCCTATGGCGGCATCTTCGAAGCGTATGGCTGGTCGGAAGTGGGGAACTTCCGTCGCTCCGCCGCCATGTTCGATTCGATCACCCGTGCACCGCTGGTGCCGACCATCCAGGCCCAGATCGCCCGCAACGCTGTCTGGACTCAGACCCTGCGTGCCACGGCGCTGGCAGCGAGTGGCGACACAACCCTCCTCCAGCAGATTGCCGACAGCGTGGAGCGCTGGGGACCATTGAGTGCCTACGGGCGCGACCGGCGCCTGCACCATCACATTCGCGGCCTGCTGCTGGATGCCCGGGGCGATCTCGCCGGCGCCGTGGAGCAATATCGCCTGTCTATTTTTTCTCCTCCCATGGGATACAGTCGGACCAACCTGCTGATGGGACGCGACTTGCTGAAGCTCAATCGGCCGCGCGAAGCGGCGTTCTGGGCGGAGCAGGCACTCAGCGGCCCCTTCGAGGCGTCCAACACCTACGTCACCCAGACCGAGTTCGCCGAGCTCGCCGCCCTCGGCTGGGACGCCGCCGGTGAAAAGGAAAAGGCGCTCGCGCGCTGGCGGATCGTCGCCGCGAACTGGGCCCACGCCGATCCCGAATTCACCCCACGGGTCGAGCGCGCGCGACTGCGCATTGCGGCGCTGTCGGGACGGTGAGTCAAGCCCGGCGCAATCTTCGTCGCTGAGTCGTCTACACTATTTTTTCGCTGCGTCAATCCCACTTGCGTCATCGAAGGATCTGTAGATATTCTCGCTCGTGCTGATCAATCTCGTCCCCGAATTTCTCGCCGTCCTGCAGGCCGCCAATCGTGAGGCGGCCTTCGATCAGTACCTCTCCGCACATCGCGCCGTCCTCTCCGCCTACTGGCACAACTATGTGCTGGACCTCGAGAGCCCGCAGGCGCCCGCCGTCATCGCCCACGCGCTGAAGGCGGATCGCAGCGACCTGCAGGAGCTGCTCGAGAGCACCGATGTCGAGGGCATCATCGAGGACGCGATCGCCCAGGCCGAGGATCTGCTGCAGATCGATCGGCCGACCGATGTCTACCTGATGGTCGGGATGGGCGCAGCCAATGCTGGTGAGCTGGTCGTGGGCGGCCGGGCGATGGCCTTCATCTGCCTGGAGCACTTCACCGGGCGCGCCAATCCCGAGACCTACGGCATGGGTTTGCCGCCGGAGCTGATTCCATTGTGGGTGGGACACGAACTGGCTCACTGCGTCCGGTACACCTCGCCGGACAGTCGCAGTGAGTTGCGGCGGCTGGTGCAGGAGCAGAACGGCTATTACGACTACTGGGTGACCGGCAGCCGGGCGACCCTGCGCGAGCTGCTGGTCAATGAAGGCCTCGCGGTGCACGCCGCCGAGGCCGTCGCGCCCGGGCTCGATCCCGCCAACTACTTCGGGTATCCCCGCCGGCAGCACCGCCGCCTGCGCGAACTGGAAGCCTTCCTCCGCCGGGTGGTCGAGCCGGAACTCGAAGGGCGCGGGATCGGCCTGCGTCTGCGTTACCTCTCCGGCGGCATGAGCCCCTCCGCCCGCCTGGTCGGCGGCCGCGTTCTCCCCGAACGCTCCGGCTACTACCTCGGCCACAGCATGAGCGAAGCCACCGTGCGCACCCTCGGCCTCGGTCCCGCCCTCCGCGCCTCGGCCCAGGAAATCCAGGCGGCCGAAGACGAAGACCGCGGCATCGCGACGGCCTAGCCCCGCCCCAGCACCTCCTTCAGACATTTCGCCGCCACCCGCGCCGTCAGATCCCGCAGGTCGTTCACCGGGTTCAGCTCGACGATATCCGCCGCCACCAGCTGGCCGTGGGGAATCGTCTGAATCAGCGTCAGCAATTCCCGGGTGGTCAGTCCACCCGGTTCGGGGTGACTGACACCAGGCGCGAAGGCTGGGTCGAGGACATCCAGATCCAGTGAGAGGTAGAGTGGGCCGCGCAGTCCGGCGACTGTGGCCCGCATCGCGTCGAGCCCCGCCCGCATCGGCACCACCTCCACACCGTATTTCTCGATGTTCGACTGCTGCTCGCCGGACGGGCAGCGGGTGGCCACCTGCACCAGCCGGTCGCACAACCCCTGCTCGAGGATCCTGGTGAAGGGCGATGCGTGCGACCGGGGGTTCCCCTCGAAACTGTCGTACAGGTCGTGGTGGGCGTCGAGATGGAGGATGGTGAGTCGCGGCGCGTGGGGCCGCACCGCCTGCAGGATCGGCCAGGTGATGGCGTGATCCCCGCCCAGCAGGAGGGGAAGGCCGCCGCGCGCGAAGATCGCCTCGACACCACCAACGATCACCTCGTAGGGATCGTGGCCGTCATCGAAGCTCAAATCACCCGCATCCGCCACATCAGCGACCTGGACCACATCCTCATTCCACCCGTTGGTGGACGGTGACTGCAGCGCCGCACGAATCGCGGCGGGCGCGAGCGCCGGCCCGCGCTGGAACGAGGAGCCGAGGTCGTAGGGGATGCCGAGGAGGGTGGGGGTCACGGACTGAATCGTTCAGATAGACTGCTCCCACCTTGCGTGGTGACCTCACGTCCCCCGGTAAACAGCGCCGCTCCATTCGCCAGGGGAACGGCAACCGGTACGGACACCGTTGATGAGAGGCCCAGAGTTCCTAGCAAGGGGGTAAACTCTCCCGTGGTAGCGTCGTAAATCTCCGCATAGGGCAGTGGCCGGCTGTTTCGATCCACGCCCCCAGCGATCAACGTGCGGCCGTCGCTCAACAGTACCGCGCGGTGAGCTGCCCGGTTGGTGGAGGGTCGTCCAGTCACCGTCCAGTGGCCGGTTGCGGGATCGAACACCTCTGCTCCTCCATAAACGCCGCTGGTGAGGTCTTTGCCTCCGACAATCAAGACCCTGCCATCGGGCAGTGGGCTGACCGAGCCGCTCTGGTGGGGCTGCAACGGGGTCTCCGCGACCGTGAACAGCCCCGCCGACAAGCTATACAGTTGCATCTGGGGTTGCCCCGTTGATGTCCAGATCAGTGCCCGGTCCCCGGAGAGTGGAACCACAAGCCGGAAAGGTGAGGAGTCCAGCACCGTACCGGTCGGGGTCACCGTGCCGCTGACAGGATCGTAGATGGCGGCGGGACCGCTCGTCGGGATCAGTAGTACCTGACCTCCGGACAGCAGTACGGCGGCCCGGGGCTCGAAAGTCAGGGTCGGACCGTTGCTCCATGATTCAGTGGTCGGGTCGAACACCTCGCTCGTCATTCCCAGCGTTGGGTTGGGATTCCCTCCCGCGACGAAAACCCGGCCGTTCGGCAGAAGGGCCGCCACGTGATCTCCCCGACCCACCACCATCGACCCGGTCATCGAATAACCGTTCGTAGCCGGATCGTAGATCTCGGCTGACGTCGTCCCCTGATCGCCACCCGTGACGAGCACCCTGCCATCGGTCAAGAGAGTTCCCGTAGGAAACATGCGCGGTTCGTGCAGGCTTCCTGCCGCGGAGAAGGTCCCGGATGCGGGCGTGACAGTCTGGACGCTCACGGTATCTGAGATGACAGAATCGGCAGGGCTCGCAATCCGCACCGTGAATACGGCGCGACCCGGCGTCGTCAGGTTGGCGCTGGAAACAAACGATGTCGTGATGACGCCGACATCGGGTTCAAGGGTCGCCACGACCCCGGGATCGACCGCCCAGGCAATCTGGAAGCGCGCATGGCCTCCCACCGGGACCACAGGGTCAAGAACCTCAAAGAGGTTCAGCGTCGGCGGATTCGCTGACACGACCCGCTGCTGCGCTGTCTGGGTCAGGCCACGAAAGCCGGTCACGGTCAGGGTGAACAGGGTGCCAGCATATCCGGTTGCGAATGGCCCCACGGGTATCGTGGCTCCGCTGGCTACGGTGCCAATCGCCTGATCGATGGTCGCCGTGCCATTCGCGAAAGTTGCAGTCAGCGTGGTTCCCTCGCCCGCGGTGATCGTGTCGCGACCGGCGCTGAAGCTCAGAATCTGCGGACCAGGAACGAGCACCACCTGCTGCCCGCCACTGACGGTCGAATCAGCAAGGTTCTGGGCGACGCAGTTGAGCGTCAATATCGACCCACCGCCTGCGGTCACGGTCACCTGCGCTGACCCCTGCCCCGAGGCAATCACACCCCCGGTCACCGTCCAGAGATACGTGACACCACCGGCGACGGGAACGGAGGCTGCCACCACCGCACCCTGCGCCGCGCTGTCCGGAGCCGTGACGGTGGCGAGCGGGGCCTCGACCACGAGAATCCTCGCCGTATCGCTGCCCACAGGCGTTGCCACGCTCGTGGCCACCACCCGGATGAGGCCCGGCGTCTGACCCGCCTGGTACATCCCGTCCGCACTGACCGTACCGGCCGCCGCACCGCCAACCACCGACCAGGTTACGTCATGGTTACTGTTTCCCGTCACCGTAGCCGTCAGTTGCACGCTAGTGCCCAAAGTGAGGGTGTCTCGGCCCGGAAGCACCGTGACCGTCACCGGGGGTGGGGGTGGAGGCGGCTCCGTCGTGCCGCCATCATCCCCACCACCGCACGCCGCACCGAGACCAAGGGCTGCGGCAAAGGCCCAACGCCTGGCGTTGTTCCGCATTCGACCTCCAAGGATATTTCGGGAGTAACGGGCCCTGCTGTGACTCTCTGTTCAGAAGCTAACGCGCGGGATGACTGACCGCCAGATCAACGGATGCTGCGCCTGACGGTTCCCCGTCGGACACCGCCGTCATGTACCTGGATACAGGACTGGCCGCTATCGGCCCGGACTCGACTGCTGAACCGCAAGCGCGTCGCCCAACCGCAGCCGTCCCGTCCCATAGTGCACCACATTCTGGCCGAACATCACCCCGCGTTCACGCCGCCGGAACTCCGCCATCGCGCGCAGCGGCTCGGGACCATCGCGGCGCCCCGTGGTCTGGTCGGTCATCGTCACCATGCAGCGGGCGCACAGCTTCACCCCACGCATCGGAATGTCACCCAGGGTGAACGACGCCCATTCGTCCTCCGCCCAGGCCGCACTGCCACGCACGACCAGGTTGGGCCGGAAGCGATTCATCGGCAGCGGTGTGTCGAGCCGCTGATTGAGGTCAACCAGTGAGTTCTCCCCGACCAGCAGGAAGGGGAAGCCATCGGAGAATCCGGTGCGGCCCCCGTCCGGCGCGAAGCTGAGGTCCACCTCGCGATGGGTTTCCGGCGGCATGTACACCAGCTGACATTGCCGGCCCACGAGGTAGGAGAACCATTCGTCGGCTTTGTGATCCGGCGCCACGACCCGCACCGTATCGTCCCACACCTTGGTGACCACCGGCCGCCCGCCCTGCGGTTCCAGCGGCAGCACCAGTTCGGGCATCTCCGGCGCACTCACCCGCAGGTGAATCGGTGCGATCCGGGTGCGGACCGTGGCAAGAACCGGCACCTCCCGCTGCGTCAGGAATGCCCCTTCCGCGGTGATCACCATCCAGCGTCGGTCATGACGCAGACCGAAGGCGTCCACCTCCCACTCGGCCACCTCAACTCCCCCACAGGCCTTGATCGGGTAGACATGCATCGCGGAGAGGGTGATCGATGACATGCTCACTTCCCCACACAGAAAGAGGAGAACAACCGGTCGAGCACCTCTTCGATATCCACCGAGCCGATCAGCGTGTCCAGGGCCCGCACCCCCACCTGAACATGATGGGCCGCCAGCACCGCGTCCCCACCGACCGTGAGGTGCGGCGCGGCCTCCCGAAGCGCCTCGGCCGCCTCGGCCAGCGCCACCCGATGTCGTTCCCGAGTCAGCGCAGGCTCCAGATCTCCCAGCACGATCCCATTGGCGAAGAGTCGCTCGACGATCGCGGCGCGCAGCCGGTCCAGGCCGTCCCCGGTAACAGCGCTTACCGTCAGCTCCACATTGGCCCGATCACCCAGGTCGCCCTTGGTCCCCACCCGCAGGTGGCGCGGGTCCGCCGCTGGAGCGTCACCAGCGGCCCGACCGTCATCGCAGACCAGCACCAGGTCTGCCCCCGCGAGATATCGGTGGCTCACCGCCTGGCCCATGGCGTCGATGCGATCGTCGGTGTCACCCAGCCCGGCGGTGTCGACCAGCCGGACCGGCCAGCCGAGCATGTCGGCCGGGGCCTCAATGGCATCGCGGGTGGTGCCGGGAATCTCGGTCACGAGTGCCCGGTCATTCCCCAGCAGAGCGTTGAACAGGGAGGACTTCCCGGCATTGGGTGGACCGCTGAGCACCACCAGTGCACCGCGGCGCACCCGATCCGCCAGCGGGGCGGTCGCCAGCAGCCGGGCGATCCCCTCGCTGACCTCCTGCCGTACTGCCTCCAGCCGAGCTACCGGCAGCGGCCCGTCGTCTTCTTCCGGAAAGTCGATGGCGTAGGAGAGGAGCGCGAGCAGCTCGACCAGCCCGGCGCGGAGGGTGAGGATCCGGCGGGAGAGCCCGCCATCGAGCTGGCGGAGTGCCGCGCGCCCCTGGGCCGGGGCCTCGGCATCGACCAGGTCGCCGATCGCCTCCGCCTGCAGCAGATCCAGCTTGCCGTTCAGCACCGCCCGCCGGGTAAACTCGCCGGCGTGGGCCGGACGGGCACCCGCGGCCTCGATCGCCGCGAGCAGCCGGGCCGGCACCAGGTGCCCGCCATGGCTGTGGAATTCGACCATGTCCTCCCCGGTCTCGCTGCGAGGTCCGGGAAAGACAAGATAGAGCCCCTTGTCGATCGGCACCTCGGCCCGGTCCAGAAAGGACGCGAGCCGAGCCTCACGCGGCGGGTCGACCCGGAAGCGGCGAATCACCCGCGCCGCCACCGCGAACGCCCCGTCGCCACTCAACCGGATCACCGCCACGGCAGACCGGCCGGGTGGTGTGGCGAGGGCGACGATGGGGTCGGTGAGCATGGAGTGGTGGCTGCTTGAGAGATTGGGAACGGGGAACGGGGAACAGGAGAACGGGGTGCGGCTGGCGCAGCGTTCCTGTTCCCTCTTCCCCGTTCCCCGGTGCCGCCGTTGCAGCCTACTTGTTCTTCTTCTTGCCGGTGGCCGGCTTGGTATTCACCACCACCGCCGCGGCGTTCAGCGCCTGGGCCTTCTTCCGCTCCTTGGCCAGCATCCACTGCTGCGGAATGCTCGCCAGGTTCTGCACGAAGTAGTACAGGTTCAGGCCGGAGGCGAAGTTGAAAAACATCACCGTCATCATGATCGGCAGGAAGTAGAGCATCATCTTCGACTGCGGGGTCGGCGGCACGCCCTGCATGCCGACCTTGTTCAGCCCGAACATCGACATGCCCATCAGCACCGGCAGGATGAACATCGGATCCTTGAGCGACAGGTCCGGCAGCCACAGGAACGACTGGCCCCGCAGCTCGATGGTGTTGGCGAAGACGAAGAACAGCGCCAGCAGGATCGGCCAGGGCAGCAGCATCGGCCAGCAGCCGCTGAAGGGGTTCACCCCTTCTTTCTTGTACAGCCCCATCATCTCCTGCTGCAGCCGAGCCGGATCGCCCTTGTACTGCTCCTGGATCCGCTGCATCTCGGGCTGGATCGCCTGCATCCGGAGCCCGGCCCGCATCCCCTTCTGGTTGAGCGGCCACAGCATGACCCGGATGCCGATACCGAAAATGATCAGCACCGCGCCGTAGGCGAGCGACAGGTTCTGGTGCATCCACACCAGCAGCCACCGTGCGCCGGTGGCGATCGGGCGGATCAGGGTGCGGAAGCCCGGCCAGCCGTAGGGATTGATATCGTAGAAGTCGTGACCCACCGCGCGCAGGCGGGGATACTCCATCGGGCCGGCGTACAGACCGTACTGGAATGCGCCCGTCGGGTTCACCGGGAGGCCGAAGGTCACTTCGGCATGGTGCACCTTGGTCTCCGGGCCGCCGACCAGCGTCGCCCCGCTGATCCGCTGGCCGTCGGGGTCGAGGGTGAGCAGCGCCGTGACGAAGTACTTCGACTTGACCGCCGCCCACTCGAACGGCCCGTTCAGCGTGCGCACCTCACCCGCTTTGAGCTTGGAGAACCGGATCAGCTCCGATTCATCGGTCTTGGTGACCACGCCGTAGTCATAAAAATTGGCGGTGGAATCGGCTTCGGTCTGTCGCATCCCGCGGCCCATGTCCACCAGCAGATACCCGCCCACGGGGCCCAGGCCGTCCACCCGGCCCGAGATGTGAACCTGGTAATCCTCGGGCAGGAAATGGTAGACCAGGGTCACCTGGATCCCGCCCCGGGCGCCGGTCAGCGTCAGCGAATCGGGGCCCGTCACGGTCAGGGCAGCGGTGGAGGGGGTGAAGTCCCAGCCGGCCAGGGGCACCGTGTCGCGGCCCACAAGCAGCGAGAGCCGGTTGAGCCACGCGCTGTCCGGCAGCAGCCGGACCGGCTCTCCCTTTTCCTCTTTGGAGAGGTTGGCATACTTGAGGATCGTCACCTGCTCGATCGCGCCACCCCGGGTCGACAGGGTGTGCCGGTACAGTGGCGAGGTGACGGTGATCGTCTGCGCCGGGCGGGCCGTCGTCTCGACCGCGCCGTCCACCGGGGCGGCGGCCTGCACGGTCGGCGCTGGCGTCACCGGACGCGGGGCGACCACCGTGCTGTCGGCCGTGACCCCCGGCTTCGCGACCGGCTTCGGCGTCGGCTTGAGGAAGAAGGTCGGCGCCAGCGCGATCAACATCATGAGGGCCACAGCCCAGATTACACGACGGTCCATTGTGTTGGTCTTGGAGTCGGAGTCAGGGCACCGGGTCGTATCCGCCGGGGTGCCATGGATGGCACCGCACCAGGCGACGAGCCCCGAGCCAGCCACCCTTCAGCGCGCCGTACCGCTGAATCGCTTCCAGCGTGTAGCGCGAGCAGCTCGGTGCGAACCGGCAGCTGGGTGGCAATGCGGGTGAGATGAAGAGCTGGTACAGCCGGATCAAACCGATGAACGGCCAGGTGAGAGGCACCTGCAGCCAGCCCAGAAGCGAACGGGGAATGGGGAACAGGGTCCGGGGCTGTTCGTCCGCGGGCGCGTCGGTGTGCTGAATCAACTGGCTCACGCTGCCCCTGACCCGGAATCGTCACCGGCTGACGCCCGGGGTCTGCCGCCCGCCACCAATCGGTGCGCCGCAAACTCCAGCACGTCGGTCTTCAGTTCATCAAAACTCGCGGCGTACGCCTCCCGCCTGGTCTTGATGACGAGATCACGGGCGCCCTGGTTTGCCTGAACTTCCCGGCGCCAGATTTCCAGCAGCCGCCGCCGCAAACGGTTACGGGCCACCGCCGAGGACTGGAACTTGGGTACGATCAGTCCCATCCGGGGGTGGCCCGCCATGTTGTCCAACCAGCTGAATTCGAGCGCTCGGGTCCGATGCCGCCGACCCTGAGTCAAACACCGGGACCGATCGACCTGGAGTACCAGGCGATGGTCACGAGGCAACCGCTCGCTCGTGGTCAGCGGCTCCCGTGCTTGGAACCGATGCGGACCGTGAGCGTCTTGCGGCCCTTCTTGCGGCGCCGGGACAACGTCGCCCGACCCCAGCGGGTCTCCATACGGGTCCGGAAACCATGCTTGGCAGTGCGGCGCTTGTTGCGCGGACGATATGACGGATTCATCGAACATTTCCCCTAAGTGAGCCCGAAAAGCTAGCCGGAGACACCCCTTTCGGTCAAGGTTGACTTTTCCACATGGGGCCCGTAACATCGTGCGCCCTTGCGAACGCCCTACCCTGAGTTTGATGCCGCTGTCCGCCAAAGAAATCTGGAAGCGAATCCTCGACGAAGCTGCCCGCCAGCTTCCGGACAAGGTTGTCCGGGCCTGGCTGGAACCGACCGAAGCGCTGGCCCTCGAAGAGGACCGGCTCATCGTGTCCGTGCCCGACGAATTCGCTGCCAAGTGGAATGAGACCAACCACGGCGCCCTGCTGACCAAGCTGGCGGAGTCAGTGGTGGGCTCCCCCACGACGGTCACCTTCCGGGTCCAGGAAGACCGCCAGCGCCGGCCCCAGATGGACTTCTTCGTGAGTCCGCCTGCCGGTCACGCGGCGATTCCCCAGTCCAACCCCAGCAACCAGCCGCTCAACGACCGGTACTCGTTCGAGTCGTTCGTCATCGGCAAGTCGAACCAGCTGGCCGCCGCCGCCGCGCACGCCGCCGTGGAAGCCCCTGGGAAGACCTACAACCCCCTCTTCATCTACGGCGCGACCGGCCTCGGCAAGACCCACCTGATGCAGGCCATCGCCCACGCGATGCTCCGCACCAGGCCGGAAACCCGGGTCCTGTACGTCTCGGCCGAGCAGTTCATCAACGAGGTCATCGAAGGGATCTCCCGGCGCACCATGCCGGATTTCCGCAAGCGATACCGCAACGATATCGACCTCTTCCTGGTCGACGATGTGCACTTCCTGGAGGGCAAGGAAGCCACCCAGGAGGAGTTCTTTCATACCTTCAACGCGCTGTATGAGGCGGGGAAGCAGATTGCCCTGACCTCCGACCGGCCCCCGAAGGAAATCCCCGGGCTGGAAGCGCGTCTGGTGAGCCGGTTCGAGTGGGGCATGGTGGCCGACATCGGCCAGCCCGACCTCGAGCACCGGATCGCCATCCTGCGCAAGAAGCAGGAGCAGGACCATCTCGAGATGACCATCCCGGACGACGTGCTGCGGTTTATCGCCGAGCATGTGCGTTCGAATGTGCGCGAACTGGAAGGGTGCATCATCAAGTTGTTGCTGTACGCCTCGCTCAAGCATCGCGAGGTGTCGATCGAACTGGCCCGGGAAGCGCTGGCTGACAAGATCCGCCCGGGCGAAGACAGTGGCGCGACACCACGACCGATGCCCAGCATCGATCGCATCCAGGATGTCGTCGCCCGTCGCTGGGGGGTGACCTCGGAGCAGTTGCGCTCCAAGGCCCGCATCAAGACCCTGGTCGTCCCGCGCCAGATCGCGATGTACCTCGCGCGCGACATTCTCCAGATGCAGTTGATCGAGATCGGCCAGGCATTCGGCGGACGCGATCACTCGACCGTGATCCACAGTGTGGACAAGGTCCAGAAGCAAATGTCGCGCGATCGTGGCTTCCGCGAACGAATTGAGAGCGCGCGGTCGGAGTTGATCACACAGTAGGTGGGAACAACGATGTGGAGGATGTGGGAAGCAGGGTGCAACCGGTGGGTTACCACCATTCTCTCCCCGCTCGCCCACAGTCGGTCAACAGAGGCAAATCGTCGAGTGTGGTGGTAGCCATGGAGTTGGGGCGATCATCCACATCTCCAGAGAGCCTACTGCTACTACTGAATTAAGTATCTTGAGAACTCGTAGTTCTTTCTTGCACCGCGAGGACGGGATGAAGTTCACAATCACGCGAGAGCAATTCCAGGAAGGGCTCCAGGCCGTCACCGCCTCGATCCCCGCCAAGACCACGCTCCCGGTCCTCTCGAACGTACTGCTCGAGGCGACGGCGGACGGCCTGCGACTCTCGGGTACAGACCTCGACATCGCCGTAAGCACCACGGTGCCGGCCTCGGTGGACCAGGAAGGAGCGATCACCCTTCCCGCCAAGAAGCTGTCCGACATCGTCCGCGAGTTGCCCAGCGCCGCCATCCGACTCACCAGCAGCGGGGAACAGCGGGCCAGCATCGAGTGCGGCCGGTCGAAGTTCCGGCTGCTCGGTCTGCCACGCGAAGAATTCCCTGCCTTTCCGGCGGTGAAGTTCGAAGGTGGCTGGAAGTCACAGGCTGGTGAGTTGAAAAAGCTGGTTTCACACGTCGCGTTCGCCGCCAGCACCGAAGAGAGTCGCCCAATCCTCAACGGCGTGCTCTGGGAGCTCCGTCCTGAGCGTATGCGCATGGTGGCGACCAACGGACACCGCCTGGCGCGGATGGACGTTCCTGTGACCGCTGGGATCGGAAAAGGTCAGGCGGACCTGATCATCCCCCCAAAGGCGCTGGAGCAGATCCGCCGCCTCTTCGCCGACAGCGACGAGCTCGAGATCGCCCGCAGCGACAACCACCTCGGTTTCCGGTCCGCCACCACCCAGGTCTACACCCGGCTGATCGAAGGGCCGTACCCCAACTACGAACAGGTCATCCCCCGCGAGAACGACAAGACCATGACCGCCGACAAGGCGACCATGACCTCGGCGCTCCGCCGGATGAGCATCGTCGCCAGCGACCAGACCCACCGGATCCGGATGGGTCTCGCCAGCGGCTCCTGCAAGCTCTCGGTACAGACCCCGGACCTCGGCGAAGCCCAGGAGGAGATGTCGGTCGGGTATGACGGCGACGGGCTGGAGATCGGCTTCAACGCGGCGTATCTGCTCGAGATCATGAAGTACATGCCGACCGATGAGGTCCGCTTCACGTTCAAGGGCCCCGAGCGCGCGGCCACCTGTGAACCGGTCGGCTGGAATGACCCGGCGGCCTATCTGACCCTCGTCATGCCGCTCCGGCTGGTGGACTGAGGTCAGGGATGCGGCGCAACGCGTCCCGGGTCAGACCCCGCGTCGCCTGCGCCCGAGGCCTCAGCCCGGACACCTCCCCATGACCCTCTCCGCGAAGTCCAGTAAATCGGTTCACGTCATCGGGGTCCCCATGGACCTCGGCTCCGGGCGCCGCGGCGTCGACATGGGCCCCTCCGCCATCCGGATTGCCGGCCTCGCGGATCGCCTCACCGCCCTGGGCCACCAGGTGCACGATGCCGGCGACCTGGACATCCGCAATTTCGAACAGCTCAAGGTCGGCAACCCGGACGCCCGATTCCTCCGGGAAATCGTGCAGGCCAATCGCCAGCTCGCCGAGCAGGTCGAGGGGGCCGTGCGCCGGGGGCGCTTTCCGCTGGTGCTCGGCGGCGACCATTCGATTGCGGTCGGGACGGTATCCGGCATCGCCAGCTGGGCCCGTTCAAAGGGCAAGAAGCTCGGCGTGGTCTGGGTCGATGCCCATAGCGACATCAACACACCAGGAACCTCCCCCAGCGGCAACGTCCACGGCATGCCGTTGGCCGCGCTGCTCGGACTGGGACCGGCGGCGCTGGGCCGGATCGGGGGCAGCTTCCGCAAGGTGGAGCCGGCCAACGTGGCGATGGTGGGGATCCGCAGCGTCGATGACGGCGAACGCACTCATCTGCGCCGCCTGGGCGTCAACGTCTTCACTATGGCGGACATTGACCGGCACGGCATTCACGTGGTGATGGAACGGGCGATGGCCACCGTGTCCCGCGAGACCGACCTGGTGCATGTCAGCTTTGATCTCGACGCGGTCGATCCAAGCCTCGCGCCCGGGGTGGGGACCCCTGTGAAGGGTGGCCTCAACTATCGTGAGGCGCACCTGGTCATGGAATCGCTCTCCAGTGCCGGCCTGATGACATCGCTGGAAATCGTCGAGGTCAATCCAATCCTGGATGTCCGCAACCAGTCGGCCCAGTTCGCGGTCGAACTGATCGAGTCGGCCTTCGGCAAGCGGATCCTGTGATGCGCCGGTGGCTGCGGCAGGCCCGGAGGCGGCGGTGAGGCGCTGGGCCCGGACTGCAGTCCGGGCCTACCGCCCCACCGCCGCCATCATCGCTTCCGGATAGCGCTTCCCCGCCGCCGCATCCTTCGGCAGCAACGTGTCGATCTCCGTCAGCTCTTCCTTCGTCAGCGTCACCTCATTCGCCGCCGCGTTCTGCTCGAGATAGGTGCGGCGCTTGGTCCCTGGAATGGGCACGATGTCCGGTCCCTGGGCCATGACCCACGCCAGCGCCAGCTGCGACGAGGTGCATCCCTTGGTCGCTGCCAGCGACTCGATCCGCCCCACCAGCTCCAGGTTCCGGGCGAAGTTCTCCCCCTGAAACCGGGGTGAAAACCGCCGGTAATCATCCGCCGCGAAGTCCTCAATGGTCCGGTACTGGCCGGTGAGAAATCCCCGACCCAGCGGGCTGTACGCGACGAGGCCGATACCCAGATCGCGGAGCACCGGGAGAATCTGATCTTCCAGGTCCCGGCTCCAGAGGGAGTATTCGGACTGCAGCGCCGAGATCGGGTGTGTGGCGTGTGCCCGCCGGATTGTGGCTGGCCCCGCTTCCGACAGGCCGAGGTAACGGACCTTTCCCTCAGTCACCAGCCGGGCCATGGCACCGACGGTCTCCTCGATCGGAACCGTCGGGTCCACCCGGTGCTGGTAGTAGAGGTCGATTGTCTCGATGCCCAGTCGCTGCAGCGATCCCTCGCAGGCACTGCGGACATACTCGGGCCGGCCATTGATCCCCCGGAACGTCGGATCCTTGTGGTCCCGCACGATCCCGAACTTGGTGGCGACGACGACCTCATCCCGCCTCCCCTTGAGCGCCCCGGCGATCAGCATCTCATTGGTATACGGCCCGTACATGTCCGAGGTATCCCAGAACGTGATCCCCAGTTCGAGCGCCCGATCCAGTGTAGCGAGCGACTCGGCGTCATTCCGCTCACCGTAGAAATCGGACATCCCCATACAGCCCAGTCCCTGGGCCGAAACCTGCAGGCCCTGGATTCCCAGGGCGCGCCGCTGTGTCATCGCATTCCTCCGGTGGTGGTAGCGGCGCGGTGCCGCCTGCCGGAAGGTAAAGCAGGGCGCGGGTGCTCGTGTGTCCTGGCAGCCGCGTCGTATCGAGCTGGGCTTTCAGCGCAGAGGTGCGGAGGAACAATCGAGGTTCCGCAGAGGCCTCTGCGCAGGGGGCTTTTTGAATGGGACATGGTGCACGGGACGGTCCCTGCCGGTGGTCAGCCCCGAAAAGGGATTATTGCTGGTGTGTCCGTGCTGCCGCGTCGTATCGAGTTGGGCTTTCAACGCAGAGGCGCGGAGAACACTCGAGGATCCGCAGAGGCCTCGGCGCGGGGACTTTTTGAATGGGCATGGTGCACGGGACGGTTCCTGCCGGAGGTCGGCACCCCACCTGATGACTCGCTGTTGCAACCCCCCAAAAGCCCCCACACGGACCCTCTGCGAAACCTCGAATTGTCCTTTGCGCCTCTGCGTTGAGGACCCAGTTCGACCGATCACGGGAACCGGTGGAATCCTCCCCTCGAGGTCGGCACCCCACCCGATGACTCACCGTGGCCACCCCCAAAAAGTCCCCACACGGGACCCTCTGCGAGCCTCTGCTCTTCTTTGCGTCTCTGCGTTGAGGACCCAGTTCGACCGATCACGGGAACCGGTGGAATCCCGCCGACCGCCTACGGATGCACGGTGGAATCGCCCGGCGGCATGCTGTCGATTGGGGCGTACGACACGGAGTCCGGCGGGATCACGGGCCATGGAGCGGAATCGACCTGAATCGCCTCAGGGATGAGGCTGTCGGCTGGAGGGGGCACAATCTCCTCCTCCGCCTCCTCCTTCGGCACCTCGACCTGCTCCCCCCGCATTCGCCGCAGGATCAGGTTCTGGCGCCAGCGCATGCGGCCCGGCTTCGTCGCGGGGTTGGAGCGCAGCGGGAACGGCAGTGAACCGGCCAGCGCCGCAGCTTGCTCCCGGCTGATGGTGCGCGCACTGCGCTTGAAGTAGAGCTGGCTGGCGGCCTCCACCCCGAACAGCTGTGGCCCCAGTTCCACCACATTCAGGTAGAGCTCCATGATCCGGGGCTTCCCGAGCGCGAGTTCGAGGCGCCACGCGGTGACCGCCTCCTTCACCTTGCGCAACGGATTGCGGGATGGCGAGAGATACAGATTCTTCGCCAGCTGCTGCGTAATGGTGCTGGCGCCGCGCAACCGGTCGCGTCGGGCCCAGGCCTGGGGCAGCACGGCCAGGAGTGCGGCCCGGTCGCGCGGGTCGCTCCAGCGCAGTGCGGGGCGCTGGTACCCCAGCGCCCGGGCGAGGGCGAGGTAATCGATGCCGTGGTGGGTGCGGAAGCCGTCGTCCTCCCCGATCATCACGGCGTCCTGCATGTACGGCGCGATCGAATCGAGCGGGACGGGGCGATACTGGCGGGGGCGGGCGGCGAGCGCGGCGCCGATCGACCTGGCGGGCACCGGCCGCGCCATGAAGGCGGTCTGTCTGGGCCAGTGGGTCCGGTACCAGAGCGGGGGCGGCCAGACCGCCAGGAGCCAGGCGGCAAATCCCCCGACCAGCGCGACCAGCACCAGCAGGGCGCGCTTCATCAGCCGCTAGCGGAGCAGCGTCATCCGCAACACCGACGTTTCATCGGCGGGTACGGTCTGGCCGATGGCGGGCAGGGTCACCACCACCGAGGTATGCCGCATCCCTTCGGCCCGCAGCACCCGGCCCTCCGGCGACAGTTCGTACGTCAGGGAGTCCACCCCCGTCCCGGCGACCGTGAGCTCCTGACCGAACTGGGAGCCGGTGCCGGAGGCGGTCCGCTGTCGCAGGACCTGGATCGGGAGCGGCAGGCCGGGCGCAATGGAGGCCGCCTCGCTCAACACCGTCACCGCCTCGTTGGCCTCGAATGCCCCCACCCGGCCCGGCACCTGCAGCGAGTCGGTCCAGCGGCCGCCCGGCCGGACGCCACTGTCCGGCAGGAGCGGGAACAGCAGCTGCAACTGGTCCCGGATCTGGTCGCTGGTGAGGGAGGTGATCCCGCCCGTCAGATTCACCAGCCGTCCACTTCTGGTGCGGAGCCCCGTCCAGCGGGCACCGCGCGCACTGTCCAGCATGGCGAGGGAGGCCATGTTGAGCGCACTGTCCGGCACCAGGGAATCGACCGTTGCGGTGATCCGGGTTCCGCTGTCCGCCGCGATCCATGTCACCGTGAGATAGGCCGTCCGGCCGAACACCAGCTGCTGGGTTTCGCCACTCGGCATCGTGGCGACCACGGAATCCCGCCGCGCAAAGGCGTAGCGCGAAATGCCGGCGCCAGTCCGCGGGTACCGAATCGCGTCCCGGGTGGGTGTCGGGGTGACCATCGGCCCGGCTCCCGGCGCCGGGGCGGGCGCAGGACCGGCTGGTGCCGAGGTGCCACCTCCGGAGGCGCAGGCGGTGCCCAGCAGCAGGAGCGCGACGGACCGAAAGCGACGCATGAGGCCTACTTGATCAGGGTCGTGGTACTCTGCACATCAATGGCCACCGGGATCGGTTCCGGTGCCACCGCGATCGACACCTTCATTTTCTGGGAACTGGTTCCGGTGCTGGTGAGCAGCCCCCCATCGGTACCGAT
The DNA here is from genome assembly GCA_963793205.1 of uncultured Gemmatimonadales bacterium. GTDB lineage: Bacteria > Gemmatimonadota > Gemmatimonadetes > Gemmatimonadales > GWC2-71-9 > JADJOM01. The sequence continues at coordinate 951,516 of CAWBZM010000004.1, forward strand.
CAGCCAGGAAATACTCCCGGTGCCGGTGCCGTCGATGGAGACCTCGCCCTGCGGGCTCTGGACGGTCCCGGCGATCGCGCTGGCGGATGCCCCCGCCAGCTTGATCACCTTGGCACCCTGAAAGGTCTCGCTCGAGGTCACCAGGTTGGTCACCGTCCGCGCGGTGACGCCCAGCAGCGCCTCGGTCTCGGTGGTGTCGGTCCAGCTCTGCCCGGCGACCGACCCCTTCCGGAGCGGGGGAAAGAGCTGGATCAGCAGCCCGCTCACGCTCTGGGCCACCGGGTTTTCTCCTTCCAGCGTCAGGTTGCTCACCCGCCCGCCGGGGCCACGATACCCGTGCCAGGTGGAGCCAGCCACACTCTTCACCTGCTCCGGAGTAAGCGGCGCACCGTCGCCGAGCTGGAGCGAGTCGAACACCACCGTCACCGCCTGACCGTCCGCACTGTCCCGCGCCGTCAGCGACACGAAGCCGACGTTGGAGAACTCCTGTGTCTGCTGTCCCTGACCAATCCCTGTCAGGTCCTGCACGACCTTGGTCTTGATCTCCAGCCGGTACCGCAGCAGGCCGGCTTCGGGGGCGGGAGTGGTCAGGGTGCCGAGGCAAAGCGCCGCAGCGGCCCACGGGCGGAACATCATGACGGCCTCGGGGAAGTAGGGTGGGGCGGTGGGTCTCAGGTACTGCTGGGGGTCAGGTCCGGCTTGGTTTTTCCGAATACCGCAACCATTTCGACATCGTCGCTGGTGACGCGCAGCAGCTTCCAGCCCCGCTTCCGCATGTCGGCCTGCCACACGCTCAGCTTATCCCACTCGGATGCACTGGCGCGGAAGACCCGCAGGTCGGCCACCTGTTCCCAGGATTCGGGGTACGGCTTGCTGGGATCCCGCGATGCCGGCTGGGCCATGCACACTCTTCCACAGGAAAACGCCAGCGGGGAAACTATCCCTGCACTGGAACCGGCGCGAGGGCCGGGATCACACCATCGGCGGGGCGTGGGGTCAGGTGGACGTGGCGCGGGGGACTGTAGGGGTGACCCCATGGGGTCACCCTTACAGCCCCCCGCGCCTGCAGGTCGGACCGTAAGCCGAGTTCTGTTTGGCACTGGCCCGGGCAAGCCCGGGGGCGCCAGATGATCATCTGTCTGGGACGGCCGTCGCCGGCCGCCTCGAGCAGCCTACCCGCGGCTCAGAACGGTGTGGGTCACACCTCGCCGCATATTTGGCCTTGCTCCGACTGGGGGTTACCGTGCCACCGCTGTTGCCAGCGGTGCGGTGGGCTCTTACCCCACCGTTTCACCCTTACCCTCTGCTTGCGCTCGGGGCGGTTTGTTTTCTGTGGCCCTGTCCGTCGCCTCGCGGCGCCCAGGCGTTACCTGGCAGTCTACCCGGTGGAGCTCGGACTTTCCTCGAGCCGGTTGCCCGACCCGCGATCATCACGTCCAGCCTGCAGGGGAAACATAGTCCGGTGGGGTGCGGCGGGACTATGTGTCCGTCCGCGCCCGGTTAGGAGGGACTTCAACCCCCGCCCGGCGTGGAGGGACTTCAACGCAGAGGCACAGAGGAACCATCAAGGATGCGCAGAGAACCACAAGCGATTTTGGGGTGCCAGGAGATCAAGCCCCGTGGAAGCGGCCACCCAAAAATCAACGTACTCCGCTCACGTCGACCCGGCTCGCCTGGAGCGATGCCCTCTGCGGTACCTCCGCGGGAACTCTGTGTCTCTGCGTTGAACCCCGCCCGCGCCCAGGGCTCAGGGGGACTTCAACGCAGAGGCACAGAGGACACCATCAAGGATTCGCAGAGAACCACACTGAATTGGGGGTGCCTGGAGATCAAGCCCGTGGAAGCGGCCACCCAAGAATCAACGTACTCCGCTCACGTCGACCCGGCTCGCCTGGAGCGATGCCCTCTGCGGTACCTCCGCGGGAACTCTGTGCCTCTGCGTTGAACCCCGCCCGCGCCCAGGGCTCGGGGGGACTTCAACGCAGAGGCACAGAGGAACCATCAAGGATGCGCAGAGAACCACAAGTGATTTGGGGGTGCCTAGGAGATCAAGCCCGTGGAAGCGGCCACCCAAAAATCAACGTACTCCGCTCACGTCGACCTGCCTCGCCTGGAGCGATGCCCTCTGCGGTACCTCCGCGAGAACTCTGTGCCTCTGCGTTGAACCCCGCCCGCGCCCAGGGCTCGGGGGGACTTCAACGCAGAGGCACAGAGGAACCATCAAGGATGCGCAGAGAACCACAAATGATTTTGGGGTGCCAGGAGATCAAGCCCGTGGAAGCGGCCACCCAAAAATCAACGTACTCGGCTCACGTCGACCTGGCTCGCCTGGAGCGACGCCCTCTGCGGCGCCTCCGCGAGAACTCTGTGCCTCTGCGTTGAACCCCGCCCGCGCCAGGGCCAGGCTCGAGGGGAGTTCAGGGAAGCCTACCCCTCGCTCCCCAGCCGCAGCAATCGCTCCTTCACCCGGTTCACCAGCGGCTCAAGCGCCGGATCGGCCCGGTCCCACTGCGCCAGCGCCAGCTTGTATTGCGCCCGGGCATCGGAGGTGCGGCCCTGGCGCTCAAAGATCTCGCCCCGCAGCAGCCGCGCCTGGCCCAGCAGCAGCCACCGGGTGTCCAGCCCGCTGGTACTGAACTTCACCGGGTCGAACACCGCCAGCGACTTGAGTGCAAGCTGGTTCTCCCCCAGCTCCGCCCAGGTATGAGCCGCGATCATGTGACGGTAGCCCCACCACTGGGGACGGGTGGTGTAGGGCGACGGCACCACACTGTCCGGGGTACTCAGCTGCCGCCGCGCCTCGGCCGAGTCGCCCCGCTCCAGCGCCACCAGCGCCTGCAGTTCGAAGGGCAGCGCGCTGCCTTCCAGCGCCGTCAGCTCGTTGAGCGGAGTCGGGTTGGTGGTATTCTGCAGGTACAGCCCGACCGCCGCCGCCCAGCCGAATTCGGCGATGCCGGACCTGGCATTCCGCGGGGCCCGACGGGCGCTGTCCGCCACCCGCTCCCAGATCGGGCGGAGCCGGTCGGCCGGCGCCCCGAGCGCGGTATAGAGGTGACTCTGCAACAGGTGGCCATACAGCGTGCGCTCACCGAGGCGATCGCTGCCGGTGATCTCCGGACTCCACTGCGCGCTCAGCCGAGCGGCCAGGTCGAGCGTTCGGCTGGCCAGGTCCACCTGACCGGCGTACGCCAGCAGGTTGGCGCCATTGGTGACCTCGGCCAGGACTTCGAAGGCCGGCAGACGCCCGGCGTCGAACTGTTCCGGGCGTGCGCCGTCCAGGCCGCGGGCCGCCGCGCGGGCCGCCTCGCCATACTGCCCCTGCTGGGCCAGCAGCTGCGCCCGGATAAACTCCAGATCGGGACGGCGGGTCCCCTCCCCGGCGCCCGCGAGGCGATCCACTTCGCTGATCGCCGCATCGAGCTGACGGCCAGCCGCGAGCGCGTAGATCACCGCATTCTGGGCGTGGGCGTTCTCCGGCTGATGCAGCAGCCACTCCCGGGCACTGGTGACCCCGTCGTTCCGGGCCCGGGTGAGGGCCTGCGCCTGCTGGCGCGGAATCCAGCACCGCCGCCTTCCCGCCGCCCATGGCCATGGTGTGCACCAGGGAGTCCCCCGGCAGCAGCGCGAACATGGGCTGGCCCTGGGCCGCCATCCGGTAGATCGCCGTCAGGTGCTCGTAGGCGAGGTAGTAATCGGGATCGAGCGCGATGGCCCGCTTGAAGGAGCGCAGGGACCCGGTGAAGCGGCTGGCCATCCGCGACTGGTCAGGGTTGTGAAACAGCACATCGCCCAGGGCGTACCAGGCGTCGGCGTCGGTGGAATCGCGCACCAGCAGCGCCCGGTAGGCCGCCTCGCTCCGGTCGAAATCCCCCTCGAGAAAGGCCCGGTACGCGCTGATCATGGCGCGATCATGCTCCGGCAGGCGGTCCGCCCGCAGGGTCGCGCGCCGGATGGCGACCAGCCCGAGGGAATCCTTCTGTCCGGCCAGCCAGCCCCGCGCCAGCGACAGCTTGTAGTAGGCCAGGGCGAAGGACGGATCCAGTTCCACCGCGCGGTTCAGGTGCTCCTGGGCCGCGCCGAGGTTCCAGCTGTTGAGATCCTCCAGCCCCTGCAGGTAGGCTCGAAAGGCCTCCAGCGACTGGGTGGTGCTCTGGGCCAGATCCGCCCGCACCGTTTGCGGGGCGCCGGACAGATTCAGCAGCCGCACCGCCAGCTGGTCGAACAGCGGCCGCACATCCTCGCCCGGCATCCCCTCGATCTGGGCCACATCGAGCCGACGGCCCGTCTGGCACGTCGAACACCCGGGCGACCAGCTGCAGCGAGTCGCCGACCTTGGTGAAATCCCCCAGCACGACGGTCCAGACGCCGGCGTCGCGCGCCAGCTGCCGGGCCATGTCGAGGCCCAGCGCCTCGGTTGGATCGATCTTCCGGCGGGCCAGCAGGTCGTGCAGCCGCTCATGGTCGACCACCGCCAGGTCATTCCACTGCGACAGGTTCAGCGCCAGCATGTTGACGCTGCCATCCCGCAGCCAGGCCACGGTGGGGTCCTGGCGCAGGTTGTCGAACGGGAGGACCAGGATCGAGTGGCGCGGATTGACCCCTTTCGGCGGACCGCCCGGCGCGAAGACCAGCGCCAGCACCAGGGCGACGACCCCGATCCCGCCCGCGAGCAGCGCGGCGCGGGGCCATTTCCGTCGGCGCCGCATCGGCGGCAGGGCGCCACCGTCCAGCAGGGCATGCCGTAACTCCGCTCCGGTTTGCCATCGCTCCGCCGGATCCTTCGCCAGCGCCCGCATGATGGCGCCCGCGAGGGCCGGCGGCGTCTCGGGGCGCAGCGACTCGACCGGAGTCGGCGCTTCGGCCAGGTGCATCGTGGCCACCGCCGCGGCGCGTCTGGCCCCGGAAGGGCGGCCGACCAGTGAGCAGTTCGAATGCCACCACCCCCAGGGCGTACAGATCGCTCCGGGCGTCGACCTGGTCGCCGGCCGCCTGCTCCGGACTCATGTAGGTCGGGGTCCCTACCGCCACGCCCTGCCCCGTACGAGTGCCGTCGGGGTCCGCCGCCATCGCCCGGGCGATGCCGAAGTCGGCCAGCATCGCCCGGCCGGACGCTTCGTCCAGCAGGATGTTCTCCGGCTTCACGTCCCGGTGGACCAGCCCCGCGAGTCCAGCGGTGTGGAGCGCATCCGCCAGGTCGGCCACGATCCGGGCTACGTCCTGCACCGGGAACTTGCCCTCACGAGTCAGCCGCTGGCGCAGACTCTCGCCCGGCACATAGTCCATGACGTAGTAGAACACCCCGGTGGTCTCGCCCGCGGTATGGACCGCAACGATACTCGGGTGCCGCAGGCGCGCGATCATGCGCGCCTCGGCCAGGAACCGCTGGGTGATGGACGAGTGAATGGCGAGGTCGGGGTGGACCACTTTCACGGCCACCGGCCGGTCCAGTGTGGTGTCCCGGGCAAGAAAGACGACGCCCATGCCGCCATGCCCGAGCTCACGCTCGAGTCGGTACTGCGACCCGAGCGCTGCCTGCAGGCGACTGAAGAGCTCGGAAGGCGCCGTCACGCTGACAGTCCGTGTTCCGGGTCCGCGGACGGACCCTGGGGGGGATGAAGCCAGCATGGAAGATAGGCTCTCAGAGCGGGAGACGACTAACGGCCTGCCGGATGGACGTCCCCGCCGCGAACCACCCTCGTTCCTTAGACGCATCGGGGTCGGGGTTGGTTGCATCCCGCCCATCCTCTGACTTGACCGGGGGTTGAGGTCGTGGGGCTACCGTAGGGCACCACCTCCTCCGGAGCCCGTGCATGCGCCCTGTCCCACCCGACTCCACGGCTGCCCCCCGTCCCCTGGTCGCCGCCGTCCTCCGGCCCGACGAACGGAGCCGGGTGGAAGCGGCCGGCAACGGCTGGTTCTCCCTCCTGCCCGGGGAAAGCTTCCCCGATGCCATCCGGGCCGTCCGGGAACGACCGGTCGATGCGGTCCTGGTCTCGGTGCAGCAGTGCCAGGAGGGGTCGCTCGAGGCGCTGGACCGCCTGGTCAAAGGGTTTCCAGGGATTCCCACCGTCGCCCTGGTGAGTCGGTACGATCCCCACGGTTCGGAGACGCTCCTCCAACTGGGCGCCACCGGCGTGCGCCAGGTGGTGGACGTGACTGGTCCGGACGGATGGCAGCGCCTGCGTCAGATTCTCGGACAACCCGCCAGCCGCGATGTGGCCCGCATTCAGGGGCCGATCCTCACCGCCCTCGGCGAGGTTCCACCGGATACCCGCCTGTTCTTCGAGGCGCTCATCCGCCTCGCGCCCGATATATCCACCGCCCGTCAGCTCGCCGGCCACCTCGGCGTGCGCAGTACCACCCTCGTCTCCCGCTTCAACCGCGCCGGGCTGCCGTCCCCCAAGAGCTACCTCGCCGCGATGCGCCTGGTGCACGCCGCCCTCTTCTTCGAACGCCCCGGCTACACCCTGGCCGATGTGGCCTATCGGCTCGACTACTCCTCACCCCAGAGCTTCGGGCGCCACGTCCGCGCCCTGCTCGGGATCACCAGCTCCGAATTGCGCCGTCGCTTCCCCTTTCCCGTCGCGCTGCAGCGGTTCATCGATCTGATGCTCCTGCCCTACCAGGAGATCTGGCGGTCGTTCCAGCCACTGGTGGGACGGGAGGAGCCGCGTGGGGCCTGAGGGTGGCATTGGTACCACGAGACAGGAACAGCATTTCACCGCGAAGGCGCCACGTACTTTCAGCAAGTACGCAATCACCCGAGCCGCGTCGTCGGTGGTGAGTTCTGATTGAGGGTAGTCACAAGAATCTCTTCGTGTTGCGTCCTTTCCGCCTTCGCGGTGAAATGCTGTTGCGGTAAATGATGTTCCCATTTCACCGCGAAGCCGCCAAGTCCGCAAAGGTGGTGGACAAATCCCACCATCATCCAGAAACTCTTCTCATTGGGGAGACTCGTCCACTCCTCCTTCCGTTCTTGGCTGCGCTCTTTCCGCCTTCGCGGTAAGACTCAGTTTGGGGCGCCGGGGCTTGCCCCGTGAGCGACGGGGGAGTTTCTTCCCTCAGCAGTCCAGATCGGCCCCGTGCCCCCGCGCGGGGCCGTGCCACTTTCCACCGACGCTGGCCCCGATGTCCACCGACGCGCCCACCCTGCTTGCTCCCGGTCGTACCCTTGGCGTCATCGGCGTCGGGGTCATGGGGCAGACCCTGATCAAGGGGCTACTGCATCGCCGGATGGTGACGCCGGCGCAGATCTGGGGCAGCAGTCGGAGCGCGGCGACCAGTGAGCGGGTCGCGAACGAACTCGACATCGCGATGTCCCGTGAGTACCCGGCCGGCCTCGCCAACGCCGGGATCATCCTGGTGTGCGTCAAGCCGGCACAGGTGCCGGCCGTCCTGACGCGGCTCAAGGATGCCGGAGTACCCGAAGACACTCTCCTGGTCTCAATTGCCGCCGGCGTGGGCATCCAGGCGCTGGAGAGCGGACTCGCGTCGACTCACCCCTGGATTCGGGCCATGCCCAATACGCCCTGCGTCGTCGGCGAAGGCATGACCGCGATCAGTGCCGGCCGGCACGCCCGGCCTGAGCACCTGGAGCGGGCCCGGCAGGTGTTCTCCGCGGTCGGTCGCTGCGTCACGGTGGATGAGGCATACCTGAACGCCATCACCGCCCTGAGCGGCAGTGGCCCCGCGTACATGTACCTCGTCCTCGAGGCGCTGGCCGACGCCGGAGTCCGGGTGGGGCTGCCGCGCGACCTGGCGCTGACCCTGGTCGCTCAATCGATGCTGGGTGCCGCCCGGATGGTGCAGGAAAGCGGGCGCCATCCGGCGGCGCTGCGGGACGATGTGACCACTCCGGCCGGCTGCACCATCGGTGGGCTCATGATGCTCGAAGATGGTAAAATCCGGTCGGTACTGGCCCGGGCGGTTGAGGAAGCAACCCGGATCGCCGGCCAGCTGGGCACCACCAGTCAGGATGGGAAGCGAGGCGTGTCATGACCGTACGTACGACGGAATCAGCGGCGGAGCTGATTGCGCTTGAAGAGAAATTCGGCGCCCACAACTACCACCCTCTCCCGGTCGTGGTCGAACGGGCCGAAGGTGTATGGGTCTACGATGTCGAGGGGCGCCGCTATCTCGACTGCCTGAGCTCCTACTCCGCGGTGAATCTGGGGCACGGTCATCCGCGCCTGGTCGAGGCGCTGGTGAGTCAGGCGCATCGGGTCACCCTCACCTCGCGCGCCTTCCGCAACGATCAGCTTCCGTGGCTGTGCCAGGATCTCGCCCGCCTGACCGGTCTGGACATCGTCCTGCCGATGAATACCGGCGCCGAAGCCATCGAGACCGCGGTGAAGGCGGCCCGCCGCTGGGGGTACCAGCGGAAGCAGATCCCGGCCGATCAGGCGGAGATCATCGTGTGCGAAGGAAATTTCCATGGCCGCACCACGACGATCGTCGGGTTTTCCTCCGAACCCGACTACCAGAAGGACTTCGGCCCCTTCACTCCCGGGTTTGTCATTGTGCCGTACGGAGACCTGGAGGCGCTGCGACGCGCCATCGGCCCGAACACCTGCGGCTTCCTGGTCGAACCGATCCAGTGTGAGGCAGGCGTTCGGATCCCACCGGACGGATACCTCAAGGCCGCGGCCGATCTCTGCCGCACGAACAACGTCCTGTTCATCGCCGATGAAATCCAGACGGGGCTCGGCCGCACTGGCACCCGCTTCGCCTGCGACCGTGAGGGCGTGCATCCCGACCTGATCGTGCTCGGCAAGGCGCTCTCGGGTGGGGTCTATCCGGTGTCGGCGGTGGTCGGCACGCGCGAAGTCATGGAACTGTTCAATCCCGGCAGCCACGGCAGCACCTACGGAGGGAACCCGCTCGGATGCGCGGTGGCCCGGGAGGCGCTGGCCATTCTGGAGGAGGAAGGGCTGGCGGAACGGTCGAATCGGCTGGGCGCCCGACTGATCGAACAGCTGCGCACCATACAGCATCCCCATATCCGGGAAATCCGCGGCCGCGGCCTCCTGATCGGCATGGAACTGACGGTGAAGGCGCGTGGCTACTGCGAACGGCTGGCGGAGCGGGGGCTGCTGTGCAAGGAGACCCACGACTTCGTGCTGCGGCTGTCCCCGCCGCTGGTCATCGCGGAGAAGGATGTCGACTGGATCGCAGAGCAGGTGCGGGCGGTGTTTACGGGGTAGGGACGGGGCGCAACATCACGTACCCACGTACCCACGTACCCACGTACCCACGTACCCACGCTACCCACGTACCCACCTACCCACGTACCCACGTACCCACGTACCCCTATCCACCCACCCGCTCCGTCTCCCGCCAGAACGAGATCTCCGGCGGTCCAGCATAGAGCTCGCGAGCCCTGGCCTTGAACGCGGTCAGATGCGGCGTCACCGAGTGCGGACCGGTGAATGCTGCCTCCGTGGTCCACTCCTCCCACAACAAAATCCGGGTAGGATCGGCCGTCTCCTGGTGCATGCGGATCCCCAGGCAGTCTGGTTCGGTCCGCACCACGGTTGCAATCAGGTCGGCGAGCGTCTGATGAGCGGCGGCAATCTGGTCCGGCCTGGCCTGATACCGGATCACAACGATGACCGACATCAGCCGAGGTCCTTGAGTCCAAGTCGAGTGGCGGTAGTCAGCGCTACTACCTGAAACCCGGCCCCCTCGATTGCTGACCGACCCCCCTCTTCCCGGTCGACCACCGCCAGCACGCCCAGAATCGAGCCACCCTCCTGCTTGATCGCTTCAATCGCCTGCAGCGCCGACCCGCCGGTGGTGATGACATCCTCGACCACCACCACCGCGTCGCCCGCTTTGAAGTTCCCCTCGACCCGCCGGCCGGTGCCATGCGCCTTGGCCTCCTTGCGGACGCTGAAGGCGTCCAGAGCGGGTGGCCGGATGGCACTCGAGGCGGCGATCGCGTAGGCCACCGGGTCGGCGCCCATCGTCAGGCCACCAATGCCGGCGGGCTCCCAGCCTTGGTCCCGGACCGCGGTGAGCCCGAGGCGACCAATCAGGGTCAGCCCCTCGGCCGACATCGTCGTCAGGCGGCAATCGACGTAGAAGGGGGAGGTGCGGCCGGAGGCCAGAACGAAATGGCCGCGCCGGACCGAGCGTGCCAGGAGCAGGCGGTCCAGCGCAGCGGAATCGGACAGGGTCATTTGCCGAACAGGCTCTTCAGGAAGCTCTTGCGCTCACCGGTTTGGCGGAGGGCCGTGCAAACCTTGCTGGTGAAGTCGTCCACCGTTGGACTGCGCTTCTTCAGGTCTCGTTCCAGCCCGGCCATCATGGCTTCCTCAACGCCGTCCGAGAACTTGAGCCCTTTGACCGCCTGATTGATGGGAATCGGGGGTTCGGTCAGCAGCTGCTGGAACAGTTCACGGGGCGAGCGGCCGCTATAGGGCAGGGTGCCGGTCAGCAGGTAGTAGGCGATGGTCGCCAGGCTGTAGACGTCAGCCTGAGCGGTGACCAGTTCCCCCGAGAGAGCCTCGGGCGCGACATATTGCAGGGTGCCCACGAAGAACCCGGTCCGGGTGAGCCGCTCCTCAGGCTTCACTTCCGCGTCCCGGGCAATCCCGAAGTCCAGCAGGACGGCGCGCTGGTTGTTCGGGTTGTACATGATGTTGGCGGGTTTCAGGTCCCGATGAATGATCCCCTGGGCGTGGGCGGCACTGAGTGCGGCGCCGATCTGCTCGATGATCGAGGCAACCAGGACCGGGGCCAGCCGGCCGGAGCGGATGGCAAACTTCTCCAGCGCCTCGCCCTCGACCCACTCCATCGCCAGATAGTACAGGTCGTCCGTCTGGCCGTACTCGTAGGTCTTGACGATGTTCGGATGACTGATCCGCGTGCCGAACTCCGCCTCCCGAAGGAAGCGTTTGATCGCCACCGGATCCTGCGCAAGGCGATTGCGAAGGACCTTCAGGGCGATGGGTCCACGGTCAGCGTGGTCGGGATGTTCGGCCCGGTAGACAGTCGCGGTTCCGCCCTCGCCGACGTGCTGCAGGAGGCGGTATCCGGCCACGACCCGGCCGATGAGGCTGTCTTGGCTCATGGGAGTGTCTAGAAACTACGTCGGACTCTGGGAGCGAGCAAGCATCCGGTGGCGCCGTTCCTTCACGCGGACTAAGCTAAAACCATGACATTCCGGTCGCGGTACCCGTCGCTCCTCCTCGCCCTCCTCCTGCTGGCCGGTTGCGGCTCCTGGGGCCGGGTGGGGGATACCCCCAAGCCGGATCCCACCTCCTCGCTGACCCAGGCGTTGGATGTGGGGGCCGCCTACCGTCGGATCGGGCGGTTGAGCGTCGGCGCCCCCCTCCCCTTCGTTGCCGAGGTGGCCTTCTTCGGCGGTTCCGGCGACTCCACCCTGACCGTGATCGCCATCTCGCTCGAAAACCGGTACTTCGGGTTCAAGCGGGAGGGGGACCAGTTCGTGGCCCGGTACCACGTGGACCTCGCCGCCCGGCCGGATTCGGGGGCAACACCCGTCAGCATCGCGCGCGACCAGGTGATCCGGGTGGCGACCTTCCCCGAAACCCAGCGGGCCGACGAGAGTGTGCTGTTCCAGGAGGGAATGACGCTGCCTCCCGGGCAATGGCAGATCAGCATCGCGGTGAAGGACCCGGAGAACGGCCACGCCAACCAGGCGGCGCAGTCCTTCACCGTTCCCGCGTTCGGGGCTGGGAGTCTGGCACCGCCTCAACTTGCCTATCAGGTCCGGGCTCGTGGCACCCGGGTGGAGCCGCTGGCGATCATCCTCAATCCCCGCGGCACGATTGCCTATGGCACGGATAGCGTGAACGTCTACATCGAGGGCTACGGGATGCCCGGCCCCCGGGTGGTACCGATCCGGCTGATCGATGCGCGCGACAGCGTGGTGCTGCTCGATTCGCTCCACTTCACCGGCCGGACCGAGGTCGAAAGCCAGGTGCTGCGCTTCGCACCGGACAGCGCCCCGCTGGGCGACCTCCGCATCGTGGTCGGGCAGGGCGCCGACACCGTTTCCAGCTCCGCCCTCGTGTCGTTCTCGCAGGACTGGGTCGTAACCAATTTCGATGAAATGGTCGGATTGCTGCGCTGGTATCCCCAGTCCCCCGCCCTCGACTCGCTGCGCAAAGCCAGGGCGGCCGATCGCGCCCGGCTCTGGCGTTCGTTCTGGCGCTCCACCGATCCCAACCGGGGTACCCCGCAGCATGAGGGACTCGATGCGTACTTCCGCCGGGTGACGGCTGCCAACCTCCGGTTCCGCGACGAGGGGATTCAGGGCTGGCGCACCGATCGCGGTGAAGTGCTCATCCGGCTCGGCGAACCGGACGAGATCTTCGATCAGAGCGCCCAGAGCCAGGGCCGTATTATCCGCTGGACCTATACCCAGTATCAGTTGTCACTCTACTTCCAGGACGAGACCGGCTTCGGGCGATTCCGTCTCAACACCGGCTCCCGCTCGGAATTCGAGCGCGTCGTAGCGCGGCTCGAGCGACAGGCGAACTGAGCGGTCCCCTGCGCGCGGGCCCGGCGCCGGGGTCTGATCGGCAGGAGTCCGACCATCGAATTGCGTGGGGCATTCAGCGCAGAGCCGCAGAGGAAAGGCAGGAGGTTCCGCAGAGGGTCTCGGCGTTGGGAAATTTTTTGGGGTGGCCTCGCGGCAAGAGACCGACGGTGCAGAGACACGAGCCGTGTCATGCCAGACACCGAAGCCACCCCTGAAAAGCGCAAACGCGGATTTCTCTGCGGATCCTCCGGCCTTTCTCTGTGGCTCTGCGCTGAACCACCCCACACCGGACACCGGTTGCCACCGCCGGGCCCGCGCGCTATCCAACGAGGTGAGCGGTGCGAGGATGCGGTGTTCCTCGCCCGACTCACCTCTTACCTTTAGCCCATGCCTCACCAGCCCCCACAGCTGTTTCTGATCGATGGTTATGCGCTGATTTACCGCGCCTTCTTCGCCCTGATCACCCGGCCCCTCCGCACCTCCAAGGGGGAAAACACCTCCGCCGCCTGGGGTGTGGTCAACTTTCTCCTGCGCCTGCGGGAGAAGTATCAGCCGGAGTACCTCGCCTGGATTCACGACGCGGGCAATTCCTTCCGCAAGGATGTCTACCCCGAATACAAGTCGACCCGGGAGAAGCTGGACGACGAACTGCAGGTGCAGTTCGATCGCTCGGTGGAGCGAATCGTCGAGTTGCTCGCGGCGTTCCGCGTGCCGCTGGTCACGGTGGCCGGCTATGAAGCAGATGACGTGATCGGCACAATGGCGAAGTGGGGAGCGGAGCGCGAGACCCAGGTCGTGATCGTCTCGGGCGATAAGGACTTCTATCAGCTCATCGGCCCCCGGGTGGCGCTGTTGAATCCCGGGCGCGGCGGTCCGGGCGCGGTGGATGAGACGTGGGTGGACGAATCGAATGCCTCCGATCGGCTCGGGGTGCCCCCTTCCCAGGTGGTGGACTACCTGGCCCTGGTGGGAGACAGCTCGGACAATGTGCCGGGGGTGAAAGGGATCGGGAGCAAGGGGGCGGCGGAGCTGCTGGCCCAGTTCGGGTCACTCGAGGAGATGCTGGCGCGGTCGGCCGAAGTGAAGGGGAAACGGGCCCGAGAGGCGCTGGCCCAGTATCCGGCCGAAGCCCGCCTCTCCAAGCAGCTCGTCACGATCATGACCGATGTGCCGGTGGACGTCTCCCTGCCGGGGCTGGCCCGCGCCGAGATGGACCGGGCGGCGGTGTTGAAGTTGTGCGCCGAGCTGGAGTTCTTCTCGCTGGTGCGGAAGCTGGAGGCGATGGCCGGGCCTGCGACGGCGACACCGACCGAGGTGGTTCCCCCGCCGCCGCCTCTCTCCGCCGCGGAGCCGGAACTCGATTTCACCGCACCCGCACCGGCGGCCGAGCCGGCGGCGCCCCCCGCGCCTGCCACGGTCACCACCCACGTGGTCGACAATCCCGCCGCGATCCTGGCGCTGGCCGCCCGGCTCCGGGCGAAGCCCCTGGTCGCGCTCCACACCGCGACCACCTCGGTCGAACCACACGACGCCGAACTGGTCGGCATCTCGTTCGCGACGACGCCGACCGAGGCGTGGTATCTCCCCTTCGGGCATCGCCCGCCGGACGGCGAGCTGGCGGCCCCGGTCCCGGTACAGAACCTGCCCCCGGTGACCGACCCGCGCCTCAAGCCGATCGTCGACCTCCTGCGGGATCCGGCGGTGGCCAAGGCGGGCCACAACATCAAGTATCACTGGCAGGTGCTGCGCCGCGCCGGGATCGAGCTGTCGGGCGTGACCTACGATTCGATGCTTGCGAGCTTCGTGCTCGACCCCGGGCGCCGGTCACACGCCATCGATAACCTCAGCCTCGAGCACCTTGGCCGGCCCATGCAGGTCTACGGCGATATCGCCGGCAAGGGAAAGAAGGAGGTACCATTCGCCGAGGTCCCCGTCCAGGTCGCTGCGGACTACTGCGGCGCGGAGAGCACCACGGTCATCGGCCTGCACGCCTTCTTTGCCGACAGTCTGCGGGAACTGGGCCTCGAGTCGCTGCTGCGGGACATCGAGCTGCCCCTGGTCGAGGTACTGACGGACATGGAGTGGGCCGGGATCGCGATCGATCCCGCGCTCTTCCGCAAGATGGCGATGGAGCTGACCCGCGATCTCGCGGCGCTGGAGACAGCGATCGCGCACGCTTCCGGTACCGAGATCAATCTCAACAGCCCCAGGCAGCTGGCCACGGTGCTGTTCGAGAAGCTCCAGCTGCCGGTGCTCAAGAAGACCAAGACCGGCCCCAGCACCGATGCCGATGTGCTCGACCAGCTCGCGGAGATGGGACACGAAGTCCCGAAGTTGATTCTCGAGTACCGTGAACTGCAGAAGCTCAAGAGCACCTACGTGGATGTCCTGCCGCTCCGGGTCAATCGCCGGACCGGCCGGATTCACACCAGCTTCAACCAGACCGGCGCCGCGACCGGCCGGCTCAGCTCCTCGGACCCGAACCTGCAGAACATCCCCGTCCGGAGCCTGCGCGGCGAGGAGATCCGCACCGGATTCGTGCCGGGACCGGGCAACCGCTTTGTCGTCGCCGACTACTCCCAGATCGAGCTCCGCCTGATGGCGCACCTCTCCGGCGATCCCGCCTTCGTTGAGGCGTTTCAGTCGGGCGGCGATATCCACCGGCAGACGGCGGCCCTCATCTTCGGCGTACCGCTGGGCGACGTCACTGGCGAGATGCGCAGCCGCGCCAAGACGATCAACTTCGGCACGATCTACGGTCAGGGCGCCTTTGCCCTCTCCAAGCAGCTCGGCATCACCCAGGATGTCGCCAAGGCGTTCATCACCCAGTACTTCGAGCGTTTTGCCGGAGTACGGGCCTATCTCGACCTGCAGGTAAAGCTGGCCCGCGACCAGGGGTACGTGGAGACCCTCTTTGGCCGGCGACGCTACATCCCGGAGATCAAGGAAAAGAACTTCAACCTGCGGGCGTTTGCCGAGCGAACAGCGGCCAATACCCCACTGCAGGGCTCCGCGGCCGACCTGATCAAGATCGCCATGACCCGAATCCACACCGCGTTACGCCAGGGGGGCCTGCAGGCACAACTCCTGCTTCAAGTCCACGATGAACTGGTACTCGAGGCTCCTGAAGCTGAGGTGGATCGGGTCGTGGCGCTGGTACGGGAGCACATGGAAGGCGCCGCATCCCTCAAGGTCCCGCTGGTGGTGGATGTCGGCGTGGGCGGAAACTGGCTCGACGCGAAGCGGTAGATGGATGACGACACCTCGACCCTCGACTTCGTCGACTCGTGACCCGTGACTTCGACCCGTGACCCTCACAAGGATCGACCCATGCACCCAGGCACGCGTCGTGGCTTCACGCTGGTCGAACTCATGGTCGTGGTGCTCATCGTCGGGATCCTGGCGAGCATCGCAGTCTTCCGGATTCAGGTCGCGAAGGACAAGGCGGTCGTCGCCGCCATGACCTCGGACCTCTATGCGATCTCGCTGGAGCAGGAGGCCTACTTCGTCCAGAATCGCGACTACACCAGCAGCCTTCCTGCCCTGAATGCGGTGGCCTCGCCGGGCAATACCATCGCCATCGTTGAAGCGTCGCCGACCGGGTGGTCAGGCCAGGTGACCAACCCGAAGATTGCCAAGACCTGCGTCATTGTGGTGGGAGGTGCCGCACCGATCGGCGCGGCCACGGCAGAGGGCGCGATCGTCTGTCGCTAGGCGTCAGTCGGACCGCGGGACGATCAGATCTCCTACCCTGATGCGCCCGGCCCGCTCCACCCGCGCGTTGATACCACGCAGATTCATCCGGCGCCCCTCCGGGGAATTGACGAATCGGAGCGCCGCGCTGCCGAAGCGGGCGGAAAACTTGGCGCAGCCGGTGTGGGGCTGATCGGTCACGACCAGTTCGGCCTCACCGAGCGAGAGTCGGGTGCCGGGCGGAAGATTGTCGGGGCGCAGGTCGAGGTCCACGAACAACTGATCGCCCGCCAGGGGCCAGCGGTTCACCGGGCCGGCCACCAGGGCTGCCACCCGGGCACTCATGATATTGATCTGCATGTCGGGGTGAGGCGAGCCATCGGCGGTCCGTGAGCTGCTGCGCGCCAGGTAACTGTCGCCCGCCAGCCCAATGCCAGGTTCGAGAAAGCCTTCCTGCAGCACTTCCCGGGCATCTACCGTCGGTCGTCGCACGATCAGGCGCAACGGCCCGGCGTGTCCGGGCGCCTCCAGGATCGAGGCGAGTCCCGCCGCCAGCATCTCCGGTGTGGGCTCGTACATGGCTACTGCTCTCCTCCGCTCAGCTCAGTTGCCGGCCACCCGCTGCGATCAGGTCTTTTTCCGGCGCCGCACCCCCGGCCACCAGTTCCATTCACCCGCCAGGTGCATGATCGCCGGGACCAGCACCATCCGGATGATGGTGGCATCCAGCAGCACCGCGACCGCCAGCCCGAAGCCGAGGAACTGCATTGCCAGCACCCGGGCAAAGGCAAAGACCCCGAAGACCAGGATCATGATCAGCGCCGCGGAGGTGATGACGGACGCGGTGGCCGACAGCCCCTCCTCGGTGGCCTTCATGTTGTCGCCGGTCTTGTCAAACGCTTCCTTCACCCGCGCCAGCAGGAAGACCTCGTAGTCCATGCTCAGCCCGAACACTACGGCGAAGACCAGGACCGGGACCACCACGAAAATGGCGGAGGTGGGTCCGTCCAGCCCGAACAGGGCGGCGCCGAATCCATGCTGGAACACCAGGACAATCAGGCCGAAGGTGGCACTGACGGAGAGGGTGTTCATGATCACCGCCTTGATCGGCACCAGCACCGAGCGGAACACGAGTGCCAGCATCAGCCCGGTGCAGGCGAGGATCGAGACCACCAGGATCGGGAATCGCTTGAGCAGAACATCCTGCAGGTCCAGGGAGGCCGCCGTGTATCCGCCCACCAGGATGGTGGCCGCCTTGAGCTGACGAGGTGGCGTCCGGGCCAGCACGCGGGCCCGGCGGGAGACATCCATGCCGGAGGTCAGCGATACCGTGTCCTGCAGCACCACATCCAGCAGCGCCACGCGCGCGTCGCTGCTCAGGTACCCGCCAAGGAACGCGCCATACTGGGCCCGCGCATCGGCCAGGTTGCTGTACAGGATCGAGTACTCGAGGATGCCGGTACCCGGCTTCAGGTCGACGATGCTGCGCACCTGCGCCACCCGTGGGTCGGCCTTCAGGGAATCCGACAACGCCTTGAGCCCGCGGAGGCCGGCCGCCGACGTCACCGTCTCACCCTCCGGCACCTCCACCGTCATCCGCACCGGGAGGATGATGTTGGCGACGCCCATGTCATCCAGCGCCTGCACTCCCTGACCCGCTTCCGTCGCGGTGGGCCACCAGTTGCGCGAGGGCAGGCCGATCTTGATCCAGAAGACCGGCAGGGTCAGCAGGGTGATCACGAGCATCCCCAGCGTGAGCGCACGCTTGGGGTGCCGGGACAGGCTCCGGGCCCATTTCTCCCAGGCAGTCGGGGCGTGATACCAGGAGAGCCGACGCGCCAGCCATCGCGGCCGGTCGATCTGCCGGCCCAGTACCGCCAGAAGCGCGGGGAGCAGCGTGGTCGAGAGCGCCACCGCCACGCCGACCACCACCAGCCCGCCGATTCCCACACTCTGGGTCTCAACCAGCGGGGTAAACAGCAGCGCCGCAAATCCGACGACCACTGTCATTCCCGAAGTCATCACCGCGGTTCCGGCAGTACTCAAGGCACGCTGGGCCGCCGCCTGGCGCCGCAGACCGCGATTCAACTCCTCACGGAAACGGGTCACGATCAGGAGCGAATAGTCGATCCCCACACCGAGTCCCAGCATCGTGGTCATGTTGAGCACGAAGACCGACATCGGGGTGTAGGCCGAGAGGATGACCACCACCGCCAGCGTGATCCAGATCGCGAGAAACCCGACGATCAACGGGAGAATGGCGGCGACCAGTGCGCCAAAGGCCAACAGCAGGATGCCCGCCGTCAGGGGCAGCAGCCGGATCTCACCCTTCCGGCTGTCCGCGGCGACCACGGAACGGACATCGAGGTCGAGCGGCGTACGGCCGGTGACCCGCAGCTTGGTCACCGCGGAGTCGACTCCGGTCGCCAGCATCGCCCGCCGCACCTCGGCACGCACCGGCGGTACCAGTTTGGCCACGCTGTCGCCTTTGTCGGCCGCGAGCGCCAGCACCAGGAAGGTGCGGCGGCCGTCGGCCGCAATGAAGGTGCTGTCGTTGGTGGAGCGGAAGGAGGCGACGGCGGTGATATAGGGCTGGCGCTCGAAGCTGGCGATCAGGCTGTCGAGCAACTGCCGGACGGGAGTACTGTCAACCGGTACCCCGCTTTCGATCGTGACCACGAACAGGTCATTCAGCGGCCGCTCGAATCGTTCCCGCAGCAGTTGTTCCGTCTGGCTCGCTTCGGTGGGCTCCCGCGTGCCGCCCCGCACATTGAGGGCCTGCTCTACCTGCGGCGCCTTGGCCGCAGCCAGGTAGCCGATCACTGCCCATGCGGCAATGATCGCCCACCGCCAGCGTATGACAAGCCGCGAAAACAGTGAAGCCACGATGGCGAGAGTCTCCCGGGGTGCGGCAGGCGATGCAGAAGTGCCCCTGCCCGGCAAAATTCTACGGCTACGCTGGTCCAATTGCCAGCGGTGGCGCGACAGTGTGCCCTGCCCTGCTATTCTCAGGTATCATGGCTCGCCGCATTCTCACGGTCATTCTGGTCCTGCTGGTCACCCTCGCCGTCGTCGCTCGACTGCGAGAGGGGCTGCGGGTACGCCCCACGGCGGCGCGGGCTCCCGATCCAGTCGCACCCGATCTCACGCTGTCACGCCAGGCCGCCGATCACCGGGGGCGGGCCGCCATCGATCTGCCGGATCTGCCGGTCCCACTTGATTCCACCCTTCGGCTGACCGTCCGCCAGCGCCTCGGGGTGGAGCTCGACCGTCATTATCTCGACTCGCTGCTGCTCTCGACCGATTCCATCGTGCGGCACTGGCCCACCAACCGCGATGCCGTCCCGTTCGGCATGATTGCCGGCGGCCCTTCCGGGTTCCAGCCTGAGATGGTCCATGAGGTCCGCGCCGCGATCGACGCCTGGCAGTCGGCTGGGGTCGGTCTTCGCCTGATCGAGACCATCGACACCGCCCAGGCGCTCTTGCTGATCCACTGGGCCGACACCCTCGGCGCCGAGCGGGGCGGGCTGACCGACCTCACCTGGGATCGGGGCGGCCGCATCCGGCGCGCCGATGTCTACCTCGCCACCCGCGCCACGGCCACCGGCCGCCCCCTCCTCCCTGCGACCCGTCGCGCGATCGCACTGCATGAGTTGGGGCACGCCCTTGGACTGCCGCACTCCAGTGCGCCGGACGACGTCATGTTTCCCATTGCCAGGGTGGCCGAGCCGTCGGGACGCGACCGCTTCTCCCTTCGGCTGCTCTATCAGCTCCCCACCGGCTGGGTGGGCACCGGCCCGCAGCCCCAGGTACAGCGGTGAGCGCCGTGCGGTCCGTAATCGCGATAGTAGTTGTCATTACTGCTCTCTCATCTAACGCGCTGTCAGCACAGAAGTTTGGCCGAGCAGACTCGATCGTACGCTCCGGCATAGTGCGTGGGGTGTATCCCGGCGCCGCCCTCGTGATCGGACGTCGGTCCGGGATCATCTATCAGCGGGGGTACGGCACCTTCGAATGGGGGAGGGGGGCCGCGGTCGCTCCCGATTCCAGCTGGTGGGACCTCGCTTCTCTGACCAAGGTGGTTGGGACCACGAGCGCCGTCCTCCGGCTCGTCGACCTGCACCGGGTCAGCCTCGATGCCCCGGTGGTGCAGTACCTCCCGCGCTTCACCGGCCCGGGCAAGGCGGAGGTGACGGTGCGAATGCTGCTCAACCATACGAGCGGCCTTCGCAGTTACCTCCCGCTCTACCAGCTGGCCGCCACCCGCGACAGTGCCATCGCCCTGGTCTATGCCGAACGGCTGCGACGACACCCTGGTTCCGTGCCGGAATACAGCGATCTCAACTTCATTCTGCTGGGGCTGCTGGTGGAGCAGGTCAGCGGGCAGCGGTTGGAGCAGTTCATCACCCGTGAGGTGCTGCTGCCCGCCGGCATGACTCACTCCGGGTACCGGCCGGCCGATTCGCTCGCGAGCCGCATCGTCCCCACCGGCCGGTGGCGAGGGCACCCCATCTGCTGTACGGTGAACGATCAGAACTCGGCGCGGCTGGGAGGGGTCGCCGGCCACGCCGGCCTCTTCGCGACGGCCACCGACCTCGCGCGGTACGCCCGCCTGTGGATGCAGGGGGGCATCCTCGACGGGCAGCGGGTACTCGACAGCGTGACGGTACGGGACGCGCTCGATCCCGCGCGGGCCGCCGGCGATCGGCTGATCGGGTGGGAGCGGCCCGACCCGAAACACCGTGATGACTCCGCCTACGGTCACCTGCTCTCGGACCGCGCCTTTGGTCATACCGGCTGGACCGGTACGCTGCTCTGGGTCGATCCCGCGCGCGACCTGTTTCTGGTGCTGGTCACCAATCGCAGCTACGCGCCGAAGGTCGCCAACTCCATCCGGGTGCTGCGCGGTATTCGCGGGGCACTGGCAGACGCCGTCGTGAGCGCCGCGGACTGAGCGGCCCCTCGTCGGCCCGGCCCGCGCCCGCCCCATTACATTCCGGCATGCAGACACCCGAGACACTCAGGAAAGCACTCCGTGGCGTGAAAGATCCGGAGCTGAACCTGAACATCATTGATATCGGCCTGGTGTACGACACCGCGATCGACGAGGCGGGCGCCGTGCAGGTGAAGATGACGCTCACCTCGCCCGGCTGCCCCGCGGGCGCGGAGATCGTGGGCGACGTGAAGCGCACCCTGGAAGATCTGGAAGGGGTGACGTCGGTGGACGTTGAAATTGTGTGGGAGCCCTACTGGACGCCGGAGAAGATGGATCCCCGGGTCCGGGCCTTCCTGGGCGGGTGAGTCCCCGCCGCGCCTACGCCAGCGCCGCGAGCAGCCCCGGCCCGACCACCTCACGCTGCCATCGCCGCATCCCCTCCACCTGGCTGAGCTGATCGACACTGGTCGGTTCCAGCCGAGCGATCGATTCCAGCAGGCCGTTCGGACAGAGGACCCCCGGGGCGAGCTGCTGCTCGTCGGCCAGGGTGTTGCGGGCCGCTTTCAATCGCTCCAGCCGGGCATCAAAGGCCAGGTCAGGCGGGGGCCGCCGGGTGCGCTCGAACACCGGAATTGAGCTGGCGGGTGCCCCGGCTCCCCGTTTCACCGCTTGCAGCAGCTCCTCGCCCCGTCGCCGGAGCTGATCAGGCGACAGCGCCTTCAGCTCCCGGAGGGCATCCTGATCCGCGGGCATTCCCTTCGCAATGGTGATCATCGCCTCGTTCTGCAGCACCCGGAACGGCGCCCGATCGAGGTGACTGGCGACGGCTTCGCGCCAGGCGTGGAGCTCGCGCAGGGCCGCGAGCTGCGTACCGCGCAGCGTCTTTGCGCCCTTGATCCGGAGGTAAGCCTCCTCCGGTGGCCCCGATTGGCCCCACTCCACCGATTCCAGCAGCTCAAACTCCTCTGCGGCCCAGCTCCAGCGTCCCATCTGCTCCAGTTGGGCCTTGAGGATATCGCGCAGCTGTGCCAGATACCGGGTATCGCCAGCGGCGTAGGCCAGCATTTCCGGTGACAGTGGCCGGGCGGACCAGTCGGCCCGCTGATACTTCTTGTCCAGCTTCACCTCGAGATACTTCTCCAGCAGGGCGGCCAGCCCGATGCCCGGCTCATTCAGCAGCTGGGCGGCGATCCGGGTATCGAACAGCTGCGTCGCGCTGAAGCCATAGTCCCGATGCAGGATCCGGAGATCGTAGTCGGCGTCATGAAAGAGCACCTCCACCGCGCGGTCGGCGAGCAGGGCGCCGAGTGCACGCAGATCGGTGACCGTGATCGGATCCACCACCACCGTCACATCGCGGGTGGACAACTGGATCAGGTAGATCCGGTCCTTGTAGCGGTGGAAGCTCGCCGCCTCGGTGTCCACGGCCAGCAGCGGTGCCCCCGCCAGCGAGGCGGCGAAACGGTCGAACTCGACCTGGGTCTGGAGGTACGCATCACTCACGCGTGTGGACCATCTCCAATCCCGGGGCACATTCGTCGAGCGCCTTGGGGCACACGTCGTCGGTCGGTGGTTGCATGCTGCGGTACCAGGCTCAGGTGAATAACGGTGCGGCCGCCCTGCATGAGGCTCGCATCAGGACCGTAAGCTAAGGGTGTCGTGCCCGTACCATTGCATTGACCCCTCTCCGGAGGAAATTCGCGACCCTGTGAGCCATCCCCTGCTCGAGCTGGTGCCCGACATCCCCCATACGCCTCTCGGTGTCACGCACTCGCCGGTGGAGACGCCGGCGGCGCTGGCCGCGGCCCTCGGGTTGCCGGCGCTGATGGTCAAGCGCGACGACTTGAGCGGCACCCCGTCCGGCGGGAACAAGTTGCGCGCCCTCGAATTTCTCCTGCCCCACGCCGGGACGCATCCCGTCTCGATGGGTGGGTACGGCTCGACCTGGTGTGCCACCCTGGCCACGATGGCGGCCCGGTGCGGCGGGCGAGCCGGACTCGCACTCTTCCCGCAACCGTGGAGCGCGACCGTGGCAGGCATGCTCGCCACCACCGCCCGGCACGGGGCGGTGCACCTCGCCTCCTCCCGTAGCACCTTCCCTCTGGCCCTGGCCCAGGCGATACGCCGCGCCCGGGAGCACGGGCCGTTTCGCTGGATGGCGCCCGGCGGGGCCGAGCCTGCCGGCGTGCTCGGAAGCGTGAACGCGGCGCTGGAGTTTGTCCGCCAGGTCGAGGCAAGCGGCGGCGGACCACCCGACGTCGTGGTGGTGCCGCTGGGCTCTGGGGGGACCACGGCGGGACTGTGGCTCGGATTTCGGCTGGCGGGCTGGGATCTCGACCTTCTCGCGGTGCGGGTCACCGATCGATGGGTGGCCAACCAGATCCAGGTACGGCAGCTCGCCTGGCGCACCGCCCGGATGCTGCGCCGCTATGGGTGTCTGGTGCCTGCCGGGCGCGTCCGGCTGCAGGTGCGCGGTGACCAGCTGGGGGCGGGGTATGGTCATGGAACTGCGGCCGCCGCCCAGGCATGCACGCACTTCGCAGACGCGGACATCGGTCTCGATCTTACCTACAGCGGCAAGGCGGCTGCGTCACTCGCCACACTTGGTGCTCGCTACCGACGCCCGTGCTTCTGGCATACCTTTGACGCTCGCCTGGTGGCCCCGACGCACCCTGATGATCCGCTGGTGCGGCGGGCCCGGAGCTTTGCGGAGCAGCAGTGGCCCCCACCGAAGTTGACCTGACGGTCTACCCCGACGAGTGCGATGCCTACGGTCACCTGAACCAGGCCTCGTTTCTCGCCCTCTTCGAGCGCGCCCGCTGGGAAGTCCTCGCGCGGGGGCCGGGCATCGATTTCTTCACCCGCCACAACGTCTGGCCCGTCGTCCGGAAGGCGACCATCGAGTATCACGCCCAGGCCTACCCCGGCGACGTCCTGCGGTTCAGCCAGGCACTGGTCCACCTCGGACGCACCAGCTTCACCCTGCGGCAGCTGGCACGACGCGTCAAGGATGACTCCCTCGTTGCCACGGTGGAGCTGGTGATGGTCAGCATCAACCCTGAGGGCATCCCTGTCCCGGTACCCGAGCCGCTCGCCCAGGTAATGGGCGATCGTCCCCTCCCTGGGAACCTGCGCCGCATCGCCGTCAACGGCGTCAATCTCGCCGTCGACGTCCGCGGGCAGGGTCCCGCCATCGTCTTCATTCACGGCTTCCCGCTGGATCACACCATCTGGCAGCCGCAGATCGAGGGACTCGACGACTGGTCCCGGATCGCCCCCGACCTGCGCGGCATGGGGCAGTCCGACGCCCCCGACCTGGGCTACTCCATGGCGACCTACGCCGAGGACCTGTTGGCGCTGCTCACCACTCTTGGGGTGGAGCGGGTCGTGCTGTGCGGCATTTCCATGGGCGGCTATATCGCGTTCGAGATTCTCCGGCGGGCCCGTGACCGGGTCCGGGGTCTCATCCTGGTGGGCAGTCGCGCGGAAGGGGATTCGCCGGAGGGACGCCGGGCCCGTGATGCCGATGCCGCGCGGGCGCGCGAAGGTGGGGCGGCGGCGATCGCGGAAACCATGCTGCCGAAGATGTTTGCGGCCCGCACCATGGAACAGCAGGTGCCGGTGGTGGAGCAGGTGCGTCGCATGATGATGGGAACGCCGCAGGCCGGCCTGCTCGGTGCCATTGGTGCCCTGCGCGATCGCCCCGACAGCCTCTCCCTGCTCCCGACGCTGAGTGGTCTCCCAGCGCTGGTGATCGTCGGTGAGGAAGATCAGGTCACCCCGCCGGATCGGGCCCAGGCCATGGTCGATGCGCTGCCGGATGGCGAACTGGTCATGATTCCAGGGGCCGGCCATCTCTCCCCATTGGAACGTCCGGAGGCGGTCACCAACGCCATCCGGGGATTCCTGGCGGGGCTGCCCGCGTAGCACCGCGTTGGTCTGGCGGCCCCTGCAACCTTTTCGCGAGGCAGCACGTCTATCTCTATGACGGCGATGCACCGCCTGGTGTACCGACGTTGCTGTACGAAGTTCCTTCCTTCCAGCGCCCCGGGGCCGCGGCCAGCTAGTTCGGCCTCCGGGGCGTCTCTCCTGTCCGGCATCCGCCTCCCGCCGAACCTTGCCGAAATGCGCGACGGGTTCAGCGCCAAGAAAAAGGCCCCCGACAGCGCGGGGGCCAGAACCTTGGACAGCTGACCGGCCTACTTCTTGGGCCGGCCCGGCGGCGGATCCTGTGTAAACGCCACTTTGTTCTTCTCGATAAACGCCTGCATGTTCGCCGGCACGTCCTCTTCCGGGTAGATCGCGTTCACCGGGCACTCCGGCTCGCACGCCCCGCAGTCGATGCACTCGTCCGGGTGAATGAGGAGCTGCTCCTCCGACTCGTAGATGCAGTCGACCGGGCAGACATCCACGCAGGCGCGATCCTTGACGCCGATGCAGGCTTCAGTGATCACGTAGGGCATAACGACGGACTCCTCAGGGCGAACGGGAGAATTGATGGAGCGGGGATAATTGCGTACTGCTCTGGCCTCGCGCAAGGGGGCGTTATCATTAGCGCCATGCGAGCCATTCGGGCCTGTCGCGCGGCACTCCTGCTCCTGCTGAGTGCGGCCGGGGCTTCCTCTGCCACCGCCCAGGATGCCTGTCACGGCAAGCTGGCGCTGGTCCTCTCCGGCGGTGGGGCGAAAGGCCTGGCCCATATCGGGGTCCTCAAGATCCTCGACAGCCTCGGCGTGCGCCCCGATCTGGTGGTGGGAACCAGCATGGGCGCGATCGTCGGGGCGATGTATGCCAGCGGATACACCCCGGCGCAGATCGAGGAACAGGCGCGGGGCCTGCGGCTGGCCGAACTCTTCACCAGTGTCCCGCGCGCCCCGCGTTCGCTGGGAGAGCGCCGCCCGCTGGTCGTCTGGGAGCCGGGGGCCGCCGGATTCCGCACCGGCGACGCCGGAGCCCGGGAATCCGGGGTCAATGCCGCCCTTAATCGCGCACTGCTCCGCGGTAATCTCCTCGCCCGCGGCGACTTCGACTCGCTCCCCATCCCGTTCCGTGCCGTCGCCGCCGATATCCGGAATCGGGCACAGGTCATTCTGGCTGACGGCGACCTGGTCCGCGCCGTTCGCGCCAGCATGTCCATTCCGCTGGTCTTCGATCCGGAACGCATCGGCGGCCGGGATCTCATCGACGGTGGGCTCGCGGCCAATGTCCCCATTGAGGCGGCCCGACGGGCCGGCGCACGGCACGTCATCGTCTCCGATGTCGGCTGGCGGACGCCGGATTCGGTCAAGGCGGGCAACCTGCTCGCCGTGGCCGACCTCCTCGTGGCATACCTGTTCAGCCAGCCGCTCGATTCGCTTGGCGCAGGCGACCGGCTGCTCCGCCCGGCAATCGATTCCTTCGCCACCCTCGACTTCACCCTGGACCGGATCGACGAGATCATTCAGCGTGGCGCCGAGGCAGCGCGCGAAGGGCTGATCGCCAATCCCCCCTGCTCCACGTCCGCCTCCCCGCCGCGTCCCCCCCGCCCGACCTATCGGCTGCGCCACGTCACCGTCGAAGGGGGACGCACCGGGGAAGAAATTCTGGTCCGCCGGCAGCTCGGCCTCAATGTGGGGGATGAAATCGATGTCGCCCTGCTGGGCGAGAGCATCCGGGCCATGGGGGAGAGCGACGAGTACCGCGCCGTCTGGCTCCGGCCCTCCGGCCCGCCGGATTCACTGACACTCGATCTCCTGGTGCGCCCTGCCCCGCCACGACTCGGCTTTGTGGGACTGGCCTACGACAACGACCTCGGCGGCCAGATGTGGCTGGGCGGCGTCGACCGCGGCAGCCTGATTCCCGGTCTCGAAACCAGCACCACCCTGCTGCTCGGGGAACTCCGCCAGGAGTTCATGCTCGGTTTTCGTCGCTCGACCCTCACCCGCTACATCCGCCGTCCCTACCTGACGGCCACCGTGGGGCGCGAGTCGATCCGCCAGTTTACCGTCGGCGGTGACCTGGTCGAACCCCGTCAGATCAATGAGGCCCGGGGCGAGGTCGGCCTCGAGCGCTGGTTCGGCCGGGAATGGAATGTGGTATTTGGCGGACTGGCGCACGCCTGGGACGCGCCCGGCTCGGTTCGGCAGAACACCGTGGGCGGCACGATTCGCCTCTCGAGTGGACCGCGCTACCGGCCCAGTGGTCTGTGGGCCGAGGGGACCCTGACCACCGCCTATCGGCAGATCCACGTGACGGCCCGACGCCGGATCAGCCTGGCCAGCCTGGCGCTGACTCCCTCGGTGCGGTTCGGCTGGGGCCGCGATCTCCCCCTGATGAACACCTTCCAGCTGGGCGGGATCGACGGATTTCCAGGGCTCAACATCGGTGAGATTCGGGGGGATCGGGAGCTCAGCGCTCAGGTCGATCTGTCCCGCCGCGTCCTGGGACCGCTCGAAGTAAGGCTCTCGGTCGCGAGCGGGCGGGTGACCAGCGGCGGAGAGACCTTCCCCCGGGGTCGCTGGCAGGCCGGGGGACGATTCGGGGTTGGAGCGGATACCCCGATCGGACCCATCCGGGTCGAGTACGGCGTCGCGCGTGACAACCGCAACGGGTTCTTCGTGCGGGTGGGCGAATGGTTCTGAGCCACTAGCCCAAGGTCGCCTTCCGTTCCATGGCGGCGAACGCCGCCGCCTCCGCCTGACTGGGCCGCAGCAGCGACACCAGGATCCCCACCAGAAAACCGATCGGCATCGTGACCACCGCAGGATTCTTCAATGGGAACCAGGCTCCGGGATGTTTCAGGATCTCCACCTGGACGGTGGGCGACAGGTAGATCAGGCCCAGAGTGGTCAGGGTGCCCACCACCATGGCGGCAACGACCCCCGCAGTCGTGGCGCGCCTCCAGAAGATGGCCAGAGTGAGCGCGGGGAAGTTGCCGCTCGCGGCGATCGCAAAGGCGAGCGAGACCATGTAGGCCACGTTCTGGCCCTTGAAGCTGATGCCGAGGAGCACGGCCAGCAGTCCGAGGACCAGGGTGGACGCGCGCGCGACCCGCAACTGCTCCGCGGCATCAGCCGCCCCGCCCCGGAAGACACTTACCCAGAGATCGTGCGATAGCGCCGCGGCACCCGAGAGGGTGAGTCCGGCGACCACGGCAAGGATGGTCGCGAATGCGACCGCGCCGATAAAGCCGAGGAACGCGGTGCCCCCCAGCAGTTCGGCCAGCAGCGGCGCCGCCATGTTGCCGCCGGCATCGATCTGCCGGATCGCGTCGGGGCCGACCAGCACCATCGCGCCGAATCCGAGGATGAACGTCATCAGGTAGAACGCCCCGATCAGTCCCGTGGCGTAGAACACCGAGCGCCGAGCGGCCACGGCGTCCGGCACAGTGTAGAAACGCATCAGGATGTGAGGCAGTCCTGCGGTGCCGAACATCAGTGCCAGGCCGAGGGAGATCGCATCGAGCGGGTTGTTCACCAGTTTGCCCGGTGCCAGCACCCCTGATCCGTACTGGGTCGCGGCGGCATGGAAGAGGGCGATGGGATTGAAGCCGAAGCGCACCAGGACCATTGCCGCCAGCGCGACGGCGCCGCCCAGCAGCAGGACCGCTTTCACGATCTGGACCCAGGTGGTCGCGAGCATGCCGCCGAACAGCACGTAGGCGATCATCGCGACACCGACCACCATCACCGCCGTTTCATACTGCAGGCCGAACAGGAGGTGGATCAGACTCCCCGCCCCGACCATTTGCGCGATCAGGTACAGGGTGACGGTGGCTAGCGTGCCGATGGCGGCGGCGATGCGCACCGGAGTCTGCCGCATCCGCAGCGCGACCACATCGGCGAAGGTGTACTTCCCAAGGTTGCGCAGCGGCTCGGCGATCAGGAAGAGCACGATCGGCCAGCCGACCAGCCACCCTGCGGAATAGATGAGCCCATCAAACCCGGTGAGCGCCACCAGCCCGGCGATACCGAGGAATGATGCAGCACTCATGAAATCGCCGGCGAGTGCGAAGCCGTTTTGCCAGGCGGTGATGGACCGGCCCGCCGCATAGAAGTGTTCGGCGGTCCGGGTCTTTTTCGCCGCCCACCAGGTGATCCCCAGGGTGGTGGCCAGAAAGAGGAAGAAGAACCCGCGGGCGACAACGCTCGGTTCGCCGAGCGTCGTCGTGGCAGTCTGGAGGATCATGGCTCCCGATGGGACTGAGCGCGTTCCGCGGGGGAACACGCCAGGTGGGACTGCAGGCTGCTGTGGTCAGGACTCGCGGCGGATGGCGTCCAGTTCCGGGTCGTAGACCCGATTGGCCCAGCGGATGTAGAGCCAGGTCGAGACCCAGCACCCGAGAATGACCAGAGCGCCCAGCAGGATCCCGATGCTGAGTCCGGGGGTCAATTCCCGTCCCATCAATGGCTTATCGAATGCAATCAGGGCGATGAACCCGAAATAGACCACGATTACCAGTGTGGTCAGTCGGACGGCGACGCGGTGCCGGGCCCGACCGAGGGCCCGTACCCGTGCTTCATCAACCGGCATCCTACGACACGCCCAGCAGGTTCTTCTTGAATCCGTTACCCGGACCGGGCTTGGCGCCGATCCAGCACCGGAGCAGGGCGTCGGCGAACGCCTTGTCACCGACCTTCCCCTTCTCTTCCCCCGCCACCGTGATCGTGGTGCCTTCGCCCGGGACATAGGTGAAGGTGAAGGCCTGTTCCTTCTTGATGTCGCCCATCATCTCACAGAGCTGGGTGAATTCCCGCTTCAACTCCGGCGAGGCGTCCGGGGTGTTGTCCTTCAGGCCGTCGGCCCAGGCGTCGCAGATCTTGCCTTTGTCGACATCGCGGAGAAAATGCATCTCCATTCGGCGCGGAGCATCAGCGCTGAGGATCGCATCGGCACTGGAGGATTTATCCGCGACGTAGAGTGCCGCCACGTACACCTTGAAGATGGCTTTCTTGCGGAGGGCGGCCCCATTGAGGTGCAGGGTGCGTCCCCCGGCCATCATGGTATACGGCATGGTGACGCCGTTCATGGTGCGGGAGCTGTCGGCCGGGACCGGCGTGATGGCCGCCGGGGCCGGAGCCGCGAGCAGGGTCGAAAGAAGCAGCAGCATGGCAAACCTCATCAGTGGGAGAACTGGCGTCTCGGTCGCCAAGTTGTGGCCGGAATCGGCTCGGCGCAACCCGGTTGGTTCATGGTGCCGGCGCTGCGGTCAGGCGCACGCCGCCGGGGACCAGTGTCATGGCGGCGCGCTCCGGGACCTGAACCAGGAGGTCGCGCCCGGTCGATGTCAGTACCGGGTATTGGTTCCCGATGTTGTTCATCACCGGAGTCAGGATCGTTTCCGGTACCGGAATCCCGCGCACCCGGACCCCCGCCAGGTGAAAGCGCACTGCCTGGGGGCCGGCGCGGTGCAGGGTGATCTGCGCTTCGAGCTTGCTGTCGGCGGGAAACACCATGAGCAATTGCGAGAGTGAGCGCTGTGCTTCGGGCGGAAGCTCCGACAGTCGTCCGCTCAGTCGGATCTCGGTCGGATCAATGGCCACCCGGTAGTTGAAATCAGGTGGCAAGTTGGCCGCGCCAAGTCGGGCCATGAGATAGGCGGCGAAGTCACCACCGTCGACCACCGCTTCCTTGAGGTGGTGGTCGATGTAGACCGAGTCCACCAGGGCCGATGCTCGCGCGACTCCGTCGGGGCGAATGACCTTCCAGGTGGATTCCGGGGTCTGAGCGGCCGCACTGGAGGACAGTGTCAGCGCCATGATCGCCAGAAGGCTGAACCGCATGTATGATTGCAAGTGTATACCTTATATCATGTTATGATGTTTACCCGAGCCCTGATCGTGCCAGGCGGTGCTCGGTGGCGCATCTATGGTATGCAGGGAGCGGACCCGAGGCCATCTGGGGGGGCATTGTCGCGACACATATTAAGATATATCTTAAGAAATAGCGTGACGTCATATCTTGGAGGTGGGTTATGGGGAAGGACGATTGGGGACTCGGCGAGCTGTTCGATGGCGTCTTCGGATTCGGCGATTGGGGTCAGCGGCATCGCAGTCATTGGCGCCGAGGCCGTCGGCGTGCGCAGATGTTCGAGGCGGGTGAGCTACGGCTGGTCATCCTGCGGCTCCTCAAGGAGCAGCCGCGGCATGGATACGATGTCATCAAGGCGCTCGAGGAGCGCATGGCTGGCTGCTATACCCCTTCGGCCGGCACGGTCTACCCGACGCTGCAACTGCTCGAGGACCAGGGGCTGGTACGCAGCACGGAAACCGATGGCAAGAAGATCTACCATATCACCGCCGAGGGAGAAGCGCTGCTCGAGGAGCGTCGCGGTGAGCTGGACGACATCATCGATCGGGTGAAGGAAACTGTGCGGGACTTTGCCGGCGGCTCGATGGGCGATCTCAACCGGGCCTTTGGTCAGCTCGCCAGCCGTACCTTCAAAGAGGCGTTCCGGCGCCGGCCCGGGGATCCCGCCGTGCAGCGCGTCGCCGAGATCCTGCGGCGCGCGGCGGAAGAGATCGAACAGGAGTGGCATCGCGAGGCGGCGACCACGCAAGCCTGACGTGGTGAAATGATCGAGGGTCCGCGTCGCCAGTGATGGCGGTGCGGACCCTCAGTCGTATCCAGATGGTTGGAGCCTAGAGGAAGCTGGCGTAGGTCCCCGAGTAGGAGTCCGAACGCTGTTCCGGCTCGCCATACCGACCTTCGGTCGCATGCTGGCGGTTCCACTCTTCCCGCAGGCAGAAGGGGTCCAGTCCGTGGGGACGGTCCACCGCCAGCACCCCATCGAGGTGATCGATCTCGTGCTGCACCAGCTCCGCCCGGTCACCCTCCAGTTCATCGATGTGCCATTCCCCCTTGATGTCCTGGTACCGGACCTTGATCCGGTAAGCGCGGGACACCCGGACGAAGAGCGCCGGGAACGAGAAGCAGTCGTCCCACACGGTGAAGTCGTCGTCTCCCACGTCCACGATTTCAGGATTGATCAGCGCCCACGGCTTGTCCATCTCGATGTAGACGATGCGAACCGGCGCACCGATCTGGGGCGCAGAGATCCCGCGGCCGTAGCCGAAGCGGCTCTGGAAATCCCGCAGCGTTTCCCGCAGGTCGTCCAGGACGACGCGCACCGCGGTGGAGCCCGGCTTGGTAATCGGCGCGCAACGGGCCCTGAGTATTGGATCTCCCAGCATGCGAATGCGGTGAATCGTCATGCGATGCCGTCCTGGACACTGGGTGGATAAGGGAACCAAATGTTGTGCATAACGCTCGGGGCCACAATAGCGAAGTTCTTGTGATATGAGTTTTTGTAGCAACTACCAACTGCTGATTTACCGCGAAGGCGCTAAGAAAGCGCGAAGAACGCACCACTTGCTACAGTGTAAGTCATTTCATGGTAATGGTTTATGATTTTGTCGGTGCTGCCGGTGACGGGTGACTTCTTTTCTTTGCTGGATTTCCTTCGCGTCTTTGCGGTGAAATTCCCCTGGCGAGCCCTCTTACCGAAGCCCGAAACAGGCGCCGAACAGTCTATGGTAAACCACTACGGATAATAGGTTTACGCTATTGACACCAATCCTCTAGCGTTTATTTGACAATCCCCGACTGCGCTATTAGGATATCCCCCCTTATGCACGCATCCCTCTCTGAGTTCGAGCATCCGCTGCCGCCGGCCTACAAGGGCCCACGAGGATCCATCCTCCTGGCGCTGAAGCGTGCCGGCGCCCTGACGACTCGGGAGCTTGGAGATCAACTCGGCCTCTCACTGAACGCCACGCGGCACCATCTCAAGGAGCTCGAGACGGAGGGAGTGATCGGGTTTCGCCGGGAGCAGCGCGGGCTCGGGGCCCCCACCTTTGCCTGGCACCTGAACGCCAGCGGTGAGTCGCTCTTTCCGCAGCGCTACAAGGAGCTGCTGACCGAGGTGCTGGACCGGGTGGCGGAGCAGGCTGGACGCCAGGCAGTGGTCACGGCATTCGAAGGGCGTTTTGCCGATCTGGCGCGAAAGCTTCAGGCCGA
Organism: uncultured Gemmatimonadales bacterium; assembly: GCA_963793205.1. GTDB lineage: Bacteria > Gemmatimonadota > Gemmatimonadetes > Gemmatimonadales > GWC2-71-9 > JADJOM01. The sequence goes on from CAWBZM010000004.1 coordinate 984,653, forward strand.
ACTGGCAGACGCCCCCAAGGCCCGTCGCATGGAGGTGGTGCTCCGCGCCCTGACCGAGGGCGGGTACATGGCCGAGTGGCGGGATGACGAAGGTGGGCTCCGCCTCACCGAACACAATTGCGCCATTCGGGCTCTGGCGGAGCGGTTTCCGGAAATCTGTGTGGCCGAGGCCAAGTTTCTCTCTGAGGTTCTGTCAGCGTCCGTCGAACGAACCGGACATATCCTGGAGGGGTGCCCCTCCTGTGAATACCGGGTGCTGTTTCACGCCGACGAGTCCCCCATGATTCCGCTGCAGTCGGGCCCCGCGGCCCGTGAGGAGATCCTGTGAGTTCATCTGTCGAAGCACTGGTCAATACCGAGTACAAGTACGGTTTCGTCACCGACATCGAGTCGGACACCCTGCCGCGCGGCCTCAGTGAGGATGTCGTCCGCCTCATTTCCGCCAAGAAGGGGGAGCCGGCCTTCATGCTGGAGTGGCGCCTGAAGGCCTATCGGCGCTGGCTCGAGATGAAGGAGCCGCATCACTGGGCCAACATTACGTACCCGGCGATCAACTACCAGGACATCATCTATTACTCGGCGCCGAAGAAGAAGCCGACGCTGAACAGCCTCGATGAGGTCGATCCTGAGCTGCTCAAGACCTACGAGAAGCTGGGCATCTCGATTACCGAGCAGAAGATGATGGCCGGGGTGGCGGTGGATGCCATTTTCGACAGCGTGTCGGTCGCGACCACCTTCAAGGCCACCCTCGCCAAGTCGGGGGTGATCTTCTGCTCCTTCTCCGAGGCGGTCCGGGAACACCCGGAGCTGATCGAGAAGTACCTGGGATCGGTGGTCCCACACAACGATAACTTCTTCGCCGCCCTCAATGCGGCGGTGTTCAGCGATGGCTCCTTCGTGTACGTGCCGAAGGGTGTCCGCTGTCCCATGGAGCTGTCGACCTACTTCCGGATCAACAGCGCCGACACCGGCCAGTTTGAGCGGACGCTCATCATTGCGGACGAGGGCGCCCATGTGAGTTACCTCGAGGGATGCACCGCCCCCAAGCGCGATACCAATCAGCTGCATGCGGCGGTGGTGGAACTGGTGGCGCTCAAGGACGCGACCATCAAGTACTCCACGGTGCAGAACTGGTATGCCGGAGATGCGGAGGGGAAGGGCGGCATCTACAACTTCGTCACCAAACGTGGCAAGTGCGCCGGCGCCCGGGCCAAGATTTCGTGGACCCAGGTCGAGACCGGGAGCGCCATCACCTGGAAGTACCCCAGCGTGATTCTGCAGGGCGACGACTCGGTCGGGGAGTTCTACTCGGTGGCGGTGGTGAACGGCCGGCAGCAGGCCGACACCGGCACCAAGATGATCCACATCGGGAAGAACACCCGCAGCACGATGGTCTCGAAGGGGATCTCCGCAGGGCAGGGCAACAACAGCTATCGGGGTCAGGTGAAGGTGCTGCCCCGGGCTGAGGGGGCGCGCAACTACACCCAGTGCGACTCAATGCTGATCGGCAACCGATGCGGGGCGCACACCTTCCCCTACATCGATGTGCAGAACCCGAGCGCGGCGGTGGAGCACGAGGCGTCCACCTCCAAGATCGGTGAGGATCAGATCTTCTACTGCAAGCAGCGCGGGCTCAACACCGAGAACGCCATCAGCATGATCGTGAACGGCTTCTGCAAGGAAGTCTTCAAGGAACTGCCGATGGAATTCGCGGTCGAAGCGCAGAAGCTGCTGGGGATCAGTCTGGAAGGCAGCGTAGGCTAAGACGTCGGCGCGCACGCCGTGCGCACCATCAGACCATCAGGGAGTTCAGCGTGCTCGAAATCAAGAATCTCCACGCCAAGGTGGGCGACAAGCAGATCCTCAACGGCATCAACCTGTCCGTGAAGGCGGGCGAGGTGCATGCGGTGATGGGACCGAACGGCTCCGGCAAGAGTACGCTGGCCCAGGTCCTGGCCGGCCACCCGGCGTATGAAGTCACCGAGGGCGAGGTGCTCTATCAGGGCCAGGACCTGCTGGAGATGGATGCCGAAATCCGCTCGCAGGCCGGGGTGTTCCTGGCCTTCCAGTATCCGGTGGAAATCCCCGGTGTGTCGAATGCCTACTTCCTCCGTGCGGCCCTGAACGAGGTGCGCAAGGCGCGGGGCGAGGAGGAAATCGATCCGATCGACTTCCTGGACCTGGTCGAACAGAAGCTGGCCCTGGTCGAGTGGGGACCGGAAATCTTCGCGCGCGCGGTGAATGCCGGCTTCTCCGGTGGCGAGAAGAAGCGGAATGAGATCCTGCAGATGGCGGTGCTGGAGCCGAAGCTCGCGATTCTCGATGAGACCGACTCCGGTCTCGACATCGATGCGCTCCGCATTGTGGCCAATGGGGTGAACCAGCTGCGGCGGCCCGACAACGCCACAATCATGGTGACGCACTACCAGCGCCTCCTGAACTACATCGTCCCCGACTTCGTCCACGTGCTGGCCGGCGGGCGCATCGTCAAGTCGGGCGACAAGGAACTCGCCCTGGAGCTGGAGTCGAAGGGGTATGAGTGGCTGACCGAAACGGCGGTGCCGGCGTGACCACTGCGTATGCCACCGAGTTCGCCCGCGTGCCGCGCGTGAGTGACGACCGCGCCGGCTGGCTGGAGCTGGCGCGACAGGCCGCGCAGGCTCGGTTCGCCGCGACCGGCTTTCCCACCAGTCGGGACGAAGACTGGCGTTTCAACACCCTGACGCCGCTGGTCAGCGCCAGCTTTCCGCTCGCGCCCGAGGGCACGGCACGCGTGGCCGCAGCGGATCTCGCGCCGTACCTGTATGCCATTCCCGGCGCGACCACGCTGGTATTCGTGAATGGGCGCTTCCTCCCCGGTCTCTCCTCGGCGGGGGAACTGCCGTCCGGGGTGACGGCGGGCAATCTGGCGGCCGCCATCGTGTCGCATCCCGACCTGGTCGAAGCCCATCTGGGCCGGTACGCCACGATCGAGCAGAGTGGCTTCACGGCACTGAACACCGCCTTCCTCAAGGACGGTCTCTTCGTGCACGTGCCGAAGGGGGTCGACATGACCGCCCCGGTGCATGCCATCTTCGTGACCGACGAGCAGGCGGCGGGCGGGGCGACCTATCCGCGCAACCTGGTGATCGTCGAGACCGGAGCCCGCGGTGCCGTGATCGAGAGCTATGTCGGCCTCACCGCCGCGAGCTATTTCACCAACGCCGTCTCCGAAGTCGTGGTCGAAGCCAATGCCCACCTGGAGCACAGCCGGATCCAGCGGGAGAGCGAACAGGCCTTTCACATCGGGACCACCCATTTCCACCAGGACCGGGACAGCCGGGCCCACTCAGCGGTGGTGAGCTTCGGCGGACAGCTGGCGCGGAACAACCTCGACATGGTCCTGGACGGCGCGGGCATCGAGAGCACGCTGCTGGGGATGTACATGGGGCGGGGCAGCCAGGAGCTCGACAATCACACGTCGATCCTGCACGCCCATCCCAACTGCGGCACCCGCGAGGTGTACAAGGGGATCCTCGACGGCAAGTCGCACGGCGTCTTCAACGGCAAGATTTACGTCACGCCCGAAGCGCAGAAGACCGATGCCAAGCAGACCAACCGGGCGCTGCTGTTGTCGGACACCGCGCGGATCGACACCAAGCCGCAGCTGGAGATTTTCGCCGACGACGTGAAGTGCACCCATGGGGCGACGGTGGGCGCACTCGACCCGATGGCCGCTTTCTATCTGAAGAGCCGCGGGATCGGTGGCGATCTCGCCCGGAAGATCCTGACCTACGCCTTCGTGGCCGAGGTGCTCGAGGAGCTGCCGTACGCCAGCATGCGGACGGCGCTCGAAGCGGTGGTCATGCAGCGGCTCGACGGGTTGAAGGGGTAACGGATGGCCGCCTCCCGCACCCAGTTGCCGCCCCGTGGCGCCGACGTGGCCCCCGACTTCGATGTCGCGGCGGTGCGGCGGGAGTTTCCTGCCCTGCAGACTGAGGTGAACGGTCACCCGCTGGCATACCTCGACAGCGGTGCTTCCTCAGCAGAAGCCGCGCGTGGTGGTGGACGCTGAGCGGGATTTCGCACTCAGCGACTACGCCAATGTGCATCGGGGCGTGCACACCCTGAGCCAGCGGGCCACCCAGGCGTACGATGAGGCGCGGGAGGAAGTGCGCCGGTTTATTGGGGCAGGGGCGGCGGAGGAAGTCATCTTCACCGCCGGCACCACCGCTTCGATCAACCTCGTGGCCCAGAGTTACGCCCGCCCGCTGCTCCGCCCCGGTGACGAGATTCTCGTGACCGAGATGGAACACCACTCGAATATCGTCCCCTGGCAGCTCGTGGCGGCTGCGACGGGTGCCCGGGTCCGGTTCGCCCCGATCACCGATGCCGGCGATCTCGATCTCGCGGCGCTGGAGGCGATGCTCACCCCCGCCACGCGGGTGGTGGCGCTGGCCCACGCCTCGAATGTCCTGGGGACGGTGAATCCGAGTCGCGCCGAATCGCCGATCTGGCCCATCGGGCCGGCGCGGTGGTCGTAGTGGACGGCGCCCAGGCGGTGCCGCATCGCCGGGTGGATGTGCAGGCGCTCGGACGTCGATTTCTACGCGGCGAGCGGTCACAAGATGTTCGGCCCGACCGGCATCGGGTTTCTGTACGGTCGACGGGCGCTGCTCGATGCGATGCCCCCCTGGCAGGGCGGGGGCGGAATGATCCAGAGCGTCACGGTCGATGGGACCACCTTCGCGCCGGTCCCCGCGCGCTTCGAAGCCGGCACCCCGCCGATCACCCAGGCCGTCGGCCTCGGCGCCGCGATCCGGTGGATGCGGGCTTTTGATTGGGACACGGTCGAGGCCTATGAGGCGGATCTGCTGGGCTACGCGATCGCCCAGGTCATGCGGGTACCGGGCCTCCGCCTGATCGGGACTCCGCAGGACCAGGTGAGCGTCCTGTCGTTTGTGCTCGAGGGGATTCACCCGCACGACATCGGGACGGTGCTGGACCTGCATGGCGTCGCGGTGCGCGCCAGTCATCACTGTGCCCAGCCCCTGATGCGCCGGTATCGGATTCCGGGGACGGTGCGAGCATCGTTCGCGCTGTACAACACTCGGGCAGATGTCGATGCCCTGGTCGCCGGACTTGAAGAAGCACGGAGGGTGTTCGGATGAGTGACGCCAGCGAGCTGTATCAGAGCGTCATCCTGGATCACAACCGCGCCCCGCGGAACTTCCGGCCGATGGACGGGTTCCGACCGCACGGCGGAGGGATACAACCCGCTGTGTGGTGATCAGCTCACCATCTGGCTCAAGCTGGAGGGCGACACCATCAGCGACGTCTCCTTTCAGGGCTCGGGGTGCGCCATCTCGAAGGCGAGCGCGTCGCTCATGACGACCATCGTCAAGGGTAAGACGCGTGGCGGAGGCGGAGGAAGTCTTCGAGGGGTTCCGGCAGATGATCACGGGACAGGGGGAGGCGGCCGTCACGCCGCTCCCGAAGCGTCTCGCCGTCTTCGCCGGGGTGCGGGAGTTTCCCTCTCGGGTGAAATGCGCCACCCTCTCCTGGCACGCGCTCAAGACGGCGCTGGAGCAACCGACGACCTGACGATTCCACGGCGGGCGCGGGTGCGCTCGCTGCCATTTTCCAGTTTTCGAGGAGAAGCACGATGCCGTACGATCCAAGAATGGTGCAGCCGATGCGGGATGAGATGACCCGCATGGGGGCGAAGGAACTCACTACGGTGGCGGAGGTGGATGCCGCGCTGGGCGACCCGAAGGGGAGCATGCTGGTGTTCGTGAACTCGGTGTGCGGCTGCGCCGCCGGTACCGCCCGCCCGGGACTCACCCTGGCGCTCAAGCACCCGCAGTTGCCGCAGCAGGTCGCGACCGTCTTCGCCGGTCAGGACCTCGAAGCGACCGCCCGCGCCCGCCAGTATTTCAGCGACTACGCGCCGAGCAGCCCGTCGATCGCGCTGATCCAGGATGGGGAGGTTGTGCACTTCGTCCATCGCCACATGATCGAAGGCCACACGCCGCAGCAGATCGCGGCCGACCTCACGGCGGCCTTTGACAAGCATCTCGCGGTGAAGGCGTAGACTGGAGTCGTGAGTCACAAGTCACGAGTCTCGTGACTCGTGACTCACCCCTGCCATCCCAACCCCTATCCGGCCCCCCCAATGTCTGGTCATGTCTTTCATCCTGGTCATTCCGAACTCCACGGGATTACTGTCGTCCTCGAAACGACGGGTGAGGCGGTGTACGTCGGTCGGTATCACGAGGAAACGCCCAAGGGGATCCTGTTGCATGACGTGGCTGAGCACCGCGATCGGGGGACGCGGGGAGAGTTCCTGCAGCGCACGTTGAAGTTTGGAGTCCGGGCCGATCACCGGCACCTGGTGGTGCCGACAGGAGAGGTGGCCCGCCTGGTCAGGCTGGTGGAGTGGACGGGGTGACGCTGGGGGTCAGGGCCAGACCTGTTCCCCCGCTTCGTCGATCAGGGTAATCGCGTCAGTCGGGCAGCCACGCGCCGCATCAAGAATCCGCTTGTCCTTGGCTCCTTCCGGGTCGATCACTACGCAGATGTCCTCGTCGTCCAGCTCGAACACCGATGGTGCGAGCGAGACGCATTCGCCGTTGCTGGCGCAGGTTTCCCGATTCACAACGATCTTATACGGCATGGGGTCAACGCGTCCTGGTGTCGGTACTGGCCGGCGAACAACCTCCATATAACGAGATGCTGGAAAGTTGTCCAGAGATTCGGGCCATCGGGCCGATTGGTGTAGCCCCCCCCGTCAGCCCGCGCTGGCCCAGACCTGATCATTCCACCACAATCCTGCCTCCTCGATTGACGCGCACAACCAAGGGGCGTCTTCGTTCCCAAATCAGCTATTTTCAACCACCTGTCACACCATGAAACACCGGGGTGTTGACCGGCGTACACCTGTTCGTAAGCCAATCTGAACGGAGTCACATGACAACGTCCGTCATCACGGTGGACCGGGTTACCAAACGGTATGCCGGCCACACCGCCGTCCGCTCGCTTTCGCTGGAGGTGCCACGCGGTGGCATCTTCGGCCTGCTCGGGCCCAACGGCGCCGGCAAGACCACGAGCATCCGTATGCTGCTCAATATCATCGCACCGGATGAAGGCACCGTCACGCTGTTCGGTGGGAGCGGTGATGGACGGGAGTTGTCGAGCAGGATCGGCTACCTCCCGGAGGAGCGGGGGTTGTACCCGAAGATGCGGGTGCTTGACCAGCTTGCCTTCCTCGGTGAAGCCAAGGGGCTCACCCGGTGGGACGCCCGTAAGCGCGCCACCCAGTGGCTGGCGCGGCTGGGTCTCGAGACCTGGGCCATGAAGAAGGTGTCCGACCTGTCCAAGGGGATGCAGCAAAAGGTGCAGTTCGCGGGAGCGCTGCAGCACGATCCCGAGCTGGTCATCCTGGACGAGCCGTTCAGCGGGCTGGACCCGGTGAACAGCCAGGTGATGCGTGACGTCGTGGTTGACGTCGCGCGCAGCGGGCGCACGGTGCTCTTTTCGACCCATATCATGGAACAGGCCGAAAAGATGTGCGACCGGATTGCGATCATCGCCCAGGGGGAGAAGGTGCTGGATGGCCCGCTGGCGCAGATCAAGCGCGAGTTCGGCCATAATTTCGTGGCGCTCACCTTCACCCGGAACGGAGCGGCCGCCAAGCCGATCCTGGCCGACCGTACGCTGGTGGCCCGGGTCGACGATTCCGGGGCGAGCGCCGAAGTGGAACTGGCGCCTCAGGCGGATCCGGAGCGGTTACTCCGGGCTCTGGTCACCGCCGACGTGGGGCTCTCCCGGTTCGAGGTCGTCGAGCCCTCGCTCCAGTCGATTTTCATCGCGAAGGTTGGCGTCGAGGCGGCTCACCCGGTCGCACGTGAGGCTACGGCATGAACAAGCTCTTCGCAGTCATCCGGCGGGAGTTCATCGAGCGGGTGCGCACCAAGGCGTTCATCATCGGGACCCTGATCGTACCGGTCATGTTCTTTGTGTTTGGCTATCTGCCGACCATGCTGATGAACCGGGATACCCGGTCCCGGGTGGTGGTGCTACTGGACGCCTCGAGTGGTACGGCGGGCGATAGCGTCGAGGCGGCGCTCCGGCGCCTGACCCTCGGGGGCGAATCCGCTCGCACGCCCCGGTACAACCTGGTGCATCTCAAGGCGGGGAATGACCTGACCCGGCTCCGGGACTCGCTGATTGCACAGGTGGGGATCGATGCCCCCGGGTCGCTCGACGGCGTACTGGTGCTCACCGATGCCGGGGCCGACTCGGGCTGGGCCCGCTATTACGGCTCCAACGTCGCGAGCTTCAGCGAAATGCGGCAGATGGAGCGCACCCTTGAGCCGGTGCTGCGGGTGGATCGGATGATGCGGAAGGGGGCCGACTCGACCATGGTTGCGGCCGCGGCGATCAGGTTCGATCTGCAGGCCCAGAAGGTCACCAAGGGCCGCCTGACCGGGGAGAGCGGTGAAAGCTCCTTCCTCCTCGCCTACATCACGTCATTCATCATGTACATCTCCCTGATCATGTACGGCGTGCAGGTCATGGGCGCGGTGCTCGAGGAGAAGTCCAATCGCATTGTCGAGGTGCTGATCTCCAGCATTACCCCCTTCCAGCTCCTGTTCGGCAAGATCATGGGCGTTGCGGGCGCCGGGTTGGTGCAGCTGGCCATCTGGTTTGGGGCCGCCGCGCTGGGGAGCAGGGCACTGGCCAGTCGCGCCGCAGCCAACATCGATCCCGCCGCGCTGGAAGGGGCGGCGCAGAACTCGACGGGCATACCGAACGTCCCGGTTGAACTGATTGTCATCGTGCTGGTCTTCTTCCTGCTTGGCTTCCTGCTGTATTCCGCACTCTACGCCGCGGTTGGCGCCATGTGCAGTTCGCAGCAGGAGACCCAGCAGGCGGCCCAGCCCGTAACCATCCTGCTCGCGCTCGGCTTTATCCTGATGTTTGCCCTGATCAATGATCCGGGAAGCAACATGGCGAGGATTGTGAGCTTTATTCCGTTCTTTTCGCCCATCGTGATCCCGGTCCGATACGCGATTTCGCCACTGCCGTTGACGGAGGTCCTCGGGGCGATGGCCACGACTATCCTTGGGATCGTGGCGGTTGCCTGGGTTGCCGGTCGGATCTATCGGGTCGGCATCCTTTCCTATGGCAAGAAGCCGTCGCTGAAGGAAGTCCTTCGCTGGGTTCGTACCAGCTAAGCGGTCCGTTCCCACGCCGTGAGAGGGCTTCACCACACGGTGAAGCCCTTGTTTTTGCCCTCCCGCTCCTGAAAAAGTTGCGCCGGCTCGCGTTAGATGGACCCCCAGTGGTCTGGCTCCCGGTGCCATTGTCCAGGATGCGCAATCGCCTCTACGTGCACCTCGTCTGGACGACCCGTGGCCGCGCCCCGATGATCGACGCTCTGCGCGCGATCTTCCTCGGGCGATACCTCGGCCTGGTCGCGGATCAGGAGCGCGCGGCTGTGTTGGCTCTTGGGATGGTGACGACCCATGTCCACCTGCTGCTTCGAGTCGTCCCCGCCACCCAGCTCTCCCGCATGATTCAGCGCATGAAGGGCGGCAGCTCCTATCTCGCGGGGCGCGAGGGCATTGGCACTGTTTCTCTCCCGCTTCTGTGGGACGAGGGCTACGACCTCGAATCGGTGAGCCCCAGCGCGCTCGCGAACGTGGGGGACTATGTCCTGCGGACAGCCGGTTCATCACCCCGATGAAGTCATCGACGGCTGGTTAGCGGCAACCACACTTGCCCCCGACATTCCGCCGGGGCGGAGATGGCGTCGCCTGGCCCCGGGGGCCGAACGCCACCCCTCGGGCCCCGGGGGCTGAAGCCTCCTCTCGGCCTCTTGCGCATCCCTGAAGGGATGCGGTCTTTCGCTCGTTCGGCCCCCAGCGGAAGCGAAGTCGCGCCCCGAGTTTCTTGAGCGATCTGACCGTTGGCCGGACGGCTTGACCCTCCGGCGCCGCCCTCGGCCCATGGCATCACCTCGGTGATTCGTCCGTTGGCCGAGAGGGGGCTTCAGCCCCCGGGGTAGAAGAACTGGCTCCGCACGGAATCGCTTCAGCGATTTGTCTGTAGGCCGAGAGGGGGCTTCAGCCCCCGGCCGAGGGGCTACGCAGGATCTCGGAATCGCTGCAGCGATTCGTCTGTAGGCCGAGAGGGGGCTTCAGCCCCCGGCCGAGCGGCCCATTCGCCCCGCGATCTTCCCCCGCCCCCGCACTCCATCCTACCTTCCCGCGATGCAGCGCTACGACGTAATCGTTGTGGGTGGGGGTCATGCCGGCGCCGAGGCAGCGAATGCCGCGGCCCGCGTCGGCGCGCGGGTGCTCTTGCTCACCCAGAATCTCGAGACCATCGGCCAGATGTCCTGCAACCCTGCCATTGGCGGGATTGCCAAAGGGACGGTGGTCCGCGAGGTCGATGCGCTTGGTGGTGTGATGGGGCGGGCGACGGATCGAGCCATGATCCAGTTCCGCATGCTCAACCGTTCCAAGGGCCCGGCGGTCTGGAGTCCGCGGGCCCAGTGCGATCGCGGGCTCTACCGTCGTGCGGTACGTGGACTGCTGGAGCGGCAGCCGCTCCTGTCGTTCGCTCAGGGCACCGTGGCGCGACTGGAGATCCACTCGGGTCGGATTGCCGGGGTGGAGACGTCGGCTGGGGAACGGTTCACGACTTCGGCGCTCGTGGTCACTGCGGGCACCTTCCTCCGTGGGCTGATCCATCGCGGGCTCGATCATCAGACTCCGGCCGGCCGAGCCGGTGAAGCGCCATCAGTTGAGCTAGCGCAAGCCATTGAGGCGCATGGAATTACAATTCGACGATTCAAAACTGGCACCCCACCGCGCATCGACGGTCGGAGCGTCGATCTGCGGCGGTTTGAACGCCAGGATGGGGATCCGCTCCCGTACTGGTTCTCGTTCCACGAGCGGGTGCCGAGGGTGGAGCAGCGGCCGTGCTGGCTTGGGTGGGCCGGGGCGGAAGTGCGTGCGATCATCGAACGTCACCTGCACCAATCGGCACTGTATGGCGGAGCGATCAGTGGGCGAGGCCCGCGCTACTGCCCCTCCATCGAGGACAAGATCGTCAAGTTTGCCGGTGCAGAGCGACACCAGCTCTTCCTGGAGCCGGAGGGGCTCGACACCGAAGAACTGTACGTCAACGGGATGTCGACCTCACTGCCCACCGCGGTCCAACTGGAGATGCTGCGTGCCGTACCCGGTCTGGAGCAGGTCCAGATGACTCGTCCAGGGTACGCGATCGAATACGATTTCGCCCCGCCCACGCAGCTGCACGAGACCCTGGAGACCAGGGCGATCAGCGGGCTCTACTTTGCCGGCCAGATCAATGGGACGACGGGGTACGAGGAGGCCGCTGGGCAGGGGATTGTCGCCGGCATCAATGCCGGGCTCGCCGCCACCGACCGGGATCCGGTGGTCTTTCGGCGGAATGAGGCGATGCTCGGCGTCATGATCGACGATCTGGTCACTCGGGGCGTCGACGAACCGTACCGACTCTTCACCTCCCGGGCGGAGTACCGCCTGCTCCTCCGTCAAGACAACGCCCTCAGACGGCTCCTGCCGATCGCGGAACGCCTCGGGCTCCTCCCCCCGGAGGAGGTGGACCAGGCGGCTCGCCGGTTGGAGCAGGAGGACGGGGCTCTCATGTTCGCGAAGCAGAGGGCGCTTTCTCCCTCCGCGGCCAATCCGCTCCTCGAAGAGTGGGGCACGTCAACGATTGACGAGCCCGTACGGGTCGCGGAGCTGGCACGCCGCCCTGAAACGGAGCTCGCGCCAATGCTCCGCGCGGCTGGCTGGCTGGGTGACACCGAGCACGCCACTTGGGGCGAGATCGAGCTTCGCTACGAGGGATACCTCGAAAAGGAGAGCGCCGCTGTGGCGCGGCTGGCCAGCATGGAGAATTTCGCCCTGCCAAGCACTCTTGAGTACCGGCAGATCACGACCATCTCCTACGAAGCTCGCGAGAAGCTTGCGCAGGTACGCCCCGCCACACTCGGTCGCGCGGGCCGCATTCCTGGGGTCAACCCCAGTGATCTGCAGAACCTCGTACTCGCCGTCGTTCGTCACCCGGGTCGATAGTACCCGACGCTCGACCCGCCTCTCCGCACCCCCGAATAAACCAGCCCAGACCAACCAGCTCTGTTGCACGTGCAACAGGGCTGACCGGGTACACCGAGATACCGGCCTCGCAAACAGGGCTGGCCAGTACACCAACCCCAGCGCCCGGCCTCCAGGATGTTGCACGTGAAACACCCGGCGCCCTGCCCACCCCAGATGTCAGAGAATCATGGCCATTCCGACCGCAGTACGTATATTGAGTGGCCCTCATTCAATGGCAGTAAATCATCACTGCAGTATTGAATCGCAATCCATTGCTGCACAATAAGATATACATGGCCAGAATCGTCGCAATCGCAAACCAGAAGGGCGGCGTCGGCAAGACCACCACCGCCGTCAACCTCGCCGCCTCACTCGCCATTGCGGAGCGGAAGACGCTGCTGGTCGATGCCGACCCTCAGGGCAACGCCACCAGCGGCCTCGGGGTCCGGCGCGAGTCGCTCCGCTTCTCGCTCTACGACGCTCTCTGCGACAATCGCCCGCTCGGCGACGTGATCGTCAACGATCCCGCCCTGCCCTATCTCGATGTGTTGCCCGCCACACAGGACCTGGTCGGGGCCGAACTCGAGCTGGTAGAGCGCGAGCGGCGGGAGACTGCACTCCGCCGAGTGCTCGAGCCCGCCCGCGATCAATACGAATACATCCTCATCGATTGCCCCCCGTCGCTCGGGCTGATCACGTTGAATGTGCTCGCCGCAGCCGATGGCGTGATCATCCCCATCCAGTGCGAGTACTACGCCCTCGAGGGGATCAGCCAGCTGCTGAACACCATCAAGCTGGTGCAGCAGAACTTCAATACCGGACTCGCGATCGACGGCGTCCTGCTCACCATGTATGACTCCCGGATCAACCTCTGCCGGCAGGTGGCGAGCGACGCCAAGGAATACTTCGGCGCCCGCATGTTCCCCACGGTGATCCCCCGCAACGTGAGGCTGGCGGAAGCCCCCAGTTTCGGGAAGCCGATCCTGTTGTATGACATCCAGTCGGTCGGGGCGAAGAGCTACATCGCCGTGGCCCAGGAACTGACCCGGAGAACCGACGGAGAGAAGGGTGGCGCGCGGCGGGCCGCTGAACCGGCTCGGATCCCGGTCCCCAGCGACGAGGGTGCCCATGAGTGAAGCACGGCGGCTGGGTCGGGGCCTGGAAGCACTGCTCGGTCCCGTCGGCAAGCAGGACGCGGAAGCACAGGGGGCGCTGCAGGAGTTGCCGGTCGGTGCCATCCGGCCGAACCCCTACCAGCCGCGCTCCCGGCTCGACGAGCCCCAGTTCCAGGAGCTGGTGGCCTCCATGGAAACGGCGGGCTTGCTCCAGCCGGTGGTGGTGCGGCGCCATCTCGATGGCTACCAGCTGATCGCCGGCGAGCGCCGGTGGCGCGCCGCCCAGAAGCTGGGCTGGCCCAAGATCCCTGCGGTGATCAAGGAGGCCGACGATCGGACGCTCCTGACGCTGGCTCTCATTGAGAATCTGCAGCGGGACAATCTCTCCTCGATCGAGGAAGCGACCAGCTACCAGCGCCTGATCGACGAGTTTTCCCTCTCGCAGGCTGAAATCGCCCGCCTGGTAGGCCGGGACCGGTCCACCGTCGCCAATGCCCTTCGGCTCCTCAAACTTCCCGCCGACGTTGCCCAGCTGGTCGATGAAGGGAAGCTTACCGAAGGGCACGCCCGCGCCCTCCTGGGACTCACCGATCGCAATCAGATCGCGAAACTGGCGACCACCGCAGTGGCAGAGGGCTGGTCGGTACGGGAAGTCGAAACCAAAGTTCGTGGAGTACGCCCTGCCGGAAGTCGCCGGAATGCCGCCCGCACTGTGTCGTCCGCCCACCGCCGCGTCGAAGAGGCGCTGCGGCAGCGGCTGGGCACGGACGTCCGGGTGACCGCACGCCGCCGGGGCCGGGGCATGATTGCAATCAGCTACTACTCGGACGATGATCTCGCCCGGGCCCTGGAGCTGATCCTCGGCGAGCCGTTTACGGGATGAGCAGCCGGCACATCACCATCGTCGTTCACGCCGATGGGGCGCTCGACTCACGCACCTACCGCTATCCGCGGTGGCTGGTCAAACTCGTCATCGGGGCCGCTATCGGCCTGAGCGGGCTGCTCCTCCTCGGGTTAGCGCTCTACCTGCCGATCGCGGCGCAGGCGGGGCGGGTGCCGGGGCTGCAGCGTCAAGTTGACCGGCTCGAAGCCGAGAATCGGAAGATCGCGGATCTGGTCGCGGCGCTGGACAGTGCAGAACGACGCTACGACCGCATCCGCAACATGCTTGGCGCTGATATCGTTCCCGACCCGGTCCGGCTCGGTGCCACCCTCCCGGTCGCGCCGACCATTCGGGCCAGGGTTGCCTCGGCGCCGAACCCGTATGAGTCGGGGCCCTCGGTCCCGACCCACTGGCCGCTGGACGAGGCAGGATATGTGACGCGCGGACAAGCGCTGGGGGGCTCACCAAGCGATACTCGGAGTGAGGTGCATCCCGGGGTGGACGTAGCGGTCCCGATCGGTGTTCCGGTACGCGCCTCGGGTGGTGGTACAGTGCTGCAGGCCGGGGAGGACCCGGAGTACGGCACCTTCGTGATGCTGGAACATCCCGATGGGTATCAGACCAAGTACGGTCACCTCAGCCGGACCACGGTGACTGCAGGGCAAGTGGTGGAGGCCGGCCTGGTGATCGGGCTGTCTGGCAATACCGGGCGCTCGAGCGCCCCGCACCTGCACTTCGAAATCCGCCGCGGTGGGGAACCGATCGACCCCCGCACCATGCTCAAGGAGTCGCGCTGATGGCCATGTTCTCGAACAACCGCCCCTCGCAGGGTGGCGCCCGTTCCGAATCCCCTCGCCGTGGGGACCCTGCCGGCCTGACCATCATTGCCGCAGGCACCACGATCGTCGGTGATATCGGGAGTGAAGGAGTCGTCAAAATCGAGGGTCAGATCCAGGGGACCGTCCGGGCCGCCACCCAGCTCCTGGTCGCGCCGGGAGCAGTGATTCGGGGGGACGTCTATGCGCCGGAGATCGTCGCCGGCGGAGAGATCCACGGCACGGTTCACGGCGAGACCCGGGTCGAAATTCAGCCTGGGGCACTGATTCAGGGGGATATCACGACCCAGCGCATTCACATCGCTGAGGGTGGGCGGGTCAATGGGCAAATCAGTATGGAACCCTCGGGCGAGCGCGGCGAGGCGCCAGAGCGGCGCAGCCTGACCGGGACGGCCGCAGAATCGGCTTGAGTTCCCACATTAGTTGAAAACTTGGCGTGACTTGTGGATAGCCACGGTGATGCGGCCGTTACAAAGGCTCACTGTCGCTATTTTGTTGCTACGCTGCCCACTAAGTGTCGACAGACTGACCCGAGGCGTGAGGCTGTCGGCGGGAGATGACTCGTGAAGCGCGTCATGCTGACGACCCTTGCCCTGCTCTCGTTGGCATGCTCGAAATCGGCGCCCACCAGCGGCTTTCGGGTCGGTCTGGTGACCCCCGGGTCCATCGCCGATGCCGCCTGGAACTCGGGGGCCTATCGGGGTCTGGAGCAGATTCGAGATAGCCTGGGCGCCGCGATCAGCCACGTCGAAGCTCGGACTCCGGCGGAACAGGAGGAGGCACTCCGAACCTACGCCGCCCAGGGCTACACCCTGATCTTCGGCCACGGCTTCGAATTCCAGGGTGCCGCCGAGCGTGTTTCCGCTCAATATCCCAACAGCGTCCTCGTGGTGACCTCGGGCGAAAAGGTCGCCGGCAACGTTTCGCCGCTGGTATTCCGTCTCGGGGAGGCGAGCTACCTGGCGGGAATGGTGGCCGGGGGGATGACCAAGTCGAACATCATCGGATTTGTCGGCGGGATTGAACTGCCACCGATCAAGGAAGCAGAGGCGGCATGGGTGGCCGGCGCCAAAGCGGTGAACCCGGCAGTCACGGCCCGGTCAACCTATCTCAACAGCTTTGATGACGTCGCTGCCGGACGGGAAGCGACCATCGCACTGCTGCAGGCTGGCGCCGACATGTTCCACCACAACGCCGACCAGGCCGCGCTCGGGATGTTCCAGGCGGTGAAGGAATCGAAGCAGGCATTTGCCTTTGGTGCCAATGAGAACCAGGCGAAACTGGCACCCGAGCGCGTGCTTGGGTCCGCGGTGATCGACCTCCCCAAGGCCTTTCTCCTGGTAGGCCGCGAGGTGAAGGCGGGTGGATTCCAGCCCAAGCTCGAATCATTCGGGTTGAAGAGCGGAGTCATCAGGTACGAGCCCAATCCGGCTTTGCCCCTCCCCGCCGCCTTGCAGGCCCAGGTAACCAGGGCGCAAGATTCCATTGTCGCTGTGAATCCCTAAGCGAACAGCAACGCAGACAAGGAAAAGCAACGCAGAGGCGCAGAGATTTCGCAGAGGGCACAGAGAACTGATTATGCTGGTGGATCCGAGCCAAGGGCAGGCCTGCTGACCATGTCGACGCTGGTCTCTGCGAGCTCCGCGAAATCTCTGCGCCTCTGCGTTGCTTCTAAATGATGATCAAGCTGACAGATATTGTTGCGTACCTCGACCAGTACCTCCGTACCGCGGATGTGCCGGACGATGCCAACGCGCTCAATGGTCTCCAGGTCGCGAATCGGGGAACGGTCACGAGGATCGTCGCGGCGGTGGATGCGTCCCAGGCGACGATCGAGGGTGTGGGCGACGGGTCGGCGCTGCTGCTGGTCCACCATGGGATGTTCTGGGACGGCCATGGCCCGGTGACGGGACGCCGGCACAAGAAGATCCGTGCCCTGATGGATCAGGACACCGCGCTGTATTCCGCCCACATCCCGCTGGATCTGCATCCCGAGGTGGGGAACAACGCCGTACTCGCCGCGCAACTGGGTATCACACCGCTCGACTGGTTCGGGCTGCACAAAGGGACCCCGATCGGAGTGGCCGGCCCTGTTCCAGCGCCACTTCGCCGGCGGGACGCGCTCGTCGCGGCGCTGGCCGGGGCCCTGGCAATCGACTCGGCGACGATCAAACTCATCCCCGGCGGCCCCGAGACAATCGGTCGGATCGGGATCATTACCGGCGGAGCGGGAAGCGCGATCGGCAAGGCGCAGGCGGCCGGTTGCGACACCTTCATCACTGGCGAAGGGGCGGCCCACACCTACTTCGATGCGATGGAACTGGGGCTCAATGTGCTCTACGCCGGGCACTACGCTACGGAAACGGTTGGCGTCAAGGCGCTGGCGGAGCATCTGTCTGACCGGTACGCCCTTCCGTGGGAGTTCCACGATCATCCAACCGGGATGTGACCCGGTAACAGCATCACGCGAAGGCGCGAAGCAACCAGACAGCACGAAGTACGAACTGTTTTAGTATTCGCGTCTTTCGGAAGTCTTCGCGCCTTCGCGTGAGCCTCCTATGCTCCAACTGCAGGCCATCACCAAGCGCTACGGAAACACCACAGCACTCCAGGATGTCTCTCTCGACATCAGGGCGGGCGAAGTGCATGCGGTCCTGGGGGAGAACGGGGCGGGGAAATCGACGCTGATGAAGATCGCGTTCGGCCTGGTGCAGCCGGATGCGGGCGTGATCAAGATCGACGGACAGGTGACCAGTCTGCGGTCGCCGGCAGATGCGCGGGCTGCGGGCATCGGGATGGTGCACCAGCACTTCACCTCGATCGATTCCCTGACGGTGGCGGAGAATATCACGCTGGCCACCGCCTGGCCGGTACGGCCCTCGGTGATGAACGCCAGGGCGCGGGAATTGTCGGAACGTTTGGGGCTGCCGCTCGAGCCGACCTTGCTCGCGGGATCGCTCAGCACCGGACTCAAACAGCGGCTGGAACTGCTGATGGCCCTGGCGAGCGACGCGCGACTCCTGCTGCTGGATGAACCGACATCCGTGCTGGCGCCGTCCGAAGCGGTAGCATTGCTGGAATTGATCCGGGACCTGCGGGCTCGTGGCATCTCTGTCATCTTCATTACTCACAAGCTGGATGAGGCGCTCGCGATCGCCGATCGGATGACGGTACTGCGTCGGGGCGTAGTGCAGGTCTCGGCGCCACGGGAAGGTTTGACGCGAGATCAGCTGATTGAGGCGATGGTGGGAACAGCCGGAGCCGCCGGTTACGCGGATATCACAGAAAGACAGATCGCCACAGACGGCAGGTCGGTTGTTCACGCTGAGGCATTGAGCGTCGCGCGGGTGGGAGAGACTGGTGCGGGGCTCCGCTCCGCCAGCTTCACCCTGCGCGCTGGCGAGCTCGTCGGCGTGGCGGCGGTGGAGGGGAGCGGTCAGCGGGAGCTGTTCCGGGCAATCGCGGGACTGGCAGCGCCGAGCAGCGGGACGCTGGAGGTGCGCGGGAGGGTGGGGTTCGTGCCGGAGGATCGGACGGTCGAGGGCACAATCCAGGAGTTCACCCTGGCGGAGAACCTCGCGCTGGTGCTGGGCGATGAGGCGCCGTGGACTCACGGGCCATGGATCGAATGGGCCGGGGCCCGGGCGCGGATGGGAGAGCTGGTTGGATTGTTCGATATTCGCGGCGCCACCGGGTCGGCCATGGCAGCGCTCAGCGGCGGGAACCAACAAAAGGTGGTTGTGGCTTCCGCCCTTGAACGGCGGCCGGCGGTGCTGCTGGCGGAGAACCCCACCCGCGGTCTGGACATCAAGGCGAGTGCGGCGATCCTGGGCCGGCTGCGGGAGGCCGCTGGTCAGGGAGTGGCGGTGCTGGTGCATCTGCCGGATCTCGACGAGTTGCTGCCGCTGGTCGATCGGGTCGTCGTCCTCAACAACGGGACCCTGACCGAGATGCCGGCGGGCGCGGAGCGGCAGGCCATCGGGGCGGCGATGGTGACGTAACTGTGCTCACGCGGAGGCGCTGAGCCGCTGAGGAGCAAGAACAGCAATGTGATCACACCAAGAAACAACATGAACAATTGTGGGTACAGTGGCAGGGAAACCTTTCCGCGACCTCCGCGGCTCCGCGGCTCCGCGTGAGCGTTGTTAATCAAATCGGATCCTCATGAAAGCCTGGGCGTCAAGACTTCTCCCACTGGTGGCGGTATGCATCGGGCTCGTTGTGCTCGTGCTCGGGCTGTGGGCGACGGGCTACGACCCAGTGCTCGCACTGGGCGCGCTCTGGCGTGGGGCATTCGGGTCGGGCGATGCAATTCTGTCGGCTACGCTGCCGAGGTCGATCCCGCTGATCATCATCGGGCTGTCGGTAGGCTTCGCGTTTCGCACGGGCGCGCTGAACATTGGCGCGGAGGGTCAGTTCTATGCGGGCGCGATCGCGGCCACCTGGATCGGCGGGATGCTCGCAGGATGGCCGTCGATCTTCGCGATTCCGACGCTGCTCCTGAGTGCGGCGGTCGCGGGGCTCGTGTGGATCGCGGTCCCGATCGTGTTGCGGATCCGGTTCAGGGTGCTGGAGGTGATCAGCACGCTCCTGCTGAATTTTGTGGCCGAGGCGCTGGTGAGCTGGATGGTGACGGGGCCGCTGCAGGAGGCGAAAGGGATCTATCCGCAGAGCGATCCGCTGCCACTGGCCACTCGGCTACCCCAACTGACCGGGGCAAGGTTGCATTTAGGGATGTTGTTGGCGCTACTACTAGCGGTCGCCCTCTGGGTATTCTGGGATAAGACCTTGCGCGGCTTTCAGATGCGGTCGGTTGGGGCCAACCCGCTGGCGGCGGCTACGGTGGGTCGATTAAAGGTGGGCCGGGCACTGGGATTGGCGCTGGCGGTGTCCGGAGCGATCGCCGGATTGGCGGGTGGGGTCGAAATCTCGGGCTCGAGTTACGCCCTGTTCCAGAACCTGTCGCCGGGGTATGGCTTCACCGCGATTGCGGTCGCGTTGCTGGCTCGGCTCCATCCGCTGGCGACGGTGGGAACGGGGATCCTGTTCGGAGCGCTGTCGGCGGGCTCAGCGGCGATGCAGCGGGACGCGGGGGTGCCGGCGGTGGTGGGATCGGTGGTGGAGGCCACTGTCATTCTGGTTGTGCTTGTTGCGGAAGTCTTCAGGCGTCAGGGATCAGAGGACAAGGGTCAGGCGTCGGGGGTCAGGGGCCAGGAGTTCGAAGCCCCGAGCGGAGCGCGGGGAGCGGGGCCGAGGTGAGCACTAGGTCATTGCGAGGGAGCGTAGCGACCGAAGCAATCTCCGGACCTCCGATCGGAGGTCAGGGGATTGCTTCGTCGGGCTGCGCCCTCCTCGCAAGGACACGCTGGGGGTCCTCCAATGGATGAAGCCCTCCTCCTCTCCTGGCTGGCCGCCACGGTTCGGGTCGCCACGCCGTTGCTGCTCGCGGCGCTGGGCGAGACGTTGGTCGAGCGGGGCGGCGTGATCAACCTCTCCATTGAGGGAGCGATGCTGGCCGGCGCGCTGGCCTCGACACTGGGAGCCACCGCCGGCGGTCTGTGGGCCGGCACCGCAGCCGCGATCGTGGCGGGCGTGCTGGTGGCGCTCCTCTTTGCCGCAGTCGCGATCGGGGCCCGGGCGGAACAGATCATCACCGGGACGGCGGTCACCCTGCTGTGCGTGGGGCTGACGGGGACGGTGTATCGCCAGGCGTATGGCGCAGGGGGCGTGGGCCTCTCGCTTCCTACTTACGGAACGCTGGAAATCCCGGTCTTGTCAGGCCTGCCGGTCGTCGGCCCGGCCTTCTTTTCACAAAGTGTTGTCACCTACGCGGGGTACCTGCTGGTGCCCCTGGTCTGGTGGCTGTTGTTCCGGACCAGGTGGGGACTTCAGCTTCGAGCTGTAGGCGGGTCCAGTGCCGGCGGCTCGGCGGGTGACGGCTCGGCAGCAGCGATGGGCGTTACGGTGCGACTGACGCAGCTCGGCGCGCTCCTTATAGGCGGGGCGCTGGCGGGGCTGGCGGGCGCAGCGCTGGTACTGGGGCAGACGGGCACGTTCGTGGAGAAGATGACGGCGGGTCGCGGGTTCATGGCCATCGCCATCGTAGTGCTGGGGCGGTATCACCCGGTGCGGGTACTGCTGGCGAGTCTGTTGTTCGGGGCGGCGATGGCGCTGCAGTTTGTGCTGCAGTCGCGTTCCACCGGGATTCCGTATCAGCTGTTTCTGATGCTGCCGTATGTATTGACGTTGGGGGTGTTGGTCGTGGGATCAAGCCGACCGCGGTTCGGCACGCGCTCTCTGAATGTAGACGGCGAGATACCCGGGGTTGCGGGCCATGGGCGGGGATGCCGTGACATCAGGTGCTGCGCGACCCAAGGCACTCTCGGCCAAGGCGGCGTGGCGATATCATCCATTTTATGCCGACCTCTGCGCCGATCTCCTCCCTGGTGGCATTTGGGGTGCTCTTCGCGGTTACGAACGTGGCCGCCCAAACCGCGGAGGCCCACCAGAAAGCCGCCTCCTACTCCGCTGCCCACTCCGGCGACGCCGTCCTGGTCTTCCACCACAACTCCCTGGTCTTCGAGCAGTACCAGAACGGCTGGAAGGCGGAGCAGCCGCATCAACTCGCCAGCGGCACCAAGACTTTCGCCTGTGTGCTCAGCGCCCTTGGGTCCGCAAATTACGCAGATTTCCTAAGTGAGCCGGTCGCTCGGAACCTCCCCGAGTTCGCCGCCGACTCACTCCTCAAGACCATCACCATCCGCCAGCTGCTCAACCTCACCAGTGGGCTCGAACCCGACCCCACCGGGCGCGGGCTCACTCTGGCCTCCCGACCCGGACAGAAGTTCGCCTACGGCGGAACCAGCTTCGCGGTCTTCGCCGAAGTGATGTTGCGCAAACTCGAAGGCGAAGACCTGGTCGCGTACCTCACGCGACGAGTGTTTCGGCCGATGGGGATCGAGGTGGGTGAGTGGCAACGGGATGGCGCCGGGCGGCCCGGGCTGGCGAGCGGAGCGGCGTTCACGGCGCGCAACTGGGGGAAGTTTGGTCTGTTGCTGCTCGACCAAGGTCGCTGGCACGGCAAGCAGCTCATCCCAGCCGCGGCGCTCGCCGAGTGCGGCAAAGGGAGCGAGGCCAACCCGTACTACGGGCTCGGGATCTGGCTCAACGCCGTCGAGCCCACTCGGCCGGCGCCGCCAGGGGTCGAACGCGCGGGAACGACGGATCGCACGATCAATGCGCCAGACCTGCCGCACGATCTCCTGATGGCGGCGGGGACGGGCGGACAGCGGCTGTATATCCTGCCGACCCAGGGGCTGGTGGTGGTGCGCTTCGGGCACAACACCGGGCCGGATTATCGGGATGACGTGTTCCTGCGTTTGCTCCTCGGCCGCTAGGTCAGGCGTGGTGCGCCCTGCGGGCGGCTCAACGCAGAGGCGCAGAGGAAAAGCACAGAGAGGGCGGAGAGGCCTCGCCGTTGGGACTTTTTAAGGGTGGTCCCGCGGGAGGCAATCACCGGTATGAGGACACGAGCACAACTCTGCCTGCGCCAAGGCCACCCCAAAAAGCGCATACCCGGAAGCCCTCTGTGCCCTCGCTGTCGTTTTTCCTCTGCGCCTCTGCGTTGGCCGCCCGCAGGGCATGGAAAGACCTGTGAAAGCCGACCGCAACCTCGCTATTTTCTGAACCATGATCCTGCCGAATAGTTGGACGAGACGCCTCAGGGCCCCTCGCCTTCCATCGCCGCCGTGGCAGCCGCAGCGCTGAGCCTCGGACCTCCCACCGCCGTCCAGGCTCAGCAGCCAATGGAAGGGATGAACCATCATGCCCCGATCGTCGTCCCCCACGGGGCGGCGTACACGGCGGCGGACGTGATGTTCATGCAGGGGATGATCGCCCACCACGGACAGGCGATCTACATGTCGCGGATGGCCGCTGCCCACGAGGCCGACCCCCGCGTGCTGAAGCTGGCCAATAAGATCGACCAGTCGCAGGTGGCCGAGATCCGCATCATGCAGGATTGGCTGCTCCGGAATGGCCAGTCGGCTCCTGATAGCGGGTCGTGGCGGACGATGATGATGCCGGGGATGCTGACCGCGCAACAGCTAGACTCCCTGAGCGCCGCCTCCGGCAGCGCATTTGACCATGCGTACCTCCCGCTCATGATCCAGCATCACGAGGGCGCGCTGCTCATGGTCAAGGAGTTGTTCGCCACGCCCGGCGCCGCGCAGGAGGTCGACGTCAACGTCTTTGCCAACGACGTCGTATCGGTTCAGACAGCCGAGATCGGTGCGATGCGACGGATGCTCGCGCAACTGCCCGACAAGTAGATTCCCCTTCCACACCACCCGGAGCCGCTGCCGATGCGCCTCGCCCGTCAGTTCGTTGTACTTGCCGCGCTGCTGATCGCCGCGCCCCCGTTGCTCGCCCAGACCTATCCCAGCACCACCGATCCCCGTTCCGGCCTCAAGGCCGGTCGGCTCGACGCCGGGATCGCCGCCGAAAACATGCGACTGATCTCGTTCTCCCCCAAGCCGGCGGCGTTTGATACGGCGCGCGGGCTGACCTTCATCAATTCCGATCTGGCCTTCCGCGGCAAGTATGTCTATCAAGGCAACTTCGCCGGGTTCACCATCTGGGATGTGAGCAACCCCGCCCAGCCGACCACGGTCGCCGCCATCTCCTGCATCACGTCGCAGGGCGATCCTTCCATCTACGGCCATCTGCTCTTCCTCTCGGCCGAAGGACGCGGCAACCGGAACGATTGCGCGAGCGGCGGAGTGCAGGACCCGAAGGATCACATGGCCGGCGTTCGCATCTACGATGTGTCGAATCCGGCCCAGCCGCGGCTCATCACGAATGTCCAGACCTGCAAGGGCTCGCACACGCATACGATCGTCCCGGACCCGAAGGACAAGACGGTCATCTACATCTATGTCTCGGGGAACCAGGGCGCGCGGCCCGATTCCGAGCTCGCGGGTTGCAAGGAAGGCACCGACCCGGCCGACGAATCCAATTCGCTCTACCGCCTCGACGTGATCAAGGTGCCGCTGGCGCATCCCGAGAAAGCCGCGGTGGTGACCGGCGCCCGGATCTTCACCGGCCTCGATCCGGCGCCTCGCTCGGCGCTCCGGGCAAATCGGTCGGCGCCGCGCCGCGCTGCTGATTCGACGGCCGCACCAGCTCCGCCGCCTCCGCCACCGACGGGTCCCAGGAACTGTCACGACGTCACCGCGTACCCGGCGATGAACCTGCTGGCGGGCGCGTGCGCCAGCTACGGCCTGCTGGTCGACATCTCGAATCCGGTGAAGCCGGTACGGCTCGACGCGATTGCCGACACCAACTTCTCGCTGTGGCATACGGCGGTCTTCAGCAACGACGGCAAGAAGGTGGTGTTCACCGATGAATGGGGCGGTGGCACGGGGCCGATGTGCCAGGCCACGTCGATGATGGAGATGGGCGGCAACACGACCCTCACCATTGATGCGAAGCGGAAGTACACCGAACATGCCTACTTCAAGATCCCGACGGCGCAGGCCGCGCAGGAAAACTGCGTGTCGCACAACGGCGGCCTGGTGCCGGTGCCCGGCCGCGACATCATGGTGCAGGGGTGGTACCAGGGCGGGATCAGCGTGGTCGAGTTCACTGATCCAGATCATCCGAAGGAGCTGGCGTACTTCGATCGCGGCCCGATCGACGCGGCGCCGCCTGCGGCCGACACGACTCCCGGAGCCCGCCGCATGAGTGGCACGATTGGCGGGTCATGGGGAGCCTACTGGTGGAATGGCCTGATCTATTCGTCGGAGCTCGACCGCGGGCTGGATATCCTCGAGCTGATGCCGAGTGAGCATCTATCCGCCAACGAGATCGAGGCGGCCAAGCTGGTCCGCATGGTCCAGTACAATCCGCAGAGCCAGCCGCAGGTCACCTGGCCGGCCGCGTTCCCGGTGGTGCGCTCCTACCTGGACCAGCTGGTACGGGGGGACGGACTTTCCGCCGCGCGGACCACGGCGATCGGGACGGCACTCGATGCGGCGGAGAAGGCAACTCCATCGAGGCGACGCGCGACGCTGACGGCACTCGCGACGGCAGTGGATCGTGACGTGACTGGAGCCAACGACCCGACGCGGGTCAAGGCGATGTCGGCCGCCATCAAGGCATTGGCCAGGAGCTGAGGTACGCTGAGGCTTTAACAGCAACGCAGAGGCACAAAGGATTCGCAGAGGTCGCAGAGACAAGATTGATGCTGGTTTCGAGTCGGGTAAAACCGATCTCCCACATCAACCAGCTGTTCTCTGCCCCTTTTGCGAATCCTCTGCGCCCCTGCGTTGCTGTTTACTCCAGCGCCCGGATCGCCGCCTCGCGATCGCCATCCGAGCCGATCCCGTTGGCCGACTGGCGATACAGGGTCTTCAGCTTCTCCGACCGGATCAATCCGCGCCGCGCCGCAGCGACCAGTACACTGGAATGATCGCCATCCGAACCGATGTGGCGGGAGTCTTCCAGTAACCCCTGGACTACCGCGTCGCTGCTGGAGTCGAGGTCGATCACCCGCCGCAGGACGCTGGCATGATCTCCGTCGGATCCGATGGTCGCGGTGGTCGCGAAGAACACCGGGACCAGCTCGGCCGGCAAACCGTGGCGCTGGAGGAACCGGACAAGCGTCGTGGCCTTGTCGCCATCGGAACCGATCTCGCGGGTCGCCTCGAGCGACCGACGGACACAGCTGGAGTTCCACTGCAGCGCATCGGTGGCACTGATCAGCACCGCGCTGCGATCGCCATCCGAACCAATGTTGCTCGCCAGTCCAACGACCCATTCGCAGGAACCTGCCGTCAGCCGCCCGGAGCGAATGGCGGTGGTGAGTACCGACGCCTTATCACCATCCGACCCAATGCCCCGAGCCGCCTCGGCGTAGGCACGCTGCACCGCTTCGTCGGAGAGCAAGGCGACCGGCGTGGCCTTCAGTACCGCCGCCCGATCGCCGTCCGAGCCGATCCCCTGCACCAGCAGCAGGAGCCGGGCCGCATCGTTCGCGGTGGTGCTGCGATTATCGAGTCCCACTTTGAGATAGGTTGCGCGAACCCCATCGCTGTTAATGGCACCGATCTCCGTCACCAGCGCACCGATGCCGCCCTGCTTCCGGATTCGGGCCGCGCGCGCTTCGGCGTCATAGCCGGTGCGACGGATGAACTCGAGGATGAGCGACGCGCGCCACGTGATCGCCTCACTGTCGAGCGTGGCATCCTTATCGTCCACCTGATAGCGCCGCTCGAGCGATCCCCTCTTGTTGGTGACCAGGTAGCTGCGACTCGTATTGTTCTCCTCCGCCTGGATCTCGAACCGGCCACCGTCGGATAGCGCCGAGACATCATCCTCTGAACTGGTGAAGACGATCTTGCCGCGACCCAGGATCCGGACAGTGCAATGCGGAGCCGACCAGTTCAGCATGTACGTGTTCTTGCGCTCATCTCCCCCATCGTCGGTGAAGGACGACTGGGCGCTGCCCGATGATCCTTTGCCCCGCTCTTTCGTCTGGTCGCAGACCGCCGGCAACTCAACCGGGACCGTCAGCACTGACAGCGGAGTCCTGGCCCCGGGTCCGGACCCCGGCGAAAGAGCGGAGACTCTGGTGACCGCGATCGAAGTCGTATCGGCACCGGGCGTGGCACTCACCTCGCTCGGGCTGGTGCGGGGCGACCCCTGCGGCGGGACGACGGTACGCGCCCCAAGGCTGACGACCGGGACCGCCACCGCGAGCGTCGAGGCCGTGAGCCAGCCAATAGTGCGGCGGTTGATCGGGGTACGGCGGCGGGCGGGATCCAGGACGGCCAGCAGCCGATCGCCGATCTGCGAGCGGCGCGCCATTGCCTGGGCCTCGGAGGGAAGCCACGGTCCCCCCTCCGGTGCCGCGGCGGCGAGCAGCAGTCCGGCATAGGTCGAGGCCATGCCGCCGGCGGCAAGCACCTCGTCATCGCACGCCTGTTCCCGCGCTACTCGGCACTGGCGCTGCGCCAGCCAGGCCAGCGGATTGAACCAGTGGAGCCCCACCGCCAGCGTGGTGACAATCTGCGTGGCGCAGTCGAACCGGCGCACGTGCGCCAGCTCGTGCACCACGACCTGACGCCGCTCCTCCGCATTCCACTCTGCGCCGATTGCGGGCAGGAGCACGGTCGGAGCGAGGGTGCCCCAGGTGCAGGGCGTAGCGACTTCGGACGATTCGATGAAACGAATCGCACGGTGAGGAGATGCCGGTGGCAGGACAGTACGAATCGTGGCCAGCCACTCCAAGCTCGTGACCGGGACCGCGCGCCGGGCGAAGCGGGCAATGGCGATCCAGCCGGCGACAAGGCGGAAACCGGCCAGCAGCAGGCCCAGGAGCCAGATCACGCCCAGCAGCTGGGGGCCCACAGAAAATAGACTGGCAGATGGATCCGCCGAGTGCGCGGAATGCGCGGACGGATCCGCAGGTGACGCAGACAGATCCACAGGGTCCACGGCGCGGGAAACCGGGGCAGGATCAGTCATGGTGCCGGACCACCGCTGATTGCTGGCAGCGGCGACTGGTGACGCGCTCACCACTGGCAAGACCGGGAACGCGGGCTCCGGCACCGAGATCAGTGGAACGATGAGGCTGACGGTGAGTCCGCCGGTCCAGATCAGGTGGCGGGTTGCCGCCGAGGCACGGCGAAAGAGAAATCCCGCGACCGCGGTGGTCAGGAGCAGGGCCGTACCCCGTGCGGCAACCTGGATGAAAAGGTCGGTGAGCGACATCAGCGGCCCTCCTTTCTTGCCTCGGCAATCAGCCTGGCGATCTGGGTCAGTTCGGCGCGATTGAGACGCTTGTCGGCGCTGTCGAGCAAGGCCGCCATGGCCTCCGACGCGGAACCCTGGAAAAAGGTGTCGATCACCTGGTCCAGCGCGCCGAGCCTGGCATCGGCCGCGGGAACGATTGGGAGGAAGATGTAGCGTGCCCCATCCTGCTCATGGCGCAGGTGGCCCTTGGTCTCCAGGATCCGCAGCAGGGCCCGCACCGCGGAATAGCTGGGTGCATCGGGCATGGCGTCCCGGATCTCGGCGGCGGTGCTTCGGCCCAGGCGGTAGACGATGTCCATGAGCTGTCGTTCGCGCCGGCTGAGGGGGGAGGGCGCCGGGGGTTCGGATCGGGGACGCGGCATAGGGCTCAGGGTTGAAGTGCTAAGGAACTAGCATGCTGCTAAAAAACTAGCACTTCAACTCAGGCTGTCAATGGCACCGTCCTTCCGGATGGCGTGCGGTGTTGCATACTTCCCCCGTTGCAGTTCGCTATTGTCCACCGTCCCTTACCCGCGCCGATCATGCACCCGACCATCAATCCCCACCAGATCGCTGCCTCCCTCCCCGAATTGTGGTCGCCTCGAGTGATCGCCGAAGTGGACGAGGCCTACGTGAAAGTCGCCAAGATCAAAGGCACCTTCACCTGGCACGCGCACGAGAACGAGGATGAGCTGTTCTACATCCTCAAAGGCCGGTTGCGGATCGAGTTCGAGGACAGGGTCGTCGACCTGAACGAAGGAGAGATGTACGTGGTTCCCAAAGGGGTGCGGCACAATCCGGTCGCCGAGGAGGAATGCCACTGCCTGCTGATCGAGCGGAAGAGCACGCTCCATACGGGCAACGTGGTGACGGCGCAGACCCGGTCGATTGACGAGCAGCTTCGGCGGTAGGTCGGTCGGGCGGTCAGGCGGTCAGGCGGTCCTGTCATTGCAAGGAGGGCGAAGCCCGACGAAGCAATCCCCTGACTGCGATCGGACGTTGGGGGATTGCTTCGTCGGTCGCCGCGCGACCTCCTCGCAATGACACAAGGCCACCATGATCGTCCACCTCATCGACGGCACCTACGAACTGTTCCGGCACTTCTACGGGCTGCGCCGGTTCAACAAGGGCAAGGACAAGCCGTACGGCGCGGTGCGCGGCGTGCTGCACGGCACCCTGGAGCTGATCGAGCAGGGCGCCACGCATCTCGGTGTGGCCACCGACCATGTCATCGAATCCTTCCGGAACGAATTGTGGTCGGACTACAAGACCGGGGCCGGCATCGACCATGTCCTGCGGCGGCAGTTCACCCCATTGGAGGAAGCGCTCAGCGCGATGGGTGTCGCCGTCTGGCCAATGATCGAGCTGGAGGCGGACGACGGACTCGCCTCCGCCGCCCGTCTCGCCGATCTCGATCCCGCCGTGGAAAAGGTCTCGATCTGGGCCAACGACAAGGATCTCGCCCAGTGCGTACGGGGCGATCGGGTGGTCCAGATCGACCGGAAGGGCGGGCAGATCCGCGATGCTGACGGGGTCAAGAAGAAGTTCGGCGTCACGCCCGAGCTGATCCCCGATTTCCTGGCGCTGGTGGGCGACGCCCAGGACGGCTATCCCGGGATCCCGGGCATCGGCGCCGTCGGCGCCGCGCGGATGCTCAATCGCCACGGTCCGATCGAGTCATTTCCATCGGAGATCCTGGCCGATGAGACGCGGGAGCGGGCGCTGTTGTTCAAGCGACTGGCGACGCTGCGCGACGATGCGCCGCTGTTTGACTCCGTCGATCAGCTACGCTGGCGTGGACCGCAACCGGCCTTTGCCGACTGGGTCGAGAAGATCGGCGATCCTCGGCTTGGCGAGCGGGCGCAGAAAGCTTCGCCCCAGGAACCGGGGTAGGACCGTTGTCGCTTCGGAGCCGGCATTCGCGCCTTCTATGAAACAGAGGTCGTTGACGGACAACATTATCCAGAGGGGGACCAGATGGCCGCGTCCAGGAAGAGCCGGAAGCCTGATTCACCGTCCAAGGCTGGCCGAGGGAAGGCGATCAAGGATCTGCAGGTGCAGGGCAAGGGACCGAAGGGTGGGAAGGGAATGACGCCGAGGATCGGTTCGCAGTCTACCGGCGCCGGAGCGGGGAAAGTCACGTTCTGATCCGGTTGAAACGCGCGCGCCAGGTTTACGACGGACACTGAGTCGGTATCACGCGGAGCCGCGGAGCCGCGGAGCCGCAGAGGCAAGCAGGCAAGGAGCCCTAACCGAACTGCACCCACGCAACAATTCTTGTAGTTTGGGTACAGGTAGTGCTGGTCGAGGGTGCGTGCCGGCTCGCTCCGCGTCTTCGCGGCTCAAATCGGGAAGTGAGGTCCCAGTGAAACTTGTTGCTCTGATGCTGGCCGCCACTCAGCTCGCCGCCCAGACCCCGGAGAAGCCAGATACCAGCGAAGTAACCGTCCTTGTCCCCGCCGCGGTGTGGGACGGTGTCTCCGATGCACCCAAGCCGGGACTTGTCGTCGTCGTGCGGGGCAACAGGATCGAGGCGGTGGCCCCGCTCGCCGCATTGTCGGTTCCCGCCGGCACGCCGCACATCTCGCTGCCGGGAATGACGCTGATCCCCGGACTCATTGAAGGCCATTCTCACCTCTTCCTGCATCCGTACAACGAAACCCGGTGGGACCAGCAGGTCCTGGGAGAAACCGCCGGCATCCGAATGGCCAGGGCGATCGCCCATGCGCGCGTGACCCTCGAGGCGGGGGTCACCACCGAGCGGGACCTCGGTACCGAGGGGATGAGCGACTTTGACGTCCAGCTCAAGCGAGCCATCAATCGCGGCATCGTCCCCGGCCCGCGGCTGATCGTCGTCACCCGAGCGATTGTGGCGACCGGAGCCTACGGGCCGAGTCGCGCGAACTATTCATTTGATCCGGGACAGGGGGCGGAGGAGGCGACCGGCGTGGAAGGTGTCGCTCGCGCGGTGCGCAACCAGATTGGCCACGGCGCCGACTGGATCAAGGTGTACGCCGATTACAGCTGGGGCCCGGGCGGCAAAGCGATGCCAACCTTCAGCCTGGAGGAGCTGCAGTCGATGGTGCAGACCGCGAAAGATGCGGGGCGGCCGGTTGCGGCTCACGCGATGACTCCCGAGGGCATGCGCCGGGCGGCGCTGGCGGGCGTCGAGACGATCGAGCATGGCGATAACGGAACACCGGAGGTCTTCCGCCTGATGAGGCAGAAGGGCATCGCGCTCTGTCCGACGCTCGCCACCGCCGAGGCATACGAGACGTATTTTGGCGGCTGGGTGAAGGGAACGATGCCGCGCAACGCTGAACTGGTGAAGAAGCAGCAGAGCTTCAAGGCGGCGCTCGATGCCGGTGTCACGATCTGCTTTGGTGGCGACGTTGGAGTCTTTCCTCACGGCGAAAACTATCGCGAACTCGAGGCGATGGTGGAGTATGGGATGACGCCATTGGCGGCGATGAAGTCCGCCACTTCGGGCAACGCGAAAATCTTCC
This sequence comes from uncultured Gemmatimonadales bacterium, assembly GCA_963793205.1. GTDB lineage: Bacteria > Gemmatimonadota > Gemmatimonadetes > Gemmatimonadales > GWC2-71-9 > JADJOM01. The sequence goes on from CAWBZM010000004.1 coordinate 1,015,922, forward strand.
ACATGGAGGATCGGGTTGGTCGCATCGCCCCGGGCATGCTGGCGGATCTGATTGCGGTGGATGGCGACCCGACGAAGGATATCGGTGTGCTCCGGAAAGTCCGCTTTGTCATGAAGGACGGCACGCGAGTCGGCGGCTACGGCTGGGCCCGATAGCGCATGGCGTTTCCCGCTTCCTGGACGACCGACCGTCTCGCCGCCGAGCGGCTGACGGAAGCGCACTTCGACGACCTGCTGGCCATGCATCAGGATTCGGCCCAGATGGCGATGCTGGGCGGGGTCATGGGCGAGGAAGCGACCCGCGCCTACCTGGCTCGCAATCTGGCCCACTGGGCCGAGTACAATTTCGGATTGTGGATGGTGCGCCTCCGGGCCAGCGGCCTGATCGTCGGGCGCGGGATGCTGCGTACGCTCCCGCTCGATGGGATGCTGGAGATGGAGGTGGGGTACAGCTTCGGGCCCGCGTTGTGGGGGCAGGGACTGGGCACCGAGATCGCCTGGGCCTGCATGCACCACGGTCGCGAGACCCTGGGGTGGCGGACGCTGGTAGCGATCGTCCACCCGGATAACGTTGCGTCCCACCGCGTGCTCGAGAAGGTGGGGATGCGGTTTGACCGGGTCCTGGAATGGTCGGGCACGAACCGGGTGCTGTACCGCTGGCGTGAAGGGGATCGCCAAGAAGCGAGGTAGCTGAGGATACTACGTAAGCAGATGCCATTACAGCCCTCCCCGTTTGACGAGTACCCCTCCAGCCTGTAGCTTCGCGGGACCCACCTCAGATGGATCTCTGTGTCAGACGCACGCCGGTCAAGCCGCTCACGTATGCGATGGGCGAAGCGGTTCCGCGCCTTCGCCGTTCTCTTTGGATCCATTCTCCTGACCACCTGCAGCAGCGACGCGCTCGCGCCGCGGCCGCCGGTCCGCGGGGCGTTGGACCTCAGCTCGCTGATCCAGCTGCACAACGGCTTCCCCATCACGGTGGACACGATCCTGGTGGAGCTGCGGCGCAGTGATGAGTCGCTCGCGTTCAGCCAGACGGTGCCCTCGACCAAGTTCAGCTCCACGCCGGGACGCTACACCATTGATGTCGAGGTCAAGCTCAACGAATCGCCCGAACAGTTCCTGCTGCACGCCGAGGTGCGGGGTGGCGGGGTGGTGTTCTATGAGGCGAATTCCCTTGTCACTGCGATCGCGGGGCGTTCGGTCCAGACCGACCCGATCGTCCCGGTATATGTCGGGCCGGGCATTGGATCCGATTCCCTCGAGTTGGTACTGGTACCCGCCACGGTCGCCCCTGGTGGGGTGAGCGTGGCGACGGCGGTGGTGCGGCAGGCCGGGACGATCATTCCTGGCGTGCCGGTGGAGATCATCAGTGACGACTCCACCCAGGTCTCCGCCGCCGCCAGCAGCTTCAGCGTCACGACGCTCAGTGCCGCCGGGACCGCACTGGGGAGTTACACGATTTCCGCGCGCACCCCGACGGGTCTGACCCAGGCGTCGACGCTGACGGTGGTGCCGGCCACGACCGGCGCCGCGAGTATTGTCGCGAATACCGCCCTGACGCAGAGTGCCATCGTCCATCAGTTCGTCGGTGCTACACCGTCGGTTCGGGTCTTTGATGCGAACGGCCAACCGCTGGCCGGGGTGCCGGTGACCTATGCCATCGGAAGTGGTGGCGGCACGCTCACCGGCGCGAATCAGATCACCGACACGGAGGGTGATGCAGCGCTGACCTCGTGGCAGCTGGGGCAGACTGCCGGAACCAATACCGTGACCGCGACCGTGGCGGGACTGACGCCGGTCACCTTTACGGCCACCGGCGACCCCACGGTGCCGCTGACGATTGTGAAAGTTTCGGGCGACGCCCAGACCGACAGCGCCGGCAAGACATTGTTGCAGCCGCTGGTAGCGGAAATCAGGGACAGCTTTGCCAATCCAGTGCCGAACGCCAACTACAGCTGGGCGGTCACCGATGGCACCATTGCGCCGCCGACCGGCACGGCCAACGCGCAGGGCCGAGTGTCGGCGAGCTGGACTCTGGGCCTGGTGCAGGCGACACCGACCGCCACGCTGACGGCCGGTCAGGCCCAGACGATCTTCAGCGTGACCACGCTCTTCGGGCAGCCGACGATTTCGCTGGCGTTCGCGGGGATCCCCGGCGTGGGCATCGGGCTCACGTCAGTGGTGAACGTGACCGTGAACACGGCCCCGGTCTCGCGCCTCCCGGTGGCATTGGCCAGCAGCAACACCGGACTGTTCACCGTCCCCGCGCCCGACACCGTCTACATCAATGCCGGGCAGACAACCGGCAGTAAGACGATCACCGGAATCTCAGCGGGGACCGCCACGCTGACGGCGACCGCACCCGGGTACACGAGCGGTACGCTGACGGTGGGTGTGCAGAACCGCCAGATCAGTCTCCCGACCACACTCAACGTGCCGTACGGCCAGACTTCCTCGCTCCCGATCCAGTTGCCGGCCCCGGCGCCAGCGGGTGGTGTGACCTTCGCCATTGCGAGCAGCGATCCGACCAGGGTTGGGGTGACCACCCCGACGGTGACGATCGCCGCCGGTGGTCAGACGGCGAACGCCACGCTGAGCGGTGTGCTGCCCGGGCCTTCCACGATCACGGTCACCAACGCGGCCTACGTAACGGGAACATCGGCGACGACTACCACCGCCTCGCTGAACGTGGTCCAAACCTTCGTGCCGATCAACAGCAGCTTCGGTGGGTCCATCACCATCAACTTTGAGAGCAACGGCACGCCGCAGGCGGCGCCGTCGCCCGGCATCCCGGTGACCATTACCGGTCGCCACCCGACCTGTGTCGCCGCGCAAAGTCCGCGCACGATCGCGACGGGCGTGGTCAACGTGACGTCCGCGCTGACCTACGGTGGATCGGCGACCCTGCCGTGCAGCGACACGCTGGTGGTGACGGCCACCAACCTGCTGTCTGATAGTGTGGTGGTCTCGGTGACGGCCACACCGGGGATCACGATGTCGATCAACAGTGGCGGTCCGATCGGCCATCAGCTCGAGGAATCCGCCAACTTCAACCTGGGTGCGAGCAACCATGGTGGCGTGAGCGTCACGCTGACCAGCTCCGATCCGGCAGCCGCAGTACTCTCCACCAGCCCGACGGTGGCAGGGACCGGCACGCTGGTCATCCCGATCCTGCCAGGCAACACCTTCGCGACGTTCTACATCCAGTCGATCACGGCTGCCAACTCGGCGATCACCGTCACTGCCTCGGCGCCGAACTTCACCAACGGTTCCGTCACCGGGACCATCGTCACCCCCGGTGTCGAGGTATTCGGCCTGACAGCCACGACCACGTTGTCCACCAATACGGCGTTCTACTCGCAGGTGGGCGTCCCCAACGGGCAGCTCACCGGCGTGAGCCGGGCGCAGAACGTGTCGCCGGGACTGGGCACACCGATTGTGGTGACGGCGGTCAGTCAGACTCCGACGGTCGCCACCATCGTCGATTCGACCACTACCCCGACTGGCGCCGCCACCGGCACGGCCACCATTCCGGGTGGGAACTATTACACCCTGGGTACGGCGGTCTCGCCATACGGCATGACCTTGCGGCCGCTGACGGCCGGACAGGATACGGTCACGGTCTCGATTCCCGGGTTCATCACGATGACCGTCGACGGAGTGCGTGGCTTCGCGGTGACCCAGCCGACGATCACGGTTGGCTCCAACTTCTCACCGATCGGGAAGTGGGCTGCAGGACAACGGCTCCGTCTCGCTGAGCGCGACCAATCATGGGGGCGCCACGGTCACGCTCACATCCAGTGATCCCGACCAAACTGCTGTTGTCGCTGTTCCCCGACAGCGTCGGTGCCGGTTCGATCAGTCGGCTGATCCCGAATGGCCAGAACCAGTTCAGCTATTATCTGCAGGCGCTTGATGGCGCGGTGGCGCCGTCTGTGACCATCACGGCGACCGAACCACGCTTCACGACCGGCACGGCTACCGTGGCCACGGTCCAGCCGGGGATCGAGCTGCAGGGCATTCCCGGCAGCACAACCACCCTCTCGGGCAACTTCCGTGTACTACGCCCAGGTCGGCATCCCGAATGGCCAGAACACCGGGTTGAGCCGGGCGCAGAACCGCCGCGGCGGCGCGGGACCGATCGCCGTCACCTTCACGACCGCGGACACCCTGGTGGTCCGGGTGGTGGATTCGCTCACCCAGCCCAACGGCGCAGCCTCCGGCACCGCTCAGCTGCGGACCGGGCTTCTACTACACCTCGGCGAGTGGACCGGCGCAGGGTGGGATCGCCGGACGTCCGATCGCGGCCGGCACCGATTCGCTGAAGGTTACTGCGCCGGGGTTTATCGCCCAGAGCACGGCGGCCCGCGGGATCACGATCACGCAGCCGACCATCTCGGTGAATCCGAATTATCCGTTCGTCGGGAGTGGTCTGGTGGAATCGGGCTCGGTGAGTCTCTCGGCCAGCAACCACGGGGGCGCCAACATCACCGTGACCAGCAGCAATCCGGGCGTCATCCTGATCGACACGTTGCCGAATGGCCCGGGCCACGCCACGATCGTGAGACTGGTGCCCAACGGCCAGGCCAGCTTCGGGATCTACTACCAGGCGCTGGAAGGTCAGACCGGAAATGTGAATCTGACGGCGACGGAGGCGCGCTTCGCGACCGGCCTGGCGCAGGTGACGGCGGTGAAACCGGGAGTGGAGATCCAGGGTGTCCCCCCGACGCTGACCACGCTATCGCCCAACGTGAACTTCTACGCCCAGATCGGGGTGCTGTACAGCGACAGCTCCTCGGTCGCGCGGGTGCAGAACACGCGCGGTGGCGGGACCGGTCCGCTGGTGGCCACGTTCACCGCGACACCGGCATCGGTGGCCACCATCATCGACAGCGTGACCCCGGGCGGGGCGGCCACCGGGACGGCGCGTATTCCGCGCGGGTTCTATTACACCAATGGGAGTGGTCCTGCGACCGGTGGTGTCACGGTGCACCCGGTGCTGAACGGCTCCGTGTCGATTGCCGTCTCGATACCGGGCTTCAAGACGGCGAACACCAGCGGCACCCGGCCGATCACCATCAGTCAGCCGGGGATCACCCTGGGTGGCTTCTACCCCCAGGTCGGCAGCGGGTTGCAGGAGGCCGTCAGCTTGTCGCTGGGTGCCAGCAACCACGGGGGCGTGACGGTCACGCTGACCAGCTCGGATCCATCCATCCTGCGGGTTTCGAAGGCGGTCGACAGCCTGAGCGCGGGATCGATCCAGGTGTTCATCCCGAACGAACCAGACGAGTTACACCTTCTATGTCCATGGCATGGAGGGCGCGGCCGGAACCCCCACGATTACCGCGACCGCTTCTGGCTTTACCAACGGAACAGTCAGTGAGCAGGTGGTCATGCCGGCTATCGAGATTCAGGGCGTAGGGAGTTATACCGCGGGTGGGGCCGACGTGGCGTTCTACGCGCAGATCGGCATTCCCTCCGGCCAGCTCAACGGCTTCGACCGGATCCAGAATCTCCGGGCTGGCGCGTCGCCGGTGACGGTGACATTCGTCAGCTCGATGCCCGCTACCGGCACGCTGGTGACCACGGCAGGGGCGGCAGCCACCCGAACCGCTCAGCTCACCCCGCTGGTCTACTACACTCCGACCTCGGTGGGCACAGGAGGTGTGGCGTTCCGGCCGCTGGTGGCAGGACAGACCTCGGTCAGTGCCACGGCGCCGGGATTCACCCCGATGTCCACGGCCACCCGGCTGGCGACGGTGCAGTGAGGACTGCGGGTGAGGGAAGCGGGTGAGAACAGCGGGTGAGAACGGCGGGTGAGAACAGCGGGTGAGAACAGCGGGTGAGAACGGCAGGTGAGAACGGCGGGTGAGAACGGCGGGTGAGAACAGCGGGTGAGAACCGCAGGTGAGAACGGCGGGTGAGAACGGCGGGTGAGAACAGCGGGTGAGAACGGCGGGTGAGAACGGCGGGTGAGAAAGCGAATCCTGCGCTCACCCGCCTCTTTCACCCACGGTTCTCACCTGCTTCTTTCACCGGCTGTGCTCCCCGTTCCGCTTCGATGATCGTGCGCACACGTTCACTCAGCGCCTTGATGTCGCCCCGCTGCAGGCCGGTGGTCTCGATCAGCGGCAGGACCCGCACTTCCGCGTTGGACCGGCCAAAGCGCCAGCCATGTTTGGGAAGGGCGGTACCGGTCCCGCGCACAACCAGGGGCAGGATCGGCACGCCACTGTCGATGGCCAGGCGGAAGGCGCCGTCTTTGAACGGCAACATCTCGCTGGTCTCTGAGCGGGTCCCCTCGGGAAAGATGATCACCGAGACGCCGCGCTTGAGCATCTCGGTGCAGCGCTGCATCGCCTTGACCGCACTCCGGGCCGTCCCCCGCTCCACCGGAATATCTCCCGCCAGCACCATGTCCCAGCCGAGCACCGGGATCCGCATGATCTCGATCTTGGACAGCCATTTCATCTCCCATGGGAGATGGCTGATCAGCAGGATGTCGACGAACGACTCGTGATTCGAGACGGCGACGAAGGGCCCGCGCGGATTGGCTGGCGGCGTACCGCTCACCCGGAAGCGCCAGAGCGGGTTGAGGGTGCAGGTGACGACGGCCAGTTTGCGGAAGAACAGCCCGACCCAGTAGCGGCTCTCGGTCGAAGGGGTAGGTCACGGCCAGCAGCAGGGCCATCATGGGGAGCCAGAGCACCAGGCAGGTGGCCAGCACCAGCCAGGTCCAGAGGGACATGATGGTGATATAGAGCTTCGACAGCATCTCACCCATGGGCGTGGGTCGCATTCTCCGGCGTTTCGGCATCCCACAGGGCGAGGATGTTGCCATCCGGGTCGGCGATCATCGCCATGACCCCAAAGCCCTGCTGCGTCGGCTCTGCGACGAACTTCACTTTGCGCTCGTGCAGCCGCTCACAGAACTCGAGAATCCCTTCCACCTGCAGCGTGACGCCGGTGTGGCGGCCGACCAGCGGCTGGGCATCCGGATGTACGGCGGGCACGATGCTCAGGTGGGAGGCGCCATCCAGGAACTCCGCCCCGAAGGAGCCTTCCCGGCTGACCGGAAGCTCCAGGGCATCCCGGTAGAACCGCTTGGCGCGCTCAAGGTCGGTGACGAAGATGGCGACGGAATAGAGCTCTGGCATGGGCACTAACATAATCGTGGCACAGAGGGAAACCGCAACGCAGAGGCGCCGGGGACTCGCAGAGCGCGCAGAGGCCTGATGATGTCTTCCACAACCTGCTACTCTGCGCCCTCTGCGAATCCTCCGTGCCTCTGCGTTGAGTCGTTTTCAGTGGGAATCGATGCCAGGGCGGCTGCCCAGTTGCGCCGCATCCGCTCCAGGCCGGGACGTGACAACGGCGTATCCGCAAAGGTCCGTTCGAAAGTCTCCGGGTCCATCGTCTCGAAGTAGTCAGGCCCCGCTCCCTCCAGAGTGGGCCGGGGACGGAACTCATTGATCGTGGTCTCGGTGGCAAACCGCTGATTCCAGGGGCAGACTTCGTTACAGATGTCGCACCCGAAGGCGTACCCCGCGAGCTGGGGCACCAGCGCTTCGGGGATGGCAGGCTTGTGCTCGATGGTCAGGTAGGAAATGCAGCGGGTGGCGTCGAGCAGCCGTGGCTCCACGATCGCGCCAGTCGGGCAGGCGTCGAGGCACCGGGTGCAGCTGCCGCAGTGGTCGGTAGTGAAAGGCGAGTCCAGCGCCAGCGGCAGATCGGTGAGCACGCTGCCGATGAAGAACCAGCTGCCGGTGCCCGGGCGCAGCAGCATCGTGTTCTTCCCGATCCAGCCGAGGCCAGCGCGCTGTGCCAGCTCCCGCTCGGCGATCGGGCCGGTGTCGACGTATGCCCGGGCAGCAACCGCGCCGTGCTGGCGGAGGAAGTCGGCTAGCTGCTCGAGCCGCGCCCGGGTGACGAGATGGTAATCCTGCCCCCGCGCATACCGGGCGATCCGCGGCGTCGCCGGACGTGCCCCCGACTCCGCGGCCTCGATATCTGCATCACCTGCGTCATCTGCGAAATCTGCGGAATCTGCGGACTCTGCGGACTCTGCGGACCAATAGTTGTCCAGCACTACGATCGCCCGGCGCGCCTCGAGATCGGCCAGGCGCGGATCCTTGCGCTTCTTCGCCTGCCGATGGAGGTACCGCATGTTCCCGGCGAATCCCGACGCCAGCCAGGCATCAAGTTCGGTGGCGTGCGGCAGGGGAGTGAGGTCGGTGATCCCACACGCGATGAATCCGAGGCGGGCGGCTTCGGCCTTCACGCTCGCCGCGGAAAGCATTGCTGCGATTACGGCTTTGGAGGGGAGGCGGGCACTGCCGGTGTGGGACCGGTGGTCATGCCGCCTGGCGCGACCGGCATTGGTCCCGATCGCCGCTGGGGCAATTCGGCCGGTGCCTGTCCCCAGGACCAGGTGATGAGCCGGGCGCCACGCTGAAAGGTGATGTACGACCAGGCCCACTCCAGCAGGACGATCACCCGGTTGCGGAAGCCAATCAGGAAAAAGATGTGGACGAAGATCCAGACCAGCCACGCGAGAATGCCACCGAAGTGGAACCGGCCGATATCTGCCACGGCACGCGCCCGCCCGATGACGGCGAGCTGACCCTTGTCCCAATAGGAGAACGGCCGCCGAGCCTGACGCCGCAGGTCGCCGCGGATCACCTTGGCGGTGTATTGCCCCATTTGAATCGCGACCGGACAGATCCCGGGGAGGGTGCCGAGTCGGGCGTCCAGGAATGCCGCGGCATCGCCCAGCACGAAGGCCTCGGGATGCCCCGGGATGCTGCAGTCGGGTTCGACCAGCACACGGCCCGCGCGGTCGAGGGGAACGCCGAGCGTGCGGGTGAGCGGGCTCGCGACGTTGCCGGCCGCCCAGATCACCGTGCGTGAGGGGATGGTCCAGCCGCCGGCCACGACATACCCGGCATGAATATCGGTGACCAGCGTCTGGACTCGAACCTCAACACCCAATCGCCGGAGGTCACTCTTGGCCCGATCCGACAACGACTCGGGATAGCTTGGCAGGAGGCGATCGCCCCCTTCGAGCAGCATCACCGTTGCTTCGCCGGGATCGATATGCCGGAAATCTTTCCGCAGCGCGTACCGACGGACCTCGGCCAGCGCACCAGCGACCTCGACACCGGTCGGGCCCCCACCCACCACCACGAAGGTCAGGTGGCTATGGCGCTTCACCGGGTCGGGTTCCCGCTCGGCCCGCTCGAACGACGAGCAGGACCCGGCGACGAATCTCCTCGGCATCCTCGAGGCTCTTGAGGCCTGGGGCGTACATCTCCCAGTCATCGCGTCCGAAATAGGAATGGCGGGCACCAGTGGCGACAATCAGATAGTCGTAGTCAAGCACACTACCATCAGCCAGTACGACTTGCCGTGCATCAGGGCGGACCTCGCTGGCCTCCCCAAAGAGCACATCGACGTTCTGCTGATCGCTGAGGATCGACCGTATGGGGCTGGCGATATCGGACGGGGAGAGCGCGGCCGTCGCCACCTGGTACAGCATCGGCTGAAAAAGATGGTGATTCTGCCGATCGATGACCGTGATCCGCACCGGCGCCCCGGCGAGTCCGGTGGCCGTATACAGGCCCGCGAAGCCGCCGCCAATGATGACTACGTGGGGTACCGGTGCTGGAGCCAAGATTCTCCTCAAATCGGAACGGGTCACGTCACCTGCTACCCTGATACCAGCTTCTCTCCCCGCCATTTTCACCCGTTTCCCTCACCTGCTGCTCTCACCTGCTTGTCTCACCCCGCCGTTCTCACCCGCCGCTCTCACCTGCTTGTCTCACCCCGCCGTTCTCACCCGCCGCTCTCACCTGCTTGTCTCACCCGCCGTCCCGCAGGATCGTCCGCCGCCACCGGGCGAAGCGGAGCACATCCTCAACTGGCGGAACCGATCGTTCCTCGCCGTAGGCGGTGTGCAGTCGCCAGTCGAGGTACGTCCGATCCGGGACCGGGAGGAACGGTGCCCGGTTCCACCAGTCCCGACGCCGGAATGCCCAGCCCAGGGCCAGCAGGTCAACGGCAGTCCGCGGGTTTACCAACCCCCGCAGGATGAGGCGAAGCAAGAAGCCCGCCCAGCCCCGGCTCTCATTCATGGGCAGCAAGATAATCCATGGGTCCGCGAGATTATACCGACGCGTCGGGGAGGTTCGGGATAGCTCTGACCCCGGCCGAGGTGGTACTTTCTGCCATGCGCCAACATCTCTGTCTTGCCCTGACATTCCTGTCGCTCGGCTGCGGCGGTACGCCGTCCCCCGGTGTGGTACCGGCGAGCTTCGCCCTGCCCGACTCGACCGTGCTCCTGAATGCCTCCGGAGCTCCGGTCTCCCCTGCCGCCCTGCTGCGGCGTATGGGGGAGGCCGACATCGTCCTGCTGGGGGAGGTCCATGACAACGGCCGGCAGCACCAGCTTCGGGCCGACCTCATCACCGCCCTCGCGGCCCGCCGTCCCGCCGTGGTGTTCGAACAGTTTGCGCGGAGTGAGGGGCCGCTGTCTCCTCCAGCGCCGGGCATGCCGCTCGAGGACTGGTTGGACGGCCATGGGTTCGACCGAAAGGGCTGGCAGTGGCCATTGCACCGTCCTGTGGTTGAGGCGGCACTGGCACATGGGCGTGGGGTCTGGGGCAGCGGGTTGTCGCGCGAGTCACTCCGCGCGGTGGTGCGCGAGGGGGAATCGGCGCTGCCAGCGGACCTTCAGGTGCTGCTGGCGCAGGCACCGCTCGACAGTATCGGGCGGGCCGGTATCGATCAGGAGCTCATCGAGGGGCATTGTGGCAAGTTGCCGCTCAGCATGGTGCCGGGGATGCGCGCCGCACAGGAGGCACGGGATGCCTCCATGACACGCGCGATCCTGCAGGCGCGTGCCAGTGGCCCCGCGTGGCTGATCGCCGGCAACGGGCATGTCCGTCGCGACATGGGTGTTCCCCGGTTGCTCGCGAAGGCGGCGTCCTCGGATCGCCTGCTGGTCGTGGGACTGCTGGAGCGGGGCGAGGATGGAGCACTGCCTGGTGCCCAGGAACTGTCCGTCTACGACCTGGTTCTGGTGACCCCTCGGGCTGAGCGGTCTGACCCCTGCGCCGATCTGTAGGATTGCCCTGATTCCGGTTTTCACGATGGAGCCTCAGCCGTGGTAAATCCCCAGCAGTCTCCCCTGCGCCACAGCGACCGGCAGCGCGGCCCGACCGAGGACGAACTGCTGCTCGAGAGCGTCGAAGCGAACGAGCGCCCGGACGCGCTCCGCAAGACCGACCCATGGCGCGTGTTGCGGATCATGGCGGAGTTCGTGGAAGGATTCGAGAAACTGGGGGATGTTCAGGACGCCGTCGCGATTTTCGGGGGCGCCAGGGTGCTGCCGACCGACCCCATGTACCAGCGCACGGTCGATACCGCACGGTGCCTGGCCGAAGCGGGGTTTCCCATTATTACCGGCGGCGGCCCCGGGATCATGGAGGCAGCCAACAAGGGTGCCCTGGAAGGCAATGGCCTCTCCATCGGCTGCAACATCGAGCTGCCGCATGAGCAGGGTACCAACGCCTATGTGCGGCGCAGCCTCTACTTCCGCTTTTTCTTTGTCCGCAAGACGATGTTCGCCAAGTACTCCATGGCGTTCGTGGTGTTCCCCGGTGGATTCGGGACGCTGGACGAGCTGTTCGAGGCGCTGACGCTGATTCAGACGGGGAAGGTCGGGGAGTTCCCGGTGGTGCTGGTGGGCAAGGCCTACTGGTCAGGGCTGGTGGAGTGGTTGCGGAGCACCATGCTGGCGGAAGGGAAGATCAGCGCTTCTGATCTCGATCTCTTTCACCTGACCGATGACCCGGACGAGGTGGTCCGGATCATTCAGGCGATGCGGCATAAGGGGATGCAGAACGGAGGGTGAGCGGGGTGGTGCACGGGCTATGGCACCTCGTGCACCACCCCCTCAAACGCTAGACGGCACTTCCTGCTGCCTGCTGCAGGGCGGCGTAGTACTCTGCCTTCCTGGTGGAGAAGAGTCCATACCAGGCGCTGAGGACCTCCGGGCTGTAGAGGTCGAGCTTTTCGAAGATCGCCTTGGCAAACTCGAGCGAGGAGACGGCGCCAGCCGTAATCAGGTCGCCATCAGTGACGACCGGCTTCTTGCGGTAGTGACTCTTCCCGCGATAACCAGTCGAGGCGAGGTACTCCGGGGCGTTGCTGGTGTGCTGGCGGCTGGTGAAGGCGCCGCCGCGGGCCAGCCCGAGTGTGGCGCCGCAGATGGCGGCGACCGGAACCCCGGCGGCCAGGAAGCGCTTGGCGAGCTCCACCGCGTCGGCGTTTCCGCCTTCCGTTTCCCAGCTGTCGCCACCCGGCAGGATCAGCATGCCGCTGTCCTCGGGGTTCACGTTTTCGAGTGCATCGTCGGCCTGAATGCGCAGACCACCCAGACTTGTGACGGCAGCGCCACCGATCGAGGCGGTCCGGACATGAAAGCGACCCGGCTCGCGTTGCATGTCAGGGTTGTTGATGCCCGCGATGGCAAATCCGGGCTCCCAGTCAGCGAGCTTGTCGGGCAGGAAGAGGTATACCGCTTTAGACATCGATGACTCCTTGGATACAGGTGCAGGGCACAGGCCGCAACGTGCAAGGTACATCAGGGGGCGGTGAATGGGGAACAGGAGCGTGCGAGCGCGGTAAGAGGAGGACCACATGATGCGTATCCGCGACTCGTCACCGGACCCGATGTCTCATGCTGCTGACTACCACACTGGAACTGCCACTGCCGCGTGCCGCGGTCTTTGCCTTCTTCGCCGATGCTGGGAACCTTGAACAGATCACGCCGCCGGAGTTGCACTTCCGGATTGTTACGCCGGCGCCGATCCCCATGGCTGCCGGTACGCTGATCGATTACCGGCTGCAGCTCTACAGGATTCCCCTCCGGTGGCGCACCCGGATCAGCCTCTGGGAACCACCGTTCGCCTTTGTCGATGAGCAGCTGGCGGGTCCGTATGCCGAATGGATTCATACCCACACCTTCACCGAGCTCTCGGCCGATCGGACCCGGATCGACGACGAGGTCCGGTACCGTCTGCCACTGGATCCGGCGAGCCGCCTGGTGCTGCCACTGGTGCGATGGCAGCTGGGCCGCATCTTCGCCTATCGGCAGCGCCGCGTGGCCGCGCTACTGACGGACACGTCCTGAAGCGTCCACCGCTTCACACACCCGGTCTTCCCATGCCTCGGCCCAGATTCTTCAAGACCCCGATCGCATTTCGCGCCTGGCTGGAGCAGCATCACGCGAACCGGGCGGAACTATTTGTGGGGTTCTACAAGAAAGGGTCCGGCCGAGGCGGTATGACGTACAGCGAGGCGGTGGAGGTGGCACTCTGCTTCGGCTGGATTGATGGGGTGCTGGGACCGATTGACCACGAGAAGTACATGCACCGCTTCACGCCCCGGAAACAGAGGAGCTACTGGAGCGCGGTGAACCTGAAGCGGGCTGAGGCGCTTCAGGCCCGGGGCGAGATGCATCCGGCGGGACTCGCGGCGCTGGCACGTCGCCCGGAAGATTCGGGCCGGCGGTATGCGTTCGAGGCCGAGGCGATGACGTTGTCGGCGGCGTTTACCCGGCGCTTCAAGGCAGAGCAGAAGGCGTGGGCCTTCTTCCAGCGCCAGGCACCATCATACCGTAAGCGGATGACGCACCATGTAATGTCCGCCAAGCAGGCAGAGACGCGCGAACGGCGCCTGGTCCGGCTGATCGCGGCCTCCGCCGCCGGCCAACAGCTCTGATTCGACCTAACGATTGACCCTGAACGCCAGGCTCTGCCGCGCCAGTTGCCGGACCCGACGACCGCGCACAGTGCCCGGCTTGAACCGGGTATCGAGGATGGCTGTACGTGCCGCCTCGACGAAGGCGGCATGGGTGGTCTCGATGATCTCCAGTGAACCCGGCTCGACGATGCCGAGGGTATCGACGACGAATTCAATCGTTACCCGCCCGGGGATGCCGGCGGCTTCCAGTGCCGGTGGGTAACGCAACACCCCCTGCCGGGTGATGGTGATCGGGTCATCGACTTCGCCGGAAAGATGGACGCTCTCCAGCCCGACTGGGTCCTGTGACTGCCCGACCAGGATCCGGGGATCGCCCATGTGCTGGAGCAGGGTACGGGGAGTGGCCGGAGCGGGATCGGTGGCCACCGTGAGCGGGACCTCGATCGGTGCGATGACGCCCGCCAGCGGGACATCGGGAGCAGGGGGAGCCGGCACCGGACTACCGTCACTCCCGCCGCTGGGCAATGGAAGATCTGGCGGCGCGGGCCACTCCGGCAGCTCGATGGCGATCGGATCGGGGGCGGTGACGTGGTTGGCCTGCTGATTCCAGGTGGCGGCAACCGCCAGCACCACGATGCCGGCATGCACGGCGAGCGACACTGCTCCGCTGCCGGCCGGGGCCCGTCGCCGGTCACCCGATTCAATCAGGGTATCGAACATGGTCAGCTCCTGGTGAGGGTGCCCCCAGTATCGGAATCCTCGATGGCGGAGCTCTGGCGGCGGGATGACAGGTCGATGACAGGGCAGTGAGCGCTAACTCGCAGGCAGGACCCCACTCGTCTGTTGCGGCAGACGCACAACACAGGACGGCGCCTGGTGCTGGAAACTCTGGTCACACCGCTGCTCGAAGAGCTGGGCAAACGCACCACGCACTCCGCGCCGACGCTGATCGAGCGGGTGATCGGTCACCTCTGCTACCTCGTGGGACTGGCGATACCGGTGATCGTCATCCTGCGCTGGAACCATGTGATCGGCGGTTCCATTGGCACCGGCACATTGGCCGCTGCGGCCCTCGGCCTGGCAGCCTTCACTTTCCTGTTCCTGTTCTGGGCGGTCCGCTTTCGCCAGGTCGCGCCGCAGCGCTGGTTCGTCTCCCACATGCTCTGGATCGCCCGGACCTTCGCGACGCTCGGCCTGCTGATCACCGTCGGGCTGCTGGTGCTGATGTTCAGCCTGCTGTTTGCGGCGATGTCGGCGGTCATTGCCGGCGTCGCGATTTACGGCGGCGCGCTGGCCGCGGGACTGGTGACCTTGTGGCTGGTATGGCGGTGTGGCCGAGGATACTGGCGCTACGTTCGGGGTGAGGAGATCGGGCTACCCCCGGAGTCCTGACTGTGGGTAGAGTCGGAAGGGTGTTGGAGCACCCCGGTAGACGCTCGTCCCGGTGGCCCATTGCTCTTACCTTCCACCAACTCCTCCTCGCGATCGAGTTCGGAATGGACATTCTGCGCCGTGGTGCCCACAACTTCAAGGTGGAATTCCTGCAGCGGCTGTTGAACAAGGCTGCTGTCCGGGAGCGCGTTCCCGGCCGTCCATTGCGGGTGGATGGTCGGTTCGGGGAGGCGACGGAGACCGCGCTCAAGGCATTCCAGGTACGGCACCGGCCACTGGTCAACGACGGCGAGGCGGGGATCAACACCTGGCAGGCGCTGGGGCTGCAGACCGAGCACGAGCACCACATCCGACTGCTCGGCCAGCCGGACGGCGACACCTGCTGGTCGGCCGCGGCGAGCATGATCTTCGGCGACCGGAGTGTCAGTCGGGGTCGTGCCGACCTCACCGCCGCCGGCCAACTCGTGCGCGGTGTCGACAACGTCGGCGTCTTTGCGCGGAGCCTGGGGTGGCAGCTGCTCAACCATTCGCCGGAGGTGTCGGAACTGGTGGGGATCATCGGGCGCACCCCGGTCTGGATCGGAGTGGAGGGCGATGGGTGGGGGCACGCGGTGGTGTTGAGCGGGGCGTATACCGACGGCGGTCCGTCAGGGGACGGGACGATGTTCCGGATTCATGACCCCTGGCCACCGGGACGAGGGCGGATCTACGGTTCGTTCGCTGATCCGATTCTGATTCTGGGGGACGATAACCGGACTCTCATGCCGGCCTCGCTTACCTCGGTCATCGTGCCGCGGTAGCGAGTACTGCGAACAGATCAGGAGTCGGTAGCGGTGGATCCGCGCCCGACCCCTGATCACGTGGGTCCAGCTGGTGATGGACTCCTACTCGTAATGCAGTGCCTGTACCGGCTCGACCAGCGATGCCCGCCGCGCCGGGAGATAGCCTGCCGTCAGCGCGACGCCGCTCAGCACGACCAGCGAGAGCGCAAAGACGACCGGGTCGTGACCCTCCATGCCGAAGAGCAGGGAGCGGGCAGCGCGTCCCACCCCCAACGCCGCCACCACCCCGATCACCGCACCGACCGCCATCATCCCGAGCACCTGACGGAGTACCATGGCGCGTACCTTCATCGCATCCGCGCCGAGGGCCATGCGCACCCCGATTTCCCTGGTCCGCTGGGCCACGGTATAGGCCAGCACCCCGTAGAGGCCAACGCCCGCGAGGAGTGTCGCCAGCATGGCGAAGCAGGCCGACAGGATGCTGATCATCCGATCGAGGAAAATATTCTCCCGGATCTGCTCCGGCATGGTGCGCAGTTCTTCGATGGGCAGCCCGGCATCTATCTGCTTCATCAGGGGCGCGATGGCCCGCACCAGCTGCTCCGGCGGCAATGCGGTCCGGACGTAGAAGCTGAGCGACCCGGTGTTCGCGTTTTGGTGCCAGGGGGTGAAGAAGAGCGGTGGGATGTCCCGCTTCACCTCACTGTACTTGGCATCCTTCGCCAGGCCGATGATCTGGATATTGAGCGAGTCGCTGCCGCGGTCGGACATGAACTTGCCGACGGCATCCGTGCCCAGATTGAACTTCTTGGCGAACGCCTCGTTCACGATGGCAACCCGGGGCGACCCGAGGCCATCGGCCGGCGTGAAGTCGCGCCCGGCGAGTATCGGGATTCCGAGGGTGGCGAAGTATCCCGCGCTGACCTGGTTATAGCGCGAGTTGTTGTCGACATCGGGGCCAGTGGGGAAGCCCTGCACATTGACGTCCGTCCCCCAGTTGCTCCCTGCCAGCAACGGGACCAGAGACGATGTGACTCCGGTGACGCCGGGCACCTGGCGCAGCGCCTCCTCGACCCGGTCGAACAGGAGCGCGGCGCGGGTGCTGTCATAGCCGTTCCGGTCGGGGGAAATGCCGAAGGTGACCACGTCGTCGATCTTCACGCCGAGGTCCACCTTGCTGACATTGACGAGGCTCTTGAGAAAGAGGCCGGCGGAAATCAGCAGGGCGGTGGCGAGGGCGATCTGCACGGTCACCAGACTGTTGCGGAAGCGCGCCGCCCCGCGTGCCCCGGAGAGCTGACCGGCGCCGGCGCGGATCGAGGTGATCAGATCGGACCGTGTGCTGTGCAGCGCCGGGAACATGCCGAACAGCAATCCGGTCGCCAGGGACAACACTGCCGCGAAGATGACCACTGCCGGCTGCAACTTGAAGGCGAGGCCACCGGAGGGCTCGGAGGGGAGCAGGGAGGCGATCAGGTCAAGCGTCCAGCTGGCCACCACCAGGCTCGCCAGACCTCCCATGAGGGCCAGGAGCACCGATTCCATCAGCAGCTGCCCCATCAACTGGCCGCGGCCGGCTCCGAGGGCGAGCCGTACCGCCATCTCGGTCGAGCGATTGGCGCCACGGGCGAGGAGCAGATTGGCAATATTGGCGCAGGCGATGAGCAGGACGATGGCGGTGATGCCGAAGAGCATGTACAGCGGGGTGCGGGCCTCGTCGTGCATGGAACTCTGGCCCTGCTTCCCGGGCTCCACCGCCAGCTCCTTGGCCTTGAACCGCTCCATGGTGGCGTCGCTCATCCCGGTCTGGAGCGGGAGCCTCCACGTCGGTGATGATCGGGTGATAGATGCCGTTCAGTGCGCTCCTGGCCTGGGCGACCGTCATGCCCGGTTTCATGCGGCCGAAGAGGTAGGCCCAGTACACCCGCCGGTCTTCGAAGCGGGCCCATCCCGTCACTTTCTCGCGCATCGTGATGGGCACAAATACCAGCGGGTTCACCCCGAGGGTCGTGCCGTAGAAATCCCGGGGGGCCACGCCGACGATCTCCAGCGACTGGCCGTTGACGGTGATCGTCTGGCCGATGACGCCGGGGTCGCTCGCGAAATGCGACTGCCAGTACGCATTACTCAGCACGGCGACGAACCCCGAGTTGAGGACGGCGTCGTCGCTGGGGCCGAGGAGGCGGCCGAGCACCGGCTGGATCTGCAAGGTCGGAAAGTAGGAACCGGAAACCAGCATGCCCTGACCGGTCAGCGGTTCATTCTTGTAGGCGAGATTGGCGCCAAACGCGACGTGCGCGGCGAGGCCAGTCAGAACTTTCTGCTCCCGCTCGAGGTCGCGGAACATCGAGTAGCTGAAGACCACATCGCAGTCGCCGGCCTGGCCGCAGGACTGCGAGCCGGGCTTGGGACCGGGCGAGCCGAAGTTGACCAGTTGCTCCGGATTGGGCACCGGCAGCGGACGGAGCAGCATCTGGTCGAACAGTGAAAAGATGGCGGCGTTCGCCCCGATACCGAGGGCCAGCGAAAGGACTGCGACCGCGGTGACGAATGGGGTCTTGAACAGGGTCCGGAGGGCATACTTCAACTGTCGCATGGCGGGCCCACGTCGAGTCAGGGTTCGGAAACGAATGTCCCATCGGATCGGGCTCTGCGGTCGACCGGGCAGCGCCACCGCACGTTGGACACTCGGCGGTGGGAAATCGTTGCACGACCCCGACAATACCCCATGTTGATGACGTTCCGACGGGCAACATTTCCGAATTGTTTCGCTCTTATGCTATACCGAGGAGGTCTCCGCCCCTCCCACCGTTAGAAATTCTCCGAGACCCAGCGCTTTCCCCAGTACCCGCCCAACGCGGTCCCCACGATGCTGAGGACGAACGCGAGGTACAGCCCGCCTGGCTTCCCCAGGTACCACCCTGCATACCCGCCGATCGTCGCACCCACCATCCCCACCAGCGTGCCCATGTGTGCCCCCTGGATTCCTGCACCACCCACGCCCCCTCCACTATACCACCGATGACACTTTCCGTCGCCAGTCGAGTTGGCTCTCAGCGCAAAGACGCAGAGACACGTTGAGGATTCGCAGAGGGCACTGGTATTTTGGGTGCTGCTTCCACGGGCCCGATCGTGGGCGGGGTTCAACGCGGAGGCGCAGAGTTCCGCGAAGGTACCGCTGAGGTTGCTGCTCAGGGCAAGTTAGCTCGACGTGAGCGGGTACGTGTGTTTTGGGTGGCTGCCTCCACGGGCCTGATCGTGGGCGGGGTTCAACGCAGAGGCGCAGAGTTCCGCGGAGGTACCGCTGAGGCTGCTGCTCAGGGCAAGTCAGCTCGACGTGAACGGAGTACGTTGATTTTGGGTGGCTACTTCCACGGGCCTGATCTATGGCACCCCCAAGAACATTTGTAGTTCTCTGCGAATCCTCGACGGTTCCTCTGTGCCTCTGCGCTGAAGTCCCCCCGAGCCTTGGCCCGGGCGGGGTAGATTCCTGAAGGTATGCTTGTCCCTGCATCTACGCGGAGGTATTCCGGTGTTTCCCCACGTTCGCCTGCTGTCGGCACTCGGCGCGCTCGCCCTGCTCGCCTGTCAGAAGACTCCGGCTCCCCCTCCCGCGGACTCGGGGTCACCGTCTACTCCCGAGGCAGGGGCTCCCCTCGCCCTGGTCGGTCACCGGTGGGTGCTGGCCAAGCTCGGTGAGCGCGAGCATCCGGTTGGGGCAGGTGACCGCCCGCCGACGCTCTCCTTCGAAGGCGACCGGGCCGCGGGGTTTGCCGGATGCAACCGGTTCTCCGGCAGCTACACGGCTGGAGCCGACTCACTGACCTTTGGTCCGTTGCTGTCGACCAAGATGGCCTGTCCCGGCGCCGATCAGGTCGAAGCCGGGTACCTGGCAGCACTGGCCGCGACCCGCACCTACGCTGCAACCGACCGTACCCTGACACTCCGCGGGGACGGGGCGATCGTGGCCGAGTTCCTGGTCGACGAGCAGCCGTAGTGATGCCGCAAACGATTGCGGTCATCAGTGATATTCACGGCAACCTGCCGGCGCTCGAGGCGGTGCTTGCCGACCTGCGCCAGCGGGGAGTGTCGGACGTCGTCAATCTGGGCGATCATGCCTCCGGTCCCCTCTGGCCCCGCGAAACGGTGGCGCTGTTGATGCGCCAGTCCTGGCGGCAGATCGCAGGAAACCATGACCGGCAGGTCGTGGCGGATCGTCCGGACAGCCATGGCCCGGCCGATCGCTATGCCTTTGCCGAGCTCACGGGAGAACAACGGCAATGGCTGGCGGCGCTGCCCGTCACCCTCGAGCACCCCGCGGGGGTCTGGCTCTGTCACGGGACCCCGACCAGCGATCTCGAGTTCCTGCTCGATGTCGTGGATGCTGGCCGGTTGCAGCTGGCGGGGCCGGATCATGTCACTGCGGCGGTGGGCGCGGTACGGACCGGCGTCATCGTCTGCGGGCACTCGCATGTGCCGCGCACGGTTCGCACCGGCGACGGTCGGCTGGTGGTCAACCCCGGGAGTGTCGGGTTGCAGGCGTTCCGGGAGGATGGTGCCCCACCCTATCGCAGCGAAACCGGCTCACCGCACGCGCGCTACGCCCTGCTGCAACGGCCGCAGGACGCCTGGAGCGTCAGTCACATCGCGGTGGCATATGACTTCGAGGCGGCAGGCCGGCGGGCCGACGCGAATGGGCAGCCCGCGTGGGGTCAGGCCCTCCGCACCGGGTTCGCCGGGTAGTCAGCGGGCCGGAATCGTGCGTGCAAGGAGCGATTCCAGCGCTGTCGCCATCCGCCCGGCTGCTGCCGGATCCTCACGGAAAAACAGACTTGGCTCCACCAGCTCGAGCTCCATCAACATCAGATGGCCATCCACCACACACCCGTCAACCCGGGCGTAGAGCAGCGGGCCCGGTGCGGCGGTGATGACCGCCCGCGCCTCGGCGACCAGCAAAGGTTCAACCTGCACGGCGCTGACGGTGCCCCCGAATTCATTCTGCACCCGGAAATCGCCCGCGACCGGCCGCTTCAACACGGCGTGGGAGAACTCTCCGGCAAAGAACAGCAGGGAGTACTCCCCCGTCGCCGCAATCGCCGGCAGGTACGGCTGCACCATGAGATCGCGCTCGAGGAGAAGCGCGGCGATCCGTGCTTCCTCCTTCGGCGTCACGTCCGGCCCGACTCTGAATGTCTCAAACGCTGTTGCTGACACCGTTGGCTTCACGACGATCTCGCTCCAGCCACGCTCGGCCATCAGGTCAAGCGCCCGAATCACGCTGCCGCGCCTCAACCAGGCGGTTGGTGTGGTGGGCACCCCGGCCGCGCCCAAGGCCCGCATGTATCCCTTCTCGGCATTCCAACGCAGGACCGAAACAGGATTCCAGACAGGTGCCCCACAGGCTTCGATGCGGTCCAGCCAGAGGAGAAACTCCGCATACCGCTTGTAGTAGTCCCACGGCGAGCGGATGAGGATCGCGTCGAAGTTGCCCCACGCGACCTCGGCGTCCCAGCACACCGGCACGGCCACCGCGCCCCGCCGAGTCAGCTCCTGCTGCAACAGCTGGTCGTCGTCCGAGAGCTCCGGCAATCCGGCATAGGTCACCAGGGCCACCCTGGCGCCGCGCAGTGCGTTCACGACTGGTGCTGCCAGTGCATCGGCGCACCGGTGCCGAGCGTTCCTTCCACCGGGCAGCCCTCGAGGCGCCAGTACTCCAACCCTCCGATCATTTCCTTCACCCGGAATCCCAGTGCGGCCAGTTTCGCGGCTCCCTTCGTCGAGGAGTTGCAGGCCGGTCCCCAGCAGTAGGTGACCAACTGAGCGTCTTCCGGAAATTCGCGGGTGGTCTCGGGACTGATCCGGCGATGCGGGAGGCTGATGGCGCCAGGAATGTGGCAGACGGCATAGTCCTCCGATCCGCGCATATCGAGCACGATGAGGTTGCCGGTCCCACGCGTGAGGTCGTGAACCACATCAGACACATCGGTCTCCACCGCGAGCCGGGATAGGAAATGCCGTTCCGCCTGGGCGGGATCTGCCGCGGGATACTCAGTGACGGCGGAAAAGGTCGGGCGCGGGGGCATGGCGGTGGGGGTCGAGGGTGGAGAGGTCGAGGATTGAGGGTGAATAGTGCAGATTCGATGGTACTTCCACCAGCGCCATTTCATGCTCAGTCATAGTGCCACTCAGCTATCCGTCTTTGACCTCTTCGCGATCAACGGGGCGAGGCTTTCCACAGTCCGGCGGATCCCCGCCGGGCTCGCCCCGCCGAAGCTCAGCACCAGCCCGGTGCGCGGCGTGCTCGTCAGGTAGTAGTGCGAGAGTGGGGCGACCCCGACGCTGATGGGAGAGGGGACCGCCGCACGGGCCACGGGCTGATCGTCCTGGCCGCTGCGCAGATGCGCCACCATGTGCAGGCCGGTGGTCGCCGGGGTGAGGGTGACCCGCTCGCCCCAGTGGGTGCCCGCGTGGGCGGTGAGCAGGTCGCGGCGGGTCGCGTAGTGCTGGCGGGCGAGTCGCAGGTGGCTGGCGAAGTGCCCCTCGGTGATGAAGTCGGCGAGCGTCCGCTGCAACAGGGGGGAAGAATATCCATCGAGCAGGCGGCGCCCGGCGGCGAAGGCATCGACCAGGGTGGGTGGCACCACCAGGTATGCCAGCCGGAGCGAGGGAAAGAGCACCTTGTTGAAGGTGCCGGCGTAGAGCACGGTGTCTGCAGTATCGAGTCCCTGCATCGCCGCCAGCGGGCGGCCTTCGTAATGGAACTCGCTGTCGTAGTCGTCCTCCAGCACGTACGCGCCTGCGGCGACCGCCCAGCGGAGCAGCGCGAGTCGCCGCGGCAGGCTCAGGGGCATGCCGAGCGGAAACTGGTTGGAGGGGGTGAGGTAGACCAGTCGCGCCCCAGTCTGGGCGATGACCTGATCCACGATGATGCCTTGGTCATCCACCGGAATGCCGCGCACTTCGGCTCCGGTGGCCCGCAACGCGGCCCGCGCGCTGGGATAGCCCGGCTCCTCCATCAGCGCCAACTCCCCCGGTTCGAGCAGCAGACGCCCGCACAGATCGATGGACTGCTGGGTGCTGCTGACGATGACGACCTGCTCCGCCTCCGCGTGGACACCACGGGTCAGGCGGAGATGCTCGGCGATGGCGCGGCGCAGAGGATCAGCCCCTGCCGAGTTGATCGGCAGCAGTGCGGCGGTTCCGCCGCGTCGTGCGCGCCGCGCGAGCAGGCGGTTCCAGGTCACCAGCGGGAACTGGTGCACATCGGTGGCGCAGGTACCCAGCTGCGTATCGGCCTCGATCTCGCTGTTCCCCAGTTCGGCGATCATCTGCCCGCGCCGCGACAGGCGTGGTGGTCGAATCGGCGAGGCGGCCTTGCGCGCTGGGGATGCGATGATCGGGAGGGTGGCAGCGACGAAACTGCCAGCCCCAACCCGCCGAACGATGAACCCTTCAACTTCCAGCTGCAGCAGGGCAGCCTCGATGGTGTTCCGGGAAAGCCCGAGGTCGCTGGCGAGGGCGCGGGCGGATGGGAGTCGAGCGCCCGGTGGCAGCGCCCCTTCGAGGATGTGCTCACGGAGCTGACGATAGACCCGGCTGTAGAGTGGCGCGCCATCGCGCTCGGTGCGCTCGACCAGGGTAATGACCGGACGGGTGTTCGGACGGAGGCGAGGAGTGGTACTCATGGTTGCCACATTATACGCAGATCCATGGGGCCATAGTTTCGGCGGTCTCATGGCTACCCGCAACAGATTGCCGTGAAAGAAGATGACTCCTGCCGGGTGGAGATTTCCGCCGTGGCAGGACCATCCGGCCTCTGAACCGGGTCAGGCGCCGTACTGCGGAGGAATGGATCGCCAGGTCGTCGGGGTGAATCGCAGGAAAGGGCCAGGATGTCGGCCAGATCTCATCGCATTAAGATTTGTAAAGTGTTGCTAATAAGACTCTTACGACGCCACGTAAATCCGTGACATCGCGCCGGCGCCCTTTGGTAAATCCGTTGAACTCCACAACTGACGCCATCCCTCGGCCCATCCCCTTGGCAACCAGCCATGTTCTGATACCCCCCCGACCTATCCCATTTGCAGCCCTCTAGTCAAGGCACGGTTGCTGCCCCATTCTCCCGCATGCCCATGGCGAATGCGGATTTCCGCAAGCTGATCCCGCTGCTTCACCCACGCACGCGCGTCCAGGATATGGATGTGCTCAAGGCGTGGTATGAAGCGGTCGCGGATGCATTCCGGGCCGAGCTGAGCAGCGATCTCCTGGCCCTCTGGCTGTATGGTCCCGAGGGGGATCCGATCCTGATCGAACCGGAGGCACTGGCCGCCGACCAGCTGGGAATCCCCAAGGCGGAGCCGCTGGCCAACCAGATGATGCTGGACGAGGTCGAGGCCCGGATTCGCCGAGCGGGGTACGGTTCGGTACTCCTCCGGCCGGTGCGCCATGGTGGCCAGGATGTCGCCCTGGTGCTGCTCGCCTCCTTCCCCCCGCATGTGTACGGGATGCGGGCCGAGAGCCTGTTCGAGTCCGCCAGTGTGGTGATGGCGCCGATGCTGGCCCGGGTCACCCGCGCGGCCACGATGGATGAGCAGATGGTCGAGCGACACAACCCCGACCAGGTCGTCATGGGGCCGGTGGATCCCGCAGTGCGGGAGCACGCGGAGGAGGGGGAACTGTTCGAGGCGCTTGCGGACGCGATCAGCGGCGCCGGGACACCGCGCGACCTGATGCTGGCGCTCTCTTTTTCGCTGCAAGCGACGCTGCCGCACGACTGCTATGAGCTCCTGATCCCCGATGCGGCCAACGAGCAGTACTACCGTCTGGGCCTGCACGGACACGGGGCACTCTGGGGGGATCCTTCCCTGACGATCACCCGCGCTTCGCTCGATGCGGAGCGCCTGCTCGGCGACCAGGGCGGGATCGTCATCGAAGATGCCACGCGCTCCGACGATACCCGCCTGCCCCAGTTGATCACGGTGCGCGGCGCGGAAGAACCGCCCCGCGCAGTGGCGGCCGTTCGGCTCCGGGTCGTGGAGCGGGCCGTGGGATTCCTGCTCATCGGCAACAATGGGCCCGCGTTCTACCGGCCGGATGATCTGCGGCTGCTGGATCGGGTCGGGGCGCTACTCGCGCCGCGGGTCGAAAGCCTCGTGCTCGCCTGGCAATACAGCGTCCTGCGCTCACAGTTCGACCTGCTGCGCCATGTGCCGATGCACCTGGCACGGGTGGCCGAGTTGTTGGCGGCGACACCGTTCCTTGGCGAAGGGTGCCGGCTCTTTGTGCAGCAGGCCGCGATCCTGCTGCCCACGTCGCAACTCGAGTTTGCCGTCCGACTGAACGACGAGCACCGGGTCGCGGTGGTGAAATCGGGATGCCCGACCCCGCTGGCCGATCTGCCCCAGGAGCCGATCGATGGCACCGGCGTAGCCGCCGTGGTACGGGGTGAGGTGCCGTACCTGCTAACCGGGCAGGAGGATGGGGCAGGGCCGGTGGCAGTCCTGGTGGTGCCGCTGCGGAGTGGTGGCCGGATCTTCGGGGCGATGGCGATGACCGCCATGGGGACGTCTCCCTTCACCCGGACCGACATGGCGCTGGCCCAGCAGCTCGCCGATCTCGCCGCGCCGCATCTCGACCTGGCGCGGCGCAGCGTGGGGAGTCCTCCTCCGTTTGCACCGGGATGGAAACGTCCCAGCTGGCGGCCGACCTCGCAACAGGGCTAATTCCAGATTCACGCGAAGGCACGAAGTGACAACAGGAAGGCGCGAAGACTGCAAGAGTCCTCGCGCCTTCATCTATGTGGTGCCCCTTCCAGGGGACGCTCCTAGGGCCGTATCACCGATGGATGACCTGGGTGGGTCGCGTTGCCTTCGCGCGACCAGCGAAAGAAGATCACCGCGAAGCCGAACCAGACGGGGAGGTCGCCGACGATCTTCATCAGCAGCCCGGCGACCTGCTGATCCTCCTGCGCGCTGAACCCGGCGATGATGCGTGGCGCGAGTTCATAGGTCGCGTAGAGCGGGTATTGGGCGAAGGTGAGAAACGCGGACGGAATGATCGGCAGCAGGGTCGACGCGAAGAGATAGGCCATCTTCATCGGTCGCTTGAGGGTAACAACCTCAGGTGACGGTCCCATCACAGGCCACCAGAGCGCCAGGCCGGCAATCATCCATGCCAGATCCACCACGAAGGCGCCGACCTGGCTCGCCATGAGCTGATCGACCGTGGCCGGCATGTGCGTGATCAGGACGACGGCATTGAAGATCAGGAGCGCAAACCAGGGCTTGGCGCCGAATCGCAGCACCCCTCCCCAGCGGGCGCTGACGGCCCCACGCACCATGATCTCGGGTGGAATGCCCAGCAGCAGGAGGGGTGGCGCCACCATGGTGAGCAGGATGTAGGTGACGGTGTGCACGCTGGTGAGGTACCCCGCCCCGAGTGCCCCGATCGGCCAGTCGAGGGAGAGCCAGATGCACACCAGGCCGGCGGCGAAGCTGATGGTCGGGCGGACGGGCGGTCGGGCGGTCGGTAGGCGATCGCCCCCCTCAGCCGTGACGATCCCTCCGACAGTCGCACCGCCCGCCTGACCACGCGCCCGCCAGACCACTCGCCAGTACCAGACCCCGAGGAGCAACACGAACAGCCAGACGCCGGGATACGCCCTCCACGCCCAGGTCCATGGCTCGCCGGTCGCGGAACACCACCACCTCATTCGCCGTACTTCCTGACCGGAAGTCGCAGCACAATCGTGCCGTTGAACGAAAAGCGCAGGGTGACGGTGAGGGAGTCTCCCGGTTTTGGCATGGCGGAGAAGTTCGACAGCATCAGGTGCGTCCCGCCCGGCGCCAGGGTGACGGTGGTGCGGGAAGGAATCGGCAGGGTCGAGAGAGCGGTCATACCGCCGCCGTGCAGCATGGCACCGGTGGCTTCGGGGCTGGTGACGCTCACCAGGGTATCGGGGACGGCGCCGATGTTTTCGATGGTGAAGTAGGCGGCCCCACTGGCGAGGGTGATCGGTTCGTAGGCGAAGCCGTTACTGATCTCGAGGCTCCCCAGCTTCGCGCTCGCCGCCGGCGGTCCGCGGTGACAGGCGATGGCCATCAGGAGCAGGACCAGCGCGCCGGCGCGCCTCATTGGGCAGCCAGGATCTGCAGATCCTTGGCCCAGTCCGACTGCCGGATCCCGAACGGATAGAAGACGTGCGCGAGGTTGTCGCGGCTGAAGGCCAGCACCAGCGTCGAATGCCCGATGCCGTACTTGCCCGGCTCATTGCCTTCCTCCCGGAGGATCGGGCCGACCTTCGCCTGGCCCATGGCGGCAACAATCGTGGCGGTATCACCCGTCAGCCCCACGAACCGGGTATCGAAATGATCGAGCCACTTCCGGATCACCTCGGGGGTGTCCCGCGCCGGATCGGTGGTGACAAACACCACCTGGACCGCCTGGTTCACCTCCGGCGACAGCTTTTGCAGCGCCTGGGCGATGTTGGTCAGGTGTACCGGGCAGACATCGGGGCAATTGGTGTAGCCGAAGAAGAGCAGCGCGACCTTCCCCTCGGTTTCCTTCCGGAAATCGTACGGCTTACCGTCCGTGTCCGTCAGGACAAAATCCGGCTTGACGATGGGTGGATTCGGCTTCGGCCCCGAGAGTCCTTCGGGGTTGAACGCCCTGGGCTCCGCCGGCTTGCAGGCTGCCGGCAGGAGCAGTCCGGTCAGCAAGAGGGTCCAGCCAATGGGCCGGCGGAACCATGATCGCGGGGCGGGCACTGGGCGGGTCGTTGGCAGATATGACATCATCACAACTTGGGTGCGGGGAGCGAAACCAGCAGGGCGGTCGCGGCGAGAATGCCGAGTCCGAAGAGTAGCTCGATGGCGGTGGAGCGGCGCAAGTGATTGGTCGCCTCGGGGGTACCGAGCCGGGGGGTCAGGCGCTTCCAGTTCCAGTGCCCGATTGCGGCGGTCACCGCCAGCAGGCCGGCCTTCACCAGCAGGACACGTCCGTAACTGGTACCGATCAGCGACTGGAAAGTGCCGACATACGCCAGGGCCAGCAGCAGCCCGGCGGAGACGACGAGGCCGGCCCCAACGAGGGCGACGGGGGAGAAGAGCTGCACCGCGCGGGCGACTGAGGCGGCGTCGCCGAAGCGGGCCGGTCGAATTGCCGCCCAGGTCATCGTCGCCAGGGTACCGAGCCAGACTCCGGCGCCCACCAGATGGAGGGCATGGAGTCCGATGCCCACCGTGGCGCCCCAGGGGTGCTCTCTGGCATGCCCCGTCAGGGAGGAGGCGATGGCCACGAGCACGGCGGCGGTGCCCAGCAGGGAGAGTCCGATGGCGGGGCGGCGCGGCGCGATGCGGGCGAGGGGAATGCAGAGGGTGGCGGCGGCGAGCTGGGCCAGCCAGCCACGCCCCCAGGCCGTGGCGAGGAGGATTGGGCGGGCGGCGTCCCAGGTGAACGGTTCGATTGGATCGAGGAAGCTGCGGACCTGGCCATAGCCGCGCAGCAGGTGGGCCAGGAGCAGCACGATCGGTGTGGCGGCGGCGATCCGCCAGGTGGTGCGCAGCGCCCGGGCGGCAAGGCTCTGGTCGTCGTCGAGGGGACTGCGCCACCGGGGAATCAGTGCGGCAAAGACACAGCACCCGATCAGGACGATCGCCGCGCCGTAGGCGAGGCCGCGCCCGAGGGCGTAGAGGTCAATCGAAAGCGGGACGTCGTCGTGATTCACGAGGCGATCGCGGGGCCGGACGGAGGAGGGGCGGTGAAGCCATGAACGTGCACCCTCGCAGGCACCGCCAGGATCACCGCAGTCCCGGTGCCCTGGCGTGCCAGTGCGAGGTCAGGGCGTCGCGGCAGCGGCATCGAAGGTGAAGGTGTACTTGCCGCGCACCGCGTGCCCATCCTTGGAGCCGGTCCGCCACACGACCGTGTAAGTGCCCGGCTTGAGGGTCGCGCTGATGGGGCCCGCCACCGAGAGTGAGTCGTCGGTCGCGGCCATCTTCACGGTGCCTACCGGGGCGTTGTCGGCGCTCACGATGGTCGCGGCAGAGAGCGCGACTTCCGGCGCTTCATTGAACCAGAGACGAATCTGCTTCGGTGCTGCGGCTACGGTGCCATCGACCGCGGGCTCCGCCTTGGTCAGGTGGGTATGCATGGAGCCGGTGAGAAGCAGGCCCGAGGCGGCGGCAAACAGCAGGGATTTGGTCAGCATTCAGCGAACTCCATCAAGCGGTGAGACAGGGTGGAAAAATAGTCGGATGCGGTCGTCAACGTGTGCCTGAGATCGTCGCCAGACCGACTCTCAGGGTGTCGGAGGTGAGCTGAGTCCAGGCCAGGGCGACTTGACCATTCTGTAGCCCGACGACCTGAGGATAGGTGGTTCCGGTCGTGCCAGGGACCACGATGGGTCGCGCAACTGCTGATCCTGCTGAGACATGCGCGACCAGAAGTTGCCGGGCGCCGGCCTGGTTGACGTCCCAGGCCACCAGCGACCCTCCTCCGGTGAGGGCGGCGACCTGGGGATGTGCCGTGGGCACCTTGTCGCCGCTCAGCAACGTGATTGCCGGATCGAACGACTCGGTGTTCCCGCGGGCAAGGAAGACACCTGCAGCTCCCGGCTTGCCGGTGTACCAGGCAACCTGCGCTGCACCGGAGGAATCGAGTGCCAGAGACGGGCCGGTGTGGGGACAGCCGGGATAGACCCAGTTGTCCTCGCGTACCCGGGTCGGCTCGGAGGCTCCAGCGGTCACCGGGGCAACCACGATATCCCGCACGTTGCCGGCAAAGTGTTTGCGCCAGGTGGCAAGCACGCCGCCGCCTGGGGTCCGGGTGAGCGTTACCCGGCAGCAGGGGCAGACGGCGCCCCAGAGTGGGCGATTGGCTTCCCAGGTCGTTCCGAAGTCGGTGGACGACACCGAGTAAATCATGGCATCGGCTTCGGTGGTCTCCTCGTGGGCGTGAGCATCGGCCTCATGCTGCATCGCCGCATGGGCGGCGGACGCCGCACTGCTGACCGGCGCCTTCCGCTCATCGAGCCAGGCGGCGATGAATCCGGAATCGCCCACCCAGGCGGCCCCCTGAAAGTTGTGTCCGACCAGGGCGCCGGTGGTGTCATCGTTGATCGTGATCGGGCGACTCCAGGTGGCGCCGCCGTCCAGCGACCGGGAGAAGCGCATCTGGCTCGCCGGCCACTGCCGCCCCTCGACCTTGATGCTGTTGGCCCAGACCAGCGCCACTCGGCCCCCGGGACCGGCAACAAGCCGGGCGCTGCCCTCGCCATGCGGATGGATTTCGCCCGGCGTGGTCTCGACCGCCACCGGTGCGGTCCAGCTGGTTCCGCCATCGGCTGAACGGCTGAAGTAGAGACCCCACGCCTCGGCGCCGGTCGAGCCGACGAATGAGAGCAGCAGGTCGCCGTTCATCGGGTCGGTGGCGAGACCGGGGTCGGCGCTCTGGGCGAAGCTGGCGGTGGGCGACTCTTTCAGGCGGTCGACGGTAAGACTCTTCGAGCCGCCACAACCGGACAGTATCGCGACTCCACATAACAGCCCACGGGTGAACTTCATCGCGTGCTCCTGGTTAGATCAGACTACGGGTAATCGGGCAATCGTGAGAGACGCAGAAATGATCTCACGCGGAGCCGCGGAGATCGCGGAGGTAGAGGCATCACCAGACCTGTCGTAGTTGTGCATGGGTGGTGAACGGCTCATCTCCGCGCGCTTCCGCGGCTCCGCGAGAGAACACCTTTGCGTCTCACCGACTCCAGCGCGCGCCGGCGTAGAACGAGCGCCGGTCTCCCGGCTCGAACGAACGGCCGGCATCGTTGTCCACCTGTACCGACTGTGACATGATCCGGTTGGTCAGGTTCTGCGCGCCAACGAACATCGTGAGCCCGGTGCGCGCCGGAGTGAATTCCGCCCGGGCACTCAGGTTCAGCCAGCCGATGTTCTTCTGGGTGTTGGCGCTGTTGATGTAGTACGACTTCGGGCGACCACTCCACCGAAGGTGCGATCGAGAAGCCGGACGGGTGGCGGTATTTCACTTCGGCATTGAAGAAGTGGGTCGGCTGGCCGGGGATATCGTTGCCGTCGAAGGTCGAATCCTTCACGAAGGTGTTGCGCGCGTAGGTGTATGACAGCCGGAGGTCCACGCCATCGCCACCCCGGTCTGAGGTGAACAGCGAGCCGGGAACGCGAACCCCGCCGCCCACCTCAGCACCGTAGTGCCGGGTCTTGTCGGCGTTGCGATAGGTCGGAATCGTGAACGGCGCGCCCGGGAAGGGCTGCACATTGATGTTGAGGAGCTCGTCGCGCAGTTCGATATCGTACAGCGACACTTCCCAGTTGAAGGCCCGCTGCTGGCCGCGGGCCCCCACCTCGAACTGCCAGGCACGCTGGCCGTCGAGATCCGCGGCGCTGAATCCGTTCGTCTCCAGGATCAGGGGTGCCTCGAAGATCCGGGTCGCATTGGCGAAGAGCTGCGCCCGCGACGGAAGCTGATACATCAGCCCGACGCGCGGCAGCAGGTTGTTGAATTCCCGCTCGCCCGAGGCATCCCCGTCGGAGAGGAAGAAGTCTTTCTTGTCGCGGGTCTGGTGATCGAACCGCAGTCCGGTGGTCAGGGTCAGTCGCTCCGACAGGCCCAGCTGATTCTCGAAGTAGCCGGCGACGTTGCTGACCTTGATGTTGTGGTTGACCGTGAGCGCTCCACGTTCACCCGCGAGGTTCTCGAAACGGCGCTCATCCATGTCGAGGTGCGCGCCCTGGAAGCCGAGGGTGAAGCGATTGCGCCGGGCGCCAAGGTTGCCGCTGTTCTCATACCGTACCTCGGTGCCGATGTCCCGGGTCTGCTGCACCAGAATCTGGAAAATCGGATGGTCGAGGTCGCGGAACTGACCGTAGGGGCTGATCTCCAGCCTTTGCGTCGGGGACAGGGCCGCACGCATCTGCAGGCCAATGTGGTGCAGGTCCATGTAGCGGCCATACTTGTTCGCCACCGCGGTGGGGTCTGGCTGCTCCGGGTCGCCATACAGTTCGCTGGCACTCAACGTCCCCGGCAGGTGCTCCTTCACGTGGGCATACATGTAGAAGCCGCGCGCATCCAGAGTGGGAGAGATCCGGTATCCCGCGTGCAGGTTCACCCGATCACGCCCCTGGTCCGACCACGGACGGTAGCCATCGAGTGAGGTGCGGGCGTAGCTGGCGTAGTAATCGAACTTGCCCTGGACGCCACCCGAAGCGACCTGTCCCTTGAAGAGCCCGTATGACCCACCCTGGCCGAAGGTCTCGACCCGATTGGCGGTATAGCCGGTCCTGGTAATCAGGTTGATCGCCCCACCCAGGGTCGAGCCACCGTAGCGGAAGGCATTGCCGCCCTTATAGACCTCGATCGCTTCGGTGTTCAGCAGCTCGAGCGCCTCGAAATCGGTGAAACCGTCGGCGTTGCGGTAGGGCATGCCATTGATCAGCAGGTTGATGCCGCGGGCGTGAAAGTTGTTACGCAGCCCCGAGCCTCGAATGGAAATCTGGCTCTCATCGGCTGCGCCGAAGCGCGACTGAATGTAGACGCCGGGCGAGAACCGCAGGACGTCCTTGAGATTGGCCTGACGGGTCCCCCGCAGCTCCGCCGAGGTGACCAGGTCCACCCCGCCCGGGACCTGGGCCAGGCGCTCCCGGACCTCGTCCAGGTCCTGGCGGGTGCCGATAACCGTCAGCTCCTTGAGTTCGGTCGCGACCACCGACAGGGTGAGGTCCGCCCGGGTGGTCAGGTCCGCCGTCACAGTGACCGGCCGACTCGCTGGCGCGAAGCCGACCGCGAAGACCTCCAGGATCTGGGGCCCTGCGGGCACATTCAGCAGCAGGAAATGACCGGCGGTGTCTGAGGTGGCCGTCATGAGGCGGCCCTGAACTCCGACCCGCGCACCGCTGACCGCGCGCCCGGTTCCATCCGCCCGCAGCGACCCGGCAATGTTGCCGACCTGCTGGGCGGCGACCGGTGACGCGCACCCCACGAACAACGCAATCAATGCTCGCATACGCACACGCATGTGTCGTGACTCCCTGTGAATGTCGCCGTGGCAGCGACAAGGCCCTCAGCGCGCTGCGCCGATGCCCCGGTCGATGCCGGTGATGAAATTGAGCGGCTGAAGGAAGGGATCCGGCGACCAGACCCATGGCCTGGGTGCACCGGTTGCCTCGGGCCAACGGCCCGACGCGGTCAGACGAGGGGTGGGGCCTGGGCGTAGGGATGACTGTACTGCGGAGCCTCTACCAGCCGAGTGACGACCGGTGCTGGGTCTGCCGCCAGGACCTCAGCAGGGATCACCGCGATGGTGAGCTGGGTGGGCGGGAGCACCAGGGCGGCAGCGGCGCACATGCCGACACATACGCAGTGGTGCGGCTGGGGCTGGGATCCGTCCGGGTCACTGTCCGCGGGCACGGCGTGATGCTGACCGTGACTCGCCCTGTGATCCATGCCGGCCATGACCTGCGGGCCTGCCGCCTCCGCCCTGCAGGCATGCTCCATCTGCAGCCAGGGGGTCAGGCCACCCGGACTGAAGAGGATCGCGAAGGTCGCGAAAAGAACCCGAAAGCGGCGGAGCGTGGACATGTGGGCGGTAAGAATAGTCAGACGAGGAGAGGGGTGGGAGGGTTTCCCTCCCACCCCAGCCGTCCGGTCAGAACTCGGTGCTCAGGCGAAGCACCACATTGCGGCCCTGGCCCGGATCCAGCGCCAGGGTCTTGAGCCGGCTCAGGTAGTTGGCGTAGCTCTGGTCGAACAGGTTCCGCACCAGCAGGTCGACGTGCAGGTCCCGCAGCGCAGGAAAGAGGGTGAAGCCGAGGCCGGCATTCACCAGCGTATAGCTGGCGGACTGGTAGCCGTCCCCCTCGAAGGCGGCGGCGTTGAACACCGCTTCCGCCGGATCGAGCCGGGTCTGTCTGGCGTTGGTCTCGCCACCCAGCAGCAGGTAGGGATCGTGCAGCAGGCCTACCCCATGTCCTTCGAGCCGGGCGCTGTAGGTGGCGCGGAACGGAGGCATGGCGGGCAGGGGGTTGTCGGTGCTGGTATTGGTGCCCCGTACATAGTCGGCGGTGCCCTGCAGGTGGAGCCACCGGGTCGGATGGTACTGTCCCGAGAACTCGAAGCCCTGCAGCCGGGCATTGCCCTGGGTCACGTCGTAGATCGGAAAGCCGGATGCTGCATCGGTTTCACCGCTGGGCACGGTGTAGATGAAGTCCTCCACCCAGTTGACGAAGCCGCCGAGTTCCAGCGCGATGTTGCTGGTCTGCAGTCGCAGGGCGACGTCGGTATTGAGCGACTTCTCGGTCTTGAGGTCGGCCGCCCCGCGCTCGAAGGAGAAGGTGCCCTCGTGGACGCCGTTGGAGAAGAGATCAAAGCTGGACGGGGCCCGGAAGCCGCGACCCACATTCACCACCAGCGCCGCCGGTTCCGCCAGCTTCACCAGCAGACCGAGATTGCCGGTGACGGAGTTCCAGCTGCGCGAACCGTCGACTCCGGCGATCGTCGTGTCCGCCAGGTCCAGCGCTCGATGATCGAATCGGGCGCCGAAGGAGAGATCCCACCGGTCATGATGGATCTGTTCGAACCCGTACACCCCGACGCTGTTCACCCGGGTGTTCGGGATCAGGGTCTCCTCCCCGAACTTGTCGAAGGTGGTGCGGAGGCCACTGAGTCCGAGGGTGCCGGTCATGCTGCCAATCGGCGCGTGGTGCAGCCGGGCGTCGAGGGTGTAATTCTGGGACAGCAGGCCCAAGGCAACCTCCGTGGTCTGGTCGTCCTCGAATTCGCGCCGCCGGTTGCGTTCATACCCGCCGGTGAGCTCCAGCCGTGAAGCACCCAGCGGGAACATGGCATCGAGTCGACCGCGACTGGTGGCGATGCGCTGCAGCGGCGTGGCGGTGGGATCCTCGTCGGTCAGTTGGATGCGTTCGTCGCGCTGACTGAAGGTGCCGGTGAGGCTGCCCCAGTTGCCCCGATCCCCGACCGCGAGTGAGCCGCCGAGCGCGCGATTGCCACTGTTCCACAAGGTGTAGTCCGGGGTGTGGACATCGCCCCCACTCCGGCCACTCACCGTGGCCCGCACTCCCAGGCTGCCCTTGGCCCCCTCAAGCAGCAGGGCGCCGTCAGGCTCACGGGTGTTGCTGCTGTAGCTGGTCGTGGCCTCGCCACTGAACATCGTCTGGCCCGGTTCTGCGCCTGGCAGCGGCCTGGGGATGATGTTGACCACGCCTCCCAGCGCGTCTGAACCGTACAGCACACTCGCCGGCCCGCGAATCACCTCGATTCGATCGGCCAGCGCGGTCTCGATGTTGGGGCCGTGTTCGTCGCCCCACTGCTGCGTCTCCATGCGCTGGCCGTTGTCGAGCACCAGCACCCGGTTCGAGGTCAGGCCCCGAATCACCGGCTTGCCGATCCCGGCGCCGGTGGACAGGCTGTGCACGCCGGCGACCTGATTCAGCGTTTCGCCCAGACTCGGCGCCTGGGCGGCATGGAGATTTTCCCCATCAAGGACCGCCGTGGGCTGGGGCGACACCAGCGGATCGGTAGCGTTGGGGGTGGAGGTCACCTGAATGGGTGGCAACTCGACGAGCGACGGTTTGAGGGCGATATCCAGGACCTGCGGGGCATCCGTCAGGCGCACGCGGTGAGCCTGTGGCGCATAGCCGATCGCCGAGAACGCGATCGTGTAGCTGCCGTTCGGCAGATTGGGGAGGGCGTATCGCCCTTCCAGATCAGTGGAAATTGCGCGGCCTGCCTCGACCACGACGATGCGGGCTTCCGCGAGTGGGGTGCCGTCGGTCGCGGTGACCCGGCCGGAAATGGTGGCGCTGCGGGATGAGTCGGCCGTGGCCGACCGGGGATGTGGCGCCGCGCTCAGGGTGAGCAGGGCACCAAAGAGATGCAACAGCATGAACTCCTCCGTGGCAGCACCCCGCTCCCCCGCACAGGCGGAGCAGAGGGCGCTTCGAGATGAATGGAATTGGGGCGAACGACGCTCAGAGGAGCGGCGCTGGAGGAGCCCGTGATCGGTGGGAGGAGGGATATCGGTCCGCCGGGAGCGGCAGGGTGCGCCGGGCGGGCCTGGTGAAAAGGCTCTCGAATGGAGCCGCGGTGGTGCGGTGCGCCGGGGCCTGACCATCGAGGTTGCCCAGCAGCCGGCTGAGGACGCAGTGCTCGGCGTGGTCGCGACAGCCACCGGGGCGCTCGAGGTGAACCCGATGCGCATTCTGCGGCGCGCCGAGGCCGTGGTCGAGGAAGATGTCGACCTGGGGCAGCACCAGGTTCCCCACCACGAAGATCGTGGCGAGGAACAGCGTCCGCAGCGGATGCAGCGAGCGGTGCATCAGATCGGCGTCGGTCGGTCGATCAGGCGGCCGAAGCGCCGGGGCGGAGCCGCCGAGTCAGATACGCCAGCAGGAGCAGCAGACCGAATACGCAGACCACGACCGGCCCGGTGGGCAGATCGTATTGGAACGAGACGCCGATGCCGGCGGCGGAGGCCACCACGCCGGCGATCCAGGCGATGATCGCCAGCATCCCACGGCGGCGGGTAAACTGAAACGCGATGGTCGCGGGCACGACGAGGAACGAGAACACCAGCAGGACCCCGACGATCGGGACCGAGAAGGTGATCACGATGCCGAACGAGAGGTAAAACAGGAAGTCCCACCAGCGGAGGTTCCAGCCGCGGGCCTCAGCCTGATCTGGTTCGAAGGAGATGGTGAGGAATCGGCGCCGGAAAATCCAGTGGAAGATCCCCACCACGAGATACACCGCGGCCAGCCGTCCGATCGCGGGCCAGCCCACCCAGAGCAGGCTGCCCACCAGGATGTCCTTGATCGCCTCGCCACCGCGGGGTGACTTGTCCGCGACCAGGAGGCCGGCGGCCGAAGCGACGACATAGACGATGCCGATGATCGCCTCCTGCGGCACCCGCCCCTTCCCATGGGAGGTGCGGGTGATGGCGAACATCGCGGCGCCGGCGGTGGTAAAGGCCAGGGCGAAGGCGAAGGCCTTGAAGGAATCCGGCTCCGCCCCCGCGAAGATGGCCACCGTCGAGCCGAGCGCTGCGACCTGGGCCAGCGAGAGGTCGACGAAGATGACTTCCCGGGCGATGACGTGGAGGCCGAGGTAGGAATGGATCGCCACGATCACCATGCAGGCGACCAGCGGCGCGAGCCACAGGCTGTGGATGAGCTGATCGATCATCAGTGCGCTCCCGCCTTGAAGCCCGCCGCCAGCCCGTTGATCCAGGCGTTCATCAGGTCGAAATAGGTCTCGATCCCCGGGGCACCATGGGTGTTCTCCGGGACAATCACTGCGGTCGCGCCGGTCTTCTGCGCCACCTGGTTGATCTGGTTGTGGTCGAAGTAGTTGGACGCAAAGAGCACCGGGATGTGCCGGGTCTGCATCATGGCGATGATCTCCTGCACGTGACGCGGCGTCGGCGGGATGCCGGGCTTCGCCTCGATGAAGTCGGCGCAGGTCACCTGGAAGCGGCGGCTGAAGTAGACCCACTCCCGGTGGTAGCACGCCATGTCCTTGCCGCGGAACACTTCGGCGGTCTTGAACCAGCCACCGAGGCGGTTCAGGAGAGGCGCGCCCCTGGTACTTGGTCGCGGTGACGAAATCGAAAAACTTGTCGGTCTTGAGCAGGTTGAACGCCGTCGCCGGTGTGAGGATGGTGACCAGCTCGGCGCCCATCGTGGCCTCCAGCACCCGCTTCTCGAAGTCCTGCTCGCGGCCGGCAAAGTAGGCGGCGTCGGTCGGGTCGACCCGCTGCAGCCCGGTCAGGATGTTGCGCGCGATGATGATCGCGTTGAGCGGATCGGTGTGGATATGGGGATTGCCGTCGGCGTGGATGTCACCCTCGGAACGACTCACCGAGGTCGGGACTTCCAGCAGGGTGATGCCGGTATAAGCGGTGACATAACCCGGCCCCCCTTCGGAGACCTTCCGATTATTCGCCCGATCGAGCAGCGCCGGGACCCAGAGTTCGAGGTCGAGCCCCGTGGTCACGAAGAGATCGGCATCCCGGAGCACCGCGACGAAGCTCGGCTTCGGCTGGACGAAGTGCGGATCTTCGTCGCCCTGGGCGATCGAGGTGACGGTCCCCCGGTCGCCGGCGATCTCCCGGGCGATGGCGCCGTAGGTGGTGAGGCTGGTGACGATCTTGACCGGGTCGGTGGCAGCGCGGCTCGGCGGCAGCGCGGCTCGGCGGCTCGTCCCTAAAGGACTCCCTCGTCCCGGGTCGCCCTCCGGGCTCCCAAGGGGACTCGGTCGCGGCTCGGCGGTTACGCGGCTCGGCGTGTGGTCAGGTTGCACCGCAAGGCCAAGGGCGAGGGCGAGAATGGAGATCAGCATATCAGTAGGTCTCGTGCTTGTGGGGTCCCATGGCAAAGACGGCCTGGAGCAGCAGCCGATCTTCGTTGCCGGTGAGGTCGTCGTGCCGATGCTGCCCTTCGAGGCGGAGATACACGAATTCACTCTCCCACCAGGTGAGGGCGGGGGTGATCTGCCATTCCTTGTTACTGAGGAGACCGGGCGTCTCGACGTAGTCGTACCGTCCCCCGATGATCCAGCGCTGGCTGAGCCGCCAGGCCAGGTCGGTGAATGCACCATACCGGGTCGCGGTTTCACCCAGGTTGTCAGTGCGCAGCCGGTATCCTTCGGCGCGGAAGGTCAGGTCCTGGCGGGTGCCGGCGTTGGGCGGCCGCCAGGTTAACCGCAGGTCGACCCCGAGGACGCGGGCATGGGTGGTATCGCCGTTACCGCCCAGGGCGGTGAAGCCTACCTGCCCATAGGTACTGCGGGAGAGCTGCCAGAAATTCTGGATCCGGCCCAGCAGTGTTCCATGGCGTCCGTCGCCATAGAGCTCGGGGCTCTCGACGGTGGTGCCCTGCAGCCAGATCTCGTGGGTGCCGTGTGCCAGCGAGACGGGCAGGGTGGTATAGAGCGACAGCCCGGCGCCGCTCAGCCCGTCCTCGCCGAGGAATCGGCGATAGACCAGCGGATAGTCGGACTCGGGGAGCGCGTGCAGGTGCCAGCGGTTGAGGTCGCCAGCCTGCTGCCGGAAGAGGCCGAGGTCGGCCCGGATCCGACCGGGGAGGCCGGTCCAGTAGAGGTAGCCTTCCTCCACGCCGGCGTGCTCGCCGTCGAAGGTGAGGAAGACCTTCCCGGTGGTGTAGGGATCGAGGGTGGACTGCAGTGCCACCTCGAACTCGTGGGCATCCCCTTCGATGCTGCCATGGCGGGTGCCCATGAGGCGGATGTCACCGGTCGCGCTGATCTCGGGGTTGAGGGCGCTTCCATTCCGCTGCCGGCCCACAAACCTGGTTTCGGCCGGCGTGGTGTCCGAGGCGATGGTCGGATCGGCGGCGACGACCGTGCCGGTCGCGGCGGCGCGCAGCGCCGCCAGTTCGTCGTCAGCAGCAGAGTCGGTGGCGGGTGCCACGGCGACGGCGGTGGTGCAGCGGGAGGCGATGAGCCGCTCCAACCTGGCATTCAGCTGGCTCAGCGCGGTGGTCACGGAGTCGCGGCCCGACGGGACGATCACCGCGGGACCGGTGGGGCAACTTCCTGCCTCCAGGCTGTCGAGTCTGGTCGCGAAACGGATCAGCGCCTGGTGCAGGCTATCCGATGTGGTCTGCTGCGCTGTGGCACTGGTCGGCGTTGCAGCCGCCAGGCCGAGAACGGTCAGTCCTGCCAGTAATGAAGGACGCATGGTACTCCCAATGTTCGCCCAGCCCCCGGGAGGGGCCGAGAATCAGCCTACCGCGATTGTGGGGATGAAACCGCGAATCAGGCGAGGGGCGGAGCGCGGGAGAGTCCGAGGGAGAAATCGGCCTGGGTGCCGAACAGATCCAGGGCGACCTGGGCGGCGGTGCTGGACGCGTCGGACGCGGTCCGCAGCGCGGGCGCATTGCTCTGGATGCCTGACCCGGTCAGGGCGGTCAGCCAGAGCACGCAGCCCAGGAGGTGGGCCGGGCCGGTGGCGGTGGAGAGGGTGGAATCCTGGCGGGCGGCACTCTCGGTGCTGGCGCCGGAGTGGTACAGCAGGGCATCCGCCATGGGCAGCACGAAGCCCCCGCCCAGCAGGGCGAACAGGAGCAGGAAAGCGGGCAGGCGCCGGCGGGACATGGCCCCTAAGCTAGCGGGGTGCGGCCAGCCGCGTGAAGGGTGGGGACGAGGAGCTCGTCTTGACGGCTGTCCCGGCCCTGCCCAAGTTGGGGTATCTCCTTTCTACTGGACTTCTTATGCTGCAGCGCCTCGCGCTTACCGCGCTGGTTCTCGTCGTCGCCTGCGCCGGCGACCAGGGAGCGGGCCCCGATTCTCTCTCGCTGAATGGCAACTGGCGCCAGAGCGGCGATCTCCGCTCCGCGGCGACTGGCGACACCTTGATCCCGATTGGCACATTCGATCTGGTACAGTCGGGCGACGCGTTCAGCGGCACGGGCCAGCAGGCGCCGGGGTGCACCGCCTCCATCAACGCCACCGGCAGTTCCCACGACAGCCCGATTGCCGATGTGGCGCCGTTTGCCATCACCGGGGGGACACTGGTGGGTCGCAGCGTCACGTTCACCCGCGATATCTGTAGCTACAGCGGGACTTTCGTGGAGGGCCGCAACGACCGGATCACCGGCACCGCGACCTGCAGCTATTCGAAGGACGGAACGGACTACCTGTTCACCGGGCAGTGGCAGGCGACAAAGAACTAAGGTCGCTGGTGGGTGGGCAGGACCGGGGTGCTCTCCAACGCGGAGAGCACCCTTTGTGTTTCTAGAAGGGGATGGTCAGCGTCAGAGTGAAGGCCTGGTTCTTGACATCGGCATCGTTGGTGATGGATCGCAGGCCGCGACTCAGGCGGGCCTCGATCCCCAGTTCGCTTTTTTCGATGGGGATCCCGATGCCGACGCCGCCCAGGATGCCGACATCGAGCGTGCGCAGTCCGGCGGCCTGGGCGCAGGGTGCCCGGGTCGCCGGCACGTCACCCCGGGAGAAGTCGGTGGCGCATCCGATCCTGAATCCTGGCACCACGCCGCCGCTGAGAATGAGGCGCAGCTGGCCTATGGTGGGAATCCGTCCCCGAAGCACCAGGGGAATGTCGATGTAGACCAGTTCGAGGTCGAAGTCGATGACCGCGTCCCCGGTGTCCGCTACGACCGAGGTGGAGCCGCCCTTGGTGGCGAGCAGGATGCCCGGCCGGAACGAGAATCCGTGCGCCAGGAGCATCGAGAGGTACGCCCCGGCGATCGCGCCCTCGTGCAGCTTGACGCCCTTGGCATCCTGGCCGGTGAAGCTGGCCCGGCTGTACCCCACTTCGATGCCCAGCGCGGGGCGCTGGGCCGCCAATGGCGCCGTGCCAAGAGCGAGGAGCAGGGCCAATGCCGTCAGCCTCATGACAGGCTGATTTCCTGCGACGTGCCGACCGGCTTCCGTAAGGGGCCTTCCGCCGGCAGGATGAACCAGAAGGTGGCGCCGGCACCATAGATCGATTCGCAGCCGATCGTGCCACCATGCATCTCAACGAAGCGCTTCGAGAGCACCAGCCCCAGTCCGGTGCCCTGCTGCTGCCGGCTGGCCGAACTGTCGACCTGACTGAACTCGGCGAACAGCTTGGGCATGTCTGCCGACCGGATGCCGGTGCCAGTATCGCGGACCGAAACCCAGACACAGTCGCGGGAGACAAAACGGGGGGATTCGCCGGCCCGTTCGGCGGGCATCGGGAGCGGGGCGCGGGTCGCCACCGCGGAGATGGTGACCGTGCCGCCGTCGGGGGTGAACTTGGAGGCGTTCGACAGGAGGTTGAAGAGGATCTGCCGGATCCGGACCCCGTCGGCCAGGATCGGCAAGGGCTCGGCGCCAGTCTCGAGAATGCACTCCTGTCTCTTGCTGCTGCGTAGCGGTGCGGTGTCGGTTACCGCCCCGAGAATCGCCTCACGCAGGTCGGTGGCGGTCAGGGAGAGCGTCATCCGCCCCGCTTCGATCTTGGACAGGTCGAGGATGGCGTTGATCAGGCCGAGGAGGTGCTTGCCGTTCCGCAGGATGGAGTCGAGAAACTCCTGCTGCGATTCGTTGAGCGTGCCCAGTTCCTCCGTCATGAGCAGGTCGGAGAAGCCGTTGATGGCATTCAGTGGAGTACGCAGCTCGTGGGACATGTTCGCCAGGAATTGGCTCTTCAGCTCGGTGGCCCGCTGCAATTCCCGGTTCTTGGTGGCGAGCGTCTCTTCCTTGCGCCGACTTTCCGCCAGGACATGCGCCCGGTCGAGACCGACCACCACCTGGTCGCCCAGTGCCTGCAGGACCCGCATGTCCGCCTCGCTGAACGGCTTGCCATCGAGGCGATCGCAGGCGGCCATCACCCCGATCACGAGCCCCGCGGATGTCAGCGGCACGCAGGCCATCGACGTCGAGGGGTCGACGCTCGGGACCAGGTAGTTGCGCGGGTCGGTCCCCATATTGTCGACCATCAAGGGACGTTCGGTGGACACAACCGTGCCGAACAGGGAATGGTCCACCGGAATGAGCTGGCCCCGCGCCTCACCGAATTGGCCGGCCCCGGCAACCACCCGGACGAACCGCCCCTCTTCGACCACGAAGCCGATACCAGAACTCCGACTCTCCAGCAGATCGGCCACGGCGTCCGCAACCACCTGCAGCACATGGTCGAGCTGATCGCCCGACACCATGCTCGCCGCCACCCGACGCATCCAGGTCAGTTCGCTGTCGCGGGTCCGCAGCCTCTGCTCGTTCGCCGCCCGGGCCTCGTACACCGCACGAACCAGTGCCTGCTGCCGGAGCAAGCCCGCGACGAGCGCAGCGGCGGCGGCGACCAGCAGGGGCACCCCGGACGGCTCTCCGTGCGCGAGCTGCCATCCGCCGCTGGCACCCAGCGGCAACGCCATCCAGGGGAGGAGGGTGACGCCGATATGCGGCCGCTGTGCCGCAGCGGGTAAGGTGGGGGGGAGCGGAGTGGATTCGATCATGCCGGTTGGAAGATACGACCGGCCGAGCAGCGACGGGAGCAGCGGGCGGGATTGCGGCACCGGGATTGGGAACCCGGTGGGATCACTCCAGGATCACTTCACCAAAGGTCGTCTCGCCGGTGGCCAGCATCCGTCGCAGGTACGGCCGGCAGAGACCGCAGTTGTCGCCGCATCCGGTCTCCCGCATGAGGTCCTCCAGGGTCCAGCGATGCGTGCGGGCGAGGGGGAGCAGCCGTTCAAACGGCGTGCGCATGCAGACGCACATCGTGATCTGCAGTGGGGTCACGGATCGGTCGGCCGCACATCGAGCTCGGAGATCAGCGCCCGGGCCGGCAGTGCCAGCGCGGCGAGCACGGTATCGGCGACATCCTGGGGCTGCAGGATCTTCGCCGGATCGTTCTTCGGGGCGTTGGCGGTGCGCAGCAGCGGGGTGTCGACCGATCCGGGACAGATGCTGATCACCCGCACCTTGTCCTTGCGGACTTCCAGCATCAGCGAGCGACTGAACCCGAGCGCGGCGTGCTTGGACGCCGCGTACACAGTGCCGCCCACAAACCCGTTCCGGCCGGCGAGACTGGCGATCGTGACGATCGCGCCCGATTTGCGTTGCCGCATGCCG
Organism: uncultured Gemmatimonadales bacterium; assembly: GCA_963793205.1. Classification (GTDB taxonomy): domain Bacteria; phylum Gemmatimonadota; class Gemmatimonadetes; order Gemmatimonadales; family GWC2-71-9; genus JADJOM01. The sequence continues at coordinate 1,059,486 of CAWBZM010000004.1, forward strand.
GGCAGGACCGCCCGGGTCATGAGAAAGAGGCTCCGCAGGTTGGTTGCGATGCAGGCATCCCACTCATCGAGCGTCAGGGCGTCGATCTGTTTGAAGGGCGCGATGCCGGCGTTGTTCACCAGCACATCGACCGGGCCGAGCGCCGCCGTGATGTGCTGTACAATGGCGAGGGAATCGGCTTCGACTCCGACGTCGCCGGGATAGCCGGCGGCGGTGATGCCGGCGGCACCGAGTTCCTCGAGCAGGGTCCGCAGCCGGGACGGAGTCCGGGCGCAGACCCCGACCTTGTAGCCGGCCTTGCCGAGGGTGTGAGCGATGGCGCGACCGATTCCTTCGGTGGCGCCGGTAACAAGCGCAGTGGGCTGGGTCATGGGCGGAAGGTAAGGTGGGAGGCGGGGGAACGGGGACAGCAGAAGAGGGAACGGGGAACGGGGAACAGGGAACGGGGAAGAGCGGGGAACGGGGAAGAGGGAACGGGCAGCGCGGTGTGATTCGGCGGGCATTGCGAGGAGGCCGCTCGCGGCCGACGAAGTAATCCTGGATGGCACACTCGCCCTCTTCCCCGTTCCCCGTTCCCTCTTCTCCCGTTCCACCGCACGACTGTTCTACCTTCCCACCATGACCATCCCTGTGGCACCCCGCCGCCCACCGAAGCCGCTGGACGAACCGCCGAGCTGGCGTGAGCGGCTGCGGGCGACGCGACACCTTCCCACCCTGCTGCGGCTCGTGTGGCAGACCCATCGCGGCTACAGCCTCACGATGGTCGGGTTGCGCGCCCTGCGGGCTGTCTTGCCGGTCGGGGTGCTCTGGATCGGCAAGCTGATCATCGACGCGGTGGTGGCGCTGGTCGCCCATCCCCCCGCCGCCGATCCGCTGCATGATCCGGCGCTGCAGCATCTCGCCCTGCTGGTGGCGATCGAACTCGGCCTCGCCATTGCCGGGGAAGTCCTGGCGCGCTTCTCGGCCCTGATCGAGAGCCTGCTCGGCGACCTGGTGGCCAACCGTACCAGCATCGAGCTCATGGAGCACGCCGCCAGTCTGGACCTGGAGCAGCTCGAGAACGCCGAGATTTACGACAAGCTGGAGCGGGCCCGTCGCCAGACCGTCGGACGGATCGGGCTGGTCACCGGGCTGCTCGCGTCGCTGCAGGATCTCGTGACCCTGATCTCCCTGGCCGCGGCCCTCACGCTCTATGTGCCGTGGCTGCTGGTGCTGCTCGCCATCGCTGTACTGCCCTCCTTCCTGGGGGAGAGCCGGTACGCGGCGCTGGCCTACTCGCTGCTGTTCTCCTGGACGGGTGAGCGCCGCCAGCTCGATTACCTCCGGTGGGTGGGTGCCAGCGACGTGTCCGCCAAGGAGGTGAAGTTGTTCGGCCTGGCGCGGTTCATCGTTGGCCGGTATGCCCGGTTGTCCCAGGAGTTCTACGAGGCCAATCGCGACCTGGCGGTCCGCCGCGCGCTGGTGGCCTCGGCGCTGGCGCTGATCGGCACCCTGGGGTACTACGGCGCCTACGCCGCGATCATCTATCTGACCGTGACGGGATACCACTCGCCGGCAGGGGTGTTCACCATCGGTGTGCTCACCTTCCTCGCCGCGTCGTTCCGGCAGAGCCGGGAGCTGATCCAGCGCACCTTGATGTCGGCCTCACAACTGGTGGAACAGAGTCTCTACCTGGAGGATCTGTTCTCCTTCCTGGCGCTGCAACCGAAGATTGTCTCGGTCCCCGAGGCCGTCCGGGTGCCGGTGCCGGTCACGCAGGGGTTCATCTTCGAGGATGTCGGTTTCCGGTACCCCGGCTCGGAGCGGTGGGCGGTACGGCACCTCTCCTTCGCTCTCAAGCCCGGGGAACGACTCGCCCTGGTGGGCGAGAACGGCGCCGGCAAGACCACACTCGCCAAGCTGTTCGCCCGGTTGTACGACCCGACGGAAGGGCGGATCCTGCTCGACGGCCGCGACCTGCGCAGCTACGACGTCGACAGCCTGCGGCAGAATCTCGGGGTCATTTTCCAGGATTTCTTCCGCTACGACTTTCCGGTCCGGGAGAATATCGCCGTGGGCGATATTGCCCGACTGGGCGATCAGCCCGCCATCGAGACGGCGGCCCATCGCAGCCTGGCGGACAGCGTGGTGGCCAAGCTGACCGCCGGCTATGACCAGATGCTGGGGCGGCGGTTCGACGATGCGGTGGATCTGTCCGGTGGCGAGTGGCAGAAGGTGGCGCTGGCCCGGGCCTATCTGCGGGACGCCCAGCTGCTGATCCTGGACGAGCCGACCGCCGCACTCGATGCCCGGGCGGAATACGAGGTGTTCCAGCGGTTCGCCGAGCTGACGGTCGGGCGGATGGCAGTGCTGATCAGCCACCGCTTCAGCACCGTGCGCATGGCGGATCGGATCCTGGTGCTGACCGGTGGCGAACTGGTAGAGGAAGGGACCCACGAGTCGTTACTGGACAAGGCGGGGCTGTATGCCGAGCTCTTCCACCTGCAGGCGGCGGGGTACCGGTAGGGCGGGCGGTCAGGCGGTCGGGCGGTCGGGCGGTCGAGTTAACAAGGAGGGCGGTGCTTCGTCCAACCCGGTAACCAGAACGGGAGTTCACCTCATGTACGCCATGCTTGCTGCCCTGGTCCTGACTGCCTGCGCGCCCGGGGCCACCGTATCCCCCGCTCCGCACCGGGTGGATTGGGATCTCCTCGGCAGCCGCCGAGTCGCGTTCACCGCAGAACGGGATGTGATCAAGGTAGGTGGCCGCCACGGTGCGTATCACGCCCTGAAACTTGAAGTCGATGGCGGTAATCTCGAGATGTACAACATCCGGGTCGTGTTCGGGAACGGGGAGGTCTTCTCGCCCAGCACCCGGGTGGAGTTCCGGCAGGGCAGCTGGAGCCGCACCATCGACCTGCCGGGCGAGGCGCGCATCATCAAGCGGATCGAATTCTTCTACCGCAGTGAACTCACGCGGGGGCGGGCCACCATCCGGGCGTTCGGCCGGGGGTGAGGGCCGGGCCGGTGGCGTGAGGCCGAAAGGTGTCTGGGGTGGGGAGTGGATCGGGGCTAGCCCTCGCACTTCTCACCTCTTACTTCTTCTACCCTTCTCCATTCTTCCGACGGGACGCCATGGCCATCAATACGCAGCTTACCTCAACCACGTTCACCCTCGATGGCTACCAGGTGGTCCGCAGCCTTGGGGTCGTCCGCGGGATCACCGTTCGGTCCCGCTCGATGTTCGGCACGATCGGGGGGATGCTCCAGACCGTCGTGGGCGGCAATATCAGCCTCTTCACGCGATTGTGTGAGAATGCCCGCGAGGAGGCGTTCAACATCATGCTGGTGCATGCGGAAGAGCTGGGCGCCAACGCCGTGATCGGGATTCGCTACGACGCCGGGGAACTCATGCAGGGCGTGACCGAAGTCCTTTGCTATGGTACCGCCGTGATCATCGAGGAAACCGCCTGACGCCCGAGCAGCCGGATCGGCCGGGTGCCGGTCCGGCGTTGTGCGGGGGATCAGGCAGCGCCGAGCCGGGATTGTGATCTACGTTACACCCCCAGGCTGATGCGACCCACCTCACAGAGGCTGCCCGGTCCGGCCTCTAACTTGCTCTCCAGCCTTCGCAGGAGAGCCAACTCATGTCGATTGTCACCCAGGTGGCCACGGTGGTTGCGCCGTGGGCCGACTTCTACAATGCCAGCCCCATCGCCCAGACCGCGGTGACCTTCGGTCATTTCGGGGGGATGATGTCGGCCGGCGGGCTCGCGCTCGCCACCGACCGCAGCACCCTGCGCGCGGCACAGGGGGAGGCCTGGGAACATCGTCGGCACCTGCGCGAACTCGCGGCGATTCACCCCCTGATCCTCGGCGCCCTGATCGTGACCTCGCTGAGCGGCGTGCTGATGTTCGCCGCCGATGTCGAGGCCCTGGCGGTGTCCCCGATGTTCTGGATCAAGATGGGGCTGGTCGTGCTCCTGTTGCTCAACGGCTGGACCATGCTTCGCGCCGAGCAGCAGCTGGCGCGGGTGCATCCGTCGGACGGTCCCGGCTGGCGCCGCCTGCGTCGCGCCTCGCTGGTCAGCCTCGGCCTCTGGTTCGCCGTGGTGCTGGCCGGCTCGATCCTGCCGATCCTCGGCTGATGGCATCCCGGCCTGATCAGTCCTGCGGACACGCCTGCGAGGGATCCGATCGGCGGCATTTCCTGCGCGAGGCTGCCGGGGCGGCACTGGCCGCGCTCGCGGTCCTCGCGATCGACCCCCGCGAAGCGGTGGCGCTGCCGATCGCCCTGGGGCGGGCCCTGGCGGTTGATGGCAGCAGCGTCAGCTACCCGCTGCCCCCGGCTGATGGCGTCACCATCGACAAGGACCATGAGGTCATCCTGGTGCGGTGGAAGGCGGCAGTCTATGCCTTCGCGCTGTCCTGTCCCCACCAGAATACCGCACTTCGCTGGCGCGAGGGCAGCAGCGAGTTCCAGTGCCCCAAGCACAAGTCCCGCTACCAGGCCGACGGGACCTTTGTCAGCGGCAAGGCGACCCGGCACATGGACCGCTACCCTCTCAAACGGGCCGGCAAGACGGTCGTGGTCGACACCCGGGCGCTGCTCCGCGCGGATAAGCAGGCCGCAGCCTGGGCCGGTGCACGGGTGGCGGTGTAGCCCCACTGGTGGCGGGGCCGCGGTACGCATTAGCCTTGAACCATCTCCATCGACAACTCGAGCCGCCGCCACCCGCCGTCAGGACGGTCCCTTTCATGTCGCTTCCCGTTCTGCTGCTGGCCCAGATCGTCAGCCTCACCCCCACCGTCAACAACACCCGGGCGCTGCCCTCCGACCTGCTGGCGTACGAGGTGACCCTGCCAGCGGCCTCGGCCGCCGCGCCGGTGTACCAGCTCGGCTCCCTCGACCTGGCCGGCGACCCGCCGCCCCAGCAGTCCATCAATCTGACCGACGCCTACTACGCCCGGCTCGACGTCCATCGGTGGGTCAGCTATGCCACCCTGCCGCTGTTTGCCGTCCAGGCGATTGCCGGGCAAAAGCTGCTGGAACAGGGGAGTGACGCCCCGCTCTGGGCCGAAAATGTGCACAAGCCGGCCGCCTACCTGCTGGCGGGCATCTTTACGATCAATACGGTGACGGGGTTATTGAACTACGGTGAGTCGAAGAAGCTCAAGCAGGGACGGAAGCGCCGGCTGGTGCACACCGCGCTGATGCTCGCAAGCGACGTGGGCTTCATATACTCAGGGATCCACGCGCCCAGCACGTCGGATATCGATGAGCGGATTGCGGCGGGGAAGCGGGGGGGATGGACGCCCCACAAGGTCTCGGCGTGGGCCTCGATGGGGGTGGCGACGGTCGGCTACCTGATGATGTATATCGTGAAGGGGGACTAGGTCGTCGCGTTCCAGGCGGTATCGAACTCCACCAGCCAACGCACGGCACCCAGCCGAGTAAAGATCGAGCGTGCCTCATTCCGACGGGTCGTCGCTTCGGCAGTCCGTCCCAGCGCCCGCAGGACCCGCGCTTCGGCCGCACCCGCCTCCCCCTCCAGCAGCGCGCTGCCGAGTGCCGCCGCCACCCGCCGCGCTTCCTGCGCCTCGGGCAGGGCGAGATGAACCTGACCCTCCTGCAGGTAGGTCAGTGCCAGAATGCGGCGGGCTTCGGCGGCCGACAGCAGGTCGCCGGCCGAGATGGCGAGCTCCCGCGCATGGCTCGCTTCGGGCCGGGCGCGATCGGTTTCTCCCTTGATTAGACGCAGCTCCGCCAGCCCGGTGAGTACTGGTGCAATGAATGCTGGATCCTCGAGCTGTTCGGCCAACCGCAGCGCCTGATCGCTCGCCTCCGCCGCCTGGTCGAACTGCTCGGCGTGCCGAAAGACAATACTCAGGTTGTGGTAGGTCTCGATCAGGCCGCGGCGGTCGCCGATGCGCTGGTAGATGACGAGCGCAGCGCGATACAGGCTCATCGCTCGATCGGAGTGTCCGCTAAGCTGGGCAATCGAGGCGAGGTTATTCGCGGCCCGGGCGGACATGAGGCCGTCGTCGAGCTCACGGGCCAGGGAGAGCGCCTCACCGAAGTAGGACTCCGCTTCGGCCAGGTGCCCCTGCTCCCAGGCCACCGCCCCGAGCAGGTTGGTGGCGCGCATCCGGCCGTGGCGGTCGGCGGTGGTCCGGAACCGGGCGCCAGCGGCTTCCGCCAGCGGGGCGGCGAGTCCGAACTCGCCCAGGCGGGTGGCGCTGGTGGCGGTCAGCAGTTGCACCTCGGGGTTCGCGCGCCAGGTCGGATCCTGGTCCGTCTGATAGCTGTCCACCGCCTCCCGGAAACGACCGCTGCCCACGAGCTGTCGCAGCTCGCGGAGCGCATCGTTGGGGACGGCGGACAGGTCCATGATCAGTACGCGATCATGAAGCGGCTGAAGCCGGTCAGCTTGGCTTCGATCTCATCCGCCTCCTCGACCTTGCCGGTGCCAATCCGGAAGAAGTCCTCTCCGGGGGCCTCCTGGCGCCAGATATCGATCTGGGCTTCGATGGAGTCGTCCTCGGCGTCGTGGTTGCCATCCTCGTTCAGGTCGCCACCGAGTTCGCCGTACTCGATCTTGAGCTCGGCCTTGGCGCTGGGATTGAACTTGAGCCCGGAGGGTTTCATCTCGAAGAGAATGGAATCGCTCCCCACCCATTTCACGCTGATGAAGACGGAATCACCGTTGGCGATCGGCGTGCCATCGGGCATCGTGGCGAGGGTATTGCCCGACAGCTTGAGGCGCAGGAAATCCTCGGTCTCCCCTGCGCAGCTGCCACCACCCTCCGCGAACTGCAGCGCGATCTCCTTCTCCCCGCCCGACGCTGTCTTAAGGAACCAGGCGCCGACGCTGTCGGCACACAGCGGCGGTGCCGTCGGGGGGAGGCGCAGGACATTCAGCAATCCCGGCGGGGTTCCGGTCTGTTCCGAGGTGGAGCTGCTGGCGCAGGCCACTCCGGTGAGGACCGCAGTCGCGGCCACCAGCATTGAACGCACAGTCATTGGGCCCATCCCTGCCAAGTGAGGTCAGTCCGCATCCGCATGCCCATCCATGATCCGCTGCAGCCGCGGCCGGGAGATCCCCAGCTGCCGTGCGGCCGCACTCTTGTTGCCCTGCGCCACCTCCAGCATCGCCGTCACCGCCGCCTGAGTGATCACCCGCAGGGTCGCGGGGAACGGCAGGGTGCCACTGCCGGCGGTCTCGCTGCTCCGGCGAGCGGGCAACTCCCGCGGCTCCAGGGCGCCGGGGGGACTCAGCACCAGCGCCCGCTCGATCGCGTTCCGCAGCTCGCGCACGTTCCCAGGCCAGTGGTGCGCCATCAGCGCACTGAGCATGGCCGGAGTCAGCGGCGGCACCGGCAGCCGGTGGCGGGTGGCCAGCTGCCGGATGAAGGTCGCGGCCAGCAGTCCGACGTCGTTGCCGCGATCCCGCAGCGGCGGGAGGACCAGGGCCACCACGTTCAGCCGGTAGAACAGGTCCTCCCGGAAATCGCCCCGGTCCACCGCCGCCCGCAGGTCCACGTGGGTCGCGCCGATCAGGCGGATATCGACCTGACGGGTCTGCTGTCCTCCCACCCGGCGGATTTCCCGCCCCTCCAGCGCCCGCAGCAACTTGGGCTGCAGTTCCAGCGGCAGGCTGCCGATCTCGTCCAGAAACACGGTGCCGCCGTGCGCCAGCTCCATCAGGCCCGGCTTGGCGCCCACGGCGCCGGTGAAGGCGCCGCGCTCATGCCCGAACAGCTCACTCTCCAGCAACTGCGACGGGATGGCTGCGCAGTTGATCTCCACAAAGGGCGCCGCCGCGCGCGGACTGTGGTAGTGCAGTGCCCGTGCCAGCAGCTCCTTGCCGGTGCCCGTCTCCCCGCCAATCAGGACGGTCACGTCGCGATGCTGGGCCACCCGGCGTCCCTGCTCGATCACCCGACGCAACTCGGGGCTGTCCCCCACCAGGGCATCGAACCCGGAGAGTCGGCGCTCGTCCTCGGCGAACTTGGCCGCCGCCCCGCGTCCGGCGAACGCCTGCCGCTCCCGTTCCAGCAGCCGCCGCAACAACTCGAGATCCTGCGGCAGCGCGAGGTAATCCCGCGCCCCCAACTGGAGCGCCGCGGTGGCGATGCGGTGGTCGGCGGCTGCGCCGATCACGTACCGCGGTAACTCCAGCGCCGACAGCAGCCGGAGCTGGTCCAGCGCCTCGCTTTCCGCGCCCCCCGCCAGGATCAGGACACAGGCCACGCCGGTGGGGGCCGCATCCTCCCCCGCCCGGGTCCATGGGCACAGCTCCGCTGAGAGCTCCCCGGCCAGCTCGGCGATGGAACCGCCGAAGCTGTCGGAGAGCCGGATGACTGCGACCGACCAGGGAGTGCCGCTCAGTGCGTCACTCCCCGCTCCTCAGCGCCAGCGGTCAATCATTCTCTCCATGTTCGTCGTCGTCATCGTGCCCGTCATGATTGCCGTCGCGGAAGGCATGGAACGAGTTCCGGATGTTGTCGCGCACCAGGTTGTCGTTCGCGCCACCCTTGTTGCCGGTGGACGGGTCAATCACGCTGGTACCGTTCCGGAACCAGCCGTCGGTCGCGACCCGGATCGTCACATCCACATTCAGGGTCGAGTCGGTGACCGTGATCGGCGGCACGAGGTCGATCTTCTGGACCGCGTTCAGATCGGACTCGAAGGTGAACGGGGTGCCGTTGAAGGTGCCGGTGGCGCGGATGCTGATCCCGGCAAACTCCGGGTGGGCCGCGAGGAAGGCGACATCCTTCGGATCGTTGCCCGGGTTGGGCTTGTGGAGGTGCACCTTGAGTTCGTCATAGCTGCCGGTATCCACCGCGACGGAGAAGCCACGCTCGACACCGGGGCCGAGGGGCAGGTCGAGCAGGAAGGGACCGGCGTTGGTGTATTCGCACCCGGCGCTGTCATCATCGTCGCCATCGTGCAGGCTGACGACGGACGAATCGCTGCTGTTATCATCGCCATCCTCGTCGCCCTCGCAGGCGTCGTCGTTCACCCGCTCGAACCGGACGTCTCGCAGCACCAGCTGGACGCTTTCCAGCAGGAGGGTGTCGGTGCCGTTGGCGATGGTATCGGCCAGCAGGGCCGACGCGGCGGGGAGCACCCCGGGGGTGGTGGCCAGACTGAAGGTGACCTGTCCGCGGGTGGACGGACCGGCGCTGTCACCGCTGCACGCAGCGAGCAGGATCGCGCTCGACGCGAGGGCCAACGGAAGAGACCGGATTTTCATATGTGGAAACTCCAAATAGAGGGCAGAGTGGGAACCGCTTGCCACCGTACAAAGCAATCCCGATGCCGTTTGGCCCATTTCCCTAAGTATCTAATATAGTTGGAGTTACATTGAATTATCTGGGTTTGATCCTGTCTCATCCTGAGTTGGCTGTAACGTATCATTACAACACCTCGTGCGGCTCCATATGTATCAGCACCCCGCTTACCTCAGGCACCGCACGGCGGATGGCGGATTTGACCTTGCCGCTCACGATGTGGGCGGCGTGGAGCGACATCGTGGGGTCGGCCTGGACGTGCAGGTCCACATTGTAGGTCAGCCCGACCTTTCGCACCTTCAGCTTCTCAATCGCCTGCACATCGGTCGTCTGCAGGGCTGCGGCGCTGATCCGTTCGAGGAGGGTGCTGGGAGGACTGCGATCCATGAGGTCGCCAATGGCAGGACGGAGCAGCCGGATGGCGTTGATCACAATGATGGCGGACGCGAAGAGGGCGGCCCAGTCATCCGCGGCCTCCCACCCCGGTCCGCCCAGGAGGGCGATGGCGATGCCCAGAAATGCAGCGGTGGAGGTGATGGCGTCGCTGCGGTGATGCCAGGCGTCGGCCTGGACCGCGGTACTTCCGGTGTCGAGGCCGATGGCGCCGACCCGCCGGAACAGCACCTCCTTCACGACAATCACACCGACGAGTACCAGGAGGGTGAAGGGCGCTGGCGTGTGGTGCGGGGTCCGAATCTCACGGACGGCATTCAGCGCAATCCCGACGGCGGCCCCAATCAGGACCAGCGCGACGATGGCACCGGCGAGCGGCTCGGCCTTACCGTAGCCGAAGGGATAGTTCTCATCGGCCTCGCGCGAGGCGAGGTGGAGGCCACCCCACACCACCAGCGAGGAGAAGATGTCGGCGATCGATTCGACGGCATCCGCCACCAGGACGTAGGCGTTCCCCACCAGGCCCGCGACCAGTTTGACGAGCGCGAGCACGGTATTGACCAGCATTCCGGTCTGCGCGGACCTGATGCCACGCACCAGACCCGTTGACTTCCGATCTTCAGGTTTCACAGTGCATTGACACCGGTTGGGCATGGGCTGCAGGAACAGGAACAGTAACGCGGTGGCTCCCCGGAGTGATCGGTGGACCGGGTTGCGGCTGGTCCTCCGCTCCGCCTATTTCCTAGCACCGCGCCGGGCACATTTTACCATCCAGATGTGGAGTCCGCAGTGATTGTCCGTCCCACCACCGATGAGTACAGCCCGTTCTACGAAACCTATGTCAGCAAGGTCCCACCCGGGGGCGACCTCGTGGAGCTCCTCGCCCGGCAGCGGCAGGAGACCAACGCCCTGATGGCGGGGCTCAGCGACGCCCAGGCGGCCCATCGGTACGCCCCTGACAAATGGACGGTCCGCGAGATTATCGGTCACCTGATCGACGCCGAGCGGGTCTTCACGTATCGGTTGCTGTGTATTGCTCGCGGTGAAACGGCGTCACTGCCCGGCTTCGACGAAAACGCCTATGCCGCCGTCAGCAACTGCGAAGCCCGACCGATGCCCAGAGTTGCCGCGGAGTATGACCTGGTGCGCGGTGCGACCCTCGCGCTGCTGGAAGGGCTCACCGACGAAGCGCTCGCCCGCCGCGGTCTCGCCAACGGGCATCCGATCACGGCCCGGGCGCTCGGCTTCGTGGTCGCCGGTCATGAGCGGCACCACCTCGGTGTCCTGCGCGAACGCTACCTCGCCCGCTGACTCAGGTCTTCCTACGGAGAGATCCCCGATGCGTCTGCCTGCCGCTGCTGCCCTGGCGTTCCTGCTGGCTGCCTGTGGAGGCGAGCCACCCTGCATCCGGTGCGACACGATCGTCATTGCGGCGACCGGAGAGCCGGAGGCACTGCTTCCCCCCCTCGTGGTGGAGACGGTGGGCCGCGACATCAGCGACCAGATCTTCGAACGCCTCGCCGATCTGAAGCCGGGCGCCTCGCCGATCGACCCCGGATCGTACGCCCCGCGGCTGGCCGACCGCTGGGAACGGGTGGACTCGTTGAGCTGGCGGTTCCACCTGCGCCCCGGGGCGACCTGGCAGGACGGATCGCCGGTGGCCGCAGCCGATGTCGCCTTCTCCTTCGCCGCCTTCGCCAATCCTGCCCTCGAAACTGCGGCCGGGGAAGCGCTGAGCCAGGTGCGAGTCGACACTCCCGACAGCGCCACGGTCGTGGTCCACTTTCCTTCGGCCTACGCCGAACAGCTGTACGATGCCACCTGGCACGTGCGCGTGATCCCGGCCAGGGTCTGGTCCGCCAT
>CAWBZM010000005.1:0-14782 GCA_963793205.1 uncultured Gemmatimonadales bacterium
CACCGGCGAGTACGACAAGGCGATGGATCAGCTCGAGCAGCTGGTCCGGCTTCCCTACGATCTGTCCCCGGGGTGGCTGCGGATCGATCCGAATTTCGCGCCCCTGAAGGGGAATCCGAGATTCGAGAAGTTGATTGCCGGGAAGTAGTCGCGAGTCGCGAGTCACGAGTCACAGTTGAACGCGGCAGGGCCATGCAGCTGATACCTGACGTCCGCGCCTGATGTTTCTGTCATTGCCGCCCGTCGTCCCCTGAGTGTCGACATTCCATGCCTGAGCTGCCCCAACGCCTGACCTCCGCACTTGCGGAGCGGTACCGGATCGAGCGCGAGCTCGGTGCCGGGGGCATGGCGACGGTGTACCTCGCCGAGGATCTCAAGCACGATCGGCAGGTGGCGATCAAGGTGTTGCGGCCCGAGCTGGCGGCGGTCATCGGGGCGGAGCGGTTCCTGCGCGAGATCAAGACCATCGCCAACCTGTCGCACCCGCATATCCTCGGGCTGATCGACAGCGGCGAAGTGAACGGCACGGCGTACTACGTGATGCCGTTTGTCGAAGGGGAATCCCTCCGCGACCGGCTGACCCGTGAGAAGCAGCTGCCCGTGAGTGACGCGGTGCGGCTGGCGACCGAGGTGGCGGGCGCGCTGGACTACGCCCATCGCCATGGGGTGATCCACCGCGACATCAAGCCCGAAAATGTGATGCTGCACGATGGGCGCGCGCTGGTCGCGGATTTCGGGATTGCCCTCGCGGTCTCCAGCGGCAGCAGCACCCGGATGACCGAGACGGGGATGTCGCTGGGCACGCCGCACTACATGTCGCCCGAGCAGGCGATGGGGGAGCGGGAGATCACCGCGCGCTCCGACGTGTACGCCCTCGGCGCGATGACGTACGAAATGCTGGTGGGGGAGCCGCCGTTCACCGGGCCGACCGCCCAGGCGATCATTGCGAAGGTGATGACGACGGAGCCCGTCAGCCTCACCTCCCTGCGGCGGAGCGTACCGGTCGCGGTGGAGGCGGCGGTGCTGACGGCGCTGGAGAAGCTGCCGGCGGACCGGTTCGCGACGGCGGCGGAATTTGCGGCGGCGCTGGAGGGCCGGGGGGCCGAACGCCCGGGCAGTCGGGCGACGCTGCCCGCCCGCCCGCCCGTCCGACCGAAGGTCCTGTACGGCGCTCTGGCGCTGACCACGCTGGCCACGGTCGGACTGGCACTCCAGGCCTGGAGGCGGCCGGCGGTGGACGGCGGACAGACCGTGCGGTTCACCATGGACGCGGTCATCGGGGCCCAGGGCTACAGCACCGTGGCCGTGTCGCCGGACGGTCGCACCCTGGTCTATGTCGGCGTGAATTCGAGCGCGGGCGACCAGTGGTCCCTGGTGGTACGGGCACTCGACGAGACCGTCGGACGACCGCTGCCCGGCACCGAGAATGCCGCCAACCCCTTCTTCTCACCCGACGGCAAATGGGTCGGGTTCATCCGGGGCAACCAGCTCTTCAAGATCGCGCTGAGCGGCAGCGCCCCGCAGCGGCTGGCGCTGGCACCCGGCACCTTCGACGGCGTGAGCTGGGCGCGTGACGGCCGACTGATCGTGTCCGGGAACCGCGCCTTCTACAGCGTTCCCCAGGACGGCGGTGAACCCCAGATCCTGCCCGGGCCGGAGCGGCTGGAAGGCGAGCTGTTCCGGACGGCGCCGCTGGTCCTGCCCGATGGGCGGCACGTGCTGTACGCCAGCTGGAATGTCACGTCCGTCAACGGGGTGCGGCTGGCGGTGCTGGACCTCAAGACCGGGCAGGGCCGGATCCTTGAACTGCCGGGGCTGCATCCGCTCGGGATGGTCGATGACATCCTGGTCTACGTCAATTCGACCGGCGTCCTCATGGGGGCCCGGGTCGATCTTGATGCCGCGAGGGTGCTGGGCGCACCAGTCCAACTTGCCGAGAACATCACGATCAACACCGGCACCGGTCTGGCCCGTGCGGCGCTCTCCCCGGCCGGCACCCTGATTTACCAGACCGGCTCTCCGCTGGCGCGGGTGATGGTCGTGGGTCCCGAGGGCCGGACCCGGCTGGGCCCGGAGGACAACCGACCGTATGGTTTCCCGCGGCTCTCCCCCGACGGCCGGCGGCTCGCCATCGGGATCGAGGACGGGGGGCGGGGGGATATCTGGCTCTATCACCTCACCGACCGGACCTTCACCCGGCTGACCACCAGCGGGGTGTTCAACCAGCGACCGGAGTGGACGCCGGATGGGCGGCGGGTGCTGTTCCGGTCCGAAGCGAGCGGGCATCCCGCCCTCTGGTGGCGGCCGATCGACCTCAGCGCGGAGGCGATGCCGCTGCTTGACGAGCCGGGCCACGACATCTTCGAGGGCGTGCTGACCCCTGATGGGAAGCAGATCATCTACCAGCTCGATACGCTGGGGGCGGACATCTACTACCGTAACCTGACGGGAGATTCCACCGCCCACCCGGTGGCCCGGAGCGGCAATGCCGTCGAAAACATGCCGCGGCTCTCGCCAGACGGACACTGGGTGGCCTTCGTCACCGATGAGTCGGGACGGGAAGAAGTCGTGGTGCAGCCCTTTCCCGGTCCGGGTGGGCGGACCCAGGTCTCGAACGAAGGCGGCACCGAGCCGGTCTGGGCTCGCGATGGCCGGCGGCTGTTCTATCGCGGCAGCGGGCACTTGATGGCCGCGACGATCCGGCCCGGCCCCGACTTCAGCATCGCGGCGCGGGACAGCGTGCTGCCGGATGACTTTCTCTTTGCCCTCAACCCGCATGCCAACTGGGATGTGATGCCGGACGGGAAACACTTCCTCTTTCTGGAACCGAGTGACGGCGGGACGATGACGGTGACGGCCAACTGGCTTGCGGTGTTGCGGGCCCGGATGACCGAAGGGGGCGCGCCATGAACAACATGATGGACTTCGAGGGGGCATTGTGAGCACACAGAGTGAACTGGCTGGCCTGACGGCGGCCCTGGGCGACCGGTACCGGATTGAGCGTCCGCTCGGGGCCGGCGGCATGGCGACGGTGTACCTCGCCACCGACCTCAAGCACGATCGCGAAGTGGCGCTCAAGGTGCTGCGCCCCGAACTGGGCGCGGTGCTGGGCAATGACCGGTTCCTGGCCGAGATCAAGATCACGGCTCGGCTGGATCACCCGCATATCCTCACGCTGATTGATTCGGGCACGGCGGGCGGGCTGCTGTACTACGTCCTGCCGCTGGTGCGGGGTGAGTCGCTGCGCGACAAACTCAACAAGGAGAAGCAGCTCGGGCTGGAGGAGGCGCTGGCCATCACGAAACAGGTGGCGAGTGCGCTCGACTACGCTCACCGTCACGGGGTGGTGCACCGCGACATCAAGCCGGAGAACATCCTGCTGCAGGAAGGGGAGGCGATGCTGACCGATTTCGGCATCGCGCTCGCCGTGAAGGAGGCAGGGGGCAATCGGCTCACCGAGACCGGCCTGTCGCTCGGCACGCCGATGTATATGAGCCCGGAGCAGGCCACCGGCGACCGCCAGCTCGATGCCCGCAGTGACGTCTACTCCCTCGCGGCGGTGCTGTACGAGATGCTGGCTGGGGAGCCACCCGTGACCGGGCCCAATGCGCAGGCGATGATCGCCAAGCTGATGACCGAGCGGCCGACCCGCCTCCGGGTGGTGCGCGCGTCGGTACCGGAAGCGATCGACGCCGCAGTGGCGCGCGCCTTGGACAAGACCCCGGCGGACCGTTTCGCGAGTGCAGGTGACTTTGCCCGGGCACTGGTCATTACGCCGGCCCATGAGACGGCGGCCCATCCGAGTGTCACGGCGCCGCGCAGCCGGATGCCGGCGCTGATCCTCGGGTTCTGTGTGATCGTGCTGGCGGCTACAGCCTTCCTGTATTTCCGCGGCCGCGGCGGTCCGAATCAGGCCCGGATCGCGCTGCGCGACCGGACCCAGCTGACCTACACCGGCAAGGTCGTCGCGCCGGCCCTGTCGCCCGATGGTAAGCAACTGGCCTATTTCGTCAAATCCTGCGCCGGGACCGCGTGCACCTACGGGGTCCAGGTGCAGGACGTCGGGGCCACGACCACCCGCGAGATCCTCTCCGGCGTGACTGCCACGTATGGGCTGGGCTGGAGTGAGGATCGCCGTAACCTGCTCGTCACGATGACGATTGGCGGGCGCTACGGGACCTACCTGGTGTCGGTGCTGGGCGGCACGCCGCGCTATCTCACCTCGGGTGGGGCGGCGTTCTTCGCCGGCGGCGATTCCCTCTTCATCGGCCCCAATGGCGCCGATACGAACTTCATCATCCGGATCGGGGCACTGAACGGTCCCGTTCGCGACAGTATCGTCGTTTCGGAGAAGGGCCAACAGCTCGTCGGCATCGCGTCCGTGCCGGGCACCTCCCGGCTGGTTGCGCTGATTGTGCAGAACGGGCGAGGGCTGTGGCAGGTGATCGATCGCAACGGGACGGTCACCGACCAGCTGCTCAACTCCTGCACCTGCGGTGGGTCGGCGTCACACGATGCGATCTGGATGCAGCGCGCCGGGCCGACGGCCTCGGAGGCGGTAGTGCGTGTCGCGCTCGATCCGGCGACTGGCCGGCTGGGGAAGGACCAGGACACGGTCTACTACGGCACCTTCACCGGGTTGTCGGTGACAGCGGACGGCACCCAGATGGTGGTGGACGACGGCAGCTTTTCCTTCGCGGCGGTCGCCGGAGAGCTGCCGGCGATGCTGAACGGGACCTTTGCTCCCCCACTGTTGACCGCCTCCAGTCGGGTGGCGGCCACCATCTCCCCCGATGGGGCGAGACTGCTGCTGGTGCGGACCATTCCCGCCGCCAACGGATTGACCGAGACCCGGCTCAGTGTCTCCCCCTGGGGCGGCGGCAGCGAGACGCCGGTGACGGTGCCGAGCCGCCTGATCGGCAGTCACTGGAGCGACTCCGTCACCCTCGCGCTGATCCTGGAGAGTCCCGGTGGTGCCCGCGCGGTCCTGACCGACGTCCGCACGGGGCAGACGACCAATGCGCTGGAGGTGGCCGATTCGTCATTGAATGGCGTGACGGCGCTGCCCGATGGCTGGGCCTGGGTGCCGGGGACCCGCGACCGGCTGATCATCGAACGGGCCGGGAAGCGTAGCGAAATACCCAAACCGAAGTGGATCGGGAGTCTCAACACGGTGAGCGCCACCCGCGATGGCCGTCAGCTCGTATTCGTGGGCTGGGGCAAGACTGAGGACTCCCTCGGCGTGTATGTGGTGCCGGTGGAGGGTGGGTCCCCCACCCGGTGGTATACCACGTTTTCCGAGGGGGGTAACGCCACCTGGCTGGCGGATGGGTCGCTGCTGCTGCTCCACCTGACCGGGCAGGAAACCGCGGAGCTGATCCAGCTCACGGCGCCGGGACAGGTCCGGCGCATCGGCACGATTCCCCATGCGGTCAACCGGATGAGTGTGTCGGCCGATCTCAAACGGGCGGCCTTCATGTGGCGGGAGTACCGGGGCGACGCCTGGATGTACAAGGTCGTGCGCCCCTAGTGCCAACAAGACGCATTACCGCGAAGACGCAAATGGCGCGAAGATGCACCGTGACGCTCCTTCGCGCACTTCGCGCCTTCGCGGATCAATTGCCATGGTGATTTGAGATGAGCCCAATTCCAGGTACCCTAGTGACCCCTTTGGCGGACCGGTACGCACTCGAGCGCGGCGCTGTCCAATGTCATTTCACCGCGAAGGCGCGAAGCATGTAACGGGCGCAAAGGTGCTTGGCCGTCCTTTCCGGGTCCTTTGTGTCTTCGCGGTTCAAATTTCATCGGTGATTGTTAGATGAGCTCAATTCCGGACGCACTCACTGCGGCGTTGGCCGACCGATACCGACTCGATCGTGAGCTCGGTTCCGGCGGAATGGCTACGGTCTACCTCGCGGAGGATCTGAAGCACCACCGCAAGGTGGCGGTGAAGGTGCTGCGCCCCGACCTCGCCGTGGCGCTGGGCGCCGATCGCTTCCTCCGCGAGATCGAGGTCGCCGCCCGGCTGCAGCATCCGCACATCCTCGGGGTCCTCGATTCCGGCGATGCCCAGGGCTTCTTCTACTACGTCATGCCCTACGTCGAGGGCGAGACGCTACGCGACCGGATTGCCCGCACCGGTGAGCTGCCGGTGGCCGATGCCTTGCGGCTGCTGGTCGAGATCAGCGAAGCGCTTGCCGTGGCGCACCGGAACGGCGTGGTCCACCGTGACATCAAGCCGGAGAACATCCTGCTCAGCGGTCGGCACGCCATGGTGATGGACTTCGGGGTCGCCAAGGCGGTGACCGAGGCCTCCGGCCGGCAACAGTTGACGACTGCCGGTGTGGCGCTCGGCACCCCGGCGTACATGGCGCCTGAGCAGGCGACCGCCGATCCGCACATGGACGGCCGAGTCGATATCTACGCCATCGGCATCATGGCGTACGAGATGCTGACGGGGTACACCCCGTTCCATGGGCTGAACCCGCAGCAGACGCTCGCCGCACACGTCACCCGCGACCCGGCGCCGCTGGGCCAGCAGCGGGCCGGGCTGTCGCCGGCGCTGGAGGCGGTGGTCATGCGCTGCCTGGCCAAGCGGCCGGCCGACCGGTTCCAGCACGCCGATGAGCTGGTGGCCGCGTTCGAGCCGCTGGCCACGCCGAGCGGCGGGATGACGCCGACCAGCACTCAGCCGGTGCGGGCGGTGGCCGCGGGAGCGGGGAAGGGGAATCGCCGGTCGGGGCTGATGGCGGCCGCGGTAAGCCTGGCGGTGGTCGCGGCGATCGTGGTGTGGCGGCCCTGGACCCTCATCGGCTCCAAGCTGCTGGATCCGAATGTGGTGGCGGTGCTGCCGTTCCGGGTGGCCGGTGCCGATCCCAGCGTGCAGTACCTGCGGCAGGGGATGGTCGACCTGCTCCAGGCGAAGCTGACGGGCGAAGGGGGTCCCCGCTCGGCCGATACCCGTTCGGTGCTCGCGGCGGTGCGTGATGCCGGCGGCGGTGATGATCACGACCTGCCGGCCGACGGCGTCGATCAGGTGGCGCGGAAGATCGGAGCAGGGCGGGTGCTGCAGGGCAGTATCGTCGGTCCGGCCGATCATCTGGTCATCGCCGCGACGCTCCTGGCCATGCCCGGCGGCCGCACCGATGGCGCAGGCGAGCGTCAACGGGCCCAAGGACTCGTTGTTTGTGCTGGTCGATCGGCTCACCGCTCAAGTACTGGCACTGGGTGCTGGCGCGAGCGCGAATCAGGTCAGTGCGCTGACCACCACGAGTCTCGATGCGCTGCGGGCCTATCTGGACGGGGTCGCGGCGTATCGCCGCGGTGCCTTCCAGCTCTCGACCCCAGCGCTGGAACGGGCCGTGGCACTCGATTCGACCTTTGCCCTGGCGCTCTCGGCGCTGGTCGAATCGGATGGGTGGCACCTCGCCTCAACCGATATGCGGCGGGTCCGGCAGCTGGCTTCCAGTACCGCACGCGGCTGAATCCGCAGGACCAATTGTTGCTCACCAATCGCCTGGGGTCGCGCTTCCCGAGCGTCACGCCGTGGAATGCCCGGATCGCCGACGCAGAGAAGATCGTGCAGGCGATCCCGGAGAGTGCCGAAGCCTGGTATTACCTGGCGGACGCTCTCTTCCACGGTGGGCGGCTGGCGGATCCCGGGCTCGGACAACCGGGCCCGTCAGGCCTTCGAAAAGGCCTTCCGACTCGATTCGCTCTACAGCGGCCCGATCAGCCACATGGCCCGGGTGGCGTTGTCGCCGGCGATACCACGGCACAGCGGATCTGGGCGGCCCGGATGATTGCCCTCGACTCGACCGCCGAAGGCATCGCGCTGGCCGGATGGGACCTGCTGCAGTCGCGCGGGATGCCGCCGGCATCGCGCGCTTCGGTGAGTGCGTTTCCAGCCCAACCGCTGGGGGAGGTGACCCAGGCGATCCTGTTCCAGAATCCGCTGGACAGCATCACCATCGCCCATCAGCCGGCATTGCTCGATGCCTTTCACACCCTCGCGGCGACACCGGGTGAACGGACCGAGATGGGCATGATGCACTACTTCACGCTGCTCAACCGGGGGCGCCCGGCGGAGGCGGCACGATGGCTCGATACCCTGCGCGTGGTCAGCCCGGGCAATGCTTCGATCACCGCCATGCGCGGCCCCATGTATTACGGTGGGGTGCTTACCGATACGACCATATGTCGCGCGGACCTGCGGGATTTCCGCCGGGTCGCGCAGGGCACCGATCCGGGCGTCGATCCAACGGACCCTGGCCTTTCAGCGGGAGCGGGTCGCCGCCGATTCGTTCCACCGGACCTGGCCCGCAGATACTGCGGCTGACCGAAGCGATCGTGGCCGTCAACCGACGGGATCCTTCTGCCGAGCGGGCGGTGAATCTGGCCGATTCAATGTGGGTCGGTCGGGAGGACAACTCCCAGTGGGCTTCCATTCAGCTGGCGCGCCTCTTCGAGGCCCAGGGCCGGACGGATCGGGCCCTGCGGGCGATCCGCCGGCGGACCAACTCGCTGGGGGAGCCGACGCCGCAGGGGCTGGCGGAGTCGTACCGGCTGGAAGGGCAGCTGGCGGCCAGGGCGGGGGACAGGGTGGGTGCGATCCGGGCGTACCGGAATTACCTGAAGATGCGAGTGGATCCGGAGCCGTCGATGGTGCCGCAGCGCGACAGCGTGCGTGCAGAGCTGGCGGCGGTCGGTGATGTCGAGGGGGTTCGATGAGCTGTCGTCGAAAAGCATTTACCGCGAAGACGCGAAGCGCGCGAAGGAAAGTCGTCCCGCCTTCGCGCTGTTGCGGTGAACGGTTGCGGGGGGCTGGTAGTGATCGGTGGTGTCGAGGGGGCCCGATGACTGTCTCACTCCAACGGCATGTACCGCAAAGCGCGAAAGCGCGAAGGGAAGTCTTCCCGCCTTCCCGCCTTCGCGGTAAATGCTTTGTGGGGTGATGGGCTCGTGAGCTCCGCGTTGGAGCGGCTCGCTGCGGCCCTCGCCGACCGCTACCGCATCGAGCGTGAGCTCGGTGCCGGTGGTATGGCCACGGTCTACCTCGCCCAGGACCTCAAGCACGATCGCAGGGTTGCCATCAAGGTGCTGCGGCCGGAACTCGCCGCGGTCATCGGGGCCGAGCGGTTCCTCTCGGAGATCCGGACCACGGCCAACCTGCAGCACCCGCATATCCTGCCGCTGTTTGATTCCGGCGTGGCGGTGGTGGGTCACGAGTCCCCAGTCACGAGTCCGGACCCGTCCGTGACCCGTGACTCGCGACTGACGGCGGGGTCAGGCCCCGCGTCCTACCTCTACTACGTCATGCCCTTCATTGAGGGCGAATCGCTGCGCGACCGGCTCACCCGGGAGCAGCAGCTTCCCGTCGCGGACGCGGTACGGATCGCCAGCGAGATCGCGGGCGCCCTCGACTATGCCCACCGGCGCCAGGTGATCCACCGCGACATCAAGCCGGAAAATATTCTGCTGCACGATGGCCGGGCGCTGGTCGCCGACTTCGGCATCGCGCTCGCCGCGAGCAAGGCCGGCGGCACCCGCATGACCGAGACCGGCATGTCGCTCGGCACCCCGACGTACATGTCGCCCGAACAGGCGATGGGAGAACGGGAAATCACCGCCCGCAGCGATGTGTACGCCCTCGGTTGCGTGACCTACGAAATGCTGATCGGGGAGCCGCCCTTCACCGGGCCGAGCGCGCAGGCCATCATCGCCAAGGTGATGACGACCGAAGCGGCCAGCCTCACGGGGCAGCGCAGGAGCATTCCGTCGGCGGTGGAAGATGCCGTGCTGACGGCGCTCGAGAAGCTGCCAGCGGACCGGTTTGCCACCGCGGCGGAGTTCGCGACGGCGTTGAACGGGCAGATGGTCGGGCGGACAGGCGGTCGGACGACCACAGCCATACGCCCCCCTGTTCGCCCGATCGCCCTGTACGGCGCCCTTGTCCTCCTGTCCCTCGTTGCTGTCGCACTGGCGGCGTCGGTTTACTCACTTCGTCGCTCTGCGGTCCCCGGTCCCGCCGTGTACGATGCCTCCCTCCCGGACAGTGCACCGATGAGCTTTGCGGTCACCTCGTCCAACGTCTCATACGGCGAGCCGCTGCGGAACCTCTCGATTTCATCGGCCGGGGACTTTGCCGTCTATGCCGCACGCCACCGGGATTCCACCGAGCTCTGGTATCGCAGCCTCCGCACCGGGGAGGTGCGCCCTCTCGGCGGCACCCAGGGCGCTACTGCACCACGCATCTCCCCGGACGGGCAGGCGCGTGGCCTTTCTCCGGGGCGATCAGGTGGTGCTGCTGACCCTGGCTGGAGGCGAGCCCCGCCTGTTGCTGGACGGGAAGAGCGCTGACGCACTCGGCTGGCTGTCGAATACCCAGCTGGGTGCGGGCACCGACGACGGCAATCGCTTCAACTGGATCGAGGCCGCGGGCGGGGCGCCGCGGTCTCAACGGATTACCCGCTGCCCTTTTGGGCGATGGGCGCCGGAGCTGCACCAGCTGATCTGCTCCTACAACAGCACCGCAATCATGCTCGATCCGGAGACCGGTGAGCTGGGGAATGTGCGGGTGGCGCGGCCAGACGGCACCGTGGGGGAGCTGCTGGCGGGCACCGCCTTCCAGATTGTCGAGGGCCGCTACCTGGTGTACCTCACCGGCAATGGCACCCTGCTCGCGGCGCGTTATGACCCGAGCCGGCGCCTGGCCTACCGACCCGTGACCATGCTGGACGGGGTCCGACGCTCGGCCCTCGGTACCGGGCAGTACGACATCGCTGCGAACGGGACCCTGGTCTACGCGCCCGGCCTCGACGCCACCATCGGCCGGCTGGTGAGCCTGCACGCCGGCGGCGTCCCCCAGCCCTTGCCCATGGAGGCTGGCGATTTCCAGCGCTACGACCTGAGCCTCGACCGGCGCTGGCTCGCCACCTCGGTCCAGACCAATGATGGCAACGAGCTGCGGATCTATGACCTCCGGAACGGGCAGCACTTCACCTGGCTCCGCGCCGGGATGCTCCGCCATCCGCTGTGGAACTCGGCCGGCGACCACCTGGTGCTCGCGGCCCGCGACTCGACCCGCTGGACCATCCTCCGGGGCGCGCCAAACTCCGGCCCCCGTCCTGACACGCTGACCGGCGGGGAGTATGGCCCCTCCAGTTTCGACGTGGTCGATTACGCGGAAGAACACCTCGCCCTCGCCCAGGATTGGGCCGGTTCGATTGTCACCCGCTTCGATCCGACGGCGCACCCGGTCACCTTCGACACGGTGCTGACCGGGGCCCGGTTCGCCTCGCTCTCGCCGAACCGGCAGCTCATTTTGTACCAGACCCTCGAGGGCAACCAGGTCCTCGTCACCGGGTTCCCGGTCCAGGGCCGCCGCTGGCAGCTGGCATCTTCGGGCGTCGAGCCGCTCTGGCTCTCCTCGACCGAGGTCCTCTACCGCCTGGGCAGCGCCTGGTACCTGGTCCGAATCAACCCCGCCACCGGCGAGCCGCTCGGCCCCCCGGTGCTGTGGGGCCGGGATCCCAGGTTCTCGGATACGTCGGGCTGGTCGAATCGGCCCTCGCATGATGGCGGGATCATCTACGTCCAAGGACCGGAGGAGAGCGAGGGTCGCTACCTGCGCGTTATTCCCAACTGGGTGTCGCAGATGAAGGCCGCCGTGAATTCGGCCGAGCGCTGAGATGCCCGGACTGCGGCATTACGCCGACGCCTTCGTGACCGCCAGCCCGGTGACACCATGACCATGGAACGAGTCAGGGCCGGTCTCGCCGACCGCTACCGGATCGAGCGCGAGCTCGGTGCCGGGGGCATGGCCACCGTGTATCTCGCTCAGGATCTCAAGCACGACCGGCAGGTTGCGATCAAGGTGCTGCGGCCGGAGCTCTCGGCGGTGATTGGGGCCGAGCGGTTCCTGCGCGAGATCAAGACCATCGCCAACCTGTCACACCCGCATATCCTGGGGTTGATCGACAGCGGAGAGATCACCGGCACCGCGTATTATGTGATGCCGTTTGTGGAAGGGGAATCGCTGCGCGATCGGCTGGCGCGGGAGAAGCAGCTGCCGGTCGCCGATGCGGTGCGCCTCGCCAGCGAGGTGGCCGCCGCCCTCGACTACGCCCACCGCCATGGGGTGATCCACCGCGATATCAAGCCCGAGAACGTGATGCTGCACGATGGCAGCGCGCTGGTAACCGACTTCGGCATCGCGCTGGCCATCTCCAGCGGCGGCAACACCCGGATGACCGAGACCGGGATGTCGCTCGGCACGCCGCACTACATGTCGCCCGAACAGGCGATGGGGGAGCGGGAGATCACCGCCCGGTCAGATGTCTACGCCCTGGGCGCGATGACCTACGAGATGCTGGTCGGGGATCCCCCCTTCACGGGTAGCACCGCCCAGGCCATCATCGCCAAGGTGATGACCAGCGAGCCGGCCGGTCTCACCGCCCAGCGGAAGAGTGTGCCGCCGGCGGTGGAGGATGCCGTGCTCACGGCGCTGGAGAAGCTGCCAGCCGATCGGTTTGCCACGGCGGCGGAGTTCGCGACGGCGTTGAACGGGCAGGGGATCGGGCGGACCGGCGGTCGGGCTGGGCCGCCCTCACGACCCGCCGTCCACCTGACCGCCCTTTATGCGGCACTCGCGATCACGACGCTCCTCGCCGCCGGGCTCGCGGTGAAGGCCTTCCGTCCGCCGAAACCTGCCGCGGTCACCCGCCTGACGCTCGACCTTCCTGATCTCCGGGTCAATCACACCGGCTATTTCGGGAATGCATTCACGATCGCCCGGGATGGCTCCCGCCTGGCGTTTGTCACCCGGACCGGAACTGCGGGCGATGGACTCGGTGGGATCAGCCACCTGATGGTCCGGGACCTGGAGAACGTGCAGCCACGGGCGATCCCGGGGACCGATGGCGCCGACGGCCCCTTCTTCTCGCCCGATGGCCAGTGGATCGGGTACATCGCGGACGGCGCCCTGTACAAGGTGGCCGCTATCGGCGGTGGGGCGCCGGCCCGGGTCGCGGAGGTTGGCGCCAACCCGATTCTCGCCGGGGGCGCCTGGCTCGATGACGGGCGGATTGTGTTCAATACGCCGGGGTTCGACCTGCTGGCGGTTCCCGCCACTGGCGGGCAAGCCACCGTCCTGGTGCCCGCTCCGCCCTACGGTGGCATGATCTATCCCACGCCGGTGCCGCGGAAGGACGTCCTCCTGGTCACCCGCTGTACCAACAACTGCGCCCAGCAGGTACTGGTCGCGGTCCACCTCGATACCCAGGCGCTCGATACGATCCTCGTCAATGCGTCGCGCGGGTTCTACCTGCCGAATGGCACCCTCATCGCGATCATGCAGGACGGCTCCGTCGTCGGCGCGCCCTTCGACCTGGATCGCCTGAAGTTCACCCGGACCCCGGTGGTGCTGCTCACCGGAGTGCAGAGCGAGCTGTCCCTGATCCCCGAGTTCACCGTGGCGGATGACGGGACGATGGTCTACCTCCCCGCGGATGCCACGGCCGGCCGCGCCACCCCGGCCGAAGTGGACCGGACCGGCAAGAGCCGAGTGCTCGATCCCTCCTGGCTGAGCGCTTCAGCAGCATCACGCTGTCGCCGGACGGCAGCCGGCTCATTGCCTCCCTGACTGAAGGGAGTGGCGCGGTCCGGGATGCTGTGGGTCAAGCAGCTCGATGCCGGGCCACTCACCCGGCTGACGTTTACCGGGTCGATCAACTACCGCGGGGCGTGGATGGCTGATGGGCGTAGCGTGAGCTACAGCAGCGATGGCGGCAGCGACGGCACCTCCACCCATCTGTACAAGGTACGGGCGGATGGGAGTGCCAAGCCCGAACGACTCCTCCCCAACGAAACGGCGGAGATTGACGAGGCCGACTGGTCGCGCGATGGCCAGTGGGTGGCCTACCGGACCGGTACGGTGTCGGGCGTGCGGGATGTCTTCCTTCGGCATCTCACGGGCGACACCACCCGGATTCCGGTCTCGGCCGGCCCCGCCGACGAATACAGCCCGGCGATTTCCCCCGATGGCAAGTGGATCGCCTACGTCTCCCTCGAGTCGGGTCGGGAGGAAGTGTATGTGCGGCCCCTCGCGGACCCGTCGCGCGCGCGGTGGCAGGTCTCCAGCGCGGGCGGGACAAGTCCGGTGTGGGCTCACTCGAGCCGGGAGCTGTTTTACCTCGTGCCCGGTGACGGCCTGATGGCGGCTACCGTCAGCGGCTCACCCGATTTCACCGTCACGGGCCATCAGCTGCTCTTCCCGACCTCGCGCTTCGCCTTCCAGCCATGGCACCAGGGCTTCGGGGTGCGGCCGGGCGACCGCAGTTTCGTGATGCTGCAGCGCACTACGAATGCTGGCCCCGAGACCCGCCGCCTGACGGTAGTACTCAACTGGTTCACCGAAGTAGGCACAAAACTCAAGGCGCCACGATGAAGAATCCGGTCTCCATCCCGGGACTGAACGGCATTAACCGCGAAGGCGCGAAGGTGCCCGGAAGAGCCTCGTACCGCGGCGCTCTCACTGTAAGGGTGGTTTGTGGGGTGCTCATGGCTGTCGGATGCAGTTCGCCATCGGCGGAACTGAAACCTCACGACAGCGACAGTGATTTCCTCTATCTCTGGACGGCGGGCGCCGATTCGAGCGCGTCCGACTATCTCGCGGTGTACGACGTCCGGCCTGACACCGGCCGCTACGGCGCGCTGGTGACCACCATGCCGGTGGGCAGCGGCGGCAACCGGCCGCATCACTCCGAACACCAGCTCGCGGCGG
>CAWBZM010000006.1:0-372327 GCA_963793205.1 uncultured Gemmatimonadales bacterium
CAGTTCCGCTGCGCGGCGAGGTGATCGTCGCTACCGGTCGGCGCCAAGCCGTCGCTGGCGACGACGCGCACGCCGCGCAGCTCTCCTTTGTTGCGAGCGGCCATCCGCGCCGCACGACGGATGCGCGCGTCGCCGCTGGGCGCGCCGGTGATCGCGACCACGACCCGTTCGCGTGTCTCCCATACGTCGGACACACCGTGATCGGCGAGATACTGCTGCAGCGTGTCTTCGACGCGATCGGCCACCCACAACAGCACGAGCTCGCGCAGAGCACGCAGGTTGCCCGGACGAAAGTAGTTGCCGAGCGCGGCGTCGATGCGTTCGGGCGTGTAGATGTTGCCGTGTGCCATGCGGCGGCGCAGCGCTTCAGGGCTCATGTCGACGAGTTCGATCTGATCGGCCGACCGGACGAACGCATCGGGGACGGTCTCGCGCTGGGTTATGCCGGTGATCTTCTCGACGACGTCGTTCAACGATTCGAGGTGCTGGATGTTGACCGTCGAAATGACGTTGATACCGGCGTTCAGCAGTTCCTCGATATCCTGCCAACGCTTCTCATTGCGCGAGCCGGGCACGTTGGTGTCCGCGAGTTCGTCGACCAGCGCGACGCTCGGCCGCCCGCGCGAGCACCGCGCCGACATCCATCTCTTCGAGCGTCGTACCGCGGTACTCGACGCGCCGGCGGGGGACGATTTCGAGGTCTCGCACTTGCGCGATCGTGTTGGGACGGTTGTGGGTCTCGATAACGCCGATCACCACATCGGTGCCGCGCTGCTTTCGCCGCCAGCCCTCGTCGAGCATGGCGTAGGTCTTACCGACACCCGGTGCGGCGCCGAGATAGACGCGCAGTACGCCTCTCGCCACGGCTGGCTACCGGTTCACGCCGTCAAGCGCAAGGTTGAGCTTCAGCACGTTGACACCTTCGTCGCCAAGAAAGCCGAGGGAGGTTTTTCAGTATTGTCGCGAACCAACCCCATCACCTGATCGACGGTCAGATTGCGAGCGTTCGCCACACGGGCCGCCTGCAACGACGCGTTGGCGACCGAGATCTCGGGGTCGAGCCCCGAACCCGAGGCAGTTACTGCATCGACCGGTACGAGCTGTGCGTCGTCGAGCCCGTTCGCGGCGCGGTACTGCGCACCCTGTCAGCGACCGCTGCGAGGAGATCATCGTTGGTCGGACCGAGGTTCGAGCCCGACGATCCAGTGGCGTCGTAGCCGGTGCCGGCCGCCGAGGGCCGAGGCCAGAAGTATTTCGCTCGAGTTGGTCAGAGGATCCGCACCTTCTTCGGACTCACGGTGCAGGCGGATGACCCGGTCAGGAAGCCGCTGCTGATGGGGCAGGCGGTGCTGAAGCACCACACCATCGGCGAACCGGAACCGCAAGTTGTCCCCCTTTACATCTTCTACGCGAAGGAGGCCCCGACGGCCTCCAGATCCCCAGACCGACACCCCGATCGTCTCGGCGCTCGCGAGAGCTGCAGGACTCGAAAGAACGAACGAACCGGGCCTGAGTGTTGTGATCCCGTTCGTTCAGGACGAGGTCAGCCCCGTGGGACTGGTGCAGTTCGTTGTGCGCAACTGGTTCTTCCCAATCCTTACGGGACAGCTGGTGGTCGATATCGAGCAGTGGCAGCTCGACCGGAACACGCTCGCCGCCGTTGCCAAGGAGCACGGCGGACCGGAGTTCGCGGACGGGACCCGGGTCGCGTTCATCGAAACCCTTCATGCGGCACGGGCAGGTCCGCCGGCAGTGAGCCTCGGCGCCGGGTGGACCGCCGGCAGGGAGGGTCTTGCCGCCTCGATCGGTGAGGAAGCACTTGAGGGGCTTCGCAGTGCATACGCCAGGGGCGAACTGGTGGGCGTGCGTGCGCCCCTGGTCATCCGCCCGAAGACCGGCGCCGCCGCCGCCACCTACATCGACCTGTATCTGCAGCGCACCCCTGACGAGTCCCGCGGGGAGGCGTTCTTCGTCAGGGGCGCCATCACGGTGCCCGGGGAGGCGAATCGGTTCCGGCGCCGCAATTCCTTCGGGGCCATGAATCGCAGAGCACGAGACCGTTGCCTCGTTCCTCGGGGACGCGGAAGGCCCGGCGCACACCCTCTGGTCCGGCAACGCCGAGAAGGTCAGGGAGAACTGGAAGGCGGCAGCGGACCGTCTCCGGGAGATTCGGGAGGCCCTCGGCCACTTTTACGATGTGGTGGCCCAGTCGGGGGACACCGTGGAGCCGGATGCCCTTCGCAATCTCTTCTACGTGAACAAGGAAGGGACGAACAAGCCCACGCGCCGCCGCAATCCGGTGGTCCTGCCGCCGGATGTTCCGAAGCCGCTGCCCCGCAACGCTTCCGCCTACAGTGTCGTTCAGCGCGACGGGGGGTTTACCGTCCACGGCACCGCCGCGACGGAACTGCCGCTCAGCCTTCGCGTCCAGGTGGCCTACAGCGTCACCGACGGCAATCCTCTGCGGCAGCACAGTCCCTACGATTTCGATTTCACAAAGAAAGACGTCGCCGTCAGTGCGAAGGGCGCATCGGTTAAGGCGCAGGCTGCCAATGAACTGATCGTCGAGGCCGCCGCGACCGACTTCGAGGTCACGGTCACCGGGTTCGACGGCAACCGGGACCTCTTCATCAAGGACGGGCCAATCCAATGATCCACAGGTTCGACTCGACCGGCCGCCTGGCAGACCACAGGGACGCCATCCTGATCAGGGTCTTCGAAGACCCCGCAGGCGGTCCCTCGCGCTTCCCCGGCCGACCTGTCCTCTCTTGCGAAAAATCAAGCTCCCCGAGACTGCGGCGGTCGTGGGTGGAGCCGTATGTGCGTCAGAGCAGCATGCGCTTCGATTTCGGGACTGTGGGGAGCGTGATGCAGCCCGCGGACACGACCCTGACCGAGATCACCGGGGAGAAGCAGTGCACTTCCGGGTGAAAGTTGTGATCCGACTGCGAAGCCCGGACGACTTCTTGCCCTTGCCGACCAGGTGGCACCCGCCGATGAGGCGGAGGACGAGGACAGGAAATCCATCCTGCCGATCAAGACAACCGATCTCGGTGAGGCGGTCTGGAAGATCGAAGCATCTCCCGAGGCGCCTCCGTCGCTGCTGCTTAACATCAGGGTGCCCCAGCTCCGTGCGCAGCTCGACGAGGTCCATTGCTTCGAGGCGTGATCTTTCCGGCGTGCGTGCGGGAGGTGATGCGGGTGGTGCTGTTCGAGGAACCTTGACAGCACGGTGGAATGGGTCGAGGACTGGAGGGCGTTCGGAGATCCTTCTTCGGCGGGCCGCTGCCGGAATATCTGGAGGCAAACCCGGAAGGTTCGGAGTTCCTGGACCGGATCGTGGATGCGTTCTGCAACCGGCAGAAGTGGGCAACAGCGGCGACCCCGGCACTTCCACAGCTCGAGGAAGACTATGAGTGATTCCGTTAGGCAGCTGACCGCGTCGGGGAGCGCGCTCTTCCTCGAGTATCTGGAGCGGCTTCCGAATGAGCCGACCCTCCAGCCGCCGGTCGGCCTGCTCACCGACGACCGGAATTCGGAGGCACTGGAGTTCAGGCGACCGTGGAGCGGACGCGGCGAGGAAGGCCCCCTTTCTGAACCGGTACGAGTCGGCACGTTCCCCTCGTCATTGCGCTTTCAGGCCTGAACCGTTCGGCGATCTCGCTGAACAGCGGTCTGTGGAACTGGCTGTCGCTCTACTATTTCGATCAGCTGTGCCCCGCGGATGCGTCCGGAAGCGGACCCCCCGGGAAACCGCCGTCTATTGGCTCTCGGAGAAGTACCCGCACGAACCGGTACTACCGGCATCTGGTCCGCACGCCCTGGCTTGCGGTTCCCTGCACCCCGAGACCAGCCAAGCCATCCTGATCCCCATCTCCGCCAAAGGGGCGCCCCTTCCCTCCACAGGAGAGATTTTCGAACAGGTGGCCAGCCGTCAGGCGGTGTTCAGGAGCGCGACGGTCCTCGCGGCCATCCACAAGCTCTATTTCGATCCCGCCACAGGACGTCCCCGCCGGGGCACGGGAGGATGAGGGAGGGTCGCCGCGCCGTCTTGGTCAGATCCTGAAGCAGTTCGGTCTAACCTTATAACGTGAATGGGGCGACGGGACACCGTGCTCGGACTGCTTCCGAAGGAGTTTGCTCCGTGGAAGGCTCGGGTGAGCTAATGCCTGTTAGGTACCCACGCACGATGAGGACTACTGTCGCCCTTTCACGGGTTGAGCTCCTCCCTTCTGGGCGGCTATCGCTGACCCTGAAGGATGACCCTGGGGGTTTGGCGAAGTACATGCTACTCGGGCCGCGGCTGAGATCGAATGGGTGCCAGAGGAGCGACGCTTCATTTCGCCGCGGCCAGAGCTGGGATCGCCGCAGAAGCACTACTCCCACGTTGTGACCAAGGCCGCGTACGAGTGCAGCTACCTCCTCACCCCTGATGCGAATGCAGATTGCCGCCGGATGTCGGAGTTAGCAATGCCATCGCATCGCATAGTCGAAGGCCGTTCCCAGCAGGGAGTAGCGGGCCGTTCGGGATGGGGTAACCACCGGGGGAAGGCGCACTCCGTCTTTCGGGGTCGGCAACTCTTGTCGGAGCATTGCGCGCAGCTCGGGGCTGCCTTTCAGGACTGAGGTGAGGCTCATGAGAGAGGTGTGTCAGGGGCGGTCGCCTTGGCCCAGCAGTGGCAGAACCGGGCGGAAAGCCCTTCTGTAAGTGAAACGGAGATGTGGTGAATGCCCAAATTCAGGTTACTGGTTCTGCAGTGAGAGCTTCATTCGGGTGTCAGGTGGACGGTATCGGTTTACAAGGCCCCCACACCGCCAGTAAACGACTGACGCAAAACAATGCCATGGCGAGGTCATCTTCTTGGACGATGGGAGGATAACGCACGGACTGAGTTTGCTCGTGTGCGGCTTCGTTGCCAAAGTGACGGAGTAATTGGAGATAGCCGCAAACCCATGGCGCCACCCTCCCGGCCTTCTCGAGGGTACGAATCCGCTGCTGCAGTGGCTCGGCCTTCGGTGCACCGAGGTCAAGAGACATACACTCGGCCAGTCTGCGAGCCAGAATGCCAAGTTCAAACGATCGAATTTCCGGTAACCCGATAAGCCGCGTCCACTCAGTGTGCAGGTCTGACTGAGAAGAGGCGAACAAGTCGGAGCACTTGCTCAATTGATCGGAAATGTCTTGCCTCAGCGTACCCAGAACCTGAGTTTTCGGCAGGAGTACTCGGTCCCGCCCCAGGAAAGCGTCTAGGTTGTCGGACAGCTCGACCGCCCTGACCGGATCCAGCTCCACAAAGTGGATTCGCTCTAAGGACTCTGAGCGGTGAGTGAGCTTCCGGGTCTCGGTCAATAACGTCTTAACGGTGAGAGCCAACGGCAGCTTCTGAAGTCCTGATCCCAGGGCGGGCATCGCGATGCTTCGGACGGTGATGCCCGTTGATTCCAGAAGAGAGATGGCTGCAAACGCATTGCGGATGGTCGATTCAGGCGGGATGTCAGCACCGATCATCTCAACGCACATCATTCGCACGAACGGTCCTGATGCGAGCGGCTTGGATATCCAGACACTGAGGGCCTGCCGGAGGTCATATTCGGGATCGGAAGCCAATGTCCGGGCGTCAATTCCACAGTGTGCCTTTAGAGCACCAAACACTGTTCCCGGTGTCGGTGAGTAGCCGCCTGCAAATGAGCTTGCCAGCAGCAGGTCCACTGGGCCTGCCAGCTGGGTTATGTCGCCTTCCAGCAGCTCGCAGGTGCAGTAACCACGTCTGGTGTCAAGGCCGAGGAGATTGCGGCGGATCATGGGGTTAAGCAAAGGGAATCCCACAAGAAGCCCGCATTAGTTGCAGGGCTGGCTAGTTTGCTCAAGCATGATCGACGACGGCACGTGGTGCCAGCACCTACACAAACAGGTGGCCGTGACGCCAGGCTCATGACCCTCACCCCCGCTTCACCCTCCCCCGCACCACCTTCGGCACCCCATCCGCATCACTCGCGACGAACCAGACCCGATCGCCCTTGAACACCACCGGCTGATAGGGGCTGAAGCCGAGCGGTGACCGCACGGTCGCCACCGCGCGACCGTCGGGGCCGTAGACATCGTACCAGGCGCCGCTGTCGGCGCTCACCGGCTGCACCCAGAGCCGCTGCGCGTCGTCCACCAGGATGGTTTTCAGGAGCGGTTTCACAGTGGGGATGCGGGAGAAGTCGGGATCTTCCGTGACCCGGATCTTCTTCATGAACTCCCGGATCTCTCCGATGACGGAGTCACGCTCGGCCGCGGTCACCGGCAGCGGCGTCCGGGCACCGGTCACCCGCACAGTGTCTCCGCCGGAAATCCCGACTCTAGTCAGCTGATAGGCGTCGCTCTGACCGCACCAGGCATGTCCGTGCCGGTCGAATCGCCGCATGCCCATGGGGACGAAGGGGATGCCCATGAAGCTCTGGCGCCCCGGTGCGCCAAACCGGAAGGCGGTCTCCCTCGGAGGTCCCCCCCGGAGTCCTATACAGGCCTCGATGTCCAGGGTGTCAATGCGGCTGAGATCGAGTGAGATCCGCCGATACCTCTGTACCGTGGTGGTATCGACCCGGACATAGATCGCTTCGTACAGCGAGCTGTCCGCCTCGAACCAGGCGTCCCAGATGTACCCATAGCCGAAGAACGGCAGGGTGATCTCCGGCAGAACCCCGCCCTCGGCATCAAACCGATCAATACGGTGGTTGAGCGGATCGTTGACCCACAGGGTGCCGTCAGGTGCCCGCTGCAGCCCATTCGCCCCGCCGAACTCCCCCGGCCCCTGGCCCGACCGGCCGATGGTCTTGAGATGAGCACCGGTGGAATCGAACATCTGAATCTGCTGCATCGCGAAGTCGAGTACCGCGATCCGGCCGGCATCATCGACCGTGAGGCCGCGGATATCGGAGAAGCTGGTCGGGCCCTGGTCCGCTCCGCCAATGCTGAGCTCCGGGATGATCTCCCACTGCGGCAGCGGCTCGGCGGCTGTCGACGTGGACCTGCCGGAGCAGGCCGTGAGCAGGGCCAACCCCGCGAGGAGCGGGGCACGGGGCCAGGCGTATGTCAGGCGCATAGAGCTGATGGTACAGCGAGGAACGGATGATCGCAAGAGCGGGGAAGGGGCGAAGAGGGAAGGGGGCTGTCATTGCGAGGCCCGAAGGGCCGAAGCAATCTCCTGATGTCCGCGCGGAGGCGAGGGGATTGCTTCGTCGGCCGCAGGCGGCCTCCTCGCAATGACTGCCGCTTGGCGAACGGGGAAGGGGGAAGGGGGCTGTCATTGCGAGGCCCGAAGGGCCGAAGCAATCTCCTGACGTCCGCGCGGAGCCTGGGAGATTGCTTCGTCGGCCGCAGGCGGCCTCCTCGCAATGACTGCCGCTGGGCGAACGGGGAAGGGGCGAAGAGGGAAGGGGGCTGTCATTGCGAGGCCCGAAGGGCCGAAGCAATCTCCTGGACGTCGCGCGGAGCCTGGGAGATTGCTTCGTCGGCCGCAGGCGGCCTCCTCGCAATGACTGCGCAGGGCGAACGGGCCGGGGGATTGCTTCGTCGGCCGCAAGCGGCCTCCTCGCATGACTGCCGCTGGGACTGATTTTACCGCGAAGGCGCCAAGGAACAGCCAAGGTTTCGCAAAGAACAACATCCCTGTTTTGTTCTTTGGGTGCTTGTGTGTCGCTTTGCGTCTTTGCGGTGAATTGCTGTGTCAGCCGTAAGCGATGCTTGGTATGGCTCGAAGGGCGGGGGATTGCTTCGTCGGCCGCAAGCGGCCTCCTCGCAATGACTGACGGGCCACGACAGGTTCCCTGCTCACCGTGCCTGCGCCCGCACGAACTGAAGAGAGCAAACCGCCATGCGGTTGCTAGCTCGCTGTGGCGCGACGCTTCGTCTGTGATAGCGGTCGAATCCGCTGAATCCCGCGAGCCGCGGGGGAGCGCAGGGCGAGGCTCAGGTCCCAGGCCTGCTGGAGGTTGAGCCAGAACTCGGCCGACGTCCCGAAGAGCTGCGACAGCCGAAGCGCTGTGTCTGGCGTGACCGCCCTCTTGCCGCGGATGATCTGGTTGACCCGCTGAAATGGGATCTCGAGGCGCTCCGCAAGCTCAACCTGAGTCATCGCGAGCGGGACCAGAAACTCCTCAGCCAGCATCTCGCCGGGGGAGGTGGGAAGCCGATTGCTCGGGAGCCGGGTATTCAGAGTCTTAGGCATAGGTCTAGTGGTAATCGGTGATCTCGACGCTGGCAGGTCCTTCCGCCGTCCATTCGAAGCACACCCGGTACTGGTCATTGATCCGGATACTGTGCTGTCCGCGCCGGTCGCCCTTGAGGACCTCCAGCCGATTGGCGGGCGGAGCCCGAAGGTCGGTCAGAGCCACGGCGGCGTTCAGCTGGTCAAGCTTTCGCCGCGCCACCCGCCAGAGGTCGACGGGGCAGGCCCGACGGGCCGGCTTCGAGTCAGTGCCGGCGAAGATGTCCTCGGTGGCCCGGTCTCGGAAGGAGACAATCATCAGGCCGGGCAGGGCGAGGGCATGCTGTAGTATACCGTCTAGCGGTATAGATGACAAGACAGCGGCTGACTACCAGGCGGCGCGCAGTGGGCCCGCACGGCCGTGCGGGCCCACTGCACGCCCACTGCGGGCCCACTGCGCCCGACCGCCCGAAACCAAATCCCCACTTCCAGCGTCCCACGTGGAAACGAGCAGGCCCGTCGTCTCGTCACCAAATGAGGTTCAGTGCACCGGAACCGCCCCACGCACCCGTACCCCGAAGGCCGATTCGGATTCGCGATCCTGCTCCTGCTGCTGATCGGTCTCTTCCCCCACGACGGCAGCGCCCAGAGCACCCCGCCGCTCCCCACCTGCCGCCAGTCGCTCGACTCACTCGATGCCAAGGTGCGGCAGAACTACGCCGGGTTCCTGCTGGAGGTGCGCGGCGAACGCCGCTCGGCCTATGAGCAGATGCTCCGGCGCACCGAGCCACAAGCGGACAAGACCAGTCTCAACCACTGCTACGGCGTCCTGGCCAGCTACATCGGGTGGTACGACGACCCGCATCTCTTCGTCTTCCAGAGCCAGTCGGCGGCCTTTGCCGACTCCACTCTGCCAGGATCGCTGCGCCAGGTCGCGCTCAGCGAAAACGAGCTGCGCGCATCCTTGAGAAGGAAAGGATCAAAGCACGATCCGATCGAAGGGATCTGGTACGAAGGAGCGCTGCGGATCGGAGTGGTGCCCGATCCCGCGGACCCCCGCTCCCGCTTTCTCGGGGTGGTGCTGACCAGCGATACCATCGCCTGGCCGGTGGGCGCGGTGCGCGCCACCTTCACCCGCAAACCCGATGGCAGTTACGCGACCGTGCTGCTGACCCGCAGCTTCGCGGAAATGGAGTTGACGGCCTGGATCCACAAGCGCGTCCTGCTGCGGCTCTCCCCCGGGATCTGGGGCCGGGAGTTCCCGCTCGCACCGGCCGACACCGGGCTGATCGATCCGACCGATGCCCATCGCCCCCGCGTCTCGGTCCGCGACCGCTCGGTGCTCTTCTCGATCCCCTCGCACGATCCCGCCAACCTCGGCATGCTCGACAGTCTGGTGCAGGCCAACGCCAGCACCATCGCCAGCAAGCCGCTGCTGCTGATCGACCTGCGCGGCAACGAAGGGGGCGGATCCTTCATGTCGCGGGCGCTGGATCCCTACATCTCCAGTCGGGACCGGCGGCCCACGCCCTTCGATTCCGGCGCTGCCGTCGCCCTCTCCTCGCCGGCCCAGATCAGCTATGCCCGCCGCTTCACCGGGACGCGACACGACCGCGTTCATCCGCGATCTCGTCGCTCGGCTCGAGGCCCATCCGGGCGAGCTGGTCCAGATCGAGGAACATCCCTCGCCGCCGGAACCCGATTCAGTGATCAGCGGCAACTGGCGGGTGGTGATGCTGACGGACCGGGGGACGGTGAGTGCTGCCGAGGTGCTGGTGTTGCGGGCGCTGCGGAGCAGCAGGGCGACGGTGGTGGGGCTGCCCACGGCGGGGGCGCTCGACTATCAGAGCGTGCAGATCGTCTCGCTCGGGACCGGCTACCGCCGCTGGGGGCTGGGCTATCCCACGATCACCGCGCACGCTGACCTGCCGCGGCGCGGGATGCGGGGGAAGGGGATTCAGCCCCAGGTGCGCATCGACTGGAACAAAGTGAAGGATCCGATCGCCGAGGTGGAGCGGCGGTTCGGGAACTGAGGGGAGGGCGGGCGCCTCGCAGGGGGAGGGGGAGCGGGGAAGTCATTGCGAGGCCCGAAGGGCCGAAGCAATCTCCTGACGTCCGCTCGGAGGTCAGGGGATTGCTTCGTCGGCCGCTCGCGGCCTCCTCGCAATGACTGCTGCTGGGCTTTTACCGCGAAGGCGCCAAGGAACGGCCAGGGTTTCGCAAAGGACAATATCCCTATTCTGTTCTTTGGGTACTTGTTGTCCCTTTGCGTCTTTGCGGTGAATTGCTGTGTACCGGCCGCGGGCGGTGCCTGGTATGGCCCGGAGGTCGGGGGATTGCTTCGTCGGCCGCACGCGGCCTCCTCGCAATGACCCTACCCGCGTACCCACGTACCACGTACCCCTCCTAAAACCCGAAACTACTCAGCCCGGCATGCTCATCCGGACGGCGCCCGAGTGGCCAGTGGAACTTCCGGTCTGCCGCCGCGATCGGTGCCTCGTTGATACTGGCGATCCGGCGCGCCATGAGCCCCTCGGCGTCAAACTCCCAGTTCTCGTTGCCATAGGCCCGGAACCAGGTGCCGCTGTCATCATGGAACTCGTAGGCGAACCGCACCGCGATGCGATTCCCGCCGAAGGTCCACAGCTCCTTGATCAGCCGATAGTCGAGTTCCCGGGCCCACTTCCGCGTCAGGAAGGCTTCGATTTCCGCGCGGCCGGTGACGAACTCGGCCCGGTTCCGCCACTGGCTGTCGGGCGTGTATGCCAGCGCCACTTTTGCCGGGTCACGGTTGTTCCAGGCATCCTCCGCCAGCCGCACTTTCTGAATGGCGGTGGCTTCGGTGAAGGGAGGGAGGGGAGGGCGGGACATGGTCTGGACTCCGGGGAAGAGGGAATGGGTACGCGGGTACGTGGGTACGTGGGTACGTGGGTACGAGGGTAGGTGGGTAGGAAGGTAGGCGGGTATGTCAGGTACGGGTGGGTGGAAAAGGTAAGGGAACGGCGAACAGGGATGAGGACACGGTTCGGAGGTCAGGAGATTGCTTCGTCGACCGCAAGCGGTCTCCTCGCAATGACTGCCTACCCACGTACCCACGTACCCTACTCTCCCCCCTCCGGCCCATAGAAAAACACCCACAGCGCCAGGTCGTCGGTAAACTCCTCGAACCGATGCTCGACGCCGGCAGGCACAAACAGAACGTCGCCCGGCGCGAATCGGGTTCGCTCAGAGCCGTTGCGGAACCAGCCGGTCCCTTTCATGACGACATACGCTTCGTCGCGGGTATGCGGCGTCTGGTCGTCGATCCCGCGCGGCGCATACATCCCCACCGTCAGGGTGCCGTGCCGCAGCAGGATGTCGTACTGGTCGTTGTCCGGGCCCGGCATGCGGGCGAGACCGTCGGCCAGGGAGAGATGGAAGTTGTTCATGGTGTTGGCTCTCTGATTGAGCGCGGGGAACCGCAACCTGGTCACTTATGCGATTCATCGATCCTTCGCGCCTTCTGCTGCTCCTTCGCGCCTTCGCGTGAAAACCTCTGGTGTCCTGTCGGCCCGGCGGGCCTCGCAATGACTGCGAGCCGCCTAG
Organism: uncultured Gemmatimonadales bacterium; assembly: GCA_963793205.1. Taxonomy (GTDB): domain Bacteria; phylum Gemmatimonadota; class Gemmatimonadetes; order Gemmatimonadales; family GWC2-71-9; genus JADJOM01. The sequence continues at coordinate 11,778 of CAWBZM010000006.1, forward strand.
GTCAACAATCCCAGCACCTCGTACGCCGCGTTGCGCCCGTTGATGCCGATCACGCTGCCGCCGGGATGAGTACACGCCCCGCAGAGATACACTCCCGGCATCGGGGTCCGATAGCTGAACCGGTTCTCCCACATATACGGCGGAAGAATCTCCCCCTGAAAGATATGGCCACCGGTGAGCCCCACCCGCTGCTCGACATCGGGGGGACCAAGGGTCTCGAAATCGATGATCGCATCGGAGAGGTTGGAGCAGAAACGACCGATGGAGTCGAGCACCAGCTTCCCCGCCGCGGCGCGATGGTCGTCCCAGGTGCCGCTGTTGAAGGTATGCGGCACGTACTGGGAGAAGACGCTCATCAGATGCTTCCCCTCCGGCGCCACGCTCGGGTCGTACGCCGTCTGCAGATAGATCTCCGTCCACACCCGCTGGGGCAACAGTCCGGCGAGTGCAGCGGCGTGGCCGATCTGCCACTCGGCGCGGGTCACCGGCGTGTTGATCGTGGCGAGATGATGCGGCATCCGGGTGCCAGGACGCGCGGTGAAGTTGGGCAGCTCGCGGAGCGCGGCGTTCACCTTCACCGTGGCGCTGCGGATCGGGACGTCGTTCACCCGCTGGCGCCAGACGGGATCGGCGGCGTCGCCCAGGAGCCGAGCAGTGACGACGGGGTCGGCGTTGGAGATGACGACGGGAGCGTGAATCCGGTCGCCCCCGACGAGTTCCACCCCTTCACCGGGGAGGATGCGCGCGACCGGAACGCCGGCGGCGACAGTAGCACCCGCCTCCACCGCGGCGTCATGTATAAGGAAAGAGACCATCCCCATCCCGCCGGTGACGTAGCCCCAGCCACCCGGCTCGCCGCCATCCAGCCGGCCGCAGTAATGGTGGTAGTAGATCGACGCAGTGCCGGGATCGAAGGGGCTCGCCGCGCTGCCGACCACGCCCTGGCCGATATAGGCGAGCTTCATCCGCTCGTCGACGAGGTAGCGATCGAGCAGGTCGATCATCGACCAGTCATACAGCAATCCAATCGCGTCGGGGTCGTGACCCAGCCGGTCTTCGATCTGGTCGCGGGTGGGGGCGCGGTGGAGCCAGGTGTCGCGATCGTCCAGCGGACGAAGCGCATCGCAGATGCGGTGCATGAGGTCGTGCATCGCGTGCCGTCCCGCGACATCCTTCGGGCTGAACGCCTTGAGCTCGGCGTCGGCCCGGGCTTCATCATCCCACAACTGGATGCTGCTGCCATCATCAAACGGGCAGAAATAGCCACCACTCGCGGGCGTCCACCGGTAGCCGCGTCGCACCAGCTGCAGTTCGTCGATCACGACGGGATGGAGCAGCCCGACGACATATGCGCAGGGTGAGACGCGGTAGCCGGGCCATGACTCCTCGAGGGTGCACGCACCGCCGATCCGCTCGCGCGCCTCGAGTACCAGCACCTTCTTGCCGGCGCGCGCGAGGTAGAAGGCGCAGGTCAGGCCGTTGTGTCCCCCGCCGACGATGATCGCATCCCACTTCGTGCGGGCGAGTTCGGCCACCGGGGCCGGAAGTCCAACCTTACCAAAATGAGATGCCGCGAAAGACTTCATGAAGGGTGTCCTGAAACTGAGGCGACAGTGGAGGGTGGCGAAAATTGAGGATTGACGCTCTGGTCCCATGTGCTATCGTGTGAGTGCACTCCACCAATGAAGGAGGCCGTTGGTCGCCACGGTCGTTCAGGCGCCTGACCGTGCACCATCACATGATTCACGCGAGAGATACTCCGTAGCAGGATGCTGTACCAGCGAAGACCGGATGATCGAGTGAATTCCCGCGTCTTCACCCAATAGCGGCACGACCGCCGCGAGCCAATACGGCAGGGGGTCCCATCACCATCGTGTGACGGGACCCTCTTTATTGCCCGCGACTCAGGGATTCCCCAGGTAGTGCCCGAACCACGCCAGCCACTGCTCGTACCGGTGCCGCTGGTAACTCGGCTTCTGGATGCCGTGGTACTGGTCGGGATAGAGCACCAGCCTGCTGTCGACACCAAGGCTCCGGAGCGCCTGGTACATCTGCTGCGAGTTCTGCATCGGGACGTTGAAATCAAGCTCGCCGCACATGAACAGCGTCGGCGTCTTGATCCGGTCGGCGTGGAGGAACGGAAACGAGACCTTGAGCCAGGTGGCGGTGTTCTTCCACGGCGTGCCCAGCTCCGCCTCGTACTCGCGCACGTACATGTCGGTGCCGTAGCCGGCGAGGATGTTCGAGATCCCGGCGCCACTGGTGGCCGCCTTGAACCGGGTGTCGCTGGCGATGACATAGTTGGTGAGCATCCCGCCATAGCTCCAGCCGCCGACACCGAGCCGGGCAGTATCGGCGATCCCTGCCTTCACGGCGTAGTCCACGCCCGACAGCACGTCCTGTACATCCTTGTTGCCCCAGTCGGCGAAGATCACCAGCGAGAACTTGTCGCCACGACCCGAGCTGCCGCGCGGGTTCATCGCCACCACGGCGTAGCCCTTGGCGGCGAGCATCTGCCAGTAGACATCAAAGCTGTAGTCGAACTGGGAGACGGGGCCGCCATGCAGCCAGAGAATCGTGGGGACCCGGGCGCCAGCCTGGTAGTTGAGCGGCTTGAGCAGGAAGCCGTTGACGGAGGTGCCGTCCTTGCTCTTCGTCGTAATCGGCTCGTAGGCGACCGTGGCTCGCTCGGCGAAGAGCGAATCGTTCTGGCGGGAGAGGGGACGCAGCGTCGTTCCCTCGACGGCGAAGACCTCCGCCGCCTGGCCGGGGCTCTCCACCAGCACCGCCAGCTTGCCGTCGCGGCTCAGCGAGTAATCGTCCACCACCCGCGGTCCATCGAGCACCCGCTCCACCGGACCACCGGCGGCCGGCATGCGGGCCAGGTAGAGCTGACGATCGTCCTCCACCCGGAAATACAGCCAGGCGCCGTCCGGGCTCCAGCGTACGCTGTACGCCGGCCGGTCGAAGGCGGTGGTGAGGACCCGGGCGCGGCCCTGTCCACCCCAGGGAGTGACGGCAACCTTCGGTCCCGGATAGTAGAGCAGGGAATCGGGCCCGCCCTGCAGATAGGCGATGGTCTGACCGTCGGGGCTCCACGCCGGAGGGTTGCCCCAGTCGGGATGATTGTCGGGGCCGGTGAAGGTGGTAATCTGCCGAGCCACCGCGCCGGCCGATGCCTGGATCACGTAGAGATCCCAGTTGTCCCGCTTGTCGGGGTCGGCACCGGTGCGCTTGCTGCTGAAGACGACGTACTGCCCATCGGGGGACCAGGCCGGCATCAGCTCGTCGGTGTGGCCCTGGGTGAGCTGAGTGAGTGTCCGGCTGGCGATGTCAAAGAGGAAGAGATGGGTGCGCTTCTGCCGCAGGTAGCCGGTATAGTCTTCCTTGAAATAGAAGCGATCGATGACGATCGGCGGCGTGGTGCCATGGGCGCTGTCCTTCGGCGCTGCCGGCATCGCCTCCTGCTCGGCATCAAGCCCGGTCACCTCGAGCAGCGGTGAGGCGAGGACGCTGGTGGCTTCGACCGAGTCGCCATCCCGGATCACCAGCACCAGCCGGTGCCCATCTGGCGACCAGGCGTAGTCCTCGATGCCGGAGCTGACATGGGTGAGCTGTTCCGCCTCACCGCCACGGCGGGACAACAGCCAGAGCTGGTCGGTGTCGTCGGGGTTGTCGCGGCTGGAGAGGAAACTCAGATAGCGGCCGTCGGGGCTCCAGCGCGGGGAGTGCTCGCTCGCCTTGGGCGTGGAGGTGAGCCGGATGGTGCCCTGGCCGTCCCACGAGGTCATGAACAGGTCGCTGACGTGCTGATCAGCTTTGCGGTCGACCGTTCCGACGGTATAGGCGACCCAGAGCCCATCGGGCGAGATCTGCGGATCGCTGACGCTCTTGAGGGCGCTCAGGTCATCGAGGGTAAAGCCCCGGGTCGGGGCCTGGGCGGCGGCGACCGCCGGGGCGAGCAGGAGAAGCAGGAGCAGACGACGCATGCGGGACTCCGTGAAGTGACGGGAGAGGGCGTCGCATGATCGCTCCGAAACCGCTGCCGGAGCAAGGGCCACGGTGAGCAATGGAACAGTGCATCACATCATGGAACGCCCCGCTCCAGGCTATTCGGGGATAATCTGGTAGGACCCCGACGCGCGGGCCCCGGCCCGCTTCATAATGGAAGAGAGGAAGGTGTAGGTATCGGCCCAGGCCAGGTGCAGGGCGGAGTTCCACTCATCGCCCAGGATGCGGCGGAGCGCGTCGAGCAGCGCCTCACCCATGAGGACGTAGTGCCGTTCCACCATCCCCGCTTCCTGGTGCCGCGTCCCGATCGCGGCGAGCAGCGGCACGAGCAGCTCCGGCTCATCGAGTGCCGACACGATGAGCGTGAGCCGGGAGATGAACTTTTCCCGCAGCACGTCCGCCCCCGGTTGGGTGAACAGCCGAGTCGTCTCTTCGTCGATGGTGACGAGGTACTGATAGAACCCGTCCGCCACCCGCGGGGCCTCGGGCCCGATCCGGGCCCAACTGTCGCGAATGAGCGCGACGGCATCGGGATTCACGCCGCCTGCTCCGACGCGTGGCGGAGATCCCGCGCCATCACCAGCACCGGCTGGCCCTGTTCGACCGTCCAGTCCACGCAGAACCAACCCAGCTTTTCATACGCCTCTTCATCCCCGTGGGCCCGGAAGTAGAGCCAGGGGAACCCCATCACCAGCGCCTCCGCCTCGATCCGGCGAATGAGCGCGGCGCACACCCCGCGCCCGTGCGACTCCGGGCTGATATGCACCGCCGCCAGCCACGGCGAGTACTGCGTCATGGTGGGGAGGTCGCTGGACGCGAGACTCGCCGTACCGACGATCTTTCCCTCGTCCACCGCCACGAATACTGTCGGGCCTGCGCCCCGCTCGATCTGGGCCCGGAACCGGGCGATCGCGCCCGGCCGGTCTGCCGGCGTTTCGTACTGCCCTACGATCCAGTCCGCGACCCGGTCGATTTCTTCCTGGGTCCGGTCCGCCAGGTACATGATGCGCATGATGCATTGCTCCGGTGTGTTGCCGATTTTGTTTGTCGCTGAGCGAGGGTTTGGGAGTCACGGCCACAGGTCACAGGAAATGACCAGCAGCGTTCTGACTCGTGACCCGTGACCCGTAACTCCACTCGCCTCTAGTAATTCCACGCACTCAACGCCAGGGCGACGGTGCTGTCTGGCACGAAGGTCTGCCCATCCCACTGCGCTACTCCTGCATGCGCGGATTCAGTCTCCAACAGGACATCCTTGCAGCCGGCGCTGACGGTGAACGTTTCAGTTTCCCCCACCGAGATCACATTGGCGCCGAGGAGGTCGTTCCCCCAGTCGCTGGTGCCGCAGGGCCGGACGAAGACGTACCAGGCGCTGTGGTCCGCGGTGTTCGTCACCTGCAGGGTGGCGTGGCTGTCCGGGCCGTTGGAGTCGCTGCCGCCGCAGGCGGTCACGATCAGGACCAGCGCTCCCATGGTGGTCAGAATCCGATTCAGAGAGCGGAGCGCGCGATACCACTCCACCAGTCCGCGGACGCGATGAATGAGCTGCATTGGTTACCTCACCGTCAGAGTTTGAGTGATGCCGGCCGCGGTCGCACTGAACGAACCGGAGACAAGTACTTCACGCCCTTCGTCCTCCAGGCGATCGGCCAGGAAGCCGATGCCCTGCAGCTCGAACGTCCCGGTGAGCCGCTCCGCCGTCGAGCTGGTGATCGTCACGTTGCCGCTGCGGGCGTGGAACACCCCCTGCGCCTGGGACGGACCACCGGTGCTGATCACGCCGTGGAATTCCTCCGGACCCGCCAGCGCCACGTCGCGTACCCGGTAGACGCCAGGTGCGGGGCGCTCGGTGCCGATCCGGGAGAGCAGGATCGCCCCCAGCCCGCCGCCCATGCCGAGGCTCAGGGAGAAGACGCCGTGGCTGCCGCGGCCGGCGGCCGCGAACGCGGCGGCACCATTCCAGTTGCCCTGCAGCGCGCCATGCATGCTGGTGCTCGCACGCGAGGCCAGTGCCGACGGTTCAGCGGAGAAGCCACCGCGGACCGTGATGATCCGGTCTTCGATCTCCGGCTGCGCCGCGAGGAACCCGATCGCCTTCACTTCGTAGTGGCCCACCACCCGCTCAGCCGACGACTGGGTGATCGTCACCGTGCCGCTGATGGCGCGGAACGAACCGGTCGGCGCCGTCACCGAGCCGAGCGAGACCAGCGCGTGGAACTCCGACTCCGACTCGGGCCCACCATCAAAGGCGGCCACCCGGTAGGTGCCGACCTTGGGGCGGGCCGACGAGACTCGGCTGAACACCACGGCGCCGTCGTCACTGTAGGCCCCCAGCTCGAGGGAGAAGGAGCCGGCGCCGCCATTGATGGAGCCGAACACCGCCTGACCCGCCACGAGTGCTTCCGCCGCACCATGCACCTGGGCCGAATGCCCATTGGAGGTCATCGAGGGCGTGGAGGTCAGCGCCATCAGCGCCAGGGGCCACATCTTGAGCGACTTCATACAGGACTCCTCTTCAATGGTTGCGCGCTCGCCTGCGCTGGTGGTGCCCTCTCGTCTCAGGCACCCGGTCGGTCGCGGCGTGTTGCTGCCCCGGTCAACGGCGCCTAGTATACTGACGCAAGTCACGCCACTATCGGGCAGAAATCTCCCTCGTATCACCCGGAAATCACCTACGCTAAGATGATTAGAGTCAACGTCTTAGGTGGGCTATTCGTGACCGACGACGGTCGGCCGGTGGCGGGAGCGGCGGGGCAGCCGCGCCGCCTGGCGCTGCTCGCGCTGCTGGCGGAGGCTGGCGAACTCGGGATCACCCGGGATTCTCTGCTCGGATTCCTGTGGCCCGAGGCCGATGACGAGCGGGGACGCCGGGCCCTGGCCCAGGCGCTCTATGCGTTGCGGCGGGATCTGGGGTCGGAGGAGGTCATTACCGGGGTCAAGGACCTCCGGTTGAACCCCGAACTTGCCTCCTCTGATGTCGGTGAGTTCCGGGATGCCTGCGCCACCGGCAACCTGGAGCAGGGGGCAGAGCTGTTCCGGGGCGCCTTTCTCGAGGGGTTCCACCTTCCCGGCGCCGAGACCTTTGAGCGGTGGGTGGATGACCGTCGCTCCGCCCTGGCCCACAAGTTCACCGACCTCCTGCATCAGCTCGCCGAACGCGCCGTCGCCCGCAACGATCACCGCGCGGCGGTCGGCTGGCTGCGCCGGCTGGCGGGGCAGGACCCGCTGAACGCCCGGATCGCCGCCCAGCTCATGGAAGCGCTCGCCAGCCACGGAGATATCGCGGGGGCACTGCAGCACGCGCGGGTCTACGAAACGCTGGTGCGCCAGGAGCTCGATCTCCCGCCGGACCGCGAGGTCATCGCGCTGGCCGAACGGCTGCGCGCCGGAATTCCCGCCGCCGCCCCTTCGCCCAAGTCACCGCCCATCGTTGTAGACCCGCCGGTCGCCACGGCGCCGGTCGTCCTCCCCGTCGTTACGGAACCCACCCCGGTTCCCAGCTCCACTCCGGAGCTGGTAATCCACGAGATCACCGAACCGGAACCCAACTTCGGCCACACCAGTGGCTGGGCCGCGATGGCGAGCATGCCGCCGGTCGCGGTGCGCCGTCCGCGGAACCGGTGGTGGCTCCCGGCACTGGGTGCACTGGTGGTGGTAGCCGCGGGTGCCGCCATCATGAGCCGCAGGGGGAAGGCGGGACCGGTGGTGCCGCCGGCAGCGAGCGCGGCCAATCGGGTCATCGCCGTCGGCCGCATCACCCACTACGGCACCGATGGGGGCACTCGACTGGGCCAGCCGCTGGCCGACATGCTGGCCACCAACCTGGCGCGGGTCGAAGGTACGCGGGTGGTGAGCAGCGCCCGGATGTACGAGTTGCAGGGACAGCTCGCGGTCGCGGGGGACACCGCCGCCCGGGTGATCGAGGCGGCGCGGCAGGCGGGCGCGACGGAACTGGTCGACGGATCGCTGTACGAGACGGCGGGTGGGTATCGGCTCGACCTGCGACGGGTGGACCTGGTCAGTGGCTCGGTGCTGCACGCCTACACGATGGAGGGGTCGGACCTCTTCGCCCTGGCGGACAGCGGCACCCATCGGGTCGCCGGCGACATCGGGGGTGCGGCGCCGAGTGGATCACTGGCGGACGTATCCACGCGATCGGTCGCTGCGTACCGGAACTACGAGGAAGGGCTGCGCGCGTTCTATCAGGAGGGGGACGGGGCCAAGGCGGAGAGGCTCTTTCTGCAGGCGGTGAAAGAGGATTCGAACTTCGTGATGGCGGCGTTCTACAGTGGCATCACCTCCACCGGCGACCGGGGGGTGCAGTTCGCGACCCTCAGGCGCGCCGTGAATCTGGCGGACAAGGCCAGCGATCGGGATCGGCTGATCATCCGCGCCACCTGGGCGTTCCAGAACTCGTCGCCCAGCATCCTTCCTATCACCGACACCCTGATGGTGCGGTATCCCGGGGAACTCGAAGGTTTTCTCTGGGCCGGGCAGGGTCAAATCCTCGCGGGGGATTACGCCGCGGCACGCCAGCCGCTGCACACCGTGATTTCGCGCGACTCACTCGGGTTCAAGGGGAAGACCCCGCGCTGTCTGGGGTGCGAAGCGATCAGCGCATTGGTCGGGTCATACGTCGACGCCGATTCCCTCTATGGCGCGTACCGGATTTCGCGGTTGTGGACCCGGCTGCAGCCGGGATCGGTCGCCGCCTGGCGGACGCACGCCATGACCTTCGGGATGGCAAGCATCTTCGACTCGGCCCACGCGGCACTGCGCAAAGCCGATTCGCTGGCCCCGAATTCACCGGAGGCGTGGAGCTATCTCGCGGCGCTCCGGATGTGGGAGCATCAACTGGATGCAGCCGGGGAACTGGCGCGGGTGCAGATGCAGACCGGCCTGCCGGCACAGCGCACGGAAGCCGCCTGGACCCTGGCACTGGCCTACCGGCAACAGGGCCGGTTCCGCGAGGCGCTGGTGGCGGCCCGGAAGTACCGCGCCGAGCGGGTCGACCTCATGGTGAGCGGTGCCGCGCCGTTCACCTCACAGCTCGAAGGGCAGGTCTTGTTTGAGCTGCGCCGATACCGCGAATCGGCCGCTCTGTTCGATTCGATCGGCCGGATTCGGATCGCGGCGGGCGACCCCTCCATGATGGCCCGCAACCGGGTCTGGTCGCTGACGCATGCCGCCACGCGTGGGCCGCCATGGGCGACACCGCCGGCTGGGCCCGGTGGCCGACACGCTGGAACGGCTGGGTCAGCTCAGCGGACTGGGTCGGGATCGCCGGCTGCATTATTACGTCCGCGGGCTGCTCTACAAGGCACGGGGACAGACGGATCAGGCGGTGGTGGCCTTCCAGAGTGCCCGGCTGTCGCCTTCGACCGGATATTCCCGCATTGCATTGGAGTTGGCCGATGCGCTCGGGACACAGGGCCGCTGGGCCGAAGCGATTCCGGTCCTGCAGTCCGCCCTGCGGAGCACCTTCGAGGGTTCGGCGCTGTACACGACCCATACCGAGCTCCAGTATCGACTGGGCCGAGCCTGGGAGGAAACGGGCCGGGCGGACAGCGCGGCGGCGCAGTACCGAGTCGTAGTGGCTGCCCTCGAGAAGGCCGACCCCGAAATGGTGCCCATGCGGGTGGATGCGGCCGAGCGAGTGGTGAAACTGGCACATCGGTAGGGCAGGGGAACGGGGAACAGGGAACTGCTCGGAGGATGGGGGATTGCTTCGTCGGCCGCAGGCGGCCTCCTCGCAATGACTCTGTTGGAACTGATTACCGCGAAGGCCCCACGCAACAGCTAGAGTGTCGCAAAGAACACCGTCCCTGTTCTGTTCTTTGTGGTCCTTGTGGTGATTTTCTTTCTGTCTTTGCGGTGAATGGTGGTCAATTGCTCGGAGCCCCCGTACCCGCGTACCACGTACCCACGTACCTCCATGCCCGACCTGAAGCCCGAACTGACACTCGACCCGGCAGATTGGCCCGCCATGCGCGCGCTGGGTCACCAGATGGTGGACGACATGTTCCTCTGGCTCGAGCAGGTGCGCGACCGACCCGCCTGGCAGCCAATGCCCGAGGAAGCGCTCGCGCCGCTGCAGGTGCCGGCGCCGCGCGGACCGCAGGATCCGGCGGCGGTCTATGAGGACTTCCGGGAGCAAGTCCTTCCCTATCCTATGGGCACGGTGCATCCCCGCTTCTGGGCCTGGGTGATCGGCTCGGGCACTCCACTCGGCTCGCTCGCCGATATGATCGCGGCGACGATGAACCCGAATGTCGGCAACGCCAACCAGAGCGCGGTGGCGGTGGAACGGCAGGTGCTCAGCTGGTGCAAGGAGATGCTCGGGTATCCGGCCGAGGCGAGTGGATTATTGGTGAGCGGCGGGTCGATGGCGAACCTGGTGGGGCTCACGGTAGCGCGGAATCAGAAGGCGGGGTTCGATGTCCGTCAGCTCGGGATGGCCGCGGCGCCGCAGCCGCTGGTGCTCTATGCCTCGACCGAGACGCACAGTTCGGTGCAGAAGGCGGTCGAGCTGCTGGGGATCGGCCGGGAGAACTACCGCAAGATCCCGGTGGACGACGACTATCGGATCGACGTGGCGCAGCTGACGGCCGCGATCGCCGCGGATCGCGCCGCGGGTCGTCGGCCCTTCTGTGTGCTGGGGAATGCCGGGACGGTGAACACCGGTGCGTACGACGACCTCCCGGCGCTGGCGGCGCTGTGCCAGCGGGAAGATCTCTGGTTCCATGTCGATGGCGCCTTCGGTGCGCTGGCGGCACTCGCCCCCGAGGTGCGTCCCCTGGTGGCGGGAATGGAGCTGGCGGATTCACTCGCCTTCGACCTGCACAAGTGGATGTACGTGCCCTACGAAGTGGGCTGCGCCCTGGTGCGCAACAGCGTGGCGCACAAGGAATCGTTCAACGTCAACCCGACCTACCTGGCCCGGGCCACCCGGGGGCTCGCGAGTGGGGACGACTGGCTGAGCGATTTCGGGGTGCAGCTTTCCCGCGGCTGGCGCGCACTGAAGGTGTGGATGTCGATCAAGGAGCACGGCCTCGACCGCTACGCCCAGCTCATCCAGCAGAATGTGGATCAGGCGCGCTATCTCGCCGAGCTGGTGCGGCGGTCACCGCACCTGGAACTGGTGGCGTCGGTGCCGCTGAATATCGTCAATTTCCGCTATGTGCAACCGGGGGCTGACCAGGAGACCTTGAACGAGCTCAATCGTGAACTCCTGATGCGGCTGCAGGAGAGCGGGGTCGCGCTGCCGTCAAACTCGATTCTCCGGGGGCGGTACGCCATCCGGGTCGCGATCACCAACCATCGCAGTCGCCGGGAGGACTTCGATCTGCTGGTGTCGACGGTGGAACGCCTGGGTGCGGAGCTGACGACATGACCCTCATCGAAGCGGCGGTCGAGACGCTGGCCGATTCCATCAAGGCCGAACGGGATGGGGCCGCGCGGCTGGAGCTGTGCGCCGACCTCGACGGCGGCGGCCAGACGCCGGCCCTCGAGCTGATCCGTGAGGTCCACGCGGCGGTGACGATCCCGACCATGGTCATGATCCGGCCGCGGCGCGGGAACTACGTCTACACCGGCGCCGAGCTGGACCAGATGCTGCGTGAGATCGCGGCGGTGGGGGAGATCGGGATGGCTGGGGTGGTGTTCGGGCCGTTGCGGGCGGATGATACCATCGACCGGGTGCAACTGGCGCGGCTGGTTCGCGCCGCCGGGGGAATGGAGACGGTCTTTCACCGCGCGATCGATACCACCCCCGATATCCGGGTGGCGATCGGTGTGCTGGTAGAGGAGGGACTGACCCGGGTGCTGACCTCGGGTGGCAAGCGCAACGTAGAGGAAGGTTTGGAGACGGTGGCGGAACTGATTCCCCGGTTCCGTGGCCAGATCGAAATCCTGCCGGGTGGTGGTATCCGCGCCGCCAACGTCGCCCGCATCGTACGTGACACCGGCGCCAGTCAGGTGCATGTTGGGCTGCAGGTCGGCGCTGAACCGGGGCGCATCACCGACGTCGTGGCCCAGCTACGCGGACGGTAGCACCGGGCGAGCATCCGAAACTGCGTGCGACCGGCGGTCGTATCGCAGCCACCTTTCCTTCTGGAGTCTTCGATGACGCGGTTTCGCCTGCTGGGCCTGGCCCTGAGTCTGCTGGTCGTGGCACCGTTGTCCGCCCAGTCCGCCGATGGAGAGCAGCAGGCGGTGCTCGGGGTGATGAAACAGTTGTTCGACGGGATGCGCGCCGGCGACAGCGCCATGGTCGCCGCCACCTTTCATCCCCGGATCCAGATGTCGACCGCGCTCGACCGCCAGGGGACGGCGACGCTGGAGATGGGTGAGGCCGCTGGTTTCCTGAAGGCGGTTGGCACCCCGCACGCCGAGATGTACGACGAGCGGGTCTACAACCCGATCGTCCATATCGACGGCCCGCTGGCGACGATCTGGGTGGAATATTCCTTCTTCGTTGGGCCCAAGTTCAGCCACTGCGGGGTGGATGCCTTCCTGATGGCCAAGGAAGGCAGTGCCTGGAAGATCATCGCGATCTCCGATACCCGGCGCCGCACCGGCTGCCGCGAGAGCTAGTCCCTGTCATGGCCGAGATTACCTGGGGTGACTTCGAGCAGGTGGAACTGCGGGTAGGGACCATCGTCGCGGTCGATGACTTCCCCCAGGCGCGGAAACCAGCCTGGAAGCTAACGGTGGACTTCGGTCCCTACGGGGTCAAGCGATCCAGCGCGCAGCTCACCGTCCATTACGACAAGCAGAGCCTGCTTGGCCGGCAGGTGCTGGCCGTGCTCAACTTTCCACCGCGCCAGATCGGGCCGTTCATGTCCGAGGTGCTGGTGACGGGGTTGCCGGATGAGGCGGGGGCGGTGGTGCTGATCAGTCCCGACCGGCCGGTGCCCAACGGGGGAAAGCTTTTCTAGGTCGACGGGGATTCACCGCGAAGACGCTAAGACCGCGAACAAGATGCGGAACGAATCACCGTTCATTCCTGAATTCGCATTGAGTCATTTGTTTACGTGTTTCTTCGTGACACTTGTTTGCGCCCTTAGCGCCTTCGCGGTGAATCAGTTCCCGAGGGGGTTTTACCGCGAAGGCGCGAAGACCGCGAATAAGGTTCGGAAGGAACATCCTCCTCTCATTTCTCGAATTCATAGGAAGTGATTCTTGTACGGTTCTTCGTGAGACTTGTTCGCGCCTTGGCGTCTTCGCGGTAAATCAGTTCCAGGAGGGGGTTTTACCGCGAAGGCGGGAAGACCGCGAATAGGATGCGGAAGGAACCTCTCTCATTCCTGAATTCCCATGAAGGATTGTTTGTATCTGTTTCTTCGGGATACTTGTTCGTGCCCTTAGCGTCTTCGCGGTGAATCAGTTCCCGGAGGGGGTTTTACCGCGAAGGCGCGAAGACCGCGAATAAGATTCGGAAAGAACATCCTCCTCTCATTTCTCGAATTCATATGAAGTGATTCCTGTACGGTTCTTCGTGAGACTTATTCGCGCCTTGGCGTCTTCGCGGTAAATCAGTTCCAGGAGGGGGTTTTACCGCGAAGGCGGGAAGACCGCGAATAGGATGCGGAAGGAACCTCTCTCATTCCTGAATTCTCATGAAGGATTGTTTGTATCTGTTTCTTCGGGATACTTGTTCGTGCCCTTAGCGTCTTCGCGGTGAATCAGTTCCCGAGGGGGTTTTACCGCGAAGGCGCGAAGACCGCGAATGAGGTGCGGAAAGAACATCCTCCTCTCATTTCTCGAATTAATATGAATTGATTCTTGTATTCTTCTTCGTGAGACTTGTTCGCGCCTTGGCGTCTTCGCGGTAAATCAGTTGGAGACCATGAGAATGCACGATGCCGGTAAGTGGGCGGCCCGGATCGCCGGCCCCGCGCTCTGTCTGCTGCTCATCGCCGTCGGCCCCGAGGCGCTCGGCCGAGAGGGCCGCCTGACGCTCGGCGCCGCCACCTGGCTGGTGACCTGGTGGATCACCGAGTGCGTACCGATCCTCGCCACCTCGATCCTCCCGCTCCTGCTCTTCCCGCTGCTCGGCATTGCCTCCACCCGCGACACCGCCGGCCCCTACGCCAACGAACTCGTCTTCCTCTTCATGGGCGGGTTTTTCATTGCGTCCGCCCTCGAGCGGTGGGAGAGCCACGCCCGGGTCGCGTACCGGATGGTGCTGCTGGTCGGGGTCTCGGGGAAACGTGCGGTCCTCGGTGTGATGCTGGCGACTGGCTTCATCTCGATGTGGATCTCGAATACCGCCACCGCCGCAATGATGTACCCCATCGCGCTCGCCATTGGTGCCCTCTTCGCCGATGACCTCGGCGGTCGCAACACCCGCACCGCCTTGATGCTCGGCGTCGCGTATGCGGCCTCGATCGGGGGGATGAGCACCATCATCGGCACCCCGCCGAATCTGGTCGTGGCCGCCGCGATCAAGGAACTCACCGGCACGCCGATCACCTTCGCGACGTTCATGGCGATCGGACTCCCGATCACCCTGATTCTCCTCCCGGCGTGCTGGATCATCCTGGTGATGGTGGTGTTTCGCGGGCAGGCCACGATTGCGGGGGATGTCGGTGGGATGCTGCGGCAGCGACTCGCTGCGCTGGGTCCGATCCGGGGCGGGGAGCGTCGGGTGCTGGTGCTCTTCCTCGCCGCGGCGATCGCCTGGTTCTGCCGCGAACCGAAGGACTTCGGCAGCGTGGTGATCCCCGGCCTCACGATGGTACTGCCCGGCCTGACCGATGCCGGCATCGCGATCGCAGTGTCGGTGCTGCTGCTGATTGTGACCGGCGAAGCGAAAGATGGGACAAGGCGGCCGCTGCTCACCGTCCTCGAGGCGCGGGCGATTCCGTGGGATGTGCTGCTCTTTTTCGGCGGCGGGCTGACCCTCGCGTCGGCGATGGAGGCACATGGGCTGACCACCTGGATTGGCAGCCACCTGGTGCAACTCAAGGGGCTCCCGCCAGTCGTGATCTATCTCGGGGTCGCGGTGGCGGTGACGGCGCTGTCAGAGCTGGCGAGCAACCTGGCGGTCGCCACCATGACGATGCCTATTGCAATCGCGCTGGCCCATTCGGTGGACCAGCCGCCGGTGGTGCTCATGCTGGTGGCGGGATTCGCGGCGTCGGCAGGATTTGCGCTGCCGGTCGCCACGCCCCCGAACGCGATCGTCTATGGCTCGGGGATGGTCAGCGTGCGGCAGATGGCCAAGGCGGGAGGGCTGCTCGACCTGGTGTCGGTGGTGGCGATTGCCCTGGTCGTGGCGCTGCTGGCGCCGCTGGTGCTGTAGGCAGGCCCGGAAAAAGCAGAGCGGCCGAGCGCGCAGGCTCGGCCGTTGGACGCCCCAAAAGACCGGCGCTGTTACTTGAAATTCTGGGCAATCGCGTCTTTGGCCTGGTTGTACTTGGCTGAGACGTCCGACTGCGCCTTGCTGGCGCGGGTCCCGCCCTTTACTTCCCCTGCCTTCTTGCTGCTGACTGGCTTCTTCGCCAGGTCGGTCACTTTCTTCTTCGCGGGCATTCGATCCTCCTCGGTCATAGGGTGCCGGCGTCCGGGCCGGCGGCGAGCTGCTCTCTACCCACTCAATCGAAGGTCAGGCCTCGAACCCGACGGGGGGGGTGCGCTCCCCCCGGTTCGGAGTTACTTGAGGAAATCCTTCTGGCCTTCGCCTGCCTTCCGTCCGCCACGAATCTGGCTCGCGGCCTTTTTGGTAACGGCTTTCCTGGTCAGTGTAGCCAGCTTCTTTTTCTTCGCAGGCACGGCGTCCTCCTTAACGGATGCTACTGAGTATGGATTTCTTCATCTCGGCAGCGTTTGACATGATCTTGGACCCTCCCTTGACCCCGCTGGACTTCGCGGCGCTCACCACCTTCTTCGGCAGCGTCTTGAGTTTCTTCTTTGCAGGCATAGGTCCTCCGTTAGCCGCGTGTGACCGTCGCCATGGCCGTGCTCCATCGAGTATGACTCGCGTCGGGGCAGGGAGGTAGCAAGACCACGCTCCCTGCCCCACGGCCGCTCACTTCGGCCGGATGTTCTTCTTCATGCCGCCTTTGACGGCGGAGGCCTTCTTGCCGCTGACGGCCTTCTTCTTCAGGTCAGCCATCTTCTTCTTCGGGGCCATGCTGCTCTCCTTGTGGTGAGTTGGGAACGGGTACGACAGGCCTCATGGTCTCATTGCGTTCTTGCGCTTCGTCGCGGTTGCCTTCTTCGCGGTCATGGAACGCTCCTGGTATCGAGCCTCGGGCAGAGCCTGCGATGGAAACGGCACCGGAAGTAACGCGGTCGCGGGGTGGTTCTTCTCACCGCTCCCGGCGCCGGCCAGGGCGGGTGGACGGTTCCTGGCCAAACAGCTGCTTGCGCGCCCCCGCCTTGGGGTCCTCACGCGGGGTGAGATCCTCCAGCCGGACAATCTCCTCGACCGGTTCGGGTCGGGGGGCGCGGGTCGATTTACGGCGTTTCATGCAGTGCACCGGTAGAGCGAGTGGACCCGCAGGTGTCCCCGATGGACACCCGCGTCCAGAACCGGCAAATCAGAAGGGCTTCTTGGGGGCGGCGAGCTTGCGGCCGCCCTTGATGTCGGCCGCCTTCTTGGTGCTCATCGGCTTCTTGGCGAGATCCTTGATCGGCTTCTTCGGGGCCATGGTCCATCTCCTGTGGGGGTCGGGGTCGCGGGTGCCTGCACCGGGGAGAGAAGCAAGGCCGGGACCACGAGGCGTCGGCCCATCGGTGCGGACGGAAGCCGAGTCAGATCATTCAGTTAGGTGGAGGGCGCGGGGGGAGTCGGTCGGAGGGATGGTTCCTGAATGAGGCCGCGACGGTAGCGAAGCGGGACCAGCCGGTTCAACTCTGAGTCAGCTTCCGGTCCAGCGTGGAGCGCGCGAGCCCGAGCGCCCGCGCCGCCTGGCGCTTGTTACCACCGTACCGCGCCAGCACCGCCTGGATATGGTTCCGCTCCGCCGAGCGGAGGGAGAGGTCGCCGGCCGCCGGAGCGGGGGGCATTGCCCGGGGCGCCGGCGGGGTGTCGATCCCTTCCTCGGCTGCCTGCAGGAGGATCGCCTCGTCCTCGACAATCTCGCCGTCGGTGATGGCCACGGCGGTATCGATCACCCGCTTGAGCTCCCGCAGGTTACCTGGCCACTCGTAGGCCAGCAGTCGGTCGGCCGCTGACCGGCTCAACCCCACAATCGCCTTGTCCGCCGCCTGGCTCGCCGCGGCGATCTCTGCCCCCATCAGGGACCGCAGGTCGTTGGGCCGCTCCCGGAGCGGGGGGAGGCGCAGGGTGATCCCGCTGATCCGGTAGAAGAGATCCTTCCGGAAGTGCTCGGTTTCCTTGTAGCGGGTGATGGGGAGATGGGTCGCGGAGATCAGGCGCACATCGGCATCCATCAACTGCTCGCTCCCCAGCCGCTCGAACTCGCCGTACTCCACCGCGCGCAGGATCTTGGCCTGGGCCGCCGGGCTCATGTCGGCGATCTCGTCGAGGAAGAGGGTGCCTCCATCGGCCAGCTCGAATTTGCCTTTGACCCGCCGGTCGGCCCCGGTGAAGGCGCCGCGCTCATGGCCGAAGAGCTGACTGTCGAGCAGGGTGTCGGAGAGGGCGGCTGAGTTGAAGGCGACGAAGGGGGATTTGGCGCGGGGGGAGGAGTTATGGATGGCGCGGGCCAGGAGCGACTTGCCGGTGCCGGTCTCGCCCAGGATGAGGATCGGGAGATCGGTCCGCGCCGCGACCCGGGCCAGGTTGAGGCAGGTCTGCATGGAGTCGTCGCCCGTCTGGAACTCCTGCAGGGTCACCCGCCACTCGGGGTGGCGGTCGGCCGCACCGTGGCCGTTGACCGCACTCATTTGGGTGGCTCGGCGAAGTTCTCCTTCATGGCACGGATCGGCTCAAAGGCGAAGCTGACCAGTGACCGGCGTCCCACCACGATGTCGGCTCGGCCCTGCATGCCGGCCAGAAGGGGGCGCTTCACCCCACGGACGGGGATCGAGTCGTCCTGCAGGTCCAGCACCGCGCGGAATCCTGACTGGTCGGTGGGGGACTGGGTGACCCCCGCGGATCCCACCCAGCGCACCGTGGCGAAACGCACTCCATACCGCTGATACGGGAAAGCATCGAAGCGGAGCTTGACTGCCTGGCCCGCCTTGACCTGCGACAACCCGTTCTGGGGGATGGCGAACTCCGCCTGCAGTTCCCGGCCACTGCAGCCGATCTCGCCGAGGACCTCGCCCTCACGGATGACGGCGCCGGGTCCACTGACATTCAGCCGGAGGATCGTCCCGGCGCAGGGCGACCGGACTTCGAGCCCCGCGTCGGTGAGATTCTGGAGATCGCCGCTCAGGGCGTGGATCCGGATATCCTCCGTTTCGATCGACTCGTTGAGCGCCCGAACCGTCTCGCGGTACTCGAGGTCGCGGGCCTCACCGTCGCGCACCAGCCGGGCGAGATCACTGTGGGTCTCGTTCAGGTCGACATCGGTACTGAGCACCTCCTCCGACAGGGTGCTCACTTCCAGGTCGAGCCGGGCGACCTCCACCCGGTTCACCGCGCCGCTCCGCATCCCCGCAAGCGCGCTATCGGCCAGCTCGCGCGTAAGGGCAACCCGCGCCTTCCGGGAGGTCAGTAGCCGCTCCAGCGCCCGGACCCGGCTCTCCAGCCGCCGTTGCTCGGCGGCGTCGGCCCGCTTCCTGGTCTCATACTGGCTGGCGACGATGCGCAGCCGCTCTTCGTCCGCCCGGCGCTGGGTCTCCAGGGTGCGCAGATCGCCAGACCGATCGGCCATGCTGGAGGAGTTGATCACCAGCAGCAGGCCATTGGCGGCTACCGCATCCCCTTCGCGGGCGGCAATCGTGGTCACCACGCCATCCTTGCGGGAGCGGATCGGATCGGCACCATCGACCGGGACCAGACGGAACGCCCCGCTCACGGTCTCCGGCAGCGTGACCACCGCGGCGGCGGTCAGCCCGATGACGAACATGACAATGATCAGGTACCCCAGGCCGCGCACCGCCCAGTGGGGCGGCTCGCGATCGAGGAACTCGGAGGAGTGATCGTCTGTCGGTTCCGGCATGGTCCTGGCCTTCTGTTAAGGCGGCTCGGCGGCTACACGGCTCAGCGGGGCGAAGATATCGCTTCAGCGATCGTCCCGTTGGCCAGGAGTGGGCTTCAGCCCCCGGCGCGGGGGCGTTGCCGCCGAGCGGTCTACAACTGCAACTGCTGACTCACCAGGAAGTAGTACAACCCTTCCCGCTTCATTAGATCATCGTGGGTCCCCTGTTCCACCAGGCGCCCCTTCTCGAGCACCAGGATCAGGTCGGCATCCCGCACCGTGGAGAGCCGGTGCGCGATGACGAAACTGGTCCGGCCTTCCAGCAGCTGATCGATATTCTCCTTGACCGCCCGCTCGCTCTCGGTGTCCAGCGCGCTGGTGGCTTCATCGAAGATCAGGATCGGTGGACGCTGGTAGATGGCGCGGGCAATCGCGACCCGCTGTTTCTGTCCCCCGGAGAGTCCCAGTCCCGACTCGCCGATCCGGGTGTCGTAGCCCATGGGGAGCCGCTCGATGAACTCGCGGGCGTTCGAGACCTGCGCCGCCCACATCACCTGGTCCATGTCGGGCTCTTCCTCGCCGAAGGCGATGTTGCGCGCCACGGTATCGTCGAAGAGGTGGTTCTCCTGCAGCACGAAGCCGATCTTCCGCCGGAGCTGGCGGTAGTTGAGCGTCTTCAGGTCGATCCCGTCGAACAGAATGGTGCCGGAGGTCGCTTCCAGCAGGCCGGCGAGACATTTGATCAGGGTCGTCTTGCCTGAGCCGCTCCGCCCCACGATGGCGACCATCGTGTTGGGCGGGATCTCGAAATTGAGATCGTCGAGAATCGGTGTGGATTCCGGTCCGCCGTAGCGGAAGGTGAAATGCCGTACCGCCATCCGCCCCTCGAGCGAGGTCACCGGCAGCAGCCGCGAGCGGTCGTGCCCCTGTTCCGGCTCCTGCTGGAAGATGTCGTCCAGTCGGTTCAGATACACCGCCACCTGCTGCAGGTTATCCCACAACCCCATCAGGTTCATGATCGGGCCGTTGGCCAGCGCGACCAGCGAGCTGAACGCCACCAGGGCGCCGATCGACATCTTCCCCGCCATCACCTGCTGCGCGCTCACAAAGAGGAACAGGACGGTGGAGAGCAGCGTCAGCGAGTGCACCACCCCGTGGTAGGACATCAGGGTGTAGTCGGCCTTGAAGCGGTTGCGGGCCACACTGTTGAACTGCCGCAGCATCAGCTCGCGGAAATTGTGCTCCGCCCCCAGCGCCTTGACGGTCTCGATACCCTTGATGGCATCGATCTGGAACGACTGGTACTTCCCGTACGTCTCCTCCAGCTCGGCGTACAGCGGGTAGAGCCAGTGGGCGCTGACCTTGAGGACGATGACAAAGAGCGGGACAGTCGCCAGGAAGACCAGGGTCAGGGTGGGGCTGTACACGAGCATCAGCCCGATCGCCGTGAGCAGCTGCGCAGTGGACGTCAGCGCCGCCGTGCCGTGCTCCACCAGGAATTCCCGGACCTGCCAGATGCCGGCGAGGCGTCGCTGGATGTCACCGGTCCGTCGGGTATTGAAGTAGCTCATCGGCAGGCTGAGCAGCCGCCGAGTGAGGAAGTCGAGGGTGGTGGAGTCGACCCGGACCGCCATCCAGGAGAGCAGGTATCGCTCCAGCATACTGCCGGCAAGGGTGAAGACCACGATGCCGATCATCGCGATGATCAGGACATTGAGCAGCTGCCGGTCCTGCTCCACCAGCACCCGGTCCACGATCACCTGGGTAAAGACCGGGATGATCATCTGCAGGGCGCTGACGATGAGCGCCAGCGCAGTGGAGTTGGCGATCAGCCCGCGGTAGGGCTTGAAGAACGGCAGCAGCCAGGTGATCCCGAGCTTCGATTCGGGGTTGGCATCGAACTGGGTGGTGTGCTCGAACAGGGCGGCGTAGCCGGTCCACTTCTCGAGGAAAGTGGCAATAGGGATGCGGCGCTTGCCCAGACCGGGATCGGAGATCCGGACGTGGGTCTTGCCGACATCGTACAGCACGACCCAGTGATTGCCGTCCCAGTGCACAATCGCCGGCAGTGGCATCTGGGCCAGGTTCGAGGGCGACGACTTGATCGCCCGGGCGGCGAGTCCCAGTTCGTTGGCGCCTTCACAGATCGCCCGCAGGCTGGCCCCGTCGAGGCCGGTGGAGACCAGTTGCCGGATCCGCGACAGGCTGACGGCTCGGCCGAAGTATCGGCAGATGATCGCCAGGCTGGTGGCCCCGCAGTCCATCTCGTCGATCTGCCACAGATGGGGAAAGCGCCGCAGCCGTCGGTTGCCTTTGACAAACCGGCCTTCCTCATCGGCGAATGGGGCCGACTCGGCGTCTGCCTCGCGGCCGCGCTTGGGGCTGATCGGCGGGGCGTCCAGCTGGTCCTCGCCTACCTTCTCCTGGGTGGCGGCGTCGGCCGGCAGCAGCTCCCGGAACAGGTCGATCGGGATCGCTGCGGTATGGCGGAAGTCGTACTGGGCGATCCGGGCTTCGATCGCGTGACCGAAGTCGGGGTACCGGTCCAGCAGCGACTGGTAGCTCTCCTGCGTCAGGACCAGCAGCCGGCAGGGCGTCACAGTTTCGACCGTGGCCTCGCGCGGCTGGTTGCGGAACACCGACAGCTCGCCGAAAAATTCGCCTTTGCGGAGGTAGGCAACGTTCCGCCGCCGGCCCTCGATCCCGATGTGCACCCGGCAGCGCCCGTCCTCGAGGACGTACATCGGCCCGGGGGGATCGCCCTGGGTGATGATCACATGATTGGCGGGGACTTCGATCGGCTCCAGCGCTTCGAGCAATTCGGCGGTGGCCGCCGGCGGGAGCTGGCTGAAGACGTTGAACTGGCGGAAGAAGCCCTGCAGATGCCGGTGCCGCTGCTGCAGCTCGAAGTACCGCCGGATCTCGGGCCGCCGCTGGATCAGCGCGCGGACCACCGACTGGTCCAGCCGCAACGCTTCGATCGCCGAGCTGGCCCGCACCGTGGTGGCGCGGGTGCCGGGATTGAGGAAGTCCCCTTCCCCGAACATGTCGCCGGGCCGGAGGTTGCCGAGCGAGATCTCCTCGCCGCTGTCCGACCGCTTGAGCACCCGCGCCCGGCCGGTGACCAGGACGAAGAGCGCGTCGGCCGGTTCACCTTCGCGGACGATCTCCTGCCCGAAGGTGTAGCTGACGGAGACGAAACTGGCTTCCACCGCCGCCCGGACATCGGGGGGGAGGAATTGCAGGATCGGAATTGTTTCCAGGATCTGTTCCAGCGCTTGGGCTTCCACCCGTACCCTCCTAGGCCTGCCGCCAGCGGACACGATGCGTGACCTGGGTGGTCACGGCCCGACGCACGGCAGACTCGATGGCGAGCTGCCGCAGGGTCTCGTCCTGTTCGGTTGGAAGAATCTTGTCCAGCACCAGCAGCAGCGCCCAGCGTTCATCGAACCGCATCGGGCCGACCACCTCGCGGGCCCGCGCCCCCAGCAGGTTGGGACGGACCTCTTCCTCGACTTCGGTGAGGAAGAACCGCACCTCGTGAACCACCCCGGCGGCGTCCGCGGCGAGCTCATCAAAACTCATCCCGTCGTCCCGGACGCAGAGCGCCCCCTCCCGCGCCGCCGCTTCTTCCTCGAAAAAGAGGGCCCGGCCGTCGATGCGCACCCAGTCGAGCCGGTGCATATCGAGTTCCTTGCGGATGCCCGCCGGCGAAGCGGCCGACACACTGAACAGCGCATGCCCTGCCCGCAGCCGATGCAGCCGCTCCACAATGGCCTGGACCTCCGGTCGCGGTACGCCGGGCAGGCGCCCTTCGTACGAGGAAAGGTCCTCCGCCACCGGCTCCACGATGGACCCGGTGGCGGTCTCAGTCTCCGTCTCTGGTTCCTCGGAGGGGAATTCGAGTTCCTCGGGGAAGTCCTCGTCTTCGGGAAAGTCTTCCTCGTCCTCGGCCGGCGCCTCGCCCACCTCATCCTGCGCCGCAGCGGCGGCCGCCCACTCGGCCAGCCCGTCGGCGAGGGCGTTTTCCCCGCCGCAGAGCCATTCGATTCGGATCGATTCAAGCACCGCCGTTGGGTCCGGCGGGTAGGCCCGGACGATCGCGTCCAGCTGGGCGGCAAAGGCCTCGCGGAGCACCCCGCGCCGTACCACCCCCAGCCACTCGTCGGCGCTCAGCTCCCGGTCCGCCAGCCAGGCCTCAGCCTCCTCCGCAGTGACCAGGTCCCGCTCATAACGGAATTCGGCGGCGGCTTCATCGACCGCCTCTTCGAGCGCCTCGTCCGTGTCGTCCCGGGCGTCGACGTAGGCTTCGCAGGCCAGGCCCTGCCGGGTGCGATGCTCGACGCTGTTGAGCCGACCGGTGAGGACGCCGTAAGCGACCACATCTTCCCAGCGGAAACTCTCGTCACCCACTTCGAAGACCTGCTGGCCGAACAGCCGCTCCATTGCGCTCCCATGCATGAGCCCGGCGTGCCAGCCCGGGGGACGAGTCTCCGGGCCGGACATCCGGGCTATTCGCATGGTAGTATGCAGGCCGCTGGCCCCGGCGCAAGGTGGAACCGGCCAGGGGCTATTACCGGGTCATGGTCCAGCGGAACAGCCTCCCGCCCTCGTGTGCCCATACATCGAAAATCCAGGTGCCCGGCCGACATCGCCGGGCGCCTCGGCGCCTATCCCGTATCAGCCGCCCTTGTACTTCACCGAGGTATTCAGTTGAGGGTTCGGCATCACCGAGCCATCACACGTGGCGATCTGCGAAGCTGACCTGACATTCACGGCCCCACCCTTCACTTCGGACGCCTCGTCGACCGGCAGATCATTCAACTTGGGTGCCTTCCCCTTGCGGGACTTTGCCATGGTGTCCTCCTGCTGTGGATATGGTGAGTTGCACGGTCCGGTCTCCTACCCGTTACCCCGACAGACGCAGGGCACGGGGGGATATTCTCACAGCGCAAGACGAAGGAATTGGAGGACACTTCGATGATTGTTCGGGCCGCGTAGCCGCCGAGCCGCCGAGCCGCCTATTTTCCTTCCATATGTCTCCCTACCAGTATCCTGCCTCGCATGTCTTCTATCGCAAGCTGACCCGACGGTTCCCCCTGATCGTGAAGGGGGAGGGCGTCTGGCTGATCGACTCGGAGGGCAACCGGATTCTGGATGGCTCGGGTGGCGCCTTTGTGGCGAATCTCGGGCATGGGATCCCGGAGATCGGGCGCGCCATGGCCGAGCAGGCGGGGAAGGTGGCCTACCTGAACGGGACGGCGTTCACCAACGAGGCGGTGGAGGCGCTGGCGGCCGAGCTCTCCACCCTCGCCATCGGCGACCTCGACAAGTTCTACTTCCTTGGCAGCGGCTCGGAGGCAGTGGAGGCGGCGCTCAAGCTGGCGCGGCAGTACTGGGTCGAAACCGGTAAGCCGACCAAGCACAAAGTCATTGCCCTCTTCCCCGCCTATCACGGGAACACGCTGTTGGCCCTGAGCGCCTCCGCCCGGGAGCATTACAAGACCTACTTCCGTGAGTGGCTGGTCGACGTCCACCGGATTCCGGCGCCGTATCCCTATCGCTGTGAGTGCGGCGGGCAGGGGGTCGGCCGAGCCGCCGAGCCGCCGGGCCGCGGTGCCGCCGAGTGTCCGGTGTGCTCGGGCAATGTCCTCGAAGCCGCCATCGAGGAGCTCGGCGCCGAGAACGTGGCGGCCTTCATTGCGGAACCGGTGGGTGGCAGCAGCACCGGCCATTCAGTGCCGGCACCAGGTTATTTCAAGCGGATCCGGGAAATCTGCGACCGGCACAAGGTGCTGTTCATCGCCGACGAGGTTCTGGTCGGCGCCGGCCGAACCGGGACCTGGGCGGCGATCGAGCCATATGGTGTCGTGCCGGATATCATGACCTTCGGGAAGGGCATCACCGGTGGTTACGCGCCGCTCTCCTGCGTGGCCGCGCCGGAGCGGTTGCTTGACCCGATTGCCCGCGGCTCGGGCGCACTGCTTCATGCGCAGACCTTCTCCCATCACCCGGTCCTCGCGGCGGCCGGCCTCGCAGCGGTCCGCTATCTCCGGCAGCACCATCTCATCGAGCGCAGTGCCGCGATGGGAGTCATTTTCCACCAGAAGCTGGCGGCACTGCGCGACCTGCCGCTGGTGGGAGACATTCGTGGCCGAGGGCTGTTGGCCGGGGTCGAGTTCGTGGCCGATCGAGGCAGCCGGGCACCCCTGCCGCGGAAACTGAAGTTTGCCGAGACCTTCGCGGAGCAGGCCCTCGCCGCGGGGCTGATGACCTGGGCCAACATGGGCCAGGCGAACGGGGAGGGCGATCTGTCCTGCCTGGCACCGCCGTTCGTGATCACGGAACCAGAAATCGACGCCATCGTGGAGCGGTTTGTGACGGCGTACGAGAAGACAGTTGAGAAGACGGGGTTAAAGGGGTAGCGACGGTTCAGAGGCATCAGTCACGAGTCACGCGACTCGCGACTCGTGACTCGCGACCAGTGACCCTCGGCCCCAAGACCCGCTAATGCACCACACTGGAGCCAGTCCAATGACGACCACAGCACCGCAGCAGAAAATCACCTACACCTCGACCAACGTCGACCTCAGCGCCTTTCACAAGGCCTATGACGACGCGCTGGCGGCGGTCCGCGCCGCGGCAGGCAAGTCCTATCCGCTCTACATCAATGGCAAGCCGGTCGAGGTGACGGGTCGGGCGCCGATCGTCGACACCTCGCCGATCGATACCTCGCTGGTCCTCGGCAAGTTCTCCTCCGCGACCGCGGAACATGTGGACCTGGCGGTCAAGGCGGCCCGCGCGGCGCAGCCGGCCTGGGCCCGGCTGCCGTGGAAGGAGCGGGTCCGCATCCTGCGCCGCGCCGCCGAACTGATCCGCGAGCGGAAGTTCGAGCTGGCGGCCATCATGAGCTACGAGGTGGGCAAGAACCGGCTGGAGGCGATGGGCGACGCTGAGGAATCGGCCGACCTCATTGACTACTACCTGGCCCAGGTCGAGGAGCACAACGGCTTCACTCGGCCGATGACCAACCTCACGCCCATCGAGCATAACACCGAATTGCTGCGGCCGTTCGGGGTCTTCGCCTGTATCGCGCCGTTCAACTTCCCGCTGGCGCTCTCCACCGGGATGTCCGCCACGGCGCTGATGACCGGTAACGCCGTGATTTATAAGCCGGCGGAGGACACCCCCTGGACCGGCCTCAAGCTGTACGAGATCTACCGTGATGCGGGGGTGCCGGCCGGCATTTTCCATTTCGTCACCGGCCTCGGTCGGGAGATGGGCGACAGCCTCTGGCAGCATCCCGGGGTGGATGGCGTGGTCTTCACCGGCAGCAAGGCGGTCGGGATGCGCATCTTCCACGGCCTCTCGGAGAAGTGGGTCAAGCCGTGCCTGATGGAGCTCGGCGGGAAGAACGCCGTCATCGTGATGGACAGCGCCGATCTCGATGCCGCAGCCGAAGGGGTGATGAAGTCGGCGTTCGGGTTGCAGAACCAGAAGTGCAGCGCGACCAGCCGGGTGTATGTGCACCGGACGGTGTACGCCCCCTTCGTCCAGAAGCTGCTGGAGAAGACCAGGGCCATCGCCATGGGCGACGTGACCCTGAAGGATGTCTGGTTCGGACCGGTGATCAATGCACGTGCTGTGGCGCGGTGGGAGCAGGCGGTAACCCAGGCAAAATCGGAGGGCAAACTGCTCATCGGGGGCGAGCGCCTGAAAGGCGGCGTCTTCGACAAGGGCCACTTTGTTGCCCCGACGGTGGCGGAGCTCCCGCTCACCAGCTCGCTGTTCCTCGACGAACTCTTCGCCCCGTTCCTGGCCGTCGCACCGATCGACTCGCTGGACCAGGGGCTCACCGAAGCGAACAAGGTCGAGTACGGCCTCACCGCCGGGTTCTTCTCCCAGAAGCAGGAGGAGATCGACCGCTTCTTCGATGAGGTGGAGGCGGGTGTCTGCTACGTGAACAAGCGGAGTGGTGCCACCACCGGCGCCTGGCCCGGTGCGCAGCCGTTCACCGGCTGGAAGGGAAGCGGGTCGTCGGGGAAGGGCGGGTGCGGTCCCTGGTACGTGCAGCAGTTCATGCGGGAGCAGAGCCGGACGGTCATCAGGACGTGACCGCTGGGATGGTGCGGTGATTGGGATTCCTGGGGCCAAACGGCCTCAGGACCGACCGCGTTCCCGAATCCGCGCCAGCATGCGGTCGATCACTTCCTGGTAGTACAAGCCGTACTCCCCGGCGAACTCCTGGTCGGGGGGCGAGGCCAGGGCCCCACCGCGCAAATATTCCACCTGCAGCCACTGGTAGTAGAGCCAGGCCGAGAGGGCGCGGTACCCATCGCGCTGACTCTGGGCGAGGTAGAGCTGCAGGACCCCAGCCACCGGCGCCAGCGCGGCGGGCGAATCGGTCTCCGCGATCGACGCGAGCAGCCCCTGGGTGCGGGTGAAGATGCTTCCTGCCTTGCTGGCGCGCGCCCCGGTATCCAGCGTGTCGAGCACCACCTCCCACTCGATCCGATGCTCCAGCACCGTCCGTCGATCGCGATTCCACTCGGCGATGCCGCGACGCAGTGAGTCGCCGTAGGCCCGGGAGAGTTTGGCGAAGCCAGGCACACTCACGAAGCCCCGTTCCACCGGCGCATTGATCGGCAGGCTCCCCGCCATCAGGTAGCGGAAGTACTGCTCCGCCAGGGTATCGCGCGGGTACCGTGCGATGTCCAGCCGCGCCTGCTTGAGCTTCTCCAGCGGTTCGTCGTACAGCTCGATGGCGCGCGCGGGGTTCCCGGTCGCGTACCAGGGATAGGTCGCCAGCAGCAGGTTGGCCGACTCCACCACGCCGGAGCTCTGTCGGCTGGTCGCCTTGCCGAGTCCGCCGCGGAAGGTGAGGAGCCGATTGATGGTGCTGTCGTTGAGCTGGGTGGCGTTGAGGTAGTCCAGCGCCCGCCAGCCATCGGGCGACCCTTCCGGGGCCAGGAAATACGCCAGGCTTTCCTGCTTGAGGCGGGTCTCGCGGGTCAGCGACTGGACCAGGGTGCGGATCGAGCGCTTCGCCCGCTGCTTCTGGAAGTAGTGCACCAGCTCGTGCCGCACCGTTGCCGGCCAGCGGGAGAGCGGAACGTAGATCGTGTTGGTGAGCGGGTTGTAGAGCCCCTCGTGGCCGTCGTTGGGCTGGCGGCTGATGGCCCGCAGGAACTGCCGGCGATTGGTGAACACGCAGATCTGCAGCGGCTCGCCCCGCGGAATGGCGAAGATCGTCCCCAGCTCGCGCAGGTCCTTCTCGGACTCATGGGCGAGGGTCTGCAGCACCAGCGAGGTATCCGCCAGCGGCGTGAAATTGCACAGCGTCAGCTCGCGGCTGATCGGCGTGGTCGTAAATTCCTGCAGGTCGGTGACGAACTGGACCGTCGTGATCAGGCTCAGCCCGATAACCCATCCCGCCACTCTGCCCGACACCCGCCATGCACCGATCCTGCTCCACCAGGCCAGGCCGACCAGCGCGAGACAGAGATTCACCGCCAGGGCGAGTCCCATGCCGCTGGTGATACTGATGCGTCCCCACACCGGTGCGTAGAGCGCAAGTTGTGGCGTGAGGAAATGCCCGGCGACGTTCAGCAGCAGGAAGAGGGCGACGAGAAGGGTCAGGAGGGCGCGGAGGCGCATGTTCCAGGGAAGGAGCAAAAATCGTGCGGGGGTACGTGGTTATGTGGGTACGTGGGTACGTGGGTACGTGGGTACGTGGGTACGGGCGAGGGGTCGGAATCCGTAGCGAATCCCGACCCCCATGGCGCACTGGCTACCCGCTTACCCACGTACCCACGTACCTCTACCCCCGTACCCCCGTACCCCGTCCCCGTACCTCTCAGTCCTCCTCCGCGAGGCACTGCTCCAGAATCCCCATTCCGGTGTCGACGTCGTACTCATCGAGCACCAGCGGGGGCGCGAGGCGGAAGGTGCTCTTGCCGCAGCCGAGGAGCAGAAGCCCCTTCTGGAACGCCCGCTCGGTCAGCCGGTCGATCAGCTCCGGGTGCGGTTCGCGGGTCGCGCGGTCTTTCACGAACTCCATGCCGAGCATCAGGCCCCGGCCGCGCACATCGCCGATCACGGCGTACTTCTCCTGCAGCCGCTTCGCGTGGGTGAGCATCCGGTCGCCCATCTTCTGGATGTGCGGGAGCGACTTCTCGACGATATCCAGAGTGGCGAGCGCCGCGGCACAGCTCACCGGGTTGCCACCGAAGGTGGAGCCATGGGCGCCCGCTTCCCAGGTCATCACCGATTCCTTCGCGATGAAGGCGCCGATCGGCATGCCGGAGCCCAGGCCTTTCGCGGTGATCAGGATGTCGGGTTCGATCCCTTCCCAGTCGCAGGCCCACATCCGCCCGGTGCGGCCGACTCCGCTCTGTACTTCATCGGCGACGAGCAGGATGCCGTACTGATCGCACAGTGCCCGGAGCGCTTTGAGGTACCCCGTCGGCGGGATCACATACCCGCCCTCACCCTGGATCGGCTCGACGAAGATCGCCGCCACGTCGTCCGGTGCCACATGGCGGTCGAACAGATCGTGCAGGGCGCCCAGCGACTTCTGGGCGGCGTCGGCACCGAAGTGATACGGGTTGGCGAATGGGACGTGATGCACTTCCGGCAGGAACGGACCGAAATGCTTGCGCTGTTTCATCTTGCTCGAGGTCAGGCTCATGGCGCCGTAGGTGCGGCCATGGAACGAGCCGTGAAAGGCGATCAGCGCACTGCGTCCGGTGTGATAGCGCGCGAGCTTGATCGCCCCTTCCACCGCCTCGGTCCCCGAGTTGGACAGGAAGGTCCGCTTGCGGCTGCTGCCGGGCGCCAGCTGCGCCAGCCGCTCCGCCAGCCGCGCGAAGCCTTCGAAGTAGAAATCGGTCCCGCAGATGTGGAGGAACCGTTCGGCCTGCGCCTTGATCGCCTCCACCACCACGGGATGGTTATACCCGGTAGCGGATACCGCGATGCCGGCCATGTAGTCGATGTAGCGGTTCCCGTCGACATCCTCCACCATCGCGCCCTGTCCGCCGGCGATCACCAGCGGATACTCCTTGATGTAGGAGGTCGAGGTCCAGGCGGTGTCCCGATCGATGATCGCCTTCCCCTTGGGACCGGGCGGCGGCGTGAGGATCCGGGGATAGTCGCGGCTCTGAGGCATGGCGGAGGCTCGGTGTCGGTGTCGTGGTGGGGCGACGTGAAAGGTCGCCCTTACTGCACTGCTAGGCGTGTACCGCGTGGCTGGGCCGTTTCGCGCTCTGGGCGAGGTGCTCGCGCCACCACTGCTGCCCTGCGTCGGGCAGGGTGTTGATCGGATCGTAGTACTCGTACTTCTGGTGCAGCAGCTCCGCATTCCCCCACTCGATGCTGGTGAGGTAGTTCTTGGTCCAGTAGCTGATGCCCTTCTCCCGATCGTAGTCCGCCAGCTGGTGCACCCAGCGCTTGCCGACATACGGCACGTCGCACACGATGCGCGGGGTGGCAAACCCGGGGAGGTAGCCCATGATGTCGTGCTGCAGCTGCTGCGCCTCCCACACCGCGAGCCGCCAGTGCTCGGAGTTGGGGATCATGTCGCACATGTAGAAGTAGTAGGGCATGATCTTGGCGTGATCGAGCAGCATGAAACAGAGTTCGAGCAGGTCCTGCGAGGTGGCGTTGACGCCCCGGAGCATGACGCCCTGGTTCCGCACATCCCGGAAGCCGATCTCCAGCAGCTTCTTGGTGGCTCGGCCGAGCAGTGGGGTCACCTGCTGGGCATTATTGACATGGGTGTGCAGCGCCAGGTCCACGCCGCGCTCGAACGCCCGCTTGGCCATCCGCTCGAAGCCCTGCAGCACATTGTCCTGCAGGTAGTGCTGCGGCAGCCCCGCCAGACCCTTCGAGGCCAGCCGGATGTCGCGGATGTTGGGGATGTCCAGCAGGCCATTGATGAAAGGCTCGAGCTGGGTGATATGCAGGTTGGCGATGTCACCACCCGACA
Organism: uncultured Gemmatimonadales bacterium; assembly: GCA_963793205.1. GTDB lineage: Bacteria > Gemmatimonadota > Gemmatimonadetes > Gemmatimonadales > GWC2-71-9 > JADJOM01. The sequence goes on from CAWBZM010000006.1 coordinate 42,840, forward strand.
CCACCACGTCCCGCACCGCCGGCGTCTTGCGGAGGTACTCGAGCATTGCGGCATGCCGATCCTTCTGGGGCATGGCAAACTTGAGCTTCTCCACCTGGGGCACATCGTTGCCGACCAGGTCCATCCGGGTGCAATGGCCGCAGTACTGGGGGCAGGTCGACAGCAGCTCCGCCAGCACCTTGGTGGGGTAGCGGTGCGTCAGGCCTTCGGCGACCCACATCTCCTGCTCGTGCAGACTGTCCCGCGAGGCCTTGGGATGGTTGGCCCACTCCTCCAGCCGGTCAGCGAACGCCGGTGCCATGTAGCGGCGCACCGGGTCGTTCCACAGGTCCGCCATGTTCATGGTGTTGAGCATGTGCGGCGGAATCAGCATGGACATGGTGGCCCGCTGTTCCTGATCCTTGGCAATGCTGTTGAGCAGGCTGTCCGGCAGATGGTCGCCGAGGGCCGCCTTCAGCTCCCGGAGATTCTTGACCGTGTGTTTCCGCTGCCAGGTGGCATTCTCCCACTCTTCGGTGGTGACACCTTTGTAACCGGGGAGGCGGTTCCAATCCGGCTCAGCGTATTCCCGGGTCAGGGGATAGCGCATCGGCTGTCCCGCTTTCATCGGTTCTCTGGTCGGCTGTGCGTCGGACATGATTGCCTCACGACTGGATATGGCAAAGTGCTGGCGTACTTGACGTTGTGATGATAATATATGATATATTCGCTGGCAAGGTTAGGAGAGCTTGTCGCCTCCGGCTGGACCGGCGTTATTGCGAGGGGCGAGTCACGAGTCATCAGTCACGAGTGACGAGTCGAGGGTCGAGCGGCATGTGACTGAAGACTCGTGACTGATGACTCGTGACTGATGACGATCAGCTCACCTCGACCCAAGACCTCAACCAGACCCCATGCGCCTCGACCTGATCCTCGAACGGATGCCCCGGACTCACAAGCAGTCCAGCCACGAACTGGTGGCGGCCGTGCTGCGCCAGGCCATCACGACCGGGGTGCTGCGGGCCAATCAGCCGCTCCCCCAGGATGAGATCGCGGCCCAGCTCAAGGTGAGTCACATCCCGGTCCGCGAAGCGCTGCGGCAGCTGCAGTCCGAGGGGCTGGTCAGTTACCAGGCCAATCGCGGCGCCACGGTGACTGCCCTGACGCCGGAGGAGATTCGCGAGATCTACGACATCCGCGCGATCCTCGAGACGGCCGCCATCCGACGCGCCGCCCCGCGGCTGTCGCCAGCCGCGCTGGAGCGCGCGGCGGAAGTGCTGGCCCTCGCCGAGGCGACCGCCGACTCCGCCACCTGGGGATCACTCGATGTCGATTTTCACCGGATCGCCTACGACCTCGACGACCGGCCTCGGCTGGATGAGCTGATCACCGGTCTCTTGCGCCGAGTCGATCGCTACTGGACCCTGCACGGCCTCATGCTCAAGCACCGCGACACTTTCGACCGGGAGCATCGCGCCATGCTCGCCGCGCTGCTCCGGCGGGACGGTGAAGCGGCGGCCCAGGTACTTGGAGCCCACCTGACCGGCGCCTCGGAGCTGCTGATCGGCGAGATGCGCCGGATCGAGCATGACCCGGCGCTGCCGGCCGTCATCAGCGCCTGAGCCCTTCCTCTTCCCGTACCCGAATCCCATGGCGCCGATTTCCAAAGTGGTCACGATGAAGGAAGCCATCGCTGCGCAGGTGCACGATGGCGACACCGTGGTGATCGAAGGGTTCACCCATCTGATCAGCTTCGCCGCTGCTCACGAGATCATCCGGCAGAAGCGGAAGGACCTGACCCTCTGCCGCCTGACACCGGACCTGATCTACGACCAGATGATCGCCGCCGGCTGCGCCCGGAAGCTGGTCTTCTCCTGGGCGGGGAACCCCGGCGCCGGCTCGCTGCACGCCTTTCGCCGGGCGGTCGAGAAAGGGACCCCGCCCCTCGAGATCGAGGAGTACAGTCACTTCGGGATGGTGGCGCGGCTCTCCGCCGGTGCGGCCCGGCTGCCGTTCTGGACCATGCGCAATTACATGGGGACTGATCTCCCGATGGCGAACCACGGATCAAGACCGTCACATGCCCCTATACCGGGGAGGTGCTCGCCACGGTTCCTGCCCTGAATCCCGATATCTCCATCATCCACGCCCAGCGGGCCGACACCAGCGGCAACGCCCAGGTCTGGGGCCTGCTCGGGGTCCAGAAAGAGGCGGCCTTTCGCCTCGAAGCGGGTGATCGTGGTGGTGGAGGAACTGGTCCCGGAATCGGTCATCCGCGCCGACCCGAACCGGACCCTGATCCCGGGATGATCGTCGCTGCAGTCGTGGTCGAACCGTGGGGCTGCCACCCTCCTACGCCCAGGGGCACTACGATCGCGACAATGATTTCTACGTCGCGTGGGAGGAGATTTCCCGCGACCCCGCGAAGCTGCGAGGGTACCTCGACGAGTGCGTCTTCGGGGTCCGCGATCGGGCCGAGTACATGGCCGGCAGCCGGGGCTGGCGGACCGGCTCACCGCGAGCGAGCAGATCTGTGCCGGAGTGAACTATGGCTATTGAGTCCATGCGCACCGGCGATGCATCCGATGGCCGCGGTTTGGCCGCCGCGCGGGAGCTGCGCGACGGCGAGGTGGCCTTCGTCGGGATCGGCCTGCCGAACCTGGCGTGCAATCTCGCCCGCGCCCTGCAGGCGCCGAACCTGGTGCTGATCTACGAATCCGGCGCGGTCGGTGCGGTGCCCGAGCGGCTCCCGGTGTCGATCGGCGACCCTCGCTGGTCACCGACTCGCTCACTGGTCTGCCTCGATGGCGGAGTGTTCCAGCTACTTCCTCCAGGGCGGCAGGATCGAAGTGGGCTTCCTGCGGTGGCGCGCAGATCGACCGCTAGGGCAATATCAACACCACGGTGATCGGCAGCTACGACAAGCCGAAGGTCCGGCTGCCCGGCTGCGGTGGCGCGGCCGAGATTGCGGTCCACGCCCAGCGGGTCCTGATCATCAGCCGGCTCAATCCCCGCGCCTTTCCCGCCGAGATCGATTTCATCACCAGTCCCGGCCAGCAGTGCCGGGGCCGGTCGCGCCGCGACCTGGGGATGCCCGGGGCCGGACCGATCAAGGTCATCACCGACAAAGGGATTCTGGAAAGCGATCCCGTCACCGGCGAGATGATCCTGACCGGGCTGTACCCCGGCGTGACCGCGGATGAGGTGAAGGCGGCGGTGGGGTGGCCGCTCCGGGTTCGGGACACGCTCGACCTCCTCCCCCCGCCCGACGACCGGGAGCTGGATCTGCTCCGCAACGTGCTGGACCCGAAAAAGCTCTATCTGGGGTAATTCGAGACACCGCCCCGGCCTTCCCGAGCCCAAACGTCGCTTGGGAGGGGGGAATCACGCATTCTTTGGGAAGGTGGCCTTACCTCCGGGGCCAGTCTGAGGTGGTCAGTTTGGCGCTCAGGCGGTATTCTAGAGGAAGTTTTACAGCCCTGAGCGAATGCCTACCGAAACCCTGTGCCACCACTGCGGTCACCCCGTGCTTTCCGGCGCGAGGTTTTGCCAGCATTGCGGGTCGGATGTGTCCCAGGAACAGGGCCTGGCGCCGACCCAGCAATGGATGGTGCCTCGCACGACCCCGCACCTGACCGCGCGCGATCTGCTGCAGCAGGATACCCTCGGAGAATTCGAGATCCTGGCTGAGCTCGGTCGCGGGGGGATGGCCACGGTCTACCTCGCCCATGACATCCCGCTCGACCGCCGGGTGGCGATCAAGGTGATGTCCACCGCCACCCTGGACGAGGGAATGGCGGAGCGCTTCCGCCGGGAAGCGCGCACGGCGGCCGCCCTTAACCATCCGCACATCATCCCCGTCTACGCCGTCCGCGAGCGCAGCGGACTGCTGTATTTCGTGATGAAGTTCATCCCCGGGCAGTCGCTCGATCCGATCGTCAAAGCCGGCGGTCCCGTCGCCATTCCCATGGCGCGCGTCATCCTCGCCCAGGCGGCCTCGGCCCTCGGCTACGCCCACCGGCGCGGCGTGATTCATCGCGATGTCAAACCCGCGAACATCATGCTGGATGACGAGGGGTGGGTGGTGATGACCGACTTCGGCATCGCCAAGGTGGCCACCGCCACTGGCCTGACCATGACCGGCGTGACCGTCGGGACCCCGGCGTACATGAGTCCGGAACAGTGTGCCGGCAAGGAAGTGACTGGCGCCTCGGACCAGTATTCGCTGGGGGTCGTGGCGTACGAGCTCATCACCGGGCGGAAGCCGTTCGAGGCGACGACGGCGATGGCGATGATGTACTCGCACTTCAACGATACCCCGCTGCCACTTCGCGAACTGCGTCCCGACTGCCCCGAGGATCTCGAGGAGCGGGTGCTTCGCATGCTCGCCAAGGCCCCCGAGGATCGCTGGCCCTCGATCGAGGAAGTCTTTGGCCCTCCCTCCCTGGCCCACGACGATCCCACGCGGCAGGAGCTGATGACGCTGGCGCTGTCGGGTCCGACGGCGGCGATGGTGAGCCGGCTCAGCACACCGACCAGTCCGATTCCGCCAGCGCGTCGGTCGGTGGGCCGTTCCACCACAGTTGCTCTGCCGGGAGGAAGTGCAGCACCAGGAGCGTCCCAGGAGCCGATCTTCTTCCCTCCGGATCCACTCGCCCCGGTGGCGCCCCGGACTGGTCCCGGCAAGTGGTCAATCGTCGCAATCGTGGCTGCGGTGATCGTACTGTTGGGCAGTTACTTCGCGACCCGAGGCCGGCCGTCGGCCCCGGTCGCGACCTCCGACTCGTCAGGCAGTACCAGCCAGGTCCTGCCGCAAGCCGCGGACCCGGTACCGGTGCCACCGACACTGCCTCCCGCCCCGGCGACTCAGTCGAACCCGGAGCCCTCTCCGGCGGTGACCACGCCGGCGGTCACCACTCCGGCGGCGATCACCACGGTGCAGGTGACCCCGTCCCAGGTGAAGCTGGACGTCGGGCAGCGGGCCCGGCTCATCGTGGATGTCGTGCGCCAGGACGGGTCGACCGCGCTGGGCAGTACGCCCATTACGTGGCGCAGTTCGGCTCCGCAGGTGGTGCTGGTGACGCGGGAGGGGGAGTTGCGGGCAGCCGCTCCCGGGCGGGCCACGGTGACGGCCTCGGCGGGGGGACGCAGCGGAACGGTCCAGGTGGAAGTGACGGCACCGGTCACTGCACCCCGGGCAGTGGCATCACTAAGCGTCACGCCTGACAGTGTGTCCCTGGCGGTTGGAGGCACGATCACCCTCGCCGCCACCCCACGGGACGCGGCTGGCGCTCCCCTGGCGAACCGCGAAGTGACCTGGGTCTCCGGGGGCCGCTCTGCCACGGTCTCTGCCTCAGGGCAGGTCACCGGGGTGGCGGCGGGTACAGCCGTCATCACCGCAGCGGCCGAGGGACGCACGGGGCAAGTCGTTGTCGTGGTGACGCCGGTGCCGGTCGCGAGCGTGGGGCTCAGCGGCGAGCCGACGGCGGCGCTCAAGCCCGGCGAGACGGTCACACTGACTGCGGTGGCACGGGACGCCCAGGGGAGCACACTCGGTGATCGCCGGGTGACCTGGGAATCGAGCGATCCCGCGGTCGCGTCGGTCAGTTCTGGTCAGGTCACCGCCCGCGGCCCGGGCTCCGCCACCATCACGGCGACGGTCGAACGCCGGTCGGCGAACGCCAAGGTGACGGTGGTGGCTCCGCCCGACCCTGCGGCAGAGCGGGCGCGTGCCTCGGCCGCAATCGATGCCGCGTTGAAGACTTTTGCCGCCGGGATCAACAGTCGGGACGTTGCAAAGCTACGGGTGGCGTACCCCGGATTGCCCTCTTCAGAGGAAACCCGCTGGCGGGCCATGCTGGCGGAGAAGACGCTGCGCACCATCGAGGCCGAGTTCGAGGAGGTTGATGCTCCCCGAATTGACCAGTCCAGTGCCACCCAGCGGGTTCGCCTGCATCTGCAGCAGGTCTTCCAGGGTCGGCCTGCCATCAATTCTGTCTCGCCGTTCAAGGCCCGCTTTGAACAGGGGAACGGGGTCTGGAAGATGGTCGCGCTCGACCCCGAGTAGCGCGAGCGCTGGTTTGACAAGTTCACCCCGGGCCGTACATTGGCCTCCAAGACTGAATCAGGGATGGAATGACCATGAGGATATCTCGCTCCGCCGCCATCATTCCCGTGCTGGCGCTGGCAGGACTGGCCTTGGCGAGCTGTGGTGGGCTGGAGTGTCCCAACTGCCCTGGCGGCCCGGCCGAAGTGCGTGTCTCGCCGGGAGCCACCTCGGTGCTGCCTGGACGCACTTTGCAACTGGCGGCCCTGGTCCTCGACAGTAAGGGCCATCTGCTGAGTGGTCAGGCGGCGACCTGGGGCTCTTCGAATCCAGCCTTCGCCACGGTGGACGCGAACGGCCTGGTGACCGGGCTGACCGAGGGCGCTGTGACCATCACCGCCGATGTCGGCTCGTTGAGCAACACTGGCAACGTCTCCGTGGTCACGAACTCGACCTTTTCCGCTCAGGTGTTCCCTATTCTGCGGACCACCTGCGCCACCGCTTTCTGTCACGTATCGCCCGGCCCCGCGCCGAACATGAGCAGCCAGGCGGCGGCGTTCACCGCCTTGTCGGACACACTCTACACGATGCCCGGCGACACCACCGTCGGCCGACTGCTCGGGCGGTTGCGGGACAACGCCAACCCGATGCCACCCGGGGGCGCCTTCGCGGTCCGGGAGCGGGGGAACTACGACCTGATTGCCTTGTGGATCGCACAGGGAAGGTTGAATAACTAGTCCGCAGATTACGCAGGTTACACAGATAAAATCTGTGTAACCTGGCGCAATCTGCGGACGTTGCTGCGTACTCTCCGTAATTAATCTGTGTAATCTGCGTAATCTGCGGACGAACCTGCGTACTCTCCGTAATTAATCTGCGTAATCTGCGTAATCTGCGGACAAATCTGCGTACTCTCCGTAATTAATCTGCGTAATCTGCGTAATCTGCGGACAAATCTGCGGACGAATCTGCGTACTCTCCGTAATTAATCTGCGTAATCTGCGTAATCTGCGGACGAATCTGATCTGCGGATCGCTTTACCACCGCACCACTGCTGCCCTCAGAAGTTGTACTCCAGCCCCGTCGTCCAGACCAGATTCCCTCGAATACCACCATTGTTGAGCGGGACCAGTGCGTTCGTCACGATGGTCACGCCGGCACCGGTGAGAAACTTGAAGCCGAGCGACCCATCGATGATGTCGTCGTTCCGGTTCGGGATGTTGGTCGGCCGAACCCGGCGCTGGAGCGGGGCCACGGTGAACTCCACATCTTCGGGCAGCACCAGCGGATTGGTGCCGACCTGGATCTGGGAGATGATGTCCGCAGCCAGGGTCACCCGGGAGGATACCAGCTGGTCGAACCCCACCGTCGCGAGGACCGCATCGGTGATGGATTTTCCCGAGCGGTAGAGATACCCACCATTGATATGGGGTGAGAACGTCCCGTACCGCGCGCTGGCGATACCCAGGACGCGGATGGCGGTTTCGCCGGTGCCGAGGAACTTCGCTTCATCCCCGGTCGGGAACCGTGCTTCGGTCAGGATGCCGATGGCGCCCCGGTCGGTCCCGCCGAGGTTGATCTTCACCCGCGCTGCGATATCGCCGATCCCGGTTTCCGTCCCGTGCATGCTCGCACCGGCGCTCAACAGCGGGTTGCTGCTGGTGCCGAAGAAATGCGGGCTGGGGCTGGTCAGGGGAATGATGGTCGCAAGGCTGCCGCCCCGCAGATCGACCCGGACGAAGGGGATCCCGATCCCGATATCGACACGGTCCAACAAGCCATACGTGAAGTACAGGGATGCCACCTGCATCTTCAGGTTGAGCGAGGTATTCACCTCAATAATGTCGTTCTCAAAGGCCGGGCTGCCCAGCGCCGAGTCCTGCGGGAAGGGGGCACCGCAGGGAGCGGGGGGTGGTCCACCGACGCGACAGATGTTCTGGTGGGTGAAGGTGAAGGCGATGTCGCTGAGCGGCACCCCACGCACGCTGTTGAACTCCACTCCGGTGACATTGGCGCCGACCAGCACCCGCCCGCGGCCGAGGGTCTGGACCCGTTCACCGAAGATCGGGCCCGAGGAGCTCGAGGTAGGTTCCGGCACACCGCCGACGATCCGGAAGGTGATGCCGCTGGTGGCGGTGCTGATCGGGACATTCGAGACCGCCTGCGCGATGGCGCCCGACAGGAATCCGATCAGGCTGTTGGTGCCGTCCACGGTCGATCCGATGTAATGGTCGCCGTGTCCCGATGCTGAATTGATGGAGGCGTTGAGGCAGAGCGGTTCGGCACAGTCGCCGAAACGGAACAGGTCCGAGATCCGGCCCCGGAGCCCGGAGCCGCCAGAGTGTTCCGAGTGCTGAGCCGCGAGCGGCCCCACTGCCGCGCTGAGGAGCAGTAAGCCGAGTGCTGCGGGTCTGAACATGCAACCTGAGCCGGTAAGAGCAGAACCTATCTTACCGGCCGTCTTCGGGCAGCGCAATGCCGCGCTCAGCGGGGCAGGCGCTCCGGCAGATCGGCCACCACATAGGCCATGACGGCGAGTGTCGCGACACACCGCGCCAGCTCGGCTGGATCCAGCTTGTCGAGCGTGTCCCCGTTGGTGTGGTGGTACCAGAAGTACTTGTCGCCCACCACCTCGAGCCCCATCCCGGGGACCCCGTCCCGCATCAGCGGCCCGATGTCGGCACCGCCTCCCGCCGCAGAGATCGCATCGGCGTCAATGGAATGCAGGAGGGCTGCGACCTGGGTGACGATCGCCCGGGCCGAGTCGCTGCCGGTGAAGCCAAACCCGGTGGGACGGAAGGTGCCCTCGTCCGATTCAATGGCGAGGACATACTGATCCACCCCGGCCCCGACGCTGTCGCGGTAGGCCTCAGCCCCCCGGGTCCCGTTCTCCTCGTTGGTCCAGCCCACCACCCGGATGGTGCGACGGGGGGTCAGGCCGAGCCGCTGGAGCAGCTTCACCGCTTCCCACGCGGCAACCACGCCACCACCATCGTCCATGGCCCCCTGCCCGACATCCCACGAGTCAATGTGGCCGCCCAGCACCACGATCTGTTCCGGGTGCTCGCGGCCGACCAGTTCGGCCATCACGTTACGGGAGTCGGCGTCAGGCAGCATCCGGGCCCCCATGCGCAGGCGCAGGACGATCTTCTCGCCACGCTCCTGCATCCGATGGAGCATCATGGCCGCTTCCATGGTGATGGCAGCCGCCGGGATTCTGGTCACCGTGCTGTCGTAGTTCATCGACCCGGTGTGCGGCGTCTGGATCCCGTAAGGCCCAACCGACCGGATCAGCAGCGCGACCGCACCCGCCTTGGCAGCTGCCACGGCACCGGCTCGACGGTACCGGCCGGTCTCCCCATAGTTGGTGAAGGGCGCGTCGAACACCAGGATCTTGCCCTTGGCTTCCGCCTTCCGCTGCTCCAGTTCATCGAAGCTGCTGACCACCAGGACCGGAGCGGCAATCCCCGCCTTCGGTGTGCCAATGCTCCCGCCCAGACCCAGCATGGCGAGCGACAGTGGCCGCGGCGAAATCAGCTCGACTGACTCGCTCCCGCGCACCCAGTGTGGCACCTTCACCGGTTGGGTTCGGGGGTTGGCGAGGCCGTCCTTCTTCATCTCTGCCAGGACCCAGTCGATGGCACGTTCCAGACTGGCGGACCCGCTCAATCGGTGGCCGAAGGTATCCACCAGCAGCCCCAGTCGGTCATAGGCGCTCGAGTCCGCCAGAGCGGCCGCGATAATCCGGTCGGCCGTGGCCTGGTAGCTGGCGGGAGACTGGGCGGCGAGGGTCGACGCGCCGAGCCCGAGCGCGGCCGTGAGGAAGAGCTGTTTGATTGTCATGGGGCAGAAGTTTGGTAGTCTGTGCGGTCCATGGCAAGTTTCCTCGAGACTGGTCGAGCGACGCACGGTGCCACGGCACTCGTTCGCTTCACCGGAAAGCCGTTCCACCAGAAAGGCGACCATGCGACCTGTTGTCGGCATCTCCCTGTGGCTCATGCTGGTTGGCACCTCTGCTTCCGCGCAGCGGGAGCCGGTCCTCAAGCAGATCATGGTGCCGCACAGCTATTACTACCGCGAGATGTACCTGCCGCAGGTCACCAGCGGCCCATCGGCGGCCGCGTGGTCGCCCGATGGCACAACCCTGATCTATTCCATGCAGGGTACGCTATGGCGCCAGCGGGTGGGAGACTCGGTGGCCGAGCAGCTCACCGACGGCCCGGGATATGACTACCAGCCCGACTGGTCCCCCAACGGTGCCACGGTGGTCTATTCCTCCTACCGGGACGACGCCGTCCAGCTCCGCCTGCTCGATCTCCCCTCGGGTCGCGACACGGTATTGCTCGCCGATGGAGCGGTGAATGTGGAGCCGCGCTGGTCTCCCGATGGTCGCCGGATTGCCTATGTCTCGACCGCCTTTGCGGGCCGGTTCCACATTTTCACGCTGGAGCCTGGCGGTAACACCCCTCCTGTGCGAATCACCGAGGATGTCGATTCCCACCTGCCACGGTATTACTACTCACGCTTTGATCACTATCTCTCCCCCAGCTGGTCGCCCGACGGTCGCGAGTTATTGCTGATCAGCAACCGCGGCAGGATCTGGGGCACCGGCGGGCTGTGGCGCATGGAGGCCCGCCCGGGTGCCACGCTTCGTCCGGTGCACGAGGAAGAAACCACCTGGCAGGCGCGCCCCGACTGGGCCCCGGACGGCCGGCGCGTCGTCTTCAGCAGCTACCTCGGCCGGCAGTGGCACCAGCTCTGGCTGACCGGTGTGGATGCCGATGACCCCTTCCAGCTCACCTATGGTGACTTCGATCTGACCCATCCGCGCTGGTCGCCGGACGGTCGTCATCTCGCCTACATCAGTAATCAGGCCGGCAACACCTCACTCTGGGTCCTTGATCTTCCCGGGACCGCGCGACACGCGATCGTGCCCAGGGTGCGACGGTACTTGCATCCCACGGGCCACCTGTCGGTGCAGGTGGTCGATGCGGCCACCGGACAGACCATCCCGGCCCGGGTATCCGTCACCCTCCCGGATGGCCGCAGTGTGGCCCCCGACAATAGCTGGCGGCAGGCCGATGATGCCTTTGACCGGCGGGAACGCACGATGGAAGTGGGGTACTTCCATACGACCGGGACCAGTACCATGAGGGTCCCGCCGGGGGAGGTGACCGTGGAAGTCAGTCATGGGCCACTCTACCACGTCTACCGCCGTCGTCTACCGGTGCGGGTCGACCGCACCACCCGGGTCGTGGTTCGCATGGTGCGCCTGATGGAGCTGCCGGGGTGGACATCCGGCGACCTGCATGTCCACATGAACTACGGTGGCCACTACCGGGCCACGCCCGCCACGCTCGCTCTGCAGGCGCGGGCCGAAGGGCTCAACCTGGTGGAGAACCTGATCGTCAATAAGGAAGACCGGGTCCCCGACATCAGTTCGTTCCGGACCGGCGGACCCGACCCCGTCTCGACGCCGGACCTGATGGTGGTGCACGACCAGGAATTCCACACCAGCTGGTGGGGCCACCTTGGTGTGCTCGGCCTGAGCGACCACATCCTCCTGCCTGGATACGCCGGTTACACCGGCACGGCTGCTTCGAGTCTGCTGCCCGACAATGTCTCCGTGAGTGACCTCGCGCACGCCCAAGGAGGCATCACGGGGTACGTGCACCCCTTCGATGTGGATCCTGACCCCGACGATACCACCACCGCGCTCACCGTCGGACTCCCGATCGATGTCGCCCTGGGGAAAAGCGATTACCTCGAGGTGGTCGGGTTCAGCGATCATCTCGCTACCTCACGGGTGTGGTACCGCCTGCTCAATTGCGGCTTCCGCCTCCCGGCGGGTGCCGGCACCGACGCGATGACCAACTTTGCCTCGCTCCGAGGACCGGTGGGGACCAACCGGGTGTTCGTGCAGTCAGGACTCCCGCTCAACCGTCGAGCCTGGTACTCGGCGCTCAAGGCAGGGCGAAGCTTTGCGACCAATGGTCCGTTGCTTCAACTGCAGATTGGCGGGATTGGTATCGGAGGTGAGCTGCAGCTTCCTGCCGGCGGGCGCCGGGTCCGGGTGCGAGCCTCCCTCCGGTCCCAGGTTCCGATCGACCATCTCGAGCTGATCCGGAATGGGGAGGTGATTCGCACCCTTCCGCTCGCGGGCGATCGGACCGCGCTCGATACCGCGTTCACCCTTCGGATCGACGCGAGTGGCTGGTTCCTGCTCCGTGCCTACAGCGACCAGGCGGTTGAGCCGGTCCTCGACATCTATCCATTCGGCACCACGAGCCCCATCTATGCCGTGGTCAATCGCCGGCCCATCCGGAATGCGGACGATGCCCATTTCTTCCTGCGGTGGATCGATCGGGTGGCCGAGGGGGTGGAACAGCACCGGGGATGGAATTCGCCCGCCGAACAGGAGCAGATTCGGGCACGATTGCTGGAAGCTCGCGCGGAATTCGAGCGTCGGGCACATGAGTGACGGGGTGGCCTGAATCCGGCCAGTTGACTCATCCCGTTCCACCGGCCATGTTTCAAGTGCGTTGAATTGAATCATAGGCGTGACGCCGCCGCGGCTCCCGTAAGGGCGCCTCCGAGCCGGGTGAGGATCCTGCCTCATCAGGAGACGGTGCACCGAGCGATTTCGTGTCGCAGGGGCACCTTTTTTTTCGCGTGGCGGTGTGCGCGATTCACCCACGGCTCTTCAACACCGACTCTTTTTCGGGAGATAGATCATGCTCGAGACAATTGCTATCATCCTCCTGGTTCTCTGGGTCCTCGGCATGGTGAGCAGCTACACCATTGGCGGATTGCTGCACATCCTCCTGGTGATTGCGGTCGTGCTGTTCCTGGTGCGCATCATCTCGGGTCGTCGCGTGGTCTGACGACGATGGGGTGATAACCAGGCGGGCCCTGCTTCGATCAAACGGCATGGGTGTCCCGTGGGCGCAGGTGGCCCCCGGCGACCCCATGCCGTTTGCCGTCGGGTCGTTTCCATTATCCTTGAGGCTGCCCCCACGGTCATCAGATTGTTCTGCCGAGTTCCTCGAGGGTGGAGCTTCCTCATGCGAATACTGCTTGCTGCGCTGGTTCTCCTCGCCCCACCACTCGCCGCCCAGGACGTCACGGTCATCAAAGCCGGTCGCCTGATCGACACCGATCGTGGTGAGGTGCGGACCAACCAGGTGATCATTGTCCGGGGTGAGCGGATAGTGGCGGTGCAGCCGGCGAGCGCGGCGATACCTCGCGGGGCGACGGTCATCGATCTCTCCGGCTACACCGTCGCCCCCGGATTGATCGACGCCCACACGCATATTGCCGACTTCGAGCAGGAGGTCAGCCCCGGCGATCCGCTGCGACATTCGGCAGCGGACGTGGCCCTGATCGGGGTGAAGAACGCGCGGTCAACGCTTCGTGCCGGTTTCACCACCGTTCGCGATGTTGGCACCTTCCGCGCCTTCACTGACGTCTCCCTCCGCAATGCCATCAACGATGGCTATGTCGACGGGCCGCGCATGATGGTGGCTGGCGCCTACGTCACGGTTTCATCCGGCGGCGGCGAACTGACCGGGCTGGCCCAGGACATCGTCCTCCCGAACGACCTTCGCTTCGGGGTCGCCAACTCCGTGCCTGAGATCCGGCAGAAGGTTCGCCAACTGCTCAATGGCGGGGCCGACTTCATCAAGGTGATCGCGACGGGCGCCGTGCTCGCAGCCGGTACCCTGCCTGGGACGCCGGAGTACACCGAGGAAGAGATCCATGCTGCGGTCGTCGAGGCGGCCAACTACGGGACATTCGTAGCCGCGCATGCCCACGGGGCGGAGGGGATCAAGCGGGCGGCGCGGGCGGGGGTGCGGTCGATCGAGCATGGGTCGCTGGCCGATGACGAGGCGCTCCAGATCATGAAGGATCGGGGGACCTGGCTGGTGGCCGACATCTATAACGGTGACTACATCGATTCGATCGGACGACGGGATGGCTGGACGGCGGAGATTCTCCGGAAGAACACTGAGACGACCGAGACGCAGCGGGTCGCCTTCCGAAAGGCGGTCGCCATGGGGGTGAAGATTGCCTACGGCACCGACGCCGGCGTCTACCCCCACGGCCTCAATGCCAACCAACTCCCCTACATGGTGAAATACGGCCTGACGCCGATGCAGGCGATACAGGCGGCCACGATCAATGCGGCCACCCTGATGGGGTGGAATGACCGGGTCGGATCCATCGCGACGGGGAAATACGCCGACATCATCGCGGTGCAGGGCGATCCCCTCACTGACGTTGGGCGGTTCAGGAAGGTGGCGTTCGTGATGAAGGGCGGGAGTGTGGTGGTGGGACCGGTACAGCCTGCGTCCCACTAGCGAGCGGGGCGAACCTGGAGCACCGGTGACGACGATGCGTTGGATTGGGCCGCGCTCGCGTCTTCCTGAGACCGGGCGGGACCGGGGGCCGACCTATGATTGGTCATGACCTCCTCCCGCGATCACCGCCCCGCTTCAACGCCACGGCACGAACGGCTCACCGCCTGGCAGGCGTGCCATGCACTTACCCTCCGCTGTTACCAGGAGACTACCGGCTGGGCGGAGAAGGCTCCCGATGCGCTCAGCGATGAGATGCGGGTGTCGGCCATGCGAGCGGCGCTTCATGTGCGTCTGGGGTCCGAAGCACGATCGAAGGAGGGGTTCAGAAGGGAGCTGCAGGTCGCGCTGGGAAAACTCGCCCGACTCGGCTGTGCCCTGCTGATGGCCAGAGATGCCGGGATGCTGTCCGTCGAGACATTCGGCGAACTGGAAGCGAGCCGAGATCACGCGGAGAAACTGACGCGGGGACTCTACCTGGCGCTGCGAAAGGGCGAGAAGGCGGGTGGGAAGCGGTAGCCGGGGCCTATGTCAGGTAGCGGCAACCCGGCCGAGGAGCTGTTTGGTGAAAATTACCTGGTCGTCCCCCGGGGCGTAAAAATCTGGGACGATGGCCACCGCCTGGTAGCCGCAGGCGGCGTAGAATGCGCGGGTAGGGCCGTAGTCCTGCCGACCCGAGGTATCGACCGAGATCAGCCTGGCCATCCCCTGGAGCCTTCGCTCCATCTCCTCGACCAGTCCACGTCCAATCCCCTTGCCATGCGCGACGGGATCGACGGCGAGCCAGTAGAGATCCCAGGTCCCCTCGGTGCAGGGGGTCTGTCCCCAGCAGATCCATCCCACCAGCCGGTCGTCCAGCTCCGCCCCCAACGCATAGTAAGGGCGACCCGCAGGGTCGTCCGTGGCAGAGTCGCCCCCCGTCGGTCCAGGGGCCGCAACGCAATCCGCGAAGACTTCCTCCGCGATGCGGAGCTCATCTTCGCGGAATACCCCGGTCGCCCGGGTCATCTCGCTGATTCGATTGGCGTCCCCGCTCGTCAGGTCACGCAGACGGGCGGGAACCGGGGGCGTCATGCCGCGGGGGAAGAGGTCGTACTGGGGACGGCGACGGCCGGCACATCCACCAGGGCGGCGGCGGCCTGCTCCGAGCTCGACCGGCTCAGCGCCTCGTCCACGATCCGGCTGATCAGTTCTTCGTAATCCCAGCCCCGGGCCTTGGCCATGCGGGAGAGGCCAGCGGAATCGGAAATGTCGGGGTTCGGGTTTACTTCCAGGATGTAGGGCTGGCCGGTAGCGTCGACCCGCAGGTCCACCCGTCCGTACCCCTCACCGCCGCACAACTCCTCCCATCCCTGACGGGCCACGGAGACGATCCGCTTGGAGAGGTCCGCTGCGACGTCTGCCGGGCAGATGGGGATCGACCCGAGGTCTTCCGGGCTGCCCACATCCCATTTGCCGGAATAGGTCAGGATCGGCCAGCTCCCTTCCGGCATGTTGTCGAAGGAGAGTTCGGCGATGGGGAGGACGATGTCGCCCACGAAGCCGACGTTGAACTCCCGACCCGCGACGTACTCCTGCACCATCACGTCTTCCCACTGCTCGGTCATCTCGGCCAGGCGCTTCTTGAGGGCGCGCTTGGTGGTGCAGACCGACCCGATGTCGATCCCGACGCTGGCATCCTCGGCGGCCGGCTTGACGATGACCGGCAGGGTCAGGTCCATCGGGACCCGATTGCCGTTGGCCAGGATGAAGCGGGGAATCGGGGTGCCGCTGCGGGAGAGCAGGGTGTTGGCGACGTGCTTCCGATGCGCCACCGACACTGCCCAGGGCTTGCAGCCGGTATAGGGGACGCCGGTGAGCTCCAGCGTGCCGACCACGAAGTCCTCGAACTTCGAGTGGCCGCCAATGCCTTCGCAGAGGTTGAAGACCAGGTCGGCGCGGCGCACCCGGTTGATCCAGGTGAAATCCTCCGGTCGGCGGACGGGAACCATCGTTGTCTCGTGATCCCGGGCCCGGAGGGCGACCTGTACTTCCTTGACGCTGTCGACGACCGAGGCCACATCCTTGGGAGACCAGTCTTCCCACCCACCGTCGTACAGGATCGCA
The DNA here is from genome assembly GCA_963793205.1 of uncultured Gemmatimonadales bacterium. GTDB lineage: Bacteria > Gemmatimonadota > Gemmatimonadetes > Gemmatimonadales > GWC2-71-9 > JADJOM01. Next base: position 59,328 of record CAWBZM010000006.1, read on the forward strand.
ATCTTCACGCAGCCGCCTCGGCCAGAAGGGAACGCCCACTGATCCGCCGCCAGGCGATATCCGCCACGGACCGGATCAGCTCGTCATAGCTCATGCCGGCGGCACGAGCGGACTTTGGAAAGCAGGAATTGTCGCGCGGATCGGGCAGGATGCCCGGCAGCGGGTTGAGCTCCACCACGTTCGGCTGGTTGTCAGCGTCGCAGCGGATATCCACCCGGCACCAGTCGCGGCATTCCAGGGCGTTGTAGGCACCCAGCGCGGCGGCGCGAATGGCGCTCGCCAGCCGGGCCGGAACCCGGGCTGGGCACTCGAACATCTGCAGCGGATCGGACGGATCGTCCCAGATCCACTTGGCTTCATAGCCGTAAATCGGCGGCGCCCCCGAGGGGAGCTCGTCAAATCGCATGCCGACGATCGGCAGGCAGCGGGCTTCCTTGCCGTTCCCGATGATGGCGACGGTAAACTCGGCACCGGGGAGGTAGGTCTCGACCAGGACCGGCTCGTTGTAGGTGGCCAGCAGGTATTCGACCTGCTTGACCAACTCCTTGCGGGTATTGCACAGGCTCTTCACGCTGACGCCCTTGCCCGACCCTTCAAAGGCCGGCTTGGCGAAGAGCGGGAAGGGCAGCGAGCAGGCGCGGGCATCGGCCACGCTGTGCGCCAGGATGAACGGGGCGGTGGGGACCCCGCGCTGCTGCAGCGTTTCCTTGGCCCGGCCCTTATGCAGGGCCAGCGACAGCGTCAGCGGGTCCGAGGCGGAGTACGGAATGCCGAAGAACTCGCAGATGGCCGGGACGTGGCCCTCACGGTTCCGACCGTAGAGCCCCTCGGCGATGTTGAAGACGAAGTCGGGACGGGCGGCGACCAGCCGGGTGGGGAAGCTGTCGATCGCTTCGAGCCGAATCACCTTGCCGAGTGGACGCAGCGCCTTCTCGACGGCATCGATCGTTGCGGGTTCGTCCCACTCGGCGTAGAGATCGGGTTGTTCGAGATCGTAGCGGAGGGCCCGGGAGGAGGGCTCGGAAGCAGCGGGGGAGTCGAAGCTCGCCCCGGCAGGAGTGGCCGGCGCCGCTGGCTTCAGGTTATAGGCAAGTCCGATCCGAACTGCCAAACGGGTCCTCTGCGAGACTAGTCACCGCGCTTGGGGAATTCTTCAGCGGTTGCCAAACAAGCAACCGAAGCGGTGTTGTTGCAGAATCCAGAACTAAAATAGGAAATAGTATGTAAACACACAATAGTTTTTTGCCGATTTCGTTCAACGAAGTTGATGATTTGCAGCGTGATGCGTCGTTGGTACGCGCACGAATACGCCGGTTAGCCGAGTACGCATGCTGTTGTGGACGGTGATGCGGGAAGAAAAAACCCTCTCTACGTCTGGCAGAGAGGGTCGAATTCTTGCGAAATGCCCGGAATCGTGAGGACGGCGAGGCTGAAACGACGACTCACACCTTGTGATAGCCGACGCGCCCCGCCTCCGAGCCATCTTTGGTCGGATAGATCTCGAAGTCGGCGAAGAAGGCAGGCGCTTCCACCTGGAGTGCCCGCAACACCGCGATCGCCATCCGTCGGATCTCCAGTTCCGCGCCTTCGCCCAGCCGCAGCTCCAGCATCGTCCGCCAGGCGCGGATGTTTCCGCTCACCACGATCTTCACCTCGGTGGCGTTCGGCAGGACGCTCCGGGCGGCTTCCCGCGCCATCTTCCGACGGTGCACCTTGCTCTCGACCCACTCGTACTTGGTCATCAGCCGGTCCACCGCCTGGACATATGCCGCCTGGGCGGCTTCAACCTGACCGGTCCACTCCCGCTCCATCGTAGCGTCCCCCTGGATGGCCGGCGGCATGACGAACGCCGCCTGGGACTCGTCCACGTACCGCTGGGAGAGCTGGGAGTAGCCGAAGCCGGCCCGGTGCCGCACCAGCTCATGGCTGCAGGAGCGGCTGATCCCCTCGATCAGCAGCACGTAGACCGCATGCTCGAAGACGGACCCGTGCCCCTGCTTCAGGATGTTGGTCAGGTACTCTGCCGTGGTGCGCTCAGCCGGGTTGTGCTGGCTCATATAGCAGATCCGCCCGGCGAACTCCGCCAGGCGCTCACCATCGGTGGACTCCCCCTTCCACTGGACCGGCATGTGGGCCGGCTCGACGAACTGGGGACGTGCGATGGTCGTGACCTGGGCGGCGCGAAGAATATTCATGGCGTACGGAGTGAGGTGGACTGGGCGATCGCGGGCCGGCTCCGGGCATAGCCACCGGTCTGCTCGATCTCGCGGAGCGCCCGGGCGATATCCTCCGGCAGACCGGCGGCATCGGGCCCGAGCTTGAGCTGGGTCAGCGCGGAGTCGGTCGGGCCGACCTTCACGCCGGGGTTGAAGATACCATGAGGGTCAAACGCCGTCTTGGTCTGCCGGAAGAGCGCCACGATCTCGGCCCCATAGAGGGCAGCCAGCAAAGGCGAGCGGAGCCGGCCATCCCCATGCTCCCCACTGCAGGTACCCCCAAGGGAGATCACCGCCGCGCTGACCGCCTGATACAATCGGCCGAGCCGGTCGGGCCAATCAGCCCGCGCGAGCTCCGGGAGGACATTGACGTGCACATGCCCATCACCGGCATGGCCGAAGATGACCACCGTCAGGCCCTCTCGCTCCGCCGCCGCACGTACCGCCCGGATGTAGCCGCCCAGCTGAGGGAGCGGTACACAGCCATCTTCGATGACCTGCATCGACCGACGGTCGGCAGGAAGGCTGGCGAGGATCGGGCTCGCCGCATGGCGGAGGGTCCAGAGGTCGTGCTCCTCCGCCGGGGTGAGGGCGGTCTCGATCTCCGTGGCAAGATCGCCCAGGGCGCGTACGGCATCGCCGACCACGCCCCGCGCCGCCGCCGGCTCCTCGCGCTCGAACTCCACCAGGAGCATCGCCTCGGTTGCACCACGCCGCCCCACCAGCTCGAGAAAGGTTCGGTCGAGCAACTCGACTGCCGAGGGCCGGAGCGGAAGGAGCGCCTGCACCGCATCGGCCAGGTGATCGAGCGAGGCCAGCGAGACCTTGAGTCCCGCCCGAGCTGCCGGGATCGGATCCAGCCGCCACTCGATCGTGGTGATGAACCCGAGGGTGCCTTCAGCCCCGATCCAGAGATCCAGGTCGTCACCGCTGGCGAGCCACTGGTCCAGAGCGTAGCCCGCCGTGTTCTTGGTGGTCCGGGGGTAGCGGGCCGCGATGAGGTCGGATGCCGCTCGGATGGCGGGCGCGACCTCGGCATGGAACCGGGCGGCGGGGGCAAGTAGGCGCGCACGGCCGTGCGCGCCCACTTGCCCGCGGCCGTGCGCGCCCACTTGCCCCCGCCGCATCCACCCGACCTCACCATCCGCCGTGACCACCTCGATTCCGGTGACCCACGGGCGTACCGGACCATACCGCACGGTGTGAGCGCCGGCGGCGTTGGTCGACACCATGCCGCCGAGGGTGGCCCACTTGCCGCTGGAGGGATCAGGCGGCAGGCGCAGGCGGTGCGGTGCGGCGGCGAGGGTGAGTTCCTCGCGGGTGATGTTGGCGCTGGTGATCGCGGTGCGGCTGACGGCGTCGATCTCGAGGCGCCGCGGCATCCGGTCGCGGAGATCGACCAGGATGCCCGGGCCCACCGCATTGCCTGGAATTCCGCTGCCCGCGCCGCGCGCGACCAATCCGACACCGGCAGCGGTCGCCCAGCGAATCAATTCCCGAAGATCCGCCAAAGATCGCGGCAGTGTGACGCCGGCTGGAATGATGCGATAGATCCCCGCACCCTCCGCATAGGCTGCCCGCAGCCTCGAATCAGTATCGATGAGATGGGTTGGAGGGGTGAGCGACGGCATCCGACAAACGTACGGGGCCATCCCTTCACAAGGAATGGCAGGGGGGATACCCTTACCCCCACATGTCGGATACCCCGCGGGCCCAGCTCATTCATATCGACGTCGATCGTCGACTCGGCCACGAGTGGGACGAGTGGGACGGCAAGCCGTTGCCGAACCTTGGTAATTACGACAGCCCGCCCGCCCTCTTTTTCCGCTGGTCCGCCCTCGCCATCGCGGCCTTCTTCGCCCTCCTGGCCGGCATCATCTACCTGTTGGCTCCACGGATTGGCCTGCTCCTCAGCGCGGCGCCGTCCATCCTCTGGATCACGCTCGGCGTTCTCGCCGGGATGACCTGGCTCTGGTGGGGGGCGCTGCTGCTGGCGTATGCCACCGGACGCGCCATTCTGCCGGAACGCCTGGCGGAGCGGGGACCCTTCCTGCGCCTCATGCGGTTGACCTCCTACGTCTCAGCGCGGTTCGGCCGACGGGATTGGGTGGAGAACGCCGCGGTGAAGGTCTACGACGCCCTGGCACTGGAGCGGGGCCGGAAGGTGGGCAAGGGAGAACTGCTGCTGCTCATTCCCCGCTGCCTGTCACGCAGCGCCCTCGACGGGGTGCTCGCGATTGCCGGCAAATACGAAGTGCCGGTCTTTGTGGCGACCCGCGGCCAGCTCGCGCGGCGGGTGATCCGCGAACGCCGGCCCCGCGCCGTCGTCGCGGTGGCCTGCGAGCGGGACATGGTCAGCGGTCTGCATGACGTCGCGGGGAAGATTCCGGTGCTCGGCCTGACCATGACGCTTCCGTCGGGGCCCTGCAAGGACGCTGGGCTCGATCTGGGTCAGCTGGAGGAGTGGGTGAAGGCGTATGTGGGGTGAGGGGTACAGGAGTCACGAGTCAGGGAGTTGCGACTCGTGACTCGCGACTCGTGACTTACGGCAACATCTCCTTCGGAATCGGATTATCCGGCCGCTCCTCATCCCACGTCGCCGACGCAATCCACCAGCGGGTCCCATCGAAGAACAACTGCACGCTGTTCACCCCTCGACCAAAGATCTTCCCTTCCTTTGAGGCCCGCATCACGTAGGTGCTGAACACGTGGGTGATATTCCCGAAGCTGCGCGTCACCCGGTGAATTTCCTGCTCGTAGAACCCGTTCTTCACCAGCCCCGCATCCGACCGATCCACGAAGTCCTGGTGGTTCATGACCTGCGCCCTGGGCTTCCCGCCGCTGTCGACATCCATCGAGACGAACCGCATTTCCGGGATGTAGAGCGAACGGTCCCGGCTCCACTGGCGCGGCTGACCGGCCGGGCCTGAGATCACCTCATAGAAGGCGGCCATCATGCCATCGATGCTGCTGACATCCTTGGGGTCGGCGGGGATGCTCGGGACGGTGACGTGCTTCTGCGCGGCGAGCGGTGGGGTCAGGGCGCCGAGGGCGATCACGCCGAAGGCAATGGCGAGTTTCCAGCGGCGCTGGGGATGGACGGACGGATGCATGGCAGGGCTCGGTGAAATGGGTCTCACGATGGAACCACCCGATGGTCGGGTGCGGCGAGCCCTACGGCTTCGGCGCAGAAGTGGAGTCAACCTCTCGCAGGCGGCTCCCTTTCTTGGCTGCCGGCGCTGCACCGGCCGGTTCCGGGGGTTCATCAGAATAGAGTCGCGCCAGCTCGGTGATGACCTGGGTCATCCGCTGCCCGACCGGATGATCGGGTGGCACCTGGCGCTCGAGGTCCCGTGGAGCCCGGCTGGGATCGGCCACTGGCCGGAAGACCGTCTCCAGCGTGATGTAGCTGTAGCCGGTTCGTGAGGGATCGACCCAGGCACGCACCCGGACCACCTCTGGCCCGAGGGGGCGGTCGTGGACTACCTGGTGATCGCTGCTCCGGAACCAGTCGGTCTCGATCAGGCCATCCCGCGTGTCGACCCGGGTGACTGGGAGGGAATCGTTCTTGAGGATCTCCCCCAGGATCTCGGTCGCCTGCTTCGTCTTCAGTTCGATCTCGATCTTTGGCGCCCCGATCACCGGCGCAAAGGCCGGCCGGACCGTTCCCGGTTTGCACCCGACGAGAAGGGCCAGTGTGAGGCACAGCAGACGACGGGTCATGTGAGTCTCAGGGAAGGCGTGGCCACGGCGGTACCGCCGATTCCCAGATGTCCTCCGCCGAGGACACGAAAGGTTGATCGGCCTGTCATGGGCTGAAGATAGGGTGTCGGGTGTCGCCGGTCGATTGCGATCAATGAGAATACGACGACCTCGGCTGCGTACTAGCTGGGCCATCCTGCGATTCTGGAGGGGCACGGATGGCGGGGGCACGTTTTCGATCCATTCTCATGTTTCTACGGTTCTCGACTCACCCTACGGAAGGATGGCACACCATGGCACGGAAAACGATCAAGACCAGCCGCCCCAAGGCACCGCAAGGCAAGAAGGGCATCAGGGGAAAGATCGCCCTGAAAGACCTCGACGTCATCGGCGTGGATCCGAAGGGTGGGCGGAAGGCGACTCCTGGAGGTGACGCCGGTAAGTTTGACCCCAAGGCCAAGGGTTAGGGTGCGAGAATCGGCTGGCCATAGGCTCGAAATCCGCGTGGCACCTTCGCAGGCACAGAGGCCATGATTCGTCCTGGTTCTCACGTGCGCCGTTGTCCCCTTAACGGCTCCCGCACTGCGGCCGTGGTGGCTGGGCGGCGGTGTGAGGAGTGCGGATTTCCCCAAGGCCATCAATCTGTGGCGACACGCGCGCGGCACCGCCTGGTTCACGATCACTGGTCGTGCGGTGTCCGCCTGCATGGGGCCAATCAGTTTGAGCAAGTCGGTGAATGTCTCGATTTTCAGTTGCTACTCTATCGGCCCACGTCGCTGGCGCTGGCCCGGTGGACCGCTGAACTGACCATCGATCAGCTCCTGCGCGATCAGGCGAAGGATGAGGGCGAGCTCGAACTCAGCCCCAGGTTTCCCCTTCCACAGCCGAAGCCGAAGGCGCTGCTGCGCCACGCGCTGCTCCTGAGCGATGGCCGAAGAGTTCTCGGTGGACTGTTCTTCGAATGGCGGCCGCTGGCCGGCATACATCGATGGGACACTCCACTGGAGCAACTCGAGCCCGCGTCGGGGGCATCTGTCAATGACTGGTGTCTCAGCTACGCCTGGCTGCATCGCACCGTCAGGCGCAGGCATATCGGACCGATGGCCGCGGGGGTCGTTGCCCGTGGCCTGAACCGCCCCCCCGGTGACCTGCTCTTCCTGCCGCCGTTCACCCGCAAAGGCCAGAGTGTGTCCCGGGCGGTCTCTCCCGGGAGGGTACGAGTGGCCAAAGCCGCCTTCCCCGATAACTACACCAATCTCGTTTACCCCTTTGGTCCTGCGGAGGGATCGGTCCGTGGTGCGTGAAGCTGACCTGCAAGCCTGCGCTGCGAAGCTTCTCGATCCCGCAGGGTGCGACGACCCCTATCCGCTGTATCGGAAGCTGCGCGATGCGGGCGCCCCGTGCTGGGTACCCGCTGGCAGGGGCGAGGGTCAGTGGCTCCTGACCCGGTATCAGGATGTTGCTGCCTGCCTCAAGCAGTCGCGGGCGTCGACCAATCCCCGGTCCATGGGCCCAGTCGGTGAACGGCCCCCAATCGACGGTTCCATGTTGCTGCAGGATGCGCCCCACCATACACGACTGCGGGGACTGGTGAGTCAGGCGTTCACCCCGGCGCGGGTGATGGTGCTCGAGTCCCGGATCACCGAAATCGCCGGGGAGCTGATCAGTCACCTCATCCCGGGCCGGGAATTCGACTTCATGACCGCTTTTGCCGAGCCGCTCCCCGTGATCGTGATCGCCGAGTTGCTCGGCATTCCCCCGGACGAACGGCAGATGTTCTGTGCATGGTCGAGTCGGCTGGTCGCAGGCACCGGAATGGCTGCCTCCCCTGCCGAGTTACTGCTGATGCGGGAAGCATCCGACAACCTCGCGCGCTACCTCTCGGACCTGATTGCCCATCGGCGGCAGCATCCGAAAGAGGATCTGATCAGTTCCCTGGTGGGGGCTCGAGACCAGGAGGGCCGCCTGTCGGAAACGGAGCTGCTCGGGACCTGCGTGCTGCTCCTCATGGCTGGCAACGAGACCACGGTCAATCTGCTGGGCAACGGGATGCTGACTCTGTTGCGCCACCCGGAACAGCTGGAGTGGCTGCGGAGGAATCCGGAGGAGCTGCCCTCCGCCATGGAGGAGATGCTGCGGTACGAAAGTCCGGTGCAGCGGGCCCTGCTACGGGTAGCCACCGACACCATCACGATTGGGGACACCGAGATCGAGGTGGGGCAGCGGATCAGCGCCGTCCTCGGTGCCGCCAATCGTGATCCCTCCCACTTTCCCGACCCGGATCGCTTTGATCCGTTGCGTACTCCGAACCGGCATCTGGCCTTCGGGGCCGGCATGCATTTCTGTCTTGGGGCTCTCCTCGCACGCGCGGAGGCTCGCATAGGGTTCCGGCAGATTCTGGAGCGCCTGCCCACCATTCGGCTGGTATCCGGCCCCCAGCAGTGGCGGCAGCACCCGATGTTTCGGGGGTTGCACCATCTGCGGCTGGTGACGTGAGCCAGTCCACCGTCGGGCTCGGGATCAGCAGTCACCCGGTACTCGGCGTGACCGAGTGCCGCCGCGTCTGGGACCTCCTCCTGCAGAACCAGCGGCACTGGACGGAGCGACCGATTCCGGGCGCCGGCGCCGGGGTGTTCCATACGCTTGGGCGCGCATCCTATATCGACGTCAGTGGCTCAGCCGATCCCGAACGTGACTACTACGGTGCACTGGTTGGCACCAACGCCGTGATGCGCCGCCACTTCACGTGGCTGCTCGACCGCGTGCGCGTGGTACTGGCCGAGGTTCTGGGGGCACCGGTCGGGTATGTCGATGGTCTCGCGCTGCCTGGATTCCACCTGTTTGACCAGGAGACGATGGGGACCCCAAGGAATGCCAGGGCGCACTTCGACCTGCAGTATGCGGCACTGCGGTTCCCGGTGGCTCCCGATCCCGGACCGGTGCTGTCGTTCACGCTGCCGATTGTCCTCCCGGCCGGCGGTGGAGGGCTGGATGTCTGGAACATCACTCATGACGAATATCAGCGCGACGGGCTGGACCGCGACTATGCGGCACCGGATGAGTTCATCAAAGGCAGGCGGAAGCGGACGGTGCGGTATCGTCCTGGGCGAATGGTTGTCCAGCGCAAGCACATCCTGCATCGCATTGCCGCTGTCGGCTCACCTCGTCCCACTGGCCGGCGCGTGACGCTGCAGGGCCACGGCCTGCAGTTTGGTCAGGGGTGGGGTCTGTACTGGTGAAGCTGACAACGGGTCATGCGAGTCCCAGGTCGGAAGGAATCGGGGGTTGGACGCTGTAATCATAGAACCCGCGGCCGCTCTTCCGCCCATGCAGCCCGGCCAGCGCCATACGCCGCAACAGGGGCGGAGCGGCATAGCGGGTCTCGCGGTATTCCTCGAACATGATGTCGCCAATACGACAGAGCGTATCCAGCCCCACAAAGTCCGCCAGCGTCAGCGGCCCCATCGGGTGGGACGCGCCCAGCCGCATGGCGGTGTCGAGATCGGCGATCGAGGCGACCCCGCGTTCGAGCGCCCGAATGGCGTCGAGGATGTAGGGCACCAGCAGCAGGTTCACGATGAATCCGGAGCTGTCGCGGGCGGCGACCGGCTCCTTCCCGATGCGGCGCGCAAAGGCGAACAGATAGTCGACGGTGGCCTGGCTGGTCTGCACCCCGCGGACCACCTCCACCAGCGGCATGAGCGGCACCGGATTGAAGAAGTGCAGGCCGGCAAATCGATCGGGCCGCGCAGTCGCGGCCGCCATCGCCGCGATACTGAGGCTGGAGGTGTTTGAGGCGAAGATGGTGCTGGCGGGGCAGGCGGCATCAAGGGTGCGCCACAGGTCGTTCTTGATCTGCAGATCCTCGGTGACCGCTTCGATGATAAGCTCGCAGTCCCGCAGCTGTGCCAGGTCGGTGGTGTAGGCGATGCGGCCGAGCGCGGCCTCACGATCGGCCGCGGCCAGCTTCCCTTTTTCAACCAGCTTCGCAGTCGATTGCCCGATGGTGGTCCGCCCCTTCTCGAGCTGGGCCGGAGTCGTATCCCGGATCCGGACGAGGTATCCCGCGCTGGCCGCGGCCTGGGCGATGCCGCTGCCCATCTGACCGCAGCCCAGGATGCCGATTGCCGCCGCGCCGGTCATGGTCACGCCTCCCGCGCCGAGGCGATGCCGGGGAACCGGGCGGCGTCCTGCCAGACCTTCGGCCGTACGTCATCAACAAAGAGCTGGAGATGGGGGAACGGAATTTCGATCTCCGCCTGATCGAGCGCCACCTTGATGGCTTCGAGCACCCGGTGGAAGATCGGACGCTCGTCGGCGGCATCGTCCACCCACACCCGCACCTGAAGGTTGACGCTGGAATCGCCCAGCTCAGTGGCCACCACGGTCGGTCGGGGATCCGTGAGGACACCTTCCACCGCCAGCGCCGCCGGAATCAGTACCTCCCGGGCCGCGCGAATGCTCTCCTTATAGGCGATCCCGACCGGCACGTTGACCCGGGTGCGGCCATACATCGAATGGTTCACCAGCAGGTCGCCCATGATCTGGCGGTTGGGGATGACGACGTAGGTGTGCTCCAGGGTCCGGATACGGGTGGTCCGCATGGTGATCGCGGTGACCTCGCCATACCAGCTCTGGGCCGCGATGTAGTCGCCGATCTTGAAGGGGTGATCCCAGAAGATCAGGAACCCCGCGATCATGTTCGCCAGTGTTTCCTGCGCCGCGAACCCGACCGCGATGCCGACCACACCCAGACCGGCGAGCGCCGCCCCGACGTTGATGCCCAGCTGGCTGGCCGCCATCACCAGCCCGAAAAGCAGGACGACCGCCCGGTACACGCTGTCCACGAACAGCTTGACCAGTGCCTCGGCGAAATTGGCCCGGTGCAGCATCATGCGGAGCGGGGGCTGGGTCGCGCGGAGCAGCGCCCAGAAGAGGAGGAAGATGATGACGGCGGCGCCCAGTCTGGGCAGGAACGCGACAATCATCGCCGAGATCTGCTTGCCGTCGGCGAGGCTGAGGAGGTCGCCCATCTGGTGGCTCCGGGTGCGGGGGTGTGCGTCGGGGCCTGCGTCCGGAATCTCGGGGCAGGCTGAGAGAGCGTCAGCGCTCCGGGGGACGGCTGGCTGGGGGCGCGCCGGTGCGGGAGCGACGCAAGCTGCCGATCCAGCCCCTGTAATAGAAGAACAGGAGCATCGTCACGGCCACGAACAGCATGCTGCCGATGACCATCGGATACCCGCCCCGGCGTTTCAGCTCGGGCATGTACTCGAAGTTCATGCCATAGATACCGGCGATGAACGTCAGCGGGATGAAGATGCTGGCGACAATCGTGAGCACCTTCATCACTTCATTGGTCTTGGTGCTCAGCATCGAAAGGTGGATGTCCATCAGACCGATCGCCATTTCGCGGCAGGAATCGATCAGTTCCATGATCTGGGAGACGTGATCCTGGGTGTCACGCAGGTACAGGCGGACCTCGTCACTGAGGAACGGGCTGCGCTCCCGGATCAGGCAGGTGATCGCCTCGCGCTGGGGCCAGCCGACGCGCCGCAGGATCACCAGTTGATGCCGGATCTGGTGCAGCCGGGACGGATCCTCGAGCCCATCGTGCTCAGTAATCTCGTCTTCCAGATCCTCCAGCCGGTGGGACAGCTCTTCCGCCACCGGATAGTAGCGGTCGATCACGGTGTCGATCAGCGCGTAGGCGAGGTAGTCGGGGCCGAGGCTCCGGATCGGTCCGATGCCGGCGCGCAGTCGCTCGCGCACCGGATCAAAGGCGCCGAGGTGGCGCTCCTGGAAGGTGATGAGATGGTGGCGGCCGAGGAGCAGGCAGACCTGCGGAGCGTCGACATCGTCCGGCTCGATCAGGAACGGCAGCCGGGCGACGATCACCTGGTAGCGTTCCCGGGTCTCCGACTTTGCCCGCTGCGGCACGTTGACCGCATCCTCCATGGCGAGTGGCTCGATCTGAAACAGCTCGGCGATCCGCCGGAGCACCCGTTCATCCCCCAGCCCCTGGATATCGACCCAGGTACTGCGCTCGGTGTGCACAAAGTCCGCCAGCTGCTCGACGTCGTCGATCGGCCGCTCGATCAGTTCGTCCTGGGTGTACTGATAGATGACGATGCGGGGCGGGGGCGATTGCGGGGGAATGGCGAGGGTGCCGGGCCGGGAGCCGGCGGGCGGATTCTGTTTGCGGAACATGGTTGGGTCACCTCGCTGCATCCGCAGGGTGCGCACCACGGCAAGCGCCACGAGCCGTGCCGGAACCAGCCGTGGCCCCTGTCAGGTGGATGATAGGCCGCGTTCGGTGTCGGACGCAACACAGCGGATTGTGCCCGATCGATTTGCTACTTGGGTCGTTCGCCGGTGAAGGTCCGGAAAACATCCCCCAGTAACCCCGCCACGCCACCACCCGGCAAGGCATTCTCCGACTTCGGATCGGTTCGCTCGAGGTGATCGAGTGCCCGCTCCAGTCCCAACTGCGCCCGTTCTACCACTTTGGGAAACTGGCTCCCCACCACCCAGCCACCCGCCAGCGCCAACGGGATCGGGATGAGTGGCACCCAGATGAATGGGGTCATCACCGCCAGGGCAGCGACGGAAGCTGCACCGCCGACGCCCATGGCGGTGATACCGGCAACAATCCCGTTGCGCGCCGCGCGCAGTTCGGCGGTGAGGGCGACGTGGGTGAATCCCGGCTCGAGCGGCGACACCGACGCCGTCACCAGGTTGGCACGCAGGAGCATGAATGGCTTGTGACCACCAAACGCCGCCGACGACCGGCGCAGCGCCGCGCTCATGCCGCGCAACGGTTCCCAGGTGATGCGTTGTGGCTGCTGCCGCTGAATGGTGAGCAGCTCGTGCTCCTTCATCCACCGCAGCAGACGTCGCTCGACCTCCTCGGGCTCCCCGCGAATCACCCGCTGTGCGGCGATGTTCCGGGGACCAATCGTGCGGTCGAGGACACCCGAGGCGGTCACCGGCGCGGCGCGGGTACGCTCCTCCAGCAGCGCCTGCTGCAGGAACCGCTCGGGGATGCCGACTTCCTTCCCCAGCGCCACCACCTCGTCTGGCGCCAGACCATCACCCAGGTCCCGTTCGCCGGTCTGCAGCTCGGCCGCCCGGTGGATGATGCGCTCGATCGCTTCGCGGTCGATCCGCTGCGGCAGGTTGTCGGTCACGTCAGGACTGCTCCACGTCAAGGATGATCGCCTGGCCCTGGCCGCCGCCGATACAGGCGCTGGCCAGGCCGAGCCGTTGCCCTCGCCGCCGGAGCGCGTGCGCCAGGTGGAGGGTGAGACGAGCGCCGCTCGCCCCAAGCGGATGCCCCAGGGCGATGGCACCGCCATCCACGTTGGTACGCGCCCGATCGAGCCCGAGTTCCGCCTCGACCGCCAGATACTGGGCGGCAAAGGCTTCGTTGACTTCCACCAGCTCCATGGCCGACAGGTCGATGCCTGCCCGGGTGAGCGCCCTGCGTGCCGCCGGCGCTGGTCCAATGCCCATGATGCTGGGATCCACCCCGGCGACACCCCAGGACCGGATCCGGGCCAGCGGCACCAGGCCGCGTGCCCGGGCCACGTCACCCCGCGCGAGCACCAGGGCGGCTGCGCCATCGGCGATGCCCGAGGCGTTTCCCGCGGTCACCACGCCATCCTTGCGGAAATAGGGAGGCAGCCGAGTCAGTCCCTCGAGGGTCGAATCGGGTCGCATGTGCTCGTCCGCCGCCCACGGTTCGACCTGTTTCGTCTTGCGGTTGGTAAGCGGGACCGGGATGATTTCGTCACGATAGGCGCCGGCCGCCCAGCCATCCCGTGCCCGCTGCTGACTGGTCAGGGCGTAGGCGTCGACCTGTGCCCGGGTGATACCGTACTGGGTGGCGAGGTTCTCCGCCGTCTCCGCCATCGAGAGGTTGCACTGGCTGTCGCGCAGCGCCTCCCATAGCGCATCCTCCAGCGGCGCTGCCGGACCAAGCCGGAGGCCCCAGCGTGCGCCACGCAGCACATGCGGCGCCTGGCTCATCGACTCGGTGCCACCCGCCAGCACGATGTCAGATTCCCCCAGCAGGATCTGCTGCGCGCCCTGGATGATCGCTTCGAATCCCGAACCGCAGAGCCGGTTGACCGTCACGGCGGGCGTTTCGGTGCGGCATCCAGCGCCGAGCCCGATGTGACGCGCGAGATAGATCGCGTCGGCGCTCGTCTGCAGGGCGTTCCCGAAGACGACATGATCGACCTGCGCGGGATCGACCCCGGCGCGAGCCAGCGCCGCACGACTCGCGACCACCCCGAGCTGGGTGGCGCTCAGGTCTTTGAGGGCCCCGCCGAAGGCACCAAATCCGGTACGCACACCGGCGAGAATGACCACATCCTGCGGTTGACCCTGGGTGGCCATGACAGCTCCTATATAAGGAAGGAGGAGCAAACGGCGGGAAATATGGGGGGAGGGGCCGGGCGAGGGTATGCCGTTGGTCTAAGTCTTTGCAGCATCAGCCGTTGGCTATCAACCAGCGGGGAGGAGCGGCCCCCGTGCTACGGCTCGGCCACCGGGTGACCACAGGAAATGCAGTGGCGCCAGCCGAGTTCCAGCTCGGACCGACACTCGGGGCAGCGGGTGAGGCTCTGGTTCTGGCCGCAATGCGGACAAAAATTGATCGTCCGACCGGCCGGAAGGCGATCACCGCAGAAACTGCAGCGCGCGCCGTGCGCTGCAAGCGGCTGAGGACCCTGTTCCGGTTCGGCGGTCATGCGCGGTGGCGGAGGTACCATCGGCGGGGCCGGTTCCGCGCTGAACGAAATGCGACGTGATGGTTCCACCAGTCGCGGGGCAGGCGGGGCGACCTGGGGTTCCGGCGGCGTAAACTCCTCTTCGACCTCCGGCGGGGCGAAGGCTTCGTCGGGGCCAGGTCCCAGGGCGTGCGCCAGTGGCTCGGTGCCGAGCACCAGTTCGGCCCGCTCATGATCCCGCAGGACATCGAGATCGGGATTCGGAAGCGTGAGCTGGTCCTTCAAGGCCTGGGTGACATCGTCGGAGAGCATCCGGACATAGCCGCCCTGGCCGGAGCAGAGCTGCAGCACCAGTGCATCGTAATCTTCGGCGGAATCAAGACCGAGGGCCCGGCGGGTGGTGCGGTAGGGCACGACCGAGGTCAGCAGGTCAGCGATCGTCAGCGGGCGATGCAGGCGGGCTGGATCGATGGCGATTAGGTTATCCACCAGCCGCCGGAAGAGTCGTTCGAGGTCGGTCATGGAACTGGTCAGAGTAGGGCCCCCCTCTCGCACTGTCAAGCAAGGAGCATCGATGCGTGCCTCTGCTCTCGCGCTCGGAGCACTGTTCATCGCCGGACCCCTCGCGGCCCAGGGCGACTGCTTCCCCCGGAGCAATTCGCGCGAAGCCGACCTCTTCGCCCACTTCTCGGTCCCCCTTGCCTTCAGTGCCGCCGGCGCCCCGAGTCTCTACCCACTGGGGGCGGTCCTGCTGAGTGTCGAGGGCGCCTATCTCCCCGATGCCAACGATCGGATCGCCACCCCGACCACCTGCCGGCCGGGCAAGGGTCCGGAAAACGTGAATCTGCTGCCCGGTTTTCTCCGGCCCCGTGTCGGATTCATGATGGGGAACGGGGTCATGCTGGAAGTCAGCTGGATTCCTCCGGTGAGAGTGAAAGAGGTCAAGGCAAACCTGTGGAGTTTCGCCGTAAGCCGTACGGTGCTACTCAACCCCAATGGCGCCATGCTCAGTGGCCGGCTGCACGCCACGCTCGGCTCGATGCACGCCCCGATCACCTGCAACAAGGATGCGTTGCAGGACGCTACCAGCGAGTGCTTCGATGGGCAGGAGTCGAATGACCGGTATTCGCCCAACATCTTTGGGGTCGACATTGCCGCCGGCTGGGCCTGGGCCGGTGGACGGGTCCGTCCCTACCTCGGCGGTGGGTACAACATTCTCCATCCCCGGTTTCAGGTGGACTTTACCAATGCCGCCGGCGAAACGGACGACCGCAAGGTGGAGGTGAATCTCAGCCGCTTCGTGGTGTTCGGTGGGGTGACACTCACCCCGGCCCCACGCGTGAGCCTCTCGGCCGAGGCCTATACCGCCCCGACCGACCAGGTCACTGGTCGCGTGAAGCTGGCGTATGTGCTGGGGGGACGCCGCGGCGGCCGGTAGCCGTCAGCGGTCGTGGTGGGGAATGCGTTCTCCCGCTGCCAGTCGCTGCTCGAAGGCGGTGAAGGTCGCGTCGGCGTCATAATCGAGGAACTGCTTCTTCAGGCGGCGGGCAGCGAGCCACTCGGGAAACCCTGATTCCACTGTTCCGGCCGAGCTGATCTGCTCCGTGGCCGCCTGGACGGCCAGGTCGTTGGCGTATTCGTTCTTCGCGTGACCCCGGTGGCCGCGAACCCAGGTGAACTGGACCTCGTGGTGCCGGGCGGCGTTCACCAGCGATTGCCAGAGCTCCAGGTTCTCGATCGCCCCGCCCTTCCGGGTCCAGCTCCGCGCCATCCAGCCGGGGACCCACTCCCGCATCCCTTTCACCAGATACTCCGAATCCGACACCATCAGGACCCGCAGGCGCCGTCCCTTGGCGGACAGCAATTGCAGCGCGACGAGTGCGCCGGTGAGGGCCATGCGATTGTTGGTGGTGTCGGGGTCGTGCAGGTAGAAATCCCGTCGCTGTACCACGCCGCCGGCGCGTGCCTCGATCAGGCCGCCGGCGCCGCCGGGAGTGGCGCCAGCCCGGCCATTGCCGAGACAGCTTTCATCAAGATGCAGGACGGCGATGGGCAGCGCTGACTCGGGCACCGGAGGTATCGGCTGGCATGTAGACCACAACAGGAATATCGGTGGCCCGCAAGATAGCCTCCGTGTGAGAGGGCACCAACCAGTCGTGGCCCTCCCGTGCCGCACCGACGAACAGCGCGTTGGATTCGAGTCCGCGTATGCGGGCGGCGACCGCCGTCTCGATGGAGCCGCTGTCGAGGTGGGTGTCGAAATCGAGCGGGGACATGGAGAGGGCTCCCGACGCGCGGGCCAGCGCCTGGCGCCCGGCAGTGATGTCGTCTGCGACGTGCAGTACGTCGAGGTGCGAGCCGAAGATCCCTGCGAATCGGCCGGCAAAGGCCAGCACCCCTTCGCCCGCCGGACCGCCACCGTGCGCCACCAGCACCCGGTCCATCGGCGTGAGCGTGCTGCCGGCGACCAGCACCGGCCGGGAGCAGCGCCGGATCAGCTCGCGGGTATCGGGACCGACGGGATCGCGATCAGGCAGCGAGGCACCGCGGACGCCCAGCCGCCCGACGACGACCACCCCAACACCCTCCGCTAACGCCCGAAGGACCTCGGCGACCTCCCCCTCCCGGACCGTCGTTTCGGCCTCGAGCCCCGAGGCCTCGACCATCTGCCGCGCATCGCGCTGGAGCGCCTCCACATGATCGGCGCGGCCCCGGACCACTGTCGCCAGAACAATGCGGGCCCGAAACTTCTGCCCGATGGCAATGGCCTGCGCCAGGGCGACCAGCGCCTGAGGTGAGCCATCCAGTCCGACCAGTAGCGATGTGAACATCTCTGACGGTGGGGGGCGGAGCGGTGGGTGTCAAGGCTTGGCGGCTCGGCGGCTCGGCGGCTCGAATGTATCGCCTCGGCGATTTGGCTCTTGGCCGAGAGGGGGCTTCAGCCCCCGGGCCGAGCCGCGCAGCTAGGCCAGAATCGCCAGGCCGTCCACTTCGTCGAGGGCGAAGGTCATCTCGTCGCCGGTCATCGGGACTCGACCGATGAATCCGTCCCGGTTACCGATAGTCGTCAGACGGTCCGCGATGACGATGTATTCGTTCCCGCGACGTGACACGGCGATCCGCCGGCCGTTCCGGATGGCGTGCTCCAGCTGATCCAGTCGTTCAGGGGTCCAGCGTAACACCATGGGACTAGACCAGGATGAAGCCGAGGAGGATGCCGGGGATGGCAATGCGGAGGATGCCGCCGACGGTGGCGCCCCAGGGGAACGTACCACCCTGTCGCTGCCGCAGCCGGGTCGGCAGCTCGATGAGGGCGCCGAGCAGCGGGAAGAGGATGTAGCCCCCGCCGCTGCCGAGGCTGCCGAACCAGAGGCCGGCCAGGAGGGTAAGCAGCAGCGCTTCGATCAGCAGCGGGGCCACCGGCGGCCGGACGAGTGCGGTACCCGGACTCGCCTCGCGCCTCACTTCGATTTCCCGCCCGGCCAGAAAGATCGCGACCACCACTACCCATCCGACCACGATCCGCGCGAAGGCCACCGGCTCAGAATCCGGCGCGCAGGGAATCGGCCTTGAACAACTGTCCGCGGATCATGACCCGCTGGACCGTGCGGGTGTTCCGGATATCGAGCATGGGATTGCCCTTGAGGATCACCAGGTCAGCTACCCGGCCTTCCTCGACCATGCCGAGGGAGTCGGCCCCGAGCAGCACCGCGACGTTGTGCGTGGCGGTCTCGAGCGCATCCTTCGGTGTCAGGCCGGCATTCACCAGCAACTCGAGTTCGGTGTGGAGGCTCCATCCGGGAACGAGCAGCGGGTTTACCGCATCGGTGCCGGCCACGATGGTGCCACCCGCAGCCCGGAACGCACGCAGGAAGAGCTCCTGGTTGGGGCGACTCGCCCGGAAGGCGGCGAGGTCATCCTCGGTCCAGTTCGCCCGGGCCCGAAGGCCGGGAATGTCCCAGGCCACCACCTGCGAATCGGGAATGGAACCAAGATCCCCGCCGCTCAGCACCGAAGGATCGTCCAGTCGGCTGTAGATCTCGTGGGTGACCAGGACCGGTATCAGGATGACCCGCGCCTCGGCCAGCTGGTCCGCGACCTGGGTGAGAGAGGCGGAATCGAGCTTGACCCAGCTCTTTTCGGTCGCGTTCCACCCGCGATAGAAACCCGCACGGTGCTCGGCGTAGAGTCGATCGGCGCCCTTGCCGAGTGCGGCTTCCGGCACGCCGCTGAGATACTCGATCGATTGCACTCCGGCCCGCGCGGCGCTCAACGCGTCGACCAGTCCGAGCCGGGCCGTGATGTGGAGGTTGAAGGTTCCCGCCTCATCCATGAGTGGCTTCAACAGCTCCGGGGTGATGCGGGGACCGATCTTGAGATAGTCCACCGGCGCGACGGCACGGGCGTCGACTGCCCGGCGGGCCTGATCAGCGGTCCGCACCCCGGTGGCGTTGGAATCCGCGGAAGGCTCACCGTCGATCATGGCGCCGGCGCTGTAGATCCGCGGCGCCACTTCACCGCCGAGGCTGACCAGCTCCCGCAGGGCAAGGATGGAATCGATCTGGCCTCCGGCATCACGCAGCGAGGTGACACCCGCCGCGATGTACCGTCCCAGGGCCCAGCGTCTGGACCTGGCCTGGCCATCGATCAGGCCGGGGATGATCCATTGCCCGGTCACATCGATCTGTTCCGCCGACTTGGGGATCCGGAATCCCTCGCGCGGCGCCACGGTTTCGATCTTCCCCTGGTACACCACCACGACGGCATCGCGCAGCACTGGCCGGGAATTGCCGGGGATGACATTGCCGCCGACCAGGGCGATCCGGTCCTTGATCTTCGGGGTACAGGCCAGAGCCGCCAGGACCAGCACCGCGAGACCGCTGTGCCAGCGAACCCAGCGGGTCAGGCGAAGCCGAAGCGTCGAAGGCGTGATGCCGCAGGTTATTCCATCCATCGGGCGCAGCTCCATCACCAGGGTAAACAGGCCGAGCCGGTCGGGTGCCAGCATGCGACGTGATGCGGGTCAGTGCCGCCCGGGATCGGGCGGAGACGATGCGCGAGCAAAAACCGGTGGTGGAATCCCGGTCAGCAGGATGCTTGGCGTCAAAGCTCGCCCGCCCTCTGTGAGGACGCAAGATGAGGCCAATTCCCCCCTTCCTTCTCATGGTGACGCAGGGGTACCCTTGGACCCATGGCACTGGCTGATCTTTTCCGTCGGCGGGCGGTACCGCCCCTGATCCTGGCGAGCAATCGCGAGCCGTTCGTCCATCATCGCTCGGCTGATGGATCAATTGCGCTCGACCTTCCGGCCGGTGGCCTGACCTCGGCCCTCCAGCCGGTGATGGCCGCCTCTGGCGGAACCTGGGTCGCCTGGGGAAGCGGGTCGGCTGACTTCGCGGTCACCGACGGCGCGGACCGGGTCGCGGTGCCGCCAGCCCACCCCTCCTATCGCCTCCGGCGCCTGCGGCTGTCGGAGGCCGAGGTCCAGGGCTACTACATCGAGGCAGCCAATCGCAGCCTGTGGCCGCTGTGTCACTCCCAGCTGGGACGGTTCATCTACGATGACGCCGACTGGCAGACCTACCGCGCGGTCAACGAGCGCTTCGCCGCCGCGGTGATCAGTGAGGCGGAGGGCCGGCCCGCCGTCTGCTGGCTGCAGGACTATCACCTCGGCCTGATGGCCGGCGTGCTGCGGCGAGTCCGCCAGCTCTTTGTCCATCAGTTCTGGCACATTCCGTGGCCGCAGCCTGACATCCTTCGCGTCCTCCCCGCCGCCCGTGCCCTGATCCAGGGGCTGCTCGGCAATCATCTGCTCGAGTTCCAGACGCCGGGCGACGTCCGCAATTTCCTCATGAGTGTCCGCCGGTTCGTGGCGGATGCCGTGGTGGAACCTGGCCGAGGCCTGGTGCGCTACAAGGGGCGCCGGACGGTGGTGAAAGCCTTCCCGATTTCGATCGATGTGGCTGCTTTTGAGGCGATGGCGCGCGATCCCGGGACCGAGTCGGTGAGCCGGAAGGTCCGCCGCGAAGCGCTGCCGGGGGGTGGGCAGCTGCTGCTCGGGGTGGAACGAGTCGACTACACCAAGGGCATTCCCCGCCGCTTTCTCGCGATCAGCCGGCTGCTGGAGGATCACCCCGAACTGATCGGCCGGGTGACGCTGCTCCAGGTGGCCGCCCCGACTCGGCCGGACGTTCCGGAGTACGTCCTGTTCGACCAGGAGGTCGTTGACACCGCGGCCCAGGTGAACGAACGGTTTGCCCGGGAAGGCTGGGTACCGATCCGGTTGGTCCGGCACTCACTGGACCAGGCCACCCTGGTCGCGTACTATCGCGCCGCCGATGTCTGCATTGTCTCGCCGCTGCAGGATGGGATGAACCTGGTGGCGAAAGAATATGTGGGATCGCAGGAGGGGCGGTTCGGCGTCCTGGTGCTGAGCCGCTTTGCCGGGGCGGCGCTCGAAATGAAGGAGGCCTTGCTGGTGAATCCCTATGATGTCGGCGCCACAGCGGAAACGCTCTTCCGTGCGATTCATCTCCCGGCCGATGAGCGCCAGCGGCGCATGAACGCCCTGCGGCGGCGGCTGTCGCGTAATACCGTCCAGGACTGGATGGACGACATCTTCGCCGAAGTGGCCCGGCTCCGGCCAACCGAATGACTCATTCCCTGGGCACCAGTACCGCTGCGCGTGCCGCCTTTCGCCATCTGGCGCGTGCCAGACACCCCCTGCTCCTGCTCGACGTGGATGGCACGCTGGCACCGATCGTCGATGTGCCTCGGGCGGCCCGGGTACCTCCTGCCACCCGGGCGGTGCTGCAGCAGCTGCGCCGGAGTGGAGCCACCGTCGTGCTGGTGTCGGGCCGATCGGTGGAAGGGGTGCGACACGTGGCGCGGACGGCGGTGGATGCGATCATCGGCGATCACGGCGGGCGATGGGCGAGGCGGGGACGGTCGTCAAACTGGATGACGATCGATATCCCCCGATTTCGTGCCATCGCCCGCCACCTCAGCACCCTGCTTGCCGGGCACCGGGGTATTCGAGTCCAGGTGAAGGAGCGATCGATCGCGGTGCATTTTCGCCTGCCACCCGAGGAGGCTGCTCGGGCCGAGCGACGGATCCTCCGCCTCATGCGGGCGGAAGGGCTGCGGGTGCTGCGCGGAAACCGGGTGCTCGATGGGCAGATGCCCGGGGTCAACAAGGGAACGGCCGTAGCCAAATGGCTGGATCGCTTTCCTGACCACGATGCCATTCTGTTCGTCGGCGATGACACCACCGACGAAGATGCCATCCGGGTCGTTCGGTCCCGCGGGACCACCATCGCGGTGGGCCCCCGTCCTCGTCTGGCTCACTTCCGCACCCGGTCGCCGGCCAGCTTCGCGGCCTGGTTGACCCGACTGGCCCGCGCCCGCCGCGCAGGGGGCTGATTCTTCCTCCAAAAAAAACGCCCCGTCCGTAGACGGGGCGTCTGTCCTACCGCTTCTTTTTCTTCTTTCCGCCCTTTTTCCCGGCGGCCTTCCGCGCTGCTTTCTTCACCGCCTTCTTCGGCGATTTCTTCTTGCTTGCAGCCTTCCGAGCCGGCTTCCTCACGGCCTTTTTCTTGGTGGCTTTCTTTGTGGCGGCCTTTTTCACCGGCTTCCGCGCCGTCTTCTTCTTCGCGGCCTTCTTCCGGGCGACCGGCTTCTTCTTCGCAACCGCTTTCTTCCTCGGAGCCGCCTTCTTCTTCGGGGCGGCCTTCTTCTTCGGCTTCGCTGCCGCCGGCCGCGGTGCAGGGGTCGGCCGCGCCTCGCTCATCATCGGTTGGGCCGCCGGCATCTCCGGGGCGGCAGCCGGCGCCGGAGGATCAAACGGTGCAGGTGCAGGGTCCATCCACCCGGAGTCGGACCAGCTCATTTCCATATCGTGCAACTCGGCCATGGACGCTTCCTCCCGGAAACTGCCGCGGCGTAACACCCGCCGCCGGTGCACAGGCACACACGTCCCGTGTTGTTGTAATCAAGCTCATAAGATGCAGAGGTTCTCCGATTCTGCAAGGGAAGCTGCGCGGCGCTGTCTAACGGTATGACACCGCGTGCGGGGGCAGGCGGATCGGCGCGATTTTCCCCGGGTAAGGCCGGAGTGGCAGACCGCGCCCCGCACCGCCACTTCGCGGGATGCCCCGGGTTGAGTGACCGATTTCCGAGCGCTAACTCATTTTACCACATAAGCTTGCGATGCAGGCCCCGGTGGTCTATCCCTTGCTTATCAGGCAGGGTATCTCCCGGGAGAGTCCATGAACCGTCGCCATTCCATCCTGAGCCCGATCGCCGCCCTGACCCTCGCGGTCACGACCCCGGCACTGGCCCAGTCCGTCACTGAGTTGTACGTCACCCCCGATACCCTGCGATTGGCCGCCGGTAATCGTCAGGCGCTGACGGTGCAGGCGTTCGATCAGTCCGGTAACGCTGTGCTGGCCTTTGCATTCAGATCCGAGGACTCGCTGGTCGCCCAGGTCGCGACGAATGGGTCGGTCACGGCGGGACACGCCGGCCGGACCCGGCTGACGGTGCAGGCCGGTGAGCAGTCGAAGAGTGTCGTGGTCCTGGTGACGGGTGGAGCCGCGCCCGCCATCCCAACCGCGAATGCCGCGCCCCGCTCTGCGCCGGTGGCCCAGGAGGTCTTTGCCCGGCTGGTCGCTGAGCCCGCCAGCCTCACGCTCTTCCCCGGTCAGCGGCAGGCGGTCAGCATCCGCGCCCTGCAGGCGGACGGCACCCCGCTCTCCAGCCAGCCCGAGGTCATCTGGCGCTCGTTGCAGCCCGGGATTGCCGGCCTGGTCACCCCGGGGGAGATTACCGGCGGTGTGGTGGGACAGACCGTGGTCCAGGTCGTTGGTGGCGATGGTATCAGCGTCAGCATTCCCGTCACTGTATCCGCCGCCAATTACCGTCTCAGCACCAGCCGGCTCATCCTCGCCCCCGACGATCGGGACAGTGTCATCGCCACCATCCCCTCGCAGGGCGATCGGCCCGTCCCGGCCGGCGCGCTGCAGTGGCTGGCCCAGGACCCCGGCATCCTCGAGGTGGGCCCCGACGGTCAGGTCCGGGCACTGGCGGCCGGTCACACCGACCTGATCATCCGCGGCTTCCTGCAGGAGCGGCGGATCCCCGTGGTGGTGCATCGCCGCGTGGCCCACTTCCTGGTGGCGCCCCGACTGACCGAACCGGTGCGGCTGATGCTCAAGGGGACGCGTCAGTTTACGGTCCTGCCGCAGACGAATGACTCCATTCCCATCGAGGGTGTTCCGCTCGCGTGGGCGCTGTCAGATTCGTCGGTGGCGACCTTCGACACCCTCACCGGTATCCTCACGGCGCATCGCGGGGGCACCACGACCCTCACCTTTGCGGCCCGGGGTTTTGCGCCGCGCGGCTGGACGATCGAGATACTGCCCGGCGAGGTGAGTCTCTCGGCAGCCCAGGTGCCGCTCCGCCCAGGGGAGCAGTTGTCGTTGACCGCCACGTTTGTGGATCCCCAGGGCCGGCCCGTTGGCCCCGCCAGCAATCTGGCGTGGACCACATCGGATGCCTCGGTAGCCAAAGTGACTCCCACCGGCGAGATCCAGGCGGCCAGTCCGGGCCGGGCGACGATCACAGCCGCCGCTGCGGGCGGCAAGCCGGCATCTGCGGTCGTGGTGGTCAGTGGCGACCTGGTGATCTCCTCGAGCCGGGGTGGTTCGTTCGGGATTTACGCGCTCGCGGCTTCCACCCCCGACCGCTTCATCCCGGTGGTGGTGGACTCGAGCAATAACGTCGATCCCACCTACTCGCCCGATCGGACGCGACTGGCGTATGCCTCCGACCGGGCGGGGAGTCTCGACCTGTACGTTGCGGAGGCTGATGGCAGTCACCCCCTTCGCCTGACCAGTGATGCCGCGCCCGAGAGTGAGCCGGCCTGGTCGCCGGATGGACGGCGGCTGGTCTTTGCCGCGACCCGCGCCGGATCCCGGCAGCTGTATGTCATCAGCGCCGCCGGCGGCGAGTCGCGCCAGCTGACCAGCCTGCCCGGCGGGGCCTACGAACCGGTCATCTCTCCCGACGGTTCGACGGTCGCCTTCACCGGGGTGGCCCGGGACGGCCAGTCCGACATCTACACCATCCCGCTGGCCGGGGGAGTGCCGACCGCAATTACCCAGACCCGTGATCGACGGGAGCTGAACCCGGGCTATCTGCCGAGTGGGGCCCTGACCTGGCTGGTGCAGCGGAAGGACAAGAAGGACCCTGATCAGGTGCTGCAGCAGCCCCGGGCCGGAATCGCGGGGCCGCCCCTCTTCAGCAGTGTACTGGCCGTCCAGGACGTGATCCTCTCCCCGGACGGCGACCGGATCGCCTGGGTGGCGAGTCGTACGGTGGATGGGAACCGGGCAGCCCCCGAGTTTACATTGCGGTGGCGCACCCTCAGCAGTGGCGCCGAAACCAGTGTCCGGCTGTTGCCGGGAGAACGGATCACCAGCCCCGCCTTTTGATCGCCCTGACGCTCGCCGCCACCGGCAGCCTCGAGCAGCTCCGGCTGCAGGACCTGCCGGAGCCGGCGCTGGTCGCGCCTGACGACGTCCGGGTACGCATCCACGCCGCCGCACTCAATCACCTCGATCTCTTCGTCGTGGGGGGGCTCCCCGGGCGAGGGCCAACCTTCCCGCATATTGTCGGGGCGGATGGGGCGGGGGTCATCGAAGCGGTTGGTCCCGCCGTGCAGGGACTGGCGGTGGGGGATCGGGTGATGATCAATCCCGGGATCGCCTGTGGGTCGTGCACTTGGTGCGCCGCCGGGGACGAGCCACTGTGCCCGTCGTTCCAGATGCTCGGGGAACACCGCGCGGGGACGCTGGCAGCGCTGGTGGTGGTCCCCGCCCGGAACCTGGCGCCAGTGCCCCCGGCGATGTCGTGGGAACAGGCCGCCGGCTTCACGCTGGCCACGCTGACCGCCTGGCGCATGCTGACGACTCGCGCCCGGGTCCAGCCGGGGGAAACGGTCCTGATCTGGGGGATCGGCGGTGGTGTGGCCCAGGCGGCGCTCCGCATTGCGCGGCTGCAGGGCGCTACCGTCATCGTGACGAGTTCGTCGGAGGCGAAGCTGGCCTGGGCCCGGACGCAGGGTGCGTCAGAGGCGCTCAATCATGCCACCACCGATGTCGCCGCCACCATTCGCACCATGACCGGGCGGCGCGGCGTTGAGGTCGTGGTGGACAGTGTGGGAGAGCGGACCTGGGACTCAATCACTGCGCTGTCTCGGACGGGGCGGACGGCTGGTGACCTGCGGTGCCACCACCGGGCCGATGGTCGGTATCGACCTGCGCAAACTGTTCTGGTACCAGTGGAATCTGCTGGGCTCGACCATGGGCACGCGGCGGAGTTCCGGCAGGTGGTGGAGCTGGCAGGTCAGGGCAAGTTGTGGCCCGAGGTCGATGCGGTGTTTCCGCTGGCCCGGGCGGTGGAGGCGTATCGCCGGCTCGAGGCCGGGACGCAAATGGGCAAAGTCGTCATCCAGGTGGGGACATGAACGATCTCGGGGAACGGTTGCTGCTGGGGTGGGGCGAACTCATGTACGTGCTGCCGGGGCTGGTCGTCGCGGTGGCTATCATGCTGGCGGGCTATTTCCTGGCCCGGACGCTGCAGCGGTGGACCGACCGGTCGCTCGACCGGATCAGCTTCAAGCGGCTGGCCGACGCCGGCGGCCTGACCGAGGCGGCGGAGCGGATGCACATCGACCCGGTGCGCGCCATCGGCAAGATGGTGTTCTGGCTGGCCATGCTGGTGTCGGTCCTGCTGGCCAGCTCCGCCCTCGGCCTGGAGAATGTGCGCGAGATGTTCGGTCGGATGCTCTCCTTCATCCCGACCCTCATCTCCGGCACCGTGATCATCATCCTCGGCATGATCGTGGGCGAGTTCGTGCGGGCGCTGATCGTCGCGTCGGCCGGCGCGGTCGAGGGGGTGGTGACCGTCGCCAAGCTCACCAAGGGTGCCATGGTGATGATCGCCGTCTTCATGGCGCTGCAGCAGGTGGGGGTGTCGCGAGGAAATCGTCACTTCGGCGTTTACCCTGATCCTGGGATCGATCGCGCTCGCGGCGGGGCTGGCCTTCGGGCTGGGGAACCGCGACCTGGCGGGCGAGGTGACGCGGAAGTGGTATGAGGAAGGCCGCCGCCGCAACCGCCGCCGGAGCGACCCGCCGGCGGTGCCGCCGACGGATCCGATGGCGCCGCCGCCAGTCGGCTGATCCCTACTTCAGGACGTAGCGGGCCACCCGCTGCGTGCCGTCCGCTTCCCGCAGGACGACATACAGCCGACCGCCCGGCCCGAAGCCGGCCAGGGAGGCGTTCTTCGGCAGTTGGACGGTTCGCTTCCCGGTCCCATCCCGCCCCACTACATCCCAGACCGGCACCGAATCCTGCCAGGGCCGCGAGCGCTGCAGCCAGACCTCCCCGGCGGCGCTGGTCTGACCGGCGCCGAACGGTGGCTTCTGGTCGGCAAACGGATACGTCAGCTCGATGCCGGCGGGGGCGCCCATCTGGGCCATCTGTCCGCGCAACCGCTCAAGGAACGCATCCTTCTCCTCCTGCGGTACCTCCACCGGGGTGAAGGGACGGGCGGGACCCCTGGTCCACGCGCCATCCGGCGCCCGCCAGTCCACGGAGTTGGTGGAGGCCCGGGCAATCCAGATCGCGCCGTCCGGCAGCACACCAAAGAGGTCGCGTCCGGAGAAGATGGTCGAGACGATCTTCTGCTGCTCGCCGAACTGTCCTCGTCCCCACACCGGCAGCTTGAGTCGGGCGATGGTATCGGCGGTGGTATCTCCCCGGGTGAGCTGCAGCAGCGCCAGGCTGTCCAGCGTCACCTCCTTGCCCGGCTCGAGTCCCCCCAGCACCGAGCGGATGTCTTCCTTATAACTGTGACCGAGGGTGTCGTAGGCCAGCGACTGGTTGAACCCACCGACCCGGACACCCGGTAACGCCATCAGGTACTCGCCCTGGTCGGTCCAGAGGGTGGTGCGCTCCGCGGCGAAATCAACCAGTCCAACGGTGTCCCCCGCGAATCGCAGGACATAGCCCGGCAGCTTGTGGCGGCCCGGCGCGGCCTCCCCGGGCCGGATCGTGTCGGCATGTTCCCCGACCGGGGTGATGGTCCCGGTCGCCATATCGGCGAAGAGAAAGGTCTTGTCCTTGAGTTCCGCGAGCGCAATCCGGCCGTCACGCAACTCGATCACGTTGCTCACCTGCTGGAAGCTGCGATCCAGTGTCGCCTCCGGCTGGTCCAGCACGGTGATCGGCGCGGCTGATTTGCCACCACAGGCGGCGAGGAGCAAGGCGAGGGTAGGGGTCACAGCCAGCCAGCGGGAACCGATCATGCGAAAGTCTCCAGGGGAAGAACGGGCCACGACGATCTCACGACTGCGGTGGGAGCGGGGCGGGAATCCGGAAGAGTAGGAGGCGGGTGCCTGCGGCAAAGGGTTCGCCGACCAGGGCCAGGGAGTCGCTCAATGCGAGGATCCGTCCCAGCCCGGGGTGGGTCATGGTGAGGACCGGTTTGCCGTCCCCACCGATCACCTGGTAGCTGCGCACGGAGTCGCCGATGGCGCGGCTCTTGATCAGCCAGACGCGCCCCGTTGGATCCGTCAGCGCCTCCTCGAACGGTGGCTTGATTACGGCAAAGGGTGTCTGGGCCACCGTGGCACGCAGGGCGGGATCGAATTTGCCGAGGAAGATGTCGCGATCATTGTCGGTCACCGGCAGCACGGGATCCGGCAGCTCGATGCCAGTCCGCAGGGCCCCGTCCGGTGCCCGCCAGTCCACCCGGTTCTGCCCGACCCGGGCCACCCAGATCCGTCCATCCGGCAGGAGGCCCCACCGGTCCTGGCCCGACAGCAGTCGGCGTTCCATCCGGCGCCGACCATCGGTCACGACCTCCACCAGTTCCGGCGGTGCCAGGCGGGCAATGGTATCGCGGGCGGCGAGGTCGCCGGTGGTGCGCACGATCGCCGCCGAATCCCGGTTGCCGCTCCCGTCCGGACCGGGCGCGGGGCGCACTTCGAAATACCAGCGCCCCTGCCGGTCCCGGCCCCGGGGGAATTCTCCTCGGAGCGCGTCATTGGCAGGGATTGTGCCTGCCAGCGTGCCGCCATCGGTCCAGACCGTCACCCGCCGCTTCTGCCAGTCGGCGATAAAAATGGAATCGCCGGCCGCGAACAGGGTGAACGGTTGTACCAGCTCCCGGCTCGCACGTCCGGCGAACGGCGCCAGCGTGTGGGTCCCAAAATCGGCGACGCCCACCGCCGGTTCCTGGGGTGCCACCGCAACCCAGCGGGTACCGCCGAGTGGGGCGGCGGCGCTGATGTCACCATAGGGCGTGACCACGGTGTCCCCGGTGGCCAGGAGTGCGAGGTCCGGCACCGGTGGCGGTGGGCCGCCACAGGCGGTCAGGACCAGGAGCAGCGCCGCGGCAGAACGAAGGGGGAGGGATGGCATGGGGCGGGAAATGTAATGCGCGTGACGGTCGAGCGGCGGGTGGGGCCGGTCGGCGGCGATTGGCACCACCGGGTCACCAGACGGTACCCACGCGTCCCGACGGCGGTGTCATCATGACCGCATGCGACGAATTGCGAGTTACCACGGCCGCGCGCCGAGGTGCCCCAACCATGACCAGAGACTCGGCGGGTGGTACTTCGTCACGATCAAGACCGAAGGGCGGGTGCTGATGCTCGGTCAGGTCCGCGACCGTGCCCTCTGCCGTACTCCGGAGGGCGATATCGTGGCGGAGGAGTGGTTACGTACAGGGGAGCTGAGGGCCGGAGTGACACTGGGCCCCTGGGTAGTGATGCCGGACCATTTCCACGCGCTTCTCGAAGTGAAGCGCTCAGCAACGGTACTGGTCGAGGCACCGCGGCTCCATCGACACCCGCGTTCGATCGCGTCGATAGTCGCATGCTTTAAAGCGGCTTCGACGGGGCGTATCAACCGGCTTCACGGGACCCCACGGAGGCGCATCTGGCAGTCGAACTACTATGACCGGGTCATTCGAGACGAGCAGGGGTGGCAGGCAGTGGCGCGGTATATCGAGAACAATCCGCGCCGGCTGATCGAGAAAGTGGCGGGGGGATCTAACAGTGGGCAGGGGATCTAACAGTGGGCCCGGCTCACGGCCGTGCGGGATCCCACTGTTTGATCCCCCCGCCGTGCGGGCCCACTGTTTGATCCCCCCGCCGTGCGGGCCCACTGTTTGATCCCCCCGCCGTGCGGGCCCACTGTTTGATCACACCGTGCGCGCCCCACTTGAGATCATCTTATCTGAAGATCAGGTCCTCGATCAGCGTCAGGGCGCGCGGATCATCGGACTGGCCCAGCCAGAAGATCGCCGATCGCCGCACTTCCGGGTCTTTGTTGGTCCGCGCGACCCGCATCAGGGCGGGGATCCCTTCATCGTGCGGGCGCTGCGAGAGTGCGAACACCGCCTGCGTGCGGATCTCGCTCTCCTCCTTGTCGCTCTCCGCCAGCTCAGTAAGTCCAACGGTGGCGGAGTCGCCTGCCGCCTGGCTCAGCCAGAAGACCGAACTGCGGCGGGTCTGCTTCGGGAGCTGCTGGTTACGCGCCAGCCGCAGGAGGTCTGACCAGACCACTACACTGTCGGCCAGCGTGGCGGGGAATACGGCGTCGTCACCACCAGTGTTCGCCGGGTTCCCGGCGATCCCCAGCAGCGCCCTGGCCGCTTCCGGGGCCGAGACGGTGCCGAGGTCGGTGCCGGGGGGCGTGGCATCGCGCCAGCGACCGCCGATCCAGGTCCGCACCTTGGTGACAGCGCCCTTCCGGTGCAGGAGCACCACCCGGACCGGGCCGTCAGGGTAGGCACAATCCTGATCGTAGACCACGTCGTCGTAGATCACCGCGTCGTTCTGGCGCTCGAAGCTGACGTTGTTCCGGTCGCGGCGATCACGGCCCTTGATGCTGTACCCGTTGCCATGGCCGCACACCTCCGGCCGGCTGGCAAAACTGAATCGGACTTCGCCATCGGGGGCGGCCGCAATCTGCCGCGCCACATTCTGCCCCGTGAGGGGGCGGCCCGCGAGGGCCGCCACCGTCAGCAGGGCGAGGGAAGGTGCCCGCATCGTCAGCCTCACTGGTCGATGATCTGCAGCAGGAACTCGGACGCCCGCGGGTCCTTCGACTGCGACAGCCAGAAGATCGCCTTTTTCCGGTTCTCCTTGTCGCCATCCGACTTGGCGATCTGAATCAGCTTGTCCACCGCCTGGGTCTCCCGCCGCTGCGAGAGGGCGAAGATGGTCTGCTCCTTCAGCTCCTGGTCCGTCACCTTGTCGTACATCGCTGACAGGTCCGCGATGGCGACCCCGCTCTGGCCGGCCCAGAACAGCGCCTGCTTGCGCAGCTCCATGTCCTCCTTGCTGTTCTGGGCCACGTCCAGCAGCCAGCGTGGGGCATCGTTCCCGCGGGTCTGTGAGATCGAGAACAGGATCTTGTCCTTGATCTCATGGCTCGTGGTCTTGCCGAACAGCGTCTTGAGGAAGGCGATGTTATCCGCCGAGTGATTCTGGCCCAGCCAGAAGACGGCCTGTTCCCGCACTTCCTCCGGGGCATTCTCCTGGGAGGCGAACTCCCGCAGGGTCGTCTGGGCCCGGTCGCTCTTGGTCTGGCTCAGGGCAAACAGCGCCTTCTTCTGCAGTTCGATGTCCTTCGAGCCGCGCAGGATCGAGTCGAGGGCGCTCACCGACCGCTCGCTGCCGACCTGGGAGAGCCAGAACACCGCCTGCTCCCGGACTTCGCTGTCGGGGTCCTGCCGCGCGGCGGCGAGCAGGATGTCCTCGGTCTCGCTGGAACGCTTCTGCGAGACCAGGAATACCGCCTTGCGGCGCAGGATTTCCGAGCAGCCGTCCCGCTTGGCCATGACCTTCTTGAGGATGGGGATCGCCCGATCGGCATCCATCTGCAGCAGCGCGTTCAGCGCGGCGATCCGGGTGTCATCCTCATCCTCGGTGCAGCCCTGGCCCCCCGTGCCGGCGGCTTCACCCGCCTTGAGTACCCGGCCCCCGGCATCGGCGTCGCCCCGCTGGGCCAGCTGCCCATCGATCCGTCGCGTGAGCGCACTGGCATCGCTGATGGTGGACGCCTTGGGATAGCGGCTTTCCTGTTCCTGCAGCAGCCGCCGGGCTTCCCGCAGGTCGTCGCGGCTGCCCTGCTTGTACCGGGCATAGGCTTCCCAGTAGTACGTGTCCGCGGTGTACTTGGAGCTGGCGTACCGGGTCCGCAGCTCCTTGAACTGCTGGGCCGCGTCGCGATAATTGGCGTTGGTCAGCGCGCTCCGCGCGGTGCGGTAGAGCGAATCGGCCGGGTCTTCGGCGAAGGCGCCGAACAGGCCCCAGACCGTGGTCGGGGTGAGGGACGCGGTGCTGGGGAGGGACCGCGACCCCAGCAGCAGGCCCGCGAGGGCGGCCACAAGTGTGATGCGCATCAGCTTTCTCCAATTATGGTGGCGGCGGCCGGGCCGGTCGGGATCGACACCCGAAGCCGGGGCAGCACGCCCTGTTCATCGAGCTGGCGGGCCAGGAATTTTGCATCGTCTTTATCGGGGCTGCGCTCCAGCTGCGCGACCTGCACCAGGACCGTCTCCAGCTCCTCCAGCAGGGCCCGCACCCGCGGATCCGACTGGCCCGGCGAATCCAGCAGCAGCCGGGTGGTGCTCAACAGCTCCCGGGCGCCACCCACCAGCGTGGTGTCGTACCCGGGGGTCCCTGCTTCCATCCGAAACCCGGTCAGAAAGGTCTCGGTCCGATTGAGGTACTGCAGGGTGGCGCCGGCCAGCGCCGCCGAGGGCGCGGGAGAGCGAGCCGGGGCCCCGGCCATCTCCGTCCGCACCGTCCGGTGTTCCGTCATCCGTCCCAGGGCAAAGCCCAGCGCCAGCAGCGCCGCGATCCCCAGCGGCCAGCCCAGCGACTGGTGCCAGCGGCGGCGGGGCGGCGTCAGCGGCACGATCGTGCCGCGGCGCTGCGCGGCAATCGCCTGCCACATCGCCTCCCGGGGCGCGACCGGCGGGACCTCGTCCCGTTCAGCGCGCAGCAGCTGGTCCAGCGGATCGTCGTTCATTGGTTCCAGTCTCCTGCATGTGGTGCCAGTCGTTCGCGCAACTTCGCCCGGGCCCGGAACAGCTGCGCCTTCGAGGTTCCGGTTTCGATTCCGAGCATCGCGCCGATCTCCTCGTGGGTATATCCCTCGAGCTCGTGCAGGATCAGCACGGTGCGATATCCCTCCGACAACTCGTCCATTGCCTGCTGCAGCCGGAGGCGGAGATCCGGTTCGATCCGGCTGGCCTTCGCCGCGATCGGCTCCGCCAGCTCCAGGTCCTGCTCCCGCTCGTTCCGCCGTTTCCGCTGCCGGATGCCGTTCAGCGCCACCGAGATCGCGATGCTGCCCAGCCAGGTGCCGAACGCCGCCTCGCCGCGGAACGTCTCCAGCCGATCAAAGGCGCGGACGAAGGTGTCCTGGGTGTACTCCCGCGCCGTCTCGGCGTTGCCCGCCATCCGATAGACCATCCGGTAGACCCGATCGACGTGACGGTCGTACAACTCCCGTTCGGCAGCAGCGCTGCCGGCGAGGACACGGGCGATCGTGTCGTGATCATTCCCGGGAGCGGCCCGGAGGGTCATGGTCGAAGCCATTGGCTGTCAGGTAGACACAGCCACCCGCGAAAGGGTTTCGTGCGACGGTGGAGCAGACACGGACATCTTACCCCCAGTCGTGACCTGCGCCCGGTATTGCCATGAAGGAACCAGCTAAGTGGTCCCCTCACAGGGACTTGGATGACGTGTATCGGGCCCGCCCCCTGCTGCTGGTGGCGGCCATCATCATCGCCGGGCACCAGATCCGGGGGACAAACCCTCCGGTCCGCTCCGGTCCCGGCACCTTTCAGGAGGAGGTCGCTCGTCATGAGTAGCCGTTCGTCATGGCCGTTCCTGCTGCTCCCGCTGGTGGCGACGCCACTCGCTGCCCAGGTGCCTTCCCGGACGCTGGCCAGCCCCGTGGAGTTTGCCGAATCGTTTGATCAGATCAGTTCCCTCCGGGAGCTCTCCAATGGGAAGCTGCTGTTGGTGGACCTCGGGCCGAAGACGGTGCAACTGGTGGACTTCGGATCGGGACAGGTTACCACCATCGGCCGGAATGGACAGGGACCGGGAGAGTATCAGTTCCCCGGGGAGTTGATCCCCTACCTGGGCGACACCACCCTGGTGGTGGACCGCGTCGGTCGCCGGTTGCTGCCGGTGACCAACGACGGCAAGATGGGGAAGGTCGTGTCCTTTCCTGACGCGGTGGCCGGCATCGGTGACCCGCGCGGCGCCGACCGGGAGGGTCGAGTCTACTTTCAGGCGAATCCATTCACCTTCGGCGGCGGTCAGGCGATCTCCAGCCAGATGCCCGAATCCACGGTGATCCTCCGCTGGAATCGCGCGACCACCAAGGTCGATACCGTGGCGCGGGTGAAGCTGCCCCCCACCAAGATGAATGTCTCCAGTACCGGCAACTCCCGCGCGATCATGATCCGGCCGCAACCCTATGCCGGGCAGGATGAATGGAGTGTGGGCCGGGATGGACGGATCGGCATCCTGCGGGTGGGCGACTATCACCTGGACTGGCTCGGGGATCGTCCGGCGCACGGAGCTCCGGTCAAGTTCGAGCCGGTGAAGATCGGGAAGGCGGAACGCGAGGCGTTCATGGAGCGCAGCCGGGATACCCGCGGGCGATTCACCGTCAACTCGGGGGGGCCCGGACGGGGACCGGCGCCGAAACCGGATGAACCGAAGGAGGACGATTTCGACTGGCCGGAGGTGAAGCCGCCGTTCGTGCCGCGCAATCTCTTTCTGGCACCGGAAGGCGTGGTCTGGGTCCAGCGCAGCACCCCGGAGCAGGATGCGGTACCGACCTACGATCTGTTCGATGCCCGGGGGAACCTGGCCAGCAGCGTGCTGCTGCCGAAAGGCCGGCGCCTGGTCGGGCTGGGCACCGGCACCGCTTACGCCGTGCGGACCGATGATGACGGGCTGCAGTGGCTGGAGCGGTACAAGCGTTGAGGTGACGGGACGGGGCCCCTTGACGACCCCGCTCGGCGGTGCTTCCGTCAGGCATGCGAGTCACCCATGCCCTGACGATCCTGGCGGTGGCACTGACGGCCTGCGGCCGCGCTGATCATGGTGCGGCCGTTGTGCATGTCGATACCCTGCCGAACGGCGCCATTCACGTCCGCAGTGAGGGGGCGCAATGGGCGCCGGGCGCCGGCTGGCGCGCCGTTCCCGACCTCACTCTCGGCGGAGACGACGCGGGGGAGATCGACCTGACCGATATCCGGGGCCTGGCGGTGGATGCCCAGGACCGGATCTATCTCCTCGATAATCAGAACGCTGCCATCCATGTCTTCGATGCGACCGGCCGCCGCGTCCGCACCATTGGTCGCCGAGGCGGGGGCCCGGGGGAATTCAACCAGCCGATCGGGATCGCGATTCACGGCGCCCGGCTGATCGCGGTCGACCAGGGCAATGTCCGGATCACTGAGTTCGATACCAGCGGCGCCGTCATGGCAACCCACCCCCGGTCGTACGCCAATATCGGCGTGGGCCTCTGGGCCGGCGGGCTCGATTCTGCGGGCGGGGTGGTGGATCAGATCCCTCAGCGAGGCGACGGCGTTGGAGCCCCGACCCACTGGTTCCTCTCCCCCCTCGATCCGCACGATTTCACACCGGTCGACAGCTTCCCGCTCCCCAGCTTTACGCCCAAGGCGATCGTGAAGCAGGTGCAACAGCATGGGGGCATCAATCGCACCGTCATGAATGTGCCGTTCACGCCCACCCTGAGCTGGGTGTTCGATGGACGGGGGTACATCTGGTTCGGGGTCGGCGATCGGTTTCAGGTGATCCAGCGCCGCCTGGGTGGCGATACCGTCCGGATCATCGAGCGGACCTGGGTGCCCGATCCGATCCCTGACACCACTCGCAGCCGGCTGGTCGAACGCATGCAACAATCCCTGGGTGAAGGGTTCACCGGCTCACTCAGCGATCTCCCGACTACCAGGCCAGCCTTTGGCGCCCTGGTGGTGGACGACACGGGCAACCTCTGGGTCGGCGCCTACGGCTGGAAGGCCCGGCGCTGGGATGTCTTCGACCCGGAGGGTCGGTGGCTCGGCCCGGTGGAATTCCCGGCACCGATTCGCGGACTCCTGTTCGCCCGGGGACGCTACTACGGTTTTGACAGTGACTCGCTGGATGTTGTGCATCTGGTCCGGGGCCACCTCGCGCGGCCCTGAGGCCACCTCTCACCGCTCACCGACCCGCCGTTCCCGCCGGGATTCCAGGTAACCAAACCGTCGCAACGTCATCTCGACGAGCCATTCCCACCCGGGGCGCTCCGTCGCTTCCGACCAGCTCATGTCGGTCGCGAGGCGCAGCCAGCGGCGCAGGGTCCGGGGATCGATGCCGGCATCGTATGCGGCAATTTCAAGTGAGGCCCGCTCCAGCGGTCCGGCGGTGGTGTGGATCTGGGCGAGTCGTGCCAGGCCCCGCCAGTCGCGCACTTCGAGCGGGCCCAGGGCACAAACCCGGCGGGTCAGGGTGCGCGGTGGGCGGAGTTCATCGCCCCCCTCGCCGAAGCAGGCGCTGAGGGTGCTCGCGGTGCCGACGCGCCCGAGTCGTCGCTCGACCCACTGTGCGATCGCTGTCGCTGTCGGGGGCGGTCGGCGCCGCACCGCCTCCACCGATCGGTCCGCCAGCGAGCGCGTGACATAATCGTTGGGGTAGAGTGGCGCGAAGACGCCAGGCACGGGCTCAAAGGCGGCCAGGGTCTCCCCGGACACTCGGCGGTCAGACAGACAAGCCACGAGGGGACACCACGGCGCGTCGCGCTGGTGGGTCACGGCCTGTGCCAGTGCGGGGATCCCATCGGAGAGATCCGCGATGAGGAGCGCGCCGGCCGGCGGAGCAGATCGACCCGCCAGGTACGGCTGGCAGAACGGGTAATCGAGAACGAGTAGAGTCACGGTTTCACTCACGGCCCCGGCAAGCGGCGGGGATTCGCACCCAGGGGGGACAGAGCGGATACGGTAACCTAGAGTGGGGCCATCAGCAGCGCGGCTCAAGTTCGCCACGTGATCGCGCCGCCAATGGCGCGATAGTGTCTGGGCGATGTTGTTGCGTCCTCCTACCGTGGATCGTCTCCCATCGACGGTCTGCAATGCTGCATCCACTGCGTCTCTTCTCCTTGTACTTTGTTGGCGTTGGGCTGACGGTAACGTCCGCTCCGCTCCATGGCCAGTCCTGCGGGACGGGCCAGCTGACGCTGCAGGCGGGTGCCACGCTGCGACTGCCCTCCACCTTTGGCATCCAGGGCGCCGAAGCCGCCCGGGACGGGGCGCTGACGCTCTGGTCGCCGGGTGGCGAAATCCTGGCGGTCGATGCCGCGCATCAACTGGTGGTCCACCAGCTGCCCGATACCATCCGCCCGCTGGCCCTGATCCCTGCGGGGCGCGGCACCTACCGGGTACTGGATGCCTGGACCGGGCGCGTGTATCTCGTTGGTCCCGGCACTCGGGTCATCGCCACAGGCACCATCGAGCGTGGCCCGGGCGAGGCATTTGATCGGGCCATGTGGCACGGTGAGGGGTGGCTGGTCGGGCTGCTCGACACCCACTCGCGCCAGTACATCGTGCGCCAGTATCGACCGGACGGCGACCAGGTGGTGTTCCGGTCCGCCGCCGCCGACTCGGTGCCGGCGATCCCGCGCTTCCTCCTGACGGATACCCCCGGCGGCCTCCTCCTGAGCCGCGGCAACGCCCCCTTCTCCCTCTACCGGCTGCACCCCGCCACCGGCCGCATCGACACCCTGCCGCCGCCGCTGGCCGACCCCACAGCCTACCGGATCCCTGCGGACAGTCTCTTCCTCTGGCGCACCGCCTCTGCGGTCTCGCTGGATTGCGTGCTGCTCGTCACCCTGACGGACCTGACCTCGGATCGGCGGCTGCTGGTGCGATATGGGCCGGACGACCGGGTGGATCGGGTGACGGCGCTCGATGCGCCGGTGGGGCTCATGCTCCGGGTACCTGGCAGCCCGACGGTGCTGGCGGCGCGACGGGCGGGCGAGCTCGAACTGGTGTGGTATGACTGGCGCTGGATCCGGGAATCCAGTTCCTCCGGACACTGACCCCCTGAAAGGATCAACTCATGACGTTCCGTTCATTCCTCGGAAGCGCGGGCGCCCTCGCCCTCCTCCTCCTGTTGACCACGTCCCGACCGGCCTCGGCCCAGGGACTGGCGTCTCTCGCCGTCGCCACCTCCAGCGCCAACTCGATGGTGGAAAAGCAGCCCGGGTGCTGGGGCTGTTCGTCACTCGAGAACACGGCGACCTGCACCGGCGGGTTTGTGCCGGGCTACTTCAACTGCAGCGCCAATTTTGCCCACAGCTGCATGCTCTCGAGCCCGGGATGCGGCGGTTCCGCGGTGATCCCGCTCGATCCCGATGGTGCCACCCAGTTTGTCTCGCGGGGCAGCCGGCTGGGGGTCCCGGTCGTTGTCCTGGCGGGCGACCCGAATGTACGCCGTAATTGCGACGGTGTCGTAGTCGCGCGAATGCAGTCGCCTGACGATATTGCTGGGGTGCGGGCCCGCACGGGCACACTCACCCTCTGAGTCCCTCTCCCGGATCCGCCGCCATGTCCATGCCACGCCTGCGCTGGCCGCTGCTTGCGGCCTTCAGCCTGGGGCTGCTGCCACTGCCCCCCGCCTCGCCTCCCGCGACCACCGTTCAGCGTCTCGTGTTGACGCCGGACAGCGCCTTTCACCTGCCGGACAGTGTCCGGGCCTACCTCACTGCGGTGACCCGCATGGTGGTGGCGCCGGACAGCAGTCTCTATCTCTCGGACTGGCAGTTCCCCGCCATTCTGCACCTCGAGCCCGACGGCGACCTCCGCGGGACCCTCGGCCGGTCCGGGGCGGGCCCCGGGGAGTTCGGCCAGGTCTTCTCCCTGGGGACGTACCGTGATTCACTGTGGGCGATGGACCCGGCCCAGGTGCGCCTGACGCTCTTCCCCCTGGAGGGCTCCGGCGCCGCCGTCACCCTGCCGTTCGGTCCGTATGCGCCACCCAGCACCCTGCCCGGTCCGATCAGTCGCAGGGGCGCACCCGTCAGCATGCTGCCGGATGGTTCCATCCTGGTCGAAGAGGGTACCCCGGACCCGACCCGACCGACCAATGGATACCTGTTCCGGGTGGACCGGTCGATGCACATCATCGATACCGTGGCGCCCCTGTCTGCCGTCCACTCGAACCTGGTCTTCGTCTATCGCGAAGGCGAGATGCACCTCACCCAGCCCTTCGCCGACGACCCGATCTACAACTCCTCTGCCGACGGGTCACTGCTGGTCCTCGTCTCCCGCACCGCCGCGACCAACGAGGAGGGCGCCACCTTTACGGTGACTGGCCTGCGGGGCGCCAGCCAGGTGGCGTTCACCCGGGAGATCCCCTATACCCCCCGGCGATTGACCAAGCGGATGGTGGATAGCGTGGTCACCGC
Organism: uncultured Gemmatimonadales bacterium; assembly: GCA_963793205.1. Classification (GTDB taxonomy): domain Bacteria; phylum Gemmatimonadota; class Gemmatimonadetes; order Gemmatimonadales; family GWC2-71-9; genus JADJOM01. Next base: position 98,553 of record CAWBZM010000006.1, read on the forward strand.
CATCGGCGGTCCCCGGCGCCCCGGCACGCCGCGGACCCCCGTCACCGAGGACTCGATACGGGCCCGCCTCTACCGGCCGGGCTTCCTCCCTCCGGTGACATCGGCCCGGGTCGGTCGCGATGGCACCGTCTGGCTCAAGGTGCAGCTGGCGGACAGCCCGCGCGGGATGGATGAATGGATGCAACTGTCCCCCCGAGGGTTTCCCCTCCGGCGGGTGAGCACTCCGGCCGGCTTCCGCATTCTGGAATCGGATCGGCGGGCGGTCTGGGGGACCTATGCGGACTCACTGGATGTACCCCTGGTGGGACGGTACCCGCTGACCCGGAAGATCAACTGATCGTCGCTGGACCCCGTACCGGCGGGTCGCATGCGGCGACCCTCCAGTACGGATCGCTCGCTCCCCTCCGCCCGGCTGGCATCCTGTGCCCACCCTTGACTCCCCTCGCCGCGCGCCCTCTCTTGTAGCACCCCCGAGTTGATCCTCCGTTGTCGCAGACGTCGCACCATAGGGAACCGCGCGGTCGTCCGCGCGACCCTTGGCCGGATTCCGGCATCTCTCCCACGCCGAGCATTCATTTACCTGGAAGACGCATGATGAGCCCCCGGGGTCGAACCGTGTCACCACGCCGCGCTGTGCTTGCTGTGTGCGCCCTGCTGCTGTGCCTGCCCGCCTGCAAGGGGAAGGACGCTGAGGCCGAAGGGACCAAGCCGCCGGAAGGCGGCGAGGACGGCCCCTCCGCCGCCGGGCTGGCGCTGCCGGTGAGCGGTGAGCTGGTGCGGAAAGGCGACCTCGTGCTGTCGGTGGCCACGACCGGGCAGGTACGGTCCGAGGCCGTCGTCGAACTGAAAGCGGAGATCGCCGGCACGGTCGAGGAGGTCCTCGTCCGGCCCGGCAGCGCGGTGCAGCGGGGGGCGGTCCTGGCCCGGCTGGATCCCCGCCCCTTTGATCTGGCGGTACGCGAAGCTGAAGCCGCGCTGGCGGATGCCGAGATCCGGCTGCAGGGCAACCTCGCCTCCGATTCGATTCTACTCGGCAAGGATGAAGATGGAGCCCGCCAGAGAAACACGATGGCGTTATCGGGTGTCCCCGCCGCGAAGGTCAGGCTGGAAAAGGCGAAGCTCGATCAGGAGCGGGCCACCATCACCGCCCCGTTCACCGGTGTGGTGGATCGGGTCGGTGTGACCGCCGGCGAACGGGTCTCGGCCGGACAGGATATCGCAACGGTCGTGGATATCGCGCACCTGCGAGTCGAAGCGCAGGTGCTGGAGCATGACCTCCCCTATGTCCGGGTGGGTGGTGAGGCGCTGATCAGTACGCCGGCCACGGGCAGTGAGCCGGTGCATGGACGGATCACCGCGGTGCTTCCGCTGGTGGATTCCATGACCCGCTCCGGGCGGGTAGTGGTAGCAGTGGCGGTGCCGGCGCCCCGCACTTTGCGCCCCGGGATGTACGCCGACCTGCGCCTGGAAGCGACGCGACTGCCGGATCGGATCCTGGTGCCGGCCAAGGCGGTGATCGAGCGCGACGGCCGGCCGCTCGTCTTCGTGGTGAAGGGCGGGCGCGCCCAGTGGCAGTACATCCTGCCCGGCCGCACCAACGGGATCGACACGGAGGTTCTGCCTGACTCCACCTCGAACGAGATCCCGGTCTCCGTGGGTGATACCGTGCTGGTAGAAGGGCACCTCACGCTGATCCACGATGCCGCGGTGAAAGTGACCACCCGGGCGGAACGGGCGACTCCGTAGGGGACGTTAGGCGCGGACGGCCGTCCGCGCCCCCCCACCGGGGTCGCCCGTACGCGCCCGCACGGTCACCCGCCACCCCGCACCCAGGTCCCATGTCTCTGCCCGCTGCTGCTCTCCGTCGCCCGGTCACCACCGTTGCCGCGACCGTCGCCCTGGTGCTGCTCGGCGCGGTATCGCTCGGACGGCTGCCCGTCACGCTGCTGCCTGACGTGACCCTGCCGGTCCTGACGGTCCGTACCCTCTACCCCAATGCCGCCGCCACCGAGGCCAGCCGGTTTGTGGCAGAGCCGGTGGAGGAGGCGATCGCAGCGACCCCGGCCTGGTCGAGCTGCGATCCGTCAGCCGCAACGGCGAGGTGACCACCACCGCCAGCTTCGCGTGGGGGACCGACATGGCGGCCACGGTCCTCACCGTGCGCGAGCGCCTCGACAACGCCCGTTCCCGGCTGCCGGAGACCGCCGGACGTCCGACGCTGCTCACCAGTGATCCGGGCCAGCGGCCGATCGCGGTGCTTGGTGTCACCGGCAAGGGCGACTTCCGCGACATTGCCCGCCTCGCCGAGCAGGTCCTGGCCCGGCGGCTGGAGCAACTCGATGGGGTGGCCAGCGTGGCAGTTACCGGTGTGCCCGAAGATGAGATCCGGGTCGAGCTCGACCCGGCGCGGCTCCGCGCCCTGGGCCTCACCACCGAGGACGCCGCGACGGCAATCAAGAACGCGAATGTGAGTGCGCCCGGCGGCACCATCCGCCGCGGCCAGTTCCGCTTCTCGGTCCGGGCCCTGACCGAGCTGCGATCGCTGGAGGAGTTTCGCGAGATCCCCGTCGGCCAGGGCAGCACCGGGGCGATCCGGTTGCGGGATATCGGCAGCGTGTCGCTCGCCACCGCTGATCCGCGCACCCTGACGCGACTGGACGGGGGTCCCGGCATCGGCCTGGTGGTCTATAAGGACGCCGGGTCTAACACAGTGGCCGTCACCGCCACCATGAACCAGACCGTCGAGGAACTGGGACGCGAGTTTCCCGACATCCACCTCCGGGTGGTGGCCGCCCAGGCCCGGTTCGTCACCGACGCGCTGTCGAACCTCACCCAGGAGATCGTGGCCGGCGGCATCCTCTCGCTGCTGCTGATCCTGATGTTCCTTGGCGACTGGCGGAGCGCCTTCGCCATCGGCCTGATCGTGCCGCTGTCGGTGCTGGTATCGCTGACGGCTCTCCAGCTCATGGGTGTGACGATCAACGTCCTCTCCCTCGGCGGGCTCGCGCTCGGGGTCGGTCTGCTGGTCGATAACGCCATCGTGGTATCGGAAGCGAGCGGACGGTTCCGCGAGGAGGGGTATGGCCGGTTTGAATCGGCCCGGCTCGCCGCGGAGGAGGTGAGCGGGCCGCTGATTGCCGGCACCCTGACGACGGTGCTGGTCTTCGGTCCGATCATTTTCGTCCGCGGTCTCGCGGCCGCGCTGTTCCGCGATCTCTCCCTCTCCGTGGTCACCTCGCTGATGGCCTCGCTGGTGCTGGCGCTGACCCTGATGCCGGTGATGCTGGTCGGCCGCCGAGGACGTCCTGCGGCCGCCGGTGCGCCGCTGACGCCGCCCGTCCCGGCGCCCCCCACCCGTCTTCAGCGGATCGGCTATCACATCGCCGAGTGGTATGAACAGGGGATGCTCTGGTGCCTCGATCGGCCGCGCCGGGTGTTTCTGATTGCGGTGGTATCCACCATCGTTGCGGGTTTCATCGCCGTGCGGTTGCCGCGGGAAATCCTGCCCCAGGTGGATGAGGGCGTGGCCATCGCCAGTCTCCGGCTGGCGGAGGGAACCGCCATCGAGGAAACCACCCGCCAGGTGGCGCGACTCGAGGACGCCGCCCGGGCGCTCGGCTCCTCCGGCAGCTACACCCGCATCGGGTCCGCCACCGACGAAGAGCTGGTCTCCGGCGCCGAGCCGGGTGGCCCCGGCTACGCCCAGCTGCTGCTGCCGATTCCGGAGGGGCGCAACGCCGCGAAGTTCGCCGACGACCTGCGACGCCGGGTGCCGGACCTGGCGGCGGGCGCCCTCGCCATCGACCTGGCGGGGCAGTCGGAGTTTGGCAGCCTGATCGGCCGGGAGGGGCGGCTGCTGCGGGTCGAGGTCGGCGCCGCCGATCGTCGCGTGGCGGCCCGCTGGGCTGACACGGCGCGCGCCACCCTCAGTGGCATTGCCGGCCTCACGGATGTCCGCAATGCCTTCGCCGGCACCCAGCCGGTGGTGGAGATCGCCCTGGAGCGGGAGCGGATCGCCCTGCGCGGGCTCAGTATCGCCGAGGTCAGCAGCGCCATTTCCGGCGGGCTCGGCGGCGTCGATGCGAGTGAGTTGCGCGAGACCGACCGCCGGACGCCCATCCGGGTACGGTACACCGGGGCCGCCAACGAGGATCTCGCCACCGCACTTGCCGCCACCATCAAGGGGATCCCCGTCGGTCAGCTGGTGTCGGTGCGAGAGGTACACGATCCGGTTGAGGTCGTGCGGGTGGATCAGCGCCCGGTGCAGGTGGTGGAGGCGGCAGTCGAGCGGGGTGGCACCGCGACCGCGGTGGAGCGGGTCACCGCCGCCCTCACCCAGCTCGGTGCCCCACCCGGCCTGACCTGGGAGATCGGCGGCGCCGATGTGGAACAGCGCCGCACCCTCTCCGAAATGGGGATCGTCGCGCTCCTCTCGATCGCGCTGGTCTTCCTGGTGCTGGCGGGTGAGTTCGCCTCCTTCACCACTCCGATGCTGGTGATGCTGACGGTGCCGCTGGCGGGGGTGGGCGGCATCGTCGTGCTGTGGCTGACCGGGCAGAGTCTCAACGCCGTCTCACTCATCGGCATGGTCGTGATGATTGGCCTGGCCGACAACGACGCGGTGGTGAAGCTCGATGCCATCCGGCGCTTCCGCGAACTGGGTCACCCGATTCGCGAGGCGGTGCTCCTCGGGGGCCGGCAACGGTTGCGGGCCATCGCCATGACCTCGCTGACCACGATTGTCGGCGTCCTCCCCCTGGTGGCCGGCATCGGCAGCGGCGGTGAGCTGTATCAGCCGCTGGCCGCCGGCATCATTGGCGGGTCGATCACCGCCACCCTCGTGACCTTCTTCCTGCTGCCGACGGCGTACGCGGTAGTGGAGGGACGGGCGGAAGCGAAGGCGGCTCGGCTCGCGAGCGCCGATGGTAGTCTCAACCAGCTCGCGAGCCGCCCGGCCGCCGAGCCGCCGAGCCGCGGATGATTCTCTGGGCCACCCGCCGTCCCGCGATCGTCTGGGCTACCTCCGCCGCGTTGTTGCTGGCGGGGTTCGTTGCCCTGCGCCGGTTGCCGGTGTCGGCCAAGCCGTATGTGGAGCTGCCCCGCCTCAGTGTATCGATGAGCTGGCCCGGTGCCTCGGCCGAACTGGTGGAGACCTATCTCGGCAGCCCGATCGAAGCCGCGATCCAGTCGGTGCGTGGCGTGCATCGCATCACCAGCGAATCGAGCGAAAGCCAGGTCTCGCTCGATGTCGAACTGGAGCCGGCCACCGATGTGCAGCTGGCGCGCCTGGCGATTCTCGAGCGCCTGGAATTGCTGCGCAAGGATTTTCCTCCGGGAGCCTCCGGTCTCGGGGTCAGCAATTACATGCCGGAAGGGCTGGACGAGGAACCGCTGGTCACCGTCACGGTGTACGGTCCTTACACCCCCGGCACCCTGCAGGAACTGATCGATCGGCAGGTCAACCCGCGGGTCAGTGCGGTGCCGGGTGTCGCCGCCATTCAGCGCTATGGCGGAGCGACGGTGGGGGTATCGGTCTCCTATCAGCCGGAACGGCTCCGCCAGCTCGGGGTCGACCCCTCGGCATTGCAGGAAGCGCTCGCCACCGCGCGGGAGGTGCAGGCGCTGGGCGTTGAACGGGCTGGCGGCACGCAGCGCCAGGTCGTGCTGCGCGATACCCCGGCCGATCTGGCGGCGCTGGAACACCTGCCGGTGCGGGGCGCCGGCGGGATGATCCACAGCCTGGGAAGTCTGACTACCATCCGGCGGGAGGAGGACGCCCGCGACCAGTTCTTCCGGGTCGATGGCGAACCGGCGGTGATCATGCGCATCGCCCGCCTCCCCGGCGCCGATGCCATCCACACCGCCCAGATGGTACGGACGACGCTCGAAGCGATCCGTGCCACCTTGCCGCCCGGCATCCGGTTCAAGGTCCTGAGTGACGAGAGCCTGCGGCTGGGCGAGCAATTGAGTGACCTCGCCCGGCGCGGCAGTTTTGCCTTTGCCGCGGTGTTGCTGGTGCTCGCAGTGACACTGCGGGCGCCGCGATCGGTCGGGCTGGTGCTGGCGAGTGCCGCCGTCGCCATCGCCGGCACGACGCTGGGACTCTATCTCCTCGGGATCCCCGCGAACCTCCTGACGCTCGCCGGTCTCGGGATGGGCGTCGGTATCCTGGTACAGAACGGCCTGGTGGTGGTCGACCGGTTGCGCACCGTGCCCGATACCGTCGAGGGGCGGGCCGAGGCGGCTCGCCTGATCGCCCCGGCCTTGCTGGGCTCGACCCTGACCACCGCGGTGGTGCTCTTTCCCTTCCTCTATCTCCAGGGCGACACCCGCGCGGCGTTCCTCCCCTTCGCCACCGCCTTCGCGATGGCGCTGGCCTGGTCGATCCCCACGGCGCTGGTCCTGATCCCGGCGCTGGCGGGCGGACATGCCTCCTACCGCGTGGGATGGCCCCGCCTCCGGCGATTCTATCTGCAGGTGGTCGTGCGCCTGGTGCGCTGGCGCTGGGCAACGCTCTCGACCACCGTGTTGCTGCTGGTGGGGCTGGGATACGTCTTCGCGGTCAAGGTGCCCCGCTCCAGCTTCACCGGCTGGTGGGGCCAGCGGACCACCGTCAGTGCGAACGTCTCATTTCCCAGTGGCTCCGATCCCGCGAGCGTCAACCAGAGCATGCGCGAGCTGGAGCAGATTGTCGTCGGCCGGCCCGGCGTGGATTTCGTGCAGGTCCAGGGCGGGGCGGATCGGGGCTACATGACCGTCACGTTCGATGATGCGATCGCGATGACCGCCATTCCGCTCGCGGTGCAGGAGGAGGTGACGCAGCGCGCGGCGTTGATCGGCGGCGCCTCGGTCGGGGTGAGCGGCAAGGGGCCCGGCTTCTACAACGGCAGCGGCGTTGGCAGTGCGGCAACATTTCGGCTCAAGATCCTGGGATATTCATTCGCCGGAGTGGAGCAGGTGGCGCTGGATCTCAAGTCGCGGCTCGAGCGGATTCCGCGGGTGCGGTCGGTCGATATCAACGCCGCCGGTTTCTGGGGTGGACGGGAACGCGCCAGCGACGTCACCCTGCTGCCGGATCGGGCGGCGCTCGCGAGTCATGGGCTCAATGTCTCCCAGTTTGCCGGGGCGGTGACCCGCGAGGTCGGCGGCGCGGCGGGCCAGCAGCGGCTCGAGATCGGCGATGAAGAGGTGTACCTCTCGCTCAAGACCGCCGGCGCCCGCTCGCGGACCCTGGACCAGTTGCGTGAAGCACTCGTCCCCAACCGTGCCGGCATGCCGGTCCGGGTGGGCGACCTGGCCACAGTGAGCGAGCGGGAGGCGCTGTCCCGGATCAGCCGCGAGAATCAGCAGTACGTCCGGGTGCTCAGCTATGAGTTCCGCGGACCGCAGAAGCTGGCGAACCGGACCCATGACGCATTCATGCACTCGATTTCCGTGCAGCCGGGGTACTCGGTCAGCGACGAGTATTTCGGCTGGCAGGACGACCAGAGCCAGCAGGGGTTGTGGATGGTGTTCGCGATCGGCGTCGTCCTCGTGGTGCTGACGGTCGCGATGGTGTTCGACTCGATCTGGGCTGCAACGATGGTCTTCCTGAGCATCCCGCTGGCCCTGGCCGGCGTGATTGTCGCCTTCTGGGTCGCCAAGGCCGCCTTCACCCGGGAAGCGGCCGTCGGGGTGATCCTGGTCATCGGTCTCGCGGTCAACGAATCGATTCTGCTGGTCGACGGCGTCCTGGCTCGGCGGGTGGCGGCGCGGGACGGCGCGATCGTGCGTTCCTCGAGTGCCGCGGATGTGGTCTACGCCTGCCGCGACCGGGTGGGGATGATCATGCTCATCACGCTGACCACGCTCGCCTCCCCCCTGCCGCTCGCCATCGGGGCCGGATCCGACGATCTCTTCGGCGCGATTGCGCTGGCGATGACCGGTGGCACGGTGGCCGGCACCATCGGGGCGCTGTTCCTCCTGCCGCCTCTCCTGGTTCCCCGCCGAAATTCACCGCAAAGACGGTAAGCACCGCGAAGGTTCGCTTCGCGCCTTCGCGGTGAAACAGCGGTTCTGACCCATCGCCATGGTAGAGTCAAGGCACTCGGCCGCGCCGGGTGGCTTCTCAACGCCGCCTAGGTCAAGTACGTATATGGCCTTATGCTGCCTGGGCCCACGTTCCGATCTGCCGCGTTCTGCGGCATTCTATTTGTCGTCTCCTGCGCGCCGTCGCTCCCGGGTCCCTCCGGGGCCCGGCCGGTCGCGGTCCGTCCTGATACGACCTGGACTCCCCCACCGTCACAGGCGCGGGATCTCACCCCGCCGGCTGCCCGCGATCTGCCCGAGGACATCGGGACTCGCCGCGGCGCACTGACCCTCGAAGACATCATCGCGCTGGCCCTCGAAGGGAGCCCCGATGCCCGGGCGGCCTGGGCCACCGCGCGCGCCCGGGCGGCAGCGTATGGCGCGGCGCGCGGATCATACTTCCCGCAGATCAACGGGGACGTCACCGCCACTCGGCTCAAGACTGCGGCGACCCAGGGTCGGTCGGCCGTTCAGCAGACCATCTTCACCCCCAGTGTCGACTTCACCTGGCTGCTGCTGGACGTCGGGGGACGGAGCGGTTCCGTCCGGTCGGCGCGCGAAGCGCTGATCGCGGCGAACTGGACTCACAACGCCACCCTGCAGGATGTGGTGGCCCGCGCGGCCGGGGCGTTCTTCGATTACGCCGGTGCCCGCGCGCTGCTCAGTGCCCAGCGCACCACGCTCGCGGAGGCGCAGGCCAACCTCGATGCCGCCGAAGAGCGGCGGCGGGTCGGGGTGGCCACCATCGCTGATGTGCTGCAGGCCCGCACGGCGCTGGGGCAGGCGCGGCTCGACCTGCAGGCGGTGGAAGGCACGGTACAGACCACGCGCGGCTCGCTCGCGCTGGCCACCGGCTTCCCGGCCAATCTCTCCTATGACATCGACACAACCATCGTCAACCGCGACATCGCGGCGGTGAGCGACAGTGTCGACGGTCTGATCACGCTCGCGCTCGCGCAGCGACCCGACCTCGCGGCCGCCCGGGCAGACTACCAATCCGCCCGCGCCGACATCGCGGTGGCGGGCGCCCAGCGCCTGCCGTCGCTGGTCGCGAATGGCTCGACCGGGATCACGTATCGGTCTGGCACCAGCGGCAGTGCGGACTCGTACACCCTGAGTCTGGGGCTCCGCATTCCGCTGTTCAACGGCTTCACCTGGGAATACAACCGTGAGGCGGCACGGGCCCTGGCGGAAGCGGCCCGGGCCCGGGCGCAGAGCCTTGAACAGCAGGTCATCTTTCAGGTCTTCAGCGCCTATTACGCCCTGCGGACCGCCACCGTCCGCACCGGTACCGCTGAAGACCTGCTGGCCAGCGCGCGGGAGTCCGCCGACGCGGCACGCGGCCGATATCAGGCTGGGGTGGGCAGTGTGCTGGAACTTCTGAACGCTGAGAACGCCCTGGCCTCGGCGCGGGCCCAGCGCATTCAGGCGCGGCTTGCCTGGCAGGCCGCCCTGGTGCAGCTCGCGCACGATGCCGGACTGCTCGATCTCCAGGGCAGCAGCCCGCTCCGGCTCGCGCCGGTGAACGCCATTCCCGATTCTCTGCCATGACGATGCGCCGTCCGTCAGTTTCGCTGCTCCTCCTGCTCCCCATCCTCGCCGCGTGCAGCAAGGATGCTGCACCCCGCCGCATCCTGCCGGTGGTGCAGGTAGCGCCGGCGGCGCGGCGTGATGTGCCGGTGGTGCTGCAGGCCACGGGAACGGTTGAGCCGCTGCAGACCGCCGCGGTGGCGGCCCAGGTGGACGGGATCCTGGAACGGGTCACCTTTCGTGAGGGCGACGAGGTCAGCCAGGGACAGTTGTTGTTCCAGATCGATCCGCGCCCCTACCAGGCGGAGCTGGCCCAGGCCGAGGCGGCGCTGGCGCGCGATCTGGCGCAGTTGCAGAGTGCGGGGCGCGATGCGGCCCGCTTCGAGGAGCTGGCCGCCAAGGAGTTTGTCACCGCCCAGCAGCTCGATCAGGCCCGCACCAGCGCGGTGGCCCTCGCGGCCACGCTGCGCTCGGACTCCGCCGGGGTCGCGCGTGCCCGACTCGACCTCGACCGCGCCAGCGTCCGTGCGCCCATTTCCGGGCGGGCCGGCAGCATCCTGGTGCGGCCCGGCAACCTGGTGCGTGCCAGCGGCGGGCAGCCACTGGTGGTGATCAACCAGATCTCGCCCATTCTGGTGCGGTTCGCCGTGCCGGCCACTGATCTTGGGGCGATTCGCCGTGCCCGCGCGACACTGGTGGCGCGGGCGGTGCCGGTGGGCGACACCGCGGCGGCGCAGCTCGGACAGCTGACCTTCGTGGACAATGCGGTGGATTCCCTGACTGGCACCATCACCCTCAAGGCCAGCTTCCCCAACCAGGATCGCTCGCTCTGGCCGGGGGGACTGACACGCGTGGAGCTGACGCTGGCCACCGATGCCAACGCCCTGGTTGTGCCGGTCAATGCCATCCTGGTCGGGCAGCGCGGCAGTTCGATCTTCGTGGTGGGCGACAGCAACCGGGTGTCGCAGCGGGTGGTGTCGGTGCTGCGCACCACCGATTCGCTGGCGCTGCTCGCGGGCGGTGTGGATCCGGGGGACCTGGTCGTGGTCGACGGGCAGGTCCGGATTACCGATGGTTCGATCGTGCAGGTGATTGCGCGTGACTCAGTCGCGGGAGCGGGCCAATGAATATCGCCGAACCTTTCATCCGCCGACCGGTCATGACCACGCTGGTCATGGCCGGGATCCTGGTGTTCGGGCTGGCGGCGTATCGCCAGCTCCCGGTCAGTGACCTGCCGGCCATCGATTATCCCACCATCTCGGTTGGTGCCAGCCTGCCCGGGGCCAGTCCCGAGACGATGGCCTCGTCGGTCGCCACCCCGCTGGAGAAACAGTTCTCCACCATCGCCGGCCTCGATGCGCTCACCTCGAGCAGCGGCCAGGGGTCCACCTCGATCACGCTGCAGTTCACCCTCGATCGGGATATCGACGATGCCGCGGCCGATGTCCAGGCGGCCATTGCCCAGACCCTCCGCCGGCTGCCGCAGGGGATGGATCCACCGTCCTACTCCAAGGTCGACCCGTCCGCCGCGCCGATTCTCTATTACGCGCTGACCTCGAATTCCCTCCCGCTCTCCACCCTGGATGAATTCGGCCAGACCACGATCGGCCAGCATCTGTCGACGGTCGAAGGGGTGGCCCAGGTGTCGGTGTACGGCTCGCAGAAATATGCGGTGCGGATTCAGCTCGATCCCCAGGCGCTGGCCGCACGGGGGATCGGGCTGGACGAAGTGACCACGGCGATCAACAGCGGCAATGTGAACCTGCCGTCCGGGATCCTGTGGGGCACCGACCGGGCCTATTCAGTGGAAGCGGAAGGGCAGCTGACCAGCGCGGAGCAGTTCCAGCCCCTGATTATCACCTACCGCGATGGCAAGCCGGTCCGGCTGCAGGACCTGGGGCGGGTGATCGACAGCGTGCAGGACACCAAGACCGCCAGCTGGTTCAGTGGGGTGCGCGCCATCGTGCTGGCGGTGCAGCGCCAGCCGGGGACCAACACGGTGCAGGTGGCGGAGCGGGTCCGTGCCACCATGGCGGAGCTGCAGAACCAGCTGCCGGCGGCGGTATCGGTGAAGACGCTGTACGATCGCTCGGAGACGATCCAGGAGTCGGTGCACGAGGTCAAGTTCACCCTCTATCTCACCCTCTGCCTCGTCGTCCTGACGATCTTCCTCTTTCTCCGGAATCTCTCCGCCACGGTGATCCCCAGTCTGTCCCTGCCGATGTCGCTGGTGGGCACCTTCGCGGTGATGTACCTGCTGGGATACAGCCTCGACAACCTGTCGCTGATGGCGCTGACCCTCTCGGTGGGCTTCGTGGTGGACGACGCCATCGTGATGCTGGAAAATATTGTCCGACACATGGAGATGGGGAAACCGGCCCGGCAGGCGGCGCTCGATGGCGCCCGGGAGATCGGGTTCACCATCGTCAGCATGACAATCTCGCTGGTGGCGGTCTTCATCCCCCTGCTGTTCATGGGAGGGCTGGTGGGCCGCCTGTTCCGCGAGTTCGCCGTGACCATCAGTGTGGCCATCCTGGCCTCGGGCTTCATCGCCCTTACGCTGATACCGATGCTCGGCAGCCGGTTCCTCCGACCGAGCAGTCATGCCGGGCACGGCCGGCTGTACGCCGCCACCGAGCGGGTCTACGATGGCGCCCTCAGGACGTACCTCCGGACCCTGGAACGGGTCATGCGGCATCGGGGCCTGGCGCTGGCCGGCTCCGGTCTCATCCTGCTCGCCACGATCTGGCTCGGGGTGGTGGTGCCGAAGGGATTCATTCCGAGTGAGGATACCGCCCAGCTGCGCGGAACCACCGAGGCGGTGGAGGGGACCTCCTTCGACGCGATGTTCAAGTACCAGCAGGCCGCCGCGGCACTGGTGCTGGCCGATACCACCAATATCTCGGGGTTCATGTCCGCGATTGGCGGCGGCCGGCTCGGGCGTGAATCAGGGGCGCTTCTTCATCCACCTCAAACCGCAGTCGGAGCGGACCCTGACCTCCGACGAAGTGGCGCGGGCGCTGTCCACCAGGCTGGCCACCATTCCCGGGCTGAAAGTCTATTTCTCCAATCCCCCTCCGATTTCCATCGGGGGGCGGCAGAGCAAGAGCCTGTATCAGTTCACCCTGCAGGGCGCTGATATCGACGAGCTGTACGCCAGTGCCAACACCCTCGACGCGCGCCTGCGCGAGCTTCCCCAGCTGCGCGATGTCACGACCGATCTCCAGATCAAGAACCCCGAAGTCCGGGTCAAGGTCGATCGGGAGCGGGTGGCGGCGTACGGACTCACGGTGGCCGCGGTGCAGCAGGCGCTGTACAACGCCTACGGGGCGCGGCAGGTCTCCACGATCTACACCGCGACCAATCAGTACAACGTGATCATGGAGCTGCTGCCGCAGTATCAGCGCGACCTCAGCGCCCTGTCGTTGATTGGACTCCGTTCGAACACCGGATCGCTCGTGCCGCTGAGCGCACTCGCCCAGATCACGCCCGATGTCGGTCCGCTGACGGTGAACCACGCGGGGCAGCTCCCGGCCGTGACATTGTCGTTCGATCTGGCGGCGGGAGTCTCGATTGGTGAGGCGGTGACGCTGGTGGAGCACGAAGCGGCGCAGATCCTGCCCAGCGGCATCACCGGCGCGTTTGCCGGGACGGCGCAGGCCTTCCAGGATTCGCAGCAGGGGCTGCTGCTCCTGCTGGTGCTCGCCATCGTGGTGATTTACCTCGTGCTCGGCATTCTGTACGAGAGCTTCATCCACCCGCTGACGATTCTCTCCGGCCTGCCGTTCGCCGGCTTCGGTGCCCTGGCGACGCTCTGGCTGTTCAAGATCGACCTGAGCGTCTACGCCTTCGTCGGCGTGATCATGCTGGTCGGCCTGGTGAAGAAGAACGCCATCATGATGCTCGATTTTGCCATCGACGCGGAGCGGAAGGAAGGCAAGTCGCCGCACGACGCGATCATGGAGGCGAGCGCGGTGCGGTTCCGCCCGATCATGATGACCACCTTCGCGGCCCTGCTCGGGACGCTGCCGATCGCGCTGGCGAGCGGGGCCGGAGCGGAATCCCGGCGGCCGCTGGGTGCAGCGGTGGTGGGGGGCCTGCTGTTCTCACAGCTGATTACGCTGTACGTCACGCCGGTGGTCTACACCACCTTCGCCGACCTGGCCTCCCGCTGGAAGACGCGGCGGGCCCCATCGGGCGCCGCCAACCCCGCCCCTGCGGCGGCGCCGCTGGCCCCCGGCGGCGACTGACCTCAGTCGGGACTACTTCCCCGGCAGCAGCGCCGTGCGGCCCCAGTACGCTTCCAGTCGCATCATCGCCTCGACGAAGTCGGCGAAGTCGAGCGGCTTCCGCACGTAGGTGCTGGAGCCGTAGTCGTAGGCCCGGGTGATATCGTCCTCCCGGTCGCTGGTGGTCAGCATGATCACCGGGAGCGCACGGAGCGCCGGGTCAGCCTTGATCGCCTGCAGCGTCTCGAAGCCATTGAGCTGGGGCATGTTGATGTCCAGCAGGACCAGGTCGGGGCGCCGCCCGTTTTCGTGGGGTGGCTCCTGCCGCAGGTACGCCATGGCTTCCACCCCGTTCCGGGCCACATGGACCACCGTGAACCGCCGCGCGCTCGCGAGGGCCTCGCGCGCCAGCACGATATCATCCTCGTTGTCGTCCACAATCAGAAGGTAGAGCGGCGTTTCCATGGTGTAGCCTCGCAATAGTCCGTTGTGCATCAGGCGGCGTGCATCAGCGATCGGCCGAACGTGATGATGAATTCTGATCCACCGCCCTGGCGCGCCCGCACCCAGGCGCGCCCCCCGTGCCGCACAGCGACCTGCTGCACAATGGCCAGCCCCGCGCCACTCCCTTCGATGTCCCGCCCCACCGCCCGCTGAAACAGCTGGAAGATCCGCTCCTGATGCTCTGGCGGCACGCCGGGCCCGCGATCAGCGACGATCAGCCCCACTTCAGTGTCGCCGTAGTAGCCAGAAATGGTGACCTCGGGTGTCGCGCCGGGAGTGGCGAACTTGAGCGCATTCCCCACCAGGTTGACCAGCGCCTGGGTGACCCAGCTGGGGTCCACGATCAGCGTCGGCAGATCCGGGGCGACCGTGACCTGCCCGTGCGATTCCACGATGCGCTGCTCCAGCTGGTTCAGGACCTCGTCCACCAGCCCGCACGCGGGGACCGCGGTGGGAATGACTTTGCCCTGACGGGCTTTCGTCAGGCGCATGATATCGTCAATCAGTCCGCTCATCCGGCCGGCGGCCCGCACCACCCGGTCGAGGAAGTTGTTGCCGGTGTCATCGAGCTGCGCGCCATAGCGCTCACGGGTCATACGGGAGAAGCTCTCGATGGCCCGCAACGGCTCGCGCAGGTCGTGCGAGGTCACGTGCAGGAGTGTCTCCAGGTCGCGGTTCCGTTCCTGGATCAACCTCTCGGCTTCCTTGAGCGCGGTGATATCAGAGACGGTGCCGGTCATCCGAAGGGGGGTGCCGTCGAGGCCCCACTCAGTGACTCTGCCCCGGGTGTGCATCCAGCGCCAGGTACCATCCTTGTGCCGGCTGCGATAGCTGAGGTCATACGGCACCGTCGAATCCTCGAGGTGGCGCCCCAGGACCTGTTCCACCACCGCACAGTCTTCGGGGTGCATCAGGCGGCGCCAGGTATCAACGTGATCCTCCAGCTCGGTGCCGTGATACCCGAGCAGCGACTTCCACACCGGGTCGAGCAGGACATGCCCCGTCTGGACCTGCCAGTCCCACAGCCCCACCTGGGCGCTGTCGAGCGTGATCCGCAGCTGCCGTTCGCTCGTCTGCAACGCACGCTCGGCGGCCAGCCGGCTGGAGATGTCGAGCCCCATACCGCAGATCAGCTTGCCGCCGTTGCCATCCGGCACCGCGATCTTGGAGAAGATGAACGCGCCCGGCTCGCCACCAGCCAGTGTGGTCTCGGTCTCATAGACCACCGGGGCGTCCTGTGCCAGCGTCTGCGCGTCGGTGCGTCGCGCGGCCGCCACGAGGGCGGGTGGAAAGAGCTCCTGGTCGGTGCGCCCCACGATTTCCGGCGGGGTCCGCCCGAAGGTCCTGGCAAAGCGATCATTCACCAGCAGGTAGCGGCCGCCGGGCTCCTTCACCATCACCGCGGCGAGGCTGGTCTGCATCACGCCGGTGAGCAGCAGTCGCTGGCGCTCCGCCTCTGCTTCCGCCTGCCGCTGGGCCGTGATGTCCCGCATCAGCTTGATGGCCCCGATGATCGTACCGGTCGCGTCCCGCACCGGAGCGTACACGCTGCTGAAGTACCGGTCGCCGGGCGGCTGGTCGCTGACCCGGAACTCATGCTCCGTGGTCTCGCCCTGCAACGCCGCCGCGTAGCGAGGCTGGACCATGGCAACATGTTCGGGGTGGGACGCGAACACGCCGAGGTACTCGGTGCCCACCCGGGGTTCGAGGCCGTATCGGGTCTGACAGAAGTCGACATAGTGCGGATTGCGGAACACAATGTTCCAGCGGGTATCGATTGCGACAATCCCGGCAGGGACATGGGTGAGGAGCGTAGCGAGCTGGGCCCTGGAGGCCTCGGCCCGAATCGAGGCAGCCGCCAGCTCGACCGTGCGCTGGGCCACCCCCTCCTCCAGGGTGGCCCGGACGGCCTCGGCGCCCAGCAGGGCCCTCCGCAGGCGGCAGTCGGTCGCATGAAGCCGGAGCAGTGCCTGCCAGCCACTCAGCAGGAGCACACCGAAGATGGCCAGGTCGCGGATCGCGGCGGCTTCGGCCGGACCGAGGATGCCGCGGCCCTCGAGCCAGACATTGGCGCCGATGAACACCAGGGTCAGCGGGATCTGCACCAGCAGCATCTGGCGCGCGGCATGTCCAGCTCCCGCTGGCGACCACAACAGGCTCGCCAGGGCCCCGCGCCTCGGCACGAGTGCCAGCAGCAGCGCGGCAACCACGATGGTCACCGCCGTGTGCAGCGCGATCGAGCCGAACCCCGGCAGGAAGTCGAACAGCCTGGGCGCATGGTACAGGTACCCTAACAGGCCCAGCATGCCGACCAGATACGTGAGCGCCGCCGCCATCTGGCTCACCCCGCGCCAGCGGGTGCGCGCGGGGGAGGTCTCCGCCCAGATCCCGAGCCCGAGAAGCAGGAGGGTGATTGCGCTGAACCCGGACATCCGGCCCGGCAGGCTGGCCGTCTCGGCGGGATGCTTGAACAGGAGGTTGTCCAGCCCGAAATCGGCCCTGAGCACGAACTGGAGCAGGGTCAGGCCGGCGAGGAATATCACTGCCAGGCCCAGCCAGCGGGCGGCCCGGCGCAGGTGGGGCAGGGGATGGGGCCCCAGACCCCGCAGCGCCAGCCCCGTCAGCACGAATCCGAGAGCGGTATTGACTTTCATGTTCGAGAGCCCGGAATTCAGCCGGATCAGCCACGGCAGGCTGCCGTACCACGCGGCGAGCACCAGGAGCCCGATCGCGACCAGCGCCAGACTGCCCCACACCTGCATTCGCTCGAGACGCCGCTCGAGGCGCGACCGATCCGGTGCGTGGGTGACGGTGAGGGGGGTGGCCATGGCGGTCAGTGCTGCTTGCGCTGCTGCTTGTCGGCGTACATCCGCCCGTCAGCGCGGTGGACCAGCCCGGCGGCGTCCTGGTCGTCTTCGGGATAGAAGGCGATTCCCAGGCTGACCCCGATCGTGCAGCTCCCCTGGGGCAGGACAATCGGCTGGGCGAGCCGGGCGCGGAGCATTTCGGCGACCGTCCTCGCCTTTTCCTGATTGGGAATGTTTTCGAGGATCACGCCGAATTCGTCGCCCCCCAGCCGGGCGACCGTGTCGCTGCTGCGGGTCACCGAGGCGAGCCGGCGCGCCACCTCGGTCAGCACCGCATCGCCTGCGGCGTGGCCGAACTGGTCGTTCACCGGCTTGAAGCCGTCGAGATCGAGGAATACCACCGCGAGCTCCGACCGCTGCCGCGCGACCCGGGCCAGGCCATGCCGCAACCGGTCATCGAACAGCGCCCGGTTGGGGAGGCCGGTCATCGTATCATGGGTGGCGCGGTGCGATTCCCGGGCACGCGAGGCCTCGAGTTCGACCACCAGCCGGTGTCGCTCGAGGGCGTGGCGCATCGTGCGGCCGAGGGTCCAGGCGTCCACCCGTCCCTTGATCAGGTAGTCCTGTGCCCCCTCGCGAACCGCCGCCAGCGCGAGGGTGTCTTCGTCCTGCCCCGTGAGGACCACCACCGGGACCCCGGGAATCATGCTCCGGATTCGGGCCAGCGTGTCGAGACCGCGACTATCGGCCAGGTTCAGATCCGCCAGGATCAGGCTGGGGCTGCAGCGCCGGGCCACCTGCTTCGCCTCCGCCAACGACTCGGCGCTCACGACCTGGTCGGGCCGATCCACCAGGCCGTCCAGCAGGGTGCCCAGGAGATAGTGATCGTCGGGATTGTCCTCGATCACCAGGAGTGTGAACGCCGGGTGCTCCGCCGAACGATCCGTCACGGGTTCGGTCGGGTCAGATGTAGTCAGCATGTCCGCTAGTATCGGTTGCGCGGCAGTGGGAGGTGAGCCTGGAGGCAGCAAATGAGGGCGCTCGACCTGGCCCGGAAGTGTCTGAAAACCGGGCACCGGAGATTGCCCGGCACCGACGGTGACATTCTGGGAATCCTCCGGCATGCTGCAGCCCGCGCCATTGGCTGGCGCTGTTCCCCTAAACGACCGTCTGTCAACGACTTGCGGTTGATGTCGCCGGTTGCCACGTCTCCGGGGCAGGGCTATATTCCGGGGTTCCCGGGCCCCCTCCTGCCGGCCCCGGTTTTTCTCCTCACGGCTTGAGTCCGCATGACCACCGGTCCCCTGCAGAACGAACGGATCCTTCCGCGTCTCATCGAAGAAGAGATGACGCAGTCGTTCATCAATTACTCGATGAGCGTCATCGTCTCCCGCGCCCTGCCGGATGTGCGGGATGGCCTGAAGCCGGTGCATCGCCGGATCCTCTATTCGATGAATGAGCTGGGCCTCATTCCCGGTCGGCCCTACAAGAAGTGCGCGACCGTCGTGGGCGACGTCCTCGGCAAGTACCATCCGCACGGCGACAGCTCGGTCTACGATGCGCTGGTGCGCATGGTGCAGGACTTCTCGTTGCGCTATCCGCTCATCGACGGCCAGGGCAACTTCGGCTCGGTCGACGGCGATCGCGCTGCGGCGTATCGGTACACCGAGTCGCGGCTCACGCCGATCGCGGTGACGATGCTCGAGGATATCGAGAAGAACACCGTCGACTTCCAGGCCAACTACGACGACCGGCTGCAGGAACCGACCGTTCTGCCTTCGATGGTGCCCAATCTGCTGGTCAACGGGTCGAGCGGCATCGCCGTGGGTATGGCCACCAACATCCCGCCGCACAACCTGCGCGAAGTGGCCAAGGCGACCCAGCAGCTGATCGACAACCCCACGATCACGATTGGCGAGCTGTCGAAGATCATCAAGGGTCCTGATTTCCCGACCGGGGCCTACATCTATGGCCGCACCGGGATCAAGGAAGCGTATGAGACCGGTCGCGGTCGGGTGCAGGTGCGGGCCCGGGCCCAGATCGAAGAGAAGGAAAGCAGCGGCAAGAGCCAGATCGTCATCACCGAAATCCCCTACCAGGTCAACAAGGAAAACCTGGTCTCCGCGATCGCTCAGCTCGCGATCGACAAGAAGCTCGAGGGGATCAGCAGTGTGAACGACGAGTCGGACAAGGACGGCATGCGGATCGTGGTCACGCTCAAGCGCGATGCGATTCCCAACGTGGTGCTGAACCAGTTGTACAAGCACACCGCCATGCAGACCACCTTCGGCATCATCATGCTGGCGCTCGACAAGGGCGCCCCGCAGGTGATGAACCTGAAGACCATGCTGGAGCGGTTCGTGGAGCACCGCCACGAGGTGGTGGTCCGGCGCACCCAGTTTGATCTCGATGGCGCTGCCGCCCGGGAGCACATCCTCGAGGGGCTCAAGATCTGCGTCGATAACATCGACGAGGTCGTGGCGATCATCCGGGGCGCGAAGGACGTGCCCGATGCCGACGCCAAGCTGCGCAAGCGCTTCGGGTTGACCGAGAAGCAGAGCGACGCCGTCCTCAACATGCGCCTGGCCAAGCTGACCGGCCTGGAAATCGAGAAGCTGGAGGCGGAGCTGGCGGAGGTCCGCGCCCTGATCAAGGAGCTGAAGGGAATCCTCGGCTCCAAGCCCCGGCGGATGCAGATCCTCAAGGACGAGCTGGACGAGGTGGCGAAGAAGTATGGCGATGAGCGCCGGACCGAGATCCTGGCGGACCAGGGCGACTTCTCGGTCGAGGATCTCATCGCCGAGGAGGACATGGTCATCACCATCTCCCACACCGGTTACATCAAGCGCATTGCGGTGAGCACCTACCGGCGGCAGCGGCGCGGGGGCCGGGGATTACAGGGGGCGACCACGAAGGAAGAGGACTGGATCGAGCACCTCTTCATTGCCAGCACCCACGATTACCTGATGTTCTTCACCAACACCGGCCAGGTCTACTGGCTCAAGGTGCACGAGATCCCGCAGGGGGGGCGGGCCAGTCGCGGTAAGCCGGTGGTCAACTGCATCAGTATCCGGCCCGACGAACGGGTCGCGGCGACCGTCGCCGTGCGGGAGTTCACCCCCGCCAGGTCGCTGATGTTCGCCACCCGGAACGGAACGGTGAAGAAGACCCTCCTCTCCGAGTACGGGAATGTCCGCTCCACCGGGATCCGAGCTATCAACATCGAAGAGGGCGACGAGCTGATCGACGTACAGCAGTGCGAGCAGGAGAGCGACGTCGTGCTGGCGACGGCCGACGGCATGAGCATCCGCTTCCACCAGGGTGATGTGCGGGAGATGGGCCGCACCACGACCGGGGTGAAGGGCATCGAACTCGCCAAGGGCGACTCCCTGATCGGGATGGTCATCACCCTCCGCGATGCCACCCTGCTGGTGGTCAGCGAGAAGGGCTTCGGCAAGCGCAGCGAGCTGTCCGATTACCGGGTGCAGAAGCGCGGCGGCAAGGGGATCATCACCCTCAAGAAGACCGACAAGACCGGGGCGCTGGTGGCCCTGCGGGAAGTGCAGCCGGAATACGAGCTGATGCTGATCACCCGGCATGGCGTGATCATCCGCCAGCCGGTCGAGGGGATTCGGGTGATCAGCCGCAACACCCAGGGGGTGAAAGTCATCCAGCTGGACGCCGGCGACACGGTGGTGGATGTCGCCCGGGTGGTAAACGAGGACGACGAGACGGGCGACGAGGGTGCGGTCCCAGCCGGGGACGCGGAGGAATGACCCGGGGTTGGTTGAACCCGACCACCGAACGCGGTAACTTCGCCCCGTGACTGTCTCCACGGCGCCCGCGCAGGTTGTGACACTCGATGCCCTCCGCGAGGCCCACGCCGGTCTGGCGGGTGTGGCCCTGCGGACGCCGCTGGTCGAGACCCTTCCCGGTCTCTGGCCCGCCGGGTCGCCACCCATCTTCCTCAAGGCCGAGCAGCTGCAGCCGATCGGCGCCTTCAAGATCCGGGGCGCCTACACCGCCATTCGGCGCCTCACCCCCGAGCAGCGGACCCGGGGCGTGGTCACGCATTCCTCCGGCAATCATGGTCAGGCGATCGCCTGGGCCGCCCGGCGGCTGGGGGTCTCGGCGGTGGTGGTGATGCCGGCCGATGCGCCCCGCGTCAAACTGGATGGCGTCCGCGCACTCGGCGCCGAGTTGATCGAGGTGCCGGATCGCTCACTGCGCGAGCCTACCGTCCTGCAACTGGTGGCGGAACGGGGGCTCACCTTCCTCCCGCCGTACGATCATCCCGACGTGATTGCCGGCCAGGGAACGTGTGGGATCGAAATTCTGGAACAGTGTCCGAACGTGGAAACCCTGCTCTCCCCGGTCAGCGGTGGCGGACTGCTCAGCGGGATCGCGACCGCGATCCGGGCGCTCAAGCCCTCGGTTCGGGTGGTGGGAGTCGAGCCGGAAGGCGCAGCGAAGCTGACCGCGGCCCTCGCCGCCGGACGACCGACCCGGATCGAAAAGCCGACCAGCCTGGCGGATGGACTCCTGACGCCGTCCGTTGGGACGATCACCTTCGCCCAGATGCGTGACACGGTGCGGGAAGCGGTCCAGGTCAGCGAAACCCAATTGGTGGATGCGGTCCGAATGCTGTGGCACCGTATGGGCTGGCGGGTGGAGCCGTCGGGGGCCATCGCCGTCGCGGCGCTGCTGGCGGGGCGGGTGAATCCCACCGGACCCACCGTCGCGGTTGTCACCGGCGGCAACATGGACCCCGAGCTGTTCGATCGGCTGGTTGGCGCGTGAGCCTCTCCCCCAAGATCCTGGTGGCGGACGATGATCAGGCGCTGACCCGGACGCTCTCCTGGATTCTCAAGGAGAACGACTACGAAGTCGTCACGGTGACCAACGGGGAGCATCTGCTCGACCGGTTGCGGGCCGACCAGTACGACCTGCTGCTGCTGGATATCATGATGCCGGGCAGTGACGGGCTGCAGCTGCTGGAGCGGGTCAAGAGCGATCCGAGCCTGCGCCACGTCCCGGTCCTGATGATCTCCTCGATGCCGCCCGAAGAGGCGACCGTCCGTGCCCTGGGGCTCGGGGCCGCCGACTTCATCTCCAAGCCGTTCCGGGTGCGGGAACTGCTGGCGCGGGTCAAGGCGCACCTGCGGGTGGGCCGCGAGTTGAATCAGGCCCGGGCCGAAGCGCGCACCCGGTCGGAGATGGTGGATATCCTTCAGGAAGTCACGGCGACCCTCAAGCCGGAGGAGATCTACCATATTCTGGTGCGCCGGGTGGCCCGCGGCCTCAAGATTTCCAAGTGCTCGCTGATCTTCGCCACGCCAGGGGAGGAGGAAGCGACCGTGGTGGCTTCCTACGAGAACCCGATGCTGCGGGATCTCCGGATCGGGCTGGCGCGGTATCCCGAGATCCGCCGCGCCCTCGATACCCGCCAGACGGTGCTGGTCACGGATGTGGCCACCGATCCGCTGTACGCCGAAGCGCGGGCGGAGTGGGAGCAGGAGGGGTGGCGGGTACCGACCCGGTCGGCCATCGCCATTCCGTTCGTGATGAAGGATCAGCGGGCGGGCGTCTTCTTCCTGCGGACCACCGCGGAGGATACGCCGCTCAACAAGTCCGATATGGCGTTCGCGGACCAGGTGATCAAGGCGGCCGCCCAGTCGCTGGACAAGGCCTACGACCTCGAGAATGCGGTCATCGGCCGGGAACAGATGAAAGCGTTGGCGGAGACCGATCCGCTGACCGAGGTGTTTAATCGGCGGGCACTGGCCGAGAAGCTGGTGCAGGAGTTGGAACGTGCCAGCCGGTACAGCACCACGCTGGCGTGCCTGATGATCGACGTCGACAACTTCAAGCAGATCAACGACGCCCACGGCCACCTGGTGGGTGACAGCGTGCTGCGGCAGCTGGGCGAGATCCTCCGACGGGAGCAGCGCACGGTGGACGTGGTGGCGCGCTACGGCGGCGAAGAATTCGTGGTCCTGCTGCCGGAGACCGGCAACCCCGGTGCGCGGATCTTCGCCGAGCGGGTGCTCAAGAAAGTGGCGTCGCAGAATTTCGGCGATGCCGAGCGGATGGTCCATGTGACGATCAGCATCGGGATCGCCTGCTTTCCCGACACACGGGTGCTGGACGGCGAGGGGCTGCTGACCCTCGCCGACCAGCATCTCTACAAGGCCAAGGTCGAAGGCCGGAACCGGTATCGCGATTGAGCAACCGCCGCTGCCCCCGGTGCAACCGGATGTACGACGATCCCGCCCGTTTCTGCCCCCAGGATGGCAGTCCACTGGTGGAAGTGTCGGGCGCGCCGAGCAGCGCCGCGTCCGCGGTAGAAGGAACCAGCGCCGGCCTGCGCACCCTGGTCCGCCAGGCCGCGGTGAAGCGTGGGCCGGGGATGGACCGGGCCAGCACCCTCACCAGCATGCTGCTCGACGGGCGGTATCAGGTCGGCAAGCGGCTTGGTGAAGGTGGGATGTCCTACGTCTACCTGGCCAAGGACAACAGCGACAACAGTACCGTCGCCATCAAGGTGCTGACCCCGAAGCTCAAGGAAGACAAGAGTTCGGTGGAGCGACTCCGGCGCGAGGCGGGCCTGGCCATGCGGCTCGAGCACCCCAACGTCTGCCGGATCCTGCGCCTGGGGGAGACCGAGGATGGGCTGATCTACCTTGTCATGCCCTACCTTCCCGGCGAATTGCTGTCGGATCGCGAAGTACGTCAGGGCGCCCTGGCCGTGGACTTTGCGACGCCGCTGCTGGTCCAGATGTGCCGCGGCCTGCAGCACGCGCACGACCTGCAGATCGTGCATCGCGACCTCAAGCCGGAAAATGTGATGCTGGTGCCGGACGACGAAGGCCCCGGCGGCGTGAAGGCGGTGATCATGGACTTCGGGCTCGCCAAGGAACGGCGGCAGGAGCCCGAGGTCGCCAAGCTGACCGCCACCGGCATCGTCCTCGGCACACCAGAGTTCATGAGTCCCGAACAGATTCGCGGCAAGGGGCTCGACGCCCGGAGCGACATCTACGCCCTCGGCATTCTGGCGTTCGAGATGCTCACCGCCCAGTTGCCGTTCCAGGGGCGGAATGCCCAGGAAATGATGATTGCCCGCCTCCGCGGCAAGCCGAAGACGCTGCGCGAAGTGAAGCCGGATCTCCCGGCCCGGCTGGAGCAGGTGCTCAACAAGGCGATGGCGCTGGATCCGGGCGATCGGTTCCCGACCATGGCGGCGTTCGCTGATGCACTCGAGGGTGCGGAGGAAAGCGGCGTCTTCGCGCGGCTCTTCCGCAAGTAGGGTTTTGCTGTAACTGCAACGCAGAGGCGCTGAGAATTCGCGGAGGTCGCAGAGAACAGCGAAAGATGGATGGTGGGTTCTCAGCCGGGGCTGGCCCGGCGCCCCCTTTCAACTCGCAGTACTCCGCGACCTCTGCGATTCCTCGGCGCCTCTGCGTTGAATGTTCTTCCGATGGATCCCGAAGCCAGTAACCCGAGTGAGGTCATATATGAAGCGTGGCTCGCTTTCAATCGCGATGGTGGCGCTGGTAGGTATGGTGGCCGGTGGCGTCGGCGCCTGGGCCCTGATGGGGGCGCCATCGATCGGCGCACCGGGCCCGACCACCCACGGGGAATGGGTCAAGATCGCCAGCGCCAGGGGCGACTCCATCCGCGCCTACGTCGCCTATCCCGAGCGGAAGGACAAGGCGCCGTCGGTGATCGTGATTCACGAGATCTTCGGGCTCACCGACTGGGAGCCCACCGTGGCCGATAAGCTGGCTGGGGAAGGGTACGTCGCGATCGTGCCGGACCTCCTCTCCTCCCGCTTCGGCAAGAGCCCGGAGGACCAGAACGAGGGCCGCAAGCTGACGGCGGAACTGGTGCCCGACGATGTCACCGCCGACCTGGACGCCACCTATCAGTACCTCAACAGCCTGCCGGCAGTAAAGAAGGACGACACCGGGGTGATCGGGTTCTGCTGGGGCGGAGGACAGAGCTTCCGCTACGCCACCAACAACCCGAAGCTCAAGGCCGCCGTGGTGTGCTACGGTGCCACCCCCGATTCGGCCGGCATCGGGCGGATCAAGGCGAAGGTGCTCGGAGTCTACGGCGAAGGTGATGCCCGGATCAACGCCACGCTGCCGGACGCCGAGCGGCTCGCGAAGGGTGCCGGGGTGAGCTACCAGTATGACATCTATCCTGGCACCGGACATGGCTTCCTGAAGCCGGGCCGCAAGGGATCCGATACCCCCTCGTTCGACGCCGCCTGGACCAGGATCCTCGGCTTTTACGGTGGGACCATCGGCAAGTAATCGCACCTCAGGGGTGTATCTTCAGGGCCACGTCGCAGAGGGCGGCGTGGCCCTGTGATTTTCGCCCACTCCGATGGTTCTGATGATTCATCACATCGTCCTGTTTCGCTTTGCTTCCACGGCCTCGTCCGACCAGATCGCGGCGGCCAGCACCGCGCTGCTTGCCATGCCCAGCCAGATTCCCGAGATCCGCTGGATCAAGTTTGGACCCAATCTGGCCCCGGGATCGGACGACTATTCTCACGTCCTCGTCGTGGCACTGGACGACATGGCGGCCGTGGGACGCTACGCCGATCATCCGCACCACAAGGCCGTCGTCGCGACCACCATCGCGCCCATTCGAGAAGTGCGGCTGGCGGTCGATCTGGAGGTGTGAGCGCAGGCTCGGCCGCAGGTCGCTCACCCCCGTCTCTCACCTGTAAATACCGACATGCTCCTGCTCCTCCTTGCCCTCCAGTCGCCGCTCGCTGCCCGGGCGGACACGCTGCGACCGAAGCACGATGCCCTGAATCATGATGTCTCGATCGTGCTGAGCGATACCGGGACCCATATCCTCGGGCTGATGCAGACCACCTGGCGGCTCCGCTCCTCGGATCCGGTGGAGGTGCAGCTGGACACGGTGTATCGGGTGGTCCGGGTCCTGACCGACGGGGAAGGGGAGAAGCGACTCGGGCGCATCACCTTCGCCATCAATCCCGGCGGTGGGGTCTACATCCCGCACCACAAGCAGGCGGGCGACACACTCATCACCTCCATTCGGTATCACGGCATTCCCCAGGATGGCCTGACAATACGGATAGACAGTGCCACTGGCAGGCGCACCGTGTTCGCCGACAACTGGCCCGACCGGGTCCACAAGTGGCTGCCGCTGGAAGACCACCCCAGCGACAAGGCCACCGTGTCGATGCACATCGAGGTGCCGGCCGGGGTACAGGTGATTGCCACCGGCGTCCGCCAGCGGATCGACACCCTGCCGCGCGGCCGCACCGTCTGGCACTTCCGGATGGATCAGCGTATCTCGCCGTACGGCATTGTTTTCGGGGCAGCGACATTGGCGACGACCACCCTGCCCGATGCGGGCTGTGCGGTGAAATGTGTGCCGCTGGCGGTGGTGACCTATCCGGAGGATTCTGCCCGCGCGATGGCGACGGCCTTTCCCCGGGTCGGCGACATGATCGACTTCTTCAGCGGGCTGATCGGGCCGTTCCCCTACGACCGGCTCTCGCATGTCGAGTCGACCACCATGTTCGGTGGCATGGAAAACCCAACCGCCATCTTCTACGACACCCGGGCGGTTGCCTCCGGCCGGATGAGTGAAGCCACCGTGGCCCACGAAACGGCGCACCAGTGGTTCGGCGATGCCGTCACCGAGGACGACTGGCATCATGTCTGGCTCTCAGAGGGATTTGCGACCTACTACTCCGCCCTGTGGGTGCGGCATGCCGATGGCGACAGCGCTTTCGCCGCGGTGATGCAGGCGGCCGCCGACCGGATCCGGAAGGCGCCGGAGACCAACCGGCCGATTCTCGACCTGGCCCAGACCGATCTCTTCAAGCTGCTGAACAGCAATAGCTACCCCAAGGGCGCCTGGGTCCTGCACACCCTGCGCGGCATGATCGGTGACAGCGCCTACAACAGCGGAATCCGGGACTGGTACCGCACCTATCGGGACAGCAGCGCGCTGAGTGAGGATTTCGCGAAGGTCATGAGCCGGGCGGCGGGGACTGACCTGTCAGCCTATTTCACCCAGGCGCTCACCCAGCCCGGGTATCCCCAGCTGGCGGTGACCTGGCGCCCGGGCAAGGCCGGGCTTGAGCTGACGATACGGCAGACGCAACCCGCTGCCTGGGGAGAGTTCACCCTGCCCAATCTGACGATCCGGGTGGACGGCAAGGATTTCATCCGGCAGGTGTCGGGCCGCGAGACGGTACTCACGCTCGCCGGCGTCACGAAGGCACCGAAGCGTGTCGACATTGATCCGGATCACTGGTGGCTGCTGGACGCCACGGTCAGTCACTAAAACAGTTGACCGCGAGGATGCGACGTCGCCCATCAACCATGCCGCGCCAGGTATCATGATACGACACAACACGTTGCGGGTCTTCCAGCATATTTCTTCGCGCCTTCGCGGTATGCCGTTAGTGCTCATGCTGGCCCTGCTCGGGTGCCGCGGCTCGCTCTCGCCCCTCTCCAACAAGCTCGAGGTCGGCCAGGAACCGTACATCGTCTTCGTTGCCGACGGCGAAGATGGCCTCGGCGATCTCTTCGCCTCGCCACCGACCGGCGGCACCGCCTATCAGGTCACTTTCACCCGGCTCGATGAGCGCGCCCCCGCCCTTTCGCCGGACGGCAGCCTGCTCGCCTTCCTGCGGAGTCGGACGCCGGGCGACACCACCGCCCTCGGTGTGGTGATATTGAATCTCCTGAATGGCGCCGAGCGCCGGTTCGATCCCGCCGTCACGGTCGAAGCACTGGCCTGGTCGAAGGCCGGCGACTCCCTCTTTCTTCGCGGCCCGACCGGCATCCATGTCATGCCCGCACCGCCCGCGGTCCCAGAGCTGACCGCGGTGACCACCGAGGCGGGTGACTCGCTCTTCCGCGTCCTGCTGGGTGACCCACCAATAGGCGAAGCAGTGCCGTGTGACAGCGGCGGTGTGTGCGCCCGGCTGGCCACCGGCACCAGTGTGCTCGCACGCACCGGACACGATCCGATGTCCTGGGGCGGCGACTCACTGCTCTACGTTGAAAGTGGGGAACTGGTGGTGCGACCGCTCGGTGGGGGTGGAACCCGGATCATCCAGTTTGGCGGCGCGGTGCACCACCCGCGGGGTGTGACACGGTTCGTGGGGGTGCGCGCCCGATGAGTCAGCCGGTCGGGGCGATGGCCGGTCGTGTGGCGATGGCATCCCACGCCGCTTCGAGCGCCAGCGCCATTGGCGCACTCTCGGCGGTCCATTCTCCTGCCGCCACGCGGTCCACCGCGTAGCTGATGATGGCGAGCCAGACCGAGGCCCAGAGGTCGGCCGGACCCGGCCGGATCTGTCCATCGGACTTCCCCATGGCCACCAGCTGGATCAGTCCGTTGCGGAACTCGCGCCGTGCGGTCCGGCTGTGGTCGTCGAGGAAGGGCTCGTGGGCGTTGGAAAGCAGCATGCGCACCAGGGCGGGTTCGGCGAGGCTCGCCTCGATGAGCTGACGGGCGAACAGGGCCAGGCGCTCGGGTGCCCGCCGGAGCCGGTCGGCGTCGAGGGTTTCCAGCAGCTCCATGGCCCAGCGATGGGCTCGCCGGAACGCCTCGTTCAGCAGGTGCTCTTTACTGGTGAAGTGTCGATAGATTGTACCTTCCGCGACGCCGGCACGAGAGGCCAGCACCGGAGTGGTGGTACCCAGGAATCCATTGGAACCGTACAGCTCGAGCGCGGCCCGGAGCAGGCGCTCGCGCGTGGCCTCGCCGTCTCGTCGCTGGGTTCGGGCCGTGGTCATGGTGATTCACTCTAGAAGAATGCCGGTGAAGCTGCCCGGTGCTCGATCATACGCAAAGGAACGACATGCTGGACTTCAGGGCACTGTGGGACGAGGCGCTCACCTTCGAGCGCTTCGTGGAAGAGAGTGCACCGCAGCACAAGGAGATGTGGCAGGCCGTCCATCGACTCGCACGGATTCCCGACTGGGCCCACGCCGGGGTCCCGAGCGGCACCACCTGGCGCCTGCTGGTCATCGCCGAGGACTGGTGTGGGGATGCCATCAACTCGGTGCCGGTGGTGGCCCGCTGGACCGAAACGCTGCCCGGGCTCTCCCTGCGGGTGCTCCGACGCGATGAACATCCCGCGGTGATGAATCAGTACCTGACCAACGGCTCCCGCTCCATTCCGGTCGTGATCGCGCTCGATGCCGATTACACCGAACTCGGCTGGTGGGGCCCCCGTCCCCGGGAACTCCAGGCCTGGGTCATGGCCAACAAGGACATCCTTCCCTCACCCGAACGGTACAAGGAAGTCCGTCGCTGGTATGCCCGGGACCACGGGGAAACCACCCTGCGCGAGGTGATGGCCGCGATGGGGTTGACCGTCTAGAAACTCCACCCGGTGCCGCTGCTGAACTGGAAGCCATCGGGGCCGCCGGCAAAATTGAAGGTCCAGACGCTGAATCGCAGGATCCGGATCGCCAGCCCGCCGCCACCACCGACCTTCATGTTGTCGGTGGTGAGCTTGAAGTCCTCCTGCTCAAACACCCGCCCCGCATCGACAAAGCCGATGGCGGTGAACGCCCCGAAGTCGCCCAGGTCGAGCAGATTGTGCCGTACCTCGAGATTGCCCATCAGGACGCCGCGCCCGGCCAGTCGCTGAAAGGCGAGGCCGCGATGCGACATGCTGCCGCCCAGTACGCTGACCTCACCCTCCCAGACCGGAACCTCGAACCGCGCAGCCAGCGGCGCGTCGCTCGACATGCCGGAGCCGGCAATCCGGGCCGCCACGATCGTTCCCTCACGCGGTGACACGTAGCCGCGCAGGTCGGCGCTGAACCGGCGGTAGCCATCCCCGCCCGACCCGACGGTGAAGGAGCTCTGCGCCAGAATCCCCTTGGTGGGATTGAACTCGTTGTCCCGTGCATCGAGCACCAGGGTGACTCGGCCCCGGACATCGGTGTCGGTCACGTTGTCGGTGCCGAAATCAGTGCGGAACAGCGAGGGGCGGGAGAGGTCGCCGAAGTTGCTGTGTTCCACCCCGACCGCGCCTGCCAGAAAGAGTGGTCCGGTGATCCGTCGCGAGACTTCCAGGTTACTGAAGTAGCGGGTCCGGCGCGCCTCGTAATAGTGCGGCTGGGCGTCGGTAATGAGCGCGTCGTTGTTCTCGGTGTCATTCCCCAGCCCGAAGTAGCCCAGTCGCGTCTCGCGGGTGGTACCAGCCACGGCGTTCAGGCGCCAGTCGCGCCACATGAGCGGGGCGTGATAGCGTGCCACCGCCATCCGGGCCCCCGTGAAGCCGGTGCCCAGGTCGACGGAGAACAGGCCATCGTACGGGGTGCGGGCGAAATAGTTCGCCGCTTTGCGCTCTTCCAGGTGCAGCGCGATCAGCGGATAGTTGTTGCCCAGCGACGGGAAGAACGGATAGAAGCTGTCCTTCCAGGGAGAATCGCTCGGCCGGTTGGGATCCTGTGCCGCCAGCGGCTGGACCATGGCAGGCACCAGCAGCGCCAGGGCGAAAGCCACCAGAAACGGTCGTACACGCATCATTGAGCTCGCTCGTAGAGGAACGCGGTGTCCCGGATGGAGGCGGTACCATCGTACCCCGAGAAGCGACTCGGATAAATCGAGGCGCAGCCGATCTCCCCCTTCTTGTTCAACGCGTAGAAATTGAGTTGATACTTCGGCCGGCCATTGGGGTGCAGCCATCGCGCGGGGGTGATCGCGACCACCCGCTTGAGGGTTTCCAGCGCGGCATCGGTCGGCTTCATGCCGCGACGCATGTGTTCCACCGTGAGGAAGGCACCGCAGGCCATGATGTTCGCCTCGCCCAACCCGGTCGAGCCCGCCGCGCCGATGGCGTTGTCGGCGTACTGGCCGGCCCCGATGATCGGGGAATCGCCCGCCCGGCCGGGGATCTTCCATGCCAGCCCGCTGGTGGTAGTAATGGAGGAAATATCGCCCTGACGGTTGACGATGTTCATGTTGATCGTGCCGGTGACTCGCGCCATCGGTGGATCTCCCTCCGGCACATTCACCCAGTCGTCCTCATTGCCCCGATTCGCCCGCCACCGCAGCCAGACTTCGCGGGAGGCGGGCGTCAGGAGGTCCTCCTCCTTGAAGCCGAAGGAGAGGGCGAACTTCTTGGCACCCTCGCCGACCAGCAGGATATGGTCGGTGTACTTGAGGACCAGACGCGCCACCTCACTCGGGGTCTTGATCCCCTCCAGGCAGGCCACCGCCCCCGCCCGCTTGGTCGGGCCGTGCATGCAGGAGGCGTCGAGCTGCACCACTCCCTCCTCGTTGGGCAGCCCGCCGTACCCCACCGACTGATCGTCTGGATCAAGCTCCTGGATCTTCACCCCCTCCACGATAGCATCCAGGGTATCGCTGCCCCCCTCGACCAGCTGGATGGCGAGTGCCAGGCCGCGAATGCCATTCTCCGAGGCTACCGCAGCGGGTCGGCTCGCCCCGGGAAGAATGATCGCTGGCGCACCCATCGGGGTGACTGCCGGGGCCAACGCGCCAGCGGCCAGCAGCGAACCAGTTTGTTCCAGAAAACCGCGACGAGATACGGAGTCGGACACAGAGTACTCCGGAAGGGGAGAGAGAAGCTTTACCAGACCGTGGGATTTAGGCACCGGCCCATACTTCTGTCAACTTGCCGGCCCCGTCGGCGCTTCCTAAGTTGCCGTCACACATGTCCCTACGCGCCAGCGGCTCGGATCCGAGTTCCGATTCGGACCCCTTCGATATCATCCGGTTCATGGCGGCTTTCCTCCTTATTGGGGGTACCGTCATCTCGGTCGCGCTTTGGGCCACCGACGTCACCACGCAGGGTCTCGTCCTCGTCGGCAGCCTCTGGTCTATCTACGGTCTCACGCACGCGGTGCTCGACGGTGTGCTCGACCCACTCATCGAGCTGGGCGGCCGGGTGGTGACTAACGCTGGCCTGGTGCCGTATCGCCAGGGTTACTCGGCCATCGAATCGCTGGTGGCCCGGGGCGAGTATCAGGCCGCCGCGGTGGACTATGCCGTTCGCGCGGCCAGGGGCGACAGCGACGCGCTCACCCGCCGAGCCAGTCTGCTCGCCGGCCCACTGGGAGATCCCCAGACGGCGCTCGGGGAACTGGAACAGTTTCGGGCGACGCCTAACCTGAAACCAGTTGACGACATTCGGGTCGGGCTGGCCCTCGCCCACCTGCATGAGCGCGCCCTGGACGATCCCGGCGCCGCGATGCGTGAACTGCGGCGGCTGATTGACCGCTATCCGACGGTGCGCGGGGTCAGGCGCATGCGCCAGACGCTGGCCGGCCTCAAGGCGCAGTACGTGCACGGTCCGGACGCATGACCGCCTGGTTTTCCCCCGATGCGGCGGAACCAACCGCTGCCATCCGTGCGATCCTCACCGATGCGGCACTGCTCCCCGCTACCGCAGCGCGCGAACCACTCCTGCAGTCCCAGATGTCACTGCAGGCGCTCTTCCGCACGGCACGACCGGTGGTGGTGTTCCCCGCCTCCTACGGCATGGTGCGGGAGATCGCGCTGCGAACCCTGGTGGAGCAGCGCGTCCTCGTGTTGGTGGCCGGCCCCGAAAGCGCTGCGCTCGCTGATGCCGCCGAAGCGCTCGGCCGCGAAGTGATCCGGCTGATGGTGCACCCGGGGACCGTGCCGGAGGTGGAATACCTCGAGCGGTTTCTCGGTGGGCCGGAGGTCGACACCGTGGCGCTGGTACACGCCGAGCTGAGCGTGGGGACGCAACTTGATCTTGAGCAACTCGCCGCGGTGATTCGTCGGCGCCCCGGCAGGATGCTCCTGGTGGACGGGCGGGGCGCGTTCGGTGCGACCCCGATCGAAACCGATCGTTGGGGGATCGATCTTCTCATGGCGCCATCCGCCGGCCCGCTGGGACTGCCCCCGGGGCTGGGCCTCGCCACGCTATCGCAACAGGCGGCCAGCCGGGTCCGCAGTCTCACCGGCCGCGGGGTTGAACTCGATCTCGCCGCACGCCAGGAAGCGGCAGGTCATGGAGATGTGGTCGGGGAAACCGCGCCCGGCCTGGCGCTCGCACTCCGGCATCAGCTCGACCAGATCATGGCCGAAGGCGTCGAGGTCCGCTGGAACCGTCACGCGATGCTGCGGGCCCAGGTCGAGCAGTGGGCCATGGTGCGGAGCGACGTGCACCTGATCGCGCCAGTGGGCCGACGGGCCGCGGCAGCGAGCTGCCTGCGGCTGCCAGAGGGCAACACTGCTGCGGGGGTCATTCGTGGACTGCAGGAGGATGACTGGCCGATGGCGCCCGGGACGGAACTGCCGGTCGGCTCCAATGGTCGACTGACCCTGGGTCACATGGGGGAGGTAACGGCGCCGGAACTGCTGCAGCTGCTGGATGCGGTGAGTCGCCAGCTCGATCAGGGCCGCTGAGCGTCGTTAATCGATCTTGAACTTCCCGACCTGAGCGAAGAGGCCCTGGGCGGTTTCGGCCAGGGCGTGGGCGCTGCCGGCCACCTGCTCGGTGGAGGCGCTGAGCTCCTGGGCGCTTGCGGCAATCTCCTCGGCGGCAGCCGCGACATCCTCGGTACCGCCTGAGACCTCCACCATCCGGTTGGCAATCCCCTCAATCAGGGTGCGGACTTCGCCCGAGGCCTGCGAGATCTGGCGACCCCATTCGTCGGTCTGATGGGCCTCATCGGCCACCCGCGCCAGCCCGTCGGCCGCCTTATGGGCGGCGTCCCGTGCCGCCTTTCCGCCCTCCCCGAGTCGCAGCAACCGCTCCCGCGCCGTGGCGACCCGCTCCTGCACCATGCGCACCGTGTCGCTGGCGAGGGTCGCCGATTGCGCCGCCTGACCCGCCAGCTTGCGGACCTCCTCTGCGACCACGGCGAACCCCTTCCCCTCTTCGCCGGCGCGGGCCGCTTCGATACCGGCATTCAACGCCAGCATGTGGGTCTGCCGGGCAATCGCCTTGGTCTGGGTGACGAACTTCTCGATCTCCTCCGAGGCGGCGGCCAGCAGGGTGGCCTCCTCGGCACCCAGCTCGATCTCCTCCGCCAGGCGCTGCAGTTGGCTTGAACTGGCGTCCAGCTCATCACGGTGTCCCCGGGCGAGGCGGGCCAGGGCGGCGTTGCGGTCCGCGGCGGTACCGGCGGTCTCGGCCAGGTTCTGTGCGATCTGGAGAATCCGGTCGCCATCCGCGGCCGCGGCCCGAACGATCGTTGCCTGGCGAGTGGCACGTTCAGTCAGGTCGTTGCAGGTCCCGGAGACTTCCTGGGTGGAGGCGCTCATCTGCTGCGTCGAGCTGGAGATCTCCTGCGCCATCGCTGCCGCTTCCTGCGCGCTCCCCTTGATGGCGCTCACCAGGGTGCGCAGGTGCAGCACCATCTTGCCAATCGCGGCGGTGAGGATGGTCCGCCTGCGTCCGTCCGACGCTCGACAGTGAAACGGTGAGGTCGCCATCGGCCACCCGGTTGCGACCACCACCGCGTTGCCCAGGGGCCGGAGGATGTTGCGGATGATCCAGCTGACCGTGTAGTCCCCCGATCAGCAGACCGACCACCAGGAAGGCGATGACAATGCCAGGAGATTGCGGCCCAGAATCCTTCTGGCGGATTGACCCGGCCGAGGAAGAACCAGAGCGGCGGCCGTCAGCACCGCCCCGAGCAGGAGGACAAGCCCGGAGGAGACGAGGTACATCCGGCGGACGAACTGCTGCCGTGCGTCATGGCCGGGGAAGGGTGGCAATGCGCGGTGGTAAGTGAAATGGAGAAAGGGAAGTTAGGGCGAAGGGGACAGGGTGGGGCAAGCGGTCGACATTCTGTCCCCTGCCCGGTCCCGCCCCGGCCCTCCCCCTGCGGCCCGTCGTGCCTTAGATTCCGGCCCCTATGAACGACACACTGCCCGAAGCGTACCGCCCTGATCAGGTCGAGGCGAAGTGGCAGGCCCGCTGGGCCGAGCGCGGGACCAACGAGCCCGACCTCGACCACGCCGCGGCGGCCCTTCTACAACCTGATGATGTTCCCCTACCCGTCGGCCGAGGGGCTGCACGTGGGGAACATGTTCGCCTTCACCGGCAGCGACGTCTACGGCCGGTTCCAGCGGCTGCAGGGCTACGACGTCTTCGAGCCGATGGGCTTCGACGCGTTCGGGATCCACAGCGAGAACTACGCCCTCAAGGTCGGGATCCATCCGGCGGAGCTGATCCCGCGGAACATCGCCAACTTCCGCCGCCAGCTCGAACGGATCGGCGGCATGTTCGACTGGCGCCACGAGCTGTCGCACCACCGATCCCGCGTACTACAAGTGGACCCAGTGGATCTTCCTCCAGCTCTACAAGGCGGGGAAGGCCTACAAGAAGAAGGCGGCGGTCAACTGGTGTCCCAGCGACAAGACCGTGCTGGCCAACGAGCAGGTGATCGACGGCCACTGCGAGCGCTGCGGACCCGGTGGAGCAGCGGCTGCTGGAGCAGTGGTTCTTCCGGATCACCGAGTACGCCGAGCCGGCTGCTGGCCAACCTGGACGACCCTCGGACTGGTCGGACACCACCCGCACCGCCCAGCGCAACTGGCTCGGGCGGTCCGCGGGCGCCGAGATCGATTTCGCGGTGGAGGGCCAGGCGCCCATCCCGGTCTTCACCACCCGGCCCGACACCCTCTTCGGCGCCACCTTCATGGTGCTGGCGCCGGAGCACCCGCTGGTCGACCAACTGACCACCACCGCGCCAGCAGGCGGCGGTCGCGGCCTACGTGACGGCGGCGCCGGCAAGCAGGACCTGGTCAGCCGCAAGATCGGGGAGAAGGACAAGACCGGCGTCTTCACCGGTGGCTACGCCATCAATCCCGCCACCGGCGCAGCCGATCCCGGTCTGGATCGCGGATTACGTGCTGATGGAGTACGGCACCGGCGCCATCATGGCGGTGCCGGGCCACGACGAGCGCGACTTCGACGTTCGCGACGAAGTTCGGGCTGCACGATCGTCCGGGTGGTGGCGGATGCCGGGCGCCGGCCGACGGATCACCGCTGACCGAGGCGCTGACGGAAACCGCCGGCTTCGTGCTGGTCAACTCGGGCGCGTTCAACGGCCAGACGGCCGAGCCGGCGAAGGCGGCGGTCACCGCCTGGCTGGCCGAGCGGAAGCGGGCAAGCAGGTGGTCCAGTACCGGCTGCACGACTGGTGCATCTCGCGCCAGCGCTACTGGGGGCCGCCCGATCCCGATCATCTACTGCGACGCCTGCGGGCCCGTGCCGGTGCCGGAAAAGGATCTGCCGGTGATGCTGCCGCCCATCGAGGACTTCCGTCCCGACGATTGCGGCGTGTCGCCGCTCGCGCGGCACAAGGAGTGGTACCACGTCGCCTGCCCGACCTGCGGCAAGCAGGCGCGGCGGGAGACCGACGTCTCCGACACCTTCCTCGATTCGGCCTGGTACTACCTGCGGTATCCGAGCAGCGAATTCACCGACGGGCCGTTCGACCCGACGCGGACCCGGACCTGGTGTCCGGTCACGACCTACATCGGGGGGAACGAGCACGCGGTGCTGCACCTGCTGTACACCCGGTTCCTGGCGATGGTGCTGCACGACCTCGGTCACCTGGACTTCGAGGAGCCGTTTACCCGCTTCCGGGCCCACGGGCTGATCGTCAAGGACGGCTCGAAGATGTCGAAGTCGCGCGGGCAACGTGGTGGTGCCGGACGAGTACATCGCCCAGTGGGGCGCCGACACCTTCCGCATGTACCTGATGTTCCTGGGACCGTTCCAGGAAGGGGGCGACTTCCGCGACGCCGGCATCAACGGGCCGCGCCGCTTCCTGGACCGGGTCTGGCTGCTGGTGGGCGACACCGAGAAAGACGGTGAGCTCAGCAAGGAGATCGTGGTCCGCTGGCACGCCACGAAGAAAAAGGTTGCGGAGGACATCGCCGCGCTGCGCTACAACACTGCGATCGCCGCGCTCATGGAGCTGATCAACCATATGAAGGAGGCGGGCTGCCGCGACCGGGCGATGATCGAGAGCCTGGTCGTCATGCTGGCGCCGTTCACCCCGCACTTCAGCGAGGAGTGCTGGGAGCGGCTGGGGCACACCACGACGGTGTTCGATGCCGGGTGGCCCACCTGGGACGAGAATCTGGTCGTCTCGGATCAGATCGAGCTGCCGGTTCAGGTGAGTGGCAAGACCCGTGGCCGGGTCATGGTCAACCGCGGTGCCGCGCAGGCGATAGTGCAGGCGCTGGCCCTGGCCGAGCCGACGGTCGCCAAGTTTGTGGAGGGGAAGGAGATCCGGAAGGTGGTGTTCGTACCGGATCGCCTGATTAATATCGTCGTCTAGCAACAGCAACGCAGAGGCGCGGAGGATTCGCAGAGGGCGCAGAGCACGGCAGTTGAAGGTGGGCGCAAGATCTGACTCTGCTCGGAACCACCACCAATCTGTTGCTTTTCTCTGCGCACTCCGCGCAGCCTCTGCACCTCTGCGTTGATTGTCTTTTCAGGGAGGTTGGCCTGCGACGAGGTCGCCAGTTCACGTCCCGCTGGCGCACCTGCTGTCGGCCTTCGCATCGTGGTCTAGTCCAGGAGTACCAGCAACGCAGAGGCGCAGAGGGGTTCGTGGCGGACGCAGAGCACAGTAGCTGACGGATGGGTGCAGGTCTGACTCTGCTCGGAACCACCACCAATCTGTTGCTTTTCTCTGCGCACTCCGCGAAGCCTCTGCGCCTCTGCGTTCAACTTTCTGAGTGAGGTTGTCATGCGACGAGATCTCGGCCTCGCAGTCGTGCTGGCGCTCCTGCTGTCGACCTCGTCCCCCGCCCAGACCGTCGCCCCGCCGAAGACCAGACCCCGCGCGGCCGCGCCCAGCTACACCGCCGCCATCATTCAGGCCCGCAAGCTCATCCGCGACACCATGGCGGTGGTGCGCGCGCCCGGCGCTGCCATCACCGTCATGAAGAATGGCAAGGTCATCTGGAGCGAAGGGTTCGGCTACGCCGATCTGGAACAGAAGGTCCCCGCGACACCCCAGACCCGTTTCCGCGTCGGCAGCGTCAGCAAGTCGCTCACCTCGGCCGCGCTCGGGCGCCTGGTGCAGGAAGGGAAGATCGACCTCGATGCGCCGGTCCAGCGGTACGTCCCGACCTTTCCGCTGAAGCCCTGGCCGGTCACGACCCGGGAGGTCGCGGGCCATCTCGCCGGCATCCGGCATTACAACCCCGGCGAGTTCGAGAGCACCCGGCACTACGCGACCGTGAGCGAAGGACTCACGATCTTCCAGGACGATTCCCTGCTGTTCGAGCCGGGGACACGGTACTCCTACTCCTCGTACGGCTGGAACCTGATCAGTGCGGTGATCGAGGGGGCGAGCGGGGAGGAGTTCCTGCCCTACATGATGCAGCACGTCTTCCAGCCGGCCGGCATGGCGGCCACGGTGCCGGAGTTCGCGGACAGCATTATCCCCTTTCGGGCGCATAACTACGTGAACCGGCCCGACGGCCCGGTCCTGAATGCGCCGTACGTCGACAACAGCTACAAATGGGCCGGCGGCGGGTTCCTGTCCACCACCGAGGACCTGGCCCGCTTCGCCCAGGCGATGCTGACAGGCAAGCTGCTCGCGCCGGAGACAGTTCAGGTGCTGTGGGCCCCCCAGCAGACCAGCGATGGCCGCTCGACGGGGTACGGCATGGGGTGGGGAAGTGGCACGGATGCGAAGGGCCATCGCTGGGTGGGCCACACCGGCGGCTCGATGGGCGCCACGGCCCACCTGCGGATTTACCCTGACGACAGCCTGGTGGTGGCCCTGCTGGTGAACAGCGACCCGACCTTCATCAACGCCCTGCCGCGGATCGCGTCTCTTTTCATGCCGACCCGGTAGATCCTCGACACTGAGGGTCTACTCCGGCAGAGACGAAGTGTCATTCCCCCCGCGGGCCACCAATAAATTCGGTGCTCCGCGATCTCGGCGAGCCCTCCGCGACCTCTGCGTTGGCTTTTTACTGCGACGCGCCTACCGGGGCGGCCGGCTCATCTCCCGCCAATCCTCCTGCAGCAGCTGCGCCGGATTGATATTGGGTGAGTCCACCAGGATGTATTCCCCCTTGCCGTTGCTGTAGGCGCTCGTCCATCCCGCCGTCAGTTCGATCCGCTCGTTGGAGCGCGGATCGACGTAGGTCTCCACCCCCCGGATCATCTGGCCGAACTGCTCCGCCTGCCGGTTCTGGCTGGCCTGGTTCTCGGCGTACGTCTGATTGATGCTATTGCTGATATAGGCCTGGGCGTCCTGCCAGATCTTGTGCCGGTCCATCGCGCCCTGCTGCTGGATCTTCCCCATGCTCGCGAGCCATTGGCTCACCGCCGCCTGGTACTGCGGGTTGGGGCGGATCGAGGCCACGATCATCGCATAGAGTCGCGCATGCGCGTCGAGCTGCCCGGATGGAGCGTGCACGCCGATGATGTTGTAGGCTGAATTCTGGAAGCTGTTCGCGCTCTGGTTCATGTTGCCGTTCATGAGCGCCGCGCTGCTGGCCATCGGTGATGCGGTCACGTAGGTGTTGGCCGAGAGCCACTCCTCGACGGGGGCGCCATTGATGGCGTAGCTGAGCCGCACCCGCCCGGCGTCGGCCTTCACGTATCGCATGTAGCCGCCCCGGATCATCTGGGCGTACCCCCGCGACATCTTTTCCTGCTCGGCCTGGGTCACCGAGGGCAGCGGCTCAGCCCGCAGCACCCGGGCGCCTCGACGCCGGCCCGGGATCACCATCGAGGTGAGGAAGTCAGCCGCCCGCATCGGCGGTCGCGCGTCGCAGCCCAGGTTGTTCGCGGCACTGTTCTGGATGCTCTGCAGCAGCATCGGATCATCTGACCAGGACCAGACATACGCCGGCATGATCTCGAAACCGGTGAGTCCGTCCGGCGACACCGCGCGGAAATTCACCTGGATGATGTTGGCCGGGCAGCGGGTCATTCCCGAGACCCAGTTCACCCCGCCCTCGCTCTTCCAGTCGGAGGGAATCAGCAGGCGGGCAACCTCCACCGGCTGTCCCCACCCCTGGCTGTCCATGATCTTGACCATGCGCATCCGGGTGTAGTGTCCGGCAGCGGCTGGCTGGTTCATGGGGGCGTTTGGGCGTGACTGACTGCTAAGGATGGCGGGAACAGCACAGCACAGCGCAACGACGCAGAGCAACGGGGCACGGGCGCGCATGGTGATTCCTGTGGGGGGCAGCCTTAGGGTACGGTCCGGTGGGCGGGGGCGCAAATAGGGGGCGGGCGGCCTTCGACCCGCGGTTCTCACCCGCGGTTCTCACCCGCGGGTCTCACCCGCGGTCCTACAGCAGTCTGGTCAGCCACTCTCCGACCACATAGCCCACCGCCGCGACGCCGAGGCCGACGGCGAACATGTCGATGCCGCTGCGGAACGCGCCGCGACCGGTGAAGAAGCTGCGGGCGCCGCCTACGCCGAAGTGCGCCAGCATGGAGAGGCCGAAGCTGGTCCAGATGGCGGTGAGGCCGGTGGCGAAGAGAAAGGGTGCCACCGGGATGAATGCTCCCACCGCGGTCGCCAATCCGGTGATCCACGCTTCGCGGAACGGGGTCGTGTCCGGCTCGCTGATCTGCAGCTCCTCCCGCACCTTCTCCTGCAGCGCCCGTTCCGGGTCCTGCATGACGCTCGCCGCGAGGGCGTCGGCCTGGGCCGCGGGGATTCCCTTGGCCTGATAGAGCAGCGACAGCTCCTCCCGCTCCAGGTCCGGCATCAGCCGGATCTCTTCCCGCTCCATCGCGATCTCGTGTTCGTGGACCTCCCGCTCGCTCTTGGCGGCGAGGTACCCTGAGGAGCCCATCGAGAGGGCGTCGGCCACCATACCCGCCACGCCGGCGACGATCACCGCGTGGGCCGAGAGGTTGAGTTCACCCTGAGCGCCCAGCATGCCGGCGACCAGGCCGAAGTTGGCGGTCAGCCCGTCGTTGAACCCATACACCAGGTTGCGCAGCATGCCGCCGGCCCCGGTCTTGTGCCACGGCTCGGCGCTGCGGCCCACCATTCCCGCCAGCGACTCCGCGTGTTCCGCCGACTCCCGCGCGAGCAGCAGGGCGGTGGGTGCGGCCGCGCCTTCCGGCGCTTCGCGATAGAGACTGAGGTAGCCTTTGACTTCACGCCCCTCTTCCTCGAGCAGCATCGGCGCGAGGAATCCGGGGCCGAACTTCTGGGCCAGCCACGCCTGCAGCCGGGCCCGGCCCGAAATCCTGAGGGGCGGGACGACGTGGCCCTGGGCGGTGATCAACTCGCTCCAGACGGCGACATGCCGGTCTTCCACCGCTGCCAGCTTGCCGTACAGGGTGGCCCGCTCCGGATCCTTCTCCAGCCGGGACAGCTCCCGGTAGAGGAAGGCGGCGTCGGCCTCGTCGGCGAGGTGGTGGGCCCAGTCGGGTGGGAGCGTCGGTGTTGGGGAGGCTGTCATGGGGGGCAATCTAGTGCGACCGATGATTGGTTGACGATGGCGGTAGTCGGAGCCACTTTGCCTGAAGACTCACCCCCCCACAACTCAGGAGGTCCAATGGTGAATTCCCCGCTCCGCCAGCGGCTGGCCGGCAGCATTGCCGTGGCCGGTGTGCTGCTCTCCGCGTGCGCCCAGGATACCGCAGTTGCGCCTGACCAGACCATGAAGATTCGGACCCCCACTGCCTTTGTGCAGTCCGATGCCCGGCCCGACCGCTACCTGGTCAGCTTTGCCGCCACCGAACCGGGCACTTTCGCCGCGGCTGTCCAGGCCCTCGGCGGGAAGGTGGAGCGGCGCCATGCTGAGCTGAATCTGGCGATTGTCGAGGGCGTCGGCGCCGGTGGTGCCGAGAGCCTCAGTCGGGCCAAGGGAGTGGAACTCGTGGCCCAGGATCTCCAGGTGCAGTTCGTTCCCCGGCCCGATGCCGCCACGGTGCACCAGTTTACCCTGGCATCCGCGCGGATCGCGGCCCGCCGGCACTGACCAGAGCGGGGCGTTCTTCTACGCCGATCAGTGGAACATGCGGCAGGTGAAGGCCGACCAGGCGTGGAGCAAGTCCACCGGCGGTCGGAACGCGGTGGTCTGCATCCTCGATACCGGCATCGACCCCGATCATATCGATCTCCAGGGCAAGGTCGACCCGACGCTGCTGACATCGTTCATCAGTCAGCCACTCTTCCCCGGCGATCTCGATCCGCTGGACTACAATTTCCACGGGACCGCCAGCGCCGGCTACATCTCGACCAACGGCATTGGCATGGCATCCGTCGCGCCGGACGCCCGTCTCTGTTCCGCCAAGGTTCTCAATGTGCTGGGCAGTGGAAGCTTCGCCGACATCATCGCCGGCATCGACTGGGCCACGGACAATCATGCGGATGTCATCAACATGAGTCTCGGCGGCACCGTCGATCTCACCGTACCGGGGGCAAAGGACCTGGTGAAACTGATGCAGCGGGCCGTGGCCCGGGCCACCCGGCACGGGGCGGTGGTGGTGGCGTCCGCCGGCAATGACGCCATCGATCTGGACAAGGACCCCATCCGGCAAATCGTGCTGCCGGCCCAACTCCTCGGGGTCATCAGCGTGGGGGCCACCGCGCCGTTCAACCAGACGAACTTTGATGGCCTGGCCAGCTACTCGAACTTCGGCGGCATCACCGGCGTCGACCTCATGGCGCCTGGCGGCGACTTTGTCTCGGGGAACGGCAGCGACTTCGTGCTCAGTGCCTGCAGCCAGTACCAGCTGACCCTGCCGTTCGCCTGCTCCTTCCTGAGCTATGTCGGCGTCGCGGGCACCAGTGAATCCGCGCCCCACGTGAGCGGGGCTGCCGCCATCCTGAAGGCCAAGTTTGGTCGCCTCGCCATTCCTGCCCTCGTCACCGCCTGTCTCGAGCGGAGCGCGGATGCCATCGGGCCTCGGCGAATCTTCGGGGCGGGGCGACTCGACGTGCTCGGGGCGGCCACCTGCAGGCGGTAGTGTTCCGGTACTGATTCCCGCCAGCCCCGGAAGGGTATCCGCCTTTGGAGCA
Source organism: uncultured Gemmatimonadales bacterium (assembly GCA_963793205.1). Taxonomy (GTDB): domain Bacteria; phylum Gemmatimonadota; class Gemmatimonadetes; order Gemmatimonadales; family GWC2-71-9; genus JADJOM01. Next base: position 141,693 of record CAWBZM010000006.1, read on the forward strand.
CAAGTGCTATCTCGTTGTCGCACTTTGTGTTGCTTGATCGGCGCGGATGCTCCCCGGGGCAGCATTTCAGGGCGTCTCGGTCAGGGATTACCTCCCCGCCCAAAGGGCCCCAATAGGCTAGCACCCCTGCAACCAAATCCTCCCACCCTGCATCTTTACGGCATGACTCCCGACGCCCTTGTCATCCCTGATACCCAGGCAGTCCTGGCCCGCGCCAGAAGTGGCGATGTGGTCGCCCTGGAAACGGTGTATCGGGCCTACGAGACCCCGGTCTACAACCTCGCTCGCCGCATCTGCCGCACCGTGGAAGATGCGGAAGACGTGATGCAGGAGACCTTCTTCGAGGTCTGCCGCAGCATCGGTCAGTACCGGGGCGATGGCAGCCTCTGGGGCTGGGTGCGGACCATCACCGCGAGCAAGGCGCTGATGCGGTTGCGGCGGAACAAGTACCGCGATGCCGACGACCTGGACGAGGAATATCATCGCGCCCCCCGGCAGGACTTCGGGTTGCGGATGGACCTCGAGGCGGCGCTGGAGCGGCTGCCGCAGACCAGCCGCGCGGTGGTGTGGCTGCACGATGTCGAGGGGTACACCCACGAAGAGATCGCGGGCATGATGGGCAAGACGGTGAGCTTCTCCAAGTCTCAGCTTGCACGGGCGCACAGCCGCCTGCGGCGCTGGCTCGGGGAGGAAGTCCCGGTCGTATGAGTCACCTCACGATGGAGCAGCTGGTTACCCTGCGGGACCGGGGGCGTGAGCCGGGCACCACCGACGCCCTGGCTCATGTGGAGGCGTGCGGTGCCTGCCGCGCGGAACTGGGGCGGCTGGACCAGCGCGTGGCCCGGCTCAAGGCCCTGCCGTCGCTGGCGCCCTCCCGCAGTCAGTGGCGCACGGTCTCCGGCCGGCTCGCGGAGCGGCGTCGGCGGCAGGTGACGCGCTGGGTCGCGATCACCGGTCTGGCCGCGGCGGCCAGCATCACGCTGGTGGCGACGACCCGCTCCACGGACCAGGTGCACGCCACCGAGCAGGTCGCGCTGACCGAGGCGATGACGCGATCCCGTCAGCTCGAACAGCTCATCCAGTCCTACAACCCCGACGCGCGGGTGACCGACGGTCGGACGGTGCGACTGGCCGGCGCGCTCGAGGCCCGGATCTCGGATGTGGATCAGCAGCTAGAGGTTGCGCAGCTGCGGGGTGGGCGCAATCAGGACGAGGCGCTGCTGCGGCTGTGGCGCCAGCGGGTGGGGCTGCTGGATGCGCTGGTGGATGTCCATCTGACCCGGGCCAGCGCGGTCGGATTCTGAGGCAGTCGCAGGAACGATGTGGCCGGACACTGAGGGGCGGCCACCGGGTCGCCCCTTTCTACTTGAAGCAGGGCAGGACCATGAATCAACTCACGCGCGGGGCGCTGCTGGCCGCCGCAATGACACCACTCCTGCTGGCCTCGGCGGCCGCCCAGGACAATCCCCGGGTCTCGGGGACGATTACCCGGGACCGGATGCCCATGGAAACCCGGGTGCAGGTGCTGACCAATCGCCGGGCCCGCCTCGGTGTTGTCGTGCGCATGGAGGCCAGCCCGACCGATACGATCGGCGCGGTGATCGACGGTGTTACCCCCAACGGGCCCGCCGCACGGGCCGGCATTCGGAGTGGCGACATCATTCTCCGCTTCAACGGAACCCAGGTCGCGGACCGGGCCGGGCAACCAGCGCGGCGGAATGAATCGGTTCCCGGTATCCGCCTGGTTGAGCTCGCGGCCCGGCTGGCACCCGGTGACACCGCCATCCTGCAGTACCGGCGCGGGAAGGTGCAGCAGAACACGACCGTGATTGCCGGTGACGAACCGGCGGTGTGGAGTCTGACCACGCAGGGTCGGACGTACAGCGGCCAGGGTCCGGTCCTCGAGACCCAACCGGGGCAAGGGCCCAGCTTCAGTTACCAGATCTTCACCGACTCGCTCAATCTGCGCGGTGACAGCCTCTTCCGGGTGCCGATGACGGGCCGTATACGGACCCCGATGCCGCGCTTCTTCATGCTGGCATCTCCGCTCGCCGACCTGGAGCTGGCCCCGATCAACCCCGAGCTGGGCCGGTATTTCGGCACCCCCGAGGGGGTGCTGGTGATCGACGTGCCCGAGGGATCCCGACTGGGGCTCAAGCCGGGCGATGTCGTGCTCTCGATCGACGGGCGTGACACCCAGTTCCCCGGCCAGCTGCTGCGGGCGCTGGAGAGCTATGAGCCGACCGAAGGCTTCTCGCTCGTGATCATGCGACAGAAGGGTCGGATGACGGTGACGGGGTCGGTGGCGCGATAGGCTCAGGTGCGTTGCAAAGGGGGCCCGCACTGCAGTGCGGGCCCCCTTTGCTTGACCACCCCTACCCCCCTCGAATCATCCTCGCCAGCGCCGCAAATCCCGGGATGTCCAGGCTCTGGGCCCCGTCGCTCATCGCCTTGTCCGGATCGGGATGCACTTCCACGATCACCCCCTGCGCCCCGGCCGCCAGCGAGGCGAGCGTCAGCGCCGGAACAATCGAACGGATCCCCGCGGCGTGGCTGGGATCGGCGATGACGGGCAAGTGGGTCCGCTCTCGAACCATCGCCACCGCATTCAGGTCGAGGGTGTGGCGCGTCGCCCGCTCGAAGGTGCGGATGCCTCGCTCGCACATCACCACGTTGGGGTTGCCGTGGGCCAGGATATACTCCGCCGCGTGCAGCCATTCCTCGATCGTGGCGCCGGCGCCGCGCTTGAGCAGGATCGGCTTCCCACTCCGGCCCGCTGCACGCAGCAGCGCGAAGTTCTGCATGTTGCGGGCGCCGATCTGGAGCATGTCCGCATACCGGGCCAGCAACGGCACTTCCTCCCAACTCAACACTTCCGTCACCACCGGCAACCCGGTCCGCTCCCGCGCTTCGGCCAGGAACTTGAGACCCTTCACCCCGAGCCCCTGGAAGTCGTACGGCGAGGTGCGGGGCTTGAAGGCGCCGCCCCGCAGGATGTCGGCGCCCGCCGCCGCGACTCCGATCGCTGTTTCCAGGATCATCGCCTCGCTTTCGACTGAGCAGGGGCCGGCGATCAGCACCGGACGGTCTCCGCCAATCATCACCTTGCCGACCTGGACGATCGTGCCGTCGGGATGCTGCCGCCGGTCGAACAGCGGGAGATCGGGCTTGGGACGCATGTGCGGCGGATGCGGCACCGCCGGGCTGGGGACGGTCCCTTCCGCCTGCCAGATCCGGTAGCTGCCCAGGACCACGATGCGCGACGCCAGCGCTTCAATGGACTCGATGGCATCGGCCAGCCGCGGGTCGGCCCGCGACCCTTCCACGTCGAAGTAGAATCGATAGGTCCAGGGCGCTGAGCGCTCAGGCCGCGACTGGAGGCTCGTCAGGTTCACTCCGCGCCCGGCGAAGGCTTGCAGCACCGCCGCCAGCATGCCGGGCCGGTGATCGGTCCAGACGATCAGGGAGGTCTTGAGCGGCAGGGAGGCGTCAGTGTCTGGCGCCGGCGCCCGGGTGAAGGTGAGAAAGCGGGTCTGGTTGGTCGGGTCGTCCTCGATCCGTTCGTCGAACAGCTGCAGTCCATACGCTTCTGCGGCCATCCGGGAACAGATTGCGGCCTGGGAGGGATCCCTGGTCTGCGCCACCAGCTCGGCGCTCCCGGCGGTGTCCCAGGCGTTGACCAGCATGGCGTTGGGCAGGTGCTTGCTCAGCCAGACTCGGCACTGCCCCAGTGCGACCGGGTGCGACAGGACCTGGGTGACCTGGTCCAGGGTGGCCCCGGGGAGCCCCATGATGCTGTGATGCACCGGCAGGAGGATTTCGCGGCTCAGGTGCAGCTCGCCGTCACCGAACGCCTCCTGCAGCAGGTCGTAGGTCGGGGTGACCGAACCGACCAGCGAGTTCTCGATAGCGAGACAACCGGCCTCCGCCCGCCCCTCCCGGACCGCCATCACCACATCACCCACCTCCCGGGTCGGGACGACCTCCAGGTCGGGCCACTGCTGCCGAGCCGCCGCTTCGCTGAATGCACCACGGGTACCTTGAATCGCCACGCGCATACGGGAAACTCCAGAAGCTGGAAACGAAAAACGCCCCGCCGGGTTCGGCGGGGCGTCGGGGGGTCCGGGTGTCGGGCGAGCGTCAGCGCTTCCCACCACCGGACGGCCACGTCGCGCCGCCAGGGTTGGTAAAGAAGAAGAAGCTGAAGCAGGAGTTGTTCGCCATGGGTTCACGTTAGCCCGGAGCCGTGGGCGGTGTCAAGCTCGGCGGCCCGGCGGCAACGCGGCTCGGCGAGGTGGCTATCTTTTCCCTGTTCCCTGTTCCCTGTTCCCTGTTCCCTGTTCCCCGTTCCCCCTGGTGGGACTTCCTCGCGCCGGGTCGCGCTACGCGCTCCCAAGGGCGCTCGGTCGCCTGTTCCCTGTTCCCCGTTCCCTGTTCCCCATCCCCACCACCCCATCCCTTGTCCCAACCCCTTCTCGCCTGTCCCGTCATGGCCGACCTCGTGGCCCGGCATCGGTCGCCGGTCTTCAAGCCGCGGCGTGCCTTTCCGTCACTGGTGGACGCGATTGTGTCGCAGCAGATCTCCGTCAAGGCGGCGGACAGCATCATGGCCAAGCTGCGTACCCTCGTGCCCATTCAACCGGAGGCGCTGGCAGAGGCCGACCCGCGCCGATTGCGCAGGGCCGGACTGTCGCGCGCCAAGGCGCTCTACGTCCGGGAACTGGCCCGGTTCACGGTGGACGGCGGCTTGCGCGGTCTTGGCAAGCTCAGCGATGAGGCGATCATCGAGCGCCTGACCTCGGTGAAGGGTGTCGGGGTGTGGACCACCGAGATGTTCCTCATGTTCGCGCTGGGTCGGCCAGATGTCTGGCCGATTGGTGATGGCGGCATTCAGCGGGCCCTGATCAAGCTGTACCGCGTCACGACGCCCAAGCAGATGCTCGCGGTCGGTGAGCAGTTCCGACCCATGCGGTCGCATGCGGCCTGGTACCTCTGGCGGTCGCTCACCGATGCGTAAGGCCTCCCTCGCGATGCTGGCGGTGGTGGTGCACTCCACCGCGGTTGACCCGCTGTCCGCCCAATCGCTTCCGGTGCTGCACTCCGCCAACCCGGTGGCCGAGTCCCGAAGTGGACTGTATTTCCAGCCGCTGGTGGCGCCGGGGAACGGCTGGCGGCCCGCGATCGGCCTCGACTACAGCAGCATGGTCGAGATCAATTTCCGCGGCACCCTCGCGGACACCGCCTACCTGCTCGATGCCGAAGTACTGCGGGTCAACTTCACTGCCGCGCGGGACCTCGACCGACGCACCTTTCTGCTGGGCGAGGCGTGGGTCGGCGGCAGCTATGGCGGGTTTCTGGACGGGTTCCTGAACTGGTATCACGGTCTCTTCGGCATCCGCTTTCCCGAGCGGGAAGATCGCGCCAGGAACGAGTTCCAGTACCGCTATGAGTTCGAGGGAGGAGACACGATCCGGTACCACGCCAGGGGAGCGGGGATCGGGGATGTCCGGTTTGGGGTCGGGAGACGCCTTGGCAACCGGGGGCAGTCGGTCCTCTCGGTCACGCTCCCCACCAGTACGCTGGGCGATGGATTCGCCCGCCGCACGCTTTCGGTGAATCTGCTCAACACCGTGCGGGTGCCGCTCACGTCGCGTCTGATCTACGAAGGCTCAGCCAACGTCGGCTTCACGCCTCGGCAGGGAGAGCTCTCGAGCCTGCAGCGCACGGTCTTCGTGCTGGGCACTTCGGGATTCCGCTGGCGGACCTTCGGCGGATTCTGGAGCTTTGCGAACCTCTATCTACACAGCCCCTACTACCAGGATGCGGCCGCGGGCCAGTTCGATGGGACCGACCTGACCATCGACTTCGGCTGGATGATTCGGGGGAAGAGCGGGCGCGAGTTCCGCTTCGGCATGACCGAGGACCTGCGCCCGGGTGGCCCGGGCGTCGACGCGACCTTCCGGCTGGGTTACACCTTCTGACGCGGTTGGGCTATTCGGTCTTCTGTGGCGCCGGGGCGGAAAAGAGGAACTGCTCCATCTGTTCGAACAGAAAGGCCTTGGACTTTGGCTCCCGCAGGTTCAGCGCATAGTGGTTGATCAGCTGCTGCTGGGTTTTGAGCCACTCTCCCCAGCACACATTGCAGATCTGCTCATAGGCCCGCAGGCCGAGGTCGTTCTGGAAGGGCCGGAACCCCATCTGATCGCGTGTCTGTCCGCAGCGGACACAGGTAATGTTTGCCATGGACCAATAATAAGCGGGGCAGCGCCGGGACCGGCGCTGCCCCGCAATTGCGATCGGCCGGGCTCAGCCCTGGCCGCGACGCAGCGCCTTGACCCCGCTGGCGGTCCCCAGCCCGGCACCCAACCCGAACAGCGTCGTCGCCGTGGTCGTAATGATGGGCAGGGCGGCAATCGGCCATGCGATCACGGCGGCAGCCAGCCCGGCCAGCCAGGGGAAGGCGGGGGAGTAGATAGCATCGACGAACCGCAGGCGCCGGCGGACAAAACTGTTCGCCACGGCAAACCCACCAGCGACGGCAGCAACCAGAATGATCAGGGTCAGCATGGGACCAGCCTCCAAACAGGTGTCAGTATCATAATGTTACACGACGCAACGTCGGCGGTGAAAGATTCAGCCCGGATAACACCGAGGCCGGTTCAACGTCCGAGGCAGCTGGCACGTTGTATAGGCAGGGGCGCCGATGTGCCAGAGCGCCCCGAACCCCCAGGAGGAGTACCATGAACTCGCCCCATGCCCGATTCCGGTTGCTGCCAACCGTGCTGCTTGTTTCCAGTCTTTGCGCGGCCCCGCTGTTCGCCCAGGATGCCCCTCCACCGCCCCAGGGAGGTGGAATGGGTGCCGGAGCCGGTATGCGTGGGGGCCGTCAGGGTCAGGCCTTTGATCCGACGGTCCTGGAGGGCCCGATGCTGCCCGAGGAATTTGCGGCACAGGCCAACCTGGACGACAAACAGGAAAGCCGCTACGCCACGCTGTATCAGAACCTGATGAGCAGCACCAAGGTGGATCGCGCGGCGGTGCGTGAGGCGCGGGCGAAGATGCAGGCCGCGCGGCAGAACGGCGGCGGCATGGATCGGGAGCGGATGCAGGCCGATCGGGAGAAGCTGCGGCCTGCGATGGAGAATCTCCGCAGGAGCCAGGAGGGATTCGACGCGGCGCTCAAGGACTTCCTGAAGCCGGAGCAGCTGAAGACGTATGAGGAGTGGAAGGAATCCAAGCGTGAGGAGATGCGGCAGCAGTTCGGCGGTCAGCGCGCCCCGCGACCGTAGGCCGGGATCGCGTGTGAGCCGGCGCGTGGGTTGAGCGCCCCGGGGATAAGCAACGGTGGCTCCAGCACAACCTGGGGCCACCGTTTGCGTGGCTACCTCGCAGGGGAGCTGCGGCCTACCAGCGGAGAACCGCACTCCCCCAGGAAAAGCCGGCGCCGAATGCCGTGAGGACCACGATATCCCCTGGCGTGATCCGTCCCGCCTCCACGCACTCGTCCAGCAGAATCGGGATCGTCGCGGCGGTGGTGTTGCCATATTTCTGGATGTTGTTGTACACCTGATCATCCCGCAATCCGAGATTTCGCTGCACCATCTCTGAAATCCGCAGGTTCGCCTGGTGGGGCAGCAACAGGGTGATGTCCGCGGCCGTCAGTCCGGCGCGACCCAGCGCGGCGTGGACCGACTCCGGCATCCGGGTCACGGCGTGGCGGAAGACCTCCTTGCCATCCATGCTGAGGAAATGGCGGCCGGCGGCGAGATGCTCGGGGCTGACCCGCGGATGGTACATCGAGCCGGGCGAGTCGACCCACAGCAACTCGGCGTGGTCGCCCTGGCTCTGCAGGTCGAACGCCAGCAGCCCGCGCTGCTCGTCCTCGGAGGGCGCGACGATGACCGCCCCGGCCCCATCGGCGAAGATCACCGCGGTGTTGCGGCCGGCGGTGCTGACATCCATACCGGTGGATTGGATCTCAGCCCCGACCACCAGGATCCGGCGATACATCCCGGAACGGATCCAGGCATCGGCGACCGAGAGGCTGAAGATGAACCCGCTGCAGGCATTCCGGATGTCGAGGGCCGGAATGGTCTGCAGCCCCATCAGGCGCTGCAGAAAGACGCCGTTCCCCGGGGCGAAGTGATCGGGCGACGTGGTCGCGTAGATGATGGCGTCGAGGGTCTTGGGGTCGATCCCCGCACGGGCAATCGCGCGGTCGGCGGCGCGCTTGGCGAGGTCGGCGCCGGTCTCCCCTTCCCGGACCCAACGACGTTCCTGGATGCCGGTGCGGGTCCGGATCCATTCATCGGTCGTGTCCATGGAGGCCGACAGTTCGGCGTTGGTCACGACGCGGTCAGGAACGGCGAAGCCGGTCCCGATAATGCGGGAGCGTAGCATGTAGTACCTTGAGGTCGGACTGGCAGGGTCTAAGAAACAGGCGTCAGGCGTCAGGCACAAGGCGGGCAGAGCTCGCCGCAGAGAGGTAAGGCTGGCAGGTATGGACGAATTGGATGAGGAGTTTCCGCTGGGCGACGGCAGCGCCGACATGGCGGCCGATGTCACCTGTCCCCACTGCGGTGAGGTCTGCACGATCGCGCTGGATCCGGGGAGCGGCGCAGAGCAGGAGTATGTCGAAGATTGCCAGGTCTGCTGTAACCCCTGGCAGGTCCACGTCACCTATGACGAGACAGGGGTGGCGACGGTCTGGGTGGACGAGGCCTAGACGGCGCGCACCCACTTTACCTCGCAACACCTACCCACGTACCCACGTACCCACGTACCACGTACCCACGTACCCACGTACCCACGTACCCACGTACCCACTTCCCCTACCCACCTACCGCCTGAACTGATACGCCAGCTTCACGAAGAATCCATCCGTCACCCGGCGCAGATCCCGAAACTGAAACGCCTGCTGCTCCTCGAGGCCGGTTCCATAGCCGAGGAAAGCCACGGTCCCCGGCGTCGCTTCGTAGGAGGCGAGCCAGTCGAGCCGCATCCGGTTGCTCTCTCTGGGGCCGACGACTTCGCCGAAGACCAGGAGCGGGTCCCCGGTCCGGGCATCGAGCAGTGCCGCGCGGCGGCTGGAGACGTATTCGCTGATGACCCGGAAGAACAGGCTCCGGTGCGGCTGGTATTCGAGCTGGATCCGGGGAATGATCGTCCGGGCAAACTCGGAGCCGTCGCGGTCGCGGGTGATTTTCGAGACCGTGGTGCTGCTGATGACGCGAATGGAACCGGTGGGGCGGAGCGAGAGCGACGCCGGTGAGCCGGGTCTCGAAGCCGACGGCGCCTTCGGGGAAGATGGCGCCGCGGTTCCGGGCCAGTTTCGCCGTGGCATTCATCGCCTGAAACGTGGGCGTGGTCGTGCTGAATGAGAACGCGAAGCCGTCGCTCACTCCATCCGGCGCATTGTAGGCCACCGGTCCGCTCCCGTGATCCACGGTGTAGTCGGCGTAGTCGGCCGGTCCGAAGTTCACGAAATTGTGTTCCGCGTGTGCCGCCATCTTCCAGCCGCCGCGGAAGGTCAGGTTGAAGTCGGCCGACTCGCTGCCTTCGAGCGCGCTCCCGAACGCCTGATCGTAGACCCAGACCCGACTCGGGCCGGCGAACACCGTCGCCGTCTCCAGCAGCGCGCCCCGCCGACCATACACGGAGAAGCGGTTGAAGGCGCGGGCCTGCACGATATTGTTGCGCGGCACGAAGCCACTCTGGGCCTCGAAGTCCTTCCCGATCCCCGTCAGCTTGTAGTTGAACCCCCAGCTCCGTCCGGTCCGGTCGAATTCTCCTTCCCAGATGGCGCTGTTCCGTGCGGGGACACCGTCGGCATCCTGGGTGAACGAACCGCCCAGCTGGCCACCGACGTAGTACAGCTTGCCGAACACGATGCGGGCGTCGCCCGACACGACCCGATTGTATCCGCCGTCCTGGTCGCGGCTCGTGAGGGTCAGGCCCCCGGTGGAATTGGCGCCCAGGTCTCGCCGGAGCCGAGTGATGGTGAAGAAGGCGTCCGAGCCGGGCTGCTCGTCCAGGGCGGTGAGATGAGCCACGTTAAGCCGGCCGAACTTCGCCGTCACCTTCCCGCCGACGATCGGATTCACAATCTGTCGGGTGTACACCAGCTGATTGGGGGTCGAGAACAGCTCGATCCCCTCCAGAAAGAAGGGTCGCTTCTCGGGGAAGAAGAGGGCGAAGCGCTCGTTGACGGTGACCAGGCTGGCATCCGATTCGATCTGGCTGAAGTCAGGGTTCCAGGTCGCGTCGAGCGAGACGTTACTGGTGAGCCCCAGTCGCAGATTGACCCCGAAGCTGGGGTCGATGTTCTCGCGAACGAAATCGCCATTTTCCGCCCGGGCGCCGTTGGCAAAGGCCGTCACGAACGGCTGGACCTCGGTGGTAATGCCGCGCTGCAGATCGTGCAGCCCGCGCATGGTGCCCCCCTGACCGAGAAAGGTGGCGCTGGCTCGGCGGACGTCAGTCCAGGTGTCCTCGTAGCCCGTCCGCTGCACCTTGCGGTACACGTTGAGCCCCCAGTCCTGGAGCCCGCCGCCGGGATACCGCATGCTCTTGAAGGGGATGCGGACTTCCACGACATAGCCGGAATCGGTGATGACGCCGTGGGACTCCCAGCGGTAGTCGGGATTCTTGTCGGTGCTGCCACCGGTCAGGCTGCCCGCGCTCGAGTTGCCCTCGGTCCGGACGCCGTCCTCCTGCACCCCCAGCGGATTGACGGTGAAGAAGAACGCGCGACGGTGGTCGTTGAAGGTGTCGATGTACAACGTGACCCGGTCGTCGGTGTCGAGATTGTCGCGGTCGGCCACCGTGGCCCGGACGCCGCCCACCCGGTCGTGCGCGATGATCCCGAAATGGATCGCGTTTGGCGCGTACCAGACCAGGACCTCCGTCCGCTCCTCCGCCAGCCGGCCATCCACCGGTTGCCACTGGTGGAACCCCTCGAGCCGCGCCGCCTGCTGCCACACCGGTTCGTCCAGCCGCCCATCAATGACGACGGAGGCCTCGAGGCGCGGGGGCGTGAATTCATAGCGACCGGCAAGCGTATCGGGCGCGGCGGCCTGGAGCAGCAGCAGAGGGAGGAGCATGGGGGTCTGTTTCGAGTCGGGACAACGGTCACCGCGGGCACCTGGCCGTGCCTGCTGGTGTTCGGGCAGCGGGAAACTAAGAGGGGAGGGGGGAGCGGGATAGGGCCAATAGAAGCGGGTGAGGGGGGCAGGTGAGGACTGCAGGTGAGAACTGCAGGTGAGAACTGCAGGTGAGAACTGCAGGTGAGAACTGCAGGTGAGAACTGCAGGTGAGAACTGCAGGTGAGAACTGCAGGTGAAAATACGGGTGAGGGAAGCAGGTGAGGGCGTTGCACCGTGTCTCACCCGCTGTTGCCCTCACCCGCTGTTCTCACCCGCTGTCCACGTTCTCACCGCGTCACCGCCGTTCTCACCCGCTGTTCTCACCCGCTGTTCTCACCCGCGTTCTCACCCGCTGTTCTCACCCGCTGTTCTCACCTGCTGTTCTCACCCGCTGGTCTCACCTGCTGTCTACTCGTATCGCAGCGCCACGATCGGATCGAGGCCGGCGGCACGCCGGGCCGGCCACAGGCCGAACACGAGGCCAATGGCGGCGCTGGTGCCGAACGACAGCATCACGCTCTCGGGCGACACGACGGCATTCCAGCCCTGCGCCTTGGCGAGCACCGTGGTGATCCAGGTGCCGAGGATGATCCCGGTGGTGCCACCGGCGAGACACAGCACCAGCGCCTCAATGAGGAACTGGAACATGATGTTGATCTTGGTCGCGCCGAGCGCCTTGCGCACCCCGATTTCCCGGGTCCGCTCGGTGACCGAGACCAGCATGATGTTCATGATGCCGATGCCGCCGACCACGAGGCTGACCGCCGCGATGCTGGCGAGCAGGGTGGTGAAGATCTGGGTCGTCGCCGCCTGGGTGGCCAGGATCTCCTGCGAGTTGCGGATCTGGAAGTCGTTTTCCTCGCCGGGGCGGATCTTGTGCTGCCGGCGGAGCGCGCCTTCGATATCCACCATGCCGCGCTGCAGCGGGGTGCCCGTCGCGACCTGGACGGTGATCTGGCGCAGCCGATTGTTGCCGAAGACCCGGTAGCGCGCGGTCTGCAATGGAATCACGATCTGCTCATCGGGATTGCTCCACGAGCCGGCGGCGCCCTTGGGCGCCATGACGCCGATGATCTCGAAGCTGATGCCGCGGACCTGGACCGTCTGGTGGATCAGCGCGGCCGGGTTGGCATCGAGCATCTTGGGAATGTCAGCGCCAACCACCGCGTAGCGCTCCCGGGCCTCGTCCTCGCCGTTGGTGAAGAACCGGCCATAGGCCATCTTGAAGCGTTTCACGTCGGGGAAATTGTCGGTGGCCCCGACGATCGTGGTGTTGATGTTGGTACCGCCGTACTTCACCTGCTGCTGGCTCTGCATCTCGGGGACCACACCGCTCAGCATCGTGGTGCCGGACCGGAGTGCATCGGAGTCGTCGGTGGTGAGCCCGACCCGGGTATTGGAGGCCACCCCGCGGGAGAACTGCTGGCCCGGGTAGACGGTGAGCAGGTTCGAGCCCATGGACTCGATCTGCTCCTCCACCGCCCGCTGGGCACCGGTGCCCAGCGCGACCATCGTGATCACCGCGCCGACACCGATGATGATGCCGAGCATGGTGAGGATCGAGCGCATGGCGTTCGCCCGGATGGACGACATCGCCACCTTGAAGATCTCAAAAATCAGCATGGCTATTGCCTCGGCGTGGTACTGGTGCTGGGGCGGTTGCTCCCGGAGGTCATGCCGGGAATGCCACCGCCGCCGGTCATCCGCTGAATCCGCTGGGTCGTTTCTTTCTGCGCGTTCACCAGGCTGGCACTGGGCAGGATCACGACCGAATCCTGCTCGGTGAGCCCGCTGACCACCTCGCTGTAGTCCAGGTCGGTCAGGCCGGTGGTGATGTTCACCGCCCGGGTCTCGCCGTTCCGCCGGACGAAGACGATATACCGCCCGCTGAACCGGTTGTCCTGTCCGCTCGGCCGTGCACCGCCGGGCCGTCCGCCACCGCCTGCACCGCCACCCATGCCCTGGAACACCTTGCGCAGCAGGGTGCGCTCATCGGCCGAGAGTTCCTGGCCGCTCATCCGCTTCTGGAAGAGGCCGCGGACCTGGGTCTCCGTCACCCCCTCCGGCAGGGTAACGGTCCGGCCGTCGGGCATCGACATCGTATTGCCGGCCTTCGCGGACACCGGGGTCGCCTTCACCGAGGTATCGCCCGCCGCCGGCGCCGGGGTGACGGCGGCCAGCTGCTGCTGTACCGTCTCCATCGCGATGCCGAGGACTTCGGCCGCGCTGCTCACGTCGCGCTGGGTGCGGAGGGCGTTGACCGGCACCGCGAGCACACCGTCCCGCCGTCCCACATGGATCTCCACATCCGAGTTCATGCCGGGCTTGAGCAGCCCTTCCTGGTTTTGAATCCGGATCAGTACCGGGAACATGGTGACGTTCTGCGACGTCTCGGCCTGCGGTTCGATCTTCAGGACGGTGCCCTCGAACGGCCGGTTCGGATACGCATCGACGGTGACCGTGGCCCGGAGACCGGCCTGGATCTTCCCGATGTCGGTCTCGTCCACCAGCGTCCGGACCTGGACCAGGTTGAGGTCGGCCATGGTCAGCAGCACCGTGCCGCCGCCCACGTCGCTGGTCGGCGAGGAGATCACCTGGCCGCGCTCCACCGTCTTGGCGATGATCGTCCCGGTAATCGGCGCGCGTACGTCGGTGTCTTCCAGCTTGATCTTGGCATTCTCCACCGCGACCTGCGCGCCGATCACCACCGCCTTCGCATTGGCGTAATCGAGGACCGCCTGATCGTGCTCGGTCTCGGTGATCGCCTTCGAGACGTACAGGGTATCGGCCCGGTTCTTCTGGGACACCGCATTGGTCAGCCGGGCGCGGGCCACATCCAGATCCGCCTCCGCCTGGTTCATCGCGTTGTTGGCGGTGCGAGGGTCCACCTGGATCAGCAGGGCGCCGCGCTTCACGAGGCTCCCGGTTTCCACCCGCATGGACAGAATCTCTCCCGAAGCCTTGGACTTCACCTCGACGGTGGTGTCCGGCTGGATGGCTCCACTGGCCCGGGCGGATACGACAATGTCCCGCCGCTCCACCGGCAGCGCCTGGTAGACCGGTTCCACCGGCGTTTCCTTCTTGCAGGCGGCAATGAGCGTGACGGCGACAATCAAAGCGTAGCGCATAAGTCCCAAGTCCAGAGTGAAAAGGCGTCAGGGGCAGGCTGCGGGCACCGGTCCGGGAACGTCCCGGCCGGACCCGATGTCCTACCCCCTTGGAGTCGCGAAATCCTGCTCGACCTTGCCGTCGCGCAGGTGAATCTGCCGGTCCGCATGCTCGGCGATGTCGTGCTCGTGGGTCACCAGCACGATGGTCTGATCGTGGTTATGCAGCTCCCGGAACAGCGCCATGATCTCGACGCTGGTGCTGGAGTCCAGGTTGCCGGTCGGCTCGTCCGCCAGGATGATGCTGGGCTTGTTGACCAGGGCCCGGGCAATCGCAACCCGCTGGCGCTGCCCGCCCGACAGCTCATTGGGGCGGTGTTCCATCCGGTCCTGCAGGCCGACCTGGGTCAGCGCTTCGGTGGCCCGCTCCTTCCGCTCCTTGCTGCCCACGCCGGCATACACCAGCGGCAGCTCGACGTTATGGAGCGCATCCGCCCTCGGCAGCAGGTTGAAGGTCTGGAACACGAAACCGATTTCGCGGTTCCGGATCCGGGCCAGTTCGTCATCGGCCAGTTCCGAGACCCGGTGCCCGTTGAGCCAGTATTCGCCGGCGCTCGGGGTATCGAGGCAGCCGATCATGTTCATCAGGGTCGACTTACCGGACCCGGACGGACCCATGATGGCGACGAATTCGTTGCGCCGGATGGTGATGTCCACGCCTCGCAGGGCGCGCACAATTTCCCCACCCATGTCATACTGCCGTTCCAGGTTCCGGGTGACGATCATGCCGTCCCGCGGCACATCGGCCGGGAGCATGGCCATCCGTTCAGCGGTGTCCTTCAGGGCGGGGCTCATAGGCGGCGTCCGATCAAGGCTTCGAGCTGCGCCTTGGCTTTGAGGTAGTCGAATCGGGCATTCACCACATCCACTTCAGCCTGCTGCAGCGCTTCCTGCGAGGTCAGTACATCGAGAATCGTGGCCGCGCCCACCCGGTACCGCTCGCCCACCACCCGGAGATCCTCGGTCGCGGCCAGCACACTGGTGCTGGTGATCTCGATCCGCAGCGAGGCGGCATCGAGCGCGGCGAACTGGGTGGTGAGGGAGGCCTGTACCCCGCGCCGGGTGTCGCGGGCGGTGGCTTCCGCCACATCCAGCGTGGTCAACCGGTTCACGATGGTCTGCTCCCGCTGAAACCGGTTGAACAGGGTCCACGAGAGGCCGAGCGAGACCTGCCGATTGTTGAACAGCTTGTAATCCGGGATGGCGGCGCCGGTGAAGTCGTTGTTGTTATTGCCGCTCCAGTTGGTTGAGCCGGAGAGCGACAGCGTCGGCCAGTACGCCGACCGGGAGGAGCGCAACGAGGCAACCGCCGCATCCTGGCTGGCGAGGCTCGCCTGCACCGTGGGCGACCGGGCCAGCGCCTCCTGGGTCAGCGGCGCGGTGTCGAGCGCGACCGGCGCGGTGTAGAAGGTGGAGTCGTCCGCCGCCGCGACCCGGGCATCCATCCCGACCGTCCGGCCGAGCTGCGCCTGGGTCCGGGCGACGTCGCTCTGGGCCGTGACCAGCGCCAGCCGCGCGTTCCCCAGGTTGACGAGTGAGCGGAGCGAGTCGGAGCGGGTGGCGGAACCAACCCGCAGCTTGGCCACCGACAGGTTGAGCTGCTCCTCGGCCCGCTTCACGCTGGCCTCGCGCACACTGACGAGCTGCTGCGCGGCGAGTGCGTCGAAGAATTGCTGGGTCGCACTCAGGCCGGCCTGGAACTCCTGGTCGGTGAGCGAGGCCTCGGCGGCGGAGCGGTTGGCCTTCGCCGCCCTGGTGTCCGCACCCCGGCGGAAGCCGGTGAACAGTTCCATGGTGGCGCTGAGTCCGATGTTGACGCTGTTGGTGCTGACGCCGCCGCTGATGATGTCGCCGGTCGGGCCGGGCCGGGCGGTCTCGCTGAACGACCGGTTGCCGGAAGAGCTGGCGGTGACGTTCGGCAGGTAGGCGCCGACGGAGGCACTCCGGACCGCCGCTTCGGTGTTCCGGACCGTGCCGATGGCCTGTACCACGCTCGGCTGGTTGCGCTGGGCCAGCCGCATCGCATCCTCGAGCGTGATCGTCGGGATCTGGGCCTGGGCCGCCGCGCCCGGCAACAGCAGCGCGAGGAGCGTGACGGCCGGGAACCACCGGCGTGCAAGACTGCAGGACAAGGCGTTCGACATCAGTGGGTCTTTCCTCTGTTCTTTTCGCGCTGCTCACGCCGCTCGGCATCGAGGCGGGCGGTGAGCGCGGTGAATCGGGTTTGCTGCTCGGCGGTCAGGTGCGGGGCGATCTCCAGCCGGATCAGGGAGCGGACGGAGTCCACCCGGGGCCGGATCTCGTCCCACAAGGCGTCCATCGCTCCACTGTGCCGGCTCAGCACCGCCCGGATGCTGTCCTGCTGCGCGGGAGTCAGGGTCAGCTCCTGCGTGAGGAGTGAGACGAATCCTTCTCCCGGTTGTTTCGTGGCGGTGCTGCCGGCGGTGCAGGCGTCGCTCCGTGCGGTGAGGGCGCTGCCCGCAGCGCCACCGGCCAGCACCGCCAGGGCCAGGAGCGCGCCCGCTTTCCAGGTGGTGGGTAACATGTCGATGCCGCCTAGCGCCGCGCGCCGAGGACGACGTCCATCACCACGCCGCCGTCCAGTCGCTGATCGGTGGCCAGCAGTTCGCTCGCCGTCGGCATCGACATGCTCCGGTGTTCGACCACCAGCCAGTAGCCCAGCAGGCTGGCGAGGAGCAGGCTCGCGGCAATGCCGGGACGGGCCCAGCTGGCGAGGACATCCCAGGAACTGCCTCGTCCGCCCAGCTGCCCCAGGATCCGCGCCGTGAAGCTGTCGACATCGCGTGGCGTCAGCTCCTCGCGGAGGAGCTGGCCCAGGGCCGCATCCCGGGTGGAATCAAATGGATTGTTCATGCACTCCCTCCCTCCGTGCCCAGCGCGATTCGCAGGCGCCGCCGGGCGTGAAAGACGTCCGACCGCGCGGTCCCTTCCGGTATGCCGAGCAAGGCTCCAATCTCGGCATGACTGTACCCTTCCACTTCAAACAACACGACCGCCACCCGCTGCCGCTCCGGCAACCCGGTCAGCGCCTCCCGCAACCGCTCGCGCAGCAGGGCCCGATCCGTCTCGGTGTCCGGGCCTGGTCCCGCGGCCGCCATGGTCGGCGGCACCGCCTCGGTGGTCCGGACCCGGCGCCGACGGCGCAGGTCGCGCGCCGCGTTCATCGCGATCCGTCCCAGCCATGGCCCCAGCGGCAGCCGGGGATCAAAGCGGCTCAATGCATTCCACGCCGAGAGAAAGGCATCCTGCGCGGCGTCGTCCGCATCCTCGTCATGCCGCAGAATGGTGCGGGTGAGCCGGCGGATCATCGGGGCGTGTTGACGCACCAGGATGCCAAAGGCCGCCTGGTCTCCACTCTGTGCCTGCCGCACCAGCTCTGCCTCGGTCACTGGGATATACGCGGCGCCAGAGGATTTCGTTGAATACGAACGCAGGGGAGAGCAGGGGGTGGGGCACTGCCCCCAAGGGTAAGCACGGGAAGAGTTTAGAGGGTTGGCACGAGTCGGGGAAGGCAGGGGGCAACGCCGGCTGCTGCGCTACCAGTCCCGCCGCCGCCAGACCTGCAGGGCGAGCACCGCCGCGATGACCAGCGAGATGCCGCCGACGATATAGCTCATCATGTGCGGCAGCCCGAGAAAAAGGATGCCAAGGACCAGCAGCACCAGCGCCAGCGGGCCAATCAATGAGCGGAATGCGCCACTGGCGAGCCGACGGGCGGCGACGACCGCCCGGGTGCGCATCTCCCGACGCCCTCGGCGCCCATGCCCGGTGGCACCGCCTCCCGCCGTCGACAGGGTCGCTGAGGAGGACAGCGTCGGCAGGGAGTCCCCGCTCTCCTGGCGGGCCAGCTTCGATGGCAGGACCCGCTGGAGCGCGCCGGGGAGGCGGCGTGCCTGCCGGACCACCTCCACACTGGTGGCACAATCCACCCGGAACTGGTGCTCCATGGCGGCCGCCAGGGTGGGATCTTCGATCACGACATCCAGCTCGTAGTTCCCCACCAGGCTCGACAGATTGATGTTGCTGGTCCCGATGCGGACCCAGCGGCCATCGGCCACCATGGTCTTGGCGTGGATCATCGGCCCGTCCCATTCGAAAATCCGCATCCCGCTGCGGAGGATATCGCGGTAGCCCAGGCGGGTGAAATTCCGGACCACCGGAAGATCACTCGCGCCAGGCACCAGCAGCCGGATATCGACCCCGTCGTTCTCTGCCAAAGCCATTACCTCGAACAGGCGGGGTGGCGGGACCAGGTAGGCATCCACCATCCACAGGCGTTCGCTGGCCCCGGCCGCGAGGTACTCGATGACCCGGGCGGTGCGCTCACGACCCGGTTCGCCGACCACCACCCGCACCGCCGCCGTCCCCGTCGGCCCGATGTCGGGCGTCGCTTCCTCGTCGGGGAGGGGCGGCCCCACCAGGGCCCAGATCCGGGCGAAGGCGAGGTCGAGCGCATGACTGGCTGGACCTTCGATCCGCACCGCGGTGTCGCGCCACGGCGGAATGCCCCGGGCCGGGTCTCCCGCCCACTCGTCCGCGATGCACAGCCCACCGATGATCGACACTCCGCCATCGGTGACCACCAGCTTGCGGTGGTCCCGGCTCACGTTGCGCCAGGGCCGCAGGAAGTCGGGCTTACCGAAGCAGCGTACTTCGCAACCCGCCTCGCGCAGGTAACGCCAGAACTTGCGGCGGGTGGAGATGCAGCCCAGCCAGTCGTACAGCACCCGGACGGCCACGCCGGCCCGGGCCCGTTCGGCCAGCGCTTCGGCGAACTGCCATCCGGTATCGTCGTGACGGATGATGTAGTTCTCGAAATGGACGTACTTCGTCGCGGCCCGGATCATCTGCAGCATGGCCGGATACGCTTCCGGTCCGTTCTGCAGCAGGTGCACGCGGTTGCCGGGGATCGGCTTGGCGGCGCCCGCCCGGTCGATGGCGCGTCGGATGACCGGGCGGGAGAGTCCGGGGTCGCTGGTCACTGCCCCAACCCGAGCGACCCTTCTACCGGGCGCAGGGCCGCAAGCACAAATCCAATATGCTCTTCGAGCGGGACCCCCAGTTCGGCCGCTCCCTGAATGACGTCTTCCCGATTGACGCCCCGCGCGAAGCCCTTGTCCTTGAGCTTCTTCTTGACGCTGGCGACCTCCAGGTCCATCAGGCTCTTCGAGGGTCGTACCAGGGCGCAGGCCACGAGGAAGCCGCACAGCTCGTCCACCCCGAAGAGGGCACGGGCACAGTCGGTATCCCGAGGGACCCCGGTGTAGTTGCCATGGCCCAGGATGGCGCGGCCCAGCGGCTCCGGGAACCCCATGCCGGTCAGTACCCGAACCCCTTCGGCGGGGTGCTCCTCCGTCGGGGACTGGCTGGCGTTGGGATAGCGCTCGTAGTCGAAGTCGTGCAGCAATCCCACCAGGCCCCAGGCCTCGATATCGCCCCCCATCTTCGTCGCCATCGCCCGCATGGCGGCTTCCACGGCGTACATGTGTTTACGCAGCGCTTCGGATGGGGTGTACTCGTGCATGAGCGCGAGGGCGCGGTCACGGGTCCAGTCGGCAGGGAGGGTCATGCGTGGAGTATATGGGGGAACGGGGAACAGGGAACAGGGAACAGGGAATGGGGGCCACCAGATTGCTTCGTCGGCCGCGGAATCGGCCTCCTCGCAATGACGTGGAACCACGCCCGTTCACCGGACCTGCGTTCCCGTTCCCCGTTCCCTGTTCCCTGTGTTCCTTCCCGCTCTGGGCTCAGGGCGCCGGGCAGGCCACCGTGCCGCAGACCGGCACCGGGAGGCTGGTGCCGTAGACGCTGATTGATGGTCGAGGCCAGCGAGTCGGCGAGCAGCCGATGGGCCAGCGCTGGTGGGGTGGAACCCATCCAGCGAGATGAACGGCCCGAACGTGATCGGTCCGCCGGTCGCCACCGCCGAAGTGTTCGGGAACGGCGGGATTGCGCCGGCGGTCCGCGCCTGCGGTCAGGATCGCGTTCATGTCGACAGTAGCCCAGCCACGGGCGGCGGCTTCGCGGCGATGATGGCGTTGAATCCCACCACCGCATCCGCATGTTGGCGTACTCGGGCGGTAGCACCACATCGAGATCGACCGAGCAGTCGATCACCTGCCCGGGCGCACCCTGCGCCGCCAGCAAAGACGCCGGGGCAGGCCGTTGGTCCAGGGAATCAGGGTGCTGTCCCCCTTGGCGCCGGGCACCACCGCCGCAGGGGCGCAGTTGTTGTTCACGGTCAGACCGGGAGGAAGCTGCTGGGGAATCCCGGGGCAGACACCCGGCGCAGGCACCAGTAGGTCGGCGCCGGACGATGCGAACGGGAATCACGGTGACGTCGGGACACGGTGAACAGCGCCACACCCGCCGGCTGAACGGCGGCGATGCTGTCCAGCAGTTCGTCGTACTTCGTGCTCGAAGACGGCGGTCGAGGTGACTTCGCGGGTCGCCGGGGTTGGCGTTGCTAGATAGCGCGCCGAGCACGTCGTTGTTCCCGATCTCGAGTGAGACGAGGGTGGGGTGCTGGTCCTGCATCGGCCCGGATCTCGGTGCGGCCGCCGAGGAAGAAGGTCTAGAGCTGCTCGTAGATGCTGACCGGTCGTGGCGAAGTTGCTGAACATGTTTCCACGCCCTTGCCCGGCACGGCGACGTTGTTGATCGCCCCGGTATTGCTCAGGCGCCGAAGCAGATCGAGCGATACTGCGCATCGGGAATGCCACCGACGTGGGTCTTGGTGGCGTTGTTGACGTAGGGCGACGGGCAGCCCGGCATGTTCAGGTGGGGAAAGGTGAAGCGGTGCCGGCCGCGGAGGCGAGCAGGACGGGGAAGGCGCGCCCTGGGTGCTGTCGTTGATGCCGGCCGACTGGAAGCCGGCGGAAATGCTGTTGCCCATCGCGCATAGCGGCGGAACATCGGCACCAACGGCGGGAACCGGCGGGGTCTCGGAGGGGTTCAGCGAGTCGTCACTGTAGCAGGCAGGCGAGGAGGGGCAGCGCCAGCAGGAGAGGCGCGAACGCTTGAAGGAGCTCATGGCCGTATCCCCGGGGTCAGAACGTCTAGGAGAGCGAGGCACCGAACAGATGCGCGTTGAACGTGAACAGGCCGTTGTTGGCGGGATCGGGTGCGACCTGCGGCCGCGCCGGTCGGCCTGATCGATGTACTGATACGCCAGGTCCGCCGTGAGCTTGCTGCCCAGGCGGGTGCCGAAGCCGGCGGTGAACTCGGCGCGCGTTCCCTCCGGCAGGGTCGGGGTGACCGACTCGTCGGGAGAGCGGCGTTGTGAGTCAGGAACCCGGCGCGCACCACGTGGCCGGGCCACGGCGTACTCACCGCCGAAGCGGAGGGCATGCGCCGTCTTGAAGTTCTGCGGCAGGGCGATGGGCCGGCCGATCGAACTCGAGGACCAGGGCGTCGAACACTTCCCAGTTGCTCATGGTGCATCGAACAGCGCCGTGAAGGCGGCGGTCACCTTGACCGCGGTCCCGAGCGTGAGCTGCTCCGGTAGTCGGAGCGTGGTATTGGCGTTCTGGGTGATCAGCGGGCGCGCCGCCGGCGAACTGGGTGCCGCGGGCGTCGGCGGCGTCCAGCGGGGCAGTGCCGCCGGCAGCAGGATGTTGGTGTTGATCTGCGTCGAAGTCACGTGCCGCTTGTCGAAATGATTTTCTGGCGGGAGAGGTAGCGGATACCGAACGGAGAGCCGGTCGATGCGGCCGGACGATGATGCCCAGGTGATAGCCGAACCCGGTGGCGTTGCCGGTGGATATCGGCGTCCGCGAAGTCGGTGCCGGTCGGGATCCCGAAGATCGGCAAAGGTTGCAATTGCCGGGGAACGACCGGGTGGGACCGCCTGGCTCGACAGGTCCAGATGCTGGCGCAGCTGGCATGGGAGAAGGTGAAGTCGAATCCGCCGCCGACGTCGACGCGGGGATTGCCCGCTGGGCGCAGCGTGGGCTGCAGGTAGATGTTGCGGATGACGCTCTTGTAGGCCGAGGAATCGCGCCGGGGAGTCTGCTGGGCCAGTGGGTGTCGAGGCCGTAGGGGGCGAACAGGCCGATCCCCGCCGCAGGCTGTCGGTGAGGCCGTACGCGGCAAGGAACCGTCGGCACCGGGAAGACCTGGTCTTTTCCAGATCGTCGGTTTGAGCCCGGTGACGTCATCGGTAAACCCGCCGCCCGGCGCGATGAAGGTGACACCGCCCACGACCACGCCCGTGGTCCCCTTGCCAGATCTGGCCAGGCCGGCGGGATTGTAAACCATGGCCGACCCATCGTTACAGGGGGAGGCGACACGGCCTGCCCGCGCGCCCATGGCACAGGTGCTGTGCTCATTGACGCTGTAAGCCCTGGGCCGACAGGAGGCTGGGGCGCTTGAGAGCGCGGCCAGGCCACCGATGGCCATCCAGACGTGAAACCGCCGCATAGATGGTGCTCCGGGAAATGGGAGTGCGGTGCCAGACAGAACTGCGGATTGATTAGAGGAAGTTAGAAAGATTGTACGCCGAGCATTACAACTTTGTCAAAGTGTTGCGGAGTGCGGCAGGAGGGGGGCGCGGGTGCCAGACTTCGCGGCGCACCCCGCACAGGTTAATGAAGGGTCTGACCGCCCTCCCCCCCGGGGAGGGGGTTCCCCGATCCGGGGACCAGCCCCACGGTCAACGGGACCCGGTATTCGGCGTTGCCATCGAGGGTGATCTCGAAGGCGTAGGTCCCGGCATGGGGCAGGGGGAGGTCGAAGACCAGGACGGCGCCGGCTTCGACATCGGTCACGCCGGCTGGAGGTTCACCGAAGTGTACCGCCCCGGAACCCTCCACCAGGGTGGTACCACTTTCATCCACAAAGCGGATCCGCATGGCGTGCTCGCCGATTTCGGTCCGACGGCCGCGCACCCGCAGGACGAGATGCGCCCGCGGATGCACCGCCGGAAAGTGCGGCACCCAGACATGCTGAAAGAGGCCCAGCACTGAGAGCTTGCCCTGCTGATCGATCAGGGCGTAATCGGCAAGGACCGCGAAATCGAGATGCAGATCAGCTGACCCGGATCGAGGTGATCTGGTCGTCCTTCCGGATGGCGTTCACGACGTCCTGGCCGGCCGTGACCTGCCCGAACACGGTGTGCTTGCCATCGAGGTGGGGCTGGGGCGCATGGCTGATGAAGAACTGGCTGCCACCGGTATCCTTGCCGGCGTGGGCCATCGACAGCGACCCGGTGCCATGCTTGTGGGTGTTCTTGTGGGTCTCGCACTTGATCTTGTAGCCCGGCCCGCCGGTGCCCACCCGCGGGTCGTTGGGATCCTTGGAGAGCGGATCGCCGCCCTGGATCATGAAGTTGCTGATGACCCGGTGAAACCGGGTGCCGTCGTAGAATTGCCGAATTGGCCAGCTTCTCGAAATTGGCGACGGTGTCAGGAGTCTCGGTGTCGAACAGCTCGGCGATGATGGTGCCGCGGCTGGTCTCGATCGTGGCGGTCTTCATAGGCTAGCATCGACAGGAAAAAGGGTCAACGATTCTTTCGGTTACCGGCGGGGAGGATAAGGCAGTCGACCGTCAACCTCAATCGCCACGTTCACGCGCCGCGGGGATGGAGCTGGTCCAGTGTCGCCGCCCAGGCCGACGCTGTGTCGGACGGTGGCTGGCAGGTGGCCCCGACACAGAGGTAGCCGCGCGTCGCTCCACCCGCGGCGCCCGCCATGGCGGCGATCGGGGCCGGGAGGGACGCCACGGCGTCGTCGTGACGCGCTGGACCACCCGCCGGGGGGCGAAGCGTGCCTGGGCCGCGCGCTGCATCGCATCCGCCAGGGCGACTGCGCCAGCTTCACTTCCCTGGACGATGACCAGGTGCGTCGCGGGCTGCAGGGCGCGATCCATGGCGAGCAGCAGGGTCGACCCGTAGATCCCCAGGTCGGCCGCCGCCCCGGCGAACGCCTGCACGATGCCATCACGCCGCTCGATCCACCGGCCGCCGGCGCAACTCCGCCAGCCGCCCGGCACAGAGTGCCGCCACGCCGTTGGGCGACGGCGTGGGGGTATCCTGGACCGGACGTGCGCGGGTCGGAAGAAGCCCCTCTCCTTCCGCCGCGACCGTATCCCACAGTCCGCCATGTTCCGCATCGTGATAATCCTGCCAGACCCGGTCGAGCAGCTCGCGGTCACCCACGGCGAGCCAGCCCCGCGTCGCCGGTCGACTTCGTGGGCATCGAGCGCCGCCGCCGCCACCTGGACCTGATCGTCGAGCAGGCCCTCCCGGTCCGCCGGGGCGATGCGCCACTGCGTCGGGTCGGCCTGCTCGGCCCGCAGCCGGGTCAGCGTGAGCAGGCGCATGCGCCAGCGCCTCGGCATCGCCGAGCACGGCGCCGGCCCGGATCAGGCGCCGCGCCAACATCGCATTCCAGGTGGTGTAGCGGGTATGATCCACCAACGGCGTGGGCCGAGCGGCGCGCGCCGCCAGCAGGCCGGCTCCGCGACCGACCTGGAGCGCGCTCATCTCGCCGGCTCGACGGTGCAGGCCGAGGCGGTTCGCGATGCGCGTCGATCGGCTCCGCCACGAAGAGCACGTTGCGGTCCGGGGTGATGGTCCATTTCGCCGGCTGACCCGATGTCGTAGTAGGCGTTTGTCGACGGCGCTGATGTCCGCATCGGCGATGGCGGCGTCCGCCTCGTCCCGGGTCCAGGTGAAATAGTCGCCGTCATCGTGCAAGGCCGACATCCGCGTCCTGACTCGCGCCATAGCCGCCGGCCGGATCGGCCAGCGTACCCATCACCCACCGCACGATGCCCCGCGCCACCTCGGCCCAGCGCCGATGCCGAACGCGGCGTAGCCATCGACGTAGGCCCGCAGCAGCTCGGCGTTGTCGTAGGACATCTTCTCGAAATGCGGGACGATCCATTTGGCGTCGACGCTGTAGCGGTGGAAGCCGCCGCCGAGCTGGTCGTGCATCCCACCGCGGGCCATGCCATCGAGGGTCTGTTCCACCACCTGGGCGAGCGCCTCCTCGCCGGAATCCCACCAGCGGTGGAGCAGGAACACCAGGGCGGCGGGGTGGGGGAACTTCGGTTGGGTGCCGAATCCGCCGTGACGGACATCGAAGAGGCGCGCGATCCGCTCCGTGCCTGCGACGAGCACCGATTCGGCCGGAGTCCCGGGGGCTGACTCATCGAGCTGCTCCTGCAGGACCCGCTGGATGGCGGCGGACTGCTGCCGGATCTTGTCGGGCTGGGTCTGGAAGACACGCACCACCTGCTCCAGCACACTCCGGAAGCCGGGGCGGCCGTACTTGCCATCGGGCGGGAAATAGGTGCCGCCGTAGAACACCTGGCCGTCGGGCAGCAGAAAGGCGGTGAGGGGCCATCCACCTTGTCCGGTCATCGCCTGGACCGCGCGCTGATAGCGGAGATCCACGTCGGGCCGTTCGTCCCGGTCCACCTTGATGCAGACGAACTCGTCGTTGAGGTAGCGCGCCAGCCCGGGATCCTCGTACGACTCACCATCCATCACGTGGCACCAGTGGCACCAGACCGCCCCGATATCCAGCAGGATGGGACAGCGCCGCTCGGCGGCTGCGGCGAACGGCTCCGGGCCCCAGCTGTACCAGTGGATGGGCTGGTGCGCGGCGGAACGGAGATAGGCAGACGCGGCGTCGGCGAGGCGATTGGACATCGGGGGAATATGGGGAGGGGGAACAGGGAACAGGGAACAGGGAAGAGGGAACGGAGAAGACGGAGTAGGGGACGGGGCGACGCGCGACGCCTCCGCCTACTTTACCACCAATGTCTGCTCACTTGCCGGTCGTCGTCGTCGGCGCGGGCGCCGCCGGCCTCATGGCGGCGCTCACGGCCGCGGGTCATGGCCGTCCCGTGGTCCTGCTCGATCGCACCGCTGATGGCGGCCGCAAGATCCTGATCAGCGGTGGCGGACGCTGCAACGTGCTCCCCTCGGCGCTGGACCCCGCCAGGTTCATCAGCGACAGCTCTCCTCGGCTGGTCCGGCGGCTGCTGCTCTCATGGCCGCTGGAGGCGCAGCGGCAGTTCTTTGAGACGACGGTCCGGGTGCCGCTCGCCCTGGAGCCGGAGACCGGCAAACTCTTTCCCAGTTCCAATCGGGCGCGGGACGTCCGCGACGGCCTGGTCGCGGTGGCACGATCGCGCGGGGTCGAGTTTCGATTCGGCGTCACCGTCGTCGATGTACTCCCGGCAGACGGCGCCTGGGAGCTTCGATTCGCCGATGGTGGGGTCCTGCGGGCCAGCGCTGTCGTACTGACCACCGGCGGGCTCTCGGTGCCCGCCACCGGCAGCGATGGGACCGGACTCGCCATCACGCGACGACTCGGGCACACCATCCACCCCACCTACCCCGCGCTGACCCCACTGACCGCCGATCCACCGCGCCACGCGGGATTGGCCGGGGTGACGGTCACCGCGACCCTCGCCGGGCGCAACGATGGCCGGCTGCTGACCACGACCGACGGAATGCTCTTCACCCACCGGGGGTACAGCGGGCCGGCGGTGCTCGATGTATCCCACATCGCGGTCCGCTCCCGCCTGGCCGGATCCCGTGCGGCGATCCAGGTCTGCTGGAGTGCGCTCGATGATGCGGCCTGGGAGGAGCGGTTGACGGTACGCAGCCCTCGCGCGGTGCTCACCGTCCTGCGTGAGGCGCTGCCCGCGAGGCTCGCCGAGCAACTGCTGGGGGAGGCCGGCGTCGACGGGGCGTGTCAGCTGGCGCAACTCCGGCGGGAGGACCGTCGCCGGCTGATTGATCACCTGGTGCGCTACGACCTCCCATGGACCGGCGACGAGGGCTACAAGAAGGCGGAAGTCACTGGCGGCGGCGTGGCGCTGGAGGACGTCCAGCGGGCCACGCTCGAGAGCCGGCGCCATCCCGGGCTCTACCTGGCCGGGGAAATCCTGGACGCATTCGGTCCGATCGGGGGCTACAACTTCGCCTGGGCCTGGGCGACGGGGCGGCTGGCGGGACTCGGCGCGGTGGGGGCAAAAGACTGAGGGCGGACCTCGCGGCCCGCCCCCGGTCCTGCATGCTGCCTGGTACCCTTAGATACCGAAGCGGATGCCAGCCGAGATCGGGATGAACTTGCCGTTGTCGCCGTCGCTGTTGACGATCAGGTAGCGGCCTTCGACGTAGAAGTTCGCATCGCTGCCCGCCTTGAACTTGATGCCCGCGCCGCCGCCGTAGGTCAGGTCGGTGGAGCTGTCACCCGTGAAGCTCGGGCCAGTGGTCTTGCTGTTCGTGGCGCCGATGGTGCCGATGATATACGGCTTGATCGATGCGGCGCTCTTGAAGGTGTAGGTCACGTTGCCGTAACCGCCCGCCAGCTTGAGCTTGAAATCGCTGTCGGCATCGTACGAGTGCTGACCGTAGTAGAAGTCGCCCCGGATACCGAGGCCCGAAGCCATCTCGTAGCCGACGTTCGCTACCGCGTTCCAGCCGGTCTTCACGGCATCGGCGAGGTCGCCCGTCGGAATGGTGAGGCCGGCGCCAGCGCCGAAGTAGACGCCCTGAGCCTGGGCCGCCGTGGCATTGATCGTGAGAGCTGCACCTGCCGCGAACACCAGAGTCGCAATCCGCTTCATAATCACTCCCGTGAAGTTGCCAGCCCACTGTGCGGCCCGACCACTATGGTCAGGTCCCGGGCTGCGTGAATAATACCCCGATTCGGCGTCCAGAGACTACCCGGGTACGGAGATCAGTCGGGCGCCGAAATTGGGTATACGTGGCGAGGCGGTGAGGGGTGTCACCTGTGGCGTAAGGTGTTGTGTGATAGTCGTTTCGGTCGGGCGGTCGGGCGGTCGGGCGGTCAGGTGTCTGGCTAGCGGATCAGCGGCAGCATCCGCCGGAGCGAATCCACCGGTGCGCGCGCGACCAGTGACAGTCGATACCCGTCCGCATCCAGCCAGGTCCCCACACTCACCCCATTCGGCGCGGTGCCGAATGCCGAGCTGGCTGTGTCATTCGCATCCGCTGCCGGGATCAACTGTTGATCCAGCAGGATGCGTCCCCCATCCGGAGCGCGGTAGACCACCCGCACCACATCTACACCCTGATAAGCTCCTGGAACCGCGGTCGCGGGGCCGAGTTCGATGTGATCGGGGTCGAGTCCGTCGATCATGCGCACCCGTCCACCCAGCCGCTCACTCGCTTCGCCGATTGATACCGACCGGAAGTTGGTGGAAATGGGTAGGCGGACTCTCGCCTCAGGATGACTCGCGATTGCCTCCGAACGCGGTAGTGACGAATTCGGCTCCTGCCGCGGGGTGAGGGCGCTACGTGCCGGTTGCTCCACCGCGCGCCGGGTCGGTTCCGCTGGTGCTGGTGTGGCGGCTTTCACCGGAGCGGGATCGGTCCGGGGTGGATCTGCGGCGCGGCGAGCCGGCGGCTCCGCCGGGGGTGTCGCCCGTACCGCGGCGCTTTCCTTCGGCGTCGGTGCCGGGGTCGGCGGCGCCACCGCTCCCGCGCCGCTTCCGGCCGAGGCAGGGGGAGGACGTCGTACCGAGCCGGCGACATCCAGCGAAGCGTCCGCCTTCCGGAACCGATGAGCCCCGTAGCCCACCAGCAGTGCCATGAGCAGTGCGACCACCCAGAGCGCGTTCGCGGCGTCGATGTGCGGCAACCCGAGCGCCGATCGTCCTGACGGCCCGATCAGCATCCCGCTCGGCGTGACCTCCGCACCGCCGGTCTCGATCTCGAGCAGGATGGGGTAGATCTCGTCGATTTCCGGGAAGTTGTCCCGCCACTCCTCCAGCCGGCGGGCGCACTGACGGCAGGTGGACGCATGGCGCCCGATGCGCGTCGCCTCGGTACCCGAGGACGCACCAGTCACCAGTCGTTCCAGGACCCGCTCGTTCAGATGAAACATCGGCTGCTGCCCCGCTTGAAATCAGAGTCGGAGGGTGGGTCGGGCCATCTCTTGTCAGGCTGAGAGCCCTATCCTACCCCAAAGTACGCAAGAAGCAAACTACCCCGGCGAATCAATCGTTTACCGGATCTGGTCCCGCAGCGCCCGCAGCGAATCGGGCGGGAGAAATCCCGTAAGCCGGAGCTGGAAACCAGCTTGGTCCAGCCAGGTCAGGCTCCGGGCACCATCGGCGCCGGTGGTCACGAGCGTGTCGCCCGGAAGCAACGTTGTGGCGGCACCGGCGCGCCGCTCCTCCCGAGCAAGCACCGAAGACCGCTTTTGATCCAGCCAGAGTTCCCGGCCCGGAGGATCCTGGTACACCACCCGGACCACCGTCGAGAGGTCATCACCCCGGTTTTGGCCGACGGAGCCCGCCAGGAGGCGCTCGGGCGTCATCCCATCGATTAGACGGATGGACCCGCCCAAAGTTCTCACCGCCTCCTCCATTTCGATCTGGCGGAATCCGGTCAGTCCCGGGGGGGCCACCTTCCGGGTCGCCAACCCTCCCAGCGCCTGCTCGGCGGTGACCGTGTTGCGATCATCCAGCGTGCGCAGCCGCACCGATTCATCGCGCTCGGCGCTGCCCGACGCCGAGGGAGAGACGGGCGCTGCCGCGGGCTGGGGTTGAGCGACACCGGCGAACCCCTGCGCAGGCTTATCCGCCTGCCTGGCCTCAGCAGACGGAGGTGCTGGAGCGGCCGCGGCCCCGCGGTCAGCCTGGGCATCACGCCGGGGTTCGGCCGCTGCAATGGAGGCGGGGACGTTTTCCTTGGCGCGGGTGACCGCTGCCGGTGCATCCTGGTCGGTCGGTGTCGCAGTGGCCTTCCCCTCGACAACGGGGGTCGGCGCCACGACGGGCGCCTCCGCCATCACCGAGGGTGCGGCATCAGACTGGAGCTCGGTTTCCTGCGTGGCGCGGCGCAGGTCACTCCCATACCAGCCGAGCCCGACCGCCAGCACGAGGCTCGCGGCCCAGGCCAACGTGCGATACCGACGCAGCCGGTGGCCAGTGGCTGAGGGGCGCACCGCTTCCTGCTGGGGCTGCGCGACGGGACGCGCGGGAAGCTGCACCGCATCGATCAGGGCATCGGCCTCCGCGAGGAACGCCGCCGCCTCATCGTATTGCGCCTTGCACCGCTCGCACGCTGCCAGATGCGCGAGGGCTGCGGCTCGGGTGGGTTCGTCCAGCTCACCGTCCAGCAGCTCGTGGAGCTGCCCTTCATCAAGATGCGACATGTCGGTCCTTCTCCTGCGCCCGGTAGGCTTCAACCAGCCGTCGGCGGGCGCGTGCGATCGTGGTGCCGATGGCGCTCTTGGCGAGCCCCGTAGCCGCCGCGATCTCGTCGTAGTCAAACCCCTCGGCCTTGAGCAGCAGCACTTCCCGGTCGAGGTCACGCAATTCATCCAGCGCCTGCCGCACCTGGGTCGACTTTTCCTCCGCCTCGAACACCTGGGAGGGATCGGGCGAACTCTGGTCCGATTCCGCCTTCAGGAGCTGGAGCCGTCGACCCTGCCGGACGGCCCGCCGTCCGTCGTCCCGGACCAGGTTCAGCGCCACGGCGAAGAGCCACGGTCGCGGATTGTCCGGTGGCGTCGCCAGCGCGCGGGCGAACACCTCCTGGGCCAGGTCTTCCGCCCGATCACGATCGCCCGTCCGGCGAAACAGCATCCGGACGAGCGGTTCGTGGAATTCGGCGAAGAGCTGTTCAATCGGTGTTGGCATCGGCTCCGTGCTTGGCCTGATGGTTGGGTCCAGGGTGAGTCGGTCGTCGCGAGTCACGAGTCACGAGGGTGACTTTGTGACTCGCGACCCGTGACTGCCGTCACTTCCCCCGAAACTGCCGCACAAACTCCCGGACTTCCGCCGTGCTGAGGGTCTCTCGACCGCCGGGCGCGACCTTGAGGCTCGCCTGTTTGCCTGCGATGAGGATCTCGTCCGTCGTATTCAGACTGGCGGCAAGCTCCGGCAGCGCATTGGTGACCGCAAAGTAGGCGGCACTGAACGGGGTGATGGTCAGGACGCGGAGGCTATCCTGCTGTGCCATATCCGTCCAGACTCCCTCACGCCGCTGGAACACCCGTCCACCGGCCCGGCGCATCTCGGCCTTCGTCGCACCCAGGCCGTTCATCTTCTGTTCGGCCGCCGCGTCGGCTTCGGCCAGGGAGGTCGCCTGGGCCATCTGGCCACTCTCCTTGGCCCGCTCGAAGGCCACTTTACCGGTCTGCATCGCCGGAGCGCTGGCCGGGACCGGGCCGTTTGCTCCGCCGACTGCCCGGCGGTTCATCACATCGTCCCGGAGTCCGGTCGCGAGGGGAGTCGGTTCCTGCACCAGGTATGAGGTGTACTCGGTGAGGATGCCATAGCGCAGGCCGAGTTCCCGCACCTCGCGAATCAGGCTCTCGCTCCCTTCGAGGCGGATCTGCCGGGTGAGGTCGCCGATGCGGCGCGAGGCCCACAGCCGGGGAATGAAGTCGTTGCCCGATGCGCTGGACGGGAGGACCGCTTCGGCGGTGAACCGCTCGCGCCGACCATTGCGTTCGCCTTCGATGACAATACGGCCGCGTCCCTCACCCTGATAGCGGGCAAAGAGTACCAGTTCTTCTCCGAAGAAGAGGTCGGGCAGGACGGCGGGAGACATGTCCCGCAACCGCGCGGGGCTATCCACGATGTGGAGGTTCACCAGCGCCGGCCGACGGAGCTTGGCCATGAGGTTGCCCACGGCCACTTCGACATCGGCCTCGGGCGCCACGTACTCCGCCGCTCCACGGCCTTCCTTGGCCAGGCGATCGAGCAGGTAGGTGTTGACATCGGGGCCCACGCCGATGGTGAAGACTCGCGCCCGTCCCACTCGGCTCGCCGCCATCGCCGCGATCCGATCGGGCTGCTGCTCACCCACGGACGGCACACCATCGGTGAGGAACAAGATGAGGGGAAGCCGCTCGTCGGCGACAGAGGTGCCGAGCACCGCGTCGAGGGCACCACTGATGTTGGTCCCGCCATCGGCGACGAGGTTGTCGACGAAGGTCCGGGCCTCCTGCAGCGCGTCTCGGCTCGCCGGAGCCCAGCCGTCGCGGAACTGACGGATGCCCGAGCTGAACGCCACCAGCCGGAATCGGTCCTCCGGCCGCAGCGTGCCGAGCGCCTGCCGCAGCGCCCCCTTGGCCTGCTCCAGCTTCTGGCCGGACATGGAGCCGGAG
This sequence comes from uncultured Gemmatimonadales bacterium, assembly GCA_963793205.1. Taxonomy (GTDB): domain Bacteria; phylum Gemmatimonadota; class Gemmatimonadetes; order Gemmatimonadales; family GWC2-71-9; genus JADJOM01. The sequence goes on from CAWBZM010000006.1 coordinate 174,133, forward strand.
ACATCCACCACCAGCGACACATCCCGCGGCACCACCGGGCCCTCCGCCTCCATCGACGGCGCCAGCAGCAGCATCATGTAGCCATCCTCCCCGCTGGGAGCGTGCGCCAGGACCGAGGTACCGATCAGACCGCGGCGCAGCGGCAGCAGCAGCTCGATGTCGCCACCGTCCCTGGTGTCGATCGATACTTCGAGCCGCTCCCGATCGCGGCTGGTGGTCAGCCGGTGGGTGGGCGAGTAGGGTGTGCCGAAGTCGGACGCATTCGGAATGGTCAACCGCCAGGTGCCTGATTGTCCGCCCCGCTGCCCGAGGGCATAGCGCACCCGCAAGGCATCGCCGGCGCGGTCGAGCAACTGGGTGTAGCGGAGGACCACCTTGCGGGTCTCGCCGGGTTGAATGGGAAAGACCTGGGCCCGCACCAGTCCGTGGCCGGCCAGGGTCAGCAGGGCGGGGTCCTTCCGTCGCCGGACAATTTCCTCATAGATGCCGCGCGCCTGCTCGGCATTCATCGTTTCTCCCTTGATCTCCTGGTCGCCCATCCAGAGCGAGAAATTCTGGAACACCGCCTCGCCTGGCAGGGGATAGAGATAGCTCCCTTCCGCAAGCCCTCCACCGGTGTTCCGGAAGCGCTCCTCGACTTCCACCCGCACCACGCGACCGTCGATGGTGGTGCGTACTTCGGAGCCCACCCGCTCGATATTGGGGTTGTTGGGGAGGGGGCGGCGGGGCCGCTCGATTTCAATCCAGCCCTGGGCGGCCGCAGGGGCGGCCAGCACGGTCAGGGCAAGGGCACTCATCCAGATGGGGCGCATGGCTCTCCGCCTTTTGGGGTCGGCGGGGGGATGCGTCTAGGGGTGGGATTTGCACAGCCGCGGCTCAGCCAAAAAAGAGTGAGCGGGGTTCCCCCCCCGCTCACGTCTGGTGGCTCGTTACTGCGCAGCGCGCCCGGTCACGACGCGTCGAGGAAGGTGCGCACCATGGTGATCGTGGCCTTCGGATTCTCTTCCATGATCCAGTGCCCGGAATCGGGGATCACTCCTTCCTGTACATGGTCGGCGGCGAACCGCATGACGGTGGCCATCATCGGACCGAACGACTTCTCACCGCCGATCGCGAGGACCGGCATCTGGAGCTTGCCGTTGGCCGCGATGTAGCCCTTGTCATCAATGGCGTCTTGATCGAACGCGGCGAACTGGGCGAAGCCGGAATGCATTGCCCCCGGGAGGGCGTACAACCGGGCATAGTGTTGCCGCGATTTTTCGGAGAACCGGGCGGGGGTAGCGGAGAACTCGTTCCAGAAGCGGTCGAGGTAGATCCGTTCGCGCCCTTTGACGAGCCGCTCCATGTCAGGCCCGCCAAACCGGAAATGCCACAGCAGCGGGTTCTTGAGGATCTCTTCCCACGGGCCGATGCCCGGGACCGGGGCATCGATCAGGACGAATCGTCGGACCCGCTCAGGGTGCTGCGCGGCAAAGGCGAACCCGACCATGTTGCCAATGTCGTGGGTCACCAGGTCGGCCTGCGTCACCTTCAGCGCATCGAGAACGCCCGCGACATCGCCCGCCTGGGTCTTCTTGTCGAAGCCGCCGGCCGGTTTGGACGAGAGGCCGAGCCCGCGAAGGTCCGGCACGATCACGGTGTAGTTCCGGGCCAGTTCGGCCGCCATCGGGGCCCACATGTCGCCCGTCTCTCCATAGCCATGGAGCAGGACGACGGCCGGGCCAGTCCCGCCAACCCGGACGTGGATGGTGGCGCCGTTGGTCTGGATATTCCGGACCTGAAATCCGGCAGGAAAGGTGAAGTCCTGAGCCAGCGCCGGGGTGGCCGACAGCAGGCCCAGGAGCAGGGGAGCGACGAGTCGCATGGGTCCTCAACGAGTGGGAGGTGCCTGGTGAACCAGGCGTGATACGGCGCCACATAGTACTGGGTCGGGCAACTCTCGACCTCCACCTTTCGAGGTAGGATGGAGGACAACGCGACCGCCGGTGCCGTTCCCTCCGGCGGGACCCCCTCCCTACCTTCCACCATGGCCACCATCGACGTCACCCGGACCTATCTCGAAATGCGCACCCGCCCTGCGCCCGTCGCGCTGGACACGCCCACGGGCGCTCGGCTGGAGTTACTGCTCGATGCCCCCTGGCATCTGTATCGATACTTGTACGCCGAGGTGGGTCGGGCGCATCACTGGGTCGACCGTTTGCCCTGGGGTGCAGCGGAGTGGACCGAGTGGCTCGACGGACCCACCAGTCTGTGGATGCTGTCACTGCACGGGGTACCTGCTGGCTTCTTCGACCTGCGCGGTGGGGAGGATGGTTCGGTGGAGATTGCCCTGTTTGGACTGATGCCGGAGTTCGTCGGTCGCGGCCTGGGGCGCTATCTCCTGCATCGCGCGACCGAGGAGGCGTGGGCCGCGGGGACCGATCGGGTGTGGCTGCACACCTGTACCCTGGACCATCCCTCGGCCCTGCCCAACTACCTGAAGCGGGGATTCGTCTACGTGCGGGAAGAAGTCTACCAGACCGAGATCTGATACCACCCTGCTACTCCGCGGACCGTCGTGGCTGGCGGTAGGGGAGTTCCCAGGGGGACCGCTCCGCCAGGCTTTCCAACCATCCCGCCGCCTCTACGTTCCGACCGAGACGCTGCAGCAACTGGCCTCGCCGCCACCGGGCGTGGGTGCCGGCGTAGAGGGGAGAGGCTACCGCCAGCTGGAACCAGACCTCGCCCGGCACGGAGCCGAGTTCGCGCAGCGCCCCGATCGGATCCCCACGCAGCACTCGAAGCTCCGCCGCCAGCGTCCGACCGAATCGCTGCAACAGCACCAGGTGATCCGGCGAGGCCGGCAACTCGGCCAGCATCTCGGCCGCGGCGACTGTCCCGGAAACGTCACCCTGACGGGCAGCGAGCAGCCCCAGCAGATAGGCGCGGGCGTGGGGCTGGAGACCGTTGTGCAGTGCCAGCGGCAGGGCCACGTTCGGCGCCGCCATTTCCACCTCCCATTCCTCCAGCGCCTGACGTACCGCCGTCACCGTACCTTCCGGCCACGGGAGAAACGGCACGGCGAGGAGGAGTCCCCGCACGGTCAGGCCCCATCCCCGGTCGAGCGCCTCCGCCTCAGCCAGGGAGGCGACGGCCTGGTCCAGTCGGCCCCGCGCGGCGGCGAGATGCGCCAGCATGCCGTGGCATACCGCCTGAAGTTCAGGTGACCGGACCATGGGCAGTATCGCGCGGCCGAGCCGATCCACGGCCGAAAGGTCAGGGGTGTACAACGCCACATCGGTGAAGGTGATGGCGAGGGTCAATGCCGGGGCGGTCTGCAGTTCTGATTCGACCGCGGTCATGGCCTCCTGATCGGCGATGGCGAAGGCTGCCAGGGCGCGCATGGCGAGGGCGCGATCCCCAGCGGGACTTAACGCCACGATCTCCCGGACGCGGTTCCTCAGCGCTGTGGTTCGCTGCTCCAGCGCATCGAGCCGGGCCAGCTTGCTGAGCGTACTGACATGCCGAGGGTCGAGCCGCGCCGCGCGTTCGAGAGGCTCGCGGGCGGCGCGGATGGACCGACCGCGATACGGGTTGTGATGCAGGAGGAGGTCGCCGAGGAGCGACCAGGCCTCAAGGTCGTCGGGGTGGGTGGCTACGATCGCCTGGTATCGCCGCTCTGCCTCGTCCACTCCGCCCCGCAGCCAGGCATGCTGGGCCTCGACCAGTAGCCTGTCGCGCTCGGACAGACGTCCGCGATGCTGATAGGCGAGCTGACTGGCAGCGATGGCGGGTCCCAACATGGCATTCGCGGCGGCAGCTCCAGCCACCCGATAGTGTGCCAGGGCGAAGGCGGGATCGGTGCGGGCCGCCAGCTGGTAGGCGTCCAGCGCCGCGACGTAGCGACCAAGCCGGAACTCGTGTTCGCCCTGGAGCCAGGCGCGAAGCGCCGGGAGGGACGGCGTGGTCAGGCCCGCGAGACGCACCAGTCGCTGCGCCGGTGAATCCGGCTGACGCGTCAGCAGCTGGCGCACAATCTCGTCGACCAGCTCGAACAGGGCGGTGTCGCTGTCGGCCTGGGATTCGGCCCGGCTGATTGACCTGCCGGCCCGGTCGCGGAGGACGGCGCCGACCCGCACATACCCGTCTGCCGCGATCACGCTGCCACTGATCGTGTGGGTGGCGTTGTCGGGGACCGGGCCCGGTTCCCAGGCCGGCATCTCCCGCCGTGCCGCCAGCACCGATCGCGGGTCGAGGGTCCGGAACTCCCCGACGCCATCGAGCGCCGTTGCGAGCAGGTCCATCAGCCCTTCGCCCAGGTAGTCGAGTGCGGCGTCGCCGTGGACCGTGAAGGGCAGGATGGCGATGGCAAAGGGTACTTCGGCCTGGGGCAGGGAAGCGCTCCCAGTCATTCGCCGCAACCCGTCGGCGAGGTGCTGCAGCTCCGGTGGCGGGGCCTGCCCGCTGTCGAGCTGCAGGCGTCGGGCGTAGTCGTCGTACCGGGCCAGTCCCTCCTGCGCCTGGCCGAGTCGCCCATGCAGGTGCAGCAGGCGTTCGAGACTGCGGGACGCATCCGGCCCAACCTCGACGGCCCGTCGCCCCAGCGCCAGCGCGGTCGCGGACGGTGTCTCCAGCGATTCGGCGAGCACCCAGGCTGCTTCCGCCAGCTCCTGGCCCAGCGCACGGCGGGCTCCATCCAGCCAGCGTTCAGCCCCTGCGGCCCCCGCGATGTAAAAGCCGGGCAGCAGCGGTCCCTGATACAGCGCGAGCGCCTCCTCCACGCCCCCACTCGCCAGGTGCACTCGAACGGCAGGCGCGTCGCACCAGAGCTGCTCCTCGTCGAGGCGGAGTTCCTCATCGCCCCGGGCCTCGATCAGGGTCTCCCCCAGCGCTTTCCGCAGGAAGTACAGCGCCCGCCGAAGGGCGGCGCGGGCGTGCGCCTGATCCAGCTCGGGCCAGAAGAGATCGAGGAGGACGTCCCGCCGGGTATACCGTGTCCCGCCTTCCAGGGCGAGGTAGACCAGGAGCGCGAGACGCTTGGGCTGCTGCAGGACACTGCGGAGCTCCCTGCCGTCGGCATCGCGTAAATCGACGGTGCCCAGGGTGAGGAGACGAAGCATGGGGCCAGGGGCGAAGGGGCTCAGGTCACGTGCAGGCTACGGGCAGGTCCTATCGTCTCGAACGTAGGCCTCGGCGAGTCCCGGGGCAATTGGCGGTCCCACCCTCAGGGTTTGAAACGTCATGGCTCGTCACACCACTTGGGCGCTGGTCGGCATCCTGCTCCTGCGAGGCACGACGCTGGCGCTCGCCCAGGACCCGCGACAGATCCCGGTGGGCGCCAGCGCGGGTGTCACGCTGGACCAGCTCACCTTCAACGTGGGTTCCCCACGGACCGCCACGGTGCTGACGTTCCGGTCGACCCGGCTGGAGCGGGACGCCGCCGCCCTGGACCTCGGCGCCGGCCTGTTGTTGCTGCCGGGGGCCCACGGATTCAGTCTGGAGATCGGTCCAGCGTGGAGTTTTCCGCTACCGCGTCTCACCATCCTCGCCCGCGGCGGATTCACGGCCGTGGCCGCGGTGAGTCGTTCAAGTGTGGGTGGGGCGGTTGGAGGGTATCTCGGTGCGGGGGCTCTGGTGCAGGTCGCGCCAAGGCTCGCGGTGCGCGGGGACCTCAGTCACAGCTGGTATCGCGATGAGGTCGACGGCACGGTGAAGGCCTGGCGGATCGGCATTGGCCTCTCAGCGATACCGGGTAAGAGACGTCGGGTGGGTTGAGGGTGGTTCGTCACGAGCCACGGGTCGAGGGTCTAGAGTCCAGGGTTCGTGGCCCGGCTAGCCACCTGCCCGCGCCGAGGGGCACAGGTCCGCGAGGACGCAGGCACCACACTGCGGTCGCCGAGCAATACAGACCGCCCGGCCGTGCAGGATCAGCAGGTGCGAAATCAGGGTCCAGTCCTTCTGGGGAATGAGGCCCATCAGGTCCTGTTCGATCTTCACCGGATCGGTGTGCCGAGTCAGCTTGAGTAATCCACTGAGGCGCGTGACGTGGGTGTCGACCGTGACGCCGGCGTTGATGCCGAAGGCATTTCCCAATACCACATTCGCCGTCTTGCGACCGACGCCGGGGAGGGCATGCAGCTCCTCCATGGTCGCCGGAATCTCTCCGCTGTGGTTCGCCACGACGGCCTGCGCCATGCCAATCAGGTTCTTGGCCTTGTTGCGGAAAAAGCCGGTCGACTTGATGATCGTTTCCACTTTCGGCTGGCGAGCGCGGGCCAGGGCGGCCGGGGTGGGAAAGGCCTCGAAGAGCGCCGGGGTGACCATGTTGACCCGGGCGTCGGTACACTGCGCCGAGAGAATGGTGGCCGCGAGGAGCTGATACGGATTGGCGTGATCCAGGGCGCACCGCGCATCGGGATACGTCGCCTTCAGGCGGGCCAGAATCTGGGGGGCCCGTTCCTTTGCCGGCGCCGCGGACGGGCGCCGGGCCCTGGGTGCCGCGGCCTTCCGTGCCATCAGCGTCGCGCCCGCATCAGGGTGAGGAAGTCATCAGCGGTTCGGCTGTTCAGCAGGTCGCCTCCGGTGAGCCACGCTTTGCGCGCCATGGCGAGGCCCCACTCCACATTGCGCAGCCCGGCGCGGTTGTGGGCGTCGGCGCCGAGCGAGATGCGCACCCCGGCATCGCGCGCCTGTCGGAGGAAGCGCCAGTCAAGGTCGAGACGATGCGGATCGGCGTTGATCTCGATGGCCACGCCCACCCGGGCCGCCTTCTCGATGATGGCCGTCAGGTCAATAGGGTAGGGGTCGCGGGTCAGCAGCAGCCGCCCGGTGGGATGGCCGATGATCGACAGGTAGGGGTTATCCATCGCGGCGAGCAGCCGGGCGGTCATCTCCTCCCGGCTCAGGCTGAAGCGGGTATGGATGGACCCGATCACGAAATCGAGACGGGCCAGGACCACCTCGTCGAAATCGAGCGGGCCATGCGCCAGGATGTCGGCCTCGACGCCCTTGAGAATCCGGAACCCCTGCAGCTGGCTGTTGACCGCGTCGATTTCGTCCGCCTGGCGCTGCAGGTCGTCGGCGGTCAGGCCCCCCGCATAGGCGGCCGCCTGGCTATGATCCGTCAGGCCAACGTACTGATAGCCCGCCGCCTGGCACGCCTCCGCCAGTTCCGCCACCGACATGGAGCCATCGGAATAGGTGGTGTGGCAGTGCAGGATCCCCCGCAGGTCGGCCCGCTCCACCAGGCGGGGCAGCTGACCGGTCGCGGCCGCCTCGACCTCCCCCCGTCCTTCCCGCAGCTCCGGTGGGATATACCCGAGCCCGAGGGCGGCATAGAACGCCTGTTCATCCGCCGTGGCGACAAACTCGCTCCCGCGCCACAGCGCCGCACCATCCAGACCGAATCCCTGCGATCGGGCGTGCTCAGCCAGCTGCGCCAGGTGGGCGGCGCTGCCGGTGGCCTGAATCAGGACCGCCCCGGCATTCCGCGGCGTGGTCACGATGATCTGCGCCTGGGCGCCCCCGCTCACCCGCAGGGTGATGCGCCGCTCGTCCTGGCCCGCAATTTCGTGCACGCCTGGCAACTGGCCGATCACCCGGAAGATGTCGGCCGGCGCCACCTCGGCCACCAGCACGACGATGATGTCCTGCACCACTTCGAGCCGACGGCGGACCTCGCCGGCGACCACGGCGGACAGGACGCCCGGCAGCTCCGCGAGGGCACGGCGCAGCCCCTCGGATTCGTCCGCCGCATGATGCGCCAGTTTGAAGGTGCTGGCCTTCCGCAGGTAGGCGATGCCCTTGAGGATGTTCTCGGCCGTCTTGGGCCCGAACCGTGGCAGCCGCGCGAGGCGACCATCGCGGGCGGCCGCCTCCAGCTCAGGGAGTGAGTCGATGTCCAGCGACTCGTGAATCTGGCGGATCTTCGCCACGCCGAGCCCCGAAATCTGCAGCATCTCGACCAGGCCGGGCGGCACCTGCTCGCGCAATTCCTCCAGGGCGGTGGCGCGGCCCGACGTCATCAGCTCCTGCACGATGGCGAGGGTGGCGGGCCCGACGCTCTTGGTGCTGGCGAGCGATCCATCGGCCAGGGCCTCCGTCAGCTCAACTGGCAGGGTGCCGATGGCCCGCGCGGCGGTCCGGAACGCCCGCACCCGGAAGGTGTTCTCGCCCTTGAGTTCCAGGAACGCGGCGATCTGTTCCAGGACCTGGGCGACAGCCTTCTTGTCCATGCTCATCAGGCCAGGTCAACGGGCTGGTGCGCCCGGTGCGCCGGCCCGATGCAGGCACGCGCCTCGAGGGCGAGCGGGACCGTCCGGGCGGCAAGTTCCATGAGTTCCTCACCCCCGGTAATCGAGAACAGCCCAGCCGCTTCGCCGCCCGGCAGGACCGGGGCGAACAGCGGCGTGCCATCGGCGCGGGCCAGGTCGGCTTCGGGATACCCGTCGAGGTCCACCACGGTGAACCCCTCGCTCCCGGGGTGCATGCCGAAGACGGCCAGCACGAAGCAGCCGCCATCAGGGTACGGCCGCACAAACAGACCGTCCAGCGGCTGATGCGGCTCCTCCGGTTCGAGGCTGCCCCAGATGAGGCGCTCCGGCACCTGGACGTAGTAGGCGCGGGGCGGATCACCCGACTGGCGGTATCCGGGGCTCGCGCAGCATCCGCTCGATCCGGCCTCGGGTGGGGTGGACGATCAGGCCGCCCTCGGCCCAGTAGAGATACGCATGATGCAGCAGCGCGATGTGCTGTTCGATCGCGTGTCCGACCCCTTCCTCCGGCACCAGTTCCCGCAGGTAGGTCACCACCTCGCGATCCAGGACGAAGGCGTCGAGGTCATAAGGGTCGCGCTTGGACTCCGCCAGCGACTGGCGGATCCGGCTGAACCGCTCTTCGGCGCCATGGCCGAATGCGATGTCGTAGGGGGTTGGACGGGGCATCGCCGTAAGGTACACCGCACTCGCCGTGGGACTAACTCCCGGTCAGCGGCGAGGCAGGAACCGGTCGAAGGCGGCGCGGAATGCCTCCGGCGCCTCCACATAGGGGACATGGCCGCAGTCAGGGATCAGCAGCCACTCCGCCGACAGGCAGTCGGCGGTCTCCTGGGCGGACTCCCATGGGATCGGGTCGTTGTCGCCGTGCACCACGAGGGCCGGTACTGCGAGCGTGCGCAGGGCGGGTCGGAGGTCGTAATCGCCCAGGCTTTGCCACACCTCGGCCCTGGTCCGCTCCGTCACCCGGAACGGCGTCAGGTTGCTGGCGCGGGCAGGATCATGGAAATAGCCGGCCACCGCCAGCTCGAAGATCCGCGCCGCATGAGCCGCCGGATCCTGTTCGCGCAATCCGCTCGCGCGCAGCGACTTCCGCGCCTCCTGCAGTTCGGGCGTCATGGTCCGCGCAGCAAAGCGTCGCTCGAACTCTTCGCGTGCCAGCCGATGCGCCGGGGCGGGGGAGAGCAACGCCAGCCGTGCCGTCCGCTCGGGATGCACCGTGGCGTAGAGCATGGCCAGCAGTCCGCCCCAGGAGTATCCCGCCAGAGTGAGCTGCTCCAGGCCCCAGTGCGCCCGCAACGCTTCGAGATCGGCCACCTGTTCCTGCCACCCGACCGGGGTCTCGCGGGGGACCGGGGACTGGCCTCCGCCGCGCTGGTCGTAGTAGATCAGCTCCCGGCCGGCGGCGAGGAGATCGAATCCGGGCAACAGGTAATCATGGTGCGCCCCAGGCCCGCCATGCAGGACCACTACCGGGGGTCCTGCACCAATCCGGCGCTCGTGGATCGGGATGCCGTTTACGGTTGGCATATCGGCGGGAAAGGCGGAGGCACGAATCGAGTCCGCTGCTACAGCAGCGACGCGAGACCGTCGGCCACGGCGCGCACCGCGGCTTCTTCCTCGGGCGTGAACGGATCCGGGACGTCACTGTCGACATCAATCTGTCCCAGGATCGTCTTCCCGCGCCGGATCAGCACCACCAGTTCCGATCGGGTGAAGGTGTTGCACGCGATGTAATTCCCGATCGCACGTACGTCGCCGACATTCTGGTCCTGACCGGTGGCGACGGCCGTCCCGCAGACGCCCTTCCCCACGGGGATGCGGGTATGGTCGGTGTCCCGTCCGGCGTAGTTCTCCAGCACCAGCTCGTCGCCATGCAGCATGTACAGGTACACCGAGGTGTACGGCGGCCCGGCGGCCTGTATCCGGTCCGCCGCGTACTGCAGCAGGCCGGAGCGGTCGTCATTGCGGCAGAAGAGGCCACGCAGGCCGGCGACAATCGGCAGGGGATCGAGGACCGTGGCCATGTCACCCGCCTCGGCTGCCAAGGGTCACCATCATCTTCTGCTCAACGCCCTCCCGCACCACCCGGATTTCCACCACGTCACCCGGTTTATGCGCCCGCAGCGCGTCGGTCATCTCCTGCAGATCGGCGACACGGCGGTCGCCAATCTGCACCAGGATGTCGTCGCCGCGGATCCCCGCCTTTTCCGCCGGGCTCCCGGCGCGTACCCCGCTGAGTCGTACGCCGCCGGGGTTGTCAGACATATCGGGGACGGTACCGAGGTAGGTCCCGTAGCTGGAGACCGGGTTGGGGGTGCCGGCTGTCCCAGTCTGCGGAGCCGGGGTGTTCACGAACGTGAGCGGTTCCCGACGGTTTGCCAGCGCACGCACCAGGCTGGCGGTGAAGTCCGCCACCCGGGCGAGGCCGTCGGCGTTGATCTTTTCCCAGTCATCGGTGGTGCGGTGATAGTCCTCGTGCAGGTCGGTAAAGAGGTGCAGCACCGGCTTTCCCGCGCCATAGAACGAGGATTGATCGCTGCGGCCCCATCCATCGCCTGAGGCCCGCAGATCGAACCGGGCGATCCCGTTCAGGGAATCGAGCAGGGCGGGGAACTCACGCGCGGTCGCGGTGCCATAGACCAGCAGGCGGTCGTTCCGCAGCCGACCCACCATGTCCATGTTGACCATCGCATAGGTGCTGGAAAGCGGATAGATCGGCTGGCGCACGTAGTAGGCGGAACCGAGCAGCCCTGCTTCCTCGCCGCTGAAGGCGATGAACACTACCGTCCGGGCGGGTGGCGAAGCCTTCAGCTGCTGGGCGATGTAGACCAAGGCGCTGGCCCCGCTGGCGTTATCATCGGCGCCGTTATGGATGTGGCCGGTGCTGTCAGGGTCGAGCGAGCCGAAGCGGCCGAGTCCGAGGTGATCGTAGTGCGCCCCGACGATGACGATCTCATTGCGCAACTTGCCGTCGCGGCCAGGGAGCACCCCGATCACGTTCTTGCCCACCGCGCCACTCAGCCCCGCGCCCGCTGCCGCCGGGGCGCCGGCGGACACGGTGAAGGGCTGGAACCATCCCTGGGGGTTGGCCGCAGGCCAGCCTGCTTGAATCGGCGGGCGAGGTAGGCCGCGGCACTGTCGGCTCCCGGTGTGCCGGTCAGGCGTCCCGCCAGCGAGTCCGAAGAGAGATACTTCACGTCATTCAACAACGAGGTGGCGGCAGTCGTCTGTCCCTGCAGGGGCATAACGACCGCCGCCAGGGTCAACCCGGCGGCGACCAGCATGTGAGGCACGGTGAGCATATCCAAGAACCTAGTGCCGGGCCCCACTCGTTCCAAGCCACTGTTCCACCAAACCCCGATCGAAAATTGGTCTCGCCCATTGCTGCAAGTCTAGGCGAGGTACTATCTTAGCTTGAGTGTCCAGCCGGGATCCTCGACCGCCTGAGACACGCTGCCCATGACTACGCCCTCCGGTATTCTCACTGAGTTTGGCAGCCTGGTTCTGCTTATCCGGGATCATCCGGACAAGCGGGAGGAGGCAATGTCGGCGTTTAAGCGGTTCGCGGCTGCCCTGCCCGACGCAGACAACGTCCTTCGCGTGACCCCGCTCGGGTTCACCTGGAACGCTACCGAGCTTGCCGCCGGCCGCGCCGAGATGGGTGCGCTGCATGACCAGCTCGTGGGGCATGGCGTCGGGGAGATCCGCCTGCCGGTAGGGTTGATGACCTCCACCCTGCTGTCGGTCGTCCGAATCCTTGCCGCGCCGGTGGGAACCTACGGTTCCCTCGATCACCTGGTGGCCCGCCTGGATGCCGCCGGCTGTGGGGCAGTCCAGGTCTTCCCCATACGCGAAGCCGAAGGCTCCGCGCCCCCTTCGCTGCCGGTCTCTCATCTCGAACCGATTGCCCCGCCGCCGCCGCTCAAAACCTTGCGCCCCGAAGATGACGGTCATCTCACCGCGCTCGGCCCGGATGCGTTGACCGAGGCGAAGGTCGGGATGATGCACTTCGCCAGTCTCAACCAGGACCTGACCGCGACCTCTGAGCTCGTGGCCCAGTTGGCGCACTCCGAGGGTGGCGCCGAGACCACCGAAAAGCTGAACATGCTGCTGGCGGTGGGTGAGCAGGCGACGCGACAGGCGGAATGGCTGGAACTGCTGCAGGCGGCGCACGGATTGGTGGAGCTGGAAAAAGCCAGCAAGGGCGGGGAGAACCGCGGGTACGGCATCGCGCTGCGGCGCCTGTTACCGCGCTCCAGCCTCGAACGACTCGGCCGGTTGACCGCGCATGGCACGATGAAGTCAGAAGCGACCGCCGTGATGCGGCGAATGGGCGCGGATGGCACGGAAGTGCTGCTCAATCTCCTGGTCAACTCGGAGCAGATGCTCGAGCGGCGGGCCTACTTCAGCGCGCTCAAGGAGATGTCGGAAGGGGGGCCGCTCCTGGTGCACATGCTGAGTCACGACCAGTGGTTCGTGGTGCGCAATGTGGCGGAGCTCTGTGGTGAATTGCGGGAGGAAAAGGCCGTCCCCGCCCTGGCGCGCCTGATGGGCCACGACGACGAACGGGTGCGTCGGGCCGTGGCAGGCGCCCTGGCGAAGATCGGCGGCAGCGGCACCGTGGAGCCGTTGCGTCGCGCCTTGAACGACGGATCGGCCGCCGTCCGACTGCAGGCGGCCCAGGACCTCGATGCCAGGAAGAACCGCACCCTGGCAATGACGCTGGCCCTGGCGGCTGAGGCGGAGGGGAAACCCGATGTCCAGCGCGAAATGTTTCTGGCGCTCGGTCGCATCGGGTCCCATGATGCCTTGCAGGCACTGGCGAAAGCGGCCCAGCCCGGTGGACGCTTCTTCAAGCGGAAACCGGCGGCGATGCGGCTCGCGGCGGTTGACGGCCTGCATGCCGCCGGGCCGGCCGGCGCTCCGCCCCTGAAGGAACTGATGGCCGATGAAGATTCGGAGATCCGCGACGCGGTGCAGCGGGCGCTGACGACGCTGTGGGACGGGTGAGCACTGCCGGTGAGCACTGCAGGTGAAAACAGCGGGTGAGCACTGCAGGTGAGACCAGCAGGTGAGACCAGCAGGTGAAAGAAGCGGGTGAGACTGCAGGTGAGACCAGCGGGTGAGAGATCCTCACCTGCTTCTTTCACCCGCTGTTTTCACCCGCTTCTTTCACCTGCTTTTTTCACCCGCTGTTCTCACCCGCTGCTTTCACCCGCTGTTTTCACCCGCTTCTTTCACCTGCTTTCCTCACCTGCTTTACCGCGGCACCAGATCGGTGGTCGGGCCCACGCGCCGGGCAAAGGCGGCCAGCAGTCGCGCGGTGCGTTCCAGGTCCTCGAGCGCCACCATCTCGTTGGGGCTGTGCATGTACCGCAGCGGGACCGAGACGAGCGCCGTCGCCACACCCTTCAGCGCGGTGAAGATGTTGTCCGCGTCGGTGCTGGTTTCGCGCGGAGCCGCTTCGAGGGTGTAGGGAATTTTCTCCGCCTCTGCCGTCTCCACCAGCAGATCGACCAGCATCGGATTGATGGCCGCGCCACGGGTGATAGCGGGGCCGCTGCCCAGCTTGTAGTCCCCGTGATGGCGCTTGTCGACGCCGGGGTAATCGGTGGCATGGGTCACGTCGATCACCACGGCGATGTCAGCCTCCAACGCCGCCGCACCGGTGCGGGCACCCCCGCCGGTGTAGCTGATCTCCTCGCGGGTCGTGGCGGCCGCGGTGACGCGGGCGGTGGGCCGATCCTTCGCCAGCAACCGCAGCGCCTCCAGCACCACAAACGAGCCCACCCGGTTGTCGAGCGAGCGACTCACGATCCTGCCATTGGGAAACTCGAGCACCGAGGAGGCCAGGACGCCGGCATCACCGATCCGTACCCGGGTCGCCGCCTCCGCCCGGTTGGCCGCACCGATATCGATCCAGAGGTCGCTCGCCTTGGAGACCTTTTCGCGGTCTTCCTTCTCCATCAGGTGAATCGCCTTCTTGCCGATGACGCCGGGCACGTCGCCGGTCTTGCCGAGGAGCCGGACGCGCTGGCCGACGAAGACCTGGTGGTCCCACCCGCCGATCGGATCGAAGCTGAGATAGCCCTCGTCGTCGATGTAGGTGACCATGATGCCGATCTCGTCGATATGACCGGCCAGCATGATGCGGGGTGCCGCGGTGCCATTCAGCGTGGCGAACGAATTGCCGCTGATGTCGGCCACCACGGTGTCGGCGAAGGTCTGGGCTTCGGCGCGCCACGCTCGCGCGGGGACCACCTCATAGGAGGAAGGCCCCGGCGAGTCCAGCAGCGTGCGAAGGAATTGCAGGGTCGTAGGTTCCATGGGGGCGGTAATCTGGCCGGTAATGTCGGAATGTCCAGCCTGCCGCGATCACTCCCGTCCCGGGAGTGCCAGATGCTGGTTACCCCAACCGCATCATCCCATCCATCATTTGTCCCTGCACGGCAGCCTGCATACGGATCGCGCCGTCGATCACGCGTGGACCGGGTCGCGAGGTGTAGGCGTTGCCATCGAGAATCCAGGCCGGTCGGGACGCGAGGAACTGACGGATTCGGGGATCGGTGGCCCGCTCCAGTTCCCGCAATGCCCGCGGCACATCCATGCCGCAGAGGAGGATGAAGACGACCTCCGGGTCCAAGGCCGTCACCTCCTCCCAGGTCCGGATCACCGAGTGACTTCCGGCGGCTGCGCCGACATCCACCCCGCCGGCCGCTTCAACCAGCTCCGGCACCCAGTGGCCGGCCAGAAAGAGCGGCTCCAGCCACTCGATGCACAACACCCGTACCGGCGGTGCGGTGGCCCTCCGGCGCACCTCGGCCAGCCGCTGCTGCATGGTGCGGACAACGGCGTCGGCCTCTGCCTCCCGCCCCAGCATCGTGCCCGTCAGCCGGATGTCATCGTGGATCCCTTCGATGGTCCGGGCCCGCAGGGAGATGACGCCGGGTGGCGCCGGCGTCGCTTCGGCGATACGGTAGGCCTGCCCATCGTCCACCGCACAGACCTCACACACCCCCTGGGTGATGATCAATTCGGGGGCGAGCTCCCGCAACTGGTCGCCATCGATCGCGATGACCGGCCGGCCCGCGGCCAGCGCGGTTCGTACCGCCTGGTCGATCGCACCGCTGGGCGCGTCCCGGTCGATGGGCGTGGTGGTGGCCCGCGGCAGATGCTGCACCGAAAGTGGCCAGTCACATTCGTGGCTGATCCCCACCAATTCGTCCGCCGCACCGATCGCGGCGACAATTTCGGTGGCCGCCGGGAGCAGGGTCACGACCCGCATGTTACGCCGCCTCCAGGCGGGCCGGGCCGAGGTGCATCAGCAGGACGAGGCCCACGGCGGGGATGAAGAGCGCGGTCAGGTCGCGCGAGAGCAGGTACGCCACCGCGCCCAGGAGCGAAGGACCCTCTATCATCGCCCACATCACCAGTGCCCGACCCAGATTCTCCCGCCACCATAGCCCCACATCCCGCCCGCCCGAGGTGAGCCGGCTCGACAGCACGAGGGCGCCAGCGAACATGATCGCGGCAACGCCAAAGACCGCGTACAGGAACAGTGGCGCGAGGCTCGCGGCGGAGGCCGGCAGGAGGGCGAGCGTCACGGAGATGCCAGTCACGCTGCCCATCAGGGCGAGATGGAGCAGGCGCGCAGTGCGGGCGGGAGCGTTCATGGGTATGAAGGATAGGGTGGCACCGCGCTTTTCTCACCCGCCCTTTTCCGCCGCAGTTCTCACCCGCTACTTTCACCCGCTGTTCTCACCTGCCGTTCTCACCCGCTACTCTCACCCACCTCTCCTCAATGCCTGCACGACGCACCCGCTCCTTTCGTGAATCGGTCATCCGTGGCATGTCCCGCCTCGCGGCGCAGCACAATGCCATCAATCTGGCGCAGGGCTTTCCCAACTTCCCGGCCCCGGAGATCCTGAAGGAAGCGGCGGCCCGGGCCATCCACGACAACATCAATCAGTACGCCATCACCTGGGGCTCGCGTCGCCTGCGGGAAGCGGTCGCCCGGAAGTATGCGACCTGGTACGGCCTGACAGTGGATCCCGATACCGACATCACCATCACCTGCGGAGCCACTGAAGGGATGATTGCGGTGCTCATGGCGCTGGTGGATCCGGGCGATGAAGTGATTGTGTTCGAGCCGTTCTACGAGAACTATGGTCCCGACACCATCCTGTGCGACGCCGTGCCGGTCTACCTCCCGCTCATGCCAGGTGAGGCGCTGGACCTGGATCGACTGGCCGACGCCTTCACCCCGAAGACCCGAGCCATCATCCTCAACACCCCCGCCAATCCCAGCGGCCGGGTGTTCACCCGCACCGAACTGGAGGCGATCGCCGAGCTGTGCCAGCGGCACGACGCCTATGTCATTACCGACGAGATCTACGAGCACATCGTGTATCAGGGGGAGCACATCTGCATCGCGTCACTCCCGGGAATGTGGGATCGGACGATCACCATCAGCGGGGCCTCGAAGACGTTCAGCATCACCGGGTGGCGCATTGGAACGGTGCTGGCGCCGGCGGCGCTGACCGACGCCATCCGGAAGGTGCACGACTTCCTCACGGTGGGGGCGCCGGCGCCGCTGCAGGAAGGGCTGGCGGTGGCGATGGATCAGCTGGGGCCTGAGTACTACGAGGCAATGACGGTGGAGTATCGCCGCCGCCGGGACCTGCTCCACGGGGCGCTGGTGACAGCCGGGTTCCGATGCACGCCGCCGGAGGGCGCCTATTACATCCTCGCCGATTTTCGTGGGCTGTCAGACCTTCCCGATACCGAGTTCGCCCACTGGCTCGCGCGGGAGCGCGGTGTGGCGCCGGTGCCGGCCAGCAGCTTCTTCAGTCGACCCGACCTGGGTCGATCCCTGGTGCGCTTCGTGTTCTGCAAGACGGATGAGCTACTGGAGGAAGCGGCGCGGAGACTCAACAACAGGTGAAACAGCGGGTGAGAACAGCGGGTGAGAACAGCAGGTGAGAACAGCAGGTGAGAACAGCGGGTGAGGGCAGCGGGTGAGAACAGCGGGTGAGAACAGCGGGTGAGAGCGCCGGGTGACTCGTGACTCTCGACCCGTGACTCTCTACCCTCGACTCCCCTCAGTTCGCCGCCGGATCGCCGCCGAGTTCGCTGGTGACGGGCTCCTCTGGGTCATCGTCGGTTGGGATCGAGACGCCATCGGCACCCAGCAACCGGAAGACCTGCCACTGATGCCGCTTGGCGCTCTTTGACCGGGGGCCATTGTACATCAGGGAGACGAGGAACATGCCGTCTCGCCGGCCCAGGAATCCGACCAGGGTTGAGACATTGCTGAGCGTGCCGGTCTTGGCGTGGACCACGCCCTGTCCGGGGAGGCCGCCGGCGAGCCGCGCCAGGGTCCCGACACCGTTGGCGGGCAGCAGCGAGGGGAAGTTGCGCCCCGCTGGGGTATTCTGAACGTTGGCCATGTAGTAGACGAACGTCGCAGGGCTCACCCGGTCTTCGTGCGACATCCCGCTGCCGTCCACCAGCTTCACGCCACCAGAGACACCCGCCACCTGCTGGACATGCTCCGTGAGCAGCTCACCGGCGGTGGGCTGGTTGTTGGTCGCCCACTTGAGCAGCAATTCGGCGCCAAGGTTGTGGCTGCGACGGTTGATATCATAGGCCAGTGAGTCGAACGTGGCCGAGCTGACGCTTGCCAGCACGGAATCGGGCGCGTTCTCCACGGTGATGTCCGGCGCGGTGCGATCCCAGGTGATCCCGTTCTGCTGCAGTGCCCGGGCCCAGGTTGCGGCCAGCACCGCCTTGGTGTCGCTCGCGGTGGCCACCAGGCGCCGGACACCGGCCCCGCTGCCGACCGCACCGGTGATCAGATACCCGCCATCCCGCATCCGCTGGATCCGCAGGCGCGAACGCCGTCCGGCCACAGTGGTGGCGTGCACATCCACCAGCGCGTCGAGCCCACTCGGAGCGGTCTCGACCAGGGTGGGACGCTGGCCCGGCCGATTCCCCGGCCGGACATACAGCTCGATGACGTTTTCGTGGACGGTGAGCAGGCCGATCAGCGGGGCGTAAATGCTCCCCCGGTTGGCGGCACGCCAGACGGCGGGGAAGGAGGCTTCGGCGGCGGCACCGTCGGCGCTGATCACCTCCAGCGGGCCCCGAAGCGTCCGTACCCCTGAGGCGGCGAGTTGCGCGGCCAGGTCCTGCAGCCGCGGTCCGTGGCCGGTCGGGCTTTCGAGCGTCGGATCACCGTTCAGCTCGAGGGCCCATTTCCCGATCCACTCACCGCTACCCTCGTCCAGGTGACCGAACCCCATGACGCGGGTATTACGACGCGCCTCGCTGCCGACGACAGAGCGGGCATAGCCGGTGGTCAGCAGCTTCACGGTGGAGGCGGGAATAAGCTCCCGGTCGGGATTCACACTCCAGAGGATCTGGCCGGTCTGGTCAGCGACGGCGATGCCCCAGGTGCCGTTGGCGGAACGCCGGGCGCTCCGATACCACCGATCGAGGGCCACCTTGAGGTTCTGGGGGAGCTCCTGGGCGCGTACCCCCGTCGGCAACCACGCGCTAACCAGCGCGAGGGCGAACAAACACTGAAGGGTACGGATGAAGGTGCGCACGGGAACCTTGTCTCAGAGTCTCTCAGAAAGCTGCAAATTCTTGCGGGCGGCGGATCTTGCCGGGCAGAACCTGCCTGGCCCTGTCTCGACGCCCAGCGACCAAACCACCCTACCGCAACGAGTTACACAGATGAACGCGGCCTGATGGTGATTCTTCTCAGTGATGTAGTGCAACCCGTGGGCCGGGCGGGTGCCAGCTTTCGCCCGGTGTCGACTATTTCAGCAGGTTCTTGGCGATGGTGTTGAGCTGCATGTTGCTGGTGCCCTCATAGATCGTCCCGATCTTGGCGTCGCGATAGAACTTCTCCGCCGGGTACTCCTTGGAATAGCCATAGCCGCCAAACAGCTCGAGGCACTTGCTGGTGGTGCGATCGGCCACCTGCGAACTGTACAGCTTGGCCATCGCTGCCTCCCGCGAGAACGACAGGCCGCTGTCCTTGAGCCGGGCGGTGTTGTACACCATCAGGCGCGAGGCTTCGAGTTCGGTCGCCATCTGTGCCAGTTGGAACTGCACGCCCTGGAATTCGGCGATTGCCTTCCCGAACTGCTTCCGCTCCTTCACGTAGGCGACGGCGGCATCCAGCGCTCCCTGCGCCACCCCGATCATCTGCGCCCCGATTCCGATGCGGCCCTCGTTCAGCGTCTCGATGGCGATCTTGTAGCCCTGGCCCACCGGGCCCAGCACGTTCTCCTTCGGCACGCGGCACCCTTCGAGGATCAGCTCGGTGGTGCTGCTGGCGCGGATCCCCAGCTTGTTCTCCTTCTTCCCCACGCTGAAGCCGGGGAAATCCCGCTCGACCAGAAAGGCGGTGATGCCCTTGTAGCCCTTGGAGAAATCGGTGTTGGCAAAGACCAGGAAAATCCCCGCCTCGCCACCGTTGGTGATCCAGAACTTGCGACCGGTCAGTTCCCAGTGACTCCCCTTGTCCTCGGCCTTGGTCTCGAGGGCGAAGGCGTCACTTCCGCTGGCTGGCTCCGACAGTGCGAAGGCGCCGAGCAGGTCGACCGTCATGCGGGGGAAGAGGCGGGCGTGCTGTTCGATGCTGCCCCAGCGGAGCAGGGCGTTGTTCACCAGGGTGTTGTGCACGTCGACGTAGATCGCCGCCGAGGCATCCACCCGGGCCAGCTCCTCGATCGCCAGCGTGGCCAGGAAGATATTCCCCCCGCCCCGCCGTACTGCTCCGGGACCTCGATGCCCATCAGGCCCAGCTCGAAGAACTGCTGGATCAGTTCCGGCTTGAACCGTGCCGCCTCGTCCATCTCCTGCACGTGGGGGCGGACCGCCGTTTCGGCGAACTCGCGTACCGTGGACCGAAAGAGTTCTTCCTCCTCCGAGAGCACGCTGAGGGGCTGAGGGGCGAGGGTGTCTGGCATTTGGGATCCCTGCTGAGAATCGGGAAAAACTGGGAGGGAAAACATACCGCCGGAACGGCGGTGGGACCAGCGCACGCCGGGGTCAGTTTCCCCGGGCGAGCCGGTCAGTCAGCCGGGCCTTGATGGGGGGCCACTCTGCCTGGAGGATACTGTAGTAGACGGTGTCGCGGGTGGTGCCGTCGTCGGCGATAGCGTGTTGCCGCAAAATCCCTTCTTCCACACAGCCGAGTCGGAGCATGGCGTTCCGGGACCTGGTATTCAGGGCACTGGTCTTCAGTTCAACGCGGGCACACCCGACTGCTTCGAACGCGTGGGTCAGCATGAGCAGCTTGGCCTCGGTGTTCACCGCCGACCGCTGCCACGCCGGTGCTACCCAGGTCCAGCCGATTTCGACACGCTTGTTGGGGAGGGAGATGTTCCCGAAGCGGGTGCTGCCGACGATCTCGCCGGTGGACCGCAGCACGGTGGCGAAGGGGAGCGAACTGCCCTGGGTCTGCTCCCGCAGCGCGGTCTCGACGTAGGCCCGGAGATCGTCCGGCGTATGGACCTTGTTGAGGGTCCAGCGCCAGAGGCTCGGGTCGAGCCCGACAGCGACGAGGCCGGGCAGATGCGCCAGGCTGAGTGGTTCGAGCCGGATTGTCGTTCCGCTCAGTGTCACGGGGAGGAGTGGCATCGGGCGGAAGCTAGCGTGGGGTTGGCCGTGGCGCTGCCAGGCGTGCTTCGACCGGCCTGGTGCTGCCTGCGGCGCTCAACGCAGAGGCGCAGAGGTAGAACGAAGAGGATCGCCGAGGGCTTGGGTGCAGGCTTTTTAGGGGGACCCAGTGTCTGGGTTCAGCTCGCGTCCTCACCCTCCGTCGGCTTACCTCGATGCCCCCCCCCCCAAAAAAATGGCTTCGCCGAGGCACCTCTGCGATCCTCGCTGGGATTTCCTCTGCGCCTCTGCGTTGAGCGCCGCAGGCAACACGGACGCCGCCAAGCCGTATTGATGGTTTCTTGATGCAGCGGCACCCCATTCCCGCTGGAACCTTGACTGGCCCGTCTCCCACATTCCTCGCGTGCCTCAACCGGAGATCGCGATGGATGTCCTGCTGCTGCTGCTGACCGTGGTGCTGGCCCTGCTGACCTGGGGGCTGGTCCGGCTGTGCGAGAAAGTGTGATCGCGCCATGACCATCCTCTACTGGGTCGCCGGCGTCGTGGCCTTCGCGCTCTTCATCTATCTGGTCGCCGCCCTGCTCAAGCCGGAGCTGTTCTCATGACCGGCAATGACTGGCTGCAGCTCATCCTCTTCCTGGCCGCGCTCCTCCTGCTGGTGAAGCCGCTCGGCGCGTACATGGCCCGGATCTACCAGGGCGATTCCACCTGGCTGGGACGGCTGTTCGCTCCGCTTGAGCGGCTGTGCTATCGGCTGATGGGGGTGAGCGCCGATGACGAGATGAACTGGAAACAATACGCCGCGGCGCTCCTGGCCTTCAACGCCCTCGGCCTGGTGGCGGTCTACGCCCTTCAGCGGTTGCAGGGCAGCCTGCCGCTCAACCCGCAGGCGATGACCGGCGTGGCGCCTCAGCCCGCCTGGAACATCGCTATCAGCTTTGTCAGCAACACCAACTGGCAGGTCTATGGTGGGGAGACCACCATGAGTTACCTGACCCAGATGCTGGCGTTGACGGTGCAGAACTTTGTCTCGGCCGCCACCGGGATGGCCGTGCTGGTGGCGCTGGCGCGGGGCATCGCCCGCAAGGAAACGGAGCAGCTCGGCAGCTTCTGGACCGATCTTGTCCGCGGCACCCTCTATATCCTGCTGCCGCTGTCGCTGGTCCTCGCGGTTGTCCTGGTCTCGCAGGGGGTGGTCCAGAACTTCGCGCCGTATCGTGCCGTCCCGCTGGTGGAAGCTACCGGTCCGGACAGTGCGCGAATCACCACCCAACTGCTGCCGATGGGGCCGGCAGCCTCCCAGATCGCCATCAAGCAGCTCGGCACCAACGGGGGCGGGTTCTTCAACGTCAATTCGGCGCATCCATTCGAGAACCCCACGCCGCTGAGCAACTTTCTGGAGCTGCTCGCCATCCTGCTGATCCCGGCGGCGCTGACCTACACCTTCGGCCGCCTGATCAAGGACACCCGCCAGGGGTGGGCCCTGCTGGCCGCGATGACGATCGTCTTCGTGGCGCTGCTGATTCCGACCGTGCTGGCGGAGCAGCAGGACAATCCGGCGTTGTCCGGGCTGGTGTCGGCCCAGGGGCCGGCAACCGGAGATCCGGGGACCGCGATCTCGGGCAACTGGGAGGGCAAGGAGACCCGATTCGGCATCACCACCTCCGCGGCCTGGGCGGTGGCCACGACCGCCGCCTCGAATGGCTCGGTCAACGCGATGCACGATTCCTTCACGCCCCTGGGCGGCCTGGTTCCGCTGTGGCTGATGCAGCTCGGCGAGATCATCTACGGGGGGGTGGGTTCCGGGCTGTACGGGATGCTGCTCTTCGCCATCGTCGCCGTCTTCATCGCCGGGCTGATGGTGGGCCGGACGCCGGAGTATCTCGGCAAGAAGATCGAAGCCTACGAGATGAAGATGGCCAGCATCGCCATCCTCGTACCCAATCTGCTGGTACTGGGCTTTACCGCGATCGCGGTCTCGACGGACGCGGGACGCTCGGCGGTGTTCAATCCCGGGGCCCACGGGTTCAGCGAGATCCTGTATGGCTTCTCGTCCATGGGCAACAACAATGGCAGCGCCTTCGGCGGCCTGGGGGCCAACAGCCCACTGTACAACCTGCTGGGCGGCATCGCGATGCTGGTCAGCCGCTACTGGGTGATCATCCCGGCGCTGGCCATCGCCGGCTCGCTGGGGCGCAAGAAACTGGTGCCCGCGACCGACGGCACACTCCCGACCCACACCCCGCTCTTCATCGTGCTCCTGATCGGCACCATCGTGCTGGTCGGCGCGCTGACCCACGTGCCTGGACTGGCGCTCGGCCCCATCGCCGAGCACCTCCAGCTCTTCGCGAGGTAGGAAGCCATGACCGCCAAGCCGCGGCCGTTGTTCGATCGTCCGCTGGTCCGGGGCGCGATCCTCGCCTCGTTCCGCAAGCTGAATCCCCGGCACCAGATCCGGAACCCCGTCATGTTCGTGGTCTGGGTCGGCAGCCTGTTCACCACGGCGCTCGCCGTGCTGGCATTCAGCGGCCACCTGGCGGAGGCACCAGGGTTCATCCTGGCGATCTCCCTCTGGCTGTGGCTCACGGTGCTCTTCGCCAATTTCGCGGAAGCGATGGCGGAAGGGCGGGGCAAGGCGCAGGCGGAGACGTTGCGTGGGGCCCGGCGGGATGTGACCGCCCGCAAACTGCGCAATCCTGACGACAAACTCGACTTCGAAAGCGTGCCCGCTGGTGCGCTCCGCAAGGGCGACGTCATTCTCACCACGGCCGGCCAGCTCATCGCCGGGGATGGGGAGGTGATCGAAGGTGTCGCGTCGGTCGATGAAAGCGCCATCACCGGCGAGAGCGCCCCCGTGATCCGCGAAAGCGGCGGCGATCGGAGTGCGGTCACCGGCGGCACCCGGGTGCTGTCCGACTGGCTGATCATCCGGATCACCGCCAATCCCGGGGAGTCCTTTCTGGACCGGATGATCGGGATGATCGAATCGGCCAGGCGGCAGAAGACGCCGAATGAAATCGCGCTGGAGATCCTGCTGGCGGCGCTCACCATCGTCTTCCTGCTGGTCACCGTCACGCTGCTCCCGTTCTCCCGGTACGCCGTCGCGACGTCGGGTCAGGGCGCGCCGGTGACGCTGACGGTGCTGGTGGCGCTGCTGGTCTGCCTGATCCCGACGACCATCGGCGGGCTGCTCTCCGCCATCGGGATCGCCGGGATGGACCGGATGATCCGCAAGAATGTCATCGCCATGTCGGGTCGCGCGGTTGAAGCCGCGGGCGATGTCGATGTGCTGCTGCTGGACAAGACCGGCACGATCACGCTGGGCAATCGCCAGGCGGTGGCCTTCTTCCCGGCCGACGGTGTCACCGACGCCGAGCTGGCGGACGCGGCCCAGCTCTCGTCCCTGGCGGATGAGACCCCGGAAGGCCGCAGCATTGTGGTGCTCGCCAAGGAGAAATACGGCCTGCGCGAGCGGGACATCAAACAGCTCGGCGCGATCTTCGTCCCATTCACCGCCCAGACCCGGATGAGCGGGGTGAATCTGCACGGCCGGTCGGTGCGGAAAGGCGCGGCGGATTCGGTCGAAGCCTGGCTCGCCGAGCAGGGCGGGGAGCTCCCCGAGAAGGTACGGCAGCGGGTGGAATCCGTCGCGCGGCAGGGAGGCACGCCGCTGGTCGTCGCCGAGGCCGGCCGGGCCCTGGGTACGATTCACCTCAAGGACATCGTGAAGGGCGGGATCAAGGAGCGCTTCGCCGAACTGCGGCATATGGGGATCAAGACGGTGATGATCACCGGCGACAATCCACTGACCGCGGCGGCAATCGCCGCCGAAGCCGGGGTGGACGACTTTCTGGCCCAGGCCACGCCGGAAGCCAAACTCGACCTGATCCGGAAATACCAGGCCGGCGGCCGGCTGGTCGCGATGACGGGTGACGGCACGAACGACGCGCCGGCCCTGGCCCAGGCCGATGTGGCGGTGGCGATGAACTCGGGGACCCAGGCCGCCAAGGAAGCGGGGAACATGGTAGACCTCGATTCCAACCCCACCAAGCTGATCGAGATCGTCGAGACGGGCAAGCAGATGCTGATCACCCGCGGCGCCCTGACCACCTTCAGCATTGCCAACGATGTGGCCAAGTACTTCGCCATCATCCCGGCAGCCTTTGCGACGACCTACCCGGCGCTCGGGGTGCTGAACCTCATGCACCTCGCCACCCCGGCCAGCGCGATCCTCTCGGCGGTGATCTTCAATGCGCTGGTGATCGTGATCCTGGTCCCGCTGGCGCTCCGGGGCGTGAAGTACCGCGCCGATCGGTGCGGCGGGCGCTGCTGCGCAACAATCTGCTGGTCTATGGACTCGGCGGCCTGATCGTGCCGTTCGTGGGCATCAAGGCGATCGACCTGCTGCTGGTCGCGCTGCATCTGGTGTGAGACACCCGAGGCGAGCCCGCCAGGCGCCGACCGGACCAATCTACGAATGGAGAATGCGATGAAGAGTCTGCGTGCTGCTCTGGTCTGTCTGGTGGTGATGACCGTGCTGACGGGCGGGATCTATCCGGCGGTGGTGACCGGCATTGCCCAGGCGGTCTTCCCCCGCCAGGCCAACGGCAGCCAGATCACCGCCGCCGGCTCGGTCCGCGGCTCCGCGCTGATCGCCCAGGGGTTCACCGATCCGAAATACTTCTGGCCGAGGCCGTCGGCGGCGGCCTACAACGGAGCCAGCTCCAGTGGCTCCAACGTCGGACCCTCCAACCCCGCGCTGGCCCAGGCGGTAGCGGAACGGGTGGCGGCGCTGCGGGCCGCCGATCCCGGCAACCCCGGCGCCGTGCCGATCGACCTGGTCACCGCCTCGGGCAGTGGCCTGGATCCCCACCTCTCCCCGGCGGCGGCCGAGTATCAGGTGGACCGGGTGGCCCGGACCCGCGGCATCGGGCCGGACAGTGTGCGGGCGCTGGTGAACCGCTACACTACGGGACGGGCCCTGGGCGTCCTGGGGGAACCGGTGGTCAACGTCCTCTCTCTCAATCTTGCGCTGGATGGCCTGGTCCCTGCCGATAGCCGATGAACGATTCGCGTCCCACGCCTGATGCGGTCCTTGCGCGCCTTCGCGATGCGGAGGCGCGCGCGGCGCGCGGACGGCTGAAGGTCTTCTTCGGCGCCAGTCCCGGTGTGGGCAAGACCTTCGCCATGCTGGAGGATGCGCGGGCGCGGCGGGCGGACGGCGTCGATGTCGTCGCCGGCCTGGTCGAAACGCACGGACGGGTCGAAACCGCCGCGCAGCTCGCCGGCCTGGAGCAGCTCCCCCGCCGCAGCCTGGAGTACCGGGGCGTCCCGCTCACCGAGTTCGATCTCGATCTCGCCCTCTCCCGCCGACCCGCCATCCTGCTGGTGGACGAACTGGCGCACACCAACGCGCCCGGCTCCCGCCATGAACGCCGGTGGCAGGATGTCGAGGAACTGCTGGCGGCGGGGATCTCGGTCTACACCACGCTCAACGTCCAGCACCTCGAAAGCCTGAACGATGTGGTTGCCCAGATCACCGGAGTCCAGGTGCGGGAGACCGTCCCGGATGCGGTGTTCGACGGGGCGGATGAAGTAGAGCTGGCGGACCTCACCCCGGACGATCTCCTCCAGCGGCTGGAGCAGGGGAAGGTGTACCTCGCCGAGCAGGCCGAGCAGGCACGCGAGCGTTTCTTCCGGAAGGGCAACCTGATCGCGCTCCGGGAGCTTGCCCTCCGGCGGGTGGCCGAGCGGGTCGACGCCCAGATGCATGGCTACATGCAGGAGCACAATATCCGCGCGAGCTGGCGGGTGGGCGAACGGCTCCTGGTCTGCGTCGGAGAGGATGCCGCGGCCCCCCGGCTGGTGCGTGCCGGCCGGCGCATTGCGGCGACCCTGCACTGCGAATGGATTGTGCTGCACGTGGAGACCCCGGGGGCCGGCTCGCTGGCGCGCGATACCCGGTCGGCGCTAGTCGACACCCTGCAACTGGCGGAGGAATTCGGTGCGCAGGCAGTCACCGTGCCCGGGCACCAGGTCACGGAGGAAATCCTGGCCTACGCCGGCGCCAACCGGGTCTCCCGCATCGTGGTCGGGAAACCGACTCGCCAGGGGTGGCGGGCCCGGCTGCGGAGCTCGTCCGTGGATGGACTGATCCGGGGGGCGGACGGCTTCGACGTCTACATTGTCACGGGCGAAGGCGCCGAGGAGACGTCTACCGCGCCGCGGCCTCGCCGGCACCTGGCGCCGCGGGAGTACTTCTTCTCGGTCAGCGTGGTGCTGGTGTGTACCATGGCGGGCTGGCTGCTCTTCCGTCGCCTGAGCATCACCGACGTGGCGATGGTATATCTGCTGGGCGCGATGGTCGTCGCGGCGCGCGGTGGGCGGGGTCCCTCGCTGCTGGCCGCGTTCCTCAGTATCCTGGCCTTCGATGTGGTCTTTGTCCCACCGCAGTTCTCCCTCGATGTCGCCGATCTCAGTTACCTGGTCACCTTCGGTACCATGCTCGCCGTGGCGCTGCTGATCAGCGGCTTCACGCTCCGGATCCGCGAACAGGCGGCGCTGGCACGGGAACGGGAACGGCGAACCGCGGCGCTCTATGCCCTCAGTCGGGACCTGGGCGCCACCCGCTCCCGGGCCGACGTGGTGGAGGCCACCCGTCGCCACCTCGCGGACAGCTTCAACCTCGAAGTTCAGCTCGTGGGCCGCGGAGCGGACGGCCGGCTGGCCGCCTTTGCGCCGGTCGCCGATGCCCCCACGGTGGATGCGAAGGAACTGGGCGTCGCGGAGTGGACCCTCCGCCACGGCGAGAGTGCCGGCGCCGGCACCGCCACGCTGCCCAGCGCCCGGGCTCTGCACCTCCCGCTGCCGGGGGCGACAGGGCTGGTGGGTGTCATGGTCGTGGCCTCGCCTGATCTGGGACGATTTCAGGAGCCGACCCAGCGGCACCTGCTGGAAACGTTCGCCGGGCAGGTCGGTGTGGCGCTCGAGCGGGTGACCCTCGCGGAACGGGCCCGCGCCAGCCGTCTCGAGGTCGAGGCCGAACGCCTGCGTACCTCCCTGCTGAGTTCCCTGTCCCACGATCTGCGCACCCCGCTCGGGGCCATCACCGGTGCGGCCAGCGGTCTGCGCGAGGCAGGCGATGCGATGCCGGCGGCCGATCGTACCGGTCTGCTCGACACGATCCTGGAGGAATCGCAGCGGATGAACCGGTTGATCCGCAATCTGCTGGACATGATCCGGGTCGAGACCGGCTCGCTGCAGGTGCAGAAGGAATGGCAACCGCTGGAGGATGTGATCGGCGTCGCCCTGATCCGGATGGGGGACCGACTCGTCGATCATCCGGTGCTCGTTCGGCTGCCGCCCGACCTGCCACTGATCCCCCTGGATGCGGTGCTGCTGGAGCAGGTGTTCATCAATCTCCTCGAGAACGCGGCCAAGTACACGCCACCGGGTACCCCGACCGAGATCACGGCCATCGCGGGCGCAGATCTCGTGACCGTCTCGGTCAGCGATCGCGGGCCCGGGCTCGCTCCCGGCGAGGAAGCGCTCATCTTCGAAAAGTTTTTCCGTACCGCGGACGCGCCCGCCGGGAAAGGGGTGGGGCTCGGGCTCACCATCTGCCGCGGCATCGTGGTGGCCCATGGCGGACAGATCTGGGCGGAGAACCGGCCGGGGGGTGGCGCCTCGTTCCGGTTCACCCTGCCCCGTTCCGGGCCCGAACCGCCACCGGTTCCCCAGGAACCCGAGCCACCGTCCGCATGACGCCCCTCACGATCCTGCTCATCGAGGACGAACCACCGATGCGCAAATTCCTGCGGGCGGCGTTCGGCACGCTCGATTACGACCTGATCGAAGCGCCCACTGCCCGTGAGGGACTGGCCCAGGCGGCGGGACGTTCTCCCGACCTGATCCTGCTCGACCTCGGCCTGCCAGACGGCGACGGCCTCGACGTCACCCGCCGGATTCGTGAGTGGAGTCGCGTGCCCATCATTGTCATCTCCGCCCGGGGCCAGGAGCGTGACAAGGTCGCCGCGCTGGATGCCGGCGCCGATGATTACCTGACCAAGCCGTTTGGGGTGGGAGAGTTACTGGCGCGGATCCGGGTAGCGCTGCGTCACGCCGCCCGGGTGGGCCACACCGATGAACCGGTCTACGAGACGGAAGGCCTCCGGGTCGATCTCGCCGCGCGACAGGTGTTCAAGGATGGGGAGGAGGTGCACCTGACCCCGCTCGAGTACAAGCTGTTGCAGGCGCTGGTGCGGCATGCCGGCAAGGTCCTGACCCACCGGCACCTGCTGGTCGAGGTCTGGGGCGAAAGTGCGGCCAGCCAGAATCACTACCTGCGGGTCTACCTCACCCAGCTGCGGCACAAACTCGAGCGGGATCCGACCAGGCCGACGCTGCTGCTGACCGAGACTGGCGTGGGGTACCGCCTGCGGGCCATGGAGGATCCCGCCTAGCCGCTGATCACCTCGATCGCCACTTCGGCCCGGCCCAGCGGCGCAGCCACCTGCACCCCCTGCACCCGGGTCCGCACCTCGGCCAGCATCTCCTTCGCGATCAGCACCCCCTCCGCCAGGCCCGCTTCCTTGCCCCTGGCCGACGCGATCCGCATGCGGTCAAGGATGGCCTGCGGCACCGTGACGCCCGGCACCTCATTGGCCAGGAATTCGGCGTTGCGGAGCGAGACCAGCGGCCAGATCCCCGCGATGATCGGCAGCTTGTGGTGCCGGGTCGCCTCGAGGAACCGGTCCAGCTGGGCCAGGTCAAACACCGGCTGGGTGATGGCATACTCCGCCCCCGCCTCCACCTTCCACGCGAAGCGCTTGAGTTCCCGCTCGAGATCGGGCGCCGTCGGGTTCACGCCGACACCGATCACGAATTTCGTGTTGTCGCCCAGGGCGTTGCCGCCGGGGTCGAGACCATGATTGAGCCGACTCACCAGGTTGGTGAGCCCGATGCTGTCGATGTCGAACACCGCGGTGGCATCGGGGTATGGCCCCATCTTGGGCGGATCCCCGGTGACGATCAGCAGGTTGCGGACGCCACTCGCCGCCGCCCCCAGCAGGTCCGACAGCATGCCGAGCAGGTTACGGTCGCGGCAGGCGTAGTGGACCACCGGCTCGAGACCCACTTCGCGCTGGATCAGCAGCCCCGAGAGGAGCGCACCCATCCGGCTCTGGGCTCGCGGACCGTCCGGCACATTCACCGCGTCGACACCGGCCGCCTGCAGCTGCCGCACCTGGGCAAACATCGGGGTGGGGTCGACCCCCTTGGGCGGGACGATTTCGACCGTCTTGATGAACTCGCCCTTCGCCAGCTTGGCGCCGAAGGCAGAGCGCTCCGCCAGCGGGACGGGATTGGTCGGCTCCACCTTGCTGGGTGCCGCGGCGACATGAGCCTGGAACCGGGGGGAGGCGCTCTGCACATAGCCGACCAGCGCCTTGATATGATCAGGCGTGGTCCCGCAGCAGCCACCGACAAACCGGGCGCCCGCCTCGACCATCCGCCGGGCGTAGCTGGCCATGTACTCGGGACTGGCCATGTAGATCTTGCGGTCGCCGACATCCCTTGGCAGGCCGGCGTTGGGCTGCGCGATGAGCGGCGCAGTGACCACCTTGCTGAGCTGCTCGATCACTTCGAGCAACCCGTGCGGGCCCACCGAGCAGTTCACGCCGACCACGTCCAGCCCGAGCGCCTGGAGCGCGGGACCGAAGGTTTCGGGCTCGGTGCCGTAGTAGGTCTTGCCGTCGTTGCCGACCGTCATCTGTCCGATCACCGGCAGCGTGCTGCGCTCGCGCACCGCCTCGAAAGCAGCCTTCAGCTCATCAAAGTCGCTGAAGGTCTCGAGGATGAAGCCGTCGACGCCACCGGCAAGGAGGCCGTCGATCTGGCGGCCGAAGGCGGCGCGCGCTTCGCTGGCGCTGGCCTCGCCAAAGGGCTCAATGCGATAGCCCAACGGGCCGATCGCGCCCACCACACTGGCCCGACCGCCGGCCGCCTCACGCGCGAGCCGTGCCGCCGCCTCGTTGATGCGCTCGGTGTCGTCGGCCAGGCCATGGGTGGCCAGCTTCCCGGGTGTCGCCCCGAAGGTATTGGTCTCGATGATCTCGGCCCCGGCCCGGACATATTCGCGGTGAATGTCGCGGATCAGGTCCGGCTGCCGGAGTGAAAGTTCGTCGTAGCAGACATTCAGGAACACACCTCGGGCGTAGAGCATCGTGCCCATCGCGCCATCGAAGACGTGGGTGCGCCCATCGGCGATAAGGGAGCGGAGGTCAGACATGGGCGGGTACGCTGGTAAGCGGGTAGGCGGGCAGGTGCCGCAGCCAGCGACCGCGTACGGGTCTCACGCTACCCGCGTACCCGCGTACCCTCCTCCCCGTTGTCACTTCGCAATTCTCGACAGACCATCTCATCGTTCATACCCCAGATTCGGTGCCAGCCAGCGTTCCGTCTCCTTCACCGACAGTCCCTTTCGTGTCGCATAGTCCTCGACCTGATCCTTCCCGATGCGGCCCACCCCGAAATACTGCGCTTCCGGCCGCCAGAAATAGAACCCGCTCACCGCGGCGGTAGGATACATCGCGAAGCTCTCGGTCAGGGAGAGTCCGATGGCCGCTTCCGCTCCCAGGACCTGGAACAGCGTCCCCTTCTCGGTGTGATCGGGACAGGCCGGATAGCCCGGGGCGGGGCGGATGCCCTGGTACTTCTCCTTGATCAACGCCTCGTTGTCGAGCGCTTCCTGGGGCGCGTAGCCCCAGAACTCGCGCCGGACCCGCTCATGGAGCCGCTCCGCGAAGGCTTCCGCCAGCCGGTCGGCGAGTGCCTTGGCCAGGATGGCGTTGTAGTCGTCGTGTTTCGCCTCGTACTCCGCCACCAGCGCGTCGACCCCATGTCCGGCGGTGACGGCGAAGAGACCGACATAGTCTGCCTGTCCGCTCTCGATGGGGGCCACGAAATCGGCCAGCGCCAGGTTGTGGCGGCCACCACTCTTCCGGGTCTGCTGCCGCAGGGTGTGAATCACCACCGGAGTGTCGCGACGCCCGTCCGCCCCGTAGAGATGGATATCATCGTCCACCGACGCGGCGGGGAAGAAGCCGAACTGGGCCTTCGCCGTGAAGAGCCGGTCGCGGACAATCCGGGCCAGCATCCGCTGGGCGTCGTTGTAGAGCGACGTGGCGGTCGGGCCCACCTTCGGATCGGTCAGGATCGCGGGGTAATACCCGGCGAGCTCCCAGGTCTGGAAGAACGGGCTCCAGTCAATCCGTTCGACCAGCTCCTCGAGCGGATAGGCCTCGAGGGTCCGCACCCCCAGGAAGGTCGGCGCCGGTGCCGGCGCGGCCGCCCAGTCGAGCCGCAGCCGGTTGGCCCGCGCCTCCACGAGGGTGATCGCCCGGTCGCTGGGTTCGCGGTTGCGGAGCTCCTCGCGCAGCCCCTCGTACTCCACCCCGACCTGCTGCACGAAGCTGTCGCGCAGGGTGTCACTCAGCAGGCTGCCGGTGACGCCCACCGCTCGCGAGGCATCCAGGACATGGACCACCGGTCCCGAGTAGCGCGGGGCAATTTTCGCCGCGGTGTGCAGGCGCGAAGTGGTCGCGCCGCCGATCAGGAGCGGGATGGTGAACCCCTCCCGCTCCATCTCCTCCGCCACGAAGCTCATCTCCTCAAGCGACGGGGTGATCAACCCCGACAGCCCGATGGCGTCGGCGCCGATCTCGCGCGCCCTGGCGAGGATCCTGGCGCACGGGACCATCACGCCCATGTCGACCACTTCGTAGTTATTGCACTGCAGGACCACGCCCACGATGTTCTTGCCGATGTCGTGCACATCGCCCTTCACCGTCGCCATCAGCACCTTGCCTTTGGGCCGGCTGTCGGCGTTGAGCGCCTTCTCCGCTTCGATATACGGGATCAGGTGCGCCACCGCCTTCTTCATGACGCGGGCGCTCTTGACCACCTGCGGCAGAAACATCTTGCCGGAGCCGAACAGGTCGCCGACAATGTTCATCCCGGTCATGAGCGGCCCTTCGATCACCTCGATCGGGCGGGACACGGTGAGGCGGGCCTCTTCGGTATCTTCCACCACCCAGGTGTCGATCCCCTCGACCAGCGCGTGCGCCAGTCGCTCCGTCACCGGGAGCGCGCGCCAGGCCGACACCTCAGCTGCCGGCTTCCGGTCGCTGCTGCCCCGATAGCGTTCGGCGATTTCGAGCAGCCGCTCGGTGGCATCCTCCCGGCGATTGAGCACGACGTCTTCGACCCGCTCCAGCAGGTCCGGTGCGATGTCGTCGTAAATCGTCAGCTGGCCGGCATTCACGATGCCCATGTCCATGCCGGCCTTGACGGCGTGGTACAGGAACACCGAGTGGATCGCCTCCCGCACCGGGTCGTTGCCCCGGAAGGAGAAGGAGACGTTCGAGACTCCACCACTCACCAGCACATGGGGCAGGCGCGCCTTGATCCGGCGGACGGCCTCGATGTACGCCAGCCCGTACCCGCTGTGCTCCTCGATCCCGGTGGCGATCGCGAAGATGTTGGGGTCCAGGATGATGTCTTCCGGCGGAATCCCCACCCGGTCGACCAGCAGCCCCACCGCCCGCTCGGCGATCGCCACCTTGCGTTCCACAGTGTCGGCCTGGCCATCCTCGTCGAACGCCATGACCACGACTGCGGCGCCGTAGCGTCGCACCAGCTCCGCCTGCTGCAGGAAGGCTGCCTCGCCCTCCTTGAGGCTGATGGAGTTGACCACGCCCTTCCCCTGGATGTTCTGCAGACCCGCCTCGATGACGCTCCACTTCGAGCTGTCGATCATCACCGGGACCCGCGCGATGGACGGTTCCCCGGCCACCATGCGAAGGAAGCGGACCATCGCCGCCTCGGCGTCGAGCATCCCCTCGTCCATGTTGATGTCGATGACCTGCGCCCCGGCTTCCACCTGCTGGCGCGCCACCGACAGGGCGGTCTCATACTGGCCATCGAGGATCAGCTTCGCGAAGCGGCGCGACCCGGTCACGTTGGTCCGTTCGCCGACATTCACGAAGTTGGTGTCGGGGCCGATGGTCAGCGGCTCCATGCCGGACAGCCGGCAGCGATGGGGCACGGTGGGCGCCACGCGCGGCGTGACACCCCGCACCACCGCGCTGATGGCGCGGATATGGTCCGGTGTCGTTCCGCAGCAGCCGCCCACGATGTTGACCAGCCCGCTCCGGGCGAAATCGCCGATGATCGCCGCCATGCTCTCCGGCGTTTCATCGTAGCCGCCGAAGGCGTTGGGCAGACCGGCGTTGGGATGGGCACTCAGCCAGGTCGGGGCGATCCGCGACAGATCCTGCACATACTCGCGCAGCTGGGCTGCCCCAAGGGCGCAGTTGAGGCCGACGGAGAGCGGGCGGGCGTGGGCGACCGAGTTCCAGAACGCCTCGACCGTCTGCCCCGTCAGGGTGCGGCCGCTCTGGTCGGTGATGGTGCCGGAGATCATCACCGGCAGCCGGGTACCCCCCGCCGCGAAGTACTGCTCGACCGCGAAGATGGCCGCCTTGGCGTTCAGGGTATCGAAGATGGTTTCGATCAGCAGCAGGTCGGCACCACCATCCACCAGCCCCACCGTCGCCTGATGATAGGCTGCGGTGAGTTCCGCGAAGGTCACGTTGCGGGCCGCCGGGTCGTTCACGTCGGGCGAGATCGATGCGGTCCGGTTGGTGGGCCCGAGCACGCCGGCCACGTAGCGCGGCCGCGACGGGTCGAGCGCCTCGAACCGGTCGCACTGGGTGCGCGCCAGCCGGGCCGCTTCCCGGTTGAGCTCCGAGACCAGCGACTCCATGCCATAATCGGCCATCGCGATGGTGGTCGCGGTAAAGGAGTTGGTCTCGATGATATCAGCGCCGGCCTCGAGGTAGTCGGCGTGGATGCCACCGATGATGTCGGGCCGAGTCAGGGTCAGCAGGTCACTGTTGCCCTTGACGTCACTGGGCCAGTCACGGAACCGCTCACCACGGTAGTCGGCCTCGCCGAGCGTGTGTCGCTGGATCATGGTGCCCATCGCACCATCGAGCACGAGGATCCGTTCGCTCAGCAGGCGCGGCAGCAGGGCCAGGCGCTCGGCGCGGGTGAAGGGCATGCTCAGGCCTCCCCAGCCACACCGGGGCCTGCCACACGAAACCGCTTCTGGACTGGGCTGCAGTGCATACCTGAGACTCCACAATCAAAAAACCGGGTGCCTGACGGCACCCGGAGGGCTGCCGTTTTAGCAATTGTTTAACGTGGCTGCAATAGGCGCAACTTGCCACGAGCTTCAATTATTTCCTGCCCTAACCATAGTCAGGTCTACGATTCGGAGCAAAGGTCGAGCCGCGCCATGGCCGCGGCCACGGTGACCCCCTCGACCAGCAGCACCTTCCTCCGGCTCGTGGCGCCAGCGGTCAGGACGACCGCCGACCGAGGCACCTGTAGTGCCTCCGCGACGAACCGTACCACCTCGTTGTTGGCCGCGTGATCCACCGGCGGGGCGGTCAGCCGGATCTTCAGGGCATCGCCGTGCATCCCGACAACTTCGGTCCGGGAGGCGCGAGGCTGCACATGCAGCCGGAGCCGCACCCCATCCGCGGTGGGGTCCAGGCAGGCGGCTCGGCGAGGCGATGGGTCCACGGGAGGCCCGCCACGGTCAGATGATACTGAGGACAAACCCCTTGGCGAGGTACAGCATGAAGTACGCGACCATGGGGACAATGTCGATCATCCCCAGCGGCGGGATCACCTTCCGGAGCGGGTCGATGAGCCAGTCCGTCAGGCCGAAGACGATGCGCATCGGGCCGGAATGGGGCGAGATGCTGAACCAGGAGGAGATCACCCGGACGAAGATCGCCAGCATCAGGAGCGAGAAGATTCCGTTGACCACCATCGCGAGGATGCCGCGCGGCCCATATGCGGAGAGGGCGGACATCTGCAGCACCGTGGCGGCAAGCCACTGCACCAGCGCGATCAGGGCCAGCCCGCCGAAGAGGGTGCCCCAGAACAGGAAATATGGCGCGTTGACCGGGTTACCGCCCCGCAGCAGGATCCGCCGCTCCAGCGGCTTGAGGAGCGGCTCCGCCAGTCGACGCATCCCGGTGGCGAGCCGGTTGAACGGCTGCAGGTGGCCGGCCCGGACCGCCCAGTGGATCAGGGCGACGAGCGCTGCGACCACGAAACAGACAAACACCACGCCCCGCACGATGAGGACGACGTAGAGCGCGAGCATGCTATTCGTCGGCCGGAGGTGGGGGTGGGGGCGGTTCGATCACAAAGTTCCGGATGTTGCCCCCGCTCATTTCACAGATGATATCAAACTTGCCTTCCCGGAGCATCGCATCCTCCAGCACCGCGTTGGTCCCGCGGCACCAGGATACGGCGTGTCCCTCGCGACGGCGGTAGACGATGGTCACCAGCGGTTCGCTGCCCTGCCGGGCCAGGCGCCGGATGAACACCGGGGTCAGGCTGTCGATGCCGACCTGCCGGAGCGAGTTGGGGAGGGCGTTGCGGTGGGAACTCTTGTAGGCCATCACCCGATCGACAATCTGCTTGAGCTCGCGGCCGAGCACGGCGGCATCTTCCACGACCGGATCGACCGGTCGGGCCTTGGGGGCGGCTTTTTTCTTGGCCGCGCCGCCGCCGCAAGCGAGCACGGCAGACAGCAACAGCACCAGGGCGGCCCGCAGGCCTGCCCCGGCCCTACTCCATGACGAATTCACGATTGAACACCACTTCGAAGCTGAACGTCTTCGAGGTCGAGCGCGCTTCGATGTGATCGGCAATCCGCTGCAGCCGCGCGGGAATGCCCATGATCTTGTCCTGCGCCTTGCGGCCCAGTTCGTTGAGGCCGTTGACCGCGTCGATTTTCCAGAACCGGATCTGCTCCTGCACAATTCGCAGGTAGTCCCGCGGGCCGTAGATCCCGGACCGGCGGATCACGTCCGCCATGTCCCGGAACCCCGGCATACTGTGCCCCGGCATTTCGATGCTGGGCATGATATGCGACGCCGAGATCATCGCCTCGTTCGGGTCACGCTGCATGATCTCCTCGAAGATGCGGCGGTAGAACTGGAAGTGCCGCGCTTCTTCGGTCGCCACGTTGCTCAGCACATCCCCCAGCAGCGGCTCGTACTGCCCGATCACCCGTCCGGTCTCCGCATGGGACTGCTGGGTGGCCCGCTCCTGCAACGAGGTATAGACGAAGACCCGATAGGGGTCCTTGTCCCAGTCGGGACGGAACCCGGCCTTGAGATAGCTGAACTGCATCTCTTCCAGCCGGCGGTTGTCGATCAGCCGCGAGTCCCGCACGTAGTCGTGCAGGACCGCGCCGTGCCGGTCCTCTTCCGCGGTCCACAGGTCGTTCCACCGGATCCAGTGGCTGTCTTCGCCGAGGTGGGTGGCCAGCAGACGGTGGAAGTGGGGGAGGCCCTCTTCGGTCAGGAGATTCAGCGCGAGCGCCGCCCGCGCGGCATCGGGGATGCCCGTGGCGCGCTTCCGCAGCTCCAGCACATGCGCATCACGATCCTCGCCCGGCTTGGGGTCGAGCAGATCGCTCGGCATCCACAACGGGCGTTTCTTCTCGTGCTGATCCATCATCTCGAAGACGATGGCCTCGAGATCTTTCAGCACTTCCACTTTGGTGAAGAGGGCTCGCGCGGCGTCGGTCAGCGACATCAGAATCCGTGATCCCGACGGCGGGGTGGGGCCATTGGCTCCCGCCTCGCCGTCGCTGGCGTAAAGACGACCAAATGAGGAATGCTCCCAAGTGTACCGGGGTCGCCCCCGGTACCGCCAGAGCGGTCAGGTGAGATGCTTCTCCATCAAGTACCAGGTGCGGCCCCCGGTATATCCCTCCCGCCGCAGCAGCCGATTCCAGCCGAACGCCAGCAACTCTGGCTCGCCCGCGAGGTCGTCGGTCCAGAACTCCACCAGATGGGCCCCGTTTTCCCGCGCCCGCTCTTCGAAGGCACCGAGCAGGCGGTGCCCATGCCCAAGGTGGCGCTCTTCCGACCGCACTGCGATATCGAGGACGTGCGCTACGCCCCCGCGCAGGTAGTACCGCAGGCCGCCGATCCAGTCGCCGATGGCGTTGCTCAGGATCAGGAAGTGTTCTTCCAGGAAGAGCGGATCTCCGGTCGCCTCCTCCTCCCGCTGGGTGAGGTCGGCAAACCAGTCGGCGAATTCCTCGCCGTTTTCCATCTCCCGAATCGTCAGTTCACTCATGGCTCTTCTCCTTATCGGATCAGGTGGGAAGATCCTCCACACCCTCCGACTTCCTTCAGGCGCAACCTTGATGCCAGCCCCACACCGAGGCCAAAACTGACGGTTCGCTCTAAGTCATTACACCAGATATGCTTGGACGTTCCATTTCAGGCTGAACCGTGTCGCGACGCCGTCGATTGTATTA
Source organism: uncultured Gemmatimonadales bacterium (assembly GCA_963793205.1). Lineage (GTDB taxonomy): Bacteria > Gemmatimonadota > Gemmatimonadetes > Gemmatimonadales > GWC2-71-9 > JADJOM01. Next base: position 212,443 of record CAWBZM010000006.1, read on the forward strand.
AAGGGGACACAAATGTCCGCCATTCGGGCAGCTGTCGGATTTCAGTGAGTCTGGCACTGACTGGAGAGAGGAACCACGCGGTCGCAGGCGATCGACTGATCCATCCCCTGGGCCAGGATACCGCAGGCGGTGGACTGAGCCGAACGACGTGCTTCGGATTCGGTCGTGTGCGAGGCGCTGGCGCAGTTACGGCCACCCTTGAACTCCACGCAGACCTCACACTCGACTTTCTGGGCACTGAGTGTGTTGAAGAGGAGCAGGGCGCCGAAAGCGATCAGCGCCACGATGGTGATGATGGTGCCGCGTTTCATGCTCGGTCCCGGGGGCGAAGGGTGAGTGCCGACCGCACCACTGGACAGTAAGGGAGCACGGAGGCGGGTGCTACGGGGGGGCCGCAGCACCCGTGCGAATCACCCCGCGCGCAGCGCCCCGATGATGCCCGGGAGCCCACCGATGACCCAGACGATCGCGGCGGCGACGGCGGCCCGTGCCATCGGGATCCTGCCCATCACCGACAGCCCCACGGCCAGGATGAAGGTGACCCACAGCGTGAAGACATCGACGCGTCCCAGGATCGACAGCAGCAGCATCTGGGTATCGGGATTCAGGAAACGCCCGACCCCGAGGGTCACGGAATAGCGGCCGGTGATCTGGTCCTCCGGCAGGACCAGCGCCTGCACGGCGAGGAGAATGGTCTCGAGGATCCGGGGGAAATAGGCGTACGTGGCAACCATGACCATCTGGCCCAGCTGGGCCTTGCTGTCGAACAGCTTCCCGATGAACCAGGTAACGAGGCCCAGCAGCAGGGGCACGAAGACCAGGGAAACGCCGACAATCACCGGAATGAACTTCAGCGTGAAGTCCCGGCCCTTCGCAATCATTTCCGGCGTCATCTGCGGGTTTTGTTTCGCCGAGGCCATCATGCCACGCATGATGTCGGCGCTCATGATCGGCTCCATCACGCCCTTGAGCAGCAGGAGCAGCAGCAGGGAAATCACCACCAGTACCACCAGCGCGAGGCCGAAGGCGGGTGTCTCGCGGCGGCGCTCGAAGACGGCGGTGGGAGCGTAGAAGATTTCCAGCAGGTCCTCCCACAGGGAGGGTGCGCGCTCGGTCGTAGTCATGGGTCTGCCCGGGAAGGAGTCAGGAGAAATCAAACAGGTCGATGGCGGAGTGGCGAGTGCTGCACCGCCGGCTCACAGCAGCGTCCCCTTCAGGACCAGGACACCCACGGTGAAGTAGATCACCAGACCGGTGACATCGACCAGGGTGGCGACGAACGGGGCGGAGGCGCTGGCGGGGTCAAACCCGATCCGGCGCAGCAGGAAGGGGAGCATCGACCCGGCGAGGGAACCGAACAGGACGACACCAATCAGGGAGAGTCCGACGGTCAGCGCCACCAGGGTCGAATGGTCGCCATAGTCGTACCAGCCGAGTCGTTGCCAGACCAGGATCCGGATAAACCCGATGATGCCGAGGATGACCCCGAGGGTGAGGCCGGCGGGGATTTCGCGCACCGCCACCCGCCACCAGTCCCGCAGCGTCACTTCCTGCAGCGCCATCGCCCGGATGATGAGGGAGGTGGCCTGGCTGCCGCTGTTGCCACCGGAGCTGATGATCAGGGGGATGAACAGGGCGAGGACGACGGCCCGGCTGATCTCGTGCTCGAAATAGCCCATCGCGGTGGCCGTCAGCATCTCGCCGAGGAACAGCGCCGCCAGCCAGCCGGCCCGCTTCCGGACCATGCTGAAGATGCCCATCTCCATGTACGGTTCGTCGAGAGCCGACATGCCGCCCATCTTCTGGACGTCTTCGGTCTGCTCGCTGATCATTGCGTCGATCACGTCGTCCACGGTCACGATGCCGAGCACGTGGCCGCCATCGTCGAGCACCGGGACCGACAGCAGGTTGTACTTGGAGATGAGCCGGGCCACCTCTTCCCGGTCGGTCAGCGGGCCGGGTAAAGACCGGCTTGCGGCCCTCTCCGATATCGAGCACCGGGGTCTCGGATTCCGCGATCACCACCTCCCGCAGCGACACCACCCGCAGCAGCCGCTGGGTCTTCTCCTCCAGGACATGGATGGCGTAGACCGTTTCCTTGGCGTTGCCGACCCGGGAGATGTAGCGGCGCACATCGACGGCGGTCCAGCTGGGTGGCACCGCCACGAATTCCGTCGTCATGAGGCCGCCCGCACTCTGGGGCGGATAGCTCATGAGCAGCTTGAGCTGGTCCCGGGTGGGCGCGTCGAGGACGTGCAGCAGCCGGGCCCGGTCCGCGCCCTTCAGGTCGCGCATCAGGCTGACCTGCTGGTCGGCGGACATCGCCTGGATCAGGGGGACGGCGACCGCATCCGGCAGCAGCTCGACCAGCTCATCGCGGTGCTCGAGCGAGGGCTCGTCAAAGACCTGCACGGCAATCCGGAAGGGCAGCGCCGCCGCCACCTTCGCGGCCGCTTCACGAGGAAGCTCGTTCAGCGATTCGACGATGTCCGCGGGAAGCATGTCGGTGCAGGTGGCGGCGAAGTCGTCGCCGTCGCCCGCAAGGAGATACAGCACCTCCGCGGGGGGAGGGGTCGGGCGGGAAGGCATGGCGGCCTCCAGCGTCGGACGGCTGGGCGGTGAGGCGATGGGTGGAGCGGGACCAGCGGAACCAGCAAGGCCCCGGAAAGCACCGGGGCCGATGGACCAGGATCAGGAGGGGATCGTGGTCTCGTCTCCAGTTTTACCATCATCGATCGGGACGATGGCGGTGCGCCACCCGCTCGCGAAGGTCACCACAATCCGGTTCCCCTGCGGGTCGGCCGAGATGGCGGTGATATCCTTGCCGAACTTGCCGCGGGCGTAATTGACCGCGATATCCGCCTGCTGTTCGGCTCCGGAGTGATAGGGGCGGGCGAATTCGCGACCAATGGCAATCGCGATTGCCTGCTCATGCCCGTACGTGGCAAACTGGTCGGCGGGGACCAGCCCTTTCTGGGCGGCGACATGGTGCGTGTACTGATAGTCGCGGCAGCCCCCGAGGGTGGCCAGCGCGACAGCGACGATGAGCGGGGTGCGGTACGAACGGGTCATGGATCGGTCTCCGGGTCGGAACGAAGCTAGTAGATTCCCGGCCCAATGCGCAACCGAATTGCCGTGTATGTTGCCGGCCTGCCGCTGCTGCTGCTGCTGCCGTCGCTGGTGGTTCCGATCGCCGGCCAGGCCCTCCCGCCGTCCGCCGCCGGGCTCCGGGCCGGCCGCACTCCCAACAACGGCGCCGACCCCACCCGGATCGGCCTGCTCGAACTTGGCGGCACCTTCGGCGCGCTCGCGGCCGGCACCCTGGCGGACCGGCCACTCCGTGACTGGCTCCAGCGGAACCGCACACCAGGCACGAATGCGGTCGCCCACATCTTCCGCCACATGGGACAGCCGGAGGTCTACGCCCCGGTCGGACTTGGGGCCCTTGCCGTCGGGTTGATCAGCGGGAATGACAAGGTCACCCGGGCCGGCGGGCGGATCTCGGCCAGCCTGATGACCAGCGGTGCCACGGTGAATGTGATCAAGGTCTTTGCGGGGCGGAAACGGCCCCGGTTCGCCGAGGATCAGTATGAGTTCAGGCCGTTCTCCGGTGCCGCCTCCTGGCCCAGTGGTCACACCGCGATGGCCTTCGCGCTCGCGACCAGTGTGTCAGATGAGGTGCGCTCGACGCCGGCGAGTATCGGCCTCTACGCGGCCGCCACGATGACCGGCTGGTCGCGGATGAACGACAACCGGCACTGGTTCACCGACGTCGTCACCGGGGCACTGATCGGGATGGCGTCGGCCAAGGTGATGAACGGGCGCTGGCGGGTGCTGGGGATCAACGGCCCCCGGTTTCTCCTTGAGCCGACCACGGAGGACACGCCGCTCGACGCGATGGTACGCGCCGGTGCCGGGCTGCCCGTTCCTGGCGGCGCGCGGGTGCTGCTGCAGCCGACCGCCGCGGGGGTGGCAGTCAGTTTCTAAAGACATCAGCGCAGAGGCGCCGAGGGCACGCTGAGTGCGCCGAGAACAACAGTGGGAGGTGGTCTCAAGGCCGGCCTGATCCGCCCCACCTTCAAGTTGTTCTCTGCGTGCTCTGCGAACGCTCCGCGCCTCTGCGTTGCAATTCCCTAACAGCTCAACGCAGAGACTCAGAGGGCTCGCGGAGTGCGCCGAGAACAACGGTGAGAGGTGGTCTCAGGGCCGTCCTGATCCGTACCCCCCCCATCTCTCCTCTGCGCGCTCTGCGAACGCTCCGCGCCTCTGCGTTGCAGTTCCCTAACAGCTCAACGCAGAGACTCAGAGGGCTCGCGGAGTGCGCCGAGAACAACGGTGAGAGGTGGTCTCAGGGCCGTCCTGACCCGTACCACCTTCAAGTTGTTCTCTGCGCGCTCTGCGAACGCTCCGCGCCTCTGCGTTGCAGTTATCAGGCGATCAAGCCGAGTTGCAGTTCCCTCACAATCAGGCCGCCAGCGGCTCCTCGAGCCAGATGTACTCCGGGTCGATCACCCCGGTCTGTTCATCCCGGATATGCCACGGCATGCCGGACACATCGAGCAGCCGCATGAACGGGTCGGGGTCGAACTGTTCAGGCGACATTACCCCGCTGCCGCTCCATTCGCCGGTCGCGATCAGCCTGGCCGCGATCACTGGTGGCACCCCCGTCTGGTAGGCGGTCGCCTGGACCCCCAGCTCGGCGAAGGCGGTGTCGTGATCGCAGATATTATAGATGTAGAACGCCCGTTCGACGCCATCCCGGAGCCCGCGGGCCAGGGTGCCGACACAGGTCTGGCCGTGCATCCGCCCGGCAAGGTGCTTGGGCTCGGGCAGCAGGGCCACCACCAGGTCGCGCGGGGCGACCTGGGTGTCGCCCACCTGTACCTTGTCGGTCCGATTGAGGCCGAGTTCCTGCAGCACCTTCAGCGTGCGCCAGGTTGTCGCGTCCAGACAGAGCTTGAAGTCCGCGACTTCGAGGCCGGGAAAGAACATCGGGAGGGTCCGCGACTCTTCGTGGTCGACGTGATAGCAGTCGAGGGTTCCCAGCTCCGGGAAATTGAACCGCTCCCGCCCGCTCAGCGCCGGCTCATGATGGTAGGCGCCATCGTGCCAGGAGACGGCCCCGCACAGACATTCGTCGATAAAGACCCAGGGACTGAACGCGGCGAGAAACCCCTCGTGCCCGGTGCAGGTCGAGGTGTCGCCATCGCGTACCCGCAGTTCGGTGACGGAGTCGAGCAGATGTTTGGCCGCATAGGCGGCGTAGATGTTCGAGGTGCCGGGATCGGCGCCCATGCCCAGAATTGCAAGGCGGCCGGCCGCGCGGAATTCCGCGTCGAGCGCGAACTGGTCGGGCAGTTTGGGGGTGCCATCGTCGGCGGAGCCGCCCGAGGCCATGTCGATGTAGTCGCACCCGCCTTCGAGGCAGGCGCGCATCACGATCAGGTTGGTGGCCGGGAGTGCCGCGTTCAGCAGGAGGGTGGTGCCCGTGTCCCGGATGGCCGCGACCAGCGCCGCCCGGTCACCCGCGTTCACGGTGAGGGCCCGCACCTGTGGCTGATTGATCCGGTCGGCCAGCTGCTGGGCCCGAGCCGGGACTGCGTCGGCGACGACCAACTGGTCGATCCCCGCTTCCTGCGCGAATTTGAGGGCGGACACGGTCCCCACCGCGCCACACCCCAGGACCAGGACGTTCACAAACTCCTCTTTTCATTGTGGTGCAGGTCTCGCTCTGATGCCCGTTCGAGAGCTACGCAGCGGCCGGTCGATCTGACTCACTCGGTCTGGCGTTTCCCTCCCCAGGTGCATCTCGCCCCCCCTGCTTATAGGGGTCACGACTCAAGGGTGCTGTCAGTCGCGAGATCGGACCCCCCGAGGGCCGGAGGATTCAAACACGCCCCTCGTCTGGCGAGGGCCGCACTCGCAACCTGCCCCTCCCCCGTCGGGGCTGTCCAGCCCGGCGATCCGATGAGGCCGGGATGGCGTTCGGGGTTGACAGTCGCGGGGCTGAGGCAATCGATTGGGGTGGCAGGAGATTGACGGTGTGGAGGGGGCCGAAGCCTGATTCAGTGGTGTGTCCGATTTTCGGTCACTCGATGGGGGCAGGAGCTTGAAGTGCCAATCTGCTTGCTCCCGCCAATCCCCCGTCTCGACATAGATTCCCGGTCGCCATGACTGACCCGCGGGCCCCGCGCCCTTCCAGACCGCTGCAGTATCAGCTTGCCGGCAGGGATGAGAGTGCCGGTTCTGGTCCGCTCGTACTGATCGTGGATGATGATCCCGATATGGCGCGGCTCATCCGTGCGCTGCTGACCGAGGCGGGGTACCGGGGCGTCTCCGCCTTCGACGCGATGCAGGGTATGATGGTGGCGCAGCGGGAGGTCCCGTCGCTCATCATCGTCGACCTGCATATGCCGGCGGGCGGCGGGCTCAAGCTGCTGGAAAAGCTCAAGTCGGTTCCCAAGACGGCGGCAATCCCACTGCTGGTGCTCACCGGTGACACGACTGCGGGACTGCCGGAAAAGGCCCGTGCCCTCGGGGCGGAAGAATTCCTGCTCAAACCGCTGGATCACGATCTGCTCCGCCTGGCGGTCCAGCGCCTCGCTCCCCGGTAAGCCCCTTCAATCAAAGATCGCTCATGGCCCGGTCCGACACGCTGTCCGCGAGTGAGGCCGCCGCGCTGTTGCAGCTGAACGTGAAGCGGGTCCAGGCGCTGGCGCGGGCCGGGGAGCTGCCGGCGACGCGGGTCGGTCGGAAATGGATTTTTCCCCGTGAGCGGATCGAAGCACTGTGCGGGGTCGGCGGTGGCCCAGCAGCGCACGGGTCGATGAACCTGAGCGCCAGGAACCAGCTGCGGGGCACCATCCGGGGAATCGCACGCGACGGCTTGATGGCGGAGGTCCGACTCGACCTGGGCGGGCAGGAACTGGTCGCAGTTATCACCGTGTCGTCGGTGGAGCGGCTGGGCCTCGTTGTGGGTGGCGACGCCTACGCGGTGATCAAGTCAACCGAAGTGATGATCGGTCGCGACTGACGGCGGCTCGGCGGCGCCGCGGCTCCGCCCCTCCTCATCTGTCTCTTCCTTCCAGCAGCACAATTTCCAACCTGACATCGGCATTCCCTTATGGGCGTCCGTATGTATCTTTGAGGCTCGTTTGAGGGCCTTTAGGGATATATAGAGGTGCCAAGAGGGAGTATGACGTCTCACGCAATCCGACGATCCCGCTGGTTGATCACTGCGGTTCTGGCGCTGGTGGTCGCGCCGCTGTCGGCCCAGAGCAGCCTCACGGTCTTCGCGGCCGCCTCACTCACGGAGGCGTATCGGGACCTCGGGCACCGGTTCGAGCAGGCCAACCCAGGCGTCACCGTCAGGTTCAACTTTGCGGGCAGCCAGATCCTGGCCACTCAACTGGCCCAGGGGGCGAAGGCCGATCTCTTCGCCTCCGCCGACCAGCGCTGGATGACCTATGCCGACGAGCAGCATCTGCTCCTGGGGGCACCCCTGGTGTTCGCGCGGAACCAGCTCGTGGTGATGGTTCCCCGGGCGAACCCCGCGCGCCTGCATCGGCTGGAGGATCTGGCGCGCCCCGGCGTCAAGCTGGTGCTGGCCGGCCGACAGGTGCCGGCGGGTGCCTATGCGCATGAGGCACTGGCGCGCCTGGCGAAGGCGCCGGGATTCCCGGCAGACTACGATCGGCAGGTACTCGAGAACCTGGTCTCGGAGGAGGAAAACGTCCGGGCGGTGGCGGCCAAGGTGCAACTGGGCGAGGCCGATGCCGGGATCGTGTACCTGACCGACGTGACACCGGCGATCCGCCCCCTCGTCGCCCTGATCACGATTCCGGAGGCATTCAATCCCACGGCGGAATATCCGGTCGCTCTCCTCGCGGGAGCTCGGGAACCCCAGGCAACCGCCTTCCTGCAGTTCCTCCTCGGCTCGGAAGGGCAGTCGATGCTGGCGTCCTACGGCTTCCTGCCGCCGGCTCCTCGATGAGCCGGGGTGGGCTGCGTGAGGCTGGCGGTAAGGCGGCGGTCCTGCTCCTGGCGGGCATCCTGGGCATGGTGGTGGCCCTGCCGCTGGCGGGACTGGTCCTCCGCGTCCGCCCGGCCGCGATGCTGGCGCAACTCGCCACGCCCGAGGTGCAGCAGGCGTTGTGGCTGAGCCTGATCACCAGTGTCACCGCCACCGCGATTGCCCTGGTGCTCGGGTTGCCAATGGCGGCGCTGCTTGCCAGTCGCTCCTTTCCCGGCAAGCGCATCCTGGAAATCCTGATGGACCTGCCGATGGTGATTCCCCCCACGGTGGCCGGCTTCGCCCTCCTCATGGCCTTTGGCCGAGCGGGGGTGCTCGGATCAACGCTGACCGCATTCGGCATCACGCTGCCCTTCTCCACCGCCGGCGTTGTCCTGGCCCAGGTGTTCATGTCGGTGCCGTTCCTGGTGGGCGCGGCGCGGGCCGGATTCGCCGCGGTGGAGCCGCGCTACCTCGAGGCCGCGTCGACCCTGCGGGCCGGCGAGGTCTACAGCTACCTCCGGGTGCGGATCCCCCTCGCGCTGCCGAGCATCATGGCCGGTGTCGGCATGTGCTGGGCGAGGGCGCTGGGGGAGTTCGGCGCGACCATCACTTTTGCGGGGAACATGGCGGGGACCACCCGCACCGTCCCACTCGATGTCTATCTGCTGCTGCAGGAAAATCTCGACGCGGCCGCCACGCTCTCACTGTTGCTCGTGGTGATGGCAGCGGTGCTGCTCACGGCCATGCGGCAGGCCGGCCTTGGCTTTTTCGCCTCTCCCCGTGCTCCAGGCCCGGCTCCGTCACCGGCTCGGTGAGTTCGCACTGACCTGCGAACTCGAGGCTGCTGCCCCCGGCACGCTCGTGCTGGTCGGGGAAAGCGGCTCGGGCAAGAGCACGATCCTGCGCCTGCTGGCGGGCTTGCTGCGGCCGGACACCGGGCGCATTGCGGTCGACGATGCCATCTGGTGTGACACCGACGCTGGCGCCTGGCGGCCGCCCCACCAGCGGGAGGTGGGATATGTCGCCCAGGATTACGCGCTCTTTCCCCACCTCTCGGTCGCGGACAATGTCGGGTTCGGCCTGCGCGCCAGCGGAGTGCGTCGCACCGAGGTGCATCGTCGCACCGCCGCGATCCTCGACCGCTTCGGTCTGACGGCATGGGCCGCCCGCCGGCCATCGCAACTCTCCGGGGGACAACAGCAGCGCGCCGCCCTCGCCCGGGCGCTCGTGCTGGAGCCGCGGCTCCTTCTGCTCGACGAACCGCTGTCGGCCCTGGACGTGGAGACTCGTCACGCCGTCCGGGCCGAACTCCGGCAGCTGCTGGCCGGCCTGCCCTGCGTCACGGTGTTCGTCACTCATGCTCCGATGGAGGCGCTGCTGTTCGGTGACCGCATTGCGGTGCTGGAGCACGGCGGTGTGGTGCAGATCGGGGACCGGCTCTCGCTGCTGCGCGAACCACGCTCGCGGTATGTCGCCACGTTGCTGGGGCTGAACCTGCTGCCGGGACGTGTGGCATCGCGTGGCCCGGGCGAGGAGGTGACGCTCACCACCCCCCGGGGCCTGGTGACCGCGATGGCGGGGGCGGCCGGGCAGGAGCTGTTCGTGGTCGTGAGCCCCGATCTCGTGACGCTCTCCCGCGAGCCGCCTGGCGGCAGCGCTCGCAATGTCATCTCGGGAACGATCACCGAAATTCTACCGGAGCCGCCGTTTGGGGAGCGGGTACGGGTCGTGATTGGTCCCGCGCCTGTGTTCGTGGCCGAAGTGACGGCCGCGGCGGCGGCGGCCATGTCGCTGGAGCCGGGGCAGGTGGTCCACGCCTCCTTCAAGGCCACGAGCGTGGTGGCTTACGCCTGACCACCCTCAACCGGTTCTCGCTATGCGATCCCTGATCATTGCCGGCCTGGCGCTCCTCCTGGCCGGTGGCGTCGCCCCCAGCTCGGCGGCGGCACAGGCGCCAGCACCCCGGTTGGCCGGCTACCTGCAGGCCCGGCTTTCCTTTCAGAAGGATGTCGGTATGACGGCGACGCTCAACCGGGCGCGGTTACAGGCCACCGGCACGATCGCCACCGCTTTTTCCTACAAGCTCCAGGGTGAGTTCCGCACCGGCAATGTCGGGACCGGCAAGGCCAGCGTCTCCCTGACTGACGCGTACATCCGCTGGTCGCACCAGGCGCTCGGCATCCAGGTGGGCCAGTTCAAGACCCCCTTCAGCTGGGAGTATCTCACTTCCATCGCGGATATCGAGACGCTGGACCGCTCCACGGTGGTGGATTCGCTCGCGACCAGGCGCGATATCGGTCTCATGGCCGACTACCAGATCGGCACATTTGTGCTGGTCAGTGGCGGCGTCTTCAACGGTGAGAACATCAATGTCACCGCCAACAGGGATTCGACGGTGCTCGGCGTGGCGCGGGTCGCGTTCAAGCCGATCCCGCAGATCAGTTTCGGAGTCAGTGGAGCACGCTGGTTCGGCGACTCGCTTCGTTACGGCGCCGACGCCTCATGGCAGGACACCCGGTTGGTGGTGCGGGGCGAATACATCGGCGGAGCCCGCGATTCGCTGGACCGCAAGGACGACTGGGGCTGGTACGGCCTGGTGGGATTCAAGATCCAGCCGGCAGTCCAGCTGGTGGCGAAGTACGAGGATTTCCGGCGCGAGGAGCTGAGCCCGCAATTCAAGAACCGGGCGGTCAGTCTCGGTATCAACACATTCCCGGTGATCCCGAGCGTGCGGCTGTCGGCCTTCTACGTGAGCCGGAAGGTGGGCGATCCGGGGCTGCGGAAGAGCCAGTTACAGACGCAAGTGCAGGTGAAGTTCTGAGGGCTGGGGGCCAGGACGTCCCGGGCAGCGCAACGCTCCCGCCCTCTAGTCGGCCTGCATACTCGCGACCGGACTCACCCGGGTGGCGCGGGTTGCTGGAATGAGGCAGGCGACGGCCGCGACGGACACCAGCAGGGCTGTCACCAGCAGGAAGGTGAACCCATCCGCTGGCGGTACGCCGTAGAGCATTCCCGCAAGCAGATGTCCGCCGGCGAAGGCACCGAGCAGGCCGAGCCCGATGCCGAGCGCGGCCCAGGTCATCCCCTGCCGCACCACCAGCAGGAGAACGTCGCCGGGTGACGCACCCAGCGCGAGCCGAACGCCAAACTCGCGCGTGCGGCTGGTGACGGAGAACGCCAGCACGCCATAGATCCCCACTGCCGCCAGCAACAGCGCCACTCCGGCGAAACAGCTCACCAGGACCATCGCAAACCGCCGAGCGGCCAGGCTGGACCCCAGGGCCTGGTCCAGGGTGCGCACGGCGCGAATCGCCAGCACCGGATCGGCCTCCTGTACCGCGCGGCGGATCACCGGCTCGACGGCGGCCGGGTCGCCCTGCGTCCGCACCACCAGGGTGAGCGAACGCCACCAGGTGTTCTGCACATGATTGGGGTAGACCGCTGGCGCCGGGGGGATATCGAGTCCCTGTTCTCGCACATCGCCGACGACGCCGACCACGACGCTCCAGGGAGCGGAGGGATCGGGGCCCAGCCGGATCCGCCGCCCAACTGGGTCACCAGACGGGAAGAAGGCGTGCACGGCCGCCTGGTTGACGAGCACCGCGGCGGGCGCGTCGGGGGTATCGTGCGCATCAAAGCTCCTGCCGGCCAGCAGGGGGATTTTCATGGCCGAGAAGTACTCGCCCCGTGCCAGCAGGTATCCCACTTCGGGAAGCCGGGCGGGATCGCTCGTTACGCCTTCCACCACGAGGGAACTGCTCACCCAACCATCGGTCGGGAGCCGCATCGTGGCGCCGACACTGAGGACGCCGGGGGCCTGACGGATGGATTCCAGGACCTGATCGTAGAAACGGTTGACCAGGACTGGATCGTCATAGCGTTCCCCACTGACGCGCACCTCCGCCGTGAGGACATGGTCGGGATCGAAGCCCCACGGCATGCGGGTCAGTTCGGCAAAGCTGCGGATCAGCAGTCCGGCGGCAATGACGAGGACGACGGCGATCCCCATCTGCGCCGTCACCAGGCCGCGACGAAACCGCTCTGCGCGGGGTCCGCCGCTGGCGCCGCGACCGCCCTCCCTGAGGGCGCCGTGCAGGTCGGTACGGGCCGCGTTGCGCGCCGGGAGCAATCCGAATCCGACTCCGGTGGCGATCGAGACGAGCAGGCCGAAGAGGAGGACCATGCCATCGGGGCGGACATCAAAGAGTGCGGGGAGCACCCCTGGCTGCAGGGCGAGCAGGAGTCGGGTCGCGGGACCGGCGAGGGCAACACCGAGCGCGCCCCCGATGAGGGCCAGGATGAACGACTCGGTGAGCAGTTGCCGAACCAGGCGACCGCGGCCGGCCCCCAGGGCGGCCCGCACCGCCAGCTCCCGCTGGCGGCCGATGGTTCGGGAGAGTGTGACGTTCGCCAGGTTCACGCAGGCGATCAGCAGCAGCAACCCGCTGGCCGCCTGCAGGAGCAGCATGGCGGGGCGCAGGTTGCCCGCGAGCGCCTCGTGCAGCGGTATCAGGGTGGCGATCCGGTCAGTGTTCGCTTCGGGGTACCGCGTCTCAAGCGACCGGGACACCTCCTGGAGCTCGGCCGTGGCCGCAGCGAGGGTGGTCCCCGGCCGCAGCCGGCCGATCGCCTGAATGGTATGCTGCCGCCGAGTCACGGCGGCATCGGCCAGATCGCGAGAGAGATCCAGCGGCGTCCAGAGCGAGGTGCTGTTGCCCAGGGCGAACCCCGGCGGCATGACGCCCAGGACGGTGTACTGGAGGTCGTTGAGGGTGAGGGTGCGTCCGACGATCGCAGGATCGCCGTGCAGTGAACGCTGCCAGAAGTCATACGCGAGCAGCGCAATCGGCGGCGCCCCGCGGCGATCGTCACCATCGATGAACCCGCGGCCGAGGACCGGTTGCACCTGCAGCAGCGTGAACATGTTGCTGGTGACGGAGAGCGCATTGAGCAGCTCGGGGTCGCCGCCAGCGGGCAGCCATGTGACGCTGCGGGTCAGGTAGCCGGCGATGCCGGTGAGGGTGTGCTGCTCCGCGCGATAGTCCACCAGGTTGGGGACCGAGAGCGGCACCCGGGCCGCCGGGTTCAGCCGCGGTGTCTCGTAGACGGCGACCAGCGCTTCCGGCGCGCCATAGGGCAGGGGACGGACCAGTACCGCACGGGCGACAGTGAAGACGGCGGTGTTGGCGCCAATGGCCAGGACCAGGGTGAGCACCGAGATGAGGGCGAACGACGGACTGCGGCGGGTGGTGCGCCAGGCAAGGCGGAGATCCTGCAGCCAGTCGGTCAGCCGGTCCCGGGTACGCACGGCACGTTCGGTCCGCTCATCCAGGTCGCGACAATAGCGCCGGGTGAAATCCAGGTCGCCGAATTCCGCGTGGGCCTGGCGGCGTGCGGCCTCCGCGGTGAGTCCGGTCGCGATCAGGTCCGCCGTGCGGGCCTCAAGGTGAAAAGCCAGCTCGTCCTCGATGTCCTGCCGGATCTCCCGGCCGGAGCGCCACGGGAATCGGAACGCGCGGGGGAATCGATTGGGCATGGTGGCCTCAGGCGGGACGCAGGATGCTGCTCACGGCGGCGGCGTATCGCTTCCAGACCACCGACTCGGTCTTGAGCTGGGTCCGGCCGAGCGGCGTGAGGGCATAGAACTTCGCCTTGCGATTGTTCTCGGACCGGCCCCAGCTGGCGGACACCCATTGCTGGTGTTCCAGCCGGTGCAGGGCCTGGTAGAGCGCGGCACCGTTGACCGCGAGCACGCCCTCGCTCCGGTCTTCGAGCCAGCGGGAGATCGCGTAGCCATGCATGGACTCCCACGCGAGGGCGCGCAGGATGAGGATATCGACGGTGCCCTGCAACATTTCCGGCGGCGTACGAGTCACTGCGGCTCTCCAGTCATCTGATGAGTGGAAGCATAGCGCGCAGGCCCGGCGGTGGCAACCGGTGTCCGGTGGGGGGTGGTTCAGCGCAGAGCCGCAGAGGAAAGGCGGGAGGTTCCGCAGAGAAATCCGTGTTTACGCTTTTCAGGGGTGGCTGCGGTATATGGCATGACACGGCTCGTGTCTCCGCACCGTCGGTCTCTTGCCGCGAGGCCGCCCCCAAAAAGCCCCAACGCCGAGACCCTCTGCGGAACCTCCTGCCTTTCCTCTGTGTCTCTGCGCTGAACGCCGCAGGCACCATGGTGACTGGGAGTGCAGGCTCGAAGCTCAGGGGATTGTTTCGTCGGCGCTGATGCGCCTCCTCGCAATGACAGACGGGTACTCTTGCCGATCAGACCCCGGCGCCGCTAATCTCCCGCCCTCATCTGCCACGAGCGACGTCATGAGCGGTACCCCGAATATCCCCCTCCCGCACAACGAACCGGTCCTCAACTACGCCCCTGGTTCGCCGGAGCGCGCGGCGCTCAAGCGCGCGCTGGCGAGCATGGTGGACGAGACGGTCGATATCCCGGTGATGGTCGGCGGGAAGGAAATCCGGTCGGGGACGCCGATCGACGTGGTCAGTCCGCACGATCATCGCCGGGTGCTGGCCAGGGGGTACCAGGCCGATGCAGCGACCGTGGCGGCGTCGATCACCAGCGCGGCGGAGGCCTGGAAGGTCTGGTCCGAGATGCGGTTCGAGGATCGCGCGGCGGTGTTCCTGAAGGCGGCCGACCTGCTGGCCGGCCCGTGGCGCGCGACGATCAACGCGGCGACCATGCTGGGCCAGAGCAAGACGGCATATCAGGCGGAGATCGACAGCGCCTGTGAGCTGATCGACTTCTGGCGCTTCAACGTGAAGTTCGCCGAGCGGCTGTATCACGAGCAGCCCGATTCGAGCCCCACGGTGTGGAATCGGATGGAGCACCGCGCGCTCGAGGGATTCGTCTACGCCGTGACGCCATTCAACTTCACCGCCATCGGGGGCAACCTGCCGACCGCGCCGGCGCTGATGGGGAACGTCGCCATCTGGAAGCCGTCCCAGACGGCGCTGCTCAGCAACTACTATGTCATGAAGCTGCTGGAGGAGGCGGGACTTCCGCCCGGCGTGATCAACTTCGTTCCCGGCGACCCGGTCCAGGTCAGCAACACCCTGCTGTCCGATCCCGCCTTCGCCGGCATCCACTTCACCGGCAGCACCGCGGTGTTCCAGTCGCTGTGGAAGACGATCGGCGAGAAGCTGCCGGGATACCGCACCTACCCGCGGATCGTGGGCGAAACCGGCGGCAAGGACTTCGTCCTGGCCCATCCGAGTGCGGATGCCGATGCGCTGGCCGTGGGCCTGGTGCGCGGCGCCTACGAGTATCAGGGGCAGAAGTGCAGCGCGGCCTCCCGGGCCTACATTCCCGCCAGCCTCTGGCCCCGGGTGAAGGAGCGCGCGCTGGCCATGATCGCCGAGATTCAGATGGGCGATGTGCGTGACTTCCGCAACTTCATCGGCGCGGTGATCGATCGGACGTGCCTTCGACCGGCTCAAGGGGTATATCGGCAAGGCGCGGGGCGATGCCGGCGCGACGATTCTGGCGGGTGGTGGCTGCGACGATGCCGACTGGATACTTCGTCCAGCCGACACTGATCCAGGTCGAAGATCCAATGTACCGCACGATGTGCGAGGAGCTGTTCGGCCCGGTGCTGACGGCCTACGTCTACCCGGACGCGCAGTGGACCGAGACGATGGCGCTGGTGGGGCGCACCAGTCCCTATGCGCTCACCGGTGCGGTCTTCGCCCAGGACCGGCGGGCGCTGGCGGAAGCGGAGGTTGCCCTGCGGCACGCAGCGGGGAATTTCTATCTGAACGACAAGCCCACCGGCGCCGTGGTGGGTCAGCAGCCCTTTGGCGGCGCCCGCGCCAGCGGCACCAACGACAAGGCCGGCTCGATCCTCAACCTGCAGCGCTGGGTGTCCCCCCGCAGCATCAAGGAAAACGCGGTACCGCCGAAGGACTATCGGTACCCGTTCATGTCCGCCGAGTAGTCACGCCTCCAGCCCCGGACGCACCGTCCGGGGACGCCCGGTACGCCGTTTGTAGGACGGCGTCCTACACCGGAGCGCGCGATTTCCGCAGTATCACGTCAGTCGCTCCCCGATTTTTCCCCTCCCGCGGCCTCCCTACCTTGCCTGCGCAATCAGGGTATCAGGCCTTCGGAGGTGATTATGGCCGGGCAAATCTGGGTTCGAGCAACGGTGTTGGCGCTGTCTCTCATGACGGCGGCGTGTAGTGACGCCCATCGCGGGCTCCTCGATCCTGCCCCTCCGAGCCAGGACGCGGTCATGGCGCCGGTCACCACCGAGCGCTGAGGCGGCGGCCCATGTCCCTTTCATCGCGGCGCGGCCGTAGTCCTCAGGCCTACGTCCGTGCTCCACTTTCCCGCTGGTTGATGTCAGTCGCATCCCGATCGATTCGGCTTTCGTTGGTTCCTACCTTGGATCCGCACGCTGGTGCCGTCATGCCTGACATGACGTCGCCCACACGCGAGCGGATACATCGCCTGGTAAAGGCCATGCGAGTGTCCACTCCAATGGACCGGGAGAGACCAATGCGGTATCTGTGGACGCGAGGAGCGAGCGTTGCCATGATCGTCATGGCGGCCGCCTGCAATGACTACAACTATTCAGCGGGACCGGCTGCGGAGCAGGGAACGGTGCGCACCGGAAGTGGCAACCTGGGCACGGTCATCGGTCAGTTCCGGACATCCCTGGGCGGTGATTCTGCCAACAAGGTGGCGGGGGAACAGCCGGTCGGCCGGCGGGAGATCAACTGGGATGGGGTGAGCGGGGTCAACCTGAACTCCAACACCTTTCAGGCGGATCTGTTCAATACCACGATTCCACGCGGGCAGGTCTTTTCGACTCCCGGTACCGGGCTGCGGGTGAGCGACAATCGAGCGATCGACATTGATTCCTCCTATGCTGCCGAATTCAATCCCTTCAGCGGCGCCAAGACATTCTTCGCGGTGGGCAGCGTCGAAATGAATGTCGCGTTCGAGGTGGCGGGCAGCACCACGGCGGCGGCGGTAAACGGGTTCGGGGTGGTCTTCTCGGACGTGGACGTCTCGGGCAGTGCACGGGTGGAGTACTACTCGACGACCGGGAGTCTGTTGCGCTCGGTGCGGGCACCGGTGCGGAGCGATTCGGCGGGCCACTCCTTTGTGGGCGTGACCTTCGATGCACCGATCGTCGGCTCGGTCAGGATCTTTGCCGGGTCTGCGCCCCTGGCGGCCGGAACAAAGGATATCTCGGCGGGTGGATCGAAGGACCTGGTGATCGTGGATGACTTCATTGGTGGCGAACCGCACGCCGCGGCCGCCGCGCACTGACGATGACTGACGGGGCCGGTGTCCGCGCGATGCGGCCCGGCGCCGCGTTGACCCCCGCGGGTCTGTCCGGTACCATCTCGGCAGCTTCTGCGACCTCCGCCCCGGATGGACTCATGGTGTGGTTCCTGATTGGACTAGCGCTCGCGGCCACCGCGGTCGGTCTCCTGGCACTCCGTGCTTACCGGACCGCGGTGCGGGAGCTACGGGTGCAGCAGGCTCAGCTGGAACAGCTCTTCGAGACGTTTCCGCATGCGCTCACCCTGCGCGACACCAACGGCAAGCTGGTGCGGGCCAATGCCGAATTCACCCGGCTGTTCGGGTATCCGGTCGCGGAGGTGGTAGGGGTGGATATCGGGGTCCTGCTGGCGCCGCCGGGGGTCGAAGCCGATGCCGGCGTCAACCGGCTGCTCAGTTCGACCTCGCGGGTCTGGCGACACGCCAGTCGACGTCGCCGGGATGGGACGCTGGTGGAGGTGTCCCACACCGGCGCCCCGATCGTGGTCGGAGGCCGGACGGTGGCCCTCTACGAGGTATATCACGACCTGACCCGGCAGATCCGGGCGGAAGAAACGATTTCCGGCCAGCAACGGCAGCTCGAAGCCTTCTTTGCCCAGTCGCTGGATGGCTTCTTTTTCATGATGCTCGATCAGCCGGTCCACTGGGATCCACAAGTGGACAACACCGCGCTGCTCGAACATCTCTTCCGCACCCACCGGATTACCCGCGCCAACGACGCCCTCCTGGCCCAGTACGGGTATACCCGGGAGCAGATGCTGGGGCTGACTCCCACGGACCTCTACGCCCATGACCCCGCCACCGGGCGGGCCAACTGGCGCCGATTCCTCGATGCGGGCCGGCTGCACCACATCACCCTGGAACGCCGGGCCGACGGCACCGCGATGCTGATTGAAGGTGACTACCAGTGTCTGTACGATCAGCAGGGTCGCCTGATCGGGCATTTCGGGATCCAGCGGGACATTACCGAGCGGTCCCGGCAGGAACAGGCGCTGCGGGAATCGGAGGAGAAATTCGCGAAAGCGTTCCGCTCGTCGCCCTTCCCGATCACCATCGCGACGCTGCAGGAGGGCCGGTTCATCGAAGCCAACGAGGCGTTCCTGCGTGATGTCGGATTCCCCCGCGAGGCGGTGATCGGTCGCACTGCGGCGGACCTGGGCCTCTGGCGCGATCCCGAGGCCCGGGCCGAGCTGGTGCGGCGGCTCGACCGGGACGGCATGGTGCGGGAGTATGAGTTTGAGGCCCGCACCCGGAACCGCGAGCGACAGATCAATCACATCTGGGCGGAGAAGATCAACCTGAACGGTGAGGAATGCCTGCTCGACATTGTCTGGGATGTGACGGAGTGGCGGTTCAACGAAGAGGCCCTGCGGGCCTCGCGGGAGGAACTCCGCGGGCTGGCGGCCCGGCAACAGAAGGTGCGGGAGGAAGAACGCACCCGCATCGCCCGGGAGCTGCACGATGAGCTCGGCCAGCAGCTGACGGGGCTCAAGCTGGACCTGTCCTGGGTGCGGGGCCGGATGGGGAAGACCCAGCCCGAACTCGGCGACCGGCTCCAGGAGGTGATCCGCCGGGTGGATGGCACGGTGGACGCGGTGCGGCGGATTGCGACCGACCTGCGGCCCGGGGTGCTCGACCTGCTCGGGCTGGTCGCCGCGATCGAATGGCAGGCGCAGGAATTCCGACGGCGTACCGGCATCGAGACCGACCTCGATCTGCGCTCGGACAATGGCGTGGTAGACGACACCCGCGCCACCACGATCTTCCGCATCCTGCAGGAAGCGCTCACCAACGTGGTGCGCCATGCCTCGGCGACCCGGGTGGAGATCGTGTTCACCCAGGGCCGCGACGAAATCGGGCTTGAGGTCCGCGACAATGGCCGGGGGATCGACCCCTCCCGGGCGAGTGGCTCGCATTCCCTCGGCCTGGTCGGCATCCGGGAGCGCGCGATTGCCTGCGGCGGCTATCTCTCACTCGATAACGCGCCTGGCGGTGGGACCAGCGTGGTTGTCCGCATCCCATCAGGGGAATCCTCCCGGGAGGTCGCTGTATGATCCGTGTGCTGATTGCCGACGATCATCCGATCGTTCGGGAAGGGTTGCGCCGCATTGCCGGTGATCAGCCGGGCATCGCTGTCGTGGCGGAAGCGGCATCGGCGGATCTGGCGCTGCAGCGGGTCAAGGACACCGCGATCGACGTCATGCTGCTGGACGTGTCGATGCCGGGGCCGACTTTCATTGAAGTCCTGCAGGAGGTACGGCGGGAGCATCCCTCGATTCGGGTGCTGGTCCTGAGCGTCCACCCGGAGGACCAGTGGGCGGTCCGCGCGCTGCGGGCGGGGGCGGCCGGGTACCTGACCAAGGATCATTCGCCGGAGCAGCTGATCGAGGCCATCCGGAAAGTGTATCGGGGCGGGAAGTACGTCAGTGCCGCCCTGGCGGAACGGCTGGCGAGCGGGCTCGAGAGCGGCAGTGCCATCGCACCGCACGAGAGCCTGTCCGACCGCGAATTCGAGGTGATGCAGGCGCTGGGCACCGGCATGAGTGTGAAGGATGTGGCTGGCGGCCTGAAGCTGAGCCCGAAAACAGTGAGTACCTATCGGACCCGGATTCTCGAAAAGATGCAGATGGCAACGAATGCTGACCTGGTGCGCTACGTGAGCGACCACGGCTTGCGGGCCGACGCCGTCAGCTTCCGTCCTACACCGCAGCCACCGCCAGACTGACCTTCGGTTCAGCGTTTCACCAATAACCGCCGC
This sequence comes from uncultured Gemmatimonadales bacterium, assembly GCA_963793205.1. Taxonomy (GTDB): domain Bacteria; phylum Gemmatimonadota; class Gemmatimonadetes; order Gemmatimonadales; family GWC2-71-9; genus JADJOM01. Next base: position 232,519 of record CAWBZM010000006.1, read on the forward strand.
CCGCGCGGCGGTGTTGTTTTCCATGTGTCGCTCGAACCACTCCCGCACATGGAAACGCTCATGCTGTCGAATCCGAAGATGCCCCGCCCGGACCTGCTTCCCGCGGCGCACTGGCCCCGCGCCTTCGGGCTCTCGCAGTTGCTGTCCCTGGTCCCCGCCATTGGTCCGCGCCTGGTCGCGGGAGCGCGGGTCCTGCAACTCGAGGTGGACAGTGGCGCGCTCCTCGCCAGTCTGGCTCGCTCCTATCCCGCGAGCCGATTCATCGGCTTGACGGAACCCGCCATCGGAGGCTCACTGGCCGACGAGCCGGTGAAACTCGCGTCGCCCAATCTGCAATTCCGCCGTGTCGCGACCTTCGATCTCACCCGATTCCGACAGGTGGACCTGGTGCTGGCCCTGTCCGGTCTGAATCAGGAAGTGGCGATCCGGGCGATCCGCTGCACGACCCGGGGCGGGTACTTCCTGCTGCGGGAAGAGTCGGAGAGCGCCGAGGCGCCCATGGATCCCCGTTTCGGTGGCCTGTATTCCAGCGATACCGCCCATCGTCCGGTGGCGCCCGGATCGCCCCGCCCGGCCCCAGCCACGCGACTGCTGGATATGCTCTTCGCCGACGTCCGGCTGGCGCGGTTCCCCGACGATCCGGGGTATACCTGGTTTGTCGCGCGCGTGGGATGAGCCGCTCGGCCGTGTCGAGTTCGCTCTGCTGCACTTCGTGGCTATGGTTATCCCGCAGGCTGGCGCCGCGGTGCCTGCTGTGGTGACTCGGTGCGGGAAGACGAAAGGATGCGCTTGGCTCGACGAGGCCGGTCCGCTGTCACGTTCGGGGCACACATCGTGTTGGCCCTGCTCCTGCCGACGACCGTCTCGGCGCAGGCGGCGCCGCCACGCTACCTCCCGCTCCAGCTCGATTGCGCGCGCTACCGCGCCACTGCCGACGCCACCATCCTGATTGAGTCGGGACGCGATCGGACCCGGGAAACCTCCGGCCGGGATGGGGTCATGGTCCTGCGGGTGACGGGGCGGCCTGCGGACTCCCTCATGCGGGTCGAGGCGTGGTTCGACTCACTCCAGTTGTGGCGCGAGGGCAGCGGCGAACGACTGGAACCGGATACCGACGGACTCATCGGGGGGCGTTACTTCGCCACCCTGACCCCCAGCGGCACACTGCTCAGTACCGATCTGCCCTTCTTTCCCGATGAGATCGCTCAGGTCGCTGATCTCTCGTCGGCGCTCACCACTCTTCTCCCCCCGCTGCCCCCCGCACCGCTCGCGCCCGGCCAGGGATGGCGCGACGACCTCGGGACCGTGATCAGCCGGATGCCGGACGGCCTGCACAATGGCCGCCGAGTCGAGCGGTATCGCCTGATCCGGCGCAGCAGCCGACCGGAGACACATGAGTTGCCAGATTCGACCAGCGTGAGCGCTACTCGCAGCGAATCGGAGACGGGGCAGTTCTCCTGGTCGCCGGAACTGGGCCTGGTGCGCTGGGAACGGGATCTGACGGACGAACTGGCGGTGGAAAAAGGGGGAATGGTCAAGCAGCCCTTCCGGACCCGCATCGAGCAGAAGGTGACGGTGGAGCGGCAGACCGTCGGCGCGGGGTGCTCGTAGGGCGGGAACGGGCGACCGAGCGCCCTTGGGAGCGCGCAGCGCGACCCGGTAGGGGGAACGGGGAACAGGGAACGGGGAAGAGGGAACGGGGAACAGGGAACAGGGAACGGGGAAAAGGGAGCGGGCGACCGGGATCCGAGGTCCCGACGCCACCGGCTGTCCCGCAATGCGCGTGGCGAAGCTGGTGAGGAGCCGAATCTCGCCCTGAGGGGAAGCCGAGCGCATGGAGGGACGACCGGTGGCGAGGGACCGAAGCGCCGCGGTCCGGTTGCCGAGGGGCGAAGTCTCAGGCGCGCGCGACTTCCCGGTAGACGTACTCCAGCGGTGCCACTATCTCACCGAGCGCCTCGGTGATCAACGCATGCTGGGGCGACAGGGTGCAGACCGGGTCGGTGTTGCGGGCATCGCCGGTGAGCGCAAAGGCCTGGCAGCGGCAGCCACCGAAGTCCTGGGTCTTGCGGGAGCAGCCGCGACAAGGCTCGGGCATCCAGCTGTCGCCGCGGAAGGCGTTGAAGATCGGCGACTCGCGCCAGATCCACTCCAGCGGGTACTGGTTGACGTGGACCATCTCCAGCGACGTAATCTGGGTCGCTCCGTGGCAGGGGAGGGCTTTGCCGTCCGGTGTCACCAGGATGTAAACTGCGCCCCATCCGCCATAGCACGGCTTCGGATACGGCTGGTAGAAATCCGGCAGGACATACAGCACCTGCATGACGCCGCGATATTTGTCGATGGCGGCCCGCGCGATCACCTCGGACCGTTCCACCTGCTCGCGGGTCGGCATCAGGCGGTCGCGGTTCCTGGCGGCCCAGCCGTAATACTGGGTGTTCGCCAGTTCGACCCGATCGGCCCCCAGTGAGGCCGCCAGCTCGATCAGCTCTGCCAGATGGTCGAGATTGCCACGGTGCAGCACCACGTTGACCGAAAATGCCAGCCCCAGCTCCTTCACCAGCGCCGCCCCCTCCAGCTTCTGCTTCATTGATCGCACGCCGGCGATCCGCTCGGCGTTGGCGACGTCGGTATCCTGAAACGAGATCTGCACGTGGTCGATCCCGGCGGCCTTGAGCCGCTCGGCCCGGGCCCGCGTGAGCCCGAGGGCCGAGGTGACCAGGGTGGTATACATCCCTTCCGCGCGGGCATGCGCGACGAGTTCCTCGAGGTCTTTCCGCGCCAGCGGCTCTCCGCCGGAGAGCCCGAGCTGCAGCACGCCCAGTTCCCGTGCCTGGGTGAAGACCCGCTTCCAGTCGTCGGTCGACAGCTCCATCTCGGCCCGGCTCATCTCGATGGGGTTGGAGCAGTAAGGGCAGTGCAGCGGGCAGCGATAGGTCAGCTCCGCCAGCAGGGTGGTGGGAGCGGCGAGGCGGCTCGGCCCTGAAGGACTCCCTCGTCCCGGGTCGCCCTCCGGGCTCCCAAGGGGACTCGGTCGCGGTTCCACGATGGTGGACGTGGCGAGGCGTGGGGTCGGAATGGCCCCCGGCACCGTCACGAGATCCTGGCGCGCCATCCGCAGCAGGTAGTCCCGCACATCCTCGGCGACATCGGCGGCGTAGCGTTCACCCAGGATGGCGCTGATCTCGGCCACACTGTGGGCGCCGTCGCATAACTCGAGAATGGCCTGACCGGTCTGGTTCAGGAACATCGCGCCTTCCGGGTACAGCAGCACCGGCCGATCCCGGATCCGATCGTGCCCGATCCGCGCGAGCCGCCACAGCTGCGGCCGATCGTCGGGACTCACGTGCGATCCTCCCGGCACGCATTGTGAATCACGTCGATCATGGACCAGAGCATTTCCAGCTTGAAGGCGAGTGCCTCGAAGGCTTGCCGCTGCGTCTCGACCGTGGTGCAATGCTTCTGTACCAGTGCCAATCCCTGGCGCACGTCCTTGGGTGCCTGCACCAACCGGCTTCGGAAGTAGTCCAGTCCTTCGTCCGGGATCCACGGGTAGTACTTGGGAAAGGCTTCGATGCGCTGACCATGGATCTTGGGGGCAAAGAGTTCGGTCAGGGAGGAAGCACACGCCTGCACCCACGGCTTTGACCTGCAGAACCAGACGTACGATTCGCAGATGGTCCGGACCGCCGGGATGACGTGACGCTCATCCTCCATTTCCTCGCGCGGCACGCCCAACGCGATCCCGAGGCGGATCCAGAGTTCAATGCCCCCCTCACCCGGGGCGGTGCCATCATGATCGATGATGCGGCTGATCCACTGCCGCCGGACGTCGCTGTCGGGACAGTTGGAGAGGATCGCCGCGTCCTTCCGCGGCACGACGCGCTGGTACGCCAGGCGGTTGGCCACCCAGCAGTGGAACTGCCGCGGGGTGAGCTGGCCGGCGTACATCAGCTTATGGAACGGGTGCTCGACATAATACGACTCGTGAAATCCCCGGAGCCTGGTCTCCAGCTCATCGGGAGTGAGCGGCCGAGACAACTCGGGGATGGGCTGGCGCAGGGCCGGCGCGGACAGCGGTTGTTCGGTGCTCGTCGTCATGATCCTCTCCTCACAGCGCGAAGCGCATCCCATCGTCTCCGACCAGGAGCCCCGCCGCCTCGACCGTGCGCCGCTCGGGGGACTGCTCCAGCAGCATCGGGTTCGAGTTATTGATATGGGTGTAGACCTTGTGCCGGCACGGGAGGGTGCTCAACCGTGCGAGGCTGCCATCGGCGCCGGAGACCGGAAGGTGATCCATCTGCCGGGCGGTGCGGTCGCTGATCCCGAGGTCGACCAGCTCAGTGTCGGTCCAGAAGGTACCGTCGAACAACAACAGGTCGACCCGCGACAGGCGTTCCAGCAGCGCCGGGGACAGCTCACCACAGCCGGGAATGAAGGCCGCGCTGCTGTTGCTGTTGCTGTCGCGAATGAGGAGCCCGACGGTGTGACCGGGCTGGTTACGACGGGCGAAGCGCGGCGGATCGCCGGGGACGGCAATGGCGGTGACGGTCAGGCCGGTGTCACGGCCGTTGCCCTCGCGCAGCGGCACCGCCTGTTCCAGCGGCAGTCCGGTGACCTGGACCTCGGCGAAGGCGCTGGTCACGGGGAGGAGACGCGAATCCTCGTTGAGCACGGAGAGGACGGCGTCGGTGGCGTAGAGCTGCAGGTGACGCGCCTCCCGCAGCAAGGCCAGCCCGACGGTATGGTCGAGCTCCGCATCGGTGGTGACGATGCCTTCGACGGGGACGTGCCGAGTGCCGGTCGGGATGACGCCATTCAAACGATTGAGCTGTTCCCGGACATCGGGCGAGGCATTCAGCAGAAACCAGCGGCTCCCGTCGATCGAGACGGCGGCGCTGGACTGGGTACGGGGATGGGCACGGCGAGGATCGGATCGGGCCACCCGGCAGGGGGCGCACCAGCAGTTCCATTGGGGAAAGCCGCCGCCGGCCGCGGTCCCGAGTAGTACGAGGTCCATGGGAAAAAGCGACGGGGCCCGCCGAAGCGAGCCCCGTCCCGGTTCATCCGACCTTAAAGGGTCGCGACGTACGCGGTAACTTCCATCGTCACGGCAACCACTTCGGCTTCGGGCTTGGTCCAGGTCATTGGTCGATCCTTGGAGGAAGGTTCGGTGCGACGACGTGGGTGATCCCACGCAGTCGGGACTGATAGTTTCCCGACGATAACCTCAATGAAGCACGCGCCGTGCCCCGAGCATGTGGGCTCGATGGACCAGGTCCAAGTCGTTTGTTTTGAATGAGCTGCGGTGTATCGAGTGGATTTGCTGCAGGCGGGAAAAAGTGGGTGGTTCAACCCAATTGGGTGAGATCACGCTGGGGGTTCGTGGTCGATCATCGCTGCCGATCGCCTTATCGCTCGCCGCCGCCGGTCCAGGTCTCGTCGCTCCGCCGCCGGCGGTCCCTCCCTGCGCTCGGCTTCCCTCATGGGCGGGATTCGGCTGTTCACCAGCTTCGCCACGCGCATTGCGGGACCACCGGCGGCGTCGCGTGCTCGGCTGCGGGTCGCCGTGGATCTCGCTGCGGGGCGCTCGCCACCGGTGTCGAGTTGTCTGGGCGCTCGCCACGGCGCTCCCTCCACGCGCTCGGCTTCCCTTATGGGCGGGATTCGGCTGCTCACCAGCTTCGCCACGCGCATTGCGGGACCACCCGCGGCGTCGCGTGCTCGGCTGCGGGTCGCCGTGGATCTCGCTGCGGGACGCTCGCCACCGGCGGTCCCTCCACGCGCTCGGCTTCCCCTCAGGGCGGGTTTCGCCTGCTCACCAGCTTCGCCACGCGCGTTGCGGGACCACCGGCGGCGTCGCGACCCTCGGGCCCGTTCCCCGTTCCCCCTAAAGGGACTTCCCCGCTCCCCGTTGTTCACCCAATCCCGTACTTCTTCATCCGATACCGCAGGGTGTCCCGCGAGATGCCCAGCCGCTGCGCGGCCTTGGTCTGATTGCCACCGTGCTCCTGCAGCGCCTGCTCCAGCAGCGACTTCTCCCACTGATCCAGCGACATCCCTTTTGGCGGCAGGCCGGCGGATTCCTGGCTGGGGCGAGCCGCGCGACTCGGTGGTTCAGGGTCCTCGTTCGGGCGCGTGAGGGCCAGATGATCGGGCGTCAGCTCCCCCCCGCGGCTCCAGAGCACCGCCCGCTCGATCACGTGCGACAGCTCACGCACATTCCCCGGCCAGGGATAGTTGCGCATGAGCTCCTGCGCCTCGGTCGAGAGCCGCCGTACATCCTTGCCGTACTTGGCGCAGAACTGCCGCAGGTAGTGCTCGGCCAGCATCAGGATGTCGTCCCCCCGCTCGCGCAGCGGGGGTAGTCGCAGCAGGATCACCGCCAGCCGGAAATAGAGGTCACGGCGGAAGTGGTCCCGCTGCACATCGCTTTCGAGATCGCGATTGGTCGCCGCCAGAATGCGCACGTCGATCTTGCGATCGCGAATCCCCCCCACCCGTCGCACGACGCGATCTTCGATGGCCCGCAGCAGCTTGCCCTGCAGCGCCAGTTCCACGTCGCCGATTTCATCGAGAAAGAGGAAGCCGCCTTCGGCCGCTTCGAACAGCCCCAGCTTGGATTCCTTGGCGTCGGTGAAGGCGCCCCGCTCATAGCCGAACAGCTCCGCTTCCATCAGCGACGCCGGCAGTGCGGTGCAGTTGACGTCGATGAACGGCCGGCTGCTGCGGGGGCCCGATGAATGGATGGTCCGGGCGACGAGGCCCTTGCCGGTGCCGGTCTCCCCGGTGATCAGGACCGGTGGGGTGTCGTCCAGCGCGGCGATCTGGCGAGCCTGGTCCAGCACCGCACGCATCGAAGCGGATTCCCCGACGACCTCGCCAAAGGGGACGGCCCGGCTCGATTCGCGGTGCCGGTAATAGCTCAGCTCATTGCGGAGCAGGGTGGTCTCGCGAGCCCGATCGGCCAGCAGCTTCAGCTCCTCCAGGTCGATTGGCTTCTTGAGGTAGTCAAACGCCCCGAGCTTGACCGCTTCCACCGCGCCCTCGATGGAGCCATACGCCGTCATCACGATGACCGGAATCGCGGAATCAAACTCGCGGATCTTCCGCAGCAGGTCGATGCCGTTCATCCCCGGGAGGCGAACATCGGTGAAGACCACGTCCGGCCGGAGCGTGCCCAGCAGCGGTAGCGCGCTCTCCGCATCGGAGGCCACCTCGGCGCCGTAGCCCGCCTCCACCAGAAACGCCTTGATGGCGCGGGCGAGGGTGCGCTCGTCGTCGACGATCAGGACCGAGGGACCGGTCATGCCGGCGGCGCCATGCTGACGGGGACGAGGGGCAGCCAGATCGTGGCGGTCGTGCCGCGACCGACCTCGCTGGTGAGGGTCAGCGTGCCGCCGTGCTGTTCCACGAATCGCCGCGCCGTGGCGACCCCGAGACCGGTGCCTTCCTGGCGGGTGGTGAAGAAGGGCTGACCGACCTGCTGCAGCGTCACGAGAGGAATGCCCCGTCCGGTATCGGTGATGGTGATGGTGAGTCCCTCGGGTCGGGTGGGATCCGCCGAGGCAGGCCTGGCTGCAATCTGCACTCGTCCCCCCTCGGGCATCGCATCGAGGGCGTTGGCCAGGAGCTCGACCAGGGCCTGCTCCATTTTCATCGGATCGAGCCGCAGCTCGGGAAGGTCGGCCGCGAGGGTGGTGACCAGCTCGACCCGCTGCTGCCGCATCCGGTCGACGAAGGCGGGCAGTACCCCCTGCAGCAGCGGCTCCAGTCGTTCGGCCATCGGCTGAAAGGGCGCCGGCCGCGCAAAACTCAGCAGATGGGTGATCCGCCGGTCCAGCCGCTGTACCTCATCGATAATCGCCTGCAGCTGCTCGGCCGCCGCGGGCGAGCCCGGATGTCGTTTCACCAGCTGGGCGGACGCACTCAGGCTGGCGAGCGGGTTGCGAAGCCCGTGCGCCACCGCGGCGGACATCTCGCCGATACTGGCCAGTTTTTCCGATTGGACCAGCTGATCCTGGGTACGCTGCAGCAGGGTGATCTTCGCTGCGAGTTCGCCGTTCAGTCGCTCGAGTTCCGAGCGCGACTGACGCAGGCTGACCGTCATCCCGCTGAAGGCCCGGGCCAGGTCGCCGATCTCGTCCTGGGCGGCGGTAGCGATCGGGTGCTCGAGCTGCCCCGTCCCGACGATGGTCATCGCCTCGCGCAGCTGGTTGAGCGGCCGCGCCAGGCTGCGGGCCATCGCCCACGCCGCGGTCAGTCCCAGCAGGATCGTGGCGATCAGGATCCCCAGCAGGGTGCGGCGCTCGCTGTCCACGATCTCGTTGACCCGGGCGAACGCCGCCTGCACGCTGGTCTCGCGGGTCCGGCGGTAGACCTGGCGGTTGAGCGCCGTCAGGGCCGGCTGCAGCCGGCTCTTGAGGCCGGTGGCGGCGACCTGGTAGGCGAGCGCGCGGTTCCCGTGGTCGGTGAGATCAAACACACTGTCGCCCAGCGCGACATAGGCCTGCTGGATGTCCTGCAGCGCGGTGACGACCGGGGTCTCCTCTGGTCCCAGCTCCACCTTCCACCGGTCGTACCAGTACTGGACCACCTGGTTCGAGAGGGTGAACTCCTTGCGGCTGTTGGGGTCGAGACCGGTGAGATGCTGCCAGATCACTTCGCTCTGGTTGAACATCGCCGTTTCCAGCTCGGCGTAGGTGCGGTTGCGCCCGAGGCTGCTCCCCAGCGCCTCCAGAGCGTGGCGCTCGAGGGCGTTGCTGCGAATGGCTTCGGCGCCTACCAGCAGGGCGGGAAGCACCATGCCGGAGACGCCGAGGAGCAGCTTACGCTGAAACGTCATTGGGGTTCGGCTCGCAGGGTGGGCACGCACGGCCGTGCGTGCCCACCCTGCCCACTACTGGCACTCAGGAGCTCTCAGGACATGCTCGCGGAAGTTGTCGTCGCCGTTGTTCTTCGGCACCCGAGCCATCTCGAAGGGGAAGGCGCTGCTGGCGATGGCCTGGCAGGCCACCGTGGTGCGGATCACGATCACCGTCAGCGCGCCCTTGGTGCCCACGCTGTCGATATGGATGACGTCGCCCGGCTTCATCCGGCCGGCTGCGGCCAGGACGACCATCTCCTTGTTGAAGTCCACCTCGGGCCGTGGCGGCTTGGTGCCACTGCGCCGACTGACCGCCCGGTCCCAGACCGATTTGAACTCGATGGAATCGCGGATCACCTTGCGCAGCGAGTCCGCAAAGACATTGGCGTTGTCGGCCAGCAGGAAGGCGTCATCGTCCACCGCCCGCATGGTGACGCTCAGGGTGGGGGCCGGCTTGGGCATGTCTGCCTTCTTGCCCCCGCAGGCGATCAGGAGCGCGAGGGTGCTGCCGGCGAGCAGGGACGAGGATCGAATCATGAGAACGTGCTCCGCCGGCGAACGCCGGCCTGGGATCAGGGAGTACCGATTTGACTGACGCAGGAGAGATCGCGAAGCCACGACGGATCAAATATTGGAGGATTCCCCTGCAAGTTCAACTCGAAGGGAACCACCACATCCTTGCCATCGTGCTGGAACACCCACTCGGCGGTGTACCGCCCGCCGCTCGACTTCCAGTTGCGGGCCTTGGCGAAGAGCTGGAACACACTCCACGGACCGTTGCCTTTCAGCGTCTGGATGTTGCCGCCGATGTTGGCGTCAATCCGCGCCTCCTGGGACTCGCTGGCCACCCAGCTGAACGGCTGGTCGCCACTGCGGGTCGGGCTGAAGGGGCGGGACGCGCCGTCCACCGCGAAGGTGACGAATTTCACCTCGCTGGTGAGCAGGGCCCGGAAGGTGAAACTGACACGCGGTCCGGGCTGCCCTTCGGGGTAGACCGCGGTGGAGAACTGCGCGGCCCGGGTGAAAAAGTCGCGGAACCGGGGATTGATCCTGATGCTGCTGCCCGGCTTCGGGGCGTAGCCGCTGCCCTGGCGGACCATGTAGTTGCTGAGCTGGCCGTTGAACAGGTTCAGCAGGGCGCCATCCGGCCGCCCGAAGAAGGAGTTGACTTCGTCCAGCGAGGCCGGCGCCCCATTCGGGTTGAACGGCGCCTTGGACAGCACCCGGCCCGGACCGCTGCACATGTCGCCGCCACTCTTGTTGAGCGCCCCGATCCCCACATTACCCAGCATGCCATCGATCGGGTTAATGCCCTCGAGCAGCAGGCGAGTGACATCGGGCCCCACGCTTCGCGGGTCGGGGTTGAAGGCGAGCTGCAGGTTGCGGGCGGCATTCTTGGCGGAGGCGGCTGAGTTCTTCGCATCGCCCACCGGGCCATCGGCCTGGCCCTGGGGCGCGCCCGCGACCTGCTCAAGCGAGGTCCCGACCGCCAGCACCGCCTGCAGGTAGGGGTCGGTCTTCTCGCCGAACAATCGGGTCGAATCCGCCGGTGACACCACGGCGGCGGGCTGGAAGATGGTCGCCGCCATCACCGAATCCACCGCCACGTTGAGTGACACGGTATTGAGCAGCTGCATCAGCGGAGACGGGTTGCCGCCGAGCTGATTCAGCTTCCGGGCCGCATCGGCAATGCCGCTGGGCCGGGCCACCCTGGCCTGGGCCAGCACTGACTGCCACTGCCGGACATAGTCGTCCCGATACATGCTGCGGACCTTGGTGGTCACGTCGCGGATCTCGCGCTCACTCAGCTGCTCGCTGCCTGAGACCCATTCCTCACCCGAGAAATACTTCTCGATGTGATTGAACCCGTCCTGCATGAACGCCCACCCCTGCCGGGTGAAGGCGCCTGGCACCACATAGGGTGCCTGTACGACCTGGCCCGCGCCCGGAAACGCCCTGGCGAACTCGAACGGCCGGACCTGCGCCTGCTTGTTGGCCTCGGCCTGCATGATCTGATAGATCTGCTGCTCTCCGCCGAACCGCTTGAGGTAGGCCCGCGCCGCCTGCACCGCGCTGGTGTCGGTATCCAATGGCAATGGATTGCCGCGCGGCAGCTCCGAGGCGAAATATTCGAACTGGGCCTGACCAAGTGCCAGCCGTTCCTCGTTGGGCTGGTAGCCCGCGGCCCATTCCCGGGTCAGCACCGGCGCCAGGAACTCCGCCGTGCTCTTGTCCCCGAACGAGGTGACAATGAGGTGGGCCTTGAGCAGCGAGTAGCTGCCACCGTAGTCGGCGCTGTCGATGGGAATCGTCGGCAGGTTACGCAGGTCGCGGATCAGCCGCGTGTGGGTCGGGGCATACATCAGGCTGTCGAACTGCAGGAAATAAATGGTGCGCAGCCGGGTATACAGCGAGCCGCCGGTGTAGAGCCCCCACCGGAGTGCGAGCGGCGCGCCGTCACGGCGCCAGGTGCCAAGCTTCTCGGTCAGCACCCGCAGCGAGTCGAGCCGCTGCAGCGGCTGCAGGCCCAGCACATCGCCAGGCGGCAGGGTGGCGCCGATCACGTTACGCACCGTGGCCTCGGCCCGCCGCTCCAGCCGGCGGTTACCCACCCAGGAAATGATGAATCCCAGGACGAACAGCACGGTGACGATCGTCGCCGTCGCGAGCACCGCGCGTCGCAGGATGTTGACCCGTGCGCCCCCCGCCGTGGCCGCCAGCGCCACGCGATCCTTGAGGATCACGTCCTTGAAGAGGCGGGGCAGGAAGACCCACTGCGGCACCTTGCGTGAGGTGGAGCCCGCCGGTCCCGTTGGCGCCTGAGCGATGCCGTACATCGCCGGCACAAAGGCCTGGGTGGCATCCATGTTGAGCGATTCCGCCGGACGCTGGACCGGCGCCGGGGCGGCGCCGCCGTCGTCCACCACCACCGCGCGTACCCCGGTGAAATAAAAGCCCCGCAGGATCGGGCTCACCTCGAGCTGACTCGGCTTGCAGAGATCCACCAGGAACTGGGTGGCGACCGGAATCAGTTTGCGGAACTCGCGGGCGAACTCGTACGCGCCGTACACCGTCCCCGGCTGATTTTCCCGCGGCAGGAACTGCAACCGCTGAATCGCGAGGGCGCCGGCCAGCTTCTGCAGGGAGGTCGTGACGCGGGTGGCGGCGCGATCGGCGTAGGTGCCCGCCGAACCGCTGTCCCATGGTAACGTCGTGCCCAGGACTTCCCGCGCCTCTTCCGCGGTGAAGTTGCGGACGAAATCGGTGAAGTAGGGAATCCGGTCGGCCTTGGTGAACACCACGTAGACCGGCAACCGGATCCCGAGCCGCTGGGAGATTTCCAGCAGCCGGGCCCGGAGCTCACGGGCCTGGGTCTGGATCTGCTCGCCCGCCCCGGCGCGGGTGAGGTCTTCGACGCTGAGACAGACCAGCGCCACCCGCGGGGCCTGGCGCCCGGCTGAGAAGACGGCCGCGAGCCGGTTGGGCTGGAGATGCTTGATCAACCGGCTGAAACGGCCACCATCGCTCACCAGCTTCCCCCCCGCTTCAAGGAAGATGGTTTTGTTGCTGTACCAGAGATTGACCACCCGGGTGGCCACCACCGCGTCGCCCCGCTGGACCTCACCGGCGAGGAGGTCGGGGTCGAGGCCCGACCGGGTCAGAACGGTGGTCTTGGCACTGCCCACTGGCCCGAGCGCGATGATCATCGGCAACTGGGACAGCCGACTCTTCTCCGCGTATTTGGCGGTGACCAGCCGGGACCGCGCCGTGGCGATGGCGTTGTCGATATCGTCGCCCTGGCCGGGCGGCGGCGGTCCTTCCTTGTCCCGCAACTCGCGCAGGAAATACCAGACGAGGGTGCCGGCGGCGAGCAGGCCCAGGGCCCACATCCCGAGCACCAGAATCCAGAAATCGCTGCCATCCAGGTCCAGCAGCTTGCCGAGCAGCCAGGTCAGGATCATCCAGACCAGGAGGCCGAGGCTGCTGAAGAGCCAGATCTTGGTTCGACGTGTCATGCGAGGCGCACCATCGGACGGCGGGAAGTCAGGGAGATCGCAGCGGCGACGAGGATCATGGCACGAGTGCCCGTTTGAGGGCCTCGATGTCGCTGATGCCGCCCCGGAGCGAGAGCTTGAAAATCAGAAAGAGGAGCAGCGCGAAACCCGCGGTGCCGCCGGCAATTACCAGCAGTCGGCGCAACCAGGGATCGGCCGACACCGGCACCGATTCATGGGTGCTGGGCGCCCAGTTCGGCGCCAGCGGGCCCCAGCCGCCGCGAATGCGGTTGATCTTCTCGGCGGTCTGCCCAATCAGACTCCGCAGTTCGCCGGAGTCACCCATGCTGTACCGACCCTTGAAGCCGAGCAGCAGGCAGAGCTGATGCACCTCAAGAAGATCGGCGAGGTCCTCGGAGTCGGCCCGCGTCAGCAGTTCGCGAAGGTTCTGAAAGAAGATTTCTCCGCCCATGTGTCCCCCGAAGAGCTCTTCCTGCAGGGGCTGACGGGGCCAGTCGGCGAACATCGGCTGGGCCGAGTTGAGGACCGACTCGTCGAGGAAGACGGTGACGGCATAGATCGCCCGCTTGATTTCACTCTGCCCGTATCCGGCACGGCGGGCCGAATCATCGGCGGCGGCGAGCAGCTGCTTGAGGTGCGCCCGGAACGAGGCGGCGTCAGCGGCACTGGCGCGATTGGCGCGGAGCCGGACGACGGCCGTCAGGGCCTCCTGGAGCGCCAGCGCGAGGCTGCCGCGGCGCTTAACCGGCTCGGCGGTCGCGAGGCTCGACGGCGATGGGGCGGGAGCGGTCATCGGATTCCGGATGTTGTTCGGGAGTCTCAACTTACCGCGAAGAGTGGAGGCTGGCGAGGGGGAGGTGTAGGGTGGGGATCGAAAGGGGTCAAAAGTCACGAGTCACGGGTCTCGTGACTCGTGACTCGTGATTCGTGACCCGTGACTCGTGACTCCTACCCCTGCAACAACACCTTCAATTCCAGCTCCAGGTCGCGGAACCGCTCGGGCACGTAGATCCCGACTTCCGAGGTCTTCTGGATCGCCTCCCAGCAGGGGCCCTTCTGTTCGATCAGGAAGTAATGTGTGCCGACCCGTGGCGCGATGCCCGCCGGTGCAGACGGGATATGGGTCAGCGTCAGCCCGGCGTACGCTTCCTTCACCAGTCGCAGGATGTGCTTCTGGAGCAGACCTTCACCAGTTGCGGCACCTGGGTGATCACGTCGGCGTCCCCGCTGCTCGAACGGATCCCGAGGATCCAGCGGCCACCGGTGAAGACCCGGCGATCGGCGATCACGCCGTTGTGCAGGTAGTCGGCCGCACGTGCCAGCGGGATGGCGACATAGCTGGTCGGCACGATGACGTCGAGGTGGGTGCGGATATGCCGCTCGAGCGCGGCGAAGCACTCGCCGAGGTTGTCGTGGTCGTAGGTGGGCACATTGCGCGGGTGCGAATCCAGCGCGAAGGTGCACAGCGCTCCCGCCAGGCGCGCCAGCTCCACGTACAGCTGCTCCGGATGGGTGCCGCGGGTATCCCGATGGTACCGCAGCGGCGCCAGGCTCGAGTGGATCGTGTGGGCCAGCCAGAAGTTGGCCACCTCATGCGAGGCGTACTCGGCGATGCCCTTTCGCTCACTCTTGCGATCCTGCAGCATGGACTCGCTCTTGGCGTCCAGCATCTCGACCAGGCGGGTCACCACGTGCATGAGTCGCTGGCTGGCCCCGATCTGGAGGCAGGGCGGGATGTATTCGGGGTCGTAAATGAAGTGGCCAGCGCCGTCCCGCCGCACCCGCGCCAGCGGCAGGGCGATATCATCGCCCGGCTCCAGGGCCAGGGTGAAGTTCTTGCGACCGAAGTGCACCTCACGCTCGTCGTGCCCGTTGGTCTCGTCGCGGACGAAGCCCGCCTCCGACCGGTAGCGCCGATTGGCCCCTTCATTGGCCTGGCCACTGCGGTGCGCCGGAATGGTGAGGTACACCACGTGGCTGTCGGCGGTGGGCGAAAAGCGCTCGCGAATCTCGAGTGCGGCCGGGAGGGGGTCGCCCTCCGGCGCGTGGAAGGCCAGCCCATCAGGCATGACCCCGCGGGCGTGCACCAGGGCCACCGTCCCGTTGCGGAGTGCCTCGATGTCGAGTTCGAGCCCGGCCAGGCCGTAGGGCTGGTAGAAGAGGTGGGTGACTGCGAAATGGATCGAGTCTTCGAAGTACCGGCTCTGGAGCTGAAAATGATGCTGGGCGAGGTGCATGCCCTCGTGCCAGACCACACGCGATAACGTTGTCATGCGTCCTCGCGTCCCGGATCCGGGAACAAGATTCGAGACGATTTGCCGGGGGAAAGACTCAAGGCTAGTATCATCTTAGCACTATGCGTTCCGGGCAATCAACCGGGACCGCCCCTTCGACCACCCACCAGCCGCGATGACTCCTGACGAACTCAACGCCCGTTATGGCCCGCTCAAACAGCTAGTCGATGGACCGGTCCGTTCGGTCCTGTCGATGCGGGCGGCCACCAAGGCGATCGTCATGGTGCATCATTTCGAGGGCGGCCCGGACCATCCCAATCGGGCACTGCTGGCGCTGGTGGACCAGCTCCCGCCCGATAAGCGGCTGCGGGTGGTCGAGCAGCTGGACGTCGGCGGCACCCCGGTCGTGGTCACCAAGATGCTCCATGAGTTCACCGGATTCGAGGCCTGGGTGCGGGGCACCGCCGACCGGCCTGAGGCCGCGCCGTTGCCCCCGCCAACGCGGGCACCCGGGGTGCCGACGGGGCCGGTGCAGCCGATGGACGATGCCACGGTCATGATGCAGGCGCCGGATCGGCCGATTCCGCCCCGGGTCCCGCCGCCGCTGCTCAACCCCGAGGTGAAATCCACCGGTCGGCCGTCGGTGTCGCCGCCACCGTCCGCTCCGCCCGTCCCTGGCTCCTTCACCGCAATGTTTGGGGGGGCCGCGGCACCAGCGCCGACCCCGCCGCCGACCCCAGCCGTGACGCCGCCCAAGGGTGGGGCCGCAGCACCACCTTCCGCAACCATCGCGACGCCTGGGGTGACACCGCCGGCTCCGCCGGAACCCCCCGTGCGCGGTGGCGCCGAGCCGACCATCATCTCCCCGCCACGGCCGCCGCTGCCCGACGCGACGATCGTCGCCTCCGTGCCACCTCGGCCACCCGCGCCCCCGGCGAAACCGGCGCCGGCACCGCCTCGGCAACCCGCCCCGATGGTCCCCGCGGGCATGAAGCCGACACCGATGGCGCCACCAGGGCCGCCGCCCATCCCCCCCGCCGTGCGGGTGCCACCTCCCGCGGCACCGCCGCCAGCTCCTTCGCCTGTACCCCCGGTCGCGGCATCGGCTGAGCCGCCGGGCGAGTTCACGGCACTGTTCATGGCGCCCAAGGCCCCGCCCCCGGCGGCGGCAGCGCCCACGCCGGTGACCAAACCGCCGATGCCGGCGGTACCCAATCCGTTGCCGGTCCCCCGGGCCGAGGTGCCGCCACCGCCGCCTCAGGAACCGGGCGACTTCACGGCCATGTTCAAGCCCCCGGTGGTTCCGCCCAAGGCCGCGCCGGCCGAACCGACCGTGGTGCCGCCGCCGACGGTGGCGCCCTCGGACCCGACGCCGATCTCGAGTCCGGTGTTTACCCCGGCGGCCTTCCCCGCGCCGGCGCGCCCCGCCGAGCCGACGGTGGTGCCCCCGGCGGCGACGGCACCGTCGGATCCGACGCCGATCGCGAGCCCGGTGTTCACTCCCGCGGCATTTCCCGCCCCGGGTCCGGTCGCGCCACCGACGCCGCCGGCGGCGAAGCCCCCGATCTTCACGCCAGCGCCGTTCCAGTCACCGACTTCGCCTCCGACGCCGCCGTCGGTGGAGCCGATCCGGCCTTCGTCCCGGCCGACCCCCATCGCGACGCCCCAATTCGACGACGCGCCGGCCGCACCGCCGGCCGCAGCGGGAGCGCCGGGCGATTTCACCAGTCTCTTCGCGGCTCCCGCCGATCCGCCAGCTCGACGTTCCCCGGCCCCGCCACCGCCGCCACCACCGCCACCCGCGGAGCCGGGGTCCTTTACCCAGATGTTCAACGCCCCGAAGGCGCCGCCGCCTCGGCGGGAGCCGGAGCCGCCCGCGGCCGCAGAGCCGGGGTCCTTTACCCAGATGTTCAACGCCCCGAAGGCGCCACCGCCTCGGCGGGAACCGGAACCGCCCGTGCCGACGGAGCCGGGGTCCTTCACCCAGATGTTCAATGCCCCGCAGACGCCGCCACCTCGGCGGGCACCGGAGCCCCCCAAGGGCCCCGAGCCGGGGGCATTCACCCAGATGTTCAGCGCTCCCCAGTCGCCCCAGCGGCCGGACGACGATCTCTCGCGCCGGCTGAACAGCGGGCCGACCCCGATGCCGCCGTTCACGCCGCCGCCGAGCGCGGCGCCACCGGCCCGGGCCAATGAGCCGGGTGATTTCACCAAGATGTTCGCCGCGCCGCAGCGGCCGGCCGGCCCGCCAGCCTATGGCGCCGGCGATGCCGATTACACCGACAAGCTGTACCAGCGGCCCGCGGCGCCGGGCGTTCCGATGCCGCCATCCGCACCGGTGCCGGCCCCACCGCCCAGCGGCAGTGAGTTCACCCGCGCCATGCAGCGGGTGGACCCCAGCGAGCTCTCGCCGCCGGCCCCTCCAGCCAGGGCGCCGGAACCGGCGCCGCCCGCCAAATCGCGGCTGCCGCTGGTGATCCTGGTGGTCGGGATCGTGGTGGTGCTGGCGATTGCGCTGATCCTGCTGGTGAGTCTGTCGAGCATCTAGAGGTGCGTCGAGTCGCCGTTCCCTGCGGGGCTTAACGCAGAGACGCAGAGGCCAAAACAGAGAGGACCGCAGAGGGCTTCGGCGTACGGGGCTTTTTGGGGGTGGCTCCGTGCACCGTCGAGAGTTGCGCGCACCCTCAACACTGCAGGTCGCCGACCTCGAGGCCACCAAAAAAAGTCCCTGCTCGGGGGCCTCGGCGTCCTCTGCGCGCCGTTCTCAGCGAACTCTGCGTTCCGCTGTTCCTGGGCAGGGAACGCCATGCCTGCAGGCCCGCAGGGAACACTGCCGCGGGTGAACCGACCTAGGAATCGCGCGGTGGCAGCACCACGACCAATTCCAGCTCCGCATTGGGGAAATCCTGCGGCACGTAGGCCGCCAGGTTCCGGGCGAGGCTGACGGAATCCCATTCCTGCCCCGACTTGCTCACCTGGAAGTAGTGAAACTTCACCTTGACCGGAATCGCGCTGGGTGGATTGGCGGTGTAGGTGAGCGTCACGCCCGGCAGCGCCTGCTTGATCAGCCGGTCGATCCGGTCCGCCGACGTCACCTTGACCAGCTGTGGGACCCGGCGCAGCAGTTCGGCCTGGTTCAGGTCGGCGCTGATGGCGAGATACAACCCCGGGGCGCCGAAGTAGCGGTCCTGGTCGATCGCGGTGGCATACACCGACGGCTGGACCAGCTTGAGCGGCAACGAGACGTAGTTGGCCGGGACGACCGTCTCCAGCAGCAGCCGCAGCTTCTCGTCCAGGGAGGTGAAGCACCCCGTCAGGTCGTTGTGGTCGTAGGCCGGGAGGGCGCGCGGATGGATCGTGGTCGAAAAGGTGGTCAGCGCCCCGGCCAGCGCCGACATCGCCGAGAACAGCTGGGCCGGATGGCCCCGCCGGGTCTCGAACAGGTGGCGGAGGGGCGGCAGGTGGGTGTTGATGGTGTAGAGCAGCCAGAAGCTCGCGACATCCGAAATGCTGAACTCGGCCAGGCTCTGGTTCCGCTGCCGGCGGGTACCCGAGAGGGTGCTGCTCTTGGCGGTGAGGATCTCCACCAGCCGCCGGGCAATCGACAGCAGGAAGTCACTGGCACTGAGATCGATCAGCGGCGGCACGAACCCGGCATCGAACTGGTAGTCGCCCGCCGGCGTCCGACGCACCCGCGCCACCGGCAGGACCGAGTAGCCGTCGAGCGCTTCGCCTTCCACCAGCAGCCGCAGGTTCTTGCGCGCCACCTGGATCGGCTTTTCCCCTAATCCGCTGTTCTCATCGCGCCGCATGAGCACTTCCGCGACATAGCGGGTATTGCGGTCCTTCTGGGCCGCCGACACGTTTGACCCGCCGGGCCGATGCTCCGGCACCGCGAGGAAAATGTCGAGCGTCTGCTGGTCGGGCTCCCAGGCCCCTTCGAGGGGCTTGGGTCCCGGCGCCTGATCGGCCTCGGGGAAATCGAAGAGCAGACCATCCGGAAACAGCCCGGCCGCCCGCGAGATCGCCACCGCCCCACCAGCCAGGGCTTCCCGGTTCAGCTCCAGCCGGTGAAATCCCCACGGACAGAACGTCAGCGCGGACAGCTGGAACTGGATCTGATCTTCGAGGAAGCGGTCCTGCGTCTGGAGATGCTGCGGCGTAAGCAGGACGCCCTTGGTCCACAAGACGGGTTGCATTTGGCGCATAGATGGGAAACTAGTTGTAGCGGCGGGTTAGGGAAGGAGTGTGGGACGGCGCGACCCTCCACCCATGACCCTCGACCCTCGTCTCTCGTAACCCCGAGCCCACGCCATGTCCGACTTCACCCTCGACATCACCGCTGGCCGAGATCGCGGAACGCCGGCCCCACTGGACGAGACCCCGTTTCGGATCGCCCTGCTGGGTGACTGGTCTGGTCGCGGCAGTCGGGGAGTAGTGGAGCCGGGCGGGGCGATCGCCGCGCGCCAACCCCATCGGGTGGACCGCGATGACCTCGACGAGGTGCTCTCGGATCTGGCGCCGCACCTGGTCCTCCGGCTGGGTGCGGAGGGGTCGCCGGTCACCCTCCGGTTCGCCGCGCTGGAGGATTTTCATCCCGACCAGCTCTATGCCCGGCTGCCGGTGTTCCAGGCGCTGCGGGAGCTGCGCCGCCGGCTGAACGATCCGCGCGAGTTCCCCGCGGCGGCGCGGGAGCTGGCGGGCGAGGCGCCACCACCTCCGCCCCGCGTGCCCAGCGGTGGCCTGCTCGACAGCATTCTGGACGACGCGGTGCCGCCGGATACCAATGCCGCGCTGGAGGCGTCGGGCGGCGATCTGCATCGCTTCCTGCAGCAGGTGCTCAAGCCGCATCTCATCGCCCGTGCCGATCCTCGACAGGCGGACCTGGTGGCTCAGGTGGATGCCGCCGCGAGCGCGACGCTCCGGGCCATCCTGCACCATCCGGCGTTTCAGGCGCTCGAAGCACTGTGGCGCGGCGCGGATCTGCTGGTGCGTCGGGTGGATACCTCGACGGATCTTCGCATCGAACTGATTGATGTCACCGAGGCGGAGCTCCATGCCGCGCTGGCCCCTGGCGGCGACCCGGCCGACAGCCCCCTGCACGCCCTGCTGACCCGTCAGTCGCAGACCGTGCCGTGGGCCCTGCTCGCCGGAGCGTACACCTTCGGCGGTGACCCGGCCGACGTCGAGCGGGTGGCACAACTCGCCGCCATCGGACATCTGCTGCAGGCGCCCTGGATTGGCGGCGCGCACCCCCGGCTGGCGGGGGTGGACAGCCTGGCGGCGCAGCCGGACCCGGCGGAATGGAATCCGGTGGTGGATCCGGCCTGGGATCTGGTGCGTTCGAGCCCCCTGGCCCGCTCGATGGGTCTCGTCCTGCCGCGATTCCTGTTGCGGTTGCCCTATGGTCGGGAGTTCGACAGCTGCGAATCCCTGATGTTTGAAGAGATTGAGAAGGATGCCGACCACGCAGCGTACCTGTGGGGCCCGCCGGCCTTCGCCGTCGCGCTCATCCTGGGACGAGCCTGCGCCGAGGCGGGCGGCTGGAACCTGCTGCCCGCGATCGACCCCGAAATCGGCGGTCTGCCGCATGTGGTGCATGGTCGGGGCGCCGGAGCGGTTGCCCTCCCCTGCGCCGAGATCCTGATGACGGAGCGGGGCGGTGCCCGGCTGCTGGACCGGGGGCTGATGCCGCTGGCTTCACTCAAGGACCAGGACCGGGTGCGGCTGCTCCGGCTGCAGTCGATGGCACAGCCGTTGGCGGCACTCGCTGGCCGCTGGACCTGACCCTCGCGAAAGTTGATGCCCGTGATCGCCACACCGGTACTCGGCGCAGCCTCCGACTTTGTCCTGCTGCGCACCTTTCTCGAACAGCACCATTACACGGAGCGCGGTGTGTGCACCCGGGCCCGGATCGAGTCCATTCATCTCTTCAAATCGCTCCATGACGGGCGGGAGGTCAGCGGCCAGGGGGCGGGGGATCTGCTCGATCTGCTGATCTCGTTGTTCATGGACTCCGAGATGCAACCGGATGTGGTCCTGGACCAGTGGATTCCCGGGGCCCGTCCTCGCGGCGATGCGGCGGCTGCAGCTGCTGACGGCGACGGACGGGGCTCGCAGTCATGCGACGGTCCTGCTGTATCCGGTGGAGGAGCTCTACATCACCTCCGACCTGACCCGCGATCCCAACCCCGCCGCCGCCCAGGCGCTCGCCGCCGACGTGGTCTATCCTGCGATTACCACCAGCTCGGGTCGCTTTCTGTCCCAGGTCTCGCGCGCGCCCTCCGAGCGCTTTCTGGAGATGTGTGCCGGTACCGGCATCGCCGCCCTGGTGGGGGCCCGGACTGCGGGGCACGCCTGGTCGCTCGATATCACCGCCCGCTCCACCCATTTCGCCCAGTTCAATGCGGCGCTGAACGGCATCACCAACTTCACCGCGCTCCAGGGGGACCTGTTCGAGCCGGTGCGGGGGATGACCTTCGACCGGATTGTGGCGCATCCGCCCTATGTCCCGTCCAAGGAGCAGACCCTGATCTATCGCGACGGCGGGGAAGATGGCGAGCAGATCACCCGCCGGATTCTGTCCCAGCTGCCGGAGTTCCTCGCCCCGGGGGGCCGGTATCAGTGTACCTGCGTGGCGACCGATCGGACCTCGGGGCGGCTGGAACAGCGGATTCGGGAGATGATCGGGCCGCAGCACGAGGAGTTCGACGTCCTGCTGTCCACGGCGCTCGAGTACGAGCCGATTTCGTACTTCACCCGGACCGCGCTCGACCATCGTATGGCATGGAGCAATCTGGAGGGAACGCTGCGGACCCAACAGGCGCTGCAGGTGGAGCGCATGGTCTACTCCCACATCGAGGTGCAGCGGCGGAAGGGGCCCCGGGCGGTCTTCACCCGTCGGCGGCAACTGGCACCCATCACCGGCTGGCGGGAGACCGACTGGCTGATGCGATGGGAGACTCGGCTGGCCGAAGGGGACCCGTCGCTCGCGGCGACGCTGATCGGGGGACGGCCGACCGTGGCTCCAGGCGCGATTGTGCAGATCGAATTGCATCAGGATGAGGCGGCCTGGGTACCGACCGAATGCGCCATCAGGGTCGAGTGGCCGTACCCCCTGCGGGTGAAGTGTCCCGCGTGGGCGGCGGACCTGCTGGCCCAGGCCGATGGGAGCGCCACCCTGGCCGACCTGTTCGAGCGGTTCCGGGCCTCCGGGGCACTGCCGGCAGAAGGGGGGGAGGAGGGATTTCTGGCCTTCGTCCGGATCCTGGTCGGCTCCGGCATCCTGGTGTTCGCGGCACTGCCGCTGCCGGCCCGCGGATGGGGGGCCGAAGCACAGCATCCCGTTGCTTGACAGTGATTTGGGCTGGGCGTAGGTTGAGTATCCTTCCGGTATAAACATGCTGGCGCCCGGCGGAACGGCCCTTCGTCTCTTCTCGCTTCGGCTCCACCCCTCACCAGAGGTTTGCCTGTATGGCTAAGGAAAGCACCCAAAAGAAGCTGGAGCGTGTGCGTCCGCCCCGGGTGAACATCAGCTACGATGTCGAGACGGGTGGTGCCGTCGAGATGAAGGAGCTGCCGTTCGTCATGGGTGTGCTGGGCGACTTTACGGGCCAGCCGGTGGAACCGCTCGCCAAGCTGAAGGACCGCAAGTTCGTCGAAGTCACGCTGGACAACTTCGACGATGTCCTGGCCAGCATGAAGCCGCATCTCCAGTTCTCGGTCGAGAACAAGCTGACGGACGATCCCGAGGGCGGCAAGCTGGGCGTCGACCTCACCTTCAAGAGCATGGACGACTTCTCGCCCGACGCGGTGGCGAAGCAGGTCAAGCCGCTCAAGGAGCTGCTCGATCTCCGCACCAAGCTGGCGGACCTGCGCGGCACCCTGCAGAGTAACGAGAAGCTGGACGAGATCCTGCAGGCCACGCTGGGCGACGAGGAAAAGATGAAGAAGCTCAAGGCCGAGCTGGATGGAGGCAGCAATGGCTGAGGCCAAGGCGGAAGGCGCCGCGGCCGGCGCCGAGGCGCAGGAGCTGGGCCTGCTGGACCAGATCGTCTCCGAGGGCAAGGTCGGCAAGGATCCGGCGGCCAAGGAACGCGGGAAGGACATGATCAAGCAGTTCGTCAGCGAAGTGCTGGCGGGCTCGATCACGATGTCCCGTGACACCGAGGTGATGATCAACTCCCGCATCGCCCAGATCGACCACCTGCTGTCGCTGCAGCTCAACGAGATCATGCACGCGCCCGAGTTCCAGAAGCTCGAGGCCACCTGGCGCGGCCTGCGTTACGTGCTGTCGCAGTCGGAGACCAGCGAGACGCTCAAGGTCAAGATCCTGAACGTCAACAAGAAGGAACTGCTGCGGGACCTGCAGCGGGCGCCGGAATTCGACCAGAGCGCCATGTTCAAGAAGGTGTACGAGGAAGAATTCGGCGTCTTCGGCGGTGCGCCGTTCGGCACCATCGTGGGCGACTACGAGTTCGACAAGTCGGGCCAGGACATCGAGTTGCTGGAGAAGATCGCCCAGGTGGCGGCGGCGTCCCACGCGCCGTTCATCAGCGCGGCCTCTCCCGACATGCTCAACCTCGAGAGCTACACCCAGCTGGACCAGCCGCGCGACCTCGCCAAGGTGTTCGACACCACCGAGTACGCCAAGTGGAAGGCGTTCCGGGCCAGTGAAGACTCCCGCTACGTCGCGCTGACCCTGCCGCACATCATGCTGCGCGAACCGTACGGCAGCGCCACCGTCCCGATCGATGCGTTCCAGTACGAGGAACATGTCGATGGCACCGACCACAGCAAGTACCTGTGGGGCAACGCCGCGTGGGCCATGGCCGCCAACGTCAACAAGGCGTTTGCCTCCTACGGCTGGTGCGCCTGCATCCGCGGGGTGGAAAGCGGCGGCATGGTGGAAGGGCTGCCGGTCCACAACTTCAAGACCGACTCCGGTGACGTGGCGATGAAATGCCCCACCGAAACGCCGATCACCGACCGGCGCGAGAAGGAACTGGCCGATCTCGGCTTCGCCCCCCTGGTCCACCAGAAGGGCACCGCCAACGCCTGCTTCTTCAGCGTGCAGTCGGCCCAGAAAGCCAAGGTCTACAGCACTGACGCCGCGACGGCCAACGCCCGCCTCTCGGCCCAGATGCCGTATCTCTTCGCCGTGAGCCGCTTCGCCCACTACCTCAAGGCGATGATGCGGGACAAGATCGGCGGCTACATGTCCCGGGGCGAGGCCGAGAAGTTCCTCAACACCTGGATCATGAACTACGTGGTGGGCAACGACGACGCCCCCGCGTCCGTCAAGGCCAAGCGCCCCCTCAAGGAGGCGCGGGTCGATGTGGTGGAAGTGCCGGGCAAGCCCGGCGCCTATCGGGCGGTCGCGTTCCTGCGGCCCCACTTCCAGCTGGACGAACTGACCATGTCCATGCGGCTGGTGGCGGACCTGCCTGCGCCTGCGAAGTGACATCCGCCGGCGGCGACCCCCCAGGGTCGTCGCCGGGCAGTGAGAAGACTTCGGGCGTGCCCGCGTTACTCTGGCAGCAGTAGGCACACGGAATCGCAGCCCGCAACCACACCCCTGTAAGGAGTCCGAAATGGCGTTCGATGCATTCATCAAACTGACCGGTATCAATGGCCCGGTGGTCCGCAAAGGACTGGAGAAGTTCATCGAGGTGTACTCGTTCAGCTTCGGGGCAAGTAACCCGGTCAGCATCAATGCCGGCGGTGGCATGGGCGCGGGCAAGGTGAGCCTGAGCAGCATGAACCTGATGAAGAAGAGCGATCAGACCAGCCCCGAGCTGTTCCAGGGCTGCTGCACCGGCAAGCACTTCGACGAAGTGCTCATCCAGCTGTTCAAGGCCGGCGGGACCCAGGGCAAGTTCATCGAGTACAAGCTGGAAGACGTGATGGTCGAGTCGGTGCAGTGGTCCGGCTCCCAGGGTGGCGACGATACCCCGACCGAGTCGGTGTCGCTGGCCTTCCAGAAGATCGAGATCATGTACCAGTCCCAGGATGACAAGGGCAATGTCGGCAAGCCCATCATCGGCAAGTGGGACCAGGTCCACGCCAAGGCCTGATGCTACTGGTTCTCGCCGCATGAATGCCCGCGCTCTGTTTCAGGCGGGCAGGCTGAACGAAGCGATCGAGTCGCTGGGCGCCGACCTCCGGAGCAATCCGACCGACGCCCAGCGACGCACGTTTCTGTTCGAGCTGCTCTGTTTCGCCGGGGAGTTCGACCGCGCGGACAAACAACTGGACGTGCTCGCCGGTGCCGGGAAGGAGGCCGCGATGGGGACCCTGCTGTATCGCAGCGCCATCCACGCCGAACGCACCCGCCGCACCATGTTCCAGACCGGCAACTTCCCCCAGGGTCCGGCCCGGCCCGTGACCGGCTCCATCAACGGGAAGCCCTTTTCCACGCTCACCGATGCCGATCCCCGCATCGGTCCCCGGCTCGAACTGTTCGCCGCCGGTGCCTATACCTGGCTCCCGCTCGAGCATGTGAGCACCGTCCTGATGAGCCCGCCCAACCGGCTCCGCGACCTGCTCTGGTCGCCTGTCCGGGTGCTGACGGCCCCCTCGTTCAAAGGGCTCGAGCTCGGGGAAGTCCTGCTGCCGGCCATTGCCCCCCGCTCCGCCGAGTCGGATGACGACAACGTGCGCCTCGGCCGGCAGACCGACTGGGTCCGCTGGGAGGACGGCGCCGAAGCCCCCGTGGGCCAGAAACTCCTCCTCGTGGACGGGGAAGAGTTCCCCATCCTGGAACTCCGCGAACTTCAGATAACGCCTGCGGCTTCCGCCGCCTGATCGGGCCCCGCAATGCCGCTGCGTGATGACCTGCTGAACCCGATCCCCGGGGAGAATCCTGCGGGGGCGGACCTTCGCTACGATCCGCTCTACGACAAGATCAAGGAAGCCCGCCGCGAGGACGACGACGCCCCGCAGGGAGAGTGGGAACGGCCGCGCAAGGTGGCCGACTGGCCGGCGGTCATCAAGCTGGCGGGCGAAGTCCTGGCCACCAAAACCAAGGACCTGCAGCTCGCCGCCTGGCTCACCGAAGCCATGCTGCGGCGGGAAGGGTATGCCGGCCTGGGCAGCGGCCTGGCCCTGATTCGCGGCCTGCTGGAGACATACTGGGACCAGCTCTATCCCGAACTCGAGGATGGCGACGCCGAGTTGCGTGCGGCGCCGCTCGAATGGGTCGGTACCCGGTTCGATGTCGCGGTCAAATCGGTCCCGCTCACCAAGGGCAACCACGACTTCCTGCGGTACAAGGAATCCCGCGCCGTGCCCACCGAGGCGGAAGCCGAGGAGGACGACAGCAAGGGCAAGACCCGGCGGACCGCCCTCGAGGAGGGCAAGGTTCCTCCCGAAGTCTTCGACAAGAGCTTCGAGAGCACCCCCAAGGTCTGGTATCGCCAGCTCGCCGGCGACCTGGCGGCGGCCGTCGCCGGACTGGAAACACTGAATGAACTCGCCAACGAGAAGTTCGGCGATATGTCGCCCAACTTCGTGCCCCTGCGCGAGAGCCTGACCGAAGTGCAGCACACCGTGCAGCAGCTGCTGGAGAAGAAGCTGGTGCTGGAGCCCGATCCGGTGGATGCCGCCCCCGCCGAAGGGTTCGTGGCGGGAGCGTCGGGCGGCGGTGGTGCCGCGGCAGGGGCCACCGGCCCCCTTGCCGCCGAGCCGGTCGATCGCAACGACGCCAATAACCGGGTGATCGGCGCCGCCAGGTTCCTGCGCCGGAACGATCCCACCAGCCCGACCAGCTATCTGATGCTCCGGGCGTTGCGGTGGGGTGAACTGCGGGCCCAGGGGGCCAATCCCGATCCGCGCCTCCTTGATGCCCCCTCCGCTCAGGCCCGGACCCAGCTCAAGACGCTGATGCTGGACAGCGCCTGGCCCGAATTGCTCGAAGCGGCCGAGACGGTGATGGCGACGGCGGCGGGGCGCGGCTGGCTCGACCTGCAGCGCTATGTCCTGAACGCGCTCGCCGGACTGGGCAACGACTTCGACTACGTCGCCAGCGCCATCCGGCGGGATCTCCGCGGCCTGCTGGCCGAGATCCCGACGCTGCCTGAGATGGCGCTGATGGACGATCTCCCGACGGCCGGTCCCTCGACCCTCAAGTGGCTCGAGGCCGAGGGTCTGACCGGCGGAGACGGGGAGGCGAGTGATGGCCCCCGCGAGGCGGCGCCGACGCCGGCGCCGGCGGGCGCGACCTCCACCAAGGATCGCCTGCTGGATCGGGCCCTCGCCGAGGTGAAAGCGGGTCGGGCACCCAAGGCGATCGAAATCGTGAAGCGGGAGCTCGACCGCGAAACCAGCGAACGGGGGCGCTTTCTCCGCCAGGCGCAACTGGCACGGGTGATGGTCGCCGCCAACCGCGATGCGATGGCGATTCCCATGCTGGAGGCGCTGGTGGCGCGGATCGACGAGTTCAAACTCGAATCGTGGGAGGCGGGCACCCTGGTGGCCGAACCGCTCGCCCTGCTGTACCTGGCGCTGAAGCGCACTGACGGCGATGCCGAGACCCAGCAGAGTCTCTTCCTGCGGATCAGCCGGCTTGATCCGGTCCAGGCCATGAACTTCGGGCAGAGCAGCGGTGATGGCGAAAGCGGAGCTTGAACGGAATGCGGAGCCCTCGGTCCTCGATCGGCTGATCGACGAGGACCGGGGGATCCTCGCCGACCGGGTGCCCACGCGCGCCGAATCGATCCGCCGGATGATGGATACGGTCCGCCGCGACATCGAGCTGCTGCTCAATACCCGCCGCATCGCGGTGGAGCCATCGGAAGGGCTGCCCGAAGTGGCGGCGTCGCTCTACTTCTACGGTATGCCCGACATGACCTCGGTCAGCCGCGACTCCTCCAGCGCCAAAACCCGTCTCGCCCGCCAGGTGGAGGAGACCATCAATGCCTTCGAACCCCGGTTGGAGCAGGTCAAGGTGACCCTGGTCCCCTCCGACCGGGCCCAGTTTGGCGAGGTACGCTTCGCCGTCGAAGCGTTGCTGCGGCTCGATCCGACGCCGGAGCGTGTCACCTTCGATACCGTGCTCGAACCGGGCCGGGGTGCGGTCGCGGTGGCGGGAGGCAGCAATGCGTGACGACCTCCTCTACTACTACGAGCGCGAGCTGACCTACCTCCGGCGGCTCGGCGCGGAGTTCTCGAAGAAGTACCCGAAGGTGGCGTCCCGTCTGCAGCTCGAACCCGGTAAATGCGAAGATCCCCACGTCGAGCGGATGCTCGAAGGGTTCGCGTTCCTGGCCGCCCGGGTGCAGCTCAAGATCGACGACGATTTTTCCGAAGTCAGCGAGTCGCTGCTCAGCGTCGTCTACCCCAACTATGTCCGGCCCACGCCCTCGATGTCGATCGTGGAGTTTGAGCTGGACCCGGAACAGGGCAAGCTTTCGAGCGGGTTCTCCCTGCCACGGGATTCCCTGCTGTTCTCACGCCCGGTCAACGGCGTGCCGTGCAAATTTCGCACCCGCTACGACCTGACGCTCTGGCCGCTGACGGTGGCCGAAGCGCAGTGGACTACCCCGGACCGGCTCAAGCCGGCGGTGAAATCCACCGAAGCGGTCGCGGCGCTCCGGCTCGCCCTGCGCTGTCAGCCGGATGTGAGCTTCGACAAGCTGGACCTCAAGACGCTGCGCTTCTATCTCAACGGCGAGACCAATCTGGTCTCCTCGCTGTACGAGCTGATGTGCAACAATACCGTCCAGATCGTGATCCGCGATCCGACGCCGGGGTCCCGTCGCCGGCCGGTGGTGCTGCCGCCCTCGGCCCTGACCCCGGTGGGTTTCGGCGAAGACGAAGGGATGCTGCCGACCCCTCGGCCGTCCTTCGCCGGGTACGGCCTGCTGCAGGAGTATTTCACCTTTCCCGAAAAGTTCCTCTTTCTTGACCTGAGCGGGTTCGACCAGGTTCGGGCGGCGGGATTCACCGGCGCGGCGGATGTGATCTTCCTGATCTCCCCGTTCGAACGGGGGGAGCGGAAACAGGCGCTGGAGACCTCCATCTCCGCCACCAACTTCCGGCTGGGATGCGTCCCGGTGGTCAACCTCTTCCCCCAGACCTCGGAGCCGGTGGTCCTGACCCACGAGCGGTACGAGAACCTGGTCGTGCCCGATGCGCGGCGCCGGGCCACGACCGAAATCTTTTCCGTGGACGAGGTCGTGGGCGTCAACGCCAGTTCGACCGAACCGCTCCGCTTCGAACCACTCTACTCGTACCGCCACGGACACGGCGCCGGCAACGAGCTGTTCTGGCACAGCTCGCGTCGCCCCAGCGGCTGGCGCCTGGACGAAGGCACCGACATCTACCTCTCCTTTGCCGACCTGCAGGGCCGGCTCGGCCGACCAGGGCTCGACGCGGTCACCTGCCGGCTGACCTGCTTCAACGGCGACCTGCCCAGCCGGCTGCCGTTCGGACTCGACCAGGGAGATTTCGAGCTGCCGGGCGGTGGCCCCATCCGCCGGATTACCGCGCTGGTCAAGCCGACCCAGGTGATCCAGCCGGCGCTGGGCAAACCGCAGCTGTGGCGCATGGTCTCGCTCTTCTCGCTCAAGTACATCGCCATCCTCGAGGCGGGGGCGGAAGGATTGCAGGAGCTGCTGCGGTTGTTCAATTCAGCCGACAGTCTCTCCGGCGAACGGCAGATTTCGGGGCTCAAGAGCCTGACGGGATCGCCGGTGTTCTCCCGGGTCTCGACCGAGCATGGCATCGCCTTCGCGCGGGGCCACCGGGTGGAACTGGATTTTGATGAAGAGCAGTTTGCCGGCGGGGGACTGTACCTCTTTGCCAGCGTGCTGGAGCGGTTCCTGGGCCTGTATACCTCGCTCAACAGTTTCTCCTTGATGGTGGCCCGCAGCCAGCAGCGCAAAACGCCGCTGCGCGAATGGGCACCGAGGGCCGGATGGAAGCCGCTGATATAGAGCGGCTGGAAGTCGCCGAGCGGCTGCTGGCGGACCCGACCTCGTACGGGTTCTTCCAGGCCATTCGGCTGCTCGAACGGGCCCACCCCGAGATGGCGCCGGTGGGCGAGTACGCCGACCCGGCCGATGAAGTCGTCCGCTTCAGTGTGCCGCCGTCGATCGCCTTTCCCGCCAGCGAGATCCAGTCGCTGGAGGAGCAGGACGATGGGCCGGCTCGGATGGCGGTCAACTTCCTCGGCCTGACCGGGCCGCAGGGCGTGCTGCCATATCACTACACCCAGCTGGTGGCGGACCGGTTGCGCGAAAAAGACCCGACGATGCGGGACTTTTTCGATCTGTTCCACCACCGGATGATCTCGCTCTTCTACCGGGCGTGGGAGAAGTACCGCTTTCCAGTGGCGTTCGAGCGGAACCAGCAGGACCGGCTCACCCGGCACCTCGGGGAGCTCATCGGCCTCGGGTTCGACAAGCCGGACGAGAAACGGTGGGTACGGCGCGAGACCCTGCTCTACTACGCCAGCCTGGTGATGTCGCGGCAGCGGTCGTCCCTGGCACTGCAGGAAATGCTGGAGGACTATTTCAAGGTGCCGGTCGAGGTGCAACAGTTCGTCGGCGCCTGGTACCCGCTGGGCGAGGAGGTGCAGTGCTTCCTCGATGATACGCCGCCCCCGGGGACCGCGGCCTTGGGCATGGGCACGCCGGTCGGGGACGAAATGTGGGATCAGCAGGCCCGGGTGCGCCTCCGGCTCGGTCCGCTCACCCGCAAGCAGTATGAGGATTTTCTGCCGCGGGGGAATGCCTTCAAGACGCTGCGGGAGATGACCCACTTCTTCGGTGGGGACGGCTTTGATTTTGAGCTGCAACTGGTCCTGGACCGCCACGACGTGCCGGCGGCGACCCTCGGTGCGGAGCCGGGTCAGGGACTTCCGCTGGCGTGGGGCTCCGTGCTTCACACCGGCCCGCTGGATCGTGATCCGGACGACACCATACTCGCCCTGTAAGAGGACATTCGAGCGATGAGCGTCAATCTGAAATCCCTGATCGGCCGTCTCAATCCCGAGACCCGAAACGCCCTGGAGTCCTCCGCGGGGTTGTGCCTCTCCCGTACCAACTACGATGTCGAGATCGAGCACTATCTCACCAAGCTGCTGGAGAAGACCGACGGCGACCTCGCCGCGATCCTCAAGCACTTCGAGATTGACCGGTCCCGCTTCGCCGGGGAACTGAACCGGGCGCTGGACCGGCTCAAGACCGGCAACGCCCGCAACCCGACCCTGAGCCCGTCCCTGCTCAAGATGTTCACCGAGGCGTGGCTGATCACCTCGATCGACATGGGAGAGGGCCAGGTCCGGACCGGCCACACGGTGCTGGCGCTGGCCTCGAATGATGAGCTGGCGCGGATGATCAAGGAAAGCAGCAAGGAGTTCCAGAAGATCAACGCCGATTCGCTCAAGAAGGACTTCGAGTCGATCGTGGCGGAATCGGGCGAGCGGTCGGCCGCGCCGATGGGGGAGGGTGGTGGCACGGGTGGCAGCGCGGGCGGGAAGCCGGGCGGCAAGACCCCCAACCTGGACGCCTATACCGTCGACCTGACGGAGCGAGCCCGCCAGGGCAAGGTCGATCCGGTGCTCGGCCGTGACGTCGAGGTGCGGCAGGTGGTGGATGTGCTCACCCGGCGGCGGCAGAACAACCCGATCCTCGTCGGCGAAGCCGGCGTGGGCAAGACCGCGGTGGTGGAGGGCTTCGCGCACCGCATCGTGGCGAACGATGTCCCGCCGCCGCTCCGGAATGTCACCCTCAAGAGTCTCGACCTGGCGCTGCTCCAGGCGGGTGCCGGGGTCAAGGGCGAATTCGAGAATCGGCTGAAGGGGCTGATCGAAGAGGTGAAGAACTCACCGACCCCGATCATCCTGTTCATCGATGAAGCCCACACGATGATCGGCGCGGGTGGCGCGGCGGGACAGAACGACGCCGCCAACCTGCTCAAGCCGGCGCTGGCCCGTGGCGAGCTGCGCACCATCGCGGCCACCACCTGGTCGGAATACAAGAAATACTTCGAAAAGGATCCGGCGCTCGCGCGACGGTTCCAGCTGGTGAAGGTCGAAGAGCCGAGCGAGGAGGTCTGCAAGCTGATGCTGCGGGCGGGGGTCGGCGCACTGGAGAAGCATCACGGCGTCCGGATCCTGGACGACGGGCTCGAGGCGGCGGTGAAGCTGTCGCACCGCTACATCCCCGACCGTCAGCTGCCGGACAAGGCAGTCAGCGTGCTCGATACCTCCTGCGCCCGGCTGGCGCTGGGGCAGAACACCACCCCGCCCGCCATCGAAGATGCCAGCCGGCTGCTGGACGACCTGGCCATCCAGTCGCGGGTGCTGGAGCGGGAAGCCACCGTTGGTGCCGACCACGCGGAACGGCTGGAATCCATCGCCAAGCTGCGGGCCAGCACCGAGACCCGCCTCAAGGAGCTGACGGCCCGCTGGGAAAAGGAAAAGGGCATCGTGGAGCAGATCCGCGCAGCCCGGGAGCACCTGGAGCAGACACTCACCAGCAGCGGGCCGGGGCGGAAGTCCAAGGTTGGCCGCAACCCGATCGAGCTCAAGGAAGAACTCAAGAAGCTCGAAGCCGAGCTGGATACTCTGCAGGGCGACCAGCCACTGGTCCGGGTCTGTGTCGACAGCAGCCTGGTCGGTGAGGTCATCTCCGGCTGGACCGGGATTCCGGCCGGCAAGATGGTCAGCGACACAATGAGTGTGGCGCTCAAGCTCGAAGAGCACCTGGGTAAGCGGGTCATCGGGCAGGATCACGCCATGGAGTACATCAGTCGCCGGATCCGCACCTCGAAGGTCGGGATCGAGGATCCCAACAAGCCGATCGGCGTCTTCCTGCTGGTCGGCCCGAGCGGCGTCGGCAAGACCGAGACGGCGCTGGCGCTGTCCGACCTGCTGTATGGTGGTGAGCACAACCTCATCACCATCAACATGTCGGAGTTCCAGGAGGCCCACACGGTGTCGACCCTCAAGGGGTCACCCCCGGGCTACGTCGGCTATGGTGAGGGCGGTGTGCTCACCGAGGCGGTCCGGCGCCATCCCTACTCGGTGGTCCTGCTGGACGAAATCGAAAAGGCCCATCCCGACGTCCTGGAGCTGTTCTTCCAGGTGTTCGACAAGGGCAACATGGACGACGGCGAAGGCCGCTCCATCGACTTCAAGAACTGTATCATCATCCTGACCACCAACTGCGGGACGGACACGCTGATGAAGCTGTGCGCCGACCCGGAGACGATGCCCGACCACGAGGGCCTGGTGAAGGCGCTCAAGCCGGAGATGGACAAGACCTTCAAGCCGGCCTTCCTGGGCCGCACGGTGATCATTCCGTACTTCCCGGTCCGGGATGACAACCTCAAGCAGATCATCCGGCTCAAGCTGGCCAAGATCCAGCGCCGGCTGTACCAGGTGCACCGGATCGAGCTGCAGAGCTCGCCCGAGATGATCGAGGAAGTGTCCAAGCGCTGCACCGAGGTTGAAAGCGGCGCCCGGAATGTCGACAATATCCTGACCAATACCCTCCTGCCGGAGGTCTCGACCATGCTCCTCGGCGCGATGGTCGAAGGTCACAAGCCGACCGTGATCAAGGTTGGCGTGGGAGAGGGTGGGCACTTCGTCTACCAGCCCGAGGGGCAGCAGCCGGTGGGCGCCCGGGCGGGGTGAGAACAGTGCAGGGCTGCGTGCGTTGCTCTCTGACGGGGCTCTCACTGCACCCGGAGAGCGGGCACCAGCGCTGGAACCAGGGCCACGTGAGGGAGGGATAGACGGATGGGCATTTACTCGCAGGCAAACCGACCGATGCGGGTCATTTCCCCGCTGCCGGACGATGAACTTCTGCTGGTGGGCTTCAGCGGTGAAGAGTCGATGTCGGTGCCGGGCGGGTTCTCCATTGACCTGGCGTCGGAAAAGGCGACCATCGCGGCCAGGGACCTGCTCCGCAAGCCGATGGGGATCGTCATCGAGTCCTCGGACGGGAGCAAGCGCCACCTGCAGGGGCTGGTGCGCCGCTTCAGCGTGACCGGCCAGAACGACGACCTCACGCTCTATCGCGCCGAGATCGTGCCGTGGATCTGGTTTCTGTCGCTGACCAACGACTGCACCATCTTCCAGATGAAGACGGTGCCGGAGATCGTGGAAATCGTCTTCAAGGAGCACGGCTTTACTGACTTCGAGAACCGCTGCCTGCGGACCTACAACCAGCGCGAGTTCTGCGTCCAGTACCGGGAAAGCTGTCTCGATTTCGTCTCCCGCCTGCTGGAGGACGAGGGGATCTACTATTTCATCGAGCACGGGCCCAAGAAACACATGCTGGTGCTGGCGGACAATCCGAGCAAGATCGTGGCCTGCCCCGGCATCGGCAAAGTCACGATGACCGGCGGTGCCGCCGCGACCGCCGAGGCCGACGTACTCAGCTCCTTCCATGAGGAGGAGCAGGTCGCCACCGGCAAGGTCACGTACACCGATTTCAATTTCCAGACCCCGAAGACCAACCTGGCCTACACCGCCGACGGCGGGAACAGCAAGGAAGAGTTCTACGACTATCCTGGCGGGTACGAGGAGCTGGACGAAGGCACCGAGTACGCTGAACTCAAGCTGGAGGAGTACAAGGCGACCGAACGCACCGCGTACGGCACCGGCGAGTGCCGCTCCTTCACGGCGGGCCACAAGTTCACCCTGGCGGATCATCCCCGGCGTGACCTGAACATCGA
Source organism: uncultured Gemmatimonadales bacterium (assembly GCA_963793205.1). Lineage (GTDB taxonomy): Bacteria > Gemmatimonadota > Gemmatimonadetes > Gemmatimonadales > GWC2-71-9 > JADJOM01. The sequence continues at coordinate 267,324 of CAWBZM010000006.1, forward strand.
GTGGACCCTGCTCCGGGTATCCCACTCCGGTCACAATGGCGCCTATCGGGCCGGCGGCGGCGCCAGCGACGACAGCTATACCAACAGCTTCGTGGCCATGCCACACAGCGTGAAGTATCGCCCCATGTCTGCCACGCCGCGGCCCCGCATGCGGGGCACCCAGACCGCCACGGTGGTGGGTAAGTCCGGCGAGGAAATCTGGACCGACAAGTATGGCCGGGTGAAGATCCAGTTCCACTGGGACCGGCTCGGCAAGAAGGACGAATACAGCTCCATGTGGGTCCGGGTCGCGACCCCCTGGGCCGGTAAGAACTTCGGCATGATCGCCATCCCGCGGATGAACCAGGAAGTGGTGGTGGACTTCCTCGAAGGGGATCCGGACCAGCCGATCATCGTCGGCATGGTCTACAACGCCGACTTCATGCCACCCTATGAGCTGCCGGCCAATCAGACCCAGATTGGCCTCAAGACCCGCAGCGTCAAGCAGGGCGGGACGGCGGACTACAACGAGTTCCGCTTCGAGGACAAGAAGGACAGCGAGGAGATCCTGCTCCACGCCCAGAAGCAGCTGACGGTCGAGGTGGAGGCGGACGAGTTCCGGACGGTGGGGGCGAATCGCACCACCACGATCCAGAAGGACGACAAGCGGATCAACAAGGAAGGCGACGAGATCACCGTCGTCGAAAAGGGTTCGATCGGAACCAAGGTCAAGAAGGAATGGGAGCTGGTGGTGGAGGATGGGAACCACACCACCACCGTCGATACCGGGGATTGCTACCTCGGCGTCAGCAAGGGTGTTTTCGAAACCCAGGTAGACCAGGGCGATGTGGCGCTGGAGGTGAACCAGGGCAACTATGACATCCTCGTGGGGCAGGGCAACATGTCGGTCGACATCGACACCGGAAACCTGTCCACCAAGGTGGCGATGGGGAACATGGACACCAAGGTCAAGATGGGGAACGCCTCACTCAAGGCCGACCTCGGCAAGGTGACCATCGATGCGATGCAGGGCATCGAGCTGACGTGCGGGCAGAACTCGATCAAGATTGACCAGACCGGTGTCACCATCAAGGGGCTGATGGTCAAGGTGGAAGGGACGGTCCAGACCTCGATCAAGGGACTGATGACCGAGGTCAAGGGTGATGTCATGCTGAAGGCTGGTGGCGCCATCACGATGATCGGGTAACCCATGGCCACCTATCCGGCAGGTTCGCGCGACCCGGTGATGCTCGCCACCGTCGCGGATATCGATGAAGCGGTGCGCGCCACCTTCCCCCCGGGGGCGCCGCATCGTGCGGTGGTCCAGCAGATGGTGACGGCCGCACTGTTCCCGGAGGCGGTACGTTTCGTGGCCCACGCCCTGCCACGCCGCGAAGGGGTCTGGTGGGCCTGGGTTACCGCCAAGCGCGCGGCGGGGCCCACCCCGGAGCCGCCGATCAAAGCGGTCCTTGAAGCCACCGAACGGTGGATCGCGCAGCCGAGTGATGGCAATCGACGGGCGGCCTGGGAGGCAGCGCAGGCGGCCGATGTCGGCACCCCCGCCGGCTGCGCCGGTGCGGCCGCGTTCTTTTCGGGTGAGAGCGTGGCGCCGGTCGGCGTCCAGGCGCTGCCCCCGGGCGAGTTCGACGCCGCCAAGATGATCGCCGGGGCGATCATGTTGTCCGCCCTGGTGACCGAACCGGAGAAAGCGCCGGAGAAGTTCCTCGCGGCGATTCAGCAGGGACTGGACGTCGTCGCCAAGATCAAGGTGTGGCCCAACGATGATGGCGCCGCGCTGCAGCCGCCGCCGCCACCCGAACCGCCGGCCCCGCGTCCGCCCCGGAAATCGGCGGCGCGCACCGCCACCAAGGCCTGAACCGAGGATATCGCCATGCCCCCCGCCGCTCGCGTTGGTGACATGCATGTCTGCCCGATGATGACACCGGCTGTGCCCCCGATTCCGCACGTGGGCGGCCCGGTGCTCCCGCCCGGCGGGATTCCGGTGATGATCGCCGGGATGCCGGCGGCCCGCGTGGGCGACATGTGCCTCTGCGTTGGTCCGCCGGACGTCATCGCGCTGGGCTCGTTCACGGTGATGATCGGGAACATGCCCGCCGCCCGGATGGGCGACCTGACCGCGCACGGCGGGACGATTGTGCTCGGCGCGCCCACGGTGATGATCGGGTAGGCCGCCGTCGGGCGTCGCCAGCATCAGCCCCCAGCCGGGCCGGATGTAAGTCACACCGCAACAATTCCTTGCCGCAGGACCCCCAGCCCGCCAAAGTGAGAATAGGAGTACCCTTCCGGCGTAGCTGAGACGGAGGAGTCCATGGGCGATCCAGTATTAATCATCGATGCACATCCGGCGGACCTGGCCAACGAAGATCATGGCGGTCTGCTGCACGCGGCTGGCTACTACGCCCGCTTTCCGGAGGAGCCTTCTCCCATCGGTACCATGAAGCTGAGCGCGACGCGCACCGCGACGCTGGCGGTCACGTCACTGGAACTGGTGCTGACCGAGATGCTCAAGGCGGGCGTCGGTGGAACGGTGCTGTTGGTGTGCCATGCATGGGAATCGGGCCTGCTCTTTCCGATCGTCGTGGAGAGCAAGACCAAGGCAGTACTCAGCGTGCTGACCGGTATCGAACAGGTGACGGAACGGCTGAAGGAGGGTGAACCGATCCGCACCCGGGCGGTGTCCGATGATCCCAAGGTGCAGCAGAAGAAGGCGGATGATCTCCAGAAGTTTCTGGACAAGCAGGGGGTCATTTCCACCGGTGTCACCACGCTGGCCGAGGCGACCAAGGCGTACGATTTCTGGCGCAGCGGCCAGTTGACCGGACGGCTGGGGATCAAGGCGGCCGATCCGCTCGCGGTCTTCCGGCGGTTGGAGAAGAAGATCGCGGAAGTGCGGGCACTCAAGCTCGAGCGGGTCGAGCTGCGTGCCTGTGAGATCGGCAACAACAAGTCCTCGATGCAGGCCACAAAACGGTTGTTCGGGTGCCAGAAGCTGGTAGCACCGAAACAGATCATGTTCTTCGTCAGCAATTTTTCGCTCTTCGCCAGTCGGGACAGGCTGGCGGCCGAACTCAAGCCGCTGGCGGTCCAGATTGGCAAAGATGAGCCGCAGCGGTCGGTTGCCGGCCAGCCGACCTACGCCCACAGCTGGGATACGGCCGATGTGCTGGCCACGACCGAAGCGCGGGACTTCAAGGTGCCGGTGCCCGGCGGTACGGCGGTCTTCACCTTGTGGATCGGGGAGCAGCAGAACAGCCCCTTCGTGTTCAATGCACGTGGAGTGACGGCCCCGGCGCCCGGGACCAGGGCAGTCAATTTTGCGACGGTCACGGCGTTCGTGAAGCAGGCAATCTTTCCCAGTGCAGCGGCACTCAGCGGCCAGTTCCCGCTGTGTGGCATGTTCTTGCGGCCCCGGCGCTTTCTCCTTCCGCGCGAAGCCGACTATCTCAGTAACCTGGTCCAGGAATAACTCGAGGGCAGACGATGGCGATTACACAGGTGGGGCGGTTGCTGCGGCTGGTTACCTCCCTCGGCGAAGACGTGCTGCTCGCCGAAAGCGTGAACGGCGTGGAAGGGTTGTCGACGCCATTCAGCTTCTCGGTGGCGTGCGTGGCCGAGGTGGCTACCCGCAATCACCTCAAAGTGAATGCGAAGGATCTGCTGGGCAGCATCGCCCTGCTCGAGTTCCAGGCTGTCGGCAAGGACCCGCGGGTCGTGCACGGCATCATCCGGAGCCTGCGAGCGGGCTCGGTGGATGAGAAGTTCGCCCACTTCACGCTCGAGATCGTCCCCCGGCTGGCCCTGGCGGAGCTGGGCTCCAATTGCCGAATCTTCGAGAACCTGACCGTCACGGATATTGTGGAACAGGTGCTGGGGCTCTACAAGCTGGACCTGAAGATCAAGGTCAACCAGCAGCAGCGCCCGATCGATTTCGTGGTGCAGTACCGCGAGACCGACTTCAACTTCATTTCCCGGCTGCTCGAGCGCGACGGCTACTTCTACTTCTTCGAGCACTCGGCCCGGGGCCATGTCATGGTCATCACCGATACCCTGCCGTCCACTCCGAATCCGCTGCAGAATGCGGTCGAGCTGGGTGGCAATACGGCCCCGGCCAGGGGCGGTGGGTTCCTCGATGAGTGGCAGGAGCACCAGCAGCTGGCGCCCGCATCGGTGCTCATGCGCGACCATCATTTCGAGATGCCCCGCGATAACCTGGTCACGGCGCAGGCGGCCCAGTTCGGCGTCCCCGCCACCGGCGTGTGCGAGATCTACGACTATCCGGGAGAATACGCCCAGCGCTTCAACCAGACCGGGAAGCGGCTCAAGGAAGTCCAGCAGGTCGGTGACTTCATCGCCAAGGTGCGGGTCGAGGAGATCGAGGCGGCCCACCTGCAGATTGCCGGCGGGTCCAACTGCGCCGCCTTCATCCCCGGTTTCCTCATCAACGTCACCAGCATCGGCAACCAGAAGGTGAAGGGCAAGTTCGTGCTGACCCAGGTGCAGCACTCGGCCACCCAGTCGCCGGGGTATGTCGGCAGCGGCTCTGCTGACGCAGGTGGCTACCAGAACCGGTTCACCTGCCTGCCGGACCAGTCCACCTTCCATCCGCCGCGACTGGCACGGAAGCCCACCATTGCCGGCCCGCAGACGGCGAAGGTCATCCCCGATGCGAAGGGGGAGGAGATTTCGCCCGACAAATTCGGCCGGGTGCGGGTCGTGTTCCCCTGGGACCGGGACGAGAAGGCGGCCGGCCGGGTCCGGGTCGCCCAGCAGCGCGCCGGCAAGCAGGGTGGATTCATCTGGATTCCTCGCGTGGGTGACGAAGTCGTGGTCGCATTTCTCGAGGGCGATCCCGATTGCCCCATCATCGTGGGATCGGTGTACAACGCCGATAACCCGGTTCCCTACGCCCTGCCGGAGAACCAGACCCAGAGCGGGATCAAGACCCGCAGCTCGCCGGGCGGTGGCGCGGACAATTTCAACGAGCTGCGATTCGAGGACAAGAAGGGCGCCGAAGAGATTCACGTGCAGGCGGAGCGCAATCTCAGCACCCTGGTGAAGGCGTCTGAGTCGCGCGATATCGGCGGCAGCCGGACGACCACGGTCCATCAGGACGATACCCGTACGGTGACCAAGGGCGACGACACCCTCACGGTCAAGACGGGCAGCCGGCACGCGACGATCGAACAGAACGACATCCTGGAAGTGAAGGCGGCGCAGACGATCAAGGTCGGCAACAAGCACGCGCTGCAGGTAGAGAAGGGCGACCATATCATCCTGGTCGATGGCGGCAATTCCCTGCTGGACGTATCCGCGGGCAACCTGTCGATCTCCACCGGTGCCGGCAAGATCGAGCTGACGGCTGCGACCTCCATCACGCTCAAGGTGGGCAGTAACAGCATCACGATTGACACGCAGGGCATCACCATCAAGGGCATCCAGGTCAAGCTGGAGGCGGACGCGGCATTCTCGGCGAAAGGCAAGGCGGCCAGGGTCGAAGGCAGTGTGGTCGTCGAAGTCATCGGGGGAACACTGGCCGCCGTGAAGGCTGATGGGATGGTGCAGGTCGAGAGTTCCGGTGTCACGATGGTGAAGGGCTCCGCTACCATGATCAACTGATATGACGACGCAATCGACTCGACCATCCCGGCGTTCGACCAAAGTCATCGCCGTCGCCGCCAACCTCGGCGAACCGGCCCTCTCCCTGCTCAAGAGCCGGATGAAACCGCGCGCCTACCTGCAATCATTGGTGGAAGCGGGGCTGCACGTCGACGCCATCAAGTTCATGGCCCAGGCGCTCCCGTCGCGCGAAGGGGTCTGGTGGGCCTGGGTGACCGCGAAGCGTGCTGCCGGAGGCGACGCCTCCGCCGTGGTCGAAGCGTCGCTCAAGGCAACCGAGAAGTGGATCGCACAGCCGTCGCACGAGAATGCCCACGCGGCGTACATCAAAGCTGACGCAGCCGACGGGGCGACGCCGGCGGGGATGGCGGGGCTGGCCGCCTTCCTGAGCGGGCCGAGCATGGCCCCGCCGGGGCATGATCTCATCCCACCGCCCGTGGGGGTGTCCCAGAAGCTGATTGGTGGCGCCGTGTCGCTGGCGGCCTTCGGGGATGATCCCACCACCGCTGACGATCGCTTCCTCGCTGCGATCGCCCAGGGCATGGACGCGGTCAACAAGAGCGGCCTCTGGCCGGAGTAGGCACAACACATGGGAATGCCCGCGGCCCGCATGCTCGACATGCACGTCTGTCCCCAGATCACCGTCCTGGTCCCCCACGTCGGTGGGCCAGTCCTCCCGCCCGGCTGCCCCACCGTGCTGATCGGGATGATGCCCGCGGCCCGCGTGGGCGACATGTGCCTGTGCGTCGGCCCGCCGGACATCATCGCGCTCGGCTCGTTCACGACGCTCATCGGCGGGATGCCGGCGGCGCAGATGGGGAGCTTGACCGCCCATGGTGGCGCGATCATCTTGGGTTGCCCAACCGTCCTTATCGGATAGCGCTCGGGCCGAATCCGTACGGTGTGCCCTTCCCGCTGTAGCGTGAACACTCCCTCCTGCCCGTGCGCCAGGACCAATGACTGCACCCGGCAAACTCAGCGATGCCGAATTCCGCGCCCTCGCCATGCTCGCCCGCGCCCGGCGCGAGAACATGGCCGCCCTCTTTCAAGGGACCCACCTCGCCTTTGGCCGCAGCGCCCGGCAGACGGTGGGGATTTCCCTGCTCAAGAAGGGGAAGGCGGTCGCCACCAAGGCCAAGTCGCTGAGTGATGGGATCAGTGCCGGCAAGAGCGCCGCGCCGGTCGCCAAGGCGTTCGCAGCACCCGCGGTCAAGCAGCTCGCCAAGGAGTTCATGTCGATCTGCATGGACTGCCACGAGTTCGCCGACGTAGTGGAGGCGCTGACCAGCGAGGTGGTGGAGGAGTTGGCCGGGGAGCTGGTGCCGTACTTCACCATTCTCATGAGCGGCTATAAATCCGCCAAGGCATGGCGGGCGGTCTACCAGGACGGGACCAACCTGTATCGCAGCGAGAACTGGAAGGAAGGGGTCTTGCCCGGCGATCCGCTCGCCGCGGCAGTGGCGGTGCAGGTGATCATCAAGCGCGACCTGACCCGCCACACCATCGACGCCGCCCGCCAGACCGCCGTGCTGGCCACCAAGGTGGCCGCGCTCTTCGCCGACTTTGGCGCGGTGACCGGATCGGCGATTGGCCTGGCCAATGCCACCGCCACGCTGGCGATCGAGCTGGCGTCGATCGGGCTCGACTACAAGGAGATGAAGGCCGGGAACGCGATCCTCGAAAAGCCGGGCACGCTCACCCTGAATGTCTTCAGTGCCTGCCCGCTGCTCGGCTGCTACCTGATCACCTGCTCGGACGACAGCAATCTGGCCAACTTCTTCATCGCTGAAATCGGGCTGCCCGGGTGGATGGACAAGGTGGAGCAGATCAAGAAAACCCAGCTCGGCCCATTGCAGGCCGTGGCGGCCAAGGCGATTCAGTCGTCGCGACTGGAGCTGATCGGCTTGTCGTCCAACAAGGGTATGGTCGAGAAAAAAGGCGGCCTGGCGCTGGCCAAGGCCCGGGTCGCCAATGCCGCCACCAATTTCGGCAAGGCAGTCAAGGCGCGGCTGGGATAGTCGCGAGTGTGTGCTGGACCTCGACCAGCCGTCGCTCCCCCGGCACCACGCTCCGTGACAGAATGCCGGACGCCTGCTCGAGCAGTTCCCTCCCCGTGGCCGCCTTTCGTTCTGCCAGCGCCACCATGCCGAGTCCGGCCAGCGCCTCCGCCTGTCGGGGCGACGGGGTCACTTCGTTAGCCCGCGTCAGCTCCAGCGCCCGGGTGTAGTAATTCCGGGCCTCCCCTCGCGCGCCAAGTCGCATGCTCGCATCGCCAAGGAGCAGGAGGGTGGGGGCCAGCCGCCAGTGCCGCGAGCCCTCCTCCCGCTCCTGGCGAGACAATACCCCCCGGCCGAGCCGAAGTGCGGTGCGTGGGTCACCGCGCAGCAGCGCCAGCATCGCCCGATGATCGATCAGTGCAGTCATCTCCGGGTGGCTGGAGTCGACTCCACTCCGCATGATCCGCTCCGCCTCATCCAACAGCGAATCGGCCTCTCGCATCCGGCCGCGGAACGCCAACAGGCGCGCCAGGTTGCCATGGGCGTGGGCCAGTTCGACCGCCGATGCATGGGCGCTCCGACGCGTGGCGAGCGCCTCGCGGTAGACCGCCTCGCTCTCCTCCAGCAGACCGACATCGAGATAGAGGTGGCCGAGGTTGGTGAGCGCGTTGGCCATCGGAAAGATGCGATCGGGTTGATGCGCCCGGAGCACCGTCAACGCCTCCTCCAGTGTGCGTCGTGCCGGGACCAGGTCTCCCTGCGCCCGCTGGGCGCTGCCCAGTCCCACCGCGAAGGTGCCGACCCACTGGCTGGTATCACCGTACTTGCGACGGTAGTAAGTCACCACCGTGTCATAGCCACGGCGCCCGGCAGGTAGATCGCCCTGGGAGAGCTGCATCTCCGCCAGCATGCTGCGGCTGTCCATCACATTGCCCGACGGTTCGCCCGATGCGATGCGATCCTGGATCGCCAGTTCCTGTAACCGGATGGCGTCGGAATCCACGCCCATGCCGTAGTAGCCCATTGCCAGTGCTTCCAGCAGCTCCGGCTGATCGCGGATCTGCTCCGCCAGGTCCCCCGTGAGGCGCGCCGAAGCGCTGTCCAGCAGCCCGCGCATCGACTGCGTGCGATCGTCCGGGTTGTACGGGTAGGGCACGGTGAGCAGGCTGACCAGAAACTGGGAGACCTCTTCGGCCCGTGCTGCCTCTCGGCTGGCCCGGGCCGACTGGCGCCGGGTATTGAGGTTGGACCAGGCGAGCAGCACCGCCACCAGGAGGGTGGCGAGCGCGGCCCAGCGATGGCGGCTCAGAAACTTCCCCAGGCGATACCCGAGCGTATCAGGTCGGGCGCTGACCGGCATCCCCGCCAGGTGACGTTCGAGGTCGGCATCGAGCGCTTCGACTGAACCGTAACGTCGCGCCGGGTCCTTGCGCAGCGCCACAAGGACAATGGTGTCGAGATCGCCGCGCAGCTCCCGGTGCCCGCTGACGTCGGAAGGACGCACCGGGTCCCGGGTGGTGACCGCCTCCTCGAGCTCCAGCAGGGAACGCCCGCGCCGGAAGGGGAGCTCGCCGGTCAGCAGCTGATACAGGACCACACCCAGAGAGTAGACATCGCTCGCGACGGTAATGGTCTCGCCCCGGAACTGTTCGGGACTGGCATACTCCGGGGTCATCACCGGGCCGAGCAGGCCGGTCAGGGTTGCAGGCGCGGCTCCACCCGGGGTGGAATCATCGAGCGGTGCCTGCAGCACCTTCGCGATGCCGAAGTCGACCAGCTTCACCGCGCCGGTCACGCTGACCAGGATGTTGGAGGGCTTCAAGTCGCGATGCACCACCAGTCGCTGGTGGGCGTAGCGTACCGCCGCCGCGATCTGGCGAAAGAGCCGCAGCCGGTCCCGCAGCGGGAGTTGCCGGGCCGCGACGTACCGGTCCAGCGGCATCCCTTCGACAAACTCCATGACGTAGTACGGCGTCCCGTCGGACGTCAGCCCACCATCCAGCAGCCGCGCGATGTTGGGATGATCGAGGGAGGCGAGAATCTGGCGCTCAGCACGGAACCGACGGGTCAGCGCAAGGCCATCCCCGATCATGGACCGCATCAGCTTCAGGGCGACCCGCTGGGCAAACTCGCCATCATCCCGCTCGGCGAGGTAGACGGTCCCCATGCCACCGGCACCGGCGACGCTGAGGAGGCGGTACGGCCCGATCCGCGCCCCGGCTTCGAACAGCTCCGTCGTTGGGGTGGCACCGATCAGGGAGGCAAGTGAGGCAGGAGGGCGATCGAGAAATCCCGATTCCTGATCGCAGGAGGCGAGCCAGCGCCGGACATCCTGTTCCAGGGCAGCGTCTCCGCCGCAGCGTCGCAGCAATTCCCCTTCGCGTTCATCGGGCGGCAGGTCCAGCAGCAGGTCGACCAGGTCATGGGCCTGGCGCCAGTGCCCCACCGAGACCGGATCGCTCATGCCAGGGCCTGGTACAGCCAGCCACGGGCCTTATGCCAGTCGCGGCGCACCGTCCGCTCGGTCACCCCGAGCGCCTCGCCGGTTTCGGCTTCGGTCAGGCCCGCGAAGAAGCGGCACTCCACCACCCGCGCCAGGCGGGGACTGACCTGTCCGAGACGATCAAGCGCCTCATCCAGCGCCACGATCGAGTCGGCTCCGGCCTCTTCGATATACAGCTGCTCGTCGAGCGAAATCGGCCGGGCGGATCCGCCCCGTTTTTCGGCCAGTCGGCGGCGGGCCCGGTCGACCAGGATCCGGCGCATCGCCTGCGACGCGATGGCAAAGAACTGACCCCGATCCGTCACTTCGACCCGGGTCCGGTCAATCAGCCGGAGATAGGCCTCATGGACCAGTCCGGTGGGCGTCAGGGTGTTCGCCTGGCCCTCGCGGTCGAGGTGCCGCTGCGCCAGCAGCCGCAACGCGTCGTAGACCAGCGGCATCAGCTGATCCAGCGCCCGGGCATCGCCCCGGCGCCAGGCCTGCAGCAGGTCAGTGACTAGCGGATCGTGTTCCACGGCGGGCGGGCAAGGGGATGTCCGGTCTGGGCGCCGAAGTGCGCTGTACGGGATGATCGCTTGGATATGGCGTGAGGTCAAACGGGGAGGGGACAACGCCCGAGCAGAGCGCAGCGACGGAGAACAAAGGACTGGATTCGAGTCAATCGGCCAGGATTGCCCGCCTCCGGCGCATCCTCGGCATCTGCAGCGAGGCCAACGAACGGCGGATCCTGCAGGGCACCTCCTGGACCCGGATTCTGGATCCGGAGTCGTCGGCCGCGGCAGCCACCCCAGCGCCCGCCGCGACCTTCGATATCACCCCTAGTGTGCCACCCCGCCAGACTTCGCCTTCCCCGTCTTGATCAGCAGCAGCAACGGCAGGGCACACAGGAATGCCACGCCCATAATCAGGAAAATCTTCTCGTAGGCCAGCATCGCGGCCTGGGCGTCGAGCTTCAACTCCAGCACCCGGGCCGCCTTCTGCTGCGCTTCGGCCAACGTCCCACCCAGCTGCATCATCCGCTGGACCGTCGCATCCATGAACCGACGGACCGCCGGTTCGGTGGTGGCGAGGTGCGGCAGGAGCGCCTCCCGACCCTGTTCCCGGAACCGGGTAATCAGGGTCGCCGTGATCGCGATGCCGAAACTGCCCCCCAACTGGCGCGACAGGTTGTAGAGCCCGGTGCCCTGCGCCACATCCTGGGGCGCCAGGTTGGCAATCGCCACCCCGGTGAGCGGGACGAAGACGAACCCCAGCCCCGTGCCCCGCAGGATCATCGGCCAGAACAGGTCCTGGGTGCCGATCTCGGTGGTGAGATGGGCGTGCATCCACATTGAGAGGCCGAACAGCAGGACCCCGAAGGTGATGAGGATGCGCGAATCTACCTTGGCCGTAAGCTTGGCCATCATCGCCATCGCCACCGCGCTGGCGATCGCCCCCGGCAGGATGACACGACCGGTGTCCCAGGCGCTGTAGCCCAGCAGGGACTGCAGGAACACCGGCAGCGCGAAGACGCTGGCATACACGGCAAAGCCCAGCAGCATGCCGAAGGTCACCCCGGCGGCCAGTTGTCGGTCGCGCAGCACCCGCAGATTCACGATCGGGTGCGCCGCCCGAAGTTCATACCAGATGAACAGGATCAGGCCGGTCGCCGCCAGGATCGCTTCGGTGATGATCTCCTTCGACTCGAACCAGTCCCGGGCTTCGCCCCGCTCCAGCAGCACCTGCAGCGAGCCGATGCCGACGATGAGCAGGCCCAGCCCCACCCAGTCAATCGAGCTCGATTCCTTGACCGCGTGCTCCGGTTCGGGCACGTAACGCCAGGTCATCAGCCCCGCCATGATGCCGAGGGGGATGTTGACGTAGAAGATCCAGGGCCACGAATAGTTGTCGGTAATCCAGCCGCCCAGGGTCGGGCCCAGCGTCGGGCCCACCATGACGCCCATGCCGAAAATGGCCATCGCCTTGCCAATCTCTTCCCGGGGGAAGACATCGAACAGGATGGCCTGCGCGGTCGAAATCAGCGCGCCACCGCCCAGTGCCCTGGATCACCCGCCAGAAGACCAGCGCCTCCAGGGTACGGGCCTCGGCGCAGAAGAACGAGGCCAGGGTGAACAGCATGACCGAGCCGGTGTAGTAGTTGCGCCGGCCGAACCGTTCACCGAACCAGCTGGTGAGCGGCAGCACGATCACGTTGGCCACGATATACCCGGTGCTGACCCACGCGATTTCATCGAGGGTGGCCCCGAGGTTCCCCATCATGTGGGGAATCGCGACGTTCACGATGCTGGTGTCGACCAGCTCGAGCACGCTCGCACTCACCACCGCGAAGGCGATGAGGTAACGGGCCCGGTAGACCTCGTCCCGGCTCAACCGCTGCGGCCGAGCCGGCAGCGCCATCGTGGCCATGGTCGGTTACCGGGTGGTGATCGTCGCGATGACCGACATGCCGGGACGCAGCGCATGGGTCGAATCGGTGCCGGCGTCCACCTGGATCCGGACCGGCACCCGCTGGACCACCTTGGTGAAGTTGCCGGTGGCGTTATCGGGCGGGAGCAGCGCGAAGCGCGCGCCGGTCGCCGGGCTCAGGCTTTCGACATGGCCCAGGAACTCGTGGCCGGGATAGGCATCCACCGTGAAGCTGGCGGAATCGCCCACATCCACATGCTGTAACTGGGTTTCCTTGAGGTTGGCCGTTACCCAGGTGCCGGTGTCGGGAATGACCGACATCAGGGTCTGGCCCACCGAGACCAGCGCCCCCGGTTCCACCGATCGCCGCGCGATGGTCCCGCTGATGGGCGACAGGAGCACGGTGTAGCCCAGCTGCAGCCGGGCGTTTTCCACCAGCGCCTGCGCACTGGCGAGCCGCGCCTGCGCGGCGCTCACCGCGGCGCCGGACGCCGTGACCTGGCTTCCCATGGCATTCGCGAGCCGCTGGGCCGACTCCAGCCCGGCGGTCGCGGCATCGTAGGCTGCCTGTGCCGCATCGAGCTGCTGCGCCGGGACAATCTTCTGGGCCGCGAGCCCCTTCACCCGTTCAAGATCGGAAGTCGCCTTGCGGAGCGCCGCTTCGGCCGACGCCACGGTGGCCTGGGCGGAAGCGGCCTGGGCCTGGCTCGCCGCGAACTGCGCCGGCGCGGCGCCCGCCTTCGCCCGGGTGCCCACCGCCGACAGGGCGGTGGCATGATCCGCCTCGGCCTGGGTCAGCCGGAGCGCGAGGTCGCGGCTGTCGAGCACCACCAGGGTGTCGCCCGCCTTCACCCGCTGATTCTCCTCGACCCGGACTTCATTGACGAAGGCCTGCACCTTCGGGGCGACGGGCGTGATGTGTCCGTCGACCTGGGCGTTGTCGGTCTCCACGTGGTGCAGGGAGAAGCTGTATTTCTTCCAGCCCCACCCCAGCAGCAGCACGGCGCCAATCACGCCGATGATCAGGGCAATGGGCGGGCGCCGGGTGGCCGTCTGGACAGGGACCGTGGACCTGGCAGTGTCGTACGTGGCGTTCGGGGTGGTCATCTTCTACTCCAAAGGGAAAAACGGCTCACGAGGTCTGATCAAGGACGCCGAGGGCGCGGCGGACATTCACCCGCGCCACGGCGGCATTCACCCGCGCCTGGATGACCCCGTCGCGTGCGGCCACGAGTCCACCCTGCGCCGTACTGGTTTCCACACTGCCGGCCACGCCGGCCGCGAAGCGCTCGCGCGCCTGTTCCAGCTCCAGCTCCGCCAGCCGCAGCCGGTCGGCGGCGAGCGTCACCTGGTGTTCGGCCGACGCCTGGTCGAGCAGCGCCTGACGCGTCTCGGTGGCCACCTGCTGCTCGGCATCATGCAGGCGCAGCTTCTGGGCATCCACCCGGGCCGACTGCTCCTGCTGCCGGGCTGGCCGCCGGAAGCCATCCAGCACCGCCCAGGTCAGGCCCAGCTGGATCGCATAGCTGCCGGACAAGGCATCGAGATGCTGACCGCTCTGGGTGTAGCTGCCTCCCAGTGCCAGGCTGGGCAGGTATTCCAGGCCGATCGCCTTGAGGGAGCGCTGGGCTACGTCGGCCCGGCGCCGCTCCGCCTGGACCTCCGCCCGGTGCTCGAGCGCGAAGCTCACCGCCTCGTCCGGGTTCATCACCGGCGCGGCATGTCCCCCGGTCAACGAATCGGTCAGGGTGAGCGGTGTCGCCGGCGGCAGGTCGAGGGCGCGGGCCAGGTCCAGCTGGGTTCGATCGCGCTGGTTGCGCGCGATCTCGAGCTGCGTAAGCACGCTCGCCAGCTGCGTCTCGCTCCGGGTCTGGTCAATGGCGGGGCTCGTGCCGGCGGCCACCAGCTGACGGGCATCGCCCAGCAGCGCGGCGGCGACGGCGCTGTCGGCCTCGCGTGCCCGCACCGTCTCTTCGGCGCTCACCGCCCGCAGGTAGGCCAGCCCGGCGCTCGCGCCGGACAATTCGCCCACGGCGCGGGCATCGGCGCCGACCGAGAGGGCGGAATCGCGGGCCGACCGGAGCCGGGCGAAGGTGCTGGCATCGAACAGCGTCTGCCGCGCCGAGGCCTGGAACCGCCACAGGGTGAACGGGTCGGTCACGCCGGAAGCGATCGGGATTCCGAATTCGTCCAGATTGAGTGTCTGCCGCGTCGCGGTGCCCGAGGCGGTGAGCGACGGCAGCAGCTCCGAACGCCGCTGGCCCACGCGGGCATTGGCGATCCGCTCATTCATCCGGGCGAGGGCGGCGTTGACGCCCTGCGAACGGCCGAGCGCAATCGCCTCTTCCAGGGTGAGAGTGCGCGGAGCGGGAGCCTGGGCCGCCAATGGGGTGGCCGCCAGCAGGAGCAGGAACAGGGAGACACGCATATCAGGACTCGACAAGGGCGGCCCCGGGGTGAGCCAGGACGCCGTGGAGGTACAGGTCCAGGATCCCGTTCAACATCTGGTCGGCCGTGATCGGGGTCGGATCGTAGGGCTGCAGGTAATGACGGAACTGGGCCGTGTGGGTACAGATGATCTGCAGGGTCCGGGCGGTGAAGGGGATGTTGGCCACCCGGAACTCACCCGATGCCACGCCACGCCGCAGGATCTCTTCGACCACCGCGCGCAGCCGCAGGACCACCTCCTGGTAGTGCCACCTGGCCAGCTCCGGGAAGTTGCCCAGCTCCGACATGACCAGCCGGACCAGTTTCACGGTCTGCGGCTGGTTCACCAATTCCCAATAGGAAATGACGAAGCTGCGCAGCAGGTCGGCGTTATTTCCGTTCCAGCTCCGCAACAGCTGCTCCGCAGAGGCCAGCTTGCTCTCGAGCTTGGCCGTCATCATGGCGCGGAACAGTGCCTCCTTGGAGGCGAAGTACAGATACAGCGTCCCTTTGCTGACCCCCGCTCGGCGGGCGATGTCATCCAGCTTGGTTCCGGCATAGCCCTGCTCGCCAAACACCTCCACCGCGGCATCGAGGATCTCCTCGGGCCGGGCGTCGGGGCGCCGCTGCCAGCGGGGGCGCTTGATTGGGGCAGCGACGGGGCATGGGTATTTGCATCCTGTTTAATTAACTGACCGGTCAGTAATATAAGTTGTGGTTTTGGAATGGCAAGTCCAGAACAAGTCAGCAGTCGGTGGGTCTCCTGGCCACTGACTCCTGACTCGTGACTCGTGACCGTTCTCAGGTCTCAATTTGGCAAACAGGGACCCGCACTCTTGCAAAAACTCCATACTGCGCAATACCTTAGAGCTACTTCGCCGCCGGAGGGCCCTCCTTGAAGCCGGAACGCTTTCTCAGCTCCGACGACTACGACGAACACGCTCACCAGCTGTACAACGAAGGTCGATTCGATGAAGCGCTGGACCTCCTCCAGGAGGGGATGGCGCTGTACCCCAACGCCGTAGAGCTGCACGTTGGGTCGGCCTACGCCTATCTCGCCCGGGAAGAATACGCCTGGGCCCGGCGCAGCTTCGAACGCGCGGTCACCCTCGATCCCGATCACGAAGACACCCTCGCAGGCTACGGCGAAGTCCTGCTGAAGCTGGGGGAGCGCCAGGCCGCGCTCGCATGCGTTCGATCGCATCCTGTCGCTGGGCCTGCGGGAAGACCACGAGCTGATGCTGCAGGTGGGCCGGGCACTCTTCCGCGAGGGGATGCTGGCGGCCGCGCAGCAGTTCTTCGAGTATGCCGTCGCTGCCCAACCCGATTGTCCCGAAGCGGCCGCCTGTGTGGGTTACGCCTGTCACCGCCTCAACGACGACAGCGGTGCGCTCTACTGGCTGCGACGCGCCCTGCAGATCGATCCGCACTACAGCGAGGCGCGCATCTACCTCGCCAACATGCTGTACGATCGCAGTGAATCGGAAGCCGCGATGCATCACCTGCATCAGACGGTGCCGGAGGATCACTTCGATGAACTCGGCATCTGGCGCTACATCGAGCTGAAGAAGGCGATCTACCGGCTGGCAGAACGGGATCCCGAACTGCGCCCCTGGTTCGCCCGTCTGGGGGAAGTGGCCGGCGAGCTCGATCCCACCGATCAGGTGCTGGCCGAAGTCGAATCGACTCAGCTGGACGGCACGGTGCGGGACCCGGCACAGCTCGAGTTGTTCGGGACGCTGCTGACCGAGCTGCAGGCGATGCAGAAGCGCCCGGTCGTGGTCGGCAGCCATACCATCGCGACGCTGACCGGGCGCATGCTGGTCGGCACCTGGGAAGAACTGCTGCTCCAGCTCAAGAACGCCGACCGCGAATCGGCCAGCGCCAGCGTGCTCGACTTCATGCGGGATCACGCCCGCCATGGGGCGGCCGAAACGGGCGTGGTCATCCCCGTCACCGACCCCGAAGCGTTCATCCGCGGCAGTGCCCGCGCCGGAGTCATTCGAATTATTTCCTAGGTCGATAGACAGGGAACGGGGAACAGGAGAACAGGGGCCTTGCGTCGGCAGCGGCCCCTCCATGCGCTCGGCTTCGCTTCAAGTCACCATTCGGCTTCTCTCCACCTTCGCCACGCGCATTGCGGGACCGCCGCCGCCGCGCGACCTTCGGCTTCCCCGTTCCCCGGTGTTCCCCGTTCCCCGTTCCCCCTAAAGGGACTCCGTCGCGCCGGGTCGCGCTGCGCGCTCCCAGGGGCGCTCGGTCGCCCGTTCTCCCGTCTGTTCCCCGTTCCCCGTCATCCGTTATCCTCCGGCATGACAACGACACTCCCCTCCTGGGTCGCCGGCGTCCATCGCGAAGTGCTCGACAACGGGCTCACCCTCCTGGTGCAGCGCGATACACTCCGCACCGGTGGCGGCGGTCGTGACGCATGTGAAGGCGGGATTCTTCGACGAGCCCGACCGCTGGGCCGGAATCTCCCACGTCTTCGAGCACATGTTCTTCAAGGGCACCCCCACGCGCGGGGTGGGAGAAATCGCCCGTGCCACCAAGGCAGCCGGCGGATACCTCAACGCCTCGACCAGCTACGATCGCACCTCCTATTACGCCGTGCTCCCTGCCAGCCGTCTGGCCGAAGCGATGGCCATTCAGGCCGATGCCCTGATGCATGCCTCGGTGGATGCGGGGGAGCTTGCCCGGGAACTGCAGGTGATCATCCAGGAAGCGAAGCGGAAGCTGGACACCCCCGGCGCGCTGGCCCAGGAGACGCTGCACGAAGTGATGTATGACCGGCATCGGGTGCGCCGCTGGCGCATCGGGTACGAGAAGGACCTCGCGGGGTTCACCCGGGACGATGTCTTCGGCTACTACCAGTCGCGCTATGTCCCGGAGCGGACCATTGTCGCGGTGGTAGGAGATATCGAGGTCGACGCGACGGTCGCACTCGCCCGTCAGATCTACGGCGGCTGGGCCGCCCGGCCCGGGGCGATCGATCCCTCGCCCGAGGAACCCCCCCGCCGCGTGGTGCGCAGCCGCACATTGCGCGGAGATGTCACCCAGGCGGAACTCTGCCTGGGGTGGCGCGGCGTGGGCCCGCTGCATCCCGATGCGATCGCCCTCGATCTCGCCGCCGGGATCCTCGGCAGCGGCCGGGGCAGCTGGCTGTTCCAGGCTCTGCGCGAAACCGGGATGGCCACCAGCGCCAGTGCCTGGCACTACGCCCCGACCGAGCTGGGGATCTTCGGCATCAACGCCGAGTGTGATCCCGATCGGACGGAGGAGGTGCTCGACCGGATCGCGCAGACGACGGCGCGGCTGGTCCTCAGCGGCCCCCCCGCGGACGATCTCGAACGGGCCCGGACCCTCCTCCTGACCCGCTGGGCGCGGAGCATGGAGGAGATGGACGGTCGTGCCTCCTCGCTCGCCTCGGCCGAGGCACTGGGGGACTACCGCCTGGTGGACGACGAGTTCTCCCAGCTGCAGCGGGTCACCGCCGAGGAAGTGCAGGCGGCGGCGGCCAGGGTGCTGGACCCCGAATCGGTCTCGGGAGTGGTCTATCTCCCCCGGGACAAGGGCATTGACCTGACGGTTGATCGCCTGGCCACGGCGTTCGCCGTCACCCAGATCACGCCACAGCCGAGCCGGGCACCGACGATCCGCCGGACCCCGGCGCCGGCCGCCCCCCGGATCGGGGCCAGCGTGACCGCCGGGGTGCATCATGTGGCGCTGCCGGCCTTCGATCTGCTGGTACGGCGCAAGGCGGGCGTCCCCAGTGTCGCCCTCAGTCTGTATGTCCCACGCGCCACCTTCGATCCCGTGGGTCAGGCGGGCCTCAGTGCGCTGACGGCGCGGAGTGCCCTGCGGGGCGCCGGCGGTATGGATGCGGCGGAACTGGCGTTCGCCTTCGAGCGCCTGGGGGGATCGGCTGCGACCAGCGTGACGCTCGACTGGCTGGGATACAGCACCAGCGTCCTGAACCTGAACCTCGGGGAAGCCGCTCGGTTGCTCGAGATGGTCTTGACCCAGCCGGACCTCGCCGAGAGTGCGATCGCCGCCGAACGTGGGGTCCTTGTCTCGGAGACCCGGCAGGTGGCCGATGACATGTACCGCTACCCGTTCCAGCTGGCATTGGCCGCCGGGTTCGGTGACCAGGCCTACGGGATCCCGGCCAGCGGCCTGCCTGACGATCTCGCCGCGCTCCAGCCTGACCAGGTTCGCGCCTGGCACAGGGCGGCCCTCGGGACACCGCGCGGCGTCGTCGTCGCCGTCGGCGATCTCGACGAAGAGCAGGCGCTGACGGAACTCCAGGCGGTCTTCGGCAACCACCCCGCCCGCGCAGCGGCGCCACTGCTCACGACCGTACCATGGATTCCTGTCGGCGAACCGGTGATCCGCGCCATTACCCGTGACAAGGCCCAGACCGCGTTCGCGATGGTCTTCCCCGGGCCGTCGCGGCGGAGCGCTGACCGCTTCACCCTCGATGTGTGGTGTGCGGTGGCGAGTGGACTGGGCGGGCGCCTGTTCGAGGCGCTCAGGGATCGTCGGTCCCTCGCCTATACCGTGGTCGCGTCCGGCTGGCCCAAGGCGAGGGGCGGAGCGCTGCTGGGCTATATCGCGACGTCGCCCGAGCGGGAGGAGGAGGCTCGCGGCGAGATGCTGCGGGAACTGCAGCGGTTTACCACCGAAGACGTCACTCCGGATGAGCTGCGTCTGGCCACCAATTACCTCGCCGGTCAGACCGAGGTGGGCCGACAGAGTGGGAGCAGCATCGCGGGGGAGATCATCGACGCCTGGCTCGCGGGCGGCGGGCTGTCCGATCTGGAGGATCCTGCCGCACAGTACCGCGCGGTCACACCCGCGGCGATCCGGGCGCTCGCCAGCCGGATACTCAGTGGTACCCGTGCCGAAGGAGTGATCCGGGGGCAGGGCGGGGGTCGCTAAACCAGCGCACCGATTCAACATCCGGTATCCCGTTGCCGATACTCCCCGGATGGGCACCCCTGTGGGCTTTCGTACCGTGCATCCTCCGCTCTCCAGTGTCGGTCGTTTCGGATTTCCGGCAGAGGCGGGTTTGTCGCGCCTGCAGCCGCCAGCACTTCCTGGCGTGGAGGACCTTGCGGCACCGGCTCCCGTTGGTCGGATCACGCTGGACCATCTCGCCCTGATCCGGGCGCTGGTCGAAGCGGGGAAATATTCCCGGGCCCTCGAACTGCTCGATGCGGTATTCCAGCCGGGGAACGATCACGAGCAGTGCTGGTATCTGCGTCTCTGGGCCATGACCGGACAGGGCAAGGAGGGGGAAGCGCTGCACCTGGTGCGGAGCCTCCTGCCGCGGCTGCCTGGTTCGGCGGCGCTGGCCTACCTCCAGGCCGCGCTGGAATGCGCCCAGAACCAGACCGGCCCCGCCCTGGAATCGGCCCGCCGAGCCCTTGAGACCGCTCCCGATCGGCCTGAGCCTGCGGCACTGCTTGCCACCCTGACCGGTGCGCCGAGCAACGATGGCGAACCCGCGGGTGTTCCGCGACGGCCGGAGGGTCCGGTCCTCGTCGCCGTGCGCCCGGATGGATTCAGCCCGCTCGCGGCGGCACTGCAGGGCGCCGCCCTGCTGCACCCTGCCGGGAGTTCCCGACCGCTGATTCCGCTGCGCCCGCGTCCCATCCGTCAGCCCGATCGGCTCCCCACCCGGCCCGCGCCACACTGGCGCCGCTTCAACCTCTTCGTGCTGGCGATTGCGGTCGCGGCGGTGTGGGCGATCCCCGATCCCGTGCCGGCCGCACTCGTGCTCGCCGCCGTGGTGGTGCTGGTGGCGCGCGGCATACCGAGCCCCATCCGCCGGTAACAGTCCGGCCATCGCCCAACGGCGAAACGCCCCCGACCGCGCAGGCGGCTGGGGGCGTTTTGAGCTGTTCTGGTGACGCGGTCAGGTCGACGCGAGTGCCTTGGCCACGCGGGCCCGCATGATCTCCATCATCTTCCGGCCCATCTCGGTTTCCCGGGCGATCCATTCCGCGTGGCGCAGGATTCTCGGGCCACTCGCGGCGCGCAGGTCCGGAAGGTAGGCCTCGGCCCGGGCAAAGATCACCAGGCCTTCCCCGCTGTTGTCCACCAGAAAATCGGGGTTGACGATGCCCTGGTGGGCGATGCTGTAGACCATCTCCCAGTAGGTCGTGACCTGGCGCCAGGCCCGGTTCAAGGGATGGTCGCTGCGGAGCACCCCCACCGCATCCTCGGCGCTCCGGGGCCAGTACTCGCGAATCAGCATGTCGCGCGAGTCGCGCATGACCGGTTCCCGACGCAGCTCATACATCTTGAGCAGCAGCTCCGCGTCGTGGTGGTCGGGATATTCTTTCAGCATGATGGCAATCTGGTTGAGTGTGGGGGCCGGGGACTAGCCGCTGACGCCCAGCCGCCGGGCGATCACCTCGGCCGCACGGACCGGTGGGGTGGATCCGGGGGTGACGATGTCCACCAGGCAGCGACCGCTCGCCGGTTCGGCGTGGAGCAGCACATGGCCGCCATGTCCCAGCAGCCCGACGGCGATGCCAAAGGGACCACTGCGCGCGACCGGAGGTCCATGGGCGTTGAGGCCAATGGCGCCCGCAGCGGCGATGGTCAGCGCCGCGAGGGCGTGTTCATCGCCGAGGGTGGAGACGGTGATCCCGCTGAGTTCGGTGAGGTGGTGCGCGAAGGCCATGGGTGGCCGCGGTCCGGTCTAGAACATCGAGATCGCGAGCAGCGACCGGAGATTGTCGTTGGTGACGCGCAGGCGGGAGGACAGCAGCCGGATCATCGACCAGAGAATCTTGTAGGCCACATCGCGGTTGAAATCCAGCAGGATTTCAAAGTCCGACCGTGAGACCGTGACCAGAGTCACCGGGCCGTTGGCGATGGCATCGGTGCTCCGCTCGGAGCGGTCGAATACCGCCATCTCCCCGAAACAGGCCCCCGGCTTGAGCACGGCCAGCGCTTCTTCGCCGGATCCGGGGATGTCCCGGCTGATCCGTACCTCACCCGACACAATGATGTAGAATCGGTTGCCGGGCTCGCCTTCCTTGAAGATGACCTGACCACCCTGATAGGTCGTCTCTTTGCAGATCTCGGCGACGCGGGCAAGTTCCCCGTCATCCAGGTCGGCGAAGATTGCGGTCTTCTTCAGGAGCAGAAGGTCCATGGTCGTGGAGGGGTGCCGGTGAGCGGGACAGGCAGCGAGGCGCCGTCAACCAGCGCGCCGGGAGTCCAAGCTACCCCCCGGTCCGGAGGGGAGCAAGGCCATCCGTCACCTCGGCGCGGCGTCACGATCGCCGACCTGCTGACGCTCTCCCGCCTCCCGCTCGGTGCCCTCTTCCTGGTGGTGCAGTCGGCCCAGTGGCGGTTGGCGATCCTCGTCCTGGCGGCCGCCACCGACCTGCTGGATGGGGTTCTGGCCCGTCGGCTGGGCAGCTCCCGCTTCGGCGCGGTGATCGATCCGGTGGCCGACAAGCTCTTCATGCTGGCCGCCTTTCTGGTGGTGGCCTTGTCCCGCCAGCTTGACTGGTACGAGATCGCCGGGGTGCTGCTGCGCGATCTGGTTGCGACCATCGCGTTCATTGTCGTGGTCGTCTCCGGCCGGCCGCGGGCCATCCCGGCCCGCCTGGGAGGGAAGGCGGTGACAGTCGCCCAGCTGCTGACCCTGGTCGCCTTTCTCACCGGGTCACCGCTCCTCCGACCGCTTGCGTGGGCCACCGGCGCCATCGCCCTGTACGCCATCTGGGACTACAATCAGGTCGCGGCCCGGGACGAGCGGCCGCTATGAAGCCGCGCGTCCTTCTTCCTTGCTCCCTAAAGGGACTTCCTCGCGCCGGGTCGCGCTGCGCGCTCCCAGAGGCGCTCGGTCGCCCGTTCCCTGTTCCCTGTTCCCCGTTCCCGGTGGTCTATGTCCAATCTCCGTCACGCCTCGCTGCAGTGGACCGGCGGGCTCGCTTTTCACGGCGGCGCCCCGGGCGGCCACCAGATCACTATTGATGGCGACGGTGTGGCCGGTACCAGCCCCATGATCACCCTGCTGCTTGCGGCGGCGGGTTGCAGCGGCGCCGATGTGGTTTCGATTCTCGAGAAGATGCGGGTCGAGCTGCTCAGCTTCCGGATCGACATCACCGGGACGCGACGGGAAGAGGATCCCAAGCGGTATGTGGCGCTGGATCTGGTCTACCATCTGAAGGGGACCGGGCTCGACGAGACCAAGGCCCGGCGCGCGATCGATCTCTCGCTGGAGAAATACTGCTCGGTCATGCAGTCCCTCGCCCCGGACATTCCGATCCGGTACGATGTCCATCTGGAGTAGTCCCGGACGGCGGTGTGCGGGTGGGCTCACTGGACTGCTGTCCCTCGTGATCTGTGCGAGCGCGGTCGCGCAGCAGGCGGCCCCGGTGCGACGTGAGCTGGGGATCATCGGACTGACCACGCTGGGGGACCCCGCCTTTGGTGGCGGGGGACTCTACGCCGCGATTCGTCCCGGCGGGAACACCCGGGTGGCGGTGACCGCTACAGTCGGCGGCCAGGCGGGGGAGCTGTCGGGACGTGGGGAATTACTGGGACACTTCGTGTTGAACCCGCGCCGCATGCGCGGACTCGGGGTCTATGGCCTCGCGGGCCTCGCGGCGGAGGTGAGAACTGGCACCCGGGGCTATCTGGTCATGGGGCTGGGGCTCGAAACTGCATCCGGACGCCGATCGGGCTGGGCGCTCGAGGCGGGGGTGGGTGGCGGGGTCCGACTGGCAGTGGGGTGGCGGCGACGGTGGTAACCTTCGGAAAACAGAAACGCCCCGACCTCATGTCGGGGCGCCGGCACCTGCTCTCGGTCCATCCTCAGCTGACGCTGGTGGCTTCCGCCTCGGCTTCAGTCTGCACCGTGGCCGTTTTCTGTACCGGCTGGCAGTACCGCTCGCCCAAGGTCCGGAGCTGGGTCAGCTCCTCTTCCGTCATTCCCTCAAACCGCTCTGCGAGGTACAGCATGGTGTCGTCAAACCATTCCTTCTGGTGCTCGGGCAGCGCCTCGAGGACACCGCAGCGCAGGATATGGCTGAACATTTCATCGCGGGCCTGATCGAATACCCGCGGTTCTGAGACGGTCCGACGTGGTGGCTTTGCTTTCGCCATGCGTTTTGGCTCTCCTAAGGCATGAATGGTACAGCGACAATAATACACTGCTTGCCCACTCAGATGCAAATCGGAGGCCAGTGACGGATCACTCGATCACAGCGGGGGTTGCCTGCAGGGCGATAGGGGTCGCATTAGATTGGGAGCGCTGCTTGCTCCGGCACGGTCCGGCGCGACCGGCACCAACCCCATGAGCCACCTCGACGACTCCGCCCGTCGGTCCCAATTGCTGGACCTCCTGCGCCACCTCGCGACCCGTATCCAGGAGCTGGATCGACGTGGGGCGCTGCTCGACGGCGCCACCGGGCTGGAGCACCTGCTCGAGACGGCCCACGACCACCTCGCTCGCCACGATGCCCTGAGGCTCGACTCCGCCGCCGCCGATGCCTGGCGGATTGTGGAGGAGGCCCGCCGCGGCTCACTCACCTTTGACCACTCCGGGGACGATCTACCATGGCTGCGCCCGCAAGCGGAATGAACAAGTTCTATCTCCTGCTGGGGGGCGCTGCCCTTGCCGGCGTGGCCATCATCGCCTTCCTGGCGCTGCGCAAACCACCGCTCAGCATTCCGGTGAACGCCGCGATCCAGGTCGCCGACACCAACGGCTTCCGCGGGTACACGCTGGGCGATCCCAATGCCCCGCTGGAGGTCACCGAGTACGCCGACTTCGAGTGCCACGCCTGTCAGCAGTGGTTCGCGGTTCAGTTTCCCAGCATCGAGGAGCGCCTGATCAACACCGGCAAGGTGAAGTGGCGGTACCGCGACTTCCCGATTGACGGGGCACATCGCTACGCCCGGCTCGCCATGCACGCCGCGGCCTGCGCCAATGACCAGAACAAGTTCTGGGAGGTCGGCAAGCTGATCTACAGCTGGGAGCCGGCCTGGCCGGAGCAGCGTGACCCCCTCTCGACCTTCCGGGGTTACGCCGAGAAGGCAGGGCTCGACCTGTCGGCCTATGACGCGTGCATGTCCTCAGGACGCTACGCCGGCCGCATCCAGGCCAGCCAGAATGAGGGAATCAAGATCGGTGTGGGCTCCACGCCGACGTTCCTGATCAATGGCCGGCTCTATGCCGGGAACCGCACCATCACCCACGATGTGCTCAAGGCGATGGTGGATTCCATCGCCGCCGCGCCGCCTGCGGCCAAGTAACCGACCGTGAGCGACCACTCGGGCCCGGCGGCTCCCCGGGGCAAGGCACTGGCCGGGTTGTCGCTGGCGGCGCTCGGCGTGGTCTACGGCGACATCGGCACCAGTCCGCTGTATGCGCTCAAGGAGTGCTTCGGGGACCTGCACGGCATTCCGCCGACGCCGGAAAATGTGCTCGGAGTGCTGTCGCTGATCGTGTGGTCGCTGAACTTCGTCATCTCCTACAAGTACATCGCGGAGGTGATGCGGGCCGACAACCGGGGCGAGGGCGGCATTCTCGCCCTCCTCGCCCTCGTCATGGGGCCGCGCGAAGCCCGTCGCCGCCGGGTGCTGGTCATGCTCGGGCTGTTCGGCGCGTCGCTCCTCTATGGCGACGGGGTCATCACCCCGGCCATCTCGGTGCTGGGGGCGCTGGAAGGCATTGAATACGCCACGCCGATTCTCAAGCCCTGGGTGGTCTGGCTCACCACCATCATCCTGGTGCTGCTCTTTCTCTTCCAGAAGCGTGGCACGGAACGGGTGGGCCGGGTCTTCGGCCCGATCATGGTGGTGTGGTTCGCCTGCATTTCGGTTGTCGGGGTCATGGGTGTTCTGCGGGCGCCCCGGGTGCTGCTCGCCCTCAATCCCTGGTACGCGATTGATTTTTTCATCCGGGACGGGCTGCAGGGATTCCTGATCCTCGGCGCGGTGGTGCTGGTGATCACGGGCGGTGAAGCGCTCTACGCCGACATGGGACACTTTGGCCGGCGCCCGATCCGCCTCGCCTGGTTCGCAGTTGCCCTGCCGGCGCTCATGGTCAACTATTTCGGGCAGGGGGCACTGCTGCTCGAGAGCCCCGAAGCGGTGACCAATCCCTTCTATGCGCTGGTCCCTCCCGCCTTTCTCTATCCGATGGTGGTGGTGGCGACCGCCGCGGCGGTCGTGGCGTCCCAGGCCCTGATCTCCGGCGCCTTCTCCCTCACCCAGCAGGCGGTGCAACTGGGGTACAGCCCCCGCGTCACAATTATTCACACCTCCGAGAAGGAGCGGGGTCAGATCTATATCCCGGAAGTGAATCGGGTCCTGATGGTCGCCTGCATCTGGCTGGTGCTCACCTATCGCTCCTCCAGCAACCTGGCCGCGGCCTACGGCATCGCGGTCACCGGGACCATGGGGATCACCACCATCCTGTTCGGCGTGGTGGCCCGCGAACGCTGGCACTGGAGCAAACTCAAGGTCGGCGTCATCTGCGGCTTCTTCCTGGCGGTGGATCTCGCCTTCTTCGGCGCCAACATCATCAAGTTCGCCCACGGCGGATGGTTCCCGGTCTTCGTGGCGCTGCTGGTCTTCACCCTGCTCACCACCTGGAAGCGGGGTCGGGTGCTGCTGCACCGGATCATGGCGGACAATTCGCTGCCGATCGAGATGTTCCTGAACGATGTTGCCAAGCGGATCCCGCAGCGAGTGCCCGGCACGGCGGTCTTCCTGACGTCCAACGCCGAGGGAGCCCCCGCCGTGCTGCTGCACCATGTGAAGCACAACAAGGTGCTGCATGAACAGGTGGTGCTGCTGTCGGTCGTCACGGAGGACATCCCGCACGTGGCCGAGGAGGAGGAACTCGAGTTCCACGAGCTGGGGCAGAAGTTCTATTCGGTCATCGCGCACTGCGGCTTCATGGATTCCCCCGAGGTGCCGAAGCTCCTGCAGCGGTGCCAGGCGCATGGCCTCTCGGTCCGACCGCTCGAAACGACCTACTACCTAGGCCGGGAAACCCTGATCGCCACCCCCGACCGGCTGCGGGATGCCTCCCTGGACGCGATTCCCCGCCCCGGGCTCGCCACCTGGCGCAAGAAACTCTTCATCCTGATGAGCCGGAACGCCCAGTCGGCCACGACCTTCTTCAATCTGCCGCCCAACCGGGTGGTGGAAATGGGGGCGCAGATTCAGTTCTGAGGGGTCGGGGTACGTGGGTACGTGGGTACGCGAGTAGCGGGCACGTGGACGTTACGTGGACGCGGGTACGTCGGGACGTGGTACGAGTAGTGTACTCGCCTGAACTCGCCTCGACACGCCCTGAACCGCTCGTACCCTCGTACCACGTACCTCGTACTAATGCTTCGCCCACACCGCCGTTTTCCCCTTTGCATCGAAACTCAGTACGTCGTACGGGTCCTTCCCCATATCCATCCCGGGGCCGGCGGCGGGCATACCCGGTGCCGACAGCCCGACGACCTTCGGCTTCTCCTTGAGGAGTCGCTGGATGTCTGCCGCCGGCACGTGGCCTTCGATGACGTAGCCCGCGACCAGCGCGGTATGACAGGAACGCAACTCGGGCGTTACCCCCGACTCCGCCTTGATCTCGCTCAGGTCTTCCTGCACGACGGAGGTGACGGTGAAGCCATTCTGCCGCAGGTGAGCCTCCCACTTCTTGCAGCAGCCGCAGGACTCCGAGCGGTAGACCGTGATCGGGATGGTGGCCGCCGTGGGTGCCGGCATCGCGGCAAGCGTGGTGGCCGCAACGGCAGCAACAACGAGGAGCGAAGTGAGTTTCACGGTGCAACTCCAGAAAAAGATTTCACGCGAAGTCGCGAAGCTGCGATATGGTGAAAATAGCCAGGATTCCTGCTTCGTGCCTTCTCAATGTCGTCGCGCGACCCCGATCAGCTCTCCTGTGATTCATATTGATCCTTCAGCTTGCTGACCACGGCGGGATCGGCCAGTGTCGTCGTGTCGCCGAGCGCACGGCCCTCGGCGATGTCCTTGAGCAACCGCCGCATGATCTTGCCGCTGCGGGTCTTGGGCAGGTCGGCGGAGAACAGGATGTCGTCCGGCTTGGCGATGGCGCCAATCTTCCGGCTGACATGATCCTTGAGATCATCCTTGAGTTCGGCCGACATCTTGACGCCCTCCTTCAAGGTGACGAACGCCGCAATCGCCTGACCCTTGAGGTCATGGTGCTTCCCGACCACCGCGGCTTCCGCCACCATCGGATGGTCCACCAGCGCGCTCTCCACTTCCATCGTGCCGATGCGGTGTCCCGCCACGTTGAGGACATCGTCCACCCGACCGAGGACCCACCAGTGGCCATCGGCATCGAGCTTGGCACCGTCACCGGCAAAGTATCGGCCCGGAAAGCGGCTCCAGTACGTGTCCTGGTAGCGCTGGTCGTCGCCATAAATGGTGCGCAGCATCGAGGGCCACGGTTCAGTCAGCACCAGCAGCCCGCCGCCGACGGCGATCTCGACCCCCTTCTGGTCCACCAGTGCCGCGCTGATGCCGGGGAAGGCCGTCGTGGCCGAGCCGGGCGTTGTCGTGGTGACTCCCGGGAGCGGGGTGATCATGATCCCACCGGTCTCGGTCTGCCACCAGGTATCGACGATCGGGCAGCGCTCCCGACCGATATGCTTGTGGTACCACATCCATGCTTCGGGGTTGATCGGTTCCCCCACGCTGCCCAGCAGTCGCAGGGTCGAGAGGTTGTGCTTCGCGGGCAGCGCCTCGCCCCATTTCATGAAGGCCCGAATGGCGGTCGGCGCGGTGTAGAGGATGGTCACCCCGTACTCGGCCACCAGGCGCCAGAACCGGTCACGCTCGGGCCAGTCGGGTGCCCCTTCGTACATGAACACCGTCGCTCCGTTGGAGAGCGGGCCGTAGACCACATAGGAATGACCGGTTACCCAGCCGATGTCGGCGGTGCACCAGAAGACGTCGGAATCCTTGAGGTCGAAGACGTACCTGGTGGTGGCGGTGACCTGGGTCAGGTAGCCACCGGTGGTATGGACAATGCCCTTCGGCTGTCCGGTGGTGCCCGAGGTGTACAGAATGAACAGCAGGTCCTCCGCGTCCATCGATTCAGCGGGGCAGTCGGCCGAGGCATTGCTCAGCAGCCGGTGCCACCAATGGTCGCGCCCCTCGGTGATCTCGGCGAACGCCTCCATGCTGGGGCCA
Source organism: uncultured Gemmatimonadales bacterium (assembly GCA_963793205.1). Taxonomy (GTDB): domain Bacteria; phylum Gemmatimonadota; class Gemmatimonadetes; order Gemmatimonadales; family GWC2-71-9; genus JADJOM01. The sequence continues at coordinate 296,481 of CAWBZM010000006.1, forward strand.
GCGAGATTCCGCCGGACCACCACGACGCTGCGGATCGACGGACACCCGGTCACCGCTTCGTCGGCGAAGCGCTTGAGCGGTACCACCGACCCACGCCGATAGCCGCCGTCGGCGGTGATCAGGCAGACCGCCTGGGCGTCGTTGATCCGGTCCCGCAGCGATTCGGCGGAGAAGCCGCCGAAGACGACCGAGTGCACCGCGCCGATGCGGGCACAGGCCAGCATCGCGATGGCCGCTTCGGGGATCATTGGCAGGTAGATCGCCACCCGGTCGCCCTTCTTCACGCCGAGGCTCTTCAGGCCATTGGCGGCGCGGCACACCTCGCGGTGGAGTTCCCAGTAGGTCAGGGTCCGTTTGTCACCCGGTTCTCCCTCCCAGATCAGCGCGGCCTGGTTGCGGCGGGTGGCGAGGTGCCGGTCCAGACAGTTGGCCGCCACATTCAGCCGACCCCCGACGAACCACTTGGCATGCGGCGGCTTCCAGTCGAGTACCTGGGACCAGGGCTTTATCCAGGTCAGGGCTCGAGCCTCTTCCTCCCAGAACCCCAGCCGATCGGCGGCGGCCCGAGCATGGATGCCCGGCTGGGCGTTGGCGGCGGCGGTAAAGGCGGCCGAAGGCGGGAAGCGGCGGGACTCGGTGAGCAGCGTGTCGATTTGATCAGACATGGAACTCAGCGGTGGGGTGGGGAGGCGGACTGATGGAGTGACAACCTTGTAAGCATATCATCGGGAGCGGCGATCCCGACACCCCTGTAGAGCCTTGCAGTTGGCCCAACCGGCTCGCGCGGTGCGAGGGCCGGGACCGTGGCGTGGACCCATCGGTCACGGTCAACTGATTGTGGCGCAACAGCTTAGAAAGATGGCACCAGCCTCGCCTTTTGAACGGCCACGGAGGAGCAGTCAGCCTCCGGACAAACGATCCGCCCGATAAGAGCACACCCGGAGTGATCCGGGGCCGCAAAACTAGAGGTCTCCCTGTGGGTCCGCCGTCCTGGGATCCCCCCGATGCAGTGGAGATAGCTCGGTGCCGAAGGCGGGTGCCCCGCGCCCATATCGCGCGATGCGCCCCCGCGTCAGGACAGGCCGGCGGAGTATCGCGCTCTCGATTTTTCGGAGGTGCGGAGGAACCCCATGCAGGCGACGCAATCGAGCAGTATGGAACTCACGGCTCCGGAACACCTGGGGCTGGAAAGCCGGACCATCTTCCGCCAGAGCGCGGTGGACCTGCTGGAACAGCTCCCCGAGCGGAGCGGCCGCCTGGTGATCGACCTGCGCGGGACTCGCACGGTGGACAGCGCGGGGCTGGGTGCCCTCATGCTGATTCAGCGCCGGGCGGCGGAGCGGCGCCAGGTGGTGGTGCTGAAGCGGCCCAATGATGAACTGCGGTTCCTGCTGGTGCTGACCAAGCTGGACGACCTCTTTGAAGTCGAGGCCGACAGCGACTAGGGCTATATTCGACCATGACCCACGTCGCATCACGGCGGCGGGTTCTCTTTGTGGAAGATGAACCCGCGCTCTGCCTCAGCTACGAACGGGCGTTCGCCACGCGCTATGATGTGGTGTGCGCCAGGACCGGAGCGGAGGCGCTCCGGCTGCTGGAGCAGCCGCCGCCACCAGCGGTCGTCGTCCTGGATCTCCGACTGCCCGATACCGATGGGGTCGATCTCTTGCGCCGCATGCGGGCCTCCCGGGCCGACCTTCCGGTCATCATTACGTCCGCCTACGTCAGTGTCGAGCCGCAGTTACGGGTGCTGAGCCTGGCACATCATGCCTACCTGGTGAAACCATTCGACCTGGCGGACCTCGCCCATCAGATCGATGCCATCCGCTGACGGCCCGGTGGTCGAAGCCCGCGGGCTGGTGCGCCACTACGGGCCCGTCCGGGCCCTCGATGGACTCGATCTCACCCTGGAGCGCGGCGAAGTCCTGTTGCTCCTCGGTCCCAACGGGGCGGGGAAGTCCACCCTGCTGCGGGCACTGGCCGGGCTGCTCCGCCCCACACGGGGCAGCGTGGCGGTGGCGGGCCGGCCGCTCACCCGGGACGACACCGAAGCCCGCCGCCCGATCGGCCTCCTGTCCCATCAGTCGCTGCTCTACGATGAACTCTCCCTGCGGGAGAATCTCGAGCTGGCGGCCACGCTCTACGACCTGCCCGACGCGCGGAACCGGATCCAGGCGGCGCTGCTGGCCCAGGGGCTGGAGGATCGGGCCGAGAGTCGGCCCGCGGCAGTTGAGTCGCGGCATGCTGCAGCGGGCGGCCATGGCCCGCGCCCTGTTGCATGATCCCCAGCTGCTGCTGCTGGACGAGCCCTTCACGGGCCTCGATGCCCCGGCCGCGATCGGCTGCACCAGCAGTTGCAGCGGCTGGCGGGCCGGGAGCGCAGCCCTGGTGGTCGTGACCCATCATGTGAGCGAAGCGTGGGATCTGGCCACCCGGGTGGCGTGTCCTGCGACGGGGCAACTGGGCGGTCGATGGGCCCCGCCCGGTCGACGCGATGGCGTTCCAGCGGGACTACCAGGAGGTGGTCCGTGGCTAGACTCGCCCGTCAGGTCCTCGCCATCACCGTGAAGGATCTGCGGCTGGAGTGGCGCAGCCGCACCAGCATCCTGTCGGCTGTGGTCTTCGCGATGCTGGTCCTGGTGGTGTTCAATTTCGCCCGCGACCCGACGGCGGTGGCGACCCTGGACCTGGCCCCCAGCGTCCTCTGGGTGACGGTCGCCTTCGCCTCGGTGGTGGCGATGAACCGGGCCTTCACCGTTGAACGGGAGAACCAGGCCTTCGACGGGCTGCTGCTGGCGCCGGTCCCCCGCGGAGTGGTCTTCCTCGGGAAGTATCTGGCCAACCTGCTGTTCGTGCTGCTGGTCGAGGCGATTGCCTTCCCCTCTTGGTGCTGTTCTTCAACCTGGACCTGGCGGGCGCGACCTGCGCCGGCTGCTGGCCACGCTGCTGCTCGCCACCATCGGATTCGTTGCGGTGGGCACGCTGTTCAGCGCGATGGTCGCGCGCATCCGGTTCGCCGAACTGATGCTGCCGGTTCTGTTGCTCCCGTTCATGGTGCCGCCGCTGATCTTTGCGGTGAAGGTGACCGTCCCGCTGCTGGCCGGTCATCCGTTGAGCGAGGCGGTGGCGGGCCTTAGTTGCTGGCACTCTACGATGTCGCCTTTCTCACCTTGTCATTGCTTCTCTTCCCCGCGGTGGTAGACGAATGACCGCAGACCTGGCGTCGGCACAGGCCCTGATCCGGCGCGGCAAGCTCCTCACCCTGCTGGCCCTCGCCGGCATCGGGGTGGTGATGTGTCTGGCATTGACCTACACGCCGGTCGAGGCGCGCCAGGGGCATGGCGCAGAAGATCTTCTACCTCCATGTGCCGTCCGCGGTCATGGTGATCTGGGTGGCGGTGCCGGTCGTGGGGATCGCCAGCGGGCTATATCTCTGGCTGCAGGATCCGCGGCTCGACCGGTTCGCCGCCTGCACCGCCGAGGTGGCGTACCGTGTTCTGTTTCGTCAGTGCTGATCACCGGTCCGATCTGGGCCAAGCCGATCTGGGGCACCTGGTGGACCTGGGACGCGCGGCTGACCCTCACGCTGTTTCTCTTCTTTCTGCTCCTGGGGTACCAGACCCTCCGTGCCTCGCTCCGCGATCCCTCCGAGCGGGCTCGCTTCAGCGCGGTCTCGGCATCATGGGGCTCGTGCTGGTGCCCTTCATCCACCTCAGCGTCTACCTCTTGCGGGGGCTGCATCCGCAGCCCATCGTCATGAAGCCAAGCGCGCCGTCGCTGCCGCCGGAGATGCTGCGGATGCTGCTGCTGGGATTCGCGGTGTTCTTCGTGCTGTACATGGGGCTGGTGACGCTGCGGTACGGCATCCAGCTGGGTCGCGATACGAGGAGGCCGCCGATGCCGCCTGATAAAGCGGGTACATCCTCGCGGTCTACATCGTCGCCCGCGTGGTCTACGCGGGATATGCGCTGTCACTCTGGATCCGGGCGGGGCGGCAGCGGAAGTAAGCTGCGGTGGAGGTGCGAAGGCACGGAGGCCGCGGAGAGGTGCTCTTCCGGCGCCTCCGCTTTGTGTTCTAGCTCCTAGCCGACTTGGTGCAGCATCAGCCGCTCCCACAGCTGGGCCGCAAGCACGCCACCGACGATCGGTCCGATCCACCAGACCGGCTGGGCAAACCAGTTCCCGCTGATCAGCGCCGGGCCGAAGGCGCGGGCGGGGTTCATCGCGGCGCCGGTCATCGGGCCACCGATCATGATATCGAAAAACAGCACCAGGCCGACGCCGAACCCACCGACCTTGGGGGCGTCGGGGCACCGCGGTGCCGTAGACCGCCGAGACCAGGAAGAAGGTCAGCACCGCCTCCCGCGATCCTGGGCGTCAGGTCATGCCGTCCGCGAGCGCCGGTGTAGCCGAGGTCGCCAGCATGCGGGTAAAGCCGGCGGGGAGCAGCAACTGCAGCAGGAGGGCTGCGAGGACAGCGCCGACCAGCTGGGCGGCGACATAGACGCCGGCGCTCTTCAGATCGATGCGGCGGGTGCTGAGCAGGCCGATCGTGACGGCGGGATTGAGGTGCCCGCCGGAGATGGTCATCGTCGCGGTGATCATGACGCCGAGAGACCGACGGCGTGGACCAGGGCGACGCCAAGCAGTCCGTAGTTGGCACCAGGGACACTGGAGGGACGGCGGCGCCGCAGCCGAAAAAGATCAGCCCGAAGGTGCCGAGGGCTTCCGCGACGGATCGACGGACCAGGCTGTTCATGACAATCTACCTGTGGGGTTGGATGGCGGGCGGGAATATAGCCCGAGGAGAGCGGGTGAAGGGGCTGCCCGACTTCTCTGCCGCATCTCCCGTCGGCCCGCTTGAACACCAGGCACGCGTTGATCCCCCCGAAGCCGAAGGAATTGCTGAGGATGAACTCGGGATCGGCGGTCTCGGCCACCGTCGCCGGTGATATAGGAAGGTCGCAGGCGGTATCCGGCGGTATCGAGGTTCACGGTGGGTGGCAGCCAGCGCGGGCGGAAGCGAGCGCGCAGATCGCGGCCTCGAATGGCGCCGCTCGCGCCGAGCGCGTGGCCGTAGTACCCCTTGGTGCCGCTCAGCGGGAGTCGGCTCGGCGTGCGTCGCCGAAGACCTGGCGGATGGCCCCGATTCGGTGGGATCGTTGAGCGGGGTCGAGGAGCCGTGGGCGTTGATGTAGCCGATCTCCTGCGGCTGCCACGATGCGCCTCCGGCCAGGGCGAGCCGCATGGCCCGCGCCGCCTGGACGCCGTCGGGGCGGGGCACCGTCATATGGTGCGCGTCGTTGGTCTGGCCGTAGCCGACGATCTCGGCGTAGATCCGGGCCCCCCGGGCGAGCGCCCGGTCGCGCTCCTCCAGCACCAGCACGGCGGCGCCTTCCGCCATGACGAAGCCGTCCCGTCCGGCGTCGAAGGGACGGCTGGCGCTGGCGGGGTCGTCGTTCCGGGTGGACATCGCGCGGATGATGGCAAACGCGCCGAAGCAGAGCGGCGCCAGCGGGGCTTCCGCCGCCGCCGGCGAGCATGACGTCGGCATCGTCCCGGGCGATCGCGCGGAAGCCATCGCCGATGGCGATGGTGCCCGAGGCGCAGCTCATCCCGTTGGTGGTGTTCGGGCCGGTGATGCCGAACTCGATGGCCAGGTTGCAGCTGGCGGCGCCGGCGAAGACGGTCAGCGCCAGCGCCGGGTCGACCGCCCGCAGCCCCCCGGCATGGTACTGGCGATGCTGCTGCTCGGCATGGGCCACGCCGCCGAGGGCGGTGCCCATCATGGCGCCGACCCGGTCGCGGTCCTCCCTCGTCAGGTCGAGTCGGCGTCCTCCAGCGCCAGCCGGGCCGCCGCGACGCTGAACTGCCCGAACCGGTCGAGCCGGCGTGCCCGCCGGTCATCGAGGTGATCCGGGGGGTGGAAGTCATTGACCTGCGCCGCGATCCGCGACCGGAAGGGCGTCAGGGTCGAACCGGGTGATGGCCGGACCACGGAGCGCCGCGCCGCGAACCCGGCCCACAACCCCTCGACCCCGATGCCGATCGGGGTGATGGCCCCGATTCCGGTGATGACGACCCGCCGTGCGCGTCATTCATGGTGCTGTTCCCGTTTCCGCCGCCCGCGCCAGACCTGCCAGCGTCCGCGACGCGATGCCATGGACGAAGACCGGGCCGATGACCCACTCCGCCGCGGGGCGGCGGATCAGGGGCCAGCGGCGGTCCGTCCCATGTCGTGAACGATGACGACGTCGGTGCTGCGCCGCCGTGCCTCCAGCGTCCAGACCACGTCCATGCCGGTGGTGATTCCGCGGATGTGCCGGTAGCGCACCTCCCGCCGGGTCGCGGTCGATCCACATCTCCGACACCCACCAGGTGGGCCAGGCAAGCGGACCGAAGGGGCGGTCACGCCGCCATCTCCACGACCCGCGGCTCGCCTGCCGCCGGTTCCAGCGTGACCCAGCGGTAGTGGGGCAGCAGCGCCGGCCAGCGCTCCACGTCGCGCCGCCAGCGGCGAACACCTGGTCCACCGGCGCGCGGATCCGCCGCTCGATCGACCGTCCGCATCATGTCGCCGCCGTCCGCCAGGTGGCCACCAGCCGGAATCCAGTCGTCAGCTCAACGTAGGCCCCGATGTCGCCTGGTCGCAACAGGGCCCGCAAGCTCGCCGGCGTGAAAGCCGCGCCGGACCGAGGTCAGCCCGTCCTCCCGGGTGGCCCGGTCGAATCCCAGCAGCCGTGAGCCGGCCCAGAAGCCGGCCAGGGCCAGCGGCGAGCGCCGCAGGTCGGCGATGACGACGCCTACGCCGCGCGAGCCGGGTCGCCGCCTGACAGAGGGCGATGATGGCCGACGGCGCGAGGTGGTGCGCCACCTGGCTGGCGATCACCAGGTCGACTCCGCCTGGCGGGAAGGGAAGCGCCCCGACGCAGCCGACCACGCGACGGAACGCCCGCGGCGGTGGCCAGCCGCGCGGCGACCGGGTGTCGGTCGAGCCCGACCACCCGGAGGGTGATCCCCCGTCGGGCCGCCCAGGCCACCGCGAGGCGCGGCAGGTCGCCCGCGCCGGTGCCGAGGTCCAGGAGGGTGAGGGGCCGATCGGTGGGCATCGCCGGCAACAGGCGAGCGAGACCCTGCCGGACCGCCCACCACCCGCCGAACCAGCGGTTGGCCCGGGCGATGTGATACAGGGAATCGGCCACCTGGCCGTGATCCGCATCCGGCTCGTCGAGCAGCTCCGACCCCGGCGCCAGCAACGGGCTCGAGGTCATGACGGCAGGGTCGCGTACTGGCCGCGATAGTAGAGCAGCGGCTGCCCTTCCCGGGCGGAGCCTCCGATGACCCGGCCGACGAACAGGGTGTGATCCCCCAGCGGAAAGTCGGCGAACCGCTCGCACTGATATACGCCAGCGTGTCCGGCAGGATCACGAGCCCATGCTCGGTCACCTCGTACTCGATGGCGGTAAAGCGCGACTCGGCCGGTTCGTTGGCGAACCGGTGCGACAGCGCCTGCTGATCGGCGGCCAGGATATTGATGACGAAGGTTCCGCAGGCCGACAGCGTGCGGTGCATGTCGGCGGTGACGTCGACACAGACCGAGACCAGGGGCGGGGTGAGCGAGACAGAGGTCAGGCTCGACGCCGTCATGCCGACCGGGTAGCCCTCGCGGTCCCGGGCCGTGATGATGGTGACGCCGGTGGCGAAGCGGGCCAGCAGCTGGCGGAACAGGGTCGGGATCGACGTGGGGGAGGGAATCGGTCACAGCATCATCCGGGCAAGGAACCAGGGATTGAGGACGGCGCGGGCCGGCAGCAGGTCGGCGGTGACGCCGACAAAGGTGGCGCCGAGGCCGCGACGATCAAGCCGACGGATGGCGCGATCGAACAGCGCGGGCGCGAACATGCCGAAGCCGATCAGCCGCTCCACCGCCCATTTGCCGAGGAAGGCGGCGCGCCGGCGCCGGGGATAGGCCGCGAGCAGCGATCGGGGCAGGATTCCGGTGGTGGAGCGCAGCGCCGGATCGATGACGCCGGCCGCCAGCTCGGCCCCGCGCAGGGCGCGGTAGATCCCCTCGCCGGTGAAGGGGTCGAAGAAGTCGGCGGCGTCGCCCACCAGCAGGGCGCCATCGGCGATGACGTCCCGGGACCACGCCGCGAACGGGCCGGTGACCTGGATCGGCTGCCGCAGGCTCGCCGGGTCGAAACGGCCGGCGAGCGCCGGATACCGCGCCAGCTCGGCGAAGAAGAACCGGCCCACATCGCCGCTGGCGTCCCGCGCCACCCGCGGTGGCACTACCAGCGCGACGTTCGCCAGTCCGGGCCCGACCCGGTTGAGGCCCACGTAGCCCCGCTCTCCCAGGTGCATCTCGGCGTGGCCATCCAGCGAGGCGGGCGCCGTCAGGTGCGCCACCAGCGCGAGGCGCGAGGGATGTCCGTACTGTCGCCGTCCGATGCGCCGGGCCACCACCGACCGCAGCCCGTCGGCACCGATCACCACCCGCGCCCGCAACGCCCGGGTCTCGCCCGATTGTTCTTCGACCACGACGCCGGCGACGGCACCCCGCTCGTAGAGCAGCTCCCGGGTCTGTGTTCGCTCGAGCACGGTGGCGCCGGCCCGACGGGCCGCATCCACCAGCGCCGCATCAAGGACCGTACGCGTCACGGCCAGGCCGGCCAGTGGACCCGTGCTCCCGGGCGCATCCTGGAATCGACCGGTGAGGCTGCCTCGGCCCCGGGCAAAGACCCGACTGCCCAGCAACGGCTGCGCCCCACCCGCCCGCAGGGTATCCAGCACCCCACACTGGTCCAGCAGTCCCACGGTCGCCGGATTGAGGTACTCGGAACAGGGCTTGGGACGGGGGAAAGTGGCCCGGTCGGTCAGCGTGACCCGATGGCCGAGGCGAGCGAGCAGGATGGCGCAGGCCGCTCCCGCCGGTCCCGCGCCGACGATGACCACCTCGGGGGTCGCGGTCACACGGGCGCCGTCAGGTCAATGCGTCAGGGCCGCAACAACTCCCACGCGAGCCATCCGAGCAGGCCCGCGAGCAGCGTGCTCGCTCCATTTACCACGTCGTTGGTCACCCATTGCAATCCTCCCACCCGGATCGTAACCGTGCCACAGCGATGCCGGGGCCGTTCGGTCACGGTGTTGCATGCCGGACAGTGGAAAGTACCCTGCAAGGTCGCGCCGAGGAGCGAGTCGGTGAACATCCCGATGGCACCGATGGTCCAACCTTGAACAAGGAGCGGGAGACTGCCGGCCACGACTGCGGCGGAACCGGCCACGACCGCCGCCCCGATCAGCGCCCCTGTGGTGCCCAGCAGCGAAATGGCGCCGCTGGTACCGGCGGCGACCGCTCGGCCGTTGAGGATCATCCGCGGAGGGGTGCGGCTCCAGCCACCGACTGAGGTGGCCCAGGTGTCCGCGGCGGCGGCGGCGAGAGTGGCGGTGACCGCCCAGAGCGCCGGTTCCATCGGTAGCAGCAGGGCGGCAAGGGTCGCCGCGCCGCCGTTGGCCAGCACCTGCGCCGGATCCCGGCGCGAGCCCTTGGCGTCGAAACGGTCGGCGGCGGGATCGGGTGCCAGGCGGGAGATCAGGCTCGACCCGGCGAAGAAGGCGCCGAGGGCGGCGAGTCCCGGCCAGCCGGTGCGCCACAGGATCGCGGTGCCGACGCCGGACGCGGCAAGCGCGCCGGCGCCGGTGAGCGCGCGGGCCCGCCATCCGAGTGCGGCGATGGCCGCCGAAAAGGCCGCCGAAAAGAGCAGGGTCACGGTGATCCCCATCACCATCTATATTGTTTGCCAATTCAAGTTGTCCCAACTCGCGACGCGGAATCCTCTTGTCCGTCCCCACAATCATACCGCTGAGTCTCCTCGAGGCACTGCGGAACCTGGATACCCCGGTCGAAGACGGCCTCGATGAACTGGCCGGCGAGATCGTCTCCAAACGCCTCGGGCTGTCCGCGACGGTCGCCGCCCAGATCACCCGCTATCAGGAGCAGGTGCGGAAGGGCGAGCCGGTCTCGATGGATGAGGCGGTCTCGGTGTTCCGCCTGGCGGGTCGCCGGCCGGATGCGCAGCTCGTCTTCGCCGATGCGGGCCGCCGCGCCGCGCGCCATGCCGCGCGCAGTGGCCCGGTGCTGACACGGGCCGCGGCGCGGATGGCGCCCGGCGGGCTGGGGCGGTCGATGGGCGCTGGGGTGGCGGCGAAAGCGGCCCGTCGGGTGTTCGGGCTCGAGATGCAGGTGATCGATGGCGGGGCCGAGGCGACCATGGCCCGTCCACTCTCGATCCTCGCGCTCCCCGATGGCAGCGGCTGTGCCTTCTATGGCTCCGCGCTGGCCGAACTGCTGCGGGTGCTGACCGGATTCGAAGGAGCCATGATCCATGCAACGTGCCGGGGGCGCGGCGAAGGTGCCTGCGTCTGGCGCGCCACGGCGGTGGGAGGATACGAATGAGCTTGATGGACGGACTCGACCTGAAGGCGGTACAGGCGACCCTGACGGCACTCGATCTCGATGGCTGGCTGCTGTTCGATTTTCATGGACTCAATCCGGTGGCGAGCCGGATCCTCGGGCCGCTGGGCATGGGGAGTCGCCGACTCTTCGTGCTGCTGCCGCGGACCGGTGCTCCGGTCGCGCTGGTCCACAAGATCGAGATGCAACCCTTCGCGACCTTTCCCGGCACGGTGCACAGCTATGCCCGCTGGGAGGAACTGCACGCGGGGCTGGGGGCGCTGGTGCGGGGGAAGCGCCTCGCGATGGAGATTTCTCCAGAGGATGCGGTGCCCTATCTCGACCGGGTGCCGTATGGGGTGATCGAACTGGTGCGCCGGGTGGGCGGCACCGTGGTGCCGTCGTCGGGGCTGGTCACCCGCTTCGCCTCCTGCTGGAGTGCGGCGGAGCTGGCGGATCATCTCTATGCCGCCGAGGTGCTGGCGGAGACGGCGCAGGCGGCGCTGCGGCAGGCGGTCACTGAGGCGGGGACCGGGCTCACCGAAAGCGCCCTGCAGCGGCGGGTCATCGACACGATGCATGCCCGCGGGCTCGAGTTTGATCATCCTCCGATTGTCGGCTTCGGCGCCAATGCGGCGATGCCGCACTACGAACCGATCGCGGGGCAGGATGCCACCCTGCAGCCGGACCAGGTGATCCTGCTCGATCTCTGGGGTGGGCGCCGGCTGGGGACGGTGTTCGCGGATCAGACCTGGATGGGGTTCAGCGGCACCCAGGTGCCGGCGAAGGTACAGGAGGTATGGCGCACGGTGCGGGATGCGCGCGACGCCGCGACGGCGCTGGTGCTGGCCCGGGCCGGGAAGACGCCGGTTTATGGCTATCAGGCCGATGACGCGGCGCGCGGGGTGATTACCGCAGCGGGGTATGGCGACTACTTCGTGCACCGCACCGGCCATTCGATTGACCGCGACCTGCATGGCTCGGGGCCGCATCTGGATAATTACGAGACCCATGACGATCGGGAACTGCTCCCCGGTGCGGGGTTCTCGGTGGAGCCGGGGATCTACCTGACGGGAGAATTCGGAGTCCGGAGCGAGGTCAACATGATCTGGGCGCCGGACGGTCCGCGGGTCACACCGGCGGTGCCGCAGCGGGACCTCATCACGCGTTAGCTCCTTGCGGCCCCGCCCTGCGCGCCGCAATTTGGCGTGCATGCCTCACAGGTACCTTGCCCTGCTGTTGCTGCTGCTGCCGGTCCTGAGTTGCCGTAACGATGCGGCGCTGACAGTGCCGGTTGGAACGCACCTCCAGGTGGTGCTTGCGCCGTCGTCCACCGGACTCCCCGGCTATCCCCTCTACGACTCGATCGTCGTGCGGCTGCTGGACGATGATTCACTGCCTCGGCCCGGGGTGCCGTTGCGGTGGGTCGCGCGGGATCCGGGCGGGTCGGTCCAGCCGGAGGTGGGAGTCACCGATGCCGATGGGCGGAGTGTGGCGTACTGGACCCTGGGCCGGGATGAGGGGGTGCAGACCCTCGACGTGCGGACCCTGGACGACAGCATTCTAGTGCTGCACACCGAGGCTCAGCGCTTGCGGGTCGAGCGGCTGACCGCCACGCCGTCCGTGGGCTGCGGCTTGCGGGCGGAGACCATCTGGTGCTGGGGTATCGGACTCGATCGACCGGCCGACCCGGTATCCCGACTCGAACCCGCCGGTCCACCTCACGCGACGCCCTGGCGCATTTCCCGGGACTCGGGCTACGTCGATCTGGCGATTGGGTCGGACGTCATCTGCGGCCTGCTGGCCGACGGAACGGCCCAGTGTGAACCGCTGGACAGTACGATGGCGTCCTATCGCCCGGTCGTCCCGCGACTGCACGGGCTGGCCGGTGCCAGTGAGGCGCAGGCCTTCTGCGGCGTGGCGCTGTCGGACTCCACCGCCTGGTGCTGGCGGGAGCGGGACCCGGCGGCACAACTCTCGACCAGCCTGAAGTTTCTTGACCTGCGCATGGCAACCTATATCCGGGAGCCGGCGGTGTGCGGTCGCCTGACGGACTCCACGGTGACCTGCTGGGGGAAATGGTCGAGCGCATTACCGGGGATCGCGCCGACGCCAGTGCAGGGCGGTCAGCGCTACCTCGATCTGGCGGTGGGCCGGGAGTTCGGATGCGGCCGCACGGCGACCGCCGAATTGTGGTGCTGGGGCCGAGCCGATCTGGTTGGCGGGACGATCCCGGCGGCATTCTTCACGGCCGAACGGCAGACCGACGGGGTCACCGAACTGACGGCGGACGACCAGTCACTGCTGTTGATGCGCCATGGTGCCGTCTGGCGGGCGGGCCTCTTCGAGCCGGACGGGACGCCGACGCGACTCGCGGGGGCCACGGGGCTCCTGATTTCCGGCCTGACGCGCGGGGCAAACTGCCTGCAGGTGGTCGGTGGCGGGGTCTATTGTGTCGATGAACTCGTCGTCACCCCGCAGAGCGGTGTTCTTCCCGGGAGTCAGCTGTATCCGGTGCAGCCGCCCCGCATGAGGGCGGAGGAGTGATCGCCCGGCCGGGTCGGAATCGGGAGGGAGTGCCGGGGAGCCCGGTCTCCGGTGCTCGCGCCCGGTTTTCCCGATCGTGAAGGCCGGGGCGGATGGGGCCGGGGCACATATCCTGGCACGTTTCACGGATGTGACGTCGTTTCAAGGAGTTACAAAGTTGTGGCTTAAAACGGTTGACTGGAACTCCTTCCTTGACACGTGATTTGTGTCACTCCATATTCATGCTCCCGACCGGGCCGAGGTCGGCCGATTTCCTGTCGTTCTATTCCGTATCAGTCCTGCAGTTCTTCCAAAGGTAGGTCAGGTGCAACTCGTTACCCCACCCCGGGGCCGAGGACGACTTCCCAGTCGTCTGCGCCGTTTTTCTCGTATCGGTCGGTAGTCTTGGTTTCACGCCCTCGGAGGACGTCTCCATGAGAGAAAGAGTTGTCGGCGCCTTCTTTCGCGCAGTGCAGTCCCTTGCACTCGCGGCAGTCGCCCTGGTCGTTGGAGCGGTAGCGCTCCACGCACAGGCGACTGGTAAACTTGAAGGCCGCATTCGCGATCAGGCCGGTGCGCCCATCCCCAGTGCGCAGGTGCGCATTGACGGGACCGCGTTCGGCGCCGTAGCCGATAATCGTGGCTATTGGTTCATCAACAACGTGCCGGCGGGTCTGGTGGACCTGACCGCCTCGTTCGTCGGGTTCAAGCCGGTCCGGGTGACCGGCCTTCGTGTTTCTGCCGGTCAGACGATCACCCAGGACTTCGCCCTCGAAGCCCAGGCGGTGGACATCGGCGAAATTTCGGTGACCTCGGCGGTGAACCAGCTGGTCCCGCGCGACGCGGTCACAACGAAGCAGACCATCAACGGCGACTTCACGGAGAAGCTGCCGGTCGACCGGATCAACACCGTGCTGGCGCTGCAGCCGGGCGTGGTGGTGAACCGGAACGGTGGCCTGAACATCCGTGGTGGTCGTGACGACGAAGCGGTGACCTACATCGACGGCGTTCCGGCCAGCCCGGGCGGCCGCGGTGGCCAGTTCACCGGCATCAGCGGCGGCACCGCGACGGTGTCGACCAGCTCCTTCGAAGAAGCCTCGGTCACGACCGGCGGCAGCTCGGCGGAGTTCGGTAACGCCCAGTCGGGCGTCATCGCGATTCAGACCCGGGGCGGTGGGTCGCGCTGGAGCGGCAACCTCGGCTACGAGACCGACCAGGTCTCCGGCTCCCGCTCGCGTGGCTTCAACCGGATCCAGGGCGGCTTCGGCGGCCCGATCACCGGCGGCCTGAGCTTCTTCCTCTCCGGCGACCTCGAAGGCAACAAGGCCGACGGCGCTGGCTTCGATCGGGACAAGTTCCCCATCTTCCTGCCGGCCGGTATCGACACCACCGTCTCGGTCGTGTCGCGGCACCGACACCACGCTGGTGGACGTCACCAACTTCGCGGTGGCCACCGGCACCTGCGAAGAGTTCAAGGGCAACAGCAACAGCGAGATCGCGAACAACTACGGGATCGACTGCATCGGGAACCGGGTGCCGTTCACGGCCTCCTCGAGCTACCGGGTGCAGGGCAAGGTGCAGTACACCTTCGGCTCTGGTAACCGGATCGCGCGCCACGCTGCTCCGCAGCAACGGCCAGGATCGCGACTTCGGCTACGCCCAGACCACCAACCCGCAGAACTCGTTCTCCAACTGGAGCCAGAACAACGTCGCGATTCTGAGCTGGACGCAGAACCTGTCCAAGTCGGCCGATCGCGCGCTGGCCCTGGAAGTCTACGGGTCGTATCAGTGGGACCGGGCGATCCGGGGTCCGCTCACGATCCAGAGCGAAGAGAACACCCGCGATCCGTTCGGCGGCTTCATGCTGAAGCGGTTCGACTTCCTGTATGACTTCGAAAGCTTCCCGATCTCGGGGATCGACGCCAATTTCCGCACCAATTCCGGCGTGCTCTCCCCCTATGATCTGACCAGCACCACCCAGTACTCGGCGGTGGACCGGTACCGCAACAACGCCTACGGCCTCACCGGCTTCGAAGAGGGCGGCGGTCCGACCGGCCGTATTTCGCTGTAAAGGAAGACCGGGCCATCGGCCGGGCCAACCTCGACTGGCAGGTCGACCGCTATAACCGGCTCAAGCTGGGCGGCGAATACACCAAGTACTACATCAACGCCTACAGCTCCGGGCTGACCTGCCAGGCCTTCTCCGATGCCTACATCGAGAAGCCGACCCGGTACAACGCCTTCCTGGAAGACCGGCTCGACCTCGGCGACGTGGTGCTCGTGGGCGGTCTGCGCTACGACTGGTACACAGTCGGGTGCCTCCCGCGCCTACTACTTCGCCGACACCGACGGCGACCTGACCTGGTTCCCGCGGCTGTCGTCCGGCCCCGGCTTCAACTCGCCCGATCCGACCGCATCAGCCGCGGGCTGCGTGCGCGGCGGTCCGGTGGCGGCGGCGTGCGTCAGCAAGTACGCCGGCCTGGTGGAAGACCAGAGCCACAACTACCTGAGCCCGCACATCCAGGTGTCGTTCCCGGTGACCGAGCGGACCAACTTCCGGCTCTCCTACGCCCACCAGGTGCAGGCGCCGGACTTCGCGCTGATCCTGCGGCGGCATCAACACCGACCTCGGCAACACCAACACCAACCAGGTGTACGGCTCCGACCTCGACTTCGGCAAGACGATCACCTTCGAGTTCGGCATCCGGCACGCGTTCAGCGACGACATGGTGCTCGACGTCTCGGCCTACAACAAGGACAAGCTGTCCGATGCCGCGGCCCGCCTGGATCTCGCTCTGCGATCCGTCGCCGCGGCAGCAACATCGACATCCGGGTGCTGACCAACGCCGACTTCGGCAACGTCCGCGGCGTGGACGTCCGGCTCGACCGGCGGTATCGGCGAACTGTTCAACGGCACGCTGGCCTACACCTACCAGCAGGCCAAGAACACCGGCTCCGATCCGTTCACCTACATCAACTTCGGTTCGCCGGCATCGTGAACCAGGTCGGCGGCGGCAACCGAGCCGCCGCCGCAGGCCATCCTGCCGACCACCAACAGCCGGCCGCACAACCTGGCGGGCGCGC
This sequence comes from uncultured Gemmatimonadales bacterium, assembly GCA_963793205.1. Taxonomy (GTDB): domain Bacteria; phylum Gemmatimonadota; class Gemmatimonadetes; order Gemmatimonadales; family GWC2-71-9; genus JADJOM01. The sequence continues at coordinate 312,544 of CAWBZM010000006.1, forward strand.
TGCTCGCTGACCTTCCCGGGCGACTGGAAGAAGGGCTCCACGGCGGGCTCGGTCCTGCGGAACGTCGGCGTGTTCGCCACCTTCCGGCTACTCCAGCGGCACGGCCTACACCCGCTGCCCGGCGAGACGTGGCCGAACGAGACAACGTCTTCGCCGGCACCGTCTGCTCCGCAGCAGTCTCGAGGGCGACTTCAACGGCGCCCGGCTCCCGACCTTCAAGAAGCTCGACCTCCGGGTGACCAAGGGCTTCGGCCTGGGCGGGCTGGACCTCACCGCCTACCTCGATGCCCGGAACCTGTTCAACTTCAAGAACATCAACACCGTGTTCGCGCAGACCAACGACATCGTGAACGGCCGGAGCGGGACAAGACCGACACGGGCGACCTGCCGACGTTCGCCAACGAAGCCACTGCGAACGGCGTCTACTCGGCCGGACGATGCCTCCATCGACCTGCGTTTCGGCGGCACCACTGGCAACGCCAGCGGCTGCGGTAACTGGACCAACAGCGCAGGGAACCTCGGCCGCGCCGAACTGCGTGTACCTGATCCGGGCGGAACAGCGCTTCGGCAACGGCGATGGCGTGTTTTCGGCATGGATGAGCAGCTCCGCGCGTCGGATGCGCTGTATTACTTCAACCGTGGCGTCGCCAGCTTTACCGGCACCCCGCGGACGCTTCCGGTTGGGCTTCGAAGTCAACTTCTAACGGCTTCACGGCTGGCACATCCCGGGCTGCGGCTCGGGGTGTGCACCCCGCACATAACAGAGCGAGGGGATGAATGCACTCACGATTCCGTATGAAGGGCGTTTTGCTGGCGGCATTGATTGCCGTCCTGGCAAGCGCCATGGTCGCCGAGCGTGGCCTCGGCCGGACCAGAACCGGGGGCCAAGAAGCGCGGCTTCCGGCTGTTCGCCCGGGCGCTCGGCGCCATGACTATCAATCGGATCTACTGCGGTCTGGCCTCGGCCGGCCAGATCTGCGTGGACTCCACCAACTCGTCCACCATCGGCGGCGGGTTCTGGCCGAAGGGCACCGCGGACCAGTACATCTTCAACTCCGGCCTCCAGATCGCCGGCGTCATCGGTGCGCGACGGCGGGCCCTGGGCCGGTGACACCGCCGGCGCCTTCTTCTTCGACCCGAAGGGCACCACCGAGCACGGCGAGCAGGTGCAGCCGATCTACAACGCGGCCAACCCTGCCGACCTTGCCGCCTGGCCCGAAGCGGCCTGCGTACCGTTCGGCGACGAGAGCCAGACCCTGTTCGACGACCTGCTGTCGCAGGACGTGACCAACACCGACCCGACCTACAGCTATCCCTGCCGCAAGTCGGCCTCGCAGGGCGACGTCTGGTTCATGTCGTGGGAGGGCAACACCGGCCTGCGCGCCGGCCGCAAGCACCCGCTCGGTATCGTGGTCGGAACCCGCGGCCTGGGCTGGAACTTCCCGGCCGGCAACGAAGACATCCTCTACTTCATCTACACCTTCTACAACGTCACGCACCACCAACCCGGCTGACTACGCCGCCCACCGGCCGAGCATCCGCGACATCCTGATCCAGAAGGCGACCGACCTCCAGGCCGGAACACCGCCTCGATCGGCGTGACGCTGCCGGCCGGCGGGCTACACCATCAACAACATGTTCGCCGCCTTCGGCGCCGACATGGACGTGGCGTGATGCCGGCGTCCAACTACGCGGCGTCAACCTGCCGTTCGCGCTGGGCTACACCTACGACCACGACCTTCAGCAAGCGCAGCCCGGCTGGACCTTCGATCCGTCGCATCTTCTCGCCCGCCGTTCTTCGCCGGCGCCGGCTTCGTCGGCGTGAAGTACCTGAAGAGCCCGACGGGCGCTGGCGCCATTCAGCTGTTCAGCTAACACGGTCAACGGCACCCCGTTCGCCGGCGCGGTGAATGACCCGCGCGACGTCGTCGCAGCTCTTCCGCTATCTGTCCGGTACGCTGAGCCCGGCCACCGGCGACCAGGCCTGCAACACCGGCAACCCGTCCGTGACCCGTATCTGCTTCGTCAACAACACCAGCGCCGGCCGACATGCGGTTCTTCCAGTCCTCCACCCCGCTGAGCCTGGCGCCCGGTGAGCTGGCTCGATCGTGGTGGCGTACATCTTCGCCGCTCCGGTGACCACCGCGGGATGCCGGCACCACCTGCGACGTCAAGCCGGGTGATGCCACCCGCCTGACCAACGCGACCGCGCTGCTCGCGGGCGCGAACACCATCGACTCGCTCACCGGCTTCCGGGGGTATGAGGACGGCATCGGGGCTGACACCGCCGACTTCGTCGTCACCCAGGACGAGTTCACGGTGGTCAAGGGGTCGCTGCTCGGTAAGGCGACCGTGGCCCAGGCGGTCTTCGACAACAAGTTCCTGCTGCCGTTCGCCCCGTCGACGGTCGACTTCTTCCTGATCCCGGGCGACAACCAGGTCACGGTGATCTGGAAGCCGACCGCCTCGGAAGCGTCCGGCGATCCGTTCTACGCCATCGCCAACGCCGCCACCAAGCCGGCGGACGGCTCCAACAACCCGCTGTACGACCCGAACTACCGTCAGTTCGACGTCGAGGGTTACCGGATCTATCGCGGCCGGGTGGATGCCCCGAACGAACTGACGCTGCTGGCGCAGTTCGACTACGCCGGCACGGTGATCGAGGACTACACCGGCATCGTGAACGCCACGGTCAACTGCGCGCCGGAATATCGGGCTGACTGGTGACTGTCCGACGCTGGCGCCGAACCTCAAGGACGGCACCACGCTGACCGCGCACACCGATTACGACCTGCTGGGACAGATCGTCCAGCTGCAGGCTGGCTCCGGCCGGACCCTGCTGGCATCTGGAACGGCGCAGGTGCTCAGCGCGGACACGCTGATCACCGGTGGGACCAACCCCTGCGGGCCGCGGTCGGTCTGTCCGGAGCTGGCCAACACCGGCGTTCCGTTCGTCTTCATCGATCGGACGCCGCGCAACAACTTCCGTTACTTCTACTCGGTGACGGCATTCGACGTGAACTCGATCGAGTCGGGTCCGACCAGCCTCGAGTCGCCCCGCGCGACCAAGGCGGTCCGGCCGGTCAGGCCGGCGGCCAACTACAGCTCGACCAGCACCCTGACCGGGCGAAGTCTCCGGCCGCGGAGTGGTGGTCTCGGGTGGAGCGGCGCCGACGATCGATCCGACCAACGGCACCTTCTCCGGGCCGTCGCTGCCGGGGAACGCCATGACCCTCGCCTTCGCGGGCGAACTGGCGAGCAACGTGGTCGGTTCCTCCGGCAGTCTCCGTTCCCGGCTGATCAGCCTGCAGATGGGTCAGATCGACCTGAGCGGCTGCTGCGCCAACGGACAGGCGGGCATCCCGGCGCAGTATGTGTTCCGGGTGTTCACCGCGACGGACAGCTTCGACTACACCTACGCCATCCAGCAGGGCTTCAACTTCCAGGCCCAGGACAATCGCAACTTCGCGGTCCTGAACCTGGATAACGACCTCGCGGTCGGCTACGGCGGCGACAGCAGCTTCCAGATCTACGGTCAGCAGATCATGCGCGTGCCGTTGAGCGCGGCGGTCGGCGACTGGGGCACCGGACCGGCGCTCGCCGGATCGACCCTGGGCCGGTACAACGGCGATCGCTGGTTCGCTGGCCCGTCACCGGCCAACAACGAAACGACGGCGGACCCGACCTCGGCAGGTAACTGCGGTAGCGGGGCCGGCGCGTGCAGCTCGGCACAGGCCGGAGCGATCACCTCCTTCAACAACGCCGGTGCACTGCCGGGTGTGGAGACGGTCTACGAACCGCGCGGGTACATCACCTTCGACCGCGAGTGGCGTAACGTCGGTTCCAGCCTGGCCAGTGCGTATCGCGGCGCCGACTTCAATGTGTACTGGGGCGCGGCGGGCGTGGTGGACTCGGTCATCGACGCGACGCACAACGTGGTGGTGCCGTTTGAGTCCACCAACGTCGGTGCAGGCTGGGGCATCCTGAACAACGCGGCCGCAGGCCTGGGCGGGGCGGACGGTCGTCCCGACGACACGAGTCCAGCGGTGCTCACCGCCCTCGACTGGACCTGTGTCGAGCCGCTCCGGAGCACGCTCAGTCAGCCGGCGAACGGGTTCTTCCCGTGCACCAGCGGCAGCGCCGTATACCCTCAGCAACACGGCGGTACCTGGTCCGATCGCCTTCAGCGCTGGTCCGCAGGCCGGGACCGCAGGCGCCAAGAATGCGCGGAACCCGGCGAACATCCAGCCGAACAACGGCTTCTCGATCTACATCGCCGGTACCATCAGCATGTTCGAAATGACCGGTGGTGCGGTCCCGGCGGCTGGAACGGTCTGGACGCTGCGGACCTACGCCGGCCAGATCAATGGCGGCAAGGGTGGCCAGCCGGGTAACCTCGGCAGCTATACCTTCGTCCCCGGGTTGCGGCCCTTCACCGCGGTTGGTGCGGAGCTGTCGGTCAACTACGGCGTGAACAATGTGCTGAGCGCGCCCACGGCGACCAACCTGAAGGCGGTCCACACGGTGCCGGATCCGTACTACGTCACCAGCGCCTACGAGCAGACCACGGACACCAAGATCATCAAGTTCGTGAACCTGCCGCAGAAGGCCATCATCCGGATCTACAGCTCGAGCGGCGTGCTGGTCAACGTCATCGAGCACCCGGGTGCCACCTGCCAGAACGTCAATCTGGCGGGCAAGGCCGATAACCCGAACGGTGGCGAGTGCACGTGGAATGTGCGCAATCGCAACAACCAGGTGGTCGCGAGTGGTGTGTACTTCTACCACATCGAAGCCAATGGTCAGGGTGGGACCGCCCGGCGGGTCGGGCGTATGACGATCGTCAACTTTGCCCAGTAGTTCACCGGGGGGCGGGTCCAGTCGGGCCCGCCTCACAGCCAGGAGAATGATTCAGATGACGCAGACTCTTTCCCCGCGCCTGGTGCTGCTGGTGGCCCTGCTGGGTGGGACCGCCTCGGGCCTCGCGGCTCAGGCCAACACCAAGCAGGACAACACTGCCTACGGCAGCACCTCGGCGGAGTTCCTGCTCCTCGGCGCCGGCGCCCGTGGTACCGCCCTCGGCGGTGCCTACAGCGCCCTCGCCAACGACGCCAGCGCACTCTATTACAATCCGGCCGGTGTCGCGCTCATGTCGCGCCCCGGACTGATTGTCGGCACGTATGACTACATCGCCGACACCCGTTACAGCTGGGGTGGCATCGCCTTCCCGTTCAGCGGTGGGTCCAAGACCGTTGGTGTGCAGTTCGGCACCTTCGGCTTCAAGGATCAGCCGGTGTACACGGCGGACCAGCCCGACGGCGACGGATCGACCTACTCGGTCGGCGAAACCTTCGTGGGCATGACCTACGCCCAGAACTTCTCCGACCGGTTCTCGGCCGGTATCACCGCCAAGTTCATCTCCGATAACCTCGGCGATGCCAACGGCAAGGCGTTCGCCGTCGACTTCGGCACCAACTTCCACGCGGCGCTCAATGGGCACCCGGTGAAGTTCAGCTTCGTGCTGGCCAACCTCGGCAGCAACATCTCGTACAGCGGCAACGCGCTGGTCAGCGGTACCCCACGCGATCCGCTTCCGGGTGAAGATCCGGTGCCGACGCTGCCCCAGCCGTCCGAGTTCCGGACCAAGGCCTTCCCGCTCCCCACCACGTTCCGGGTGGCCCTGGCCTACGACCTGCTGACCGGGTCGAGCAATCGCGTGACGGTCCTCTCGGACTTCAATCAGCCCAACAACAACAAGGCCGGCTTCTCCGGCGGCCTCGAGTGGGCAGGGCGGAACCTCGGTGGCTCGCCGTTCTCGGCGGCCATCCGCGGCAGCTACACCTACTTCGCCGCCAACAACATCGATCCGACGCAGGCCACCGCGTTGAGCGATGAAGAGAACCTGCAGGGCCTCGCCGCCGGCGGCGGGCTGTCCTACGGTCAGGGGAACTTCAACCTGAGCGTGGACTACGCGTTCAAGTACATGGGTATCCTGGGCCCGACGCACTTTGTCAGCTTTGGCCTGGGCTGGTAAGAATCACCACGGTGGGCGGTCCGACCGGGCCGTCCGCCGTTTTCCCGGCCAACCTGCCGGAGCTTCGAAGGAATCGCATGCGACGTTGGGTACTTGGAGCAGGTCTCGCCGTTCTGCTGGCCATGGACGGCACGACCGTGGTGGCGCAGTCACAGCAGAGCGTGTCGGTGCGCGCGTTTCGGTTCTTCCGGGCCGATACCAGGAAGACATTGGTCACCGCCTTCGTCGAGGTGCCCTATGCCCTCTTCACCCCGACCGATTCGAGTGCAAACGGTGACCTGAAGTACGGTGTCGTCGTTTCCATCCAGGATGCCAACGGGATTCGACTCACCGATGCCAGCTGGCCCGGCAAAGGCAAAGCGTTCTTTGGCGATTCGGGCGCGGTGGCGGTGGAAATGCTCGATTTTCCACTGCTCCCCGGCAACTTCAAGGTGACGGTAGAAGTCACCGATTCGGTCTCCGGCAAGCACTTTGTCGGGAGCACGGAGGTCACCGCCTGGTCGGCCGCGCCGCACGTATCGGATCTGCTGCTCTCACCGGCCATGCGGCTGGCCACGGGAGGCGATACCATGCCGAACCGGGGCGAGCGTCGCTGGGGCAATACCCTGGTCACGGCGACCAACCGGTTGCGCCTGACTCCGGTGCGGTCGCGGGCCTACTACCTGCTCGAGGCCTATTCCGAGACTGGCGATTCCGGTACCATGACGGTGTCGGTCAGTGACAGCACCGGGAAATCGATGGTGAGCAGCCGGCCGGCCTCAGTGAAGGTGGCGCCAGGTGGCTCGGTCCTCAAAGGAGTCCTGGACCTGGCTGGTCTGCCCGAAGGGGTCTATAGCCTGACGGTTAAGCTGGCGCTGCGGAGTCGAACGGATGAGCTGTCCGACAAGCTCGTCATGGCCGACTTCAATGAGACGATGAAGAAGGAAGAGGGGCGGCTGGCGGCACTCCGGGAAACCGATCAGGGCTACTTCGGCCTGATGAACGACACGGAACTGGATGAAGCGGAAGCGCCCCTGGTCTACCTGGTGAATCAGAGCGAACTGTCGGTCTGGAAGACCAACCCGTCGACGGCCGCCAAGCAGAAGTTCCTGACTGATTTCTGGGCCAGGCGGGATCCCACACCGGGGACTGCCAGGAACGAAGCCCGGGAAGTGTTTTACCGCGAAATCGACAACGTGAATCAGCTGTACCGCGAGGGAGGACGTTCGGCGCGGGCCGGCTGGAAGACGGATCGAGGCCGGATCCGGATCAAGAACGGGACGCCGACGGAGATTCTCGATCGACGCACCTCCCTCGGCAAGGCTCCGCCGTACGAAGTCTGGCGGTTCAGCACCGGCAAGGAACGGTATTATGTCTTCGGGGATCGCACCGGCTTCGGTAACTATGAGCTGCTGGCGACCAACGATCTTCGCGAAAACGGGCGCACTGGCTGGACCGAACTCGTTGGGCCCCAGGCGCTGCAGGATATTGGCAGATTTCTGAACATTGACTTCTTCCGGAGCGAGAATCCCAGCGCCTCCGGGTCTCCAGGTACACAGTAGGACCGTCGCACAAACTCACTGATGGATGAACCGTCCCCGGCCACCAGGCAGGGCTGACTGAACGCAGGAAACTCGCGCGAGGTTGATGATGACGAAACACATGGTGCAACGCTCTCTTTCGTTCCTGCTCGTGGCAGGAATCGTCTCCTGCTCGGGCGATCCGACGGGCGATCTCGCCAACGGTGTTGACCACCTGCTGGCCAACCCCACCCAACTCTTCGTGACTGAAGGCGCAACGGTCCCGGTCGAGGTGACTGCCCGCGACGCCGCCGGCAACGCGGTGGAGACCAGCTTTACCGTGAGCGCGGTGGGCGCCGGGATCAGCGTCGTCCGCGACGAGACCTTCGAGCCCATCCGGAAGCCGAACGGGGATTTTGAGCCGAACCCGCGGCCCTCGCGCATCAAGTACCTGGTGACCAGCACCAGCAGCACGGCGAATGCGACGTTCGTGGTCAGCGCCGGCGGTGAGCAGGTCACCGTCACCGCCCGTACGATTCCCACGACGTTCAATGTGGCGACGCTCTCCAATGCCTCACCCGCCCTGGGCGATACGGTGACGATCACGGCCCCGGCGCCGTACAAGTTCACCCCCGGATCGGTGGTGACCCTGACTGGAGCGGCCTCGGTCAAGGTGTCGACCTCTGCGGACAGCAGCCAGATCCGTTTTCTGGCTGGTCCGAACGCCAACGGACCGGTCACGATCACCAACGCGATCCTGAGCTACTCGCCGGTCTCTGGTCCCTTCACCCTGACCAGTTCCCAGGCGTTTACCACCCCGGCGATTACTTCCGTCGGGACGCTCTCCACCACCACAGCGCAGGCGGGCGACACCGTCACGCTGACCGTCACGCCGGCATCGGGTCTCCGCTTCCGAAAGACGTCGGTGGTGACCTTTGGTGGACGCCCATCGATCTTCCGATCGGTCTCAGCCGACAGCCTTACCATGCGGGTCAGCCCCGTCGTTGGTGCGGCCGCAGTTGCCAGCGTCACCAACGTCATCCTGACCTTCCTGCCGGCCGTGCCGCTGACCCTGCCGACGACGAACCAGCTCACGGTCGCAGGAACCCGGTACGCTGGAACTGATGATCCCTCCACCGCGCCGGCCATCGCCTTGCCTGCAGTTGGCGATTCCATTGAATTTGCCGACCGCTGGGATCCGACCCTCATCGACCAGTTCTACCTGATCAATGTTGCGTCGCTGGGGACCTACACCTTCACCACCGACTGGGATGGCGGCGCGGACGTCGATGCCCTTCGTTGCCCGTCCACCTCACCGGGGTGCACCTCGGGCATCGGTTCGCTCGGCGCGACCTCGGCGCACCCTGAAGTTGCCACGGTGACTCTGGGGGGAACCGCCGGGAGCACTGGTGCACAGCGCGTCTGGATCAATCTGTACGCCGGAGCTGCGCCAACGTGGATCCGCATCAAGATCAAGCGCACCAGCTGATCCCAGCCTGGTGAAACAAAGCCCCCGAGCGCCTCGCTCGGGGGTTTTGTCTTGCCCGGATCAGCCGTCGCTGCCATAAGGGGACCAATGAATCCCAGGGGCTAGTCGACTCCTCCGAGCGGCGGCGCCGTACACTGCTGGGGACGCTTGGTGCGCCAGGAATTACAGGGGTATTCGGTCCCCACGCACCCTAGGCGTTCGGGTGCGGGACAGTCTAGCGCGTGCCTTCGCCCACAGCCGGGAAATACAGCGACTGGATGCGCTGGGCACGGAAAACGTAAACATTGTCGATACCGGTCAACTCCCACGCTCGATTCCCCTGCTGATCGACCTCCACCACCCGACCTTCCCGCCCAAACGAAACGAGCGCACGCCCATTCGGATACACCTGGGTCGAACCACCCACAATCGTGAATGTCGTTGGCGCATCAATGAACTCGAAGTCCATGGTAGCCGTCAGCGCCACCGGGTCCACGGCATACCGGACGAGGCGGCTGGGAGCACTGGTGCCGTTATCCAGAATCTGAATATGGCCCGGTCCGGCAAAGCGTAGACCGTGCTGCTGCGCGAAGAACCCTTTGGGATCCCCGGGGAAGGTGAACTGGTTGGCCAATCCTCCCATCCGCCACATGATGTCCCCAGTGGTCGCGTTGATCTTGGTGATCTCGTTCAGTGTCCTGGAAGAAAGGAGAAGGTTCCCATCCGCGTCCAGGGCAATGCCATTGCAGTGGGTGAAATTGACGGCTTGTCCGGTGCGAACATCCAACGGAACGTCCGTAATCGCGAAATGGTCCAGCGCCCGCCATTGGAACAGCACAGCGCCAGCCGGGGATTGATGCTGCACGACCGTCGCAGTTACCAGCGCGTCGGGCATGCCGCCGCTGGCTGACAAGTCCATGACCTGGTCCTCATCACACATGATCCAGCGCTCGCCGTTCTCGAGGACCAGCAGATCGTGGAAGCGGGTCTTGTACCCGACACAAGCGTAGCGGCCGATTTCCTCACCCAGATTGTTATGAACGTAGAACCCGGACGAGTCCGCCGCGCCGAGCCACGTATAGAGCCCATTCGGCTGCGCCTGCCAGGACCCCAGCACGCCTCCTGGCCGGAACCGATACCAGACGATCTTGCCGGAATTGTCGATAATGACTGGACCGTCAGGGTAGCTGAGGAGGGTGTACCCCGCCGAGGTATCGGTCCCCGACGACCCCCGCCCGGGGAATCCAGGCCGGGTAGGTGCCGGTCGTAAAGGCCAGGGTATCGACGGTCTTGGGGGCAGTATTGGAATGGACCAGCTCAATCGCAAACGAGTAGTCTGTCAGGGTATCGAGTCCCAGGACCGGCAGGACCAGCGAATCGGTCCCGGGATCGAACGCGCCCCCAGGGGTCCGGACCGCCGGCAGGTTGTCGTGCCAGAGCTGAACGTAGGCGCTGTCGTACCCAGTCGCGGAAATAGCGACGATGGCGCTGATGGTGTTGTTCGGGTTCGCTGCCACACTGGCCCCATGAAAGACGCCGGGGTCCGACGGGCCGTGGGAGTCGCTGGAGCAGGCCGCGATCGAGATCAGGGCGATCAAGCCGGTCGCGCGGACCCCGGCATACTGGAATGGCATTGAAAACCTGGGCAGGGATTGTTCAGGGCGCGAGGAAGGGTGGAGCGTCCTCCTCTCGAAACTGTTGCTGGTATAATCTCGCATAAAGTCCGCCCTGCGCCAGCAGGTCACCGTGGGTCCCGATTTCCACCATCCGCCCCCGGTCCAGCACCACAATCCGGTCCGCCCGACGCACGGTGGAGAGGCGGTGGGCGATGATCAGCGTGGTGCGGCCCACCAGCAGCCGCTCCAGCGCATCTTCGATCAGCCGCTCGCTCTCTGTGTCGAGGCTGCTGGTCGCTTCATCCAGAATCAGGATGCGGGGATCCTTGAGAATGGCACGGGCCAGGGCGATCCGCTGGCGCTGACCGCCGGACAGCTTGATCCCCCGTTCACCCACGATGGTATCGAATCGCAACGGCAGCCGGTCGATGAATTCAGTGGCATGCGCCGCGCGGGCGGCCGCTTCGATTTCCGGCTCCGCGGCGTCCGGCCTCGCATAGGCGATATTCTCCCGAATCGTCCCACTGAAGAGCGCCGGCTCCTGCGGCACCAGGCCGATCGACCGGCGCAGGTCGTCCAGCCGCACCTCACGAATATCCGTCCCGTCGATCGTGATACGCCCCGCCGATACGTCCCAGAACCGCGGTAACAGCGACGCAATGGTGGTCTTGCCCGCACCGGATGGGCCGACCAGCGCCACGACCTCACCCGGTTTGAGTTCGAGGTCGATGTCCTGGAGCGCCCAGGGCGTGTCGAGGGTGTCGTGGTACCGGAAAGAAACGCCCTCGAAGGCAATCCGCCCTTCGATCGGCGCCTCCATCGGAATGGGCTGCACTGGATCGGTGATTGGGCTCGGCAATTCCAGCAGCTGGAACACCCGCTCAGCCGCACCCACCGATTCCTGGTAGTTGCTGACAAAGGTCGCCAGCCCACCCACCGAGCCGGCGATGCTCAGAGTATAGATCAGGAAGGTGAACAACTTCCCGGCAGTCAGCTTGCCCTCGGTGACCAGGATGCCGCCCTGCCACAGCACCACCACCGCTGCGGCAAAGGCCGCAAAGGTCAGCGCGCCAAAAAACACCCCGCGGACCTTGGCCCGCGCCAGCGAGGCGTTCACCACCTCGGTGACCTTGTCGGCAAACCGGTTCCGCTCCCACCCCTCCCGGGCAAAGCTCTGCACCGTGCGAATCTGACTGAACGCCTCCTCGGCCACCGCGGTGGTCTCGGCCACCTTGTCCTGCACCCCGGTCGACATCTTCCGGAGCCGCCGGCCGAGGACCACTGCCATCAGCACCGCCACGGGAACGACGGCCAATGCGGTCAGGGTCAGCCGCGGCTGGGTGAGGACCAGCATGATGATCGCGCCGACCAGCGAGAGGACCTGGCGAGCGAACTCCGCGACCTGGTGGCTCACCGTCCCCTGGAGTTGTCCAATGTCGGTGCTGAGCCGACTGGTGAGCTCCCCGGTCCGGCGTTCGGCGAAGAAGCCGGGGGGCTGGGCGAGCAGCCGACCAAAGAGATCGCGCCGGAGGCCGGCGACGGCCCGTTCGCCGGTGGCCGCGAGGAGATAGGCCTGGGCGTAGTTCATCGCCGCCTGCAGCAGTACCAGGACCAGCAGGCCGATGGCGATCCGGTCAATCAGGGCTCGGCTGGCGTGGCTGAAGGCGCTGTCCAGCATCCGCCCCATGATGAGCGGGAGGGAGAGGTTGAGCGCCGCCCCGATGACCAGGCAGAGGCTGGCGAGCGCCAGCGCCCAGCGGTACGGCCGGACGAGCGGGAGGAGGCGTTTGAGGGCGGTCGGCGGCGGGAGCTTCTTGCGCCCCGGTGCTGCAGTCTCGGTCATGAGGTAAAGCTAGTGTTGCCGGCTACCGATCGGCATCTGTCGATCCATCTGCGGGGAGTGCTACCGCCCCGCATCCACAGGTGTGTCGGTTACTCACGGTTCAACGCAGAGGCGCGGAGAACCCGCCGAGGGTTCGCGGAGGGACTCTCTCACACGTCCCTGCGGCATGGACCTCGAGGGACCTCAAATGTCAGTGCCTTTTGGGGGTGCGAACCGATGGTTGGGCTCAAGGGAAGCCCACCATAAATCAGTGATCAGAGGGTTGGCTCAGATGTCGACTTGGCGAGAGCCCTCTGCGAATCCTTGAGTCTGCCTCTGCGCCTCTGCGTTGAACCGTGAGCCGCTGACCGAGCACCGTTGCCAGGCGATAGCGCCTAGGATGCAGGTCCCAGGGGTGTGCTACCGCCCTGCATCTACAGTGTGTCGGGTACTCACGGTTCAACGCAGAGGCGCGGAGAATCCGCTCGAGGGTTCGCGGAGGGACTCTCTCACACGCGCTGCGGATGGACCTCCTGTGAGCCCTCAAATGTCAGTGACTTTTGGGGGTGCGAACCGAAGGTTGGCCTACTGCGAGGCCCACCAAAAAGACATGGAATATGAGGGACGTTCAGGGATTGGACTTGAGAGGAACGCTCTGCGCATCCTTGATTGTTCCTCTGCGCCTCTGCGTTGAACCGTGAGCACCTGACATAGTACGGCCGCCCGGCGGTAGCACTCAAGACCACGCCGAGATCTAGTGGCCCGAATGTTCCATCGCGGTGTCTTCCGGCTGATCCAGGATCAGGATCGGTGCCCGCTCGAAGTTATGACCGAACGGTACGGCGCGATCGATCCCCATCGCGACAAAGAGGAGCGCGAGGTAAAGCAGCGAATACTTGTACATCTTCCAGGCGGTCGGCAGCACGCTCTGCTCCCGCAGGACCTTGATGGAGTACCAGAGCAGTCGCCCGCCCAACCCCAGGGCGATCGCCCCATAGAGCAGCCCCAGGGCGCCGAAGACCGAGGGCATGATGGTCAGGGGGATCAGCATCAGGGTATACGCCAGCATCTGGACCTTGGTCCAGTGATCCCCCGCCACGACCGGCATCATTGGAATCCCGGCATTGGCGTAGTCCTTCTGCTTGACCAGTGCCAGCGCCCAGAAGTGGGGCGGGGTCCAGAAGAAGATGATGGCGAAGAGGTAGATCGCCGCCAGGTCGAGGTGCCCGGTCATGGCGGTCCAGCCCACCAGCGGGGGGAAGGCCCCGGCCGCGCCACCGATCACGATATTCTGGGGCGAGGTGCGCTTGAGCCAGATGGTATAGATGAAGACGTAGAACAGGAGCCCGCTGAGGGCGAGCCAGGCGCTCAGGGCATTGACCTGGAACCAGAAGATCGCGAAGGCGATGGCGCCCTGCAGCAGCCCGAACGCCAGGGCCCATGGGGGTGTGATCCGCCCGGAGGGGACGGGGCGGGTCTTGGTCCGGGTCATCAGCTGATCGATATCCCGGTCGAACCACATGTTGATCGTGTTGGCGCCGCCCGCCATCAGGTAGCCCCCCAGCGTCACCCAGAGCACCAGGGCGAGCGAGGGGATGCCCTGCCCGGTGATGAACATCGGGGCGATGGTGGTGACCAGCAGCAGCGAGATGATGGTCGGCTTGGTCAGCGTCACCAGGTCGCGGGCCAGACTGGGTGACTCCGGGGTCCGGTGGGTGTGCACCGGCTCGGGCGCGACCGGGATCCGTTCCTCCGTCGACGCCCGCCTGCCCGTGAAAGAGCAGCGCGACCAGGGCGACCGACCAGCAAGCTACCCACCAGCAGGTGCATGGCGCGCAGCGAGGTTGGGAGCAGATGCAGGATCATGGTCGCCGCCAGACCGATCTGGACGATGACCAGGCCGAGGACCGCGTGCGCGGCGCGCTGCTGGGAGCGGAACATGGGTGCGGGGGCGGCGTCGGGCGTAGAGGAACGAGGCAATCGCCAGGGCGGCGAAGGCGAAGGCGAAGAGCCGGTGCACATACTGGATCTGCCCCAGCCCGGTCGCCGGCGGGGTGAGTTCGCCACCGCAGAGAGGGAACCCGAGGCAGTACACCCCGGCATCGTAGTTGGCGACGAAGGCGCCCATGACGATGGTCAGGAATCCGACCACTGCGGTCGCCAGATGCACCCGGGCGCGTGGCAGGATGTCGATCGGTTCGGGGTTCAGGGCGCGGAGCAGCGCTACGACCAGGACCGACAGCAGCAGCATGGCATTGCTCAGGTGGATCACCACCGCGGGCGCCGCCGTCAGCAGCTTGACGGTGAGGGCGCCGAGCAGAACCTGCAGCACCAGCAGGCCGAGGGCGAGCGTGGCGGGATTGCGGAGCCGCGGCTCATGGCGATGCCGGGTCCAGCCCACCACGGCGAACCCCAGGATCGTGGCGCTCAGCAGCGACGCCACCCAGCGATGGGACCACTCGATGACTTCGAGCCGGTCGGCCAGATTGGGGAAGATCCGGCCATTGCAGAGGGGCCAGTGATCGCCGCACCCCATCCCGGACCCGGTGATCCGGACGACGCCACCCAGGGTGATCAGGCCAACGGTCAGGATGATCGCACCCAGCGCGACGCGCTGATATAAGGAAGGCGCTGGGCGGGACGGCGACGGCGTGGTCAACGTGAAACCTCAGTTCGGCTGAACCAACAGATCTTACCGCGAAGGCGCGAAGGCCGCAAAGGCGAGTCGCTCAACTCGGTTGTCTTGTAAATGTATATACAACAACAACTTATGATGTGATGTGAGGTGTGGGCTCGGCTGGTTTCTTCGCGGTCTTTGCGCCTTCGCGGTGGAACCCCGTCGAGCCAGAACCAGTAAAGAAGCCGGAAGGTAACGTGGGTTGTCAACCCAAGCCGATTTCGGCATGTTTCCGCCCTCGGAGTCCTCTCCACCCCGTCTCTCGCCGGCCCGTTCCCCTGGCCCCCCCGCCACCAGGAACGACTGGCTCACCTCAAATCCCCGCCGATGCATACCTCTACCCCCGACCAGTGGGGCGAACGCCTTCCCCGGCAGCTGGGACTCTGGAGCGCCGTGGCGGTGGTCATAGGATCGACCATCGGCAGCGGCATCTTTCGCACCCCGGCCGGCGTGGCCCAGAAGATTGACGATGTCCCCCTCTTCCTGCTCGCCTGGGTGCTGGGTGGCGTGGTCGCGGTGTGTGGCGCGCTGAGTTACGCCGAGCTGGCGGCGATGTTCCCCCGCAGCGGAGGGATCTACGTCTTCCTGCGTGAAGCCTTTGGGCCGATCCCCGCCTTCCTGTTCGGCTGGGCCGAGCTGCTGATCATCCGTCCCGGCGCCTACGGTGCCATCGGGATCACCGCATCGGCCTACTCGCTGCGGACGGTGGGCCTCGATCCGGCGGCCTCCGCCTGGGGGCTACCGGTGCGGGCCGACCAGGCACTCGGCGCGGTGATGATCATCATCGTGGCGGCGGTGAACTACCGAGGGATCAAGAGCGGCGCGCTGCTGCAGAACGTCAGTACCGCGTTCAAGTCGCTGGCACTCCTGGCCCTGGTGGTGCTGGGCTTCAGCCTGGGGCAGGCGCACAGCGCCGGTCCGATGCTGGCCCAGCGGGCCGACGTGGCACTGTCGCCCTTTCTCCTCGCCATGGTCGCGATTCTCTGGGCCTACGATGGCTGGGCCGACCTCGCCTTCGTGGCCGGTGAGGTGAAGGATCCGCAGCGTACGCTGCCCCGCGCGCTGTTCATCGGGACCGCGATCGTGGTGGCGCTCTACCTGCTCGCCAACCTGGTCTATCTCTACCTGATCCCGATCCAGCAGATGAAGCAGGCGGAACTGGTGGCCGTCCGATGTGGCATTGCTGCTCATTGGGCAGGCGGGGATCGTGGCGATTTCGCTGGCGGTGGCGGTCAGCACCTTCGGGACGCTGAATGGTTCGATGATGACCTCGCCCCGCATTTTCTACGCTATGGCGGAAGACGGACTGTTCCCCAAGGCGATCGCGCGGATCAACCCCGCCACCGGCTCTCCCACGGCGGCGATCCTGCTGGCGGCGGTGCTGGGCGTCATCTTCGTCATGGTGCGGACCTTCACCGAGCTGGCGGACCAGTTCGTGATCGGGATCTGGCCGTTCTATGCGATGGGAGTCGCGGCGGTGTTCATCCTGCGCAAGCAGCGGCCGGAGATGGCGCGGACGTACCGCACCTGGGGGTATCCGGTGGTGCCTCTTCTCTTCCTCGCGGGCTCGGTGTTCCTGCTGGGGAATTATCTGGTGTCGGTCCCGAAGGCGTTCGCACTCGACGTGGCGGTGATTTTCTCGGGCGTGCCGGTGTACTACGCCTGGAAGAAGTGGGGCGGCGGGCGATAGCTCCGCTTCGGCTCGCTTCCGGGTCGGGCTCGGCTCGGGCGGGGTTCAGGGTCGGGCTCGGGTCGGGCGGGGTTCAGGGTCGGGCTCTGCTCGGGCGGGGTTCAGGGTCGGGCTCTGCTCGGGCGGGGTTCAACGCAGAGGCGCAGAGGAAAAGTTGAGGTTTCGCAGAGGGCCCTTCGCAATCCTGGTGGGGAGCCCACCTCCAGCACACGATTTTTATGGTGGGCCTTCCCGTAGATCCATCGCCGGTGCGCACCCCCAAAATATCTAACTGGTTGAGGTGCTCGGGGGCGCCATGTCCTGAGGCGATTCCTCTGCGAATCCTCGACCGGTCCTCGGCGCCTCTGCGTTGAACCCCGTCCGAGCAATGGTGGTTTGGCGTGGTGGGCCTTCCCGTAGATCCATCGCCGGTGCGCACCCCCAAAATATCTAACTGGTTGAGGTGCTCGGGGGCGCCATGTCCTGAGGCGATTCCTCTGCGAATCCTCGACCGGTCCTCGGCGCCTCTGCGTTGAACCCCGTCCGAGCAATGGTGGCTTGGCGTGGTGGGCCTTCCCGTAGATCCATCGCCGGTGCGCACCCCCAAAATATCTAACTGGTTGAGGTG
This sequence comes from uncultured Gemmatimonadales bacterium, assembly GCA_963793205.1. Taxonomy (GTDB): domain Bacteria; phylum Gemmatimonadota; class Gemmatimonadetes; order Gemmatimonadales; family GWC2-71-9; genus JADJOM01. The sequence continues at coordinate 329,957 of CAWBZM010000006.1, forward strand.
CTCGGGGGCGCCATGTCCTGAGGCGATTCCTCTGCGAATCCTCGACCGGTCCTCGGCGCCTCTGCGTTGAACCCCGTCCGAGCAATGGCTGGTTTGGCGTCAGCCGGTCTCGGTGATCTCCAGCGCAATGTCCGCCGCGCGCACGCTGTGGGTCAGCGCCCCGATCGAGATGTAGTCGGCGCCTGCGTCGGCGTAGCTCCGCACATTGGCGAGCGTGATCCCCCCGGTGGCCTCCACCGTGATCCCGTTGGCCAGCGCCCGCGCGACCTTGGCCCAGGCGCGGACCGTCTCCGGCGCCTGATTGTCGATGAGCAGCCGAGTGGCGCCGGCGGCACACGCCTGCTCCAGCTGGGCCAGTGACTCGACCTCGACTTGGCACTCACCGACACCCATGGCCCTGGCGGCGTTGAGCACCTCGGCCAGCGACTGGCCGGTCCGCTCGATCGCACGCCAGTGATTGTCCTTGATCATCACCGCGGTCGCGAGGTCCAGCCGGTGCAGGTGGCCACCGCCGGCCAGGACCGCACTCACATCCAGCAGACGAAGGCCGGGCGCGGTCTTGCGGGTATGCAGGATCCGGCAAGCCGTGCCCCGGACCGCCTCCACGTATGTCGCCGTGGTGGTTGCGATCGCCACGGCGCGCTGCAGGAGGTTCAGGAGCGGGCGTTCCGCGAGGAGGATCCGGCGCAGCGGTCCACGCAGGAGCCCGACCGAGGTTCCCGCGCCGACCACCGAGCCTGGTTCGTGGTACCAGGTGACGGGTGGCAGCTCCGCCGCCGTCGCCACGGCATCCGCATAGGTGGTGCCTGCCAGGATGCCAGCGGTCCGGAAATCGAGGGAGCCGGTGGCCGATAGCTCCGCCGGCACCGCCGCCTCGCTGGTGACATCGTGCGGCCCATCCTCCGCCAGCGCCTGTTCGGCGACCCGGGCAGCATCGGCGCCGAGTCGAACTCGCAGATCTCGTTCCAGCATCATCGCCCCCGCTTCTGAGTGAAAAGTGCGCTCCGGCCCCGGCGCGTGCGGGGTTCAACGCAGAGGCAGATCCTCATGGCCAGCACCTGCTCGGGCGGAGTTCAACGCAGAGGCGCCGAGGAAAAGTTTGAGGGTCCGCAGAGGGCCCTTCGCAGTCTGGATGGGAGCCCGCCGCCAGCGTACGATTTTTTTGGTGGGCCCTCCACCAAATCCATGTGCGGTGCGCACCCCCAAAAACATGTGACGGGTTCTGGTGCTCCGGGATTCTTCCCCTGAGATGATTCCTCTGCGAATCCTCGATCAGGTCCTCTGCGCCTCTGCGTTGAACTCCGTCCGAGCCGAGGCTGAGCCAAACTAATCGCCGGGTTTGCGCGCCACCGCTGGTCCAAGCGCCACCATCCGGTCGAGCGACAACCTGGCCCGCCGAGTGATCTCGGGCGACACCGTCACGTGATACCGGTCGAGCTTCAGCGCATCCCGGGTGTTTTCGAGCGTGATGGTCTTCATGAAGGCGCAGACCGCCTCGGGGTCGGCCGCGATGAACCGCTTGTGTCGGCGCCAGCTGCTCCATCCGGTGCATGATGCCGGTCTCGGTGGCGATGATGAACTCTTCGGCCGGCCGCTCCTGCACCAGCTGGATCATCCGCTCGGTGGAGGCGATATGCACCCCATCGGCGGGATGTCGCCCCTGCCCGATGGCGTAGATCAGCTGGCCGGCGCAGCCGCACTCAGGATGCACCAGCACCTCGGCGCCGGGATGCTCCTTCCGCACCCGCTCCAGCGTCTGCGGATTGATCTCCTTGTGCACGTGGCACTCGCCCATCCACACCTCGACCCGGCGATCCGGCCGCATCCGCCGCACATGCGCGCCGAGGAAGAAGTCGGGGCAGAACAGGATCCCCTTGTCGGTCGGGATGGCGTCGATCACCTCGAGCACGTTGCCGCTGGTGCAGCAGTAGTCGAGCTCCGCCTTCACCTCGGCGGTAGTGTTCACGTACCCGACCGCGATGTATCCGGGGAACTTCGCCTTCCACGCCAGCAGGTCAGCCGGCGGTGATGGTACGTCGCCAGCGAGCACCCGGCCCGGAGGTCGGGCAGCAGCACCCGCTTCTGCGGCGCCAGGATCGCCGCCGTCTCCGCCATGAAGTGCACCCCGCAGAAGACGATCACCTCCGCCTCGGTCGCGGCCGCCTGGCGGGAGAGGCCGAGGGAGTCCCCGACGTAATCGGCCACATCCTGCACCTCGGGCCGCTGATAGTTGTGGGCAAGCACTACCGCGTTCCGGGCCCGGGCCAGGGCGCGGATCTCTTCCTGCAGCGCTGCGATCCGCGGCCGGGGTGAGGCGTGAGCGGCTCGATGACGGGCAGCGCCAGGTCAGATGCGCTACCTCCCGACGCGCGGGCGACGCGGCGGGGATAGTCGAGCCGGCGGTGGCCACCGCGGCTCTCCCGCCGCCGCAGCGCGGCCTGGGTGATGAGCCGGGCGATGAGGAGCTGGTTGGCGGTCCGCCACGCGTCGGGCGGCGTGTCGCTTGGCCAGCCGGCCCAGCGGCCGCGCTTCGCGCGTCGCACAGGCTCGCTTCGGTGCGGACTGCACTGCCCGACGTCGGCGGTCATGATCCGCCTGCATCGCACCTCGCGGAGCCGGCAGATCTGGCGTCGTCGGCGGTGCGCGCCGCGCGCGACTGCGGTCTCCCGCCGTGGGGAACGGCGGGACGGCGTGCTCGCCCTCGCGCCGGCCCGCGGCGGTGCCGGGCGCGGTATCGGACGCAGAGCGGCCCGGGCCACCCGGTCGGCGAAGACCAGCCCCTCCAGCAGCGAGTTCGAGGCGAGCCGGTTGGCGCCGTGCACGCCGGTGCAGGCCACCTCGCCCACCGCCCAGAGCCCGGCCCGGGTGGTGCGCCCGTCGAGATCGGTGCGGATGCCGCCCATGGCGTAGTGCAGCGCGGGGGCCACCGGGAGCAGGTCGCGCCGCGCATCGAGCCCGTGCTGGGTGAGGATGGCGGTGACGCCGGGGAAGCCGCTCGGGGAAGTCGAGGATCTCCCGGGCATCGAGCCAGGCACCGCCGGTGGCGTCGGCGGCCGCCACGGCCCGCGCCACGACGTCGCGCGGGGCCAGTTCTCCCCGGGGATCGGCGTCGAAGGCGAAGCGGCGGCCTTCGACGGTCGACCAGGATGCCGCCCGCGCCGCGCACCGCCTCGGTGATCAGCGGCGCGGGATTGACGCCCGGGCAGCTTGAGGGCGGTGGGATGGAACTGGAGAAACTCGAGATCGCGCAGCGCGGCGCCCGCCCGCCAGGCCAGGGCCCAGCCATCGCCGGTCGCGACCAGCGGGTTGGTGGTCACGGCGTAGAGCTGACCCACGCCGCCGGTGGCGAGGACGACGTCGCTGGCCGGCAGCTCGAACCGCTGTTCCGCGCCGGATGGCGAGCGACCCCCGTGACCCGCCCGCCCTCACGCCGACCGAGGCGACCTCGGTGTAGCGCAGGATCTCAATTAACGGGTGCCGGCGGCAGATATCGGTAAGGAACGCGACGATCGCCGCGCCGGTTCGGTCGCCGCCGGCATGGATGATCCGCGGACGATTGTGCGCCGCCTCGAGCCCGAAGCGGAGCGACCCATCCGGCCCGCGGTCGAAGATGGCGCCGAGGGCCAGCAGTTCGCGAATCCGGTCGGGACCTTCGTTGGTGAGGATGCGGACCGCTTCCGGATCGGAGAGTCCGTCGCCGGCGGCGAGGGTATCGGCGGCATGCTGACTGGGGCTGTCATCGGGGCCGAGCGCCACCGCGATGCCGCCCTGGGCCCAGGCACTGGCGCTGTCGGCCAGCAGTCCCTTGGTGACCAGCCGCGAGGGGCGACCCTCCGCCGCAAGGCGCCACGCCGTCCACAATCCGGCAATCCCGGTGCCGACGATAATGGGGCGGGGCGTGGTCATGGGCGAAATGTAGTGAGGAGCACGGTCGGGCGGTCAGGCGGCCGGGCGGTCAGGCAGTCGGGTGGTCGGGCTAGGTACGCACTCGTCCCAGGAGCCAGAGGGCTGCCGCCAGGAAGAGGACATTCGGCGCCCACGCTGCCGCGACCGGATTGACGATGCCGCTCACGCCGACCGCCTTGGAGAGCTGGATCAGCGAGAGGAAGATCACCGTGGTGCCGAGGCTGATCGCGATCCCGATGGCGGCCCCCTGGCGCGGGGCGCTGACGGCGAGGGGCGCGCCGAACAGGGCGATCACCAGGCAGGTGGCGGGCAGGGCGATCTTGAGGGCCCGATCCACCTCGATCTTGCTGGTATCGTTGCCGGACCGCTGCAGCGCCTCGATATAGCGCGACAGCTCCGCGTACCGCATCTCCTCGGGCGCCTTGGGTTCGGCCAGCAGGTCGACCGGTTCCTGGGACAGCGCCTTGAGCCGGGCGGAATGGAACCGGAAGGTGAGCTGGCGGCCATCCGGTTCGAGCTGGCGGGTGGTGCCGGTCCACAGGGTCCAGGCCCGGGTGGTGTCGTTATACGTGGCGCTGTCGGCCGTGATGGCGAGGCCGGGATACTCGGTGCCCCGGCCCTGCCGCTCGAACACCAGCTGCCGCAGCTTGCGGTTCTGCACATCGAGCGAGCGGATGGTGTAGACCCAGCCCTGGTCGGCCCGGAAGACGAAGTTGTACCGGGCGGTACGGGGCTTGGCCACCCGGGCGCGCTGCAGTTCGAGCTGGCGGGTATTGCTCTCGGGGGCGAGCTCGCCGATCACGTAGGCCAGACCGGCGGCGAGCGTGGCCAGTACATACAGCGGCAGGGTCAGGCGGAAGAAGCTCTGGCCGCCGGCCTTGGCGGCGGTCAATTCGGAATGCCGGCCCAGGTTGCCCACGGTGAAGACGGTGGCAAACAGCACCGCCGCCGGCATGACCAGGAAGACGTTCTGCGGCAGGGCGTAGATGTAGCTGACGAAGATCTCCGGCAGCTTGAGGCCCCGCTCCAGCAGCTTCTCGAGGTTGTCGGTCATGTTGATCATGATCGACACCACCGGAAAGCCCAACGCGGTCAGCACGAAGATCGAGGATCCACGAGCGGCCGACGTACCGGTCGAGGATACGCATCAGGCGGCTCGCCGCCGCAGTCGCCGGGTGGCGCGGCCCACGAGGCCGGTCAGGCCGTCCCACACTTCGGAGAGGTCGCCGCCGCGGGTGGAGCCCGACTCGCGACTGACCCGGTACATGCCAAACACCCCGATCACACCGAAGATCAGGTTGGGGGTCCACATGGCGACCCAGGGCGGCACGATCCCCTTGTTGCCCAGGCCCTCGCCGGCGATCAATCCGATGTAGTAGATGGCGAAGACGGCCAGCCCGCCGCCGATCACCAGGCCCATGCCTCCCCGGGGGAAGCGGAGCGCCATCGGGATCCCGACGAAGGCAAAGACCAGGCAGGCCACGCTGATCGCCCACTTCTTGTGGACCTCCACCCGGAACTGGTTGGCGCGATTGCGGGTGGTGCGCATTTCATCCTGGGCGGCGGAAATCTCGGCCCAGGTGGTGACCCGGGTTGGCTCACGGACCCCGGGGCGGAGCGGGGGCACCACCCCGGGCAACGCCAGGCCCGGCTGGACATCGGTCCCGTAGATGCGCGGGGAGGTGGTCGCAGGGTCGGGCTGGGGAGGCTGTGTGTCCGGGGCACCGGCTGGCGTCTCCCCTCGGGCAATCAGGCCATTGAGCACCGTGCAGTATGCGGGGAGCGGCGGACGCGGGGGTACCACCGTCGCCGGCGGGGGTGGCAGCCGCAGGAGGGCGCGCAGGTCCCGCTGCAGGCTGCCTTCGCGCCGGAGTTGGGCCGCCAGTCCTTCCTGGTCCGCCTCCCGCACCGTGCCCATCATTTCGCAGGTCCCCATCTCGCGGTCCCCGCGCGCGCCGTCGTTGGCCTCCAGGTCCAGCCGGTTGGACACTTCCTTGACCAGGATGACATTGGTGGTAAATCCGGTCACCTGCATCAGCGCCGGATCCGACTGCTTGAAGGCGTGGATCGCCCCATCGAACAGCCGCAGCTGCAGGTCGGTACCCTGGTCCGTGAAGCCCATGACGCCGCTGTCGGCATAAATCACCCGGCGGCTCTCGGTGCCGGCCATGTCGTAGATCGTCACGCTGCGCAGCCGGCCGGTGTTGGCGTCGATCCGGCTGGCGCGCAGGAACAGGCCGCTCGGGGGAATTTCGTTGATCACCTGCTCCCGCATTTCCAGCGTGGGCTTCTTCCGTTGGATATTCACCAGCAGGTTGCGCAGCCGGGAATTACTGTCCGGCAGGATCTGGTCGGTGAACCAGAAATTGATGGCGGTGAGCAATACCCCGGCCAGCAGCATCGGGCGGAGCAACTCCAGGACACTGACTCCGCTGGCGCGCATGGCGGTAATTTCACTGTCGGCGGCCAGGTGGCTGAAGGTGTAGAGCATCGCGACCAGGACCGCCATCGGCAGCGTCATCGCAATGATGAACGGCAGGCAGAGCAGGAACACCTCGCCGATCACCGACCAGGGCAGCCCCTTGCCCACCAGCTGCCCGAACCGGCGGGCCACCTGGTTGAGCAGCATGATGCTGGTCATCGCCGCAAAGGCGAAGAGCAGCGGGGGCAGGAACTGCCGCAGGATGTAGCGATCCAGCAGTCGCACGAGTCAACGTCTCCGAGCGGTAACGAGTTGTGAGCCTTTTACACGGCCAGTATATTTGTCGCGTTCCACGCCTTCACCTCTGACGTCCCTGCTTCCTCCCGCCCCACACCCCGTGCGCGCTCTGGCAGTGCTGGTGTTTCTGGCGCTTGCGCCGGCGACTCTCGTCGCTCAGGGAGACACCACTTTTTCCGGCTGGCTCCGGTTTCCGGCGGCGGAAGGCCTGACGCTCCGGATCCCGCCGGTGCTCCGGGCGGGGCATGCGGCTCGAGGGGCCATCGACGGCGGGAGCCCAATGGACCCAGGCGCTCGATACCTCGCTCGATTCCATCCGGGCGGCGCGGGCGCAGGCCCTGCGGCTGCGCGGGATTTACGGCGCGGCCGCACCGCCCAAAGATAGCCTCCCCACGGAGCGTTCCCTGCTGGGGGTCTCCCGCAACGCCGTCGACCTGACCATCGACGGGCAGGCCCGCACCGAACTGCGCACCGAGCGGCTCAAGAACCTGCGATGCACTTCGGCCCAGTTTCTCGACCTGAACAGCGGCTGCCGCGGCGGGTTCAAGGCGCCGCGGCTCGACACCTATCTGTCGGTGCGGGCCGGCGGGCTGATCGGGCGCCGCTTCCACGTCGACGTGGACTACGACACCGAGCGGGATTTTACCGCCCGCAACAATCTGCAGGTGTATTACCAGGGCGTCGAGGACGAAATCGTCCGGCGGGTCGAGGTGGGCACCGTCACCTTCCGCCCGCCCCCCTCCCGCTTCATCGCCGCCAACATTCCCGCCAATAATTTCGGCATCAACGCCACCTTCGAAGTGGGGGCGCTCCAGATCCAGAGCATCGCTGCCTCGCAGAAGGGCAGCGTGATCGCCGAGCGGAACTATGCGGTGGGCACCACGACGGTACAGCCGCAGGACCGCGAAGCCCGTGACCTCGACTTCGAGTCGAATCGCTTTTTCTGGACCATCGATCCGCTGTTGCTCCCCGGATATCCCGCCGTCGACATCCTGAACCTCAACCTGACCGGGCTACCCGCCGCGGCCCAGGTCCAGGCCGATGTCCGGCTGTATCGCTACCGTCCGCCCTCGCGCACCGGGGTGAACCCCAACCTGGGCGGCATCGGGGCGATCGCCATCGGGACCGACACCAGCCAGAAAGTGACCGCGCTGTGGGAGCTGCTGCGGCGCGACGTGGATTACTATGTCGACCCCAGCGGGTTGTGGGTGGCCCTCGCCGGCCGGCTGGACCAGAACGATTACCTCGCCGTCAGTTACCAGACCGCGGCCGGACCGGTCGGCACCTTCCCGTCGGTCGATAATCCCCCGCCGGCCGGGTCGCCGCCGCGCGATACCCTGCGCCTCCTGGTGCAGCCCCGGGTCGATGCCACCAAGGGCACCTTCCGCCAGGAGATGCGTCAGGTCTACCGGGTGGCCGGCGCCGATCTCGACCTCAATTCCCTGGTGGTGGGGTTGACCCTGAACCGATCGGAACGGCCGCTCCGGCCCGGCGCCCAGGGCACCTATCTCGCCGAGCTGGGTCTCGCCACCAGCGAGGACCCGACCGTCTTCAACCTGCGGGACCGGCTCTTCCCCCGGACCCGCGACCCGAATGCGAGCCTGACCCTCCGGGAGTCGTTCATCGTCTTCCCCAACGCACAGCCGTTCGCCGACCCGGCCCGACTCACGCCCGCGGAGCGCACCGATTCGCTGTACCGCACCCCGCTCTATCTGCTCTACAGCGAGGGGCCGGCGGCCCGCTTCGTGTTCCGATTGCGGTACAACGCCAGCTCAACGAGCGACCGGTCGACCCTCGACCTGGGAGCCCTCCAGATTCGCGACGGCAGCGAGGTGCTGTACTACAACGGACGGAAGCTGGATCGCGGTCTGGACTACGAGATCAACTACGACCTCGGCCAGGTCCGCTTTCTCAGTCCCCAGACGCTGTTCGGCAACAGCAGCGGCACCATCCAGGCGCGGTTCGAGGAGCGGGGCGTCTTCGCCGTGGCGCCCACCCAGATCTTCGGTGTCGCCACCCGCTATTCGCTGGGCGAAACCGGTGGCGTCAACCTGATGGGGCTGTATCAGGTGGAGCAGAGCGCCTTCAACCGGCCCCAGCTCGGCTTCGAGGCCTCGGCCCAGGTGGTGGGCGGGATCAGTACCGACCTGCATTTCCGGCCCAGTGCGGTGACCCGGCTGGTCAACAGCCTGACCTCCACCCCCGCGACCGCGCCGTCACGGCTCGACCTCAACGGCGAGCTGGCGCTGACCCGTCCCGATCCGAATCGATCGGGCCAGGCCTACCTGGAAGAGTTCGAGGGTGACCCCGGCATCGAGCTGTCGCTGCGGGAGGCGGTCTGGTCCTTCGGCAGCCGGCCGCAATCCACCCTGGGGATCGACCAGGTGGTTGGGCAGAGCTTCGACCTCGACGATGCGGTGCAGCTGACCTGGCAGAACCTGATTCCGTCCGCCAACGGGAACGCCCTGGAGCTGCGGGCCCGCGACATCGACGACCGGATCCGGGTGGCCGGCCAGCAGGACCAGCTGGAAACCGTGCTCTACATGGCGCTCCACCCGGATACCGCCGGCGGCCTGGTCCGGCGCAATAACACCCTCGCGTGGACGCTGCCGACCCGCCCCAATGCACCGCGGTGGCGGACGATGGTCACGCCGCTCAGCGCAACCGGCGTGGACCTGTCCAAGAATGAGTTTCTCGAAATCTGGGTCTACAACGACGCCAGGAAGTCGATCGACACCGCCGGGGTCCAGCTGGTGATCGACCTGGGCAGCGTCAGTGAGGACGCCGTGGCGCTCGCGCCGGAGAGCCTGACGGTGTCCGCCACCGACTCGACCTACCGTGGCCGTCAGCTCGTTGGCACCGGTCGGCTCGACACCGAACGCCAGCCGACCGGCATCTTCAACGCCGCCACCGACGACAATGGCCTCCTCAGCGACCGGCCTGATCAGATCGCCTTTCAGGGCGGCTTCCTGGAACGGCCCCAGCTCTGCACCCAGCAGCTGAGCACCGTGGTGCAGGTGTATCCATGGGGCGACCTCAGTTCCCGCTGCAGCAACGGCAACGGCCTGCTGGATACCGAGGATCTCGACAACGACAACGCCCTGGATGCCAATGGGGTCGCCGACAACGTTCTGCGCTGGGTGATCGACTTCCGCGGCTCGCCCTACTTCATCCGCACCGGCGTGACCGCCGCCGACGGCAGCGGGTGGCGGCTCTACCGGCTGCCGTTGCGCGCCGCACCGGACACCGTCGGGTGCCCCCAATATCCGGTTGATCAAGCATCTCCGGCTGGCCGTCGTCGCCAACCAGGATGACGGTGGTCCCGATACTCGCGCCTTCTTCGCCCTGGCCCGCATGCGGTTCCTCGGATCGCCCTGGGTCCGCCGGTCGGATGCGCCGATCAGCAGTCTGGCCGGCGCCACCAGCGCCTCCTCGGGGGAGATTCTCGCCTCGACCGTCTCCACCGAGAACACCGAACTGGGCTATGTGTCGCCGCCCGGGGGTGCAGGGCGGCCTCAGCAGCAAGAACAGCGGGCAGGGCGAACTCGGCACCCAGACCAATGAACGGTCGCTGCGGCTCATCGGGCGGGGGATGGTCGCTGCCCAGCGCTCCGAGGCCTACTTCCGGTTCCCCAGCGGACCACAGAACCTGCTCGGGTACCGGGAACTGCGGGCCTGGTTCCGGGGACGGGGCGCGGGATGGGGGACCGGCCAGGACCTGCAGGCCTACCTCCGAGTGGGCAGTGACAGCCGCAACTTCTACCAATACCTGACGGATGCGCAGACCACGACCTGGCTGCCCGAGGTTGCCATCAGCCTCGACAAATGGCGCACCCTGCGCGCCGCGATCGAATCGCGCCGGCTGCAGGGTCTCGCCGCGGACAGCGCGGCGCGGGTGGGCTGCGGGGGCGACACCGTCTCGATTGCCTATGTGCTCTGTGACGGGCCCTACCTGGTGCACATCGAGAACCCCGCCATCAGCCCGCCGAACCTGGCCCAGGTCCAGGAGATCGCCGCGGGCATCCTGCGCCGGACCGAGACCACGGCGGCGGACAGCGCCGAGCTGTGGGTGGACGACATCCGGCTGGTCGACCCCATCTCGCGCACCGGCAGCGCGATGGCGTTCGACGCGCGACTGGTGGCCTCCGATGCCGCGGAGTTCAGCGCCGGTTTCGTGCGACAGGACGGCTACTTCCAGCAGATCGGGGGTCAGCCGACCTACCGCACCACCACCACCTACCAGCTGGGCACCGGCATCCGGCTCGATCGGTTCCTGCCGGCGTCGCTGGGTATCAACCTGCCGATCCAGGTCGGCTACGCCCGGAGCGAAGTGGATCCCCAACTGCTCACCGGCACCGACATCCAGGGGGGGGACCTCGACCGCCTGCGACGGCCGTACAACTGGACCTTCAGCTACACGGCGGCCATCCGGCGGGTGGAACGGGCCAAGTCGTGGGTCCTGCACGGGCTGATCGATCCCCTCAGCCTCAGCCTGAGCGTGAGCGACGGGCGGAGTGTCTCGGAGCTGTCGCGGGCCAACAGCAGCTCCCGTCAGTTTAACGCCAGTTACCTGCTGCAGCCCGGGCGCACCGGGTTTACCCTGCCGCTCGGGGGTATCGTTGACAAGCTGCCGGGGTTCCTGCGGAACACCGACGCCGGCAGGGGGTTGCGGCAGCCTGCGGTCACCCTCACCCCCTCCTCCATACGGCTCTCGAGCGGCCTGACCCGGATCCAGAACGACCTGCTGGCCTACCAGGTGCCGGTCTACCGCGATGCCGACACCCTGCTGACCCCGATCCTGTCCGAGCAGCACCTGTGGCGGAACAGCGCCGGGACCTCGTGGCAGCCGCTCGGACTGCTCTCGCTTGGCGCTGACCTGGTCAGCACCCGCGACCTGCGACGCTATGCTGATTCGACCTCGCTCGGGCGGCTGGTCAACTCCTCCCGTCGCAGCTTCCTGGGCAACGATGTGGGGGTGGAGCGCGACCGCCAGCTCAGCACCACGCTGGCGCTGAACCCGCGCGTTACCTCGTGGCTCCGGCCCCGGTTTACCACCGGCAGCAATTTCGTGTTGAGTCGCAGCCTGACGAGCCGGAACCCAATCCGGGAGGATGGAGACACTGCGGGGGCGTTCATTCTGCCCCAGACGCTCAATAACACCCGGCTCAAGGAAGTGGGGCTGGCGGTCGACCTGGGTCGCCTGATCGGCAAGACCCTGGGCGATTCGAGCCTGCTCGGGCGGGCCACCCGGCGACTCCGGCCGTTCGACATCAGTGACCGGCTCACCCGGAGTTCCACCTTCGACCTGGCCAGTTTCGACCCCGCCCTCGGCTATCAGCTGGCCCTCGGGGGGCTCGACTCCTACCTCCGGCAGGGCAGCGACACCGCCCTGGGCGCGGCGGAGGTACGGGCCACGGCCTTCAACTCGGGCGCAGATCTTCCCTTCGGTCTCTCGTTCACACTGGGCTATACCCGCAGCCGCACCAGCCGCTATCAGCGGGCGGGATCGGGCTTCCTGGTCACGGAGAGCAAGGCGCTGGAGTGGCCGCGAGGCTCCGCCCGCTTTACCCGGACGGTGAGTGGACTGGCCCCGATCTCGACCCTGGGGTTCGGCGCCAGCTTCCGCTCCTCGGATGGATCGACCGTGTCACCCAGTGCCAGCGGCGTGCCCATTGTGTCCCGGGTGCAGAGCAGCAACTTCAGTCCCGACGCCCAGATCGCCCTCGAAAACGGCATGGTGTTCTCCTTTGCCTACAACAAACAGGGTCAGCAGAATCGTTCGACCGGCAGCACCAGCGAGTCGAACCAGGAGGATGTGACCGCCGGCTTCAATCACAGCTTCAACCTCCCCACCGCCCTCAGCCGGGTGAAACGGCTGGTCCGCTCGCAACTCAGCGCGGTCATCTCCCACGGCACCAGCTGCCTTCGGCGGCTGGAGGAGCCGGAATGCAGCAGTGTCTCCGACACCCGGCGGCGAGAGATTCGCGCCTCGCTCGACAGCGACCTCGCCAAGATCGTCACCGGGGGCCTGTCGTTCAGTTATTCACTGAATGAGGCGCGCCACCTCGATCGCAAGTTCTCGCAGATCATCATCACGGCGTCGCTGCAGCTGTCGCTGTTTGCGGGGGACTATCGGTAAGACGGAGGAACGGGAGAACAGGGGAACGCGGGAGAACGATCACGGGGAGCAGGGCACTCGGCATCGGTGCAGGGCTTTATCTTCGGCCTGTTCTCCCTGAAGGGACTTCCTCGCACCGGGTCGCGCTGTGCGCGCCCAAGGTGCTCGGTCGCCTGTTCCTCGACTCCTGTTCCCCTGTTCCCTGTTCTTCCTGTTCCCTGTTCCCGTTCCCCGTTCCCTGGCCGTCCATGCGTCTCTCGATTCTCCTCCTCACCACCCTTCTCGCTGCCTGTGATAAACCGCCAGTGCGGGAGTTCGATAGTGCGGTGGCGTTCCAGTACCTCCAGCAACAGGTCGCATTCGGCCCGAGGATCCCAGGCACAGCCCCGCATGATCGCATGGCGGACTGGCTCGATTCCCTGCTGCAGGCGCGGGCCGATACGCTGATCGTGCAGCGCTGGGACCATGTCAGCGCCAAGGGGGAGACACTCCACCTGGTGAACTTCATCGCGCGGTTCAATCCGGCGGCGCGAGAGCGGATTCTCTACCTGGCGCACTGGGATACCCGTCCGGTGTCCGACAGCCCGCTGTGGAAGGGCGACCGGAAGCTGCCCGTGCCGGGCGCGAGTGATGGCGCCTCCGGTGTGGCACTGCTGCTGGGCGTGGCGGATGTCCTCAAGCGGACGCCGTCCACGGTCGGGGTCGACCTGCTGTTCGTCGACGGGGAGGACTACGGTGATTTCGAGGCGGAGAAGAACGACGTCCTGATCGGCTCCCGCTACTACGCGCAGCACCAGGCGCCCGGTCCTCGGCCGCTCTATGCCGTGCTGTTTGACATGGTGGGCGACAAGAACCTGAACCTCAAGCAGGAGGGGAATTCCCTGCTGGGGGCCCCGGAGGTCGTCGACCTGGTGTGGAAGACCGCCCGGGAGATCGGGCACGGGCAGTATTTCGAGTCGGGACCGGGCCACACCCTGACGGATGACCACGTGGAGCTGCAGAAGGTGGGGATCCGGGCCATCGATGTGGTCGACTTCGATTATCCCGCCTGGCACACGCCCGACGACACCATCGATAAGGTGAGTGCCGCCAGCCTGCAGATCGTCGGGGACGTGGCGATGGCGCTGATCAGGAAGTAGCCCGGCGATTTCGTTTTCTGGTGCCCGGCGGCGTTCCCGCGCGCCCGGGTGCCGGCGGCAGTCCGCCCACCATGGGGCATGGCTCCTGAGCGCCGCGCGGTACTCCTTCTGTTAGGCCTGGCGGTTGGTGGCCAGGCGCTCCGGTGCTGGGCCGGGCAGCCGGGATCACCGCCGGGAGAGGTCGCCCTCCTGCCGGTCCCCGCCGGCGCGGCCCCCCTCGCCCATCGAGACAGCGGAATTGCCCTGGCCCGCCCCCTGGCCACGGGGGAGACGATCGATCTGGACGTCGCCCCGGCGCTCGAGGTTGCCCGGTTGCCCCGGGTGGGGGTCACCCTGGCCAAGGTGATTGTGGCGGATCGCGAGGCACATGGGCCCTTTGCCTCGCTGGACGGTCTCGACCGGGTGCGGGGGGTGGGCCCCGGGTTGTTAGCCGCCCTCGGGCCCCACGTCCGTTTCTCCGGTCACCCTTCCGTCCCGGCCCTGCCGGGTCCGGCGTCCGTCCCGCAGGAATCCCTGCCTGGTCCCCCTGTCGTCAACCTCAACAAGGCCACGGCCGCCGAGCTGGAGCGGCTGCCGTACGTGGGACCAGCCCTGGCGGGCCGGATCGTGGCCTTTCGCGAGAAGCATGGGCCTTTTCCCGCAGTGGACAGCCTGGTCCGGGTGCCGGGAATCGGTCCGTCGACCCTGGTCCGGCTGCGGGATCGGGTCGCGGTGGAGTAGGGCAGGGGATTTGCCGATAACAGCGGGGAGGAGGAGGGGAACGGGGAGCAGGGACGGCTCGGAGGTCGGGGGATTGCTTCGCCGGCCGCAGGGCGGCCTCCTCGCAATGACCGCGGCCCCTCACGACCGTTCCCCGTTCCCCGTTCCCTCTGTCTCCACGCCTTGACACCCCACCCGGGGTCCCTAGCTTAGATGAATAGCCGTAAATCGTTGTCACACTTCACAATCCAGCACCAGCGAGGCGATGGCGACCGCAGCTGCCGGCAGTAGCGACCGGCTGGGCGACATCCTGATTCGGGAAGGCCTGATTACCCGGGAACAGCTCGGGTCGGCCCTCGCGGAGCAGAAGTCGTCGGGCCACCGTCTGGGTTACGTCCTGGTCAAATTGGGACTGGTCCAGGAACTCGAGGTCACCAAGATCCTCGCGCGCCAGTACCGGATGCCGGCGGTCGACCTCACGCGATTTGAGGTCGATCCCAAGATCCTGAAACTGGTGCCCTCGGATTTTGCGCTCAAGAATGTGGTGCTGCCGCTCAAGCGCGAGGGGCGCACGCTGACGGTCGCGATGGCCGACCCCACCAACACCGGGGTGCTGGACGACCTCAAGTTCATCACCCGCTACGATCTCTTCCCGGTGATCGCGGGGGAGTACACCCTCCGCAACCTGATCGAGAAGCATTACGAGAGTTCCGACGAGCAGATGCAGACGCTGCTCAAGGAGATGGAGGAGCTGGGCGACAGTGACGTCGAGGTGGTCGAGGACGTCGAGGACGAGGCGGCGAGCCAGGCGCAGATCAACGATGCGCCGGTGGTCAAGCTGATCAACGGCCTGCTGACCGATGCGGTGAAGCGCGGGGCATCGGACATCCATATCGAACCGTTCGAGCACGAGATCCGGGTGCGCTACCGCATCGACGGCGCCCTGCTCGAGGTGATGAAGCCGCCGGCCAAGATGAAGGCGGCGCTGACCAGCCGCATCAAGATCCTGTCCCAGCTCAATATTGCCGAACGGCGGGTGCCGCAGGACGGCCGGTTGAAGCTGAAGATGGGCAGCCGGGTGATCGACTTCCGGGTCTCGACCCTGCCGGTGATCTATGGCGAGAAGATCGTCATGCGAATCCTGGACAAGGGGAACCTGACGCTGGACCTCTCGAAGTTCGGTTTCGAGAAGAAGGCGGAAGACGACCTGATGCGGAACATCCTGAATCCCTATGGCATGGTGCTGGTCACCGGGCCGACGGGATCAGGCAAGACCACGACGCTCTACTCCGCGCTGTCCCGGGTCAACACGATCGAGACCAACATCATGACCGCGGAGGACCCGGTCGAGTACAACCTGATGGGGATCAATCAGGTCCTGGTGCGGAACGAAATCGGACTGACCTTCGCGGCGGCGCTGAAGGCGTTCCTGCGGCAGGACCCGAACATCATCATGATCGGCGAGATCCGCGACCTGGAGACTGGCGGTATCGCCATCAAGGCGGCCCTGACGGGCCACCTGGTGCTCTCCACCCTGCACACCAACGACGCCCCGTCGACCATCACCCGTATGATCGACATGGGCATTGAGGCGTTCAACGTGGCCAGCGCGGTCAACCTGGTGGTGGCGCAGCGGCTGGTCCGGCGGATCTGCAAGGACTGCAAGGAGCCGCACGTCTACACCGACGTCGAGCTCAAGTCCCTGGGCGATAACATCGAGGAACTGAAGCAGTTGACCTTCATGCGGGGCCGCGGGTGCGAAACCTGCAATGGAACCGGGTACAAGGGCCGGGCCGGGTTGTATGAGGTTATGGCCCTGAGTCCCGAATTGCGACGGCTGATCCTCCGGGGCGGCTCGGTGGCGGAGATCCGTGACCAGGCGGTGGAGGACGGGATGCTGACGCTCCGAATGGACGGCATGAAGAAGATCTCACGGGGTGTGACCACGCTGGAAGAGGTCATCAAGGAGACCGCGGCATGACGATCAATCTGCGCGCCCTGCTCGAGGAAATGATCGAGAAGGACGCTTCGGACCTGCATATCACCGCCGGCGAACGGGCCAAGCTCCGGATCGACGGTGATATCACCAGTGCCAGCGCGCCGGACGTGCTCACCCCCAAGGACACGCTGGCGCTGGCCTACTCGGTGCTCACCGAGAACCAGAAGAAGCGGTTCGAGACCGAGGACGAGCTGGACTTCTCGTTCGGCATCCAGAACCTCGCCCGGTTCCGCGGCAACGTCTTCAAGCAGCGCGGCTGCGTGGCGATCGTGATCCGGATGATCCCGTTCAACGTGAAGACCTTCTCCGACCTGGGCCTGCCGCCGGTGCTCTCGAAGCTGTCGGAGCGACCGCGCGGCCTGCTGCTGGTGACCGGCCCGACCGGGTCGGGTAAATCCACCACGCTGGCTGCGGTGATCGACAAGATCAACAAGGAGCGGAAGGGGCACATCATCACGGTGGAGGACCCGATCGAGTTCATCCACCGCCACCACTCCTGCATCATCAACCAGCGGGAAGTCGGGACCGACACCAAGAGCTTCGCCAGTGCCCTCAAGTATGCCCTGCGCGAGGACCCGGACGTGATCCTGGTGGGCGAAATGCGGGACCTGGAGACCATCTCGGCCTGCCTGACGATCGCCGAGACCGGTCACCTTGCCCTCGCCACGCTGCACACCAACTCGGCGGCGGAGTCGATCAACCGCATCATCGACGTCTTCCCGCCGAACCAGCAGACCCAGGTCCGGGCCCAGCTGTCGTTCGTGCTGGAAGGGGTGATCACCCAGACCCTGCTGCAGAAGGCCAAGGGCCGCGGCCGGGCCATGGCCTGCGAGATCATGGTCTGTACCCCGGCCATCCGGGCGCTGATCCGGGACGACAAGGTGCACCAGATCTATTCCGCGCTGCAGTCGGGCAAGAAGCACGGCATGCAGACGATGAACGATTCGCTGTTCCAGTTGTACATGTCGCGTGAAGTGACGCTGGAAGAGTGCCTGCGCGCGTCAGGCGACCAGAACGAGCTGCTCCGGATGTGCGGTGAAACGCCACTGGAGGAGCAGGAAATGGGGTCGATGGAGAAGCCCACCGGCGGCCGCCCCGCCGCCCGCCGCTAAGGTCACAGGAGACCGACCATGCCCGTGTTCGAATACACCGCGCGCAACGCCACCACCGGCCAGATCATGAAGGGGCAGCTGGATGTCCCCTCCCGGGACGAGGTGCTGAGGCACATCAAGCAGCAGAAGATGATCGTGGTGAATGTGCGGGAGCAGCCCAAGCAGCTCTCGTTCAGCTTCGGGAAGAAGGGCATCAAGACCCGCGACACCGTCATCTTCACCCGGCAGTTCGCCACGATGATCAACTCGGGCCTGCCGCTGGTGCAGTCGCTGGACATCCTGGCCAAGCAGACCGAGAACCCGACGCTGGCCGAGGTGACCAAGCAGGTGGTGTTCGACGTCGAGAGCGGGCACACCCTGGCCGACGCCTTCAGCAAGCACCCCAAGGCCTTCACCGAGCTGTACGTCAACATGGTCGCCGCCGGCGAAGCGGGCGGTATTCTCGACACCATTCTGCTCCGCCTCGCCACCTTCCTCGAGAAGAGCGACGCGCTGATCCGGAAGGTGAAGGGCGCCATGGTGTACCCGGGCGTCATCATGTCGGTCGCCGCCATCGCCATCGCGGTGCTGCTGATCTTCGTGATCCCGACCTTCCAGAAGATGTTCGCCAGTGTCGGCATGGAGCTGCCGCTCCCGACCCGGATCGTGATCGGGATGTCGGACTTCCTGATCAACTACTGGTGGATGCTGATTATCATCGTCATCGGCATCGTGGTGGCCATCAAGCGCTACTACGCCACCTCCGACGGGCACCTGCGGATCGACCAGATGCTGCTGAACGCCCCGGTGCTGGGTGACATGCTCCGCAAGTCCGCCGTGTCCCGCTTCACCCGGACGCTGGGCACCCTGATCAGCTCGGGCGTGTCGATCCTGGACGGGCTGGAGATCACGGCCAAGACGGCGGGCAACCGGGTCATTCACGATGCGGTCATGGCCAGCCGCAACTCGATCGCCGGTGGTGAAACGATCGCTGCCCCGCTGGAGAAGTCGAAGGTGTTCCCGCCGATGGTCATCTCGATGATCGCGGTCGGCGAGCAGACCGGCGGCCTGGATGAAATGCTGTCGAAGATCGCCGACTTCTACGACGAGGAAGTGGACGTGGCGGTGAGCGCGCTGCTGTCGCTCATGGAGCCGATCATGATCGTGATCCTCGGTGTGATCGTGGGCGGCATGGTGATCGCGATGTACCTGCCGATCTTCGACATGATGAACGCGGTCCAGTAGGGGAATTGATTTATCGCAATCAACGGGCGGCCCTCACGGGCCGCCCGTTGTGCGTCACGTCACGACGTACGCCTCCATCCCGAAGTACTCCGCCAGCCCCAGCCGGTTGAGCTCATCGGCGGTGCCCCGGTTGCGCGCCTCCACCCGCTGCCAGAACTCGCGATCGTCCTGGCCGGGGAAGGGAGCGGTGTCCTTCTGCGACTGATGCTTGAAAATCGCCTGGATCTTGAGTCGCAGCTCCTCCTGGGAGAGCGGCACCAGCCAGGTGGCCTCCGTGACCGCCCACTCCTGCCACGCCCCGCGATAGAGCCACACCTCCGGTCTCTGCTGCCCCCGGAGCTCGGCCAGCGCGGTCTCGATCACCTCCTTGCACATCCGGTGGGTACCGTGGGGATCGGAGAGATCACCCGCCACCAGCACCAGGTCGGGCCGCAGTTCCTCCAGCAGCGCCCGCACGATCGCCACGTCGGCCGGCCCCACCGGATCCTTCCGCACCTTTCCGGTCTGGTAGAAGGGGAGGTTCAGGAATCGCGCCGCAGTCGGCGGGATCCCCAGGACCCCCAGCCCGCTCACCGCCTCCGACTCGCGGATCAGCCGCTTGAGGTCAAGCACCTCGGGAATATCGACGTCGCCCGGCTGCTTGCGGTGCAAGTGGTCCTCCACCTTCGCCGTCAGCGTCCCGATCTCCGTCTCCGTCAGGTGCCATTCGCGCGAGAGCCGGCCGAGGAAATCGAGATGCCGGCGCACATCGTGATCGAATACCGCGATGTTCCCGCTCGTCATGTACCCCACCCAGATCTGGTTCTCGTTCTGGGCCAGCTTGCGGAGCAGGCCGCCGGCGGAGATCACGTCATCATCCGGATGGGGTGAGAAGCAGATCACCCGCTGGCCCCGCGGCAGCCTGGAGCGGCCCCGGATCTTGGCGCCCAGCGCATTGAACACCAGGCCGTTCACGGTGCCGGGCGATTCGTGCCGAGCCACCAGCGAGGACAGCGCATGCTCGGCGTAGTCCTTGTAGGTCAGCTTGAGGATCGCCTTGTCGGTCTGATGGGAGAGCCAGGTGACGGCGTTCAGCATGAGTGCCGGGGTCCACTCGACCTCGTCCACCAGCCACGGGGTGGCGATCCGGGTGAGGCGCGCCGCCGCGGCGCGGTCGATATACCAGGTGGTATGCGGGTGCTGCTGCAGGAAGGTGGCGGCCACCTCGAGGTCGACCGCCCCCTCGAGTGCCTTGCGCACGATGTCCGCCTTGTGCTCCCCGGTGGCCAGGATGAGAATCTCGCGCGCCTCGAGAATCGTCCCGACCCCCATGGTGATCGCCTCGCGGGGCACGTTGTCCTCCCCGAAGAAGTCGGCGGCAGCATCACGGCGGGTGACCGGATCGAGGGAGACCCGCCGGGTGCGGCTGTCGCCTCCCGACCCTGGCTCGTTGAAACCGATATGCCCCGTCTTGCCGATGCCCAGCAACTGGAGATCAATGCCGCCCGCCGACCGGATGCCGGCTTCGTAGCGAGCCGTGGCCTCGGGGATCGCCTCCCTGGGGATGTTGCCCGGGGGGAGGTGGGTATTGGCCGGGTCGATGTCGACCGATTCGAAGAAATTCTCCCGCATGAACCGGTGGTAGGAGTGCAGGCTCTCCGGCGCCATCGGGTAGTACTCGTCCAGGTTGAACGTCTCGACCCGGGCGAAGGAGAGCCCCTCCTCCCGGTGTAACCGGATCAGCTCGCGGTAGACCCCGATCGGGGTAGAGCCGGTGGCCAGGCCAAGCACGGTGCGCTTGCGCTGTCGGTTCCGCTCCTGGATCAGGTCGGCGATCCGGCGGGCCACCTGCCGGGCGAGGGCGTTGTGGTCATCCAGGATGATCGTGGTGGGGGGCGTTTTCATGGTGCTGACCCGGGGTAGGTATGCGGCGGAGGATCGCCGGGTGGTCGCCCCGCGGCAAGGTCGGCGTCCGGCTGCCGGGGTCTTGTGTGAGGGCCGGTTCGCGATCACTTTTTTTCTCCCAGCAGGACCACCCGCTCCTCGGGGCATCCCCTGAGCGACGCGGCCACCCCAACCACCGCTCTGCAGGGGCGAGGTGTACCATGGCCAGCAAGGCCGACATCGACTTCACGTACTCCCTCATCGACAAATTGTTCCGGCTCAGCCTGGGCGAGTCGGCAGACTTCAGCGGGGCAAAGTACGACGGCGATTTCTCGCTCACCCTGGAGCAGGCCCAGCGACGCAAGCACGATTTCATCGTGGAGCAGGTCGGGATCCGGCCTGGCGCCCGGATTCTCGATATGGGGTGCGGCTGGGGGCCGATGCTGCGGCGGATCCGGGAGGAGCGAGCGGAAGGGCTGGGGCTGACCCTCTCCACCGGTCAGGCGGCCGCCTGTCAGAAGAATGGCCTCGACGCCCGGATTCTCGACTGCCGGAAAGTGACCACCGAAACCGTCGGACGGTTCGACGGCGTGGTGAGCCTCGGTGCCTTCGAGCACTTCTGCTCCATCGAGGAGTATCAGGCCGGCCGGCAGGAGGCCATCTACGACCGGCTGTTCCAGTCGGTCCATGCCCTGCTGCCGCCGAAGGGCCGCTTCTTCCTGCAGACGATGGTCTTCGGCAAGAACATGCTGCCGTATGAGGCCATCGACCTGAACGCCCCCCATGACTCCGACGAGTTCATCCTCGGTCTGATGACCAAGCAGTTCCCCGGGTCGTGGCTCCCCTACGGCGACGAGCAACTCCACCGCACCGCAGCGCCCTACTTCAAGGTCGTGAACCAGCACAGCGGCCGGCTCGACTACATCGAGACCATCCGCCAGTGGCGCCAGCGCTTCGGCCGGCGCACCCTGCGCAAGCTCCCGGTCTACCTGTCGCTCCTGCCGCGCTACCTCACCAGCAGTGATTTCCGGCTGGCGTTCATGTCGGGGATCAGCGCCAATACGGTCTGCTTCGAGCGGGAGCTGTTCGAGCATTACCGCATCGTCTTCGAAAAGGTCTAGTCTGCACAGTCTGGCGCAGGGGAACAGCAACGCAGAGGCGCGGAGGGCTCGCAGAGGTCGCAGAGAACAGCCATTGAACAGCAACGCAGAGGCACGGAGGACTCGCCGAGGTCGCGCAGAACTGATTGATGGTGGTTCCGATCTGGGGCAGGCCTTTCGACCACCTTCAATTGGCTGTTCTCTGCGACCTTCGCGAGCCCTCTGTGCCTCTGCGTTGCTGTTCCCGTTGCAGTTCCCGTTGCAGTTCCCCACCGAGCCAACCATGCCGGCCTTCGGGTGGACGCCACTGGGGAGGGTCGGTAAGTTTGGCGCCGTAGCCCACCCCCATCAGGACCTGCCCCATCAGCCTCGAACCCCGGCTCCAAGCTGCGCTTGGTGACACCTATCGCATCCTGAAGGAACTGGGCGGCGGGGGGATGAGCCGCGTCTTCCTCGCGGAGGAGACCCGGCTCGGTCGCCAGGTGGTGGTGAAGGTCCTGCCGCCGGATATGGGTGCGGCGGTCAACGTCGAGCGGTTCGAGCGGGAAATCCAGCTCGCCGCCCGGCTGCAGCATCCCCATATCGTGCCGCTCCTCACCGCCGCCTCGGCCGGTGATCTGCTCTACTACATCATGCCGTTTATCACCGGCGAGTCGCTGCGGGCCAAGCTGGGCCGCGACGGCGCCCTTCCGGTGCCGGAGGCGGTCAAGATCCTGCGGGAGGTGGTGGACGCGCTGGCGTATGCCCATGCCCATGGGGTGGTGCACCGGGACATCAAGCCGGACAATGTGTTGCTCTCGACCGGACACGCCGTGGTCACCGACTTCGGGGTGGCCAAGGCGGTCAGTGTCTCCAGCGGCGGCAAGTCCTCCCTGACCTCGCTCGGCGTGGCGCTGGGGACGCCGGCGTACATGGCGCCGGAACAGGCGGCAGCCGACCCGCACGTGGATCACCGGGCGGATATCTACGCGGTGGGTGCTCTGGC
The DNA here is from genome assembly GCA_963793205.1 of uncultured Gemmatimonadales bacterium. Lineage (GTDB taxonomy): Bacteria > Gemmatimonadota > Gemmatimonadetes > Gemmatimonadales > GWC2-71-9 > JADJOM01. Next base: position 352,821 of record CAWBZM010000006.1, read on the forward strand.
GTACGAGATGCTCACCGGGCGGACCCCGTTCGTCGCCCCGACGCCGCAGGCCATGCTGGCCGCGCATATCACCCAGGCCCCGGATCCGCTGACCCGGCACCGCCCGGCGGTGCCGCCGGCGCTCAATGGGCTGTTGATGCGCTGTCTCGAAAAGCATCCGGCCGACCGGTGGCAGAACGCCGCGGAGCTGCTGGCCCAGCTCGAGGTGGTGCTCACGCCGAGCGGCGGTCTGACACCGAGTGTGGCGCTGCCGGCGATTTCCAGCGGGACAGCGGAGGCGCTCAAGCAGAGCCAGCCGGTGCGGGTGATCGCCAGCTTCGTCGGCGCATCGGTGGTGACCCTGGGCGTCGTCTATATCGGGGTGCGGCAGCTGGGGCTGCCCGACTGGGTCTTCTACGGCGCCATTGCCCTGCTCGCGATCGGGCTGCCGATCATTCTCGTCACGGGGTATTTCGAGCGGCAGCGGGCCGAGGCGCGGGCCACCGGCCGGATCATGTCGCCGGCGGCGAGCGGGGTGCACCGCCTCTTCACCTGGAAGCGGGCGATTCGCGGCGGATTCCTTGCTTTTGGCGGTCTGGCGGCGGTCGCGCTGATCTACACCGTCATGCGGCTCGCCGGCATCGGGCCGGTGGGAACACTGGTGGCCTCCGGCCGGCTCAATGCGACCGACCAGCTCCTGGTCGCTGACTTCGAGAACCGCACCACCGACCCTACCCTCGGCAGCTCCATCACCGAAGCGTTCCGGATCGACCTGGCCCAATCGCCGGTGATCCGCATCCTCACCACCGCCCAGGTCAACGAGGGCCTGCGGCGCATGGAGCAGGATCCCGGTGTCGCGGTGACGGGTGCGTTGGCCCAGAATCTCGCCGCCCGGGAAGGCGCCAAGGCGGTGGTGGCCGGGGAGATCAGCTCGATCGGCAGGAGTTACGTGCTGGCGGCGCGGATCATCAGCGCCACCGATGGCTCCGAGCTGGTGGCGCTGCGGGAAACGGCGGAGACCGACGCCGGCATCGTGAGCGCGCTCGATCGGCTCTCCGCCCGGGTCCGGGAACGGATCGGGGAATCGCTCAAGAGCATCCGCGGCGGCGAGCCGCTGGAGCAGGTCACGACCGGCTCTCTCGAGGCGCTGCGGTTGTACACCGAAGCCACCCAGATGAGCAACCGGGGGGAAAACGGGCCCGCCGTGCCGCTGCTGGAGCAGGCGCTGGCACTGGACAGTGGATTCGCCATGGCCTGGCGGAAGCTGGCGGTGGTACTCGGCAATTCGCGGGCGAGCGAGGACCGGGTCGTCGACGCGACCACCCGGGCCTACCAGCACCGCGACCGGCTCACCGAGCTCGAACGGCAACTGACGATCGCGTATTACTACAACAACGTCGATTGGGACGTGGAGCGGACCGACGCCGCCTATCGGAAAGTCCTGGCGCTGGTTCCCGATCACTATATCGCCAGCAACAACCTGGCGCTCTCCCTGATGAACCAGGGGCGGAACGCCGAGGCGGAGTCGCTGGTGGTCCGGGAGGCGATGACGGCAGACCACCCCACCAACGTCTTCTCTCAATTGGTGGGCGCCCAGATCGGCCAGGGGCACGCGGTTGAGGCCCGGAAGACGATGGACCTGCTGGTGGAACGCTTCCCCAGCTCCCCTCTGGTGCTGTGGATCCACGCGTTCGGGCTGGCTGGATTGCAGGACTTTGCCGGGGCGGAGCGGGCCTATGCCGACCTCGCCCTCTCCAGCCGCGATCTGGCCGATCAGGGCCTGGCCATCTGGGGCCAGGCCGGCGTCGTCCTCACCGAAGGTCGGCTGGCGGACGCTGATCGTCTGGTGCGCCAATCGGTGGCGCTCAATGAGAAACGGGGGCTGCCCGGCGCTGCCCTGGTGCAGTCGCTGAGCCAGGCCTGGAGCCTTATGCGCCTGCAGGGCGACACCGCCGGAGGCATGCGCGTCATGGGCGAAGCGCTGCGGCGGTTTCCGCTCGAGTCGCTGCCCAGGCTCGACCGCCCCCTGCCCCAGGTCGCGACGCTCTACGCCGCCGCCGGCCGCACCCAGGATGCACGCCGGACGCTGGCACGATACGAGGCCGAGGTGCCGGAGGGGTATCGCCGCGGCGTGTTTGAATGGCATCAGGCTCGGGGGTGGATGGCCCTGGCGGAAGGGCACGCATCGGCCGCGGTCGAGGCGTTTTCCGCTGGACGCTTCGCGCGGTTCTGTCCTGACTGCGGCGACTACGAAACCGGTATTGCCTGGGAACGGGCGGGGCAGCCCGATTCCGCCCTCGCCGCGTACCGCCGGGCCGCCGCGGCCGGATCGGTCTGGAAGCCGACCGTCGATCCCTACACCCTGGCTCCCAGCCTCAGACGGCTGGGCGAACTCTATGAGGAGCGGGGCGACCGGGCACAGGCGCTGGAGTATTACGGCCGCTTCGTCGAGTTGTGGAGGAATGCCGATCCGGTGCTGCAGCCCCAGGTGCGGGAGGTGAAGGCGCGGATGGCGAAGCTGGCGGGAGAGAAGGCGGGGGGGTCCGACTAGACGCCACTCCGACGCATCAATACCTTCCCGCGCAATGAAACGGACCATCGCCATCCTCACCGGCGGGGGAGACGTCCCCGGACTCAACCCCGCCATTCGCGCCATCACCGTCCGCGCCCTGCGCGACGGCCATCGGGTCATCGGCATCCGCCGCGGCTGGGCGGGTCTGGTGGACTATGTCCCCGACGCCAAGACCGACAACAGCGACTGCATCCAGAATCTCACCGAGCCGATCGTCAATCGCGCCGGTCGCACCGGTGGCACCTTCCTGCATTCCTCCCGCACCCGGCCGAGTCACCTGCCAAAGGAACGGCTGCCGGCACACCTCGCTGGATACAGCGACGCAGTCAACGATGTCACCCCGAGCGTGCTCAAGCACCTGGAGCATATGGGGGTCGATGTCCTGATCCCGATCGGTGGCGACGACACGCTGAGTTACGGGAAACGGCTGCACGACGAAGGGGTGAATGTCGTCGCGATTCCCAAGACGATGGATAACGACGTCTACGGGACCGACTACTGCATCGGCTTCAGCACCTGCGTCACCCGCACCATCGCGGCGACCCACGCGCTGCGCACCTCGGCCGGGTCGCACGAACGGTTTCTGGTCATCGAGGTCTTCGGCCGGTACGCTGGATTCACCGCGCTATTGCCCACCATGGCGGGGGCGGCCGACCGATGCGTGATCCCGGAACATCCGGTGGATATCGCTCACCTGGCGGAGCTGCTGACCGCCGACCGGAACCGCAACCCGAGCCGCTACGCCGTGGTCCTGGTCTCGGAGGGGGCGACGCTGACCACCCACGAGGGGATGAGCTTCGAGGGGGAAGAGGCCGACATGTTCGGCCACCGGAAGCTGGGCGGCATCGGCGATCAGGTCGCGTCCGGGCTCAAGGAATATTCGGCCCGCTTCAATAACGGCCGCCGGATCGACGTGATCAGCCAGCGACTGGGGTACCTGGTGCGTTCCGGCGATCCCGATGCGCTCGACTCGATCGTGCCGATGGCGTTCGGCAACCTGGCACTGGACCTCGTGTTCAAGAATCAGTTCGGCCGGCTGGTGAGTATTCACCGGGGGTTCTACGACAGCGTGCCGATCACGAGCGTCACGTCGGAGAAGAAGGTGGTCAACGTGCCGCGCTACTACGATACCGAGCGGTTGTCGCCGATCTTCAACTTCGACGGGGCACCGCTCTTCATTATGACCAGTGACTGAAGAGGCTCCGGTTCGAGGGCGGGAAGGTTGAACGCAGAGATGCGGAGGGCTCGCAGAGGTCGCAGAGAAGGATTGCGGGTGGCCCCGCGCACAGGCGAGAGCTGCGACACCCTTCACGGTGGTTCTCCGCGACCTCTGCGAGCCCTCTGTGCCTCTGCGTTGCAGTTCACGTAGCCTGAATCTCAGGGAGCTCCCGGGCCATGTATACACCCGATCAGACTCGCTACGATCGCAGTGGTTTCTACCGCCGGTGCGGTCGCTCCGGGGTGCTCCTCCCGGTCATCTCGCTCGGGCTGTGGCACAACTTCGGCGCCGTCGACAGCTACGATAACGCCCGCGCAATCGTCCGCCGTGCATTTGACCTCGGCATCACCCACTTTGATCTGGCCAACAACTACGGACCGCCGGAAGGGTCGGCCGAGGAGACCTTCGGCCGGTTGCTGCGAGACGACCTCGCCCCCCATCGCGATGAGCTGATCATCACCACCAAGGCGGGCTACTACATGTGGCCGGGCCCCTACGGGGAGTGGGGGTCGCGCAAGAGCCTGCTGGCCTCCCTCGATCAGTCGCTCAAGCGGATGCAGGTCGATTACGTCGACATCTTCTACTCGCATCGGTTCGATCCCAATACCCCGCTGGAAGAGACGATGGGGGCGCTCGCGACCGCCGTGACCAGTGGCCGGGCCCTGTACGCCGGCATCTCCAGCTACGGGCCCGAGCAGACGGTCGCGGCCTGCCGCCTGCTGCGCGCAATGGGTACGCCCTGCCTGATTCATCAGCCGCGCTACAGCATGTTCGATCGGACGATCGAAGGGGGCCTGCTGCAGACGCTGGCGGGGGAACAGATCGGCGCCACGGTCTTCTCTCCCCTCGCCAAGGGGCTGCTCACCGATCGCTACTTCCACGGAGTGCCCGCCGACTCGCGGGCCGGGCACGATCCGCGGTTTCTCCGGCCGACGGACATCACCGACGAGGTGCTCGGTCGGACCCGGCGCCTCAACGAGGTGGCCGAGTCCCGCGGACAGACACTCGCCCAGCTGGCGCTGGCCTGGGTGCTGCGGCATCCGGTGGTCACGAGCGCGCTCATCGGCGCCTCCCGGCCGAGCCAGGTGGACGACTGTGTGGGGGCCGCGCGACGCCTGGACTTCGCCCAGGACGAACTCGACCGAATCGAGGGAATTCTGTCCAGCTAGGGCCCTCCCTTCAGGAATCTTTCACATTCATGTTCGCCGCCATTCGGGCCGAAAATGGGTGCATGGTTCCCGCAGCCCGGGGTCCCGACGGGCACATTTGCCGACCTGGACTCTGCTGCCTCACGCCGGATCGTACCTCCCTGCGCAGCTCCATTCGATGACCGACCCTGCCCGGCCCTCGTTCCGGCGCTCGCCGCTGGGCCGTCGGGTCGTCGGGCTGTTTGCCGGTGTCATTGTCCTCACGCTGCTCGGCAGCATGGGGACGGTCGGGCGGCAGCTCATCCGGGATGCCCATACCGATCTGCAGGAACGGGGATCGACACTGACCGAACTGCTGGCGCTGAGTGCGGAACTGGCGGTCGACACCCGCAATGAAGCGGCGCTGGCCCGGCTCGCCAGAAACCTCGACAACTACGATGGGGTGGTCTACATCCGGTTCATGGACCGGTATGGCCGCGTGCTGTATGAACGGCTGGTGGCGCCGGATGCGGCGCTTCCGGCCGTGATCGACTTCCGGGAACGGCTGGCCGGGCACGCGGCGCGGTACCTCGAACGGATGGACTACGTTGGTGGACCGGTGCTGGACCTGGTGGCTGACATCCACGCCCCGCCGGGGACCGCACCGTCGGCGCCCACCGCGTCCGGCGCTGCGGAACTGCCGACCATCGGTCTCCTGCAACTTGGGTTCAGCCTGGCTCCGCTGGTCGCCCGACAGCATCAAGTCGTCTGGCGCCTGGTGCTGGTAAGCGCGGTGGCGCTGGGATGCGGCCTGCTCGCCGCGCTCCTGCTGACCCGCCGCATCGTCATTCCGGTGCAGGCCCTGGTTGATGCGACCGGCGCCGTGAAGGCGGGCCAGCTGGAGCACCGCGCGGTGGTGCGGACCGGCGACGAACTCGAGGTGCTGGCGGACGCCTTCAACGCGATGCTGTCGGATCTCCAGCGCACCCGCGCGGAGGTGGCCGCGAGCCAGGTGACCCTGGAACGAAAGGTGGACGAGCGCACCGCGCAACTGGGCGATGCCACCAGCGCGGCGCTACGCCTGGCGGATGAGGCCCAGAAGGCGAGCCGGTCGAAATCCCAGTTCCTGGCGAACATGAGCCACGAGATCCGCACCCCGATGAACGGGGTGATCGGCATGCTCGACGTCCTGGAGCGTACCCAGCTCGATGTGGTGCAGCGCCGCTACGTCCAGGTCGCCTCGGGCTCGGCCCAGGCGCTGCTCTCGGTGATCAATGACATTCTCGACTTCTCGAAGGTCGAGGCCGGCAAGCTCACGATCCATCCGGCCGATTGCGACCTGCGTGGCCTGATCGAGGATATTGGAGAAATGCTCGCGCCCCAGGTCCAGGCCAAGGGCGTGGAGCTGGTCTGCTGGGCGGAGGACCTGCCTCCCACCGTACGGGCCGACGCGGCCCGGGTACGCCAGATCCTGCTCAACCTGGCGGGTAACGCCGTCAAGTTCACCAGTCAGGGTGAGGTGATCATTCGCGCCCGCGTGGTGCGGGAATCAGGTGAGGAAGTGGTGGTTCGGGTCGATGTCACGGACAGCGGCATCGGGATCAGCCCCGAGGCCCAGGGGCAGCTGTTCCAGCCGTTCATCCAGGCCGACAGCTCCCTGACCCGCCGGTTTGGCGGCACCGGACTGGGACTGGCCATTGTGCGGCAGCTGACCGAACTGATGGGTGGGTCCGTCGAGCTGGCGAGTGTGCCAGGCCAGGGCTCCACGTTCTCCGTTACGATCCCGTTCGTGCGCAGTGCCATCCCGGCGAGAGTGACTCGGCCCATCCTGACCGGGTTCCGCGTCCTGGTGGTGGACGACAACGAGACGAATCGCGCGATGGTGTGCCACCAGTTCACCGCCTGGGGTGCACAGGTGGAGTCGCTGGCGGATGCGCCGGCAGCGCTGGTCCGACTCGGGCGGATGGAGGCGGGTCGGGTGGACCTGATGGTGCTGGATCGCGACCTGCCGGAGCTCGATGGGTTGGCAGCGATGCGACGGATTCGCCAGGATCGGCAGCACGATGGCACCCGCCTGCTCCTGCTCACCTCCGTGATGGCGGCGGCGGCAGATACTGCGGCGAAGGTGGCGGATGCGGTCCTGACGAAGCCGGCACGCTCGGGAGAGTTGCGGGGCTGTGCGGCCAGGCTGCTGGGGGTGACGCTCGATCCCGCAGACGGCCCCGTGGTGCCGCCGGATCATGTGGATGCCCTCGACGTCCGGGTGCTGCTGGCCGATGACAATCCGGTCAACCAGGAAGTGGCGTCGGCCCTGCTGGTGGAACTCGGCTGTACCGTCGTGCTGGCGAGTGATGGCCAGGAGGCACTGGACCGGATCCGGGAGGAATCCTTCGACCTGGTCCTGATGGACTGCATGATGCCCAGACTGGACGGCTATGCCGCGACGCGTGCGATCCGTGAGCTTGAGGCCGCCGAACCGCATCGGCCGCGGAGCCCGGTCATCGCCCTGACGGCATCAGCGGTGCAGGGGGAGCAGGAGCGCTGTGCCGCCGCAGGGATGGACGATTTCCTGACCAAGCCGCTGCCGCTGCGGGACCTGCGCGCCACGATCCGCCGCTGGACCGGCGCCGCGGCAGGTGGATCGGTGCGCGTGGCAGCCCCCAAGCTGGAGGAGCGGGCACCGGAAGGCGGGGTCCTGGATCCCGAGGCACTCGACAGCCTGCGCCAGTTCACCGCCGGCGGACGCCCGCTGCTGGGCAAGCTCATCGAGCTGTTCCTGTCCGACACCTCACACCGGATCACCGCTCTGACGACAGCGCTGGAGGCCGGCGACGTGCGGGAGATCCGGGTGATCGCCCACACCGTGAAGTCGTCGTCCGCTACGCTGGGGGCGACCGATCTTGCCCGGTGCCTCGCGACGCTGGAGGGTGCCGCACTGGGTGGAACCGTCGAGCAACTGCCGTCGCTGGTGGCCCAGGTACAACGGGAATACACCCGCGCCGTCGTCGAACTCGAGACCCTGCTCGCTGCGGAGCTGGCGGTGGCCTGAGCGGGCAGTTCATGATTCCACGGGCGGACCGACCAGTCGGGTGACCATCTCCGCGAACTCCTGCTGTACCTGCGCGGCGCGCGCCGCGGCCAGGCCATAGAGCGACAGATACGATCCCAGTTTCCATTTCTCCGCACCCGGCTCCTGCTCGAACATCAGTGGGGCATCGTTCAATCCCGGCAGCAGGGCACCGATGCAGCGCTGCGGTTTGAGCAGGGTGATCCGTCCGGTCAGCATCTCGCCGCCGAGCCGCAGCGTCAACTGGTCGCCCACGCTGGGGGCGGCCGGAAGGCCCAGTCCGTCCCGGAGACGAATCCAGCCCTCGGCCCGGGTAGCGGCCAGCCTCCGGCGATCCAGCGCCACGATTCGGGGCACATCCGGATGCCGCTCCAGGGCGATCTGCAGATTGAACAGGAAGTAACTCCACCCCGCGTCCATCCCGTCGTACATCTCGTCCCAGTCGCTCCCCTCCCCGAAACCGGACGTGACGATCCGCAGCACCGTGGTGTCGCCGCGGGCCTCGAGGAAGTAGCTGATCGCAAACCCATCGCTTTCCGTGCGCAGGTGCTGATTGGGTTCCCACACCACGATCGGGGTGCTGCTGCCGGAGCCGGGCATCCACTCATGCCAGATACTGCCGCCGACCCCCGGCTCTACCCGGGCATCGAGGGAAAACCACCGCTTGATCTGATCCCCCTCGGTGAGGGCCCGCCAGACGGCATCCGCCGTCGCATTCAGGGTGATGGCGTTCTGCAGGGAGCGGGGTTCGGTCATGGGCGGATACGTGGTTGAGGGCGGGAAGGGATCACGGCGCGACGATGGGGGAACTGGCGGGTGCTTCGCTGGCGGACAGGTGAACGTCGGAAGGCTGGGCGGGGTGCCCCAGGACCGAAAACCGGAAACTTCGCCCTTCGGCGCTGTGATATCGCTGGACCAGCTCCGCCACCGTCCGGGTGAGTTCGGCGGCGAAGCTCTGCTGGTCCGCGGGGGAAGCAAAGCGGACGTCGACCTGCATCGTGATCGTCGGCAACTGCTTTCCGACTGCCTCGGCTGCCTCGCGCATGGTGGCGACCTGCTGCATGACCTCGGCGGCGACCGCGACCTGGTAAGCGCTGGAGGCACGATCGGCGATCTGCGCCGGGTTGCTCTGGAGCGCGCCCAGGAGTTGGGGGCCGATGAGGTAATGGCGGGCGCTGGACTGCAGCAGCCGTTCAGTACAGTTGCCCTTCCGGCGATCCCCCACGTGGTGGAGCAAGCCGGCCTCTTCCAGGGCGCGGATATGGTACCCGATCCGCTGGCGGGGGAGGCCGAGGCGACCGGCCACGCCGACAGCGGAACCCGGCTCCGTGAGGAGCTCGAGAATCTCCCGCCGGACCGGATCGAGGAGGGCGGCGGCTGGAACGTCCTGATCCAGCACGGCGAGGGCGGATTGCATTGCTCGAATGTACGCGAGACAGAATATTCTGTCAAGACAGTATTATTAGAACTCGGTATGTTCGAGTTTGCGACTTGGTCAGATTCCCTTATCCTTAGAGCCGTACGCCTGCGGCACCCCGACAGCACCCCCGCTTCTCGCACCTGCACGGTACCCGATTCGTGTCTGACCCGATTGCCGATCTCCGGATCGGTCTGCAGGCGCATTACACCCTCGAGCGCGAGCTCGGGCGCGGCGGCATGGCGACGGTGTACCTCGCCCGGGACCTCCGCCACGACCGCCCTGTCGCGCTGAAGGTCCTCCACCCGGAACTGGCCCATTCGCTCGGACCGGAGCGGTTCCTGCGCGAAATCAAGCTGGCGGCTCGCCTGCAGCATCCCCACATCCTCACCGTGCTTGATTCGGGTGACACCGCGGGCCAGCTCTGGTTCACGATGCCCTTCGTCGACGGGGAATCGCTGCGCGACCGGCTCAGCCGGGAGCGGCAGTTGCCGCTGGAAGACGCGGTCCGCATTGCGACCGAAGTTGGACGCGCGCTCGATCATGCCCACCGCCACGACGTGATCCATCGAGATATCAAGCCGGAGAACATCCTGCTGACGAAGGATGGCGACACGCTGGTGGCCGATTTCGGGATTGCCCGGGGGCTCGGGGGACAGACCGACGAGCGCCTGACCGAGACCGGGATGGCGGTGGGCACGCCGGCGTACATGAGTCCGGAGCAGGCGTCCGGTGAGCGTCAGCTCGACGCCCGCACCGATGTGTACGCCCTCGGCTCGGTACTCTACGAAATGCTGGCTGGCGAGCCGCCTTTTACCGGCGCCACAGCGCAGGCGGTCATTGCCAAGCGGATGCGGGGTGAGGTGCCGCTGGTCCGGGCCGTTCGTCCCAGCGTGCCGCCGGCGATTGAAGCGGCGATGTCCCGGGCGCTCGCCCCGGTCCCGGCGGACCGCTTCCCCAGCACCGCCGAGTTCATTCGGGCCCTGGGGTCCACCAGTGGAAGCGCCACGCCGACCCCGGCGGGGACGGCACCATTCACCGCTGCCAGCACAGTCGCGGTTCCTGCCAGACGCCGGGTGCCCGCAGGTTTCGGCCTGCTGCTGCTGGGGTTCCTGATCGGGGTGGGGGCGCTCTTTGCCTGGCGGTTCGGTGCCCATTCCTCGAGCCCCACCGGCACCCGCACCATCGCGGTCCTGCCGTTCGACAACCAGGGCGACTCGACCCAGGACTACTTCGCCGACGGCATCACTGATGAAGTCCGCGGCAAGCTGACGGTCCTGCCCGGGGTGCAGGTGATTGCCGGCGGCAGCTCCAAAGCCTACCGCCGCACCGACAAGCCACTGGCGCAGGTCGCCAGCGAGCTCGGCGCCGACTACCTGTTGATGGCCAAGGTGCGCTGGGCCAAGGATGCGAGCGGCCTCACCCAGGTCCGCGTGAGTCCGGAACTCATCGCGGTGTCGGGCGGCCGGCCGACCACCAAGTGGCAGCAGGGGTTCGACGCTGCGCTCACCAACGTCTTCCAGGTCCAGACCGACATTGCCGGCCAGGTGGCGCAGGCCCTGGGTGTGGCGCTGGCCGACAGCGTCAGCCGCAAACTGGCGGTGCGCCCCACCCAGAATCTCCCCGCCTACGATGCCTTTCTGCGCGGGGAGCAGATCTTCACTACGCAGGGGGCCAATGACCCGGTCAGTCTGCGCCGGGCCCTGTCCTACTATCAGCAGGCGCTGGCGCTCGATTCGACCTTTGCCCTGGCCTGGGCCCGAGTCAGCCGGGCGCAGTCGCTCCTGTACACCAACGGAGTGCCGGATCCGGCGGTGGGCGAGGCCTCGCGCCGGTCAGGAGAACGCGCCGTGGCGCTGGATCCGACGCTGGCGGACGCTCGGTTGGCGATGGCGGGCTATCAGCGCGACGTGCGACTCGACTTCGCCGCGGCCCGGCGCGAAACCGAAGCGGTGCTCCGCCTCGACCCGCGGCATGCGCCGGCCTTGAGCTCGCTGGCAGCGCTTGATGCGATCGCCGGGCGGTGGGATTCCGCGATGGTGCACGCGCGAGAAGCCACCCGGCTGGATCCGCTCTCGAATCTGGCGGCCCTGCGGGTGGGGTCAGCCTTGCGGAAGCTGGGGCGCTACGCGGAAGCCCGGTCGGAACTCGATCGAGGCCTGCGGCTGGCCCCGGCCTCCATCGGGCTCATCCAGGCCCGGGTGATGGTCGAGCTCAAGGCCGGGGACCTCGATTCCGCCCGGGCGCTCCTGCACGCGGCGTCAGCGGTGGTTGATCCTGCGGAGATGGTGGCGTATTTCGGCAACTACTGGGACCTCTACTGGGTCCTGGATGATTCCCAGCAGCAGCTGCTTCTGACGCTGTCGCCGGTCAACTTCGATGGCGATCGCTCCAGCTGGGCCCTCGTGATGGCCCAGACGCTCTGGGTACGGGGAGATCACGCGCGTGCCCGCGCCTATGCCGATACTGCCCGCATCGCGACGCTCGACATCCTGAAGTTGGCTCCGGACGATGCGCAGCGGCTCCTCTTTCTCGGCCTGATGCAAGCGTACCTGGGGCACAAGGCGGAGGCACTGCGAAACGCCGAACGCGGGGTGTCCCCCGTGCTGATCGGCGACGATGCGGTGGTGGTGCCCTACTACCGCCACGTGCTGGCCCGGGTCTACGTGGCCACCGGCGAGTACCCGCCGCTGGTGAACGCATCGCTTCCGGGCAGCTGGCAGTCGTACGACATCGTGTTCCGCCGGCCGCGGTTCGATTCCACTGGTGGTGCTCCTCGCGTCCGCCCGAATCACCGCGCTCCAGAACGGCGTGCTCATCCAGGACAATGTGCCATTCTGGGGCCCCACCAACTGGCTGCAGGCCAACCCGTACGCGGCGGATGCCGGCCACGGGCCCATCGCGCTCCAGGACCACGGCAATCCGGTGCGCTACCGGAACATCTGGGTACGGGGCTCCCCGAGGGGCCATCGCCCGCGGCGCCTCCGCTCCCGGTGGCGGCCGCGGTGTCAGTGCGGTGCTCGACGGTTTGGCAGGCACCTACGCGAACGGCGGGATGGTGCTGTGATCACGAGGGAGGGGTCCGGCCTTCGGGTCGGCCTGGACGAAGGTCGTTCGCAGGCGCTCATTCCACTTTCCACCCACCGATCGCCTTCAGCGTCACCGCTGCCACGCTCACGGTGACTCCAGGCCCGGCGAACACCCCGCTCAAACTGACCTTCAGGATGGGTGCGACGGTATTTCGACCTGAAGCGGGTACAGGACCCTTCATCGAGCCACTAATTCGTGCCGTTGCCAGCGGAAATCTTCAAAATCTCTATGCGAGTGCACACTCACTCGCCTAACAGCTGCCAAACAACTGCAAGTAGATCTTTCTAATGCATTACACAGCATATATTTGGGCAGTTGGCTCCCGCCGTACGGCGCATCAATGGTGAGTTCTGGAGATTGCCGATCAAGCGCATAAACTCGAAAAAATGAGCATTTGCTCACATCGGATCAACGCCCGCCTGTCCGTGCTTTGTCATGGTCGCCTACCATATTCGCTGCCAGTCAGCAATTGAGTGTATGTATCACCTCGATGCAGTTGGATCGAGGCGTAGCAACTCAAACTGTGGTGCTAATAGCTTATGTCTTTGTGGTACAATGGCATAGGCGCCAATTCCCAACTGGCACCGGCATTGCCATTTGATAGGTTTCCCTTCTCTCCGGACGCCAATGCAGGACGCCGCGGCACTTCTGCTCTTCACGCTACCGAACTTGTTCGGCGGCGACCCCCAGTCGGACACGCTGCAGACAATCCCGGTTTCGGTGATTGCCCCCGTGCGATCCCAGTCGAGTCCTTCCCTGACCCTTCAGGGAGTGAGCTTGGCGCCCTGGCGGACACCACGAAGCGGACCCGCACCGCGGCGGTGGAGTACAGCGACGGGTATTACACCACCTGAAGATCCACAAGGCGCTCAGCTGGACGATGCTCCCGCTCTTTGCGCTGCAATACGCGAGCGGAAATCAGATAATGCAGTACGGCAACGCCGCCCCGAGCTGGGCAAAGAGTCCATGGGCCGACCGCCACCGGCCTGGCGGTGGTGTTCGTCGAACACCATACGGGGGCATGAAACCTCTGGGACGCAGGAGGATGCGGCTGCGCCCGCCGATACATCGCCCCGCGCTGATGTTCATCGCCGACGCCGGCTTCGTCTACACCGGCGTTTGTCCAGCCAGGCTGAGACGTCGTACGATGCGCGGCAGCAGCACAAGAATGTCGCCATCGCTTCCATGAGCGTGGCGACCGCCAGCTGGATCATGATGCTCCTTTGGAAGGACTGACCGATGTCCCTCGTCGATCCCCTGACCCACTTCGCGGAGCCCTGGGCGACCGCATATGACAACTCCAAGCTCCTCATGAACGCCGTGATGTTCAGCCATATCGGCGGCTTTCCCTCGCGGGGGCTTGCGCTTGGCGGCGGACCGGTCGGTGTTCGCGCCACCGGTGCCGACGCCGCGGTCCGCCGGGTCCACGTGGCCGAGCTCAACGCGATTCACACTCCGGTGGTGATCGGGCTGGCCATCTCCTTCGTCAGCGGCTTCCTCCTCTTCTTCGCCGACGTACCGACGTTTGCCGTCGCCCCCATTTTCTGGATCAAGATGGCCTTCCTGGCCCTGCTCCTCGGCAACGGGGCGGTGCTGCGGCGGACGGGGCATCGCCTTGCCGCCGGGGAGGTCACCGAGCAGGCGTGGCAGACGCTCGGCGCTCCGCCGGAGCCAGTTCGCTGCTCTGGCTGGTGGCGGTGCTGACCGGCGTCATGCTGGTGAACCTGTGACCGACCGCGATTGTGATGGAGGATGCGAGCGGGAAGGGCGCCGGGACTTCCTGCGGGCCGCGGGTTCCTCTTCCTTGCCCTTGCCGCGCTCGGTGCATCTCCGGAGGCCGCAGAGGCGCTGACCGTTCGCGTGGGACGGGCGCTCCGGGTGCAGGGCACCGACGTGACGTATCCGATTCCGACCGCCGACGGTGCCACCATCGACAAGGAGGAGCAGGTCATCCTCGTGCGGTTCCAGGGCGTGGTGTACGCGTTCAATCTTTCCTGCCCGCACCAGAACACCGCCCTGAAATGGATCGCGGAGGACCAGCGGTTCCAGTGCCCCAAGCACAAGTCACGGACGAGCCGGATGGCACCTTCATTTCCGGCCGCGCCACGCGCGGCATGGATCGGTTGGCCATCAAGCGGAATGGCGATGTGGTCGTGGTGAACGTGGACGTGATGTTCCAGCAGGACAAGGACCTCGCGGGATGGACCGCGGCGAAGGTGACCCTCTGACGAGGGAGAGGAGTCGGTATGTGTGACGGTGCATGTGAAGGGCGGGGGTTGACGCGCCGGGCGTTTCTCTCGGAGACCTCCATGGCGGCGGTGGCGGCGGTGCTGGCCTCGGCGTGCGGCAACGGTGTCTTCGGTGGCGCCCTCGGGCCGGGCGGGGCGGTGAACCTGACAATCGACGTCAATAGTTTTTCGGCGCTTACGCCGGTGGGCGGCGTGGCCAGGGTGGACGGCAACTCCGGGACGCCGGTGGCGGTGTACCACAGCGCGGCGGATACCTATCTCGCGTACTCGATGGTCTGCCCGCACGCCGGGACCACCATCAACATTCAGGGGAGCGGTTTCCGCTGCCCGAACCACGGCGCCACCTTCTCCAAGACGGGGGTGTGGACCGGGGGCCAGAAGACCAGCAACCTGTACGCGCTCAACACGACGTACGACTCCACCACCGGCATGCTGCAAATCACCGGGAACTCACCCGGCGGTGGGGGCGGTGGCGGCGGGGACAACGACTAGCGCGTCGTTGGCGGATCCAGTCGGCGGATCCGCCCTCCCGGCCCCACCATCCAGCCGCGTCCGCCTTTGCCCATCCCGACGCTCCAGTAATTCAGCGTGTCGATCAGCACCCACGTCCGGGCGTCGTCCCACGAGATGGCGGCGCCCTTCGGACCGACGGCGACCAGTGCCGGCCGGCCATTCTCCAAGGCATAGGCCGAGCCGTACACTGCGCCTGGGAAGGGCATTTGCCCCCCGCTTCCCAGTTTGCCCCGCCATCCGACGACACGGCGACGTTCATCGTGAACGTGTCCGGCTTGGCGATGTTGCCTCCCATCGCCACGCCGTGCATGTCATCACGGAATGCCACCGTGGCGATGCCTGCCGAGGCGCTCGTCGCGATCGGCGTGTCCGCACTCCTCCAGGTCCGTCCCTCATCGGTGGTCCGAATCACGCGCGCGTAGCCGTCGACCGCCGCACCGGTGCCGAACCAGGCGCGCTGGTCGCCACGCGTGACGAGACAGGTGCCGCTCGCGGCGAAGGAGCACTCGCCGGGTCGGGCGGGGGGGCTCGCCGCCTCCGAGAGCAGCGCCAGCTCTTGCCGTCCGCGTGGCAAGCGCCGGAAGTTGTCGTCCACGCCATCGCTCACGGCGATGCCGTGTTTCTCGTCCCAGAAGCCCATGCAATCGTAGAACGCCTTCGAGCTGCCGTTCCGAAACTGCTGTGTCCAGTTCTTTCCCGCGTCACCGGAGTACCAGATCTGCGACGCGCTGCCATCCCCCGCACTCATCGCCACACCCGCTTGGCGTCCAGCGCGAAGAGGTCACGGAACTGCATCGAGTCCGCCCCGGGCACCACGCCGCTGGACCAGGTGGCGCGCCGTCTTCGGTGCGCGCCCAGGTCCCGCCGTGCCCGCTGACCCACACCACCTCGTTGCTCACCACGCTGACCGCCTGGAGGAGCTGGCGCGTGTTGACTGTCTGGGTGGTGATCGTGGGCAGGGGCGTGGCGACCGGCGTGGCACCGCCGCCGCCCGAGGGCGACGAGGAGCAGGCGGCGAGGACACCCGACAGTGCAGCAACGACGAACGGTGGCAGACGCATCGGGACTCCGGAGCGGAGGGTCACACCCGCCGGCCGGCGGGTTCGGATGGGGCCGAGAAATCCGACTCCACCGGGGGACGGAAGACAGGTGGAACGCCAGGAAGAGCACCTTCGAAAATGGGAGGAAGGCCACCGGTGCGGCGATCATCAGCACCACACCCCCGGCCGTGATCCATCCCCAGGGTGGCGTGGGCCAGGTGGCGATCACCACCGTCACCCCCGCCACCGCGAAGAGCAGTTCCGACGCGACGATATTGAACATATAGGAGCCGACCCAGTACCCGTGCTCGCCGCGCTCAAAACGGAGCCCGCACTTCGGGCAACTCGGGGCGAGGCGAAACCAGGACAGGCAGACCGGCCCTCCGCCGCAGGCGGGGCAGCGCAGCCGGAGCGCTCGGAGAAACAGCCGTGCCCGGGTCACGCCGGATCCTCACGCACCACCATGATGGGTGCGTCTTCCGGGAGCCAGACGCCGGGAAAGGCACGCACATCGGCGGTGAGGATTCTTCTCGGCTCGCGGTCAGTCACCGGCTGCAGCCCCCCCTGCCCAAACTGGAGAAAATAGAGGGTCGGGCCGGCGTTCCGGGCATGTTCGGCGACGAAGCCTGCAAACTGCTTCGGCCAATATCCCGAGGGTCGGGCGCGCCGCTCGATGCCGCGACGATGCTGTTCAAGCCGGCGTATCACCGTGCCCCGATCATATCCAGCGTGCGATACCGGGCCCGAAGCCGCGCCTCGTCGTCGGCGGGGGCGGCCAGCCTGGCGGTGACCAGGTCACAGGAGCAGCCGCCGTGGAGGATCCGGGCGACGGTTTGCACGTCCAGATGGAGCGGGCGCAGCTCCGCCTGCTCCACCGGGGACAACAGGTCTGCCGTCAGGCCGGGCGGGAGCATGGAGCGCACTTCGCTCAGCGTGAGCGGGCTGGCGATGTAGAGGAAGTAGCACATGGGTGAATAGGGAAGCGGCGCCCGCTGGCGCCCCCACCCTAGATGGGAAGCTCCTCGCGCACCAGCACGAGGATGGCCGCCAGCGGAACGACGAGGTACTTCCGCTCCTCGAAGGTGATTTCGACCGCCGCCTTCCGGAAGAAGATGGCGGTGTCGCCGACGCGGGCCTGCATCGGGCGGTGTCGGGTGGCTTCGCGCCGCGCCGCCTTCCACGGTTCCTCGTCGAGCGAGCTGAAGTCCGGCATCGGCTCGCCGGGGCCGGTGGCCACGATCAGTCCAGCCTGCACCTGCTGGCCCTCGAGCGCGGAGGCGGGGAGGTAAGCCCGACCCGCGAACGGTCCTCACCCTCCTCGGGTGTAATGGGCACCCGGTCGCCAACGACCAGCAGCTGCTTCTTCGGGAATTCCATCCGCACTCCAGTGGAGCCGGCTACGCCTGATGGATCGTCACCAGCTCCAAGACCCGCAACCGACGCGTCATGCGCGGCAGGCGGAGCTCCACCTCGTCCCCGACCTTGCGATCCACGAGCGCCCGCCCGAGCGGCGAGGCGAAGGAGACATGGCCGTCCTCCAGGTCCATCATTTCTGCGAGCACCAACATATAGGTGTCGGTTTCCTTGCTGTCGAGGTCAAGCACCGTCACCCGCGAACCGAGCCCCACCCGATCGGTCGGAGTCTCGGTGCTGGCGAGGTCGTTCAGCTGACTGAGC
Organism: uncultured Gemmatimonadales bacterium; assembly: GCA_963793205.1. Taxonomy (GTDB): domain Bacteria; phylum Gemmatimonadota; class Gemmatimonadetes; order Gemmatimonadales; family GWC2-71-9; genus JADJOM01. The sequence continues at coordinate 370,771 of CAWBZM010000006.1, forward strand.
CGGTGGTGGAGCTGCCCGAGTCGGGCCTGGACGAACTGCTGGCGCTCCAGCGCCGCCTTGTCTCGGAGTTCTCGCGCAGGTCACCCATCTCCACGGCCTGGGCAATGGCCTGCGGCAGGGTCACAGTGAGCTCATGGGTGAGGGCTTCGATTTCCCCACCGAGCTTTTCGCGCATTTCCGTGATCATGAGCGGTTCCGACAAAAAAAGGACGTGCCCGAGGATGGAATCTCTCATCGGGCACTTGAAGGTTGCTGACCTCAAAGATGCGATGCTTTGGCCGTTTTGGACAGGTGCTGGGCTAATGCATTTCGTGACAATTGGTTATGGGCGGGCGGAATTGCGCCGGTCCGTGTCGAAGCCGCGCGTGGGCGCATCGACCGAGGTGGGCCTATGCCCACCCCTATGCAAACCGATTCAAACAATCGTGCCGGGAGAGCAGATCGTCAGGGCCGAGTGGCACCGCGAGCCCGCCACCCCGCCTACGCCGCCGCCATCTCCTTCAAGAGCGCCAGCGCCTTGTCCACCTCATCTGGTCAATTGTAGATGTGGCAGGCATGGCGCACACCGATGTCGCCCATGCTGCGGACCCGCACCTGGCCCCGCTCCAGAGATAATCCTGGATCTCTGCCCCGGTCTTGTTCTGGAGGCCGTACACGGTCGTGCCGCAGGTGAGGTCGGGATGGGTCGGCGAGACGATCGTCGCCCCGGGCACTCCCGCGAGCCCGGACCGGAGCCGGTCGGCGAGCGCGAAGTCCGGCTGCTGGATGCGCGCGGAACCGATTCTGGTCGTGGAAGTCCACCGCGACACCGAGGCCGAGGAGGATGTTAAGGTTGCCGTGCCGTACTCCATGAGGCGAAACATCGGGTCGGCCTGGTCGTCCCACGCGCTGGACGCGAGGGTGGACCAGAGCTCCTTCTGCCGCTCGGGCCGCACGAACAGCAGCCCGGTGCCTTTGGGGGCGAGGCATCCATTTGTGGGGCGACGCGAAAAAGGCGTCGCAGCCGAGGGCCTGCATGTCGAGTGCGACGTGTCCGAGCGATTGCGCGCCGTCGACCACGCTCCAGATATCGCGGGTCCGGGCGAGCGCGGAGAGTTGGGCCACGGGATAACGGATGGCGCGCGAACTGGAGACGTGGGGAATCGCCCAGACGCGCGTGCGCGGCGTCGTGGCATCGAGGTAGAGCTGGATCAACTGGTCGGGCGACTGGGGCGGTCGGGACTGTAATCACCTTGACCACGATGCCGTCGCGTTTGGCGCGCAGATCGTACCCCATCCGGCCGCCAGGTGAGCCTGGTCGGTCACGATGGACTCGTCACCGGCTTCAGGTCGAGCCCGTGGCCACGAAATTCATCCCGAAAGTGGCGTTCATCGTGAGCGCGAGGTCGTGGCCCGCAGCGTTGAGCACGGTGCCCACCTTGTCGCGGCTCGGGAGTTCCGGGTAGTAACCGGTGAAGAAGTTCTCGTGGCCCACCTTGTAGTCCCACTCGGCGACGTCCTTGTTGACATGCTGAATGCTGGCGATCACGGTCTCCTGCACCGCGCGCGGGCTCGAGC
>CAWBZM010000007.1:0-9975 GCA_963793205.1 uncultured Gemmatimonadales bacterium
GCCGAAGCAATCCCCCGAGGCTTCACACCGAAGCAATCTCCAGAGGGTTCACGCGAAGGCACGAAGGAACAGCGGAAGGCGCGACAATAGACGGTTGGGTTCGTTGGGGGGATTGTTCACGCGGAGGCGCGGAGCCGCGGGGGAGCGTTTGCGAGGGCCGCAGGGCGCTCGTGTCATTGCGAGGCCCGCAGGGCCCGTCGTCATTGCGAGGCCCGCAGGACCGAAGCAATCCCCCGAGGCTTCACACCGAAGCAATCTCCAGAGGGTTCACGCGAAGGCACGAAGGAACAGCGGAAGGCGCGACAATAGACGGTTGGGTTCGTTGGGGGGATTGTTCACGCGGAGGCGCGGAGCCGCGGGGGAGCGTTTGCGAGGGCCGCAGGGCGCTCGTGTCATTGCGAGGCCCGCAGGGCCGAAGCAATCTCCTGAGGTTCACGCGGAGGCGCGACGACGCGATGACGGGAAGGGCTCTAGGGGGTGATCTCCAGGAACACCGGATGGTCCGGCACCCCCACGAACACCTCGGTCCGGTTGAGCTTGAGTTCGGTGGCGTTCGGCGACACCAGCGGCGTGAAGAGCCGAGTCTGCCGCACCGGCGCCGGGAAGGTGACCCTCACGCCTCGGAGCGCTTGCATCATGTCCTTCTTCGCAATCAGGTCGTAGGCCGAGGCGCCCTGCCACAGCCCCAGGTAGAAGATGCCGTTCCGCTTCTGGAGCAGAATGGTCTCAGTCCCTCGAACGCATCGATCGCCGCATGCGAGGGGCTCACTCGACCGGAGGTGCCGGAGGCGCGGAGCCGCGGTGGGTGGGTGGATTTCACGCGACGGGCGAGGGATGGGGTCCCTGTCACACAATCCGGTGTGACAGGTCTTTACTATTGTGACTATGGCTGCCCTGGTCGATCAGACGGCGCTATTTGAGCGCCTGCGGCCCCGCCTCTTTGGTATCGCGTACCGCATGCTGGGTACCATCGAGGACGGGGAGGACCTGGTGCAGGACACCTTCCTCCGCTGGCAGCAGGCCGATCAATCCGCCATTCGCGAGCCGGAGGCATGGCTGGTCACGGTGGTGACTCGGCTCTCGATCAACCGGTTGCGCCGAGTGCAGACGGAGCGCGAGGCGTATGCGGGGCAGTGGCTGCCGGAGCCGGTGCCGACCGGTCCGTGGCGTCAGGCGGACGAACGGGCCGAGTTGGCGTCCGACCTGTCGGTCGCGTTTCTGGTGATGCTCGAACGGCTGTCACCGGAGGAGCGGGCAGCGCTGCTGCTGCGCGAGGTGTTCGAGAGCGACTATCGGGAAATCGCCGAGGTGCTGCAACGGAGCGAGGCGGCCTGTCGCCAGGTGGTGCATCGGGCCCGACAGCGGGTGCGTCAGAGCCAGGCCCGCTTCCCGGTGTCGCGTGAGGCGACCGAGCGGCTGGTCGGCCGATTCCTCTCCGCGCTGCAGGCCGACGACCGCGACGGAGTCATGGCCCTGCTGGCAGAGGATGTGGCCTGGACCTCGGACGGTGGCGGCAAGGTTTCGGCGGTGCGCAACGTGGTGCGGGGACCGCTCTCCGTCGCCCGGCTGCTGCTCGGCATTCGTCGTAAGGAGCAGGGACGGGTCGAGTATCGCCTGGCCTGGCTCAACGGAGACATCGCCTGGGTCGGCCTGGTGAACGACCGGATCTTCTGGGTCACCGCGTTCCTCACCGATGGCGACCGGGTCCGCGCCGTCTACCGGGTGCTCAACCCCGACAAGCTCACCCGCGTGGGGGACGCCGCCACCTGGCACCCGATGACGGCATCCCCTCGCTGAGTCGGCCACCCACCGATCACCCTGCGGCGCGTGGCCGGTCTGCCATCTCCTTCAGCATCTCGCGCCATCCTTCCTCCACTCCGGGAAATCGTGGCGCCCAGCCGGACACGGCGCGCAACTTCGCGTTGCTCATCCGGTGGGAGCGAGACAGCGTCTCCCCGATCGATCCGGCCAGGGTGGCCACCCACGTCGGGAAGAAGCGCGGCGGAGCCACGCCGATGGCGCGGGCGAGCGCATCGACGTAGTCGCGGCGCCGCAGGGGCGTATCGTCGGTGACGTTGTAGATCCCGGCCGGCACCCCAAGTGCGGCGATGACAGCGGTGGCGGCATCGTCCTGGGAGATGGACGACAGGTACGCCGTCGGCAATCCGAACACCGGCGCGCGCCCCCGGCGCAGGAACTGGATCGCGTCGAGAGTGAAAGGGGAGTCGGCGCCGTAGAAATACGAGAAGCGGAGCACGACCCCGGACCCGCCCGCCTGGGTCAGTCGCCGAGTGGCGGCTTCCGCTTCGATGTTGCCGCGATTGTAGCGCGGGGCCCGTACCGGGGCGGTCTCGTCGACCCACTGGTCGCCGCCATCCTCATAGATCGGGGCGAACGACTCCTGGATCAGGCGTCGTCCGCCGCCGGTCGCAATCAATCCCTCGACGATATTGGCGGAGGCCTCACGCCGGATGCGATTGTTTTCCCGCCAGGCGCCGGGCACGAAGGTGCGCGAGCTGGGGGGAATGTGGGTGGCGAGGTTGACGACGACATCCATCTTTTCGACCGCCCGACGGACTGCGGTGGGATCGAAGAGATCGACCGCGATCCCGATGGCCCCTGCCCTCCCCAGCGCCAGTCTTTTTTCCGGCGTCCGCCCAATAGCCGACACCCGATGGCCCGCGGCCACCAGCATCGGTACCACGCGGCGGCCGATGACCCCGGTGGCACCCGTGACCAATATCTGTTGCGTACTCATGGTGATTCATCCCTGTGCAGTGAAACGCCCTCGACCCGAATGGTCGGGCAGCGTCATCAGGGAAGACCGGTGAGGGGGAAGGTTGTGACAGGGGGTGGCTCGTCTGTGGCATTCCGGACATCGCACCCTCCGAGCCGGTCGCATTTCCCTGCCAACCTTCCCTGCCCCGCCGGTGTCCAACTCCTGACCCCTCGTCGTTCCACCCGCACCGCCCACACTGATGCCCATCGCCCGCTACCTCGCCGATGCCGCCCGCGACCTGCGCTACGCCGTGCGCCAGCTCCGCCACCGCCCCGGGTTCGCCCTCGCCGCGATCCTCCCCCTGGCACTCGGCCTGGGCGCCGCGACCGCGATGTACAGCGTGGTCGACGGGGTCATGCTCCGCCCCCTCCCCTTCGCCCAGCCCGACCGGCTGACCGCCATCTGGGCCACCGAGGAGCAGTGGCGGCTCAACACCGCGGTGACGATCCACTGGGACCGGGTGGTCATCGGAATGGATGACTACGTCGCCCTCCGCGACCAGGCCCGGTCCTTCTCCGACGTGGCCGCGTGGAGCCGTGATGGCGGGATGCTGGCCGATGCCAGTGGCGGCTTCGCCCAGGTCGGCGGGATCCACATTACCCACAACATGCTCGACCTGCTGGGCATCCGACCGGTGCTGGGCCGCGGCTTCACCGACCAGGAAGACGTCGCCAACGGCCCCGCCGTCGCCCTGCTCAGCTGGGAGGCGTGGCAGCAGAGCTTCGGTGGCGATCCCGCCATCGTGGGCCGCAGCATCAGCTACAACGAGCGCCCGCTCACCGTCGTCGGCATCATGCCGGCCGGCATCCGCCTCGATCGCTCCGCGCCGGTCCCCGCCGTCTGGACTCCCGGCATTCCAGAGCACCTATGACGCCCCGTCGCATCACAATCGCAGCTATCGCGGCCTGGCCCGGCTCGCCCCCACAGCCACGCTGGCCCAGGCCGACGCCGAGGTGGCCCGGATCATCAGCAACGTGAAGATTGCGTGGAAGAGGTGAGGCCAATGGCACCAGCGGCCGGGCCACGAGCTATGCCGCCGATCAGACCGCCGCCATCCGGCCCTCGCTCCTGATCCTGGCCGGGGCCACGGCGCTGCTGCTCCTGATCGCCTGCGTGAACCTGGCGATGCTGCTGCTGGGTGAGGCCGCGCGACGCCAGCCGGAGATCACCGCCCGCGCCGCCCTGGGCGCCGCACCCGGTCGCCTGGTCCGGCAGCTGCTGGCGGAGAGTCTCGCCCTCGCCGGCCATGGTGCCGTGCTGGGTCTCCTGGCCGGCTGGGGCCTGACCCGGATCCTGGTCAGCATGGCGCCCGGCAATACCCCTGGCCTGGCTGAGGTGCGGTTCGATGTCCGGGTCTTTGCCTTTGCCGTTCTGTGCGCCACCGTCGCCGGCGTCGTGGCCGGTGTCTTCCCCGTTGTCGCCCTGCTCCGCTGGGGCCGGCATCCGGTCGTGGGGATCACCGCGGGAACCAGCGGCCGAGGAGAGGTGCTGGTACACCGGGCGCTGGTGGGGCTCGAAGTCTCCCTCTGCCTGGTGATGCTGGTGGGTTGCTCGCTGCTCGGCAAGTCATTGCTCCGGCTATCGGCGGTGGACACCGGGTTCACACCTAACGGACTGGTGCTGGTCGACCTGAGCGGTCCGAGACGACTCTGGGCCGACAGCGCGGCGACGGTCAACTTCCAGACGGCGGCGATCCGCGAGCTCCAGGCGATCCCCGGGGTGGCAGCGGTGAGCGGCTCGAACACCGGGCTGTTCAACGGCCAGGGCAGCAGTTCGCCCATCACGGTGGTGGGCCGTCCTGACCCCGACGTCCGGCGCGACGTGCAGCAGCGCGTGGTGCTGCCGGGCTACTTCCGCACCCTGCGACTGCCGCTCCTCGCCGGCCGCGATTTCGCCGAGAGCGATGGCCCCGGCGCCGAGCGGGTCGCCATCATCTCCGAGGCGGAGGCGGCGCGGGATTTTCCCGGGGAGTCGCCGCTGGGGCAACGGGTGGGGTGGCAGGGGAAGGAGTGGACGGTGATTGGTGTCGCGGCCAACGTGCACTATACCTCGCTCGACACCGAGTTCCAGCCGACCATCTACCTCCCTGATGGCCAATGGTCGGGCGACTGGATGACCTACCTGATCCGGGCCACCGGGACCGCCGATGGCACGCTCCTGACCGGCGCGATCAAGGACCGGCTCACCTCGGTGGATCCCGCGATCATCATCAACGGCATCACCCCGGTCCCGACCCTGGTGCAGCGCTCCTATGGAGAGGAACGCTACCGCGCCATGCTCGGCTCGCTGTTCGGCATCGTCGGGACGGTGCTGGCGGCGTTCGGGATGTTCGGGGTGATTTCACGCACCGTGGCGCGGCGGATGCGCGAGGCGGGGATTCGCTCGGCACTCGGCGCGCCGGCTCGGACCCTGATCGCGCTGATGCTGCGGGAGACGGCGGTGGGAGCGGCGTTCGGTCTGGTCATCGGCATACCCGCCGCGGCGTTGCTGGCGCAGAAGCTGACGCCCTACCTGTTCGGGGTGACGGGCGCCGATCCGGTGGCCTACCTGGCGGCGCTGATGCTCTTCGGTGTGGCAGCGGCGATGGCGACGATACCGCCAGCGCGGCGGGCAGCACGGGTGGATCCGGCGCGGGTGCTGAAGGCGGACTAAAGGGGTGGATGGCTCACGCGGAGGCGCGGAGCCGCGGGGGAGTCAGTGCGGGGCCGGAGGGCCGAAGCAATCTCCCGCCCATGTACGCGACGGTGAGCTACCCCTGCCCGATCAGGTCCCGGATCACCTCCCGCATGGCGGGCGGTTCCAGCACCTCGGCCTCGGCGCCGTACTGCAGTACCTCGCGCGCCAGCCAGCGCGGGTCCGCCACCGGCAGCTGCACCCGGTACCGGCCGTCGGCGCCAGTCTCGCCGCCCGGGTGTTTCTCCCGGATCCAGCGCGCGATGGCGGGGGAGAAGGCGACCAGTGCGGTCTCGGCGTGATCCGCGGCGAGGAGCTCGCCCATCGAGCTGAGCATCGGAAGGTCATTGCGCGGTTCAAACGGCTGATCAAGCCACTCCGTCTCCAGAATCCGCTCGCTGCGGAAATGCCGGACCGATGCGGCCCGCTCACACCACGCCACGACATACCAGACGCCCGCGGCCTGCACCACCTGATGGACCTGGATCACCCGCTGCGACGGCTCCCCGGCACTGCCACAATAGGTGATCCGCAGTTTGCAGTGCGCATCCCGCGCCTGCCGGGCCAGGGCCAGGGTTGCCGCCACACCCGCCCCTGGTTCGGGACCGAGCGCATATTGGTCGGCCGCCTCCGCCGGATCGGGGGCGGAGTCGAAGCCGCCGCCGAGGCGGCCCGCCAGCTCTCGGCCGCCCGCCACACCGGTCAACCCCACCATCAGGGCCAGCGCCTCGTCCCGGCTCAGGCGCAGCGGGCGCCGGAACGCGCCGCGGCTCGAGACGATGATCCCCGTGGCCGTGATCAGCACGCTCAGGCTGCCGAGCCATTCTTTGTAGCTCTCAGTGAGCCGGAGCAACACCTGGAGGTCTGCCTTCAGCGCCGCGACAGACGTCCCCAGCTCGCGGGCTACGACCGGGTAGGGCACCGGGTCGCCGCTGTCGCGCTGTGACATCCAGGCCACGAGGGCGACAATCCGCTGAATCTGGGCCTGCGCGAGATCGGCCATCGTCAGGCGTACAGGGCCCGGACCCGGTCGCGCTCACTGGCGAGCCGGGCACGCATTTCAGGCGGATCGAGCACCTGCACCTGGTCCCCAAACGGCAGCAGCCACCGGACAAAGGCATCGCGCGACCGCACCCCAAAGGCGAGGACAGCGCCGCCCTCGGCGTCGACCGCCTGCTCCACCCGTCCGATCCCTTCGGCCAAGACCCAGCGTGCGTGGGGGAATGCGATCCGGATGCGGACCTCGATCGGCGGGGTCTCCGTCAGCTCCCAGGGCGCACGATCGAGATAGGCCTGCACCGAGAAACCGGGGGGAACGGTGAAGCCTGCGTCGGTCCCCGTCATCAGCGCCGCGCTGCGCATGCGGTCAATGCGGAAGACCCGGATCGCCTCCCGTTCCGGCGCGTAGGCGATGCAGTACCAGATGCCCCACGAGAGCATCACCCCGTAGGGATGAATGACCCGCTCCTCCTCGGCATCCCGACCGATGGCATAGTACTGACAGCGCACCGCGATCCGTCGCTCGGTCCCTTCCCGCAGCACCGCGAACCGTTGCTCGAAGGTGGGGTGTATCGGCGGGGTAAGCACGGTCTCCTTCCCGGCCCGCGGCCCGAGCGGGAGATCGAACGAGAGCTTGCGCACCGCGGAGGCGGCGGAGGCGCCGAGGCTCGTGGGGCCCAGGGCGAGCACCCGATCCGCCGCACGACGCAGGATGGCGAGTTCACCTGGCTGAAGCACCAGGGACGGGAGGTGATAGGGCCGGTGATGGCGGGCGTCGCTGACCAGGTCCAGGTAGGGCAGGTAGAGATCGCGCTGGCGCAGGAGGTAGGCCTCCACCTCGCTGTCGGAATGATCGCTGTCGACCCGTTGACGCTGCGGAACGATGGCGATCCCGAGTTCCTTCAACTCGCGTTTGTCCCGCTCGAACTTGCGGCGGACCGATTCCCTGCCGGTATCGTCGCCACCGACCCAGCCGGTGCGGTAATCGTCGACCTGACTGAGGATCTCCTCCCGGCTGACGGGAAAACGCCGGTCGCACAGAAAGGCCAGCAGGTTAAGCCAGCGCTCCGTCTTGCCGATCCTGCCTGCGGTGGCTGCCTTACGCTGGCTCATCTGGAAGCGGGCGAATGGCGGGGAGGTTGTGGCATCAGGGGCTCGGAACGGGATGCCCCGGCCATGTCGGCGGGGCATGCGAAAGATGCCTGACGCAGGGGGCAGCGTCCAGCGGTATATATCTCCGTCTCGTCCCCCGTTCGGCGGAAGGCATTGCGCTCAGTCAACCCCTCCCGAGCACCACATCGGCCTCCAGCTCCACCCGTCGCGGGAGAAACGCCGGGCGCATCACATGCTCCAGTGCCAGGACCAGCGCTTCCATGGCGGCGTCACTGGGCGACGGGTCTCCCGCAGCTGCTCCCTCGTCCTGCTCGAGCTCGGCATCGGTGAAGGTGTGCTGAAATTCGATGACCGCCACCATACTGAATGTCACTGGCATCGCCGCCTACCCATGTGTGTAGAGGAGCCTCAGCATAGCGCAGGGGTGTGACAGCCGGCTCCTGTTCCCCCGTCGCGCGGCCACATTGCGGGCGAGGGAGGCCTTTGGGGCATGGAGGACGCTTTACCCATCGGACGACAGGACGCGGAGGCCGGTGAGGCGCCGGCGGCTGCCGCGCAGGGCGACGGCGTATCGGGGCCGGTCGAGTTGCCACTGGTCCGCCAGGGCGACGATCCGGCAGAGCGGCGCCAGTATGGCCTGGAGCGCCTGATTCAGGGCGGTCGGGCGGTGCGGCAGGGCGAACAGGCTGACCGCCAGCTCGCCGGTATAGCGGCCGAAGGTTCTCCGCATCTCTTCCACCAGGAATCCCGCCTCCTCGACGATGGTGGCGAACTCCTCGGCCCGGCGGTCTCTGGCGAGGTGTTCCTCCGCGGCCCAGGCGTGGAAGCTGGCGAGGTGATTGGAGAAGACGACGGGCCGTTCCCGGATGGTCGGGATATGGAAGAAGAACTTGCCGTCGGGGGCGAGGTGGCGGCTCAGGTTGCGAATCGCCTGCTCCTGTTCGACCACATGTTCCAGGACGTCGATGGAGACAATGAGATCGAACGCCTGGTCGAACCGGACGGTGACCAGGTCCCCGACCAGGAAGCTCACGTTCCGGAGCCCGAGTGCCGTGGCGTTGGCCTGGTTGCGGGCGATGCGCTCGGCGTCGACATCGATCCCGACCACGTGCGCGCCGGGGTAGCGGCGCGCGAGGTAGAGGGTGTAGTCGCCGCGACCGCAGCCGGCGTCGAGGATATGCGCCGGCATGAGGGTCTTCCAGTCGCCGAGGGCCTGCTGGAAGTAGCGGAAGTGCAACCAGTGTGCTGGATCGACCACACCCATGACGCGATAGAGTATCCGTTCTGCCAGCGACCGGTGGGGGAGGAGGCGCACCTCCCCGAACCGCGCGGGCCTGCTCATCGGCATACATCCCTCCCCGAAACCGTGGCCAGCCCCCGGAGGGTTCCGGGGGCAGCGCTACGTTAGGGAGGGGGTGGGACAGTGGAGGGCGGTGAGAGGCCTGCCGGTGCCGCCTGAGCGCCCAGGCAGCCACGATCGGCTGCGGGAACGCGAGTTACCTGCTTGTCGGACCCGTGGTGACTATCCGGTATCCGCCTGGTTTATCCACCAGGACGATGACACTCCCATCGAGATCCGTCCGATAGACCTTCCGGTGGCCGGCCTGGTAGTACCGCATCGCCCAGGGATCGGGGTGCCCGTAACTGTTATTGGCCCCCACGCTGATGACCACCACATCGGGGCGCGTGGCCAGGAGCCACCCTGGGGTGACACCATTCCTTGCGCCATGGTGCGCGGCCTTGAGCAGGTCCACGCGCGGTATCACGCCTGCTTTCATCCAGGCGTTCAGCTCCTCAACCTCGCTGTCACCGGTCAGCAGGGCCTTAAAAGTGCCTCGCTCGACCAGAACACCGAGTGAGCTGTTGTTTTCGCCAACGCGATCGGGATCCAGAGGCGAAGGAAAGACAGAGACTCGGACGTCTCCCAACTCAATCGGCGGCCATGGGGCTGCTGGGGTTGGGATCTCCCGCTCAGCCAGCCAGTCCATGACGGACGCAGCATTGTCGCTCTCGGGCTGACGGCCGTTGTAGAGATACTGTCGAGTGGGGATGTCGGCCAGGACCGCGTCCATGCCGCCAATGTGATCCTGGTGATTGTGGCTGGCGATCGCGGCGACCAGGGAATCGACCCCCTGCTCTGCCAGGACGAGGATGATGTCATCTCCTCGACCTGCATCTACCAGAATCGCCTGTCGACCGAGTTTCAGGAGTACGGCGTCACCCTGGCCAACGTCGATGAAATGGATTTCGAGATTGGGGGAGGGGTCGGGACGTTGCGCCCGGAGCAGGGTACAGAACCCACAGGTGAGAATGAGCGCTGCGAAATACCTCAGCCGCATGATGACTCCGGAAGGCCTGGTCTTTCATGGCACCCACACTTCACGGGGTACCAGTTCCGTCAGCACCTTGGG
>CAWBZM010000008.1:0-144551 GCA_963793205.1 uncultured Gemmatimonadales bacterium
GTCACTTTCATGGCGGAGGTGGTCGGCAGGTCGCCGGCCGTGAGCTTGCTCTCCCGCTCGCGGGTGTCACGCAGACTGCGGATGACCAGCGGGTCGCCCACCCGCAGGTCCAGCTTCACCGATTCCCAGTCCAGGTAATTGCGCAGGGTGCGACCGCGGGCATTGGTGAGCACATCCCCCCGCCGGATCCCGGCGACTTCGCCCGGGCCGCCGGGGACCACGCGGGTCACCAGCACACCACCCTGGGCCTTCCACTGCTGCAGCGACTCGGCCCCCGCGACATCGATCCCCACCCAGGCCCGGCGCACTGAGCCGCGGGTGATGATCTCGTCCGCGACGCGTAGCGCCCGCTCGATCGGAATCGCGAAACCGAGCCCGATGGAACCACCATTGGAGGTGAAGATGGAGGAGTTGACCCCGATCACTTCGCCCAGCGCGTTGGCCAGCGGTCCGCCGGAGTTGCCCGGGTTGATCGAGGCATCGGTCTGGATCATGTCGAGGTAGAGCCCCGACTGGTCCCGGCCCGGGAGGATGTTGCGGTTGACCGCGCTGACCACGCCGGCGGTCACGGTCGGCTCGGCGTTCCCGAGCAGATAGGCGAACGGGTTGCCGAGGGCCACGACCCACTCCCCGATCATCAGGTCGTTGCTGTGTCCGCTGACGATGACCGGCAGGCTGCGCCGATCGATGTGCACCACGGCGATGTCGGTGACGGCATCCTCGCCGAGCAGCGTCGCCGGCAGGTCGGTGCCGTCGGCCAGGGTAACAATGATTTTGTCGGCGCCGCTCACCACATGCTGATTCGTGATGATGTGCCCGTCGGGACGAATCAGGAACCCGGTACCGAAGCTCTGCTGCTCCCGGGGCGACTGGGGGACGAAGAAGAAGTCGAATGGCGTCTGCGGAGCGGACTGGCGCCGGCTGGTCACCGTCAGCGACACGACCGCGGGGGCGACGCGCTGCGAGGCCTCGACGATCGCGGTGCGGCGGGTCTGGGCGATCGTGTCGGGGGCGCGGGAGGCCCGCTGCGCAGTGGCTGTGGCTGGGAGAGCGGCGGTGGCGCTGAGCAGGGCGACCAGCGCGAGGCGGGCGGAGGCCGTGGATCTCATGCGCTGGTCTCCAGGGGGACGCTGCACCACGTCTCGGGATACTCCGCTGCGACGAAGTACAAACCCTGCGGCGGAGCCGGAGGGCTGGTGCCTGCATTGGTTGGTGCGGCCAGCAGTGTCGTCATATCGTCGAGCGGACGGCGGGCAAGGGCGATATCAACCATCGTTCCGACCAGGAACCGGACCATGTGGTGCAGGAAACGATCAGCGGCGATCTGCAGGGTGTATCCCCGACCGTCGGCCCGGGGCACCCAGACCGCCTGCCGAATGGTGCAGTCATAGGGGCCGCGGACCAGCGCTGCGACCGAGCCTGCTCCCTCGCGCTCCGCTTCAGGTGGCTTCCGGACCGCAAAGCCGGTGAAGGTGTGCGTGCCCTGAATGGTGCCGGCGGCCTGGTGCAGCAGTGATTCATCCAGCGGCCGGCCCAGCGCCCACTCGTACGGCCGCCGGAACGGTGACGCGGAGCCGGCATCGGTGCCGATCTTGTAGCGATACGCTCGGCCGGTGGCATGCTTCCGGGCGTGGAACCCCGGCGTCATGAGGGTCACCCGTTCAATCCAGCACTCCCGCGGGAGCAACGCATTCAGCGCCCGCCGCAGGCTGTCGGCGGTCCACCGGTCTGGCACCGTCAGACTGACCCCAAGCCCTACCGCATGCACTCCGGCATCGGTGCGCCCCGCTCCGTGGGCGACGATCCGCCGACCACAGAGCCGCTCCAGGACGGCTTCGATTTCGCCTTGCACCGAACGGCCTTCCGACTGTCGCTGCCAGCCGACGAAAGGGCGTCCATCATAATGCAGGAGGGCCAGATAGGTCCGGCTCATGAGGCCCGAAAGATAGCCGCAAACGGGGAGGCTGGGCAGCCTGACCGGTGAATCGGGATCCGGCGTTGCGACCTGCGCCGCCGGGCCCCTCCCATCCCAATAGTCAGAACGGCTCGGCCCCCTCAATATTCAGCCATGACCACCCCGCTGCTCTCCGCGCTCGACTCCCTCCGCCAGAACCGACACCTCACCGCCGCCGAGACGGCGGCGGCCTTTGGCGTGGTCATGCGCGGCGAGGCCGAACCGCAGCAGATCGCCGATCTCCTCCTTGGCCTCAAGGCCAAGGGGGAGACCGCCGAGGAAGTCGCGGGCGCCGCCACCGCCCTCCGGGCCGAGATGCGGCGGGTGATGCCGGCCGGGAGCGGGCCGCTGGTGGATACCTGCGGGACCGGCGGCGGCACCGTCTCGACGTTCAATATTTCGACCGCCGCCGCGCTGGTCATCGCGGCCGCGGGAGGCCGGGTCGCCAAGCATGGCAACCGGAGCTACACCTCGAAGTGCGGCAGCGCCGACGTGCTGGAAGCACTGGGTGTGGTGATCACCCATGAGGCCGAACCAGCCGCGCGGCAATTGGACGAGGTGGGGATGACCTTCCTCTTCGCCCCGACCTATCACCCCGCGATGCGCCACGTCGGCCCGACCCGGAAACAGCTCGGTATCGCGACGATCATGAACCTGCTCGGGCCGCTGGCGAACCCCGCAGGGGTGCGTCGCCAGGTGATTGGCGTGGCCGACGCGGCACGCGGGCCGCTGCTGGCGGAGGCGCTCGGACGATTGGGTGTCGACCACGCCCTCGTGGTCCATGGCGAACTGGGGATGGACGAGATCAGCCCGGTCGGCCGGACTCTGGTTTGGGAGATCACCGGCGACGGGGTCGAGCACTGGACGCTCGATCCGGCCGGTATGGGCCACCCGACCGTTGCGGTGGAGGCGCTGCAGGGAAGTGGACCGGCGGAAAACGCCGCGCGGATTGAACGACTGGTTGGTGGTGGAACCGATGATGCGGCGGGGCGCCTCGCGGTGAGCCTCAACGCCGGCGCCGGTCTCTATGTGGCGGGGCTGGCCGCGACATTGGCGGAGGGAGTCCGGCTGGCGGAGCAGACTCTGGCCGAAGGGCGGGGAAGGGAAGTCCTGTCCAAGCTGCAGCAGGAGATCTGATTCACAGAAGGGGCCCGTCAAGCGAGGGGGGCTTTTCAACAGAGGGGGCCCGCACGGCCGTGCGGGCCCCCTCTAGATGCTGCCCCCTCTAGATGCCCCCTCCTGATCCTGCCCCCTCTGATCTGACCTCCAGATCCGAAGCCCCACCCTCTCCTAGTACTTCCTGATCACACCCACCACGGTCCCCTGGATCAGCACATCCCGCTCCTGAAAGCGCATCGCCTGCATGGTGGGGTTGGCCGGCTGGAGCCGCACCCAGCCACCGGCTTCGCGGTAGAACCGCTTCACCGTGGCCTCACTGCCGTTGAGCAGCGCAATAACCATGTCTCCGTTGTCCGCGGTCTGCTTGCCGTTCACCACCACGAAGTCCCCATCCATGATATGCTCATCGATCATGGATTCACCCTGGACCTTGAGCGCGTAGTTCGGGCCGCGGCGGGGCAGCAGGGTGTCCGGCACGGCGAGGGTCTCGCCGCTCATGATGGATTCGATCGGGGTGCCGGCGGCGACCCGGCCGAGGAGCGGGATCTCGGTGGCGCCGCTGGTCCCCTTGGGGGGCAGCACCTCGATGGCCCGGCTCTCATTGTGTGTGCGGTGGATATAGCCCTTCTTTTCCAGGTTGGTCAGGTGCTCATGCACCGTGGCGAGGGACTGGAAAGAGAAGTTCTCCGCGATTTCCTCAAAACTTGGCGCATAGCCGTTGGTCTGGATATGCTCCTGCAAGTACGCGAGGATTTCGCTCTGGCGCTTGGTGAGCGGCATACAGCCTCCTGGAGTGACCGAAGGTACTCCGAACAAAGTACCCGAATACTGACCGAAGTGCAAGATGCCCACGACCTTAGAGCAAATCCTCGCCTCCACCACCCTGGGACTCGTCGGGCTCCGGACCCGGCGCGCCGCCATCGAAGCGGCCGCCGCGAAGGCGCCGGCGCCTCGCCCATTTCTCCCCAGTGGTCCTCGGCCGAAGGTCGCCCTGATCGCCGAAGTGAAGCGTCGCTCACCCTCTGCCGGGACGATCAGCGAGACGCTCGATCCTGTGGCCCATGCCCGCGCGTACGCGGCGGCGGGTGCCAGCGTCATTTCGGTCCTCACCGAGGGCCAGCACTTCGGCGGCTCCCTCGCCGACCTCGAAGGGGTCTCGGCAGCCGTCTCGGTCCCCTGTCTGCGCAAGGATTTCATCCTCGATGAACTGCAGATCCTGGAGGCACGTGCCGCCGGCGCATCGGCGGTGCTGCTGATCGTCCGGGCGCTTTCACCCAGCCGACTGGCGGAGCTGCTGCGGGCGACCCATGACTGCGGCCTCGACGCGCTGGTGGAAATTCACGACGCAGGCGAACTGGCGGTCGCGCTGGACAGCGAAGCGCGGGTGATCGGGGTGAACAGCCGGAACCTCGACACCTTCCGCATCGACATTCCTGCGGCCTGGCGTCTCATCCGCCGCATCCCTTCGGATCGTCTGGCCATCGCCGAGAGCGGGATGGCCACGGAGGCCGACGTGCGTCTCGCCTCTGAATCGGGCGCCGACGGTGTGCTCATCGGTACCGCCCTCTCTTCGGCCCTGGAGCCGGCCGATCTCGCCCAGCGCTGCGCCTCGGTCCCGCGCATTCCCCGCTAGTGCCGCCTCGGCTACGGGTCCCGGCCAAGATCTGCGGCATCACCCGGCCCGAGGATGCGGCCGAAGCGGTGCGACTCGGCGCGACGACCCTCGGGGTCATCTTCGCGGGGGGCCCGCGGCAGGTGTCCCCGGCTCAGGCCGGCGCCATTGTGGAGGCCGCAGGCCAAGTCCCTGTCCATGGGGTCTTTAGCTCACAGGGTGAAGGTGAGATATTAGGTCTGCGCGACCAGACCGGACTGGCGGGCGCGCAGCTGCACCGCGGCGGCTCTCCGGCCCTGATTGATCGGCTGCGGCGGGAAGGAATGCGGGTGGTCCTCGTGGCGCACATTGGCTCGCGACGCGGATCTCGAGCAGCTCGATGCGATGCGCGAGAGCGGGGCCCCGATCCTGGTGGAGCCACGGGTGCCCGGGGTCCTTGGCGGGAGCGGGGTTCCACTCGACCTCGACCTGGCGAGGGCCGCGCGCGAGCGGCTCGCGGGTCACCCGATGTGGCTCGCCGGTGGCCTGACCCCTCAGACGGTCCGGATCGCGGTCGATGCGGTAAGTCCCGATGCGGTAGACGTTTCCTCCGGAGTTGAGCAGATTCCCGGTATCAAGGATCACACCAGCCTGGCCCGATTTCTGGAGGCCCTTCAGTGGGACTAGCCATGCCGCGCGAGCGGGCAGTTGAGGGGCGCTTCGGCGAGTTCGGCGGACGCTACGTCCCCGAGACGCTGGTCGCGGCGTTGGAGCAGCTCGCCACGCTCTATGACTGCCGTGCGGGAGGATGCCGACTTCTGGGCCGAGTACCATCATCCTGCTGAATGAATTCGTCGGTCGCCCGACGCCGCTGTCCGAGGCACCGCGCTTC
Source organism: uncultured Gemmatimonadales bacterium (assembly GCA_963793205.1). Lineage (GTDB taxonomy): Bacteria > Gemmatimonadota > Gemmatimonadetes > Gemmatimonadales > GWC2-71-9 > JADJOM01. The sequence continues at coordinate 5,557 of CAWBZM010000008.1, forward strand.
TCTGCCGCGGTCGGCGCGCGGGTGCTCCTCAAGCGGGAAGACCTCAACCACACCGGCGCCCACAAGATCAACAACACCATCGGCCAGGCGCTGCTGGCCCGCCGCATGGGGAAGCAGCGGATCATCGCCGAGACCGGCGCCGGTCAGCACGGGGTGGCGACTGCCACCGTCTGCGCCCGGTTCGGCCTCGAGTGCGTGGTCTACATGGGCGCGGAGGACGTGGAGCGGCAGGCGCTCAACGTCTACCGGATGCGAGCTGCTCGGGGCGACGGTGGTTCCGGTCACCTCCGGTACCCGGACCCTCAAGGATGCGACCAACGAGGCGCTGCGTGACTGGGTGACCAACGTCCCCACTACCCACTACATCATCGGCTCCGTGGTGGGGCCCGATCCCTACCCCCGCATGGTGCGGGACTTCCAGGCCGTGATCGGGCGCGAGGCACGGGCCCAGATGCTGGAGCGCACCGGTCGGCTGCCGCGCACGGTCGTGGCGTGCGTCGGTGGCGGCTCCAATGCGATCGGAATTTTCAGCGGGTTCCTGGACGATGTTGACGTCGAGCTGGTGGGGGTGGAGGCGGCGGGTGAGGGAATCAGCACCGGACATCACAGCGCCACCCTCACGGCGGGATCGCCCGGCGTGCTGCACGGCTGTCTGAGCTACCTGCTGCAGGACGATGATGGGCAGGTCCTCCCCGCCCATTCGGTCTCGGCCGGGCTCGATTATCCCGGGGTCGGCCCCGAGCACTCCTGGCTGCGCGACAACGGCCGGGTCATCTATGAGAGCGTCACCGACAGTGAGGCGCTGGCCGGCTTCCAGTCGCTCTGCCATCGCGAGGGGATCATTCCGGCGCTGGAGACCGCGCACGCCATCGCCTGGATCGAGCGCAACCGCGGCCGCTGGGCGCCGACCGATCCGGTCCTGCTCTGCCTCAGCGGACGGGGAGACAAGGATGTCGCCCACGTGGCGAAGCTGCTCGAGGTTGCGGAGTGACCCAGGGCCTTCCGGCGGCGGTGGTCCTCCCACCCGCGCAGGTCGAAGAGCTGCTGCGCAGCCTGGTCAAAGGGCTGCGCGCCTTCCAGATGTACCTCCCCAACAATCCGATCTACCAGCGCGGCGTGCAGTCGGTCCGCGACGCCTTTCAGCCGCTCTGGGCCGGCGGACTGGACCGGCTGGTGCTGCAGGTGGTGGAGACGGACATCGTCTGGGAGGAACAGACGGTCTACCACCAGCCCAACAAGCCCGACAGCCTCGCCTGGAGCCTGTTCAAGGACGGCATGCGGGTGCTCACGCTGTTCCCCGGCGTGGAAGAGGACGAGATCATCCGCTTCCTCGAAATCGTCCAGCGGGCCCGGAACCTCTCGAGCTGATGCCGGCGACGATCTGCTGACCCTGCTGTGGGAACAGGATTTCGCGCTGATCCAGTACCATTTCACCGAATTCATTCCGGACAGGGCGTGCCGGGGCATCTCCGGCGAGGGCGTGTACAGTGCCGGCGGCGCCGTCCGATCCCGAGTGGCGGCAGCGGGAGGAGGAGATCGGGGCAAGGTCGAGGAGGAAGCGCCCGCCAGGAAGGGCGGGGTGGTGGACCTGGAGGATTTCGACTCCACGCTCTACTGGCTGGATGAAGCCGAGATCCGCTCCATCCCGAGGCGGTGGAGCGGGAGTATGCCCAGGACCTGCGGGCCAACGTGCTGCAACATCGTCTTCGATCTGCTGGAGCAGCGGTCGGAAGGAACTGGGCCCGGAGCGACGTGCTCGGCACGCTCGAGAGCTACCTGCCCCACCTGCTCAACGCCGGTGACTTCCGCGCGGTCGCCCAGATCCTGCGCGAGAGCCGGCTCATGGTCCGGCGCCCCGAGCTGCTGACGCTCCGAACAGCGGGAGCGGCTGGATGCCCTGACCGGCCGGCCTGTCCGAGCCGGACGTGCTGCAGCAGATCCTGCAGTCGGTGACCGAGGCCCAGACACCCCCGAGTGAAGACGACCTGGGCGAGCTGTTCCGGCGAGCTGCGGCCCGCCGGCGCTGGAGACGGTCCTGGTCTGGCTGCCGCGGCTGCCGGCCCGTTCGCCGATGCGCCACCTGCTGGCCTCCGCCGTCGGACCGGCTGGCGGAGACCTGACCCCAGGAGGTGCTGCGGCTGCTGCGGTTGCCGGAGTCGGAGGCGCTGCCCGCGGTCATCGCGCTCTGCGGCCGGCTCAAGCTGCAGCCGGCGGTCCCGGGCCTGGCCGAGACCCTGGCCCACCTCGATTCCGGCATCCGCGCGCGCGGCGGTCGTCTCGCTCGATGCGATCGGCACGCCCGCCGCCCTGCAGCGCCACTGGAGCCGGCGGTGGACGACGACGATCGCGAGGTGCGCATCGCGGCGGTGCAGGCGCTCGGGCAAGCGGGGCTACAAGGGGGTGCTCAGCCGGATCGAGCCGGTGGTGCAGGGGAAGGCCTCGCGCGAGATCGACCTGACGGAGCGGATGCGCTTCTTCGAGGCCTACGCCCTGATCGCCGGCACCAGCGCCCTGGAGACGCTGACCGGACTGATCTCGACCGGCGGGATGTTCCGGCGCAAGGAATCGCCCGAGGTGCGGGCCTGTGCCGCGCTGGCCCTGGGCCGGCTCCGCAGCGCCGAGGCGCGGGCGCTGCTGGAGAAGCACCGCGAGGACAAGGATCTCGTGGTCCGGAATGCCGTCAGCCGCGCGCTGCGTGAGGCGGGAGGCGGCCGGTGAACGATGTCGAGCGCCATGGCCGAGGAGAAGGTCGCGGGCGACGCCTTCCTCCGTGGAGCGGGCCGCACCTTCCTGCTCGCGATGTATACCGCGCTCCGCAGCCTCAAGCTCTACCCCATCGAGAACGCCACCGCCCAGAAGGCGCTGGACGAACTGCAGGCCGCCGCGCTCGGCCATCCTCACCCCGACGGCGAAATGGAGCTCCGGCTGTCGGGCGACTTCATCTTCGTCAACGGGACCCGGCTGCGCCTGGAACTGGACAACTACGCCTCGTTCTCGCAACATCCTCGCCGCGCTCGACCTCGGTGGACATCGGCGAAGCTCCGGGTGCTGGCGGGAATCGAGCGGCGGGAGTGGCAGATCTTCCTCGGTGTGCTCCTGCTCACTGCTGCCGCGCGCCAGCGAGGAGCAGGCCCCCGAGCTGCTGATGGAGCTGCGGGACAAGCTCGCCCTGGCCGAGCGTGCAGCACCTCGAGGTGGAGCCGCCGCTCGAATCCGAGGAAAAGGTGGCCGAGGCGGAGAAGGCGCGGGAGCATGGCCAAGCGGACCTACTCCCAGGGTGTCGCCGTCACCAAGGAAGTGATCAACAGCGTCCGCATGGGCCGGACCACCTCGGTCGCCAAGGTGAAGCGCGCGGTGCAGGCCATCGTCGACCAGGTACTCAACAACGAGACCTCGCTGATCGGCCTCACCACCATCCGCGACTACGACGAGTACACCTTCACCCATTCGGTGAACGTCTGCATCCTCGCGGTGGCCATGGGCAAGAAGCTCGGGATTACCCGGCTGCAGCTCTACGATCTCGGGCTCAGCGCCCTGCTGCACGACATCGGCAAGGCCCGGATGCCGGTGGACGTGCTCAACAAGACCACCGGCCTGACCGAGGACGAGTGGAAGCTGATGCAGACCCATCCCTGGCAGGGGGTGCTGACGCTCTTCACCATGCGGGGCTACGGCGAAATCCCCTATCGGCAGATCGTGGTGGCGCACGAGCACCACATGAAGACCGACCTGACGGGCTATCCCCGGGCCATCCGGCCGCGGCGAACTGGGGATCTTCTCCCGGATCGTGGCGGTGGCCGACGGCTACGATGCCGCCACCACCCGGCGCAGTTACCAGACCGTGCCGATCCAGCCGGACCAGGTGCTGCGGGAGATGTGGGAGAATCCCCGCCGCGGCTACGACCCGGTGCTGGTCAAGGCGCTGATCAACCTGATCGGGATCTACCCGGTGGGCACCTGCGTCATCCTCGACACCTTCGAGGTGGCGGTGGTGGCAGGCGCCAACCCCGACCAGAATTTGCTCAACCGTCCCCTGGTGCGGATCTGCATCGACGTCGACGGCGCCCTGGTCGGGTCCGCCGGGGCGCGAGGCCAATCTGGCCGAGCCAGGACGCCGAGCGGCGCATTTCCTCCGCTCCATCGTGAAAGTGACCAACCCTGACCGCTACGGGATCATTGTCGGCGACTACTTTGTCTGAGTCGACCCTGGATCGCGGTGTGGGTCGGCCCTCGCCGGGCGGCCCATCGGCCCGCCCTGATCCCCTACCTGACCGCCGGTCACCCCGATCGCCGCGACGCCAGCCTGGACATGCTGCGCCGGGCGGACGAAGCATTGCCGACATTCTCGAGGTCGGCGTCGCCTTCAGCGATCCGCTGGCCGACGGCCCCACCATCCAGCGCTCCACCTTCGAGGCCCTGCAGCAGGGGATGACGCTGCCGCGGACCCTCGAGCTGATCCGCCGGGCGCGGCTGCAGCCGACCGGTCGTGGTCTTCAGCTACCTGAATCCGATCCTCCACTACGGCATCGAACGCTTCCTGCGCGAAGCCGCCGACCTGGGGATCGCCGGCCTGCTGCTCACCGATCTCCCCGCGGGCAGCGATCCTGCCACCGAGCAGGCGGTGCGCCAGAGCCCGCTGGCCCTGATCCGCCTCATGGCGCCCACCACGGCCGGAGCCCGCCTCGCTGAGGTGGTCCGCGACGCGCAGGGATTCCTCTACCTCGTCGCCCGGCTCGGCGTCACCGGCGCAAGCAGCGAACTGGCCACCGGACTCTCGGCGTATATCGCCCGGGTGCGCGCGGCGAGCCCGCTGCCCCTTGCCGTCGGCTTCGGCATCAGCAGCGCCGAGCAGGCCCGCGCGGTGGCGGGGCTGGCCGACGGCGTGGTGGTGGGGAGTGCGCTGGTGGATCGGCTGGCGCGTGAGGGGCCGGCCGCCGCGGGGCGTTTCCTGGGTGAGCTCCGTTCGGCGCTCGATGGCGCCCAGGCCGGATGAAGGTCTACTACCGCTCCCTCCTCGACGGCTACGCCCGGGCGATCGCCTGGGGCGGCACGGTCGTGGCGATCGCGGCTCTGGCAACCGACCTGCGCTGGCTCGGTACCCCGCTCCTCACGCTCGCGCTGGTGGCAGCCGTTGCGCTGCTCCGTTTCGGCCAGATCCCCCTCTCCAAATTTTCCTACCTCACCCAGATCGGCGTCGTGGCCCTGGTGGGCGCGGTCACGGCCGGGCCCGGCATTGTGGTCTTCGCCCTCTGGTTCGGGGTGTTCGTGGCCGACGCCTTCTGGCTGCGCAAGCTGTTGCGGGCCTCCTGGATCAATGCCAGCCGTGAGGCGGTCGGGTTCATGGCGGCCTATGGCGCCTACGCCGCCGTCTGGTCCTGGACCAGACCGGTCGGGTTGTCGCTCGATTTCCTCGGACCCGGCCTCACCCTGGCCGGGAGCTACTTCTTCTTCAGCCGCTGCCTGTTCTACTTCACCCTCCTGGTCCGTGGCAAGCTGGAGCCGCACGAACGGCTGATGCTGCTGCGGTACGAAGTCCTGTCGTACATGCTCACGCTGATCGGCGCGGTCATCTGTGCCGCAGCGATTCGCGCCCTCCCGCTCGAGGCCTGGCTCTCGGTCGTCGGCGTGGTGGCGATGCTCGGCCTGCTGACCAAGCGCATCCTCGAAGAGGCGATCGGGGCGGAGGAACTCAACAAGATCCACGCGCGGGAGCGGGTCATCACCAGTAACCTCTCCCTGCAGGACGCCTTCACGCAGCTGGAGCAGATGGCCAACCGGGTGCTGGACTGGAGCGACTTCCGGATCTACCGCGCCCAGGCCGGAGCGACCACGCTGGTATATCGCGGCGCGATCGGCTGGCCCGACCGGGGCGATCCCCCCTTCGATGCCGCCGCGCTTCGTGCCAGCGCGATCGAGACCGGGCAGCCGGTGGTGATCGCCGACAGCCGCCGGGATGAACGGTCGCTCGCGCCGTCCGCCGAAGCGGTGAGCATGCTGGTCCTGCCGCTCCGCTTCGGCAACGAGATCATCGGCACCTTCGAGCTGGATCATCACAAGCCGCACATCTACGGCAAGAAGGCGATGACCGCCGCGTCCACCTTTGCCGGCCAGCTGGCGACCGCGATTCATATCGCCGACCTGCGGCGGCCGCTGGTGGATACGGTGGAGCAGGTGACCACCCAGATCAAACTGCTGGCCAAGACCGCCGACCAGCTGCGGAGTTCCGCCGGCGCCGTGGCCCAGACCGCGCACGCCATCCGGAGCGGCGCCGCTGAGCAGGAACAGCTGGTGGTGCAGGGGCGTGAGTTCGCTTCGGGGCTGGGCGAGCAGGCCCGCGAGGTCGCCGCCGACGGTGTGGCGGCCGCCGCCGCTTCCCTCAGCGCCTCGGACACCGCGGCAAAGAACCGGGAGTCGATCCGGGACGCCATGGGGCGACTGGTCCAGTTGCAGCAGTTCGTGGCCGACACCTCGGGCCAGGTGAGTGAGCTGTACCAGGTCTCCAACCGGCTGATCGGGTTCATCGGCACCATCCGCGAGATCGCCGATCTGACCAATCTGATCGCCCTGAATGCCGCGATCGAGGCCGCCCGGGCAGGGCAGCAGGGACGCGGGTTTGCCGTGGTGGCGGAAGAAGTCCGTCAGCTTGCGGCCCAGAGTGGGCAGGCCTCACGCGAGGCGGGCGGGCTGGTCGCTGCGATCCTCGGCCAGGTGGCCCAGATTTCCGAAGAGATGGACCGGGGGACGGAGACGGTCCGCGGCGTGGAACAGCTCTCGGCCGATGCCGGTCGCGCGCTCGAGGCCATCGTGGCCTCCACCCTCGATGCCGGGCACCACGCCCAGCGAATTGCCGAAACGGCGGCCCGCCAGCAGCAAGCGGCCACCCGCCTCGGCGAACAGATGAGCCAGGTGGCCGCCGTGTCGAGTCGCACCCTCGAGGATGCCAATACTACCGCCCGCCGCGCCTCCGAAGCCGCCCGCAGCCACGCGGAGCTCGAGCGGGCGATCCGGGAACTGTCCGGCATTTCCGAACGGCTGGAAATGATCGCGCGCCACTTCTCACACGAACTATGAATCCGCGCGAACGGGTGTACGTCGCCCTCGGCAGCAATCTGGGCGACCGCGCCACCTATCTCGCACAGGCCCGCACCGCCCTCGCCAAGCTTCCGCTCACCACCATCCTGGCGGTCTCCACGGTGGAAGAGACCGCGGCGATTGGCCCGGGCGCGCAGGGACCCTATCTCAACCAGATGGTGCTGGTCGAGACCTCCCTCGACCCGACCCGATTCCTGGCGCAACTGCACCGGATCGAGCAGGAGAATGGTCGGGTGCGGCAGGAAAGGTGGGCCGCGCGCACCCTCGACCTCGACATCGTCCGGTTCGGCACCCGGCGGCTGCGCGACGCGGATCTGGTCTTGCCGCACCCGGAGTTTCCCAACCGCGACTGGTGGCAGCGGGAACTGGCGGAGCTGGACATCCTCGCGGGCAAGGATGCGGATGGGTAGCGGCGCGCTGAGTACAGCGGGTTCGTCCAGACCCCGGCCGGTACGTGTACGGGGAACCACTCATCTATTTTCTGATCGGGTCGTGTGGACCCTCGGCGTCCTTGGCGAGCCCTCTGCGCCTCTGCGTTGCTGTTTCGTTTTTGCGCACTCCATGACCGACCGGTGCACTCATGCCTGAAGCTGGACGACCACTGACCGTCACCGATCTCCGCGACCGGAAAACCGCCGGCGAAAGAGTCACGGTCCTGACCTGTTACGATACGCTCCTCGCCCGGTTGCTGGACGGTGCGGTGGATGTCCTGCTGGTAGGCGATTCGGTGAACCAGGTCGTGGCCGGCCATCCGACCACGCTGAATGCCACGCTCGATCAGATGATTTACCACGGTGCGGCGGTGCGCCGGGGGACCTCCCAGTCGCTGGTCTTCGTCGACCTGCCGTTTCTCACCTACCAGGTGTCGATCCCCGAAGCGATCCGGAACGCCGGCCGAGTCATGGCCGAAACCGGGGCGCACGGGGTCAAGCTGGAAGGGGGTGAGTACGTCGCGGAGACAGTGCGGGCCCTGGTGCGGGTCGGCATCCCCGTCATGGGTCACCTCGGCCTTACCCCGCAGTCGATTCACCAGCTCGGCGGACCCAAGGTGCAGGGGCGCAAGAAGGATGTGGCGGACCGGTTACGGTCGGATGCCCGGTACCTGGAAGAGGCCGGCGCCAACTCCATTGTGCTGGAACTCGTCCCCGCGGGCCTGGCGGAAGAGGTCAGTCGCAGTCTCACCATCCCGACCATCGGCATCGGCGCCGGCCCGGGCTGTGACGGCCAGGTGCTCGTCCTGCACGACATGCTGGGGCTGAACGAGGGGTTTACCCCGAAGTTCCTGCGGACCTACGCCGACCTCGCCGGAACGGTGCGCGCGGCGGCTCGGCAGTTCTCCGACGAAGTGCGCGGCGGCAAGTACCCGACGCGCGATCACAGTTTCGACTAGCATCCGCAGATTGTGCAGATTACGCAGATTTCATCTGCGTAATCTGTGTAATCTGCGGATCTGTGTATTCTGCGGATCTGCGGATCAATCTGCGGACCCTCTGCGGACCTAATCTGTGAAATCTGCGTAATCTGCGGATCAATCTGCGGACCCTCTGCGGACCTAATCTGTGAAATCTGCGTAATCTGCGGATCAATCTGCGGATCAATCTGCGACTAATCTGCGGACCCCCATGCACCAGATCACCGACATCTCCTCCCTCCGCACCTGGCTGGCCGACCACCGCAGGACCGGGCAACGCATCGCCCTGGTCCCCACGATGGGTGCGCTCCACGAAGGACACCTCGCCCTGGTCGACGAAGGCCGTCGTCGGGCGGATGTCGTGGTGATGAGCCTGTTTGTGAATCCGCTGCAGTTCGGCCCGCAGGAGGACTTTGGGAAGTATCCCCGGGACCTGGCCCGCGACCATCAGCTGGCCAAGGCGCGTGGGGTCGACCTGCTCTTTGCGCCGACCGTGGAGCAGATGTATCCCCCCGGGGCGGAAATCATGGTCACCCCGGGAGCCACGGCGTCCCACTGGGAAGGCGCGGTCCGGCCGGGACATTTCACCGGGGTATTGACGGTGGTGGCCAAGCTCTTTCACCTGGTGCAGCCGGACCTTGCGGTCTTCGGCCAGAAGGATCTGCAGCAGGTCACCCTCATCCGGCGCATGGTCCGGGACCTCGACATTAATATTGAGCTGGCGGTAGTGCCCACCGTGCGGGAATCGGACGGGCTGGCCCTGAGTAGCCGCAACGCCTATCTCTCCCCGGCCCAGCGGCAGGAGGCGCTGGTGTTGAGCCGGGGACTTCGGGCGGCGGCGATGGCCTGGCGGAGTGGGACCCGCGACGCGGAGGCGCTGCTGACCCTGGTGCGCGACGAAATGGCGACGGCTCCGGGAGTGAGCGCTGATTATATTGCACTGGTGGAACCTGATGGGCTCACGCCTGTCGTCCAGGCCGGGGAGGGCGCAATCCTCCTGGTGGCGGCCCGGGTTGGCTCCACTCGCCTCCTCGACAATCACATCTTCGGTTCGGAGACCCGGTGACCCTTTCCCGCGACGCCCGCATTACTCCCGCCGGGCTGCGGCCCACACTGCCAGTCTGGGCGACGGTCTCGGACACGCGCCTGGAGCACATCGCACGGGTGGCCGAGCTGGCGGCGAGGTGGGCCGAGGAGATGGGGATTCCCGACAACGAGCGCAACCGGTGGCTGCGGGCAGTCTGGCTCCACGATGCCATGCGGGATGCATCGCCGGAAGAACTGGCGCAGTGGGCACCCACCGCCGTCGGTTCCGAGGAGCTGCGCCACGGCCCGGCAAGCGCGGCGCGGGCCAAGGCTGAAGGTGAGATCGACCGCGGCGTCCTGGATGCGGTGCGCTACCACAGCGTCGGGCTGGCGGAATGGGATATGGTCGGTCGGGTGCTGTACTGTGCCGACTACCTCGAGCCGGGACGGAAGCCGACCCCCGAACGTGCCGCCCTCGCCGCCCGCTTCACCACCGATCCCACCGGGGTACTGCGAGACGTTGCGCAGGCCCGCATTGTCCGGCTGGTCAGTTCCGGCTGGTCCCTCCCTGATCCAACGGTTCGATTCTGGAACTCGCTCCAGGCCCGCGTCGGGCCCTGATCGGCGGCGGTATTGCCGTTGCCCTGCTGGCCCTGGTCCTGGTGGGACGCGCCTCGTCACGCGACCGAGTCAGCGGCCACGCCTATGACATTCCCTCCGGGCCCGACCGTACCATCGTCGAAGTCCTGAACGGCAGTGGCCGCAACGGGCTGGCCCGCCTCGGTACTCGGCGCCTGCGGCGCTCTGGGCTGGATGTGGTCTACTTCGGCACCAACCCCGATACCACCCTTCGGGATTCGACGCTGATACTCCTCCGGCGCGGCGATCGCAATCGGGCAGACGAGGTGCGCAAGGCACTCGGCGGCGGCACCATTGGCGTCCAGACCGATACCCTGCGCCGAGTCGACGTTACCGTCATCCTGGGCCGCGACTTCTCGGTAGACGACGATAATCGTCCTTAGCCCAATACCCCCGTACCACGTACCCACGCACCACGTACCCACCTACCACGTACCCACGTACCACGTACCCACCTACCACGTACCCACGTACCCACGTACCCACGTACTCTCTCACCCCCGCACCACCCCGATCACCACGTCCATCACATTCGTCCCGGTCATGCCGACGGTGAACAGCGCATCGCCGGCGGCCAGCGCGGCATTGCTGTTGTGCGCCGCGAGATCGGCCGCGGGGTCGCGTCCGGCGCGGCGGATCGCGTCCCACACCGTCCCGTCAGCGAAACCACCGGCGGCATCAGTGGGGCCATCGCGACCGTCGGTGCCCGCAGCGAGCAGGGAAATCCGGGCCCGGGACGCGCCCGCCTGGCTCAGCATCTCGGCCGCCGCGAGCGCCAATTCCTGGGATCGTCCCCCCAGGCCGGGGTCCGCGCCGAGGGTAACGGTCGTCTCTCCGCCCCAGACCAGGACTGCATCTTTATTCTTGGCGCTGACTTGCGCCGGGGACATTTGTGTGCCATCATAACCCAGCAGGTCGGCAGCCACCCGCCGGCCCGCATCGGACGCTTCGCCTGCGAGTGCGGCGTTTCGAATATGCGCCCCTAATCCCAGGGTTCGGGCGCGATCACACACCGCTTCGATCGCCAGCCGATTGCTGGCAATCAGGATGGTCTCCGTGGTCGCAAACGCGGCGTCACTCGGCTTGGGAGTCTCGGGGGCTTCCCCCCGCTCCACGGCAGCAAGGTGATCCCGGAGCGGTACAGGGATACGAAGCCACAGACCGGCGTCCTCGAGGGCAGCACGCACCTCGCTGGCGCGCGATGAATCCGGGATGCATGGCCCCGATCCGATTGAGGCCAGGTCGTCTCCGATGACGTCTGAGATTGTGAAATTTTTCACGTGCGCCGGGGCCAACGCCGCAGCAAGCCGGCCGCCGGACCAGCGGGTGAAGCGCTTGCGGATCCGGTTCATGGCCACGATGTCGAGGCCGGATCCCAGCAGCAGGCGATATAGTTCGTCGATGTCGGCCGGGTCGAGTCCCGGCACGGGGGCACCAATCAGGGCAGTGGTGCCGCCGGAAAGCAGGACCCATACTTCGTCCGTCGGCCGGACGGCAGCGACCGCCGCGGCCAGTTGTTCGGCGGCCGCGCGCGAGCCTGGCCCCGGTTGAGGATGGTCGCCCACAGCGACCCGCAGGACCGGATGCGGTGGGGTGGCCGCGGCCGGAGTGACCAGGAGTCCTCCGGCCAGCGTCCCCCCCGCAGTGGTGATCGCTGCCACGGCCGCCTCCGCCATCGGCAGAGCTGCTTTGCCGAGGGCAAGCAGGTGTAGTCGACGCGAGGACTCCGGCATGCGGGAGGCCAGCGCCGCACTCAGGGCAGGACCAGGGGCCGCCGCGGTGACGGCGACCTGATAGAGGTCCGCCAGCAGGGCCCGGTTGTCGGGGGTCATGCGAGTGTGGTCATGGAACATCCCGGATCTCGAGAGCGTGGCATGGCAGACAACATACTGCCGGCCGCAAGCATTCGCGCGGGAGCCCGGAGCTCTCGCAGTGTGGTTTCTTCAGCGCAAGGAAGGTCTCATCATGTCCGGCCGCAACCTGTTGTTCGTCCCTGGTCCCACCAACACGCCCGACCGAATCCTCCGCGCGATGCACGTGCCGATGGAGGATCACCGCTCCTCGGCCTTCCCCGAACTCACCTTCGGCATTCTGCGCGATCTCCGCACCGTCTTCAAGACCGAAGCGGGGGTCCCCTTTGTGTTTCCCGGTACCGGCACCGGCGGGTGGGAAGCGGCGCTGGTCAACACCCTCTCCCCGGGCGACAAGGTCCTGGCCTTCCGCTACGGTCAGTTCAGCCATCTGTGGATCGACATGATGCAGCGGCTCGGCCTCGACGTGACCATTGTCGACATCGAGTGGGGTGAGGGCGCCTCGCCGGAACTGCTGAGCGATCACCTGTCGCGCGACACGAGCCACAGCTACAAGGCGGTCTGCGTCGTCCACAACGAGACCGCGACCGGGGTCACCAGCGACATCGGTGCGGTCCGCAAGGCGATGGACGCCGCCAGGCACCCGGCGCTGCTGTTCGTGGACAGCGTCAGCGGGCTGGCCAGCATCGATTTCCGGTTCGACGAGTGGAAGGTGGATGCGGCGATCACCGGTTCGCAAAAGGGCTTCATGCTGCCGGCCGGCGCCGGCATCATCTGCATGAGCCCGAAGGCGCTCGCGCTTGGCAGCACCGCCCGGTTGCCACGGTGCTACTGGAGCCTCGACGACATGGTCAAGGCCAACGCCTCGGGCTACTTCCCGTACACCCCGTCAATCCCGATGCTCTACGGGCTGCGCGAGTCGCTGAACATGCTGCTCGAAGAAGGACTGGAGAACGTCTTCACCCGGCATCATCGCCTGGCCGAAGGCGCCCGCCGGGCCGTGGCGGCGTGGGGCCTCTCCCTCTGCGCCAGGGCGCCCAAGTGGCACTCCGATACCGTCAGCGCCATCATGGTGCCGGCAGGGATCAACGGCGCGGAGGTGATCGACGTGGCGTTCCGTCGCTACAACTTTGCGCTCGGCGCCGGCCTCGACAAGATGGCGGGCAAGCTGTTCCGCATCGGCCACCTGGGCGATCTCAACGAAATCACCCTGCTGGCGGGGATCGCCGGCGCCGAGATGGCGCATGCACGACGTCGGCATCAAGCTGGAGCTCGGCAAGGGCGTCGCCGCGGCCCAGAAGTACTGGATTGAGACCCAGACGCCGCTTCCGCCGAAGAAGGGCGCCGTGGCGCCCGATGCGGCCGAAGGCGGCGGAATCGAAGCGCCCCGGCCGGGGCGGTCGCATGAGTCACACCCGCTACGAGCCGGCCCGCCCGCGACTGCAGCGGAGCGAGCTGGCGGTGCCGGGCTCCAATCCTGCCATGTTCCAGAAGGCGCTCGAGAGCGCGGCGGACTATGTCTTCCTCGACCTGGAGGACGCGGTCGCGCCGGCGGACAAGGAGCAGGCCCGGAACAACGTGATCGCGGAGCGTTGGACCAGTACGACTGGCGGGCGCCGCGGGCAAGACCATCTGCGTCCGGGTCAACGGCATCGACACCCATTACTACTACCGGGACATCGTGGACGTGGTGGAGCAGGCCGGGCGACCGCCTCGATGACGATCCTGATCCCCAAGGTCGGGGTGCCGGCCGACGTCTACCTGACGGACGCCCTGCTCACCCAGATCGAGATGGCCAAGGGCATTCCCCACCGGATCGGGATCGACGTCCTGATCGAGACCGCGCTCGGCATGGCCAACGTCGAGGCGATCGCCCAGAGCTCGAAGCGGCTCGAGGCGATGCATTTCGGCGTCGCCGACTACGCCGCGAGCTGCCGCGCCCGGACCGTGGTGATCGGCGGGCTCAATCCCGATTATCCCGGAGACCAGTGGCACGCCGGCGCTGTCCCGCATGATCGTCGCCTGCCGGGCCTACGGGCTCCGGCCGATCGACGGTCCCTTCGGCGACTTCAAGGACCCCGACGGCTACAGGGCCGCCGGCCGTCGCGGCGCGGCGCTCGGAATCGAGGGGAAGTGGGCCATCCATCCGTCCCAGATCGAGCTGGCGAACGAGATCTTTCAGCCGCCGCCCGCCGAGGTGGACCGGGCCAAGCGGATCCTGGTGGCGCTGGACGACGCGGCGCGAGAGGGGAAGGGCGCGGCGCAGCTCGACGGCCGGATGATCGACGCCGCCTGTGCGCGCATGGCGCAGAACGTGGTAGACATGGCGGCGGCGATCGACCGGCGCGGTCCAAGTAGCCGCCGCAGCGACCGGCCGTGACGCCGCGCCGACAACGTCATGACACGTGACACTCACCCGAGCACCCGACATGGACATTCACGAGTATCAGGCCAAGGAACTGCTCGCCGAGCTTCGGCGTCGCCGTTCCCCGGGGCGGCGTCGCGTACAGCGCCGGAGCAGGCGGTCTACCGCGCCGCGGAGATCGGCGGCGCTCGCGGTGGGCGGTGAAGGCGCAGATCCACTCCGGGGCCCGCGGCAAGGCGGGCGGGATCAAGCTCTGCTCCACCGAGGACGAGGTGCGCAAGGCGGCCAAGACGCTGCTCGGCAAGCGGCTGGTGACCCACCAGACCGGTCCCGAGGGGAAGGTCGTCCACCGGCTGTACGTCGAGGCCGCGGTGCCGATCGAGCGGGAGATCTACATTGGGCCTCGTGCTCGACCGGAAGAGCGAGCGGATCATGCTGGTCGCCATCCGCACAGGGCGGCGATGGAGATCGAGGAGATCGCGCAGCAGTCGCCGGAGACGATCCTTCGCGAGGTGATCGAGCCCGCGGTCGGGATGCAGGCGTTCCAGGCGCGCGAGATCGCCTTCGGGCTCGGCATTCACGACCGGCTCAGGTCAACCGGATGCCGTGACGACGCTCCTGGGCTGCCTACCGCGCCTTCCGCGACCTCGACGCCACCATGGTGGAGATCAATCCGCTGGTCGTCACCACGGACGGCTCGCTGCTGGCGCTCGATGCAAGATGACGCTTCGACGACAACGCCCTCTTCCGCCGGCCCGAACGTGAGCGAACTGCGCGACTACGCCGAGGAGGACCCGCGGGAGGCGCAGGCCGCGGAATACGGCCTCAACTATGTGGCGCTCGACGGCGAGATCGGCTGCATCATCAACGGTGCCGGTCTGGCCATGGCGACGATGGACATGATCAAGCATGCCGGCGGCTCGCCGGCCAACTTCCTCGACGTCGGCGGCGGCGCCTCGCCCGAGCGGGTCGCCAGGCGCCTTCCGGCTGGTGCTGCGGACCCCAAGATCGACGCGATGCTGGTCAACATCTTCGCCGGCATCAATCGCTGCGACTGGGTGGCGCAGGGCGTGGTCCAGGCCGTCAGGGAGAGTTGGGGTCACCGATCCCGCTGGTGGTCCGGCTGGCCGGGCACCAACGTGGAGGAAGGCCGCGCGATTCTCATGGAGAGCGGGACTGAACCTGATCATCACGGCCGATACCCTGGCGGAGGCCGCGGAGAAGGTGGTCGCCGCCCTCCCCGCGTCACGGACCGCAAAGGCACGGCCGGGAACGGACACATGAGCATCCTGATCGACGGGACGACCCGGTCATCGTCCAGGGCTTCACCGGCGACAAGGCGACGTTCCACGCGAAGGAGATCGATCGAGTACGGGACCAAGATCGTCGGCGGGGTGACCCCGGGCAAAGGCGGGGCCAGACGCACATCTCGACCGCCCGGTGTTCAACACCGTGAAGGATGCGGTCCGGGACGGCGGGGGCCACGGACGCAGCATCATCTTCGTGCCCGCGGCGTTCTGCGCCGATTCGATCATGGAGGCGGCCGACGCCGGCATCCGCCTGGTCTGGTGACCATTACCGACGGCATTCCGGCGCAGGACATGATGATGGTGAAGCGCTACCTGCTTCCGCTATCCCAAGGAGCGGCGCACCACCCTGATCGGTCCGAACTGCGCCGGCGCTCATCAGCCCCGGCAAGGCGATGCTCGGCATCATGCCCGGGCACATCTACCTGCAGGGGACAGGTGGGACTGGTCACCCGGTCCGGCACCCTCGGCTACGAGGCCGCCGTCGCAGATGAAGGCGCTCGGCATCGGCGTGAGCACGAGCGTCGGGCATCGGCGGCGACCCGATCAACGGCAGCTCGCTTCGTGGACATGCTGAAGCTGTTCGAGGAGGACCCCGAGACCGATGCCGTCATGATGATCGGCGAGATCGGCGGGCCGCAGGAAGCCGAGGCGGCGCTCTGCGTCAAGGAGAACATGACGAAGCCGGTGATCGGCTACGTCGCCGGGCTGACGGCGCCCAAGGGCCGCCGGATGGGTCACGCCGGGGCGATCATTTCGGCGTTCGGCGACACCGCGGCCGAGAAGGCGGAGATCATGCGGTCGGCCGGCATGGCGGTGGCCCCCAGCCCCGCCGACCTCGGTACGCCATGCGCGGCCGCGCTCGCCTGGAAGCCGGCCGGCGCGAAGGTGGTACCGGCGGTGAGCCGCGAAGCCCGTCGTCGTCGTCACCCGGCGACTGCCGGCGCCGGTCGAAGAGGAGCTGACCCGCGGAGTTCGACGCGATGCTCAACCCCGATGATGTGCCGCTCACCCTGGCCGACGGCCTGCAGGAGGCGCTCTGCGCACCGCCGACGCGCTGCTCCCCACCGTCACCGACAAGGTCACGGCCGAGGTGCTGGGCGCCGAGCCGCTGCGGGCGAAGATGCATGGCCAACTTCGGCGTCGGATTCAACAATATCGACATCAGGCGGCCAAGGCCCGTGGATTGACGGTGACCAACACGCCGGATGTGCTGACCGACGATACCGCCGACATCGCGATGACGCTGCTCCTGATGGCCGCCCGGCGCGCCGGCGAAGGGGAGCCGCCATCTGCGCCGGAGGCAGTGGACCGGCTGGCGCCCCACCCACATGCTCGGGTGCCAACGTCACCGGCAAGACGCTGGGCCTGATCGGCATGGGGCGGATCGCGCGGGCGGTGGCGCAGCGGGCCCACTCACGGCTTCGGGATGAAGGTCATCTTCCACGATCCGTTCCCCCCCCGGCCGGAGGTGGCGAAGGCGCTCGGCGCGGAACCCCGGGACAGCTCGAGGCAGGTGCTGGGGGAGGCGGATTTCGTTTCGCTGCACTGCCCGGCGACACCGGAGACCCGGCACCTGATCAACGCGCGACGCGCCTGGGGCAGATGCAGCGGCACGCCTGCTCATCAATACCGCGCGCGGCGACGTGGTGGACGAGGCGGCGCTGGTCGAGGCGCCTGCAAGGCGAGGAAGATCGCGGGCGCCGGCCTCGACGTGTTCGAGAAGGAGCCGACAGGTCACCCGACGCCCTGCTCGCCATGGAGAACGTCGTGCTGCTGCCCCATCTCGGCAGCGCGACGCGGGAGACCCGGGTCGCGATGGGAATGCGCGCGCTGGAGAATCTCACGGCTGTTCTTCGCCGGCGAGCCGCTGCGCGACCGGGTCGTGTGACCACCAGTGGCTCCTGGACCCTTCTCGGCACCGAGTCCCCGAATCGCCCGACCCGGCCGCCGCCAGCGCGGCCCAGTACGCCACCGAGGTGGCCGAGCTGCTCTTCGGGCTGCTGCTCGATCTGGTGCGGGAGCGGCAGCCGTGAGATCGAGCCGGTGCTGCGGGTGGGGAGCTGCGATCCCACTGAGCTCGACCCGAGCTGCTGGCGCGGATCGGCTCCTGCGTGCCCAGGGCATCTGGTTCCAGCTCCTCTCCATGGCGGAGCAGAACGCCGGCCATGCGACGCCGGCGGCAGATCGAGACGGAGCGCGGCTACGAACAGGTGCGCGGCACGCTCGCGCAGGTGCTCCCCGGTGCCCAGGCCGAGAAGCTGGCGGATCCGGCCCGGCCGAATTCGGGCTGCTGCACCAGCTGCGGGTCCGCCCGGCCATCACCGCCCATCCCACCGAAGCCAAGCGGGTCACGGTGCTGGAAAAGCATCGGCGGATCTACCGCAAGCTGGTCGACCTCGAGTCGCCGCGCTGGACTCCGCGGGAACGGAACCAGATCCTCGACGGGCTGCGGAACGAGATCGAGCTGCTGTGGATGACCGGCGAGCTGCGGCTGGAGAAGCCGACGGTGCCCCAGGAAGTGTACTGGGGGCTGCACTTCTTCAACGAGACCCTGTTCGAGGCCGTGCCAGCGAAATGCTGGAAAAGCTCGAGCGGGTGCTGGCGACAGCAACTACCCCGGCGAGACCTGGGGGTCCCTCCCTTCTTCCAGTTCGGCTCGTGGATCGGCGGCGACCGCGACGGGAATCCCTTCGTCACCAACGACGTCACCCGGAGCACACTGCTGGAGAACCGGACCGCCCGCCTGTACCGGTACCGGCGGCGGATCGACGAGCTGCTCCGCGCGCTCAGCATCACCGAGCGGCGCCCTCGATATCGCGACCGGGTTCCGACGGGCCC
The DNA here is from genome assembly GCA_963793205.1 of uncultured Gemmatimonadales bacterium. Taxonomy (GTDB): domain Bacteria; phylum Gemmatimonadota; class Gemmatimonadetes; order Gemmatimonadales; family GWC2-71-9; genus JADJOM01. Next base: position 24,049 of record CAWBZM010000008.1, read on the forward strand.
TTGATCGCTTGCTGGCCGCGACCAGCAACGGGGCGGAGATCGCGGCCCGGAATCCCGGCGAGGTGTTCCGCCAGTACCTCGCCTGCATGGTCCAGCGCCTGGCGGCATGATCGCCGCGACGGAGCGGGGCGACCGCGGCGCCGCCGAAGGCTACGCCTCCGCCGACGCGCTGCTCGCCGACCTGCGGGCTGCTGGAGCAGCGAGCTCGACGACGGGGCGAGCGCGACCATCGCCCGCTCCGTGATCCGGCCGGTGCGCCGCGAGGTCGAATCTTCCGGTTCAGCACGGTCCGGCTGGACGTCCGGGAGAACACCACCAAGCTGAACACCGCGCTCGCCGATCTCTGGCGGGCCGGCACCGGGAGCAGCGGCGAACCGCCGGCGGCGGAGTCCGAGGAATGGCGCGCCTGGCTGCGCGGCGGAGCTGGCGGGACCCCGCGTGGGCGACCGGCCGCTGGAACAGTTCCCGCCCGATGGGCGGAGACGATGGGCATGTTCGGGCTGGTGCGCCAGCTGCGCGCGGAGATCGACCGGGAGGCGTTCGGCAGCTTCGTGCTCAGCATGACGCGTGAGGTGAGCCGACGTGCTCGGTGCCTACCTGCTGGCCAAGGAGCGGGGCTCTTCGCGGACGAGCCGGGGGTCGAGAGCTGCACCCTGCCGATCGTGCCGCTGTTCGAGACCATCGAGGATCTGCAGCGCGCCCCGACCATCATGCGGGAACTGCTCGCGTGCCGCTGGTCGAGCGGAGCGTCCGTGCCCAGGGCGGGACGCAGGAAGTGATGATCGGCTACTCCGACTCCAACAAGGACGGCGGGTTCCTCTCCTCGAACTGGGAGCTGTACAAGGCGCAGATCAAGCTCACCCGGGTTGGGCAGGAACTCGGGGTCCCGATTGCCTTCTTCCATGGCCGGGGTGGATCGGTCAGTCGGGGCGGGGCACCGCTCGGGCGGGCCATCGCGGCGCAGCCGGCCGGGTCGATCAACGGCCGGATGCGGATCACGGAGCAGGGCGAGGTCGTCTCGTCCAAGTACGCCAACCGCGGCACGGCCCAGTACCAGATGGAGTTGCTCGCGGCCAGCATCATCGAGCACTCGCTGCGCTCGGAACACGAGGAGGCGCTGGTGCCGACCAGCGAGTTCGACGAAGCGATGGAGGCACTGTCGGGAGCGGCGCAGGCGGCCTATCGCCGTTTCGTGGAACGCCCCGATATGCTGACCTACTTCTCGGCGGCCAGCCCGCTGGAGGAGATGACCCTGCTCAACATCGGGTCCCGTCCCGCTCGGCGCTTCGGTGCCCGTTCGCTGTCCGATCTGCGCGCCATTCCCTGGGTGTTCGCCTGGTCCCAGAACCGGCATTTCATCACCGGCTGGTACGGTGTCGGCAGCGGGCTCGAGACCTTCATGCGGATCCGCGGCGATCGCGGCATCAAGCTGCTGACCCGGATGTACGAGGAGTCCCGCCTCTTCCGGCTGGTGCTGGACGAGGTCGAAAAGACCCTGACCTACGTCGATCTCGATATTGCCCGGATGTATGCCGACCTGGTGCCCGAAGAAACGACTCGGCGGGAGATCTTCGCGCTGATGGAGGAGGAGTTTGTCCGGACCCGGACCATGGTGCTGCGGGTCACCGGTGGGACGCAGCCGGCCGAGCGGTTCCCCCGCTTCCTCCGTCGGCTGCAGCGGCGCCTGCCGACCATCAATCAGGTGAGTCGTCAGCAGGTGGAGTTGCTGCGCCGCTTCCGCGCCGCCGGCAATGAGGAGGAGAAGCAGCAGTATCTCTCGGCCCTGCTGCTGTCGATCAACTGCATCTCGTCGGGGTTCGGCGCGACCGGCTGAGGACTGCAGGTGAGAGCGGCGGGTGAGGACTAGCGGGTGAGGACTCACCCGCTGTTCTCACCCGCTTCTCTCACGTGTTTGTTCACCTGCTGTTCTCACCTGCTGTTCTCACCTGCTGTTCTCACCGGCTGTTCTCACCGGCTGTTCTCACCTGCTGTTCTCACCTGCTGTTCTCACCTGCTGTTCTCACCGCGTTCTCACCTGCTGTTCTCACCTGCTGTTCTCACCTGCTGTTCTCACCGGCCGTTCTCACCTGCTGTTCTCACCTGCGCTCGTTCTCACCCGCTTTTTTTCTTCTGCTGTCCGCAGCTGCCCGCAGGCCGCGTCGATGTCCAGGCCTCGGCTGCGCCGGACCACCGCTTCCACGCCCCGTCCCCGCAGCCGTTCGGCGAAGTCCCGGATAGCCAGCGGAGCGGTGGGGGTCAGCCCCGGCGCTCCGCCGGGATGCAGCGGCAGCAGGTTGACCAGTGCGCCTGAGCGGTGCGCCAGGGTGACCAGGGCATCGGCGTCGGCGTCGGTGTCGTTCTTCCCCGCGATCAGCACGTACTCGAAGGTGATCCGCTTGCGGAACGCTGCGGCGGTCTCGAGCACCTGGGCGAGGTCGTACTTCTTCTCGATCGGCATGAGCTCCAGCCGCCGCGCCGCGGTGGGGGCGTGCAGCGAGATGGCCAGCCGGAACTGCTCCGGTCGGGCGGCCAGCGCCACCATCCCGGGAAGGATGCCCACCGTGGAGACGGTGATGTGGCGGGCGCCGATCCCGAACCCGTCGGGGGAATTGAGGACGGTCAGCGCCGCGTCCACCGCCGGGCCAGTTGAGCAGCGGTTCCCCCATCCCCATGAACACGATGTTGGTCGGCTTGTCGCCCGGGTCGGCGAGGACCATCTCGCGCACCTGGCCCGCGATCTCGAACGGCGTCAGGTTCCGGCGGAAGCCCATCCGTCCGGTGGCGCAGAAGACGCACCCCAGCGCGCACCCGGCCTGGGAGGAGATGCACAGCGTCCGGCGGCTGCCTGAGGGGATCAGGACCGATTCGACCGCTTCTCCATCGGCCAGCGCCAGAGATACTTGCGGGTGCCGTCGGTCGACTGCTGCATGGTGGCGAGCGTCAGCCGCGGCAGTGGCAATTCACGGTCCAGCTCGGCCCGGAGATCGGCGGGCAGTTCGGTCGCATCGGCCCAACTTGCCACCGGACGCTGCCACAGCCGGGGCAGGAGCTGCCGGGCCCGGTAGGCGGGGAGCTTCCGGGCCGCGGTCCAGTCGGACAGCAGCGCGGCGGCGGCATCCGGGGTCTGGTCGAGCAGAGTAGGTGCGAGGTCCTTCATGGGCCCGGAAAGATAGCCGAGCCGGAGTCCTCAGGGCCGAGCCGCGTAAGTTGAATTGCCTGAACAGGTTGCACCACATCACCTGCCACATTAACTTATCCCGATCTGTGTCTGATACCGCACTGCTCCTCACCGATCTCCTGACCCCTGACCGCATCCGGGTGCCGATCTCGCCAGGGACAAACCCGGCGTGCTGCGGGAGCTTGTGCAGCTCCTGGCCGAGCGGTCCGGCGCCCCATTCGATGCCCTCATCAGCGCGGTTCTGGAGCGGGAAGCGGTGCTGTCCACCGGCATCGGCCACGGGATTGCGATCCCGCATGCGAAGTCGCCCGGTCGTCGAGCAGCTCTGGCTGATCTGTGGCAGCGCTCCAGCGGGATTCCCTTCGAGGCGCTTGATGGACAGGACGGTGCGCCTGTTCTTCCTGCTGATCGGTCCCGAGAGCGCCGCGGGCCAGCATGTGAAGGCGTTGTCCCGCATCGCCCGGCTGGTCCGGCGGTGAGGCGGTGCGCGAAGAACTGCTCGCGGGCCGAAAGCCCTGAGGAGTTCCACCAGATTCTCGTCGAAGCCGAGGAGCGATGACTGCGTCCACCGCCATGCGGACCCACCGCTGTGGCAGCCTGCGCCGGGAGCACGTCGGACAGTCGGTCCGGCTCGGTGGCTGGGTCCATCGCGTCCGCGACCTCGGCGGGGTGGTCTTCATCGACCTGCGCGACCGCGACGGCCTGGTGCAGCTGTCCTTTGACCCCAAGTGGACGTCGAACGAGGTGCATGCAACCGGTGGCACGCTCGGGGCCGAGACGGTCGTCCTGGTGAGTGGGACCGTGGAGCTACGGCCCGAGACCGCCCGCGATAGTGCCCTGCCCTCGCGCGATGTCGAAGTGCACGTGACCGGGCTCGAGATTGTCGGGGCAGGCGGAGACGCCGGCGATCCCCGTCGCCCGCAAGGAAGGCGAGGAACTCGCCGCGGAAGAGCTGCGGCTCAAGCACCGGATGCTCGACCTGCGGCGTCCCGAGCTGCAGCACAACCTCATCCTGCGCCACCGGCTGCTGCAGCGGGCCCGGCGTACGCTGACCGACCTCGAATTCCTCGAGGTGGAGACCCCGATCCTGACCAAGCCGACTCCCGAAGGGGCGCGCGACTATCTGGTGCCCAGCCGGGTGCATCCGGGGGAGTTCTACGCCCTGCCGCAGTCGCCCCAGATCTACAAGCAGCTGCTCATGGTGGCCGGCTTCGATCGCTATTTCCAGATCGCCCGCTGCTTCCGGGACGAGGACCTGCGGGCCGACCGCCAGCCGGAGTTCACCCAGATCGACATCGAAGCCTCGTTCGTCACCGCCGGCAATGTGCAGGACTACATCGAGCGGGTGCTGGTCGATCTCTGGGCAGGAAGCGGGGCAGGCGGTGGCGCGCCCGTTCCCCCGGCTGGGCTGGAGCGAGGCGATGGAGCGGTTCGGCATCGACAAGCCGGACCTCCGCTATGGGTTCGAGATGCGCGATCTCTCCTCCTTCCTCCGGGCCGATGCCGCCGACTTCGTGAAGGAAGCGCGGGCCGCGGGCGGGCGGGTACGCGGGATCGTCGCGGCGGGGCTGGGTGGCGTGAGCCGCAAGGAACTTGATGGCCTCGCCGCGGCGGCCAAGGAGCGCCAGGGCCGGCGGACTGATCTGGGCCAGGCGCACCGCCGCCGGCTGGGAAGGGCAGGGAGTGAAGGCGTTTGGTGCCGAAGGACTGGCGGCACTGGGCGGTGACGAGGGCGACCTGCTGCTGGCCGTCGTCGGCGCTGACCCGCTGACCAGCGCCGGCGCTGCACGCTGTGCGCATGGCGCTGGTCAAGCGGCGTGAAGCCGCTCCGGCCGCACGCCTTCTGCTGGATCGTGGATTTCCCGCTCTTCGAGCGGGATCCGGAAACCGGTCACTTCGCCCCCGCGCACCACCCCTTCACCGCGCCGCATCCCGAGGATGTCAGCTTCCTGGAGAGCGACCCGGGGCGGTGCCGGGCGCTCCACTACGACGCGGTGTACAACGGCAACGAGCTGGGCAGCGGATCGATCCGGATCACCGATCCGGCGGTGCAGCAGACCGATCTTCCGGCTGCTGGGGATTCCCGCCGACGAGATCAAGCGCCGGTTCGGCTTCCTGCTGGACGGCCTGGCCGCCGGTGCGCCGCCCCATGGCGGCTTCGCGCTCGGGTTCGACCGGATCGCGATGCTGCTGGCCGGGTCGACTTCGCTGCGGGACGTGATCGCCTTCCCCAAGACCACGGCGGCGCGGGCGCTGTTCGAAGGGGCCCCGACGCTGGTGAACCCGGCTGACTTGCGGGCGCTGCACCTGAAGACCGCGAGCTGATTCGCCGGGCACAGATGCGCCGGGCTCCATCCTCCATCCGGGGATCGTATGACTGACGACGATGCAGCACGTCTCTCGACCGAAGGCGCCGACCCGCTCCTCCTCGCCGGCGTGAACGACGCCAACCTGCTCGAGCTGCAGCGCTCCACCGGCGTCCGGCGTCGTCCTGCGCGGGCGATACCATGACTCCTCGGCGGGCAGTACCGAGCAGATGGAGCGGGCCAATCCCGTGGTGCAGGGGATGCTCGACCTCGCCCGGATGGGAGAGACCGTCACGCCGGACGACGTCGCCCGGCTGCTCGCCAGCGGCCCCACGACCGAACCGCCCGGCTCGCGACCAGAAGATCATCCTGCCCGGCCTCCGCCGGGTCATCGCCCCCAAGACCCAGGGCCAGCGGGACTACCTCCAGGCAATCACCACCCACGACATCGTCGTCGGCATCGGCCCGGCGGGTACCGGCAAGACCTATCTCGCCGTGGCCAAGGCGGTGGAGGCGCTGGCGCGGAAACGGGTGAAGCGGATCATGCTGGCCCGACCCGCCGTGGAGGCGGGTGAATCGCTGGGCTTCCTCCCGGGCGACCTCCAGGCCAAGGTCGACCCCTACCTCCGGCCGCTGTACGACGCGCTGGAGGACATGATGCCGGCGGAGCGGGTGGCGAAGGCGCTGGAGCAGCGGACCATCGAGATCGCGCCGCTGGCGTACATGCGCGGCCGCACCCTGCCGGATGCCTTCATCATCCTCGACGAGGCCCAGAACGCCACCGGCGCCCAGATGAAGATGTTCCTCACCCGGCTGGGCGTGAACAGCAAGGTGGTGGTGACCGGCGACAAGACCCAGATCGACCTGCCCAAGCGGGAGGATTCCGGCCTGGTGCAGATCGAGCGGATCCTGCCGGGCATGGATGGCATCGCCTTCTGCTATCTCGACGAAACTGACGTGGTGCGCCATCGGCTGGTGCGGGAGATCATCAAGGCCTATGCGGAGGATCAGCACGGCTAAGCGGGCCGGCGGGCGGGCCCGTCCGCCCGTCCGCCGATCGGCGTTGTCCGCCGCCGCCGTGATACGCGTGACCTCGCATGTGCTGAAGGCCGAGCGTTCGTCGGCCGCCGTGAGCGTCACGTTTCTATCGCGACCCGCCATTCGCAAGCTCAACCGCGAATGGCTGGGCCACGACTGGGCCACCGACGTCGTGACCTTCGCGTTACCCGCGCCCGACGGCAGCCTGACGGGGGACGTCTATATCTGCCCCGCCGTGGCGAAGCTGGAGGCGAAGGCCCACGGAGTCACCCAGCGGGAGGAGCTCCTCCGGCTGGTCGTTCACGGAACGCTGCACGTGCTGGGCTATACCCATCCGGAAGGCGCGACGCGCACCCGCTCGGCGATGTGGCGGCGGCAGGAACGCTACGTGAAGGCGCTGGTGTGATCGAAACGCTGTACTACCTCATTACCCCGCTCGCGACCCTCTTCTTTTCCCTGTGGGCCGCATGGCTGTCATTCGCCGAAGAGGCGGATGCCGATGTGCCACGCCTGCTGGCGGACCAGCGGCAGGGCGACGGCCGTCGGCTGCCTCCAAGCCGCGCCCTCTATGTCGGTCATCTCGCCCTGCTGATCATTGCCGGCGCCTCGGCTGGCGCGGCGGAAAGCTGGTGGGTCTTCGCCCCGATCGGCGCGATCGCCCGGCTCCTGCTCGCCGTGCTCCTCGTCTGGGTGGTGGGGAGTGTGCTCCCGCGCGTGCTCGCGGCGGTGGCGCCGGAACTCCCACCGCTGGTGCGTCCCGCCGCGCTCCGGTCGCTCCGCGTCTTCGCACCGCTGCTGCGGCTGATCGCCTGGGCCGATGTCCGCTTCCGGCCTCAGGAGACCGAGCTGAATCATCGCCACACCGGGGCCGAGCGCCGGGACATGCTGCTCGGCCTGTTCTCGCTGGCCGATACCACCGTCGCGGAGGTGATGACGCCCCGCATTGACGTGATTGCGGTAGATACCAGTGCGGAGCGGGAGGAAGTCATCGGGACGCTGCTGCGCTCCGAGCACGCCCGGATCCTGGTGTACGATGGCCTGCCGGACGCGGTGGTCGGCGTGCTGCACGCCAAGGACCTGCTCACCAATCTCTCGGAGGAGGGGCCCTCCGACGACTGGCATACCCTGATCCGTCCGGCGGCCTTCGTCCCCGAAGGCAAGACGCTGGATCGACAGTTGCGCGACTTCCAGCGTGGTCCCAGTCACCTCGCGGTGGTGGTGGACGAGTTTGGTGGGACTGCCGGCCTGATCACCCTGGAGGATATTCTCGAGCAGGTGGTGGGCGAAATCCAGGATGAACACGACACCGACGAAACCCAACCGGTGATCGAGCAGGCCGAAGGACGGCTGTCGGTGGAGGGCGGGGTGGCGCTGTCGGAACTCGAGGGACTCCTCGGCCACGATTTCCATCGCGAGGATGTCAGCACCGTCGGTGGGCTGGTGCTCGATCTGTTCGGGCGTGTGCCCCGGAACGGGGAGCGGGTCTCGCTGGACGGGGTGGAACTGCTGGTGGAGCAGGTGGCTCGACGCCGGGTGCGCCGGGTGGTGGTGAGCCGGCCGATGGCGGGCACCTCGGCGTCGACCGACGGAGCGCACCGATGAGCCTGATCATCTTCGGTATCGGTCTCGCCCTGGCGATCGTGGGCGCGGTGGCCGGGACGGCCCTGGTCTCGCTCAGTCGCCTGGAGCTGACCCGCGACGTGGCCAGCAAGCTCAAGGGCGCCACCGGGTCACTCGCCTGGCTGGCGGAGATGGAGAGCTATCTCAGTGCCACCGCCAGCCTCACCGCGCTGGGCGTGGTCGTCGCCGGCGTGGCGGTCCCCTCCTTCTTCACCGGCTTCACCCTGGCGGCCCTCGCGATGCTGCTGGTCCTCGGGGCGGTACCCAGCGTGATCCTGGCGGGGTATCTGATCCCCCGGTGGCTGGCCCGGCCCCGGGCGCTGGCCTTCCGCAACGTGGTGGTGCCGGTGCTCCGGCCGGTCGCCGGGCTCCTGGGACTGGTGCTGCCGGTGCCCACCGCACCGGGGGTCGGACAGCTGCGCGCGATCTGGCGTGAGGCCGCCGCCGCCGGCTTCGCCGATGACGATGAACTGCTGATGGTCGGCGGCGTCATGACTTTCTCCGAGCGGCCGGTGCGTGAAGTCATGACGCCGCGTACCGATATCGTGGCCGTCGCCGAGTCCGATTCCCTCAACGACATCCGCGAAGTCTTCGCCCAGAGTGGCTACAGCCGCCTCCCGGTGTATCGGGGAACGCTCGATGAGATCGTCGGGATGCTGCACGCCTTCGACCTCTTCAAGCTGCCCACGGGCGACCGGTTGCCGATCCGGCCAGTGGCCTATGCCCCGGCCAGCCGTACCGCGGGCGATCTGCTGCTTGACATGCAGCGTGAACGGCGTCACCTCGCCGTGGTCCTCGACGAATTCGGCGGCACCCTCGGCATCGTGACACTGGAGGACCTCCTCGAGGAATTGGTGGGCGAGATCTACGACGAGGACGACGGCCATCTTCCTGCCGCGCCGGTGACCGGCCCACTCGTGTTCGAAGCGGACGGAGGCACACCGATTGTCGCGATCGAGGATCACTTCGGCCAACGACTGGATGACCGTCGCACCACGACCATCGGCGGTCTGCTGACCGAGCGGGCCGGCCGGATTCCCCAGGTGGGGGAACGATTCCTCCTGCAGGGGCTGGAGATGGACATTCTGCAGGCGAGCCCCGCCCGGATCGAGCGGGTCCTGGTGCGACGGGGAGCACTGCCACCGGTGGTGCTGCCGGCGACGCCCGGGGAGAAGGTCACATGAGCAAGACGGTCGCGATCGTCCGTTCGATGCTGGATCTCGTCCGCCGCGGCAACGTGCGCGGATTCCTCGCGCTGGCGGAGAAGGCCGAACCGGCCGACCTCGCCGACGTGCTGTCGTCGCTCAATGAGGAGGAGCGCTTCGAGGCAGTCAAGGCGCTGCCCGCCCGGCTCGCGAGCGCCGCCCTCGTCGAGATGCCCGATGAGCTTCAGGTCGGGGAAACGCTGGAGCACCTCGCGACCGAATCGCCCGAGACCGCGGCGGAGATTGTCGACGAGCTGCCGGACGACGAGGCCGCCGACCTGGTGGGTGGACTGGATCCGGAACAGCAGGAACGCATCCTGTCCGAGGTCGACCACCGCGAGGGCATCGACAAGCTCCTGCGGTACGACCCGGAGACCGCCGGCGGCCTGATGACGGCCCAGATGGTCAAGGTGCGGGCCACCGACAGCGCCGCAGAAGCGATCGCCTCCCTGCGCCGGCAGGCGGAGGAGATCGAGGACTTCAGCCAGGTCTACGTGGTGGACGACCACGACCACCTCGTGGGTGTACTCCCCATCAAGCGCCTGGTCACCGCGCCGGAGCCCCGGCTGGTCGCGGAGTTGATGGACGATACCGAAATCCGGGTGGCGCCGGAGCTGGACCAGGAAGAAGTCGCTCGCATGATGAGCCGCTATAACGTCCCGGCCGTTCCGGTCGTGGATGGCGGCGGTCGGCTGCTCGGCCAGGTGACCTACGACGACGTGATCGATGTCGTTGAGATGGAACAGACCGAGGACCTGCTCAAGTTCGGCGGCACCTCCGCGGACGAAGAGCTCTCCGCCCCCTGGCATGGCGCCGTGCGCAGCCGGTTGCCCTGGCTCTGCATCAACCTCTGTACCGCCTTCTTTGCCGGTTGGGTCGCCTCCCGATTTACCCAGGAAGTCGATCGAGTGCTGGCGCTGGTGTTCTGGATGCCGGTCATCGCCGGCATGGGGGGCAATGGCGGCACCCAGGCGCTCGCCGTCACCGTGCGACGGGTGGCACTGGGCCTTATTCCGCAGGGGAGAGCTGGAGCGGTGATCGGGAAGGAAGTATTCGCCGGACTGGTCAACGGGATGGTGGTAGGTGCGCTCGCCTCCGTGGCCGCCCTGCTGCTCGGCCACGGCGCTCAACTGGGGCTCGTCGTCTTCCTTGCCATGACCGGGAATCTCTTCGTGGCCGGATTCGCCGGTGCCTTCATCCCGCTCTTGCTGGGCCGCTTCGGCATCGATCCCGCGGTGGCTTCCTCGATCTTCGTCACCACCTTTACCGATGTCTGCGGCTTCCTGCTGCTCTTCGGCCTGACCATCTGGCTGCTTCCAGGGTAGGCCAGGCAGGCGTGGGCATGTAAGTGTGGGCCCGCACGGCCGTGCGGGCCCACACTACATGCCCACCCCGCCTACCAGTTCAACACAATATCCGCCCGGGTATACAGGAACCGGCCGTTGTACCCAAACGGTGAGGCGGCCGCCCACGGGAAGGTGCCGAAGTTGTTGTTGTAATCCTTCGACCGATCGCCGGTGTCGGTGTCGACCACCCGATTGGAACTGGGCGAGTCGGGGTAGGTGTCAAACAGGTTCCGGGCCCCGATCGACAGCTTCACGTTGTCGAACCGGTAGCCGAACTCCAGGTCGAACAGCGTCTTCGCGCCATACTCCTCACGGCAGAGATCGCAGAACCCCGGCTGGGCCGAGGCGAACTTGCCGTAGTACGAGGCCCGGGCCAGGGTGTGGAACCGCCCCGTTTCGTACAGGCCGGACAGCGTGCCGCGCCAGTCAGGCCGCTCTTCGGTGATGGCGATATAGGTCACCGTGTCGATCAGCCCCGGTTCCTCGGAATTGGCCAGCACCGAGGGGAGGGGATCGATGTGGGTGATCGTGTTCCTGGTGTAGTTGACCCCGGCATCGAAGGTGACCGACCCCACGTTGCCGGCGGGCACCCGGTAGCGGGCCGAGAGGTCGACGCCCTGGGTCCTGGTATCCAGCCCGTTGGTGAAGTACTGCAGGCCGCCGATTCCGGAGAAGCCGCCGTTCGCCAGGATCGCAAGCGTCGTATCATCATCGAAGGTCGCACCGAGGATGATGCGGTCCTTGATCTTGATGTGGAACACATCGAGCGTGAGCGTCAGGTTGTCCTGCGGGGTAAACGCCAGGCCGCCGCTCACGTTGATCGACTTCTCCGGCTTCAGGTCCTTCGCCCCCAGCAGCCGCGCCGCCGGGTTGTTCACCGGATAGTTGCCCACTTCCACCAGCTGACCCGCGACGTAGCTGGTGGTGATATGGCTGAAGTAGCTCTGGCTCAGCCCCGGCGCGCGGAAGCCGTTGTTCACCGCCCCGCGCAGCACCAGCCGCTGGCTGGGCTGGAACCGCAGCGCCAGCTTGCCGCTCACCTGGGAGCCGAAGTCACTGTACCGCTCATACCGACCCGCCGCGTTCACCAGCAGCTTGGGCGAAAGGTTCGTCTCCAGGTCGGCGTAGGCGCCGAAGTTGGTCCGGTCGTGGCTGCTCGCATCACTCGGCGCGAATCCGCCGAACACCGAAGAGCCGGCGGGGGCCGCGCCCGAGGAATCCTGGTCAAGGTGGTTGCCGTTGATCCAGGAAGCCGTTTCCCCCGCCCGGATGATGTACTGCTCCCAGCGGTATGCCGCGCCGACGGCGACGCTGAGCGGGGCGGGGAGTCCCGATTTCGACCTCCCGCGCCAGGTTCAACGCCCCGATCGCCTCGCGGCGGAGCAGTCGGCCAGCGTAGAAGGAGGTCTGGTTCGGGATCCCCGGATCGTCGCTGGTGCCCAGCACCCCGTCGGCGCCCGGCGCACAGGCCACGACCAGGCAGGGGCCGAGTGAGGCGTTCAGGGTGTTCTTCAGGTTATAGTCGAAACGGTTGGAGCCGAAGGTCCCGCCGAAGTCGAGCGCCCAGCCACTGACCTTGGTGCGGATCCCCGCCGCCGCGGAGCCGTCCTCGACCGTCGGGTGGAATTCCGGGAGGAAGCCCTGCGGGTAGATCTCCTGCCAGTTCCGGTTTCCATCGAAGTAGCGCCAGTAGCCGTTGCCGGTACCGACCCGGTGGCTGTAGCCGCCAAAGGCGTAGAACTCACTGGTGCCTGACGCGCCCAGCGGAAGCCGGAAGTTGGTGTAGGTCATCACATCCTTCTCGAGCCCGTCGCCCCAGTGCAGGTTGGGCTGCGGCAGGCTGTTGTTCTTCTGTGTGACCTGTCCATTCTTGGGGTTGATGTCGTCCGCGTTGCCGGCGGCGTCGACCAGGTATGGATCGGCCCAGGCCCGGTTGGTCGGATCGCGCTGCTGGAACTCACCGAACAGCCCCAGTGACCCGCGACCGATACGGACTCCCACGCCGCCGTTCAGGTCCACCGTGGTTCCGTCGTTCCGGTACCCTTTGCCGGTCACGTACTGGCCGGCGTTGGCCGTGAGGAACGGGGAGAACTTCCCGTCGCGCAGGACCAGGTTGACCACACCCGCGATGGCGTCCGATCCGTACTGGGCCGCGGCGCCATCGCGCAGCACCTCGATCCGGTCGATCGCGCTGCTGGGGAGGGCGTTCAGGTCGACGCCGGAGGACCCGGCGCCCATGCCGTAGGCAAAGGTGTTGACCACGGCGGTCTGATGCTGGCGCCAGCCGTTGACCAGCACCAGCGTCTGGTCCGGCGAGAGGCCGCGCAGCGTAAAGGGACGCACAATGTCATTCGCGTCCGTCACACTCTGGCGCGGGAAATTCACCGACGGCGCCAGCTGCTGCAGGATCTGGCTGGTTTCGGTGGTACCCTGCTGGCTGATCTCTTCCGCGGTGTAGACGTCGACCGGTACCGCCAGCTCTTCGGCCGCGGTGTGGCGGCCGCGGGAGCCGATCACCACATCGATCGGGGCCAGCTCCACGGCGGAGCGCGCCATGGTGAAATCGTGGCTCGTCGGTCCGCTGCCGCCGATGACGACCGTCGCTTCGGCCGGGGTGAATCCGATGGCGCGGACCCGGACCACCTGGTCTCCCGTCGGGACGCCCCGGAGTTCGTACCGACCCGAGGTGGTGGTCACGGCGCGCAGCACCGAACGATCCACGGTGACCGCCGCGCCCGCGATGACGGCTCCGGCGCTGTCGCGGACCGTGCCCACCAGCGTACCGCTCTGCGCCGCGGCCTGGCGGGCCCCCAGCAGGGTGGTGAGCAACAGGACGAGGAAAAACCCAAGACTCCGGACCACGGATCGGGGCATGAACTCCTCCAGAACAACAATTGTGGTGTGGCGGGCCCGCAGGAAGGACAAAACGAGATTACGTGGGGACCTGACGGCCGTCAAGCCAGACCAAACGGAAAGCCGCCTGCCAGACAAATCTGACAGGCGGCTGAAGCGGAGCGGAGGTAGGATTGCCGTGGTGCCCCGCGGGAAGTACCCGGCGGCGGATCAGCCCTTATGGGCGATCACCTTGGATTGAATCTTCTTGTACGCCGCCGAGGGAATGATCTTCCGGCTGACCAGCTCATTCTTGGCCTTGTATGGGCGGTTCTTGATGATGGCGTCGGCGTAGACCGTTCCGATGCCGGGCAAGGCAACCAGCTCATCCCGGGTGGCGGTGTTCAGGTCCAGCGCCTCGTGCGCCGCCGCCATGTGCGTCATTGGCTTGGTGCTGGCGGCGGTCGTCGTGGTCGGCTTGGCCGCCATCGGCGCGGCGGTCGGCTTGGTCGCCGCCGACTGGCCCTGGGCGGCGGCGGTGCCCAGCAGCGCGAGTGCGGCGACGGTGGCAAATGAAAGCGAGCGATGCATGGGGTGCCTCCTCTATGTGTAAACGCCGGCAGCGTCGGCGGTGGTAATCAGGGGGCTGCGTTGGTGACCAGAGGAGGCAATCCCCATGCCGGGCTGTAAGAGGGTCTGAGTGGGGGAGAAGTGCCCGGAACCACGCATCTGGACGACAGAGTGACGCAGCCCGGGACAGCTTGGCTGCGCAGTTTGGCTCACTCCGCTCCCCCGCTGGGCGTCCACTGCCACCGCTGGATCATGCGGGTGAGGGTACGGCGGGAGATGCCGAGGATTCGGGCGGACTCCTCCCGGTTCCCACGGGTGGCCTCCAGTACCCGGAAGACATGCTGGCGGTCGAGTTCGTCCAGGGTCACGAGCGCGGTCCCCGCAGGCGCAGCGACGGCCGGCTGTTCCGCTGGGATGGGATCCCCCAGGAGGTCGGGCAGGTGTTCGGGGCCGATCACATCCAGTTCGGCGAGGACCAGCGCCCGCTCCAGGACATTTTCCAACTCGCGCACATTCCCTGGCCAGTTCCACGCCAGCAGCCGGCTCTGCGCGACCGGATCAATCGCCACCGGTCCCCGGCCATGCCGGGCGGCAAGCCGGGTCAGGAAATAGTCGATCAGCAGTGGGACGTCCTGCCGCCGCTCCCGCAGCGCCGGGAGCGGGATGGTGACCACGTTGAGCCGATAGTACAGATCTTCCCGAAAGGTCCTGGCGCGCACCATCGCCGGCAGGTCACGGTGGGTGGCGGCGATGACCCGCACATTCACCTTCACCGGCGTCTCCGCGCCGACCGGGACAATCTCCTGTTCCTGCAGCACCCGCAGTAACCGGGACTGCAGCCCCGGCGAGATATCACCGATCTCGTCCAGAAAAACGGTGCCCTGGTCCGCCTCCCGGAACAGCCCGGCGCGATTGCTCATCGCTCCGGTGAATGAACCCTTCACGTGCCCGAAGAGCTCGCTCTCGAGCAGCCCTTCCGCCAGCGCCGAGCAGTTGACCGCCACCATCCGCTGATCGGCCCGGTCGGAGAAGCGGTGAATCGTCCGCGCGACCAGTTCCTTCCCCGTGCCGGTTTCTCCTGTGATCAGCACCGTCGCCTGACTCGGTGCCACCCGGGCCACCTGCTTCATCACATTGATGATCGGCGGGCTGTGGCCCACCAGCGTGGTGTTGGACGGCGGCCGGCCCCCCGGGATGGGGCGGCTGGTGCGGGTTGCCGCGAGCTGACGGCGGGAGAGCGCTCGGCTCAGCGTCTGACGCAGTGCGGCGACATCGTACGGCTTGCTGATGAAGTCGTACGCGCCCGCCCGGATCGCTTCCGCCGCTCCCGCCGCGTCCCCAAAGGCGGTGAGCACCAGCACCAGCGCGTCGGGGTTGCGCCGCCGCAGTTCGGCCAGCAGGTCGAGTCCGCTGGCCTGCGGCATGCGGAGGTCGGTCAGGACGGCATCGAAGGGTGGTTCCCGGTCCACCGCGGCCAGCGCCTCCTCGACCGAAAGTGCCCGGGAGATCTGATAGGCCTCGCGCGTCAGAACCTCCGCCAGGAGGCGACAGGCCTCCACGTCGTCATCCACCAGCAGCAGGCGCGGCATCGGCGCAGCGGTCGGGACCGAAGTCATGCGGGCTCCACCAATGGAAGAGTAAGGCGCCAGGACGTGCCGCTGTCACGGGGCAGCAACAGGAGGTCCCCGCCAAGCGTGCGGGCGAGTCGCCGGCTGACCGCGAGCCCCAGCCCGGATCCCTCGGTGCCCTTGGAGGTGACAAACGGCTGGAACAGGTGGTTCCGCACATCGGGCGACAGGCCGGGACCGTCATCCACCACATCCACGAAGGCGCTCCCCGCCTCCTGTCCCACCGCGAGGGTAATCCGGCCACCCGGCGGAAGCGCTTCGATCGCATTCTTGAGCAGGTTGAGCAGGATCTGATCCACCAGTTCGGGATCGGTCGACACCGACGTGATCTGCGCCGTGGTCGGGTTGACCGCAGCGTGCACGCCGGCCCGGGCGAGCGAAGGCTCCAGGAACTGGAGCATTTGTGCCGCCAGCTGATGCAGGTCGACCGGTGTCCGCTTGGGCTCCGGCCAGCCCCCGCGTTCCAGCCGCTCCCGAACGATGCGCGTCACCCGGTCCACCTGCGCCAGCAGCAGCTCGACCCGTTCCTCACCGCCGGCGGATCGGGCGCGCAGGTCTTCGCGCATGAGCTGCAGGTGGCCGTTGAGGGTACTCAGCGGCGTGCCAATCTCGTGGGCGAAACTGCTCGCGATTTCATCCGCCTGCGCCAGTCGGTCGTACCCGCGGGCCTGTTCCTCCAGCGACAGCAGCGCCGCCCGGTTGCTGCTCTCCTGCTGCCGGGTACTCAACGCATCGCGCAGGGCATTGTAGCGCCGGGCCAGCTGGCGGAATTCCGGTGGGCCCACCTCTGGCGCGGCGGGCGAGCGCTCGGTGCCGCCGTGGGCTTCCGCCATCGCGAGCGTGAGCGACCGCAGCGGGCGCCCCACCCATCGGAGCGTCAGGAGACTGACGCCGATGGCAATCAACAGTGCCGATCCCACCGCCAGGAGCAACGCCCGCCGTCGCTCGATCCGGGCCCATTGCGCCAGGCGCCCGGTCGAGACCTGCACATGCAGCACCCCGTCCCAATCCTGGCCACCGATCGGCACCGCCACTTCGAGCGCTGGCGAGGCTCCCCGCAGGAATTCAGTGTAGGGGATGCGCCCTTCGAGGGCCTGCTGGTCGATCCCGGTGGCCACCTGACTGATGGTGCTGTCGCTCCAGGCCGCCGGCTCCAGCCCCGCATCGGTGAGCACAAACGCAATCGCCGTCGTCTCGGTGATGTGCCGCCGGGACCACCCCGCCAGCCCGACGCCCAGGGCCTGAGGCTCACCCGTCGGCGCAATGCGGGAGAGGTACGCGCCCAGCGTGGTCGCCAGATCGACCGATTCCTCCTCCAGGTCATTCAGCCGGGAGCGCTCGGAGACCGACAGCGCGAGCTCCGTCGCGCCGGTGACCAGCAGGATGGCCAGCAGGGCCGTGAGGATCGCCAGTCGACGGGAAAGGGTCAGCGGGCCTCCGCCCGGAGGCGGCGATGGGGAGCTGGGCGGAGGCGGTGCGGCAGGCGAAGGAATTGGATCCGGTCCTGTAGGGGGCATGGGAACCGCGGTATACTTGGCCGAGGTTGAGTCGAGTGTCAAATCGCACACCTCGTGCCGCCGGAGCCGATGACCTCGCTGGAGCAGTTCCTGGCCCATTACGGGCTGACCGCGCTGTTCTTCCTCACCGCCATCGAAGGGGACCTCTCCCTCATCTTCGCCGGGGCACTGGCACATCTCAAGGTACTGGGACTGCCTGGCGTCATCGTCGCAGGCGCGTCCGGGACCCTCATGGGCGATACCGCCTGGTTCTTTCTCGGCCGTCGCCTGCGCAAATCCGTACATCAGACCCGGGCATGGCAGGCAGTCGGACCCCGGATCGAACGGATGGCCGACCGACTCGGCGCCTGGCAGCTGCTCGCTGCGCGGTTCATCTGGGGCACCCGTAATGCCAGCATGTTCTTCTGGGGTCAGCACGGACTCTCGTTCGGTCGCTTCCTCTGGATCGACGCCATCGGGTGCGCCGTCGGCGCCACCGGGTTCAGCGTCGCCGGGTACCTGGTCGGGCAGGGGGCGGTGGCGCTGCTGGGCCATGTCAAACGGCTGGAACACTGGCTGCTGATCTCGCTGGTCGGCGGGGCGATCGTGGTCTGGGTCGTGAGTCGGCTGGCCCGTCGCCGGGTCGAGCCCGATCAGCCGTAACCCCTTCCCGATCCCTTTCCAACAGGCCAACTTACGGCCATGGACCTGACCCCGCTTCTCGCCGATCTGCAGCAGCGCAAACCGGCGGCATTGGCTCGCGCCATTTCCCTCGTGGAGAATGGCCGCCCCGGCTTCGAGGAGCTGCTGTCCGCGCATCCACCCCCAGCTGGGTCGTGCTCGGCGGATTGGGATCACGGGGCCGCCAGGTGCCGGAAAGTCCACCCTGACCGAGCAACTGGTGCGAGGCTTTCGGGCTCGCGGCCTGACGGTGGCAGTGGTGGCGGTCGATCCCACCAGTCCCTTTACCGGGGGCGCACTGCTGGGTGATCGCATCCGGATGGAATCGGTGGCGCTCGATCCCGGAGTCTTCATCCGATCCATGGCGACCCGTGGGTCGCTCGGCGGACTCGCCACGACCACCCGGGAAGTGTGCGACGTACTCGATGCCGGGGGATTCGACCGCATCCTGGTGGAGACGGTCGGGGTCGGGCAGTCGGAGCTGGACGTCGCGCGCAGCGCCGACACCACGATCCTCACGCTCGTCCCCGAATCGGGCGACGGGATCCAGACGCTGAAGTCGGGCATCATGGAGATCGGCGACATCTTCGTGGTCAACAAGGCCGATCGCCCCGGTGCGGACCGGCTGCGTCATGAAATCGAAGTGACCCTTGGCATCCGCGCGGGGAATGCGTTCCGGAACATCAAGTCGCATCACGGCGCCAGGATCGACAAGGCGGCGCTGCGGGAACCGACGGCGCACGATCGGCGACCGCCTGGGCCCACGCCGTGCTGGCGACCGTCGCCTCGCAGGGAGAGGGAATCGACCCACTGGTCGAGGCGCTGGACCGGCACCAGGCCTGGCTGGAGCTGACCGGGCAACTGACGCTGCGCCGTCGGCGCGCGGCTGCTGGATCGGACGCGGGAGGTGGTTAACCGCTCCACCCGTCTCTGGCTGTGGCAGGAGTCGGGAGCGCAGCAGGCCATCGAGGATCGGATGGATGACCTCGCGGCCGGGCAGGTGAGCCCGTACGAGGTCGCGGCGGATGTACTGGACGGACTCAAACAGGGAGCGCGGGCATGACGACATGGGAAGAAGGCATGGCCATGCGCCAGATGCAGCATCGGGTCACGGAACAGGACAAGGAACTCGAGCGGCTGCGCGCCGAGGTCCAGGCCTGGCGGGCGCAGGTGGCGAAGCTCCCGGTGCGGGGAGATGTCGACTTCACCACCATCTCCGGCCTCGGGCTGGAGACCGCCTACGCCGCCTCAGACCTGCGGGCCGGACATCTCTCCCGCGAGGGCATGCCCGGCGAGTTCCCCTATACCCGCGGCATTCACCCCACGATGTACCGCGGCCGGCTGTGGACCATGCGGCAGTTCGCCGGGTTCGGCACCGCCCAGGACACCAACGCGCCGCTACAAGTTTCTGCTCGCCCGCGGGCCAGACCGGCCTGTCGGTCGCCTTCGATTTTCCCACGCTGATGGGCTACGACTCCGATCATCCCCGCTCGGAGGGGGAGGTCGGCAAGTGCGGCGTGGCGATCTCCAGCCTGCAGGACATGTCGAGACCTGTTCGACGGGATTCCGCTCGACAAGGTCTCGACCTCGATGACCATCAACGGCCCGGCCGCCATGCTGTACTGCTTCTATGTCGCCGCCGCCGAGCGGCAGGGTGTCGCCATTGAGCAGCTGCAGGGCACCATCCAGAACGACATGCTGAAGGAGTACATGGCCCAGCACGCCTGGATCTTCCCGGTGGAGCCGGCCCTCAAGGTCATCGTCGACATGTTCGAATGGGCTTCGGAGCACACCCCGAAGTGGAACACCATCTCCATTTCCGGCTATCACATCCGGGAAGCGGGGGCGACGGCGGCGCAGGAGCTGGCCTTCACGCTGGCCAATGGCTTCAGCTACGTGGAGCATGGCCTGGCCCGCGGCCTCGATATCGACAGCTTCGCGCCGCGCCTGTCGTTCTTCTGGGATGTGCACAACGACTTCTTCGAGGAAATCGCCAAGATGCGTGCGGCCCGGCGTATCTGGGCCCGCACGCTGCGGGAGAAGTATGGCGCCCGGAACCCCCGCAGCTGGCAGATGCGCTTCCACTGCCAGACGGCTGGTGTCACCCTGACGGCACAGCAGCCGCACAACAACATCGTCCGCGTTGCTTACCAGGCGCTGGCCGCCGTGCTGGGTGGGACCCAGTCCCTGCACACCAATGCGCTGGACGAAACCCTCGCCCTGCCCACCGAGGAGTCGGTACGGATCGCGCTGCGGACCCAGCAGATCCTCGCGTTCGAGACCGGCGTGCCCAACGTCGCCGATCCGCTGGGCGGGTCGTACTATGTCGAGTCGCTCACCGATGGGCTCGAGCGCGAGGCCGCCGGGCTCTTCGCGGAGATCGAGGCGCAGGGCGGGGTGGTCAACGCCATCGAATCGGGATGGTTCCAGCGCCAGATCGCGCAGTCGGCCTCACGGTTCCAGGCAGAACTCGAACAGAACCGCCGCCTGGTCGTCGGGCTCAATGAGTTTGTCGAAGAGGACGAACCGCCGGTCAGCATCCTCAAGGTGACCGACACTGCCGAGATCGCCCAGCGGGCCCGGATGGCCGCCCTGCGCATCAGCCGCGACCAGGCCGCGGTGGATCGGCAGCTCGAAACCCTGCGCGTCGCCGCCACAGAAGGCCGCAACGTCATCCCCCCCATGCTCGACTGCGCCCGCGCCTCGGCCACGCTGTTCGAGATTCGTCACGTGCTGGAGCAGGTCTTCGGCACCTATCGCGAGCCGGTCTTCTTCTAGGCCCTCATCGACGGCCGCGCGCCTCACCACCAAGGGAATTCACGCCTCATGGCTGATACCGATATCAAGAAACTGCTCGCGCGCCTCACTCGGCTGCGCACCGACGACCATCGCATCGTCAGTTGCTATCTCAAGGTCGAGCCCCGGGACCGGGCCCGCGGCAAGTACCTGATCAAGCTCAAGAACCGCGTCCGCCAGACCATGGCCGGTCTGGCTGACGTCGGGTTGGACAAGAAGATCCTGGCCGAGGTCGAGGCCGATCTTCAGCGGGTGGTCACCGCGCTGAGCGACCCCAAACGGTTGCCGGCCACCCAGGGCGTGGCGGTGTTCGCCTGCGGTCCGCTCAAGCTGTTCGAGCTGGTGGCGCTCCCCACCGTGCACCGGTCGCGGCTGGGGGTCGAAAGCTCCGCCCTGGTGCGGGAGCTGGCATCCATCGAGGACGAATTCGGGCAGCTGCTCACCGTCGTGCTGGATCGGACCGCCGCCCGGTTCTTCGAGGTGACCGCCTTCGGGACCACCGAGATCGATGGCCTGCGTGCGGCCGAAACCACCCGGGGGAGCAAGTCGCATGGCTCCCGCCAGGGCCCGCACGGCCAGGGCGAGCATACGTACAACAGCCGGATCCGCGAAGAGAAGCAGCGTCATTTCGCCGCCGTGGCGCAGCACCTGTTCGAGCTGCATCGTCGGCGGCCGGTGCACGGCATCGTCCTGGCCGGCACCGGGAACGAGGCCGGCGCGGTCACCGCCTTCCTCCATCCCTACCTGGCGGAACGGTTGATGGGCGTCGTCAGCCTCAACCCGAAGCAGGTCAAACCCGCACTGGTGCACGAAGTGACCCTCGCTGCCCGGGAGGAGTTCGAGCGGGAGCTCGAGCGTTCGATCGCCCACGCCATGAAAGACGCCACCGGCGATGGCTGGGCCGTCGATGGCCTCGCCGAGACGCTCACCGCACTGGGGAAGGGGCAGGTCCGCACCCTGCTGGTGGATGTCGACGCGCAGGGCACCGGCTATCGCTCGGGCAACACCGGGCGGCTGGCGATTTCCGAACGGGTGCTGCGGGTGGATGGGGAGGTGCGCCCGGTGATCGACGTGGTGGACGAAGCGATCGAGGAAGCGCTCCGCCAGCGGGTGGAGGTCCAGGTGGTGTACGATGAAAGCGCCCGGGCGTCGATCGACGGACTGGCGGGGTTGCTCCGCTTCAAGTGACCCTCAAGGCAGTCCTGTTCGACGCCGGGAATACCCTGCTGTTTCTGGATTACCCCCGCATGGCGGTGGGGGTGGGGGCAGCCACCGGCCTGCCGCTCACCGGTCCCCAGCTCGAAGCCCAGGCACCCGCTGCCGCCCGGGCGCTGGAGCGCGGTAACGTCACCGACCGGGAGCGGGCGTCACGCTACCTTGAGACCCTCTTTGAGCTGGCGGGCGTCCCGGCCACCGGGCGCGAGACGGTCCGCAGCACCCTGCTGGCGCTGCATCAGGAGCGCCACCTCTGGGCCGGCCTGCGGGACGGCACCATGGCGGCCATGGAAAAGCTCCGGGCGGCCGGACTGCGCCTGGCGGTGGTCTCGAACAGCGATGGCCGGGCCGAGGAAGGCCTCGCCGCCGCCGGGCTACTGGAGCAGTTCGAGTTCGTGATCGACTCGCAGTTGGTGGGGTTCGAGAAACCGGACCCCCGAATTTTTGCTGCGGCCCTGGACCGCCTCGGTCTCGGGCCGGCCGAAGCGATCTACGTCGGCGATATCTACGAGGTGGATGTCGTGGGAGCCCGCGCCGCCGGGATGGAGGCGATCCTGCTCGATCCCAATGGCCAGCATCGGGGCCGGGACGTGCGCACCGCCCCCGATGTCGCCGGAGCGGCGGAGTTGATACTCGGGGCTTAGATTGGGTCGGTGACGAGTCACAAGTCAGGGCCGCTCGACGCCGTGACCCGTGCCCCACGACTCGTGACTTTCGACCCGTGACTCGTGACTTTCAACCCTCAACTCGACCCCAAACCCATGTCCGCTGCTCCCGCTCGCCCGATTCGTGTCCTGGTCGCCAAGCCCGGCCTGGACGGTCACGACCGGGGCGCCAAGGTGGTGGCCGCCGCGCTCCGGGACGCCGGGATGGAGGTCATCTACACCGGCCTGCACCAGACCCCGGAAATGATCGCCAGCGCGGCGATTCAGGAGGATGTCGACGTCGTGGGTCTCTCCATCCTCTCGGGCGCGCACATGACCCTTTTCCCCAGGGTTCGGGCGCTACTGGAAGAGGGCGGACGGGCAGATATCCTGCTGACCGGGGGCGGTATCATCCCCCGCGAGGACATGGAGGAGCTGGAGCAGAAGGGTGTGGGGAAGCTGTTTGGCCCCGGGACCCCGACCACCGACCTGATCTCCTATATAGAAGACTGGGTGGGGAGCCATCGGGACGGCGCCTAGCCCTATCCCCTTGCCAGCAGGGGAGTTCGCCGCTAATATTGACGGCTGCCTTTGTAGCTAAAGCTGTCTCACATACCGACTTCGTACCGGACACCGAGGGGTAAGTCATGCAGTTGCGGGGACCCAAGGGAAAGATTGCCCGACGTCTGGGCGTGGCGATTACGCCCAAGACGGCCAAGATCCTCGAGCGTCGTCCCAACCCGCCCGGCCAGCACGGTGAGGCCCGGTCGCGCAAGGAATCCAACTACAAGAAGCAGCTGGTGGAGAAGCAGCGTCTGCGCGCCCAGTACAACGTGAGCGAGCGGCAGTTGCGGAACATCTTCGCCGAAGCGGCCCGCCACCACGGCAACACCGGTGAGGAACTGCTCAAGCTGCTCGAGTGCCGCCTCGACGCCATGGTGCTGCGGGCCGGCTTTGCCCGGACCATCTTCGGCGCCCGGCAGCTCGTCACCCACGGCCATGTGAAGGTCAACGGGAAGCGCAATTCCTTCCCGTCCTCCACCCTGAAGGTCGGGGACAGCTACACCGTCAGCGAGAAGGCCCGCAACATCCCGCAGGTGGTCATGTCGCACGACTCTGTGCGGCTGCCGGCCTACCTCGAGGCCAACGGGTGGGAAGCTCGCCTCCGCGAAGCGCCGACCGCCGCGCACATCCCGGTGATCTGCCAGATCCCGCTGGTGATCGAGCACTTCTCGCGCTGATCGCTTGCCGCTTCTCCGTCGCCCGGTTCTTCGCCACTTTTCGGCGTGAGGACCGGGCGATTGTCGTTCCGGGCGGCTCCGTTGCCCCGCTTCCTCCGCCCCCCTAGACTCCCTTCGTCTTAACCCCGTACTCCGTGGCCTCCTCTCCGGCAGCATCGCCGCGGCCTCCCCGCCTGCGGACCCTTACCGACGAATACCTCGCCCTCGCCGAGAAGCTGCGTGCGGGTGGCGGCGCTCGGCGTGTCGCCAAGATGCATGAGAAAGGGCAGCTCTCGCCCCGGGAACGGGTGTCGGCCCTCCTGGACCCGGAGACGCCCTGGCTCGAACTCGGCCTGCTGATGGCGTACGACCAATACGACGGTCAGGCCCCTGCCGCCGGGGTGATCACCGGCGTCGGCGTCGTCGAGGGGCGCGAGGTGGTGGTCGTCGCCAACGATGCGACCGTGAAGGCCGGCTCCTGGTGGCCCGAGACCATCCGCAAGATTCTCCGCGCCCAGGAAGTAGCCATGCGGCAGCGGATCCCGATTCTTTATCTGGTGGATTCCGCGGGAGTGAACCTCCCCTACCAGGGTGGGGTCTTCCCGGGGCAGTACGGCGCGGCGCGCATTTTCTACTACAACGCCCTGATGCGGCGCTACCTGAATGTGCCGCAGATCAGCGCCGTGATGGGCAGCTGCATCGCCGGAGGGGCGTATCTCCCCGCCTTGTCGGACGTGATTTTTATGGTAGACGGGACCAGCTTCATGGGCCTTGGTGGCCCCAATCTGGTGAAGGGTGCGACCGGACAGACGGTCGACGCCGAGTCGCTGGGCGGGGCGAAGATGCACACGGCCACCTCGGCCGTCGCCCACTACCGCGCCGCCACCGACCGCGAATGCATCACCATGCTCCGCGGCTATATCAGCCGCTTGCCGAGCCGCCGGGCCGCCGATCCGCCCAGGGTGATCGCACCGCCGACCCGCCCGGCGGCCGATCTCTACGACCTGCTGCCGGCCGATCATCGCATGTCGTACGACATGCACCAGGTGCTTGCCTGCCTGCTGGATGGCGGCACGCTGGAAGAATTCCAGCCGGACTACGCCCGCGAGCTGATCTGCGGCCACGCCCGGATCGAGGGTCAACCGGTCGCCATTCTGGCCAACGCCCGGCAGATCCAGAAGGGGAAGGCGGGCCAGATGCCGCGCATCGGGGGGATCATTTACACCGAGAGCGCCGAGAAGGCCGCCTATTTCATCGAGAACGCGAACCGCGAGCGGATCCCGCTGCTCTTTCTGCAGGATGTGAGCGGGTTCATGGTGGGTCCCGATGCCGAGCAGTCGGGCATCATTCGCGCCGGCGCTCGCTTCGTCGAGGCGATGGCCACCGCGGTCGTGCCCAAACTGGTCCTGACGCTCAATCATGCCTCCGGTGCCGGGTATTACGCGATGGCGGGGCAGGGCTTCGATCCCGACTTCATTCTCAGCTGGCCCACTGGTCGGATGGCGGTGATGGAAGGGGAATCGGCGGTGGAAGCGGTGCACGGTGTCGCCCTGGCCAGGGCCCGGGCCGAAAAGCGTCCGCCCGATGCGGAGGTGCAGGCGGCCACCGACGCCATGCGGGCCGACTACGACCAGCAGCTCGATGCCAAGTACGCCGCCGCACGCGGACAAGTCGACGCCATCGTGACGGCGGAGGAAACCCGCCAGCAACTCGCTTTCCTGCTACGTGTCACCGGCACCTATGCCGGTCCTCATATCGGGCCCTTTGTCCTGCCCCCCCTGACCTGATGCCTGCGTCGCGCCCGCCGTACCGCGCTCTCTTGCTCTCGATTGCCCTGCTGGTCAGTGCCCGGACCAGTCAGGCCCAGGTGCCCGCTCCCGCTGATGCCACTGCCGCCGACATCCAGCCGATGGTGTCTCCCGCCGAGGCCTTCCAGCGCGGCTGGATGCCACTGGCACCGACCGGGGTCGATAAGTTCCGCGCGCAGTACCCGACCTATGATGGTCGCGGAGTGATTGTCGGGATCCTCGACAGCGGCATCGACCCCGGCATTCCCGGGCTCACCACCACCTCAACCGGGCAGAAAAAGGTCCTCGACCTGCGCGATTTCTCCGGCGAAGGTGCCGTCGCGCTGGCCCGGGTCTCGCCACGGGGTGATACCGTCGTGGTGGCGGGCCAGACCCTTGCCGGTGTGTCCCGGATCAAGGCGCTGGCGGTGCGGGGAGAACTCTGGGGTGGGAGCCTGCGGGAACTCGGGTTGGGAGAACTTCCGGCCTCGGATCTCAACGGCGATCGCGACAATGCCGACACGCTCGCCGTCGTGGTGGCGCGTGCCAGCGATGGCTGGGTCCTCTTCGCCGATACCGACGGCGATGGTTCCCTGGCGGATGAGAAGCCGGTCCACGACTTTCTGGTCGGGCGGGAGACCTTCGGCTGGCATGCCGGTAAGGCGCCGGCCCCGCTCAACGTCGCTGCCAACTTCCGTGAAGTGGGGAAGGCTCCGGTCCTCGATCTCTTCTTCGATACCAGCGGTCACGGCTCGCACGTCGCCGGCATCGCTGCCGCGCACGACATGTACGGCGTCAAGGGCTTCGACGGTGTCGCTCCCGGTGCATACCTGCTCGGGCTCAAGATCGCGAACAATGCGCAGGGCGGTATCTCAACCACCGGCAGCATGCTGGCGGCGCTGGACTACGCCATCCAGTTCGCCGCGAAGCGACGGCTGCCGCTGGTATTGAACATGAGCTTCGGGGTGGGCAACGAGATCGAAGGAACGGCGCCGGATCGATCACGCGATCGACTCGGTCCTTGCCGCGCACCCTGAGCTGGTGTTCACGATCAGCGCCGGCAACGACGGCCCCGGACTCTCCACCATGGGCTTCCCTGGCTCGGCCACCCGCGCGCTCACCATCGGCGCGACCTATCCGGGCGGTGTTCACCGGCGGCGATCCGTCGCAGGGCGACCCTGTCGCCTACTTCAGTTCGCGCGGCGGCGAGCTGGCCAAGCCGGACATCGTCACGCCCGGTATGGCGTTCTCCACCGTCCCCCGCTGGAATGCTGGTGACGAGCAGAAGGGGGGGCACCAGCATGGCGTCGCCCCATGCCTCGGGCCTGGTGGCGCTGCTGCGCTCCGCCCTGGTGCAGCGCGGGAAGACCGCCGATGCCCGCCAGATACGGCAGGCATTGATGGTGACGGCGCATCCCGTCACCGGTGAGAGCTATCTCGACGAGGGGACCGGGCAGCCGGAGATCGGCGCCGCCTGGCGCTGGCTCGACGCGGGCCGGGTGGTACCCGAGCTCCAGGTGCGCGCGGCGAGTCACGGCGTCACTGCGGCTTACCGTACCGGCCGTCTCGCCGCCGGCGACACGGTACAGCAATTCATCGTGACTGCTCCCAAGGGCACCGACCTCGACGTCACGCTGCGCTCCAATGTCGCCTGGCTGCACCCGGTCGCCCGTACCCGGCTCACTGCCGGCGAGAATCCCCTCGCGGTCGGACTCGATGCGTCGGCGCTGGCAGGCTCTGGAATGCACAACGGGGTGGTGACTGGTTGGGCGGCGGACACGTTGCTTGGCCCCGTCTTCCGGCTGGTTACCACAGTAGTGGTTCCCGATACCGGAACCGTCATCGTGGCACCGCAGGGGGCGCTCCCCGCCAATGGGGTGGGGCGGGTCTTCTTCGAGGCGGAACAGAACCGCCCGTTCGCGGTGATCATCGGAACCCGTGATCCGCGGGAGCAGGTGACAGCGTTCCTGCATGAGCCTGGCGGGCAGCCCTATCGCGATGAGAATGGCATCCCCGCGGGTGCCGGGGAACAGGCCGGTCTCTTCGTCCTCGATGGCGGCGATGTCGTCCCCGGACTCTACCAGGCCGCGGCGGTAGTCTCGCCGCTGGGCAGCGCCAGCCCTTCCATCGCCGTGCAGCAGAGTCCCTTCCGGATTACGCCGCGCCTCGACGCCGCCGGCGTGGCGGTGCGGCTCGACAACCTCGGCCCCGACACGATTGCCACCGATCCCTTCGTGGTGGTCATTGGGGGAGAACGTCGGGCGACAGTGACGGCGGGGGTGGCGGACACCGGGCGGGTGCGGTTCGACCTGCCCACCTGGGCAGTCCATGCCATCATCGATGTGACCATGGATCGCGCCGCGTGGAGCCGGTTCACCGATTTCGGCGTGACCCTGTTTGACCAGGACGGGCAGCAGCTGGGCCAGGCACCGCTCAACTATGACCTCGGCCGGCTGCAGCTTCCGTTCACCCAGGTCCGGACCACGGCACAGCCAGTGGAGCTCGAGCTCTTTCCTGCAGCGGCACTCCCTGGCGACCGTTCGCCATGGACCGCGCAGGTCCGGATCCGGTTGTATGCCGACTCCGCGCACGTAACCCAATTTGGTACCAGTCCCGCCAATGTCGCGCCCGGTGCGAGCGTCACCAGTACCGGTCCATATACGCCGTCGGGCATGCCACTTGGGGAGAGCTTTGTGCCCCTCGGCGTTGCGGTGGTGCCGGAGAATGGACGGGCCTGGACGGTGGAATTTCCTCTGATGAGTACTCCATGACCGATCGAATCGTGCGGGTTGCCGGCGGTCAGGGATTCTGGGGCGACTGGCTCGAGGCGCCGGTGCGCCAGGTGCAGGGCGGCCCCATCGACTACCTGATGATGGACTACCTGGCCGAAGTGACCATGTCCATCATGCAGAAGCAGAAGTCGCGGGATCCGCGAGCCGGATACGCCCGCGACTTCGTGCCGCTGATGGAGCGGATCCTCCCCGACATCGTCGAGCCAAGGGGATTCGAGGTCACCTCCAACGCCGGCGGGGTGAACCCGCGCGGCTGCGCCGAGGCGGTGCTGGAGGTCGGCGCGCAAGCTCGGGCTCGGCTGGCAAGCTCGGATCGGGCTGGTCACGGGCGACGACCTCCTGCCGCGCCTCGACGAGCTGCATCGCGCCGGGCCACGCACTGACGCGACATGGAGACCGGGCGCCCGCTGTCCGACATCCGCGACCGGGTCCTGTCCGCCAATGCCTACCTCGGCATGGCGCCGATGGTCGAGGCGCTGGAGCGGCGGGGCGCAGGTGGTCATCACCGGCCGCGTCACCGATACCGGCCTCACCCTGGCGCCGCTGTTCCACGAGTTCGGCTGGGACCCCGACGACTGGGACAAGGTGGCGGCCGGCACGGTGGCGGGGCACATCATCGAATGCGGTGCGCAGAGCTCGGGCGGCAACCTGCTCAAGGACTGGCGCAAGGTGAAGGGTCTCGCCAACCCCGGCTTCCCCATCGTCGAGGCGAACGGCGGACGGAAGCTTCGTCGTCACCAAGCACCCCGGCACCGGCGGCGTGGTCGTCGATTGCCTCGCGTCACCGAGCAGCTGGTCTACGAAATGGGCGACCCGCACGAGTACATCACGCCCGACGGCGTGGCCGACTTCACCTCCATTCAGCTCGCGGAAGCGGGCCGGCAAGGATCGGGTGCGGGTGAGCGGCATTCGCGGGCGGGCCGCGGACCGACATGCTGAAGGTCTCGATCGCCTACTTCTACGGATACAAGGCGGTCGGGACCCTGGTCTACGGCTGGCCCGACGCCTACGACAAGGCGCAGGGCCGCCGACGGGATCCTCCGGCAGCGGCTCAAGGACCTCGGCCTCGAGTTCGAGCAGATCCTCACCGAGTATGTCGGCGTGGATGCCACCCACGGGCGGCTGGCGGGCAAGCCCGATCCCGAGGTGCCCGAGGTCCAGCTGCGGGTCGGGGTCCGCGCTCGACGGACAAGGCCGCCGGTCGAGCGGTTCACCCGGGAGATCGCCCCGCTGGTGCTGACCGGGCCGCCCAGCGTGACCGGCTTTGCCGGAGGCCGACCCGAGGTGCAGGAGATCGTGGCCTACTGGCCGGCGCTGATCGACCGCACCGCCGATCGAACCCGGCGTGCGGGTGGAGATCCTGGAGGCATGATGGCGACCGCCAAGACCCGTTCCGGTCCAGCTCCGGTACCTGGCCCATGCCCGCTCGGGGGACAAGGGCGAACACGGCGAATGTCGGCCTGATAGCCTTGAAGCCCGAATGGTATACCCGTTGCTGGTGAAGCAAGTCACCGTGCGCACGCGTGCGCAAGCCACTTCAAGGGAATGGTGAGCGGGGTGGAACGGTTCGAGTTGCCCAATCTCAACGCCCTCAATTTCCTGCTGCACGGAGCGCTGGACGGCGGCGGGACGATCTCGCTCAAGACCGATGCCCAGGGCAAGGTCTACTCCACGGCGCTCCTCCGGATGGAAATCCCGGTGCCGGTGGCCGCTCGCCCGCCGGATCATGGCGAAGAAGAGCGGCTGCGTGACCGACTCCTTGCTCGTCGCCATCGAGGCCGGGGTCCTGACGCTGACCCTGAACCGGCCGCGAGAAGCGGAACGCCCTCGATCAGCGCGACGATCGAGGCGCTGCACGCGGCGCTGGAGCGGGCCGACCTGGACGCCGAGGTTCGGGTGGTGGCCATGCGCGGGGCGGGGAAGGACTTCTGCGCCGGGGCCGATCTCGACCGAGCTGCTGGCCATCGGCCGGGCACACCCCCGAGGAGAACGAGCGAGCGGCGCTCCGGCTCGGTGAGGTGTTCCTCCGGATGCGCGAGCTGCCCAAGCCGGTGGTGGCGGTGGTGCACGGCCGGGCACTGGCGGGCGGGGCCGGACTGGCGACCGCCTGCGACCTGGTGCTCGCCGCCGCCAGCGCCCAGTTCGGCTATCCCGGAAATCCAGCGCGGCTTCGTTCCCGCCATGGTCATGACCCTGCTCCGCCGGCTGACCGGCGAGAAACTGGCCTTCGATCTCGCCGCCACCGGCCGTCTGGTCCTTGCCGCTGAGGCGCTCGCCGCCGGGCTGGTCTCCCGGGTCGTCCCGGACGCGGAGCTTCGACGCGCGGTCGGCCGCGCATCTCGCGGCAGCTCGCCGCCGCCAGCCGGGTCGGCCCTGGCGCTCACCAAGCGGCAGTTCTACCAGCTCGACGGAATGAGCTTCGAGGAGGGCATCGCCCTCGGCGCCAGGGTCAACGCGCTGGCCCGGAGCCCAGCCCGATTTCAAGCAGCGCGATTGCGCCTTCCTCGACAAGTGAACCCGCTCCGAAGCTCGTTCACCGCCCTCATGGGCTTTCTGGCGGCTGCTGCTCGCGCATCTGCGCGGGACGACCGCCCCCTGGTCTGGGCCGCGATCGGATTCCTTGCCGTGGCATTGGCCCTCCGCCTTTGCGGAACGTACGGAAGCGAGTCAGCCTGGACCTACGCCGCGTACCACGTACCCACGTACCCACGTACCCTCGTACCGCCGTTTCCCCGCCCCCCTCCGCGTTCGCAGGTAACCGCCCACCGGTGTCGCCAGCGCTATTCTGGCCCCGTGACGCCACTTGCCCTTCGCCTCGCCGAGGCTCGCCGCCAGCTCCATGGCGCTTATCGGATTCGCGGATTTCCGCCCGCTGCAGCGCCGAGTCGTCCAGTCGGTCCTGTCGGGGCGCGATGTACTCGCTGTGCTCCCTACCGGTGGGGGCAAGTCGATCTGCTTTCAAGTCCCGGCGATGGTCCTGGGCGGAATCACCGTCGTCATCTCGCCGCTCCTGGCGCTGATGCAGGACCAGGTCGGCGCGCTGCAGCGCCGTGGCGTCGCGGCCGATACGCTCAACAGCCTGCAGTCCCCTGGTGAGCATGCGGCGATCATGGCCCGCGTGGCCGATCGGTCGCTCCGCCTGCTGTATGTCTCCCCCGAGCGGGCAGAGCGCCTGGCTCAGGATCTTCCGGCGATCGGCATACGTCCCGCGCTCCTGGCCATTGACGAGGCGCACTGCATCAGCGAATGGGGGCATGACTTCCGTCCCAGCTTCCGGCGACTGGCCGACGTTCGGAACGCTATTGGCCGGCCGCCGACCATCGCCTTGACCGGTAGCGCCACCCGCCAGGTGCGTGAGGATATCATTGCGGTCCTTGGCCTCCCCAAGCCGGATCAGCACCTCGGCTCGTTCAATCGCCCCAATCTCTGGCTTGGGGTAGAGCCGATTCACCGCCCTGCCGATCGGCTGCCACTACTGACCCGGCAACTCGCCGCTCGGGGCGGCATTACTATCGTGTACGTCTCCACCCGCAATGCGGCCGACACGCTGGCGCAGCGGCTGCGCTTCGCCGGCCACAACGCGGTGGCCTATCACGCCGGGCTGACGCGTGAGCGGCGGGCCGAGGTGCTGGCCCGGTTCACGGCGGAAGAACTGGAGGTGGTCGTCGCAACGTCCGCCTTCGGCATGGGGATCGATGCACCCCGGGTCCGGCTGGTAGTGCATTGGGGCATGCCACCCACGCCGGAGTCGTATTACCAGGAGGCGGGGCGCGCCGGACGGGATGGCCAGCCGGCCCGCTGCCTCCTCATGCACCACCCACGGGACGCGGAAATTCATCGCCGCCAGCTGGAGGTCACCTTTCCGCCGAGGCGGGTGCTGGAAGAGATCTGGGCCCATCCCGGGCGTCGCCGCCGCCATCCCACCGGGGTGGTGGCCTCGGCCGATCGACTCGCGGCCGAACTTCGCCCCGGGGATGGGGCGGTGGAATGGCAGCGGGTGCGGCGGCGGCGGAGCGCTGCCCAGGCCCGACTCGAGGTGATGTCGCGCTACGCCACCGATGCACGCTGTCGCCGACAGGCGCTCCTGGAGTATTTTGGCGAGTCCGCCGAGCCGTGCGACGACTGCGATGTCTGCAGTGGCGCGACTCCGCGCGGCATCCGCGCCCTCCTGGCCCGTATGCGCAGGTAGGTGCAATCACTCACCTCCCGTCGGTGCACTATGCGATCATCCCGCTGCCGTGTGGTCCTTACGCTGTCCGCCCTGCTCGGGCTCGCGGCTCCGCTTCGGGCCCAGCAACGGGCGCGGAGTCTTGGGGTCGCGCCGGGCATCTTTGCTCCGGGCCCGTTGAACGGAATCACCGATGTCGCGGGTGTCCGGGTGGGGCAGGTCACCATCAACGAGGGTGACTCGGTGCGCACCGGCGTGACTGCGATCCTGCCGCATGGCGGAAACCCCTTCCTTGAGCGGGTGCCGGCGGCGATCGTGGTCGGCAACGGCTTTGGGAAGCTGCTCGGCATCAGTCAGGTCCGGGAACTGGGCGAGCTCGAATCGCCAATCCTCCTTACTTGCACGTTGTGTGTCTGGCGAGCCGCCGATGCCCTGGTCGGCTGGATGCTGGAGCAGCCGGGGATGGATGGGGTACGGTCGATCAATCCCGTGGTGGGCGAAACCAATGACGGCGCCCTCAGCCCCGCCATAGTGAGCCGCCCAATTCTCCCGGCGCAGGTTCGCCAGGCACTGACCACGGCAAGCGCCGGCCCGGTCGCCGAGGGCAGTGTGGGCGCTGGGCGGGGGACGATCGCGTTCGGATTCAAGGGCGGGATCGGGACTTCTTCGCGGGTGCTCCCCAGGAGCCTGGGTGGCTATACGGTCGGTGTGCTGGTGCAGACCAATTTCGGCGGGGTGCTGCAGGTCCTGGGTGCCCCCGTAGGGAAGGAACTGGGGCGCTACGCCTTCAGCCGGGAGGTCGGCAATGAGAAGGGCGATGGCTCAATCATGATGGTGGTCGCCACCGACGCGCCGTTGCTGGATCGTAACCTCGAACGCCTCGCTTCCCGCGCCCTCCTCGGGCTGGGCCGGACCGGATCGTCCGCCTCCAACGGATCGGGCGATTACGTCATTGCGTTCTCGAACAGCGTGGCCCTTCGCCGCCCCGCGAACGCCAGGCGGCCGGCGGCCGAGGAACTGAGCAACGACGAGATGTCTCCACTGTTCCAGGCGGTGGTCGAGGCTACCGAAGAAGCGATCTACAACTCGCTGTTCATGGCGACCGCCGTGGAGAGCAGGGCGGGCCGGATGGACCCGCTGCCGGTTGATCGGGTAAAGCCAATTTTGCGGAAGTACGGAATTCCCGTGCCGTAGGTCGCACCGCTGTCGTCTTTTCCCGCCGGGTTCCGATCTCAGGGGTGGCAGGGCCA
Organism: uncultured Gemmatimonadales bacterium; assembly: GCA_963793205.1. Taxonomy (GTDB): domain Bacteria; phylum Gemmatimonadota; class Gemmatimonadetes; order Gemmatimonadales; family GWC2-71-9; genus JADJOM01. Next base: position 57,821 of record CAWBZM010000008.1, read on the forward strand.
GTTGCAGCCACCTCTCTGACCGATCGGAGCCAGGATGCCTCGCCGTTCCACCGCCCCTCAACAAATGCCTGCCGCGGCACGTCGAATTCCATTGCGACCTGGAGGACAGCGGGACCTGCGGGATCATCGGGTCCGCTCCAGATCACCAGTCACACCACCGTTGTGAGGCACCCGGCCGACGGACGATTCCGGGCAGTGTGCGCTGAAGGCGAGGCGGTTGGGGGATTTGCGGCAGCCCCCAACAGCCAGTGGAGCTTCTATTGGGGATGCGCCCCCGGGTCAGTGGTCGCAATCGCACCAGAGGAACATCGGCCTGGAAGGAACCCGGTCGGCCTGCGGCGTTCGGTTCCGCCGCTCGGAGCAATCCGGCTTGATGGCTGTGGGGGCAAGGCATATGTTGGGCAGGTCCCCCGTCCAATGATCTCCAGCCATCCTGGCCCCCATGGCCGACCTTGCAGCCCTGGTCGCCCGCTCCAACTCCGGCGATCCGGCGGCAGCTACGCTGCTGTTCGAAGCCCTCTATGCCGAACTCCATCAGCTGGCTGAACGCCAGTTGCGGAAGAACGGTGGCGGCGTCACGCTGGGCGCGACCACCCTGCTGCACGAAGCGTATCTCGCCCTGTCGCGGAGGGACTCCGTGGCGTTCGTCGATCGGGCCCGCTTCATGGGGTATGCCGCCAAGGTGATGCGCGGCCTGATCGTCGACTATGCCCGGGCTCGGCGAGCCCAGAAGCGCGGCGGCGAATTCGAGATCACCCTGATTGGTGACCGGGACGTGGCGGCACCCGCCGTGGCGCCGAGTGAGGAACTCGATGGCATCAACCTCGGCATCGAGCGGCTGGCCGCCGTGGATCCCGGATTGGCGCAGCTCGTCGATCTCCACTTCTTCTGCGGCTTCTCGTTTGCCGAAATTGGGGCTTTTCGTGGTGTCTCCGAACGGACGATTCAACGCGACTGGCGCAAGGCGCGCATCCTCCTGGAAGGTATGGTTGAGTAAACCCTGTTCCTGCGTGACTCCATGATCAGCGATCGCTGGGCCCAACTCGAGCCGCTGCTGAATCACGCCCTGGAGCTTCCGGTCGACGAACTCGGCCCCTGGCTCGAGGCCCAGCGTCTCGCCCAGCCCGAACTGATCGCAGAACTGGAGGCCCTCCTCGCCGCGGAATCGGGTCCGCGCGCCGCCTGGGCTGATCGCCCGTCCGCTGAGATGTTCGCGCCCAACCCCGGCGGTCTGGTCGGGCAGGTCATCGGCAACTACCGCATCGAGGGGCCCATTGGCCGGGGCGGCATGGGCTCCGTCTGGCTCGCGTCGCGCAGCGATGGACGCTATGAGGGGATGGTCGCGGTGAAACTCCTCAATCTCGCCCTGGTGGGACGGGCCGGAGAGGAACGGTTTCACCAGGAAGGGACAGTGCTCGCCCGCCTGACTCATCCCAACATCGCCCGCCTGCTCGATGCCGGCGTCTCCGTGGCGGGCCAACCCTACCTGGTCCTCGAATATGTCGAGGGCGAACCGATCGACCGATACGCCGAACGGCATCACCTCGGGGTGTCGGAGCGCATCGCACTGGTGCTCGCGGTGATCGATGCCGTGGCGGCGGCGCACGCCAACCTGATTGTCCATCGCGACCTCAAGCCGTCCAACATCCTGGTGACACCGGACGGGACCGTGAAGCTGCTGGACTTCGGTATCAGCAAGATGCTGCAGGAGGGGCGGCCCACCGAGGCGACGTTCACCGAGGGGGGCGCGATGACGCCGGAGTACGCCGCCCCCGAGCTGGTCCAGGGGGAACGGATCTCCACCGCCACCGATGTCTATTCACTCGGCGTACTGCTGTATCAGCTGTTGAGCGGTCGCCATCCCACCAGCGAAGGACTCACGACCATCGCGGAACATCTGCGCGCGGTGACGGAGGTAGAACCGCGGCGCCTCTCTGAGGCCGCCGGCGACCGACTGCGGCTCCCGCGCGGGGATCTGGACCTCATCCTGGCCAAGGCGCTCAAGAAAGCACCGGCCGAACGGTATCAGACGGTGGCAGAGTTCGGCACCGACCTGAAGGCGTACCTCGGGTACCGGCCGATCACCGCCCGGCCCGACTCCTGGGGTTACCGGGCCCGCCGCTTTGTCCGCCGCAATCGTGGCAGCCTCATCGCCGCGGGAATTGTCGTCGCGGCGCTGAGTGCCAGCACGATCATCTCGTTGCGCCAGCTCACGGTGGCGCGTCAGCAACGGGATCTCGCCCGTCAGTCGATGCGGCGCACGGAGGCGAGTGTGACCTTCGAGAGCCTGCTGTTCCGTGCGATGGATGGAGATGAGGAGAAGCCGTTCACCTATCGCGAACTGTTTGACCGCGCTCGCCAGCTCGTGGAAAGGCAGTTCCGGCATGACCCCGAGGCCCAGCTGCAGCTGCTCGCCCAGTTCGGGCAGCATTACCTGCGGCGCGATGAGCTGCCGAACGCCACCGAGACCCTGACCCGGGCACTCGTCATCGCCGATTCCTTTGGCCATCCTGAGTGGCAGGGACGGGCGCGCTGCAACCTCTCGCTCCCGCTCTCCAAAGACGGGAAGGGGGACACCGCCCTGGTCCTGGTTCGGGCGGGCGAACGCTTTCTCCTTCCGCTGGAGAATGTCACCCGCGGCGCGTACAAGGCGTGCGACGATGCCGAGGGCGACGCCTTCATGGCGCTGGGCAACGCCGACTCGGCGGGCGTCGCCTTTCAACGGACCCTCGATCGCTATACCGCCGATGGCGACACGACCGGGGAGGATTATGTCGTGGCGTTGAATAATCGCGCCCGGGCCGCCAATCTCGCCTTTGACCTCCGCGCAACCATCGCGGCACTGCGCCGCATGCTGGCGATGAGCAAGGCGGGGAGCACCAGCGACCCAAGCGCGCACCAGATCATCCTGCGGAACCTGGAGATCACCTATTCCCGGGCCGGGGAGTATCAAACCGACCTGGAGTTTCTCCGCAGCGAAATGCGGGAGATGGCGGGCGGACTCGATATAGATACCCTGCCTGACGCCATGCTCGATTACTACGGCAACGCCTTCGCGCAGCTCGGCATGGCCGATTCCGCCCGGAAGTGGCTGCAGCGTTCCCTGCAAAAGCCGGAGAACATCGGCAGGACGTATGAGGTGATCTCCCGCGCGTGGCTGGCGAATCTCGCGCGCGAAGGCGGGGACTCGAGTGCGGTGCAGGCACAGCTGGATACGATCGCCAGAATACGTGCCGGTGGTGGCATCTCGCGCTTCTGGGTCTCCCTGGTGGAGCTGGGCCGGGCCGGCGGAACTGCGGCGGAGGTCGAGGCCGTGGTGGTGCGGGAGCTGGACTCGGTCTCGTATGGGAAAGCTCGGGTCCAGCCGCTCGTCATGCACCTCGTCACGGCAGCCAGGAGTCTCAACCGCGCCGGTAATTTCGCCGCGGCCGCACGCTACGCCGACGCGGCGGTGGCGGCCGGACGATTCGACTCCGTCGCGTCCCGCCAGAACGGCCGTCTGGGAGCAGCCCTGATCGCCCAGGCAGAGGCCCGACTCGGCCTGGGAGATACCGCGAACGCGCGGACCTCGCTCAAGGCTGCCCTGCCACCGCTTCGGCATGGGTTCGGCGAGCAGCACCCCCTGACCCTGGCGGCTGTAAGCAAACTCACCAGCCTTCCGCGGTAGGAGGCTTACCACCTACGCACGTACCCACGTACCCCGTACCCACGTACCCGCGTACCCGCTTACCTCCTACCCACCTACCCACGTACCCACGTACCCACGTACCCACGTACCCTACTCCCCACCCGCAATCCTGTAGATCCGTCCCGACGCCATCACCACGTAGAGCTCGTGCGCTCCGTCTTCGCCAAACGACACCACGTTGTCGTTGATGAGCGGCGACGCGAGCGCTGGCAGTGCCGGCTCCACCTCCGCCCCATTGGGCCGCAGGCTCCGGACCCAGCCGCTGCAGAAATCCCCGTAGAAGTAGACCCCGCGCAGTTCGGGATACTGGGCGCCTCGGTAGACCCGTCCGCCTACCACCGAGCAGGCGCCCCCGTGGCCATACTGCAGCACCGGCTCGATCAAGCCGGCGCGGGGACAGCCGACGGCGGGTGAGAAGCAGGCGTGGCCTTCGAGGAACGGCCAGCCAAAGTTGTTCCCACCCACCACCGGTCCCGGGAGATAGTTGATTTCTTCCCAGGTATTTTCGCCGACATCGGCCAGCCAGAGGGCACCGGTGGCGGCGTCGAAACTCCAGCGCCACGGGTTGCGCAGGCCCAGTTGCCAGATCTCCTCGCGCCAGCCGGGTCGTCCGACGTAGGGATTGTCCGGTGGAATCGCGTACGGTTCGGCGTGGTCGACATCGAGCCGGATGATCTTCCCCAGCAGCTGCATGCTGTCCTGGGCCGCCTCCCATGGTGCGCCGTTGGGGTGTCCGTCGCCGATGCCGAGGTACAGCATCCCGTCCGCCCCGAAGGTGAGGGTGCCGCCATAGAGCACCGTAGCGGGATCTTCGCTCTGGCTGAGGACCACCCGGCGCGTCGCGGGGTTCACGTGATCGAACGTGTCATCCGATTGATACTCCACCAGTTGAGCATCGCCTGAGAGATCGGCGTAGTAGACGAACAGGCGATGGTTCGTGGCATAGCCAGGGTGAAACGCGAGGCCATAGACCCCGTACTCCCCGGTGCTGGGACCGGTCAGCGCGGTCAGGTTGAGAAACGCCGAGTCCTGCCGGACCCCGGCGTGGGTCATCAGGATTCGGCCGGCCCGTTCCACCACCACGTAGCGGGAGGGTTGTCCCGGCGGAGCCACGATGGCCAGCGGAAAATCGTAGCCGGAATCGGCCGGGATCAGGCGCACCCCCTGGAGCACGCTTGTGGAGGTCGTATCACCGCAGGCGGCCAGCAGGCCCAGGCTCAGCACGGCCATCGAGGAACAGACAGGGAGCTGACGGCTCACGTGGGATTCCCGCTGGGAGGAGGGGTGCATAAATAGTCACGCCGCCATGGGGTCACCGGGACAGCGGCGGCGAGGCGCATGTCACTGTATCTTAGTGCCGGTGCCGACCGTGAGGGGGCGCCAATCGGGTTCCTCCCCAGACTCTGACGCAAGTTGAATCATGGATCTCTCGCTCTACTTCTGCGAGCAGCACTAGCAGGTGCGCGACATGGTCCGCGAGTTCGCCCGGCAGGAGGTGGCCCCGGTCGCCCGCGAACTCGATCGCACCTCGGAATTTCCCTGGGACAACATCCGCAAAATGGGCGAACTCGGCCTGCTCGGCGTGCCCTGGGCGGAGGAGCTCGGCGGGGCCGGGATGGACCAGCTCTCCTACTACATCACCATCCACGAGCTGGCCAAGGTCGATGCCAGCCACGCGCTCACCATCAGCGCCCATACCAACCTGGGCACCTCGCCCATCGTCGAATTCGGGACCGAGGAGCAGCAGCGGCGGTACGTCCCGCTGCTCGCCTCCGGCCAGGTGCTGGGCGGGTTCGGCCTGACCGAGCCGGGCGCCGGCAGCGACGCCGGCGGGACGGCCACCACCGCCGTCGACAAGGGCGACCATTTCGTCCTGAACGGCTCCAAGGTCTTCATCACCCATGCCGGCGTCGGCGAGATCTTCTCCGTCACCGCCCGCACCGACCCCGGGACCGGGCAACAAGGGCATCACCAGCTTCATCGTCACCAAGGACACGGTGGACCTCGACCGCCTGCGCCAAGGCTCGGCGTCGGCCACGCGGCCGATCTGCCGAAGATCGCCGGGTTCCGGGCGGGCAAGAAGGAAGACAAGATGGGCTGGCGGGCCAGCGACACCCGCGAGCTGGTCTTCGAGGACGCCATCGTTCCGCAAGGAGAACCTGCTGGGCACTCGGGGCGAGGGGTTCGTCAACTTCCTCAAGACGCTCGACGCCGGCCGGATCGGCATCGCCGCCCTCTCGCTGGGGATCGCCGAAGGCGCCTACGAGGAGGCGCTGCGACTACGCCGGGGTCCGGAAGCAGTTCGGCAAGGCCATCGGCAGCTTCCAGGGGATCAGCTTCCAGCTGGCCGACATGGCCACGGAGATCGAGGCCGGCACCCACCTGCTCTACCACGCCGCCTGGCTCAAGCAGAACGGCAAGCCGTTCAAGAAGGAAGCGGCCATGGCCAAGCTCTACTGCTCCGAACTGGCCATGCGGGCCACCACCAAGGCGGTCCAGATCTTCGGCGGCTACGGCTATACCACCGACTATCCGGTCGAGCGGATGATGCGGGACGCCAAGGTCTGCGAGATCGGGGAGGGGACCAGCGAGATCCAGCGGATCGTCATCGCCCGGGAGATCCTCGGGGACGGTCGTCAAATAGGCGACGGGAGGACTCGGTGGGGCCACGCCACTGGGACCGGCTGGGTCCGACGTCATTGCCCTAACCCACGTACCATCTGATCTTTAGCCCATGCTTTCCAGCTCTGGCTCGGCCTCCGTGGTATCAGCCGGCGGCAGCTGTCGCTCTCGGTCTGGGGACGTCTGCTCGGGGCTTGGCCTCGGCTCGCGGGGAGGCGCCCACGGGAGCCGCCCCGCACGCAGTCTCCGCCACATCGCCGGCACCGGCTCGACCGGCAGGGCAGGGCTCGGCCCGACCGCCGGACATCTGCTGGCGGCACTCCGTACGACTGTACTCGATTCCCATCGTGCCCGCGATCCGCCGCCACGGCGGACGCCGGGCGGTGCCAGGACAGGCCTCCGCCCCGGCGCTGCGGCGTCACGGCGGACCGGCCCCACCGGGTCTCCGACTCTCATGACTGGTTCCCCGACCTCCGATCGCCGCCTCGGCGCACGGAGCCTCTGGGCCTGCCGGTCGAGGTTATCACGCGTGAAGCGCGAAATTCTCATCAACGGCGGCCAGCGGGAGACCCGCGTGGCCATCCTCGAGGACGACCGCCTGGTCGAACTGCTGGTCGACCGCCCCGATCACCGCCGGATCGTCGGCGACATCTATCTCGGCCGGGTCGAAGCGGTCCTGCCCGGCATCCAGGCCGCCTTCGTTGACATCGGCCTGGAGAAGAGCGCCTTCCTCCACGCCTCCGATCTGCTCGAGCCCGAGGAAGACGAAGAACCCTGCGACGAAGACGAGGCGACGAAGCCTTCGAAGAGGCGGAGGCTGAGGCCGAGGCGACCGCGCGGCCGAGGGCGGGGCCGCGGGACGCGCCGGTGCAGCCCGAACCGCGTCAGCGCGAAGTCCGATCCCGCCGGGCCGTCCCCAACATCTCCGAGACTCCTCAAGAAGGGGCAGACCCTCCTGGTCCAGGTGACCAAGGAGCCGATCAGCACCAAGGGCTGCCGGGTCACCGCGCAGATTTCCCTGCCGGGCCGGTTCCTGGTGTACATGCCGTACGCCTCGAAGGTGGGCGTCAGCCGGAAGATCGAAAGCCGGGAGCAGCGGGCCCGGCTGCGGGAAATGGTCACCGCGCTGCTGCCGAAGGACGCCGGCGGCGTCATCGTCCGGACGGTGGCCGAAGGGGTCACCGAGGAGCATTTCAAGCGGGAAATCGAGTCGCTGCTCGGCATCTGGAAGAAGATCAACCGGAAGAAGACCTTCGTCCGCGCGCCCGGCGCTGGTCCAGCGCGAGACCAGCCTGACCCGCGGGCATCATCCGCGACCTCTTCAGCGCCAAGGTCGACGCGCTCCATGTCGACTCCAAGGAACTGTACAACGAGATCGAGCAGTATCTCGAGCAGGTCGATCCCGAACTGATCGGCGGGTGCACGCATTACACCGAAGCGATACCCGCTGTTCGACAAGTTCGACATCGAGAACGGAGATCCGCGACCTCTTCAAGGCCCGCTGCGAACTGCCGACCGGCGGGTCACATCATCATCCAGCCCACCGAAGCGCTGGTCTCGATCGACGTCAACACCGGGCGCTACACCGGCAAGAAGGATCCCGAAAAGACCATCCTCCGGACCAACCTCGAGGCCGCCCGGGAGATCGCCCGCCAGCTCCGGCTGCGCGACATCGGCGGGATCATCGTCTGCGACTTCATCGACATGGAGACCCGGGCCAACCGCGACCGGGTGCTGCAGGAGCTGCGGCACGCACCTCGGCCGGGACCGCGCCCGGACCAAGGCGTTTGCCGTGTCGGAACTGGGCCTGATCGAGATGACCCGGCAGCGGGTCCGGCCCTCGCTCTGGCACTCCATGACCACCGAGTGCCCCGCCTGCAGCGGGACCGGCCGGGTGTTCACCCCGGAGGTGGTCGCCCGCCGGCTGGAGCGGTCCCTCAAGCCGGGCCGGCCGCGAGCGGCGGGAGCGCCAGCTGGCCGTCCGGCTGCACCCCGAGGTCGCCCTCTACCTGCTGGAAGAGGAGCCCAGGCTGATTCCAGGCCCTGGGCCGGACGACCGGCCTGGAGCTGGAGCTCCGGGACGACCCCATGATGCGGCTGGACGAGTTCCGGCTGATGAGCCGGCCCGGCGGGCAGGGACGTGACGGACCTGTACGCCGTGGCCTGAGGGGGCGGCCGGCAGGGATCGCCGCGACGCGTGCACCCTCCCGATCCGCATAGTGACGCCCCGGCGTCTTGCCAAACCCACGACCCTGTCTATACTTACGGGCTCTAGAGCTCGGCATCTTTTCGGCACACGAGTCAGCCATGTACGCGATTTTCCGCGCCCTGGGTAAGCAGTTCCGTGCGGAGAAGGGGCCAAGGTCTGCGCATTCCCCTCATGACGATGCGGAGCCCGGCACCAACGTGACGTTCGATGAGGTGCTGCTCTCCTCGGATGGCACCACGGTCAAGGCCGGCGCGCCGCTCGTCAAGGGCGCCAAGGTCGACGGCGGAAGTCGTCGGCGAGCGCAAGGACAAGAAGATCTACGTCTTCAAGTTCAAGCGCCGGAAGAACTATCGCCGGAAGACCGGCCATCGGCAGAAGTTCACCGAAGTCCGTATCACCGATGTCTCGGTAGGCTGAGGATACCATGGCTCATAAAAAGGGCGTCGGCTCCAGCCGCAACGGCCGCGACCAGCAATCCGCAGTACCTCGGCGTCAAGAAGTTCGGTGGCGAGAATGTGGCAGCCGGGCAACATCATCGTCCGCCAGCGCGGCACCAAGTTCCATCCCGGCAAGAACGTCGGTCAGGGCAGCGACGACACCCTGTTCGCCCTGGTCGATGGCGTGGTCAAGTTCGAGCACAAGGACAAGAAGCGGAAGAAGGTCTCGGTCTATCCCGCCATGGCAGAAGCTGCCAGCTGAGCTGCTCCGCTCCCGCAGTACCGAAGGGCCCCGAGAAGAGATCGGGGCCCTTGCTGTTTCCAGCCTGAAACATGCAGCCCCCGACCGCCGTTAGGTTACACGAGGCAACCACGGGAGGCAGGGCATGTCCGGTATCATGGATCGACTGAACAACGAACTCGAGACCATCGGGAAACAGGCGCGGAGGGCGCTGGACGACGGGCGCCTGCAGATCGAGAAGTTCCGGTTGCAGCGCGAGCGCGACGAGGCAGCCAGGAAGCTGGGATACCTCTTCCACCAGCGCGAGCGGGGACGCACCATCGATCAGCTCGAGATGGATGCCTGGCTGGTACGGATCGACGTGTTGGAGGAGTCGATCCAGAAGGTCGAGCGGGAGATGGCGGCCGAGAAAGTTGAAGCCGTCACGGTGCAGACCAAGCCCGCGCCGGCTTCGGCCACCACGGGAGAGTCTGAGATCACCTGAGGGACGCTGGGGTCACGACGCACGAAGGGGGAGCGGAACACCGCTCCCCCTTCATGTATTTCGGGACCTCAGTACGTGGGTGGAAGGGTCCGGTAGCGGTCCAGCAGTTCCGTCTGCCGGCTGGTGTGTGGGACCTCTACACCGCGGATGTACACATGCTCGGCCCGACTGGCGAAGTCGAGCGGATCGCCCGACCAGACGACCACGTCGGCCACCTTGCCGACCTCCAGTGAGCCGTAACGATCGCCCAGCCCGAGCGCCCGAGCCGGCTCAAGGGTGATGGCGGCCAGTCCCTTGTCCCAGGTCAGGCCGAAGCGGACCGCATGACCCGCGGCCCAGCGGAGGTTCCGGGCGCCGCCGGTCTCCCCTTCGACCACTATGACCGTGACGCCGGCCTTCTGCAGCAGGCCGGGCGAGTCGAACCGCGCGCCCAGTCCGTCGAAGGTCGGAATATTGTTGATCGGGTTGATGATCACCGGCACCTTCGCCGCCGCCAGGTCAGGGGCAATCTTCCACGCCTCAATGCCACCGGCGATGATCAGCCGCAGCTTGAACTCGGCCGCGAGCCGCAGGGCGCTGGCGATATCGCTCTCCCGGTTCGCGATCATGATCACCGGGAGTTCGCCCCGCAGCATCGGCATCAGCGCCTCGAGCTGGTTGGCATCCGCCGCCAGTTTCTGGATTTCGTTCCGCCGGTAGTCCGCCTTGCGCTTGTCGTACTCGAGAGCATCCTGGAACAGCCCGCGCAGCGCCTGCAGGACTCCGGCACGACTGCCGCCGCCGGCTCCCTTGGCGTTCTCCCCGATATTGATCACCATCGCCGCCGGGGAACGCACCACCATGGTCTCGATCCTGGCACCGGCGAGATCGATCACCACGCCCTGGCCAGCGACCAGCCCGTCCCCCGGACGGCTCAGCGCCGTGGTGACGCCCTCCAGCCGCGCGATGGGAATGAGGGGAGTCGCGGGATCGATGCCCTCGAGCACGTTGAACGCGGCGTTGATGGTGCCTTCGTGGCTTCCTTCATTAGTCGCGTCCACACTCCCGACCTGGCTCAAACCGAGATTGGAACCTGCATGGAAGAGTCCGGGCGTCACCACCTTCCCGGTCCCATCAATCCGGGTCGCGCCGCTGGGCACCGTCACATCGCGGCCCACGGCCACAATCTTCCCATTCTGCAGCACGATGGTGCCCGCCTGGATGACGGGCCCCGACACCGGGTGAATCGTGGCACCGGTGATCGCAATGGTCTGGGCGGCCAGCGGCGCCGTGGCAATGACGAGGGAGGCAACCAGGCCTGCGACCGTCATCCGCGCGAACCTGCGCGCCGGCCTCACTGTCCCACCCCCGGGGCGGTGATGCCGAGATTGAAGTCGGTCGCCGGCTGGTGCCGGGGATCGTTGCGGTCGTAGACCAGCCAGCCTTCGTTGTACACCTGTTCGGCCTTGCTGTAGATGGAGAAGGGGTCGCCGGACCAGAGTACGACGTCCGCCATTTTGCCCGCTTCGAGCGAGCCGGTCATCGAGTCGATGCCGAGGGCCCATGCCGGGTTGATGGTGATCCACTTGATGGCCTGCTCGCGGGTGACGCTGATCCCCGCCTGCTGCCCGGCGTAGAGCGCCTTGGCGGCTTCCTGATTCAGTCGCTGGATGCCGATGGGATCGTCGGAGTGGATGATGGCCCGGACGCCCGCCTGCTGCAACAGAGCGGCGTTCTGGGGCACCGCATCGAACGCCTCCATCTTGAAGCAGCACCAGTCGGCCCAGACCGAGGCGGCCACGCTGTCCTTCGCCAGCAGGTCGGCCACCTTGTAGCCCTCGACGACGTGATGGAACGACCGGATGTGGAACCCGAACTCACGGGCCAGATCCATCATCTGAGCCATTTCATCCGCCCGATAGCAGTGATTGTGCACCAGGATTTCGCCCCGCAGCACTCCTGCGAGGGTTTCGAGCTGCAGGTTCCGCTCCGGCGGCTCACCCTTGCGGTCTTTCAGCCAGTCGTCCCACCGCTTCCGATAGCCCTCCGCCTCCAGGAACGCCTGCCGGTACCCCGCCATGTTGCCCATGCGGGTGGAGGGCCCCCGATTCTGGTAGACCCGCTTCGGGTTCTCACCACAGGCCATCTTCATGCCGTAGGGTGCGCCCGGCAGCTTCATCTCCTGGACGGTCCGCGCCGGCACCAGCCGCAGGGTGGCGGAGCGTCCGCCGATCAGGTTGGCGGAGTCCGGGCAGCGCCTGGATCACCGTGATCCCGCCAGCGATCGCGAGTGGGATCTGGGGATCCTGCGGCCAGAAGCTGTGTTCGGCCCACACCTGCGCCGTCACCGGGTTGGTGGCCTCGTTGCCGTCGCTTTCCGCGAAGGTACCGGGTGCGGAATAGACCCCGATATGGCTGTGGCTGTCGATGATACCCGGCGTGACGAACTTGCCGGTGCCGTCAACGACCGTGGCATCCGTCGGCACCTGCACGTCCTTGCCGATCGACACGATGCGCCCGTCGCGGAACAGGATTGACGAGCCTGTCAGTTCCTGGCCGGTCGCCGTCATGATCGTGGCGTTGCGGATCACCACCGGTCCGTTCGGGTGGCGATGATAGGTCGAGGGGTATTGCGGCCGCTGCCAGCTGCGGGAGGACGCCCCGTCGGCAGCGGGTGCGGGAGCAGTGGCGGTGGTCTGGGCGCTGGCGGCACAGCCGGTCAGGGCCAGCAGCAACACCGCGGCGCGGGGTCGTTGAGACACGCGGGGACCTTCCTCTGGGCTAGCGGTTGATCAGGAGAAACTCGAGCGGCGACCCTTCCACCGTCATCCGGACCAGCCGGTGGGGGAGGGCGGTAGATACATAGAATGACACCCGCTGCGGGCCACCGTCGAGGTCGGCCCGAAACGCTTCGACCACCCCGGACGGTGTCCGCACCTGTTCGATGTTCGCCACCGTCAGTGTCTGCGTCCGGACCAGGTTCTCGCCGGAGGCGAAGACCCGGAAGGTCCAGCGACGGTTGAGGGCCCAGTCGAGCCAGGGCAGCATGGCCTGCAGCGCGTTGTCATCCAGCGTCGCGGCATCGACCGGTGCATCGACGTTGAGCGTGCGCGGGCCTTCCGGGCCGATCACATTGGCCCGACCCTGCACTCGACCGCCGGCATACCGCAAGTCAATCCGGGTCGCCTGTCCCCGGACAGTCCCAGTCTGCTCAACGTGGCGCATCCGCCCCCGCCGGTCCAGCACCACCGTGGTGGTCTGGTTGAACTGCGGACCAAGTGACGTGCGTTCACTGTAGAGGATGGAATCACCAGCGACCGTGGTCTGACCGACCTGGATGCCGACGACCTTGCCCTGGGCGAGGATGCCCAGTGAATCGATGCGCGAGGTGATGGCGCTGCTGTCGAACCGGAAGGGGGCCATCTTGGGCATTACATCGTCCGGCTGGAGCGTGCTGCCGTCCGCGCCGAAGATCTTGACCGGGCCCAGGGCACTGAGTGGTTGATAGAGTCGGCCCGCATCGCCCGACACCACCAGTACCAGCGCCTTCGGGTCGAAGACGCGACGGGCCAGGGCCCGTACCGACGCCGCAGTGACCTTGTCGAGGGCCGCGTGGCTGCTGCTGTAGTACGCCAATGGCAGACCCACCAGGCGTTGCTGCGCCAGAGTCGCGGAGAGCTGGCTGACGGTCTGCACCCGCATCGCGGCGGCGCCCTTCGCCGCCTCCCGCGCCAGATCGAGCTCCCGGGCCGGGACCAGGTCGGTCCGCAGGCGCTCCAGCTGGGCCTGGATGGCCTGTACGGTGGAGTCGATCACGCCAGAGGGGGTTTCCGCGGTGATCTGAAATAGCCCCAGGTGCACGGTGCGGACGAAAACCGACTGGACGACATCGGTCCAGCCATACTGGTTGGCCAGCACCTGGCTGAGGCGGGATCCACCGGTCTCACCGAGGATCTGATTCAGGACCGCGGCCGACGCGTAGCTGGTATCGGTGCCGCTGAAGGTCGTTCCGCCGAGGACCACGCTGGCGTTGCGGGCCCCACCCTGATGCAGCAGGTAAATCGTGGTCGGGGTCGGTCCCAGTGGTGGGCTGGCGAGTGGGGCGGGCCGGACCCCTTTCCAGGTACCCAGGGTCCGCGCAATGAGCTGACGGGCAGCCGCCGGTGCGAAATCGCCGGCCACCACCAGGGTGGCTCCCGCCGGACGCACCCGCGCCCGGTAGAACGCCTGGACATCGGCCCGGGTAATGGTCCGCACCGATTGCGGGGTGGGGCGGCGTCCATACGGGTGCCGCCGATAGACACCGATCAGGAGCACCCGGTTCGCCAGCGCGGCGGGTGATTCCTGCTCCGCAGCAATGCGCGCCAGCGCTTCCTGCCGGTAGCCCTCGAGCTGGAGAGAATCCAGGGTGGGGGCCGTGACCAGGCCGCCGAGCATCGTGAGCGCCGTTTCGAGGTGGTCGCTGGTGAGGTCCACCTGCAGGGTCAGGCCGTCGGGATCGTCCGCAACCCCCAGGGAGCCACCCAGGTTTTCCACCGTCGTGGCGATCTCCACCGAAGTCCGGCCGGCGTACCCGCGCGGCAGCAGGCGGGTGAGCAGGTCGGCGGTGCCTTCCTTGCCCGGCAGGTCAAAGGCTGAGCCGGCCGGGATCGCCAGCGTGAGGGACACCACCGGCTGGCGATGCTGCTCCACCAGAATGACGCGCAGGCCATTGGGGAGGACGAGTTCGGTGCTGGCGAGTGGTGCCGCGCGGACATCGGTCAGCAGGGCGGGGGGATCCGCCGGAAGCTGGGCCGCCAGTGTGACGGGGGCGAACAGCGCTGCGAGGGCCAGGAAGCGGAGGCTCACGAGGCACCTCCCGGAATCACCAGGACGGTCAGGCTGTTCTCCGATCGGAGCCACGCGGCCGCGACTCGGCGCAACTCGCCCAGCGTCAGCGCCGTGACCCGAGCCACATCGGTGTTCACCGTCTGCAGGGCGCCGCGGTAGGTCGCGGCCTGCTGCAGTTCGTCCGCCAGATCCAGAGGGCGCTCCCGCCGGCTGACGGCGGTGGCGCGGTAGATATTCTTGGCGCGCTCCAGCAGTGCCGGGGTGATCCCGTCGCCGGCGGCCCAGGCCGCCTGATCGGCGAGCAGGTGCGCCAGCGAATCGGCACCCACACCCTGAGCGCCCACCGCGAAGAGGCCGAAGCCCCCCGGTCCGGTCCGGCTGCCCAGCGGGCCGGCCTGAATCGAGCTGGCGGCGCCCGTTTCGCGCATCAGGGCGCTGGTGAGGCGGCTGCCGGTGCCCTGGCCCAGGATGACGCCCAGGAGCTCCAGCGCCGGAGTGTCCTCGTGGGAGGGGGGAGGGATGTGGTAGAAGATGCCCGCGGCGGCCCGGGCCAGCGTCGGGTCGGTGATCGCCCGGCGCGGCGCGATCGACGCGGCGGTGGGCGCGCACGCCGGGCGCGCCGGATCCGGCCCGGCCGGGATGTCGCCGAACCAGGCCGTCACCAGCGCGCGGGTTTCGGTCGGGTCGAAATTGCCGGTGATCACCAGCCGGGCGTTGCCGGGCCGGTAGTAGCGGGCAAAGAAGGCGCGGGCCGTCGCACCATCCAGCGTCGAGCTGGCGATAGCCCGGTTGACCGGCGAATGGCTGTAGCCGGGACAACCGATCGAGTCATACATCGCCGCCACCGACTCGAGGATGACACTGGTGTACGGCTCCGCGGTGAGCCGGGCCCGGAGGTCGGAGAGAAACGCCCCGCGACTGGCATTCACCGTCGTATCGTTCAGCACCACACCGCGCATCCGGTCGGCCTCAAGCCACAGCGCCTGGGGCAGGGCGGACGCCGGCATCGTCTCGGAGAAGCGGGAGACATCCTCCTCGATGGTCGCCGAGACCCGTCCGCCAGCGAGTTCCAGCATCGTCGCGTGTCCCCCCGGCGGGACGTGGGTCGAGCCGGCGAACATCAGGCGGTCGAACAGCCGGGCGAGACCAGCGGTAGCTGGCGTCTCATCACGAGAGCCGACGAAATACCACAGATCCACCGCGGCGACCTCCGTCGCCCGATCCGGGGCCATGACCACCTCGAGGCCATTCGGCAGGGTGAACTGCTCGAAGGAGATCTGTCCCGAGCCCTGTGCCAGCAGCGGCGGGATCGGCAGGAACATGGACGGGAGGACAGCGAGAAGCAGGCGAGCAGGACGAAGTGTCACGCGGAATCAGAACCTGTGCGGGAAATCAGAGCGCCGGCCAGCGGCAGAGTGGAGGGAAGCTAGCGGTCGATCCGCCTCTCCGCGACTCCTAACCTGCGAGGTGACGGATACGGTCAGGGTAATTGCCACAGATGCCGTCGACACCGAGGGCAATGAGCCGGCGAATCTCCTCGTCTTCGTTCGCGGTCCACGCGATGACCTCCCGTCCATCCTCGTGCAGATCTGCAACCAGGTCGGCATCGATGAGTGACGCCTCCATCCACAGGGTGTCCGCGCCGGAAGAGTGCAGGATGTGGCTGTTGTCCAGTAGATAGGCGGACAGCAGCAACCCGCGTCGCAGGCTGGGACATTGTTCCCCCAACCGCAGGATGATCCGGTGATCGAAGCTGTGGACGCCACAACAGGTCGCGGCGGTGGCGCCCTCCAGCGCAGCGAACAGGTGGCCATCCCATTCGGCGGCCAGCGTCTTCAACTCCACCCAGACGTCCTGCCCGTCGCACACCGCCAGGGTTTCGGCGAGCGTCGGGATCGGTTCCCCGTTGGGCAGGCGATAGGACTGCAGGGCCGACTGTGGGAGCCGGCTGATCACGCCGATGCCGGGGACGTACGGATCATGGTGGACCATCAGGGCACCGTCCGCCGTCGAGTGGATATCCAGCTCGATGCCGTCACTGCCCAGCTCGATCGACTTCCGGAACGCTGCCAGCGAGTTCTCGTGGGCATGCCCGGACGCGCCTCGATGGCCGATGACCCGTGGTGCCATGTCCCCTCCCGTTCTAGTCGAGGCGTTCCACCAGCAGGGCGATACCCTGGCCCACGCCGATACACATGCTGGCGAGCCCGTAGCGGCCACCGGTGCGGCGGAGACCGTGGAGCAGCGTGGTCAGGATCCTGGCGCCGCTGGCGCCCAGCGGGTGACCGAGGGCGATCGCCCCGCCGGAGATATTGACCCGCGCCGGGTCCAGCGACAGCTCGCGAATGCAGGCAATCGACTGCGCCGCGAAGGCCTCGTTGAGCTCGACCAGGTCGATCGCGCTGACGGCGACGCCCGTGCGGTCCAGCAGTTTGCGGATCGCGGGCACTGGTCCGATGCCCATCACCGACGGATCCACTCCGGCCACCGCACTCCCGACAATCCGGGCGAGGGGCCGCTGACCCAGCTCCCGGGCCGCCTCCGCCGTGAGCACCGTCAGGGCGGCGGCGCCATCATTGATCCCGCTTGAGGTCGCCGCCGTCACGGTGCCGTCTTTCAGGAACGCCGGCTTCATCCGGGCCAGCCCTTCCAGCGTGACACCGGCGCGTGGGTGTTCATCCACCGTCACCCGGGTCACTCCACCTTTGCCATCCGGGACATCCACCGGGATCAGCTCGTCGGCGAAGTGGTCGGCCGCGATCGCCGCCTGGGTCCGCCGCTGGCTCTCGACTGCGAAGGCGTCCTGCTCGGCCCGGGTGATCCCGTACCGTTGGGCGACCCGCTCTGCCGTCTCACCCAGCGCGATGGTCCAGTCCCGGGGCATTCTGGGATTGATGAACCGCCAGCCGACCGTCGTGTCAGCGACAACCGGGGGCGTCCGGTTCCAGGCGCTTCCGCTCTTGAGCTGCACATAGGGCGCCCGGGTCATGCTCTCCACTCCGCCCGCGATGAACACACTGCCCTCGCCGGACCGGGCCGCCTGGGCGGCGCTGGCGACCGCCTGGAGGCCCGACCCGCAGAGTCGGTTAACCGTCTGGCCGGGGACCTCGACCGGCACACCCGCCAGGAGGGCCGCCATCCGGGCCACATTACGGTTGTCTTCGCCCGCCTGGTTGCTGCACCCGAAGATCACGTCTTCCACCCGGTCCACCGGCAGGGCACAGCGGTCCAGCAGGCCTCGGATGGCGGTGGCTGCCAGATCATCTGGCCGGATATCGGCCAGCGTACCACCGGCCCGGCCAATGGGGGTGCGAATGGCAGCAGTAATGACGACGTCGGTCACGGGAAATCCTGGTGAAATCGAGGCTGGAAATGTACCCGGTCGGGCTATCGCCCGGGCCACTATCCAATGGAGACAGGCGAACTTAACATCTCCCGAGCCGCCACGTCTTCCTGTGTAACGATGCCTCTGCCTGCCGTGCCCCCCGATTCCGCGGCGGATGCCGACCTCGTCCGTGCCTGGCGCGGGGGGGACGAACGCGGGGCTACCCTGCTGGTTAGTCGGCATGCCCAGGCGATCACCCGGTTCCTGCTGTCGGCGGGGGCCGAAGCCGGGGAGGCCGATGACCTGGTCCAGGAGACCTTCATCCGGGCCTTTCGGGGGCTGGATGGGTGGCGGGGGGAGGCGGCTTTTCGCAGCTGGCTTTTCACTATTGCCAGCAACCTCTTGCGGGACCAGTATCGGCGGCGCAAAGGGCGGGTCATGGTCGCCCTGGAGGACCAGCCGCTGACTGCCGGGGACGATCCGGCGGCCGAGCTGGCAGGACGGGAGGCGGAACGCCAGTTAAGTGCCGGGCTGGAGACCCTGCCGCGACTGCAGCGGGAGGTCTTCCTGCTCCGGGCGCAGCAGGGCCTGGATTATGACAGCATCGCCGAGGCGCTGTCGACCACTCCGGGCGCTGCCCGGGTCCACTATCACCACGCGGTGAAGCGGTTGAAGGAGCTGATGGCATGACCATGATCGAGTGCGGAACCCTGCAGGAGCGCATGCCGGAGGTGGCGGCCGGTGCCGCGCGCGTGGACGCCGGCCGAAACGGCGCACCTCGCTTCCTGCGGCGAGTGTACCCTGGAGTGGCGCCTGATCCAGGCGGCCCGGCACCATGGGGACGCCCGGGTGGTGCGGGTCGATGCCGCAACGGTGGCCAGCCGGGTGGTCACCCGGCTGCGGGCGGAGCAGGGGCAGGCCCGTTGGCGCCGGAGGTTATGGGTCACCGGACTCGCGGCGGCGGCCGTCGTCGTTCTGGTAGTGCGGACCGCGTTCCCCACTGGTGACCGGGGCGCCATTATCGACTCGACCGCGCTTGCTGTGGCGGCGCCGGCCAGTACTGCGTTCCCGATGGCAGAGCTGGATGCGCTGTCCGCCGATCAGCTCGAAGCGGTCCTGGATCACCTCAACGGTGCCGCGGCGAATGCCCCCACGGGGGAGATCCCCTTGCTGGGCGATCTGGATGATCAACAACTGGAGCGCGTTCTGCGCTCGCTGGAGGGCTGATGCGTCGCACGTGGCTTTTACTCGGTGGGCTCCTGCTGACCAGCGGCACGCTTGCCGCCCAGGGGACGGATGACGATGGGGCGCGTGCCGGCCTCCTGCGCCAGCAGATCGAGGAGCGGTTCACGGCCCGGGTGCAGGAAGACCTCGGCCTGAACGACAAGCAGACCGCCCGCCTCCGGAGCGTGGCCCGGGATTACTTCGGCAAGCGACGGGATTTTGAGGCCGAAGAGCGGCGGCTGCGGCAGGCCCTGGCCGGAGAACTGCGTCCCGGCGTCGCCGCCAACAACGATCGGGTGGCGCAGCTGACGGACCAGATCCTGGCCAACAAGGTGCGCTATGTCCAATCCTATCAGGATGAGATGAAGGAGCTGCGCACATTTCTCACCCCGGTGCAGTGTGCCCAGTTCCTCGCCCTGCGGGAACGGCTGCTCGATCGCGTGAAGGAAGTGCAGGAGAACGCGCCCAGACGGCGACTGTTGCGGAATCCATAGCAGGAGAGTCACGAGTCTCGGGTGGGTGGTCGCGAATCGCCGGACCCCGGGCCGTGCACCCGCGACTTCCGACTCGCGACTTGTGACTCGCGACTCCTGCCTCACCCGATAGCGCCCAACCCTCCATTCCGCTAGCATTCTCCTACCGTTCTTGTCAGGAGTTTGCGATGACGATTCCCGCCGGTGTCCGGCAGCTTGTGCTTGCCCTGAGCGCCGCAGGCGCGCTGCAGGCCCAGCAGCCATCGGTCGTGTATCGGCTTGATGTGCAGGGAACCATCGAGAACGGCCTGGCCCCCTACATCGCCCGCGGCGTCCGCGAAGCCAACGCGAGTGGGGCGGCCGCCATCTACCTGGACATCGATACGCCCGGTGGCCGGGTCGATGCGGCGGAGCGCATCGCTGATGCCATCCGGTCGTCCAGCATTCCGGTCTACGCCTTCGTGAATCCCCGTGCCTATAGCGCCGGGGCGCTCATCGCGTTGGCCACCGACGGCATCTACATGCGCAGTGGCGCGGTCCTGGGTGCGGCGACGCCAGTCGACGGATCCGGCACCAAGGCGCCCGAGAAGTACGTCAGCGCCATGCGGGCCGAGTTCCGGGCGCTGGCCGAGGAACAGGGGCTGGACCCGAGGATCGCGGAGGCGATGGTGGATGAGAGTCTCGGCGCACCAGGGCTCGCCGAACCGGGCAAGCTGGTCACGCTGAGCACCTCCGAAGCGCTCCGGGTCGGGTATGCCAAGGGCCTGGTAGAGAACGAAGCCGCCCTGCTGGCGACCGTCGGGCTGGCGGGCGCCACCACTCACGTGGTCGAAATCAACTGGGCCGAGACCGTGGTCCGGTTCCTGACTGGCCCGATTGTCTCCTCGCTGTTGCTGTCCGTCGGTGTCCTGGCACTGCTGGCCGAGATCAAGACCGGGGCCCACGGCCTGGGGCTGCTGGTGGGCTTTACCTCGTTGGGGATGTTCTTCGGGTCCAGTGTGCTGATCGGATTGGCGGGTATGGAAGAAGTCATTCTGCTGGGCCTCGGAGTGATCGCAGTGGCCGTTGAAGTCTTCCTGTTGCCGGGGTTTGGTATTGCGGGTATCCTCGGCGCGCTGCTGATCGGGGCCAGCATGGTGCTCGCCATGCTGGGCAGCTTCCCCACCGGAGCGGACGTGATCCGGGCACTCGCGGTGCTGGGGGCCAGCATGATCATCACGCTGGCGATCGGCATCTCGTGGCTGCGCCACCTGCCCAACAGCAAGCGGTTCAGTGGCCTGATTCACCTGGACACCGCCCAGTCCGGTGAGGGCTATGTCTCGGCGCTGCCGCGCGGCGACCTGATCGGGAAGTCGGGCGAGGCGATGACCGATCTGCGACCGGCAGGTGTCGCCACCGTGAATGGCGAACGCATTGATGTTGTGACCGAGGGCGAGTACATCAGCACAGGCGCCCGGGTGGAAGTGGTGCGGGCCGAGGGCTACCGGCACGTCGTCCGGCTGGCCAGAGACTAACAGGGAGGTCGTACCGTGGAAGATTTTGGCGCGCTCGCTCCGGGACTGATCCTGGCGTTGTTCTTCATCGGTTTCATCGTGCTGGTGATCTTCTTCCGGTTTATTCCAATCGGACTGTGGATCACGGCGTGGGCGTCAGGCGTCCGCGTGTCGTTCCTCACGCTGTTCGGCATGCGGTTCCGCAAGGTGAATCCGGCCAACATCGTCAACCCGCTGATCAATGCCCACAAGGCGGGGCTGAGCGTTCCGATCAATGACCTTGAAGGCCACTACCTGGCCGGCGGCAACGTGGAGCGGGTGGTGCGAGCGCTGATTTCGGCTGACAAGGCGGGCATTCCGCTCACGCTGAAGCAGGCCACGGCCATCGACCTCGCCGGGCGCGATGTCTTCGAAGCGGTGCAGGTGAGTGTGAATCCGAAGGTCATCACGACGCCGAAGATCGCGGCGATGGCCAAGGACGGGATTCAGCTGCTGGCGCTGGCCCGGGTGACGGTGCGCGCCAACATCAACCGGCTGGTCGGTGGTGCCGGTGAGGAGACCATTCTCGCCCGGGTGGGTGAAGGCATCGTCAGCACCATTGGCTCGGCCACGAGCCACAAGGCGGTGCTCGAGAATCCCGATATGATCTCGAAGACGGTACTCGCGAAGGGCCTCGATGCCGGTACCGCGTTCGAGATCCTGTCGATCGACATTGCGGATGTCGATGTCGGCAAGAACATCGGTGCCGAACTCCAGACCGACCAGGCCGAAGCCGACAAGCGCATCGCCCAGGCCAAGGCCGAAGAGCGCCGCGCACTCGCGGTGGCGATGGAGCAGGAGTTCAAGGCCGAGGCCCAGAAGCAGCGGGCCGGTGTTATCGCGGCCGAGGCCCAGATTCCGCTCGCAATTGCCGATGCGTTCCGGAGCGGAAACCTTGGCGTGATGGACTACCAGCGCTATCGCAACCTGCAGGCCGACACCTCGATGCGAACGGCGATCGCCGGGCAGACCGACACCGGCACCAGCGGCGCCAGCTGATGGACGGGGTCCGCTCCGCCGCGAGCCTCGAAGGGCTCATCATCTTCGGGGCGATCTACTTCTTCCTGAACCTGATGGCCAAGGCGGGAAAGAAAAAGGAGGCGCCTCGGACAGACGGCGAAATACTACGCGCCGGTGCCACGGAGGAGGATACCGGGCTTTCGCTGCAGAAAGTGCTGCGGGAGATCCAGCGGGCCAAAGAGCGGGCTGAGGCGGAGCAGACCGCGGCCAGGGCGGCCAGACCGGCAGCTCAACCTCGGGGTGAGCGCGTGCGTCAGCCGCGGCCGGAGCGTGCCCCGAGGAGTAAACTGAATGCGGAGGAGCGGGGGCCACTGGGGCGCCACAGCCTGACTCGGCTGCCCGCGGCTGAAGAGGTGGAGGACCGGACCTCCCTCGAATCCGGGTCGCGCGAGGTGGCGCTACGGATCCAGAACCTCGACAACCGCACCCGGGATGTGGTCGATCTGGATGATGAGGCGGAAGAGGCGGTGCAGCGGCGCCTCGCCTGGGCTGCGGCGCGGAATCGGGAGCATCGCGCGGTCGATCACCAGGGCTTCGATGCGAAGATTCGCGAGCCCGCGGCGGCTGACCCGGTGGTCCGTCGGTTCAGCCCCAGCCAGATGCGCGACGCCTTTGTGTGGCGGGAAATCCTCGGCCCGCCCAGGAGCCTCGAGGAGTAGTTACCGCTTGAGCCGACCAAACTTCTTCTTATAGAGTGCCATCGCCCGGGTGATCGTCTCCCGGGCTTCTTCCGCCCCCTCGAACCCGCGGGTCCGGGTGGAGACACCCTCGAGATCCTTGTAGACCTGGAAGAAGTGTTCGATTTCCTTCAGCGTGTGCTGCGGGATGTCGTCGAGTCCGTGGATGTCGTCGGAATAGGGGTCGCCGACCGGCACCGCGAGCACCTTTTCGTCACCCTTGCCCTTGTCGATCAGGTGGAACAGCCCGATCGGGCGGCATTCCACCAGGCACCCGGGGAAGACCGGGATTTTCATCAGCACCAGCACGTCGAGCGGGTCGCCGTCGTCACCAAGGGTGCGGGGCAGGAACCCGTAGTCGCCGGGATAATGGACAGCGCTGTAGAGCACCCGGTCCAGCCGGAAGATGCCGAGCTCCTTGTCGAGCTCATACTTGTTGCGCTCGTTGGTCGGAATCTCGATGATCGCGTTGACCAGCGAGGGAGGCTCCCGTCCGGTCTCGATATCGTGCCAGGGATGCAGGCCGCGAGTCGTCTTGGGGGCAGGGCGAGGAGGCATGGGGTTCCGGCAATGGGGTTGGTTCTCGTGACTTTCTGCCACCTATTCTAACACCCTGCTGCCTCCGGTAAACTTCACCGATGTTCTTCGTCCGCCTCAACCCCGACCGATTCAGCGACCCCCGTTATGCGGGTCTGGAGAACCGCTTGTATGTGGCCGAGCGAATCGGGGAGGATGAGATTCGGGTCCAGATAGGGCCAGACGAGTGGATCACCGGCGATTCGGCCCACTTTCACCTGCGGCGCGGGGCGATTCCGGCCCCCGGCGAGGAGAATGGGTGGGAGTAGCCGGTCGCGGTGGAGTTGACGCCACCGTCGGCGTAGATGAACTTGCAGCTCCACTCGCCCGAGTGGCGGAACGGCAGACGCAGCGGACTCAAAATCCGCCGGGGGCGACCCCGTGCGAGTTCGACCCTCGCCTCGGGCATACGCAGGATCCTGGTGAACGCACTGCCTCGGGGAGCCCCGGTGCAGTGCTTTTTCTCGTGAGCACGCGGATACGGGCATGTTCAGGATGAAACGTAGGTGTGACCAGCCTCGTAAGAATCGGATTACGACCTCAGGAGTTGACCCATGCTGGAGATACGGAAACTCACGAAGATCTACGCCAGCGGGGTGACCGCCCTCGCAGGGGTCTCCCTCGAGATTCCACCGGGGATGTTCGGATTGCTGGGCCCCAACGGCTCCGGCAAGACCACGCTCATGCGGATTCTGGCGGGCTTGCTGCAGCCCACTGCCGGCGAGGTGCTGCTGGACGGTGCGGATATCGCGCGCCGGCCGGATCTGGTCTGGCCCCAACTTGGCTACCTGCCGCAGTCGTTCGGGTTCTATCCCAACCTGACGGGGCACGCCATGCTGCTCCACATGCTACGGCTCAAGGGCGTGACCCACGTCCGGGGGCTGGATTACCTCGCGACCGAGCTGCTCGCACGTGTTAACCTCACGGAGGCCGCCCATCGCCTGGTCAAGCAGTACTCGGGAGGGATGCGGCAGCGCCTGGGGATCGCACAGGCGATCGCAGGGACACCGGCCCTGCTGATTGTGGACGAACCGACGGCCGGGCTCGATCCCGAAGAACGCCTCCGCTTTTACCGGATGCTCTCCGAACTGGCGGACTCCCGCACGGTGGTACTGTCGACCCACATCGTGGAAGATGTGGCCATGCTCTGCCCCCGGTTTGCGGTGATTCGCTACGGTCGACTGCTCGCGACCACGACCCCTACTGAGGCGCGCGCCGGAATCGCCGGAACCATGTATGAGGGCGAGGTGGGCCGGGCCGAGCTCGACGGACTCGAACGTCGCTGGGGGATTACCCAGGCGCACCTGGTGGAAGGGCGAAACCGGGTGCGGATTCACGTGCCGGAGGGTGAGCCGCCGGCCGGCTTTGTGCCGGTGAGCCCGACGCTGGAGGATGCCTACATGCTCCTGACCCAGGCCGATGCCGCGTCGCGCGCCGCCCAGTCCACCGCCGGTGCCGCGTGATGCACCTCCGGCGGTGCGGCGCGATCGCCGGTCATGAGTTGCGCACCCAACTGCGCGGCCCACTGTTCTGGGTCCTGCTACTGCTGCTCCTCGCCGCGGTGAGTACCCTGAATCCTGTGGCCATGATCCGGGGCGGAGACGGGACGGTGGGCGGGGTCCGCGCGGTCTCGAACTCGATGTACGCGCTGGCCCCGACGTTTGCGATGAGCGGGTTCTTCGTCTATCCCTTTTTCGCGGCCCTGATGGCCGGACTGGCGGTCATCCGGGATGACGAGGCGAATGTGGGCGACGTGCTCCACAGTACCCCACTCACGGCCGCGGAGTATCTGTGGGGCAAATTTGCCGGTGTGGCGGGTGCGCTGGGCGTTGCCCTCATCGTGCATGTCATTCTGGTCATGGCGTTCCGCCAACTGGGGATCGCCGGCGTCGCGGTAGGCCCGTTCCGGCTGGCCAACTATCTGGTGCCCGCCCTGGTCTTCACGGCACCGGGGATGCTCGCTGTGGCCGGGCTGGCCTTCTTCGCCGGCGTGCGGACCCGGCGGCCCATGGTGGTGTACGCCGTCCCGACCGGGGTGTTCCTGCTCACGGTGCTGGTGTGCTGGAACTGGCGGCCCGCAGGCATCGATGCTCGGCTGGATGGGCTGCTCATGGCGCTCGACCCCAGCGGTGTGCGCTGGCTCCTGCACTCGCTGTTCGCGGAGGACCGTGGGTTCCAGATCTACAACACGACGCCCGTCCCGTTCGATGCCACGATCCTGCTGGGACGATTGATACTGCTGGCGTCACCCCTGCTGCTTGTCACGGGTTCGATCGGGCGATTCCGTCAATCAATCGGGAAGGCTGGGGCCAGTGACCGCGCCGCGCGGCCGCGTCCGGCCCCGAATCTGGCGCCAGTGTCCCGGGTGAGGGCATTCGACTCCCTGCGCAACCTGCGCATGACGACCCGGTCCCCCCGGTTCATCCGTGGCGCCGCGACAATCATGAACGCCGAGTTGCGGGAACTGTCACGCCAACCCGCACTCTATCTGTTCAGTCTCTTCCTGATGGCCGTCGTGCTTGAGGCGGGCGGGACCCAGTCCGATGCCTACGGTGATCCGGTCCGGCTCTCGGCGGGGGCCTTTGCGGTCACCGCCCTGCCGGTCGTCACCATCCTGGTCACGTTATACCTGCTGTTTGTGGTAGTCGAGTCGATGCATCGAGACCTTGCGACCGGCTTCGAACCAATCGCCTTTGCCAGCCCGATCAGCACCGGTGCCATGCTCACGGGCAAGGCACTGGCTTCAGGCGCGGTGATCGGATGGCTCACCGGTGTCTGCATAATCGCGGGCGCAGGGTGGCTCGCCCTTCTTCCTGGCTCGGCGATCGACCTCTGGCCACTGGTGCTGGTGTTCGGCGGCGTGCTCGGGCCGACATTGATCCTGTGGACTGCGCTGGTGACGGCACTCATGGCGGTGCTACGCCATCGCACTGGCACGCTCGCGGTCGGAATTGCCGCCCTGGTGCTGACGGGGATCCACTTCATGAGCGGCACTATGACGTGGGTCACGAACTGGCCCGTCTGGGGGGCACTGCGCTGGAGCGACTTCGGGGTCTTTCCGCTCAATGGTTCGGCGCTGCTGGTGAATCGCCTGCTGGCACTGGCCCTGGCCGCGCTGCTGGGCGCGATTGCGGTCACATTCTTCGCGCGTACCGAGCGGGACATTACTCTGATCCGGGCCAGATTCCATCCAGCGTCCCTGGGACGATTGACCCTCCGACTGGCGCCCTTCGCGCTCTTGCCGACGTTGATCGCGACGTTCCTTGGCATCCAGGTCCACACCGGATTCCAGGGAGCTGAGGCCCGGGGTTTCGCCACTGATCAGCGTCCGCTCGCACTCGTGGGTGACAGTCTGATTCCGCCAACGATTCGTCATGTGGACCTCGATCTGACGCTCGATCCGGTCGCACGGGGCATGACCGTGCGGGGGACCTACCTGCTGGTGAATGAGACCGGCCACGCACTGGGTCGCCTCCCGTTCACGATCCCGCAGGACTTCGGTCCGGTCCGGTGGGAGATCGGGGGAACAAGCATCGTACCCGTCGTCCGTGCGGGGCTGCAGCTCCTCACCCCGCCCGCAGCATTGGAACCCGGCGACTCGCTCGCACTGGGATTCGCGTATCAGATGCACCATCCCCGCGGCTATACCCGCAATGGTGGAGGCACCGGGACCTTCATTCTCCCCGCTGGAGTCGTTCTCACTACCCGCCGGGGAGCCTTTCTCCCGCTCCCTGGGTACCAGGCCGACGCGCCAGAGGGCGTGATACGCCCCGCTGCCGTCTCAACCACCAGCGGCGTTTCCCGCGCCTTCAATCACGGGAAATCCTTCAGCGCCCGGATCGCCGTCAACAGCCCCCGTGGGTTCGTCGTCAATAGCGTGGGGCGACAGGTCAGCGAATCCGCGGATCAGGAGCGGACGAGGACCGTGTGGAAAACCGTGCAGCCGGTGGGTGCACTCAATCTGGTCGGCGGAGCATTGGAGGTCAGGAGGGAAGGCGATGTGGCGGTGTTCTACCACCATGGGCATTCGGCGAGCGCAGGTCGGATTCTCCGGACGCTTCGTGCGGCCCACACCCGCTATACCGAGTGGTTCTCGCCCCTCCCGTGGAGGGAACTCCGGCTCAGCGAGTTTCCCGATCTCGAAACGGGCGCGAGTTCCTACCCGGGAAATATCACGTTCGCGGAAGGGCTCGGATTTCTCTCGGCGGGGTCGGGGGCAACCGGGCTGCCCTTCGCGGTGACCGCGCATGAGACAGCACACCAATGGTGGGGCCACCTGTTCCGTATCGGGGAAGGGCCGGGCACCGGTCTGCTGGTTGAGGGGATGGCCGACTACGCCACCCTGCTGCTGGCCGAATCGGAACTGGGGCCCGAGGGACGAATGGCATTCGCCCGACGGCTCGAGTCGGAGTACCTCGCTCAACGGCGTCCGACGGAGCACCCCATCCTGGCGACCGACGAGGGCGCCCCCGATGATGAGGTGGTACTGCAAAAGAAGGGCGCCTGGGCGCTGTGGATGCTGGATCAATCGCTGGGCCGGGAACAGATGCTGGCCGGATTGCGCGAGTTCATTCGGCAGCGGCGCGGACAGCCGGACCTGGCGGTACCCCGACAACTGCTCGCGGCCCTGCGCCATCAGGCGGCGGATACCGCGTCGTTCGACCGCGTGGTTGCACAGTGGTTCGAGGACGTCGTGTTACCCGAGATTCGCGTAGGTGAGGCCCGTTGTGTCTCAGAGGAGGGCCTGCAGCACTGCTCGGCCCTCGTTGAGAATGTGGGCTCCGGCACCGCAGCGTTCGCGCTGGCGGCGGTGGGGACCGATTCCGCCGGCCAAACGCCCATCCTGTGTCAGACCACCGTGGTGCTTGCCGCTGGGCAGGCGCGGCGAGAGAGCTGTGTCACCCTCGGCGGCCGACCGGAACGAATGACGGCAGATCCGGAGGTGCTCCTGCTGCAGCGCAATCGGGACAAAGCGTCCATGCTGGTGCCGTAAGACGGCGCCGGATCCGCCCACGGCATCCGGGATCACGGTTCCCCCACCCCAGCCGGACGATGGTGACAGCTCCCGTCTGCATCCTACGAGCGATTGCACTGGTCCGCATGGTGCACGCACCCTTCCTGCGGCCGCATGATCGCTGTCTCACCCCGCCGCTGCACCGCATGATGCTGCGGCGGCCGCCAGTTCTCAGAGTGCAACTGGAGTCTTGTTGACTAACGCCGCCCTCCCCATCCCGGATGCTCCAAGTCCCACGCCACCCCCGGCGCGCCGGCTGCTGTGGGCGGGTGCCGGGGTCGTGCTCTGGGTGGGGTTGTACAGCCAGACGGCCACCGTCGCCGACTGGCTGACGTACGATCTCTTCGGGCTCAACGAGGGAACCCGGCTGGGGGAATCGCTCGCCTTCTTCCTGTACGATGTGCCGAAGGTGCTGCTGCTGCTCGTGGCGGTCGTTTTCGGTGTCGGGGTGATCCGCAGCTTCGTGACACCCGAGCGGACCCGGCAGCTCCTGGCCGGACGGCGCGAGAGTGTCGGCAACATCATGGCCGCCGGTCTCGGAATCGTCACCCCGTTCTGTTCCTGCTCCGCCGTCCCGCTCTTCATCGGCTTCGTGAAGGGCGGTGTGCCCCTCGGGGTCACCTTTTCGTTCCTGATCTCCGCCCCGATGGTCAACGAGGTGGCGCTGGTACTTCTGGCCGGGCTGTTCGGGCCCTGGGTGGCGCTCCTGTATCTCACAACTGGGCTGACGATCGCGATCGTCGCCGGGTGGGTGATCGGGCGTCTTCATCTCGAGGCCTGGATCGAGCCGTGGGTGACCGCCATGCCCGCCGTGGCGGCGACGGGGGCCGAGTCTCCGATACTGCGCTGGGGGGATCGTGTCACCCTGGGCCGCGAGGCAGTGGCCGAAATCGTCGGCAAGGTCTGGCCATGGGTGGTGGCGGGCATTGGCGTCGGGGCGCTGATCCATGGCTACGTCCCGACCGGGGCGATGGCGCAGCTGCTGGGAACCGGCCGCTGGTGGTCGGTCCCACTCGCGGTGGTGCTGGGCGTCCCGATGTACTCCAATGCCGCTGGCATCATTCCCATTGTCCAGGCGTTGCTGGAGAAGGGCGCACCGTTCGGCTCGGTGCTGGCGTTCATGATGTCCGTCATCGCCCTGTCATTCCCCGAGATGGTGATCCTCCGCAAGGTGCTCCAGCCGAAGCTCATCGCGGTGTTCATCGGCGTCGTGACCGCCGGGATCGTCATGGTGGGGTACCTGTTCAACGCTGTTCTCTGAAGGAGGCTGTATGCGCATCGAGATTCTGGGCACCGGGTGCTCCCGGTGTCAGCAACTGACGCAGAACGTCCGGACCGCGCTCACCCAACTGGGCTCAGACGCTGACGTGGTCAAGGTCGAGGACCTCAAACAGATCATGGCGTACGGGGTGCTCAGTACCCCGGCGCTGGTGGTGGATGGCCAGGTCAAGCTTGCCGGTCGCGTGCCGGCGCCAAAGGAGTTGGAGGAGCTCCTGCGTACCGTCTAGCCCGGTATTTCCTCCGCCGGTAACCCTTCAGGGCCTCCCGGTGTCCGATCCGTGGCAGTCAACCGCCTTGCGAAGGGCAGCGGACGGCGTATTGTTTAAGAGTCTTAATAGAGAGCCTGGAATGAGTGAGCCCATGCCCGTCGTGAAGGGGACCCTCGATCTGCTGGTCCTCAAGGCCCTGACCTGGCAGACCATGCACGGCTTCGAGATTGTCGACTGGCTCGAACGGAAGTCGGGTGGCAGCCTCGAACTGGAAGAAGCGGCCCTCTACCAGGCGCTGTACCGGATGGAGGCCCGACGCCTGGTGGCCGCTGAGTGGGGCGTGACGGAGAACAACCGCCGGGCGCGCTACTACCGGCTCACGCCCCGCGGAGAAACCCACCTGAAGGAGCAGACCACCCAATGGCTCCGCTACGCCGACACGATGGCGAGCATCCTCACGCTCGCGACGAGGGCCTGACGCATGGCACCGATTCGCCCCGGCATTCGCCGCCTGCTTCGACTGGCCGGTCCGCAGGACGACCAGCGCGAGGTGGATGAAGAGATCGAATTGCATCTCGAGCTACTCACCCAGCGCCTCATCACCGAAGGCCTGGATCCGGCGAGCGCACGGGCTGAAGCCAATCGACGCTTCGGCGCCGGACATCCCGGGCGCGCCGCCCTGTACCAGGCCGCCCGCCAACGCAACGCCAGCCAGCGTCTGCGGGATCGATGGGAGGCGGTCATCCAGGACCTCCGGTACGCCGCCCGCAGCCTGGCCCGCGAACCGGTAGTCACCGGGTTCATCGTCCTGACGGTAGCGTTGGCCATTGGCGTCAACGTCCTCGGGATCGGGTTTATCGATCAGGTCCTGCTGCGCGGCCCGGCCCACGTTGCGAGACCAGGGGAGCTGGTTCGCTTCTTTCAGCGGACCGAAGGCCCCCCGTTCGGCACACGGACTTCGGCGTGGATTCCCTATCCGAGCTTCCTGCACCTGAAGGACGAGTTGCGCCAGCTCAGTGGCATCGGAGCATATCACCTCAGCGAGTTGGCGGTGGGCGACGATCAGCAGCGTCGGACCATGCGGGTGAGCCAGACCCTGGGTGGCTACTTCCAGCTGCTCGGGACCCAGCCGCTGCGCGGGCGGTTCTTCTCTGCCGACGAGGACGCCGCCGGGGCGGGACCACTCGCCGTGATCAGCGCCGCGATGTGGCAGCGGGAAATGGCCAGTGATCCGAAGGTGATCGGTCGCACGATCATGGTTGGTGACTCCCCGTACACCATTGTCGGCGTCGCGCCGGACGGATTCACCGGGGCGGGGCGCGGCCGGGTGGACCTCTGGCTGCTGGGCGATTCCAGGACCGCGCGGAACTGGAACTGGTGGATCGTGGGTCGGCTGCGGCCGGGGGCGACCGCCGCAGCGGTGGGGCAGGCGGCCGACGCAATTCATCGGCGCACCGGGCAGGACGGCCCGCGCTGGACCTGGGATGCCACGATGTCCGCCGGTCCACTGCGCCTGGGGGACGCGGGGGAGGAATCGATCGAAACCGTTATGGCGGGCTGGCTCGGGGGGATTTCGGCGATCGTGCTGCTGATCGCCTGCGCCAATGTGGTCAACCTGCTGCTGGCCCGCCTGGCTCGGCGGCGACGGGAGCTGGCGGTGCGGGTCGCCCTGGGTGCAGGGCGCACCCGGGTCGTGCGCCTCGTGCTCGCCGAGGGGTTGGTACTGGTCAGCGTCAGCGCGCTCGCCAGCCTCGCCGTCGTGCTGCTCGCCGAGCCGCTGGTCCGTCAGACCTTTTTCCCCGAGGTGGGGTGGTCGCTCTCGCTCGTGGACTCCCGGACGGTGGGGCTGATAACCGGTATTGCAGTCATGGCGGGGGTGCTGATCGGTCTGGTGCCGGCCCTCAAGGCGGGCGGCATGTCACTGACGGCGGCCCTCCGGAGCGGGGCCAGGGCGGAGGGGAGTCACTCCCGACTGCGCGCCGGCCTCACGGTGGTACAGGCGGGGCTCTCGGTCCTGCTGCTCATCGCCGCTGGCCTCTTTATCCGCAGTCAGCAGCGTGCCGGTGCGGTCGACCTCGGCCTGAATGTCCGACAATGTTGTCATTCCGGAATTGCGACTGCGACCTTTGATCGGCAACGACGGTGACCGTGCCCAGGTAGAGGATGAGCGCGACCGCCGCCTGCTTGACGCTGTCCGGGTGGTTCCGGGGGTTGCGCAGGCCAGCCTCGTGATCGCGCCACCGCTGGGCGGGATGAGCTTTTCCACCGCGCTCTCGGTACCTGGACTCGACTCCATTCCGGTCTATCCTGGTGGGGGGCCGTACCTGACGGCGGTCAGCGCCTCCTACTTCGCCACGATCGGGACGGCGGTGCTTCACGGCCGCCCCTTTCTGGAGACCGACCGTCGAGGCAGTGAACCGGTCGCGATCGTCAGCCAATCGATGGCGAGGGCACTCTGGCCCGACCGGGAGGCTATTGGACAGTGCCTGCGCATCGGGTCAGGCAACCCGCCGTGTTCCCGGATCGTGGGCGTCGCGGTGGATGTGCATCGCAACGGGCTCAAGGAGGATCCCGCGCTGCAGTACTATGTCCCGCTCGGTCAGGAGGTGGGTGTCTCCGGGCCCAGCCTGCTGATCCGCACCACCGGGAACCCCGACCGCGTGTTCCCGGCCATCCGGCAGGCGTTGCTGGCAGCCGATGCCGCGGTGCTGACGGTGGATCCGCGGCGCCTGAGTGACGTGCTGGATGCGGAGACGCGGACCGTGCGCCTCGGTCTCATGGCGTTTGGCTTGAGCGGAGGGCTCGCGCTGGTGGTTGCGCTGCTTGGCATCTACAGCCTGATGTCCTATATGGTCGCCTGGCGGACCCATGAGATCGGCGTACGCATGGCGCTGGGGGCAACTAACGGGCGGGTGGTGCGGCTGGTGGTGCAGAACGTCCTGTTCCTGGCCCTCGTGGGAATCGCGGGCGGGATCGCGCTTGCCCTGGTTGGCGGCAGGTGGGTCGAGCCGTACCTCTTCGAGACGGGTGGACGCGATCCGCTGGTCTACGGAGTCGTGACGTTGCTGCTCCTCGCCGTCTCGCTGCTGGCAGGATGGTTGCCTGCGAGACGTGCCGTTCGCATCAGCCCGACGGCGGCGCTGCGCGCCGATTGAACCAGGCCGGACCTGCTTACCGCGGTGCCGGGGCCGCGGGAACGAATCGCAGGAGCTCTTCCCCCAGCGCCCGCTGCTCCTCCCGCAGCGCCACCACGGTGGATCCCCGTCGATACCACAGCGCTACCCGCTCCGCGTCGGCGGTAGCGAGCCTCGCCTCCTCGAGCTGGAGCGTCAGAAACGCCAATCCACCGGCAAGCGGTACCGTGAGCACGCCCCACCACCACGCTGTCAGGCAGCCAATGACGATTGCGGTTCCGAGGATCCACCCGACGAACAGCAGAAACCCGGTCACCGCCTTGAGCGTCGCCATCAGGTCACGATCCCGGGTCAGCAGGGCAACCACCCAGCCGGTGGCCCGGTAGGGGAGCCAGGTCCAGGCCACGCCGATCAGCCAGACCAGGGCGACAACGGGGGCACGCCAACCGCGCCACATTCTTGTCGCCGACGGGGCTGGTGCGGCCAGTTGGGCCGGGGTGAGGCCGAGTCGCTGCAGCGCGCGGGCGTGTCGCTGGACTCGGACGCGGAGCGCCGGGAGCAGCGGGTTGTTGGTGGCATCCAGGACGCCATGGATCCCGCTGGCGCGCGCCACCCACGAGGGAGGAGGCTCCGGCTGACCGGTGCTTGCGGCCACGACGGCCGCGGCATGTTCTACGATCTCCTGGTCGGCCCAGCTATCGAGCTGGCGGGTCACCGCTCCGAGAGCCGAGGTCAGCCGCGCGGTCAGGTCGGTCACGGCTTCGCGATCATCGGGGCCGGCGGCGCGGAGGTCCTCCCATGCCACTGGCGATCCGATCACCACACCGGCGGGTGACCGGTAGGTCGCGGCATCGCGGTAGATCACGCCGACCGGAATGATCGGGAAGGGTGGGATCTGCTGGGCCGCCTGCAGCGCCAGCCGGGCGGCCCCCGTCTTGAGCGGCGCCAGACCGGGCGCGTCGTGACTGATCCCTTCCGGGAAGAGAGCCACGACACTGCCATCCGCCAGCGCCTGAACAGCGGCGTCGAAGGTGTCAGCGTTCCGGGCCATCTGCGCGGCATCGTCCTGCCGACGATACACCGGGATCGCGCCCGCCGCCCGGAACAACCACCCGATCCACGGCTGGAAGACCAGCGTCGATTTGGCCAGCCAGCGCACCGGTCGTCCCACCGCCGCCGTGACCACGACAGGATCGATGAGCGCATTCGGATGATTGGCCACCAGCAACACCGGTCCGACAGGATCCACCGCGCCCTCCACCGCCGTGATGCGATGCATGCTGGTCGCGATCCAGCGGCTCACGGATGGCAGGTAGGGCAGCAGCCACATGCAGCGGAATCCTTTGTTGGTGGATGAGATGCAAGGTAGGCGGCTGCCTCGCGTGCTACCATCTCCGGGCGGCTGCTGCTAAACTTGCCGCCCATGTCCTCACCCGCCGACTCCCCCCCTCCGCGCATTGAGCGCCGCTGGTGGGGCGGGGCCCATCCCGTCGGCGCCGGCCTCTTCGTGGTCATCGCGCTGTTGGCGCTGTACTTCGTGCCCCGGTCGCCCAGTTCCGAGATGTCGTTCCTCAAGGCGGTGGAGTTCCTCGCCTTCGGATTCGCGGTGGGCGCCTACGGCACGATGGTGGGCGCGGGCGGAGGATTCCTGATCGTCCCCGCCATGCTGCTGGTACAGCACGCCGACCCGGCCCAGGCCGCAGGAACCTCGCTGACCGTGGTCTTCCTCAACGCGCTCTTCGGGACCATTTCCTACGCCAAGCAGAAACGGATCGACTATCGCAGCGGGCTGCTGTTTGCCCTGGCCACAGTGCCCGGTTCGATCATCGGAGCGTTCCTGGCGCCGCATTTCAGTGGGCCGGTCTTCGACCGGGTCTTCGGCACCCTGATGCTGCTCCTGGCCGCGCTGCTCATCTGGCGGCCCGCGGCGGAGGAGCAGATCGCCCAGGCCATCATCGAGGAATCGGGCGGGCCCTGGTACAAGGTCTTCCAGCAGGTCACCGACGCCACCGGAGAGCAGTTCACGTATCGCTACAATCTGCTGCTGGGTATGGCGGTGAGCGTGGTCGTGGGTTTCATGGCCAGCATTCTAGGCATCGGCGGCGGGATCATCCACGTGCCGGTGCTGACCTACGCGCTGGGATTCCCGGCCCATATCGCCACCGCCACCTCGCACTTCATCCTCGCGATCTCCGCCGGGATCGGGGCCGGTAGCCATCTCGCCCTCGGGCATGTGCTGGTAGGCCCGGCGATCCTGATGGGGGTCGGGGCGGCGGGCGGCGCACAGCTGGGCGCCCGCCTGGCCCTGCGGCTGCGCGGTGGCAAGATCCTGCGGTTGCTCTCGCTAGCCCTGCTGGTGGTGGGGGTGCGGCTGCTGGCGAGATGAGGACAGCAGGGGGGAGGACAACAGGTGAGGACAACAGGTGAGGACAACAGGTGAAAAAACGGGTGAGTACGGCGGGTGAGAGAAGCAGGTGAAGATTAATTTCACCCGCCGTTCTCACCGGCTGTTCTCACCCGCAATTCTCACCTGCTGTCCTCACCCGCCGTTCTCACCGGCTGTTCTCACCCGCCGTTCTCACCGGCTGTTCTCACCCGCAATTCTCACCTGCTGTCCTCACCCGCCGTTCTCACCTGCTGTCCTCACCCGCCGTTCTCACCGGCTGTTCTCACCCGCTGTCCTCACCTGCAGCGTTCATCCCTTCGCCTGGGGCTTCGCCGCCGCCACATACAGCGCCTGCTGAGTCGTGGACTGTCGCAGCAGATCCAGGGCACGGCTCAGCTGGGGATCGCGGTCGGTGTCCCGCAGGAAGGCGGTGGAATCGGTATCCACGAAGATGCCCACCCGGTTGGTGAGGATCCGATCGAGCAGCGCCTGCCCCCGGACCGCAACCGAATCTTCCACGTCCACCCCTGCCGCCCGCAGGCGCCGCAGCGTCTCCATCCGCCATTCGGGAGTCACGCTGAAGCCGGGCTGCACCGACTCTTCCAGCTCGCCAGCGTAGGTATCGAGCACCTGCGTCACGACCTTGGCCCGGCTGCCGAAGACCTTCCCCAGTTCCTGATCTCCCGCGGAGGGCGGCAGCGCGCCGATCTCGATGTCGGGCGCAATCCCACCGCCGCCCAGCACGGCACGTCCACCCGCAGAGTGGAAAATCGGACGAGCATGGGCCAGCGCGGAGTCGGTCCGCTGAATGAGCCGGCCGCTCGGAGTGTACCAGTGCCCGCTGGTCAGCCGGAGGACCCAACCGTCCGGGAGCCGGTAGACTCCCTGTACCAGTCCCTTGCCGAAGCTGGTCGTGCCGACCAGGAGTCCCCGGTCATAGTCCTGCAGCGCACCGGCCACGATCTCGCTGGCCGAGGCCGAACCGCTGTCGACCAGCACCGCGATCGGCAGCTCGGCGGCCACCTGCGGCCCGCGCGAGGCGCGGAGGGTATCGTCGTACTGGCGGTACTGCACCCGGACCACTGTCTGCCCGTCGCCGAGGAAGAGACCGGCCAGCTGGACCGCCTGCTCGAGGTCGCCACCGGGATTGCCCCGCAGATCCAGCACCAGTCTCCGGGCGCCAGACTTCCGCAACCGGGTCAGGGCCAGGGCCACGTCCGCCGCGGAGTTGTCGCTGAACCGCTCCAGCGGGAGGTACCCCACCGAACCGGGCAGCATCGCCACGAACGGCACCGCGGGAGGATGGATGGTGCCGCGGGCGAAGGTACGGGTGTAGCTCGTGCCATGCTGACCGCGTCGGAAGGTGACGCGGACGTTGGTCCCCGGCACGCCGGTGAGGCGGCTGGAGGCACGCGGGACGTCCCACCCGGTGGTGGCTGAATCACCCACCGCGGTAATGCGGTCGCCCGGCCGGACTCCCAGAGCGGCAGCCGGGCCACCGGGAATCACCCGGAACACCGCCAACTCACCCCGGATCTCCACGATACGGAGCCCCAGGCCACCATAGCTGTTGCCCAGCGTGTTCCGGCTGAATTTCTCAAAGTCCTCGCGGGATTGCAGTCCCGCGTAGGGGTCGTTGAGGCCGGCCACCAACCCCTTCGCCGCGCGCTGGTACAACTCGTCGGTCGGGATCGGGGTGACCGCGTCCCGCCCGATAATCGCGAAGACCGACTGAAAGAGTCGTTCGCCGTCATGCGCGCTGGCACGACCCGCCAGGAAGACCGCCGCGAGGATCGGCCCTGCGGCGAAGAACATACGGTTCGCCCTGAAACGCATCGAGCCCCCTGTGTGATGTCGTTGCGGTGGCGCTCTTACGAAGATCGCTGAGGAAAGATGCACCTCGCCCGGGCGCCCGTCTCCATGACCTCCTAAGGTACTTGAGGTGCCGCAGACGTGCTGTGTCCGAATTCGCAGCGTGGTTGGTCCCCGGTCGCGGGGGTAAGTACCTTCTTGCCATGGGCTTCTTCGATTCGGATGATCGGCGCGCAGCATTCCTGATTCTGCTGTTGGGTCTCGGGCTTCTCATGGCACTGGCTCCCTACGCCAGCGGCCTGATTGGCGGCCTGGTGCTGTACGTCGTGTTCGCCCCGATGCATAGCTGGGTCGCCCGGAAACTGCGGCGCGACGTCTCCGCCGGCCTCGTGGTCCTGGTCGCGGTGCTCCTGATCGTGACCCCAGTCGTGCTCTTCGCCGGGGTGGTCGCCAGTCAGGCCCAGCACCTCGCCACCGGAGTCATCCGTGGGCCGTTGCTCGACCGCCTCTCTACCC
This sequence comes from uncultured Gemmatimonadales bacterium, assembly GCA_963793205.1. Classification (GTDB taxonomy): domain Bacteria; phylum Gemmatimonadota; class Gemmatimonadetes; order Gemmatimonadales; family GWC2-71-9; genus JADJOM01. Next base: position 95,490 of record CAWBZM010000008.1, read on the forward strand.
TGCAGATTGGCCCCTACGCCCTCGGCCCGAAGCTGGCGGGGCTGGGTGAGGAAATCGTCACCTGGCTCGGCGCCAGCGCCTTTGGTCTGCTCGGGACCGCCACGGTGATGGGGCTCAACTTCAGTATCGCCCTGTTCATCATGTATTACCTGATGCTGACCGGTCCCGGAGTCTGGCAGGCGGTCCGGCCGTACATCCCGTTTTCGCCGGCCAGTTCTGACCTGCTGCGTGATCGCTTCCGCGATGTGACCATTTCCACGGTGATCGGCACCGGACTCACGGCGGTGATTCAGGGGGCGCTCACCGGAATGGGATTCTGGCTCACCGGCGTGCCCAATGCCTTCTTCTGGGCCGTCGTCACCATGGTGTTCGCCGTGCTGCCGGTCGTTGGCTCAGGCCTGATCTGGGGGCCCGGCGCGCTCTCGCTCTTTCTCACCGGGCGCTACGGCGCCGGCATTGCCCTGGTGCTGATCGGGATCACCCTCGTGGGCAACGTCGATCTGGTGATCCGTCCGGCGGTGTTCCGCCGCTATGCCCAGATTCATCCCCTGGTGACCCTCGTCGGCGCTATCGGTGGGGTCGGGTACTTCGGCCTGCTGGGCATCCTCATCGGCCCGCTGGCGATCTCCTACTTTTTCGAGCTGATCCGGATCTACCGGGTGGAATTCCCGCATCCGCACGCCAGCCATGAGGTCGCCGAATGACGCCATCTGCTGCTGTCGGCGGGAAGGACCCCCGCATGGTCCGACGCGATGCCGATGGCCTCAACATGGGCCCACCGCTGGCGCTGCTGCAGGCCCATGCGATCACGCCGGTGGGGTTGTTTTTTACCCGCAGTCACGCTCGGCCGCCAGTCATCGATCGCGCTGGCTGGCGATTGCGGATCGGCGGGATGGTCCGCCAGCCGCTGGAGTTCACCTTCGAGCAGCTCCACGATCAATTTCCGCGGGTCACCCGGCTGGCCAGCCTGGTCTGTGCTGGCCTCCGACGGGACGAACTCATCGCCACCCGTCCCATTCCAGGGGAACTGCCCTGGAGTTGCGACCCGATCAGCACCGGAGAGTGGAGTGGTGTCCTGCTGGCCGCGCTGTTGCAGCGGGCCGGCGTGCAGGACGGTGCAACCCACGTGGCGTTTGTGGGAGCCGACCAGGTGGAACGCCACGGAGAGGTATTCGGCTTCGGTGGGTCGGTGCCGCTGGCCAAGGCGCTGGCGGACGAAGCTCTGCTCGCCTCCGAACTGAACGGCGCGCCACTGCTTCCTGATCATGGATTCCCCCTGCGGGCCCTGATCCCGGGATACATCGGCGCCCGGAGCGTGAAGTGGCTGACGGAAATCCGGGTGCAGGATGGTCCGTCCGACAACTACTTCCAGGCCCACGCCTACCGCGTGCTGCACGAGCCCGACCCGCGCGACCCGCGTGATGTGACCGCAGGGACGCCCCTTGGCGCGGTGGCCCTGAACTCCGTCGTGCTGGAGCCGGTCACGGGAGCGCACCTGCCGCGGGGCCCAGTCACCGTTGCGGGCTGGGCCCTGGGGAGTGATGGCGCACGGATCGATCGGGTGGAACTGTCGTGGGATGGTGGCAGGAGCTGGGCGCCCGTGACCCTTGATCGCTCCGCCGGTCCCTGGGCCTGGACCCGCTGGCGCACCACCATCATGCTCGACGCTGGGGCACATACTGTGGTGGCCCGCGCCGTCGATGCCGCCGGCCAAACCCAACCGGCGGAACTTTCCACCGTCTGGAACGCGAAGGGGTACGCGAACAACGCCTGGCACCGTGTGCGCTTCACGGTGGAGTGAGTTCGTCCGACTGGATATAGATCGCCCGAAGCGATCTGGTTGCCCGAGCGAACCGGTCACGATACTGTTTGCCGCATGACCAACCCCGCATCTTCTGCCGCCACCGTCGGTCTGGACCACGTCTTCGCCCTGCAGTCGAGCATCTGCCAGCTGTCCGCCGAGGATGGCCGGTTGGCGTATCGCGGGTATGATGTGCGGACGCTGGGCGAAGAGTCGACGTTCGAGGAAACGGCCGCGCTGCTGGTGCAGGGTGCGCTCCCGACGGGCGCCGAATTACGGGTCTTCACCACGGAGCTACGGGCTCGGCAGAAACTGTCGCTCGTGGGGACCCGGACCCTCAAGGCGCTGCCCGCGAACACCTCGGCGATGGACGCGCTCCGCGCCGTCCTGTCCACGCTGGCCGCGGAGCAGCCGGTCAAACTTCCGCCGAGCCGGGAGGACGCCCGCGACCAGGCACTCCGCCTCGTTGCTGTGACCCCGACTATTGTGGCTGCCCATCACCGGTTGCGAAGCGGTGAGAAGCCGATCCTGCCCAAAAAGAGTGTGGGGTTTGCCGCCAACTTCCTGTCCATGCTGCAGGGCGCAGCGCCCGATCCCGACGCTGCGCGTGCGCTGGATATCGCGCTGATCCTCCGGGCCGAGAACGAGCTCAACCCCTCGACCTTCGCGGCGCGTGTCACCGCCTCGACTGGAGCCGATGTCTGCGGGTCAGTGATCGCCGCGCTCTCGGCGCTGGCGGGTCCGCGCCACGGGTGGCACACCCGGAATGTGCTCGCGGCGCTGGAGGAGATTGGTGCCGCAGCCCAGGTCGAGGGGTGGGTGCGGGAGCGGTTGGCCCGCCAGGCAAAAGTCCCTGGCTTCGGGCACCAGGTGTACCGCGGAGAGGATCCCCGCACCACACTGCTGCGTGGATTGGCGGAGCGGGAATGTGCCCGCGCCGGCCTGGAGGACCTGTACCAGACCGCACGTCAACTGGAAGTCGTAGCGCTGCGGGAAACGGGCCAGCACGCCATCGTCGACTTCTACCTGGCCCCGCTGTATCGCGCGGTCGGGATCCCGGTCGAACTGTTTACCGCAGTCTTCGCCATCAGTCGGATGCCGGGGTGGACCGCGCACGTGATTGAGCAGTATCAGGATGACAAGCTGATCCGCCCACGGGCGGAGTATATTGGTCCGGTCGGTCTCGAGTATCGCCCAGTCCGGAAACGTCGCTAGCCGCCTGGTTCCTGCCCGTCCTCGTGTGGCCACTGTCCTCTCACCACGCACGGTATGACCTTCGCCTCTTCAGTCGTCGCCTCCGCCCCGGCAGGATTCGCCACCCCCTTGCTGGCGGTCCTGGTGCCGTCAGGTCCGCTGCCCGCCAGTCTGGCCGCCCTCGACACGGCGAGTGGTGGGATGCTGGGGCGCCTCTACGCCGCCGGCGATTTCGCCGGTAAGCGCGACGAGCTGGCCCTGCTGCACCCAAACGGACCGACCAGCCGTGTCCTGCTGGTCGGGGTAGGGAAAGCGGCAGAGGTCAGTCGCACCGCGCTCCGGCGCGGTGCCGCGGCCGCCGCGAAGCGAGCCCGGGTCTTGGGCGTGCCATCACTGGCACTGCACCTGACCTCCGAAGCGCGTGGTACCGTGAGTGCGGAAGATGCGGGTCAGGTGCTGGCGGAAGGGCTCGCATACGGCGCCTGGCACTATCCCGATCTCAAGCGTCCTCCGGAAGAGCCGAAGCCCCCACTTGAGCAAGCGACCATTCTCGCGCCCACCGACACCGCCGGCATCCAGGCGGGCCATCGGACCGGGGCAGCGGTGGCGGCCGGCCAGACCCTGACTCGGGGCCTGCAGGTGCTGCCGGGGAACAGTTGCACCCCCACCTATCTCGCCTCGCAGGCGGTGGACCTCGGCAGCCGCCACGGCATCACCGTCACGGTGCTGGACCTGGCAGCCATTCAGAAGGAAAAGATGGGTGGCCTGCTCGCCGTGGCGCAGGGAAGCGTCGAGGAGCCGCGCTTCATTGTGCTCGAGTACCGCGGAGCCGCCGGAGCGCCGATCGTGCTGGTGGGGAAGGGCGTGACCTTCGACACGGGCGGCATCTCCATCAAGCCGGCCGACAAGATGGAGGACATGAAGTACGACATGTCCGGCGCGGCTGCGGTCCTGGGCACCTTCGAAATGCTCGGTCGGCTGAAGCCGGCGGTGCATGTGATCGGCCTGGTACCGACCACCGAGAACATGCCGAGCGGCAGTGCGGTGAAGCCGGGCGACGTGATCACGAGTCACTTTGGCAAGACCATCGAGATCATCAATACCGATGCCGAGGGCCGGTTGATCCTCTGCGACGCCCTCTCCTGGGCCCGGCGGTACAAGCCCGCCTGTGTCATCGATGCGGCGACCCTCACCGGTGCGGTTGTCGTGGCCCTTGGTGGCATCGCGTCGGGCGTCATGGGGACCGATGATGCCCTGGTCGAAGAGGTACGGCGGGCGGGAGAACGGGCGGGGGAACGGGCCTGGCCGCTGCCGCTCTGGGACGAGTACCGCGATCTCATCAAATCCGATATCGCGGACGTGAAGAACTCCGGTGGACGGCCCGCGGGTACCATCTCCGCCGCCTGGTTCCTGCGGGAGTTCGTGGAGGGGTATCCCTGGGCCCACGTCGACATCGCCGGAACCGCCTACAGCGATCGGGAAGACGTGACTCGCGTCAAGGGCCCGACCGGCAACTGCATGAGACTCTTTTCTGAATTCGTGCTCCAGCGCGTGGGGAAATGAGGCCGGTTTGATGACGGGCCTGCGGTTCCTGCTGGTCGCCGTTCTGCTCCTGCTGGGCGTGTGCGCTGCTCCGGTGGTGGCGCAGATCCCGCTGGATTCCGTGCCGCCCGATTCGCTCCTCAAGGACACGGTCAACACCACCGAGCGCTACCTCAAGGCGCAGGAGGCCAACCGGATCCTGCTCCCGGTCCTGCCACAGGTGGGGGTGCCGGCGCCGCTGCCACCTGGCAGCCGGATCGTCCTCGATCGCGATTCGCTCGAATGGGCGCTCGCCGAGACGGTGAGCGACCTGCTGCAGCGGGTCCCCGGCGTCTACCTCTGGCGTGGCGGCTGGCTGGGTCGGACCGAAAACCCCGATTATCGGGGGCGGGGCCCCAGCTCGGTGGAGTACTTCGTCGACGGGCTCCCCTATCTCCCGATCGGGGTGGACAGTCTCGGCATCGATCCATCGTTCTTTTCCCTGAGCCTGTACGACCGGATCGAGATCGAGCAATGGCCCGGCCTGCTCCGGGTGCGGCTCTTCACCCGACGCCATGCCAGCAAGGCGCCCGGCTCCCGCATCGGCATCAGCTCAGGGGACAAGCAGGTCGCCCGCTACAACGGCGCACTTGAATACCGCTTCACCAACGGCCTGGGCCTCTCCCTCGGCGGCGAGCGCATGGTGGCGCCGACAGCCACCGGACAATCCAGCGATTTCGACATTACCAACGTCTGGCTCCAGGCCGGGTGGGTGCCGTCAGCTCGGTTCGGCATTCAGGCCCAGTTCCTCGGGTCCAAACCGGATCGTAAGGCGTTTGTCGGTGACCAGGGTGATACCCTCGAACTCCGCCAGACCGGCACCCGCAACGACCAGCAGCTCCGGGTCTTCTGGGGCAGCCGAGGCGATGGCCTCGGCCTGCGGGTGGACGGCCTGCTGGGCCGGACCTCGTGGACTGGTGGCGGGGTGAAGGACGTCGTACGGCAGGGCGGGGTGGTCGTCGGGCTCCGGAGCCCCACGCTCGGACTCACGGCACATGCGTTCAACCGGTCGCGCATTACCCCCATCGACCTCGGCGCAGAGGCGGGGTGGACCCCGGCGAACCTGCTGAGTCTATCCGTCGATGCGGGATACCAGACCCATGATCTCGACCGAACCAGCCAGTGGGTCGGTGCCAGGGCAGGACTGCAACTACCGGGGGGATTCAGCTTCACCGGCGCGGGCCGCACTGGGAAATTGGTGGCCGCCCCGGCACTCCTGTTCAATGAGGCGCAGTCCCTCACCGACTGGCAGGTCGGCGGTCAATGGAACCTGAGCTGGTTCGGGGTCGAGGCGGCGTACGCGAGCACCGATGCCTTCCAGCCGCTTGCCTATCGCTCGTTCCGGCCCACCGTGGACTCGATCGGGCGGGCTCCGGCGACCGAGTGGGTGACGCTCGGCTGGCGGCTCTCGCCCAAAAAATGGTTGACGCTGCAGGGATGGTACAGCAATCCGCGGGGTGGGGATGCGCCCGAGGGCGTCCCTCCCTCCCATTCCATGACCACGGCGACCATTCGGTCCAAGTTCTGGCGGACCTTCCCCAGCGGCATCTTCGACTTCAAGGCCCAGCTGGCCTTCGAGAGCTGGGGCGACGGTATCATCGGGCGGGATCCGTCGGGCAATCCGCTGGCCCTGGACGGCGCCTCGTTCATGCGCACGATGATCGAAATCCGGCTCGATTCCTTCCTGCTCTACTGGGATCGCTACAACCTGCAGTCCAGTCGCAAGACCTATGTCCCAGGGTTCACCCAGCCGATCCTGGGCAGCACCTTCGGGGTGAAGTGGGTGTTTGCGAATTGAGGCTGGTCGGGCGGTCGGGCGGTCAGGCGGTCAGGCGGTCAGGCGGTCGGGCGAAGGTGATCAACGAGGCTTGAGGAAACAAGGACCCTCGACCCTCGGCCCTCGACCACTAGCTACCCGCTACCCGCTACCCGCGACCCATGACTCTCGACCCATAGCCACCCCAACTACCCATAACCCCGCATCCGCGTTATACTTCCCAGCTTTCCCTGAACCGGGAACGGACACACTTTGCCCTACAGCATGACGGGGTTCGGGACCGCGGACGGAACAGTTGGTGGCGGCAGGGTGCGCATCGAAATTCGCACCGTCAATCACCGGCACTTCAACCCGTCGCTCAAACTGCCGGGCGAGTTCACCGCACTCGAGGGTGAGTTGCGGGAACGGCTCCGCCGTGAGTTTGATCGCGGGCACGTCGCCGTCAGCCTGCGGTGGGAGGAAATTCCAGAGCAGCGGGTTCCGACGCTGCAGGTGAACCTCGATCGGGCCCAGGCGGCAGTGGGCGCGATCCGCGAGTTGCAGCAGGCGCTGCAGCTCCCCGGCGAGATCGACCTCGCGATGGTGCTGCGTCAGCCTGACGTCATCAGCACCGTCCGTCAGGACGAAGTCCCGAGCATTCCGCTGACTGAGGTGGAGCCGGTGCTGCTGCAGGCGGTGTCGGAGTGCAAGGCCATGCGGCGTCGGGAAGGTGGTGTGCTTGCCACCGAACTGTTGCACCGATTGGTCTTGCTGGAAGCAGCGGCCGGAATCATCGCGGCCCGTGCGCCGGAGCGGCTGGTGCGGGAGCGGGACCGGTTGCGGGGGAATGTCACCCAGTTGCTCGACGGCCGGGCGCCGGACGACCAGCGCGTGGCACAGGAAATCGCCTTTCTGGCGGACAAGCTGGACATCACCGAGGAGGTGGTGCGGTTCGCGGCCCACATTGCCGCGTGCCGTGAGGCGCTGGCCAGCGAGGCCCCGGTGGGCAAACAGCTCGGATTCCTGGCGCAGGAGCTGGGCCGGGAAGTGAACACGATGGGGTCCAAGGGCAACGACGCCGAGATTCTGCAGCAGGTCATCCTCATGAAGGGTGAGCTGGAGAAGTTCCGGGAACAGCTCGAGAATCTCGAGTGAAGCCGTTTCTGCTGGTGTTGTCGTCGCCCTCGGGCGGCGGGAAGACCACCATTGCCCGCCGGCTGCTGGATCGGCGGATCGACATGGGGTATTCAATCTCGGCCACCACCCGTGCGATGCGGGACGGTGAGCAGCACGGGCGGGACTACTGGTTCCTCGCGCCCGAGGACTTCGCCGCCCGGGTGGCCCAGGGAGCGTTTGTAGAGCATGCCAGCTACAACGGCAAGCACTACGGCACGTTGCGCTCCGAGGTCGATCGCATCTTCGCGCAGGGCCGGCATGTGGTACTGGACATCGATGTGGAAGGCGCCCGTCAGGTGCGGCAGCGGATGCCTGAAGCGGTGACCATCTTCGTGCTGCCACCCAGTGGCCACGAACTGGTGCGACGGCTCCGGGCGAGGCAGACGGAGGGCCCGGAGGCGCTGCAGCGGCGTCTCGCCATTGCCGATGCCGAGCTGCAGTCGGTGGGAGAATACGAGTACGTGGTCGTCAACGACGACCTGGCGCGGGTAGTGGAGGATGTGAATGCCATCGTGAATGCCGAGAGTCGGCGCGCGGTGCGGCGGGATGGCTTGCCGGACAAGATTGCGGCGATCCGGCAGGAAATTGAAGCAGCGGCAGGGAAGCTGGTCTAGCAGGTCAGTTGGTGGCGTCACGCGCCACCCCACGGTCAGGAGAAAACACGGTCATGAAGATCTACACCCCGGTGGAAGCCGCGAAGCAGGCGGGCAACAAGTACCTCAGCATTCTCGTGGCGGCGAAGTTTGCCCGGCACATCAACGAGTTGCCCAAGGAGCGGCTGGCGCAGAACACCACCAAGCTGACCACCCAGGCGCTGGAAGCGCTCTGCGTGGGCGATCTCGAGTACCGGATTTCCCGCCGGCGTCGCAGCGAGGCGTGACCGTGTGGGCCGGCCGTCACGTCGTGGTTGGCGTGTCGGGCGGCATCGCCTGTTACAAGAGCTGCATCCTGGTCCGCCGGCTGGTCGAAGCCGGCGCCCGGGTGGATGTGATTCTCACCGCGGGGGCCGCCGAATTTGTGCGGCCTCTGACGTTTGAAGCCCTGTCCGGCCGCCCGGTCCTCAGCTCGCTCTGGGATCGTGATGCCGCCCTCCAGCACGTGCGCCTGGCCCAGACCGCAGACCTCATCATCGTCGCCCCTGCCACCGCCAACCTGCTCGCCCGGGCAGCCCAGGGGATTGGCGACGACCTGCTCACCACACTCCTGCTCGCCCGCACCGTCCCGCTGCTCCTCGCGCCCGCCATGAACGATGCGATGTTCGCCCACCCCGCGACCCAGACCAACATTGCCCTGCTTCGCGAGCGCGGCGCCGAGATGGTCGGTCCCGAGGTGGGCGCGCTGGCGGAAGGTCCCTCGGATCGTCCTGGCCGGATGAGCGAACCGGAGACGATCCTGGCCCATGCGGCGCGCCTGGTGAACCGCCGCGAACCGTGGGCCGGTCGCCGGGTCGTGGTCACCGCCGGCCCTACCCGCGAACCGATCGATCCGGTCCGGATGGTTTCCAACTATTCCAGCGGCAAGATGGGATATCGGCTGGCCGAAGCAGCCTGGGAACGCGGCGCCGAGGTGGTATTGATCAGCGGTGTGGTGCGGGAGCTCCCACCGATCGGGGTGCGGGTGGTGCCGGTCGATACCACGGCGGAACTCGAAGCGGCGGTTCAACAGGAACTGCCCCGCGCCGATGTCCTGGTCATGGCCGCCGCGCCCGCTGATTTCCGCCCCGTCGCGCCCACCGCCAGCAAACGGCCTCGCCAGGATGGCGCACTATCGCTGGCGCTCGAGCCGACGCGGGACATTCTTCAGGCGACGATGGGACTGCGCAAGGCCGGCAGCGTGATCGTCGGTTTCGCCCTGGAGACCGGTGGTGCGGTGGAGAAGGGTCAGGCCAAGCTGGCACGCAAGAATCTGGATCTGATCGTGGTGAACGATGCGCTCGAGCCGGGCGCCGGCTTCGAGGTCGACACCAACCGGGTCGTGATCCTGGACCGGGAGGGTGCCCAGCGCGAGGTGCCGCTGGCCAGCAAGCGGGTCGTGGCGGATGCCATCCTCGACGCGGTCGAGAGCCGCTTTGTCTGATCTCCGCCGCTACCTGCAGCAACAGATTGAACTGGGCGGGGCGGAAGTGGTGCTGCCGGAGGAGTCGGAGGCTCCACGCGGCTTGGTGGCACCTCGGCTCGGCGGCTCGGCCTCGCCACCAGCGGATACTGATCAGCAACAAGCGGTGGAACCCAGGCCGAGCCGCGATGAGCCGCCGGTGCACTCCAATCGTCGCGGCGAATTCCTGCTTCCAGAGCCGAGCCGGGTAGCCGCGACCGAGCCCCCTCGGGAGCCCGAAGGGCGACCCGGGGCGAGGGAGTCCTTTAGGGCCGAGCCGCGGCCGAGTCCCGCGGGGAGCCCGGCGGGCGACCCTGGACGAGGGAGTCCTTCAGGGCCGAGCCGCACAGCCGCTGAGCCGGGCCGCTGGCGCAAGGATGCGCCGCCAATCCCTGGTGAAGGACTGAATATCGAGCTCCCTCCGGAGTCCCCGTTGGCGCGCGAGCTGGCCGCAGTGCAGTCGCTGGAGGCCGTGGCGGGGCTGATCAGTGGCTGCACCCGGTGTCCGCTGTGCGAGGGGCGGACCCAGACGGTGCCGGGTGAAGGAAATCCCACCGCTACCCTGATGTGCGTGGGGGAGGGTCCGGGCCAGAAGGAGGACGAGAGCGGGCGGCCATTCGTGGGGGCGGCGGGCCAGCTGCTGGACCAGATTCTGGGCGCTATTGATTGTCCCAGAACCAGCGTGTATATCGCCAACATCGTGAAGTGCCGGCCGCCAAAGAATCGAAAGCCGCTTCCGGATGAGGCGACTGCCTGCCTCCCTTATCTTCATCGACAGATCGCGCTGGTGCGTCCCAAGGTGCTGCTGGCCCTGGGCGGGACAGCCGCCGAGTGGCTGCTCGGCACCAGGCAGAGTCTAGGGTCGCTGCGCGGTCGGGTGCATCGTTTTGCCGGGATTCCGCTGGTGGTGACCTATCACCCTGCGGCGCTGCTCCGGAACCCCAACTGGAAGAAGCCCACCTGGGATGACGTCCGTATCGCACGACAACTCCTCGACCTCTGACGCATCGCACGTTCGCGGGGCGCCCTGGAGCAATGATGCCGAGCAGGCGGTCCTCGGCGCCATGCTGCTCGACCAGGACGCCGCCCTGCGTGCCGTCGAGCTGCTGGATGACACGCTGTTCTACCGGGAGGGCCACCGTCGGCTGTTCCGGGCCATGCGGCGGCTCATCGAGCAGCGCGTGGTCATCGACCACATCACGCTGCGGGATGAACTTGCCCGGAAGAACGAGCTCGAGGCCGCTGGCGGGGAGCCCTACCTCGCCGAACTGATCGACTCGGCGGTCACCGCCGCCAATCTCGATGCCCACGCCGCCATCGTCCGGGAGAAGGCGGTGCTCCGCCAGCTCATCGAGGCGGCGACCGCGATCGTCTCGCACGCCTACGACGGGGCCCTGGCGGCCAACGAACTGCTGGACGAGGCCGAGTCCCGGATCTTCCAGATCTCCCAGTACCAGAAGGCGGAGGGATTCAGCCGGCTCAAGGAAATGCTCTGGCCGACGATGGAGCGCATCGAAAAGCTCAGCAAGCAGGGCACTTCGGTTACCGGTGTGCCGAGCGGGTTTCGAGATTTGGATGAAATGACGACCGGGTTCCAGCCCAACGATCTCATCATCCTCGCGGCCCGCCCGTCCATGGGGAAGACCGCCTTCTGCCTGAACATCGCAGCTCAGGCCGCGGCCTCGGGCAAGGGCACCGCCATCTTCTCGCTGGAAATGTCCAAGGAGTCGCTGGTCCAGCGGCTGCTGTGCGCCGAAGCAAGGGTGGACAGCCAGAAGGTCCGGCGGGGCATGCTGTCGGACACCGATTTCACCATGCTGGCACGGGCGGCGGGCGTGCTCTCCAGCTGCCCGATGTGGATCGACGATACACCCTCGCTGACGCTGCTGGAAATGCGCTCCAAGGCGCGTCGGCTGCGGATGGAAAATGACGTGGGGCTGGTCATCGTGGACTATCTCCAGCTGATGCGCAGCCCGGCCTACGCGGAGAACCGGGTGCAGGAAATTTCCGACATTTCGCGATCGCTGAAGGCCCTGGCCCGCGAGCTGGAGATCCCGGTGATGGCGCTCTCGCAGCTGTCCCGGGCCTCGGAACAGCGGGGCGGGGAGCGGAAGCCCATCCTGTCCGACCTGCGCGATTCCGGCGCCATCGAGCAGGATGCTGATATCGTGCTCTTCATCCACCGGCCGGAGATGTACGAGCCGATCGACAAGGATGGGAACAGCAACGAGGGGCGGGCGGAGCTGATCGTGGCCAAGCACCGCAACGGCCCGACCGGCACCGTCGACCTCTATTTCCACAAGCAGTTCACCCGATTCGCCAGCCGGAGCGACCGGGAAGAGCCGGAGTACGCGTAGCGAACCGGCAGTCGGTCGTTCTGTAAATGTTGAGGAGTCCCTGATGCGTCATGCCCCGGTTGGGTCGTATCTGTCCGCCGACCTGCCCGACCCCCAATGGCTAAGCCCCGCTCGGTTTATCGCTGTACCGAATGCGGGCACGACCACCCCAAGTGGGTGGGCAAGTGCGAGGCGTGCGCCGCCTGGAACACCGTGGCCGAGGAGCCGATCGCCGTCGCGCGCAAAACGGCAGAACCGGCCGGTCGGCGCGCGATGGGCGAGTGCGGTCCCGGCCGTCTGCGGGATATCGAAGAGAGCCGCCTGGTCCGCTGGTCCACCGGGATGCCGGAACTCGATTTCGTCCTCGGCTGCGGCATCGTGCCCGGATCGATGATCCTGGTGGGCGGGGAGCCGGGCATCGGCAAGTCGACCCTGCTGCTGCAGGCGGCGGCCCGACTCGAAGCGTCGGGCCGCAAGGTGCTGTATGCCAGCGGCGAGGAATCGCCCGAACAGATCCGGCTGCGCGCCAGCCGGCTGGTCGAGGATGCCGGTCCGGTGCACGTGGTGGGCGAGACCCGGCTGGAAGCGATCCTCGATGCCGCCCAGGACGCTGGGCGCGGACCTGCTGATCCTCGACTCCATCCAGACGGTGTACACCGACCTGCTGGAAGGAGCGCCCGGGCAACGTCGGGCAGGTGCGGGAGTGCTCCGCCAGGCTCATGCGGTTCGCCAAGGAAACCGGCGCGGCGGTGATCGTGGTGGGCCACGTCACCAAGGGCGGCGGCATCGCGGGGCCCAAGACGCTCGAGCACATCGTCGACACAGTGCTCTATTTCGAGGGCGAAGCGACCCTCGACCACCGGCTGCTGCGCGCCACCAAGAACCGGTTCGGCTCGGTGGACGAGATCGGGGTCTTCTCGATGACCGGCCGGGGCCTCGAGCCGGTCCCCAATCCTTCGGCCCTCTTCCTCGCGGCCCGGGCCGCCGGCATCAGCGGCAGCGCGGTCACCGCGCTGATGGAGGGAACCCGTCCGATGCTGGTGGAGGTGCAGGCGCTGGCGGCGCGCAGTGGGTTCGGTACTCCGCAGCGGGTGGCCACCGGGCTGGATCAGAAGCGGCTGGCCGTGCTGCTGGCCGTGCTGGAACGGCGCGGAGGGACCAACTTCACCGACCTCGACGTCTTCGTGCAGGTCACGGCCGGCGTGCGCCTGACCGAGCCGGGCTCTGACCTCGCGGTGGCGGCGGCGCTGATCTCCAGCGTGCACGACCGTCCCGCCCCGCCGGATGCCCTCTTCCTCGGCGAGCTCGGCCTCGGGGGCGAGGTACGGCCCATGGGCGGCATTGACCGCCGTCTGGTGGAAGCGGCCCGACTCGGGTTCCGTCGGGTGTTCTGTTCCGGGCGCAGCTCGAGCCAGATCGGGGGGCTGACCCTGGTACCGATCGATCACGTCGACCGACTGGTGCACGCGCTTGCCGCGTGATGTCGGTGTCGTGCTGGTCGCGGCCGGCCAGGGGACCAGGGTCGGTGGCGCGGTACCGAAACAGTTTCGCCTCCTCGGCGGAATGCCCGTCCTGCTCTGGTCGCTCCAGGCCTTCCTCGATCATCCCGACATCGCGCAGGTGGTGATCGTGCTGCCAGCACCGGCGGAAGCACCGGTGTGGCTGGCACCGCTCGTGGATCGGCGGGTGGTGCTCGCGGTCGGTGGCGCGGAGCGGTCGGATTCGGTGATCCAGGGGACCACCGCACTTGGGTCTGAGTGCATTACCGTTCTGGTACACGATGCGGCGCGTCCGCTGATCGACCGCGCGACGATCGATGCGGTGATTGCCACGGCCCGCACCGGCACCGGAGCGGTACCCGGCATCCCGGTCGGGGATACCGTGAAAGAATCGCACGCCGGGGACGGTTCCAGGCCCCGCATCGTACGCACCGTACCGCGGGAAGCGCTCTGGCGGGCTCAGACCCCGCAAGGATTCCCCCGAGCGATGCTGGAGGCGGCCCAGGCGCAGGCCCGAACGGACCGGTCCCAGCCCACCGACGATGCCGCCATGGTGGAACACGCCGGGGGGACGGTGCGCCTGGTGCCGGGTTCAGATCATAATTTCAAGCTGACCACTGAAGCGGATTTCGCGCTGGCGGAACTGATCCTGGCGGCCCGCCAGAGCTCCGCCGCGTTGAAGGAAGATTGAGGCCATCATGACCCAGATCCTGCTGGTCTGTACCGGCAACACCTGTCGCAGCCCCATGGGTGAGGCCCTGTTGCGCCGGAAGCTCAGCGAGCGCGGGCTGGACGGCATCACGGTCGGCTCCGCCGGCACCGGCGCGTGGGATGGGGCGCCCGCCAGCGAAGGGGCCTATCTCGTGGCGCTGGAGAACGGGCTCGATCTCTCTGCGCACCGCGCCCGCCTCCTGACTCGCGACCTCGCGTCCAGTGCCGACCTGATCCTCACCATGGCCCGCCATCACCGGGCCCGGGTGGAACAACTCGGTCCGACCGGTGAGACCCACCTGCTGGGCGAGTACGCCGGCCACAGCGGGACCGAGGCGGAAGTGCGTGACCCCTTCGGCGGGGATATCGAGGGGTACCGCGACACCTTCACGGAACTCGATTCCCTCCTGGAGCAGGTCCTGACCCGGGTGGAACGGGAGCGCCTCGGTGATCGGCGGTAGCACCCGGGTCTTCGCCATTCTCGGCGACCCGATCCGGCATTCCCTCTCGCCCGCCATGCACAACGCCGCCTTCCGGGTCCTCGGACTCGATGCGGTGTATGTCGCCCTCCGCACCTCCTCGGCCGACGTGCCCGACCTGCTTCGCGCCCTGGCCCACGCGGGCGGCGGCGGCAACATCACGGTACCGCACAAGGAAGCGGCAGCCCGCGCGCTGACCCTCCCATCGATCCGGGTGAAGACCCTGGGGGCCTGCAACACCTTCTGGGGCAGCGACGGAGAGATCCACGGCGAGAACACCGATGTGGACGGCGTGCTCGCTGGGCTCCGCCAGCTTGATGTCTCCGGTGGCGCCTGGCTGGTCGCCGGAACCGGGGGGGGCGCCCGGGCGGTCGTTGCCGCCGCCCGGCAGGTCGGGGCGAAGATGGCGGTGCGCTCCCGCGATGCCGAACGGCAGCGCCGCTTCGCCGCCTGGGCCGCAGAGCAGGGGGTGGCCGCAGTGGCTCCAGACACCTGCGATGTGATGATCAACAGCACACCACTGGGGCTCAACCCGGGCGATCACCTGCCGTTGGCCCGGGATGACGCTCCCCGAGCCCGGGTCGCCTTCGACATGGTGTATGGCCGTACCGAGACCGCCTGGATCCGGCAGATGCGCCAGGAGGGCCTGGTCGGCTCCGATGGCCGCACCATGCTGGTCGCCCAGGGTGCGGCGGCCTTTCGGCGCTGGTTTCCAGAGGAGGAGCCGCCGGTGGAGGTCATGCAGGCGGCGGTGAACGATGCCCTTCGCTGAGCTGGCCCCGATGCTGGCGCGGGCAGAGCAGTGGCTGCTGCCCGGTGCCTGCCTCTTATGTCAGGGGCCGGCGGCGGCCGAGTCCGAGGAGCCGCTTATCTGTGCCTTGTGCTGCGCGCGATTGCACCGGCTGCCGGAACCCCAGTGCCCGCGTTGCGGTCAACCGCAGCTCGCGGCGGGAGAGCCGTGTCGTCTCTGTCCCGCCTGGCCAGACGGACTGGACCTGGTCCGGAGTGCGGTGTGGCTTGAGGCGGGAGCTCGGCGGGCCGTGCACCAGCTCAAGTACGGCGGGTGGTGGCGGGTGGCAGATGCCATGGCCCGGGTCATGGGAGGCATCCTTCCCACCGGCACTGACCTGATGCTGGTCCCGATACCGCTGGCGGCAGGGCGCGCGAGAAGCCGGGGCTACAACCAGGCGGAGCGACTCGCCACCGCGCTCGCCGTACGGTATGGCTTCCCGCTGGCGCCGGAACTGCTCCGCCGTGGCCGGGAGACGAGCACCCAGACGCGGCTGGCGCCGGAAGCTCGGCAGGCGAATATCGCCGGAGCCTTCGTGGCGACACCCTGTGCCGGGGTGCGGGTGGTCCTGGTCGACGACGTCTTCACCACCGGTGCGACCCTGGTGGAGGCGGCCGCGGTACTATTGGAGGCTGGAGCGGAAGCGGTGGTAGCGGTAACTTTTGCGCGCGCGAAACCGCCACTGGGCTGAGCCGGGGCCGGGCGCCGCACTTTTTCGGGAGCTATCATGGCAATCAAAGTTGGCATCAACGGATTCGGTCGGATCGGCCGCAACGTGCTGCGGGCCGCCAAGGCGCTGGGCGTCAAGGAGATCGACTTCGTCGCGGTCAACGACCTGACCGACACGCAGCACCCTGGCCCACCTGCTCAAGTACGATTCGGTCCACGGGCGGTTCGCCGGCGACAGTGACGGCGGACGGCGGACGGCCTGATCGTGAACGGCGACGCCATCAAGGTGCTCGCCGAGCGGGATCCCGGCGAAGCTGCCCTGGAAGGAGCTGGGCGTGGATATCGTGCTGGAGTCGCACCGGCCGCTTCACCGACCGGGAGAAGGCGGCGCAAGCACCTGGAGGCCGGCGCCAAGAAGGTGGTCATCTCGGCGCCCGGCCAAGAAGGAGGACATCACCATCGTCTACGGCGTCAACCACACAAGCCTACGATCCCGCCAGACGCATCACGTCATCTCCAACGCGAGCTGCACCACCAACTGCCTCGTGCCGGTGGTGAAGGTGGTCCTGGACCAGCTTCGGCTTCGTCAGCGGCTTCATGACGACGGTCCACTCCTATACCAACGACCAGCAGATTCTCGACCTGCCGCACAAGGATCTGCGGCGGGCCCGCGCGGCGGCGCTGTCGATCATTCCCACCACCACGGGCGCGGCCAAGGCCACCGCGCTGGTGCTTCCCGAGGTCAAGGGCAAGATCGACGGCGTCTCGCTGCGGGTGCCGACCGCCGACGTGTCGATCGTGGACCTGACCTGCGTCGTGGAGAAGGCGACCACGGTCGAGGAGGTGAACGACGCGTTCCGCGCGGCGGCCGCCGGCCCGCTCAAGGGCGTCCTCGCCGTGAGCGACGAGCCGCTGGTGTCGGTGGACTACATCGGCAACCTGCCAGTCGAGCACGCGTCGACTGCCCTCGACCAACGTCGATCGACGGCACGCTGGTGCACGTCTCCTCGTGGTACGACAACGAGATGGGCTACTCGGCGCGGTGCGTCGACCTGATCCGCTACGTCGGGGCAGCCGGCTGCTGAAGCCGGACGCATCGAGACGATCTCTCCGTTCCTCGCCGCCCACGCGCGCTCGACGGCCGACGGCGCGCGCTGGTGCGGGTGGATTTCAACTGTCCGCTCAAGGATGGGGTCGTGGCACGACAACACCCGGATCCGCGCCTCGCTGCCGACCATCCGGTATCTGCGGGAGCAGGGGCGCGCGGGTGGTGCTCCTGTCGCACCTGGGCCGGCCCAAGGGCGGCCCCGATCCGAAGTATTCCCTGCGGCCGGTGCGCGCACCGAGCTGGAGAAGCTCCTGGGCGCGCCGGTGACCTTCCTCGGCCGATCCGACTCAGCCGGCGACGCCGTGACCGCGACCAAGCGGCTGCCGCGCGGGCGGCGTGGCGGTGGCGGAGAACACCCGGTTCTATCCCGGGCGAAGAGAAGAACGATCCCGAGCTGGCCGCCGGCTTCGCCGCCCTGGGCGATTTCTACGTGAACGACGCCTTCGGCTCGGCCCACCGGGCCCATGCGAGCACCGAGGCGGTCGCCCGCCTGCTCAAGCCCGCGGTGTCCGGCTTCCTGATGGAGCAGGAGCTGCGCTACCTCGGCGCGGCGCTCGACCAGCCCGGAGCGGCCGTTCGTGGCGGTGCTGGGCGGCGCCAAGATCTCCGGCAAGATCGACCTGATCGACGCGCTGCTGCCCAAGGTGGATGGGATCCTGATCGGCGGCGCCATGGCCTGCACCTTCTTCCGGGCCATGGGCCTGGAGACCGGGACCTCGCTGGTGGAGGCGGACCGGGTCGACATCGCGCGCGATCTCATCGCGAAGGCGGGCGCCAAGCTGGTGCTGCCCCAGGGGCGGTGATCGCCCAGAAGCTCGACGGCCGGCGTCGCCTATCCGGTGCCGCGCGACGACGCGATTCCCGCCGGGCTGGGCCGATGTACGACATCGATCCGGCGACCGAGCAGGACTTCGCCGACCGGATCGCGCGCGCCGGGCACGGTCGTCTGGAACGGACCGATGGGGGTCTTCGAGACGCCGCCGTTCGATCACGGCACCCTGGCGGTCGCCCACGCGATGGCCCGGGCGACGGACCAAGGCGCCATCACCGTGGTCGGCGGCGGCGATTCGGCGGCGGCGGTGGCCCAGGCGGGGCTGAGCGACCGGATGACCCACGTGTCCACCGGTGGCGGCGCCTCGCTCGAGTTCCTCGAGGGCAAGGAACTGCCCGGCGTCGCCGCGCTCGACGAGGCCTGAGCGATGCGTCCCGGCTTGATCTTCGCCGCCAACTGGAAGATGCACCTCGCCGCCGGCCGAGGCGCGCGCA
Organism: uncultured Gemmatimonadales bacterium; assembly: GCA_963793205.1. Taxonomy (GTDB): domain Bacteria; phylum Gemmatimonadota; class Gemmatimonadetes; order Gemmatimonadales; family GWC2-71-9; genus JADJOM01. The sequence continues at coordinate 113,950 of CAWBZM010000008.1, forward strand.
TATCTGCGCGAGCGTTTCTGCGAGCGGACTCCGGCCGGTCGCGGGCGCGACGCTCTGGTTCTTCCCGCCGGCGGTGTCGCTGGAGCCGGTCGCCGCAGGCGCTGGCCGGCCGGGCGGACATCCGGTCGGCGCGCAGAACGTCCACTGGGAGCCGAAGGGCGCCTTTACCGGTGAGACCTCGATCCGTGGCCTGGCAGCCGGGGCAGGGGCACGGAGCGCTGGTCGGGCCATTCGGAGCGGCGCCACGTCTTCGGCGAAACCGACGCGGAAACGGGCGCAAGAAGCGACCGCGCGCTGCTGGCGGCCGGGCTGGTGCCCCTGCTCTGCGTCGGCGAAAAGCTGGAGGAGCGCGAAGCGGGCGAGACCGAGCACGGTGGTGCTGCGCCAGCTCCGAGCCGGGCTCGCCGGAACTGCCGCCGGCCGATCTGGCCCGGGTGGTGCATCGCGTACGAGCCGGTCTGGGCCATCGGCACCGGCCGGAACGCCACGCCGGCCGATGCGGCGCCGGTGCACGCGCGCATCCGGGTGGAGCTCACGGCGCGGGCGCCCCGGGCACCGGATGCCCGTCCTCTACGGCGGCAGCGTGAACCCGGCAACGTCGCCGCGCTGCTGGCGGAGCCAGAGATCGACGGCGTGCTGGTGGGGGGAGCCAGCCTCGATCCCGCTGGCTGGGCAGGGATGGTCACCGCGGGAGCATCCTAGCGGTCCGTGGCCTTCCCATTCCCCGGATGCGCCGTTAAATTTTCGCGGCTATTCAACCGGGCGACCATGTACTACTTCCTCGTAACAGTGATGATCCTCGACGGCCTGCTGCTGGGCACCGTCGTTCTGCTGCAGGCCGGACAGGGTGGCGGGCTCGCCTCCCTCGGCGGCGGCACCACCGACTGGTCGTCGGCGGTCGTCAGGCCGTCACATCTGCTGACCCGCACGAGCTGGGTGTGCGGCGGGCTCTTCCTGTTCCTCGCCCTGGTCCTCTCGCTGGTGTCGCCCAATCGAGGCTCGAGCAGCGAAGTGCAGGATCGCATCCGCCAGCGACCGCGCCGCAGTCGGCGCCGGCCCAGTCTGCCGCTGGAAGCGGTCCCCGAGCCAGCCAGCGCCCGCGACGCCGCCTGCGACCAGCTACGGCCCCGGCCAATCCCGCCAACTGAGACTCATGACCCACGAATACCGACGCGGGGTGACCGGATGACCGACCGCCCCGCGTTCGTGTTGCTGGAGGACGGGACCTGGTTCGCCGGGACCACCTCGCCGCCCGCTCGATCCCGGCCTTCGGCGAAGTGGTCTTCACCACCAACCTGAGCGGCTATCAGGAGACCTTCACCGACCCGAGCTACCTGGGGCAGATCGTCGTGATGACCGCGCCGATGATCGGCAACTACGGGGTCAACCCCGAGGACATGGAATCGGGCCGCCCGCAGGTCGCCGGCGTCGTGGTCCGCGAACTGGCGCGTCGGCCCTCCAACTGGCGCGCCACCGGGTCGCTGGATGACTGGCTCGCAGGAGTACGCGGATCCCGGTGCTCGAGGGCGTGGACACCCGCCGCTTGACCCGGCACATCCGGGAGCGGGGCGCCATGCGCGGGGTGATCGCCGAAGGGCGGGAGCCGACCGCGGCGCTCGATCCGGCGGCTGCTGGCGTCGCCCTCGATGGAGGGGCTGGATCTCGCCTCGAGGGCCACCGTCGATGCGCCGTGGAGCCGGAGGGGCACCGGGCCCCACGTCGTTGCCTATCGACTTCGGGATGAAGCGCAACATCGTCACGATGCTGGCGGCGTCGGGCTGCCGGGTCACGGTGGTCCCGGCCACCACGACCGCCGCGAAGGTCCTGGAGCTGGAGCCCGATGGGCTATTCCTGTCGAACGGTCCGGGCGATCCCGCCGCGGTCGGCTACGCGGTCAAGAATATCCTCGGACATCCGGCGGCCGGCCTGCCGACATTCGGCATCTGCCTGGGTCACCAGCTGCTCGGGCTCGGCCTTCGGGGGCCGGACGGTGAAGCTGCCGTACGGCCACCGGGGCGGGAACCACCCGGTCAGGGACCTGCCAGACGGGCAAGGTGCTGATCACCGCCCAGAACCACGGATTCGCGGTGCGAGGGCGACCGGAACCGGGGTTCCCGGGGCCCCGGATCTCGTGGTCACCCACCTCAATCTGAACGACGGAACGGTCGAAGGACTTCGCCACAAGGACGCTTCCGGTGTTCGCCGTCCAGTACCATCCGGAGGCCTCTCCCGGACCTCACGACGCCTACCCCCATTTCGCACGAGTTCCTCGGGCTGATGCGGCCCCGGAACCGCCTCCGGTGGCCCCAACCCCTTGACAGACAACAGTTAAGCCCGTATCTATCGAGCCTGTCCGGCGTCTCTCTCCGCGAGGCGCCTGGCGTGAGACCCTCGGGGGAGAGCATGACCAAGGCCGATCTCGTCGAGCAGGTGACCGACTCGATCGCCCGCACGGCGGGGCCGATGATCTCGAAGAAGGACTGTGCCCGGGTGGTGGACGCGTTCCTCGATGCGGTCAAGGAGGCGCTCAAGAGACCAGCATAACATCGAGGTGCGCGGGTTCGGCACCTTCAAGATCCGCCGTCGGAAGACCCGGATGGCGCGGAATCCCCGCACCGGCGAGCCGGTCGAAGTGGCCGCGCGGCCGGTCCCGGTGTTCAAGCCCAGCAAGGAGTTGCGGGCGCTGGTCGCGGACGAACCGCTTCGTCGATGGCCGGGCGGACAACGATTCAGCCGACTGAGCCCGGCGGTTGGCGCACCGCAGCGTTCCCGAGGGCGGGTCTTCGGACCCGCTCCTCTGCAGCTTCTCATGCCGCTGTCGTCCGTTATGTTTCGTGCATGAGTCCGACTGCTCGCTCGCCCACGGTCACGATGACCGTCACGGTGCTGCTCTTCGCCCGCTATGCGGAGTGCGGCTGGTCGGGACCAGGCTGGAGCTGACCCTTGCCGGCGCCAGCCACCGTGGCTGATGTGCTTGCTGCAACTGCGCCACTCGGTACCCGCGGGGCGACCGGCTGCCGCCACGGCCACTCTGCGCCGTGAACCTGGCGCATGCCCGGCCGACCAGCCCCGTGCATCGACGGTGACGAGGTGGCCGCTGCTGCCGCCGCTGGCGGGCGGATGACCGATCCGGTCACCGTGTACCTGACCCGCGACGCGATCGACGTCCCCGCGCTGGTCCCCTGGTGGAGCGGCTCCCGACGGAGCGGTGATCGCACCTTCCTCGGCGTGGTCCGCGACCACCACGACGGGCGGCCGGTGGTACGGCTGGAGTACTCCGCCTACGACGCGATGGCGGAGGCCGAGTGCGCGCGGATCGTCGGCGAGGCGGAGGCCCGCTGGCCGGTCCAGGTGGCGCTGCAGCACCGGATGGGCGCGCTCGGCGATCGGCGATGTCGCGGTCGCGTCGCGGTGGGCGGTGCGCCACCGCGACGAAGCCTTCGACGCGTGCCGCTATGTCATCGAGGAGGTGAAGCGCCGGGTGCCGATCTGGAAGAGGGAGCACTACGCCGACGGGACGAGATCCGACTGGGTCGGATCCCGACCCGACTGCGCCGGGGCGCCCGTCCCCGGCCCGCGCATCGGAGACGCCGCCCCGGTGCGCGACCGCGTCTCGAGCCGCCCGCTCGGCAGCCTGCGGCTCTCGGTCACCGATCGGTGCAACATGCGGTGCCGCTACTGCATGCCGGAGGAGGACTACGTCTGGCTGCCGCGCGCGTCGATCCTCACCTTCGAGGAGATCGAGCCGCCTGGTCGGGATCTTCGCCTCGCTGGGGGTCGACAAGGTCCGGCTGACCGGCGGCGAGCCGCTGCTGCGGCACGACCTGTCCTCGCTGGTCGGAATGATCGCCGCGCACCCGGGGTCCGTGACCTGGCCCTGACCACCAACGGCATCCTGCTGGCCGGCGAAGCGAAGCGGTCTGCGGGCGGCCGGACTCGGCCGGGTCACGGTGAGCCTGGACACCCTGCGGGCGGACCGGATGCTGGAGTTCGCGCGTTCACCCGAGCACGCCGACGTATTCGCGGGCATCGCGGCGGCCCGGGAGGCTGGCTTCACCCGGCTCAAGATCAAACAGTCGTGATCATCGCGGCTACAACGACGACGAACTGGTCGACCTGCTGGAGTTCGCGGCGCACGCACGCGATCGAGATGCGGTTCATCGAGTACATGGACGTGGGTGGCGCGACCGGCTGGTCGGAGGACGCAGGTGGTCTCCCGGCGGAGATCCTCGAGCGACTGACCCGGCGACTACGGCCCGATCGAAGCCGCTGCCCGGATGCCGGGGAGCGTCGCGCCGGCGGAGCAGTTCGGCTGCCGGACGGGCAGCAGCTTCGGCATCATCGCCTCGACCACGGCGCCGTTCTGCCGCGACTGCGACCGCGGCCGGCTCACCGCCGACGGCACCTGGTCCTCTGCCTGTATGCTGACGACGGGCTGGACCTGCGGGCGCCGCTCCGCGAGGGCGCCTCCGACGCGGAGCTGGCTGCGCTGATCCGCGGGGCTGGCGGCCCGGACCGATCGCGGCGCCGAGGAGCGCCGGCGGCACCCGATCGGGGTGCGTTGTACCAGATCGCGGCCCTGCGGGCCGACCCGCGCCGGGAGATGCACACCCGCGGTGGCTGAGCCGACCGCGTGCCCCTGATTCCCCGACCCACGGACCCATGACGCTGCACATCGCCCTGATCGAACCACGGATCCCGCCCAACACCGGCAACATCGCCCGCCTGTGCGCGGCGACGGACACACCGCTGCACCTGATCGAGCCGCTCGGGTTCGCATCGATGCCCGCGAGGTCAAGCGGGCCGGGCTCGACTACTGGGACAAGGTCGATCTCTGGGTCCATCCCAACTGGTTCCGGTTCCGTGACGCCATCACCCGGGATCGGTGCCTCTACTTCTCGGCCAACGCCGATCGGGATTACACCGAAGCGCCGTTCACCGCGAACAGCGTGCTGGTCTTCGGCAACGAGACCGACGGGATGCCGGAGCGGATCCTGGAGAAGCATCCCGAACGGTGTTTCCGGATCCCGATGCCGGGGGAGGTGCGCAGCCTGAACCTGGCGAACGCCGTGAGCGTGGTGCTCTATGAGGGGCTCCGCCAGCTCGGGGTGGGCGATGATCGACTGCCGCGGGTGGAGTTTGACGAACCCGATGAGGACCTGGAGGCGTTCGATCCCCCCATGCCGGAGTCATCGGCGCCGCCGCCACGCCACGCAGCGGTGGGCCATCGTCGGCCTGGCGGGCGGCCGCAGGGCGGGCGCGCGCCAGGTGGGCGGCCCGAAGGTGGACGCCCGCCGGGCGGACGGCCTGAGGGTGGGCGGCCCCCGCGGGGGCGCGGGCGAGGCCGGGGGCGGGGTCCTGGACGCGGGCCGGCCCGGCCCTGAGCGATGTGCGACTCGGACCGCGGTCTTTGCCGCGTCCCGGGCGCGGGGTAGCTTTACCATCTCCGCACGTGGCACCATTTCTGGTGTGGCAGCGGATTCTTCAACCAGATGCTAACATGTTCAACAAGATCACCGTCGTCGGCGCCGGCAATGTGGGCGCCACCGCCGCGCAGCGCCTGGCCGAAAAGAACCTCGCCCGGACCGTCGTCATGGTGGACGTGGTGGACGGCGTCCCGCAGGGCAAGGGACTCGACCAGTGGCAGACGGCGCCGATCGAAGGATTCGACAGCCGCATCGTCGGCAGCAGCGGCTACGATGCGGCCGCGGGTTCCGAACTCTTCATCGTCACCGCCGGCATCGCCCGCAAGCCGGGGATGAGCCGGGACGATCTGGTCAAGACCAATGCCGGGATCGTCTCCTCGGTGGCGAAGGAGATCAAGCGCGTCGCGCCCGAAGCATCATCATCATGGTCTCCAATCCGCTCGACGTGATGTGCTACGTGGCGATGCAGGCCAGCGGCTTCCCCCGCGAGCGGGTCATCGGCATGGCCGGCGTGCTGGACACCGCGCGGTATCGCGCCTTTCTGGCCGAGGCGATGGACGTCTCGGTGGAGGACATCCAGGCGATGGTCCTGGGCGGACATGGCGACACCATGGTGCCGCTGATCTCCTACACCACCGTCTCCGGCATCCCGGTGACCCAGCTGCTCGCCAAGGACAAGCTCGACGCCATCGTCACCCGGACCCGGAATGGCGGCGCGGAGATCGTGAACTTCCTCAAGACCGGCTCGGCCTATTACGCGCCCAGTGCGGCCGCGGTGCAGATGGCCGAGGCGATCGTCCTCGACAAGAAGCGGATCCTGCCGTGTGCGGCGTGGCTCACCGGCGAGTACGGGCTGAAGGATGTCTTCTGCGGCGTGCCCTGCAAGCTGGGGGCGAAGGGGCTGGAGAAGATCATCGAGGTGACGCTGACCGACGCGGAACGTGCCGATCTGCACAAGAGTGCGCAGGCGGTGAAGGACACGATGGTCGCGTTGACATGAGTTGGAGCAACCGGTGACAAAACTGCAGCTGTTCTGGCGTTCGACGATCGGCAAGAAGATCGTGATGGCGGTGACCGGGCTCATCATGGTCGGTTTCGTCATCGGGCACATGGCGGGGAACCTGCAGGTGTTCCTTGGGGCCGGAAAGCTGAACGCCTACGGTGCGATGCTCCATGGCCCGCTGCACGAGGTCACGCTGCTGATACGGGTGGTGCTCCTGATCAGCGTGGTCCTGCATGTCATCGCGGCGATCCAGCTGACCCGGCTCGATCGTGCCGCCCGGCCGGTGGGCTACGCCCGGAAGCATCCCCAGGCCGCGACCCTGGCCTCCCGCGACACTTCGGTGGGGCGGGTTGTTCCTCGCCATCTTCATCGTGCTGCATCTGCTGCATTTCACCACCGGCGACATCCACCCCGCTTTCATCGAAGGGGATGTCTACCACAACCTGATCACCGGGCTGCAGAATGCCGTGGGTGGCGATCGGGTACCTCATCGCCATGGCCGCGCTCGGGTTGCACCTGTACCACGGCGCCTGGAGCAGTGTACGGTCGCTCGGCGCGGTGCAGCCGAAGCCCCACCCGCTGGTCCGGCCGGTCGCGCTGGCCGTCGCGCTGATTGTGTGGCTGGGCTTCTCGATTATTCCGCTGGCAGTGCTGGTGGGGTGGTTATCGTGAGCGGTTCCCGAGTGATGCTGACGCCTTTCTCCCTGCGGCTGTCATGAATCTGAACGCCAACATCCCGTCCGGCCCCCTGGCCGACAAGTGGGACAAGCATCGCTTCGAGATGAAGCTGGTGAATCCCGCCAACAAGCGGAAGCACACCGTGCTCGTGGTGGGATCGGGACTGGCGGGTGGTGCCGCCGCTGCCTCGCTCGGCGAACTGGGCTACAAGGTTCGCTGCTTCTGTTTCCAGGACTCCCCCCGGCGGGCCCACAGCATCGCCGCGCAGGGCGGGATCAACGCGGCCAAGAACTACCAGAACGACGGCGATTCGGTGTGGCGGCTGTTCTACGACACGGTCAAGGGCGGTGACTTCCGGGCCCGTGAGGCCAATGTGTACCGCCTGGCGCAGATCAGCGTCAATATCATCGACCAGTGCGTGGCGCAGGGGGTTCCCTTCGCCCGCGAGTACGGCGGGCTGCTCGCCAATCGGAGCTTCGGCGGGGCCCAGGTCTCGCGCACCTTCTACGCCCGGGGACAGACCGGCCAGCAGCTGCTGCTGGGGGCCTATCAGGCGCTGGAGCGGCAGATTGCGGCCGGGACAGTCCAGATGTACACCCGCCATGAGATGCTGGATCTGGTGGTGGTGGACGGGGTGGCGCGCGGGATCATCACCCGGGACCTGATCACGGGAGCGCTGGAGACCCATCTGGCCGATGCGGTGGTGCTGGCGACCGGCGGGTACGGCAACGTGTTCTACCTGTCGACCAACGCCAAGGGCTGCAACGTCACCGCCAGCTTCCGCGCGTACAAGCGGGGCGCCGCCTTTGCCAATCCCTGCTTCACCCAGATTCATCCCACCTGCATTCCGGTCGCGGGAGACTATCAGTCCAAGCTCACGCTGATGAGCGAGTCGCTGCGGAATGACGGCCGGGTCTGGGTGCCGGTGGCGAAGGGGGACAAGCGCCCTCCGGGCCAGATCCCCGAGAGCGAGCGGGACTACTACCTCGAGCGGAAGTATCCCAGCTTCGGGAACCTCTCCCCCCGCGACATCGCCAGCCGAGCCGCCAAGGAAGTGTGCGACGAGGGCCGCGGCGTCGGTCCCAACGGCCTTGGGGTGTACCTCGACTTCGCCTCCGCCATCGGCCGCATCGGTGAGGACAAGATTCGCGAGCGGTACGGCAACCTGTTCGAGATGTACCAGCGGATCACGGACGAGAATCCGTACCAGGTGCCCATGCGGATCTTCCCCGCGGTGCACTACACGATGGGCGGCCTGTGGGTCGACTACAACCTGCATGAGCACCATCCCCGGGCTGCACGTGCTCGGCGAGGCGAATTTCTCCGATCACGGTGCCAACCGTCTCGGCGCCAGCGCGCTGATGCAGGGACTGGCCGACGGCTATTTCATCCTGCCGTACACCATCGGCAACTACCTCGGCAGCCACGCGCTCCCCGCGGTGGACCCGTCCCACCCCGACGTCCGGGCGGCGGAGGCGGGCGTGCTGCAGCGCACCCAGCGGCTGCTCGATATCCGGGGCAAGCGAACGGTGGATTCGTTCCACCGAGAGCTGGGCAAGCTGATGTGGGACAATTGCGGGATGGCCCGCACTGCCAAAGGCCTGCAGGAGAACCTGGAACGGATTCCCGCCCTGCGGGAGGAGTTCTGGCGTAACGTCACGGTTCCCGGCAGCGGGAGTGAGCTTAATCAGTCGCTGGAGAAGGCGGGGCGGGTGGCCGATTTTCTCGAGTTTGGCGAACTGATGTGCCGCGATGCGCTGGATCGGCAGGAGTCGTGCGGCGGGCACTTCCGCACCGAGTATCAGACTCCGGACGGCGAGGCGGAACGCAACGATGGGGAGTACTGCTTCGTCTCTGCCTGGGAGTACCAGGGCGCGGACAAGGCGCCGGTGCGGCACAAGGAACAGCTGGAGTTCGAGAACGTCAAGCTGAGCACGCGGAGCTACAAGTGAAACTGACTCTCCTGGTCTGGCGCCAGCCGTCGGCGACTGCGGCGGGCCACATGGCCCGCTACGAGGCGACCGATGTCAGTCCCGAGATGTCGTTCCTCGAAATGCTGGACGTGGTGAACGAGGGGCTGATCACCAGGGGCGAGACCCCGATCGCGTTCGATCACGACTGCCGCGAAGGCATCTGCGGGTCGTGTGGCATGATGATCAACGGGGTGGCCCACGGACCGATGAAAGGCACGGCCACCTGCCAGCTGCACATGCGGAGCTTCAGCGACGGGGACACCGTCTACATCGAGCCGTGGCGGGCCCGCGCTTTCCCGATCGTCAAGGATCTGGTGGTTGATCGCGGCGCCTTCGACCGGATCATCCAGGCCGGCGGCTTCGTGTCGGTGAGCACCGGCAGTGCCCCGGACGGCAACGCGATTCCGATCCCAAAGACCGACGCGGACAGCGCCATGGACGCCGCCCAGTGCATCGGGTGCGGCGCCTGTGTCGCGGCCTGCCCCAACGCCTCCGCCATGCTGTTCACGTCGGCCAAAGTGGGCCATCTGGGGTCGCTGCCCCAGGGCCAGCCGGAACGCCGCCGCCGGGCACTGGGCATGGTGGAGCAGATGGACCTCGAAGGGTTCGGTGGTTGCACCTGGCATGGTGAATGTATGGAGGCGTGCCCCAAGGGGATCAGCATCGACTGGATCGCCCGCCTGCAGCACGACTATCTCGTCGCCAGCGCCACCCGTTCCATGCACGCCGCGGTCGAGGCCGCGATCTGAGTCCCGGGGTGTGCAGCAGGTACACGGCCCGGTCGTCCTCCATGGACCGGGCCGTTTCCACACCCGGAAGCGGAGGTAGCGTGGCATGCGGCCGGCGGTTCTTTCTCCTGATTGTATCGTGCCTCCTCCCCACATCGTTCGTGGCGGCCCAGTCCCCGATCGGAGTGGAGATCGGAGCCCAGGCCATTCCCAGTGTGACCCGCGTCGATCCGATCCCGGGCGGCGGTGACCTGACCGAAGGGCGGGTGGTCCAGCCGGTCCTGATGGTGCGGTTGCATGCCCTTGATCGCCATCTCCTGTTGACCAGCACCACCAATTTCGAAGGAGCAACGCTGAAGAATGGCGAGCTTACTCCTGGCGCCTGGGGTGAGGGCTTCAACGACCGGCGCCATCCGCACACCTGGGTCCACGAGCTGATGCTGACGGGCAGCGACCTGCTCGGACCGATCGATGGGGCGGGGCGGGTCTCGCTGTCGATCGGGAAGGGGTTTGTACCCTTCGGATCGGACGATCCGATGAGCCGGCCGGTGCTGCGCTACCCGGTCAATCATCACCTGGCCCAGATTCTCGAGCGCGCGGTGGTGATCGCCGGAGTACGGCAGGGGCCCATCGCGCTGGAGGCGGCGCTCTTCAATGGCGACGAACCGGAGCGGCCAGGCCAATGGCCCCGCATCGGGGGGCGTTTTGCTGATTCCTGGTCGGCGCGGTTGACGCTCCTGCCTATCGCGGGGGTCGAACTTTCGGGATCCCGCGCCAAGGTCCATTCGCCGGAGCACCGACCCGGGGCAGGCTCCGACGCATGGAAATGGCATGCATCGGTTCGGGTAGACCGGCCACTGCACGGGACCCGCCCATATCTGTTGGGCGAATGGGCCCGAACCGAGGAGCTGGAGGGATTCTTCGTGTTCACCAGCCTGCTGGCGGAGGTGGCGTGGCAGGTCGGGCCGCATCGTCCCTATTACCGGATGGAGCGCACCGATCGACCCGAGGATCTCCGGGAACTCGATCTCTTCCGGTCGGTGCGCCCCCATCTGGAGAATGCCATCCTCGGCATCACCCGGTTCACGCTGCACACGGTGGGCTACAGTTACCGCATCGATGTCGCCCACGACCGATTGGGCCTCGATCCGTTCGTGGAAGCCACCTTCGGCCGAGCGCGCAATGAAGGCGGCGGCGTCCTTACGCCGGAGCTGCTGTATGGCTCGGAGCGGGTCCGTTCGCTGTCGTTGGGGATCCGGCTGCAATGGAGCATGCGCGGACACCGGATGGGCCGGTATGGTTCGCTGCTGCGTGACTCACATCATCATGAGATGTAAGACCATGGCTCGACGCTCGGCTGTTTCCTTCGGCGTGACATTGGTGACCGCCAGTCTGCTGGTGCTCGGCTGCGGCAGCAGCACCAGCAGCGATCCAGGTGGGACCGGTCTGATGTTGTCGGCCCAGGCCGGCAATGGACAGACGGCGGTGGCGGGAAGTGCGCTCGCGCCCTATCAGCTGCGGGTCGTCGATGCCGATGGCCTGGTCCAGGAAGGAGTGGCCATCGCCTGGACCGTACGGAGCGGCTGTGGCTCGGTGAGTGCCGCGGTGTCGTCCACCAATGCCCTCGGCATCGCGACGACCACCGCCACGCTCGGCACGCTGATCGGCGCGCAGGAGGTACGGGCGCAGCCCAGTGCCGGGGGTCCGACGTTTGATTTCGTCAGCACGGCGAGTGCCGCCCCCGCGCCCTCCTTCCAGGTCCTGGCAGGATGCAACAACGTGCCGGAGCGCTACACCAGCGATCTGTGGGTCGCCGATGGGTATGCCTACACCGGAACCTGGGGATTCCGGGGCGCCAATGGCAACGCGCTGAAGATCTGGAAGCTGGACGGGAGCGGGGCACCGGTGCTGCAGGATTCGATCATCCGGGCCGGCATCGGTACCGTCAGCGATGTTGAAGTCTCCTCTGATGGGCAATGGCTGGTCTTCACCGCCGAACAGGGTGACCAGGATGGTCTGTACGTCTACCAGTTGACCGCACCGGGACAACCGGTCTTCCGGGCCCGCCACCTGGTGAATTCCGGGCTCCATACCGGGGCTTTGTCCGTGATCGGCGGGAAGCTCTATGCTTTCGCCGCGAAGGATCCGCCGAACTGTGCGCTCTACATTTACGATCTGTCCACCGCTGCGAGTGGGGTGGTCGATACGGTCAGCAGCACGCCGATTCCGGACAACTACTGCATTCACGACACTTTCGTACGCGACGGCTACGCTTTCGTCTTCGCGTGGAACTCCGGACTCTACATCTTCGACGTCGGCAACGGGGCGCTCGGCGGGACCCCGGCGGTACCGAAGCTGGTGAGCCACACCTCGGGCTATGGTGGCAAGACCCACAATGGCTGGTGGTTCTGGAATCCGACCAACGGGGAGAAGAAATACCTGTTCATTGGCGAGGAGGGGCCGGGGACCGTCGGTGTCTCGTCCTCGGGCAGCATCCACGTGGTAGACGTCACGAACCTCAGTACCCCGGTGGAAGTGGCGTCCTATACCCTCGCGGGGGCGGGGACCCACAACTTCTGGGTGGACGAGCAGGCCCAGGTCCTCTACGCGGCCTTTTACAACGGCGGAGTTGTGGCGCTCGATATCTCCGGCACGCTCACCGGCGATCTCGCTGCGCGCGAAATTGCCCGGGTGCGGCCAGGTGGTCCCGGGCACACTTACGTCTGGGGCGTAATGCTGTACAATGGTGCACTCTACGCCAGCGACATGGTGTCGGGCCTCTGGCAGGTCGCCGTCCCTCAATAGGAATCGCATGCTTCGCTTCCTGCCTCACCTGATTGTGGGTTGTCTCACGGCTGCTCCCCTCTCCGCCCAGGCGCTTCCCGGCTACAGCGCAACGGCCGCCACCCGCCAGATGGACCTCGAACGGCGCCTCGCTTCTCGGGGGGACACCGCCCGGGTCCGGCAACACAGTCGCACCCTCTCCGCTGAGCCCCACGTGGCTGGGACGCCGGCGCAGCAGACGACTGCCCGGTATGTCCTGGAGCAGATGCGCGGCTACGGGCTCGACACCTCCCGGGTCAATTTCGAAGTGTATCTCCCCTATCCCGAGTCGACGGTGGTGGAACTGGTCTCCCCGACCCGGGCGCGGCTGGACCTCAACGAGCCGGCCCTGCCGGAGGACGCCACGTCGCAGGGACGGATCTGGCCAGCAATGAATGGCTATGGAGCTCCCGGCGATGTGACCGCGCCCGTGGTCTACGTCAATTACGGATTGCCAGACGACTACCACCGGCTCGACTCCCTTGGGATCAGCGTACGGGGGAAGGTCGCCATCGCCCGCTACGGACGGAGCTTCCGTGGGATCAAAGCCCGGGAGGCGGAGGCCAACGGGGCGGCAGCGTTGCTGCTGTACTCCGACCCGCAGGACGATGGCTACGTGGTGGGCGACATCTATCCGGAAGGCCCGATGCGGCACCCGGCATCACTGCAGCGCGGGAGCATCCTGAATACCGGCGGCGGAGATCCTGGGTCGCCGACATGGGCCTCGGTGCCCGGCGCCCGCCGTTTGACCGAAGCCGAGATGCCCATTCCGCGGATCCCGGTGGTGCCGCTCGGCTACGGCAATGCGGCCCGGCTGCTGCAACCGCTCCGTGGTGCGTCGCCGGCGGGATGGCAGGGCGGGCTCCCGTTTCACTATCACGTGGGCAGCGGGGAAGTCACGGTCCGGGTGGCGCAGTGGAATGAGCCAACCGCGCGGCGCTGGAAGACTATCACCAACACCTTCGGCACGATTCGGGGCTCAGAGTTCCCCGACGAGCTGGTGATCATCGGTGGCCATCGCGATGCCTGGGGTCCCGGGGCCCAGGACAACGTCAGCGGCGTGACCAGCATTCTCGAAGCCGCCCGGCTCGTGGCCCAGGCGGCGCGGGAGGGCTACCGCCCCCGCCGGACGATCATCTTCGCCAGCTGGGATGCGGAAGAGTGGGGGCTGTTCGGATCGTCGGAATGGGTGGAGTTGCGAGAGGCTGATCTCGCGGCGCATGCGGTGGTCTATCTCAATCTCGATGCTTCCGCCGGGGGAACCACGTTCGGCGCCGAAGGCACCGCGTCGCTGCTGCCACTGGTGCGTGCACTGACCGAGCTGGTGCGCCAGCCGTACGATTCGACCTCCGTCTACACCGCGTGGCGGAGCGCAGGTCATCTGGCTGACACGGCCGAGGTTTCGCTGGGCGACCTCGGCGGTGGCAGCGACTTCGCCGGCTTCTACAATCATCTCGGCATCCCCTCTGCCGGGTTTGGCTTTGGTGGGCCGGCCGGTATCTACCATAGCGCCTATGACTCGTTCGACTGGATGCGCCGCTTCGGCGATCCGGGCTACCAGGGACATGCGGCGATAGCCAGCCTGGCGGCCCTCTTCCTCGAGCGCATGGCCAACGCGGACCTCGTGCCGTTCGATTACCGGGCCTATGGCGATCACCTCCGGGCGACGGCCATCGCGCTTGCAGCATCCGTCAAGCCGACCGATACCCCGCTGAATCTCACTGAGCTGACGGCGGCCACCGGGCGGCTGGCCGAGGCCGGCACTCGCTGGAACGCAGCCAGGGACCAGGCCCTGCTGGGCAAACCCTCGCGGCAGACCGTCGCTCAGGCAAACGCCACTGTGCGTCAGGTCGAGCGTGCGCTGACCCGGCCGTCCGGCCTGGACCAGCGGCCCTGGATGCGCAACCTGATTTTCGCCTCCGACCGCGACAACGGATATTCGAATGTCGCCTTCCCCACGGTGGTGGAAGCCTGGCGCGCCGCCGAGGCGGAACGGGCCGCCGCGGAGATCGTGGATCTGACCGGCCGCATGGATGCCGCGACCGCCCTGCTGGATCGGGCTGTCGATCAGGTGAACCGACCCTGACCGTTCCGGCTCAAGCGGCAGTCCCACCCCATCCTGGAGACGTCATGCGCCGTCTGCTGTGGTGCCTCCTCGCCGTGCTGGTTCCCTCGCTGGGTGCCGCCCAGTCACCGGCGCGGTGGCCAGCGGCGGTCACCGCCTTTGACAATCTGGTGCGCACCGACAGCGTCGTGGGTGCCACGCTGGTGTTGCTGCGCGACGGCCAGGTGGTGCAGCGGCACGATGTCGGCCGAGCCGATCGGACGGCCGGTATCGCCGTCACGCCGCAGACCATCTTCCACTGGGGATCGATCACCAAGACACTGACCGCCGTTGCCATCCTGCAGCTGCGGGACCGCGGGCTCCTGTCGCTCGACGACCCGATCACCAAATGGATCCCGGAACTGCGCCAGGTGCACAACGTGTATGGGTCGATGGACGCCATCACGCTGCGTATGCTCCTGTCGCACAGCTCCGGCTTTCAGAATCCGACCTGGCCCTACCGGAAGTACACCAGCTGGGAGCCCTTCGAACCGACCCGCTGGGACCAGCTGGTGGCCATGATGCCGTATCAGCAGCTCCTGTTTGCACCGGGTTCGCGGTATGGCTACAGCAACCCGGCCTACATCTATCTCGCCCGCGTCATCGAGGCGATCACTGGTGACGCCTGGCAGTCCTACATCTACAAGAATGTGTGGCTGCCACTGGGGATTACCGGGAGCTATTTCAACCTGACGCCGTGGTACCTCGCGCCATACCGCTCGCACAATTACACCGTCGTCGAGGACATTGCCTATCGGGGACGGGAAGTGGTGATCGACAACGGGGCGGACTTCAACCCGGGGGTGACGATCCCGAACGGCGGGTGGAACGCGCCGGTCAGTGACCTGGCAAAATGGGTCCGGTTCCTGAGCGGCGCGCCCGGAGGCGCGGCGGGCCAGGCGGCGCTCGATACCCTCGTACTCCGGCGGTCGACCCTGCAGGAGATGTGGACCCCGGTGGTCCCGATCGGCAATGATGGCCTCGAGTCCATGGGCCTGGGGTTCTTTCTGACCCGGACACCGGCCGGTAACCTGGTGGGGCACACCGGAGAGCAGGCCGGGTTTCGTTCCTTCTTCTACTTCAATCCCGCCACCAGGATGGCCCTCATTGGGGTGGTCAACACGACCAATGATGCCCGGAGTGATGCCTCCGGGGAGGCCTGGGTCGCCGCGACCCGGGCGGCAGGAGCGGCACTGCTACCGTAGCGGGCCCCATCTCCATGCCCACCTCGCCCTCACTCTACCTCGTTCATGGGCCCCGACGCTGGCCGTTGGACCGGCGGCCGTTGTCGATCGGCCGGCTGCCGGAAAGTGATGTCATCCTTCCGACCGCCCAGGTCTCCCGCACCCATGGTCATATCGTCCCGACCCCGACCGGTCCCCTGCTCGTCGATGTGAGTCGGCAGGGGATTGTGGTGAACGGCGCACGGATGGAGACACCGTGGGTGCTGGAGGATGGCGACGAGGTTCGCATCGGCGTCTCGGTCCTCCACGTCATGCGGATCGGCGGTGGCCCGCCAGGCGACGGTTCGGCCGCGGCGCCAGGGAATCGGTTCGTGCGTAAGGTGCGGACGTGGGTGAGCCGCTATGGACTGGCAGAAGTCCTGGGAACCGTCGCGGCGGTGGGGGCGGCGACGAGTCTGTTCCAGGTCAGTGGCAGCACGCTTGCTTCGGCCTATGCCGGCACGATCGCGGAATTTGTGGTCTTCTACGGCATCATCTTCCTGCGGGAAACGATTCGCGGTGCCCATGTCGCGGGGGCCCAGGGGCGGCCGTACGGCAACACGGAGCTCCTCCGGGTCGTGCATGGGATGATGCTCGAATTCGGTGTCGCGGAGCTGCTGGACACGCTCATCCTCCGCCCGATCATGATCGGGCAGGGCATGCGTCTGCTGGGACCGGGAATGGGGTCGCTGGTGGGGAAGCTGCTGGCCGATGCGCTGTTCTACGGGCCGGTGCTGACCATTTACGAATGGCGGCTGGCGCGGGGGGAGGCAGTCCGGCAGGAGGACCGCCGACGCCGGACCACTGCGGGGTATCGTCTCGATGCGTGAGACGCCCCGCAGGGCCGGGTGGGGAGGCGCTTAGGGGGTCGGTGCCTTCCAGCTGTTGTTCGCGGCGTTGAGGTCGGGGAACATGCCATCCGGATTCACCGACGCACTCGCAACGGCGCGGTCCACTGTCATGGTGGCGGTGTAGCTGTCACCCTTGTACCAGATCTCGACCGGCAGGTTGTAGGTCTTGCTGCTCCCGTCCACGAAGCGGAGCTGCAGTTCCACCGGCATCACCATCTGGCCTGCGTTCTGAATCACGACGGACACATTGATCCGGCCGTCGCTCGCCACCGCGGACGTCACCGACTCGATCCGCTGGTCGAGGACGGCGGTACTGAAGAACCACTCGCGCCAGAACCAGTCCAGATCCCGACCCGACATGTCCTCCATGGTCCGGAAGAAATCGGCCGGCTGCGGATGCTTGAAAGCCCAGCGGCGGGTGTATTCCGCGAAGGCGGGATCGAAGACCGCCGGGCCGAGGATCTTGTTGCGGAGCAGCAGCAGGCCGAGGCCCGGCTTGATGT
This sequence comes from uncultured Gemmatimonadales bacterium, assembly GCA_963793205.1. Taxonomy (GTDB): domain Bacteria; phylum Gemmatimonadota; class Gemmatimonadetes; order Gemmatimonadales; family GWC2-71-9; genus JADJOM01. Next base: position 131,262 of record CAWBZM010000008.1, read on the forward strand.
AGGCCAGCGAGCCGAGGTTGCATCGGTCCGGTAGCGGTTGGCGTAGGTCATGATCGGTTGGGCCGTCGGGGTCTGGTCGATTCCCGATGACGAACCCCGTTTCGCCCCGCCGCCGCTGAGTGTCGTCCCGCTTGAAGTAGCCCTCCTCCGAGAAGGTGTTGATGAAGGTATTGAAGCCTTCATCCATCCAGGCGTACCGCCGCTCATCGGAGCCCACGATCATCGGGTACCACATGTGCCCGATCTCGTGGGTGACGACCGATGTACAGCCCTTCCTTGCGACTGGTTCCGGCGCCTCCATCGCCATCATCGGATATTCCATGCCGGAGACCGGTCCCTCGACCGCGCGTGATCTGCGGATAGGGGTAGTGGAACCACCGGGTGCTGTATTCCTGGATGGAATAGCGGCTCATGTCGGCCGCGTCCTTCCACAGGGTCAGCGGCACCGGGCCGGTAGTAGGCCTGGGCCAGGATGCCCTTCCAGGCGGACGCGTCCCAGAGGTACTCGGGGCTGGCCGCCCACGGCCACGTCCCGGACATTCTGGGCCCTGAAGCTGCCAGGTGAGCATGCCGTCTCGCCGGGGACGAGCCGCCCCGGAGGTGAGCTCCTCGGCGGTGACGATGTGGGTGATGCTGTCGGACTTGGCCGCCGCGGCCAGCCGCGCCCGCTGGGTCGGCCGTCAGCACTTCGAGCGGATTCTGGAGTGTTCCCGTGCCGGCGACGATGTAGCCCGCGGGCAGGGTCAGCTCGTAATCGAAATCGCCATACTCGAGATAGAACTCGCCCTGGCCCAGGTACTGCACGGTGTTCCAGCCGTGCACGTCGTCGTACACCGCCATGCGGGGATACCACTGCGCCAGCTCATACAGGGCGCCATCGCGGCCCATGCGGTCGGCGCCATGCTCCGGAATGGTGAAGCTGTAGTCGATCACGAAGACGCCGATCATCCCCGGGGCCAGCGCGTAAGGGAGGGTCGACATCCATCATGGTGTCATCTACCCGCTGGGTCGACCGCCTGCGGCCTCGGCGACGCGCACCGGCGCGTGCGCCTGCGCGACGCGGAGTCTCTCGCGTCTGCGTGAAGCTGGCGATGTCGAACCCGCCATTGAACCCGGCGCCGCCAAACCGGCTCTCCTGGGCATTCAGCAGACCGCCGACACTGCCCTGACGGAACAGGTTCTGGTCCAGCTGCATCCAGACGATGGGTCAGGGTGTCGGGCGAGTTGTTGGTATAGCGGATGGTGACCTGACCGGTGAGCCGCTTGGCTGCCGTATCCAGAGTCGCCTTGAGGCGATAGTCAGCCCGCTGCTGCCAGTAGGCCGCCCCGGGTGCACCATTGGGGCGGCGGAGCGCGTTCGCTTCCGGCAGCGCCAGCGGAGCGAAGATGCCGGTATCGTCCACCGGGGCCTGCAGGGTGAGCGGCCGCGGTGCCGGTGCGGCGCGGACGGGGGAGCGGGGGTCGGCGGGGTCGCCTGGGCCGCGAGCGTCGAAGCGAGGAGCAGGGCGAGCAACGACAACGAACCGGTACGGCGGCAGTGTGTCACGAGATCGATCGCGAGGTCTGAGGAGCTCGAATACTAGCGGAGGCGGCGCGCCCATGGGGGAGCGGCCGCCTCGCGAATGCCTGTCCTCCCGCTCGAAGCTCCCGAGCGCCTAGAGCCGCGGGAGGGTCACGCCGGTCTGCCGCTGGTACTTGCCGGCCTTGTCCTTGTAGCTGGTCTCGCAGACGTCGTCGGCGTCCGCCTCGAAGAAGAGCACCTGGCAGATGCCCTCGTTGGCGTAGATCTTGGCGGGCAGGGGCGTGGTGTTGGAGATTTCCAGGGTGACGTAGCCTTCCCACTCCGGCTCGAACGGCGTCACGTTGGTGATGATGCCGCACCGGGCGTAGGTGGACTTGCCGACGCAGATGGTGAGCACATTGCGCGGAATCCGGAAATACTCCACCGACCGGGCCAGCGCGAAGCTGTTCGGCGGCACGATGCAGACATCGCCCTCGAACTCGACGAAGCTCCGGCTGTCGAACTCCTTGGGGTCCACGATGGCGGAGAGCACGTTGGTGAAGATCTTGAACTCGGGGGCCACCCGCATGTCGTACCCGTAGGACGAGACGCCGTAGGAGATCACCCGGCGCCCGGCGGCGTCCACCGACGCACCTGGCGCTCCACGAACGGCTCGATCATCCCGTGTTCCTGCGCCATGCGGCGGATCCAGCGGTCGGACTTGATGGACATGAGCGGGTGTGGACAAGGGGCAGTCGGAATGGGCAGGCCCATCCGGGGAAGGATGGGGGAACCCTCGGGGCAGTCGGGGGGGCAATATAACCGAGACCAGCATGGCGGAAAGCCGCTGATTAAAGTCGTAATTCATGATCTGATATGGACCTGCATCCTCCGAGGGGTACCACACAGCGTGGGTCACCGCTACATTCTTCGCTGCCAAGTGAAGGAATTCACGAGCGAGGCCCCTCCCGTCTATGCTTGAAGCCTACATCCCGATTCTGCTGGTCATCGCGTTCGTCGTCGCGAACGCGATCCTCATGCTCGGGCTGTCGCATGTATTGTCGTCCTATCGCCTGACCCCCGTCAAACTCGCCCCCTACGAATCCGGCATGCCGGTCCTGGGCGACGCGCGGGAGCGGTTCTCGCGTCAAGTTCTACCTGGTCGCGATGCTGTTCATCATCTTCGACATCGAAACCGTGTTCATGATGCCCTGGGCTGTGGCCTTCCACCAGCTGCGCGAGATCCGGGGCCTGCTGCTGGTCGAAATGTTCGTCTTCATGGTGATTCTCGCGGTGGGCTACCTCTACGTCTGGAAGCGCGGAGCGCTGCAATGGGATTGACATCCGATCCGGGGAGCTGGCGGGGCACCGAAGTCTCGGCCGTCTCCCCCAACTGGGTGACCACCCGGCTCGATTTCCTGGCCAACTGGTCGCGCAGCAACTCGCTCTGGCCCATGCCGTTCGGCACCGCCTGCTGCGCCATCGAGTTCATGGCCACGCGCCGCCAGCCGGTTCGACATCGCCCGGTTCGGGATGGAGCGCATGAGCTTCTCGCCCCGGCAGGCCGACGTCCTGATCTGCGCCGGCCGCCTGCCGTTCAAGCTGGCCCCGGTCATCCGCAGGATCTGGGACCAGATGCCCCAGCCGAAGTGGGCCATCTCGATGGGCGCCTGCGCCTCCTCGGGCGGCATCTTCGACAACTACGCCATGGTGCAGGGCATCGACACCATCATCCCGGTGGATGTCTACGTGCCCGGCTGCCCGCCCCGGCCCGAAGGGCTGATCTACGGCATCATGCTGCTCCAGAAGAAGATCAAGGGTGAGAGCCTCACCGACGAGGAGCTGCGGCAGGAGCATCTGCTGCGCTCGGACGGGCTCTTCATCCCGCGCGACGCGGATCGACGAGGTCTCCGAGCCGTTCGGCAACTCGGTCCACCAGACGCGGTCGGCATGAGCCTGAGTCGCCGTCGGTCGCCGCGCTCCGCGCCCGGTTCGGCGCGGCCGGTGGTCCGCACGCCTGGAATCCTGCGGCGACACCATCGTCGTGGTCGCAGGCCAGCCGGGCCCACGAGATCCTGGCCTGGCTCAAGGACGATCCCGACCAGCAGTTCAACTACCTCACCGACATCACCGCGGTGGAGTATCGCGATCGCGAGCGGCCGCTCGAGGTGGTGTACCAGCTGCGCTCGCTGGGCCGGCAAGCCGGACCTCCGGATCAAGGTCGAGCTGGACAAGCGCCAGCCGCTGGCGGTCGGATTCGGTCTTCGACCTCTGGAAGGGGGCCGACTGGCTGGAGCGCGAGGTGTTCGACATGTTCGGCGTGAGCTTCACCGGCCATCCCGATCTGCGCCGCATCCTGATGTGGGAGACCTACGCCGAAGGGTATCCCGCTGCGGAAGGATTTCCCGCTCCGGGGGCACTTCAGCCGGGCCGAGCAGACCCGCCAGGCGCTGGCCGCCAATCCCGAAGCGCACTATTCGCTGGAAGAACTGTCGATCGCCGAGGCGTTCGATGAACTGCCGGCCGACATGAGGGAGCGGCTGGCCGAGGGCGAGCGGGGAACGGTCCGATGAGCACCCGTACCGTCGAGATGGAGCTGGCCACGCCCGGGCTCGACGCCCACGGCCGGTGTCACCGCGGTCCCGCTCGGCGTCAAGCTCCCGGCCTAGCGCTCCAGACGATGACTTCGGCGGCGAGCACATGCTGGTCAACATCGGCCCCCAGCATCCCGCCACCCACGGCGTGCTGCGGCTGGTGATCGAGCTGGACGGCGAGACGGTGATCCGGTGCATCCCGCACGTGGGGTACCTCCACTCCGGCTTCGAGAAGCTGGGCGAGTACCGGCACTACAATCAGATCATCCCGCTGACCGACCGGACCGACTACCTGTCGCCCATGGCGAACAACGTCTGCCTGGCGCTGGCGGCCGAGAAGCTGATGGGCATCGACCATCACCGAGCGGTGCCAGGTGCTCCGGGTCATCGCCTGCGAAATGAGCCGGATCATCTCCCATCTCGTCTGGCTCGGCACCACCGGGATCGACCTCGGCGCGTTCACGCCGTTCCTCTGGTGCTTCTACCAGCGGGAACGGATCTACAACCTGCAGGAGGCGTGGACCGGCGCCCGGCTGACCACCTAGCTGACCCGGGTCGGCGGCATGATGGCCGACATCCCGGACGGGTTCGAGGCCGGCTCCGGCAGACTTCTGCCGCACCTTCCCGAAGACGCTGGACGAAGTGGACACGATGTTCACCCGGAACGCCATCTGGTGCGGCCGCACCCAGGGCGTCGGCGTGATCAACGGCGCGAAGACGCGATCAACTACTCGCTCTCCGGCCCGATGCTCCGGGCCAGCGGGGTCGACTACGACGTCCGGAAGGACCGCCCGTACCTCGGTTACGAGACCTACGACTTCGACGTGCCGGTCGGGCGAGCACGGCGACATCTACGACCGGTACCGGGTCCGGCTCGAGGAGATGTCCCAGTCGAACCGGATCCTGGAGCAGGCGCTCGACCGGCTGGCGGGCGCTCGCGGGCGCGCCGATCAACGTGGACGATCCCCGCGTCATCCTGCCGCCCAAGTCCCGCGCGATGAGCGACATGGAAGCGATGATCTTCCACTTCAAGCAGGTGATGGAAGGGGTCAAGGCGCCGGTCGGCGAGGCCTACCTTGGGCATCGAGAACCCCAAGGGCGAACTGGGCTACTACTTCGTGTCCGACGGCACCGCCAAGCCGGTCCGGTGGCGGATCCGCCCGCCGTCGTTCATCAACCTTGCCTGCCTGCCCAAGCTGTGCGAGGGCGCGCTGCTCTCCGACGTGATCGCCATCAACGCCAGCGTGGACATCGTGATGGGAGAGATCGACCGATGAGCGGCATCCGCCGCACGGCGCGCGCCGACGACGCGCACCGAGCCGGTCTTCGCCGGCGCGCCGCTGGCCCGGCTCGAGGCGCTCTTTCCCAAGTATCCCACCAAGCAGGCCTGCCTGCTGCCGGCGCTCTGGATGGTGCAGGAGGAGCGGGGCTGGATCTCGGAGCCGGCCATCGCCGAGGTGGCCGAAGTGCTGGGACTCACCCCGGCGTACGTGAAGGGCGTGGTCACCTTCTACACGATGTACCACACCCATCCGGTGGGCCGGCACTTCATCCAGGTCTGCACCACCTCGCCCTGCAACATCTGCGGCGCGGAGGAGGTGGTGAAGGCGCTTCCTGCAGCAGACCGGCTGCGGCGAGCTCGGCGCCACCAGCGCCGACGGGCGGTTCACCGTGATCGAGGTCGAGTGCCTCGGCGCCTGCGGCTTCGCCACGCCCGATCATGATCAACGACGATTTCATCGAGGGCGTGACGCCGGAGCGGGTCGCCGGCATCCTGCAGGGGTACAAGTAATGGGCTATCCGCATCCGAGTCACGCCGAGGGAAACGCCGGTCCTCTCCAAGTACTTCGGCGACGCCGGCGCCCGGACCTTCGACGGCTGGGTCAAGCGCGGCGGCTATGAGGCGCTGCAAGAAGGCCCTCGGCATGACCCGCGAGCCAGGTCATGGAGGAGATCAAGGCGTCGCGGCCTGCGGGGCCGCGGCGGCGCCGGCTTCCCCACCGGCCTGAAGTGGTCGTTCATGCCCAAGGACGACGGGAAGCCCCACTACCTGGTCTGCAACGCCGACGAGTCCGAGCCCGGCACCTTCAAGGACCGGGAGATCATGCGGTGGACCCCGCACCAGCTGATCGAGGGGTGCGCCATCGGCGCCTACGCCATCGGGGCGGAGCGCATGCTACATCTACATCCGCGGCGAGTTCACCGAGCCGCAACGCATCATGCAGGCGCCGCGGTGGCGGAGGCGTACAAGCCACGGGGCGCTGGGCGGGAACGTCTTCGGCATCGGGCCGGCGGATCGACGTGCATCCTGCACCGCGGGGCGGGCGCCTACATCTGCGGCGAAGAGACCGCGATGATGAACTCGATCGAAGGGAAGCGCGGCAATCCCCGCATCAAGCCGCCCTTCCCGGCGTCGGCCGGGCTGTTGGGCCTGCCCGACCACCATCAACAACGTCGAGACCCTCGCCGCGGTGCCCCACATCCTCAACCGCGGCGCGGAGTGGTACAAGGCCTCTGCCTGAGCAACCCCAAGAGCACCGGCACCAAGCTGATCTCGGTCTGCGGCCACGTGCAGCGGCCCGGCAACTACGAGGTCACCATGGGCACCCCGATGAAGGAACTCATCTATCGACATGTGCGGCGGCATGCGGCCGGGCCGGACCCTCAAGGCGGTGATTCCGGGCGGCTCGTCGGTGCCGATCATGACCGCGGCCGAGGCCGAAGGCTGCGCCGCTGGACTACGAGGGCGTCGTGGCCCAGGGCTCGATGCTGGGCTCGGCCGGCATGATCGTGATGGACGACTCCACCGACATGGTCTACCAGGTCATGCGGCTGGCCCGAGTTCTACGCCCACGAGTCCTGCGCCCAGTGCACCCAGTGCCGCGAGGGCACCGCCTGGACCACCAAGATCCTCGAGCGGATCCTGGCCGGGAAGGGCACGGCGGAGGACCTCGAGCTGCTGCTCGACCTGGCGGAGAACATGACCGGCAAGACGATCTGCGTGCTGAGCGACTCCTGCGCCGCGCCGATGGTCAGCGGCATCCAGAAGTTCCGCGCCGGAGTTCGAAGCCTACCTGAGCGGCGCCAAGTCAGCCTGCGCTGGCGACCGTCTAATGGCTGACCGAGCTCGTCAACGTCACGATCGACGGCATCGAGGTGCCGTGCCCAAGGGCACCTCGATCATCGAGGCGGCCAAGCAGGCCGGCGTCCTCGTCCCGCACTACTGCTACCACCCGTCGCTGCCCTCGCCGGCGGTCTGCCGGATGTGCCTGGTGGAGGTGGAGAAGGCGCCCAAGCTGATGCCGGCCTGCGTCACCACCGTGGCGGAAGGCCAGGTGGTGCACGTCGACAGCGACAGCGCCCGAAGAAGGCCCGCGAGAGTGTGCTGGAGTTCCTGCTCATCAACCACCCGCTCGACTGCCCGATCTGCGACCAGGCCGGCGAGTGCGAGCTGCAGGACTACGTCTTCCAGGAAGGGCGGGCCGGCACCCGCTACGGCGACTACGCCAAGCGCTACAATCCGGTGGAGGACTTCGGGCCCGACGTGCTCTACGTGGCCAACCGCTGCATTCTCTGCACCCGCTGCGTCCGCTTCATGGACGACGTGGCCGAGACCCCGGTCCTGAACGTGTCGGAGCGGGGCGACCGGGCCTTCATCGGCATTGATCCCGAGCCAGCTGCTGGACCACCCCTGGGCCGGCAACGTCGTGGATCTCTGCCCGGTCGGATCGCTGATCTCCAAGGACTTTCTCCACAAGGCCCGCGCCTGGGATCTCGACAAGACCGCCAGCGTCTGCCCCGGCTGCACCCAGGGCTGCAACATCATGATCGATACCCGCGACAACACCGTCGTCCGGCTCCGGCCCCGGCCCAATCTCGAGGTCAATCGCCACTTCATCTGCGATGCCGGCCGGATGGACTATCGCTGGATGAACCGGGGCGACCGGATCGAGGCGCCGCTGGTGCGCGAGGGCGACCGGCTCCAGGCCACCGACTGGGAACGGCACTGGCCCGGCTGGCCGGGCTGGTGCAAGGCGGGGGGCGAGGCGGTAGTGCTCGCGTCCGGACGGCGCCTCAGTGGAATCGCTGGGGCGGGTCAAGGCGCTGCTGGCGGGCACGACGCTGACGGCGGCGGTGCAGGTGCCGCTGGGAGAGAAGGAGGCGCCGCTCGCCGGCGTGCCCGAATCTGGCGCTCGCGCCGAACGCGCGCCTAACGGTGAAGGGGCCCGCCTGCTGGGCTTCAGCACCGACTGGGCCGCGGCGGTGAAGCGGGCGGCCAGCGCGCCGCTGGTGGTGCTGCTCGACGTCGACGCTGACGGCGGCCGAGGCGGGCGCGCTGAGTGGCGGCCGTGGTCGTGCTGGGCACGATTCAGGGCCAGGAACTCCCCCGGCGCGCGCTCGTCCTGCCGATCACCACCATGGCCGAAGAGAATGGCACCTTCGTCAATCGCGATCGCCGGGTCCAGCGCTACCAGCAGGCGCGCAGCGCGCCCGGTATGGCCCGGCCGGCCTGGTGGGTCGCGGCGCGATGGCGGCGGCCGGAAGAGCCCGGCCACCGCCGGCCGAGGCGTTCGCAGCCACGGTGGCAGGAATCCCGGCGCTGGCGGACTCACCTATGCCGACCTCGGGCTGGCCGGGCGCACCGCCGGCACGCCGGCCGGGGCAGGGGTCTGCCCGATGACGCCGGAGATCAAGGGCATGCTGCTCCTCAGCGCGATCAAGCTGATCGTCGTCTTCACCATGACCCTGATCGGCGTGGCCTTGCTGACGCTGATGGAGCGCAAGGTCTCCGCCTGGATGCAGTATCGCCGGGGCCCGAACCGGGTCGGGTGGGCCGGTTTGCTCCAGCCGGCTGCGGACGGCCTCAAGAACATCCTCAAGGAAGAGACCTTCCCGGGGACCGCCAACCGCGGGCTCTTCATGCTGGCCCCCACGCTGGCGTTCATTCCGGCGCTGACCCTGACCTCGGTCATTCCCTGGGCGGCACCGCTGCCGGTCAACTTCGATTTCACCCTGCCGCTGCTCGGACGGTTCGTCCACACCGGCCTGATGTCCATGGCGGTGGCCGACCTGCCGGTCGGGTTTCTCTTCGTCCTGGCCATCAGTTCGATCGGGGTCTACGGCATCGCGCTGGCCGGCTGGTCGTCCAACAACAAGTACTCGCCTGCTGGGCGGGCTCCGCGCCACGGCGCAGATGATCTCCTACGAAGTGGCGATGGGGCTGTCGGCTGGTCCCGGTGCTGCTGCTCACCGGCAACGTCGCCTTCGTCGAGATCATCCGGGCCCAGCAGGTGAACGGGTTCGACTGGTTCGTCCTCCCGCTGTTCATCGCCTTCTTCATCTTCCTCGTCTCCGGCTTCGCCGAAACCAACCGGCTGCCCTTCGACCTGCCGGAGGCGGAGTCGGAACTGATCGCCGGGTATCACACCGAGTATTCAGCGCGATGAAGTTCTCGATGTTCTTCATCGCCGAATACGCCGACGATGGTGACGGTCTCCGCGATGGTGATGACCCTCTTCTTCGGGGGCTGGGATATCCCCTTCACTCACTGGGACGAGACCCCGGGGATCGCCCAGACCCTGGTGACCGGGGTGGTGATGTTCCTCAAGACCCTGTTCTTCGTCTTCCTCTTCATGTGGATCCGCTGGACCCTGCCGCGGTTCCGCTACGACCAGCTCATGGCGCTGGGGTGGAAGGTCCTGATGCCGATCGGGCTGGCCTATGTGATGGTGACGGCGACCGCGATCTACGTGGTGCAGGACCTGTTCGGGCTGCCTTCGTCGCTGGCGCTGTACGGCGCGCTCGGCGGGCTCAACCTGGTTCTGGGCTACCTGGTGTTCATCGTGCTGGATCGCGGCCTGCTGATCAGCGGCTCGCGCAACCGTCGGGCCGCTGCGGGCGGCCTCGACCGGGCAGCCTGAGGAGTTTATGGCCATTGGCGTGAAGGTGATGAAGCGTCCCGAGCACGACGTCAGCTACGTGCGGGCCACCCTGAAGGGGATGGCGCTCACGTTCAAGAAGATGTTCGAGCCCAAGGTGACCATGCAGTACCCGGAGGAGAAGAGTGCCCCCGAGGCGGAGCGGGGCGCGTGGACCATCTCCCCGCGGTGGCGCGGCACCCACCGCATGCTCACCGACGAGCAGGGCCGGTCCAAGTGCGTGGCCTGCGGGCTCTGCCCCCAGATCTGTCCCGCCAACTGCATCAAGCTGGTCCCGGGCGAGGACGAGGAAGGCAACCGCTATCCGCTGGTCTACGAGATCGACGAGTTTCGCTGCGTGTTTTGCGGGTACTGCCAGGAAGTCTGCCCCGAAGAGGCGATCCACGTCGGGGTGCACTACGAGAATTCGGAGTACAGCCGGGATCGCTTCGTGTACGATCTCGAACGGCTGTCCTCCCAGACCCACCCCGTCTCGACGCTGTGGGATCCGAACGATGCCAGGGGCGAGTAACCGATGATCCACCAGGTGTTCTGGTTCTTCGCCACCTTGGCGATCATCTCGGCCGTGCTGGTTGTGGTGGTCCGCAACCCGATCGCCTCGGCGTTCTGGCTGGTGTATACCATGCTGAACCTCGCGGCCATCTTCTTCCTGCTGCAGGCCCAGTTCATCGGCGTGATTCAGATCCTGGTCTATGCCGGGGCGATCATGGTGCTGTTCATCTTCGTCATCATGCTGCTGAATTTGGGCCGGGGCGAATCCGACCTGCGGCGCACCGGGGTGGTACTGCTGGTGATGCTGCTGACGGGGGTGCTGGCAAGTCAGGTCATCCCGATCAGCCAGTACAGCCCGGAGCGACTGGCGCTGGAGTACACCCGGTCCACCTCGCTGGCCAATCCCGGCATGGTGTTCGACAGCACCCAGGGCGCGGCCCAGGCCACCCGCACCCGGGGCATCCCGGGTGATATCGCGAAGCCGCTGTTCGAGCAGTACCTGGTGCCCTTCGAGCTGACCTCGATGCTCCTGCTGGCCGCCATCGTCGGGGCCGTCGTCCTCGCCAAACGGAGGATCTGATGCTGCTCGGTCCGGCCCTGCTGGTCTCGGCCATCCTCTTCGTGATCGGTGTCGCCGGCGTGCTGGTCCGCCGCAACGCGATCGTCATCTTCATGTGCGTGGAGCTGATGCTCAACGCGGTCAACCTGAGCTTCGTGGCCCTGTCCACCGTGCACGGGCTCTCAGGTCAGATCTTCGTCTTCTTCGTCATGACAGTGGCCGCCGCCGAAGCGGCGGTGGGGCTGGCGATCATTCTCGCCATCTTCCGCCACCACAAGTCGGTCGACCTCCAGAACATCAACCTGCTCAGGGGCTGATGCCGCTTCCGCTTTCCGTGGCACTCATCCTCGGGCTCCCGCTGCTCGGCTTCCTGCTGAACGGCGCGATCGCGCTGTGGCGGCCGCAGGCCAAGACCGCGGTCTCGATCATCGGCCCCGGGGTGCTGCTCGCCACCTTCGTCGTCGCCCTGCTCACGGTGATGAACCTGGGGCAGCAGTGGCATGCCGGCCCCGACGAGCCGCTGATCATCCGCTTCTGGTCCTGGATTCCGGTCGGGAAGCTCAGCATCGACTTCGCCTTCCAGCTGGACCAGCTGTCGGTCATCATGCTGCTGGTGATCACCGGCGTCGGCAGCCTGATCCATCTGTTCAGCGTCGGGTATATGACAGCGGACCAGGGCTACGCCCGCTACTTCGCGTACCTCAATCTGTTCGTCGCCTTCATGCTGGTCCTGGTGCTCGGCTCCAGCTTCCCGATGATGTTCATCGGCTGGGAAGGGGTCGGGCTCTGTTCCTACCTGCTGATTGGATTCTGGTTCTCCGAAAAGGCCAATGCCGATGCTGGCAAGAAGGCCTTCGTGGTCAACCGGATCGGGGACTTTGGCTTCCTGATCGCCATGTTCCTGATCTGGCAGGCCTGCGGCACCCTCAATTTTGTCGAGGTGTTCGCCAAGGCGCCGCAGGCGTTCGCGGCCGGCGGGACGATCATCACCGCGATCACCCTGTTCCTGTTCCTCGGCTGCACCGGCAAGTCCGCCCAGATCCCGCTCTATACCTGGCTGCCGGATGCGATGGCCGGACCGACACCAGTCTCGGCGCTGATCCATGCCGCTACCATGGTCACCGCGGGTGTGTATCTCGTGGCCCGCTCCAACGTCCTGTTCGCCCTCGCCCCCACCAGCCAGACGGTGGTCGCCGGGATCGGTGCCCTGACCGCGCTGTTCGCCGCGACGATCGGCCTCCGGCAGTACGATATCAAGAAGGTCCTGGCCTATTCGACCGTCTCCCAGCTCGGCTACATGTTCCTCGGGGTGGGCACCGGCGCGATCACGGCGGGGGTCTTTCACCTCGCGACCCACGCCTTCTTCAAGGCGCTGCTCTTCCTCGGCGCCGGCAGCGTGATCCACGCGATGCATCATGCGTATCACGCCACCCACAGCCATGAGGATGCGCAGGACATGCGCAACATGGGCGGGCTGTTCAAGTACATGAAGGTGACCGGCACCCTGATGATCATCGCCACCCTGGCGATCGCCGGCATCCCACCGTTCGCCGGCTTCTTCTCGAAGGACGAGATCCTGGCGTTCGCCTTCGGCCGAGGCGAAGCGGAGCCGATCTTCCGGCTGTTCTGGGCCATGGGCGCCGTCGCGGCCCTGCTGACGGCCTACTACATGGCCCGGCTCATCGCCATGACCTTCTTCGGCCCTAATCGCACGGGCGAGCAGGAGCGGGAGCACCTGCACGAGGCGCCCTGGATCATGACCCTGCCGCTGACCGTCCTCGGGCTGCTCAGCGTGTTCGGTGGCTGGCTCAACCTCCCGGAATTTTTCCCGGCCATCGGCATGCCGCACGAATTCCTGCATCACTGGCTGGAGCCGATCACCGCCGCCGGCGACGCGATCGCACTGCAGCAGGGCACCGCCGCGGTGCTGCCGGAGCATGGCACCGAAACCCTCCTCATCGGCGTGGCGATTGGCATTGCCGTGGTGGGTCTGGTGCTGGGCTGGGTGATCACGCGGCGCGCGCACACCGTCCCGGCCCACGATGCGGCCGAGGACACCGGCTTCTGGAAGGTGCTGTATCACAAGTATTACGTCGATGAACTGTACGACGCCGCCATCGTCCGGCCCCTGGTGGCGTTCTCCCGCCGGGTCCTCTGGAAGGGTGTCGACCAGGGCGTGATCGACGGCGGTGGCGTGAACGGCGC